>CAVXOX010000001.1:0-8838 GCA_963763535.1 uncultured Acidobacteriota bacterium
GCCGGTCCCGGCGGGCGCGATCCCGGAGCAGATCCGCGCGGCGCTCGCGGCGCTGCCTCCGGCGCGCGTCCTCAAGCTCTACAACGCGGGGAGCTTCTTCGATCCACGGGCGATTCCGCCCGGAGACTTCGAGGCGATCGCGGCGCTCGCCCGGCCCTTCGCGCGGGTGATCGTCGAGGCGCACCCGGCGCTCGTTGGCGACGCCTGCCGGCGCTTCCGGGATCTGACCGGCGGGCGGCTCGAGGTGGCGATGGGCCTCGAGACGGTCCACCCGGACGTCCTTCCGAAGCTGAACAAGCGCATGACGCTCGCGCGGTACGACGCCGCCGCGGCGTTCCTCGCGGCCGAGGCGATTCCGCACCGCGCGTTCGTCCTCGCCGGGCTCCCCTGGCTCGGGGAGGCCGAGGGGCTCGAGGCCACGCGAGCGGCGATCGTCCACGCATTCGACCGCGGGGCCGCGGCCGTCTCGATCATCCCGACGCGGAGCGGCAACGGCGCGCTCGACGCGCTCGCCGGGGACGGCCTATTCGCGGAGCCGCGGCTCGCCGTGCTCGAGGACGCGCACGACTTCGGCCTCTCGCTCGCCCGGGGCCGCGTCTTCGCGGACCTCTGGGACCTCGAGCGCTTCGCCCCGTGCGCTTCCTGCTTCGCGGCGCGGCGCGCGCGTCTCGCCGAGGCGAACCGGACGCAGCGCCGGCGGCCGCGGGTCGCGTGCGCCGAGTGCGGCGCCTGCGGCGACGGCCCGGCGTGACGAAGCGCTTCGACCTGGCCATCGTCGGTGCCGGCTTCGCCGGCTCGCTGACGGCCCTGATCGCGCGGCGGCTCGGGCTCTCGGTCGCGCTCGTCGAGCGCGGCCGGCATCCCCGGTTCGCCATCGGCGAGTCCTCGTCGCCGCTCGCGAACCTGCTCCTCGAGGAGCTCGCCGGTCGCTACGATCTGCCGCGCATCCGGCCCCTCGCCGCATGGGGCTCGTGGCAGCGGCAGCGTCCCGAGATCGGCTGCGGACTGAAGCGGGGGTTCACCTTCTACGCGCACGCGCGGGGCCGGCCGTTCGCCGCCGATCCGGAGCGGCGGGACCAGCTCCTCGTCGCCGCCAGCCCGTGCGACGAGGTCGCGGACACGCACTGGTACCGGCCGGACTTCGACGCGTTCCTCGCGCGCGAGGCCGAGGCGGCGGGCGCAGAGTACGCCGACTCGACCGAGCTCGCGATCCGATCGCGGGACGCGGACGGCACGACGTTCGAGGCGCGCCAGGGCGAGACGCTCCAAGCGCGCCGCGCTGGCGCGACCTGGACGTTCTCCGCGCGCCTCGTGGTGGACGCCTCGGGCCCCGGCGGCTTCCTGCACCGGACGCTCGGGCTGCCGGCCGCCCGCTTCCCGGATCTTCCCGAGACCGAGGCGCTGTACGCGCACTTTGCGGACGTGCGCCGGCTCGACGCGCTCCCGATCTTCCCGTCGGCCGAGGCGCCGCCGTATCCGGTCGACGACGCGGCCGTGCACCACGTCTTCGACGGCGGATGGATCTGGGTGCTGCGCTTTTCGAACGGCCTCGTCAGCGCCGGCGTCGCGGCGGCGCCGCCGCTCGCGGGCGAGCTCGCGACTCGGGGACGGCGAGGCGGCCTGGCGCCGACTGCTCGCGCACTTTCCCACCGTCGCCGAGCAGTTCGAAGGGGCGCGGGCGGTCACGCCGTGGTTCCACCGCCGGCCGATGCCGTTCCGGAGCGGCGCCGCGGCGGGGCCGGGCTGGTCGATGCTGCCGTCCGCCGCGGCCTTCGTCGATCCCCTCCTCTCGACCGGTTTCCCGCTCACGCTGCTCGGCATCGAGCGCCTGGCCGCGGCGATCCGCGACGACTGGGGCACGCCCGCTTTCGATGCGCGGCTCCGCGAAGACGCGGCGACGACGCTGACGGAGGTCGATGCGGCGGCGGCCCTCGTCGCGGCCCTCTACGCGCACTTCGGCGACTTCGAGGTCTTCGCCGCGCTGACGCACCTCTACTTCGCGGCGGCGAGCTACGCGGAGGCGGCGCGGCGGCTCGGCCGGCCGGACCGCTCGGGCTCGTTCCTCTCCGCCGACCACCCGACGTTCGGACCGGCGCTCGCCGCGTGCTGCCGACTCGCGCGGAAGCGCGATCCGTCGCGGCGGGGGCAGCTCCTCGACGCCGTCGCGCGCGCGATCGAGCCCCTCGACGTGATCGGCCTCTCGGACCGCTCGCGGCGGAACTGGTACCCGGTCCTGTCCGACGACCTCGTCGCCGCGCGCCACAAGCTCGGCGCCTCGCGCGAGGAGATCGAGGCGATGCTCCGCGCGACGATGCCGGCGATGCCGGTCACATCGAGCGAGGAGGCGTCGCGGGCCTCGTCTCCATCTCGCTGATCGCCGCCGTCACGTCAAACGCAGCCGCATTCGATGGGCGGTCGCGCCGCGCGCCGCCTTCGCTCAGCCGGCGGCGACGTGCATCGGGCGCCCCTTCGCCAGGTCCCGCTCCTTCATCCACGTCCAGATCACCGGCGTGACGATGAGGACGTGCAGGAGGGAGCTGAGCATCCCTCCGAGCACGGGCGCCGCGATCGGCTTCATGACCTCCGAGCCGGCCGCGTGGGACCACAGGATCGGGAGGAGGCCCATCACGACGGTCGAGACCGTCATCAGCTTCGGCCGCAGCCGGAGCACCGCGCCCTCCATCGCCGCCTCCCGCACCCCCTCCCGTGTCAGCGGTCCGTGCGCCAGCTTTCGCGCGAGCGCCTCCTCGAGGTACACGACCATGACGACGGCCGTCTGCACCGCGGTCCCGAACAGCGCGATGAACCCCACCCACACCGCGACGCTGATGTGGAACTCGGTGCGCCAGCCGTGCGCGACGGCGAGCGTGTGGAGGACCCAGAGGAGCAGGTTGCCGCCGGTCAGCGCGAAGGGGATCGCGAGGATGACGTGGGCCGCCTCGCGGCTCGAGTGATAGGTGATCGTGAGCAGCACGAAGATGATCGCGAAGCAGACGGGCACGACGAGCGCGAGACGGTTGCGGGCGCGGATCTGGTGCTCGTACTGGCCCGCCCACTCGACGAAGTAGCCCGTCGGGAGGTTCAGCCCGCGCTCGACGGTCCTCTTGGCCTCGTCGACGAAGGACCCGACGTCGCGGCCCCGGACGTTGAGGAAGACGCGCTCCCGGAGGAGGCCGTTCTCGGCCGACACCATGGACGGTCCCGGCCGGTACCGGATCTCCGAGACCTCCGCGAGCGGCACCTGCGGCATCCCCCGGGAGGTCGCCGTGGGGGCGAACCCCCTCGCGGGGACGAGGATGCGCCCGATCTTCTCGAGGTCGTCGCGCAGCTCGCGCGCGTAGCGGACGCGCACGGGGAAGCGGTTCCGGCCCTCGATCGTCGTCGTGAGGTTCTCGCCGCCGATCGCCGTCTCGATGACCTCGAGCACGTCGCCGACTCGCACGCCGTAGCGCGCCGCCGCCTCGCGGTCCACGCGGATCTCGAGGTACGGGCGAGCCGAGAATCTGCTCCGCGTACACGTCCGCGGCGCCCGGCACCGCGCGGACCACCTCGGCGATCTCGTTGGCCGTCTTCTCGAGGACCGCGAGGTCCGGCCCGAAGATCTTCACGCCCACCTGCGTCGGGATCCCCGTGGCCAGCATGTCGATGCGGTTGCGAATCGGCTGCTGCCAGATCGCGGTCACGCCCGGGAGCTGGGACCGGCGGGTCATCTCGGCGAGGAGCCTCTCCCGCGTCATTCCCGCCCGCCACTCTGCCTCGGGCCTCAACTCCACCAGCGTCTCGTACATGTTGATCGGCGCCGGGTCGAGCGGGCTCTCCGCGCGGCCGACCTTGCCGACGACCGAGAGGACCTCGGGGACCTGCCGGAGGGCCGCGTCCTGCTTCTTCATGATGTCGACCGCCTGCGTCAGCGAGACGGCGTTGGACGTCACCGGCATGAACATCAGCGTGCCCTCGTCGAGCGGGGGCATGAACTCCCTGCCGACGCCGGGGGCGAGCCGTCGGTTCAGCCAGCCCTGCGCGGCGGCGAGCCGGTCGGCGAGGCCACGGAGACCCGGCCTTCCCGTCACGTTCGCGAGCACGCCGACCGGGCCGGCGACCGGGGCGAGGAGCTCGCCGCCCCCAGCGACCAGGACGAGGCTGACGACGAAGGCGAGCACGGCCATGAGGATGGTCAGCCCCTTGTGCCGCAGCGCGGCGGCCAGCGTCGGCTCGTAGAGACGCCGAGCCACCCTCATCACGCGGTTGTCGTCCTCGCGATGGATGCGCCCCCGGATCAGGAAGGTCGCGAGCACGGGCACGAGCGTCACCGACAGGACCGTCGCGCCGATCATCGCAAAGGTCTTCGTGAAGGCCAGGGGGTGGAAGAGCTTGCCCTCCTCGCCGGAGAGCGAGAAGACCGGCAGGAAGGCGAGCAGGATGATGACCATCGAGAAGAAGATCGGCCGGCCGATCTGTCGCGCGGCGTCGCGGACGATCGCGACGATCGGCTTCTTCCCGCCGTCCGTCTCGTAGTGCCGGAACACGTTCTCGGTGATCACGATGCCCGCGTCCACGAGCACGCCGATCGCGATCGCGATCCCGCCGAGCGACATGATGTTCGACGTGATGCCGAAGACCCGCATGAGGAGAAACGACGTGAGGATCGCGAGCGGGAGCGGCAGCGTGACGATGAGGATCGAGCGGAAGTGCAGCAGGAAGATCACGTGCGCGAGCGTGACGAGGAGGATCTCCTCGAGGAGCGCGCGCCGCAGCGTGCCGACGGCGCGGGAGATCAGCGCCGAGCGGTCGTAGAACGGCACGATCCGGACTCCCGGCGGAAGGCCCCGCGAGAGCTCCGCGATCTTCGCCTTGACGCGCGCGATGATCTCGGGAGCGCTCTCGCCGTAGCGCATCGTCACGACGCCGCCGACGACCTCCCGCCCGTCCTTCTCGAGGGCGCCGCGCCGGAACTCGGGCCCGAGCGCGACCGCGCCGAGGTTTGACACGTAGACCGGCGTGCCGTTGTGGGCGGACACGACGATCTTCTCGACGTCGGACACGTCGCGGATGAGGCCCAGGCCGCGCACGATGTACTCGATGCCTCCCCTCTCGAGCACCTTGCCGCCGACGTTGTTGTTCGACATCTGAACGGCCTCGATCACGTCGCGAACCGTCAGTCCGTAGGCGGCCAGGCGATTCGGGTCGACGTCGATCTGGTACTGGCGGACGAAGCCGCCGATCGAGGCGACCTCCGCCACGCCGGGCACCGAGTTCAGCTGGTAGCGGACGTACCAGTCCTGAATCGCCCGGAGTGTCCCGAGGTCCTGGCCCTCGCCCTCGACCGTGTACCAGAACACCTGGCCCACCGCGGACGCGTCGGGGCCGAGCACCGGCGTGACCCCCTTGGGCAGTGCCGCGGCGATCAGGGAGAGGCGCTCGAGAATGCGGGTGCGCGCGAAGTAGAGATCCGTGCCGTCCTCGAAGATCACGTTGATCATCGAGAACCCGAACGCCGACGACGACCGGACGGCCTTCACCCCCGCGAGCCCCTGGAGATTCACGACCATGGGATAGGTGACCTGGTCCTCGACCTCCTGCGGGGAGCGGCCGGTCCAGTCCGCGAAGACGATGATCTGCGTCTCCGAGATGTCCGGGATGGCGTCGACCGGGTTCGTGTCGATCGCCCAGATGCCGGCCGCCGCGAGGAGCAGCGTCAGGCCGAGGATCAGCCAGCGGTGATCGAGCGAGAAGTCGATGATGCGGCGGATCACGGCGTCGCCTCCTTCGGCGGCTCCTTGACGTCGAGCGCGCCGCTCCACTGAATCGAGGAGCCGCTCGCGAGCTGGGCCTGCGAGTCCACGAAGAAGTTCGCGGCGGCGACCACCCGCTCGCCCTCCTTCAGCCCGGAAACCACTCGGACCCTGTCGCCGGACCCCTCGCCGATCCGGACGTCCCGCGCTGTGAAGGTGTTCGGCGAGGTCTCGACGTACACGATCCGCCGGGCGCCGGTGTCGATGACGGCGGAGTGCGGGATCACGAGTGCGGAAGCGGACGGGACCTCGAGCGTCGCGTCGGCGTACATGCCGGGCTTCAACCGGTTTCGCGGATTGGGCAGCGCGATGCGGACACGGTCCGACCGCGTGTCCCGGTCCAGCACGGGATCGATGAAGGCGATCCGGCCGTGGAATGTCTCGCCGGGCAGCGCCGAGACGGTCGCTTCGGCGGACTGGCCGACGCGCAGTCCGCCGAGCTCGTACTCGTAGACCTGCGCCATCAGCCAGACGCTCGAGAGGTCGGCCAGCAGGTAGAGGTCGGTCCCCTCCACCACGTACTGGCCCTCGACCGCCATCTTCTGCATCACGGTGCCCGTGATCGGCGAGCGATAGGTGAGGCGGAGCTCAAGCGCCCCCCCTGCTCGAGCGCGGCGATCTGGCCGGGGCCGATGCCCCACAGGCGGAGACGATCCCGCGCGGCCGAGACGAGATCGTCGGCGGCGCGAACGGCTTCGGGAGTGCCCCCGCCGAGCCTCTTCCGGTTCTCCAGCGCGAGCTGGTACTCGCGCTCGGTCGCGACGAGCTCGGGGCTGTAGATCTCGTAGAGCGGCTCGCCGGCGCGCACCGTCTGCCCCGTGAAGTCCGCGTGGAGCTTCTCGATCCGTCCGGCGACGCGGGCGGCCACCCGCACCTGTCGCGTCTCGTCGATCTCGATCGTGCCGACCGCGCGGATCGCGTTCGTCACCGAACCGTGCTCGACGGGAGCGGTCGCGATGCCGGTCGCGCGAATGGCCTCGGGCGAGAGCGTCACCGCCGCGGCCGAGGTTCCGGCCGCGGATGGGACGGACTCGTCCGCGTACTTCGGGACGAGCTGCATGTCCATGAAGGGCGACCTGCCGGGCCTGTCGAACTTCGAGCCGGGCACCATCGGGTCGTACCAGTAGAGGACCCTGCGACCCGAGGCGTCGGTCGACGCGGACGGCGTCGGCGTGGCCGCCGGCGGCGCCGGCTTCGCGGGACCGCACGAGTTCGCGACGAGGGCCGCGGCGAGGAGGATTCCGGCCGCTCTGCGCTCAGTCATGATGCATCTCCTCCGCCGGCGTTCCCGGCACGAGCGGCAGCCCCGACGCCTTCTGCAGGGCGGCGAGCGCCCGCCAGGCCGCCGCCCTTCGCGTGACGAGCTCGCCGGCGTAGGCGTCCCGGTCGAGCTCGGCGCGCACGAAGGTGAGGAAGTCCACCTGCCCGACGACGTAGGCCTGCTCGGCCGCGCGCGCGTTGGTCTCGGCCTGCGGCAGGATCGATCCGCGGTAGAGCCGCGCCTGCTCGAGCGCCCGATCGAGATCCGCCTGCGCCGCCACGACCTCCTGCTGGATGCGGTTCCTCGCGGTCTCGACGTTCGCGCGGGCCTCGGAGACCTGAGCGTCCGCCTCGGCTTCCCGCTCGTGCAGCCGCTTCGGCTGGAAGAACGGCAGGGTCAATCCCACCGCGGCGCCGCCCATGTCGTCGTAGGACACGCGGTGGCCGTAAAAGGCCGAGAGCGAGATCTCCGGCCGCCGCTCGATCGAGGCGAGCCGGCGCTCTTCCTCCGCCCGGTGCAGGCGGGCCGTCTCCGCGGCGATCACGGGGGACTGCGCGGCCGCGTCGGCGAGGAGCGCCTCCGTGGACGGCGACGACGGGTCGGTCTCGGGGAGCGGCGTCGCCGCGGGTTTGCCGGAGGCGGGCAGAGCCTGGAGTGCCTGGAAACGGGCGGCGACACTCCGGCGCTCTCCGCGCAGGGCGACGAGCCGCTCCTCGGTCGCCGTGACCTCGAGGTTCGCGCGCAGGACGTCGGCCTGCGCGCCCTTGCCGACCCGGTAGCGCTCCGTGGCGGACGCCGCGGCCTCGCCGAGCCGCCGCCGGCTCTCCTCGAGGATCGCGACTCGGGCGTCGATCTCGCCCAGCTCGAAGAACGCGTCGGCGGCTTCGGCCGCGAGGCGCACGACGTGCTCCCGGTGAGCCGCCGTCTCGGACGCGACGTCGGCCTCGGCCGCACTCTCGAGCGCCGGCCGTCGGCCGCGCGGCGGCAGTTTCTGGCGCGCGCCGATCTGCTCCATCGTCATCGGGTCACGGGACAGCGAGAAGTCCGAAAGCGGCACATCGACGAGTGCCAGCTCGATCTCCGGGTCCGGCAGAGCCGTCGCCTGGCCCGCGCGGTGATGCGCGGCCGCGATGCGAGCCTCCATCGCCCCGATCTCGGGGTTCTGCGTGGTCGCCCTGGCGATGGCGGCGGCAAGCGGACCTTTCCAGTCTTCCTGCGCGGCCGAGAACGACGGGAAGAGAAGGAGAAACGGCGCGAGCGAGATCCGACGCATGAGGAGACTCCCTGTTTCGGGCCCGGGACCTTCCCGGGTCCGCCCGAGTCAAGAGGCGGGGAGTCTCAGAGACGCAGGGGCCGGGGCGGGGGGAGCGGAGGCGACGACGCGGATGAGCCGCCGAAGCAAACACCGGGCAGAGCCGAAGAGAGCGGTTCGGAGACAGCAGCCGCAACGACCGGCAGAGCCGCGCCTCCGGCGTCAGCGACGCCCACGAGTGAAGCGGGGTCGGCTGCCCGCTGCACCGTCGCCCCGCAGCCGCCACAGCAGGACGCAGCGGCGCCGACCGAAACGGGCGTATCGCCCTCGGCACAGCAGTCCCCGCAGACGCCAAGGGACGGCCCCACGATGAGCGCGAAAGCGACGACGGCGCTGGCGAAGACTCTCACGACGCTCGAGTATCTCACCGGAAGCAGGCAGGCCGCTGATATGCGTTCATCAATGTCCGGCCCGCGGATCACCGGCGCGTCAGCTTCCGATACTCCCGCAGGTGCCGCAGCGCTTCGGCGAAC
>CAVXOX010000002.1:0-27945 GCA_963763535.1 uncultured Acidobacteriota bacterium
GGCAGGCGCTCCGGCTGGGACGCCGGCGCCGCTGGCGGCGGAGTCAGCACGGTCGGCGGGAGACCATAGAGACGAGCCGCCGCCCTCGCGAGCTTCGGGGTCACCGGGCGTCGGCCCTTCTCGAGCTGCGAGAGGTACGGCTGCGACACCCCCAGCCGCGCCGCAGCCGTCGTCTGCGTCAGCTTCGCCGAGAGGCGCCCCTTCTTCAGCCGGTCACCGTTCACGTTCGAAAATATAGCATATGTTGCAATATTGCGGGTTGGCCGTCGTCCCGGTCATCCCCGAGCGCAGCGAGGGATCCCGGCCTGATGAACGGCAAAGGCGGCGTTCGCCTTGTCGATCCTGCACGCGATCGCGGCGGGTCCCACGAGGAGCTCCGGTCCGGCGATTTCCCGCGGAGGGCTCGGCGCAAAAAGAAAGAGGCCCCAAACGGGGCCCCAGTTGAACGGGCGTCGCCGCCCATTCGAAAACCGTTAGGCGCGCGCGTACGAGGTGGCGTTCTCGTAGGTCTCGATCGTCGGAGTTCCCTCGATGACGGTCGTGAGCTTGGCGAGGACCTGCGGATAGGTGCCGGTCTGATACGCGTCGGCGTTCTGGCGGTTGTCCCAGAGGCTGATGGCGTGGGCGCCCTTCGGGTTGACGAGCGTCACTTCCTCGAGGAAGCCGTTCTGCTTCCGAAGCATCGGGAGGACGTCCTTCTCGAACAGGCCGGCGAACTCCTGCTCTTTGCCGTTCTTGATCTGGAAATGGACGTTACGTGCGAATCGCATGGCGGTACTCCTGGGTCCTTGAGTGATTGGCCTCCGTCGGGAACCCCCCGACTTCGAAGGAAGGACGGCGACGACAAGGTTCCGAGGCCGACTGGTTCTTTGAAGGGAGCTCGACCGTATCACACAAGATCTGCGGCGGGGGGTTTATTACGAGGAGGCTCGCGGAGCCGAACGGCTCTAATAGTCCGGGATCCCTCGCTCGGGATGACTGCTTAGTTCGATCGGGATGACGGGTTAGAGGTCGCCCCTCACCCCATGCACCGCGAGGCCCGGCCCGATCGGTCAGAATGCAGGCATGAGCGCCTCTGCCTCGGCCTCCTTCGCCTCTCTTTCGCTCGATCCGCGCCTCCTCTCCGCGCTGACCGCGCTCGGCTACGAGGAGCCGACGCCGATCCAGCGTGCAGTCGATCCCGCCGCTTCTCGAGGGGCGCGACGTGCTCGCGCAGGCGGCGACCGGGACGGGGAAGACGGCGGCATTCGCCCTGCCGATCCTGCATGCGATCGCGGCGCGACCGACGGAGGGCGCCGGACCCGCCGCGCTGATCCTGGTCCCGACGCGCGAGCTCGCGATGCAGCTCGCCGAGGCGGTGCATCGGTACGGAAAGACGATCGGCGTGCGGGTGCTGCCGGTGTACGGCGGCGCGCCGATGGAGCCGCAGCTTCGGGGGCTGAAGCGCGGGGTGGACGTGGTGGTGGCGACCCCGGGGCGCGCGCTCGATCACCTGAGCCGGAAGTCGCTCGCGCTCGAAGGCATTCGGACGCTCGTGCTCGACGAGGCGGACGAGATGCTGGACATGGGGTTCGCCGAGGACCTGGAGGCGATCCTCGCGGCGACGCCTTCCGAGCGGCAGACGGCGCTCTTCTCGGCGACGCTGCCGCCGCGGATCGTGACGATCGCGGGCAAGCACCTGCGCCATCCCGTGCGGATCGCGATCGCGCGGGAGACGACGGCGGCGGGGAAGATGCCGAAGGTGCGGCAGACGGCCTACGTCGTCTCGCGCGGGCACAAGCGCGCGGCGCTGGGGCGGGTGCTCGACATCGAGTCGCCGACGGCGGCGCTCGTGTTCTGCCGGACGCGGCTCGAGGTGGACGACCTGACGGAGGCGCTGAAGTCGCGCGGGCTGCGCGTCGAGTCGCTGCACGGGGGGATCTCGCAGGGCGAGCGCGACCGGGTGATGAAGAAGCTGCGCGCGGGAACGCTCGAGCTCGTCGTGGCGACCGACGTGGCGGCGCGGGGGCTCGACATCGGACACCTGTCGCACGTCGTGAACTACGACGTGCCGTCGTCGCCCGACGTCTACGTGCACCGCATCGGCCGGACGGGTCGGGCGGGACGCGAGGGGGTCGCGATCACGCTCGCCGAGCCGCGCGAGCACTGGATGCTGAAGAACATCGAGCGCGCGACGAAGCAGAAGATCGAGATCGGCAGCGTGCCGACGGTCGCGGACCTGCGCGCGAAGCGCCTGGAGCTGACGCGGGCGTCGCTGCGCGAGTCGCTGCTCGCGGGAGGCTTCGACGGCTACCGCGTGGTGGTCGAGTCGCTCGCGGAGGAGTTCGATCCGCTGGACGTCGCGGCCGCGGCGGTGAAGATGGCGGATCCGTCGGCGGGGGGATCGGGAGGCGACGAGGAGCACGAGATCCCCGCCGTGGCGGCGGCGCCCGAGCCCGGGCCGCGCGGGAAGGGCCGGTCCGGGGGAAAGTCGCGAGGGGGCGGGCGGATCTTCGTCGGCGCGGGCCGGGACGACGGTGTCAAGCCGGGCGATCTCGTCGGCGCGATCGTGAAGCTCGCGAAGGTGCATCCGCGGGAGGTCGGGTCGATCCGGATCGCCGAGCGGTTCTCGATCGTCGAGGTGCCGGAGGCGATCGTCGAGGACGTCATTCGCGCGCTGCGAACGGCGGGGGTGCGGGGAAAGAACGTGACCGTGAGGCGGGACAAGGACCGTTGAGGCAAGGCATCGCCGTTCCTGGTCTCCCGTTGAATGTGGATTCGACTGTGGAGTAAACTCGACAGTCGATGGAGACGATCCAGGTCGTTCTCGAAGCGGACCTGCTGAAGGCGGCCGATCGGGCCGTGCGCAAGCTGAAGACGAACCGATCCGCGCTCTTTCGGGAGGCGCTGCGTGCGCACCTGAGACGTCTCGACGCCGCCGAGCGCGAGAAGCGGGACCGGGAGGGCTACGCGCGGTATCCGGATCTGCTCGATCGGCCCGGCGTCTGGGATCAGGTCGCGGATTGGCCGGACGAGTAGAGCGAGGCGAGATCCGCCTCCATCGTTTCCCGGCGGCGGACAAGGAGCGCCCGGTGCTGGTCCTGACTCGATCGAGCGCGATTCCCTACCTGTCGCGAGCGACCGTGGCGCCGATCACGTCCACGATTCGCGGCGTGCCGTCGGAAGTCGCGTTGGGTCCCGAGGATGGAATGAAGCAGCCTTGCGCGGTGAATCTGCACAACGTGATGACGGTGAGCCAGGCGAACCTCGGACGCCGCGTGGCGCAGCTCGGGCCGCGTCGGATGGGAGAGGTCTGCGCGGCGCTGGCCTTCGCGCTCGGCTGCGACGGCTGACGCGCGACCCTCGGGTCTTCGCGCTTCGCCGTCTCCGCTCCGCTTCCGCCGCTCTACGCCTTCCCGTTCGGCCAGAACACCACCTTCATCGCCCGCCGGTCATCGAGGAGCTCCATCGCCTCGTGGAACTTCTCCAGCCCCTCGAACTCGTTGGTGACGAGGTCCTCGACGTCGAGGCCCGCGCGGAAGAGGTCGAGCATCTTGATCCAGGTGTCGAAGACGCGGCGGCCGATGATGGCGTGCATCGTCAGGCCCTTGAAGACGAAGTCGTTGGTGTAGTCGCGGATGGTGACCGACTTCTCGCGGGGGATGCCGAGCATCGAGAGGACGGCGCCGCGGCGGGCGGCGGCGAGGCCGAGGTTGATGGACGACTCGGCGCCGGAGAGCTCGAGGACGACGTCGGCGCCGCCGCCGGTCGCGTCCTTCAGGCTCCCGACCGGGTCCTTGGTCTTCGGCAGCTCGATGACGGTGACGTGCTTCGCGCCGCGGTCCTTCGCCCACTTGCGCGCGTGCGCGGCGGCGAGGCCGTTGACCTCGGTGATCGCGATGCGGGCGGCGCCGGAGATGCGTGCGATCTCGGCGCACATGGCGCCGATCGGCCCGTAGCCGAGGACGGCGACCGACATCCCGGAGAGGTCGGCGACCTGCGTCGTGTGGACGGCGTTGCCGAGCGCGTCGAGGAAGGCGCCGACCTTCGGCGGGATGATCCGGCGGTCGAGCGGGACGACGTTGAACGCGGGCACCTTGACGTACTGCGCGAAGCAGCCGTCGCCGTGGACGCCGAGGATCTTCGTGTTCTCGCAGATGTGGCGGCGGCCGGTCTGACACGGGCGGCACGCGCCGCAGGTGACGTGCATCTCGGCCGAGACGTACTGGCCGATCTCGAGGTGCGGGCGCTTGCCGCCGGGACCGAACGCGACGATCTCGCCGCAGAACTCGTGGCCGTAGATGCGCGGCGGCTTGACCATGCTCGCCATCGACGGGTCCCACTGGTAGATGTGCTTGTCCGAGCCGCAGACCGCGGTGGCGATGACCTTGATGAGGACCTCGGCCTGGCCGGGGACGGGGACGGGGACGGTCTGGATCTCGGTGGCGGAGGGGCCGGGGGCGGGCTTGGTCTTGACGACGGCGGTCATGGTGGACGGGAGCTTCGGGCCGCCGGCCGACTTGGAGTTGGTGGGTTTGGGTTTGGATCTTCGTCGCCGCTTTGGCCATCAGACGATTCCTCGGCTGATGCACCGCCCCCTCACCCCTGCCCTCTCCCCGAAGGAGGGAGAGGGGAGGAGGGGACTGGTCGCTCGCAAACTTCCTCTCCCCGTGGGAGAGGGAAAAGTAAGGGAGATCGCGGCCAGGAAACTCCCTCGCCCCCCGAAGGGGGGAGAGGGTTGGGGTGAGGGGGGATCGATCGGCACTCGGCCTCAATCCCCCGCCTGATCGTCGCGACGAACCCCGTGCGCGCGCCGGCGGCGGCGCCTTCGGCGTTGTAGACCGAGACCGGCTTGACGTACTTCGCCACCATGGCCTTCGTGTTGACGACGCGGAGGCGCTCGAAGAGGAACTCGAACTTCTCCTCGAGCGTCTCGCAGATGCCGTTCTTCGTCCCCTCCGGGAGGTTCCAGACGTTTTCCTTGTACGGGCCGATCGCCTTCTTGCGCGTCTTGTAGAGGAACTGCGGCTCCGTCTCGCCGCGCTTCTTCTCGTCGGCCGCGTTCGTGTCGAGCCAGCGCTCGATCTCGCGCTTGAGGGGATACGGGAAGAGCGGGTGGTCGTAGACCGTGTTCATGAAGTCGGTCGCGAGGTGGATCTCGGCGCAGTCGTTGTCGGGGAAGTGGTGGAAGTACTCGGGCGGCAGCGTCGACGCGCCGTGCTGGACCGCGCCGGCGAGGCCGTACTCCTCGCGCGCGACCTTCGAGATGCTCTTCAGCACCGAGAAGTCGATCGCGACGCGCTGGACCGTGCCGTCCGCGCCGACGACGCCGCCGTGCGACGAGCCCGTCTGGACGGAGACCTTCTCGATGCCGTCGAGGTTCGGGCCGAGCGCCTTCCGGTAGACGTTCATGTAGGCGCGGAACTCCTCCGGCGTCGAGTTCTCCTTGCCGACCTCTCCGATCTCGCCGCCGATCGAGATCGGCATCGCCTTCGGCTGCCTCGACCGGATGTACTTCGTGAACTCCGCGCAGAGGTCCGCGTTGACGTCCTGCTGCGCCTCGAGCGTCGGCTTCGAGAGGTCGACGAGCGTCGACGTGTCGATGTCGATCTGGAGGAAGCCCGCGGGGATCGCCTCGTCGATCAGCTGCTCGATCGCCTTGACCTCCTTGTCGGCGTTCTCCTTCATCTTCTTCGGGTTCGTCTGGAAGTGGTCGCCCTG
This sequence comes from uncultured Acidobacteriota bacterium, assembly GCA_963763535.1. Lineage (GTDB taxonomy): Bacteria > Acidobacteriota > Thermoanaerobaculia > UBA5066 > Gp7-AA6 > DAHUXD01. The sequence goes on from CAVXOX010000002.1 coordinate 5,701, forward strand.
GATGAAGAAGGGCCCCTGCCACCCCTCGCGGATCGCGGCGGCGAGCATGACGGCCGCGTACTCGGCGGGACGCTGCTCGGTGTAGCCCATCTCGCTGCGCGCGATCTCGAAGATCATCGCGCCGACGTCGTGCTTCTTCGCGGCGCGGAGGGCGGCGCGGGCCGAGTCGTACGCCATCATGCGGATGTTGATCGCGGGGACGGTGAAGCCGGACACCTCGCCCTTGCCGCGCGCGCGGTAGAGCGGAAGGATCGAGGCGGGGAGGATGCCGAGCGACTCGGCCGCCTCGCGGATCGCGTGGCGCGCGGCGTTCTTCGCGTCGAGCGGGCCGAAGACGGCGGTGTAGACGAGGGCGTCGACGAGGTCGGCGCGGAAGCGGGCCGGGTTCGTGACCTTGAGCCCGCCGTCGAACCGCGCGCAGCCGGAGAGGCGGACGGCTTCGCGGATCCCTTCCGGAGACGAGTAGACGTTCATCATGGCTGGCTCCTGGAAACGCGCGGGATTGTATCGGATGGGCTTTCGGCGCGGCAGGGTGGCGACAAAGGGATCCCTCGCTCGCTGCGCTCCTCGGGATGACGGCTGAGTCTTGTCATCCCGAGGAGCGGAGCGACGAGGGATCCCTTTGGGCGCCGAGAGGTGGCATCTCCGGCCCGTGCTACGTTCTCGCCGTGACCACGGCTGAGCTGTTCGAGTCGCTTTCCGCGCCGCCTCCCGCGCGAAATCCTCCTCGCCGACGCCGACGTTCTCGACGCCCGCTCCGCCGACGCGACCGAGGACCTGCGCGCGCGGCCGGAGCTCGTCGTGCGGCCGCGCAGCGAGGAGGAGGTGCGCGAGCTCCTTTCGGCGGCGCGGGACCTGCGCGTCGCCGTCACGCCCCAGGGCGCGCTCACCGGCCTCTCCGGCGGCGCGCTCGCGGTCCGCGGCGGCGTGGCCCTCGACCTCACCGCGATGAACGAGATCCTCGAGATCGACCGCGAGAACCTCTTCGCCGTCGTCGAGGCCGGCTGCGTCACCGAGACGCTCCAGAACTCCGTCGAGGCGGTCGGCCTCTTCTATCCGCCCGACCCGTCCTCGCGCGGCTCGTGCACGATCGGCGGCAACATCGCCGAGAACGCCGGCGGCCCGCGCGCGGCGAAGTACGGGACGACGGGGCGATACGTCTCGGGACTGCGCGTCGTGCTGCCCGGCGGCAACGTGCTCCCGCTCGGCGGCAAGAACCGCAAGGACGTCGCGGGGTACGACCTGCTGTCGCTCTTCGTCGGCAGCGAGGGGACGCTCGGCGTCGTCACGCAGGCGACGCTGCGGCTCCTGCCGCTGCCGTCCGAGCGGCGGCTCCTCTGGGCGTCGTTCGCGCGCGAGGAGGAAGCGCTCGCGGCGGTCGCGAAGCTCTACGCCGGAGGACCGGAGCCGTCCGCCTGCGAGTTCATGGAGCGGCGCGCGGCGGAGGTCTCCGCCGAGCAGCTCTCGCTCGCGCTGCCGGCGGACGCGGACGCGCACCTTTTCGTCGAGGTGGACGGGCACGAGGCGAACGCGATCGCGTCGGACGCCGAGCGGATCGGGCAGATGTTGCTCGACGCGGGCGCCACGGACGTGCGCGTCGCGATGACGGACCGCGAGCAGCGCGACTTCTGGCGGCTGCGTCGCGCGGTCGGCGAGGCGGTCAAGCGGCTCGGCCCCTACGCCGAGGAGGATTGCGCGGTGCCGCGGACGAGGCTGCCGGAGCTGCTGCGCGCGGTGCGCGGGATCGCGGCCCGGCGCGGCCTGACGGCCGTCTGCTACGGGCACGCCGCCGATGGGAACATCCACGTCAACGTCGTCCAGCCGCCGGGCGAGCGCGAGCGGTGGCTCGCGGAGCGGGACGCCGCGGTCGAGGAGATCTTCCGCGCCGTCGTCGCGCTCGGCGGCACGATCACCGGCGAGCACGGCGTCGGACTGACGCAGCGCGCGTACCTCTCGCTGCGCCATCCTCCCGAGGTGATTGCGGCGATGCGCGCGGTCAAGGAGATCTTCGATCCCGAGGGGATCCTCAATCCGGGTAAGATTTTCGCCGGCTGATGCGACTCGCGCGAAAGATCCACTTCAACGCCGGCCGGTCGCTGTGGCGCCCCGAATGGAGCGCCGAGAAGAACCGCGCGGTCTACGGCGACGAGGGCCCGCACGGCTACGGTCACAACTACGAGCTCGAGGTGGCGGTCGAGGGGAAGACGGACCCGGCGACGGGGATGGTCGTCAACCTGACGGACCTCGACCGGGTGCTGAAGGAAGAGGTGGACCGGCCGCTCGACCACATGAACCTCAACCAGGACGTGCCCGAGTTCGCGACGACGCCGCCGACGGCGGAGAACCTGGCGGTCTGGATCTGGAAGCGCGTCGCCGCGCGCATCGAGCGCGAGAAGTGGCCGTGCCGGATCGTGCACCTGAGCCTGCGGCTGACGCCGGGGTTTGCGGTGGAGATCGTGGAGCTAGTCGGTCGGCAGTCCCGGCGGCTCGGCCTCGTCCGTGACCGGGATCCGTCCGCCGGCCATTTGGATCGCGGACACGCCGAGCAGGCGAGCGGCTCCGGCGAGGAGACCGATCCCATAGCTCAGGTGAAGCGTCGCGAGCACCACGGGCAGAGCGAACATGGAGGAGCGCAGCCGGCTCCGAAGGGCGATGGGCACCGAGGCGAGCAGGAGCGCGGCGAGATACGCGAGCGGACCGGAGAGCGGAAGCGGCGCGACGGCCGCGACCCCGTCCGCGAGACTGGCGCCGAGGAAGAGAACGAGCAGTGGCGGAGCGATCTGCCGCGCGCGGATCTGCCGCGGATGCCGCGCCATGACGCGGCTCTTGACGCTCCCATAGCGGTAGTACTGCCGCGCCAGCGCGCCGAGCGATTCCCGCGAGAAGTACGTCGCCCGGATCGCGGGGTCGAGGAGGATCCGGCCCCCGCCGTCGCGAATGCGTGCGTTGAACTCGCAGTCCTCGTTGACGATCCAGTTTTCGACGAACGGGCCGATGCGCACGAGCGTCTCGCGCCGCCAGGCTCCGAACGGCACCGTGTCCACGAACTCGGGCACGCCGAGCGGGGCGCTCCGGTATCTCGCGCCTCCGTTGCCCCAGAAGGAGCCGGTCGCGGCCGCGATGGCACGGCCGAAGAAGCCCGATCCCGCGGCGTGAATGCACCCGCCGACGCTCTCGGCCTCCGTGCCGCGCAGACCGTGGACACAGCCGCGCAGGTAGTCCGGCGCGATCTCGGTGTGCCCATCGACGCGGATGACGAGCTCGCCGGCCGCCTGGCGGATCATCAGGTTCATGGCCGCGCCGGCGGTCCGTCCGGCATTCGGGAGAAGCCGGATGCGGCGGTCCGGATGGCGTCCCATCACTTGCCGGATGCGCTCGACGGTTCCGTCTCCGGATTGCCCGTCGGCGATCAGGATCTCGACGAGCTCCGGCGGATAGTCCTGTCGGAGGACCGCGGCGAGGCTCGTCTCGATCCACTCCGACTCGTTGAGAACGGGCATGGCGATCGAGACGAGGGGCAGCACGGCTTCCGGGCCACCCGACGGCGCTCCGTCCCCGATCGGCAATGCGCTCATCGGTGCCGCTCCGCCGCCCGGGCCGCCGGAATCGCGTTCGATGGGTCGCTCGCGCGATCCGGAATGCATGCGGCGAGGAGCTCCGCGGTCCTGGCGATCTCGCGCCGCGCTCGAGCCGTGTATGCGAGCAGGCGCTCCCGAATGCGTGCCCGCTCGCGCCACATGCGGTCGAAGAGCGGCGGGAGCGACCCCGGCGCGGCCTCGCGCTGCTCCCAGACGTACTCCGGCAGTCCGATCTTCTCCATGATCCCGAGGTACTTGTGCGACCAGCTCACGAGCAGCGTCGGCACTCCCGACGAGAGCCCGGCGATTCCCGCGTGCATCCGGGAGGCGATCAGGGCTTCGCAGCGGGCGATAAGTCCCTTCAACGACGGGGCAGCATGATCGCCGCGGATGGAATGCAGCCAGGGCGGCGCGCCCAGGCGCCTTCGGAGGACATCGGCCTCGCGACGGTCGTCGGGACCTCCGGCGAACGGCGCGAGCTCGTGCGGAATCAGGAAAACGGTGCCTCCGTGGACTCGCTGCAGGTGCGCGGCAGTGCGCGCCATCTCGTCCCGATAGGCGTTGGTGCCGCGGCGCGCGGCGAGACGGGCGGCGAGATGGCTGAGGGACAGACCAAACCAGGGACGTGGGAGACGATCGGCCTCGAGCCCCTCGGCCGCGAGGAGGAGCTCCGCCGGCGCCGCCGGCAAAGCGAAGGCGACGTCCGGCGCGATGCGGATGCGATCCTCGGGGATGCCCAACGCCGTGAGGATGTCCGTGCTGCGCCGCTCGCGGACATAGAGGAAGCGCGCGCGTCGGAGCACCCATCGAGTGAGCGGCCGGCCAGGCCTCCAGAACGGTCCCACCGACTGGGACGCGAGGGCGAACGGCACGCCGCTCGCGAGCGCGAGGACGAGACCGGCGTGATGCGCGAGCGCGAATCCTCCCGGAGGATCGCGATAGGAGTCGCCGCTCAAGTCGGCGACGAGATCGGCCGATGCGTACGCCTCGGCGACAGCGTCGAGATCGCGGCTCGGCCGCAGGCCCGACCGCCGCATTCGCACGTTGACCGCGCCCCGCAGGCGTCTCCAGAGCAGCGCGACGCTCCGCCGGTCGCGGAAGGCTCCCGCGGCGAATCCCGGATCCACGACCTCGACGCCGAGCGCGCGCGCAGGTATTCGATCGAGCTCCGGCCAGTGAGAGAGGAGACGGAAGCGCAGCTCCGGCCGCCGCCTCCGCAGCTCTCCGACGAGGCTCTCGACCTGCGCCGCCGATCCCTTCTGCCACGAAACGGTCGCGAAGGTCAGAAGGATCGTCGGGTTCTCACCGGCGTCGCTGTGGCCGGGCCGCGGCATCACAGAGTTCTCCACGACAGGACCTCGTCCACGTGGAGGCGCGGCGACGCGGCGACCTGAAATTCCGAAGGCGGGTAGCCGATCGCGATCATCATGACCGGAAGTTCCGACGGGGGGACGCGGCACGCGCGGTGCACGGCCATGTCCTGAAAGAAGTAGTTGCAGAGGTTGAGGCAGCACGATGCGATGCCCTCGGACTGCAGGGCGTACACGAGGCTCATCGCGAACATGCCGCCGTCGACGTACGCCTGGTGCCGCTCGCCGCTCGTGACGTAGGCGCGGGCGTCGGCGGTCACCAGGAGCACGTGCGCCGCCTGATGACCGAATCCGGCGTTGCCGTCCTGCGTACGCAGGACCCGTTCCCGATCCGCCGGCGACGAGTAGACGTGGACGCGCCAGGCCTGTCGATTGCAGACGGACGGTGTCCGCTGTGCGAGGCGCACCGCACTCGTCACGGCCTCCGCGGGGACCGGCTCGGGCGAGAACTGGCGCACGCTGTGCCGCTCGGACGCGAGCCGTTCGAAGCTCGCCGCAGCGGGAAGACTCGCGGAACTCGGCGGCGGTGAGTCGCCGGGTGGCGCCAGACGCCGTGGATTCGTCCGCCGAAACCGCCTCGAGCACGCCATCGAGGCGCGCCGCGAGGGCGGGGAATTCGTGCGCGAGCTCGGCGCCCGTGAACGCGCGGTACTCGCGCAGCGCGCGCAGGGCGCCGACGTTCGCGACCGAATCCGGGTCGCCGACGGACCGTCGCCACTCCTCGATGAGGTCGAGGAGCCGACCGAGATAGCTCGTGCCGAAGAGCTTGGGCGGAGACGGCAGCGCGAGCGTCTTCTCGATCTTGTGGAAGTGCAGGAAGAGAAGCGCCTCGAGCCGACGGCGTTCGGAGGACCGCGACCGCTGCGGCGTGAAGTAACGCAGGTAACGGACCATGTCGTACGACGTGTCGAGACCGTGGAGGACGGCCTGAACCGCCGACGTGCCCAGCATCCTCGACAGGGCGCCCGCGGAGCTTCGTTCGGGAAGGACCGATCCTCTTCGCGACTTCATGGCTCCGATCTCCCTCGGGAAAAAGCGGCCGTGACGGGTGCGGACGGCGCCGGACGTCCATCGCGGCGGACGGAGAGGCGGATATAGGCGGCGGCGAGCTCCGCGTCGGCGGCGGGGACGTTGAAGCGCGCCGCGCAGACGGATCGGTTGCGGGCGCCCATGCGGCGTGCCGCCCCGGGATCGCGGACGAGCCGCTCGATGGCGCCGGTGAGCGCGCGCGCGTCGCCGGGCGCGACGAGGATGCCGCCGACGCCGTCCTCGACCATCTCGGGTAGGGCGCCGACGCGCGTGGCGACGACGGGGAGGCCGGCGGCCATCGCCTCGAGGACGGCGACCGGAAAGCCCTCCCGCCGGCTGGGAAAGACGCAGAGATCGCTCGCGAGCAGCTTTTCGAGGACGCTCTCGCGGGCGACGAGGCCCGTCGCGGTCACGTTCGCGGGAGCGTCAGCGAGAGCCTCGCGCATCTCGGGAAGGACCTCGCCGACGAGCTCGAAGCCGACCTCGGGAAGAGCGCGCGCCGCGGCGAGAAGCTCGAGGATTCCCTTGTCGCGCGAGAGCCGTCCCGATAGATCGCGCGCACTCGCCGCATGCCGGACGCGAGGCGCTCCTCGGCGCGCGGCCGCCGCGTCAGCCCCTCTTCAATGAAGTTGGGCACCTCGACAGCCTTCTCCGAGTCGGCCATCCGTTCGAGAAGGGTTCGGGAATCGCGCGTCACGCAGAGGAGGAGCGAGGAGAGGCGAGTCAGGGCCTGGAAGGCGAGCCGGGACGGCAGCGCAAACGAGGGGATGACGTCGGGAACGCTCCCATGGAAGTGCGTCGCGACCGGCACGCGCAGCACTTGCGCGACGACGGCGACGCCCAGGTCCCGCCAGACGCCTCGCGGGGAAAGGCAGCAGTTGAGGTGGACGACGTCCGGTCGCTCGGTCGCAAGGCGCCGCGCCACGCGCGTCAGGAAAATGCCGGTCGTGAGCAGCGATCCGAACGGCTGACGCGGTTCGGCGACGGGCAGACGTTCGAACTCGAAGCGGCAGCCCTCGTTCGGAGGATGGTCCCGGAGGATGCCGGCCCACGTCGCGATGCCCCCGGTGACGGGCGGGAGATACGACAGCACGAGCACTCGGGTCCGTTCGCTCACACGCGCAGGCTCTTTCGCGCCTTCCGGAAGAGAACGGGAAAGTTGATGTTGCCGTTGCGCGTGGCGAGCTTGACCTTGACGGCGCTCGCATGGAGCCGGGTTACCCGCGCCTCGGCGTGCGAGACGCCGGGGAGATTCATTCCCTCCTCGAGATACGAGAACGGTCGGTCCGGGGGCACCTTCAGGAGACCGTGGCGGGCGGCGATATCCCACAGCGGAGTTCCGGGTCGGGGCGTCGCGATCGACGTGAACATGTAGTGCAGGAGTCCCCGCTCGCCGAGGTCCATCGCCCACTCGATCGTTCTCCGGCAGTCCTCGGGAGTCTCCCAGCACAGCCGGTCCGCCTCCTCCCAGGCGGAGTAGAACTGGAAGTAGCCGGCGATCTTCACGCCGCGCGCGGAGAGCAGGGCGGCGCAGCGTTCGATCTGCTGCATCGTGACGTGCTTGCGCACGCCCTTCAGGGTCCGGTTCGACGCGGATTCCATCCCCATCGTGACCAGCCAGACGTTCGCGGCGGCCATCGCGTCCGCGAGGGCCTCGCTCATGACGTCGCCCCGGATGTTGAAGTTGAAGTACAGGTCCTCGAGGCCGAGCGCCGCGATGCGGTCGAGCAGGTCGAGCGCCCACTCTGCGCCGGCGTTGAACTCCTCGCACCAGAGCCGCATCTCGCGCACGCCGCGGTCGTAGAGGTACCGGATCTCCTCGACGATGTTCGCCGGCTTGCGCCAGCGATACGTCGGCCGTCCGAAGATCTTCCAGACGGGTTCCGAGCAGAACGTGCACTGATACGGGCATCCGCGGCTGACGAGGACGCCCAGGTACGGGCGCCGCTTGCTGTACGGCATGCCGGGGAAACGGTCGAGATCGATGAGGTCCCACGCGGGCCACGCGAAAGCGTCGAGGTCGGTGGTGAACGGCGCGGGCGGGTTCCTTTGCAGTTCCCCGCCGGACCGATAGACGGCGCCGGGGATTTCGTCGAAGGAGAGCTGTCCATCCGCGAAGGACTCGACGAGGCGAACCACGGTGTCTTCGCATTCCCCCCGCACACAGGCGTCGACGGGCGTTCGCGCCATCACGTCGTCCGCCATGATCGACACGTGCGAGCCGCCGGCGATGACGGGCAGCGACGGGAAGCGCTGCTTCACCGCGGCGAGCGTGCGGTATCCGAGGCGGGCCATCGGCGTCTTGAAGGAGAGGCCGTAAAGGTCCGGCGCGAAGTCCTTGACTTCGGCGAGATGATCGGACATGTCGCCGAATCCCTGGAGGTAGCGGATCTCGACTTCCGTGCGGGGGAACGCGCGCTTCAGGGCGCCGAGGAGATAGAGGATGCCCATCGTGGGCTGGTAGTAGATGTAATGCTCCTCGCCGACCGGGGGGTCGGCCAGCATCACCCGGAGAGGCCGATGGCCGATACGCCTTGGGCTCAGTGTCGCCTCCATGTCGTCTCCCGATCCCGTGCGAGCGGCCTGCTGGTGGCGAGGAGTCCATCCCAGCCAGAGCGGAGACGATGGGCTGGTCAGGGACTATATTCCCGAGCGGTCCGGATGAGGAGGGCCAAATGGAGCGGACGAACGGCCCTGGGGCAGCGACGAAAGAGTGAGAAGCTAACGCCCCCATGTACTTCAAACAGTTCTACCTGGGCTGCCTGGCGCAGGCTTCCTACATGATCGGCTCCGAGGGCGAGGCGGCGGTGGTGGACCCGCGCCGGGACGTGGACCTCTATATAGATGAGGCGAGGGAGCAGGGCCTCACCATCAAGCACGTCATCGAGACCCACCTCCACGCCGACTTCGTCTCCGGCCACAAGGAGCTCGCCGGGCGCACCGGGGCGAAGATCTACTTCGGCGCGGCGTCCGGGGCGACGTTCGCGCACGTTCCCGTCCACGATGGCGACGAGGTCCGAATGGGGAAGGTGACGCTCCGCTTTCTCGAGACGCCCGGGCACACCCCCGAGTCGATCTCGATCGTCGTCGTGGACCACGAGAAGTCGGACGCGCCCGTCTCGGTCCTCACCGGCGACACACTCTTCATCGGCGACGTGGGCCGGCCGGACCTCCTCGGCGCGCGCATGAGCGCGCAGGAGCTCGCCGGGATGATGTACGACTCGCTGCACGGGAAGCTCCTGAAGCTGCCGGACGAGACGGCGGTCTATCCCGCGCACGGCGCCGGATCGCTCTGCGGACGGAACATCTCGAGCGAGACGAGCTCGACGATCGGCCAGCAGCGGCAGTTCAACTACGCGCTGCGCCCGATGCCGCGCGAGGAGTTCGTCCAGCTGATGACCGCGGACCTGCCGGAGGCGCCGGCGTACTTCTCGCGCGACGCGAGCATCAACCGCGAGGGCGCCGAACCGCTCGCCGATCTGTCGGCGCCGCCGGCGTTGTCGCCGGAGGAGGTCGCGAAGCGTCAGGAGGCGGGCGCCGTCGTCGTGGACACGCGGCCGGCGGCCGAGTACGCCGCCGGTCACGTCCCCGGCGCGTACCACATCGGGCAGTCGGGCCAGCTCGCGTCGTGGGCGGGCGCGCTGCTGTCGCCGGAGAAGCCGATCGTCCTCGTCGCCGAGGATGAGGATCGAGTCGCCGAGTCGCGGACGCGCCTCGCGCGCGTGGGGCTCGACCACGTCGCCGGTTACCTCGAGGGCGGGATCCTCGCGTGGGACCGCGCCGGCCGGCCGCTCGCCCGCACGGAGCAGGTCGACGTGGACGAGCTGAACGCGCGGATCGCCGAGGGCGCCGACCTGACCGTGCTCGACGTGCGGCGGCCGGGAGAGTTCCAGGCGGGTCACGTCCCGGGCGCGGTGCACATCCCCCTTCACGAGCTCGGCAAGCGCGCGCCCTCGCTCGACCGCGAGAAGCCGATCGCGATCATCTGCGCGAGCGGGTACCGCTCCTCGATCGCGACGAGCGTGCTCGAGCAGCTGGGGTTCCGGCGGTTCGCGAACGTCGTCGGCGGCATGAACGCCTGGAACGCGGCGAAGTACGAGACGGCGGCATAGCCGGCCCCCCTCACCCTCGCCCTCTCCCCCCGGTTGGGGGGAGAGGGTTATTGAAAAGGCGAGGCTAAAGAAACCCCTCTCCCGGCGGGAGAGGGTTGGGGTGAGGGGGCTCGGGTGCCCCACTGCAGCTAATATCCGCCCGACACGGAGGACCGATGCGCAAGTTCGTCTATTCGATCCTCGTCTGTGCGCCGCGGCCGCCGCGCTCGCGGCCCAGGACGCCAAGCCCGCGGGCAGCGTCTGGGAGACGCGCAAGTCGGCATGGGAGACTCTCCAGCCCGGCCAGAAGGACGAGGTCTTCAAGTTCGCCGACGGCTACAAGAGTTACTTGAACGTCTCGCGCAGCGCGCTGACGTCGACCCGCGAGGTCCTGCGTCTCGCGAAGGCCGCGGGCTTCTCCGAGTTCACCGATCCGGGGCAGGTCAAGGCGGGCGCGCGGCTGATCGCCAACTCCCACGACCGCGCGCTCATCCTCGTCGTCGTCGGCTCCGATCCGATCGTCTCGGGCTCGCGCCTGATCGGCACGCACCACGACAGCCCGCGCATCGATCTGAAGGCTCGGCCGATCTACACCTCGAACGGCTTCACCCTCTTCAAGACGATCTACTACGGCGGCATCAAGAAGTACCAGTGGGCGAACCGGCCGCTCGCGCTGATCGGGCGGATCGACACGACGGACGGCAAGCGCGTCGACGTCGCGATCGGACTGAAGGAGGGCGAACCGGTCTTCGTCATTCCCGACAACGCGCCGCACTCGGACAACGAAAGCATCCGGAGCCGCAAGGCGGAGGACGTCTTCTCGGGCGAGGAGCTCGATCCGGTCGCGGGCTCGATCGGCGGCCACGACGCGTCGGTGACGGCCGCGGTGATCCAGGCGCTGACCTCGCAGTACGGCGTCCGCGAGGAGGACTTCGTGTCGGCGGAGCTGTCGCTCGTGCCGGCCGCGCCGCCGGCGGACGTCGGCATCGACCGCGGCCTCGTCGGCGCGTACGGGCAGGACGACCGGCTGTCGTCGTACTGCGCGGCGCGGGCGGTGATGGACGTGAAGGGCACGCCGAAGCACACCGCGATGGCGTACCTGTCGAACTTCGAGGAGGTCGGCTCCGTCAACAACTCGGGCGCGCGCTCGGAGTTCCTCGACTCGACGTACGCTAGGCTGGTCGGCGCGGAGCGCGGCAAGGCGTACACGGACCTGGATCTGCGCATGGCGCTGCGGGCGGCGGAGGTCGTCTCGGCCGACACGAACGACGGCATCAACCCGGTGTTCCCGCAGACGAGCGAGCCGTCCGGCGCGGCGCGGCTCGGGTGGGGCGCGACGATCAAGAAGTACGGCGCTGGCTTCGACGCGAACTCGGAGTTCATCGCGAAGATCCGAGGGCTCCTCGAGAGGAACGGCATCGCCTGGCAGACGCAGACGCCGAAGGTCGAGGGCTACAACGGCGGCACGATCGGCGGGTTCCTGTCGATGAAGGAGATGGAGGTCATCGACATGGGCGTCCCGCTGCTCTCGATGCACGCGCCCTTCGAGATGTCGTCGAAGGTGGACGTGTGGAGCTTTTACCGGTTCATGGCGGTGTTTCTGGCGTCGTAGCGAGGAGACGGTACCCCCTCACCCTCCCGCTCGGCGGAGAGGGCTTTTGCTTAGGGGGCTCGCGACAAGAATTTGCTGAGTAGGCGCGCCCGACAATCAAGAGATGTGCGCCGCGAGCGTCCATGAGAACCCCCTCTCCCGGCGGGAGAGGGAAGGGGTGAGGGGGGGAGCCCCGCCGGTCATTCGTGCTCGGGGCTCGCGACAATCAAGAGATGTGCGCCGCGAGCGTTCATTAGAACCCCTTCTCCCGGCGGGAGAGGGACGGGGTGAGGGGCATCCTCAGTCGGTCATCTACGCCCGAGCGCTCCGCCGTCGCCAGACCGATGCCGAGTCGCTGCTCTGGCGGAACCTGAGGCGGTCGCAGCTCGGCATCCGGTTCCGACGCCAGCATCCGATTGCGGGCTACATCGTGGATTTCTATTGCGAGGATGCGCGACTCGCGATTGAGCTCGACGGTGGCGGCCACGCGGAGCTCGGGCAGTCGCGATACGACCGGGTGCGAACCGAGTTGCTCGAGCGGATCGGCGTGAAGCTGCTGAGGTTCTGGAACACGGACGTGATGAGAACGTGGATGGCGTGCTCGAGCACATTCTGAAAGAAGTGCAGCGTCGGCGGTAGTGGACCCCCCTCACCCTTGCCCTCTCCCCCCGCTGGGGGGAGAGGTTTTTTGTGGGAGCTTGGCTGAGAAGTTGCACTCCGTCGTTCACTCCCACGGCGCCGGCCCGATCGGGCCGTGGCCGCAGCCGAAGCGTTTGGCGAGGGCGGTGTCGATGGGCGGGAGCGGGTACGTCTCCGCGAGATCCGCCGGGCGCGTCGGTGCGCGAGAGGTCCCACAGCGTCGCGTCCGTGTCCTCCGCTCCGATCGAGTCGACATACCTCCCGATCCGCGACAGGTAGCCATCGATGAGCGGGGCCTCGGCGAGCCTCTCCGAGACGTGGGTGCGGAAGACCCAGACGCGCGGCGTTCCGCGCAGCTCGTCGAGCTCGCGCAGGTACGCGCGCGGATCGTCGCGGTGGCATCCGCCGAACACGACGCCGACCTCCGACAGATCGACCCGCGGCGCGTAGAAGCGATAGGCGGGGCCGCCGGAGTAGGCGACGTAGACCGCGTCGTGCTCCTGGCGGTCGTCGGCGAGCCGCTCGAGCACGGGCCGCGCGTCCTCGTCGCGGTAGACCGGCGGATGCTGTGCGATCAGCGCGACGACGCCGATCGCCGGGAGCGCGGCGGCGGCGAAGCGCGGAACGCGGAGGCGCGAGAGCCCCTCGACGATCCAGAACCCGGCCTCCGCGAGCGCGAGGATCGCCGCCGGCGCGAGGAAGAGAATCGCGCGGCCCGCGAAGGGATAGAGGTGCGCGGCAGCCGCGGCGAGGGTGACCCCGACCGGTCCGAGGAGAATCAGCGCGCCGCGCCGGTCGCGCAGCCACAGCAGCGCCGCGGCGACGGCGATGAAGACGAGGAGCGGCCACTTCGGCAGTGCCGGAGCCCAGAAGCGGTCGAGGTACTCCCGCATCGGCGGCGGCACGCGCCGCGTCGCCGCCAGCGCCGCCGCGCCCGCGCTCAGCGCCCACAGCGTCAGCGTCACCGTGAGCCACCGGTCGAATCCCCGCGCGAGCACGACGGGCTCCGGTCTCTCGATCGGCGAAACGGGGCGGGCAAAACGCTCTTTGAGAGACCTGACCCCGAGGAGGCCCGCGCCGAGGCCCGCGACGACGAAGATGGCCCCCTGCGAGAACCAGACCGCCGTCATGCCGAGCACGATCGCGCCGAGCCACGCCGGCCAGGCCGCGCCGCGCTCCGTGACGGCGAAGGCGGCGATGGTCAGCCACACCGACGCGAGGAGGTCCGTCGAGTACGGCTTGAACTCCGCGCCGTGGGCGATCAGCGTCGGCGCGAGCGCGAAGATGCCGACGGCGAGGGCGGCGACCCAGGGCGGCTGGAAGCGACGCGCGAGCGATCCGAAGAGGACGAGCGCGAGGAGACCCGAGAGCAGCGGCACGATCCGCAGCGCGTATTCCGACGAGCCGAACGCCGCCGTCGCGCCCTTCGCGAGCGCGAGGAATCCGGGCGCGGCGACCTGGTCGAGGTAGAGCGGCTGGGCGACGAGCTCGCCGAGAGGCCGGTGGAGGACGTTCTCGGCGAGCGCGATCTCGTCGATCCAGAGCGACGCGTTCGCCAGGTACTGCCAGAGACGCAGCGCGACGCCCGCGAGGACGAGGACGGCGATGACCGCCCTCGCGCCGCGCGACGCGCCGCTACGGCTGGTTGGAGGCGAGCGCCTTCTCCTCGACGATCTGCTTGTTCTGCATGATCGTCTGGACGATCTCCTTCGCGAGCTTGTCGAGGTCGGTCGCCGACTCGACCTGGTTGATGACGAACTTCGCCGCGACGACGTACGGGTTCCAGCCGACCGGTGCGCCCTGGCCCTTCAGCGCCTCGGCCTTGCCGAAGACGATGAACGGCGCGTTCGGGTCCTTCGCAGAGGTTCGCCACGCTGACCGTCAGCTGCGTGTTCGGCTTCTGCTCGCCGCCGAGGAGCTCGGTCGGGATGATGTTGCCGCCCGAGTCCGTGGCGTAGAAGGTGCCGCTGCACCAGCCAGCCGTCCATCGGCAGCGGCGCGCCGGGCTCGAGACGCTTCGCCGACGAAGCCCTGGGCCGCGAACTCCTTGACGATGTCGCTCGAGAGCTGAGAGGCCGACGTCGAGTCGCCTTCTCGCTGGCGCGCGCGGCGCGGATGCGCGCGAGCGGTCCGCTGCGTCCCGACGAGGACTGGGCCGGCTCGTAGGCGCCGGTGAAGTCCTGGACGTAGACCGGCTTCTTCGGCTTCGCGGGCGGCGCCGCCGCGCCCTGGGAGTTCTGGCGCGAACGCGAAGGAAGCGAGGGCGGCGGCGACGAGGCTCGCGAGGATCGACCGCGAGAAGCGCGACGTCATGGGATTCCTCCGTTCCAGTGATCGTAGATCATCTTCGAGATTTCCGCTCCGGTGCGAAGCGCCTCGTTGTCGACGCCGGGGGACTTGTCCGCGATCCGCCGCGCGCAGATCGCGATCACGTAACGCGCCTTCGGGCCCTTCACGTAGGCGGCGTCGTTGCGGACGTCGCCCTTGAAGCCCTTCGCGTCGGGGAGCTTCTCCTCGTCCCAGCCGGTCTTGTTGGCGACGAGGATCTCCTCCCTCTCGAAGGGAAGCGAGCGCGGGATCATGGCGCGGTCCTGCTGCTCGGCGAGGAGCTTCACCATGTCGTCGCTCGCGGCGCGCGAGACGACCTTTCCCTCGGCGATCAGCGCGAGCAGCGTCGCGGCCTCGCGCGGCGTCGTCGAGCCGAGGCCGTACTCCTTCTCCTCCTCCGGCAGGACGTCGGCGCGGCCGTCGCGGAAGGTCGGCCGGTAGAGGCGCGTCTTCGTCAGGCCGTAGGCGTCGAGCAGCTTGTCCACGTTCGCCGTGCCGACGAGGCCGACGAGCAGGTTCGTGGCCGTGTTGTCGCTGTACGCGATCATCAGGTGCAGGAGGTCGTTCACCGTCAGGACGACTCCCGGATGGAGCATGTTGACGGGCACCGTCTCGTCGCCCGCCTTGTCCGACGCCTTCAGCGCGACCGTCGTGTCGTTCGAGAGCTTGCCGTCGGTTATCTGGCGGAACACCTCGGCCATGACGGCGACCTTGATGAGGCTCGCGGTCGGGAAGCGCGCGTCCGCGTCGACGGCGATCGTCTCTCCCGTCGCGAGGTTCTTCGCGTAGACGCCCATCTCGCCGTGGAAGCTCCGGACCCTCGCGGTCACCGCCGCCTCGATCGCGGAAGGCGCCGGCGCGGGCGTCGGGGACGCGCCGATCGCGAGGAGGGCCGCGAGGATCGCGGCTCGCTTTCCCGGGTGCACGCGGGGCGCGATTAGACCACAGCGGTCGAGGAACCGGGCCCGTTCAGGGCTGCGACACCCGATACATCAGCGCGCCGCCGGAGTAGAACGGCATGTAGAAGATGCCGGAGCAGTTCATGTAGGACACGCCGCCGACCGACATGCTCGAGCAGTTGGGCGGGATCGATGCGACCACCGTTCCGATCGGCGGGGCGTACGCGACGGGCGCCGCGTAGTAGACCGGAGCGGCCGTGTAGACCGGCGCGGCGCTCGACGCGACTGCGGCGCCGACCATGGCGCCCGCGACCGCGGCTCCCGCCACCGCCGCGCCGCCGTAGCAGCAGGGCGGTCGGTAGCCGACGGCGACGCCGCCGTGGTATCCGCCGACGGCGACCCAGGCGCGGGCGGGCGTCGTCGCGGCGACGAGGGCGAGGGTGAAGAGCGCGGCGATCTTTTTCGTTTTCATGGTTCTCCTCGGCGTCGGTGTCATTGGGCGCTCGATTTCCATTCGACCTTCGTCGCGCCCGGCGGCGGGACGAAAGCGAACTCTCCCGGAGCGATCGTCGGCGAGAGGTTCCAGTCGGAGAGCAGGACGACGACGCGCGGCGAGCCCGGGACCTTCTTGTACGTGACGGAGAGACGCCGCGGGAGCGGCTTCGGCCCGTTCTCGATCCAGATCTGCCAGTCGGCCTCGTCCTCGGAGAATGCGAGGTGGCGGCAGGTCGCGCCGTCGAGCTGGGCCGTTCCGGCGTCGAACGCCGTTTTCAGTCCCTGGATCATCTTCGCGTAGGGATCGGCGAGCAGGAATCCCGCGACCGGCAGCGGCGTGTCGAGCCGGTCCATCAGCATCATCACCGCGGCGTCGATCGTCGGCGGTGCGTCCGCCTGGCCGTAGAAGGGCGCCTTCGTGGAGGCGATCGTCACGGTCTTGCCGTCGTACCAGAGCGAGGCGGCGAAGCGGTCGCCGGTGGAATTCACGTGGATCCGGTTCGGCCGCTCGACGGCGACGCGCGAGATCGTGACGAAGTCGAGCATCTGCCCGTCGACCGACGGGGTCTCCCTGTCCGTGACGGCGCGGAAGGTGAACCGCGGGGCGCTCTGGAGCAGCTCGCTCATGGCCTTCAGCCGCGCGAGGGCGTCGGGCTCGAGCGGCGGGGCCGGAGCGGGGGTCGCCATGGGAGCGGGCGCTGTCTTCGGCGCGGCCGCCTGCGCGGGAAGCATTCCGGGAGGAGACCCAGGAGCAGGGCGAGGGCCGCGACACGAGGGTGGACCGGGGATCTCATGGGGTCTCCTTCTGACTTTCGGATGCGATCGGCCGATTAGATCACAGGCGTTCGATCGGTCCGTTCGTGTACCCTTTTGCGAATCTTGACAGTCCCCGCCGGCACTCGACTCGGCCCCTACGAGATCGTCGAGCCCCTCGGTGCAGGAGGAATGGGCGAGGTGTACCGCGCGAGGGACTCGCGCCTCGGCCGCGACGTCGCGGTGAAGGTCCTCCCCGAGTCCGTCGCGGCCGATGCCGAGCGGCTGCGCCGGTTCGAACAGGAGGCGCGGTCCGCCTCGGCGCTGAATCACCCGAACATCGTCACCATCCACGACATCGGCCAGACCGACGGCCGCTCCTGGATCGCTATGGAGCTCGTCGACGGCGCGAGCCTGCGCCAGCTCCTCGCCGGCGGCGCGCTGCCGATCAAGCGCGCGCTCGCGATCGGCACGCAGATCGCCGAGGGCCTCGCGCGCGCCCACGCGTCCGGCATCGTCCACCGCGACCTGAAGCCCGAGAACGTGATGGTCACCGCCGACGGGCTGGTCAAGATCCTCGACTTCGGCCTCGCGAAGGCGGCGGCGCCGTCCTCGCCGGACTTGAGCCAGGTCGCGACCGCGACGCAGCAGACGGAGGCCGGCATCGTCCTCGGCACGGTCGGCTACATGTCGCCCGAGCAGGCGACCGGACGGCCCGTGGACCACCGCTCCGACCAGTTCGCGCTCGGCGCGATCCTCTACGAGATGGCGACCGGCCGGCGCGCGTTCCAGGCGCCGAGCGCCGTCGAGACGCTGTCGAAGATCCTGAAGGAGGACCCGGAGTCCGCTCGCGAAGGTCCAGCCCGGCGTCCCGGAGTCGCTCGTCTGGATCGTCGAGCGCTGCCTGGCGAAGGAGCCGGACGAGCGCTACCAGTCGACGCGCGATCTCGCGCGAGACATCGCGGGCGCGCGGGACCGCACGTCCGGCGCGCAGCCGGCGTCGACGACGTTTCCGCCGGCCCGCCGGGGCCGCCGTCGCGCCGCGGCGATCGCGGCCGGGTGGTCGTGCTCGCCGGGATCCTCGCGGCCGTGGTCGTGCTGCGGCGGTCGCGCGCCGAACCCCGCGCCCGACGGAGTCCAGTCGCTCGCGGTCCTGCCGTTGAAGCCGCTCTCCTCGAACGCCATGGACGAGGCGCTCGGGACTGGGGATCTCGGACACCATCATCCGCGGCTTGAGCCGCGCCGAGGCGATCACCGTCCGGCCGCTGTCGGCGGTGCGGAAGTATTCGAAGGCCGACGTCGACGCGGTCGCGGCGGGGAAGGAGCTGAAGACCGACGCCGTGCTCGAGGGGTCCGTGCAGCGCGCGGGCGGCAAGCTGCGCGTCAGCGTCAACCTCCTGCGTTCGGCAGACGGACGCTCGATCTGGACCGAGTCCTTCGACGTGCCCGAGTCGGAGGTCTTTCAGGTCGAGGACTCCGTGTCGAACGCGGTCGTCGCGCGCCTGCGCCTGCGCCTCGCGCCGGAGCAGCGCGACCGCATGAACAAGCGCTTCACGCAAAACATGGAGGCCTACGAGCAGTTCGTCATCGGCGCGAACGAGTTCGGCCAGTGCGGGCCGGGCTGGGGCGGCGAGCACCTCGACGAGGCGATCCGCCGTTTCGAGCGTGCGATCGCCCTCGATCCGAACTATGCGCTCGCGCACGCGGAGCTCGCGGAGGCGTATCAGTGGCGCGACTTCTTCTTCCGGCCCGGGCGCCGGGGACCTCGAGAAGGCGAAGGCCCAGGCGGCGGAGGCCGACCGGCTCGATCCGCAGCTCGCCGAGACCCACATGGTGCGTTACCAGCTCGCGTGGAGCCACTATCAGAACTTCGACATCGAGGCCGCGATGCGCGAGCTCCGGGCCGCGCGGCGGATCGATCCGATGGCCGCGCACGACGAGACCACGATCCTGCTCGCGCACATGGGGCTCGAGGATGCGTTCCGCCGCGAGTCCATCGAGGGGCAGCAGATCGATCCGTCCTCGGGAGCCGCGAAGCGATTCTCGATCGAGGGCCTCGTGCTGCTGGGCCAGTTCGACGAGGCGCTGGCGATGGCGAAGGAGCGCAACGTCCCGCTCACCGAGAGCCGGCTGCCGATGGCCCTGCTCGTGAAGGGGCGGTTCGACGAGGCGAGGGAGGCCGCCGACGCGCTCCTGAAGGAGCAGCCGGGTCACCACAACGCGGTCGCTCTGCGCGAGCTCGTCGCGGTCGTCTCCGGGGAGCGTGCGGCCGAACGAGGCGGCGATCGCGGGGCCATGGAGGAGCGGGAGGCTCCTGCGCGACTATCACCACACGCTGTACTCGATCGCCTGCATCCGAGCGGCGCAGGGCGACGCGAAGGGCGCCGTCGACATGCTGCGGAAGGCGGTCGCGACCGGGATGCCGGACCGCACGCTGTTCCTGAAGGACCCGCTCCTCGAGAAGGTCCGGAAGACGCCCGAGTTCGCCGCCTTCGACGCGGAGCTCGAGCCGGTCTGGCGCGGCGCTACGAGAAGGAGTGGGGCGAGGGCGCGAAGCAGGGGTCGTGAAGCATCGTTCCGTTGTAGGCTGTCCTCCAATCTTGACGCTCTCCGCCGGAACGAGACTCGGCCCCTACGAGATCGTGGCGCCGATCGGCGCGGGCGGCATGGGCGAGGTCTACAAGGCGCGCGACACGCGGCTCGAGCGGGACGTCGCGGTCAAGGTCCTTTCGGCGCACCTCTCGACGTCCGAGGAGATCCGCCAGCGCTTCGAGCGCGAGGCGAAGACGATCTCGAAGTTCTCGCACCCGCACATCTGTTCGCTCTTCGACATCGGGCGCGAGGGCGACACCGATTACCTCGTCATGGAGCTCCTCGAGGGCGAGTCGCTCGCGGATCGCCTCGGCAAGGGACCGCTGCCGACCGAACAGGTCCTCCGCTATGGGATCGAGATCGCCGATGCGCTCGACAAGGCGCACCGGCAGGGGATCGTCCACCGGGACCTCAAGCCCGGCAACGTCATGCTGACGAAGACGGGCGTGAAGCTCCTCGACTTCGGCCTCGCCAAGCCGCTGGCGACCGCGGGCGCGCGGCCGGTCTCGGGCGCATCCAGCCTCGCGACCGAGATGCAGGCGAGCCAGCCGCTGACCGAGCGCGGGACCGTGCTCGGCACGTTCCAGTACATGGCGCCCGAGCAGCTCGAGGGCGGCGAGGCCGACGCGCGCTCGGACATCTTCGCGTTCGGCGCCGTGCTCTACGAGATGGCGACCGGCCGGAAGGCGTTCACGGGAAAGAGCCAGGCGTCGCTCATCGGCTCGATCCTCCGGGACGACCCGCCGTCGATCTCGGAGGTGGCGCCGATGGTGCCGCCGGCGCTGAACCGCGTCGTGCGCACGTGTCTCGCGAAGGATCCCGAGGACCGATTCCAGACGGCGCACGACGCCAAGCTCCAGCTGCAGTGGATCCAGGAGGGCGGCTCGCAGGCGGGCCTTCCCGCGCCGGTCGTCGCGCGCCGCAAGAACCGCGAGAAGCTCGCCTGGGCCGTCGCCGCCGTCGCGATCGTCGCCGCGGCGCTCGCCACGTTCGGCTGGGTGCGCCGCGCGCCGAAACCGCCGCGGCTGATGCGCTTCGAGATCGCCACGCCTCCAGAAGTCGTCACGCTCGACACGCCCCGGATCTCGCCCGACGGGCGCTTCATGGCGTTCAACGCCGCGGACGCGAGCGGCAAGCTCGAGATCTGGCTGCGTCCGCTGGACGCGCTCCAGGGGCGAGCCGCTCCAGGGCACCGAGGGTGCGAGTCGCCCCTTCTGGTCTCCGGACTCGAAGTTCATCGGCTTCTTCGCCGACGGCAAGCTGAAGAAGATCGACATCGCGGGCGGTCCGCCCGCAGAAGATCTGCGACGCCCCGACCGGATCCGACGGAAGCTGGAGCCCGAAGGGCGTGATCCTCTACGACGGACGCTCCGCCGATCCGATCATGCGCGTCTCCGCGGCCGGCGGCACTCCGGTTCCCGAGGTGATCAAGGACGAGAAGACGACGGCGCAGATCGGCTGGCCGGAGTTTCTGCCGGACGGCAAGCACTACTTCTATATGTCCCTGGCGCCCAGGACCGAGGACAGCACGTATCGCATCGGCGTGCTCGGTTCGAAGGAGTCGAAGCCGTTCGCGTCCGCGCAAACGCTTCTCACCTACGCGCCTCAGGGATACCTCCTGTTCGTGCGCGACCGCACGCTGGTCGCGCAGCGCTTCGACGCCGCAGCGTTGAAGACTTTGGGCGAGCCCGTGCCCGTGGCCGAGAAGATCGGCGTCGACTCGGTCGGCCTCGCGCGGTTCTCGGTCTCGCGGGAAGGCACGCTGGTGTATCGCACGGGCGAGGCCGGTGCGCGCCTCCAGTGGGTCGACCGCAACGGCAAGGAGCTCGAGGTCGTCGGCGATCAGGGCGAGGTGCGCACGCCCGCGGTATCGCTCCAGGGCGACCGCCTCGCGTTCACCATGGACGACCCGCGCACGGGCACGAGCGACATCTGGGTGCGCGACCTCTCGCGCGGGACCAACTCGAGGTTGACGTTCGGTCCGCCCGACCATCTGGCGCCCGTCTGGTCGCCGGACGGCAAGTGGATCGCCTACCGAGTGAGCAGCAACGGTCCTTCGAGCCTGGCCGTCAAGGCCGCCGATGGGACGGGCGAGGAAAAGATCCTCCTGAAGGGCGAAACGGTCACGGTTCCGACGGACTGGTCGCGCGACGGGCGCTACCTCTCCTATCAGCAGGTCAACAAGAATGGGAACTTCGACCTGTGGGTGCTTCCGACCTCGGGCGACGGCAAGCCGATCCCTGTCCTACAGACGCCGTTCCAGGAGACCAACGGCATGTTCTCTCCGGACGGCCGCTTCATGGTGTACGGATCCAACGAGTCGGGCCGTTCCGAGATCTACGTGCGCAGCTTCCCCGGCCCCGGCGGCAAGTGGCAGGTCTCGATCGCCGGGGGCGCCGATCCGCACTGGAGTGTGGACGGGAAGGAAATCACGTACAGGGCGCTCGATCAGAAGGTCACGGCGGTCGAAGTGAAGTCGAGCGGCGAGGCGTTCGAGGCGGGGGTGCCCAAGTCGCTCTTTCTCGGCCGCTTCCAGCCCGGCACGGTCCGCAATCGCTATGCCCCGGCGCCCGACGGGCAGAGGTTCCTCGTGGTCTCACCGCTCGGCCGCGACGCGATGGCGCCGACGACGGTGGTGCTGAACTGGTGGGTGGGGTTGGAGAAGAAGTGAGGCGATGAAGTTACATCGCTGGGAGAATCAATGACTCTGGCCGCCGGAACCAGGCTCGGCCCCTACGAGATCCTCGCGCCCATCGGCGCGGGCGGCATGGGCGAGGTCTATCGCGCGAAAGACTCGCGGCTCGGCCGCGACGTCGCCGTCAAGGTGCTGCCCGCCGCGCTGTCGTCCTCCGCCGAGCTGCGGCAGCGGCTCGAGCGGGA
>CAVXOX010000003.1:0-14520 GCA_963763535.1 uncultured Acidobacteriota bacterium
CCTTTGCTGGCTGTGGGGGGTAGACTCGAACCAGCCTCAGATTGCAGATTTCTTCGGGAAAACCGCCACTCTTTCTGATTCGCGCGGCGCTTTTTCTGAGAGCCGCTTCTTCAGGTACGCGTCGCGCTTGCGGTCGCTCGCGCCGTGGCGCTTGGCCGACTTGATGAGGTAGCGGTCAAACATGCTCGGCGTCGCGTGCCCTGAGAAGTGCATCGCCTCGCGCTCCGTCAGCCCGGCGTCGATCAGGAGACCCGCCGCCGACTTCTTCACGTCGTACAACACGAATCCGTTCTTCCCGGTCGGCAGCTCGCACGCCTCCAGCGCCGGGTAGAAGGCGCGCTCGCGAACCTGCCGCACATCGATCGGCTCGCCGTCACGGTGGAAGATGAAGGCGCAGTCCAGCCGCCGCCGTGAGAGACGCCGCTCGATGATCTTGCGCAGCGTGCCCTCGATTGAGAACTCGCGGGCGATTCCGCCCTTCGGCGGCACGTCGACGTACAGCACGAGATCGGGCCGAGCTGGACGGAGACGCTTCGCCGGATCGCCGCCGACGAGGGCAAGCGCCGTCGACTGGCGGAGCTGGAGACCCGCCGCCTACAGCTCGCGGCGGTGACGACGGAAGTCGTCGAGGAGACTGAATCAGCAGAGAAGGGAGTCGAAGGGAATCAGGGGCACGTGGCGAAGGCCGTGGTGTCCTGAATCGGCGCGAACGGAGTTCCGGGCGGATTGGAGTAGTGCTGTATCGCACCTGAGAGAGCGTCCGTCACCGTGATCTGAACGCCCACGTTTGTCAGCCCACTTGCGAAGAACCAGTAGTCGTTGTTGATGGCGCAGCCGTTTAGCACCTTGGCGACGACCTCGACGTTGGAGGGATCGAAGAACCAGAAATAGCCTGTGTTGGCGGTCAGAGGCACGGCGGTGGCGTGGACGGTGCTCCCATCCGACGTTTCCCAGTCCGCGCTCACCCGAAACCTCGAGTCGCCAAGGCAGAGAGACGTCGCGTCACCGACGCACGGAAGGGAAATGAGATCGAGCGAGAACTGCCAGTCCACGAAGAACGTAAAAATGCCGAAGCTAATGGTCTCCAAGAGAAACGCACCGGTTTCCGGGATCGTGTAGGTAAGGACAGCCGCCTCGCCATTCGTTGCCGACGCCTGAGTAGCGAAGGCGTCTCCATTCAAAGGCCCGATCAAGAGTTCGCATCCGATCCCGATTCGGTTGCCGGATATGGTGATTGAAAAGGCCGAGCACGTTGACTGGATCTGTTCCCCGCGTACGGCCTGAAACGATAGGCAGGTGCGCTCGAAGTTGCCGGGGGGTGACGGAGGCGGTGTGACATCCAGAGCGTAACCAGAGCACGGAATTTGCTGAAACGGGATCGGGGAACCCTGCCCCAAGGCGACTCCGGCTGCGGCGATCAGTGGAAGCGCGGAGACAAGGACTCTGAACGATCTGCTCATAGTCGTCGAGTTGGCCGGATACAGCTTATACGTCCCGCGACGCGCTGCTGTTGGGGAGGACGGGGACCGCGACCTCTCGAGCGGACTTTCTGAGAGTCTTTCTGAGAACTGCTCTGTGGAAGCGACCGTTTCGAGGAGTCGCCTGAAAAGGGAAACCGCCGGAATCCCTTGAGATCCCGGCGGTTTACGGTCGAACGCGGTCGGACGTGCTGGCTGTGGGGGGTGGACTCGAACCACCGACCTTCCGGTTAACAGCCGGACGTTGTACCAGCTCAACTACCCCACAACGGATGAGTCACGACGCCTCTCCCATCATAAGCGCGCCGGGAGAAACGGCAGGATTCGCGACGCGAGCGGCTCGGGGATCGCCCGCAGGGCCGCGCGGATCTCGTCGGGACCGTAGCGCTGCGAGAAGTGCGTGAGCACGACCGCCTCGTTCTCGAACCGGTCGGCCCGGGCGAGGATGTCGTCCAGGTGGATGTGCGCGTACTCCCGCGCCCGATCCCGGTCTTCCGGCAGCAGGAACGAGCACTCGAGGAGCAGGACGCGGGCGCCGAAGAGCTCCGGACAGGCGTCGAAGATCTCCGCGCCGCAGTCTCCCGGGTAGGCGAGGAGCGGAATCTCCTCGCGGCGGGTGACCGGCGCGCCGCTCTCGCGCATCGCCGCGATCTCGCGGCCGTCTTTCCCGGAAAGCTCCGGCAGGAGCTTGTGCCGGACCTCGGAGAAGAGATAGCCCACCGTCGGCACACGGTGGCGGCCGGGAAGGATCGTCAGCTCGAGATCGTTGCGCAGCCGGACGCGATCGCCCGGCGAGACCGGCACGACGTCGATCTCGTATTCGATCCTCTCGAGACGCTCGCAGGCCCCAAGCCATTGCGCCGCATCCGCCGCCGCCTCGGCGGGCACGAAGACCCGCGCCGACGGGAGTCGCTGCAGACGCCGGCGCGAGGCGAAGTGCGCGAAGCCGGCCATGTGATCGAGGTGGCCATGGGAGACGCAGACGGTCGGGAACCCGACGACGTCCTCGGGCGCTCGGCCGAACTCGAGCAGCGTATGGAACCCGGGCAGCTTGTAGAACGACTCGTGACCGGCGATCGAAACGCCCTCGATCGGAATGCCGGCGGCCTCGAGGCTCACCCTTCCGCGCCCGGGCGGATAGTCCTGGGACATCCGCGGGAGACTACTTCAGCGGATCACCATTCCCCACGCGCCGAGCGACAGGAGCGCACCGCCGCAGAGGCCGGCGACGAAGGCGAGAAAGAGCACCAGCGGCGAGCGGCTCCAGGGCATCCTGCGGACCGTCTTCTCGTTCACGCTTCCCGGAAAGTGCAGGCCGCGTACCAACCGAGGTGCCCGGCGGTAACTCGCTGAGGCGACGAGGACTGGATCGGCCGGCCCGGCGCCTCCCGAGGGGCGGAGCGGCCGGGGCGTTACCGCCGGTGACATAGGCTCTGCCTCCGTGCGCGTCGCGCTCTTCGACTATCACCTGCCGGCCGACCGCATCGCGCAGACGGCGCGCCCCCGCGGCACGAGCCGGCTCCTCCTTCTCGACCGGAGGACGGGAGCGATCGCCCACCGCCGGTTCGGCGACCTGCCGGATCAGCTGCGGCAGGGCGACCTGCTCGTCCGCAACGACGTGCGCGTGCGGCCCGCCCGCCTCTACGGACGCGACGCCGAGGGGCGCCTGGTGGAGATCTTCCTGCTCGGCCGCCGCGAAGAGACCGGAAGGCGGTGGCTCGCCCTCGCCCGTCCCGGCCGGCGCGCCCGCGCGGGCCGGCGCGTGCGGTTCGACGAGGGCGTCGAGGCGGAGGTGGAGGAAGTGCGCGGCGACGGCGCCCGCGAGATCGTCTTCGACCAGCCGCTCGAGGACGCGTGGGTCTCGCGCTTCGGACACACGCCGTTGCCGCCCTACATCCGGCGCGAGCCCGGGGCCCCGGATCGCCCCGAGGACCGGGCCGCGTATCAGACCGTCTTCGCGCGCGACCCGCTGGCGGTCGCGGCGCCGACGGCCGGCCTCCACTTCACCGAGGAAATCCTCGATCGCCTCCGCGATCGCGGCGTGGAGATCGCCGACCTCACGCTCGCGGTGGGCGCCGGGACGTTCAAGCCGGTGACGGCCGAGGACACCGAAGCGCACACGCTGCCGGCCGAGGAGGTGTTCCTTCCGGCCGCCACGCGCGCGTCGGTCGCTCGCGCGAAGGCGGAGGGCCGCCGCGTGATCGCCGTCGGCACCACGGTGGCGCGCTCGCTCGAGGCGGCCGCGCGTCGCGCCGACGCGGAGGGCCCCGGCGACCGCCGGTTCGAGACCGATCTCTTCATCACCCCGGAATTCGAGTTCCGCGCGCTGGATGCGCTGCTGACGAACTTTCACCTCCCCCGCTCGACGCTCCTGATGCTGGTGTCGGCCTTCGCGGGCCGCGAGGCCGTGCTGACCGCGTACGCCGCGGCAATCCGCGAGGGATACCTCTTCTACTCCTTCGGGGACGCCATGCTGGTCGCGTGACGCGGGCTCGCCGTTAAGATGGCTGGCGTGATCAGGGTCGCGGGCCCGCGGTGGGTGGGATACCCCGCCGCCGTCGTCGCCGTCGGAGCGACGATCGGGCTCCTGAAGCTTTTTCCGCAGCTCAACGAGTCGTCCGTCGCGCTGCTGCTCCTCCTCGCGGTCTTCTTCTGCGCCTCCATCTGGCAGAGCGGTCCGGGCGTGGTCGCCGCGCTGCTCGCGACGCTCGGGTTCAACTTCTTCTTCATCCAGCCCCTGTACACGCTGACGGTTCAGGATCCGCGCAACGTCGCCGCACTCTTCGTGTTCCTGGTCTCGGGGCTGCTCATCGGGCGACTTTCGGCGATTTCGCGCCGGCGCCTCGAGCTCCTCGAAGCCGAGCGGCGCGATTTGATCGCCCTGACCCAGCTCTCGCAGGGATTCCTCGCCGACACCAACCGGGAGTCGCTCCTCGGGATCGCCGCCGATCGCCTGCGCCAGGCGCTGCAGTGCCGCGAGGTCGCCATTCTCCTCGCCGACGAGAAGGGGGGGCTCGGCCGGCGCGTCGAGACCGCAGGCGCCGTCTTCCGCGAGGATCTCGCCGAGCTCGCCTACCGCCAGGGCAACTCGGCGGCGTTTCCGTCGGACCTCGGCGGAACGGACATCTATCTGCCGATCCCGGTCGGCCTCCAGCGCGCCGGCACGCTCGTCGCCCGCGGTCTGCAGTCGAGCGAGCGGATGGCCGAGGCCAGTGCCCTCCTCCTCGGCCTCGCCGTCGAGCGCGAGCGGTTCCTCGCTCTCGCCCGAGCGGCCGAGGAGACGCGCACGAGCGAGCAGATGAAGTCGACGCTCCTCGCGCAGCTCGCCCACGACCTGAAGACGCCGGTCGCGGCGGCGCGGGGCGCGATCGAGAACTGGGAGGCGGACCGCGGCGCCTCGGAGGCGTCGCGCGCGGCGGGCGCCCAGCTCGACGCCCTCGCGCGGCGCATCGGCGAGCTCATGGACCTCGTGCGCCTCGACTCGGGCGCCGCGCGGCCCCGCCCCGAGCGCGTCACGTGCGCCGAGATCGTGGAGGCGGCGGTCGCCCGTTTCGGCGAGGCGCTGGCCGGCCACTCGCTCTACATTGATCCTCCGGCGCCCGACCTCGCGGTCGAGGTCGACCCGGCGCAGATGACGGAGGCGCTGGGGCACGGGCTCGAGAACGCCGCGCGCTACTCCCCCGCCGCCTCGCCGATCCGCGTCTCGGTCGGCTCCGACGCCGCTCACGTCTTCTTCCGCGTCGCGGACCAGGGGAAGGGCGTTCCGGCCGCCGAGCGCGACCGCGTCTTCGAACGTTTCGTGCGCCTGGGTGAACCCGGACGGCTCGGCGGCAGCGGGCTCGGACTCTCGATCGCGCGGAGCCTCGTCGAGTTGAACGGCGGGTCCCTGAGGCTCGGCGAGGCGGAATCGGGCGGAGCGCTCTTCGAGATCGCGCTGCCGCGGGCCGCGCCGTGAGCCGGATCCTCGTCGCCGATGACGAGCCGGCAATCCGCAAGGTCGTGCGCGACGCGCTCGAGCGCGAGGGCCACGAGGTGGTCACCGCGATCGACGGCAAGGAAGCCCTCGAGCGCTTCGACGAAGGCACCTTCGATCTCGTTGTCACCGACCTCGCGATGCCGCACGTCGATGGCCTCGAGCTCGTCAAGGAGATCCGGCGCCGCTCGCCGCTGCCCATCCTCGTCCTCACCGTCCGCAGCGAGGAGCGCGAGAAGGTGCGCCTCCTGGATGAAGGCGCCGACGATTACGTCACGAAGCCGTTCGGCGTCGCGGAGCTCGTCGCGCGCGCGCGGGCGCTCCTGCGGCGGGTGGAGACGGCGCGTGGTCCCGCGCTCTCCCGCTTCGGCGACATCGAGGTCGATGCGGAGAGCCGGACGGTGCACAAGCGCGGGCGCCTCGTGCACCTGACCCCGATCGAGTTCTCGATCCTCGCGACCATGCTGAAGAAGCCGGGCGCCGTCTGGACCCATCGACAACTGATGACAGAGGTCTGGGGCACGACCGCCGGCGTCACGAACGACACGCTCCGGGTCCACATGGGGGGGCTGCGGCGAAAGCTCGAGGACGATCCGAACCGTCCGCACTGGTTCCGGACGGAGCCCTGGGTGGGGTACCGGTTCTCGCCTGAGTGACCGGCGGCCCGCACGGCCGCCGGTCATCCCGAGGGCGTGAGCCCGAGGGATCCCTTTCTCAGGCAACTCCTTTGTTTGACAAGGTTTCCGCCTTCCGCAATTCTTTCGGCCCTCTTCCGGACTTCTTTCACCGGCCGGCGGGATGCTCGACGCCATGACGGACAAACGGAAAGCGACTTGCGTCGGCGGACTGGCTCTCGTCGTGCTCTTCGGGGGCTGCCTCATCGCCCTCTTCTCGCCTCGACTCCAGGTCGCCATCGTGACGGCCTCTTTCGTCGGGTACGTGGCCTGCACCCGCCGAGCCCTCGCCCTCTGCCGCGCGGATGACCTCGTCTTCGAGCCGAGGAAGTCCAGCGCCTGGGAGACCGCGGCGCGAGAAGCGCTGAGGACCGGCCTCGTTGCCGGTTCGGCTGGAGCGCTGTCCGTCGCCCGCACGATCAACGCGACCCCAGGCGTTGCCTCCTCAGGATCGGCGCGACGCGCGCAACCCGCCTACCCGCGACCGGTCGAAGGCACTCGCTGACCGATCGTCGATCGCCGCTTCTGAAATCGATAGGTACGATCATGTCTTCCGCAATTCCTTCGCCGATCTTCCGGACTTCTTCCCTCTTCGAAGTTCACGCTCGTGCCATGAGAGACGAACGGAAAGCGAAGTTCTATGCGGTGCTGGGATTGGTCGTGCTCGTCGGGGGCTGCATAGCCGCCCTGGCGATTCCCCCGATGCAAGTGCCTCTCGTCGGGGCCGGCTTCGTGGGATACGTTGCCTGCGGGAGGCGGGCGATGATGCTCTGGCGTGTCGACGAGAAGGTCTTCGACCATCGGCGCCGCCCTACCGAGAGGAAGACCTCCCGGACGAAGCTCGTCGCCGCGGCGGTCCTCCTCGCGGCGATCGCCGGCACTGTGCTGGCCCAGCAGACGATCTTCAACGTGCCATCGGCGGACGTCCTGGACAAAGGGAAGACCTACCTGGAGGCCGACGCCCTCGGGCGCCCGCAGGACCCGAGCTTCGGCTTCTTCACGATGCGGGGCGTCTACGGCTTCGGTGCGAACATCGAGGCCGGCGCCAACTTTGGCGGGTTCGCGGCCACCGGACGATCGGTTCCCTTCGTCACCGTCGACATCAAGTGGCAGCCGTGGCACAACGACCGTCTCGCGTTCACGACGGGCGCCTTCGGCCTCTTCTATCTCCGCGGCTCGCGGGATGGTGATCCGGCCGCGCTCTGGTACGGCGAGGCGTCCTACAAGCTTCCCACCGACACCCGGCTGACCGCTGGCGGCTACTGGGCGTCCTCCGGATACGCAGCCCCGGACCCCCAGGCGGGAGCGCTGTTAGGCTTCGAGCAGAAGATCAACGACCACTTGAACCTCATCGCGGACTGGTACAGCGGAGACAACGCCCTCGGCTACTTCACGCCCGGCGTCTCGGTGCCCCTGGGGAACTGGACGATCTATGCCGGCTACTCGATCAAGAACGGCGACTCCAAGGGCAACGCCATTCTGTTCGAGCTCGGATTCACGTTCTGAGGAGGAGATCTCATGGCGGACCTCATCTTTCTCGCGCTCACGATCTTCCTTTTCTGGATCTCCGTCGTCTACACGCGACGGTGCGACAAGGTCTGAGGAGGTCAAGATGGGATGGGAAGACGTGCTCGGTCTCCTCGTAACGCTGGGGTTGCTCTGGTACCTGCTCTGGGCGATGGTCCGGGCCGAGAAGGTTTGACGCCATGACGACCATCAACTTCGTCGAGATCCTCGTCTACTTCGGGATCATCGTCGCCATCACGCCGCTCATGGGCGGCTACATGAAGCGCGTGTTCTCGGGAGAGAAGACGTTCCTCGACCCGGTGCTCCGGCCGGTCGAGCGAGGGATCTACCGTGTCTGCGGCGTGGACGCCTCGAAGGACCAGGGCTGGGTGGACTGGACGGTGACGATGCTCATCGTCAACGCCGCCTCGCTCGTGATCCTCTACGCGATGCAGCGCCTGCAGCAGTTCCTGCCTTTCAACCCGAACAAGTTCGGCGCGGTCTCGCCGGACTCCTCGTGGAACACGGCTGTCTCGTTCACCACGAATACCAACTGGCAGGGCTACTCGGGCGAGAGCACGATGTCGCACTTCACGCAGATGACGGGCCTCGCCCTGCACAACTTCCTGTCGGCGGCGACGGGCATCGCCATCGCCGTCGCCATCATCCGCGGCGTCGCGCGGGAGAAGGCGAAGGGCATCGGGAACTTCTGGTACGACTGCACGCGGTCGATCCTCTGGGTGCTGCTGCCGATCTCCTTCATCGGGGCCCTCTTCCTGGTTTCGCGGGGCGTGGTCCAGAACTTCCGGGCCGACGTCGCCGTGAAGACCGTCGAGGGCGTCGAGCAGAAGATCGCCCAGGGGCCGGTGGCGTCGCAGGAATCCATCAAGGAGCTCGGGACCAACGGCGGCGGCTTCTTCAACGCGAACTCCTCCCATCCCTACGAGAACCCGACCCCCGGGACGAATTTCGTCGAGATGCTCCTCATCTTCGCAGTCGGAGCCGGGTTGACGAACACACTCGGACGCATGACCGGTTCGGTCCGGCACGGCTGGGCGGTCTTCGGGGCCATGGCGCTGATGTTCCTGGTCGGCGTATTCATCTGCGAGATCGCCGAGCAGAAGGGCAACCCGATCCACCAGAAGCTCGGCGTCGCCGCGCTGCCCACGGCCGGCGGCACGGGCGGCAACATGGAGGGAAAGGAGGTCCGCTTCGGGATCGGCGACTCTGCGATGTTCGCGACGATCACGACCGACGCCTCCTGCGGCGCGATCAACTCCTGGCACGACTCGTTCACCCCGATCGGAGGCCTCGTCCCGCTCGCCAACATCGCGTCGGGCGAGGTCATCGTCGGCGGCGTCGGCGCGGGCCTCTACGGGATCTTCCTGTTCATCGTCCTCTCGGTCTTCATCGCGGGCCTGATGGTCGGACGAACGCCCGAGTACCTCGGAAAGAAGATCGAGGCCCACGAGGTAAAGCTCGCGATGCTCTCGGTCCTGATCCTGACCCTCTGCATCCTCGGCTTCTCCGCGGCGGCCTCGGTCCTGCCGGCCGGGCTGTCGTCCCTCAACAACAAGGGACCGCATGGACTCTCCGAGATCCTGTACGCCTACACGTCGGGGGCGGGAAACAACGGCTCGGCGTTCGCCGGGTTGAACGCCAACACGCTCTTCTACAACACGACCCTCGGCCTCGACATGTTCTTCGGGCGGTTCTTCATGCTGATCCCGATCCTCGGCATCGCCGGCTCGCTCGCCGCCAAGAAGAAGGTGCCCGAGTCGGCCGGCACGTTCCCGGTCACCGGCCCGCTGTTCTCGATTCTGCTCGTCAGCGTCGTCGTCATCGTCGGCGCTTTGACCTTCTTTCCCGCCTTCGCGCTGGGCCCGATCGTGGAACAGCTGCTCATGAAGGCCGGGACGCTCTTCTAGAGGAGGACGCCGTGGCCTCGCCGAAACGCACTTCCCTCTTCGACCGCGCCATCGTGCGCGCCGCCGTCGGCGACGCGTTCCGCAAGCTCGACCCGCGGCTGCAGGCGAAGAACCCGGTCATGTTCGTCGTCCTCGTCGGCGCGGTGCTGGTCAGCGTCCTGCTCGTCCGCGACGTCGCGCGAGGCAAGGACGTCCTGTTCGACCTCCAGATCGCGCTGTGGCTCTGGTTCACGCTGCTCTTCGCCAACTTCGCCGAGGCGATGGCCGAGGGACGCGGTAAGGCCCAGGCGGCGGCGCTCCGGCGGGGCCGCACCGAGACCACGGCCCGGCTCCTCACGCGGAAGGGCGAGGAGTCCGTGCCCGCCACGACGCTCCGGAAGAGCGACCGGGTCGTCGTCGAGGCGGGACAGGTGATCCCCGGGGACGGCACCGTCGTCGAGGGGATCGCCTCCGTGGACGAGTCGGCCATCACGGGCGAGTCGGCTCCGGTCATCCGCGAGTCGGGCGGCGATCGCTCGGCGGTCACGGGAGGCACGCGCGTCCTGTCGGACCGGATCGTCGTCGAGATCACGTCGAACCCCGGCGAGACGTTCCTCGACCGGATGATCGCGCTCGTCGAGGGCGCGTCGCGCCAGAAGACGCCGAACGAGATCGCGCTCTCGATCCTGCTCTCGGGCCTGACGATCGTCTTCCTCATCGCCACCGTGACCCTGCGTCCCTTCGCCCTCTACGCGAAGGGGGTCGCCACGACGCCGGTCCTGATCGCGCTCCTCGTCTGCCTCATCCCGACCACCATCGGCGGCCTCCTCTCGGCGATCGGCATCGCCGGCATGGACCGGGTGCTCCAGCACAACGTCCTCGCGATGTCCGGCCGCGCGGTCGAGGCGGCCGGCGACGTCAACGTGCTGCTCCTCGACAAGACCGGAACGATCACGCTCGGCAACCGGCAGGCGACCGACTTCTTTCTGGCGCCCGGCGTCGTACCGGCCTCGTACCTGGCGGAGACCGCGCAGCTCTCGTCGCTGGCGGACGAAACCCCGGAGGGCCGGTCGATCGTCGTCCTCGCCAAGGAGCAGTTCGGACTCCGCGGACGCCACGTGGAGGGGATGCACTTCATTCCCTTCTCCGCCACCACCCGCATGTCCGGCGTCGACTGGAACGGCCGCCGGATCCGCAAGGGCGCGGGCGAGGCGATCATCGAGTGGGTCCGGGGGCTCGGGGGGCGGATCGATCCGGCGGTCACGGATCTCCTGAACCGGACCTCGGCCGAAGGCGCGACACCGCTCCTCGTCGCCGACGGCCCGAAGATCCTCGGCATCATCGCCCTGCGGGACGTCGTCAAGCCGGGCATGCGCGATCGGTTCGACCGCCTGCGGGCGATGGGCATCAAGACGATCATGATCACCGGCGACAATCCGCTGACGGCGGCGGCCATCGCCCGCGAGGCCGGCGTCGACGATTTCCTCGCGCAGGCGACGCCCGAGCAGAAGCTCGCCCTGATCCGCAAGGAGCAGGAGGGTGGCAACCTCGTCGCGATGACGGGCGACGGCACGAATGACGCCCCGGCGTTGGCCCAGGCGGACGTCGGCGTGGCGATGAACACCGGGACGCAGGCGGCGCGCGAGGCGGGCAACATGGTGGACCTCGACTCGAATCCGACGAAGCTGATCGAGATCGTCGAGATCGGCAAGCAGCTCCTGATGACGCGCGGGTCGCTGACGACGTTCTCGATCGCCAACGACGTCGCCAAGTACTTCGCGATTCTGCCGGCGATGTTCGCCGCAACCTACCCGGCCTTGAACGCGCTGAACGTCATGCACCTGGGCAATCCGAAGTCCGCCATCCTCTCGGCCGTCATCTTCAACGCCCTCATCATCATCGCGCTGATCCCGCTCGCGCTCCGGGGCGTCAAGTACCGGCCGCTCGGGGCGGCTCGCATCCTGGCGCGCAATCTCTGGATCTACGGCGTGGGCGGCGTCATCGTGCCGTTTCTCGGCATCAAGCTGATCGACTGGATCGTGCTCGCGCTCCATCTGGCATGAGGGAGATGTCATGAAACTCGTCGTTCGCTCGACCCTCTACGTCGTCGTCCTCACGGTCCTCCTGGGAGGCGTCTACCCGGCGGTGGTATGGGGCGTGTCGCACGTCTTCTGGAAGGAGAAGGCGGAGGGCTCCTTCGTGCCTGCCGGCGGCCGCGTCGTCGGTTCCGAGCTGATCGGCCAGGGGTTCAAGAGCCCGAAGTACCTGCACTCGCGCCCCTCGGCCGCAGGCAAGGACGGCTACGACGCCACGGCCTCGACGGGAACGAACAAGGGTCCCACCGACGCCGACCTCGCGAAGGCGATCGCCGCCGCCGTGGCCGCGGCACGGGAAGACCGACCGGGTGACGCGCGCCCGGTTCCGGCGGACCTCGTCACCACGTCGGCCTCCGGCTTCGACCCGCACCTCTCCCCCGACGCCGCGCTCTGGCAGGCGGCCCGCATTGCGAAGGCGCGGGGCGTCTCCGAGGAGAAGGTCTCCGAGGTCATCCGGCGCCACGTCGAGCCGCGCACGCTCGGCCTCTTCGGTGAGCCGCGCGTCAACGTCCTCCTGGCGAACCTTGACCTCGACCGGTCGCTGCCGGCGACCCAGTAGAATCGAAGCGATGCCGCAGGAAGAGGCCCGGCGCACCTCACCGGACGTCTTCCTCCGGCTGATCGAGAAGTCTCGCCGCGGGAAGCTCAAGATCTACATCGGCCACGCGGCCGGCGTGGGCAAGACGTACCAGATGCTCGAGGACGCCCACCACCTGAAGAAGGAGGGCGTCGACGTCGTCGTCGGCTTCGTCGAGACGCACGGCCGCGCCGAGACCGCCGAGCGGATCGCCGGGCTCGAGGTCGTGCCGCGACGCCAGGTTCCCTACAAGGGCCGGCTCCTCGAGGAGATGGACCTGCCCGCGATCCTCGCGCGCCGGCCGGAGGCGGTGATCGTGGACGAACTCGCCCACACGAATGCGCCCGGGACGGAGAACGCGAAGCGCTACGAGGACGTCGAGAACCTGCTCGACGCCGGCATCTCGGTGATGACGGCCGTCAACATCCAGCATTTCGAGTCGCTCCAGGACATCGTGTCCCGCGTGACCGGCGTCGACGTGAAGGAAAGGGTGCCCGATCGGCTCCTCCGGCAGGCCGACGCGCTGATCAACGTGGACCTTCCCTCCGAGGAGCTGCGCGAGCGGCTGCGGGCCGGGAAGATCTATCCGGCCGAGCGCATCGGCCCCGCGCTCGAGAACTTCTTCACCGAGGAGAACCTTGCGTCGCTGCGGGAGCTCGCGCTGCGGCAGATCGCGGACCGGCTCGAGGCCGAGCGGCGCGGCACCGATCGGCTCGCGGTGACCGAGCCGGTCGCCACGAAGGTCATGGTCGCGATGTCGTCGAACTCCGAGACGACGCGCCTGCTCCTGCGGCGGGCGTCGGCCCTCGCGGGCAAGCTCAGCACGAACTGGTTCGCGGTGTACGTGCGCACGCCGCGCGACAGTCCGCAGCGCATGTCGGCCCGCGAGCACCGTCTCCTCGGCGAGAACGTGACGCTCGCGATGGAGCTCGGCGCCAAGGTCGTGTGGCTGTCGGCCGAGGAGGTGGCGGCGGAGCTCCTGCGCTTCGCGCGCGAGCACGGCATCACGCTCGCGATCTTCGGCAAGTCGCGCCGGAGCTGGTGGCGCGCGCCGTTCACCGCCAGCCCCATTCACTCCTTCGCGGAGAGCGGATCCGGGATCGACGTCTACGAGATCGAGACGGAGGGGCGTCTTCAGGCCTGAGGCCGATGCCCGGCGGCGGCGTTCCGCCCGTCGAGCGCCTCCCGCAGCGCGCGCGTGTGCGCGGGTGTCGTGCCGCAGCAGCCGCCGACGATCCGCGCGCCGAGCCCGAGCCAGAACTCCGTCTCGCGCGCGTAGTCCTCGGGCGGAAGGTCCTCCGCGAAGCGCCAGCCCGGGCCGTCCGAAGGGAGGCCGAGGTTCCCATAGGCCGCGAGCGGACGGCCGGGCGCCGCCGCCGCGAGGCGGGCGAGATCGTCGCCAAGGCGCCGCGACGGGACGCAGTTGATCCCCAGCGCGTCGAGGGCGATCGGCTCGAGAGCGGCCGCGGCGTCCTCGATCGACTCCCCGGAGAGGAGCCGTCCGCTCCCGTCGGTCACGAGCGACACGACGGCCGGCAGCCCCGTCGCCTTCGCGGCGCGCCCGGCGGCGACGGCCTCTCGGATCGTGTTGTGGGTCTCGCAGAGGATCAGGTCGACGCCCGCCTCGGCGAGGAACTGCGCCTGCGCGGCGTGCTCGTTCGCGAGCGACGCGTCGTCCGGGACGAGGTCGGGCCGGTAGCAGTCCTCGAGCGGCGACAACGATCCCGCGACGAAGACCTCGCGGCCGGGCGTCGCCGCCGCCTGGTGCGCGAGGCGCACGGCGAGCGCCGAGAGCTCCCCCGCCCTGTCGCCGAGGCCGCCCTTCGCGAGTGAGCGGGCGTGCGTTCGGAATGTATCCGCGGTCAGGATGTCGGCGCCGGCGGCGACCTCGTCGCCGTGGATCGTCCAGACGAGCTCCGGGTCTTCGACGAGCGGCAGAGCGCTCCAGAGCGGCAGGCTCGTCCTCGCCTCCCGACGCTGGAGCTCGGTGCCCATCGCGGCGTCGAGGAGGAGGGGCGGCCCGGAAGCCAGCCGTTCGCGAAATCGTTTGGAGCCGACGCCCATGATCGAGAGTCTAGCGGGGCGGCGTGGATGGCGCGATGGCCGGCCCCTCGGGCTCCAGCAGAACGACCCAGACTCCCGCGCCGAACGTGGCGACGGCGAGCCGCCCGACCTCGCCATCCGCCCAGAGCGCGGTCACCGGTGCCGACAGGGCGGGCGACGGGAACGGGCTCCAGCTTTGTCCGACATCGCTCGATCGGAACAGTCCCATCGCCGTCCCGGCGAAGAGCGTGCCGGGTTCGTGAGGA
>CAVXOX010000004.1:0-230015 GCA_963763535.1 uncultured Acidobacteriota bacterium
GGCGCTACCACGACCCCCCAACCGTAACCGCTTGCTCAGCAAGGGTCGCAGGAAGGACCTTCCTCTTACTCATACGGGAATCGAACCCGAAGGCGACGGCGAGTCCGTTGCACGCGCGCGTTAGGCCGTGGCTCAAGAAAGCAACCCAGACTTCATCCGGTGTGCTCAACACTCTGCCATTCACCAAGTCAACAGCTACCCGCAGCTTTACCGTCCTCCGCCACTCCGGGCCAGCTCGCGCAGGGCCTGCGCCAGGAGCTCGTTGAAGGCCTCGGGCTGCTCGAGCATGAGGTAATGCCCCACTCCCTTCATGATCGCCGCCTGGTAGCCGGGGGCATACTTGCGGTTGCCCTCCAAGTTGGTGGGAAAAAGGTCGGAGCTGATGGCGCAGACGGGGGCCTTGATCTCGCGCAGCGCCGGCAGCGGGCTGTAGGTTATGGCGGAGCGGTTGATGGCCACGCCAATCTCCTGCGGCATCGACAGCGCCGTTTCCAGGACGCGCGCTTTGACGGGCTCGGGCGTGCTCGCCGAGAAGAAGTATTGCGACAGGATGGCGGTGGTCGTGGCCCGGTAGTCGGCCTGCAGCGCCGACAGGTACTTCTCCACCTCCTCGGCCGGGAGCCTCGCCTCGAAGTCCACCCAGCTGTCCACCAGCACCAGGCCGGCCACCCGGCCCGGCATGTGGCGCGCGGCCTCCAGGACCGCCGGCCCGCCAAGGGAGTGGCCGATGAGCACCACCCGCTTCAAGCCCAGCGCCTCGACCACCGACACCACGTCCTGGCCGAAAGCGGCCATCGTCCAGTCCTTGCGCCCGCCTCCGCTCTGGCCGTGGCCGGCCAGGTCGAGAGCGACGACGCGGTGCTTCGCGGCGAAGTAGGCCATCGGCCCGTCCCAGAAGCCGCGGTTGCAGCCCCCGCAGTGGACGAACACCAGCGCCGGATCGCCCTTGCCGGCCGCCTCGTAGCGGATGGGGACCCCGTCGGGCGAGGTGGCGGTGCCGGAAACGGCCCCCTGGGAGCCGGCGCTGGCCGGCGGCGACAGTGCCCCGAGGGTGACGGCCAGGCAGAGTGTCGTCTTCATCGCTCCTCGTTCGCCTGAGCGGGGGCTCTTCGATCGGATGCTCATTCTCGTCTCCTTTGAAAGCGCGTCCATGACAGCTGTCCCGGCCGTGCCGCGTCCTTAAGGAGTTGTTAGGATTTTCCTAAATGGCCGGCAGTGAGACATTTCATTTCGACGAGTTCACTCTCGACGTGCGAGAGCGGCGTTTGCTGCGCGGGACGGAAGCCGTTCGCTTGCCACCGAAGGCCTACGATGTGCTGGTTGCGTTGGTGCAGCAGCGGGGCCATCTGGTCACGAAGGACGAATTGCTGACGCGCCTGTGGCCCGGGACCTTCGTCGAAGAAGGCAGTCTCAACGTTTGCGTGTCGGCGCTGCGCAAGGCGCTTGACGAGGACGCCCGCCGGCCGACCTATATCGAAACGGTGGCGCGGTCCGGGTATCGCTTCATCGCTGCCGTTCGATGCGATCCGGCCGGCGAGAAGGCACTCGCACCGAGTGAGAGGGCGCGACCCGTCGAACTTTACGAGCTTGTCGGCCGCGGCCGGTCTCACCTGTTGTCTGACTCGTTCTTGGAACTGCCTGCTGCCGTGGACGCCTTTCGCTCCGCGGTCGAGATCGATCCGACCTACGCACCGGCACACGCCGGGCTGGCGCGCGCACGGTGCGTGCTGGCAGCGTCTCACGCTGTGCCGCACCAGGAAGCATTTGCAGAGGCGAAGGCGTCTGCCTTACGCGCGCTGGCGATGGACAGCGCCTCGGCGGACGCGCAGGTTGCCCTTGGCACCGTCCTTTTTCTCAGCGAGTGGGATTGGACTGCGGCGGAGCGCAGCCTGCAACGTGCGCTCGAAATCAACCCGGATCATACCGAGGCGCTCCTGCAGTATGGGTCGCTCCAGGAAGCGCTCGGGCGGCTCGACCATGGGCTGCGATGCAAGCAACAGGCGCTCGCGCGCGATCCGCGATCGCCCGGCGTTCTGGTACAGATCGCCATCTCGTATTGGCACCAGCGGAAGTACGACGACGCGCTTGTCTGGGCCCAGCGAGCGATTGACGTCAACCCGAAGCATGCGCAGGCGTGCCAATTCATGAGTTACGTCTATTTGAAGATCGGGGAAATCGATCGATTCGCGGCCTTGGCC
The DNA here is from genome assembly GCA_963763535.1 of uncultured Acidobacteriota bacterium. Taxonomy (GTDB): domain Bacteria; phylum Acidobacteriota; class Thermoanaerobaculia; order UBA5066; family Gp7-AA6; genus DAHUXD01. The sequence goes on from CAVXOX010000004.1 coordinate 2,199, forward strand.
GTCCGCATGTCGATCGAGTTCGGATTACCCGAAGAGTGGGTGGCCGTAATGAGGCAGGTCACCGCGGCTGCGCAGCAGGTGTACGCGACTGCCGGACTCTCCGGATTGAACCGATTCTGGGTGGAACAAATCCCGAACCCGCAGCTGGACTTCGACGTGTTGCTGAAGATGCCTTTCTTCCGAGCCAGAATTTATGGGGCAGCAGGCCGGCTCGATGAAGCGTTCGACTGCCTTGATCAGGCCGTCGCGCAGCGCGACCCGGCACTGGTTCACCTGGCGGTCGCACCGGATTGGGATGGCCTGCGCGATGATCCGCGATTTGACGATCGCCTGAAGAAAATGGGCCTGCCACGCGAGTTGGCGCGAATTCTACGCCCCGATCCGTTGCCGGGCAGTCGTTGACGCCATCGGATGGAGGTCCTCACAGGGCGCGAAGTCTCGGTTCCACCCCATCATTCTTCGCGAGGCTGACGCAACCGAAGCCATTGCGAGATCAGCAGTCTCGCAAGTGCTCTTACTGCACTCTTGAGCTCGTCGGGGTTCGCCGGAATGCCCGTATGGGCTACCAGCTTCCCGGATCAGTCACGCGCGGAGCCCCCTCCGACGAGATCGGCCGGGAGATAATCCCTGCGTGTCAGCGACTTCTTGCCGTGCCTCGAGCGCGCCGCTGCGTCTTCTGAGCTACCTCGCACCGAGCCTTCCCGAGGGCCTCTTCGAGCTCCTCGCGGAATCGATCGCAGCCGGAACTGGGCGCGACGTTTCGGTGGATTTCGAGACCAGCGTCTCCGGGCCCTTGCCCGAGACCGATCCCTTTGCCTCCGGCCGCGCCGATGCGGCCTTCGTATGTGGCCCTTCCTACGCGCTGCTGCGCTCGGCCGGAGTGCCAGTGGAAATCGTGCCGGCCGCCGCTGTCTTCGATGATCCGCGTAACGGTGGCTACCCCGTCTATTTCTCGGATGTCGTCGTCCGTCGCGATCATCCGGCCCGCGCCCTGGCGGACCTGCGGGGAGGGGTATGGACCTACAACGATCGGCAGTCCCTCTCGGGTTGGCATCGCATGCTGGGCCGACTCGGGGGGCTCGGTCTCGGCGCGCCCGAGCACTTCTTCTCGCGCCTTGTTGCATCGGGGGCGCACGTGAGATCGATCGAGCTGGTGTCCCGCGGCGAGGCCGACATCTCCGCGGTCGACTCGAATGTGCTTCTCCTGGAGCGCCGCCACGACCCCGACATCGACTGCCGGCTTCGCGTTCTGGAATCGTGGGGCCCTTCGGCGATCCAGCCCGTTCTCGTCCGGTCCGCGCTCGATCCGGTGCTCAAGGCCTCGATCGCCGAGACCCTTCTGGCACTTCACCGCGACCCGAAGATGGCGTCCCGGCTGGCCGCTTTTGGTGTCTTGTGTTTCGCGAGCGTGGACGAGGCAACCTATCTCCGGCCTGGAACGGAGGACGTGCCTGCGGGGACCCGGAGCGTGACCTCTTGACGGCCACAACGTCTTCACACCGTTGACATCACGCCGCATGCTTCAACTCCCCAAAGTCGCGGAGCAATGCCGCAATCCGGTTCCGACTCGCGCCTGTTTGGGCTACCAGATGTGCGCGCCGTGCGCCCGACGCAATCGGAGGCGCTTCGAAGAGATAATCGACGGATGAAGAAGCACTCTTCGACTCCCCGCTTGCCTCCTTCGGCCGCCGCGAAGGCCCGGGTCAAGGCCTTTCGTCGGGGCGAGCCTCCGGTCGTGCGGGATCCGGAGGAGGCTCGAGGTGTCACCTTCATTTCGCCGGCAGAACGTCAGGCCGCGTTTGCGATGGCAGCGAGGAAACGGGCGGCCGAAAAGAAACGGCGGAAGAAGTAGCGCGAGCGCGAGGCCTACCCCTTGACCCCCGAACCGATTCCGGGGTCTACACTCCGGCGCCGATGATGAAGGCGAAGACCACCTCGGTCGGCATGAGGTCCGGCGAGCTCGCGGCGGCGGCCGGTGTCAGCTCCGACACGCTCCGCCACTACGAGCGCGAAGGGCTCCTGCCGCCCTCGGAGCGGCTCGCGAACGGCTACCGGGTTTATGCGCCGGATTCGTTGAAGACGGTTGTCCTGATTCAACGAGCGCTCTCGATCGGATTCAGCCTCGCGGAGATCGCGGTCTTCCTGAAGGAACGCCGGAGCGGGTCGCCTCCATGCAGGCGGGTGCACGCGCTCGCTCTCGACCGGCTCGCGGACGTCGAAAGGCGAATCGCCACGCTCACGCTCTTCCGCGACGAATTCCGCGAAGTGTTGAAGGAGTGGAGCAGGCGGCTCGTCGGCACGCCCGAGGGATCGCCGGCGAAGCTCCTCGAATCCCTCGCGTCGCGGCCCGATCTGCTCGGCTCCGAATTCCGGGAAAAGAGGTTCGTTCACCGTGGAAGGCCGAAACGGAGGTCATGATGAAGGTAGTCCTCGGCTCTTGTCTCTTCGCAACTGCCGCCGCATCGGCCCTCGCTCAAGACGGAATGTCCTGCTCCGCCCACCATGCCGCCGTGAACGAACGCGGGGACGCCGTCATGGGCTTCGATCACTCGAAGACGACCCATCACTTTTCGCTGAGCCCTGAGGGCGGCAGGATCGCCGTCTCCGCGAATGAGGAAGCCGATACCGCGAGCCGAGACGCGATCCGGGGTCACCTCGCGCGCATCGCGAGGATGTTCGCCGACGGGAACTTCGACGCTCCGATGCTGATTCACGATCGCGTTCCCCCGGGCGTCGCCGTCATGAAGGCGGAGAGGAAGGCGATCACCTACTCCTACGAGGAGACCCCGAAGGGAGCCGAGATCGTGATCTCGACGAAGAACGCCAAGGCGCTCGACGCGATCCACGAATTCCTGCGCTTCCAGATCGACGACCACCACACGGGGGACTCGGCCGAGATCAGCGGACACCCGACGACCGACTCGCCACGATAACGACGCCGACGGTCGTTCGGTCAGGCCCCCGACAGGCTCGGCGCCCTGGGCCCACTCCTGCGGCTTCGCCGACGAAGAGAGCTCGACGTTCGACCATCGCCGGGCCTCTCGCCGAGGCGCCGTCCCAGACCCGTACCCGGCTGGTTCTCGCGGGAATTAATATCGTCACACGATATGTTGTGTTCGCCGGAGAGATGACCCGGACCCCCCACCGCGACTTCGACGGAACCCACTGGGACACGCGGCTCCTGCGCCGTGTGCGCGAAGGAGGCTGGTTTCGCCAGCACGAATCCGAGCTGATCCGGGACGCCCTCCGGCGTCGCGCGGAGCACTCGGCCGCCGAGGCCGAGGCCCGGCAGCGCTCCGGCCGTTATCCCTGCCCGAAGTGCGGCAGCGAGGCCACCTCTCTCCGCGCCCGCGGAGGGGTTCTGGTGGGTGAGTGCTCGGCGTGCGGCTGGCTCTTCGTCGAGCGTGGGGATCTCGACCGTCTCGTCGCCGAGCTCACGGGCCGGCGTCAGCCCGAGGCGGCACCGGCGCGGCCGGGCGACGGACGCACCCGCCCCGACTCCGCGGACTGAACCGGAGGACTCGTGGGAATCGGCGGCACGAACGCCCTTCCCAGGCCCTCGATCGTGGCGAAATGAGCGCTCGCGAGCCGGCGAAGGAGAGCCGCCCCTCGCGGCGTGGTCTGCACCAGAACGCGCCGTCGGTTGGCGGGATCCCGGCGCCGCCGGACGAGCCCGGCCCTCTGGCATCGATCCACGAGACCCACCGCGCTGTGGTGGCGCACCTGGAGTCGTTCCGCGACGTCGGCGATCGCCAGCGACCCCTCCGAGGACCCCCGGATGAAGAGCAGCAGCTGATACTGCGTGGCGGAGACGCCGGCCTCCCGCGTGATCTCGGCGGAGGACCGGAGAAAACGCCGGAGCGCATACCGCCAGTCCGCGAGAGCGCGATAGTCGGAATCCCCCAGAGCTTTCCGCCGCCGCATGTTCCGCCCAGTATCCCACGCTGCGCACCGTCGCAACATATCGTGCTACGATGTTTTTCGAAGGAGAGAACAAATCATGCGCATCGCGGCCCGGAGTTCCTCGCTCTTCGTCCTGGTGGGAGTGCTCGTCCTGGTCTGTTCCTGTGCCAAGAAACCGCCCGCCACCACCGCGCAGGTCCGGGAAAACCCCGCTCCCGCGGTCTCCCCCGCTCCCCCGCGTTCCACTCCGGCCGCTCCGGCGCGCGACGACGTTCTCGCCGAGGACCTCGCGACGCTGAACCGCCGCGGCTATCTGAAGGACGTGTACTTCGACTTCAACGAGTCCTCCCTGCGCGACGACGCCCGGAAGAACCTCGCGGCGGACGCGATGTGGCTCGAGCACTATCCCTCGATCCGGATCCTCATCGAGGGGCACTGCGACGACCGGGGCACGGAGGCATACAACCTCTCGCTCGGCGATCGTCGGGCCAACGCGACCCGCGAGTACCTCGCCTCGCTCGGCGTGGACGGGACGCGCGTCCAGGTCGTCTCCTACGGCAAGGAGCGGCCGTTCTGCGATCAGGACACGGAGAATTGCTGGCAGGAGAATCGGCGCGGCCACTTCCTCGTGACCGCGAAGTAGCGGCGGCCCACCCGAGGGGGTGAGACGGCGGACCGCGGAGAAGACGGAGCCGCGGCGAGACTGCGGGAATGGCCCTCCTCCTTACCGCGTTCGGGCGCTCAGCGTAAAAAGGAGCGCGCGATGAGACGTCTCGCCCCGCTCGCGGCCGCCCTCGTCCTCGGAATGGCGCCGGCACCGACGCCCTCGCCCGCGCCGTCGGTCACTCCGTCGGCGCCGCCGCAGATGATCGATCTGCGCATGATGCGCTTCAAGATCTCGGCCGGCGACCTCGACAGTGCCGAGTCGATTCTCGAGACGCATCGCGCCGAATCGGGCGAGGACGGCGAGTACGTGCTCGGCCTCGCCTGGCTCGCCCGCGGCGCCGCGCTCCTCGGCGATTGGAGCGCCGCGTCGCGCCACGCGCGGGAGGCGCGAGAGATCGCCATGGCGCGCCTCGGCAGTCCGCCCGTCTACGAGGGCCGCTCGGAAGCCACGTACGCACTCGGCGCCGCGATCGAGGTGGAGGCGCAGGCGCTCGTCGCGCAGGGAAAGAAGGACGCCGCGCTCCGGCTGCTCGACGAGAGCGCCCGGGCGCAGGAGAAGGCTCCCTATAATCTCCGCGCTCGAATCTGGAAGCGGCGAAATCAGATCGAGCTCGTCGGACAGAAGGCGCCGAATTTCCGCGCGGAGGATCGCGTCGGCGCCGAGTTCCCCGGGCTCGGCGCGCTCGCGGGCAAGCCGGTCGTCCTCTTCCTGTGGTGGGAATCCTGCGGCGACTGCCGGGCGGAGGCGCCGGCGCTCCGTCGCACCGTGGAGCGGTTCACGCCGCGCGGTGTCGTTTTCGTCGCGCCGACCCGCTTCTACACGGACGACCGCGCCGCCGAGAAGCCGAAGATCGAGAAGGCCTGGAGCGAGACGTATGCCCTGCCTCCTTCGATCTCCGTGCCGATCAGCAACGACGCGATGCTGCGCTACGGCGTCTCGGCGACGCCGACGTTCGTTTTCATCGATCGAGACGGCATCGTGCGCGCCTACCTTCCCTACCGTATGACCGAGGAGCGGCTCGCGCAGGCGATCGAATCGATTCTTCGCTGAAGGGGTCTCCCATTCTCGGCGATTTGAACAACAAACCATTTATGGTCAATGATTTACAGCCAGCCAGACCCAGCGGTGGATCGGTTTCCGGCTAATTCGTTCTCGGTTCGGGCCCGCCTCTTCAAATAGAATTCCGCGACGAGCACCCGAAAAAGTTCGAGGCGCATTTTCTTTTTAAATTGGAAAGTGGAGGAGGAGACATGACGAAGTCCCGGTTTTGGATGGTGGCTCTCGCGGCCTGCGCGCTACTCGCGATCGCGGGCGTCGCGTCGGCCCAGTATTCGGTGGTGGCCGTCATGCCCGACGGCACCGTCGTCCTGAAGGGACCCCAGGGCGTGCGGTCGTACCAGGTGCCCCCGGGAACCGTGTTCACAGCCGACGGGCAGGCCAACGTCGCCGTCGCCGACTTGAAGCCCGGCATGAAGGTCTCGGGCATGGAGTCCGGCCTCTCGAACTGGAAGGCGACGGACGTCATGGTGCACCAGGAGTTGAACGCCAAGGTCATGGCGGTCGCCGGAAACTCGATGCTCATCCGCGGCTCGAAGGGCGTCGAGAAGTACGAGTGGCAGGATGCGAGCGACATCACGATCGTCAAGGACGGCAAGGTGGTCGACGCCTCGGCGATCCACGTCGGCGATCACATCACCGGCATGATCGTGCAGAAGGCGGTTCATCACCCGGCGCCGGTCGCGGTCGCGCAGAACTCGGCTCCGGCCCCGGCCCCGAAGAGGGCGGCTCCGGCGCCCGCTCCGGCCGCGGCTCCGGCTCCGGCCCCCGCTCCGGCCGCGGCTCCGGCCGAGCCGGCCCCGGCCCCCGCTCCGGCGAAGAAGCTCCCCAAGACGGCGAGCGAAGTCCCGGCGGCCGGCCTCGCCGGTCTCGCGGCGCTCGTCGCGGGCGCTTCGCTCACGGCGATCCGCAAGAATCGCTCGAAGTAGTTTTTCGGCGAATCCTTTCGCGCCCGTCGCTTCGGCGGCGGGCGCTCTTTTTTTGGCAGACTCGAGGGCAATGAAGGGCTCCCGCGCTCTGATGCTCGCCGTTGCCGTGGCGGGCGCCCTCGCCTGCCGCCCGAGCGAGAACGAGGCGCGCGACGCGCGCCGAGCCGCGAAAAGAGCGGCGAAGAGCGCCGAGGAGGCGGGACGGAAGGCGGCCGAGGCCGCCCGCGAGGCCGGTCGGGCCGCCGGCGAGGCGGGCCGCCGGGCGGGACACGAAGCCGCCGAGGCGGGAAAGAAGGCGGGCGCCGAAGCGCGCGAAGCGGCGGAGCGCGCGGCCGAGTCGGCGCGCCGCGCCGCCGACGACGTCCGTCCGGCCGTCACCGTCACGCCGATACCGTAATCCCCCGCTCCCGTCTCTCGCTCCTCGCTGAATTACTCTTCGAGCTGGGATGCCGCGCACCAAGATCGTCTGCACGATTGGCCCGTCCTCCGCATCGCCGGGGGCGCTCGAGCGCCTCGTCGCGGCGGGGATGGACGTCGCCCGCCTGAACTTCTCCCACGGCACGCACGCGGAGCACGCCGCTGTGATCGCGTCGGTTCGCGTGATCGCCGCCGCGGCGAGACGCCCGATCGCCATCCTCCAGGACCTCGCGGGCCTGAAGATCCGGATCGGTGAGATCCCGATGGGGCCGGTGCGGCTCTCGCCGGGCGACGCGTTCACGCTCACGACGCGCCCCGTTCCGGGCGACGCGCGCGGAGCTTCGGTGACCTTCCCGACGCTGCCGCGGCTCGTCCGGCCGGGCGACCGCCTCCTGCTCGCGGACGGCGAAATCGAGCTCGCCGCGGAGAACGTGGGCGAGACGGACGTCGACTGCCGCGTGGTGGCGGGCGGCGCGCTGTCTTCGCACAAGGGAATCAGCCTCCCGAACGCATTGGTCCCCGGTTCGGGCCTGACGGAGAAAGACCGGCAGGACCTGCTCTTCGGGATCGCGCAGGGGGTCGACTACGTCGCGCTCTCGTTCGTGCGGTCCGAGCTGGACGTCCGCCAGGCCCGGGCGTTCCTGGCGGAGCACGGCGCCGCGATCCCGCTCATCGCCAAGATCGAGAAGCACGAGGCCATCGGCACGATCGACGCGATCCTCTCGGAGAGCGACGGACTCATGGTGGCGCGGGGCGACCTCGGCGTCGAGACGCCGCTCGAGCACGTCCCGCTCCTCCAGAAGATGCTCATCGAGAAGGCGAATCGCGCGGGCAAGCCCGTGATCACCGCGACCCAGATGCTCCTCTCGATGGTGGAAAATCCGCGTCCGACGCGCGCGGAGGTCGGCGACGTCGCCAACGCCATTCTCGACGGCACCGACGCGGTCATGCTCTCGGAGGAGACCGCCTCGGGCCGCTTTCCGGTCGAGGCCGTCGCGACGATGCGCCGCATCGCGGAGGACGCGGAGGCGGCGTTCCCGTTCGCCCGGTGGATGCGGCGGTTCGAGAACGAGAGCCTGCAGACGCTTCCGGAGGCGGTCGCCGGCGCCGCCTGCGAGCTCGCGGAGCACATCGGCGCCGAGGTCATCGTGGCGTGGACGGAATCGGGCGCGACCGCCCGGCTCGTCGCGAGCCATCGGCCGCGGCGGCCCATCCTCGCGCTCTCGACCGCGCCCGCGACGGCCCGCCGGCTCGCGCTCGTCTGGGGCGTCATCCCGGTGCTCGCCGACGCGCCCGGGAGCGCGGATGCGATGCTCGACGCGGCGCCCGCGATCGCGGTGGCCGCCGGACTGCTGCGCCCGGGGCGCACCGCCGTCATCACCGCCGGGATTCCGATGGGTGTCGCGGGCAGCACGAACCTGATCAAGGCCGCCGTCGCGCCGTGACGAGGAGTTCCCGACCTCGCCGCCTTCGCCGCCGCAGCAAGACGCACAATCTGGTCTATGCGATCCTGTTCTTCCTGCTCGGGGTCGTCGGGGTGCTGATCCCGGTAATGCCCCAGGTTCCCTTCTTCATCATGAGCGCGCTGTTCTTCTCGCTCGTGTTTCCCGGAGTGCGGCGCCGGCTTCGAAGGTGGAGACTGAAGCACCCGAAGCTCGACGCGTCGTATCGTGGGTGGCGCGGCCGGGCGCGGCGCAAACGCCATACCGCCATCCATCGCCGGCGCGCCGCGAGGACGATGGCCGACCGGCCTCCGGCCTGACGAACGCGATGCTCCCCGCGCGTCGGGGATCTTGCGAAATACATCGTAGCACGATATGTTGAGCCCCTCGGGGGAGGGCGCCATGGAAAAGCGGAGAGTCCTTCCGACGGCGGTCGGCCTGGGAGTGACTTGGGGAGCCGGTGTCATGCTGCTCGGCTGGATCTCGGTCACGGGCTGGGGAGCCCGGATCGTCGACCTGCTCTCCGGTCTTTACGTCGGTTTCCGGCCGACATTTCTCGGCGGAATCGTCGGCGGCCTGTGGGCGTTCGTGGATGCCTTCGTGGCCGGCGTCGTGTTCGCGCTCGTCTTCAACGCGGTCGATGCGCGGAGCGGCCGGTCTCCGTCGCTGGCGAGCCGCGAACACGAGGGCGTGGCCACGACGGCCACCGCGCAACACTGACGACACGCCACCGCGAAGAAATCCTCCCGGCCGCGCCGGGCGAGACTCAGCCTGCGTCTTCACCCGCGGGGCCTGGCGCTCCTCTCGGCCCTTCTCTCGTTCCGAAGCGGCCGGAGCTGACGACGGGTCGGCAGCCTCCCTGCGAGGGAGTGCCCTGCCCGGGTGTCGTATCCTGAGCGGCGTGAGCTCGGCGTGAGGGACGGCATCCTCAATCGCTTTTGGAAAGCTCTCAGGGCCTTTCGCGTCCGGCCGGTGCGCGAGCCTCAGCCGCCCCACCTCGCCGACGAGAGCCGCTGGTATACGGAGCACACCGCTCTCCTCATCAGCACGCTGAAGTGGGCGCTGCTCGGCGCCGCCGCCGGCCTCTGCGTGGGCCTCGGTACCCGGGCGTTTCTCTGGATGCTGAAGGCGTCGGGCGAATGGGTCAGCCGAATCCGCATGGGGCCGCTGCCCTACTATGTCCTGCTGCCGCTCGCCCTTCCGGCGTGCGTCTGGCTCATCCGGACGTTCGCGCCCACGGCCAAGGGGCACGGGACCGAGGCCGTCATCGCGGCCGTGCACCAGCGCTCCGGCAGGATCGACTGGAAGGTCGCCCCGGTGAAGCTCTTCGCGACGGTGCTCACGCTCGCCTTCGGCGGTTCGGTCGGCAAGGAGGGTCCCTGCGCGCAGATCGGGGCCGCGATATCGAGCCTCTTCGCCGACATCCTGCGCTTAAACGACGAGGATCGCCGGCGCCTCGTCATCTGCGGCATCGGCGGAGGCTTCGCCGCGGTGTTCGGCACGCCGGTCTCGGGAGCGCTCTTCGGCATCGAAGTCCTGTACCTCGGCCGGATCGAATATGCCGTCCTCTTTCCGTGTCTCGTGTCGGGGATCGTCGCGCACCTCGTCTGCGGCGTCCGCGCGCCCGTTCCGGCCCTGACGGAATCGCTGGCGTCCTTCCGGCAGACGGAGGTGGTCCTCCTCGCGATCGTCTTCGGCGCGGCGTTCGGCCTGGCGGCCCTGATCCTGATCGAGACGATGCGCGCGATCGAGAAAGGGCTTCGCCGCTTCGAGCATCACCCGTACCTCATCGCGTGCGGCGGCGGGATCTTCCTCGCGTCGTTCTATGCGCTCGTCGGAACCCGCTACGCCGGGCTCGGCACCGACACGATCGAAGCGGCGCTCTCCGGGGCGGCTTCGATCGCGCTGCTCGCGTTTCTCTGGAAGATCGTCGCCTCTTCCGTGACCCTCGAAACCGGCGGCAGCGGCGGCATCGTGACGGTGCTCTTCTTCATCGGGTCCACGTGCGGTGCGGCGCTCGCGCGGCTGTTTCACCTTCCCATCGGCGCGTTCGCCGCCTTCGGCTTCGTCGCCGTCGTCGCCGCGGCCGCCAACACGCCCATTGCCGCGGCCGTGATGGGGATGGAACTCCTGCCGGGAGACGTCGGCGTCTATGCCGCGCTGGCGGCCGGGACGGCATTTCTCATGGTCGGCCACCGGAGCGTCTACGCCAGCCAGAAGATCGGCCTCTCGAAGTCCGCGGGGCTGGACGTCCGCATGGACGTCACGATCGGCGAGCTGACCCGCTCCGGCTTTCGCGTCCGGGAGGGATCCCTCACGCAGAGGGTTCTCCGGAGGCCGCGCCCGCCGTCCGCCGGCGGTGCGGAGCCGCCGCCGAAGTAGCGGGCCGCGGCGGACGGATCCCTAGTCCATCTGCCTCCGCAGCACCGTCGGGATGTCGAAGTCGTCCCGGGAGGACGCCGCGTTCGGACCGAAGCCGCCGGAGTCGTCGCCGCGGAGGAAGGGCGGCCGCAGCGTCTTCGTCGCGACCGTCATCGGCTTCGGCTCCTCCTCGATCTCGGCGAGGTCGCGCTCGAGGCGGTCGAAGCCGGTCGCGATCACCGTCACCTTGACGGTGCCGGCCATGCGCTCGTCGTGCACGCAGCCGAAGAGGATCTCGGCCTCGGGGTCGGCGGCCTGCTGGATGATCTGCGCCGCCTCGGTCACCTCGAAGAGCGTCAGGTCCGCGCCGCCCGTGATGTTCATGAGCACGCCGCGGGCGCCCTCGATCGAGGCGTCCTCGAGGAGCGGCGAGGAGATCGCGGCCTGCGCCGCGTGGATCGCCCGGTTCTCGCCGTCCGCCACCGCCGTTCCCATCAGCGCCCGTCCCATGTCCGACATGATCTTGCGCACGTCGGCGAAGTCGAGGTTGATCTCCCCGGGGCAGTTGATGAGGTCCGAGATGCCCTGGATCGCCTGACGCAGCACGTCGTCCGCGATCTTGAACGAGTCCTGGAGCGGCGTGTTGCGCTCGACGAACGCGAGGAGGCGCTGGTTCGGGATCGTGATGAGCGTGTCCACGTGCTCCCGCAGCTCGCGCGAGGCGCGCTCGGCCTGGCGCATCCGCTTCTTGCCTTCGAACTCGAACGGCTTCGTCACGACGGCGACCGCGAGCGCGCCCGCCTCCGCGGCGAGCTTGGCGATGATCGGGCCGGCGCCCGAGCCGGTCCCGCCGCCGAGCCCCATCGCGAGAAAGACCATGTCCGAGCCCTGCACGGCGTGCGCGAGCTTTTCCTGGTCCTCCAGCGCGGCGTTGCGGCCGACGTCCGGGTCGGCGCCCGCGCCGAGCCCCTTCGTCAGGCGCGAGCCGATCTGGATCTTGTTCGGCGCGGCGCACTTGCGCAGCGCCTGGAGGTCCGTGTTGCAGGCGAAGTACTCGACGCCCCGGACGCCGGCCGAGATCATCCGATTCACGGCGTTCGAGCCGCCGCCGCCCACGCCGATGACGCGGATCGTCGCGGGAGAGGCATCGCCGCCGTCGAGCTCGATCGAAAGTTTCGGGGCGTCGTCGTCCATGAACTCGATCATGCGTCCTTCCCTCCGTCGCCGCGTCTTGTTCGAAGCCATCAAAAGAAATCCCGGATGAATCGGGAGACCGAGTTCGCCGCCTGAAAGAACGCCCGCGCCCGCCGGCGGGAGGGCTTGTGGCGGTGACCGTACAACAGAAGTCCGGTCGCCGTCGCCCACTCGGGCCTCGACACCACGTCCACGAGGCCGCCGACCCCGGCGGGCACGCCGCGCCGGACGGGACCCTCGAAGATCCCCTCCGCGATCTCGATGACGCCCTCGAGCTCGCTGCCGCCGCCCGTCAGCACGACGCCGGACCGGATCTCCTTGTCCAGCCCGAGCCGCTGGAGGTCCTCCTGGATCAGGCCCAGCAGCTCCTCGGCCCGGGGCTGCAGAATGTCCGCGAGGGTCGAGCGCGGGCAGAGCTTCGGCGCGCGGCCGCCGACCATCGGCACCTCGACCATCTCGTCCTCGCCGACCGCGGACCGGAGGGCGCAGCCGTGTTTCTTCTTCAGGCGCTCCGCATCCGTGATCGGCGCGCGCAGCACGACGGCGAGATCGTTGGTGAAGTGATCGCCGCCGATCGGAACGACGGCCGTGTGGACGATCGTCCCCTTCTGGTAGACCGCGACCTCGGTCGTGCCGCCGCCAATGTCCACGAGGCAGATGCCGAGCTCCTTCTCGTCGGGGGTGAGCACCGCCTCCGCGGCCGCGAACTGCTCGAGGACGAGCTGGACGACCTCGATGCCCGCTTTGTTCATGCACGTGACGATGTTCTGCGTCACCGCGACGGGCGCCGTCACGACGTGCACCTCCGCCTCGAGCCGGCTGCCGATCATCCCGAGGGGGTCCGCCACGCCGTCCTGTCCGTCCACGGCGAAATCGCGGGGCTCGACGTGCACAACCTCATGATCCTGAGGCATTTGCACGCCGCGGGCGGCGTCGACGACCCGCGTGACGTCGTCCTTCGTGATCTCCCGATCCTTGCCCGCCACCGCCACCACGCCCCGGCTGTTGAACGACCGCACCTGCGACCCGGAGATCCCCACCCAGGCGCGCGAGATCTGGACGCCCGCCATGATCTCCGCTTCCTCCGCCGCGCGCTTGATCGCCTCGATCGTCGCGTCGACGTTGATGATGTTTCCCTTGCGGGTGCCCCGGTTGGCGGCGGCGCCCTTGCCGATGACGTCGAGGGCACCCCCGGCGTTCTGCTCCCCGATGAGGATGCAGACCTTGGACGTGCCGATGTCGCAGGCGACGAGGAAGTTCTCGGGCTTGGCCATCAGAAGGACCGGACCATCAGAGACGATTCCCCGCGCCGTACGCGCCGACGAGAATGATGCGATCGGCAAAACGAAGATCGATGGCCCGCGCCTCCCACCCGCGACTCTCCACGAACCCGCGCGCCTCGAGCAACGCGCGGATCTTGGACGGCGCGTCGGCTCGCAGCACGCGAACCGGTTTTTTAAAGATCGCATCCATCATACCGAATCCCCCATCGGGGAGCGAGGCGATTTCCGAGAGCGCCGCGACGTAGTCGGGTTGCGCGGCGCGCAGATCGGCGAGGAGCCCGACGGCCTCGGGGAGGAGGCGGCGCTCTCCCGAGAGGATCACGTACTCGGTCCGGTCGCGTCGCGGATCGTAGGCGGCGATGAGATTCCCTGCCGCGCCGACCCACCAGAAGCCCGTCTCGTCCCGATAGAGCGCGACGGCGCGCCGCTCCGTGACTCGGAGGACGAGCCCGTCGGGAAATCGCTTCGAGATCGTGACGCGCTCGATCCAGGGATGACCGGCGATGCGGCTCGCCATCGGCGCGAGGTCGAGCGCGAGGACGTTGCTTCCCGTCCACCGCGCCGCGATCTCCAGGATCTCCTCCGTGCGGGCGCGCGCGTTGCCGCTGACGTCGAAGCGCCGGAGCGCGAAGCGCGGTCCCGACACGAATCGGAAGAGACCAAAGGCCGCCCCCGCCGCGAGGACGGCCGCGAACACGAAGCGCAGCGTCGGCCGGCGGCGCCGGCGCCGCGGCGCGACGGCGGGCCGCCGCAGGAACGGGGACTCTTTCTTATCGGACGGCGCCACGCTTCAGGTACTCCTCGCCGAACTTGACGACGTCGCCCGCCCCCAGCGTCAGCAGGAGGTCTCCCGGAGCGAGCGTCCGCTCGAGCGTGTCGACAACTTCTTTCTTTTCATGACTATAGATGACCGGTCCGGGGCCGATCCGGCGGGCCGCGTCCGCCACGAGCTCGCCCGTGATTCCCGGGATCGGCGCCTCCCGGGAGGGGTAGACGTCCATGACGATGTTCATGTCCGCCGCGGCGAGGGCGGCGCCGAACTCGCCGGTGAAGTCCCGCGTTCGCGAGAAGAGGTGCGGCTGGAACAGGGCGACGATCCGCCGGTCCGGGTAGACCTGCCGCGCCGCCGCCAGCGTCGCGCGGATCTCCGTCGGATGGTGCGCGTAGTCGTCGACGACGAGCACCCCGGCGCGCTCGCCTTTCAGCTCGAAGCGCCGCACGACGCCCGTGAACGCCGAGAGGGCGCGGGCGATCGTGTCGAAGGGCACGAGCAGCTCGCGGCCGGCGGCGACCGCGGCGAGCGCGTTGGCGACGTTGTGCCGTCCCGCGAGCCGCAGGCGCACGGCGCCGAGCCTGCCCTGCTCGCCGTTCCAGACGTCGAAGCACGTCCCCGACGCGTCGAGCTTCACGTCGCGCGCGGAGAGGTCCGCGTCCGGGGAGAACCCGTAGGTGACGGCGCGCCGCTTGATGCGCGGAAGGATCTCCCGCACGCCCGGGTCGTCGGCGCAGGCGATCACCGCGCCGAAGAACGGCACCCGGTTCGCGAAGGCGGCGAACGCTTCGTGGATCTCGCCGAGGTCCTTGTACGTGTCGAGGTGGTCCGCCTCGACGTTCGTGATCACGGCGACGACCGGCGTCAACTCGAGAAACGACCGGTCGAACTCGTCCGCCTCGGCCACGAGGTATTCGCCCCGGCCGAGCCGCGCGTTGGTGCCGAGGATGTGCACCTGCCCGCCGACGACGATCGTCGGATCGAAGCCCGCCTCGGTCAGGACCATCCCCGTCAGGGAGGTGGTGGTCGTCTTTCCGTGCGTCCCAGCCACGGCCACGCCCTGCTTGAGCCGCATGATCTCGCCCAGCATCTCGGCCCGCCGGATGACGGGGATGCCGCGCTCCCGCGCCGCGGCGACCTCGGCGTTCGACTCCGAAACGGCCGAGGAGATCACGACGAGGTCGGCGCTCTCGACGTGGGCCGGATCGTGGCCGATCGCGATCCGGGCGCCGAGGCGCTCGAGCCGCTCGGTGACCTCGGAGCGCGCGAGGTCGCAGCCGGAGATCTCGAGCGGCGTGGCCTGGAGGAGGATCTCGGCGATGCCGCTCATGCCGACGCCGCCCGCGCCGACGAAGTGCAGCCGCCGCAGCCGCAGGAACCTCACCGGGACGTCTCCGCCTCGAAGAGCAGTCGCGCGAGGTCGCGCGCGGCGTCGGGCCGGGCGAGCGCGCGCGCCTTCTGACCCATGGCCGCGAGGCGCGCCCGATCGCCGACGAGGGCGATGATCGTGCCGGCGAGGCTTTCCGCGGTCAGGTCGTTCTCGGTGATCACGACGGCCGCGCCCGCCTTCTCGAGCGCCCGCGCGTTCTCGAGCTGATGGCCGCCCGCGGCGGCTCCGAACGGGACCAGCACGGCGGGGCGGCCCGCCGCCGCGAGCTCGGCGACCGTGAGCGCGCCCGCGCGCGACACCACGAGATCCGCCGCCGCCATCGGCTCCCAGAGGCGGGGCAGAAACGGCTCGAGCCGCCAGCGCGCCGGGACGCGGTGATAGCGCTGCCGCGTCAAGGTCAGGTCCTTCTCCCCGGTCTGGTGCACCACCTCGAGGTCCGACTTCTCGAGCAGCACGGCGGCGCGCGCCATCGCGCGGTTGAGGACCCGTGAGCCCTGGCTGCCGCCGAAGACGAGAACGCGGCGCGAGGCGACCTCGGGGTCGAGCGGGGGCGCCGCGAAGAACTCGCGCCGCACGGGAGTGCCGGTGACCACGCCCGCACGGCGGAAGTGCCGGTTCGCCGCCGCGAGGCCGACGGCGGTCCGCGTGGCGAAGCGGTTCAGGAACCGGTTCGCGACCCCGGGGAGGGCGTTGGAGTCGTGGATCAGCGTCGGAATTCCGAGCGCGCGCGCGGCCGTCAGGACGGGAAGCGTCACGTAGCCGCCGACGCCGACGACCGCGCGGGCGCGCAGCCGCCGCAGGAGCGCGCGCGACTGCAGGAAGCCCTTCGGGAGGCGGGCGAGCGAGCGGATCTGCTTGCCGAGGCTCTTGCCGACGAAGCCGGAGGCCTCGACGAGCTCGAGCCGGTATCCGGCGTTCGGAACGATCCGGCCCTCGAGCCCCTGCGCGGTGCCGACGAACACGATCTCGGCGCCGGCCTTCTGGGCCCGGATCTCGTCGGCGAGCGCGATCCCCGGAATGATGTGGCCCCCCGTTCCGCCGGCGGCGATCACATATGCGCCGAGCTCGCTCACGAATCTATCCCCGCTCGGCCACTTCGTGCTGAGACACGTTCAGGATCAGGCCGCCCGCGATCCACGACGCGATCAGCGAGGAGCCGCCGTACGACACGAACGGCAGGGGAATCCCCTTGGTCGGCACGAGCGCGAGGACGACCGAGAGATTGATCGCCGCCTGCACCACGATCATCGCCGTCGCGCCGGCGGCGAGGAACGCGGCGAACGCGTCGGGCGCGCGGCGGGCCGCGCGGAGGCCGCGCCAGGCGACGACGCCGAAGCACGCCACGAGCGCGAGGGCGCCGACGAACCCGAGCTCCTCGCCGACGATCGCGAAGATGAAGTCGGTGTGCGGGAACGGCAGGAAGAAGAGCTTCTGCCGGCTCCCGCCGAGGCCGTTGCCGAACCATCCGCCGGCGCCGACGGCGATCAGGGACTGGATCGCCTGGAAGCCGCGCCCGAGCGGGTCCGCCTCCGGGTGGAGGAACGCGAGGAGCCGCGCGCGGCGGTAATCCGCCGAGAGCAGGAGCGCCGCGAGCACGGGGATCAGCGCGAGCAGCGCGAAGCCGAACCAGCGCGCCCGGACGCCGGCGAGCCACAGCAGCACGGCGCAGAGCACGATGTAGCACGCGGCGGTCCCGAGGTCCGGCTGCACGACCACGACGGCCGCGGCGAGGCAGGAGAAGAAAGCCGCCGGGACGAGGGCGCGCTCCGGGTCTCCGGCCTTCTCGGACTTCCGGGCGAGCTGGTGCGCGAGAAGCAGGACGAGGGCGACCTTCAGGAGCTCGCCCGGCTGCAGCATCGTCACGCCGAGCGGAATCCACCGCCGGGCGCCGTTGATCGGCGGGCGGAAGAGCGCGAACACGGCGAGCGCCAGGCAGAGGCCGTAGGAGCCGTACACCACCCAGGGTTTGCCGAACCGCCGGTAGTCGGTCCGGTACACGGCGAATGCGGCGAGACCGCCCAGCGCGAGCGAGGCGATCTGCTTGAGCAGGTACCGGTACGGGTTCCCCGACGTCTCGCCGGCCGAGACGGCGGAAGCGCTGTAGATCATCACGCAGCCGAAGAGGGAGAGCGCGACGAGCGCGATGAAGAGGACTTTGTCCGACGCGAGCTTACGGGCCATGGCGTTGCCCCGACGCTTTCCGGGCGAGCGCCGCGAAGTGGCGGCCCCGCTCCTCGAAATTCCGATATTGATCGAACGACGCGCAGGCGGGCGACAGGAGCACCGTGTCGCCCGGCCGCGCGAGGCGGGCCGCGCGCGCGACCGCCTCCCCCATGGTGCCGCAGGCCTCGACCCGCGTCGTTCCCTCGAGCGCGCGCTCGATCGCGGTCGCGGCCTCGCCGATCGTGAACACGGTGCGCGCCGTGGCGCGCACGACGTCGCGAAGCGCCGAAAAATCGCCGTGCTTGTCGCGCCCGCCCAGGATGAGGAGCACGCTCTCGGGCGGCCGTCCCTCGAGCGACTTCGCCGTCGCATCGACGTTCGTGCCCTTCGAGTCGTCCACCCAGCGGATGCCGGCCGACTCCGCCACCAGCTGGCTGCGGTGCGGCAGCCCCTCGAAGCCCGTCAGCCCGTCGACGATGGCGGCCTCGGGCACGCGGAGGCACGCGGCCGCGGCGAGCGCGGCGAGCGCGTTCTCGAGGTTGTGCGCGCCCGGGAGGGCCACGCGGTCCGCCGCCAGGACGGCGCGGGCCGGGCCGCCGACGTCGCAGCGGAGTGCCCCGTCCTCGAGCCACGCCGCCGAGCCGGCACGGCGCGGACGCCCGCGCCGTGAGAAGAGCACGCGCCGCCCGCGCGTCGGCACCGTCGGCGCGACGGCGTCGTCGGCATGGAGGACCGCGAAGTCGTTCGCCTCCTGCCGCGCGAACAGGCGCGCCTTCGCCGCCGCGTAGGCCTCGAAGTCGGCATGGCGATCGAGATGATCCGGAGTCACGTTCGTCAGGACCGCGACGTGCGGGCGGAATCGCTCGACGGCCTCGAGCTGGAACGACGACACCTCGAGGACGAAGTCGCGCGGGCCTTCGCCGTCGAGAAAGCCCGATAGCGGCGCCCCGATGTTGCCCGCGAGCACCGCGGGCCGGCCCGCGCGCTTGAGGATCTCTGCGATCCAGGTGGTCGTCGTCGACTTCCCGTTGGTGCCCGTGACCGCGATCCAGCGGTGCGTCCCCGGCGCCTCCGTCTCGGCGATGCGCCAGGCGACCTCGAGCTCCGAGAGGACCGGGATGCCGCGCCGCCGCGCCTCGACGACCGCGGGGACGGACAGGGGCACGCCCGGCGAGACGGCGAGCCAGCCCGCGCCGTCGAGGAACTCCGGCGCCGGACCGCCGAAGAAGAACGCGACACCGCGGCCCGCGAGGGCCTCGAGCTCCTCGAACTCGGCTCTCGCGCGGCTGTCGCCGACCGCCACGGAGACGCCGCGCGCCACGAGGGCCTCCGCCAGGGCGCGCCCGCTGCGGGCGAACCCGAGCACGGCGACGCGGCTCGGAAGCTCCCGCGCGGCCGGACGTCGCTGGTCTGCCATCGACTTCGTCATCGCAGCTTCAGCGTCGAGAGCCCCAGCACGGCGAACAGGATCGCTAGAATCCAGAAGCGGATGATCACGCGCGACTCCGCCCAGCCCAGGAGCTCGAAGTGGTGGTGCAGCGGCGCCATCTTGAAGATGCGCCTGCCGGTCGTCTGGAATGAGGCGACCTGGAGGATCACCGACAGGGCCTCGATGACGAAGAGGCCGCCCACGATCGCGAGGAGGATCTCCTGCTTCGTCATCACCGCCACGGCCGCGATGGCCGCGCCGAGCGGGAGCGCGCCGACGTCTCCCATGAAGACGTCCGCGGGGTGGCAGTTGAACCACAGGAAGCCGAGCGCGGCGCCGACGAGGGCGCCGCAGAAGACCGCGAGCTCCCCCGACTGCGGGATGAACGGGATCTGGAGATAGCGCGCCGCGACCGCGTTCCCGGTGACGTAGGCGAGCACCGCGTAGGTTCCGGCGGCGATCCCCACCGCCCCCGTCGCGAGGCCGTCGAGCCCGTCGGTCAGGTTGACCGCGTTCGAGGAACCCACGACGACGAGCGCCACGAACGGGATGTACAGGATCCCGAGGTCCGGCAGCACGCGCTTCAGGAACGGGACCGTGATCACCGTCGAGATCGCGCCGTGGCCGGCCCACTGCTGGATCGCGAAGGCGACCGCGAACGCCACGAGGAACTGCGGCACGAGCTTTCCACGGCCGGTCAGTCCGAGCGACCGGCGCTTCGTGACCTTCGTCCAGTCGTCCGCGAACCCCACGGCGCCGACGCCGACTAATGTCGCGAGCGCGATCCAGACGAAGCGGTTCGACAGGTCCATCCAGAGGACGGTCGCCGCCACGACGGCGAGGAGGATGAGCAGGCCGCCCATCGTGGGCGTGCCCGCCTTCGCGAGGTGCGTCCGCGGCCCTTCTTCGCGGATCGACTGGCCGATCTGGGCCTTCCGCAGCCAGCGGATCATCGCGGGGCCGAGCACCAGCGCGAGCGCGAGCGCGGTCACGGCCGACATCGCGGTGCGGAACGTGATGTACCGAAAGACGTTGAAGACCGGGAAGCGCGCCGCGAGCGGATAGAGCAGCCGGTACAGCACGTCAGCGCTCCGGCGCGAGCAGCGCCACGGCGCGCTCGAGGCCGACGCCCCGCGACGCCTTGAACAGCGCCGCGTCCCCCGCCGCGAGGAGTCCCGCGAGCAGGTCCGCGGCCTCCTCGACGTTGGCGACGCGGCGCACCGCGCTCTCGGGCAGGCCGGCGCCGACCGCGCCCTCGCCGTAGAGCGGCGCGCGGGCGCCCACGCACACGAGAAGATCGGCGCGGCCGAACGCCGCGGCGCCCGCCTCGCGGTGCCAGCGGTCCTCGTCCGGCCCGAGCTCCAGCATGTCACCGAGCACCGCGATGCGCCGGCGGGCGGGCAGCGCCGCGAGCGTCTCGAGCGCCGCCCGCATCGACGCGGGATTCGCGTTGTAGGCGTCGTCGTAGAGGAGCGCGCCCGACGCGTGCCGCCGGACCTCGCCGCGGTGCGCGGCGGGGCGCAGCGTCTCGGCCGCGGCCGCGCACTCGGCCGGCGGCACCCCGACGGCATGGCCGATCGCGGCGGCGGCGAGGAAGTTCGAGACCTGGTGCGCGCCGGGCAGCGGCAGGCGCACGGGCGCCTCGCCCGCCGGCGTCGCGAGCACGAAGCGACTGCCTTCGGGCTCGGCGGCGACCCCACGGGCGGTGACGTCGGCGCCCGCGCCGCGGCCGAACCGGAGCACGCGGCCGCGGTGACGCGCCGCGATCGCGGCCACGCGCGGATCGTCGGCGTTCGCGACGAACGTCCCGCCCGGCTTGAGCCCCTCGAGGATCTCGGCTTTGCCGTCGGCAATCGCGTCGACCGACGCGAAGTACTGGAGGTGCGCGGCCGCGACGAGGAGAATCGCCGCCACGTCCGGCTCGAAGGCCCGGGAGAGCGTCGCCAGATTGCCGGCCTCGGAGAGGCCCATCTCGCCGACCATCCATTCCGGAACGCGCGGCAGGTTCATCACCGACATCGGAAAGCCGATCTGGCTGTTCTGGTTGCCCGGGGTCTTCTCGACGGCGAAGCGGCGCGCGAGGACGGCGGCGGCGAAGTCCTTCGTAGTGGTCTTGCCGGCGGAGCCCGTGATCGCGGCGAGGCGGAACCCCGCCGACTTCTTCGTCGCGGCCGCGAGCCGCAGCAGCGCGGCCACCGGCTGATGCACGAGGACGGCGGGAAACTCCGCCGGGAGATCGGCCGGTCGCCGCTCGCCGAGGAGGGCCGCCGCGCCCCGGGCGGCCGCGTCGCGCGCGTAGTCGTGGCCGTCGACACGCGCTCCCCGGATCGCCACGAAGAGATCGCCCGGCCGCGCCTGGCGTGAGTCGACCGCGACGCCGGTCAGGGCCACAGCGCCCTCCGCGGGGGCGCCCGCCGCGGCCGCGACCGCCGCGAGGTCGAACCTCACGCGATCCCCGCGAGCTCGGCGGCCACGCGCCGGTCGTCGAACGGATGCTCGACGCCGCCGACCACCTGCGTCGTCTCGTGGCCCTTGCCGGCGATGACCACCACGGTGCGAGCGTCGGCCGCGGCGATCGCCTCGCGGATCGCCTCGCGGCGGTCCGGGATCGAGCGCCAGCGCGCGTCGCCGGAGGCCGCGAGGCCGACCTCCACCTCGCCGAGGATCCGTTTCGGGTCCTCCGAGCGCGGGTTGTCCGAGGTCGCGATCGCGAGGTCGGCGAGCCGTCCGGCGATCTCGCCCATCGGCGCGCGCTTGCCGCGGTCGCGGTCGCCGCCGCAGCCGAAGACGAGCACGAGACGCTTGTCGGTCAGCTCGCGCACCGCCGAGAGGAGGCGCTCGAGCGCGTCGGGCGTGTGGGCGTAGTCGACCAGGATCGGGAAAGCCTGGCCCGCGTCGACCGGCTCGAGGCGCCCCGGCACGCGCGACACGCCCGCGATCGCCGCGGCGACGTCGGACGGGTCGACGCCGAGACGAAGACCGGCCGCGGCCGCGGCCGCGATATTGGAGGCCTGGAAGCGGCCGAGGAGCGGCGAGCGGATCCCGAGCCGGCCGCCGGCGTGCGCGAGATCGAAGGCCACGCCGCGCAGGTCGCACCGCACGTCTTCGGCGCGGAAGTCCGCGTCGGCGCCCGCGGCCGAGAAGCTCGCGAGCGGCGGCGGGACCTCGGCGAGCAGGCGCCGGCCGTAGGGGTCGTCCGCGTTCACGATGCCCGGCGCGCCGGGCTTTCGCAGCGCGAAGAGCCGGCGCTTCGCGGCGTAGTAGGACTCCATGTCGCCGTGGAAGTCGAGATGATCGCGCGTCAGGTTCGTGAAGACGACGGCGTCGAAGCGGCAGCCGTCCACGCGCTCGAGCGCGAGCGCATGAGACGAGACCTCCATCGCCGCGGCCTTCGCCCCGTCCTCGAGCATCTCGGCGAGCATCCCCTGGATCACGGGAGCCTCGGGCGTGGTGCGGTCGGCCTCGTGCGCGCGCCGCGGCGTGCGATAGCCGATCGTCCCGAGAAACCCCGCGGCGCCGTAGCGCTTCGCGAGGATCGCCTCGAGGAGCTGCGTCGTCGACGTCTTCCCGTTCGTTCCCGTCACTCCCGCCAGGACGAGGCGCTCGGCGGGATCGCCGCAGAGCCGCGCGGCGACGAGGGCCAGCGCGCGGCGAGGCGCGTCGACCGCGATCCACGGGACCGTCGCGCCGTCGGGCGCGGGGCGGTCGGACACCACGGCGACCGCGCCGCGGCGGATCGCGTCGGGCACGTGCGCGAGCCCGTCGGTCTTCGCGCCGCGCAGCGCGAAGAAGAGGTCGCCGGGCCGAACGAGCCGCGAGTCGACCGCGGCCCGCGCGACCTCGATGTCCCGCGCGGAAGGGATCTTCCCGGCGCCCGGCAGGACGGGGGCGAGGTCCATCAGCCTCACGGAGCCGAGGGAGCCGGTGCCGCTTCCTCCGCGCGGCGTCCTCCCGCCCGGGAGGGCGACGCAGTGCTGTCGGCCAGAAAGAGGGTGTGCACCGCCCCCGGCCGGATGGGCGAGCCGGCCGGAGGATCCTGAGCGACGACGAAGCCGGTTCCCTGGAGACGCGCGAGGACGCCCAGCCGCGCGAACGCCGCGAGGGCCTCGCGCGCCGACATTCCGATCGCGCTCGGCGTGCGGTCGTCGGCGAGCGCGCCGTCGAGACCGGGCGCGGCGCGCCGGGAGGCGGGCATCACGCCGGCCGCGTAGGTCGTCGCCGCGCGAGGCGCGGCCTCGGCCAGGACCGTGGCGGGAACGCGCTGCTCGCGGGGCGCCACACGGAGGATGCCGAGAGCCTGGGACATCACGCGCGAGAACAGGGGCGCCGCCACGTCGGCCGCATAGTACTTGCCCTGGGGCTCCTCGAGCACGACCACCGCGACGCAGCGCGGCGCGTCGGCCGGGGCGAACCCGGCGAAGTTCGGCACGTGCCGTCCGGCCTGGTAGCCGCCGACGCCCGCCTTCTGCGCGGTCCCCGTCTTGCCGGCGACGGCGAAGCCGGGCACGGCCGCCTTCAGACCGGTCCCATGCTCGACGACGCCGACGAGAATGCGGCCGATCGCACGGGCCGTGGACTCCGAGACGACGCGGACCGGCGGCGCCACCGGCACCGGACGCACGGCGCCGCCCGGCTCGACGATCTTCGTCACGACGTGGGGCTGCACGAGGAGCCCTCCGTTGGCGATCACGGCCGTGATCCGGGCGAGCTGCAGCGCGTTGAGGGACACCTCCTGCCCCATCGAGATCTCCGCGTTCGAGAGCGCCGACCAGCGCGGGAGCGGCCGGAAGATGCCGGTGTTCTCGCCCGGCAGGTCGATGCCCGTCGAGAGACCCACGCCGAAGGCGCGCGCGCCGTCGTACAGCCGCCGCGGGCCGAGGCGCAGCCCCACGCGGATGATGCCGATGTTCGAGGAGTGCTCGAAGATGCCGCCGAGGGTGAGCGCGCCGTAGCGGTGCCGGTCGGCCTCCTGGATCGTCGTGTTCGCGACGCGGATCGTGCCGTCGCCCGTGTCGATCACCTCGTCGAGAGAGACGATGCCCTGGTCGAGGGCGACGGACCCGGTCACGATCTTGAACGTCGAGCCGGGCTCGTACGTGTCCGCGATCGCGCGGTTGCGGCGGTCGTCGGGCGAATAGCGCGCGAACTCGTTGGGGTCGAAGTCCGGGGCCGACGCCATCGCGAGGATCTCGCCGTTCCAGGGGTCGAGGACGACGACGCTGCCCGACCGCGCGCGGTGCTCCGTCATCGACGCGGCGAGCTCCCGCTCCGCCGCGAACTGGACGCCCGAGTCGATCGAGAGGACGAGCGAGGCGCCCTCCTGCGCGGGGCGGCTGCTCGCGGCCTCGGCCTCGCCGTAACGGCTGCGGCGGGCGTCCGTCAGCGCGATGATCTCGCCCGGCTTGCCGCGGACGGTCTTGTCGTAGAGATGCTCGAGCCCGGCGAGGCCCGAGTCGTCCGTGCCGACGAAGCCGAGCATCGAGGACGCGAGGTGGCCCTTGGGGTAGAAGCGGCGCGGCTCCGCGACCAGGTGGATGCCGGCGAGCTTCAGCGCGCGCACGCGTTCGCCGGCCGCGGCGTCGATCTGCCGCTTGACCCACGTGAATCCGCGCTCGGAGGTCAGCTTCTCCTGCACGTCCGGCGCCGGCATGCCCAGGAGCGGCGCGAGCGCCTGCGCGGCGGCGCGGGGATCCTGGAGCTCGTCGGGAATCGCGTACACCGACGCCGCCTCCACCGACACGGCGAGCTCCCGGCCCTCCCGGTCGAGGATCGATCCCCGCGAGCCCTTGATCTCGATGCGCCGCTCCTGCTGGCGCTGCGCGCGCGCGCGATACTTCGAACCCTGCGCGATCTGCACCTGCACGAGCCGCCCGACCACGACGCCGGCCCAGAGCAGGAGGAACAGCGCGAAGAGCCGGGTCCGGCCGCGGCGGAGGGCGTTCATGGACGGGCCCGTCGCGGCGCGCAGCGCCGGATACAAGAAAACGACACCCCTCTCCCTCCGGGAGAGGGGGTAGGGGTGAGGGGTCGATCCGCCACGCCATCAGCGTCCCTTCCCATCCGGCGCAAGCGCCGCCGGCGTCTCGACGTACTGGATCTGTCCCGGGTGCGGTGGACGCAATCCCTTGCGCTGCGCGAGCGACGTCACCCGGTCGGGCGCCGACGCCCGGCCGAGCTCGGCGCGCAGCCGGCGGTTCTCCTCGGTCAGATCCGAGATCGTCGCCTGCCGCGCCTCACGCAGGTAGCCGACACGCACCGTCTCGATGTGGAGGGCCGCATAGCCCAGGAGCGCGCACGCGACGGGGAGACCGGCGAGCACGAAGGTCGCGAGCTCCCGGCCGCGGCGCCGGTCCCGCTCCCGCGTGAGGTGCAGGTTCTCGACTCGCTTGGAGTGGGCGTACGAAGTGCTCATGCGATCCCCACCGTCATCCCGAGGAGCGAAGTGACGAGGGATCCCTTTCCGAGCCGTGGTCGCGGCTTCAAAGGGATCCCTCGCTGCGCTCGGGATGACATGAGGATCACTAGACCGCGACTTTCTCGGCCACGCGCAGGCGCGCGCTGCGCGAGCGCGGATTGCGCCGGACCTCGGCGTCGGTCGGCCGGATCGGGCGGCGCGTCAGCACCTCGAGGGCCTTGCGCGCGCCGCAGACGCACGCGGGCAGCCGCGGCGGGCACAGGCAGACGCCCGATTCGCGGCGGAACGCGTCCTTCACGATCCGGTCCTCCAGCGAGTGGTACGAGATGACCGCGACGCGGCCGCCCTGCTGCATGCGCGCGACGGCCGCGGCGAGGAACCGGGCGAGCGCGACGAGCTCCTGGTTCACCTCGATGCGGAGCGCCTGGAAGACCCGGGTCGCCGGATCGATCTTCTCGCGACTGCTCTTCTGCTCCGCGACCACCCGCTGCAGTTGCCGGGTGGTGGTGATGGGACCTCGAGCCCGCTCCGCCACGATTCCCCGCGCGATCTTTCCCGCCATTCGTTCCTCCCCAAATTCACGGAAGATCCGTGTCAGTTCCTCCACGGAAGCCGTGGCCACGACGTCGGCCGCGCTCCGTCCGCTCTGTCCCATCCGCATGTCGAGCGGCCCGTCACGACGGAACGAGAAGCCCCGCTCCGCGCGATCGAGCTGCATCGACGAGACGCCGAGGTCGGCGAGAACGCCGGCCGGCGCCGGAAAATCCGCGAGAACGAGATCGAGCTCCCCGAAGTCCGCCAGGCGCAGCGCGACGCGCTCGCCGAAACGCTCCAGACGCGCGCCGGCCGCCGCGAGCGCATCGGGGTCGCGGTCGAGCCCCAGGAGGCGAATGCCCGGCCCCGCTTCGAGCAGCGCCTCCGCATGGCCGCCCGCGCCGACCGTCGCGTCGACGAAGAACCCGCCGCGCTCCGGCGCGAGCGCGCGAACGACCTCGTCGAGGAGGACGGGAACGTGCGGAGCGGTCTCAATCGGCCTGACTCACAGGAGGAGCTTCGAGAGTTCGTCGTAGTCCTCGGGTCCGAAGTCCTCGGTCGCGAGCTTCTTGGCGAGGCCGCTCCGGTCGGACACGACGAGGTGATCGATGTTGCCGGTCACGACGACGTCCGGCGGCAGCTTCGCGGCGTCGCGCAGGATCTGCGGCACGAGCACGCGTCCCTGCGCGTCGAGAACGGAATCCTGGCCGTAGAAGTTGACGCGCTCGAGAAACTTCGTCTTCGCGCGATGGATCGCCGGCTGCTGGGCGAGCTTCTCCTCGAGCGCCCGCCAGATCGGCATCGGATACAGAAGGAAGTTGCGCCCGTGCAGCGACGTCACGAAGAGGTCGCGGCCAAAGGCCTCTTCGATCTGTTGCCGAAAAAGATTCGGCACCTTCAGCCGGCCCTTCTCGTCGAGTCGGGCCGGGGCACTTCCACGAAAGCGATCCATCCTTCAAAATGTCGTCCCGTCATGCAAGCCGGGACCACTTTCTCCCACTTTTAGCCAGATTTGGCCACTGGCGGATGTTAGGAGTGCCGTGGTTTATTAGTCAAGGGAAGTTGTTTGCCTAAAAAAATTAGGAGCGTAAATGGGGCGTAATGAGAAGCGGCGACCGCCGAGGACGCACTGCCCCAGCTCTTGTGCATCGCGCGACGCGCACCGCGAGCGGTCGCGTTTCGGAGGCGCTCCCTACGACGGCTTCTTCGCTCCGTCCCACGAAGGCACGTCCCCCTCGTGCCAGTCGCGCGTCAGATCGAGCCAGAGCGCGAGCCCGCGGTAGTCGCCGAAGCGCGCGTACCGCCGCGCGATCGCCCCCTCGACCTTCGCGCGGCCCGGATACATCCTTCGGTACTTCATCCGCACCCACGAATCGATCGCGAAGAACTCGTGCCGGCCGAGAATGCGGAGGAGCCCCTCGGCCGCGTAGGGGCCGAAGCCGTACTCGGCGAGGATCGACTCGCGCACGCGCTCCGCAGGCGTGTCGGGCTTCTCCCAGATGGAGAGGTCCAGGCGTCCCGAGTCGACCCGGCGCGCGAAGCGCGAGAGGGCCGGCGCGCGATAGCCGCAGCGCACGCGCGATCGCAGGGCCGCCGGACGAATCCGCGCCACCGCGGCGGGCGTCGGGAAGGCGCCCCCCTCGCCGGCGAGATCGATGAGCCGCACCACCATGCCCTGCGTCGCCGCCCACGAACAGTTCGTCGTCAGGAGCATCTTCACGGCGTCCTCGAAGAGCGTCGGCGCCCGGAGCATCCGGCCACCGCCCCGAGCGAGCGCGCGGCGGAGCGCGGGCTCGTCGCCGAGCATTCGATCGAAGCCGCCGAGCTCCAGGTCGAGCGAGAAGACGCGGCGGGCGATGCGAGAGAGCTCCTCCCTGCGCCCCGGACCCGACACCTCGAGCCGCACGCCGGCGCTCCGAAACTCGATCGCGCCGCGCGGCCCCGTGATGGCGAGGACGCCCCGCTCCCGCTCATAGGCGAAGGGCAGGAGGTTGTACCAGCCGTGCGAGCGCACGACGGCGTCGAAGGAGAAGTTCGAAGGCAGCGGAAGGCTGAGGCGCATGAGGAGCTCCCGGCTGTCAGCGGGTATCGACGATCCGCATCGGCTCGAAAGCGGAGAGCGACGGCCGACGGCTCTAGCTCGTCTTCTTCTCGTCGAGCTTGGCGAGATCCGGCACGTAAATCTTCACGAAGGCGTCGCGCCGCAGCTTGTCCATGTACTCGGAGAAGCGCTTCTCGTAGAGATCGTCCTGGATCCGCTTGCGCAGGTCCTCCTTCACCTCCGAGAACGGCTTGAATCCCGAGCCCTTCCGGTCCGTCACGTGAAAGAGGTGGATCGAGTCCGGCATCAGCGCGGGGGGCGGGTACTCGTCGGGCGGCGTCACGAAGATCGCGACGTCCAGCGCCTCGACGAGCTCGCCCTTCGACACGTTGCCGAGATCGCCGCCCTTTTCCTTCGTCGTGCCCTCGGACTCCTGCTTCGCGAGGTCGCCGAACGACGCGCCTCCGGCCTTCAGGCGCGTCCGCATCGCCTCGATCTTCTCGACCGCCTTCTGCCGGCCCTCGACGTCGCCGGGCGTGAACTTCAGCACGATCTCCGCGACGTGCGCGGACTCCGGCACCGCGTAGAACTGTTCCTTCTTGCGCTCGTACTCGAGGCGGAGCTGATCGTCCGTCAGCTGGAGCTGCGAGGCGACGTCGCGGCCGACGACCTTCTGCAGCGTGATGCTCTGCCGCATCTGGCGCTTCAACTCGTCGCGTGTCATGCCGGACTGCGCGAGCGCCGCGTCGAACTCGGCATCGGTGGTCAGGTTGTACTGCGCCTTCACGCGCGCGACGGCGGCGTCCACCTCCTCGTCGGAGGCGCCGACCGCCATCTCCTTCGCGCGCTCCTCGAGAAGCTTCTCCTTGATCAGGTCCTCGAGGACGTTGCGCTCGAGCTCGACCGGATCGGTCGGATGGTTCGGCGCCCTCGCCGCGATCGCGAGGCGCTTGTCGAACTCGGACTGGGTGATCAGCCGGTCGTTGACGCGGACGACGATCTGCTCGACGAGCTCGGCCGCGAAGGCGAACGCGGGCAGCGCGACCGCGAAGACGAGAAAGAGAAGAATCCGTCGCATCGAGGTCATTTTTAACACCCTTTGGAACCGGGGATTCCCGCATCTTGCATCCCACCTCACGCCGCGTCCCTCCTCGCGAGCGACGGCAGGAGCTCGACCAGGCCGGCGATGAGGGCGTCCCCTGCCGGGGACGGCAGCGTGAGCACCCGGGCGGGCGAGAGGCTCGCCCCGGGCGTCGCTCCCACGAATTCGAGCAGCCGGTCGGCGTCGACGGCGGCATCCTCCGCGAAGCGCAGATGCACTTTGCCGGCCTGCCGGGTGATCGCCGTGACGCCGAGGCGCTCCGCGCGGCCTCGGAGCCGCGCGTACTCGACGAGCCGGCGGACGACCGGCGGCGGCTCGCCGAAGCGGTCCGCGATCTCGCGGGCGGTCTCCGCCAGGGCCGCGTCGTCCCCGGCCCGGGCGATCTTCTTGTAGACCATCATCCGCCAGTTCTCGTCCGCGATGTAGGACGGAGGGATCGCGAGGTCGACGCCGAGCGAGAGCGTGACCGCGCGCTCCGGAATCGGCTCCTCGCCGCGGATCTCCCGGATCGCCTCCTCGAGGAGCGAGAGATAGGTCTCGAAGCCGACCGCGGCGATGTGGCCGGACTGCTCGCCGCCGAGCATGTTGCCGGACCCCCGGATCTCGAGGTCTCGCGCGGCGATGCGGAACCCGGCGCCCAGGTCGCAGAATTCGCGGATCGAGGCGAGGCGCTGACGGGCGACGTCCGAGAGCGCCGCGGTTTCCGACACGAGCAGATACGCGTAGGCCGGCTTGTCGCTGCGCCCGACGCGCCCGCGCAGCTGATAGAGCTGGGCGAGGCCGAAGGTGTCGGCGCGGTCGATCAGGATCGTGTTGGCCGACGGAATGTCGAGGCCGTTCTCGACGATCGCCGTCGCGAGCAGCACGTCGGCCTCGCGCGTGACGAAGCGCAGCATCGCCTTCTCGAGCTCCGCCTCCGGCATCTGCCCGTGCGCCGTCGTGATCCGGACCGACGGGAGCAGTTCCTCGAGCGTCCGCTTCACGCGGCCGATCGACTCGACCCGGTTGTGCACGAAGAAGACCTGGCCGCCCCGCCCGATCTCCGCCTCGATCGCCTCGCGGATGATCTCGGGCTTCGAGGGCACGACCTGGGTCTCGATCGCGAGGCGGTCGCGCGGCGGCGTCTCGATGATCGAGAGGTCGCGCAGGCCGGAGAGCGAGAGGTGCAGCGACCGCGGGATCGGCGTCGCGGACATCGCCAGCACGTCGATCGAGGCCTTCCACTCCTTCAGGCGCTCCTTCTGCGCGACGCCGAAACGCTGCTCCTCGTCGACGATCAGAAGACCGAGATCGCGAAACGCGAGGTCCTTGGCGAGCATGCGGTGCGTCGCGATCAGGATGTCCACGGAGCCTTCGGCGACGCGGGCGATGACGTCTCTCTGTTCGTTCCGTTTGCGGAAGCGCGACAGGAGCTCGATCGTCACCGGGAAGGCGGCGAAGCGCCGCCGGAACGTGCGGAAGTGCTGATCCGCGAGGATCGTGGTCGGCGCGAGCACGGCGACCTGCTTGCCGTCGAGGACCGCCTTGAACGCGGCGCGCATCGCGACCTCGGTCTTGCCGTAGCCCACGTCGCCGCAGAGGAGCCGGTCCATCGGGCGCGCCGACTGCATGTCGCGCTTGACGTCGGCGATCGCCTGCGCCTGGTCCGGCGTCTCCGTGTACTCGAAGGCGTCCTCGAACTCCTTCTGCCAGGGCGAGTCCTTCGAGAACGCGAAGCCCTCCGCGAGGCTGCGGCGCGCGTAGAGCTTCAGCAGCTGATCGGTCATGTCGCGCATGGCCTTGCGGACCGACGCCTTGCGCCGCGCCCAGCCCGCGCCGCCGAGGCGGTCGAGCGCGGGCTCGACGCCTTCGACCCCGGAGTACTTCTGCACGAGGTCGAGCCGCTCGACGGGCAGGAGGAGCGACTTCGCCTCGGCGTACTCGATGTCCATGAACTCGCGCTCCTCGCCCTCGACCGGAACGCGCTTCAACCCCTTGAAGCGGCCGATCCCGTAATCGGCGTGGACCACCGCGTCGCCGAGCTTCAGGTCGCGGAGGTCGGAGAGAAACGCCTCGGACGGGCGGCGCCGCGCGGCGGAGGAGCGCCGCTCCTCGCCGAAGATCTCCTCCTCCGCGTAGACGGCGATCCGCGGCTCGCGCAGGCGGAACCCGGCGGAGATCGCCGCCGGCACGGCGACCACCGCGCCCGGCCGGCGCTCCGAGGAGACGTGGAAGCCGTACTCGACCGCGAGGCGCTTGAGGTTCTCCGCGCCGCCGGTCGGCCGCGCCACGACGAAGACCTCCTCTCCCGAGGCGAGCGCGCGCGTCAGGTCCGCCGCGGCCTCCTTCGCGCGGCCGCCGTGGCCCGCGATCGCCTCCGCGGGAAGGCGCACCTCGCGCGTCCCTTCCGCGTCGAGCCCGAGACGGTCGAAGCGCATCCGCACGTCCGCGAGCGCCTCGCGGATCCGCTCCGCCGGGTGCATGAGCTCCTCGGGCGCGAACGCATCGCGGTCCGGATCGCGGTCGGCCGCGAGCCGCTCGGCGAAGCCCGCGACCTCTTCTTCGACGGCGGACGGCTCGACGAGAACGACGAGGGCGCCGCTCGCATAGTCGAGCCAACCGGCGGGCATCGCCTCGACCGCGGGCGCGAACACGCTCCGCTCCGCCTCCGACGGGGGACGCCCGATGCGCTCGGTGAGGAGGTAGCGCGCCTCTTCGGATTCCTCCGCGGCCGAGAACGGCGGGAGCGTGACCTCCTCGAGCCGCTCGCGCGAGCGCTGCGTGTCCGGATCGAAGAGGCGGAGCGACGCGACCCGATCGCCGTCGAGCTCGACCCGCACCGCGAGATCGCGGTCCGGCGGGAACACGTCGAAGAGCCCGCCGCGCACGGCGAGGTCTCCCGTTTCGGTCACGAGGTCGCCGCGGCGATACCCGCGCCGCGTCAGCGTCGCGACGAGCGCGGAGAGCGACACCTCGGCGCCCACCGAGAGGCGGAGCACCATGCCGGAGAAGGCCGAGGGATCCGGCAGGCGCGTGAAGAGCGCGCGCGCCGGGAGGACCGCGACCGGTGCGGCGCCCGCGGCGAGCGCCGTCAGCAGCCCGAGCTCGTCGCGCCGCGCCTTGAGCGAGGCGGGGATGCGCTGGTAAGGCGTCAGCGTCGGCGCCGGCGCGTGGAACGCCTCGCCCGCTCCGGCCGCCGCGAGATCCTCGAGCATCCGCTCCGCGTCCTTCTCGTTGCCGACCACCGCGAGGAGCGGCCTTCCGAGGTCCTGCGCGAGCGCGGCGGCGAGGAGGGCGGGCAGCGCGCCGACGCCGCCCGAGACGACGAGACGGTCCTCTCCCCTCCGCGCTCCGTCGAGGAGGCCGTCGTAGAGAGGCAGACCGCGAACGAGATCCCTGAGCAACGAGCTTCCGGATGTTCTGACCGCCGACACCGCGTCCGGCGGGGAGCGGGCCGGCGGCCCGCGGACGACAGCCTATCGCGAATGCGCGAGCGGTGACTGCTCCCGCAGGCGCTCGACGGTCCGGACCGCCGCCTCGGCGGCGAAGTCCACCTCCTCGGCGGTCGTGGACCGGCCGAGGCCGTACCGAATCGACGCGTGCGCGAGGTCGGCGGGCACGCCGATCGCGGTCAGGACGTGCGAGGGCTCGAGAGAGGCGGACGTGCAGGCCGAACCGGTCGAAACCGCGACGTCCTTCATCCCGACGAGCAGCGCCTCCCCGTCGACGCCCGCGAAGGAGACGTTGAGGTTCGCGGGGAGCCGCGCCTCGACCGCGCCGTCGGCGAGCTCGCCTTCCGGCCCGATCGTCGGCAGCGCCGGGCCGTTCAGCGTGACCCCCGGGAGGCGGCCGGAGAGCGTGGCGTGGAGGCGCCGCCGGAGGAGGCGCAGCCGACGGCTCTCGTCCGGCATCTCGGCTCGATCGCGATCTCCGCCGCGCGCGCGAGGCCCACGATGCCGGGCACGTTGAGGGTGCCGGGGCGGGTCCCGCGCTCCTGTCCCCCGCCGAAGAGCATCGGCTCGAGACGGACGCGGGGATGCCGCGCGCGCACGAAGAGGGCCCCGACGCCCTTGGGACCGTAGATCTTGTGGGCGGACACGGACGCGAGGTCCACGGGAAGCGTCCGCAGGTCGAACGGCACCTTCCCGAAGGCCTGGACCGCATCGGTGTGAAAGAGCACGCCGCGCTCCCGGCACACGGCGCCGATGCCGGCGACGTCGTGGAGCACGCCGATCTCGTTGTTGGCCGCCATGAGCGACACGAGAAACGTCCGATCGGTGATGGCGTCGCGCACGCGCGCGGGCGAAATGGCTCCGGTGCCCTTGTCGGGCATCAGGAGCGTGACCGCGTATCCTTCCCTCTCCAGCCGCCGGCAGGCGTCGAGCACCGCCGGATGTTCCGTCGCGGCCGTGACCACGTGCCCGCCCTCGCGGCCCGGCAGCCTCGCGGCGCCGAAGATCGCGAGGTTGTCCGCCTCCGTCGCGCCACTCGTGAAGACGATCTCCTTCGGCGTCGCGCCGAGGAGCCCGGCGAGCGTCTCACGCGCCGCGTCCACCGCGGCCTCCGCCTCCCACCCGAAGACGTGGCCGCGCGAGGACGGGTTGCCGTAGACGCGCGAGAAGTAGGGGGTCATGGCGTCGAGCACGCGCGGATCGACCGGCGTCGTGGCGTGGTGGTCGAGGTAGACAGGCAGGTGCATACCCGACCCTAATTATGGTCCGGCGCGGCGCCTCGGTTCGATCCGGTCAGCAGGCCGGGCGAGCCCCGCCGGTCATTGCAAGTGAAACGTCTTCGTCATGAAGACCGCCATCTGGCCGCGGGTATTCGGGTTGCCAGGGCAGTAGTCGCCTCCGCCGCAGCCTCCCGTGACCCCTTCGGCGGCGAGCTGTTCGATCCAGTTGGCGAACGTCGACGGACAGGGAACGTCCGCGAAGATACCCGCGCACGTCGGAGGAACGTACGACGATCCGTGCTCCCCCTTCAGGAGAAACACGGCCATCTGGTCGCGGCGAACGGGCGCCTGAGGACAGAAGTCCCCTCCGCCGCACCCGCCCGTGATGCCCTCGGCCGCCATCTCCTCGATCCAATCGGCGAAGGCCGAGGGACAGGGAACGTCCG
Organism: uncultured Acidobacteriota bacterium; assembly: GCA_963763535.1. Lineage (GTDB taxonomy): Bacteria > Acidobacteriota > Thermoanaerobaculia > UBA5066 > Gp7-AA6 > DAHUXD01. The sequence goes on from CAVXOX010000004.1 coordinate 36,394, forward strand.
CGAAAACCCCCGAACAGGGAGGCGGCGTGAAGCACAGCCCGTGCTTGCCCTTGAGGATGAAGACCGCCATCTGCTGCCGAAGCGTGTCGTCGTTGACGCCGTAGAGGCCTCCGCCGATGCCCGCCGTGATCGCGTTCGACACCAGGGTCGTGACGTAGGAATAGAACTGCTGGATGCTCGGCACGTCGAGAAAGTCGGCCACGAACGCCTTCACGAGCGTCCCGGTGGTGCCGTCGGTGTTCGTGACGACGAGGTCGTTGGCCGTTCCGGGAGCGAGGGCCGGAGTCGCAGCCTGCATCGACTCGTACGAAAAGACAATGACGTTCGTCGCGGACACGCCTCCGATCGTCACCGTCGCTCCCGAGAGGAAGTTCGTGCCCGAAATGTCCAGAAACGTTCCTCCCGCCGCCGGCCCGGAATGGACATCGACGAAAAACGGGAGCCTCTGCGAGAACTCGGACGTGTTTCCGGAGGGATCCGTCGCGGTCACCGAGATCTTCGACCCGGCCGCCACCGCCGGCAGCGTCGACACGGTGAAGGGAGCGTTGCCGGTGCCGTCCGTCGTCACCTGAGAGGAGCCCAGGTAGGTCTCGCCCTGGACGTAATCTCGGGGGAAGTTGGAGCACGCGGCGTTGGCGTAAAAGTCGAGGTCGAACGTCGTTCCAGGCGTCGAGTCCAGCAGCCCCGTCACCGTCGTGTTGCCCGCGCCGTAAGTGATCGACGAAACGACGGGAAAGTTCTGAAGATCGTTCGCGCCCGTGTCTCCGTCGCCGAGATCGTTCGCGACGGGATGGCTCGATCCGGTGGAAAGCGAGATTCCGAGCGGTGCATTGTCGTGGATGGAGTTTCCTCGCAGCGTGTTGCGCGTCCCGCTCAGGACGACGAGGCCGGATCCGCCGTTGTACGCGATCAGGTTTCCGCCGGGTCCCCCGGGCGTCGACGATCCGATGATGCTGGGAGACGCCGGCGTCGGCGACGACTGTACGCGCAAGCCGAGGAGCGTGTTGGGCAGGGGCAGCGTGTGCGAGTCGTCGACGCCGATGAAGTTGCCCTGGACGACCATGCCGTCCGCGGAAAGGTCGAGGCCGATCGGGTTGCCGGAGACGAGGTTTCCCTCGCCGGGACCCGTTCCCCCGACCACGAGGCTCGGCCCGCCGAGGTCGATCCCTCCGATTCCATTGCCGAGCGCTGCCGTTCCGTTGATGTCGGTGCCGATCAGGTTCCCCTGGATCGTGACGTCGGGGTGGTTGTTGATCAGGATTCCGTACATTGGGTTGCCCGAGATGAGGTTGCCGGCGCCCGGCCCTCCGATCAACAGCGGAGCGTCGGACGTGCCCGAAACGGAGACGATACCGCTGCCGTTGTTGGGGAGCGCCACGGTGCCCGTCGGGTCGGTGCCGATCTTGTTGTTCTGGATCGTTCCACCGCCGGAGTTCATGTTGATGCCGTGGCCGTCGTTTCCGGAGATGAGGTTCCCGTCGGCGGCGGAGGGTCCGCCGATCGTGAGGATCGCGGCCGCCACCTCGATGCCTTCTCCGTTCGGTACCGCCACGGTCCCCGTGGCGTCCGTGCCGATGTAGCAGGCCTGGACCGTAACGGGGATCGGAGTGGCCACATTGACGGCGGTGAGGCAGCCTCCGATGGCCAGGCCCTTGATCGTCGCTCCTCCGGCCCCGTCCACGCTGAAACCGCTGAAGATCGCGCCGCAGGTGATCTGGATCAAGGGCGAGCCCGAGTAACCCGGCTGGGTCGTCCCGTCGATCGTCACGCCGCCGGTCGCGACGCTGAGAAAGGGCAGGCCGCTCGCGAGAGTGATCGCCTGAACGCCGGAGCCGGGGATGTCGAACGTGATCGTGTGCGGCCCCGGACCGCCGCCGTTGGCGTCGGTGATGGCCTGGCGGAGCGAGCCGGCGCCCGAGTCGCTGGTGTTGGTGACGGTAAAGATCGTTGCGGCGGCGAAACGGGCGAAGAGCGTGGCGACGAAAGTGAGAACGAAGGCACGATGCATGCGGTTCATGGCGCCTCCCTCGTGCCGCGGGATCCTACATCCGGAGTCCGCAGACGGCGGAGGTGGAACGCCGTCGTTTAGCGGGCGTTCACCGAGAGCCGGCGCTCAGAACGGCAGGTTGAACGTCTTCACCAGAAACACCGCCATCTGCTGCCGCAGGGCCGGGTCCGCCGGACAGTAGTCGCCCCCGCCGCAGCCTCCCGTGATGCCGCGGTCGGCGAGATCGTAGATCCAGACGGCGAAAGGATTCGAGCACGGCACGTCGGGAAACGTCGGATTCGTGCAGTCCGGCGGCACGTACGTGAATCCGTTCAATGCCTTGAGCAGGAAGACGGCCATCTGCTGTCGATTGACCGGATTCGTCGGACAGAAATGGGTCAGGTCGCAGCCCCCCGTGATGTGCAGCCCCGCCAGCGCCTCGATCCAGGGGTCGAACGGATTTCCGGTGCACGGCACGTCCTCGAAGACCATCCCGGTGCACGGCGGAGGCGTGTAGCACAGGCCGAGCTCGCCGCGCAGGAGGAAGACCGCCATCTGCTGCCGCGTGACCGACGCCGTGGGGCAGTAGTTCGGCCCGCCGCAGCCGACCGTGAGGCCGTTGGCGACGAGACCGCCGATGAACGGACTGAATGCGCCGTTGATGTCCACGTCCGAGAACTGCGCGACGTAACCGCGCGGCAGCGTCCCCGAGAGACCCGAGGCGTTCGTCAGCGTGACGTCGTTGATCGAGCCGGGCGGCAGCGCGGGCGCATTGGCCGTGGCGGTCGTGTTGCTGTCGTCGACGTAGCCCGTGGCCGCCGTTCCTCCCACCATCACCGTGGCCGTCGGCTCGAAGAGCATTCCATCGAGGACGAGCTGCTGCCCTCCCGATGCCGCGCCGACGAGCGGCGCCGAGTTCAGGACGAGACGCTGGGAGAACTCCGACGTGTTGCCCTGCGGATCGGTCGCCGTCGAGGAGATCCGCGAGCCCGGATCGACGACCACCCCCGTGAGAACGACGTCGATCTCCGCGATTCCGTTTCCGTCCGTCGTCACCGGCGAGGCGCCGATCCACTGCTCGCCCTGCAGGTAATCCTTCGGGAAGCGGGCGCACGCCGGATTCGAGTAGAAATCGAGGTCGAACGTCGTCGACGCGTGGGAGTTCAGCGTACCGGTGATGTGCAGGTTGCTGCCTTCCTGAGCGACCGTCGCGACGATCGGGAAGTTTTGGCCGCCGTTGATCACATAGCCGTCGGCGTCGCCGGGATCGTCCGGGAGCGGGTTCGTCAGACCCCCGAGCGAGACGCCGAACACGTTGTTGTCGTGAATCGAGTTTCCACGCATCGTGGTGCGCGTTCCGCCGAGAACGACGAGGCCGGTCCCGCCGTTGAAGGCGACGAGGTTCGCTCCGGCGCCTCCGGGGCTGGACGTTCCGATGACGCTCGGCGACGCCGGGGTCGCGGAGGACTGGACGCGCAGACCGATCACCCGTGTTCGGCAGCGGCAGCGTGTGCGAGACGTCGACGCCGATGAAGTTCCCCTGAATCAGCATGCCGTCCGAATTCAGATCGAGGCCGACGGGGTTGCCGGAGACGAGGTTCCCCTCGCCCGCGCCCGTGCCTCCGACGATGAAGGAGGCCCCGCCACCAAACACTCCGCTGGCGCCGTTGCCGAGGGGCAACGTTCCAGTCGCGTCGGTGCCGATCAAGTTTCCCTGGATCGTGACGTCCGGGTGACCGTCGATCCGGATGCCGTTCTGGGTGTTGCCCGAGATCAGGTTCCCCATGCCCGGGCCGCCGATCAACAGCGGCGCCTTGAACACGCCCGTGACCGCGTCGATGCCGTTTCCGTTCGGCAGCGCGACGGTGCCCGTCACGTCGGTGCCGATGCGGTTGTTCTGGATCGTGCCGCCGCCGGCGTTCATGAAGATGGCGGTCGCATTTCCGGAGATGAGGTTGCCGTCCGAGGCCGACGGTCCGCCGATCGTCAGGTTCGCGCTCGCGATCTGGACCCCGCCCCCGTTCGGCACGGCGACCGTTCCCGTGGCATCCGTGCCGATGTAGCAGGCCTGGACCGTGACAGGAACCGGGGTATCGGCCCCGACCGCCACGCTGCACCCGCCGATGGCCAGACCCTTGATCGTTCCCCCGCCGGCGGCGTTCACGGTGAATCCGCTGAACATCGCGCCGCAGGTGACGTCGATCAGCGGCGAGCCCGCATAGCCCGGCTGCGTCGTCCCGTCGATCGTCAATCCGCCGGAGGCGACCGCCATGTCCGGAAGGGCACTCGCGAGCGCGATCGTATGGACGCCGGAGCCGGGGATGTTGAAGGTGATCGTGTGGGGTCCGGGACCGCCGCTGTCGGCGTCGAGGATGGCCTGGCGCAGGGAACCGACGCCCGAGTCATTGGTGTTGACGACCGAGAAGGTCGCGGCGCGGGCGAAGGAGACGGCGAGCAGGAGCAGGAGGCACCACGCGAGGACACGACCCTTCTGGACCATGACTTCCTCCGAGTGAAGCGCCGAGGTTATACCCGTTCTACAATGACTCTGTGTCGAGTCTCCCCCGTCCCGCCGTGTCGGCCTCCGGCTTTCTCTCGGCCCCGCCTGGCGTCCGCCTGGTGCACGCCTTCGACCGGCCGTACGAGAACGTCGTGGCCACGGCCCGCACCTGCTACTCGGCGAAGGGCATCGTCTCCGAGGACCAGGCGTCCGCCCGTCCCGACCGGCGCGATGCCCTCGCGAAGTCGATCTACGAGGCCGGCCATCACACGACCTTTCAGCACGCCCATTTCCAGTTCGCGCTCGAGAACGTCTCGCGGCAGTTCCTCTGGACGTTTCTTCACTCGCATCCTTTTTACAATTCCGAGCAGGTCTCGCAGCGCTACGTGGAGGTCGGCCGGGGCCAGTACGCGATCCCGCCGCTCGGACCGGCGGAGCGCGAGCTCTACGAGAAGACCGCCCGTCGTCAGCAGGAGGCGTACGCACGGCTGACCGAGCTCCTGACGCCGCTCGCCGCCGAGCGCTACTTCGGGATCTTTCCCGGGCGGACGCGGGGAGACGGGCGCGTGCGGTTCGCCGGGGCGATCAAGAAGCGCGCGCAGGAGATCGCGCGCTACGTGCTGCCCGTGGCCACGTTCTCGTACCTGTACCACACGATCTCCGGCATCACGCTCTTCCGCTACTGGCGCCTGTGCGAGTCCATGGACGCGCCCGCCGAGCAGCGCGAGGTCGTCGGCCGGATGGTCGAGGAGGTGCTGCGGCACGATCCGCTCTATGCCTCGGTCCTCGAGGATCCCCTGCCGCTCGAGGAGACGCCGGAATTCGCCGCATTTCAGAGCCTCCCGCGGACGCGGTCGGCGGGCCGCGAGTTCCGCGAGGAGTTCGACCGGGAGCTCGGCGGCCGCGTGTCGCGCCTCGTCGACTGGAAGGCCAACAACGAGGAGGTCCTCGCGTCGGCGGTGCGCGAGATCCTCGGGATGCCGCGCGCCTCGCTCTGCGACGACGACGCGATCCGCCGCGTGCTCGACCCGTCGCAGAATCGCGTCCTCGCGGAGACCCTGACGCTGACCACGCAGGACAAGCTCTCGCGGGCCCTCTTCCATCCCGGCTACACGTTCCGCAAGAAGCTGTCGCACACGGCCGACAGCCAGGACCAGCGGCACCGCATGACCCCGGCGTCGCGTCCGGCGCTGCCGGCGTATCTCTCCGACGATCCCGACTACGTCCGCCCGATGCTCGTGGCCGACCTGCCCGAGGCGGACGACCTGTACCGGCAGACGATGGAGGAGACGTGGTCGGCGATCGCCGAGCTGCGCCAGCGGGGAGTCGCGGACGAGTTCGCCGCGTATCTCCTGCCGAACGCCGTCGCGATCCGCTTCACCGAGTCGGCAGACCTCCTGAATCTTCACCACAAGTTCGCCATGCGCCTCTGCTACAACGCTCAGGAGGAGATCTGGCGGGCCTCCCTGGACGAGGCGCTCCAGATCCGCGAGATCAATCCCCGGATCGGACCGTGGCTGCTGCCGCCGTGCACGCTGAGGCACCACGCCGGCGTGCGGCCCGTCTGCCCCGAGGGCGATCGATTCTGCGGCGTCGTGGTCTGGAAACAGGAGCCGAAGGATTACGATCGAGCGCTCTAAAGAGGCGCTCCCCACGGGAACACTCATGGACGAAACCCCTCACTCCGTTCCGCTGGAGCCCGGTTCCCACGGCGGCGCGAGCAGAGCCGCCTCTCCCCGGCGCTGTGCCTCCGCGTCGCACGGCTCGGCGGGGAGCGCTCGTTGTGGCGGCGCGTGCGGGTTCCGTCGCAGATGACGCTGCGGCGCCTGCACGCGGTGCTCCGTTGCGTACTCGGGACACCCGACATCGAGGCGCACCGGTTTCGGGTCGGCGACATCCTCTACGGCAACACGGCCGACGGTCTGCCGACGCGCGATTCCCGATGGGCGACGGTCGGCGACGTCTCGCAGCAGGGCTTCGCGAGCTTCGGCTACGAGCTCGCCGAGCCCGGCACCGCCGTGCACGAGGTGCGGATCGAGGCCCTCCTGGAGGATGTCGCCGTCGACTCCCGCCCCGTCTGTCTGGGGGGCGAGGGGGTCTGGCCGGCCGTCGGCGTCCGGCCGATGAGAGGCGAGGAGGGGGTCGCATTCATCGCCCCGGACGACAGCATCGGCTTCGATCTCAACGCGGTCAACGTCGCACTCGCCCGCCTGCGCTGAGGCTCGGATTCTGAGCGGGCCGCTTCGCGGCCCGGCCGACGAGCAGTGGTCCAACGAAGCCGAAACCAGGGAATCGCCGACTTTCTTTCTCGCGGCGTTCTCCCGCCGCGTTAAGCGAGCTCCCGGCCGGGGGCGTTCTCGTCCTTCACGGCGACGGGCGTGCCGAGCACGCCCTCCCAACGGGCGACGACCACGGACGCGACGCAGTTGCCCATCACGTTGATCGAGGTGCGGGCCATGTCCATGAGCTCGTCGACCGCGAGGATCATCGCGACGCCCGCCTCGCCGGGCAGGCCGAACGAGGCGCAACCCGCGGCGATGATGACGAGAGAGGCGCGCGGCACACCCGCGACGCCCTTCGACGTCATGAGGAACGTCAGCATCATCAGGAGCTCGGTCGGGAGCGGCAGATGGATCCCGGCCGCCTGCGCGATCGTCAGCGACGCGAGAGAGATGTACAGCGTCGAGCCGTCCAGGTTGAAGGAGTAGCCCGCGGGGATCACGAACCCGGCCACCGACTCCGGCACGCCGAACTCGACCATCTTCTCGAGCGCGCGCGGCAGGGCGGCCTCCGAGGAGGCCGTCGAGAACGCGAGGAGGAACGGCTCGCGGATCTTGCGGAAGAAGAGGCGCACGTTCGCGCGCGCGATGACGAGCGCGGGCACGAGCACGAGCAGCGCGAACAGGACGAGGGCGCCGTAGAGCGAGGCGACCAGCTTCGCGTACGAGCCGAGCACCGCGAGCCCGTGGTGGGAAACCGAGCCCGCCATCGCGCCGAAAACGCCGAGCGGCGTCAGCGCCATGATGTAGTCGGTCAGCTGGAACATCACGGCGACCACCGAGTCCATGACGCGCAGAAACGGCTGGGACTTCTGGTGGACGTGCGCCGCGGCGATGCCGACGAGCGTCGCGAAAACGACGACCTGGAGCACGTCCTGCCTCGCCATCGCGTCGACGACGTTCGACGGGAAGAGATGCAGCAGCGTCTCGACCAGCGTCTTCGGCTTCGACAGCGCCTCGCCCGATGGCGGCAGCCGCAGCCCCTCTCCGGGCCGGACCACGTGCGCGATCGTGAGGCCGAGGGCGAGCGCCGCGGTCGTCGCGAGCTCGAAGTAGACGAGCGCCTTCACCCCCATGCGGCCGACCGCTTTGATGTCGCCGGTCTTGCCGATGCCGACGACGATCGTCGAGAAGATGAGCGGCACGATCAGGAGCTTGATCAGGCTGATGAACGCGCGCGAGAGGAACCGGAAGGTTTCGTAGGCAGCCGGGTGCGTCTCGGCCGGGAACGCGAAGCCGCACGCGACGCCGAGGACGAGCGCGTAGAAGATGAGCGCCGTCGAGGAGAGCCATGCCGGCCGGCTGGACCGCCTCATCGCCGCTCCCCTCTCATCGCGGCGGAAGTCTAACCCCCGGCACCGTGGCCGGTTCGTCTAGGACGTCATCGCGCGCGAAGCGCGAGCGAGCTCTCCCGGACCCCCGAGCCGACCGCATGGCGGACGGCGACGATGCGGTTGATCTCCTCGACGAGCGTCTCGAGGGTCTCGAGGAACTCGAACACCATCCCGTTCCCGTCGACCGTTCGGCACGAGAAGCGAATCGCCGAACGAGTCGCGTCGATCTCGTAGCGCCGATGGACGGGCGTCTCCTCCTGCCGGGAGCGGAACTCGGCCGTCCACTCCTCGCCGGGCGCGGCCTCGAGGCCGACGCTGTACCGCGTGCTCGTTCCGAGCGACTCCCCCGAAAGACGGGACAAGTCGAGTTTCACGTCCGCGGGGGGTCCGGTGATCCAGAGATCTTTCATGGCTGTCCTGTCCTTCTCCACCGCAAACCCGAGGCCAGGCCGCCAAGTCATTCAAAACACGTGTCTTTAGATCTGGCCCTCATGGAGGGAGGGCCGAAAATGTCACCGACGGTAACAGTACACCTGTCCGAAAGAACAGGAATCGGGTTCGGCGAGCTAATCGCGCCGCTTGAGCGACAGCGTGAGGACGAACTCCGCGGCGGGCTCCTCGCCCGGCTCGCCCGGCACGCGCGCGACGATCGTGACCGGAAGCTCCTCGCGCTCGCCGGTCTCGATCGCGCGCGCGACGAGCGCCGCGACGGCCGCGCCGTCCTCGCACGTGAACAGAACGCTGCCCTCGGCGCGGCGGAAGAACCGGGCGCGCACGTCCTTGAAGATGAGCGAAACGCGCCGGCCGCTGGCCTCGATGCGCCGCATCGCGGTCAGCGCTCCGGCGAGATCCGCTCCCGCGCAGAGCGCGCCGAAGTACATCGACCCGAGGTGGTTGCGGGTGCGTCGCGTCAGAGGAATGCGGACGACGGTGCGTTCGGGCGACGCCTCGACGACCGATGGACGCAGGAAGAAGAGCAGCGGGATCCGGAAGAAGGTCCAGACCCGCAGCCGCATCGTCTCGGTCATCGGTGGCCCGGAGGCGAAGGTATCACCTGTCCTTCGCGAACTTTCAGCCCCCGGCGCGCGGCGCACCTGACCGAACGGACGGCTGACATCGCTCGAAAAGCGCGCGAAAATGGGTGGTGCCCCTCACGACATAGAAGGAGTCTCTCGATGCGACTGCGGTCTCTCTCCGCCACGGTCCTGCTCTGTCTCGCCGCCGTCCCGGCCGCTCGAGCGACGGTGCGCTGCGTCATGCCGGTCCCGAGCGGCACCGGCTGCTGGGCGCCCGGAACCGCGTTCACGGACCTGCAGCCGGCGCTCGCCGCCTCGGGCTCGGGCGACGAGATCTGGGTCGCGGCGGCGACGTACAAGCCGGCCGCTGCGGATCGGACGATCAGTTTCGCGCTGAAGAACGGCGTCGGCATCTACGGCGGCTTCGCCGGCGGCGAGACGCTGCGGAGCCAGCGGGATCCCGCCGCCCACGTGACGATCCTCTCGGGCGACGTCGGAACGCCCGGTTCCGCTTCCGACAACAGCTATCACGTGGTCACGACGGATGTCTCGGTGACGTCGTCCGGGGTCCTCGACGGGTTCACCATCACCGCGGGGCAGGCCGACGGGAATCCGGTCTCGAGCCAGGACCGCGGCGCGGGCATCTGGGTCAACGGCGGAAGCCCCTCCCTGTCCCAGCTGATCGTCTCGTCGAACTTCGCGTCGGGGCAGGGGGCCGGGATGCGCGTCACGTCCGCCTCGCCGACGATCCTGAACTCGTCCTTCCTCTTCAACTCGGTCAGCTTCGGCGGCGCGGGCGCCGGCCTCTACTCGGGAGGCGGCAGCGCCGTGTACCTGCAGGACTGCATCTTCCGGTCGAACTCGATCTCGGGCGCCTCGACGGGCGGCGGCGGCATCGACACGGCGGGCAACACCACGCTCGTCAACTGCGTCGTCGCGCAGAACAGCCCGAACGGCATCCAGACGAACACGGCGGGCGGCAACAACAACACCATCAAGGACTCGACGTTCACCGCCAACAGCCCGGGATACGGCCTGGCGCTTTTCAACAGCACGGGAAACGTCATCCAGAACTCGATCTTCTGGGGCGACGCGTCCGGCGAGATCTTCAACGACGGGCTCTCGTCCTTCGGCGCCGAGTACTCGGACTTCCAGGGCGGCGGCGTCGCGGGCACGGGCAACATCGCCACGGACCCGCTCTTCCTCGGCGCGCCCGACGACCTGCGTCCGGGGCCGGGTTCGCCCGCCGTCGACGCCGGCAAGAACCTCGACGTTCCGGGCGGCGTGACCCTCGACCTCGCGGGACTGCCGCGGTTCTTCGACGACCCGGCGGTCCCCAACACGGGCGCCGGCATTCCCCCGATCGTCGACATGGGCGCCTATGAGCGCATCCCGATCACGGTCACGACGCCCGACGACCTCATCGTCTGCGCGGGGGCGCAGGCGGTCTTCAGCGTCGCCGCGACCGGCCAGCCGACGCTGACCTATCAGTGGCGCAAGAACTCGACTCCCATTTCGGACGCGGGTTCGATCTCGGGCACCATGACCGACACGCTGACGATCGACCCCACCGTGATGGGAGACTCGGGCGCCTACGACGTCGTGGTCACCGACGGATTCGGGCAGAACCTCACGTCACCGTCGGCGCAGCTGACGGTCAACGCACGGCCGACGGCGTCGGCCTCCGGAGCCGCGACGGTGTGCGCCGGCATCTCGACGCCGCTGTCGGGCTCGGGCGGCGTCTCCTGCTCGTGGACGCCGTCGAGCGGCCTCGACAATCCCTCGAGCTGCTTCCCGAGCGCGACGCCGACGGTCACCACGATCTACACGCTGACGGTCACCGCGGCGAACTCCTGCCCGTCGACGAACAACCCGACGGTGACCGTGACGGTCAATCCGGTGCCGGATCTGCCCGGGATCGCCTCACCCCTCTCGGTTCCCGTGGGCGCCTCCGGCGCCTCGGCGAGCGCGCCGAACCACACCGGCTCCTCGTACGCGTGGACGCTCTCCGGCGGCACGATCACCGCCGGACAGACGACCCACCAGATCGTGTTCGACGCCGGATCCCCCGGCACGACGATGGTGTGCACCGTCATCGAGACGAACGCCGGCTGCGATTCGCCGATGGCGTCGAAGAACATCCAGGTGGACTTCCTCGACGTGCCGCCGTCGAACACCTTCCACGACTACGTCGACACCGTCGCGCGCAACGGCGTCACCGCCGGCTGCGGCGGGGGCAACTACTGCGGCACCGCGACCGTCACGCGCGCGCAGATGGCCGTCTTCCTGCTGAAGGCCGAGCACGGCTCGAGCTTCGTTCCGGACTCCTGCAGCGGCCTCTTCGCCGACGTGCCGTGTCCGGGCGGGTTCGCGGTGGACTGGATCGAGCAGCTCGCCAACGAGGGCATCACCGGCGGCTGCGGCGGCGGCAACTACTGCCCGAACAACGCCGTCCGGCGCGACCAGATGGCCGTCTTTCTGCTGAAAACGTCGCAGGGCGCCTCCTACGTCCCGCCGCCGGCGACCGGCACCGTCTTCGCGGACGTCCCGGTCTCCGCGTTCGCCGCCGACTGGATCGAGGACCTCTATGCCCGCAGCGTCACGGGAGGCTGCCTGACCAACCCGCTGCGCTACTGTCCGACCAACACCAACAACCGGCAGCAGATGGCGGTCTTCATCACGAAGACGTTCGGGCTGCAGTAGGGTCGGATGTAAACCCCGGACGCGGCCGGGCGTCCATCCCTCTGGAGGGAGGGAACCGCGATGAGAACCCTCGGTTCATGCCGGCTGCTGGCGTTGGAGGTCGCGATCCTGGGGGCCGGCCATGCCCTTCTGGCCCAGGCTCCCTCGTTCACGCCCCTGACCGAGATGGGACCTGCAACCTATCTCGGCTTCTCGGGAGGCCTCTACGCGGACGGACGCAACACGATGCCGTCCGACCATGCTGCCGACGGCCTCGCGCGCGCGCAATCAATCCAACCGCTCGACGTGCTCGGCCATCCCGACCCGGCAGGACGGGTCGTCCTGCTCTCCATCGGGATGTCGAACACGACCCAGGAGTTCTGCTCGCAGGGGGGGCTGCAGCCCTGCAATGCCTGGACCTTCATCGGCCAGGCGACCGTCGACGCGGAGGTCGATCATTCGAGGCTGGCGCTCGTCAACGGCGCCCGCGCCGGTCAGACGGCGATGACGTGGGACTCTGCCTCCGACCCGAACTACGACCGCGTCCGGGACGTGGACCTGGCGGCGCAGGGCCTGACCGAGGCTCAGGTCCAGGCCGCCTGGGTCAAGGTCGCCGACGCCAATCCGACAATCTCTCTGCCCGATGCGAACGCCGACGCCTACTTCCTCGAAGCGGAGATCGGCGACATTGCCCGCGCGCTGCGCGTCCGGTATCCGAACCTCCAGCTCGTCTTTCTTTCCAGTCGCATCTACGCGGGGTACGCATCGTCGCCGCTCAATCCCGAGCCATACGCGTACGAGTCCGGCTTCGCCGTGAAGTGGATCGTGCAGGCTCAGATCGACCAGATCGAGAGTGGATCGATCGTCGACCCGCGCGCGGGCGACCTCGACGACACGACAGTCGCGCCCTGGCTCGGATGGGCGGCGTATCCCTGGGCAGACGGCACGAATCCGCGGTGCGACGGCCTGATCTGGGAGGCGGCCGATTTCGAGAGCGATGGAACACATCCGTCTCAATCCGGAGAAGCCAAGGTCGGCACGATGCTCCTCGACTTCTTCAAGACCGACCCTCGCATGCGGCCGTGGTTCCTGGGCCTCGCCGCCGTGGCGGTCCAGCCGACGTCCGGCGATTCGGCGGGGGGCACCGCGATCACGATCTCCGGCGCGAACTTTCAGAACGGCGCTACCGTACACGTTGGAGGCTCCAACGCGTCCGTCGTCTCGGTCTCTCCGGAGTCGATCGCGGCGACCACGCCGGGCCTCCTGCCCGGAACCCTGAACGACGTCCAGGTCGACAATCCCGGTGATTCGAACGGCATCGCTCGGGCCGCGTTCTTCTCCGACTTCCTCGACGTTTCGCAGGCGCACCCGTTCCACGCGTTCGTCGAGACGATCTTGCGCTCGGGGGTAACCGCCGGATGCGGCACGGGGATCTTCTGCCCGGAGGAGGCCATCACGCGAGCGCAGATGGCGGTCTTTCTCCTCAAGGCGCGTTACGGAACCTGCTACGCGCCGCCGCCAGCGACCGTGACGCTCTTTGCCGACGTTCCTCAGGACGCCTTCGCCGCAGACTGGATCGAGGAGCTCTCCGGCCTCGGCATCACGGGCGGCTGCGGCGGAGGCAACTACTGCCCCGATTCGCCCGTCACGCGGGCTCAGATGGCGGTGTTCCTCCTCAAGACGCTCCTCGGCGCCTCCTACGTCCCGCCCGCGGCCGTCGGCATCTTCGGCGACGTACCGGTCGGGGCCTTCGCCGCCGACTGGATCGAAGACCTGTACGCCCGGGCCATCACCGGCGGCTGTTCGGCGAGCCCGCTCCTCTTCTGCCCCGATGCCTCCGACACGCGCGGCCAGATGGCAGTGTTCCTCACCAGGACATTCGGGTTGCCGTAGGTCCGGACCCTGGATGCGGGATGCGGGCGCCGCATCCTGACCCCCGGGATCCCGCCTCCGCGCGGCCCGCGCGGGGATTCGGTCATAATCGCGCGATCCTTTCCAATAAGGAGAAGACATCCATGCGGTCGCGCTCCGGGTTGACGCCGTTCCTCGCGCTCTGCCTCGCGCTCGCCGCCGGCACGGCCGCCGCCTCCGACTCCCGCCCGAAGGTCGATCCCTGGATCCTCCAGACCGCCGCGCAGGGCGACACCGAGTTTCTCGTGATGCTGCGCGAGCAGGCCGACCTCCGCGGCGCGAAGGTCTTGCCGACGAAGGCCGAGAAGGGCGCCTTCGTCGCCGACGCGCTCGCCGCGGTCGCCGCGCGAAGCCAGGGACCGATCCTCCGTCTCCTCGAGGAGCGCGGCGTGCCGCACCGCGCCTACTGGGTCGCGAACGCGATCTGGGTGCGCGGCGGTCTCGCCCTCGTCGAAGAGCTCGCCGCGCGCGACGACGTCTTCCACGTCTACGCCAATCCGACCGTCCGCGTGGCGCCGCCGCTCGACCCCGCGCCGTCCTCGCCGGACGCGGGCGAGACGATCGAGTGGAACGTCGCACAGGTGCACGCTCCCGAGGTCTGGGCGCTCGGCTACAAGGGCGCGGGCGTCGTCGTCGCCGGCGCGGACACCGGCTACCAGTGGGATCATCCCGCGCTGAAGGCGAAGTACCGGGGCTGGAACGGAGCCGCGAACCACAACTACAACTGGCACGACGCGATCCACGACTCGTCCGGAAATCCCTGCGGCAACGACTCGCCGTTTCCGTGCGACGACTTCGGCCATGGCACCCACACGATGGGCACGATCGTCGGCGACGACGGCGGGGTCAACCAGATCGGCGTCGCGCCGTCGGCGAAGTGGATCGGCTGCCGGAACATGGACGCGGGGGCCGGGACGCCCGACCGGTACACGGAGTGCTTCCAGTGGTTCATCGCCCCGACGGACCTGTCCGGGCAGAACCCGGATCCGACGAAGGCGCCGGACGTGATCAACAATTCCTGGGGGTGCACGACCGGCGAGGGCTGCACCGATCCGACCATTCTGCAGACCGTCGTCGAGAGCGTGCGCGCCGCCGGCATCGAGGTCGTGGTCTCCGCCGGCAACTCGGGCCCGTCGTGCTCGACGGTCTCGGAGCCTGCCGCGATCTACGAGGCGTCGTTCTCGGTCGGCGCGACGGACTCCTCGGACGACATCGCCGGCTTCTCGAGCCGCGGCCCCGTGACCATCGACGGGAGCGGCCGCCTGAAGCCCGACATCTCCGGGCCGGGCGTCAACGTGCGCTCCTCGGTGCCGACCAACTCGTACGAATTCCTGAGCGGCACGAGCATGGCCGGACCGCACGTCGTCGGCGTCGTGGCGCTCGCGCTCTCGGGCCATCCCGAGCTGATCGGGAATCCGGACGGCATCGAGCCGCTCTTGACCGCGAGCGCTCTGCCCCGGACCACGAGCGAGAGCTGCGGCGGGATACCCGGCGACCAGATCCCGAACAACACGTATGGATGGGGACGGGTGGATGCCCTCTCGATTTTCACCTCCGATCTCGCCGTGACGCAGACCGACTCGCCCGACCCGACGCTCGTCGGCGTCCCCGTCACGTACACGATCACCGTCACGGCCAATGGGCCGGGCTCGGCGATCGACGTGCAGGTCTCCGAGGGCCTCACGCTCACCGCGACCGTCGACTCCGCCACGCCGAGCCAGGGCTCGTGCACCCTCTTCACGCACGGCGTCAACTGCGACCTCGGGCCGATGGCGAGCGGGGCGATCGCGACCGTCACGATCGTCGGCACGCCCGGAGCGACGGGAACGATCACGTCGAACGCGGTCGTTCAGATCACCGGCCTCGATCCGAATCCGAGCAACGACTCCGCCCCGGTGCAGACGACCGTCTCCGACTGCCCCTTCCCCGCCCCCCAGATCACGGCGCCGGTCTCGGTGCCCCCGGCGACCGGCGGCCTCTCGGCGACCGTGTCCTCCGGCCCGGGCCACGCGGACGCGTGGACGCTCGCCGGCGGCACGATCGACTCCGGCCAGTCGACGACGCAGCTCGGATTCACGTCGGGAGCGCCGGGGACGACGATGACGCTGTCGGTCGTCGACGCGCTCGCGGGCTGCGAGGTGGCGGCGCCGGACGCGCTCGTGTCGGTCGACTTCCTCGACGTGCCGCCCCCGCAGATCTTCCACGACTTCGTCAACACGGTCGCGCGCCACGGCGTGACGGCGGGGTGCGGCGGGGGGAACTACTGCCCGGACGCCTCCGTCACCCGCGCCCAGATGGCGGTGTTCCTCTTGAAGAGCGAGCACGGCTCCGCGTACGCGCCGCCTCCGTGCGCCGGCGTCTTCGCCGACGTTTCCTGCCCGGGCGGGTTCGCCGCCGACTGGATCGAGCAGCTCCAGACCGAGGGCGTCACCTCGGGCTGCGGCGGGGGCAACTACTGCCCCGACGCGCCGGTCACCCGGGCGCAGATGGCGGTCTTCCTGCTGAAGACCCTGCTCGGCCCCTCCTACGTCCCGCCCGCGGCCGCCGGCATCTTCGGCGACGTGCCCGTCGGCGCCTTCGCGGCCGACTGGATCGAGGACCTCTACGGACAGGGCGATCACGGGCGGCTGTTCCTCGAGTCCGCTCCTGTACTGCCCGGGCAACCCGAACACCCGCGGGCAGATGGCGGTGTTTCTGACGAAGACCTTCACCTGCAGTAATCGACGAACGGGAGGGCCCCGCATCCCACATCGCGTTCCGAGGGTGTACGATGGATTTCGGATGATGAAGATCCGCGCGGCCGCGCTTTCGCTTTCCCTGCCGCTCGCGGCTGCCGCGCTGTCCGCGCAGACTGCGGCCGAGCCCCGGCTCGCGCCGCTCTGCACCGCCGACGCGCACACCCTGTGCCTCGACGGCAGCCGCTTCTCGGTCACGGCCGAATACCAGCAGTCGGAATCGGGACCGTCGGTCGAGGCGACGGCCGTGACGCTGACCGACGCGACGGGCTACTTCTGGTTCTTCGATTCCTCCAACGTCGAGCTGATCGTGAAGGTCCTCGACGGGTGCGCCGTGAACAACCACTACTGGGTCTTCGCGGCCGGACTGACGAACGTGGGCGTGCACATGACGGTCACCGACCTGCGCAGCACCCAACAGCAGGTCTTCGACAACGCGGTCGGGACGCCCTTCGCGCCGATCCAGGACACGATGGCCTTCGCCACTTGTCCGTAGCCTAAACATCGGCTGCGAGCCGGGTCGCCAACCTGGTTCTTCGCACGCTGCCCTGCCGCCGCGGTCGGCCAACCTGGCGGCGACCTTGCTCGATTTCGGCGAGTGCCCGTAATACATCCCTTCTATGAATTCGTTATTCAGGTCGAGAACAACGGAGTATCGGTGGGATGGACGGGTGACCTCCCGTATCCAATGGCAGATTTCTTGCTCGAGGCAAGGCACGGACCGATATACTGTGCCACCCCGCTGAGGGAATCTCCGGAGACCTGCCCCCGGAGGAACGTTTCTCGCCATGAATCGAAGGATTAAAGGCGGAACAAGCCTCGGGCGGACCGGGCCCGCTGCGCTATTGTCCGGACCATCCGAACACGCGCGGACAGATGGCCGTCTTTCTCGTGAAGACGTTCGGATTGCCGTGAGAATCGGCGTCGAGTAATCGGCAAATCGATTGAGGCAAGCATGACTTCGACGGTTCGACCTGGCGGCGCGAGGGGCGCTGCGTTCCTCGCGGTTGTCTTCGCGCTGTTGACCGCACCCGCGATTCGCGCCGCGACGAACTACCACCAGACGGGCTTCTCGGAGTCGGTGGTCTTCAGCGGCCTCTCGAGCCCCACCACGGTGCGGTTTCTTCCCGACGGCCGCGTGATCGTCGCGGAGAAGAGCGGGTTGATCAAGCTGTTTCCGAACCTGACGACGAACAGCTACACGGTCGTCGCGGACCTGCGGACGAACGTGCACGACTTCTGGGACCGCGGACTGCTCGGCCTCGCCGTGGACCCGAACTTCGCGTCGAACAACTACGTCTACGTCCTCTACACCTTCGACGCTCCGATCGGCGGCACGGCGCCGACGTGGGGCCCCGGCGACGGCACGTCGGACCCCTGCCCCACACCGCCCGGCGCCACGACCGACGGCTGCGTCGTCAGCGGACGCCTGTCGCGCCTGACGGCGGTGGGCACGGACTGGACCTCGAGCGAGACCGTGCTCATCAACGACTGGTGTCAGCAGTTCCCGAGCCACTCGGTCGGCTCGCTCAACTTCGGCGCCGACGGGTACCTCTACGTGACGGCCGGCGAGGGGAGCAACTTCAACAACACCGACTGGGGACAGTGGGGCGGCACGCTGCCGGGCACGCCGACGCCGAAGAACCCCTGCGGCGACCCGCCGGCCGGCGTGGGCGGCGACGAGACGCCGCCGTCGGCCGAGGGCGGGGCGCTGCGCGCCCAGTCGCCGCAACGGGCGGGCGCGGAGCCGCGCCTCCTGAATGGGTCGGTGCTGCGCGTCGATCCCGCGACCGGCGACGGCGTGCCGGGCAACCCGTTCTTTGCGAGTAATGACCCCAACGCGCGACGCATCATCGGCTACGGAATGCGCAATCCCTTCCGGGCGACGATCCGGCCCGGCACGAACGACATGTGGATCGCGGACGTGGGCTGGAACGACTGGGAGGAGATCGACGGTTGCCCGACCTGACGAGCGCCCGCGATTACGGCTGGCCGTGCTACGAGGGCACGGGGCACCAGCCCAGTTACGACGCCGCCGCGCTCACGATCTGCGAGGACCTCTACACGGCGGGTACGGCCGTCGCGCCCTTCTTGACCTACAACCACGCGAACCACGTCACGGGGGACGACGGCTGTCCCACCGGCAGCTCCTCGATCGCGGGACTCGCGTTCTACGAGGGGGGCAGCAACTACCCCTCGAACTACAACGGCGCGATGCTCTTCTCCGACTACTCGCGCGTCTGCATGTGGATCATGTTCCCCGACGCCAACGGCGTGCCCAATCCGGCGACCACGGAGGCCTTCGCCTCGGCAGCCCAGGGGCCCGTGGACATCCAGGTGGGTCCCGACGGGAACTTCTACTACGTCGACTTCCTCGGCGGGCAGGTCCTGAAGATCCAGTACGGCCTCCACGCGATCGCGACCGGCACCCCGACCACGGGTCCGCTCCCGCTCACCGTCCAGTTCGACGGCTCCCAGTCGGTGCCGGCGCAGCCCGGCGACACGCTTTCCTACTCGTGGGACCTGAACGGCGACGGCGTCTTCGGCGACTCGACGCTCGTCCAGCCCACGTACCAGTACACCGTGGCGGGCACCTACAACGTCCGGCTGAAGGTGACCGACCAGCGCGGAGGCAGCGACATCTCCACGCCGGTCGTGATCAACGCCGGCAACGAGGACCCCACGGCGACCATCACGGCGCCGCCGGGCACGCTGACGTGGAAGGTGGGCGACACGATCAACTTCGCGGGCACCGGCACCGACCCTCAGGACGGGACGCTTCCGCCGAGCGCCTTCGCGTGGACGATCATCATCCACCACTGCCCGTCCGACTGCCACACCCACATCTACCAGACGTTCAGCGGGGTCACGAGCGGCTCCTTCGTCGCGCCCGATCACGAGTATCCGTCGTGGCTCGAGATCCAGCTCGTGGTCACCGACTCCGACAACAACACGGGCACGGCGAGCGTCCTCATCTATCCCCAGACCGTCGTCCTGACGATGGCATCGGTGCCGTCGGGCCTGCAGCTGTCGATCGGCACGCAATCCGGCCCCACTCCGTACACGGACACGGTGATCATCGGGTCCGCCAACCAGGTCATCGCCGCGCCCACGCAGGGCGCGTACCCGCAGATCTGGGAGTTCGTGAGCTGGTCCGACAACGGCGCCTCCACTCACGTGATCACCGCGCCGCCGAACCCCGCGACGTACACGGCGACGTACACGGTCCACGCGGACCTCTCGATCGGCATGACCGGACCGGCCGAGATCTGCGAAGGGCAACCGGCGACGTACACCCTGAACGTGGCCAACGCGGGGCTCTCGCAGGCGACCTCGATCACCGTCGTCGACACGCCGCCCCCGGGGGCGACGGTCGTGTCCGCGAGCGGCGACACGTGGACCTGCGGCGGGACGGCGCCCATCATCTGCACGCTGCCGGTGCTCGACATCACCTCGGCGCCGCCGATCACGGTCGTCCTGAACGCGCCGGTCGGGATGGGCACCAACACGGCCACCGTCGGCTCCAGCGTCACCGACATCAACGGCGCGAACAACACGGCCTCGGTCAACACGACCGTCGACGCCGCCCGGCGCAGCCTCGATCACCGTCGAGAACTGGACCCCGGTCGGCGCGGTGGGCGTTCCCGCGAGCGTGCCCGACGATCCCGGCTCGAGCTGGGCGTGGACGTTGACGGGCGGGTCGATCGACACGGGACAGGGCAGCTCCGCAATCACGTTCGACGCGGGCGCACCGGGAACGACGATGTCGCTCCAGGTCGTCGAGTCCAACGGCTCGGGGTGCGCGTCGCCGGCCGGATCGGCCCTCGTCCAGGTGGACTTCCTCGACGTGCCGCCGGCGCAGATCTTCCACGACTACGTCGACGCGATCGCGCGCAACTCCATCACCGTCGGCTGCGGCGGCGGCAACTACTGCCCCGACGCGCCGAACACGCGCGCCCAGATGGCGGTCTTCCTGCTGAAGGCGGAGCACGGCGCCTCCTACACGCCGCCCGCGTGCGCCGGGATCTTCGCGGACGTGCCCTGTCCGGGAGGCTTCGCCGTCGACTGGATCGAGCAGCTCGCCAACGAGGGCGTCACGACCGGCTGCGGCAACGGGAACTACTGCCCCGACGCTGCGGTGACGCGCGCCCAGATGGCGGTCTTCCTGCTGAAGACCCACCTGGGTTCCAGCTACGTGCCGCCGCCGGCCGTCGGCATCTTCGGCGACGTCCCGCCGGGATCCTTCGCGGCCGACTGGATCGAGGACCTCTACAACCGCTCGATCACGGGCGGCTGCCAGGCGTCGCCGCTGCTCTACTGCCCCGACAACCCCAACACCCGCGGTCAGATGGCCACCTTCATCACGAAGACTTTCGGGTTGCCGTAAATCCGTATCGGCTCGCTGGCTTCATTCGAGTAACCACCGAGCAACGCCGGCTGGCGCCGGCGCCGGCTCGGACCCCTGTCCGGACGGGCGGCCGTTGACCGAAGGGCCAGGCCCGCGACATACTCCCGTCCCCGTTTCACAAGGGAGGGATCTTGAGGCTGGCCGGCGAGCAATTGGTCGCGGGTTCGCGGGGCCCCGCGCTCCGTCCTCGGCGCGCGGCCGCGGCGGCCGCGGTCCTCCTTCTCGCCGTGACGACGGCGGCCCTGGCGACCTCCTTCAAGCAGGCCGGTTTCTCGGAGACCGCCGTCTTCACCGGGCTGACCAACCCGACCGTCGTCCGCTTCCTCCCCGACGGCCGCGTGCTCGTGGCCGAGAAGAGCGGTCTCCTGAAGATCTTCCCCAACCTCACGACGAATACGTTCACGGTCGTCGCGGACCTGAGGACCGAGGTGCACAACTTCTGGGACCGCGGGCTCCTGGGCCTGGCGATCGACCCGAACTTCGCGTCGAACAACTTCGTGTACGTCCTCTACTCCTACGACGCTCCGATCGGCGGCTCGCCGCCCCGGTGGGGCGTCGCCGGTCAGACCTCCGACGGCTGCCCGACGCCGCCCGGGGCGACCACGGATGGCTGTGTCATCAGCGGCCGGCTTTCGCGGCTCACCGCGACCGCCGGGGACTGGGGGGCGAGCGAGACGCCGCTCATCAACGACTGGTGCCAGCAGTTCCCGAGCCACTCGATCGGATCGCTCGACT
Source organism: uncultured Acidobacteriota bacterium (assembly GCA_963763535.1). Taxonomy (GTDB): domain Bacteria; phylum Acidobacteriota; class Thermoanaerobaculia; order UBA5066; family Gp7-AA6; genus DAHUXD01. Next base: position 57,981 of record CAVXOX010000004.1, read on the forward strand.
TCGGCGCCGACGGTTATCTCTACGTCTCGGGCGGCGACGGCGCGAGCTTCAACAACGCCGACTGGGGACAGTTCGGCGGCACGTCCGGAGCGCCGCCCCCGATTCCCGCCAACCCGTGCGGCGATCCGCCGTTTCCGGTCGGGACGCCGCAGACGAAGCCCACCGGCGAGGGCGGCGCGCTGCGAAGCCAGAGCCACCTGCGCACGGCGGGCGAGGCGAGGGTCCTGAACGGATCGATCCTGCGCATCGACCCCGCCACCGGCGCGGCGGCTCCCGGCAATCCCCTGATCGGGTCCGGCGACCTCAACGAGCAGCGGATCATCGGCTACGGCCTGCGGAACCCCTTCCGCATGATCGTGCGCCCGGGCACGAACGAGGTCTGGATCGCCGACGTCGGCTGGAACACGTGGGAGGAGCTCAACCGGATTCCGGACCTGACGAGCGCGCGCAACTTCGGATGGCCGTGCTTCGAGGGCAACGCGGCTCAATACACGGGCCTGAACATCTGCCCGCCGCAGGCGCAGACGACCGCGCCGCTGCTGACGTACAACCATTCTGCGTCGGTCGTCGCGGGCGACGGCTGCCCGACCGGAAGCTCCTCGGTCGCGGGCCTCGCCTTCTACCAGGGCGGCAGCAACTACCCGTCGAACTACCCGAACTCCCTCTTCTTCTCGGACTACTCGCGCAAGTGCATCTGGGTGATGTTCGCCGACGGCGGCGGCAATCCGGACCCCGGAAACGTGGCCGCGTTCGCATCGAGCGCGGCGGGCCCGGTCGACCTGAGGATCGGCCCGGACGGAAACCTCTTCTACGCCGACTTCGACGGCGGCCGGATCATGGAGGTCGAGTACGGCCTCGCGGCGATCGCCACCGCGACGCCGACCTCAGGCAGCGCGCCGCTGACGGTCGACTTCGACGGCTCGGGATCGGTGCCCGCGCAGCCGGGCGACACGCTCACGTACGCCTGGGACCTCGACGGCGACGGCCAGTTCGACGACTCGAGCGCCCAGAAGCCCGTCTTCGTCTACGACACGCCGGGCACCTACACGGTCCGGCTCAGGGTGACCGACCAGCGCGGCGGCTCCTCGACCTCGGCGCCGATCACGATCTCCGCCGGCAACACGCCGCCGACGGCCTTCATCGACGGGCCGCCGTCCTCGCTGACGTGGAAGGTCGGCGACACGATCACGTTCTCGGGCCACGCGACCGACGACCAGGACGGCACGCTCCCGGCATCGGCCCTGTCGTGGCAGGTGATCATCCATCACTGCCCGTCGAACTGTCATACGCACATCTACCAGACTTACTCGGGCGTCGCGGGGGGCTCCTTTCCCGCACCCGACCACGAGTACCCCTCCTACCTCGAGATCCAGCTCACCGCCACCGACGCGCAGGGCTTGACCGGCACCGCGAGCGTGAGCATCCAGCCGCAGACCGCCTCGCTCATGTTCCAGACCAGCCCCACCGGGTTGCAGCTGACGGTCGGAACCTCGCCGCCCCAGACGACGCCGTTTACGCAGACCGTCATCGTCAACTCGCTGAATAGCGTCCAGGCCACCTCGCCGCAGGGCGCGCTGCCGAACATCTGGGAGTTCTCGTCCTGGTCGGACGGCGGAGCCCAGAACCACAACATCACGGCGCCGCCGGGCACGTCCTCCTACACGGCGACCTACCTGACGCACGCGGACCTCGCGGTCGGCGCGAGCGTGACGCCGGAACCGGTCGGCGCCGGACTGCCGATGACCTACACGCTTTCCGTCTCGAACACCGGCCCCTCGCAGGCGAACTCCGTCACGCTCACCGACGCCCTCCCCGCGGGCGCGTCGTTCGTCTCCGCCGGCGGAACGGGATGGACCTGCGGCGGCACGGGGCCGGTCACCTGCACGCTGCCGGCGTTGCCCCCCGGGGCGGCGGCGCCGATCACGCTCGTCGTCACCGCGCCGAGCGAGGGCGCGTCGGTGTCGAACACGGCGACCGTCGCATCGGCGACGAACGACCCGGCCTCGGGCAACAACTCGGCGACGACGCCCTCGACCGTCTTCGCGCGCGCCGACCTCTCGATCGGACAGACCGGCGCGCCGGCGGCGATCTGCGCGGGGGCGCCGATCACGTACTCGCTGAACGTGTCGAACGGCGGACCGTCGACCGCGGCGACGCTGACGGTCACCGATGTCCGGCCCGCCGGCGCCACCCTCGTCTCCGCGTCGGGCGCCGGCTGGTCCTGCAGCGGCACGGCCACGGTCACGTGCACGCGCCCCTCGCTCGCGCCCGGCTCCGCTCCCGCGATCACCGTCGCCACCACGGCGCCGTCGGCGGCGGGCACCGCGACGAATGCCGTGTCCGTCTCGTCGCCGACGAGCGATCCATCGGCCGCGAACAACGCGGCGAGCGCCTCGACCACCGTCAACGCGATCCCGCCGGCGCCGACCGTGGGCAACAGCGGACCGGTGTGCGTCGGCGGCACGCTGCAGCTCACCGCGTCCACCGTTCCCGGGGCGACGTACTCCTGGTCCGGCCCGAACGGCTTCGCGTCCGCGCTCCAGAATCCCACGATCGCGGGCGTCACGCCCGCCGCCGCGGGCGCCTACTCGGTGACGGTCAGCGTCGAGGGCTGCGCCTCGGCGGCGGGGGGTACCACGGTCTCCGTGCTGCCGGTGCCCTCGGCGCTCGTCAGCGGCGACGCGACGATCTGTCCCGGCTCCTCGACCGAGATCTCCGCCGCGCTGACGGGCACCGGGCCGTGGAACCTCATATGGTCGGACGGCCTGGCGCAGAGCGTCGGGTCCTCGCCCGCGACCCGAAGCGTGGCGCCGTCGGCCACGACCGTCTACACCGTCACGAGCGTGCAGGACGCCCTCTGCGCCGCGCCGGGCTCCGGCAGCGCGACCGTGACCCTGGCGCCGCCGGTTCCGGCGCCCGTCGTCGCGGCCTCGAGCTGGGTGCCGGCCGGCGCGACCGGCATCGCGGCGAGCGTGCCCGCGCACGACGGATCGACGTACGCGTGGACGCTGTCGGGAGGAACCATCTCGAGCGGCCAGGGCTCCCCGACCGTCACGATCGACGCCGGCGCGCCCGGCACGACCATGGTCCTCTCGTGCTCGGAGACGAGCGCGCAGGGGTGCGCGTCGCCGGAGGGCGTCGCGAGGATCCAGGTGGACTTCCTCGACGTGCCGCCCGCGCATCCCTTCCACGACTTCGTGGACACGATCGCGCGGGACGGCGTGACCGCGGGCTGCGGCGGAGGGAACTACTGCCCGGAGGCGCCAAACACGCGGGCGCAGATGGCCGTCTTCCTCCTGAAGGCGAAGTACGGCGCCGACCACGTGCCGCCGCCGGCCACCGGCAGCGTCTTCCAGGACGTCCCGGCATCGAACCCGTTCGCGCCGTGGATCGAGGAGCTCGCCGGTCTCGGCGTCACGGGCGGTTGCGGCGGCGGCAACTACTGCCCTGGCGCTCCCGTCACCCGCGCCCAGATGGCGGTGTTCCTGCTGAAGGCCCTGCTCGGGGCCAGCTACGCGCCGCCCGCGGCCATCGGTATCTTCGGCGACGTGCCCGTAGGCGCGTTCGCGGCCGACTGGATCGAGGACCTCTACGGCCGCGGAATCACGGGCGGCTGCCAGGCCTCGCCGCTGCTCTACTGCCCGAGCAACCCGGATACCCGCGGCCAGATGGCGGTCTTCCTCACGAAGACGTTCGGGCTGCAGTAACCCGCGGTACGCACGGAAGAACTGAGGCGGCTCACGGCCGAAACGTGTCGGCCCGATACACCTCTTTGCCCTCGAGCAGCGTCCACAACACCTTCGCCTCGTGGATCCGCGACGGCGGGATCTCGAAGAGATTCCGGTCCAGCACGATCAGGTCCGCGGCCTTCCCGACCTCGATCGACCCGGTCTCCTTCTCGGTGAAGTCGAGATACGCGCCGCGGATCGTGTAGCCGGCGATCGCGTCGGGAAGGGTGATCCGCTCCTCCGGAAGCCACGCCGGCCCCGGGCCCTTCTCCGGCTCGCGGTGCGTGATCGCCACTTCGATGCCGTCGAGGGGATTCATCGACGAGACGCTCCAGTCGCTGCCGAAGGCGGTGACGCCGCCGGTGGCCTCGACGCTCGCGATCGGATAGATCCAGCGCGAGCGCTCGGGGCCGAGCTCGGGCTCGGTCATTCGGGTGATGTACTCGTCGCCGTTCGCCCAGAACGGCTGGAAGTTCGCGACCACGCCCAGGCGCCGGAAGCGCGGGATGTCGGCGGGGTCGACCAGCTCGAGGTGGGCGACGTGGTGGCGGGAATCGCGGGCCCCATTGGCGTTCCGCGCGGCCTCGAGCGCGTCGAGCGTGTCCCGCACCGCGCGGTCGCCGATGGCGTGGACGTGGATCTGGAAGCCCTCGCGATCGAGCGCCGTCGCCAGGGCGCGGAAGTCCGCCGGCGCGAGGTTCGTCTTCCCGCGGTCCGTGCCGAAGCCGATGTACGGCTCGAGCACCGCGGCCGTCCGCGTCTCGATGACGCCGTCCGCGAAGATCTTGACGGCGTCGGCATGGAACCGCTTTCCCCGGTAGCGCGTCCGAAGGTCCCGGAGCCGCGGCATGTCCGCGAGGACTTTGTCGGTGTCGGCGGTGATCGCGGCCGATACGCGCGCGGTCAGGGCGCCCGCGTCCTCGACGGCGCGATAGGCGGCGAGGTCCGCCTCGGAGGCGCTCGCCTCCTGCAGCGAAGCGAGGCCGAACGCGTTCGCGACCTGAAGGCCCTTGCGCAGTCCGTCGACGTGCTCCTGCGGCGTCCTTCGCGGCAGGAACTTCGCCACCAGCCCGACGGCCTCCTCCCGCAGGGTGCCCGTGGGCTCGCCCGAGGCGTCGCGCTCGATGCGGCCGTGCGCCGGGTCCTTCGTCCCCTTCGTGATTCCGGCGATCGCGAGCGCCTTCGAGTTCGCCCACGCGGAGTGGCCGTCGCTCGCGTCGAGCAGGGCGGGACGATCGGACACGGCGTCATCGAGGAGCCGCTTCGAGGGATTGCCCCCCGGAAAGAGCGGGAGGTCCCAGCCGCCGCCGCGGATCCACGCGGCCTTCGGATGCGCGGCCGCGTACGCGCGCACCGCCGCGAGCACCCGCTCGGCATTCGCGATCCCGTGCAGGTCGCACTCCATGGCCTCCATGCCGCCCGAGACCGGATGCACGTGGGAATCGTGGAACGCGGGCAGGAGCATTCGACCCGCGAGGTCGACGATCTTCGTCCGCGGACCGGTCCACGCCTTCGCGTCTCCGGAGGTCCCGACGAAGACGATCCGCCCGCCCGAGACGGCGACGGCCTCGGCCCAGCTCCGCGCGCCGTCCACCGTGTAGACCGCTCCCCCGGTCAGCACGAGCTCGGCGGGCGCGGGACCCGTCTCGTTCCCCGCGCGCGTCGAGGCCGCCGCGGCGAGGAGAGCGGCGGCGACGAAGAGGCGCCGCGTCATGACTTCTTCCTGGCGATCTTTTGCCGGTCGTACTTCTCGATGCGCTTCTTGAAATCGTCCGTCAGGGCGTTCGGGATCGGGATCGAGAGGTTGTACTGGGCGATCTTCCAGCCGGCCGTCGTCGCGACGAGGACCCCGGAGCCGCGGCACGGCCCGAGGTTCGGCGTGTCGAGCGCCTCGTCGAACCACGCGACGGTGCGGTCCGACGCGAACGTGATCCAGCGCGCGGTCGCCTTGAAGCTCCAGGCCTTCCCCTTCGCGAAGTAGGGATGCGCCCAGGCGCGGAATTCGTCCCGCGTCCAGCGCTCCGTCGGGTCGGTGCCGAGGAAGACCGCGTCCGGCGTGAAGTAGGAGAAGTACTTCTCCTCGTCGGCCGCCGCGGCCGCCGTGTGCCACGCGTCGAGGACGCCGGCGATCGCGCCCTGCGCGAAAATGCCGTCGACCTGGGCGCGGGCCGCCGCCGGGAGCGCCGCGAGGAGAAACGCGAGCAGGATTCGTTTCATGGTCGTTTTCCCTCCGGGGCCGGGCCGGCGCGCATCATAGCCGCGAACGAAGGCTCAGCGGCTCGGGCACGCCGCCAGGCGTTCCTTCGCGGCGGCGAACTGCTCACGGCGCTTCGGCGGCAGTCCCCCGCCGGCCGCGATCGGCTCGAAGAGTCCAACCGCTCTGGCATAGAGGGAGCACGCCTCGCCCGCGTTCTCCGACCTCTCGAGGTCGGCCCACTCCACGCAGAGCGAACCGAGCATCCCCGACGCCCAGGCCCCCGACGGCGATGCGGCGACGACGGATTCGTAAGCCGAGCGCGCGAGGCGGAACTCCTGGATGGCCTCGGCGGGGCGCCCCAGCTTCGCCAGCGTCTCGCCGCAGTTGTGATGGCTCATGGCGACGCCGAGCACCGGATCCGTGCTCCTGCGGTCCGCGGCCGCCATCACTTCGAAGGTCGCGAGGGCCCGCCGGTGCGCCTCGAGCGCCGCCGCCGGGTCCGCCAGCGCCTCGTCCGTGTTGCCGATCGCCAGGTAGGAGTAGGCGAGATCGCGGTGAAACATCACGCTCGAGGGGTCCTCCCGAAGGAGCGCCTCCTGCATCGCGGCCGCGGCGCGGTACCGCTCGAGCGCGCGCGGGAGGTCCCGGGCATTGGCCGCGGCGTCGCCCGTCAGGTAGACGTTCTGCGCGAGGCTCCGGCGCACCGCTCGATCGGCGGGACGGATGCGGCTCTGCGCCTCCAGGATCGCCGCCTGGTGTCCCAGTGCGACTTCGGCATCGGCGTACTTTCCGACCGCGGTCGCATCGAACGCGACGTACTGCCACGCCTGAGCCAGCTCCATCTGCCGCTCGGGCGACGGGCTCTCCGCGGCGAGTCCCTGCCGCAGCGCGAGCCCCCGCTTCGCCCTCGCGAGCGCATCCTCCGGCCGGCCCCGGACGAGGGAGAGTCCGGCGTCGACCAGGTAGGTCGCCGCGAGCGTGCTCCGCTCCGCGTCGGTCGCGCCGGGCGAACCGACCGCCGGCTCGAGCAGGTCGATCGCCTTGCGATAGCTCGCCGCCGCGCCGTCGACGTCGCCGAGGTTCGCCGCGTACGCGTTGCCCTGAACGTCGCCGACGCGACGATAGGCCTCCGCGAGCTCGCGGCGCAGCGTGCGGTCGCCGCTCGACTCGGCGGCGAGCGAGTCGAGGTACTCGAGCGCGCGGCGCACGACGAGGGCGCGGGCGGCGGTCGATCCCGGGAGATCCTGGATCGCGTCGTGGAACTCGAAGAGGAACGAGTTCGCGAGCCGCCGCACGTCGTTGAAGCGCCGCTCGGCGCGGGCCTCCGCGGCGCGGGCGCGGCGCGCCTCCGAGAGCGTCGCGAGCACGCCGCCGACGAGCGCGACGAGGACGACCGCCGTCGCGGCCGCGCCCACGCGGTGCCGCCGTACGAACTTGCGCGCGCGATAGGCGGTCGATCCGCGGCGGGCCTCGACCGGCCTCCCCTCCAGGCAGCGGCCCACGTCCTCCGACAGCGCCGCGGCCGAGGCGTAGCGCCGCTCCGGCTCCTTGCGCATCGCCTTGAGGACGATCGCGTCGAGATCGGCCGAGAGGCCCGGCGCGTGCGCGCTCGGACGCTCCGGGTCCTGCTCGCAGACGAAACGCAGCAGATCGGCCGGATCGCCCGACTCGATCCGGTACGGCTTCCGGTCGGCGATCAGCTCGTACAGGATCACGCCGAGCGAGTAGACGTCGCTCGCGGTCGTCACCGGCAGGCCGCGAACCTGCTCCGGGCTCGCGTACTCCGGCGTCAGCATTCGCTCGAAAGTGGCCGTCGACTCCGCGGCGTCGGATCCGGCTCCCTGCGAGAGGAGCTTCGCGATGCCGAAGTCGAGGAGCCGCACCGAGCCCTCCGGCGTCACGAGAATGTTGCCCGGCTTCAGATCGCGATGGACCACCAGGTGCTGGTGGGCGTACTGGACGGTCGCGCAGATCTCGCGAAAGAGGCCCAGGCGCTCCGGCAGCCGCACGCCGTTTCCGCGGCAGTGATCGAAGAGCGGCCGCCCCTCGACGTATTCCATGACGAAGTAGGGCTCGCCCGCCGCCGTCGTGCCGCCGTCGAGCAGCCGCGCGATGTTCGGGTGATCGAGGGCCGCGGCGATCTGCCGCTCGCTGCGGAAGCGCCGCACGTCGAGCTCACTGAAGAGCCCGGAGCGCATCAGCTTGACGGCCACCTTCTTCTGGAACTCGTCGTCGGCGCGCCGCGCGAGATAGACGACTCCCATGCCGCCGTGCGCGATCTCCGCGACCAGCTCGTAGGCGCCGACGCGCTCGCCCGCCCGGGTCGGCGGCTCGGGCACCTCGACGCCCCCGGCGACGGCGTTCGTCGCGTCGAGCAGCCCGGCGTCCCCCTCCGCCGCCCGAGCGAGCGACTCGACGCTCGCGCGAAGGCTCGCATCGCCGCCGCAGGCCGCGGCGATGTAGGCCGGGCGGTCGGCGGCCGGCCGCTCGAGGGCGTCGTCGAGAATCTCCTTGACCCGCCGCCACTCGTCCGGCGTCACGCGCGGGCCCCGCTCACGTCCACGGGGTGGCGTCGAGCCCGATCTCGTGGCGCAGGAACGCGCGCGCGGTCCGCCACTCGCGCTTGACCGTCGCCGTGGACACGCCCGCCACCTCGGCGGTCTCCTCGACCGAGAGGCCGGCGAAGAAGCGCAGCTCGACGACGCGCGCCTGGCGGGGATCGAGGCGCTCGAGCTCCGTCAGGGCGCGGTCGAGCGCGAGGAGCTCGGGGGCGCGGTCCGCGGCGGCGGCGACCTCCTCGCCCAGATCGACGTAGAGCGTCCCCGGCGAGCGCTTCGCCGCCAGCCGGCGGCGGGCGTGGTCGACGAGCACGCGCCGCATCATCTGGGCGGCGATGCCGAAGAAATGCGCCCGGTTCGCCCACGAGACCGAACGCTGGCCGACGAGGCGGAGGTAGGCCTCGTGGACGAGGGCCGTCGGCTGGAGGGTGTGGTCGCCGCGCTCCGAGCGCAGGTGGGAGGCCGCCAGGCGTCGAAGCTCCCCGTAGACGAGCGGCATCAGGCGCTCGAGCGCACCGCGGTCCCCCGCGCTCCACTCCCGGAGGAGAGCCGTAACTTCCTGTCCGGACGGCTTTTCCATGAATGTCCCAGGCTTTTCGGGCGGGATTTAACCACAGCCGACGAATATGATCCCGGTCCTCCGCGCTCCCCGCGTTTGGAGAGGAGGCCAATCCTCATGACAACCCGACCCGTCGGCCGCGTCCTGGTTCTGGTCCTCGCGCTCCTGGCCCCCTGCGCCATGACGGCGGCCACGCTCACGGTCACGAACACCGGCGATTCCGGCGCCGGATCGCTGCGGCAGGCGATTCTCGACGCCGACGCCGGTGCGGGAGGCGACACGATCACGTTCAACATCCCCGGCGGCGGGCCTTTCGTCATCTTGCCGCAGCCGCCCGGGCTTCCGGCCATTCTCAAGCCGACGACCGTGGACGGCACGACGCAGCCCGGCTATGCCGGCACCCCGATCATCGAGATCGCCAACTTCAGCGGCACCGGCTTGAAGCTCCAGGGCGGCGGGAGCACGGTTCGCGGCGTCGTCGTGCGCGGCATGAACAACGGCATCTCGATGGAGAGCAGCAACAACCACGTCGAGGGCTGCTACGTCGGGACCGACGTGACGGGCACGCTGGCCGCCGCCAATGGCACCGGGATCACCGTCCAGTCCGGCTCGACCGGCAACACGATCGGCGGCTCCTCGGCGGCCCAGCGGAACCTGATCAGCGGCAACATGGCAGGCATCGCGCTCATCAACGCCACGAATGCCGTCATTCAGGGCAACTACATCGGCACGACCGCCGACGGCACCGCCCCCCTCGGCAACAGCCAGGGCATCCTCGCGACCGCCACGACCAATCTCGTCGTGGGCGGTTCGGGCGCGGGTGAGGGCAACGTGATCGCGGCGAGCTCCCTGGAGGGGATTTACCTGACGAGCGGGAGCGGCGCCCTCATCCAGGGCAACCGGATCGGGACGAACGCGGCGGGCACCGAGGCCCTCGGAAACGACGTCGGCGTCAGCGCCTCCAGCCATACCGGCCTCGCCCTCGGCGGCAACTTCAATGCGGGCGAAGGGAACCTGATCTCCGGAAACACCCATCAGGCCGTGTTGCTCGCGAGCGTCGGCGCCGTCGTGAAGGGCAACACGATCGGCCTCGACGTCACGGGCCAGCTGCTCCTCGGCAACGGGACGGGCATCGAGATGGACGTCGCCGCGACCGACTGCGTCATCGGCAGCATCGCGAACGGCGAAGGCAACGCGATCGCCTGGAACGACGTCGGCATCTACAACTACGGCGTCCGCAACTCGATTCGCGGCAACCCGATCTTCTTCAACGGCTCGATCGGCATCGACAACGACCCGGCCGGCGTGACCATCAACGACGCCGGCGACGCCGACACGGGCGCGAACGAGCTGCAGAACTTCCCGTTCATCTCGTCCGTCGACTACGGGCCCGGGCCTTCGCTCACGGCGCACGGCATCCTCCAGTCGACGCCGAACGTGACGTTCGATCTCGACTTCTACGAGAGCCCCTCCTGCACGCCGCACCCGCGCGACCTCCTGCAGAGCGCGTACTACATCGGGTCGACGCAGGTTATGACGGACGGCTCGGGCAACGTCAACTTCGACACTCTCCTGAGTGACCCCAATGCCGCAAGCATGCCGATCATCACCGTCACCGCGACGGATCCCTCCGGCAATACCTCCGAGTTCTCGCAGAACGTGATCTACGCGTCGAGCCCGCGCTCCGGCCCTCCCGCGGGAGGCGTGACGGTGACGCTGACCGGGACGCACTTCGTCTCGGGCGCGACGGTCACCTTCGGCGGGGTTCCGGGCACGAACGTCACCTTCACCAGCGAGACGAGCATGAAGGCGGATGCGCCCGCCCTTTCCGCGGCGACCGTCAACGACATCATGGTGACGAACACGGACGGCACGGCGGGAACGCTCAAGAAGGCCTGGATCGTCGACTTCCTCGACGTGCCGCCCTCGCAGCAGTTCTACACGTGGGTCACGACGCTGGTCTCGAACGCGATCACGGTCGGCGTCGGCAGCGGCAACTACGGCGTCGCGGACCCCACGCTGCGGCAGCAGATGGCCGTCTTCCTGCTGAAGGGCCGCCACGGCATCTGCTACGTCCCGCCGACGTGCCAGGGCGTCTTCGGCGACGTCGCCTGTCCCTCGACGTTCGCGGACTGGATCGAGGCCCTGGCGGCCGAGGGCATCACCGGCGGATGCGGCGGCGGCAACTACTGCCCGACGAACCCGGTGCGCCGCGACCAAATGGCGGTCTTCCTGCTGAAGGCCGAGCACGGATCGGCGTACGTTCCGCCGGCGTGCCTCGGGATCTTCGCCGACGTCCCCTGCCCGTCGCAGTTCGCCAACTGGATCGAGCAGCTGAGCCACGAGGGGATCACCGGCGGCTGCGGCGGCGGCAACTACTGCCCGCAGAACCCGAACACCCGAGGCCAGATGGCCGTGTTCCTCGTCAAGACGTTCGGCCTGCAGTAATCCCGTCTTCCCTCGAGGGGAGAGGCGCCCGCCTCTCCCCTCTTTCCTCGATCCTTCTCCCCGGCTTCCTGCTGAGGAAACCTACGACGCCGGGATCGCCTGCGCGGGCGCGACGGGCGAGACCCGCTGCGCCTCCTCGTGCTCCTTCAGGTACGCCTGCGCCCTCATCATGCGCTGGGTGCGCGCGAGGACGCGGGTGAGATACGGGATCTGCGACGGCTTGATCTGCCGCATCCAGTCGAGCCAGCTCTTCTCGCCGGAGGTATTCAGGATCGAGCGCCGCCACGTCTCGGCGTACAGCTCGAAGAAGCGCCTCGCGCCGAGGCGCGGCTCCCACAGCACGTGGTGCATGTCGTACTTCCACCACGGCTGGCCCTCGAGCACCGGCGCGAGCTTCTGGAAGAGCTCGGTGCCGGGCAGCGGCGTCAGGATCGTGTAGCCCGCGCGCTGGAAGCCGTTCGCCGCGACGAAGTCCCAGAGCTCACGGAACTTCGCCTCGCCCCAGTCCGGGTCGACGAGGAAGTTGCCCGTGACGCCGTAGCCGAGCTCGCGCGAGATCCGCGCCGCCTCGAGCGACGCCGCGACGCCGGTGTCCTTGACCACGTCGGCGAGGCCCGCGTCGGAGGCCGCCTCGAGCCCGAAGAAGATGTCGAAGTCCTTGGCGATCGGCCTCCATGCCTCGAGGAGGTCCGCGTTCCGGCCGACGAGATCGGTCCGCGTCTGGACGAGGATCCACCGCTTCTTCACGCCGCGCTTCCGGAGCGCTTCCGCGAGCGCGCGGCTCCGCTCGGGGTGGTTCCAGAACAGGTCGTCGGCGACGAAGATCGCGTCGCCGGCGGACTCGAAGTCCTCGACGACGGCGCCGATCGAACGCTCGCGGAAGGAACGGCCGTAGAGCTGCCACACCGAGCAGAAGTTGCAGCGGAAGGGGCAGCCGCGCGCCGTCTCGATCAGCCAGACCGGCTTGAAGAGAAGGCAGTGGTAGCGATGGCGGTGCCGCGCGATGAGATCGCGCGCGGGCAAGGGCACGGCGTCGAGGCTCGTGCGGTCCTCGAGCGGGCGCGTGGCGGTCCAGGCGTCGCCGTTCTGCACGAGGAGCGCCGGCACGTCGCCGAGCTCCCGGCCGGTGGCGACCGCGTCCGCGACGGCGGGGACGACCTCCTCGCCGTCGTCGACGCAGATCGCGTCGATCTCGGGCGCCTGGAGCGGGGCGGGGTACGCCGCCGCCGCGTGGCCGCCGACGAGGATCGTGGCATCGGGACTCTCGCGCCGGACCTGCCGGGCGGTCTCGATCACGCGCTCATACTCGAGCGCGTGCATGCACGAGATCCCGACGAGGGCGGGCCGCGTGCGGCGCACCCAGCGCCCGATCGAGTCGCCGAAGCGGAGGTCCACGATCGTCGGCGAGTGGCCGCGCGCGCGCAGGGCGGCGGCGACGTACTCGAGCCCGAGCGGCTCGACGCGGAAAAAGGGGCCCAGCCCGAAACGTTCGTTGCCCGGATCGGGACGCAGCAGCAGAACGTTCATCGTGTGCACGGCGGATTGTAGACTTGAACGCCGCGATGGGAGAAGCCGAGGCGCTCAACGGGTACAGCGGGGGACCCCCCGAACGGCGCGGCCGCAAGAAGTGGGTCAGCCACGGCCTTTCGAACCGGGTGGTCTACGGCGGACTCCACTACGGCGCGCGCTGGCTGCCGATGGCGGCGCTGAACGCGATCAACGTCGTTGGAAACAGCCTGGCGGTGACGCTCCTCCGCCGCACGAAGGCCGGCATGCGGGACAACTTCCGGTGCGCGCTCGGCGTCTCGGAGCCCGAGGCCGAGTCGCTCGCGCGGCGCCAGTTCTTCGAGTACGGCCGCCACACGATCGACGTCTGGCGCCTGCGGAGCGAGGCCTACGTGCCGACGGTCACGACGCTCGCCGAGGACGCGCGCGCGATCGCCGCGTGCCGCCACGGCGGCCGGGGGTTCCTGCTCGTCACGGGCCATGTCGGCAACTGGGAGATGGGAGCGGTGACGCTGCGACAGCACGATCTGGTCCCGGCCGTCGTCGGGCAGGCCGAGCTCGACCCGAACGTGCAGGAAATGCGCCAGCAGCTGCGGGCGCGCCTCGGCGTCGAATCGATCGACATCGGCTCTTCGATGGCGACGGCGTTCAAGGTGCGGGCCGCGGTCGACCGCGGCCGCGCGGTGGCGCTGCTCGTGGACCGCGCGTATCCGGAGGACCGCGTGATCGTTCCGTTCTTCGGCAAGCCGACGCCGTTTCTGCGCTCGCCCGCGCTGCTGGCGCGCTTCTGCGGCTGCGCCATTCTTCCGGGCTTCTTCCTGCGGAATCCGGACGGCTCCTACTTCAACGTCTGGGGCGAGCCGCTCTTCGCGAACCCGTCGCTGTCTCCCGACGAGGACGCGGTGCGGATCATGTCGCGCGTCGCCGACGACCTCGAGGCGATCGTGCGCCGGCATCCGACCCAGTGGTTCAACTTCTACCGATTCTGGGACGTGCTGCGGTCGTAGGAGGCGGGGGCTGAAGCCTGCGCCCCCTGCATTCATCCGCTCCCAGCCGTGTAGGGGCGGCCCGTGCGGCCGCCCCGCAGTGCGGGCGGGGACAAGCCCCGTCCCTACGGGGTTCGCGCGCCGGAACCGGGCCGCTGCCACTTCCCGTAGACGTAGCTCCCGCAGCACCGCGCGCAGATGGGGAGCGGCTCCTTCGCGAGCTTGGCGCGGAACTTCCGGGCGCGCTCGCCCTTCCAGACCTCCGTGAACGACTGCCGCCGCACGCTGCCGATGACGTAGTCGGGAAAGTCGCCGCAGAACGTGACGTCGCCGTCCGGCTCGATCTGCGCGAAGTACCACGCCACCGGGCAGAGGCTGTGGCCGAACGTCTCCCCGAAGCTCGTGAAGTATTCCGGCACGCGCTCGGCCGGGACCTCGGGCACGAAGGAGGTCCAGGGCCGGCCCCGGGAAGAGTCGAGGAAGCGGCGGCGGCGCAGCCCCTTCAGCAATTTGACGAGCTCGGTCATCTGCCGCCCCTTCGTCGCGACCAGCGACCCCCCGTCGAAGTCGAAGCCCTTCCAGGACGTCGCGGCAATGCCGAACTCCTCGCGCATGACGCGCTCGTACTCCGCGCCGATCGTGGGCGGGACGAACCAGCGCAGCCCCACGTTGATCGTGTCGAGCGGGAGCTCCCGCAGCGCCTCGAGAGCCGGCCGGATCGCGTCGAGGTTGAGCTCGGTGACCGGCAGGATGGCCATCTGGAACGGGACGGCGGCGCGGAGCTCCTTCTGCCAGCGCGCGATCGCGCGGATCCCCGCCGCGGCCTTCTCGAAGCTGTCGGATCGGCCGCGGATCCGGTTGTGCACTTCCGGCGGCCCGTCGATCGACACCGCGATCGAATCGATGCCGGCCTCGACGAGGTCGCGCGCGAGCGCCTCGAGGCGTCCGCCGTTGGTGATCACCGTGCACGTCAAGCCGCGCGCCTTGATCTCGCGGATCAGCGGCAGGATGTCCGGGTACAGGAACGGCTCGCCGCCGAAGAGACTGATGATGGGCCGCGACGGCGCGAGCTCGTCGAGCAGCCGGACGTAGTCGGGGAGCGCGAGCTGACGCTTCGCGCCGATCAGCTCCACGATGCGGGCGCGTTCGAGCGCGCCGTCGCCGGCGCCCGCCGCGGACTGGGAGCGGAAGATCCCCGTGTCGCCCCACTGGCCGCACATCTTGCAGCGGAGATTGCAGAGATTCGTGACGCGCAGCTGGACGAAGGTCGGCATCGGCAGCGTCTCGGGCCGCGGGTCCGCGAGATGGGCCTCCACGGCTTCCCGGCCCGCGCTCATGCGCCCGAGGTGCCGACGGGCGAAACCCGCCAGCCGCAGTCCACGGCGAAAGCTCATGAGCGAATGGGCTACCGGGCGTAGAGATCGATCACGCCGGAGATGGCGCGCCGGCACACCGCGCAGAACGGGACCTCGTCCCGGGTGAACATGATGCAGTCCTCCTGGGGCCGGTAGTAGCCCCGCGCCTCGTAGTTCGCGCCCTCGAACGCTCCGACCTGTCCCGAGTGCGCGTCCGTGCCGAGGAGCCGCGTCTCGAACGTCTGCTCCTCGCGGAAGAGCGCGTCCATCTCGTCCTCGGGTCGATTCTCGGCCCGGATCTTCGCCCGTTTCGCCTGCGCCTCGCGGGACGCCTTCTCGAACTCCTCCTTGCGCCACGGCGTCGGCAGGGGCGTGCCGGCGATCACGAGATCCTTCCACTTCAGGCGGCCCGGATCGAGCAGCGCGGTTGCGTTCGGCTCCCAGGGTTCGACGCGCTTCTCCCCCGCCGGCGCGTACGCGACGGGCGACGTGTAGTACTCGTCGGCGAGCGCCGCGAAATGGTGGCCGAACTCGTGCACGAAGACGTAGGGCGCCCAGAGGCTGTCGGCGGCGACGGTCGAGTACTGCCCGAAGATGCCGCCGCCGCCGTAGGTGCGGGAGTTCGTCAGGATCTCGACGAACTCGTACGGCGCGAACGAGGCCACCTCGCGGAAGGAGCGGTTCTCGAAGGTCAGGATGTAGCGCTCGACGCCGAACGCGTCGTACGTCGCGCCGACCCGCGAGCTGCGGTGCTGGCCGATCGACGGCCGGGAGATGCCCGAGGCGTCGGCGGCCGGACACAGGCCCCACACGTTGAAGTCGCCGCGCCGCTCCTTGAAGGGCGAGACGGCGAACAGGAGGTCGGCGAGCCGCCGGGCGTCCTTCTCGAACTTGCCCCGCTCCGCGGCGGTGTAGCCGTCGCCGAGGATGAGGAAGTCGACCTTGTCCGCGGAGTCGCCGGATTTCTGGATCTCGAGGAGCGGCCCCGGCGAGGTCGGCGCGGCGGTGACGATGAAGCGGTCCTTCGGGTCCACCCCCACCCGCCAGACCTCGCGGAACGCGTTCGCGCGGTCGCGCTTCTTGACGACGACCTCGACCTTCGCGTCGGGCAGCGGAAAGCGCAGGGATTCCGAGAAGGTGCGCCGGAGCGTCTTCGCCTCGCCGGTCGTCTCCCACTCGCCATAGACCGAGGCGAACCCCCGCGAGTAGAGGACGCGGCCGGATGCCGGGTCGACCACCTCGAAGAAGTACTTCCCGAGGTTCGAGTCGTCGATCGGCCGGCGCGGGTTGCCCGGCCAGGGCAGGGGCTCCAGGACCAGCCGGTCGAAGCTGAAGACCTCCTCGGACGCGTTTCCGGTGTGGTAGTAGTCGAGCCGCAGGGTGCGCGGCGCCGCGGCGGCGGTCCCGGAGGCGAGCACGATCGCGCCGAAGATTAACGCGATGGGCTTTTTGACCATGAACCCGTATCCTAACGCTCCCGCATGAGCGGTATGAGCCATTGGAGGGAACGTCCATGATCCACGAGAGCATCCTGGGCACGATCGGCAACACGCCCGTCGTCAAGATCAACCGCCTGGCACCGGCCGGCATCACGATGTACGTCAAGTGCGAGGCCTTCAACCCGCTGTCGTCCGTCAAGGACAGGCTCGCGATCGCGATCATCGAGGACGCCGAGCGGCGCGGGGAGCTCAAGCCCGGACAGACGGTCGTCGAGGCGACGTCCGGCAACACCGGCATCGCGCTCGCCATGGTCTGCGCGGTGAAGGGCTACCCGTTCGTGGCGCTCATGTCCGACAGCTTCTCCGTCGAGCGCCGGAAGCTGATGCGGATCCTGGGCGCGAAGGTCATCCTGCACCCCGCGGCCGACCGCGCGACGGGCATGGTGGCGAGGGCCGCGGAGCTCGCGAAGAAGAACGGCTGGTTCCTCGCGCGGCAGTTCGAGAACCCCGCCAACCCCGAGTACCACCGGCAGACCACCGGCCCCGAGATCCTGCGGGACTTCGCCGGGAAGCGGCTCGACTGGTGGGTGACCGGCTACGGCACGGGCGGCACGCTGACCGGCGCGGGCGAGATGATCAAGAAGGGGCGGCCCGAGACCAAGATCGCGGTCGTCGAGCCCGAGGGCGCCGCGCTCCTCGCCGGCAAGGAGTGGACCCCGCACAAGATCCAGGGGTGGACGCCGAACTTCATCCCGGCGGTGCTGGACCGGAGCGTCTACGACGAGCTCGTGACGGTCACCGACGTCGAGGCGCGCGACGCGGCGCGCGAGCTGTCCGCGAAGGAGGGCATCTTCTGCGGCGTCTCCTCCGGGGGCACCTTCGCCGGCGCGCGCAAGATCGCGCAGAAGGCGCCGAAGGGCTCCGTGATTCTCGCGATGCTGCCCGACACGGGCGAGCGCTACCTCTCGACGTTCCTCTTCGAGGGAATCAACGAGGGCACGGACGAGGTGGCGGGAGCCTGAGTTCTGGTTTTCGGATCCCGTAGGGGCGGCCCTCGCGGCCGCCCGCGGGCGGGGGCAGCCGACCACCGAAGCCAAACCCTCGGCAGTAGGCAACGCCGAGCGACGCTCGGCGTTCACCCCCGCCCCTACTTCAGCCGCTTGACGTCCTTGATCGTGCCGGCGCGGCCCTCGTACTGCTCGGCGCGGACGTGGCCCTCCTCGTCGATCGAGAGCGCGGCGCGCGGGTAGATGCGGCCGTCGCCCGTGCCGAAGCTCGGCACGTTGACGACGAAGACCGAGAAGGGATGGGTCGTCGACGAGGTGCCCTCGTTGACCTCGTCGTAGCTCATCGCGCGGCTCGTCACGACGTAGTAGCGCAGGCCGCCGCCGTCCCCCGGCTCGGCGACGACGAGATCCACCGGGTACTCGAACCCGCCGAGCTGGATCTTGCCCCGGCCGGCGCCCCGGATCGCATTTAAGAGCGCGTGCTGCCCGCCCTTCGCGAGCACCTCCTTCAGCGGCTGCGCCTCCTCCATCGTCATGGGGCTCGTCACGACGAGGTTGAACGGCATGCTGCGCGTGCCCGTCTTCGTCTCGACGGTCGCGGTGGCCGAGAACTGGCCGCCCTTCGGGGCGGGGCCGGAGGCGAGGGCCGCCGCGGAGACGGCGAACAGGATGGCGTAGAGAGACGCGCGCTCGGGTTTCATGGACGCAGGATACGCGGGCGTGCCGCGGGATGCGAGGTCCGCGACGCCGGATGGGAAGCGGAGGCGCCGCCCGCCGGCTCGGGTCCCAGTGCGAACGTCTTCGCGAGGAACGTCGCCATCTGCCCGCGGTTGACCGGGCTCGTCGGGCAGTAGAGCAGCGGCGACACCTGGCAGCCGCCGGTGATCCCCTCCGCGTAGAGCTGCTCGACCCAGTCGGTGAACGGTCCCGGACACGGCACGTCCTGGAAGACCCCGCTGCACGCCGGCGGCGCGTAGGACGAGCCGTGCTCCGTCTTCAGCAGGAACACCGCCATCTGCTGGCGCGTCACCGCGGCGTCCGGACAGTAGTCGCCGCCGCCGCAGCCGGCGGTGATGCCCTCCGTGGCGAGCTGCTCGATCCAGTCGGTGAACGGTCCCGGGCACGGCACGTCGCCGAAGACGCCGGCGCAAGCGGGCGGCGCGTACCCGGAGCCGTGCTCGGCCTTCAGCAGGAACACGGCCATCTGCGCGCGCGTGACGGACGAGGCGGGACAGTAGTTGCCTCCCCCGCACCCCGCGGTGATGCCGGCGCGGAAGATCTTCTCGACGTCGCCGTGGAAGATGTCGTCCTGCGGCACGTCCGAAAAGTCGGCGAACCACGCGGCGGGAAGCGTCGCGGCGAGGGTGCTCGGATCGACGACCGAGACGTCGTAGAGCGCGCCGGGGGCGAGGGCGGGCGACGCCGCGTCCACCTCGCCCCCGTTGACGACCATCACCATCGAGGCCGGCGCGGCCCCGAAGCGGACGGTCGCGGGCGACTGGAAGTTCGCCCCGAAGACGGCGACGGGCGTGTTGCCCGCGGCGGGTCCCGAGGTCGGCGTCATGGCCGCGGCCTGCGGCGGCGGCACGGCGAAGCAGGCCGCGAACTCGGAGGTGTTGCCCGAGGGGTCGGTGGCCGTGGCGGTGATCCACGGTCCGAGGGCCGGACCGTTGATCATGGCGGCGAAGGCGACGTTGCCGCCCCCGTCCGTCATGGCGTCCACCGCGCCGAGCGGACGCTGTCCCTGGCCGTTCCCCGAGGGGTCGCAGACGAGCGACGCGAAAAGCTCGACGCGGAACGAAAGCGAGGCGAGGCTGTTGAGCGTCCCGTCGATCTCGGTCACGCTCGGGGACAGCACGACCGAGGTCAGGACCGGGAAGTTCTGAAGGAGATTCGGCCCCACGTCGGGGTCGCCGGGGTCGTTCGGCGTGACGCCGGCGGGCGCGAGGTCGATGCCGAGGGCGCCGTTGTACGAGATCGTGTTGCCCAGAATCGCGTTGCCCGTCCCGGACTCGACGAAGACGCCGCGCAGGGCGTTCAACGCGATCACGTTCTTCGTGCCCGCCACGGTGCCGCCGATCGTGTTCTGGCTCGCCGCCTGGACGTCCACGCCGTTGGCCGCGTTCGGCAGGGCCGCCGACGCCGTGGCGTTGGTGCCGATGAAGTTGCCCTGGATCAGGTTGCCCGTCGTCGTGGCATCGGCGAGGAGCACGCCGTTGTCGCCGTTGCCCGAGATGACGTTTCGATCGGCGCCCGGACCGCCGATCGTGTTGTCGTGCGCGCCGTCGTTGACCTGCACGCCCTCGAGAACGTTGGGGATCGCCGTCGAGATCGCGGCGTCGGCGCCGACGACGTTGCCGCGCACGACGTTGGCCGATGCGTCCGTCCGGATGCGCACCCCGTTGGTCCCATTGCCGGAGATCACGTTGTTCGGACCGACCGTGTTCCCGCTCGTGCCGTCGCCCGAGAGGATCACCCCGTTCAGCAGGTTGCCCAGCGCCGCGGTGCCGGCCGCGTTCGTGCCGACGAAGTTGCCGGCCACCGTCGTCCCCGTCGAGCCGTTGCCGACGAGGATGCCGGACATCACGTTGCCCGACACGACGTTGCCCGGGCCGACGACCGTGCCGGAGGAGGCGCCGATGTTGACGCCCTGGCCGCCGTTGCCGAGCGCGGCGGTGCCGGAAACGTTCACCCCGACGTAGGCGTTGCGGACGACGACGCCCGAGGCGAAGCTGCTGATCGAGATCCCGTCGCCGAGATTTCCCGCGATCAGGAGCTCGCCGGCCGTATCCGTGCCCGCGACGTTGTCCGCGCCGCCGGCGAACGCGATGCCGTTCAGGCCGTTGGCCACCGCGGCGTTGCCCGCCGGGTTCGTGCCGATGCGGTTCTCGCCGATCGTGTTGCCCGTCGCATTCGCGCCCGTCACGTGCACGCCGTTCTGGACGTTGCCCGAGATCACGTTCCGGACTCCCGTCCCGCCGGAGCGGCCGATCAGGTTGTCGGGCGATCCCGAGATGAAGATGCCGTCGCCCTGATTGGGCGCGGCCGCCGTGCCCGTCGAGTTCGTCCCGATGTAGCACCCCCGCACGGAGTTGCCGCCGCCCGACTCGAGCAGGATGCCGTTGCCGCCGCCGCTCGGAAACTGGGCGACGAAGCGGTTGATCACGAACCCCGTGACGACGCTCGAGCCCGCGTCGATGCGGAAGCCGTTCGCGCCGGGACCCGCTCCGGAGCCGTCGAGATCGATCAAGGGAGTGCCGGAGTAGCCGGGCTGCGTCGTCGCGTCGAGCGTGACCGGGTCCGTGATGGTCGGAAGGGGGGAGAGCAGCGCGATCGTCTTCGCTCCCGATCCGATCGAGAAGTGGATGACGTCGGCGCCGGGCGCGGCGTTCGCCGCCTCGATCGCCTCGCGCAGGGTGCAGTTGGCCGCGTTGCAGACGCCGTCGTCGGTGTCGGCGGTCGAGTTGACGGTGAACGTGGCTCCTCCGGCGGCCGCCGTCCCGCCGAGAACACCGAGGACGAGGGCAAGGGCGAGGCGCCGGAGCATGGCGCGAGTCTATGCGCCGGATCGCGGCGCGGTCACCTGTTCCGAGGGACAGAGCCGACGCAGGCGGGCGCGAGAATCTTCGATCCGGAGATCAGCCCTGCGCGACGCGGGGCTGCCCCGGCGCGGCCTCGCCGGTCTCGTCCGGCGACACCAGCGGCGCCATGCCCCGTTCGAGCCACGCGTGCTCGCCGTCGAGGATGCGCATGGCGGTCGCGTATTTCGCGACGTCGTCGTTCGAGCGGATCGCGCGGAAGAGCTCCTCGATCCGCCGGCGCGTCATGCGGCAGAAGACCCGCGTGAGCTCGGCGGCGCGGTCGGCCTCCGGGGCGCCGCGGCGGCGCAGCGCGGCCGCCCGCGAGAGCGTCGCCGCCATCGCGAAGAGATCCGCCCCGATGTCCACCGCCCGGAAGAGCAGGGCCTGCCGCTTCTCGAGCTTCGGCCCGTGCACGAGCATCAGATGAAACAGCGTCCGGGCGAGCCGCCGGGTCGTGCGGTCCACCCAGCGGACCTGGCCGGCGAGCGGCCCGAAGCCGGAGAATCGCGGCCAGCGGCCCCAGCCCACCCATCGCGACGGGTACCACCAACCGTAGTGCGCCGCCATCCGCGGCAGCGCGGCCCAGCGCTTCTGCCGCGGCGCCTTGGGGTCCGCGAACGCGCCGGCCACCGCGAGGTGACGGTCGACCGCCTCCCGCGCGATGAAGAGCCGCATGATCTCCGAGGACCCCTCGAAGATGAGGTTGATGCGAAAGTCCCGCATCATCCGCTCGACCGGAATGGGCGGTTCGCCGCGCGCGCGGAGGGAGTCCGCGGTCTCGTAGCCGCGGCCGCCGCGGATCTGCATCGTGCGGTCGACGAGCTTCCAGCCCTCCTCGGAGTTCCACATCTTCGCGACCGCCGCCTCGAGGCGGATGTCCCGGTCGCTCATGTCCGCCATCGCCGAGGCGAGGTCGGTGACCGCCTCCATGGCGAACGTGGTCGCGGCCATCTCGGCCAGGAGCTGGGCGATGGCGTCGTGGCGGCCGACCGGCTCTCCCCACTGCACGCGCTCGGCCGCCCATGTCCGCGCGATCTCGACGCACCGCTTGCCGACGACCGCGCACGAGGCGGGCAGGGTGAGCCTCCCCGTGTTCAGCGTGATCAGCGCGAGCTTCAGACCTCGGCCCTCGCCCCAGAGGAGGTTCTCCTTCGGCACCCGCACGTCGTGGAATCGGATCACGCCGTTCTCGATCGCCTTCAGCCCCATGAAGTGGCAGCGCGTCGCGACCTCGACGCCCGGGAACGCCTTCTCGACGATGAAGGCGGAGATCTTCTTCGTGTCGGGATGACGGGCCATGACGACGAAGAGGCTCGCCACCGTGCCGTTGGTGCACCAGAGCTTCTCGCCGTTCAGGATGTAGTCGCCCTCCGGCGTCCGCACCGCGGTGGTCGCGAGGCTCGACGGGTCGGACCCGACCTGCGGCTCGGTCAGCGCGAAGGCGGAGATCTCCCCCTTCGCGAGTCGCGGGAGGTACTTCTTCTTCTGCTCGGGCGTGCCGAACGTCTTCAACGGCTGGGGCACCCCGATCGACTGGTGCGCGGAGAGGAGCACGACGAGATTCCCGTCGCGGCTCGTGAGGAGCTTCATCGCCTCGCCGTACTCGCGCTGGGTGAAGCCGAGGCCGCCGTATTCCTTCGGGATCTTCATGCCGAAGGCGCCGAGCTCGGCCAGGCGCTGCACGACCCGCGGCGGGATCTGGCCCTCGCGATCGATCGCGTCGGGGTCGACCTCGTCGACGAGGAACCGCTCGAGCCGGTTCATGAACTCGCGGAACTCGGGCCGCTCGGGGGGCGGCTCGGGGTAGGGATGGATCAGGTCGAGGCGCAGCTCGCCCAGGAAGATCTGCTTGAGGAAGGACGGCGCCTTCCAGTCGGCCTCCCGCGCCTCCTCGGCGACCCGGCGCGATTCGGCGGCGGCGCTGCCGGCGCTCTTTTTCGTCTCGGCCATGAACTTTCAAGGGTACAACACCGCGCCGGCTCAGGGGGGCGCCCGGCCTATAGTGCGTCCGGGTTGGACAACAAGTACCTGTCGTACGGGCCGGACCGCGCGCCGCGCGTCCGCGAGATGTTTTCGCGGCTCGCCTGGCGCTACGACCTCGTCAACGACGTCATGAGCTTCGGCCTCCACCGGCGCTGGAAGCGGCAGACCGTGGACATCGCCCTGACACGGCCCGGAGCGCGCGTGCTCGACCTCTGCTGCGGCAGCGGCGACCTCTGCTTCCTCGCCGAGGACCGTGGCGCGGGAATGGTCGTCGGCGCGGACTTCACGCTCCCGATGCTCGCGGTCGCCCGGCGTCGCCGGCGCGAGGGAGGCCGACGGAGCGCCTTCGTCCGGGCCGACGCGCTGGCGCTTCCCTTTCCCGACGCGTCCTTCGACGCGATCACGATCTCCTACGGCCTGCGCAACATCGCCGACATACCGAGGGCGCTCGCCGAGATGCGGCGCGTCCTCGCGCCCGGCGGACGCGCCGTCGTGCTCGACTTCGGAAAGCCCGACAATCCGGTCGCCGCGGGGCTCTACCGCGCCTTTCTCCACACGATGATGCCGGCCGTCGGCCGTCTCTTCCACGGCGACCCCGAGACCTACCTCTACATTCCCGCCTCGCTCGAGCGCTTTCCCGCGCAGCGCGGCGTCGAGGCCCTGATGAAACAGGCCGGCTTCGGGAACGTCCGTTACGAGAACCGGCTGCTCGGCACGATGGGAATCAACATCGGTGAGGCGACGTGATCCGCTCGAGGGGAGCCCGACTTCTCCGAAGCCGTCCAATCGCTCTCCCTGGCGTCATGGTGCTCGTGACCCTCGGAGTCGCGCCATCCGCGACTCCGGGCCCCTCGTCGGACACGGCCGCGGCGGATGCGTGGGCCCGAAGGCTCGGACGCGCTCTGGAGTTTCTCTACGGACCCTGACCGGAGCCCTCCTGAGGTAGACTCCGCGGCTCTTTATGGCACACCAGTACATCTACACGATGGTCAATCTCCGCAAGGTCGTCCCGCCGCAGCGGGAGATCCTGAAGGGGATCTATCTCTCCTTCCTGCCGGGCGCGAAGATCGGCGTCCTCGGATTGAACGGCTCGGGCAAATCGACGCTGCTGAAGATCATGGCCGGCGTCGAGAAGGACTTCGCCGGCGACGCATTCCCGGCCGACGGCACGCGCATCGGATGGCTCCCGCAGGATCCGCGGCTCGACGCGAAGAAAGACGTCCTCGGCAACGTCGAGGAAGGAGTCGCGAAGACGCGCGCGCTGCTCAAGCGCTTCGAGGAGCTCAACGAGAAGCTCGCCGAGGAGCTCTCGGAGGCCGAGAGCGACAAGGTGATGGCCGAGTACCAGCGCGTCCAGGACGCGATCGAGGCCGCCAACGCGTGGGAGCTCGACCGGCAGCTCGAAGTCGCGATGGACGCGCTCCGCCTGCCGCCGGCCGATGCCGACGTGACGAAGATCTCCGGCGGAGAGAAGCGGCGGGTCGCCCTCTGCAAGATCCTCCTCGAGAAGCCGGACCTCCTGCTCCTCGACGAGCCGACGAACCACCTCGACGCCGAATCGGTCGCGTGGCTCGAGCGGCACCTCGCCGAATACCCCGGCACCGTCGTCGCGGTGACGCACGACCGGTATTTCCTCGACAACGTCGCGGGCTGGATCCTCGAGCTCGACCGCGGCGCGGGAATCCCCTGGAAGGGCAACTACTCGAGCTGGCTCGAGCAGAAGGAGCAGCGGCTCGAGCTCGAGGAGAAGGCCGAGTCCGCCAAGCGCCGGACGCTCCAGCGCGAGCTCGAGTGGATCAAGATGTCGCCGCGCGCCCGCCACGCCAAGAGCCGGGCGCGCATCGATCGCTACGAGGCCCTGCTCGCGGACCAGGGGCCGGAGCAGCGCGGCGAGACCCAGGAGCTCTTCATCCCGGCGGGGCCGCGCCTCGGGGACGTCGTGGTGCGCGCCGAGGGCGTCCGCAAGGGCTACGGCGACCGGCTCCTGGTCGAGGACCTCTCCTTCGATCTGCCGCGCGGAGGCATCGTCGGCGTCATCGGTCCGAACGGGGCGGGCAAGACGACGCTCTTCAAGATGATCGTCGGCCAGGAAAAGCCCGACGCCGGCAAGCTCACGGTCGGGGACACGGTCGTGCCGTCCTATGTCGACCAGGACCGCGATCGTCCGGATCCGTCGAAGACCGTCCACGACGAGATCTCCGGCGGCCAGGAGAAGATCGTCCTCGGCAAGCGCGAGATCCCGTCGCGGGCCTACGTCTCGATGTTCAACTTCCGGGGTCAGGACCAGCAGAAGCGGATCGGCGACCTCTCGGGCGGCGAGATGAACCGGCTGCACCTCGCGCGAACGCTCAAGAAGTGCGGGAACCTCCTCCTCTTGGACGAGCCGACCAACGACCTCGACGTCGACACGCTGCGGGCGCTCGAGCAGGCGCTCCTCGACTTCGGCGGCTGCGCCGTCGTCATCAGCCACGACCGCTGGTTTCTCGATCGCATCGCGACGCACATTCTCGCGTTCGAGAGCGAGAGCCAGACGGTGTGGTTCGAGGGCAACTACCAGGAGTACGAGGAGGACCGGAAGCGGCGGCTCGGCATCGACGCGGACCAGCCGCACCGGATCAAATACAAACGGCTAGCCGTCGGCTAGCCGTTTGTATTTGTCCCGAGCGAAGCGGGGGACCCGGGACTCATCGAGCGCGGGCTTTCGTCAGCTGCGAGGATGCCTCTTGAGTCCCAGGACCGCTACGAAAGGGATCCCTCGGGCCTGCGGCCCTCGGGATGACGCGCGACGGCCCTTCGGGCTTCGCGCGTCACTCTCTCGTCAACAGCGCGATCCCGACGCCGACGACGCCGAGGACGACCAGCATCTTGCCCCAGCCGAACCGCCGGCGCGGCCGGGTCCGCTCCATCCAGTCGTCGGCGACCTTCGAGCCCCGGTCGGCGAGGTCCTCCAGGAACTCCGCGCCCTTCTTGCGCAGGTCCTCGTAGAGATCGCCGCCGCGGTCGGTGAGCTCGTCTTTCAAGTCCTCGAACTGCGGACGGCTCTTCTTGTACCCGTCGGCCAGGCTCTCCCGGGCCTCCTTGTAGAAGCGGTCCGAGTCGAATTTGCCGCGCCGGAGGCTCTCGATCGCGATGGGGATCGCGACCTTGGTCACGAGGGGCATGACGAGGGGGCCGATGGCCTCGGCGGTGGTCCGGGAAAGGCTCTTGCGGGACATTTTTTTCCTCCGAATCCTCAGTCTACAGTAGGGGGCGTGGCGACGTTGCTCACGCTCGGGTTCGCTCTCGCAATCTCCGTGCCGCCCGCGGCTGCCGCGCCGTCCGCCGCCGCTCCAGAGGCCATCGTGCTCGGCATCGCCCAGGACGGCGGCGTTCCCCATGCCGGTTGCCACCAGCCCGTCTGCAACGCCGCCCGCGCCGACCCCTCGCGACGGCGCCTCGTGGCCGCGCTCGGCCTCGTCGATCCGGCGGCCGGCAAGCGCTTCCTGATCGACGCGACTCCCGACTTCCCCGCCCAGATGGAGATGCTCGGCGGCCTGCCCGACGCGATCCTCCTGACGCACGCGCACGTGGGCCACTACCTCGGACTCGCCCAGCTCGGACGCGAGGTCCTCGATGCGCGGGGCGTGCCCGTGTACGCAACGCCCTCGATGGCACGGTTCCTGCGCGGGAACCGACCCTGGAGCCGTCTCGTGGCGTTCGGAAACATCGACGTGCGGGAGATCCAGGCCGAGGTCGCGCTGACGCCGACCCTCTCGGTGACCGCGATCCCCGTGCCCCACCGCGACGAGGACTCCGATACGGTCGCGTACCTCGTCCGCGGTCCCGGCCGCCGGATTCTGTGGCTGCCCGACATCGACAAGTGGCAGAAGTGGGACCGCGATCTCGCGGAGTTCCTGCGCGATCCGGAACTCACGGCGTTCGTCGACGGGACGTTCTACGACGCCGACGAGATTCCGGGCCGCTCGATCTCCGACATCCCGCATCCGCTCGTTCCCGAAACGATGGCGCGCGTCGAGGCCATGACGCCGCCGGCGCAGGGGCGCGTCGTGTTCGTGCATCTGAACCACACGAACCGGCTCCTCCGCGACGCCGACGCGGTGGCCGGGATCGAACGGCGCGGCTTCTCCGTCGCGCGCGAGGGACAGCGGATCCCCCTCGCGGCGGGGAACGCCGCGATGAAGGGAATCGCGGGGGAACGCTCTTCGAAGGAAAGCGCCGGAGCGCCGGAGTAAGATCGGAAGTCTCATGTCGTCGCCCGCTCCGGAACCGCCTCCCGTTCTCCCGTGGCGCGGCTCGACGACGCGGAGCCACTCGGGATGGCCGGCCGGATTCTGGCGCGTGGTGATCCTGCGGGGGCTGCGCCTGCGTTGCCCCGTGTGCGGGCGCGGACGCCTCTTCGCGACGTACTTCCGCATGAACGCGAGCTGCGCGTGCTGCGGCGTCGGTTTCGCGCGCGAGCACGGCCAGTGGGTAGGCTCGCTCGACATCAACACGTTCGTCGTCGCGTTCGGCCTGATGATCGCGTCGGCCTTCGCTCCCGACTGGCCGCTCCCCATCACGCTCGCGGTGTGGGGCGCGGCCGCGATCCTCGTGCCGCTCGTGACGTTTCGTTTTTCGCGCGGTCTCTGGACCGCGATCGTGTACCTTTCGGGCGGGGTGTACTGACGCGGCCGGGCCGCGGCGCTCCTCGCGGAATGGCCCTCGCGAGGGGTCCGTTTCCGACCCATGGAGACCTCATGACCAAGAAGAAGAAGAAGACGGGAGCGCACTCGCCCGAGCATCGCAAGGCGGAGTCGTCCCGTGACGAACGGAGGACCAACGGCGAGCGGCGCGCCGACGACCGCCGCGCCCATGCCCGATTCTCGCCGGCGGACGCGCGCACGGAGCGCCGCCAGCGCGAGCGAAGGGGCACCGGGACCTAGCTCCGCCGGCGGCGGCGCGCCGCCTCCCGCGGCGAAAACGCGCGGGCGACGGGGTATCCTACGCGGTCGAATCGCATGCCGCTGACCCGACGACACTGGATGACCGCCACCGGAGCCGCCGCCGCGGCGCTCGCCGCCCCCCGGACGATGGCCGCCGCCCCGGCCCCGGCTCCCCTGCCGCCGCCGCTGCCGTCGGACGCGTTCCGCGAGCGCCAGGCGCGTCTCCGCGCCGCCGCGCGGGCGGCGGGTCTCGCGGCGCTCTTCGCGACGCCGTCGACGAACCTCGCCTACGCGGCGAACCTCTCGATCGGCCGCAGCGAACGGCTGACGGCCCTGCTGCTCTTCACCGACGGCCCCGCGGTCCTCGTCACGCCGTACTTCGAGGAGGAGAACCACCGCCGCGACGTGGTCGCCGACGACGTCGTGACGTGGAAGGAGGACGAGGATCCGATGCCGATCGTGGCGCGGCTCCTCGGAAGCGGTCCCGTCGGCATCGAGGGTTCGACCGCGTACGACACCGTCGCACGCCTGTCCGCGTCGGGGTCGGCGGCCCCGCGCGACGCGAACGACGTCTTCGACGCGCTGCGCCGCGTCAAGAGCCCGCAGGAGCAGGCCTTCATCCGCGAGGCCGCGCGGCGCACGAACCTCGCGATCGAGGCGACGCACCGGGGCCTCGCCGTCGGAAAGACGGAGGGCGAGGTCGCGCGGCTCCTCGACGGGGCCTTCGAGGCGCAGGGCGTCTCGGGAGGCGGCCTCGTCCAGTTCGGCCCGTCGGCCGCGTTCCCCCACGGGGCTCCCGGCGAGCGGCGGCTCGCGAAGGGAGACGTGGTCCTCATCGACGCGGGCTGCAAAGTGCACGGCTACACCTCGGACGTCACGCGCACCGTCTCGTTCGGCGCGCCGTCCGACGAAATCCGCCGCGTCTACGCGGCCGTCGACCGGGCGCAGCGCGCGGGAATCGACGCGCTTCACGCCGGCGCGACCGGCGCCGAGGTCGACCGGGCGGCCCGCCAGGTGATCGCCGAGGCGGGATGGGGCGACGCCTTCACGCACCGGCTCGGCCACGGCCTCGGGCTCGACGGGCACGAGCCGCCGTACCTGGTCCGCGGAAACGGCACGCCGCTCGCCGTCGGAAACACGGTCACGGTCGAGCCCGGAATCTATCTCCCCGGCAGGTTCGGGGTCCGAATCGAAGACGACTACGCGGTGCGCGACGCGTCGCCCCCGGCCGCCCTCTCGGCGCGGCCCACGGAGCTCGTCGTCGTGCACGCCTGAGGAGAACGAACGAATGGGATATGCCGTGCTCACGGCGCTGCTCGCGCTCCAGAGCGCATCGGGCTCGCCGAACGTCGCGCCGCCGCCGCCGAGCTCCGGGGGCGCCGTCAACTCCGTGAATGCGCCGTTCAGCGGAGCCGCTCCGGCGCCGGCGCCTTCCGAAACCACCCAGGGCGACGCGGCCGCGCCGGCTCCCGCACCGTCGGCTCCCCCGCCGCCGACCCCCACTCCGGCGCCACGGCGCGCCACGTCCACGACGCCGGGTCCGCACGGAGGCGCGGACGGGCTCCTCGTGGTGAACAAGACGGACTCGACCGTCTCGATCCTCGACCCGTCGACCGGGAAGCCGCGCGCGACGCTCCAGGTCGACCCCGGTCCGCACGAAGTCGAGATGCTCCCCGACGGGCAGGTGGCGGCCGTCGCGAGCTACGGCACGAAGACGGAGCCCGGGCGCTACGTGTCTCTCATCGACGTCGGCAGCGGGAAGGTGATCTCGCGCATCGACCTCGGTGAGGGCACGCGCCCCCACGGCCTCGCGGCTCTTCGGAGCGGCCGCCTCCTCGTCACGGCCGAGGGAAAGCGCGAGGTCCTCGTCGTCGACCCGCGCGCGGGGAAGATCCTCGCCCGCATCCCCGTGAACAAGGACCTGTCGCACATGATCGCCGCGACGCCCGACGGGAAGCGCGCGTTCGTGACGTCGCTCGCGGGCGGCACCGTCACGGCCCTGGACCTCGGCAGCAACAGGATCATCAAGGACATCCCGACCGGCAAAGGCGCCGAGGGCCTCGACGTGACGCCGGACGGCCGGGAGGTCTGGGTCGCCAACCGCGAGGCGAACACGATCACCGTCGTCGACGTCGCGACGCTCGCTCCGGTCTTCACGATCCAGGCGCCGGGATTCCCGATCCGCGTGAAGATCACCCCCGACGGCCGCCGCGCGGTCGTGACGTTCACCGGCGCCGGCGAGGTCCGCGTTTACGACACCGCGACGCGCGTCGAGACGGGCCGCATTCCGCTCGGGCGAGACGCCGTGGAAGGCGTCGAGGCCCGCGTCTTCCAGAAGCGCTTCGGGTCGAGTCCCGCTCCCGTCGGACTCCTCATCTCGCCCGACGGCAAGCGCGCCTTCGTGGCAGCGAGCCACGCCGACGTCGTGACGGTGATCGACCTCGAGAAGAACCGCGTCGACGACGCGTGGACCGCCGGCCGGGAGCCGGACGGCCTTGCGGGGCACTTCGTGCCGAAACAGCCCACTCCGGCGCCGGCGGCGCCCCGGACGGCGCCGGCGCCCCGCGGGATGAATCCGCTTCGAAGACCGTCGGCGAAGCCCTCGAGCTAGGGGGCCGCGGCCGGCGGCACGGCCTCGATCAGGAGCTCCACCGTCTCGACGCGGCCGCCGCGGCGGAACTGGAGCCAGCCCTTGTACCAGCCCGGCTTCGGGAGCCGGACGAGGAAGGGCAGGCGGCCGTCCCGTCCGATGCCGGCTTCGCGGTCGTCCGGATGGGCGTGGGCGAACGTCGTCGCGTCCCGGTGCACGAGCAGCAGGTGGCCGAGCGCGCCGAGCCAGGGCTCGAGGTCGCGGAGGGGCCGGCCCGACGCGTCGCGCAGCCTCGCCACCACCGTGACCGTCCGCCCGACGGGAACGCCGCCGGGGGGAAGCTCGAGCGAGAGCCCCACGTTCGGCCGCGCCGGCGTCGGCACGGCCGCGGGCGAGAGCACGCCGCCGACCGAGACGGTCGCCGAGAGCATCTGGCCGCCGGCGTCCCGCGGCGCGACGTCCGCGAAGATGCGGTAGCGCACCGGCCGGGCGAAGCGGTGCGTCAGCCGGAACACGCCGGGGGCGACCGGCTCCGGGTGCTCGTGCGCGAATTCCGCGAGGTCCTCGCTGACGACGAAGAGGTGCATGAGCCGCTCGTGCTGCACGTCGAAGTCGACCACCTCGCGCTGCTCGAGGCTTTCCGCCATGCGCACCCGGATCTCCAGGTCGACCGTATCGCCGGCCATCGGATGGCGGGGCGAGGTCGTCAGGTCGAGCAGGAACGGCTTGATCTTGCGCGCCTCGCGCGTCGGCGAGGACGTCGCGTCGGCGACCGTCAGCGGGAACTCGACGACGAGCGGCTCGGTGGGACGCGACTCTCCGGGAAGGCGGACTTCCGGCGGCAGGATCGTCAGGCACAGCCGGTAGTCGCCCCCATGCGGGAACGTCGGGTGGACGCCGTAGACGCCGGGACTCTCCTCGCCATGGGCGATCTCGTCGAAGTGCGCCATCGAGGGCATGCTCGGCATGTCCGCGACGGCCCGGATGCGCGCGAGCGCCAGCGGCTCGGGACGGCCGGACGCGTCGGTCCGGTCGAGGCGGTCCACGCGAAACTCGATCTCCATCTCCTCCCCCGCGAAGAGGCCCTCCGGGGGGAGACGCAGCGACACCTCGTAGGGGCCGGCGCGCTCGCGCGGCGGCTCCGGAGTGGCGGCCGGCCCTCCGGCGAATGCGGCCGAGGCGAGCGCCAGCGCCGCCGCGAAAACTCCCACGCCCGCCGTCATCGAGGTAGTTTAGCGTCGCGTGCCGCAAGCCCGTTTCGCCGCCTCGACGCTCCTCGGCGGTGGCCGTCTCGAATCGGTCGACGTCCTCCGGGGCGTCACGATCGCGGGGATGATCGTCGTCAACGATCCCGGCACCTGGGCCGCCGTGTATCCGCCGCTGCGGCACGCCCAGTGGCACGGGTGGACCTACACCGACACGATCTTTCCTTTCTTCCTCTTTCTCGTGGGCGTCTCGATGGCGCTCTCGTTCGGCCGCCGCCGCGCGGCCGGAGCGGCGCGGCGCGATCTCGCGCGCCACGCCCTCCTCCGCGGCGCGCTGGTCGCCGCGATCGGCCTGGGGCTGAACGCCGTGTCGTACCTGGCACTCCACGGCGAGCGCTTTCGAATTCCCGGGGTCCTGCAGCGGATCGGCGTCTGCATCGCCATCGCGGGGCCCGTCGTCGCCTCGGGACGCCCGCGGGCGGCCGCGCTCGCGGCCGCGATCCTCCTCGCCGCTTACGCGGCGATCCTCTCCTTCGGGCCGCTCGATCCGGGCGACAGCATTCCCGCGCGTGTCGACCGCGCGGTGTTCGGGTCGCACACATGGAAGCCGGCCTTCGACCCCGAGGGCCTCCTGTCGACGCTCCCGGCGGCGGCCACGACGCTCCTCGGAGCCGTCGCCGGGGAGCGCCTCCGGCGGCGCGGTGCGACGGGTGCGGCCGCGCGCGAGCTCGCGCTGGCCGGCATCGCCGCCGCGGCCGCCGGATGGGCGTCGAGCTTCGCGCTGCCGATCAACAAGAGCCTGTGGACCCCGTCGTACGCGCTCTGGACCGCCGGCCTCGCCGCGCTCTCGCTCGCGGCGGCGGTCGCCGTCGTGGACCTTCCTGGCGCGCGGCCCTGGGCCGCTCCCTTCCTCTGGCTCGGGCGCAACGCGATCGCGGCGTTCGTGCTGTCGGCCCTCGGCGCCATTTTTCTCCTCGCCGTGAAGATCGACGGCGCGGACGGACGGCGGCGGAGCCTCTGGAGCGCGATTTACCGCGGCGCGTTCGACCACTTCGCCGATCCGCGCCTCGCCTCGCTGCTCTTCGCGCTCGCGTACCTGGCGCTATGGACCGCGGTCGCCGGCCTGCTCTACCGGCGGCGCATCTTCATCAAGATCTGACGCCGTCTGAGGGCTGGAAGATGCAGAAGCTCGCGCCCTGCGGGTCCTGGATGACGGCGAACCGTCCGACCTTCTCGATGTCCTTCGGCCCGAAGCCCACCGTGCCGCCGAGGGACTTCGCCTTGTCGGCCGAGGCGTCGCAGTCCGCCACCATGAAGTAGACGCTCCAGTGCGGCGGCACGCCGCGCATCTCGGGAGGCATGGGCATGATGCCGCCCATCGGCGTGCCTGCACGGGTGATCTCGGTGTACTGCGGATCCGGCTTGAGGCCCCAGCCGAAGACGCCGCTGTAGAAGCGCCCGGCCTTCTCGGCGTCGTTCGTCGACAGCTCGAGCCAGCAGATCGCGCCGGGCTCGCCGACGCGCTGGGCTCCGGAATGGGTCCCGGGCTGCCAAACGGCGAGGGTCCCGCCCGTCGGGTCCTGGAGAATTCCCATTCGGCCGTAATCCATGACGTCGAAGGGGTCGGCGCACACCTTCCCGCCGAGGTCGCGCGTGCGGCGAGCGGCCTCGTCGGCGTTGTCGACGGTCACGTACGGCAGCCAGAACGGCGGCGCGCCCTCGGCGCGCTGCTCCTTCATCATCGGGTACAGCGCCCCGACGTCCTTGCCGCCGAGCTGGAGGCGCGTGTACACGTCCTCGGGTCCCGGGCCCATCGGCCCGTCGGTGTAGGACCACCCGAACAGGGCGGTGTAGAAGGCCTTGGCTCCCTTCGTGTCGGTCGTCGCGAGCTCGGCCCACGAGAAGGACCCCGGCGCGTGGCGCGTCACCTCGGTCATGGAGCAGCCTCCTTTGGCGCGGCACGGAGCCGGCCTGTGCCGTTATTCGTAACACGATCGAGGGAGTTTCCGGCGAATCGGGCGCCCGTCGCGGGGGGGCGCACGGGCACCGGCGGCGCGTTTCTTGCTGTCGGACAGCCCGATGCTAGGATCGGCCGCCTTTCGGAAGGAGACGCTGGTGAAAGCGCATTACCGGTTCGCACTGCTCGCGTTCCTGGCCGTACCGCTCGCGGCGTCGGCCCAGACGGCCGACTGTCCCTGCCCGGTGCCGCCCGGGCCGCCGCCCCTCTGGTTCGGCAAGGCCGAGCTCGCCTTCCTGTCGACCTCGGGCAATACCGACACCACGTCCCTCGGCGGTGCGCTCGAGCTGAATTACAACCCGAAGCCGTGGCTGTTCACGCTGAAGGGCTCCGTCCTGCACGCGGCCACCGACGGGGTCACGACGGCCGAGAACTACACCGCGTCGGTCAAGGCGGCCCGCGACCTGACCGAGCGCCTCGATGTGTTCGCCGGCGGCGGCTGGCTTCGCAACCAGTTCTCGGGCATCAACAACCTCTGGAATTTCGACGGCGGTGTCGGCTTCAAGCTCGTCAAGACCGACTCCCAGCTCCTGCGCGCGGAGGGCGGAGTGGGCTACACCTCCGAACAGGACATCGTCCTCGACATCATCGCGCCGTACCGGAACTACGCCAACGTCCGCGCCGGTCTCGGGTACAAGTGGCAGTTCACGAAGTCGGCGTCGTTCTCGAACGACTTCGCCTACCTGCTCGACCTCTCCGACAGTAAGAACTGGTTCATCACCGACAAGGCGGCGGTGAGCGTCGCCATGTCGAAGATCTTCTCGATGCAGGCCTCGTGGACACTCCTCTATCGCGACGAGCCGCCGGTGAAGTCGACCGACCCGGACACGGGAGCGCTCGTCCGTTACAGCAAGACCGACACGGCGACGGCCGTGGGTCTGGTCGCGAAGTTCTAAAAGGTTTTGCCCGCGCTGTCATCCCGAGCGAAGCGAGGGATCCCTTTCTAAGCCGCATCGAGACTTCAAAGGGATCCCTCGGGCGTGGCCCTCGGGATGACAGAAGCAGGGTGCGGGCGACGCTCAGTCCTTGCGGTAGATCTCCGCCCCCGCCTTGACGAACTCCTCGGACTTCTCGGCGAGGCCCGTTTCGATCGCCTTCTCCTCCCCGATTCCCTGCGCCGCCGCGTAGTCGCGGACGTCCTGGGTGATCTTCATCGAGCAGAAGTGCGGCCCGCACATCGAGCAGAAGTGCGCGAGCTTCGCGCCCTCGGCGGGGAGCGTCTCGTCGTGGAACTCGCGGGCCGTCTCGGGATCGAGCGCGAGGTGGAACTGGTCCTCCCAGCGGAACTCGAAGCGCGCCTTCGAGAGCGCGTCGTCCCACTCCCGCGCCCCCGGGTGGCCCTTCGCGAGGTCGGCCGCATGCGCCGCGATCTTGTACGCGATGACGCCGTCCTTGACGTCCTTGCGGTTGGGCAGGCCGAGGTGCTCCTTCGGCGTGACGTAGCAGAGCATCGCCGTGCCGTACCAGCCGATCATCGCCGCCCCGATGGCGGAGGTGATGTGGTCGTAGCCGGGGGCGATGTCGGTCGTCAGCGGGCCGAGCGTGTAGAAGGGCGCCTCGTGGCAGACGGCGAGCTGCCGGTCCATGTTCTCGCGGATGAGGTGCATCGGCACGTGCCCCGGCCCCTCGATCATCACCTGGCAGTCGTGCGCCCACGCCTTCGTCGTCAGCTCGCCGAGCGTCTCGAGCTCGGCGAACTGCGCCTCGTCGTTGGCGTCGGCCGTCGAGCCCGGTCGCAGGCCATCGCCGAGCGAGAACGAGACGTCGTAGGCCTTCATGATCTCGCACATCTCGTCGAAGCGCGTGTAGAGGAAGCTCTCGACGTGGTGGGCGAGGCACCACTTCGCCATGATCGATCCGCCGCGCGACACGATCCCGGTGACGCGGCGCGCGGTCAGCGGCACGTAGGCGAGGCGCACGCCCGCGTGGATCGTGAAGTAATCGACGCCCTGCTCCGCCTGCTCGATGAGCGTGTCGCGGAAGACGTCCCAGGTCAGCTCCTCCGCCTTGCCGCCGACCTTCTCGAGGGCCTGGTAGATCGGCACGGTGCCGATCGGCACCGGGGAGTTGCGCAGGATCCACTCCCGCGTCTCGTGGATGTGGCGGCCCGTCGAGAGGTCCATGACCGTGTCGGCGCCCCAGCGGGTCGCCCACGTCATCTTCTCGACTTCCTCCTCGATCGAGGAGCCGACCGCGGAGTTGCCGATGTTCGCGTTGATCTTCACGAGGAACCGCCGTCCGATGATCATCGGCTCGGACTCGGGGTGATTGACGTTGGCCGGAATGATCGCGCGCCCCCGCGCGACCTCGGACATCACGAGCGCGACGGGCAGGTTCTCGCGGATCGCGATGAACTCCATCTCGGGCGTCGCCTCGCCGCGGCGGGCGAAGTGCATCTGGGTGACGTTGCCACGGCCTCGGAGGACTTCTCGCGGGCGCGTCAGGGCGAGGCCCGGCGCATTGACGCGGCGCGGCGCGGCGCGCTCGTAGTCCCCTCGGTCCAGGATCCAGGGAAGGCGAAGCTCAGGCAGCCCGCGGTACAGGTCGACGTTCGCCGCCGGGTCGGTGTAGGGGCCCGACGTGTCGTACACGCGGAGCGGCGCATGCATTTCGGCGTCGCCGCGCAGGCCGCGCGTCGGCGTCAGCGCGATCTCCCGGAACGGCACGCGCATGCCGTGCGGTCCGGACACGTAGACCTTGCGCGATCCGGGCAGGGGCTCTCGGCGAGCGGCGGCTTCCGACGGAAGCGCCTCGGGGCGTCGGCTCATCTCAACCTCCCTACGGCGGCATTACCCGCATCAGGTTCGCGGGGTCTCCGGCGCGCGTGGCCGCCGGACTCTCAGCCGTCCGCGCAGGCCGCGCGGAGTGGGCTCCCCCGTTTGCCAGCACGAAGTCTACTCCGTTCGCTCGGACGAGGTTTGTCCGCCGATTGGGATAAGAATCTCCGCGACCCATGCGCCGGAAAAACGAGCAGCCGTTCCTGCCCTTCGATGCGCCCGAGCCGCGGCCCGAGCCACCGCCGGAGCCGCCGCCGGACGGATCGCCGCTGATCACCGCGCTCGCCCGCGCCTGCGTGGGCGCTCCCCTGAAGGACAAGATCCTGGTCGCGCCGTCTCTCTTCGTCGGCAACGCCCTCGTCGAACGCCTCGCGCGGGAGGGCCATCCCTGGATGAACCTGCGCGTCGAAACCGTCCGCACGCTCGCCCTTCGCCTCGTCGAAAGAGACCTCGCCCACGACGGCCTCCGGGTGCTCTCCCGGGCGCAGGCCCTCGCGCTCGTCGAGCAGGCCTGCGGCGAATGCCTGACCGCGAACGGCTACTTCGCCGCGCTGCGCGACCGGCCCGGGTTCCACCGGGCGCTCCAGCGCACCTTCGAGGAGCTTCGGGGGGCGGGGATCCCGGCCGCGGACCTTCCGGCGAAGGCCTTCGCCGACCGGCGCAAGCGCGACGAGCTTCGCCGGATCCTCGCGCGGTACGAGGAGACGCTCGCCGCTTCCTCGTGGATCGATCGCGCGGACGTGATCCGGCGCGCCCTCGAGGCCTCACGCGCGGGACGCCGCCTCCCGGGCGAGGCCCTGTTCCTCGCGCCGCGCGGCCTGGAGCACTCGGGCGTCGAGAGCGCCCTCCTGGCGGAGCTCTCCGAGGGCAGGCTCGAGACCCTCGAAACCGAGCCGGCGGACGCCTGGATCGCGAAGGCCGCCGGCGCCTCGCTGTTCCGCGCGACCGGCGAGGAGAACGAGATCCGCGAGGTGTTCCGGCGCGTGCTTTCGGCGCGGATCCCATTCGACGACGTCGAGATCGTCGCGACGGACTCGCGACTCTACGCGGCGCTCGCCTGGGAGCTCTCGCGCGAGCACGGCGTCCCCTGCACCTTCTCGGCGGGCATCGGCGCCGCGTTCACGCGCCCCGGTCAGTCGGCCCTCGCCTTCCTCGACTGGATCGCCGACGGCTTCGGCGCGGACTCGCTCCGACGCGTCCTCGCGTCCGCGGCGGTGACGCTCACTCGCTTGCCGGGCGGCGGCCCCGATGCGCCCGGCGCCCGCGCCGCCGGCCGCGCCCTGCGCGAGGCGCGCGTCGGCTGGGGCGCCGCGCGGCACCACGCCGCGCTCGATCGCCTCATCGCCGAGTTGTCGAAGCCCGACGAGGGCGGCCGGGAGGACGACGACGCAGGCGAGGACGAGCGGCGCGAGCGCGGGCGGCGCCGGGAGCGCCGGCTCGAGGCGGCGAGGCGGGCTCGCGCATTCGTCGGGCGCGCCCTCGAGCTCGCCGCGTGTGCGGACGGCGCATCCTGCGACCTGCGGGCCCTGGCGCGCGGGACGCGCGCGTTCGTGACCGGGTTCGCCCGCGTCACCGACCCCCTCGACGGCGCCGCGCTGACCGGCCTCCAGGCCCTGCTCGAGGAGCTCGAGCTGCTCGCGCCGGCCGCGCTCGCGCCGACCGAGGCGGCCGCGCGCCTGGCCGATGCGGTCCGCGGACTCTCCGTCGAGTCGGACCGCGCGCGCGCCGGCCGCATCCACGTCAGCGACGTCGCGGGCGGAGGCTGGTCGGGTCGCCGGCACGCGTTCCTCGTCGGCCTGGACGAGGAGCGACATCCCGGCGCGGACCTCGAGGATCCCGTCCTCCTCGATGCCGAGCGCCGCGAGATCAACCGCGCGCTCGCGCCCGCAGC
The DNA here is from genome assembly GCA_963763535.1 of uncultured Acidobacteriota bacterium. Taxonomy (GTDB): domain Bacteria; phylum Acidobacteriota; class Thermoanaerobaculia; order UBA5066; family Gp7-AA6; genus DAHUXD01. Next base: position 96,730 of record CAVXOX010000004.1, read on the forward strand.
GCTCTCCCTGTTCCGAGACCGGCCGCGGGACGCGGCGCGCGCGCTCGAATCCTGCGTGGCGCGATCCGCGGGCCCGCTGACGGCGAGCTACTCAAGCTGGAAGCTGCGCAGCCTCGACCAGCAGAGCGAGCAGTTTCCCTCCCCTTTCTTTCTCGAGATCCATCGAGCGGCGAGCGGCCAGCCGCGCGCCGACTACACGGATCTCGCTGACGCGCTGCCCTCCGCCGCCGGGTTCTCCCCGGGACCGCACGCCGCCCTCGATGAGACCGAGTGGTGGCTCTCGGGGCTGACGCCGCAGCGGGGGGCGTCGGGCGGCTCGGCCGCGGAGGCCGTCGCCGCGCTGTACCCGCACCTGCGTGAGGGACGTCGCGCCGAAGAGGCCCGCGCCTCGGTCGAGTTCACCGTCTACGACGGCTGGGTACGGGGAGGCACTCCGGAGCTCGATCCCCGCGCCGGCGGCGCGCCGCAGTCCGCGTCGCGGCTCCAGCTGCTCGCGGCGTGCCCGTTCCGATTCTTCGTCCGCCATGTGCTCGGGGTCGAGGCGCCCGAGACCGCCGAACGCGACCGCACGCGCTGGCTCGACCCGCTCATGGCGGGTTCGCTGCTTCACGACGCGTTTCGCCTCTTCTTCGAACGGATCACCGCGCCGCGGCGAGAAGCCGACCGTCGCCGCGCATGCCGCGCTCATCGAGGAGATCGCCGAGGAGCAGATCGGCCTCTGGCGCGAACGGATCCCTCCCCGAAGCGAGATCGCGTTTGCGCAGCGGCGCGAGGAGCTGCTCTTCGCGTGCCGCACCTTTCTTCGCCTCGAGGAGGAGCACTGCCGCGGGGTCACCCCGCGCTTCTTCGAGGTGCCCTTCGGCCTGCCGCGCGCCGAGCTGCGGGGACCGATCGCGAGCCGCGAGCCCGTGACGATCGACGCCGGCGGCGGGCGCTCTTTCGCGCTTCGGGGCTCGATCGACCGAATCGACGAGGGAGCCGACGGCGCCTTCCAGGTCTGGGACTACAAGACGGGCGCGGCCTACCGGTTCTCGGAGGCGCGCGGCGTCGACGGCGGCCGGAGGATTCAGTACGCGCTCTATGCCCTCGCCCTCGAAGCGCTGCTCGAACGGGCCGGGCTCCCCGCTCAGGTGTCGCAGTCGGGGTACTTCTTTCCGGGACGGCGGGGCGAGGGGCAGCGATTCCGAATGCCGCTCGACGTCGGTAAGACGCGCGAAACCGTGAACCGCCTCATGGACCTCCTGGCGGCGGGCGCCTTTCCGCACGCTCTGCAGCCCGGCGACTGCGGATTCTGCGACTACGAGTCCGTCTGCGGCGGCGCCGGCCCGGCGTCGACGCGCGCGAAGGCGAAGCTCGCCTCGCCGCCGCTCGATGCGCTGCGAGCCTTCCGGGAGATGCATGAAGACGAGTGAACGCCCGCGCCCGCTCCCTGACGGCGCCGCGCGCGAGGCGATCCGCGAGGACCTCGGTACGACGATGCTCGTCGAGGCCGCCGCCGGCACCGGAAAGACCGAGAGCCTCGTGGACCGCATGGTCTCGCTCGTCCGCAAGGGCGAGACCACGATCGACCGGCTCTCGGCGGTCACGTTCACGATCAAGGCCGCGGCGGAGCTCTCGCAGCGCTTCCAGGCACGACTCGAGCAGTCCGCGCGCGCGACGCACGGCGAGGAGCGGCGCCGGATCGAGGAGGCCCTCGCGCGGCTCGACACCGCATTCGTCGGCACCATCCACGCGTTCTGTGCGCGGCTGCTGCGCGAGCGCCCGGTGGAGGCCGGTGTCGATCCCGGATTCGAGGAGATGGAGCAGCCGGAGGACGAGGCCGCCCGCGGCGAGGCCTGGGAGCGCTACGCCGAGAAGCTGTTCTCGGGCGAAAGCCCGCTGCTGCCGCGGCTTTCGGAGCTCGGCATGAAGCTCGACGAGCTGCGGCCGACCTTTCAGAAGATGTGCGAGAACGAGGACGTCCTGCCGACGGTGCCCGAGGAGACGCCGCCGCCCGACTTCGCCGCGGCGCGGCGGGCGATCGCGGAGTTTCTCCCGCGCGCGGAGGCCGCGATCCCGGGTGAGCCACCGACCGGCGGTTGGACGGAATACCAGGATGCGGTGCGGCGGGCGCAGCGGCTCGCGTCGCTCCTCCCGGAAGAGGACCCGGCGGCGCTCGTCGAAGTGATGGACGCGCTCGACCGCGCGCACAAGAAATCCAACCAGGCCGGACCGCTGAGGCCCGCGTACGAGGCCCTCTGTCGAGACGTCCTCGAGCCCTCGCTTCGGGCCTGGCACGAGCACCGATACCCCGTCGCCCTCGCCGTCGTCGTGCCCGCGGTCCGCGACTATGCGGCGTGGCGGCGCCGCCACGGTCGGCTGAACTTCCAGGACCTTCTCCTGCTCGCGCGCGACCTGCTCCGGGACCACCCCGCGGTCCGCGCCGATTTCCAGAAGCGCTTCCTGCCGATTCTCGTCGACGAGTTCCAGGACACCGATCCGATCCAGGCGGAGATTCTCTTCTACCTGACCGGGCGCGACGTGCACGAGGCGGACTGGCGCGCGGCCGTGCCCCTGCCGGGATCCCTTTTCGTCGTCGGCGACCCGAAGCAGTCGATCTACCGCTTCCGGCGCGCGGACATCTTCACGTACGGACTCGTCCGGGATCGGATCGCGACGTCCGGCCGTGTGCTGCGGCTCTCGACGAACTTCCGTTCGACGGGGCGCATCTGCGCGTGGGTCAACGGCGTCTTCACCCGCGACGGGTTCTTCCCCGAGAGATCCACGTCGGAGCAGGCGGGCTACGTTCCCCTCGAGCCTCACCGCGACGAGGGCGGTCCGGCCGTCTTCCGCCTCGAGGTCCGCACGACGACCGGAACCGTGGCGGGAGTCGTCGAGCAGGACGCCCGGCGCATCGCGCGCGCGATCGCTCGCGCGGTCGGCAGCGGAATGCGCCGCCCGGGGGACTTCCTCGTCCTCTTCCGCAACCGCAAATTCATGTCGAAGTACGCAAGGGAGCTCGAAGCCGAAGGCATCCCGAGCGAGCTCGCGGGCGGCGGGGCCTTCGCCGACTCCGAGGAGCTCGCGGCGCTGCTGCCGATCCTCGGCGCCCTCGCCGACCCGGACGATCCGGTCGCCTGGCTCGCCGTCCTGCGCGGACCGCTCTTCGGCGTGGACGACGAGGCCCTTTACCGCTTCGTGCAGGCCGGTGGCCGCTTCGCCTATCGCGCGCCGCTCCCCGCGGCCGCCGATCCCCGCATCGCGGTCGCCGCGGCCATCGCGCGCGAGGCCGACGGCTGGGTGGCCTCGCTCCCACCGGCCGCCGCGATCGGGCGCGTCGTCGAGCGCCTCGGCTGGATCGCGTATGCCGCCGCGCGCGAGCTCGGCGACAGCCGTGCGGGCAATCTCCTGAAGGCGCTGGCGGCCGCGCGTCGGTTCTCCGCCGACGGCCTCGACTTCGCGGACGTCGTCGGGGAGCTCACGCGAATGACGCAGGGCGGCTACATCGAGGAGATGAGCGCCGAACCCGGCCGCCGCGACGCCGTGCGGCTCCTCACCGTCCACGGCGCGAAGGGCCTGCAGGCTCCCGTCGTCTTCCTCGCGGATCCCCGGCCGGACTCGCGGCGGGCGCCCCAGGTCTGGATCGACCGCGATGCGGAACCGGCGCAGAGCCACTGGCAGGTGTCCCGCCAGGGCGGCGAGTTCCGCACGATCGCCATTGCGCAGCCGCCGGGCTGGGAGGCGATGGAGGAGCGCGAGTGCGCCTTCGACGACGCGGAGAAGATCCGCATCCTCTACGTCGCGGCGACGCGGGCGAGAGAGACGCTCGTCGTCAGTACCTGGAGGCAGGGCAAGGGCGCGCCGAAGGGCATCTGGTCGCCCTTCGACGCCCGGCTGACCGACGAGCTCGAAGAGGGGCCGGCGCTCGCGCTCCCACAGGCGGTGGCTCCGGACTTCGCCGCCCGCCTGGCCTCGTTTCGCGCCGAGCGCGCCTCCCGCCTCGCCGCGAGCGGGGCGCCGACGTACGCGGTCGCGACGGTCACGTCCGTCGCGCACGTCGGAGAGAAGCCGGACTGGGAGTCGACCGGCCGCGGCATGTCGTGGGGACGCGTGATCCACGGCGCCCTCGAGGCGGCGATGCGCGACCCGAAGCTCGACCTCGCGCTCCACGCGGCGAATCTCCTCGCCGTCGGAGGAGCGGCCGCCGGGCGAGCTCGACGACGTGCTCCGGACCGTCGAGGCCGTTCGCGGTTCGGCCCTCTGGAAGCGGGCGGGCGCCGCGCGGCGCCGTCTGGTCGAGGTCCCCTTCGCGCTCGAGGTGCCGCGCGAGGAGCTGGGTCTCGACGGCGGGACCCGACCGCGTGCTCCTGCAGGGCGCGATCGATCTCGCCTTCGAGGAGGACGACGGGTGGATCCTCGTCGACTACAAGTCCGACGCCGTCTCCGGCGGCCTCGACGCGCTCGTCCGCTTCTACACGCCGCAGGTTCGGATCTACCGGCGGTACTGGGAGCGCCTGACCGGCCGGCCCGCGCGCGCGGGCCTCTTCTTCGTGCAGACGCGCGAGACGGTCTGGATCGACGGCGCGGAGGCGCCGGGCGGATAAGATCCGCCCGATGAAGATCCCGTTCGCCCGCTCGTTCCGGGGGCTCTTCTCCCCCGCCCGGCGGATGCGCGAGGACTGGGACGAGCGCGCGCGCCGGAACGCGCGCTACTTCATCGACTGCGGACACGGCGGCTCGGACGAGGAGTTCTGGCGCTCGGGTCCCCGCGACGTCGAGGACTTCGTGCTGGAGGGACTCGCCCTATCGCCCGAGGCCGAGGTGCTCGAGATCGGCTGCGGCATGGGCCGCCTTCTCCGCCCCCTGTCGGAGCGCGTCGCGCGGGCGACCGGCGTCGACATCTCGGGCGAGATGATCGCCCGGGCGGCGGAGGCCCTCGCGGATCGGCCGAACGTGCGCCTCCTCCGCACGGACGGCGACCTCCCGGACACGCCCGAGGGGTCGCTCGATCTCGTGTACTCCTTCGTCGTCTTTCAGCACGTGCCGAGCCGCGGCGCGGTCTCCCGCTATCTCGCCGAGGCCTCGCGCGTGCTCCGCGCGGGAGGCGTGTTCCGCTTCCAGGCGGATGGGCGCCCGCGGGAACCGCTCGAGCCGATCGACACGTGGCGGGGTGTGCGGTACACGGCCGCGGCGCTGACCGCGGAGCTGTCCGCCCTGGGGTTCGACGTCGCGGACATCGCCGGCGAAGGCTCACAGTACATGCGGGTCACGGCGCGCCGCCGGCCCGACGGCCTTCGCGCGGCCACGTCCGCCGTCCGGATCCTCGATCGCGCCTGGGACGCCGCCGCGCTCGAAGCGCTGCTTTCGAGGCTCGGCCGGCATGCCGCGGATGACCGCCCGCGGATCGAGTCGGGCGCCGCGACCCTTCGGGGACTGTCGGAGGGATTTCTCGTCGCCCATTCGGCCGACTCCGCTCCCGACTTCGTGAGCGCCGCCTATCGCACCTTCCTCGGCCGGGACGCCGATGCGGAAGGCCACGCGTTCTACACGCGGGAGATCGAGACCGGCACCCCGCGGGCGCACGTCGTCGACTGCTTCCTCGGATCGGCCGAGCTCGACCGGAAGCTCCGACCCCCGCGCTTCACGTCGTCTTCGCTTTCCGCGTGAGAGCCTGACGCGATGGACTCCGTTCGGTACGACCTCGTCGTCATCGGCACCGGGCCCGCGGGACAGAAGGGAGCGATCGCGGCGGCGAAGCTCGGCAAGCGGGTCGCCGTCATCGACCGCAAGGAGATGGTCGGCGGCGTCTGCCTCCACACGGGCACGATCCCGTCGAAGACGCTCCGCGAGGCCATCCTCTACCTCTCCGGGTTCCGCGAGCGCACGTTCTACGGACGGGACTACGCGGTGTCGAAGGACATCACGGTCGCCGATCTCTCCTTCCGGGTGCAGAAGGTGCTCGTCCGGGAGGTGGAGGTCGTGCGCGCGCAGCTGAACCGCAACCACATCGCCACGCTGTCCGGCAGCGCCCGATTCGTCGATCCCCACACGCTCGAAATCGAGTCGGTCGACGGAACCACGCAGGTCCGCGCCGATCACATCCTCATCGCGTGCGGCACGCGGCCGGCGCACAGCGACACGGTGCCGCTCGACGGCAAACGCATCATCGATTCCGACCAGCTCCTGAAGGGCGAGAGCCTGCCCCGCGACCTGATCGTCGTCGGCGCCGGCGTCATCGGCCTCGAGTACGCCTCGATGGTCACCGCCCTGAACATCAAGGTCACCGTGATCGAAGCGCGGCCGACGATTCTCGACTTCGTGGATCGCGAGCTGATCGACTCGCTTCTGTACTTCATGCGCCAACGAGGCGCCGCGTTCCGGCTGGGCGAAAAGGTCCTCTCGGTGGGATACGACGAGAGGAGCCGCGTCGTCGCGACGCTCGAGAGCGGCAAGGAGATCCACGGCGACACCCTGCTCTACACGGTCGGACGGCGCACCAATGCCGACCTGCTCGGTCTCGACGCGGCGGGGCTGGCCGCCGACGAGCGCGGCCGCATCGCCGTCAACGAGTTCTTCCAGACCGCCGTGCCGCACATCTCCGCCGCCGGCGACGTCATCGGCTTTCCCGCCCTGGCCTCGACCTCCATGGAGCAGGGGCGCCTCGCGAGCTGCCACATGTTCGGAGCGGCCTGCGAGAACCGGCTGAGCGCGATGCCCTACGGGATCTACACGATCCCGGAGATCTCCATGGTCGGCAAGACCGAACAGGAGCTGACGGCCGAGAAGGTCCCGTACGAGATCGGTCTCTCCAAGTTCGAAGAGCTGGCCAAGGGTCAGATGCTGGGCGTGGACACCGGCCTCCTCAAGATCCTGTTCGACCGCCGCACCCGGCGGCTCCTCGGCGTGCACATCTTCGGGGAGCGCGCGACCGAGATCATCCACATCGGCCAGGCGGTGCTCGCCTACGGCGGCACGATCGACTATTTCCGCGACGCCGTCTTCAACTACCCGACGATGGCGGAAGCGTACAAGGTGGCGGGCCTGGACGGATTGAACCGACTCTGAGACATCCGCCGCTACGGAGTCCAGGCCCGCCATCCCGAGCGCAGCGAGGGATCCCGTTCAATTCGCCCTGCGGCTCCTGAAGGGATCCCTCGTCGCGGAGCCTGCCCTGAGCGAAGTCGAAGGGCTCCTCGGGATGACAGAGGCGGACACGTCGGCTCGAAGGCGCGAACCGTCTAAGGCACGTACGGAATCGCGAACGCCTTCACGAGGAACACCGCCATCTGCGCATTCGTGATGCCGGCGTTCGGGCAATAGTTCCCGTTGCCGCAGCCCGCGGTGATCCCCTCGGCGGCGATCCCCTCGATGTAGTCGACCGCGAAGCCTCCCGGGCACGGCACGTCGGCGAACGCTCCCGGCGGCGTGCAGGCCGGCGGCGCCTCCTGCCCGTGCTGTCCCTTCCACACGAACACCGACATCTGCGCCCGGGTCACCGGGACGTCCGGACAGTAGAGCGGAGGAGTGACACCGCACCCGGCGGTGATGCGATCCTCGACGAGGCCCTGGACGTAGTCGGCGTTGAAGCTGCCGAGCAGCACGTCGTCGAACTCGCCGCGATAGACCGGCGGCGGCGTGAGCGACCCGTGGACCGCTCTCTCGATGAACCCAGCCATGCTCCGCCGCGTGACGATGTCCCCCGGACAGAAGGTGAAGGCGGGTGAATAGGGATTGCAGCCCGGCATCACGCCGGCTCCCGCCGCGCCGTAGATGAAGTTCCACGCGAAGCTGTCCGGCGGGACGTCGTTGAAGAGGACCGTGAAATCGACCGGAACCGGGGCGACCGGCGTCGGCGTGTCGGTCGTGAACACGAGCGAGCGCATCCGGAGGCCCGGCATGAGCCCCGTCGAGTCGAAGGTCACCGTCACGGGCAGCGTGTTTCCCGCGCCCGCCGGTCGCGAGCCGCCGCCGGAGCCCGGGATCGTGCCGGAGACCGGGTCCTCCGCGAGCCACGGAATGTCGCCGACGCACCAGCCCGTCGAGCCCGAATCGACCTGGAGGACGGTCCCGGTGAAGATGCTGTAGATCCACAGGTGACCGGAGCAGTCCGCGTCGAGGCTGACTCCGCCGCCGTTCAAGACCGGCACGCCGCCGCTCGTGACCTTGAATCCGCTCAGCACGCGATAGCCCTGCTGCGGATCGATGACGTAGATGTCGAAGGGACCCGAGAAGAACGCCGCCGCGTAGAGGAGCCGCGTGGTCGGGTTGTAGGCAAGGCCCGAGATCTGGATACCCCCGATGGTGCCCGAGTCGAGAAGCTGTCCGGATCCGTCGACGTGCGTGATGAGGCCGAGCTGATCGCCGGCATAGTAGGTGTCCGTGGCGTCGTCGTACGCCAGCCCGACGAGCCCGGGGAAGTTGCCCCACGGGCCGCAGATCTGCCGGCCCGTGACGACCTTCGCCACGGGATCGGTCTCGACGAGACACTGGGGCGGAGACGTCTCCTTATAGGCGACGTTGGGCTGCCAGATCATCCCGGTGCGCGCGTTGTAGGCGCCGTCGCCCAGCCACTGGCCGCCGACGTCGATCGTCTCGCCGGTCGGGGTGCCGTCCGGCTGGTACTGGTACTCGAGGCCGTCGCCGAGGAGCTGGCCGCCTCCATCGCGCGAGGAGTTCGTGATCCAGAGGCGCCCGGCGCTCGTGTCGTAGGTCATTCCCCAGGCGCCCGGCAGATCGACCGGGAACGAGCTCACGACGTTGCCCGCGGCCGCCGCGAGCGGCACGCTCGTCGAAGCGTGCAGAAACGGGGTCGAGGAGCGTCCTGCCGGTGGCGCCGAACCACCCGGTCCGAAAGAGCTTCCGGTTCTCCCGCCGGTCCGCGATGCTCGCGAAGGCAGGTCCGGCCGGGGCGGAAGGCGGTACGTCGATCTCGTGGAGAACGAAGCTCGCGTCGCCGGTGCCGCTGTTCGCGACGTCGAGCGTCACGCTCTGGGATGCGCCGGGGCTGACCGTCGCCGAGAGGGGCCGGGGACTCGCGTCGAGCAGGCCCGCCGCGAGCGCGAAGTCGAGCCGCTGCACCGCGTCCGGGGTGATCGTCGCGCTCTTCGTCAGGGGCGCGTAGAGCGACGCCGACGCCTCGAAATCCTGCGGGCCGCTGCCGGCGGCGAAGATCGTGTAGTAGCCGTCGCCCTGTCCGGGCGCGGGGGCGGTCGTCGCCGTGCCGTCGCTGGCGAGGGCCGTCACCGTGGCGCCGCTCAGGCCGAGGCCCGTGTTGGCGTCGCCGACGCCTCCGACCACCAGGCCGCCCGACAGGCTGGTGCAGGCCACGGGACCGACCTCGACGTCGTCGAGCTGCCACCAGAGGCCGAAGAACGCGCTGTAGTGGAACCGGGCCTGGACGCCGGCATGCCCCGCCGCGAGGGACATGTCCGCGGTGAGCGTCCCGGGACCGGGGACGCTCCCCGACGCGCGCCAGGCGCTCGTCCAGGTCGCGCCGCCGTCGATCGAAACTTCCACTTCGGCCGTGTCGCCGGAGCCCCCGTCGAGGAAGTCGTTGCCCCAGCGGATCGCCGCGTTCGGGACGGACGAGAGGTCCATCGGCGGCGTGACGAGGTACGAGTCTTCGAAGAAGCTGCACGCGCCGTTGTCGAGCGCGTACGCGCCGGAGCCGCCGGTCTGATTCCCTTCGGGCAACCCGCAGGGATCGCGCGCCCGAGAGCACCTGCCAGCCATTCCCCGAGTTCGTCTGCACCGTCCAGCCCGGCGGAAGCGCGCCGCCGTCGAAACTCTCGGCGAAGACCGCGGGGCCGAAACTTCCCGCCGCGTACCCGGGCGCGTTGCACAGAGCCGAGGGCCCCAGCGTCCACGGGGCCTCGATGGGCACACCAGCGGTCACGACGGTTCCGCCGCCCGGCACGTATCCGGGACCGACGGCGGTCACGAGGGCCTGGAACGCGACTCCGTCGGGGAGCACGGCCCCGTACGAGCCCGTCACCGGGTCGGAGTACGTCACGACCGGATCGGTCGAGGCCGAGGTGAACTCGATTCGGGCGAAGAGCGGCCAGCCGTGCGTCGATCCGTCCTGGACCGTGCCGCTCACCGGCACGGTCGCGGCGCCGCCGCCCGCCGCAAGCGCGACACCCGAGGCGAGGACGCCGAGAGAGAGGATCCCGGCTGCGAGCTTCCTGGCGGAGAGAGACATCGTCGTTGCTTCCTTTTTGCTCATGGAGGTCACGGGAGGTACGGAAGGGCGAAGGCCTTCACCATGTACACGGCCATCTGGGCGCTGGTGATGAACGCGTTCGGGCAATAGTCGCCGCCCCCGCAGCCCGCGGTCACGCCCTCGCCGTAGATCCCCTCGATGTAGTCGACCGCGAAGCCGCCGGGGCAGGGCACGTCGGTGAAGACTCCCGCGCAGGAGGGAGGCGGCGCATCGCCGTGCTGGCCCTTCCACACGAAGACCGCCATCTGCGCGCGCGTCACCGGGACGTCGGGGCAGTAGAGCGGCGGCGAGACGCTGCAGCCCGCCGTGATCCGGTCCTCGACGAGGCCCTGGATGTAGTTCGCGTTGAAACTTCCCGACAGCACATCGCCGAACTCGCCGAGGTAGACGGGCGGTGGCGTGAGAGAGCCGTGCACGGCGCGCTCGATGTAACCGGCCATCGTGCGTCGCGTGACGACGTCGTTGGGGCAGAAGGTGAAGGTCGGCGTCTGCGGCGCGCAGCCCGGCATGACGCCGGCGCCCGCCGCGCCATAGATGTAGTTCCACGCGAAGCTGCCCTCGGGAACGTCGCCGAAGAGAACCGTGAAGTTCACCGGCACGGGATCGACCGGCGTCGGCGTATCGGTCTGGAGCAGGAGCGAGCCCTGGCGCAGACCCGGGAGCAGGCCCGCGGAGTCGAAGGCCACCGTCACGGGCAGCGATCCGCCGCTCGCGACGTCTCCGGAGGCGGGGCTCTCGGAGAGCCAGGGAACGTCGTTCACGCACCAGCCGGTCTCCCCCGACTCGAAGGCGAAGACGGTCTGGCTGACGCGGTCGAGCGTCCAGAGGCGTCCGGCGCAGTCGGCCTCGAGGCTCCCGGAGCCGTTCGGCAGACGCGGGCGCACCGCCGCTCGTGACGGAGAAGCCGCCGAGCACGGCGTACCCATTGGCGGCGTCGAGGACCCAGACGTTCCAGGGCGAGGCGAACTCCGTCAGCGCGAAGAGGTGGCGCGACGTCGGGTTGTACGCGAGGCCCGAGATCCCGAGTCCGACGTAGGCCGAGTCGATGAGGTGGCCCGAGGCATCGAGGTGGTAGACGGTCGCCTCGTTCGCCCCGCCGACGTAATACGTGTCGGTCGCATAGTCGTAGGCGACACCGTGCTGCGCCGAGGTCCATGGACCGCAGATCGTCTTGCCGGTGACCGTCTTCGTGACCGGGTCCATCTCGAAGAGACAGTTGTCCCCGCCCACGTTGACCTGCCAGAGCATCCCGGTGCGTCCGTTGTAGGCCCCATCGGCCTGCCAGATGCCGCCCGTGTCGTGGATGTCGATCGTCTGGCCCGTGTCGGTGCCGTCGGGGAGGTACTGGTGCTCGAATCCATCGCCGTCGTAGCCGAAGTCGGGGTAGGAGGTATTCGCGATCCACAGCCGATCGACGCTCGTGTCGTACGCCATGCCGAAGCCGAAGCCGAGGCCCGTCGGAAACGAGCCGACGACTTCACCGGCGTTCGCGAGCTCGGGCGCGTTCGACGGGGCCTTCGGCGGCACCGGCAGTCCGCGGCGGTTCGGATCCGTCATGCGGCGAGAACGGAATGCGCTTCAACGCGGCCTTGCGATCCGCGGCATTCGCGAGCGTGGCCGGACGCGACGCCGGCGGCGCCGGTGGCGGCACGGAGAGCTCCTGGATCTCGGAAGTGCGCGGCGCCGGTGCCGGTGTTCGACAGCGTCAGCGTGAGGTCCTCGGCCGCGCCGGGAGAAACGGACAGAGACAGCGGGCGCGGGCTCGCCTGGAGCAGGCCCGCCGCGAGGGAGAAGTCGAGGCGCATGGTCCCGTTCGGAATGACCGTCGCGCTCTTCGTCTGCGGATCGTGCGCGGGGTACGCCGCCTGGATGGACTGAGCTCCGCTGTCGGAGAAGAGGATGAAGAACCCGTCTCCCTGCGCGGGATCCTCCGGCGTCGCGAAGGTCTTCGCGGAAGCGCCGCCGGCCGCGTTCGCGACCGTCGCGTCATCGAGGCCGGCGCCCGTGTTGGCGTCGCCCACCGTGCCGACGACGAGCCCTCCGGGAATCGGCGTGCAGGCGTAGGTGCCGACGAGAACGTCGTCCACCTGCCACCACCATGCCCAGACGCCCTGGTAGTGGAAGCGCGCCTTCACGCCCGCGTGCCCGGCCGCGAACGACAGGTCCGCGACGGGAGCGCTCGGGCCCGGCTGATCGGGCTGGGAGACCCGCCAGATGTTCGACCAGGTCACGCCGGCGTCCGTGCTCACGTCGACGGTCCCGACCGCGCCGTAGCCCATGTCGACGAAGTCGCTCGCGAAGCGGATCGCCGCGGACGAGCGGCCCGTCAGATCGAAGGAGGGCGTCACGAGGGACGAGTCGTCCGGAGTGCTGCCGTCGCTGAAGCAGGAGCTGTCGATGAGCGCGTACGCGCCCGACCCGCCCGTGCGGTTGCCGTCGAACTCACCGCAAGGACCGGCGCCGGACCGAATCATCCAGCTCGTGCCCGACGTCGTGTCGATCGTCCAGCCCGACGGCAGGACGCCTGCGTCGAAGGACTCGCTCAGGGCCGGCGCTCCCGAGAAGTCTCCGGGACCGTAGCCGGGCGCGTCGCACGTCGGCGCCGCCGAGAGCTTCCAGCTGGCGACGACGGGCGCGTTCACCCCGGCGGGAGCGGCGAGGGACAGCGGACCGCCGCCCGGGACGTAGCCGGGACCGACGGCCGTGACCGCGAAGGCGTAGGCGCCTCCGGTCGGGAGGCTGATCGAGTAATAGCCGGTCACGGGATCGGTGAACAGGACCGCGCCGGAAAAGCCCGGAGGACCGGAGACGGCGAGCCTCGCGTAGAGCGGCCAGCCCTGGCCCGAACCGTCCGTCACCGTGCCATTCACCACGACGGACGGGAGCGCCTGCAGCGCGAAGTCCCGCGCGGCCGCTCCGCCGTCGGGCACGACGACGCCGGACGCCGTCGCCGACGCGTAGCCGAACTTCGCCGCCGTGACGTCGTAGGTGCCGGCCGGCAGCGTCAGGAACTGGTAGTGGCCGGTCTCGTCGGTGGTCGTGGACGACGACCCGCTCGCCACCGGACGCGAGCCGGACGGCGTCGCCGTCACCGTCGCGCCGGGCAGGGGCGCGGTGCCGTCGGTGACGGCGCCCGAGAGGGCGCCCGCGGCGCCGCTCGTGCAGCTCGGAAACCGGAAGGCGCCGACGCGGGTCTTGAAGTCGGCCGCGCCGGTCTCCGCGTAGTACTCCTGCGTGTACCAGAAGGTGCAGTCGTCGGTCGGGTCGATCGACATCGTGCTGTAGTCGCCCCACCGCGACGAGCTCGTCGACCTGGCTTCCGGTGCCGGCGAGCCAGACGTCCTCGGCGCCCATCAGGCCGAGCGGGTCGCCGGCGAGGCGCCCCGTGACGCCGATCGAGGGAAACATCGCCGCGCTCGATTTCGAATAGCCCAGAGCGATGTTCCCGTTGCGGTCCATCGCCATCGAGCCCATCCATCGAAAGGTCGCGTCGGGCGCGAAGGTCCCCTGCTGATAGACGGCCGCCGCGTCGCCGGGGCTTCGGATCTCGTACCAGCGCAGGGCGGCGCTGCCGTCTTCGGTGCCGACCGTGTGGTTGACCAGGAGCGACTCGTGGTCGCCGAAGTTCCGGTAGACGAGCCGGTACATCAGGCGGTCCCCGAGGGTCTCGAGCTTCTCCGGCGAGTCGAGCTGGGGGACGCACTGCCCGCGGTCCGCGTTGCACACGGGATAGAGGAATTCGGCGACGGGAATGTCGATCGGTCCGGTGAAGGTGCTGTTTTCGGGCGTCGTCCAGTCCACGTGGAATTGCCACTGGTGAAGCCGCGCGGGGTTGACGTCGAAAGTCAGGAAGTAATTGGGCGAACCCGCCGGCGGCGGCGTCGGGCCGTCGAGATCCGACGGGAGGACGCCGAGCTGGTCACCGGTGTCGAAGGCGATCATCGCCGCCGGCGCTCCCGCGAGCATCGCGGACCGGTCGAACGCGTAGGCGCCGCCCTGCGAGCTCGTCGGACCGAACATGTTGAACGACATGTAGTAGGCATCGGGCCAGACGCCGAGCTTTCCGTAGTCGGTGAAGAAGTCGTCGCTCGTCTTGAACTCGTACTGCCAGTAGGTCCCGGTCGGGTCGTTCGTGGTCGAGACCGCGAAGCACTGGTAGAAGGGACCGTCGGGGTAGTTCGGCAGCGCGAACTGCGAAAACACCCACCGGTCGGCCTGGCGGTCGTACCGCACGAGAGGGTCGCCGTCGTTCTGGACCTCGCAGGGGCCGCCGAGGCCCGCCCAGAACGCGTTGCCGGGAAAGGGGCCGAGGACGATCGCGCCCGACTTGTCGTAGATCGTCGCGACGCTGTTGATGTACTGGACGTAGTGGCCGGGTCCGACGTCGCCCTCCGTGTCGGGAGGCACGACGCGCAAACCGAGAACGGCGGCGTTGTCGTCGTCGGAGGCTCCGTCGAAATCGGCGAGCGGCTCGGGCTGCGAGAGGCCGAACCGCTTCTGGACCACCGGGTCGGACGTCGCCCGGGAGACGGCCAGGGCCTTTCGCGTGGCGATCTCGTTCGGGACCTCGCGATTCGGGCGGACCGGAATCGGTCCGACGAGTCGGTAGTCGGAGAGGCGCGCCGATTTGGCATGCCTCGTCGAAAATGCGACGGTGGGGGCCCGTTCGCCTGCGAGGACCGGCTCGGCCGCCGACGCGAGGGCGCCGGCCGAGACGACGAGACTCACCGAGACGCGAAACGCTTTCCAGTCCATCCAGAGTCCTCCGTCCATTTTTTCGGGAATGCTCGGCGCCCCACCGCTCCACCGGAGTTGTCGGTTCCGCGGGGGCCTGGGGATGGCGTCCGCGCCGGGCGCGGAGCTTATCCCGCGTCGAATCGATTCGCCGGCCGGGAGTTTTACGAGGCCGGGATCAGAACGACCGGTTCAGGGACAGATACGCCGAGTTGTACTTGCTGCTCGAGCGCCCCCAGCCGATGAAGAACGGGCCGATGAGCGTGTCGGCGACGACGTAGACGCTGCCGGCGGTCTTCATGCCCGACCAGGAAACCGGAGCCTGGAATGCCCACGTGTTGCCGGCTTCGGCCGACACGCCGATCGAGAGGTTCTTGACGACGGCGCCGCCGGTGTCGCTCAAACGGTAGTAGAGCAGCAGCGCTCCCAGCGCGTACGTATTGCCGTTGAGCTGGCCGATGGGCCGCCCGGAGAGCCGGAACGGGCCGCCGAGCCGGTATTGGTCGTAGAACGGGATCTGCGTGCCGAGGCCCGTTCCGCCCTCGAATTTCGCGAGCCCGGTCCAGCGCCCGATCGTCTGGACGCCGAAGCCTCGGCCGAAGAATTCGTCGTACGAAAACGTCGCGCCGAGGCCCGGCCGATTGCCGAGGTAGGCGGCGTCGGCGAAGAAGCCCGAATGCGGCAGGTTGACGTTGTCGACCTGGTCGACGCGCATCCGGGCCGTCACCCCACCTTCGTCCCAGTCGAGATCCGGGAAGTCGGGATTGCCGACCTTGCGACGGCCGTTGCCCCAGGCGCGGCCGTAACCGACACGCAGCTCCCCCCAGGTCCCGAAGTCGTAGCCGAGATCCATCCCGACGGCCGTGCGCGAGACCTGGTACGTGCCGACCGCGACCTGGTCGGCGAACACCTCGGCCGTGTCCTCCTTCCATCCGGCAAACGGCGACAGGAACAGGTGGCCGCGGTAGTCGAGCGGCTGGAAGAAACGGGTCCCCAGATCGAGCGGCTGTCCCACGGTGAGCGTCGTCTTCCACTGGGCGCCCAGCCGGTTCATCTCAGTCGCTTCGACGAGCGCCGTCACGCCGAACTCCGTCGTCTCCTGGAAGTCCGTGGCGAGGTTGAGACCGAGCTTCAGGTAGGTCGGACCCCACGACTTCGGCGTCGGGGTGATCCGGAGGATGTGCCGGTTTCCGTCCTCGACGATCGAATAGCTGACGATCTCGAAGGCGCCCATGCCGTAGAGGCGCTTGAGGTCCTCGCCGAGGATCTTCTCGTCGAGCGGTCCCGGCTTCGTGTGCACCAGGTACTGCAGCCGCCGGATGTCCATGCCGGGCACCGGTTCGACGACGACCTCGTCGATCTGCGGCGCCGGCGGCAGCGTCTCGTCGTGCCGCCGCTTCCACGGGCCGTAGACCGATCTCGGGCGCGGACCACTGCTCGAGCTTGGACTTGTCCGCCATCGCGGCCTTGTAGCCGAGCGGGATCATCTTCAGGCCCTTGACGAAGTCCGCCGAGGTGTAGCCGTCGAGGTCCGGCGTGATGACGACGTTGGCGAGCTTGGCCGAGGCCATCGTGTTCTGCTGGAGGGGCAGGTCGATGAGGCGGCCGATCATCGCGCCGACGTTCTGCGGCTTGGCGGCCTTCTCGGCCCCCGAGGAGCCGACGTTGACCGCGATCACGATGTCCGCGCCCATGGCCTTGACGGTCTGCACCGGGAGGTTCTCGGACTCGCCGCCGTCGACGAGCAGATGGCCGTCGATCTCGACGGGCGTGAAGATCGCGGGGATGGCCATGCTCGCGCGGATGACGCGGGCGAGGTTGCCGCTGCCCATGACGTAGGGCTGGCCCGTCTGGATGTCCGTCGCGACGGCGCGGAACGGAATGCGCAGCTGGTCGAAGTTCGAGACCGAGGAGCACGGAATCGTCGCGGTCTCCAGCACGAAGCCGAGCTTGCTGCCGGCGATCAGACCCGGCGGAAGGACGAGCCCGCCGTTCTTCGGCTGCAGGCCGAACTCGAGCGGGATCAGGTGCTCGAAGTCGTCCTCCTTCTGGCGGAAGGACTGGTCCTTGCGCTCGGGCGCGTCCTGGAAGAGCGTGTCCCAGTGGATCGAGCCGATCAGCTTCTCCATCTGGTCCGGCGTGTAGCCGCACGAGTACAGGCCGCCGATGATCGAGCCCATGCTCGTTCCCGCGACGTAGTCGATCGGGATGTGCATCTCCTCGAGCGCCCGGATCACGCCGATGTGCGCGGTGCCGCGCGCGCCGCCGCCGCCGAGGGCGAGACCGATCTTCGGGCGACGGGGCGGCGCCTGGGCCGGCGGAGGCTCCTCGTCCGGCGAGGCGGAAACGGGCGGCGCCGCACCGTAGACGCAGAGGGACACCAATAGAACCGCGACGAGGCGTCGAAGAAACATGCGCGGAGCCTATCGGATCGCGCCCGGCGGGTCGAGGCGCATTCGAGCTCTCTCCGATGCGAGACAATGATGCGGATGCGTCACGACGGGACGGACGCGGCAGGACGAAGGACGGGAGCGAGACGCCGATGAGCGCCGCCGAGGATCACTGGGCCGCGGACGTCCTCCTCCAGTTCCGCAAGTACAAGAAGCTCGCCGAGGGGGCGCTCGCGCAGGTCGAAGACGCCGACTTCTTCCGCACGATCGATCCCGAGTCGAACAGCGTCGCGCTCATCGTCAAGCACATGGCCGGCAACATGCGCTCGCGCTGGACCGACTTCCTCACGAGCGACGGCGAGAAGGCCGACCGAAACCGCGACGAGGAGTTCGAGGCCCGCGCGGCGGACACCCGCGAGAGCCTGATGGCAGCGTGGGAGACCGGCTGGGCGCTCACCTTCGAGGCGATCGCTCCGCTCCGGCCCGAGGATCTCCTCGCCGAGGTGCGCATCCGCGGAGAGAAGCACACGGTGATGCAGGCCGCTCACCGCCAACTGACGCACTACGCCTACCACGTCGGCCAGATCGTGCTTCTCGCGCGCCACTTCGCCGGGCCGCGCTGGACGTCGCTCTCGATCCCGAAGGGGAAGTCGAAGGAGTTCGAAGTCGCCCGGAGCGGCGCGCCCTACCGGGTCTCGTAGAGCCGCCGCTCGGCCAGGCGCCGCGCCGCCGCCTCGGTCGTGATGCCCTCGCGGTCCGAAAGATCGAGGACGCGGCCGAGCGTCTCGCCGATGCGGAGGACCTCCCGCTCGGCCCTCGCGGTGGACCAGCCCATCGCCTCCATGCCGGTGATGGCGACGGCGCCGCCCGCGTTCACGACGAAATCGGGCGCGTAGAGGATCCCGCGGTCGCGCATGCGCGCGGCATCGGCCGGCTCGCCGAGCTGGTCGTTCGCCGCGCCGACGACCGCGCGGCACGAGAGGAGCGGGATCGTCTCGAGGGAGAGAACGCGGCCGAGCGCGCAGGGGACGAGCAGGTCGCACGGCGCGGCGAGGCACGACTCGTGGTCGAGCTCCGTCAGCTCGGGGCGGCTGCGGAATCGTTCGGCGGCCGCAGGGCTCGGGTCGCTCCAGGCGACGCGCGCGCCCGCGGCGGCGAGCCTCTCGATCAACGGCGCGCCCACGCTGCCCGCTCCCTGGACGGCGGCGGCCCTGCCGCGCGGGGACCGCTCCCCGAAGAGCCGCTCGCACGCGGTCTCGATGGCGGCGAAGACGCCGCGCGCCGTCCAGTCGCCCGAGCCGCCCGCTCCGCCGCGCGCCGGAGTCCGGCTGAAGACGTAGGGCGCGCCGGTTTCGGCGATCACGTCCATGTCGGCGCTCGACGTGCCGACGTCGCCTCCGGTCCAGAAGCGGCCCGCGAGCTCGCGGAGGAACGTCCCGTATCGGCGCAGCAGGCCGGCGCGCGCCTCCGGCGGAATCGGCGCGGCGGGCAATGCGATCACCGCCTTGCCGCCGCCGCGCGGAAAGTCCGCGGCCGCCCACTTGTACGTCATGGCCTCGGCGAGGCGCATCGCGTCCGCCCGCGCGTCGTCGAGGGACGGGTACGCCATCATGCGCGTGCCGCCGGTCGCGGGACCGAGCCGCGACGAGTGAACGGCGACGAGGAACACGGCTCCCGTCTCGGCGTCGCGGCGCTCGAGCAGCGCCTCGCCGCGCCACGCGCTCAGGGACGCCCCGGCCCCTCTCCCGCGACCTCGGCGCCCGCCGCGGCGAGCGCCTCGTCGAGGGTGGCCACGATGTTCTCCCTCCCGTACTCGTCGAGCTTGCCGGCGCGGTCGAGCGCGACGAGCGGCTGCGCGTGGATCCCGGCGATCACGAACCGGATGCCCTGGTGCCGGAACGACAGGAAGAGGTCGTCGAGCACGCGGATGCCGGAAGCGTCGATCGCCGGCACGTTGCGCATCCGGAGGATGAACACGCGCGGCTTCTTCGCGACGAAGTGGAGGACGTCCTTGATCTTGTCGGCGGCGCCGAAGAAGAAGGGCCCGTTCACCTCGTACACCTCGACGCCTGCCGGGATGCGCCGCCGGGCGACGCCCTCGGTGTCGGCGTTCATCGTCCCGTCCGGTGCGTCGGTCAGCTCCTGCGTCACCACGCCGACGTTCGTGACGTCCGCCATGCGCTTGATGAAGAGGAACGCGGCGAGCACGACGCCGACCTGCACCGCGACGGTCAGGTCGATCAGCACCGTCAGGAGGAAGGTCGTCAGGAGCACCGCCACGTCGCTCTTCGGCGTCTTGAAGAGGTGCGCGAAGGCGCGCCACTCGCTCATGTGGTACGCGACGACCGCGAGAATGGCCGCGAGCGTCCCCATCGGGATGTAGCGCGCCCACTTGCCGAGGAAGACCAGCACGAGGAGCACGGTCACCGCGTGGACCATGCCCGCGACGGGCGTGCGGCCGCCGTTCTTGACGTTGGTCGCGGTGCGGGCGATCGCGCCGGTGGCGGGAATGCCGCCGCACAGACCCGAGGCGATGTTGGCGATGCCCTGCCCGACGAGCTCGACGTTCGACTTGTGTCGGCTCCCGATCATGCCGTCGGCGACGACCGCCGAGAGCAGCGACTCGATCGCCGCGAGCAGCGCCACGGTCACGGCCGGCGAGAACAGCTCGCGCACCCGCTCGAGGGTGATCTTCGGCAGCGACGGCGCCCGCAGAGCGGCGTGAATCTCGCCGAAGCGCGATCCGATCGTCTCGACGGGCAGGCCCGCCGCCGCCACGACGGCCGAGGCGAGCAGGATCGCGACGATGGGTCCCGGGATCTTCCGCGAGACCTTCGGCCAGACGAGAAGGACGAGGAGCGAGAACGCCGAGACGCCGACGGCGGCGGGCGACGCCGTGCCGAGGTGCTCGCCGAGGGCCTGCCACTTCGCGACGAACGGCGCCGGGACGGCGCCCATCCTCAGGCCGAGCAGGTCCTTGATCTGGGACGAGAAGATGATGACGGCGATCCCGCTCGTGAAGCCGGTCACGACGGGATAGGGGATGAACTTGATCGCGCCGCCGAAGCGCGCGAGGCCCATGGCGACGAGGAGGATCCCGGCGAGGACGGTGCAGATCGTGAGGCCGTCGAGCCCGTACCGCTGCACGATGCCGTACACGATGACGACGAAGGCGCCCGTCGGTCCCCCGATCTGGACGCGGCTCCCCCCCAGGAGCGAGATGAGAAACCCTCCGACGGCCGCGGTGATCAGCCCCCGCTCGGGAGGCACGCCGGACGCGATCGCGAAGGCGAGCGCGAGCGGAATGGCCACGATCCCGACGACGATGCCGGCCTGGAAGTCGGTGACGAGCTGCGTGGCCGGGAGACCGCGCAGGACGACGAACGTCTTGGGAAGCCAGCCGGAGCGCACTCCGCGCATGATACGCGGCGGCCGGCAGGGGCCCGGGGGCGCGTTATTCGACCGTCTGGATGTTCGTCAGAATGTTGTTGTTGAGCGTAATCCGGACGCGGTCGCCTTCCTGGAAGCGCTGGAACTGCTGCCGCGACACCGGCAGGCGGTAGCGCGCCGTGGCCTGCCCCTCGTGGGTCACGAACACCATGTAGTAGTCGCCCGTGCCTCCGCCGCGGTAGCTCGAGGAGCTCGAGCCGGAGTCGTGCTCGCGGGACTCGACCACGCACTCGAGCACGCGCACGCCGAGGCCGGAATCCGTCTTCTTCGGCCCGCTCGAGGAGCACGCCGGCAGGACGAGAAGGGCGGCGAGGAGGACGGCGCCGGCGACCCGGAGGCGCTTCATGCCACGAGAAACCCTCGCGCAGCGCGGCGGATTCCGTCTTTAGCGGATTCCGAGGGACGAGGGCCTGTAGAATTCCGCCGATCATGAACGCTCGCACGCACGCGCGGGTGGCGCTGGTGGGGCTCGGTCCCATCGGCGTCGAAGTGGGGCGGGCCCTGGGCGGCCGTCAAGAGCTGGCGCTCCTCGGCGCGGCCGACCCCGCGCCGGACAAGGCCGGCCGCCCTCTCTCCGAAATCCTGGGCGGGGCCTTTCCCGGAGTCGCGATCCGCGCGAGCGCGGCCGACCTCTACCGGGAGACCGCCTCCTCGCGGGGGCACACGGACGTCGTGCTGCTCTGCACCGGCTCCCGGCTCCATGCGGTGCTGCCGCAGATCGAGGAGGCGGTTGTCGCCGGGTTCCACGTCGTCTCGACCTGCGAGGAGCTCGCGTATCCGGACCTCCGGCACCTTCCGATGGCGCGCCGGTTGGACGCGCTCGCCCGCGAGCGCGGCGTCACCGTCCTCGGCACGGGCGTGAACCCCGGTCTCGTCATGGATCGCCTCGTGCTCGCCACGGCGGCGGCGTGCGTGCGCGTCGATTCCGTGCGGGTGACCCGCGTCGTCGACGCGGCGAAGCGCCGCGGACCCCTCCGGGTCAAGGTCGGAGCGGGCATCACGCGGGAGGAGTTCGCCGCCGGCGTCGCCGCGAAGAGGCTCGGCCACGTCGGCCTCTCCGAGTCTGCCGCCTTGATCGCCCTCGGACTCGGTCTTCCCATCGACGAGATCACCGAGTCCATCGAGCCGGTGATCGCCGAGAAGGAGACGGACGGCGTCGCGCCGGGCCGCGTGCTCGGTCTGCACCAGATCGCGCTCGTCCAGGCCGGCGACGAGGTCCGGGTCACGCTCGACCTAACGATGGCCGTCGGCGCGACGTCGCCCGCCGACTCGATCGAGATCGACGGCGACCCGCCCGTCCGCCTGACGGTCACCGGCGGCTTCCACGGCGATCGTGCGACGGTCGGCACCGTGATCAACGCCGTGCCGTTCGTCGTGTCGGCGAGGCCCGGACTGAAGACGGTCGTCACCCTGCCGCTGTTCGGCCTCGCGCCTCTTCCGTAGCGGCGGGCGGCTTCCTCGAGAAGGCGACAGCCGGCGGTACGCCGGCCGCGCTAGGCTCCCGCCGTGGCCGAGCTCGAGCGCACCCAGACGATCCGCGGCGCCCGCCTGCCGGAGGTGTTCGCGTTCTTCTCGGACCCCGCGAACCTCTCCAGAATCACGCCGCCCTGGCTCTCTTTCCAGATCGTCGGCCCGGCGCCTTCCCCCATGGCGGCGGGCAGCCGGATCGAGTACCGGATCCGCTGGATGCTTCTGACCCTCCGCTGGGTCACCCGGATCACGCGGTGGGAGCCTCCCTTCGCGTTCGAGGACGTGCAGGAGAAGGGACCTTATGCGCGCTGGATCCACACGCATCGCTTTCGCGCCACCGACGGGGGCGTGGTGATCGAGGACCACGTCGACTACGCGCTGCCGTTCGGCCCGATCGGCCGGCTCGTCCACGCGCTGCGCGTGCGGCGGCAACTCGAAGGGATCTTCGCCTATCGCCGCGAATCGATCGGCCGGATCTTCCCGGCCGGGGCGACGCCATGAGCCGCTCGTTCGGCGCCGGGCTGGCCGGGGCCGGCGCCGCCGTGCTCGCCACGGCGCTCGTCGGGGGCCGCTTCACGGCCATGGGAATCGGTCCCTGGTACGACGGTCTCGCCAAGCCGTCCTGGACGCCGCCCGGAGCGGTGATCGGCGCCGTCTGGACGGTGCTCTATGTGCTGATCGCAGTGGCGAGCGCGTGGGTGTGGTCCCGATCCCCGGACACGCCCCGCGCGTACGCCGCGATGCTCCTCGTCAATCTCGCCCTCAACGCGGGCTGGTGCTGGCTCTTCTTCGCCGCGCGCCGGCCGGGCGCGGCGCTCGTCGAGATCGGCGTTCTCTGGATGACCTGCCTCGCCCTCGTCGTCCTCGGGGCGCGCGTCTCTGCGGCGGCCGCCGCGATGCTCGCCCCGTACGCCGCGTGGGTGGCCTTCGCCGGCTTCCTCAACTGGAACGTCGTGAAGCTCAACGGTTGACGACCCTCATCCACTGGTTTCGCCGCGACCTGCGCGTCGCGGACAACACCGCTCTCGCTCGCGCCGCGCGCGACGGAGAGCGCGTCGTCCCCGTATTCGTCCTCGACGACCACTACGCGGAGGACCCGAACGTCGGACCCGCGCGCTTCCGCTTCCTGCGCGAGAGCCTCGAAGACCTCGAGCGGCGCCTCGCCGCGATCGGCGGGCGGCTGATCCTGCGGCCGGGCCCGGCGGCGCGCGCGCTGCCCGCGCTCCTCGCCGAGACGGGCGCCGGGGCCGTGTACGCCAACGCGGAGATCGGCCCGCACCCCGAGCGGCGCGACCGCGAAGCCGCGGCCGCGGTCGAGGCGGCGGGAGGCCGGTTCCGCCTGTTCGCCGACGAGCTCCTCGTCCCTCCCGACGCGATCGCGACCGAGAGAGGCGACCCGTACACGGCGTTCACGCCGTTTGCGAGACGCTGGCTCGCGGCGGAGAAGACCGAGCCGCTGCCGCCGCCCGGCGCGCTCGATTCGCCCGAGGTCCCCGGCGTGCCGATCGCGCGCGTCCGCGCGTGGCGCGATCTGCCGCGGGATCCCGACGCGCCGCGCGGCGGCGCGCGCGAGGCGCTCGACGCGCTCGCGCGCTTCCTCGAGGGTCGGGTCGCGCGCTACGCGGGCGACCGGGACCGTCCCGGGATCGCGGGCACCTCGCGGCTCTCGTCCCACCTCCACTTCGGCACGATCTCGGCGCGGACGGTGAGGGCGGCGGCGGAGGCGGCTCGACACGAGGCCGCGCCCGGAGCGGTGGAATCGACTTCGCCGATTCGTCCTGGAGCTCGCGTGGCGCGAGTTCTTCCATCACGTGCTCTTCCACTTCCCGCGGGTCGCCTCGGAAAGCTTCCGGCGCGAGTTCGATTCGCTCGCGTGGAAGGAGGATCCGGACGGGGTCGACGCCTGGAAGCGGGGACGCACCGGATATCCCGTCGTCGATGCGGCGATGCGGGAGCTCGCGCGGACTCACTGGATGCACAACCGCGCGCGGATGGTCGCGGCGTCGTTTCCTCACGAAGGACCTGCATGTCCACTGGAAGACGGGCGAGGCCTGGTTCGAGCGCGAGCTCGCCGATGCCGACCTCGCCAGCAACAACGGCGGCTGGCAGTGGGCGGCGGGCAGCGGCACGGACGCCGCGCCCTATTTCCGCATCTTCAACCCCGTGCTCCAGGGCCGCCGCTTCGATCCCGACGGTCGCTACGTCCGCCGGTTCGTCCCGGAGCTCTCCCGGGTTCCCGACGCGAAGATCCACGAGCCCTGGACGATGACGGCCGACGAGCAGCGTGCGGCGGGATGCCGCATCGGAGTGGATTACCCCGCTCCCATCGTCGACCACGGGAAGGAACGCGGTGTGGCGCTGTCGATGCTGCGCGGTTCATCAACGCGCTAGGAACGCCGGAACGTCCCCGTTTATCCCCCAAAAAAAAGGCGGCCCCGACTTACTTTGTGTCGGGGCCGGGAAGGAAGGTATCGCGTGCTGACCCCAATAACGGGGGCCCTGATGCATTTATTTCAGCTCGCAAGCTGCTGAGAAGCAGAGACTTATCCGCGCCGGATCTCGAACGTCCCGGGGGCCGCCGTCTCGTCGACCTGCAGCTCGACCCGCACGGAGAGCGCCTCTTCGACGTCGGCGAGAAGCGAGGAGTCTTCGGCGAGAAGTTCCGCCAACCCGGGCGGCACGCGCACGCGCACGGTCTCGCCCGGCGCGTAGAGATTCGGGGGACGCCGCAGGCTCCGCCGCAGCGCCAGCGCCGCCGTCATGTCGGTCTTCACGCGGCCGCTCCCGGAGCAGAAGGGACACGGCCGCATCAGCGTCCGCTCGAGATTGCCGCGGGAGCGCTGGCGGGTGATCTCGATCAGGCCGAACTCGGAAATCGGCAGCATGCGGATCCGCGATCGGTCGCGCGCGAGCTCCGCCGCGAACGCATCTACGAGCTGCTGCCGGTGCTCCGGGTCCTCCATGTCGATGAAGTCGACGACGATCAGCCCGCCGAGATCCCGCAGGCGCACCTGACGCGCGACCTCGGGCGCGGCCTCGAGGTTGGTCGCGAAGACGGTGTCTTCGAGCCCCTTCTGCCCGACGAAGCGGCCGGTGTTCACGTCGACCGCGACGAGCGCCTCGGTCTGGTGGATCACGATCGACGCCCCGGAGGGCAGGGCGACCCGACTCTTCAGCGCGTTCTCGATCTCGGCCTCGACCCCGAAGGCGTCGAACAGCGGCGTCTCCCCTCGCCAGAGCTCCAGGCGTCGGGAGAGCGCGGGCGCGACCGCGTCGAGGAACTCCTTCAGGCGCGCGTGGACCGCCGCGTCCTCGACGCGGATCGCGTCGCAGTCGTCGGGTAGGACGTCGCGGGTGCTTCGCAGCGCGAGATCGAGCTCGCGGTGGAGGAGCGCGGGAGGTGCGGAGCTCTCGCGCCGCCGCATGATGCGGGCCGCGAGCTCGGTCAGATACGCCCGGTCCGGCGCGAGCTCCTCGGCGCTCTTTCCCCGCGCCGCGGTCCGCGCGATGAAGCCGCCCGGTCCGCCGAACTCCTCGAGGATCCGCCGCAGCCGCTCGCGCTCGGCCTCGTCGGCGACCCGCCGCGACACGCCCACCTCGCGCACCCCCGGCAGATAGACGAGCGTGCGGCCCGGCAGGGAGACGGCCGTCGTGACGCGCGGACCCTTCCCCCCGAACGGGTCCTTGGTGACCTGGACGACGATCTCCTGCCCCTCGCGGACGAGGTCGTCGATGCGCGGCGGCTCGGACTCGGCCGGTGCGGCCGGCGCCTCCGCGTTCTCGTCGCCGAAGTCGAACTCCTCGCTGCGGCGGGCGGCGTCCTCGACGTAGAGGAAGGCGTCGCGGTCGAGGCCGATCGAGACGAACGCCGCCTGCATCCCGGGCAGCACGCGGTGCACGCGTCCGAGGTACACGTTGCCGACGAGGCCCTGCCGGCCGCGGCGCTCGTGGAGCGCTTCGACGACGCGGCCGTCCTCCGTGAGCGCGACGCGCGTCTCGGGCGGGGCGGACTCGACGAGGAGCTCTTTCCTCACGCGTTGGCGAACCGCCGGTACTGCACGCCGAGGATCAGTCCGATCGCGAGGAACGTCGTCGCCACGGAGGATCCTCCGTACGAGACGAAGGGCAGCGGGAATGCCGGTCGTGGGGGCGAGGCCGATCATCATGGACGCGTTGATCACGACCGAGAAGAACATCATCCCGGTCAACCCGAGAACGAGGAACACGCCCCCGCGGTCGCGGGCCGTCTGCGCCAGCTTGAGCGCCCTCAGGAAGAGCGTGGCGAAGAGGCCGAGCACGAGGATGACCCCGAGGAAGCCCCACTCCTCGGCGATGACCGCGAGGATGAAGTCGGTGTGCTGGACCGGCAGGAAGCGCAGCTGGCTCTGCGTGCCGCCGCGGAAGCCCTTGCCCGAGAACCCTCCCGAGCCGACGGCGATCTTCGACTGGCGCACCTGGTAGCCGGAGCCGAGCACGTCCGTGTCGGGATTCAGGAACGTGCCGATCCGGGCCTTCTGGTAATCCTTCAGCAGGAACCATCCGGCGCCCGCGACCACCGCGACCATCAGCACGATCGCGACCCAGCCCTTCGCCGGCAACCCGCCGAAGTAGAGCCCGACGAAGATGAGCGGCAGGAACGTCAGCGCGAGCCCCATGTCGGGCTGCAGGAACACGAGGAGCACGGGCAGCCCCACGATGACGCCGAGCTTGAAGATCGCCGACGTGCGGAGGCGTCCGTCGTCCTC
This sequence comes from uncultured Acidobacteriota bacterium, assembly GCA_963763535.1. Taxonomy (GTDB): domain Bacteria; phylum Acidobacteriota; class Thermoanaerobaculia; order UBA5066; family Gp7-AA6; genus DAHUXD01. Next base: position 123,720 of record CAVXOX010000004.1, read on the forward strand.
GTTCTCGAAGAGATACGCGACGAGCAAGGCCGTCGCGATCTTCGCGAGTTCGGCCGGCTGGAACTGGAACTGGCCGAAGCGGATCCAGGAACGCACGTTCGCGATGCGCGCGCCGAACGCGAGCAGGTAGACGAGCGGCAGCAGGCACGCGCAGTAGATCGCGAACGAGAACTTCAGGAGCATCCGATAGTCGAACAGGATCGCCACGGTCATCGCGCAGAGGCCCACCGCGATCCAGATCGCCTGCCGCCCCGCGAGGCCCTGGAAATGCGTGCCGGTGGTCGCGGAGGCGACGAACAGCACACCGAGCGCGGCGAGACCGAGCGCGCAGCCGAGCACGACGAGGTCGATGCGGCGCCCTCCCGGCAGCGTCCCCGCGATCATCTCGGCTCCCGACGCGCCGCGCGCAGGATGCCGTCGCGGTCCGGGGCGGCGGCGCGCAGCCCGGGAACCGGCGGAGCCGGCGCCGGCCTGGACGTCCCGAACCGCGCCTCGACGAGCGCCTTCGCGAGCGGCGCCGCCGCGAGGTTGCCGTGGCCGCCGTTCTCGACGAAGACGACGACGACGATCTGCGGATCCGAGACCGGGGCGAAACCCATGAACCAGGCGTGCGTGTCGAGCTTCGACTTGTCCGCGCCCGCCTTGACGGTGGTGTCGTGGCCGACGACCTGGGCCGTGCCCGTCTTCCCGCCCATCTCGATGCCCTGCGCCCGCGAGCCGTACGCGGTGCCGCCCGGCTCGTTGACGACCGCCCACATCCCGCCCTTGACGATCGCCAGCTTCTCGGGCGGAATCCCCGGGCCATCCAGGAACTCGGCCTTGTAGCGGAGCTGCGCGCCGGTGCGCGGGTCCTGCGAGGAGTAGAAGAGGTGGGGCGTCGGGAGGCGGCCGCCCTCGAGGAGGCCGGCGAGCCCGCGGGCGATCTGCATCGACGTCACGAGGAGCGGCCCCTGCCCGATCGCGACGGAGATCGTCTCGCTCGGATACCAGCGCGCGCCGCGCTTCGTGCGCGCCCAGTCCTCCGAGGGCACGAGCCCCGCCTTCTCGAAGGAGAGGTCGACGCCGGTCGGCGTGCCGAAGCCGAAGCCGGTCAGGATCTCGTGGATGCGGTCGACGCCGAGCTTCTGGCCGAGCGTGTAGAAGTACACGTCGCAGGATTCCTTGATCGCCTCGCGCAGGTTGACCGAGCCGTGCCCGCCCTTCTTGTGGCAGTGGAACTCGCGGCCGTAGAACGTCGCGTGTCCGGGACAGAACACCCGCCACTCGGGATCGACGAGGCCGCCGGCGAGCGCGCCGTAGGCGATGAAGGGTTTCACGACCGAGCCGGGCGAGTACATGTTCTGGATCGCGCGGTTCTGCAGCGGCCGATCGGGGTTCTCGAGGAGGCCGTTCCACTCCGCGGCCGTCACGCGCCTCGTGAACCAGTTCGGGTCGTACGAGGGCGAGGAGACGAGGGCGAGGATCTCGCCCGTGCGCGGGTCGAGCGCAACCACCGAGCCTACGCGGTCCTTGAAGTACTCCTCGGCGACGTCCTGGAGCTTCGCGTCGAGCGTCAGGAAGAGGTTCTGGCCGGGTGTCGCCTCGAGACGCGCCTCTTCCGCGACCTCGCGGCCGTGCGAGTCCACGATGACGCGCCGCTCGCCCGAGACTCCGGCGAGGAGGCGCTCGTACGCCGCCTCGACGCCTTTCTGCCCGATCCAGTCGCCGACCCCGTACGCGTTGTTGGAGTTCTTGATCTGCTCCGGCGTCGCCTCCGAGAGATAGCCGAGGGCGTGCGCGGCCGCGCCGGCGTGCTTGTAGAGCCGCCGCTGGGACACCGTGATCGCGAACTCCGGATGCTCGGCGGCGCGGGCCTCCACGGCCGCGACTTCCTCGATGCCGAGGTTCTCGGCGATCGGGATCGGCACGAACTCGGGCTCGCGGCGGCCGCGCTCGACGCGGGAGCGCACGGCCTCCGGGTTCAACCCGAGGAGATCCACGATGAAGGCGACCGATCCCTCGAGGTCCTTCGCCTCGCGGCGGTAGAGATGGAGCGTGTAGGCCGGCTCGTTCTCGACGAGCGGCACGCCCTGGCGGTCGAGGACGTAGCCGCGCGGCGCCGTCACCTTGACCGATCGGATCCGGTTGTTCTCGGACAGCGAGAAGTAGTAGTCGCCGCGCACGATCTGGATCGTCCAGTACGCCACGGCGAGGAGCGACAGCACGGCGCCCACGGCCACGCGCGCGATCTCGATGCGCCGCGCGACGGCCTGGCGATCCTCGCGGATCCTCAGCATGTCGCGCCCTCAGGGCGCGCCGGGACCGGGAGGCGGAAGCCGCAGGCTTCCGACTTCCGGTTTCCGAGGTCAGCGCCCTCAGGGCGCGCCGGGACCGGGAGGCGGAAGCCACAGGCTTCCGACTTCCGGCTTCCGAGGTCAGCCCCCTCAGGGCGCGCCGGGACCGGGAGGCGGAAGCCACAGGCTTCCGACTTCCGGTTTCCGAGGTCAGCCCGCCTCCGGTCGCGCTTCACCGGAGCCTCCGCAGCCGCCGACGCGTCCACCAGTCGCGCCACGGGAATTCCCAGGCCGATTCGAGCGCGCCCCCGGCCAGACCCGTGACGGCCGCCCGCCAGAGCGCGTCCCGAGTCACGATCACGAGCGGCGACTGCGCGAGCAGCGCCGACAGCAGCGCGACGATCGCCTCGTTGGCGATCGACGCGACGAAGAGCGCGAGACCGACCGCCAGCGATCCGCCGAACACCACGCGCACCGACACCAGCGTCAGCGCGTAGCCGAGGATCGCCTTGGCGAACGCATTCATGCCGATCAGCGGCTGCGACAGCGCATCCTCCAGCGCGCCGGCCGCCGTTCCCGCGAGCACGGCGCGCACGAAGTCGCCGCTGCGCGCCACGATCGCGGTCGCGAGGAGGAACCAGTCGACCGGCAGGAAACGCCGGTACGGCGAGCGGCCGACGAAGAACTCGAAGAAGGCGGCCGCCGCCAGGAGCAGAGCGACCCGTCCGGCCTTCACCGCGCCGCACTCCGCCCCGCCTCCACGCCCTCTTTGATGGCCGGAGAGGGCGCCAGCAAGAGCACGTCCGTCAGGCGCGAGAAGTCCGCCGAGGGCGTGACCCGGATTTCCAGAAAGAGCTTGCTGCCGCGCGCGACCGAGCTCACGCGTCCGATCGGCACGCCCCGAGGGTAGATGCCGTCGATGCCCGCGGACTCCACGAGGTCCCCCTTCGCGACGGTCGACGTCGTCGCGATGTTGTTCAGCACGAGCGCCCCGTGCCCGTCGCCGCGCACGACGCCGAGCTCGCCCGTGCGCGCGATCCGCGCCCCCGCCGCCGCCGACGCGTCGAGGAGGAGCTGGGCCCGCGACACGCCCCGGCCCACCGTGACGACGCGCCCGACGAGTCCGGACGGCACCGCGAGCGGACTGCCGGGCGCGACGCCCTCCGCCGAGCCCGCGCCGATGAGCACGCTGTGGGCGCCGGCGCGCCGCTCGACGAGAACGATGGGCACGCTGCCGATCACCGCCGGCAGCCCCGATCCGGCGCCGAGGAGCCGGCGGTCCTCCGCGGTCTCGCGCGCCTCGGCGCGGAGGCGGAAGAGCTCGCGCTCTCGCGCGTCGAGCTCGCGGCGGAGCCGCACGTTCTCCTCGCGCGCGTCGAAGAGCGAGGCGGTCGACTCGACTCTTCCCGAGACCGCGTGGGAGACGACGCCGATCGCCTGGATCACGGGCGCCGACAGCGAGAGGAACCACGCCTGGAGCACCGTCCCGCGTCCCCCCCGCGCCGGCGCCTGGGCCGAGAGCAAGAGCACGCACACGAGCAGCACCGTGACGAGCACGGCGCCACCGCGGCGGGGATTCACGGCGGCGACTTCGACGCGGGCGCTGTGGGGTCTCATGGGGCGTCAACCGTGAGAGGCGAGGCGCAGAGGGAAAACGTGGTCCGACCTCTCTTCAAGCACTCCGCTTGTTCACGTGATGCTGATCTTTCTCAACAGGTCCATGTCCGTCAGCATCGCGCCGGTCCCGAGGGCGACCGACGCGAGCGGGTCCTCGGCATACGAGATCGGCAGCCCCGTCTCCTCCGACAGCCGCCGGTCCAGGTTTCGGAGAAGGGATCCGCCGCCCGTGATGATGATGCCCTTGTCCATGATGTCCGCCGACAGCTCCGGCGGCGTCCGCTCGAGCGCGACGCGGACCGTCTCGACGATCGCCGCCACAACCTCGGAGAGGGCCTCGCGGACCTCCTCGTCGGAGAGCATCAAGGTCTTCGGCACGCCCTCGACGAGGTCGCGTCCCTTGACCTCCATCGTCAGCGGCTCGTCGAGCGGGTGCGCGGATCCGATCTCGATCTTGATCTGCTCGGCGGTGCGCTCGCCGATGAGCAGGTTGTACTTGCGCTTGAGGTACTGGATCAGGGCCTCGTCCATCTCGTTCGAGGCCGTGCGGACCGAGCGGCTGTAGACGATGCCGGCGAGCGAGATCACCGCGACGTCGGTCGTGCCGCCGCCGATGTCCACGATCATGTTGCCGGTCGGCTCCGTGATCGGAAGGCCCGAGCCGATCGCCGCCGCCATCGCCTGCTCGATGATGAAGACCTCGGAGGCGCCCGCGCGGAGCGCAGAGTCCTGCACGGCCCGTTTCTCGACCTGCGTGATGCCGGACGGGACCGAGATGACGATCCGCGGTCGCACGAACAGAGAGCGGCCGTGCGCCTTCTTGATGAAGTGATCGAGCATCTTCTCGGTCACCTCGAAGTCCGCGATGACGCCGTCCTTCATCGGCCGGATCGCCACGATGTTGCCGGGCGTGCGCCCGAGCATCTCCTTCGCATCGGTGCCGACGGCCTCGACGCGATTCGTGGCGGTGTTGACGGCGACGATCGAGGGTTCGCGCACGATGATGCCCTTGCCGCGCGCGAACACGAGCGTGTTCGCGGTGCCGAGGTCGATCGCCAGGTCATTCGAGAAGATGGAGAAAACCGATTTCCAGGCCAAAGAAGCCCTCCTAACCTCGCAGGCGAATCACAACGACTCGACGAACACCCTCACGCGCCGGACCGTCTCGTTGCCGGAGGCGTCGACCGATTTGACCACCAGGACCGACGCGCCGTCGCGTTCGATCGTGATCGTCTTCTTGAACGAGCCGTCGGCTTCCACGTCCGCCGGCTCCGCGTTGACCGTGACGACCGCCCCCGGTTCCGTCTTCCCGTATACCAAAAACAGGTTTCCCATTTGCTGCGGCGGGTAGACCGTCAGGTCGGGCGGGATCGTGTCGCCCGTGCCCGCCTTGATCGGCTCGGTCATCATCTTGAAGCGGCGAACCGGGCTCCAGTCGGACGTCAGCCCGCCGGCGTCGATCGCGGCAACCCGCCAGAAGTAGGAGCCTTCCTTCGAGACCTTCACCCGGGCCGTGGTCTGGACGCGGTCGTCGAGGTCGACCTCGGTCGAGTCCGGCACGAAGAGGCGCGAGCGGGAGATCTGGAGACGATAGCGCGTTGCCTCGGGAATCTTCGACCACTTCAGCTCCACCTGGTCGCCGGTCTTCAGGTCGTAGATCCGGTTGTCGGCGGGCAGCGCGGGCTGGGGCGTGTCCGGGAGGGCGACCTTGGGGCTGAAGGTCCCCGTCTGGGCGGCCGCCGCGACGCGCTCGCGTCCCTCCAGCGTGACGCTCTCCTTCGCCGTCGACACGGTCGTACGGCCGCGGAAGCTCGTGACCTCGGTCTTCTCGCCGGGCGCGACGTCGACCGACACGCGCGAATCGCGGCTGATCGCCGCCGTCGCCACGTCCGTCGACACGGTCGAGTTCGAGGACGAGGTGTAGACGTTGACCGCGCCCGAAACCATCTTGATCTGGCTGCCCGAGGACTCGGACGAGGCGGGCTTGCGGCACTCGAACAGCGAGCCTGGCCGGATCGTGTACAGCGTGCCGTCGTAGAACATGATCTCGGCCGATCCGGTCTTTCCCGCCTTGACGAAATCGCCGTCGAAGAGCGCATCGCGCTGCCGGGCCGGCTCGAACGTCGAACGCCCCGCGCGCTGGAGCGACACGTCGCCCTCGACGAAGACGAAGGTGGCGTCGCCCTGCTCGCCCGCGCCGGATGAGCCGAGCGCTCGCCGGGAATAGGACTGCGACTCGACCGCGAGGCGGAACGCCTCCTCGAAGCGGGCGGCCGCGAAGGACTCGCGCGCGTCGCGCAGAAAGTCCCCCGCCTGCGCGGTGTTCGAGCCCGGCCGCGCCGCTCCGGTCGAGCGCGTCGCGCGGGCGAGCAGCGCATCGGCCTGGGCGATCTCCGCGCGCGCGCGTTCCTGGGGCGAGCCTTTGCCCCGAACGAGCACGAAGTAGCCGATGCCGCCGGCGACGGCGAGGAGCACCCCGACCAACGCCCACTGGCGGATCTTTTGGATCGGAATGACAAACCAATCCAGATCCGTCCCCGCCGGCTGGGCGGACTTCCTCTTGCGCATAAACTCCCGAAACTGCGGGACTTACCCCGACAGCTTATAGCACATTCGCGCCTCGGACGCCGGTGTCGGCCGCCGCAATCGGCGCCTGGCGGCCGCCGTTTCGCCGCCGACCCGCTCGCGGGCGCCCTGCTATAGTCGCGCGTTCTCGAACGAGTCGGCGGAGGGTTCTCGATGCTCAAGACGATGCGCAACAGCTTCCACCACCTGAAGTGGACGCTGTTTCTGGTGATCGCGGTGTTCATCCTCGGCTTCGTGTTCTGGTCCGGCTCGAGCTCGGACCCGGACCGCGGCAGCCAGATCGTCGCCCGGGTCGGCAGCGAGAGGATCACGGCCGTCGACTTCGACCGCCAGTACCGCGCCCAGGTCGAGCGCTACCGGCAAATGTACCAGGGCAACTTCTCCCCGGAGCTCGAACGCGCCCTCGACCTCCCGCGCAACGTCCTCGACTCGATGATCGAGCGCATGCTCCGGCTCGAGGCCGCGAAGAAGCTCGACCTCCACGTCTCGGACGAGGAGCTCGCGCAGAAGATCGTGACGCTCCCCTTCTTCCAGGAGAACGGCCAGTTCATCGGCCGCGACAAGTACGAAAAGATGCTGCGCTCGAACGGCGTCCTGCCGGACCGGTTCGAGGGGGAGCTCCGCGAGGACATGCTCCTCGACAAGTACGCGGGTCTCGTGAAGGCATCGGTGGTCGTTCCCGAGGCCGACCTCGCCCGCGAGTTCGCGGCGCGCAACGACAAGGCGACGATCGAGTACGTCCTGATCCCCGCGGCCCGCCTCGACTCCCACGCCCAGCCGACGGACGCCGACCTCCAGACGTATCTCGCGAAGCACCAGGATCGCTATCGCGCGCCCGTGCAGCGCCGGATCAAGTACCTGCTGATCGACCGCAGCCGCGTGCGCTCGAAGATGACGCCGACGGAGGCGGACCTCCGGGCGGCCTACGAGCAGAAGAAGGACACCTTCAGCGTCCCCGAGCAGGTCAACGCCTCCCACATCCTCGTCGCCGTCAAGGAGGGGGACCCGAACGCCGACGCCGTCGCGAAGGCCAAGGCCGAGATCCTCGCGGCGCGGGCGAAGCAGCCGGGCGCCGACTTCGCCAAGCTCGCCAGCGAAAACACCGACGATCCGAGCGGCAAGACGACGGGGGGCAAGCTGCCGCCGTTCTCGCACGGACAGATGGTCCCCGAGTTCGAGCAGGCGGCGTTCTCGATGGCGCCCGGCGAGATCCGGGGGCCGATCAAGACCCAGTTCGGCTACCACATCATCAAGCTCGAGTCGAAGACGCCGGCGCGCATGCGCTCGTTCGACGAGGTGCGGGGGTCGCTCGTCGCGGAGCTCTCGGATCGCCAGGCTCAGGCCGAGGTGGACCGCCTCTCGCGCGAGCTCACGGAGAAGCTGAAGGGAATGCGCTCGGCCTCCGACGACGACCTGCGCAAGCTCCAGAGCGACGCCGTCACGTACAACACCACCGAGTGGACCGCGCGCGGCGACGCGATCCCGGGCATCGGGGCGAACCAGAAGTTTTCCGACGAGGCGTGGACGACTCCGCTCGGCAAGGTCTCGGCGACGCCGGTCACGACGGCCCGCGGGATCACGTTCGTGAAGCCCTCCGAGGAGCGCGCCGCCGGCGTGCCCCCCTTCGCCGAGATCAAGGCGAAGCTCGAGAACGACTGGAAGGCCGAGAAGCGGGAGAAGGACGCGCTCACGCAGCTCGAGCCGGCGGCGAAGGAGCTCGCGTCGGGGACGACGCTGGCGGCCCTGGCGAAGCGGTACTCGACCGACGTGAAGACGACCACGGATTTCGGCCCGGCGGGGCCCGTGCCCGAGATCGGCGCCGCGCCGGACCTCGTGACGGCGGTGTTCCGCACGCCGAAGGGCCAGGCGGGGCCGCCGGTGGCGGTGCCGACCGGCTTCGTGCTCTTCCGCGTCCTCACGCGCACCGAGGGCGACAAGACGACCTTCGAGGCGCAGAAGGACCAGCTCCGGGACACGATCCGGCAGCGTGAGGCCGACCGCCTGACGCGCGCCTACTTGCAGCAGGTCCGCATCGAGCGGCAGGTCGAGGTCAACGAGCCGCTGCTCTCGTCGTTCCTCCGCGACACGGGCAACGCGGCCAACCGGCGGAGCTGACCGCCGCGCCGCACGCGCGGCGGTCATCCCGAGGCGCGTGAGCGCCGAGGGATCCCTTTGGTCGTCGAAAGTAGAATCCCCGCATGATCGGCCGGCTCACGGGGCGCCTCGCCGCGAAGACCCCCGACTCCGTCCTCCTCGACGTCGGCGGCGTCGGCTACCAGGTGCACATCCCCCTCTCCACGTTCTACGAGCTGCCGGAGACCGAGGCGCCGGCCTCGCTCTGGATCCACACGCACGTGCGCGAGGACGCGCTCGCGCTCTACGGCTTCCTCACCGAGCGTGAGCGCACCCTCTTCCTGCTGCTCCTCGGGGTGACCGGGATCGGACCGCGCGTCGCCCTGACGGTGCTCTCGGGAATCCCGCCGTCCGAGCTCATCGCCGCGCTCCGGGCGCAGGACGTCCGTCGCCTCGTTGCCGTGCCGGGCGTCGGCAAGAAGACCGCCGAACGCATGGTGCTCGAGCTCGCCGAGAAGGTCGCGAGCCTGCCGGGCGAGGCGCCGGCGAAGGCGCCCGCGGCCGTCGCGGCCGATGACGTCGTCTCGGCGCTCGTCAACCTCGGTTACCGCAGGGCCGAGGCGGAGCGCGCCGTCGACGCCGCCGCTCGATCGGGCGGCGCCGCCGACTTCGGCGCGTTTCTCAAGGAGGCCCTGCGCCGCCTGACTTCGGGGTGATTCGTCGACGAGCCGCGCCGCGGCGAAGGATCCCGTCCTCGACGAGCCGCACAGCCGCGAGGGATCCTTCGCTCGACGAGTTCGGGATGGCTGGCGACGCTGCGCTCGGGATGACGGGTCGGAGCGATAAACTCCTTCCACCTTGACCGACTCCCGCGAGATCCTCGCCGGCACGGCGCTCGAAGACGATGTCGCCGTCGAGCCGAAGCTGCGGCCCCAGCACCTCGGCGAGTACGTCGGGCAGACGAAGGTCCGCGAGAACCTCTCGGTCTTCCTCGCGGCCGCGCGCAACCGCGGCGAGCCGCTCGACCACGTGCTGCTGACGGGACCGCCCGGCCTCGGCAAGACGACGCTCGCCCACATCATCGCGCGCGAGATGGCGGCCGGCCTCCGTCTGACCGCGGGCCCGATGATCGCGCGGGCGGGCGATCTCGCGGGAATCCTGACGAATCTCCAGCCGCGAGACGTCCTGTTCGTCGACGAGATCCATCGCCTCTCGCCGGCCGTCGAGGAGATCCTGTACCCCGCGATGGAGGACTTCCGTCTCGACGTCCTCATCGGGGAGGGCCCGATGGCGCGCACGATGAAGGTCGACCTTCCGCCGTTCACGCTCGTCGGCGCGACGACGCGCCCGGGCCTCCTCTCGCAGCCGCTCCACGGACGCTTCGGCATCACGCTGCGGCTCGACTTCTACGACGTCGCGTCGCTGTCGGAGATCATTGCGCGTTCGGCCGGCATCCTCTCGATCCGGATCACGCCCGAGGCCGCGCGCGAGGTCGGCGCGCGCAGCCGCGGCACGCCGCGCATCGCCAACCGCCTGCTGCGCCGCCTGCGCGACTTCGCGGAGGTGGCCGGCAGGGACTCGATCGACCTCGAGACGGCCCGGCAGGCCCTCGCGCGGCTCGAGGTCGACGAGCACGGCTTCGACGAGCTCGACCGGCGCATCCTCGGAACGATCATCGAGAAGTTCGGGGGCGGCCCCGTGGGCGTCGGCGCGATCGCCGCGTCCCTCGGGGAGGACCGGGGAACCCTGGAGGACCTCTACGAGCCCTACCTCCTTCAGGCCGGGTTCTTGCAGCGCACCCCGCGCGGCAGGGTCGCCTCGCCGGCGGCCTACAGGCACCTGGGCATCGTCGCACCGAGGAGAGATGGAGACCTCTTCTAGACCACGACCACTCGGTGACCCGGGACGCGTTTCCGGCGCCCCGTCCGGACCGCGCCCCGCGTCCGGCGTCGCGCGCTCGGAGACGCACCCGTGAAGCGAGGAATCCTCGTCTACAACCCGACGGCCGGGCAGCGGGACCGCCGCGCGGAAATGAACGCGCTCATCGACCGGCAGCGCGCCCGCGGGCTCGAGCTCGTCAACGCGCCGACGAACGGGCCCGGCGACGCGACCGAGATCGTCCGGACGTTTCTCGCGCGGGGTCTCGACGTCGTCGCGGTGTGCGGGGGCGACGGCACGATCTCCGAGGCCGCCTGCGGGCTGGAGGGATCGCCGGTGCCGCTCGCCGTCCTGCCCGGAGGGACCTCGAACGTGCTCGCGATCGAGCTCGGCATTCCGTCCGAGCTCGCGCAGGCGGAGATGCTGCTCCACGAGGGCCAACCGCGGACCGTGCGCCTCGGACACGCGGACGGCCGTCCCTTCCTCCTGTGGGCGGGCGCCGGCCTCGACGCGCGCGTGATGGGCAACATGAGCATCGCGTGGAAGCGTCTCCTCGGCCGCCTCGGCATCTTCCCGACGGCGGTCTTCCAGTTCCTGACGTACGAGTTCCCGCGGCTGGAGGTGACGGTGGACGGCACGGCGCACGAGGCGACCTTCGCGGTGGCCTGCCGCGCGCGGCACTACGGCGGCCGCTGGATCATCGCTCCCGACGCGCGCCTCGACGCCGACCACTTCGACGTGCTGCTCTTCGCGCACCGGAGCCACCGCAAACTCGCGCAGCTCTTCACGCAGATGGCGTCCGGCCGCGCCGAGCACCTGAAGGACGGGCTCGCCCGCATCGTGAGGGGCAAGGAGGTGTGGATCCGCTCCCTCGACGGTCCCGTGGAGGTGCAGGTGGACGGCGACTGCGTGCTGCAGACGCCGATCCGCTGCCGCGTCGGGAGCGAGATCGTGCGCGTGCTCGCGCCGGCCCGGCCGGAGACTCCCGTCGAATAGCTCGCGCTGCGGCGACGAAAGGGATCCCTCGGGCCTGCGGCCCTCGGGATGACGGGGTCCTCCGGACCCCGTCAGTCGGCGAGCGCGACCTTCCGCCCCGACTGGACGGCCTTCTCCACCTCGGCGACGTCGCGGGGGGCCCCGCAGGACAGGCAGTCGTGGCCGTCGGGCGTGACGAGCACCGTGTCCTCGATGCGCACGCCGATGTTCCACCACTTCGGGTCGACGCCCTGCATGTTCGCGGGGATGTAGATCCCCGGCTCGATCGTGAAGACCATCCCGGCCTCGAGGAGACGGGACTTTCCGTCGGCGCCGCGATAGGGACACTGGTCGTGCACGTCGAGACCCACCCAGTGCGAGACGCCGTGCATCGTGAACCGCCGGTGGCCCATGCCCTTGACGAGCGTCGCCGGATCGCCCGAGAGCAGTCCGAGCTTGACGAGACCCTCCGCCTGCGCGAGCGCGGCGGTCTTCTCGATCTCCTCGTGCGGAATGCCGGGCCGGACGATCGCCATCGCCTTCTTCTGAGCGTCCAGGACGATCTCGTAGATCGCCTTCTGCTCCGGCGAGAAGCGGCCGTTCACCGGGTAGGTGCGCGTGATGTCCGTCGCGTACATGCCCATCTCGGCGCCGGAGTCGTTCAAGAACAGCTCCCCGTCCTTCGCCTGCCGGCTGCTGTCCTCGTAGTGCAGGATGCAGGTGTTCGGCCCCGAGCCGTCGATCGACGGATACGCCATGCGGCGCGCGCCGTTCGCGGCGCACCAGCCGTCGAGGGCCGCCTGGACCTCGTATTCCCACTTGTCCGGCGCGACCGCCTGCATCGCCCGGACGTGGCCCTGCGCCGAGACCTCCGCCGCGCGGCGCAGGAAGCGCAGGTCCTCGGCGTCCTTGACGAGGCGCATCTCGTGGATCAGGCCGCGCGCGTCCACGATCGCGGCCGGCCCCTCGTCGTGGGAGCGGATCTGCTGGTAGTTCTTGTCGAACTCGCTCATCCACGCCGTGTCGTGCCCGTCCGAGAGGTAGAGCTTCTCGGGCCCGATCAGATAGCCGCTCATCTTGTAGGTGCTGCGGTCGAAGTCGGCCATCTTCGTCTCGAAGTCCTTCAGGGGGAACGCCACGTCCGCGCCGTAGGCGGCGACGGCCTCGTCGGGACCGACGCGCACGCCGGCCCATGCCTCGCGGCGCAGGTCCCGGGGGCGGAGAAAGAGCACGTACTTCTTTCCGTCCGGCGCGTCCGGGCGCAGCACCGCCGTGACGTCGTCTTCCTCGATGCCCGTCAGGTAGTAGAAGTCGGAGTCCTGGCGGTACGGATAGTTCACGTCGTTGGTCATCACCCGGGACGGGGCCGAGCGCAGGACTACGATCGACTTGGGCGGCAGCGTCGCCATGAGCTTCTGCCGCCGCGCCGCGTAGGCCGAGGGGTCCGGCTTCAGCGGCGCCTCGAGCGGGAACGCCGCCGCCGCGGCCAGGAACAGCACCGCCGCCAGGCACGATTTCCGGATTCCGTTGTCGGATTTCGGATTTCGAATTTCGAGTTTCTCCACGTCTCTCCTCTCGCGCTCAGCGCTTGGCGATGAAGCTCCACGGCGCCGGTTCGGCCGGCGGCCGCGTCGACTGCGGCCGCACGACGGCCGCGATGCGTTCGCGGTGGGTCTTCAGGAGACGCCGGACGGGCACGCCGTCCGCCGCCTCCTCGAGGATGTCGGCCCCGGACTCGTCCACCTTCGCGAGGAACGCCTCCCAGAACGCCTCGCCGACGGGCATGCCGCGGAAGACGACGTTCGGGATGCGGGCGAGCTCGCGCTGGAGGAAGGAGAGCTTCTCGCGGAGCTCCTCCTCCTCGTGCAGGGACTCGTCCTCGTACGGGGTGTGCGGCTTCGGAATGAACGCGTTGACGGAGGGCACGATCTCGGCGACGCGGCCCCGGCCGCGGCCCTCGGCGACCGCCATCGCGTGCAGCCGCTCGACGGTCGTGACGATGTCCGCGACGTCGGCGTCGGTCTCCGAGGGCAGCCCGACCTGGAGGTAGAGCTTCAGCCGCGTGAAGCCGCGCGCGAAGATCAGGCGCGCCTTCTCGTCGAGCATCGCGTCGGACACCTTCTTGTTGACGAAACGGCGCAGCCGCTCGTTGCCCGCCTCGGGCGCGATCGAGAGCGCGCGTTCGCCCTGCCGCGCGAGGACCTCGAGGATCCGGTCCTCGATCGCGTCGATCTTGATCGACGAGAGCGCGATGTGGAAGTCGAGCGCCGCGAGCCCCTCGAGGATCGCGCCGATCTCGGGATGATCGCAGACCGCCGTCGCGATCAGTCCGGTCCGACCCGTCAGCGGGCGCGCCTTCCGCGCCACCTCGAGGATCGACGCCGCGGAGTACTGCTTGACGGGCGCCATCGCATACGCCGCCCAGCAGAACCGGCACATCTCGGTGCAGCCGCGCGAGATCTCGATCAAGAGCTTGTCCGACAGCTCCGTCCGCGGCGTGAGGATGGTCGTGTGCGGGACTTCGAAGTCCGCCGGGATCTCGCGGCGCGACATGGGCTGCTGCACGACGACGCGCCCCTCGCCGGCCGCCTCGGCGCGCGCGCCCTGCACGCCGGGCACGAAGAATCCCGGGAGGGCCGCCGCCTCGGCGAGGAAGGAGTCGCGGTCGAGCCCCTTTCGGACGAGCTCGGCGATGCGCGGCACGAGCCGCTCGCCGTCCCCGAGCGCGAACACGTCCACGAACGGAGAGAGCGCGGCCGGGTTCATCCGCGCGATGTCGCCGCCGACCATCAGGATGGGATGCCGCTCGTCGCGGTCGGCGCGGCGGCGCGGGATCCCGGCGGCCGAAAGCGTCTTCAGGATGTGGACGATGTCCATCTCCCACGAGAGCGACCACGCGAGGAGGCCGAACTCCGAGAGCGCCGTCCCCGTCTCGAACGTGGCCGCCGGCTCCCCCTCTTCGTGGAAGAAGCGCTCGGCGACGAAGTCCGGGATGCGGTGGAGGAGCCGGTACACCCACTGGAAGCCGAGGTTCGACATCCCGACCTCGTAGGTGTTCGGGAAGCCGAGCGCGATCCGATAGGCGCCGAAGCGATTCGGCGCCTCGACGAAGCGCTCGAGGGAGGCGCGCTCCCGGTTTCGCGGCGTGGCGGTCATGACGGAACCGCCGATTATACGGGGCGCCGTCGGGCGATGTTTCGCACGCAGAAGACCCAGTCGCCGACGTTGCCCCCGGTCGGACCCGTGACGAACAGGTCTCCGGCCGCCTCGAAGACGGCCCGCGTGTCGTGCCGGGCCAGGGACGCCTCCGGATCGAGCCCGGCGCGGCGCGCGCGGGCGATCGTGCCTCCGTCCGCCCAGGCGCCCGCCGCGCCCGAGCTCCCGTCGAGGCCGTCCGACGACGCCGCGAGGAGGGTCCAGCCGCCGGATTCCGAGAGCGCCGCCGCGAGGGCGAGCTCGAGCGTCCTCCCGCCGCTCCCGGGCCGCGGCCCGAGCGTCACGACGGTCTCGCCGCCCGCGAGGAGCACGGCCCCGGGCGGGAGCGCCGCGCCGAGCCGCGCGATCCGGCCGCCCGCGCGGCGCGACTCGCCCGAGAGGCGTCCGGGGACGCGGGCGACGCGGCGGCCGAGCCGGGACGCCTCGCGCGCCGCGGCGTCGAGGCCCGTGCGGTTCGAGCCGACGATGCGCACGACGTCGCCGCGGCGGCCGCGCACCGTCGGCCCCGAGCCGACCGTCGCCGCGCGATCGCCCGGCACGTCCGAGAGGACGAGCGTGACGAGGCGCGCCCGCGTGGCGCGGCCGAGGCGGCCGCCCTTCACCGCGGAGAGCGACGTGCGGAGGCGGTTCAGGGCGAGGATGGACGCGCCCGAAGCCGCGAGCGCGCGCACGCGCCGACGCTTCTCGGAGAGCGTCAGTCCGGGCCGGGGCAACGCGAGCAGCGAAGACGTCCCGCCGGAGACGAGGCACAGGACGACGTCGCCTTGGCCGAAGCCGCGGAAGAACTCGAGCGCGCGCCGGGCGGCCCGCGCACTCGACGCGTCCGGCTCCGGGTGGCGGGCGAAGACGACGTCGCGCCGCGGCAGTCCCGGCGCGGCGTGGCCAAGCGGCAGGACGACGAGGCGCCGCGACGCCTCGAGCGACCGCGCGCCCGCGGCCATGCGCGCCGCCGCCTTGCCCGCGGCGAAGAGGCCGACCTGCCGCGCCCCGGCGAGGGCCCGCGCGACGTCTTGCCGCGCGAGGGCGCGGCGGACGGCGGCCTCGGGGTCGGACCCGGCGAGCGCGGCGTCGTACAGGCGGCGCAGGAGCGCCCGGGTCCTCATGGCCGGCGCGCCGCCGCCGCCGCGTCAGGCTGTGTGAGAATAAGGACGCCGCGGCCGCGGTTGCGGCACGACGGCTTCGCATGAGCGCCCCTCTGACCTCCGGCACCCTCGCCTCGCCCGGACGCCCCCGCGTCCGGCGAACACTACTGGGCCAGGGCCTCGAAGGACCTCCGGCACCGGCTGAACCGCGCGATGCCGCACGACGTCCTGAAGGCGCTCCACCACAAGAGCCCGGCCCGCCACTTCGCCGTGGCCGCGCGGCAGTTCCTCATGCTCGCCGCCGCGTCCTGGGTGTCCTGGCGCTTTCCGGAGCCCTGGCTCTGGATCCCGGCGGCCCTCATCTCGGGCTGGACGGTCTTCAACTTCACGGTGCTCCTGCACGACGCCCTCCACCACGCCGTCTTCAACGGACCGAACCCGAAGGGCGACCGCCTGCTGTCGCTCCTCTACGCGGTGCCCTCCGGCATCTCGGCGTCGCAGTTCACGAAGTGGCACCTGACGCACCATGCGGAGCTCGGCGACGCCGTCGCCGACCCGAAGCGGCACTACCTCTCGCCGAAGATCAACCGGCCCTGGTACAAGCTGCTCTACTTCACGCCCGCGCTCTTCCCGATCTACTTCCGGGCGGCCGCGGCGGAGACGGCGAGCTATCCCGCCGAGCTGCGTCGGAAGATCGCGCGGGAGCGCCTCGCGACGATCCTGTTTCACCTCGGCGTCATGGCCGCGATCTTTTTCTTCGGCGGTCCCGCCGTGCTCGCGCGCGTCTATCTCGTCCCGGTCTTCCTCGTCTTTCCGATCGCGTTCGCGTTGAACCGCCTCGGCCAGCACTATGCGATCGACCCGCTCGACCCCGCGAAGTGGGGCTCGATCCTGAAGCCCTCGCGCTTCTGGGAGTTCTGGTACCTGTCGTCCTCGTACCATCTCGAGCATCACTATTTTCCGGGTGTGCCTTTCTACAAGCTGCGGAAGCTCCACTTCGCGCTGCGCCCCTTCTTCGACGAGATCGGCTGGAAGCCGACGACCTACGGGCGCCTCTTTCGCGCCTGGATCTTCGAGAACAAGGCGCCGCACACGGATTGGCATCTGGCGGGCTAAAGCGACAAGGGGCTCAGTCACTCCCCTCACCCCCTGCCCCTCTCCCGAAGGGAGAGGGGAGAACTAAAGGCCCAGGTCGGACAAGCCCGGGTGGTCGTCCGGCCGGCGTCCGAGCGGCCATCGGTACTTGCGTTCGTCCTCCGCGATCGGCAGGTCGTTGATCGACGCGATCCGCCGCCGCATGAACCCGCGCGGGTCGAACTCCCAGTTCTCGTTGCCGTAGGAGCGGAACCAGTGGCCCGAGTCGTCGTGCCACTCGTAGGCGAAGCGGACGGCGATGCGGTCCTCGCGAAACGTCCACAGCTCCTTGATGAGCCGATAGTCGAGTTCCTTCGCCCACTTGCGGCGGAGAAACGCGACGATCGCCTCCCGCCCCGACAGGAACTCGGAGCGGTTGCGCCAGACGCTGTCGGGTGAGTACGCGAGCGCCACGCGCTCCGGATCGCGGCCGTTCCAGGCGTCCTCGGCGAGGCGCACCTTCCGGACGGCCGTGTCGGCGTCGAACGGGGGCAGCGGCGGGCGGGGCTTCTCTTCGTCGGCCATGGCGTCTCCTCCAGCGGCCTCCAGCCTAATCCGAACGGACGGCCGCTCCGGCGATAACGTATGCCCTCCGGAGGCGCGATGGAGGACACGGAAGACATCAACCGGCTGATTCGGGAGCTGAACGCCGACCGGCCGGGCGGGCCGGCTCCCCTCGGCGAGACGGCGGAGGCCGTCCGGCTCGACGGCTGGCTGAGGGAGCTCGTCGGCCGGGCGGGCAGCGACCTGCTCCTCGTCGCCGGAGCCCCACCGTCGCTCCGGATCGACGGCCGCGTCCTGCCGCTGCCGGGCGCGCCGCTCTCCGGCGAGGAGATCGAGGAGGCCGTGCTGCCGGCGCTCGCCCATCATGCGCGGGCGCAGTACCGCGACTCGGGGATCGCCGACGGCTCGCACCGCGTGCGCGGCGTCGGCCGCTTCCGCGTCAACCTGCACCGCGAGCGGGGGCGTGCGGCGGCGGCCGTCCGCGCCCTGCCGACGCAGCCCCCCCGCCTCGCCGCGCTGGGACTCCCGCCGGGGACGGAGGCGCTCACGCGCCTGCCGCGCGGGCTCGTGCTCGTCGGCGGACCGACGGGGTCCGGCAAGACGACGACCCTCGCCGCGCTCGTCGACGAGATCAACCGCCGGGACGCCCGCCACATCGTCACGATCGAGGACCCCATCGAGTACGAGCACTCCCACCACGCGAGCCTCGTCGAGCAGGTCGAGATCGGCGTCGACGCGCCGGACTTCCCGACGGCGCTGCGCGCCGCGCTCCGGCAGGCGCCGGACGTCGTCGTGGTCGGCGAGATGCGGGACCCGGAGACGATGCGCATCGCGCTCGCGGCGGCCGAGACCGGGCACCTCGTCTTCTCGACCGTCCACACGATCGACGCGGCGTCGACGGTCTCGCGCGTCGCGGACTCGTTTCCCGCGGAGCGGCAGAACACGATCCGCCAGGAGCTCTCGATGTCGCTCGCCGCGGTGCTGACCCAGACGCTGCTGCCGAAGAAGGGCGGCGGCCGGTCGGCGGCCGCCGAGCTGCTCTTCGTCAGCTACGGCGCGCGCCAGCACATCCGCAAGAACGCCCTGCAGCACCTGCACCAGGAGATCGCGATCACGCGTAAGCAGGGCTCGATCACGCTCGAGGAGTCGCTCGCGCGCCTGGCGAAGGACGGCGTCGTCGAGATCGAGGAGGCGCGCGCCCGCGCGGCGCACCCGGAGGAGTTCGAAAACTACCTGCGCGGCGCGTGAGCGATCGATCGGACGGCGGCGAAAGGGATCCCTCGCTTCGCTCGGGATGACAAATTGTTTGTCATCCCGAGGAGCGCAGCGACGAGGGATCCCTTTTGAGCCACGGTGAGAGCTCGCGACCCTCGACTCCCTAAACCTCCCTCCGGAACAGCACCGTCGTCAGCATCGCCGCGACGAGCGAGAACGTGGCGAGGAACACCCAGTCGGAGTAGACGGCGGCCGGGGCGGCGCCGCGCAGGAGCAGGTTGCGCAGCGCCCGCACGCCGTAGGTCAGCGGGTCGGCGGCCGAGAGCCGCGCGAGCCACGGCGGGTACGACTCGATCGGATACAGCGCGCCCGAAGGGAAGAAGAGCAGCACGTTGATGATGCCGAACATGCCGCGCAGCAGGCTCGCGCTGCGCGCCCGCGCGAAGAGCAGGAACCACAGCGCCGCGATCGCGAGCGACGTCAGGAACACGGTCGCCGCCGCGGCCGCGACGCTCGAGCCGCCCGCCATCGAGAGCGGCGTGATCACGAGAATCGCGACGAGAACGAGCCCGCCCGCGAGCGACGCGACGACCGCGCCGGCGAGCACGTGGCCGGCGACGAGCGTCCCCGTCGTGATCGGCGTGACGAGATAGCCCTCGTGGTAGCCGAACATCCGGTCCTCGAGAACCTGGAGGCCGCCCGACACCATCGAGCCCATGAAGATCGCCAGGCACACGACGGCCGGACCGAGGTAGGTCAGATAGTCGAGGTACGGATACGCCTCGAGCCGCACGGCGGGCGCCGACGGCGGCACGTCCCTCGGCGCCGCGACCTCCTGCCAGACCTGCCGCAGCGCCGCCTCCACCGCCTCGAAGGAGAAGCGGTCGGTGTTGTCGCCGACGAACGAGGGCGCGGGACCCGAGGGGGCGAGCCCGAAGGGCAGCACCCACATGCCGCGGTATCGCCCGCGCCGCAGACCGTCGAGCGCCGTCGCGCGGTCCGCGACGAAGGTCGCGGCGATCAGGCGCCGCCCGCTCTCGAGCGCGAGCACGCCGCGCCGGCACTCCGCCGAGTACGCGTTGCCGGCCTCGTCCACGACCGCGATCGGCACGAACTCGAGCTGGCGGTTCATGGCGTTGCCGAGGATCACGAGGTAGACGATGGGAAAGATCATCGTCGACACGACGAGAACGGGCTGGCGCCACAGGGTCACGAAGGCGCGCTGTCCGATCGCGAGAATGCCGAGGAGCGCGAGGAAGGGGCCCCGCGCGGGTCCGCGCTCGCGGCTCATGCGGCGGGCGGCGGCTCGCGGAGCGCGCGGCCCGTGTAGTTGAAGAAGACGTCCTCGAGGGTCGCGAGCGCGATCGTCAGATGCACGATGTGGTAGCCCTCGATCTCGAGGAGCCGCGCGACGCGGCGCCCCGTGGCCTCCCCGGGCCGCGCCGCGAACGAGACGCGGGTCGGCGACGCGAAGACGACGTCGGAGGCGCCCTCCTCCGCGATCCCGCGCCGGTCCTCCTCCGCGATCGGACGGTCGGTCTCGAGCTCGACGCGCTCGCCGGTTTCGAGATTGCGCTTCAGCGCCGCCGGCGAGTCCTCGCACAGCAGCCGGCCGCGGTCCAGGATGGCGATGCGGGTGCAGAGAACGTCCGCCTCCTCCATCGCGTGGGTCGTGAGGATGATCGCGAGCTCCGGGTCGTGCGCCCGCAGCTCGCCGAACATGTCCCAGATGGCGCGCCGGCTCTGGGGGTCGAGGCCGGTCGTCGGCTCGTCGAGGAAGAGGACGCTCGGACGGTGGAGCACGCCACGGGCGATCTCGAGGCGGCGGCGCATGCCGCCCGAGAGGTGGCGCGCGATCTGGTTCCGGCGCTCCCAGAGGCCGACCTGGCGCAGCCGGTGCTCGATCCGCTCGCGCAGCGTGCGGCCCCAGAGGCCGTACATCTTGCCCTGCACGGAGAGGTTCTCGCGCACCGTGAGGTTCTCGTCCGTCGTCTGCGCCTGCGAGACGGTGCCGATCCGGCGCCGCACGGCCGACCTCTCGCGGACGACGTCCCGGCCGACGACCCGAGCGCTGCCCGAGGTCGGCGGCAGCAGCGTCGTGAGCATGCGGATGAGCGTGGTCTTGCCGGCGCCGTTCGGGCCGAGCAGGCCGTAGATCTCGCCCGGCTCGACCGAAAAGGAGACCGCGTCGTCGGCGACGAAGTCGCCGAAGCGCCGGGTCAGCCGCTCGACCTCGATCGGCCGGGCGGCGCTCACGCTTTGGGAGGCGGAAGCCCCGCTTCGACGACGAAGGCCTGTCCGGAGACGACGGCCCCGTTGAGCGGCTGGAGGCGCACGGAGAACGTCTGGAGGTCGCGGCTCTGCAGGCCCCAGTTCTTTCGGGTCGCGAACTCCGAGCGCGGCTTGATCGAGACGACCTTCGCCTGGAAGCGCGCGTCGGGGCGCGCCTGCGGCCAGACCGTCACGTTGCGGCCGACGACGAAAGCGGACAGCCGCTCCTCCGGCACCTCGACGCGCAGGTACGGCGCCTCGATCTGGAGCGTCACGATCGGCTGTCCCGGCTCGACCCATTCCCCCTGTCGGTGGTGCCGCGTGAGCACGACGCCTCCCGCGGGCGACGCGAGCACGCCCTCCTTCTCGAAGTGGCGGACCTTGTCGCGGCGGACGAGGAGCGACTCCCGCTCGGCCTCGAGCTGACCCTGCTCCTTCTCGTGGGCGCGGATGTCCGCCGCGATCGCATCGAGCTGGTGCTCCAGGCTCTCGTGCTGCGCCTCCGGAGCGATGCCCTCCTGGACGAGCCTGGCGAAGCGGCGCTCGTCCGAACGGACCGAGGCGTACTGCGCCTTGAGCTTCTCGATCTCCTGGAGCCGCATCGCATCGCGCGCCTGCACCTCCGACATCTGCCGCTCGAGGTCCGAGGCGTCCTCCGTCAGGCCGGGCTCCTCGATGCGCGCGACCTCCTGGCCGGACGCGATCGTCTCCCCTTCCTCCGGAACGCGCGTGGTCAGGCGTCCGCGGCGCGAGAAGGAGAGGGCCAGGCTCTGCTCCTCGGCGATCGCGAGCAGGCGCAGCGGCTGCCCGCTGTCGTTTTCCCGACGAACCAGCTCGCCGTATCCCCAGGCGCCGGCGACAGCGACAGCTATCGCCAGCATGAT
The DNA here is from genome assembly GCA_963763535.1 of uncultured Acidobacteriota bacterium. GTDB lineage: Bacteria > Acidobacteriota > Thermoanaerobaculia > UBA5066 > Gp7-AA6 > DAHUXD01. Next base: position 145,428 of record CAVXOX010000004.1, read on the forward strand.
CCAGAGGACCCGTTTCACCATCCGTAAGATTAAACCCGAAATCGCCGAGGGATGCTCGTCAGCCGGACACGAGGAGCCGCTCGACCGAGTCCAGGACCTCCTCGGCGCGCCCGGAAACCGCCAGGGCGACGGCCCCCGTCGCGGGGGTCGCCTCGGGGTTGATCTCCGCCGTGAAGGCGCCCCGGGCGCGGGCGGCCGACAGCAGCCCCGCCGCCGGGTAGACGACCGCCGAGGTGCCGATCGCCAGCGCGAGGTCGCAGTCGAGGGCCGCTTCGGCGGCCGCGAGGACCCCCGGATCGATCGGCTCGCCGAACCACACGACGCCGGGCCGGAGGAACCCCCCGCAGCCGGGGCAGCGGGGAGGGAGCTCCGGCAGCGGGCCGTCGTGGCGCCGGGCGGCCTTCCCGGTGGCGCAGCCGCGGCGGCACGCGACCTCCCAGAGCGAGCCGTGAAAGCGGACCACGTGGCGCGTTCCCGCCCGTTCGTGCAGCCCGTCGACGTTCTGGGTGACCAGCCGGAAGCCCGGCATCCGCCGGCTCCAGGCCGCGAGCACCTCGTGGGCGCGGTTGGGCGCCGCCGAGGCCACTCGGTCGCGCCGCCACGCGTACCATTCCCAGACGAGCCTCGGGTCGCGATCGAACGCCTCCGGGGTCGCCAGGTCCTCGGGACGGTGGTCGCGCCAGAGGCCGCCCGGACCGCGAAAGGTGGGCACGCCGCTGGCGGCCGAGACCCCGGCGCCGGTCAGGACCGTCAGCCGCGAGGCCGCCGCGACCCTGCGGGCGAGCGATGCGATTGCATCATCCGGCGCCATTTGAGCTCAATGATAATTTCGGGGCCTTCCGGCGCCCCCGCCGGACGCAGAAACGGAGACGAGCACCATCATGTCGAACCTTGTCCCGATCACAGTGGCCCGCGGCGACGGCATCGGCCCGGAGATCATGGCCGCCACGCTCCACATCCTGAAGGAAGCCGGCGCGCGCCTCGCAATCGAGGAGATCGAGATCGGCGAGAAGATCTTTCTCGCCGGCAACAGCGCCGGCATCGCGCCCGAGGCCTGGGAATCGCTGCGGCGGACGAAGGTCTTCCTCAAGGCGCCCATCACGACGCCCCAGGGCGGCGGGTTCAAGAGCCTGAACGTGACGGCGCGCAAGGCGCTCGGCCTCTACGCCAACGTGCGGCCCTGCGTCTCCTATTACCCGTTCGTCCGGACGAAGCACCCGGTCATGGACGTGGTGATCGTCCGTGAGAACGAGGAGGACCTCTACGCCGGCATCGAGTACCGGCTCACCCCGGACGTGTACCAGTGCCTCAAGCTGATCACGCGCCCCGGTTCGGAGAAGATCGTCCGCTACGCCTTCGAGTACGCCCGCCGCCACAGCCGCAAGAAGGTCACGTGCTTCACCAAGGACAACATCATGAAGATGACCGACGGGCTGTTCCACAAGGTGTTCGACGAGATCGGCGGCGACTACCCGGACATCGAGAAGGAGCACTGGATCGTCGACATCGGGGCGGCGAAGCTCGCCGACTCGCCGGAGGCCTTCGACGTCATCGTGATGCCGAACCTCTACGGCGACATCCTGTCGGACGTCGCGGCCCAGATCGCGGGCTCGGTCGGTCTCGCGGGCTCGGCCAACATCGGCGACCAGTGCGCGATGTTCGAGGCGATCCACGGCTCGGCGCCGCGGCGCGCCGGGCAGAACCTGGCCAATCCATCCGGGCTCCTGCTCGGCGCCGTGATGATGCTCGTCCACATCGAGCAGCCGGACATCGCGCAGAAGGTCCACAACGCGTGGCTCGCCACGATCGAGGACGGCATCCACACCTACGACATCCACAAGGACGGCATCAGCAAGCAGAAGGTCGGCACGAAGGAGTTCGCCGAGGCCGTGGTCGCACGGATGGGAAAGCTGCCGCAGAAGCTGAAGGCGGTCGGCTACGGCGCCGCGCGGAAGCCCGCGGCGGCGGTCGCGCCGCGGCCGCCGGCGAAGCGGCCCACGCAGCGCACCGTCGGCGTCGACGTCTACGTGGGCTGGGCGAATCCCGACAGCGACGCGCTCGCGATGAAGCTCCAGCCGCTCGCGGCTCCCGGCTTCGAGCTGAAGATGCTCACCTCGCGCGGCATCAAGGTGTGGCCGAACGGACAACCCGAGATCTCGCGCACCGACGAGTGCCGCTGCCGCTTCCTCGGCAACGGCGCGGGCGTCGGCCACAAGGACATCGTCGCGCTGCTCTCCCGCATCGCGGACGCGGGGCTCGACTTCGTCAAGACCGAGACGCTCAGCGAGTTCGACGGAGAGCGCGGGTACTCGCTCGGTCAGGGAGAATGACGGCATGACCGCCACCGCCGCCCCGCTCGTCGGCATCCTCATGGGATCGAAGTCGGACTGGGAGACGATGCGCCACGTCTCCGAGACGCTCGCGAAGTTCGACGTGCCGAGCGAGAACCGGGTGCTCTCGGCCCACCGCACGCCGAAGGAGACCTCGGAGTACGTGACGGGGGCGGCCGGCCGCGGCATCGAGGTGCTCGTCGCCGGCGCCGGAGGGGCGGCGCACCTCGCCGGCGTCGCGGCGGCCCACACGACGCTGCCGGTCCTCGGGGTGCCCATGGAGAGCGCCTCGCTGAAGGGCCTCGACTCGCTCCTCTCGACCGTGCAGATGCCCGGCGGCATCCCGGTCGCGACGTTCGCCATCGGCAAGCCGGGCGCCGTGAACGCGGCTCTCTTCGCCGTCGCGGTGCTCGCGGGAAAGCGTCCCGAGCTCTCGTCGAAGCTCGCCCAGTTCCGCGCGGAGCAGGCCGCGAAGATCCTCGAGGAGAAGCTCGGCTAGAGGGTTAACCCCAGCTCGACCCGTCCTCAGGGACAGTTCCCCCCTGTCTTAGAATGGTTCGTCGGCGCCGTCCGGCGCGGGAGGATTCATGGAACTCCAGGAGTACTCGGACGAAGAGCTGCTCGAAGCGGGCCGCGAGGCGACCAAGCGCGATCAGTGGACGCAGGCCCGGGAGCTCCTCGGCGAGTACGTCCGCCGGTTCTCCGCGCGCCGCGAGAACGTCTCGGCCTCGGCGATGGCCAGCTATGCCCTCGCGCTCGCCCAGACGAAGGACCTGCGGCTCGGCCTCGACCTCTGCCGCAAGGCCCAGTACGCGGACCCGCGCAACCCCCACATCTTCTGGTGCCTCGCGCAGATGCATCTCCTCGGCAAGTCCCGCAAGGAGGCGATCGAGGCGGTCGAGAAGGGGCTGCGGGTCTCGCCCGACAACTTCGTGCTGCTCCGCATGCGCCGGCGCCTGGGCGTCCGGCAGCCGCCGCCCCTGCCCTTCCTGGATCGCCGGCACTCGCTCAACGTGCGCCTCGGCCGGATCATCCACCGGATCAAGGGCTCGCCGGTGGTGCTGACCCCCGTCTGAGCCCAGCCCGAAATCCCACTCTTCCTCGAACCGTTCATCCCCCGTTCATCGCTTCCGGGGGAAGCTTCGCCTCTGAAAGGAGACGACGACCATGTCTCATTCGAAGTTTCGGGCGCATCGCTTCCTCGCCGTCGTCGCGGCGCTGCTGCTCCTGCCGGCGGCGCAGGGCTTCGCGGCAAAGAAATCGACCAAGGTGGATCTGAACACGGCGACTCAGCAGGAGCTCGAGGCGCTCCCGGGGGTCGGCGAGGCCACGGCGAAGAAGATCATCGCGGGGCGGCCGTACGCATCGGTCGCGGATCTCTCGAAGGCGGGAGTCCCGCAGGCGACGATCGAGAAGATCTCGTCGCATGTGACGGTCTCGAAGACGAAGGCGAAGTCGAAGACCGAAGAGAAGCCGGCGTCGAGCGAAAAGACCGCAGCCTCGGAGAAGCCGGCCGCATCCTCGAAGTCGGCCGCCTCCGAGAAGTCCTCGAAGGAGGCGACCGCCTCGAAGAGCGGCAAGGAGGCGCCGGCCTCCCCCGTCGACCTGAACACCGCGTCGCAGAAGGAGCTCGAGGCTCTTCCCGGCGTCGGGCCGGCCACGGCGAAGAAGATCGTCGCGGCGCGCCCCTACGGCTCGGTCGCCGACCTCTCGAAGGCCGGCGTGTCCGCGAGCGAGATCTCGAAGATCTCCTCGATGGTGACGGTGAGCGGCTCGGCTGCGGCGGCCTCGTCCGCGAAGGCGGCCTCGAAGAAGGCGCCGGCCGGCGCCACCACGGAGTCGTCGCCCGCCTCGACCGGATCGCAGAAGATGGCGCCGAAGGCGTCCGACGCGGGCAGCGGACCGACGGAGGCGCGTCCGGCTCCGGCGAAGGGGATGGTCTGGGTCAACACCGCGACCAAGGTCTACCACTTCGAGGGAGACCGCTGGTACGGCAAGACCAAGGAAGGCAAGTTCATGACGGAGCAGGACGCGATCCGCGCGGGCTACCGCGCCGCCAAGGAAGGCGCGCCGAAGCAGCCATAGTTTCGTCCGAGGATCGGCCGCGGACCGCGCTCTCTCGCGAGGGCGCGGTCCGTTTCGTTCTCCCGACTCCGACTTCCCGGGGACGGAAGCGTCCCCGGCGCCGCTCCCGAGCGAACCTAGGGCTTCTGTTCCTTGATCTGCATCAGCCGCGTGGGTTGACCGCTGTAGTTCTCGATCTCGATCTTGCCGGTCTGGTCATCTATCTTGGCCATCCCCTGCAGGATGATCTTGCCCTCGCCGTCGCCGCCGCTCTTGGGGAAGCGCATTTCGATGACGCCGAGGTTGTACTGCTGCCGGGCGCCGGGAGAGACGGCGCCGCCGAACGAGATCGGACGGTTCGACGCGAGCACGACCTGCTTCGATCCGTCGGGAAGCGTGTTTTCACGCGCGTAGAAGAGGGCGTACGCGAGCGTGCCCTGCGTGAAGATGTAGCCGATCTGCGGCAGCTGGCTCATGTCCGCGACCAATTGGGCGTTGCCCTCGGTCTTCAAGACGTTGATCAGGGCCGTGCGCTCGGCGTCCGAGGACCAGCGGTAGATGCCGATCGTGACGGTGGTCCCGCCGCCGCCGCCGAGCATGTTCATCGCCCAGGCGGTGTACACGACCATGGGCTTCGGTCCATCGACGGCCAGGCTTCCACCCTTGGGCGCGGTCGTGGACGAAGATGCCCCCGAGGAGGACGAACAGCTCAGGATGGAGGTCAGAGTGGCGAGGCCCACGGCGAGGACGGTCAGTTTCTTGAGCATGCAGGCTCCTTCTCCTTGCGGATGCGGCCGACGCGGCCGGCGCCCTCACTTTATAACGACCCCCTGAACCTGGATCCTTTTCGGCTTCCGACCCGCTAGACTGACTGCGGGATGCGTTTTCGCCGCCTCGCCGCGCTCTTCCTCACGGTGTTCGCCGGCGCCTGGGTCGGCTGCCGCTCGGGACGTCTCGAGCCGATCCGCGTGCCGCACGTGGAACTCGAGCGCTTCATGGGCGACTGGTACGTGATCGCCGACATCCCGACGCCCTTCGTCAAGAACGCCTTCAACGCCGTCCAGAACTACCAGTTGAACGCCGATGGCACCGTGTCGACCCGGTTCCAGTTTCGCGAGGGCGCCTTCGACGGCAAGGAGAAGACGCTCACGCCGCGCGGCTACGTCGGCGACGACGGCTCGAACGCGAAGTGGGGCCTCCAGTTCGGCCCGATCCTCGCCGAGTACCTGATCGCGTACATCAGCCCCGACTATTCCGAGACGATCATCGCGCGCAGCAGCCGCGACTTCGTCCTGATCATGGCCCGCACGCCGACGATCTCCGACGCGGACTACGAAGCGCTCGTCAGCAGGATCACGTCGTGGGGCTACGACACCGAGCACCTCGAGAAGATTCCTCAGCGCTGGTAGCGCTCCCCGAAAGTTTTCGCGCGACGAGAGGGGCCATGCCATGATCCCCTCGGAATGAGACGGCCGCGCGCGCCCGAGATCGCTCGTGCCCGCTGACCCGGCGCGTCCCGGTTCGTTCCGGGCCCTCGCCTCGCGCTGGCCCGAGGCCGTGGTGCGCCACCCATGGCTGATCGCCGGTTTCTGGCTCGTGATGGCGGCCGTCCTCCTGCCCCAGGCGCGCCACATCGAGCAGCGGCTCGAGGTCGCGGCGCGCATGCCCCTGGAGCAGGCGCAGCGCGTCCATGACGAGCTGCAGCGCCGCTTCCGTTCGCCGTTCACCGACCGCGTCCTCCTGGTCGTCGAGGGCGTGCCGCTCCCCACGACTCCCGAGGGGCGCGAGGCGCTCGAGGGGATCGTGCGCGAGATCAAGAAGGCGCCCGGGGTGGCGGGCACGCTCTCGTCGCTCGACACGCGCGATCCCGTCTTCGCCGGCAGGAACGGCGGGTTTCTCATCATCGCGGGGCTCGACGCAAAGGGGAAGCCGGTCGAGGATCTCCTGCCCGGCCTCCGCGACACGACCCGCGCGCTCGAGGCGAAGCTCCGCCCTTCGTTCCCTCAGGTCTGGCTCGGCTGGACCGGCGAGGTGCCTCTCAACTTCGACCTGCGCATCGCGAGCGCCGCCGATGCGCGATCCGCCGAGCTGCGCGTCCTGCCGCTGACGCTCCTCCTGCTGCTCCTCGCCTTCGGGGGCGCGCTCGCCGCGATCCTGCCGCTCGGCATCGGTCTCCTCTCGATCGCGCTCGCTCTCGGCGTCGCGGGCTGGCTGGCGCGGTTTTTCTCGATCTCGATTTTCATTCAGACGATCACCTCGATGATCGGGCTCGGGCTCGGCATCGACTATGCCCTGCTGACCGTGAGCCGCTTCCGGGAGGCGCTCGCGACGCGCGACTCCGCTCGGGCCGCGGGCGAGGAGACGGCGCGCCGCGCGGGCTGGACGATCCTCCTGTCGGCCTTCCCGGTGACGATCGGATTCGCCGCGCTGCTGACGATCCCGCTCTCGGAGCAGAGCTCCGTCGGACTCGCCGGTCTTCTCGTGACGCTCTTCGCGCTGCTGCTCTCCGTCACGCTGCTCCCGGCCGTGCTCGCGCAGCTCGGGCGGCGGATCGACTGGCTGCGCATCCGGCGCGCGAGCCCCGCCCGCGCCTCCGAGGGCTCCGATTCCTGGCGGCGCTGGGGGCGCCGCATCACGCGCTGGCCCGTGCTCGCCCTCGTGGTCGCCTCGGCTCCGCTCCTCGTCCTCGCCGCGCAGGCGCGCCGGCTCGACACGGGAATTCCCTTCGGCGACTGGCTGCCGAAGGGGTCGGAGTCGGTCCGCGCCTACCACGCGCTCCAGACGATGGGACGCGAGAACCTGATTCATTCGCTGCGGGTCGTCCTCGATCTGCCGCCGGGCGTGAAGCTCGACAGCGAGGAGGGCTGGGACGCGGCCGTGCGCCTCTATCGGAAGCTGAAGGCGGACGACCGCTTCGAGCGGATCCAGTGCCTGCCGGCGATCTTCGACCGGCCCGACGGGCTGCGCTTCCTGCCGCTGCTGTCTCCCGCCGTGCGCCGGACCCTCGAGGCGAGCGACGGGGGCGCCACCCTGTTCGAGTCCATTCCGGCCGAGCGGCTCTCTCCCCGCGAGCAGGGCGCCCTGGCGCGCGAGTTGCGGAAGTGGGACGCGCCCGCGATCACGGGCCTCCCCGGCGCCCGGATGAGGGTCGGCGGACGGCCCGCCTTCGACGCCGATTACGAGGACGTCGTCGCGCGGCACTTCCGCCGGGTCGTGGTCCTCGTCGTGCTGTGCACGTTCGCCGCGCTGTTCGCCGGCTTCCGCTCTCTCCTCGTCGCGATCAAGGCGGTGCTCCTGAACCTCCTTTCGGTGGGCGCCGCCTTCGGAGCGCTCGTCCTCGTGTTCCAGGAGGGCCACGGCGCGCGGTGGTTCGGCCTCGCCGGGCCGACCGGCAGCATCTTCCCGATCATCCCGGTGCTCGTCTTCTGCATCGTGTTCGGCCTCTCCATGGACTACGAGGTGATCCTCGTGGCGCGGGTCGCCGAGGCGCGGCGGAGCGGGCTCGGGGAGTCGGATGCGATCGCCGAGGGGCTCGCGCGGACCGCGACCGTCATCACGAGCGCGGCCGCGATCATGATCGCCGTCTTCGCGGCGTTCACCCTCGGGAGCTTCCTCCCCATCAAGATGCTCGGCTTCGCGCTGTCGGTCGCGGTCCTGGTCGACGCGATCGCCGTGCGGATGGTCATCGGGCCCGCGCTGCTGCGTCTCGCGGGCCGCTGGAACTGGTGGCCGGGCGGCCTCGATTAGGCGACCATCGCTTCCGCTTCTCGCGATCGCCGCCGCGGCGCTCCTCGCGCGTCTCTTCTTCATCCGCATTCATCCCCTCAACTACGACGGCTACTGGCACGTCTTCATCGCCCGCAATCTGACCCAGGGAGATCGGCGCGCTCGCCCATCCGCCGCTCTACCCCCTGCTGCTGCGGCTGGCGGACTCGTTCCGACACGCGCGGCTGTCCTACCTCTCGATTTCGCTGGTCGCCGGCGTCGCCGCGGTCGTGCTCTTCGCCGCGGTCCTCGGGAAGATCGCCGAGCGCCGGGAGACCCCGCTCGTCGGCGCGCTCGCGCTCGCTCTCTCGCCGAGCGCCATCACGCTCTCGGGCGTGGCCGAGAGCTACATGCTCTGCACGGTTTTCGTGCTGGCGGCCACGCGGGCCTACCTCGATCTGATCGCGCCGGTTCCGGCGGCGCGCCCGGCCCGGTCCGCCGCCGCGTTCGCCGCCTTCGGGAGCCTCGCCCTCCTCTCGCACTACGCGGCCGGGCTCTTCCTCCTCGCCGCCGCCGCGGCTCCGCTCGCGCTCGCCGTCCTCGAGCCGGGCTTTCGCCGCGAGTGGCTCCGGGCTCCGGGACGGCGGCTCGCCGTTCTCGGCGCCGCCTTCGTCGTTCCGCTCGTCGTCGCGGCCGCGCTCTTCCGGTTCCTCGCCCGGCCGTGGGTGCGCCGCCTCAGCCACGTCGACGACTTCTACCTCGCGAGTGGGAGCGAGACGATTCCGGCGTTCCTCGGACGGGGCCTCGCGGGCACGTTCGACCTCTTCTCGCCCGTGCGGCTCGCATTTCCCTTCGCCGCCGCCGCCGCGCTGCTCGCGTTCCTCGCCGCGGTCACGGCGATCGCGGTGCGCGCCGATCGCCGGCGCGGCGGTCCCGCGACGCCGTCGGCGACCCCGGCGGTTCTCCTCGTCGTCCTGGTCGGCATCGAGGCGGCCGCCGGGGCGGGCGGCTGGTATCCCTTCGGGGGAGCGATGCGGCACCAGTTCCTGATCCTCCTCTTCGCGCTGCTCGCCGGCGCCGTCGCGTTCGATCGGATCCTCGCGGGACGGTCCCGCGCCGCCGGGCGCGCTCTCGTCGTCCTCGCGGCCGCGGCGATCGCCGCGAACTGGTGGGGGCACCTCGACCGTCGGTGGCGGCCGCGGCCGGAACCGTTCTCGGCGGAGCGCGAGCGGTTCGATCGGGACTTTCCCGAAGCGCGGGAGGTGCACGTCGATCAGTTCGATCTCGTGGGCTTCTTCGCGCAGCACCACGACTGGACGTGGGAGTTTCTCGGGAATGTCGACGCTCGTCCGTCCGTGCAGCGCTATCGGGTCTCCGCGAACGGCCGGAGCATCGACCTCGTGGCGCATCGCGACTTCTGGAACTTCGATCCGGCGAGCCCCGACCTCTACCGCGCGATCTTCGAGACTCCGGCGACCCCTTCCTCGCGCGTGGCGACGCTCTATGGAGTTCGGCAGGCTCTTCCCGGACGATCCGTCCCCGACGGGGAGCGACTCCGCCGGGAGATTCCGGCGCTCGCCGCACGGGCGGGACTCGAAACGTCCCGCCTCGACGTCTTCGACGCCGGGGTCTTCGCGCAGTTCCGCCGCGTCGGAGCAACTCCCCCTTCGCCCTGAGCCCGCGACTCTGGCAGGAATCTTGCGGCGCGCGAACGGGGAAGGCCGTCCTCGACGACCACGCCCGGCGCGAGGCGAGACCTTCGGCGGAGTATTCTCGGCAGGCCATGAAGCGAATCGACCTTTCGTATCGGCAGTTCGGGTTCATCGTCGCGACCCGTGTGGCGCTCGGGGCCGGCCTGGCGCTCCTCGCGGCGCCCCGCCTCGGGAGCCGCCGCCGCAAGCGGCTCGGGGCGGCGCTGCTCACGCTGGGAGCCGTGACCACGGCCCCGGCCCTCTACCTGGTCTTCCGGAGGAACGGCCAGAACGCCGGCGCCGGCAGCGGTCTGCCGGCCTAGCCGCGGCGGAGGCGCCCGCGGCGCGGCACGATTCGTGCTGCGCCCGGGGGCATGAAAATCGCGGACCTCATCGAAACGCCAGTGCGTTTCCGCCGCGCGCGGCTCGGTCCCTTCGTGATGGTGCTCACCCTCGCGGTCGTCTTCGGCGTCGTCGCCGTCGTCCGCGGGGCTGGCAGCGGGCAGAGCGAGCGCCGCGGCGCCGGCGCTTCCCAGCCGCTTCGGGCGCCTCCGTCGAGCGCGGCCGGTATCTCACGCACGAGGTGGCCATGTGCGTGCAGTGCCACTCGCCCCGGGACGCGTCCGGCCACATCATCGAGAGCCAGGAGTTCCGGGGCGCGCCGATGCCCCTGCGGTCGCCCTACCCCGGCGCCGAGTTCGCCCTGCGCGCGCCGGACCTGCGCAGCCTGGCCAGCCACTCCGAGGACGCCGTCGTGCGCCTCCTCGAGACCGGCATCGCGCGCGACGGCGGCGCCTCCGCAGCTCCCGATGCCGCCCTTCCGCATGAGCCACGAAGACGCGCAGTCGATCGCCATGTACCTGCGCTCGCTGCAGTAGCACGGAAAGCGCCGGTCTCTTCCCCTACTGCCCGGACTCGAGGTATCTCCCGGGTGCGGCGTCGAACTGCTCCTTGTGGCCGCCCGAGCAGAAGTAGTACGTCTTCTTTCGGTACTCGGAAGTCGGCGCCGACGCCTTGTCGACCTCCATGTCGCAGACGGGGCACAGCGGCTCGGCGTCGGTCGAGACCTTGCGGACGGCGTAGACCGCGTTGACCTGCGGGTTCTTCCAGCCCTCGCCGAGGTACTCCATCTGGAACGCGGTCTGTGCCGCCGCTTCGCGGCCGAAGTAGCGCTCGACGACCCGCAGCGCCAGATCGATTCCCGAGGACAGGCCGCCCGCCGTCGCGAGGCGCCCGTTCTCGACGAAGCGCATGCCCCGCTCCAGCCGCACGTCCGGAAACTTCATCGCGAACGCCCTGTAGGCGCCGTGGTGCGTCGTCGCGGACTTGCCGGCGAGGAGACCGGTGTCCGCCAGCACGAAGGCGCCGGTGCAGACCGACATCACGAGGTCGGCCTGGGCGTAGGACTTCTTGATCCACTCGCGCATCTTCGGCGTGGCGCCGCCCTGGGCCGGGATGACGATGATCTTCGGCGGCGGCGCGTCGTCGAAGGTCGCGTCCGGGACGACCTGCAGGCCGCCCGACATCCGGATCGGTGCCTTCGTCTCGGCCACCGTGTAGAGCCGGAAGGGCATCTGCTCCTCCATCTCCTTGCCGCGGTGGGGCAGGTAGACGTCCTGGAAGACCTCCCAGGGACCCGCGAAGTCGATCATCACCGCGTGCTCCGACAGGACGAACGCGACGGGAATGGGGCCGCTCGGCGGAGGCGTCAGCCGGTCGGCCGCGGGGGCCGGCCCCTGCGGCGCGCGCGCGGCGGCGGCGCCGATCGCCAGGATGGCGAGGGCCGCGGCGGCCGCGGCCCCGGAAACGTGTCGAACGATGCGCATCGCACCCTCCTCGCAGGCTTTTCGGGCGCCACCCGGCAGGGATCGGCGCCTTCCTGTAGCCTGTCTACAAGAACCTACGCGGCCGGGCTCGGAAGGTTTCGGGACCCGGTACAGTTCCGTTGCAACCGCGTCGGCGCGGAGCGCGCCGCCGCCGAGAGGAGGGCTCCATGTTCGTCGTTCGCGACATCTTCTACTGCAAACCGGGGCAGGTGCGGCCAATGGTCCAGAAGATGCTGACCCTTTCCAAAGAGGCCCGGAAGCTCGGGATGGGCTCGATGCGGGTGATGACCGACGTCAGCGCCGAGCGCTTCTGGACCGTCGTCGCCGAGATCGAGGTCGAGAGTCTCGAGCGGTTCGCCGAGATGTCGCGGAAGACCGGCGAGATGCCCGAGATCCAGGAGGCGATGAAGGGCTACCACGACCTCGTGGATCACGGCCGGCGGGAGATCTACACGCTCGAACAGTGATCGCCGCGGGCTCCGTCGGCGCGGCTCAGTTCGCGCGGGCGCGGACGGCGGCGCGGAAAGCGCGGCGCCCCTCTTCCTCCGGGATGTTCTCGGCGAGCGACGCGCCGAGGGCGACGAGGTTCGGCGAGTTCTTCGCCGCGCGCTTCACCAGCACCTTCGCGAGGGGGCCGATCTGCCGCGCGAGCTCGACCTCGACGAAATGCAGGTCCTCCTCGCGGAACGCGGGCGCCGGCGTGGCCGCGGCCGACGCCGCAGCCGCAGGAGCGGAAGCGTGGGCGCGGGACTCCGCCGCGGCGCGGGACGGCTCCGGCGCCCGCGCGGCGGACGGCGCCGGGGCGCTTCGCGGCGGCTCGGCCTCGCTGACGAACGTCGCGATGGCGCTCGAGGTCGGCTCCGACGGCTCCGGCGTCTCGCCGATCTGGAGCTTGTAGAGGTCGCGGTCGAGCGCGTGGACGTCGCGGTACCGCTCGTCCCGGTCCTTCGCCATCATCTTGCGCAGGACGCGGCAGATCCCGTCGGAGAGCTCCGGCACGTACGAGCGCGGATCCGGCAGCGGGTGCGTCAGGTGCATGGACATGATCATCGCGCCCGAGGTTCCCTCGTACGGCGCGTGGCCCGTCACGAGCTGGAAGAAGGTCGCGCCGAGGGAGTAGATGTCCGCGCGGGCGTCGATGTCGCGCGCGCCGCGGATCTGCTCGGGGGAGATGTACTGCGGCGTGCCCACCGCCTGCCCGGTCTGGGTCAGCACCTGCTCCTCGTCGATCCGCTTGGCGATGCCGAGATCGACGAGCTTCAGCCGGTCCCGGCGCGCGGTCAGCATGAGGTTGTCCGGCTTGATGTCGCGGTGGACGATTCCCTGCGCGTGGGCGACGCCCAGCGCCGCGACCGCGTGGCGCACGAGGAGGACGGCGTCGTGCTCGTTGAAACGGGCCTTGCCGAGGAGGGCGCGGAGCGACGGGCCGTCGACGTACTCCATGGCGAGGAAGTAGGTGCCCTCCTCACAGCCGAAGTCGTAGATCTGCACGATGTTCGGATGGTTCAGCCGAGCGGCCGCGCGCGCCTCCTTCAGAAACCGCTGGACGAACCCGCTGTCGGCGGAAAACTGCGGCGCGAGCGTCTTCAGCGCGACAACCCGGTCGAGCGTGACGTTGCGGGCGCGGTAGACGCGGCCCATGCCTCCGGCGCCGAGGACGTCGAGCACCTCGTACGCGCCGAAGCGCCTCCCGGCGAGGCTCTGTTCCGTCAAGAAGCCGCGTCCCCCGTCCGCGTCACTCGTCCTCGAGCATCTTCAGCGCCTTTACCAGGCTGATCCGCATGCGGTTGAAGGAGCCGGCGAGCGTCGCGACCTCGTCGCCGCTGCGGAACCGGACCTCGGGCACGTCGAGATTGCCGGTCGACACCTCGTCGGCCATGTGCGAGAGCCGCCGGATCGGACGGATGATGAAGAACCAGAGCAGCGCGTTCAGGAGGACCAGCAGCAGGAGGAAGACGCCGGCGAGGGAGACGAGCATCGCCCGGTGCGCATCGGCGGCCATGCGCAGCGGCAGCGCGAGCGGCACCGAGACGATCTGCGCCCCGATCGTCTCGTTGAGCTTCCAGCCGTACCCGCCGGCGGTGCCGTAGCGCTTCACGACCGAGGCCGGTGTCGACTCGGGAGTCGTGTGGCACGACAGGCAGCCGGGGTCGGTGATGACGATGGGCCGGGCGAGGTAGAGCGCGCGGCCGAGCGGCGCGTCCCGCTCGCCGATGATCTCCGGCAGCTTCGGGTCGGAGCGGAAGGCGTTGACGACGTCCGCTTCCCAGTCGACGGTCCGGTCGCGGGGGTTCGTCGGGTTGAGCGTCGCCTCCTTGTACGTGTACTCCGGGTGCGTCTCGCGCAGCGTGTTGAAGATCTCGGTCGCGGAGTACGCGGGCACGGTCTGAGGCAGGAACTCCTCGTCGAGGCGCGCGGCGAGGAGCGGCTTGATCTGCTTGTTGGTGTAGCCGCGGGTCGCGAGCGCCGTCTGCAACATCAGCCGCGCGTGCTGCACGACCTGCGCGCGCGCGTTCTTCTCGAGCAGGTTCTTCGTGATCAGGTGCGCCGGCACGAGCGCGAGCCCGAAGCAGAGAACCAGGATGAGGTTGAACTTGGCCAGAAGCGACATGAGATCTGACCTCCCGGGAGGCCCGATTCTACCCCGCCCGCCGCGCCACGGGCGGCGTCCGGACGCCTCGGGGCCGCTCCCGGGCCTCTATTCGCGCCGCAGCGCGCTCGAGGGATCGAGGCGCACGGCGCGCCGAGCCGGGAGGTACGAGGCGCCGAGCGCCGCCGCCGCGAGGAGCGCCGCCACGGCGGCGAAGGTCGCCGGATCCGTGGCGCTCACGCCGAAGAGGAGACTCGAGACGAGGCGCGTGACGGCGAACGACGCGACGACTCCCGCGGCGACGCCGACCGCGGCCAGCCGCGCGCCCTCGCCCACGACGAGACGGAGCACGTCGCCGCGCGCGGCGCCGAGAGCCATGCGAATCCCGATCTCCTGCGTGCGCCGCGCGACGGAGAACGCGACGATGCCGTAGATGCCCACCGCCGCGAGCAGCAGCGCCGACGCCGCGAACACGCCGACCAGGAGGAGCAGGAAACGCCGGTCCGCCAGCCAGACGCCCATCTCGTCTCCGAAGGTCGAGACGCGAACGGGCAGGTCCGGGGCGAGCTCGCGGAAGACCCCGCGCGCGGCCGTCGCGATCGACGGCGTGGACGGCGCCGTGCGCACGAGCACGGAAGGCGTCGCGTCGGGGCGGAAGCCCCGCTGGCGGTAGCTGACGTAGACGATCGGCGTCGGCGGCTGATCGAGGCCGAGGGCGCGCACGTCCCCGGCGACGCCGACGATCGTCAGCGGCGCGAGGTTGCCGTCCATGTTGCCGAAGTTGATCACCCGTCCGACGGGATCCTGTCCCGGCCAGCGCTGCCGGGCGAGCGCCTCGCTGATCACCGCCACCTGCGGCCCGTTCCAGTCGTCGCCGTCGCGGAACAGCCGTCCGCGCACGAGCGGGATCCCGAGCGTCCGGAAGTACCCCTCGTCGGCCACCGCGTAGGAGGCGTGGCCGGTCGCGGCCTTGTCCCGCGCGAGCCGCTCCCACTCGCCGAAGTCCGCCGGCGAGGATCGGCCGTCGAGCACGAGGAACGTCCCGTCCGCGAGGTCGTCGCCCGCGGCGGCCGGGATCGCGCCGGCGAGGCCGATTCCCGTGACGCCCGGGAGCGCGCGCAGGCGCGCGATCAGCCGGTCCACGAGCTCGATCTGCCGCACGATCTCGGGCTTGGCCGGACCGCCGGTCGGAATCGCCGGGGTGAGCCCGGCCTGGCTCCGGTCCGGAGCGGAGAACTCGATCGTCGTCAGGTGGTCGGAGCGGAAGCCCGGACTCGTCGCGACGAGCCGCACGAAGCTCCGGCCGAGAAGGCCGGCGCCCACGAGGATCACGAGCGTGACCGCGATCTCGCCGGCGACGAGTGCGGCGCGGAGGCGCTGGCTCGATCCGGTTCCGGACGAGCCCCGCGAGCCGGCGGCGAGCGCCTTCGCGAGGTCTCCGCTCCCGGAGCGCCATGCGGCGACGAGCCCGAGAACGACGGCGACCGCCGCGCTCGCGAGAATGGCGAACCCGAGCGCGGGCAGGCTCACCTCGATCCCCTCCCGGCGCGGCAGGTTCGCGGGAAGGATCGACGGCAGCACGCGCACCGCGGCGAACGCGAGCGCGATGCCGAAAACGCCCCCGGCGCCGGCGAGCGCGACGGACTCGCCGAGGAACTGCTGCAGAAGCCGGCCCCGGCCGGCCCCGAGCGCCGCGCGCACCGCGAGCTCCCGCCGCCGGGACGTCGTTCGAGCGAGGAGCAGACCGGCCACGTTGGCGCAGGCGACGAGGAGGAGCAGGCCCACCGCGCCCAGGAGGGTGAGGAGGGCGGTCCGGGAATCCCCCACGATCGCGTCGCGCAGCGGGACGACGACCGTGCCGACGAGATCGACGTCGACGCCGTACCGGCTCCGGATGCGTCCCGCGATCGTCTCGAGGTTCGCGCGGGCCTGCGCCAGCGTCACGCCCGGCCGGAGTCGTCCGATGGCGCGCCAGTTGTGGGCGGTCCGGCTGGACAGCTCGGGGTCGAGCTCGCGCGGAATCCAGACCGCCGCGCCGGGCGGAAAGTCGAAGCCGGCCGCCATCACGCCGACGACCGGATAGACCGATCCGTTCATCACGATCCGCCGGCCGGACAGATCCGGGAGCGCCGTCGAGGGAGCGCCGCCAGTACTCGTGGCTGACGACCGCGGCGGGCGCGCCGTGGACGCGGAGCTCGTCGGGGGCGAAGAGACGGCCCCGGTCCGGCGCCGCGCCGAGAATGGAGAAGAACCCGCTCGACACCTCCGCGACGTCGACGCGCACCGGTTCGCGGCCGCCGGACACGGCGGAGGGGCTGTACGCGTAGACCGCCATCTCGGAGAGGGTCTCGTTCTGGGACCGCAGGTCGTCGAAGTTCGGATCGGCCAGGTTCATCCTGTGGCCGTTCGGCGCCCGCTCCCAGACGCGCACGATCTGTTCGGGCCGGGGAAAGGGCAGCCTCCGGAGGAGGACGGCGTCGACGACCGAGAAGATGGCCGTCGCGGCGCCGATGCCGAGCGCCAGGGTCAGGATGGCGACGATCGAAAAGCCGGGCGACTTCCGGAGCGCCCGCAGACCGTATCGACACTCACGCAGGAATCCGTCCATGGCCCCTCCCTCGTCCGAAGATACGTGCATCCGGCGCCCGGGTTCCCCGGAACCTGGACACCGTGTAAATCCAGTAAAACGTCTTTGCCTCCGCGGGGCGCGGCCCCGATAATCCGCAGCCGTGCCGGCCCTTCCGCAGCTCGACGCGACGGCCCGCGGCGACGCGCGGGAGCCTCTGCACGGAGTGCGCGGCGCCGCCGTGGACCTGCTGCTCCTCGCGACGCTCGCCGCCCTCGTCGGCGGCGTGGTGGTGCTCGCGCAGCGCTGGAACGCCCCGATGCGCGCGACGACGCCGATCGACCTCGACCCGCGGGCGCTGCCGGGCTACACGCTGCTGTCGCTGTCGCGGGGGTTCGCCGCCTACATCCTCTCGCTCGTCTTCACCCTCGTGTACGGGACGGTCGCCGCGCACTCGCGGCGCGCCGAGAAGGTGATGATTCCGCTGCTCGACATCGGCCAGGGCATTCCCGTCCTCGGCTTCCTGCCGGGCCTCGTGCTCGGCATGGTCGCCCTCTTTCCGCGCTCGAACGTAGGGCTCGAGCTCGCCTGCATCCTGATGATCTTCACGGGCCAGGTCTGGAACATGGTGTTCTCGTTCTACGGCTCCCTCCGCTCGATTCCCACGGAGTTGAAGGAGGTCGCCCGGCTCCACCGCTTCGGCTGGCTCAAGAAGTTCGGGACCGTCGAGGTCTCGTCGTCGGCGATCGGACTCGTGTGGAACTCGATGATGTCGATGGCCGGGGGCTGGTTCTTCCTCACCGTCAACGAGGCGTTCACGCTCGGCGACCGGGACTTCCGCCTCCCGGGCGTGGGCTCCTACATGGCGGTGGCGATCGAGAAGGGCGACCGGCGCGCGATGCTCTGGGCGATCGTGGCGATGGCGACGATGATCGTCGCGGTGGACCAGCTCCTGTGGAAGCCTCTCGTCGCCTGGTCCGAGCGCTTCCGCCTCGAGGACCTCGCGTCGACGGACAAGCCCCGTTCGTGGGTCCTCACGCTCCTGCGCCGCTCGCCGCTGGTGCGCCGCTTGCGCCAGGCGCGCGCGTGGATCGCGGAGGCGCGGGCCGTGCGCGAGAAGCGCACACGCGAAGCGCGGCCACCGTCATCGGCCCCGGACGCCGGCGGCTCGCGCCTTCGCGCCGGGCTCCTCGGTCTCGCCGCGGCCGCCGCGGCCGCCGGCGCGGCCTGGGGCGTGGTGCGGCTCGTGCATCTCCTGACGTCGGTCTCGCGCGAGGAGTGGGGACGGCTCGCGGCCGCTCTCGGCGCGACGTCCCTGCGCACGGCCGGCGCTCTCGTCCTGGCGGCCGCCTGGACCGTCCCGGCCGGCATTCTGATCGGCCGCTCCGCGACCTGGTCGCGGCGCCTGCAGCCGATCGTCCAGCTCGTCGCGTCGTTTCCGGCGCCGATGATCTTCCCCCTGGTGACGGCCGCGATGCTGGCGCTGCGGGTGCCGTTCTCGATCATCGCCTCGGTCATGAGCGCGTCGTCCTCCGCGACATCGACTTCGCGGTGCGCAAGGGCGAGACGGTCGCGATCCTCGGGCCGTCCGGGTGCGGCAAGTCGACGCTGCTGCGGATCCTGATCGGCCTGATCGAGCCGTCCTCGGGCTCCGTCCGGGAGCACGGCGTCGAGCTTCGCGGCATTCACCCGGGAGCGGCCGTCGTCTTCCAGAACTTCGCCCTCTTCCCGTGGCTGACCGTGGAGGAGAACGTCCGCGTCGGCCTGAATGGCCGCCCCCTGCCGGAGGAGGACGCGCGCGAACGCGTCGCCCATGCGATCGAGCAGGTCGGCCTCGCCGGCGCCGAGCACGCCTACCCGAAGGAACTCTCGGGCGGCATGAAGCAGCGCGTCGGCATCGCGCGGGCGCTCGTCGGCCGCCCGGAGCTCCTCTGCATGGACGAGCCGTTCTCGGCTCTCGACGTGCTGACGGCCGAGTCGCTCCGCGCGGAGGTCTACCGCCTGTGGTCGGACGGCGAAGCGGTTGCTGACGCTCGGCCTCTTCGCCGCGGTGATCCGGCATCTCGCCGCGGAGCCCGACGTGGCGCGGTCCGGCGAGGACGTGAAGGCCTTCATCGCCGAGCGCCTGCCGGGCTGCGCGCCCGCGGACCTGTTCCGGACGCTCATCGGCTGGGGTCGCTACGGCCAGCTCTTCCACTACGACGCCCAGGCCGACGAGCTTTTCCTGCACACCGGGCCGACCGGACGACTGCCGCTGCCGGATTAGGTCCGGGTTAACACGAGCGCACGCAGGCGATTCGGGCATAGGTTCTCCTCGACGCTTTCCAAGGAGAGTCCATGCAGAACGAATCTCCCGACCGTCTCCCCCGTCGCGTGGCATTTGCCGCGGCCGCGACCGTCGTCGCGTTCGGCCTCGTCGCCCCGGCCCTCGTCCAAGGGGCGACATTCGTCGTCAACGTCGGGGCGAACGGCAATACCACTTTCGTCGACCAGACGAGCGGCACCAACTCCACGACGATCCACGTCGGCGACACCGTCCAGTGGATCTGGATGGGCGGCCCGCACTCCGTGACGTCGGGAACGTGTCAGCCGGGCGGCTACTACGGCAGCGACTGCACGCCCGACGGAAACTGGGACACGGGGGTGCAGTCGTCGGGCTACAGCTTCACGAAGACCTTCGACCGGGAAGGAAACTTCGCGTACTACTGCCGGATCCACGGCTACATGATGCTCGGCGTCGTCTTCGTCCAGGCCGCCACGGGGCCCGCGCCGTCGACCGACTTCCGGTTCCAGCCGACGGGGCCGATCGTCGGCACGATGGTCCACTTCACCGACGAGTCGTCCGGGACACCGACGTCCTGGAGCTGGGACTTCGGCGACGGGCACGTCGCGGTCGTCGCGAGCCCGAGCCACTTCTACGCGGCCGCGGGCTCGTACACCGTGACGCTCACGACGACGAACGCCGCGGGCTCCAATTCCACCTCGAAGGTCGTGGTCGTGGCCGCGGGCGGACAGACGGCCTGCCGCGCCGACGCCGCCACGCTGTGTCTCTCGAACGGCCGCTTCCAGGTGACCGCTCAATGGGAGAAGTCCGACGGCACATTCGGCTTCGGCAACGCCGTGCCGCTCACCGAAGACAGCGGTTACTACTATTTCTTCGACCCGAGCAACATCGAGATGGTCGCGAAGGTGCTGAATGCCTGCGGTGTCAACGGGAACTTCTGGGTGTTCGGCGCGGGCCTGACGAACGTGAAGGTGACGCTCTTCGTCGTCGACACGGCGACCGGCGTCTCCGAGACGTACGTCAACCCGCTCAACACGCCGTTCCTGCCGATCCAGGACACGGGGGCGTTCGGGACGTGTCCGTGAGCGGCTATGGCAGCCACCCCGCACGACGGAGGAGCTCGCGGAACGCGGGATCGTCGAGCGATACGGCCGGGAAGTACTCGCCGACGAGCCGGCGGACCCACCAGTCCCCCGTTCGCGCGCGCTCCTCGCGCGTCGTGAAGCGGTACTCGTAGAGCCGCGCCCGCACGAGGCGCGGCGGCGCGTCGGGGAAGGGGTTGCCCGCGAGCAGCGAGAGCGTCCCCGCGTCGTTCTGCAGGAGCTTCGCGACCAGATGCGCGAACCAGGGCTCCGAATACCACGGGCCGAGCGCGCAGAACCACATCAGCCAGTCGAGCCGCAGGTGGTACGGCGAGACCTGGGGCGGCCGCCGCCTCGGGTCGCCGGGCTTGCCCCGGAACGCGTACTCCCGCCAGACGGCCGCGGGCCCGCCGCCTGGATCCGAGGTGCCCTCGACGACGACCTCGTAGCGCGGCCGGGTGATCGACCCGAAGGCGCCGTAGCTGTTGACGAGGTGCAGCGGATCGTACGACGCGTTCATCACCTGCCGGGCCGCGAGCAGGTTGAAGACGGGCGCGATGCTCAGCAACGCGACGGCCGCCGCGAGGACTCCGGCGGCGACGCGGCGGACGCGGGCCGGGCGCACCGCCGGCGGCGGACGGAAGGGGACGATCCGGGCGAGCGCGCGGTCGTCGAGCGTCGACGCGGCGAGCACGATCGTCAGGAGCCCGAGAAACGAGAAGTTGCCGCTCGCCGCGAGCCAGAGGTGGAAGAAGATCGTGACGGCCCCCGCCGCCGCGGCGAAGGCCGGCGGCGCGAAGTACGCGAACGGCACGACGAGCTCGGCGAAGTGGTTGAAGAGGACGCCGAAGCGGTGCACGGGCCGCGGCAGCCAGTGGAAGTACCAGGAGAGCGGATTCGGCATCGGCTGCGTCTCGTAGTGGTAGAAGAGGCACGTCAGGTCCCGCCAGCACGCGTCGCCGCGGATCTTGATGAGCCCCGCGCCGAACATCGTGCGGAAGAGCATCCAGCGGAAGAGCAGGATCACGACCGGGCTCGGCGCGGCCCGCGCGTCGCCCAGGAAGACGGCGAGGAAGCCCGCCTCGAGCAGCATCGTCTCCCACCCGAAGGCATAGAAGACCTGGCCGACGTTGACGAACGAGAGATAGAGCGCCCACAGCGAGAGCCAGGTGAGCACCGAGAGCGCGCCGCCTCCCCTCTCGGAGAGCCCCGTCAGCGCGAAGAGCGAGAGCGCGACCCCGATCCACGCCGCCGTCCGGAACGCGCCGTCGCGCGGCAGGAAGTGGAAGAGGCTCGGCGTGGCGGAAAACGGCACCTCGGCGACGAACCGTGGAACCGGCAGGAGCCCGTGCTCCCCGAGGAGCGGCACGAACTGGAACGCGGCGACGAGGAACGCGATGAGGTAGACGAGCGCGAGCCCCCGCTGAAGGAGGAGCCGCGTCCGCCAGGAGCGCCCGCCGAGATCGAGAAGCCGCAGGGCCATGGACGATCCGGTCCGATCCGGTCAAACCGGGAAGACGACGCCCTGGCGCATCGCGGGTCCCTCGGACACGCGGGAAGTCTACGGCGCGGGCAAAGCGGCGGCCAGCATGCCCGCCGGCGCGCGCTCCGGCGAGACACTAGAATTCCCGCGATGAGACGGTTCTGGCGCGCGGGCGGCGTGGCGGCAATGGCCGCGGCCGCCCTCCTCGCGGCCTGCCGCCGCGGCGACGCCCCCGGCCGGGTGATCGTCTTCGGCCTCGACGGCGCGGATCCCGCGACGATCGACCTGCTGCTGTCGGAGGGCAAGCTGCCCCACTTCGCGAAGCTCCGCCGGGAGGGCGCGTACGCGCCGCTCCTCTCCCAGAAGCCGCTCCTCTCTCCCGTGATCTGGACGACCATCGCGACGGGCAAGACGCCCGACGTCCACCGCATCGGCCACTTCGTCGCGGTCAACGCCGCGGGCGAGCAGCTCCCGGTGACGAGCCGCATGCGCCGCGTGAAGGCCCTCTGGAACATCCTGTCGGACAAGGACCGCTCCTCGGCCGTCGTCGGCTGGTGGGCGACGTGGCCGGCCGAGAAGATCCGCGGCTCCGTGGTTTCGGACCACTTCGCCTATCACTTCCTCATGGAGGACGAAGCGGCGCGGAAGGACGACGCCGAGCGCGTGTATCCGCCGGGTCTCGAGAAGCGGATCGCGGGCGACGCGAAGGGTCCCCGGGACGTCACGAAGGAGGAGCTCGCGCCGTTCGTCACCGTCACGGACGAGGAGCTCGCGCGGCCGTTTACGTTCGACGACGACCTGTCGCACTTCCGCTGGGCCTACGCGACCGCGGGAACGTACACGCGGATCGGGCTGCGCCTCTGGAAGGAGGACCGGCCGGACGATCTCTTCGTCTACATCGAGGGGCTCGACTCGACGTCGCACCTCTTCGGCCACCTGTTTCGCGCGGGCCACCTCTCGGGCGAGCTCGCGGAGCAGCAGCGCCGCTACGGCCACGCGGTGGAGGAGATGTACGCGTACGCCGACCGGCTCGTCGGCTCGGTCATGGACGCGATGGACTCGCGCACGACGCTCGTCGTCCTCTCCGACCACGGCTTCGAGCTCGGAAGGCTGCAGGACGACCCCTCGAAGACCCGCGACATGCGGCGCGTCAGCGAGGCCTTTCACCGCCCCGAGGGAATCCTGTACCTCTACGGCTACCGCGTGAAGCCCCGGACGCGGCTGCAGCGGCCGACGATCCTCGACGTCGCGCCGACCGTGCTCGCCTTGAATGGCCTCGGCCGCGGCGCCGACATGCCCGGGCGCGTCCTCGCGGAGGCGCTCGACGTGACCGTTCCCGCTCCGGTGCCGACCTACGAGACGGCCTCGACGCCGGCGCCGGCGACCGCGGCGGAGGCGGCGGGAGCCGGCGACGCGCAGGCCGACCCCGAGATCGTCAAGAAGCTGACGAGCCTCGGCTACATCGGCGCGAAATCGCCGACCGGCGATCGCAACCTCGCGGGCGTGCACTTCGAGGCCGGACGCTACGAGGAGGCGGCCCGCGAGTACGCCGTGCTCGTCGCGCAGTCGCCGAACGACAGCGCCCTCCGCGCCAGCTACGCCGGCGCCCTCGGCGCGCTGGGGCGCTACGACGCGGCGCTCGAGCAGCTCGACCGCGCGATCGCGCTCGAGCCGGTCAACGTCGAGGCGTACCACAACCGGGCCGTGATCCACGAGCGTCGCGGCGAGAGGGACGCCGCCATCCGCGACTACCAGACCGCCGTCCGCTACAACCCGCAGTACGAGGCGTCGCGGCGGGCGCTCGCGCGGCTCGGCGCGCCGCTGCCTCAGGCGCCGCGCTCCGACGCGGAGAAGCGCGCCGCCGCGCTGGCCGAGGAGGCCGCGGGAGCGGCGCGCCGCGGGGACTACGCCGAGGCCGGGCGCAAGCTCGACGAGGCGGCGCGGATCGCGCCGCGCTTCGCCCTCGTGTACCAGTACCGCGCCAACGTCGCGTACCTGCGGGGCGACCGGGCGGGCGCGATCGCGGCGCTCCAGGCCGGTCTGAAGCTCGAGCCCGACAACGCGCTCTTCCGCGAGAACCTGAAGCGCCTGGAGCCGACGCCGGCCGGCAAACCCTGACGTGACGGAGACGACGCGGCGCGATCGGCTCGCCGCGGCCGGCGTCGCGGCGCTGCCCCTCGTCGTCTATGCCGCGGGCGCCTGCCGCACGATCTACGTCGGCGACAGCGGCGACCTCGCGACGGCCGTCGCCGTCCTCGGCATTCCGCATCCCTCCGGGTATCCGCTCTACGTCCTCGCCGGGAAGCTCTGGACCGGCGGCGCTCGGGTTCCTGCCGCTGCCCGTTCTCGCTCTCGCTCTTCTCCGCCGCCGCCGCCGCGGCGGCGTGCGGCGTGCTCTACCTCGCGGCGCGGGAGAGCGGCGTCGGCCGCACCGCGTCGGCGGGAGCCGCCTGGCTGTTCGCGTTCGGGCCGAGCTACTGGGCCGAGGCCAACGTGCAGCGCGTCTACGCCCTGAACGCGCTGTTCGTGGCGCTCGCGCTTCTCCTCGCGATGCGCTGGCATCGAAGGCGCCGGGACCGCGATCTCGTCGCGGCCGCCTTCGTCTGCGGCCTCGGCGCGGCGAACCACCTCGAGATGGCTGTCGTCGCGCTCGCGATCGGTCTCTTCGCCGTCGTCTCCGATCCGGGGATCCGGCGGCGCGGACGCACCATCGCCGCCGCGCTCGCGGCGGCCGCCGCGGGCCTCCTGCCGTACCTTTATCTCCCGCTGCGGGCCCGCTCGCATCCGCTCCTCGAGTGGGGGCGCCCCGAATCGGCGAAGGGCCTCGCCGCCGTCGTCCTCCGCTCCGACTTCTGGGGGCGGCGTTGGATCGAGCGGCCGGCGGACCTCGGTCCGATCGTCGCGGACTACGGCCGAAGCCTGGCGTCGGAGTCGGCGTGGATCGGCCTCGGGCTCGCCGTCCTCGCCGTCGTGCTCGCGCGCCGGCGGCGCCTCCCGGTCCTGCTCCCCCTCCTCGTCATGGCGGCGAACGTCGCGGTCCTGGCGCTCCACGGCTCGCGCAGCGATCTCTTCATCTGGCACCGCTACTACATTCCGTCGTACCTCGCGCTGGCGCTCCTCGCGGCGTGGGGGTGGCAGGCGGCGGCGGATTTCCTGCGGCCGCGGATCGCCGTGCTCGCGCTCCTGCCGCCCGCCGTCCTGCTCGCCGCGGGATGGAGGGCGAACGACCGCAGCCGGTATCGCATCGCCGAGGACTACTCGCGGACGCTGCTCGCCTCCCTGCCGCCGGGCTCGCAGCTCGTCGCGTCGGACGACAACATCCTGTTCGTGTTGATGTATCTGAACCTCGGCGAGGGCCTGCGCCCGGACGTGAACCTCGTGCTCGAGGGCGTCGGCGGCGCGGCCCTGCCGCCCCTCGCCTTCAATCCCGACCGCGACCCCGTCTTCCTGACCCACTCGCCCAACTGGAACAATGCCGCCCTCGAGGCCGTCCCGGTCGGGCTCGTCTTCCGGGCGTGGCGGACGGGCCGGCCGCGACCCGAGCCCGTGCCCGTCGAGGACCGCCTCGACGGCGAACTCGACCCGCGGGTGCCCAAGGACTACCTGACGCAGAACCTCATCGGCAACTTCCACCAGATGCTCGGCATGACCTGGGAGCCGCTCGACTGGCCGCGCGCCCGCCGCGAGTTCGCGGAGGCCGCCGCCGCGGCGCCCGACAACGACGTTCTCTTCTACAACCTCGGGCTCGTCTACCGGCGCAACGGCCTCCTCGACGACGCGCTGTCCGCCTTCCGCCGATCCGCCGAGATCAATCCCCGGCCGATTCCGGGCCCGACGCGGCCGCGCGCGTCCGACCGCGTCGCGGAAGTCGAGGCCGAGGCGGCGGCCTGGCGGCGAACGCTCTCATCGCTTTCCCGCGATCCGTCGCTCGGGACCGCCGCGCCGTCCTCGCCGGAGTGGCACGGGCGGATGGCCGCGCTCCTCGACGCGCGGGGCTTCGCCGCATGGGCGCGGGGCGAGCGGATCCGAGCCCTGGAAAGCTAAACAGAGGCTAAACGCCGCATACTTTTTCGCACACGGCTGCCTCCGCTCTCATATGCTCTGCGCATTCCCCGGGGAGGAAGTATGCGTCGTCACGCTCTCCTTCTCGTCTCGTTCGGCTCGTTGCTGCTCGGTGCGTCCATCGCGTTGCAGGCCCAGGCGCCGCCGATGAGCAACGAGTTCGTCGTCAACACCTACACGACGGGTTTCCAGTACCTCTCGTCGGTCGCGGTGGACGGCGCGGGCGACTTCGTGGTCGCGTGGGACACGTACGACGGCAGCGGCTACGGAATCGCGGCGCGCGCCTTCGACTTCACCGGCGCACCGCTCACGGGCGAGTTCGCCGTCAATTCGTACACGACCGGAAACCAGTACGACTCGTGGGTCGCCGCGGACCGCAACGGCGACTTCGTCGTGGTCTGGACGAGCTACGGACAGCTCAATGCGACCGATGGCGAGATCTACGCGCGGCGCTACGTCGGCGGGCAACCCACCGGCCCGGAATTCCTCGTCAACACCTACACGACGGGCGAGCAGTACACGGTGGGCCCGGCGGTGGCGATGGCCCTCTCCGGCGAGTTCGTCGTCGTCTGGGTCAGCAACGGGCAGGACGGCGACGGCAACGGCGTCTTCGCCCAGAGGTTCGACGCCGCCGGCAACAAGGTCGGGGCCGAGTTCCAGGTCAACACCTACACGACGGGAAACCAGACCCTGCCGGCGGTCGCCATGAACGCGGGACGCGAGTTCGTCGTCACCTGGGAGAGCTTCGGCCAGGACGGCGACAACTATGCCGTCATCGCGCGGCGCTACGACGCCACGGGCACGCCGGTCACGGGCGAGGTCGCGGTCAACACGAACACGACCGGCTTCCAGATCCAGCCGGTGGTCGCCATGGACAAGTCCGGCAACTTCGTCGTCGTCTGGGACAGCGTGAGCCAGGACGGCAACCTCGGCGGCATTTTCGGCCGGCGGTTCGATCCGGCCGGGACGCCACTCACCGGAGAGTTCCAGGTCAACACGTACACCACCGACAACCAGGACTACCCCGCCGTCGCGATGGACCCCACCGGGAACTTCGTCTGCACCTGGCGCAGCGACGGCCAGGATGGGTCGAGCTTCGGCGTGTACGCCCAGGCGTTCAATTCCTCCGCGTCCCGCGTCGGCTCGGAGTTCCTGGTCAACGTCACGACGACGGGACCCCAGGAGCTGCCGGCGATCGCGATGGGCCACCATGACAACTTCGTCGTCACCTGGGGCGGCTACACGGGAGCCGACGAGGACATCTTCGCGACGTTGAGCGCGCCCTACGCCAACCATGCCGACGTGGACGCTCGTTCGGTCGCGGGCAGCTCTTCGAACGCCAACGGCGTGCTCGAGTCGGGCGAGACCGTCCAGGTGGCGACGCGGTGGTCCAATGTCCTGACGGCGCCGTTCGCCGTGAGCGGCACGGCGTCCGACATCCGCGGCCCCGCGGGGCCGACGTACACGCTCAACGACACGACCGCCGACTACGGCAACATCCCCGCCCTGACGACGCACGACTGCTTCGGAGCCACGGCGGACTGTTACCTCGTGACGGTGCTCGGGCGCGCGTCCGGCTCCGCACTGGGACGCAGAGTTCGACGAGACGCTTTCGACCGGCTCGATCAAGACCTGGACCCTGCACGTCGGCGAGAGCTTCCCGGACGTTCCGACCACCGACAACTTCTATTCGTTCATCGAGACGCTCTTCCACAACGAGATCACGGGCGGCTGCGGCGGCGGCAACTACTGCCCGACTGCCTCCGTCACGCGGGCGCAGATGGCGGTCTTCCTCCTGAAATCCGAGCACGGAGCGGGTTACCTGCCGCCGGCCTGCGCGGGCATCTTCGGCGACGTGCCTTGCCCCTCGCAGTTCGCCGACTGGATCGAGCAGCTCTCCCACGAGGGGATCACCGGCGGCTGCGGCGGAGGCAACTACTGTCCGGGCAATCCGGTCACCCGCGCCCAGATGGCCGTCTTCCTGTTGAAGGCGGAGCATGGCTCGACGTACGTGCCTCCGACCTGCGCCGGCGTCTTCGGCGACGTCGCCTGTCCCTCTCAGTTCGCCGACTGGATCGAGCAGCTCGCGGCCGAGCAGATCACCGGCGGCTGCCAGGCCTCCCCGCCGCTCTACTGCCCGAACAACCCGAACACGCGCGGCCAGATGGCCGTCTTCCTGACGAAGACGTTCGGATTCAGGCTCTACCCGCCCTAGGGATCGCGGGCTCCCGGCGCGAACGGCCCCCTAAGGGACGCGAGCGATCGCGAGCGTCCCGACGGTGTCCCGGTCGAACGTGAGCAGGTCGTGTCCGGCGGGACAATGGCCGATCCCCGGGACGTGCTCGCCCTCCAGAGGCATCTCGACGGTGACCACCTCGCCACAGCGCGGGCAGGACAGCGACCAAACGGTGGGGAACCTCTCCTCGAACATCACCCACCTCCTCGCCGGAACCTATCCCCCGCGATCGAAGAGCGAACGAAGATCGTGTGAGCGCGCGGTGCAGCGATTCGAACCGATAAAGATGGGCGGCGCGCCGTCCGGTTTGGCTGTCGTTTGGCCGCGGCACGTTTCGTCGATTCCGTGGGCTTCCGCCGCTCCACCGAGGCATAGAGTTCGTGTGACGGGAGGTCGTCATGGGCCACTTCCCTCGCTCCATGAGGAGGTCGAGAATGCGTTTCCCACGTCCCGGGATTCTTTCCTGTCTCCTGATCGGGCTGGGGGCGCCGCTCGCCGCGCAGGTGCCGTCGAGATCGCCGCAGACCTACGGCACGACCGCCGTTTCTTACATCGAGGTCCCGGTCGAGGCGTTCCTTCCGCTGAACTCGACGACGGCGTATGCCCAGATCTTCGGGGCCCCTCGCTACAGCCCGAATTGCACCGGGCTCTGCTTCGGGGCGCCGCTCCGCCTTCCTTCCGGCGCGATGATCGTCTCCCTCGAGCTCGATTACTTCGACGGAGACGCCGACGACTTCGTCATCGGCAGCCTCGTGCAGTGCGACTCGACGGCCGCCAATTGTTCCTCTCACCCGGCGCCAGGCGCCGGGCCGGCGGACTGCCTCATGGCGGGTCAGATCTGTTCGGGGCAGGCCAACAACATCGGCCACGGCACGCAATCCGCCGACCTCACCCCCGACGGAATCACGGTGGACAACACCCTCGGTTCCTACAGATTGTGGGCGGGGACCAGCGGGTCGGACGGGGGCACGGCGCTCGCCGGCATGATCGTCGGTTACGTGCTGCAGGTCAGTCCGGCGCCCGCCATGCCGACCTTCAACGACGTGCCGCCCTCGCACCCCTTCTTCCAGTACATCGAGGCGCTCGCGGCGGCGGGAATCACCGGCGGATGCGGCGGCGGCAACTACTGCCCCGACAGCCCGCTCACTCGCGGCCAGATGGCGGTCTTCCTCGCGAAGGCGCTCGGACTGCAGTGGCCATAGGCGGCGGCGCGTGGTCGCATGATGTGGTACACCGGCGGCGTCGTTCTCTCAATCGCAGCGGCCGCGCAGGATCCGGCCGGCGATGATCCGTCGGGAGGGAGCGCTGATATCCGCGCTTCATTCACGCCTTTCTCGGCCTGCCCGGGCCCCTGATCCTCGCCGGCGTCTTCCTTCTCGCCGGCGCGGAGGCGGCGCTCTTCTTCGGCTTCTTCATCCCGGGTGAGATCGCGGTGCTGCTCGGCGGCGTGCTCGCCGCGCGCGGCACGCGTGCGTCTCGAAGCGGCGATCGCCGCCGGCATCCTCGGCGCGATCCTCGGCGACTTCGTCGGCTTCCAGGTGGGCCGCCGCTACGGCGCCGCGGTCCTCGAGCGCTACTTCCCGCGGAGGTGGCCGCCGATCCGCACCTGGCTGCGGCGCCGCGGCCCTCCCGCGGTCCTCGTCGGCCGCTCGACGGCGTTCCTCCGCGCGATCGTTCCGACCGCCGCCGGGGCCGCGGGGATGCCGACGGGCCAGTTCCTCGCCTGGAACGTTCTCGGCGGCGTGCTCTGGGCGACGGCGGTCACGCTCGTCGGCTATTTCGCCGGCGAGGGATACGAGGCGGCGATCCGGGTCGCCGGACGCGGAGGCGCCGCCGTCCTCGTGCTCGTCGCGATCGTCGCCCTCGGCCTCGCCGTCAAGCGCGTCGTCATGCGCCGGATCGCGCTGTAGCCCGGCTTCACCGGCGCCTGGCTTCGATCGGGTTTCGCGCCAGCTTCACGCGCTCTCGGCCGGGGGCGGCTACGTTCTCCGCGGAGGCTAATTGATGAACGGAGCTCGACCGGTGTCCTGGCCGTTGAACTGCCCCGCCTGCGGCGACCGCATCTCGGTGGAGATGCCGCTCGATCGCGAGGCCGGCTTCTCGCTCGGCGCGTCGACCTGCCGGCGCGGCCACACGCTGCGCTATCGGTACGACGCCGTTTCGCTGACACGCCTCGAGAGGACCGATCAATACGTCCAGATTCCCTGCCGGACCTGTTACACGATGACGCTCATCACGGGGAATCGTCCGCGGCCCGGCCGGTGCGCCCGCTGCGCCGCTCCGTTCGATCCGGAGTCGCTGAGCTTCCACCGCCCGACGACCGTCTTCGAAGACTCCCGGCAGGACGGCGCCTGAGGCCGCCCGCCTTCCCGTTCACGGGCAGGGCAGGGCGTGCGTGTCCTGCAGCGGCGGAAACGCGGTGCCCGGAGCGTTCGTGTAGGTCCGCGATCTTGCGGTCACGGTGTCCTCGACGAGGAGATCGAACCCCACGTTGGTGAGGCCCCCGGCGAAGATCCAGAAGCTCGGCGCCGGAAGGCCGCAGCCGTCGAGAACCTTCACGACGAGCTCGACGTTCGCCTCGTCGAAGAACCAGAATTCGCCGGTGCCGTCGGTGATGGGCGCGGCCCCGGCCATTCCCGCCGAGCCGTCGGCCCGGCGCCAGCCCACCGTGACGCGGAACCGCCCGTCCCCGAGGCAGAGGACGTTCGTGTCCGGCGCGCAGGATCCGGCCGTCAGCGGCGCGGCCGTCTCGGCGACCCAGGTGAGCCAGTCCTCGTGCGCGCCGGCGTACTCCCCCACGACCCATACGCGCCCCGGATCGGCCGGATCCAGAGCGGCGCCGAAGAAGTCCCCCCATCGGTTGACGAGCTCGTCGTTGCCGGTCGGCACGACGTAGCTCCCGTCTCCGTCCTTGAGCGACACGCTCGCCTCCAGCGCCGCGTCCGCGATCGAGCGCGTCGTCACCCCGACGCCGGGGTACTGATCGGTGCAGCTCCGCCCGAAGACCATCGTGAGGTCGTCTCCGGCGTCGACCGCCACGGCCGGATAGAAATACCAGCACCCGTCGGCGCCGAAGGCCTCGTCTTCGCGCGCCGTCTGCGTCGCGACGTCGAGGCGCGCGTAGCGCGCGCGGCTGGACGTCCCTCCGGCGTCGGCGACCGTGTGCGCGAACCAGAGCGACCCGTTGCGAAAGACCGCGGAGGCGATCGTGCCGCTGCCGGTGTTGAGCAGGCAGGGCGTCGGACAGCCGGGCACGCCGGGCGAGCCGCCCTTCTGGTTCGCGCCCGGAGGCGCGAGCGTCGGGGCGACCGGAACGTCGGCGCCGACGAGCGCCGCCGCGGCCGTGCCGGCGCCCATGAGACTCCAGAGCGTGACGTGGCTGCGCGTCGTGAACGGACTGTTGCTCACGAGGTATTCGACGCCGGGGTGGCCGAACGTCAGCGCGGGCCTCACGCCGCTGACCTTCGCGCCGGGGAAGAGCGGATCCTCCAGGTCCCAGAAGTCGGACCACGTCGCCGCCGCGGCGCCCGCATACAGCGGATCCTTGTCGATGACGCGGACCTTCGCGTAGTCGAAGCCGGTGTCCGAATAGCGGAACTGGTTCGTCGCGACGTAGAGCGACGCCTCGTCGAAGCCGAGCGACGGCCGGTCCGAGAAGTTCGCCACGGGCGTCGAGCCGTTCGTGTCCCCGGGCAGCGCCCACGAATGCCATCCGGCCGTCGGGTCGCTCGAGTTCGAGACGGACAGGAGAATCCACGACTGCGATCGCGCGTCGTTCGCCACGTAGACGAGGATCCAGCGCTCCCGGAAATGGTCGTAGGCGACCTGCGGGTCGTAGACGAACAGGGTCGGCGCGGAGAGCGCGCTCAGCTGCGGCTGGAACCACGAGGCCGCGGTGAACCGGAAGAGGAGCGTGCCGGACTTCGTGAAGATGCCGAAGGAGCTGTTCACCGCCACGATGACGTGCGCGGGACCGGCGGCGATGATCGGATCGGGCGGCGTCACGCCGTCGTCGCCGATCGCCGGGAAGCTCGCGAGGACGGCCGAGCTCTTCGGCGCGGCGCCACGGTCCCGGGAGAGCGCGCGCGCCGGCGCCGGGTCGTCCCGCTCGTTCGCCCCGCAGAGCGCGCCGGACGCGCTCGGGTCGCCACGGTCGGGCAACGATGGAATCTCGTGCTCGGGCAGGTCGACGCCCGGGCGATGGAGAACGAACGCGCGCCGGGAGACCTCGGCGGGAAGCACCTCACCGAACGGCGCCGATGACCCGCGAGCAGGACCCGAGGGAACGGCGGCGGGGGCCGAGGAGAGGAGAAGGGCGACGAGGAAGAGGGTCACGTCGATCGAGGGCGCGGCCCGCGAGCTCGCGCCGTCCACATCTTATAGGCTGAGGCCATAGAAGAAGGAGCCTCATGCACCACTCCCGCGCGTCCCTCGTCCTGGGTCTGGCCATCGGTGTCCTGGCGTCGAACCTGGCGGACGGGCAGACCGCTCCAACGGGCTGCACACCGGACGTCACCTCCGTCGTCAACGACGGCTTGTCTTCGGTTCCGGACATGAGCACGGCGACCGGGAAGGTCGCGTGGAACAGCACTCAGGCGTTCACGATCGCCTTCACTCCGCAGAGCGGTCACGACCCGTATCCGGGCAAGAAATGC
Source organism: uncultured Acidobacteriota bacterium (assembly GCA_963763535.1). Lineage (GTDB taxonomy): Bacteria > Acidobacteriota > Thermoanaerobaculia > UBA5066 > Gp7-AA6 > DAHUXD01. The sequence goes on from CAVXOX010000004.1 coordinate 178,002, forward strand.
ACGACCGCGGGCGGTTCCACCTGGTGCTGGTCGTGCGCGCTCGCCGCCGGCATGACGGACCCGATCGCCTACACGATCACCTTCACGACGAGCCACAAGACGATCAACGGGCGCATCATCATCAAGAAGAAGTGACGTCGAGCCGGCGCAGCGCCCAGGCGTAAGCGCCGAGGCTGACGGCGCGGCTCGTTCCCAGGCGCGAGAGCCCGACCCCGGTGCGTTTCACCGGATCGTAGGGCACGTGCTCGGGTCGACCCGGGCACGCGCACGGCGCCGGGAGTCCCGGCGACGAAGCGGCGCCGCTCGTCCTCGTCCTCGAGGTTGAACGCCGTGAGCTCGAGCCGCGGCACTTTCTCTCCCGACGCCCTTTCGAGCATCCCGTTGAGCTCTCCGACGAGCGCCGGCAGGAAGAGCGCGCCGGCCCCGGAGAGGCCGCCGCCGACGACGACCAGACCGTCGACGAGCGTCAGCGCGTTGGCGATCGCGTCGCCCGCCACCTCGCCGAGGCGTCGAAAGGCCTCGCGGGCCGCGGCCGCATCGCCCGGCGACTCCCCGCGCGCGATGGAAGCGATCGCGCTCGGCTCCGGCGCCTCTTCCGGCGCGATGCCCGCGACACTCGCATAGACGCTCCGGACCGCCCGGATGCCGACGCCCTCCTCGGCCGGGCTGGAAGGGTCGAGCTTGTTCCGCTCGAGCCAGATCTCCGCCGCGGCGCCGTTGTCGCCGAGGAAGAGCTCGCCGTCCCGCACGATGCCCGCGCCGAAGCCCGTGCCGAGCGTCACGCCGAGGAGGTTCCGGTACCGCCTCGGGCTCCCCGCCTCGGCGAGCAGGCGGTTGACGTCGGGCAGGAGGCCGTGAAGCGCCTCGCCGTACGCGAAGAGGTCCCCGTCGTTGTTGATGAACACGGGAACGCCGAACCGGTCCTCGAGCATCGGCCCGAGCGCGACGCCGCCGCGGAACGCGGGCAGGTTGCCGAGGTCGCCGATCACGCCGGCCGCGTAGTCGGCGGGACCCGGAAACGCGAAGGAGAGGGCGGAGACCGGGCCGCCGGCCGTCCGGGAGACGTGCGAGAACCCTTCGAGGATCTGCGCGAGGCACGCGTCGAGGTCGTCGGCGCGGGAGGGCAGCGTGACGCCGGGTCCGACCTCCTGGCCGCCGGCGATCGCGGAGAAGCGGAAGCTCGTGCCGCCGGCGTCGAGCGTGAGGACGATCCGCGGATCTCCCGTCACGGCATCGCGCTCCGACGCACGGACAGCGAGAGGGCGGTCAGGTAGACGAAGCAGGCGATGGGGACCGCGAAGGCGACGCGGACGCCCGCGCCGTCGGCCACGAGGCCCATCACCGCCGGGAGCGCCGCGCCGCCGAAGATGGCCATGCACATCAGTCCGGAGAGCGCGCCGCTCGACTGCGGCCGACGCTCGATCGTCAGCGCGAAGACGAGGGGCCAGATGTTCGCGAAGCCCAGCCCGCAGAGGACGACGCCCGCGAGCGCCGCCTCGCGGCCGCCGGCGAGCAGGAGCGAGAGACCCCAGAGACCCACGAGCGCGCTGACGCGGAAGAAGCGGCGCGCGTCGAGGAAGCCGAGCACGAAGGACCCGAGGAGCCGACCCGCCGCGAGCGCGATGAAGAAGAGGCCGGGCCCCCAGCGCGTGGCGGAGGAGCCGAGATCCATGCCGAAGCTCTTCGACAGAAACGTCGCGAGCCAGGAGTTGAGGCCGACTTCCGCGCCGACGTACAGGAAGATGCCGCCGACCGCCATGGCGACCGCGGGGTCTCTCAGCAGCGCGAAGCTCGCCGCGACGCTCGCCGGTCGGTCCTCGGACGCGCGCGCCGTCGCGGGAAGGAAGAGAGCGGCGACGAGCGTCGCGAGCGTCACCGCGGCGAACACGGGAAACACCCGATACCAGGCCAGCCCGGCCGCGACGAGGAGCGTCGTGAGGTAGGGACCCGAGATCGAGCCGAGGCTCTTCAGGAACTGGGCGAAGGTGAGATTGCGCGCGTAGCGGCCCGGCGCGCTCACGTCGCGCATCATCGGGTTGCCCGCCACCTGCAGGGCGGCCATGCCGACGCCGATGAGGAAGATCGCAGCGAGGAGCCGGCCGTAGCTCGAGAGCGGCAGGGTCGCCACGAGCTGGCCCGCGAGGACGACGGCGAGCGAGGAGAGGAGCAGGAAGCGCTGGCCGCGACGATCCGAGACCACTCCCGCCGGCACCGAGAACAGCGCGAACGCGACGAAGCCGAAAAACGGGAGGAGGCCCGCCTCGGCGCCCGAGAGGCGGAACTCCGTCTTCGCGAAGCCGACGAGCGTGCCGACGGCGTCGACGAAACCCATGACGAAGAAGGCGAGGAAGATCGGCAGCGCACGCAGGGGCGAAGCCTCGCGCCGAGAGACGGCCGCGGCGCTCGTCACCAGGTCCGGCGCAGCGGGTGCGCCTCCGTGTTGAAGACCGTGCGCTCGAAGTCCCAGGGCTCCTCGGAGAAGAGGAGATAGAAGTACTTCAGCGTCTCGGCGAGGAAGTAGCTCGGCATCAGGTCGCCCTGCTCGCCGCTGTCGACGCTCTTCAGCACCGTGTACCCCGCCTCCGTCCGGCAGCGCGCGCGGATCGCGTCGAAGAACGTCCGCCCCATCTCGAGATACTTCGGATCCTTCGTGAAGCGATACAGGTAGAAGGCGGACTCGATGATCTCGGGCCGCAGCGGGTACTCGGGCGAGAGGACGCGCATCGTCCGGTAGTCGAGGAGCTCGGGCTCGATGCCGCGCAGCTTCCACATGGCCAGACACGAGTCCTGCAGGCGGCGGGCGTGCGCGAGGTCTCCGCCGAGGACGAGGACGCCCGGCAGAAACGCGTGGAGCGCGCCGAACTCCGACGCGGTGCGCTTCCCCGTGTTCATGTCGACCTGTCCGTACCAGAGCCCCGAGGGCGCCTCGTCGGCGAGCCGCCCATTGAGCGCGCGGAGGCTCTCCCTCCACATGCGCTCGCAGTCGGCGTCGCCGAAGAGCCGAGCGGCCTTCAGCAGGTACTCGTAGTACGAGTCGATCCCGCCGCCGACGTGGCTCGCGGGGCTCAGCCACTGGCCGGTCTCGACGTCGATCTCCTCGCCCACGAGGCCGATCGGGGAGCGCCGCTCGTACAGCGCGGTCAGCGCCCTCTTCGCCTTCTCGTAGAACACCGGCTTGCCGGTCAGCTTCGAGAGCGTGCCGAACTCCAGGAGCAGCGTCCCGATCTCCGCCGGGTTCGAGCGCGCGCCCGAGGTCTTGCCCGTCTTCAGGTTGACGAACATGTACGGCATCCCGGTCGGCGACGCGAACGCCGGGAGGAGCCGCGTCCCGAGGTCGTCGGCGAGCGCGAGGAGGCGCGGATCGCCCGTCGCCTGGTGCGCCGAGAGGAGCCCGCCCAGGAGACGGATCGTGATCTCGAAGTTCTTGACCGGGACGTCGCGGTCGAACGACAGCTTCTCGAGGATCAACGCCTTCGCGCGCTCCGCCTCGTCCCGGAGTCCCGCGAGCAGGAGCGTGTCGAGCGCGTCCACCGGCGTCATGAGCAGCGACTCGCCGTACCAGTCGTGGGCCGTCCGGCTGACCGGCTTCAGCTCGTCGTGGCCCCAGGCGTACCGCTCGTAGCCGCGCCATGCGTGCCGGAGCTCCTCACGGGTCTGGGCGGCGAGGGCGGCGCGATCGGGGACCGCCGGCGAGGGAGCCGGCGCAGGCGCGGCGGCCGCCGCCAGGGCCGCGGCGAGCGCCGGGAGGACGGCGGTCTTCAGGCGCATTTTTCTCCTGTATATCGCGAGCCGCGCGTCCGGCCCAGCGGTTCGACGAAACGGCCCCGCCCGGGATTAGACTCGCTCTCCTCGCATGAACGCGACCGAGTCCTTCCAGCGGGCCCGCGATTTCCTGGTCGCCCATCGGGAGGACTGGGAGGCGGCCCGCGCCGGCTTCCGATGGCCGGAGCTCTCCGATTTCAACTGGGCCTACGACTGGTTCGACGTGCTCGCCCGCGGCAACCGACGCGAGGCGCTGCGCGTCGTCGGCGAGGACGGGACCGCGACGCGGCGGACGTTCGCCGAGCTCTCCGAGAGCTCGGACCGCGCCGCCGCCTTCCTCCATCGCCAGGGGCTGCGCCGCGGCGACCGCGTCCTGGTCATGCTCCCGAACGTCGCGCCGCTCTGGGAGATCGCCCTCGGCGCGATGAAGCTCGGCGCGGTCGTCAGTCCGGCCTCGACCCTCCTGACGCCCGCCGATCTCTCGGATCGGATCGGAAGCGCGGCCGCATGCGAGCCGTCGTCACGGACGAGGCCGGCCGGGAGAAGTTCGGACCGGTCGGCGGCGACTACCGGCGGATCCTCGTCGGCGGCCGCACGGAGGGCTGGGCGGCGTACGAGGACGCGCCCTCGGAGCGCGCGGGCTTCCGGGCCGACGGCGCGACGCGCGCCGACGACCCCCTCCTCCTCTACTTCACGTCGGGCACGACGGCGCGGCCGAAGCTCGTCCTGCACACGCACCGGAGCTACCCGGTCGGCCACCTCTCGACGATGTACTGGATCGGACTGCGCGAGGACGACCTCCACTGCAACATCAGCTCGCCCGGCTGGGCCAAGCACGCGTGGAGCTCGTTCTTCGCGCCGTGGAACGCCGGGGCGTGCATCTTCGTGCCGGGCGCGGCCCGCTTCGACGCGGCCGGCACTCTCGCGCTCCTGTCGCAGCATCGCGTCACGACGCTCTGCGCCCCGCCGACCGTGTGGCGCATGCTCGTCCTCGAGGACCTGAAGAAGCACCCGATGGCGCTGCGCGAGGTCGTCGGCGCCGGCGAGCCGCTGAACCCCGAGGTCATCGCGAAGGTGCAGGAGGCGTGGGGCCTGACGATCCGAGACGGCTACGGCCAGACGGAGACGACGTGTCAGATCGGCAACAGCCCGGGGCAGCCGGTCCGGCCCGGATCGATGGGACGGCCGCTGCCGGGCTACGACATCGCGCTGCTCGACGAGGACGGCCGTCACGGCGAAGGAGGGCGAGATCGCGATCCACCTGAAGCCGCGGCCCGCCCCGATGATGGCGGGATACGACGGCGATCCGGAGCGCAACGCGGTCGTGCTCGGCGGCGAGTACTACCGCACGTCCGACACCGCGTACCGCGACGAGGCCGGATATCTCTGGTACGTCGGCCGCTCCGACGACGTCTTCAAGAGCGCGGACTACCGCATCAGCCCCTTCGAGCTCGAGAGCGCGCTGCTCGAGCACGAGGCCGTCGCCGAGGCCGCCTGCGTCCCCAGCCCGGATCCGCTGCGCCTCTGCGTGCCGAAGGCGTTCGTGGTGCTGAAGCCCGGCCGCGAGGCCTCGCGCGAGACGGCCGCGTCGATCTTCGCCTTCGCGCGGCGGCGGCTCGCGCCGTTCCAGCGGATCCGCCGCGTCGAGTTCGGCGCGCTGCCGAAGACGATCTCGGGCAAGATCCGGCGCGTCGAGCTGCGGGCGATCGAGAACGAGCGCCGCGCCCGCAACGAGCGCGGCACCCACGAGTTCTGGGAGGAGGAGTTTCCGGAGATCGGCTGAGAGCCGGGAGGACGAGCGATGAAGAGCCGCAGGAAGAAGTCGAGAAGGACCGCAGCCCGAAAGCCCGTGCGGCGAAAGGCGGCCGCGTCCGGCGCGAAGGGCCGAGGGCGCAAGAAGCCTGCGAAGGGCCGCGGGCGCAGAACGGCCGCCAAGGGCGGAGCCCGCAGGACGCCCGTGAAGGGTCGAGGCCGCAAGACCGCGGCGAAGGCCCGCAAGCCCGGCACGGCCGCCAAGCGCGGCGCGCCGAAGGCGCGAAGCCGGAAACCCGCCGCGAAGAAGCGCGGCGCTGCGGCGCCGAAGAAGAAGACCCCGCGCGCGCCGACGGCCGGCGCGTCCGTCGAGCGTCCCCGGGCGCGGCGCGATCCGGCCTGGCGGCGCGGCCTCGGCAGTGAGGCCGCGGGTCAGTCCGGGGACACCGAAGCGATCTCGCGGGCGGAGAGCGTCGATTCCGAGAGCGTCGAGGAGCTGCTCGAGGAGGGCCAGTCCTGGGAGGCGGGAATCGTCAGCGGCGTCGAGAAGGCGGACGACGAGGAGGGCGAGGTGCGGACGCGCGAGGTGCCCGAGGACGACGTGCCCGAGGAGTACCGGGACGAGAAGTGAGCGGAGCCGGCCGCGGCGGTCTCCGCGCTACGCGCGCTTCGCGGCGGCCAGCACGGCCTCGAGCGCCCGGCCGTCGTCCCGCTCCATCGCCGCCTCGGCCTCGAGCGAGGTCCGGTCCCTCCCGATCGTCACGACCGCCAGCACCCTTCCGCCCTTCCGGTAGGCGACGGCGGCGTTCCGCTCGACGAGACGGCCGGTGATCTCGATCGCGTCCCACTCCTCGGCGTGCCCGACGTAGTTGATGGCGACGTCGTAGTGCTGGCTCCAGAAGAAGGGAACGGCCGCGAAGCGCTCGCGGCGACCGAGCATGTTGCGCGCGGCGGTCTGCCCCTGCCGCTCCGCCACGACCCAGTGTTCGACGCGAATGGAGCGGCCGGTGTGCGGGTCCGGCCAGCGGGCGATGTCCCCGGCCGCCCAGATCCCCTCGGCGCTCGTCTGCAGGTGCTCGTCGACGGCGACCCCGCGATCGACCGCGAGGCCGGCGCGCTCGGCGAGCTCGGTATTCGGCCTCACGCCCACGCCGAGGACGACGAGATCCGCCGGGAGCCGTTCGCCGCCCCGGAGACGCACCGAATCTCCGAACGCCTCCGCGACCGTCTCGCCGAGGTGGAACCGGACGCCCCGCTCCTCGTGCAGCGCGCGGACGGCGGCGCCCACCTCCCTGCCGAGGACGCGCTCCATCGGAACCGCATCGGGAGCGACGACGTGCACCTCGAGGCCGCGGTGGACGAGCGACGCCGCGACCTCGAGTCCGATGAAGCTCGCCCCTACGACGACGGCGCGCTTCGCGCCGGACGCGTCGCGGATGATCGCGCGGCTGTCGGAGAGGGAACGCAGGGTGCGGATTTTCGCGCGCTCGGCTCCCGGAATCTCCAGCCGCACGGGGCTCGCGCCGGTCGCGAGGAGCAGTGCGCCGTACTCGAGCCGGCGCCCGCCGGCGAGAAGGACACGGCGCTCTCGCGGCGACACTTCCGTGGCTCGCGCGCCGGAGAGGACCTCGATCCGGCGATCGCCGTACCAGTCCGCCGGCCGCAGCGGCATCCACTCCTCGGGCGCGTTGCCCGCGAGATAGTCCTTGGAGGCATTGGGCCGGTCGTAGGGCGGCGCGTCGTCGTCCGAGACCAGCGTCACGGGGCCCTCGTACTGCTCGCGGCGCAGCATCTCCGCGGCCGCGAAGCCCGCGGCGCCGCCGCCGAGGATCACGACGGAGGACGGCCCCGCCGGCGGCGTCGGGGCGAGACGGGCGGCCGGCTTCGCGGGGCCGGTCACGAAGAGCGCGGCCACCGCGCTCCTCGACCGCGTAGGTGGGGACCGGGTCGAAGGCCGGCGCGCGGACCGCCTCGCCCGTCTCCGGCCGGAAGCAGGCGTGGTGCCAGGGACACCGAACGAGCTCGCCGTCGAAGATCCCGTCGGCGAGCGGCCCGCCGTAGTGCGTGCACTTCGCGCCCATTGCGAAAATGCCGCCGCGGCTGCGGAGGAGGAGCGCCGGCTCGCCGTCGACGACCCCGCGCGCCATGGCGCCTTCGGGAAGGTCCGCGAGCGCCACGCCCTCCGTTCTGAGGTCGGCGCCGGAGCTCGGTTCGGGTGCCGTCACTTCCGTCTCCTTCTTCCAGACCTCACGCGACCCTGCATAACACGGTCCAACCCCGGTCGGCGTCGCCATTGGGACCACACACGCTGACGTTAGACTCGGCGGCATGTTCCAGCGGGCGTCCCGGCCGGCCCACCGCGCGCGCCGGCGGACCCTCGGCCTTCTCGGTCTCGCGGCCGGCTGTCTCGTCTTCGCCGCCGCCGACCGGAGGCCCGGAGTCGTCGAGAAGGGCGTCACGCTGCTGCCGAACGGCTGGCGCATCGCTCCCGCGGGACGGCACGCGATGATCGGCGACCTGCCGCTCGCGATGCTCGTCTCGCCGGACTCCCGGTGGGCGATCGTGACCAACAATGGGTACAACAAGCCGACGCTCTCCGTCGTCGAGCTCGACACGCTCTCGGCGCCGGACCGGACTCCGGTGCACGACGCGTGGCTCGGACTGGCGTGGCACCCGGACCACCAGCGCTTCTACGCCTCCGGCGGCGCGGACGGCACCGTCCGCGAATTCCTCTGGAGCGGCGGGAAGGTGGCGCTCCAGAACTCGTTCGACGTCGGGACCGCCGTGAAGGAAGGATTCCTCGGCGGCCTGGCCGTCGCTCGCGACGGGGGCCGCGTCTTCGTCGTCGACGTGCTCGGCAACAGGCTGTCGGCGCTCGACGTGCGCACGGGTTCCGTCGCGAAACGGGTCGCGCTGGCCGCGGAGCCCTACACCTGCCTGCTGTCGCCCGACGGCGCCACGCTCTACGTCTCGCTCTGGGGAGGCGCGCGGATCCTCCTCTTCGACGCGGCGACGCTCGCGCCGGGCGGCGAGATCCCTGTCGGCGAGCATCCGAACGCGATGGCGCTCTCCCCCGACGGCGCGCGGCTCTTCGTGGCGTGCGCCAACACGAACTCCGTCTGGGCCGTCGACCTCGCGGCGAAGGCGGCGCGCGAGCAGATCTCGCTCGCGCTCGTTCCCGATGCGCCGCCCGGAAGCACGCCGAACGCCGTCGCCCTCTCCCCCGACGGCCGCACGCTCCTCGTCGCGAACGCGGACAACAACGCCGTCGCGGTCGTCGACGTCTCGCAGCCCGGCGCGAGCCACGTGGCGGGCTTCATCCCGACCGGCTGGTACCCGACGGGCGTGACGTTCACTCCCGACGGCAAGCGGATCCTGATCCTCTCGGGCAAGGGCCTGACCTCGATGCCGAATCCTCGCGGCCCGCAGCCGGGCGCCGAGGGAGAACCGTCGCAGTACATCGGCGCGCTGCTCACGGGGGCGCTGTCGGTGCTGCCGGTCCCCGATCGGGCCGCGCTCGACGCCTACACCCAAACCGTCCGCCGCGTCACGCCGCTCGGTCCGGGAAATCCGCCGTCGACGGGCCCGAGTCCGTCCGCGCGCTCCGCGATCCCGCGGCGCTCCGGCGAGAAGTCGCCGATCCGCCACGTCTTCTACGTCATCCGCGAGAATCGCACCTACGACCAGATCTTCGGGGACATGCCGAGGGGCAACGGCGATCCCGCGCTGTGCCTCTTCGGCGAAGACGCGACGCCCAACGCGCACGCGCTCGCCCGCGAGTTCGTGCTGCTCGACAACTTCTACGTCAACGCCGAGGTCAGCTACGACGGCCATGCCTACTCGACGGCGGCGTACGCGACCGACTTCGTCGAGAAGGTCTGGCCGATGAACTACGCGGGCCGCGGGGGCAAGTACCTCTCCGAGGGCCGGGGGGAAATGCGCAATGCCTACGGCAACGTCACCGCGCCGCTGAACGGCTATTTGTGGGACGCGTGCGCGCGCGCCGGTGTCACCTACCGCAGCTACGGAGAGTTCGGCCATCGCGGCCCCACGGGAGACGACGACGAGCAGGGATCCGTGGAGGCCTCGGTGCCCGGCCTGGTCGGTCACATGAGCCCGACCTATCCCTCCTGGAACCTCTCGATTCCGGATGCGAAGCGCATCGACGCGTGGCTCGCGGAGTTCCGAGAGTACGAGAAGAACGGCGACCTGCCGCGGCTGTCGATCTTCCATCTGCCGAACGACCACACGTCCGGAACGAAGCCGGGCATGCCGACGCCGCGCGCGATGATCGCGGAGAACGACGCCGCCCTCGGGCGGCTCGTCGAGGCGATCTCGAAGAGCCGCTACTGGAAGGACTCCGTCGTCTTCGTGCTCGAGGACGACGCGCAGGACGGCCCGGACCACGTCGACGCGCACCGCTCGGTCGCGTTCGCCATCAGCCCGTACACGCGGCGGGGGGCGCTCGACTCCACCCTGTACACGACGGCCGCGATGCTCCGGACGATCGAGCTCATCCTGGGCCTTCCCCCCATGAGCCAGTACGACGCCGCGGCGACGCCGATGAGCGCCGCGTTCTCCGCGAAGCCGGACTCAACGCCGTACACGGCGCGTCCCGCGCGAGTGCCGCTCGATGAGAAGAACGACGCCCATGCCTTCGGCTCGGAGGCGTCGGCGGCGATGGACTTCGACGAGCCCGACCGCACGCCCGAGCTCGAGTTGAACGAGATCGTCTGGAAGTCGGTGCGGGGCGCCGCCTCGCCGATGCCGCCGCCGGTGCGGTCGGCGCTGGTGGCGGCAGGATCCCGGGACGAGGACGACTGAGCCGGGAGCCGGCTCCCGGTGCTAGACTTCCGCCCCCTACGGAGGACCGCATGCCGACCCAGACGCCCGGCCGTCCGACCCGTCCCTCCCCCGCTCGCGACGCATGCACCGACGACGTCTTCGCGGTCGACGTCCGCGTGGGCGCGCCCAGGGTGCGGCCGCACATCGTTCCGGTGTCCGGCCGGACCGGTCCCGCGCTCGGCGCCGAGGACCTCGTCACGAGCTTCCTCGTCGTGTGGCAGCCGTCGCCGCCGCCTCCTCCGCTGTGGGCCCGCTTCCTGCGCGAGGCGCCCTTCGGCACGCAGCTCGTCCGCGCCCAGGACCTCCACTGGGACGGCAAGTTCCTCTCGATCGAGCTGCTCGAGGAGAAGGACATCGAGGCCTACGCGGCCCAGATGGGCCAGTGGGTGGACTACGCCAACAGTGCGCTCGCGCATTGTCCGAAGTCTCCGGCCGCCCTCGCGCTGAAGACGGCGCAGAAGCGCGCGGAGGCGATCGAGAGCCGGCTCCGCCGCTAGATCGCCCGCGCCGCGCTCGACCGCTCCGTCGCCGTCGGCGCCAGGTTGGCGCCTTCGTCGTGCGCAGCGTCACGCGGCGTCCGGTCGCTCCACGCTAGACTCGATTCAAACTTCAACGAGCGGAGTGTGGATGCGGGCGCTCGCCTGCGGGGTTCTTTGCACGCTGATCGTCGGCGCTTCCGGCCTCGCCGCGGAGCCCGGCCGGAATCCCGTCAAGAAGAGCGCCTCTTCGACGGTCACGGTCGGGCACTCGTTCAAGAACGACGTCTCCCCGCCGCTGCGCGAGATCCCGCCGAAGTTCGGGCTCCAGCAGAAGCATCTGCAGCGCGAGCCGCTCGGCATGCCCGAGGACGTCCTGACCCGCACGGATCCGGTGGTGCAGGACCGTCTGGCCCCGAGGGCGATGCCCGCGCCGATCCTCGACTTCGACGGCGTCCACTTCCCCGGCGTCTCCTGCAACTGCGCGCCCCCCGACACGGACGGCGAGGTCGGGGCGACGCAGTACCTGCAGATGGTGAACGAGGCGATCCAGGTCTTCGACAAGACCAGCGGGAGCTCCGTGCTCGGCCCGATCTCGATCGAGACGCTGTGGTCGGGGTTCGGAGGCGTGTGCGAGACGGGAGGGTTCGGCGACCCCGTCGCCCTCTACGACCAGCTCGCCAACCGCTGGGTCGTCTCGCAGTTCGCCGGGACGAGCGTGCCGCGCGACGAGTGCGTCGCCGTCTCCACGTCGAGCGACGCGACGGGCGCGTGGTACCGCTACGACTTTCACCTCAACAACAGCAACTACTACGACTACCCGAAGCTCGGCGTCTGGCCGGACGCCTTCTACATGTCGATGAACGTCTTCAACACCGCGGGCACGGTGTTCCTCGGCTCTCAGCCCTTCGCCCTCGACCGCAACTCGATGATCGCGGGACTCCCGGCGACCTTCATCACGCCGGGCCTGCAGTCGACCGGGCTCGGGTCTCTCATTCCCGCGGATCTCGACGGCTTCATCCTGCCGGCCGCCGGCGCGCCGAACCCCTGGCTGAGCACCACGGGTTCGCCCTGGAATCTCTATCGCTTCCACGTCGACTGGGCCACGCCGGGCAACAGCACGTTCACGCTCGGCGGCAGCCCGACGCCGGCGGGCTACACGACGCTCTCCGCGGGCGTGCCGCAGCTCGGGACGACGGATCTCCTCGACAATCTCGCGGACCGGCCGATGTTCCGGCTGGCCTACCGGCGCTTCTCCGACGGCCACGAGTCGCTCGTGGGCAACCGCACGGTCAGCTCCGGCTCGGTCGCCGGCATCCGCTGGTTCGAGATCCACAACGCGACGAGCGGCACCCCCGGCTTCGCGCAGCAGGGCACCTATCAGCCCGACACGACCTGGCGCTGGATGGGCAGCGCCGCGATGGACAGCCAGGGCGACCTCGCCCTCGGGTTCAGCGCCTCGAGCGCGACCATCCATCCGGAGATCCGTTACGCCGGCCGCCTGTCCGGCGACCCGGCCGGCACGCTCGCCCAGGGCGAGGCGACCCTGTTCGCGGGCACGGGGAGCCAGACCGGCACCGGCAGCCGCTGGGGCGACTACAGCGATCTGACCGTCGACCCGTCGGACGACTGCACCTTCTGGTACACGCAGGAGTACTACTCGACGACCGGCAGCTTCAACTGGCGCACGCGCGTCGGCAACTTCAAGTTCCCGGGGTGCAGCAGCCCGCCGCCACCCACCTCCACGCCGACCTCGACGCCGACCGGCACGCCCACGGCGACGTTCACCAACACCCCGACGCGGACGTCCACTCCGACCAACACGCCGACCTCGACGTCCACTCAGACGCCGACCTCCACGGCGACGAACACGTCGACCCCGACGGCGACGAAGACGCCGACCTCGACCCCGACGAACACCGCCACGAGCGCGCCGACCAATACCGCCACGAACACCGCGACCGCGATACCCACGAACACCCCGACGTCGACGCCGACCGGCACTTTCACCAGCACGGCGACCAACACACCGACCACCACGCCGAGTCAGACGCCCACGAACACACCGACGAGTACCGCGACGATGACCAACACCGTCACCAACACGGCGACCAATACCCCGACTCAGACGCCCACGAACACACCGACGAGTACCGTGACCGCGACGGCGACCCACACCGCCACGCACACTTCCACGAACACCCCGACGAGTACGCCGACTCAGACGTTCACGAACACGCCGACCGCCACAGCGACGGCGACACCCACTCAGACACCGACGAATACGCCGACGAACACCGCGACGGCGACATCGACCCCCACGGCCACGAACACGCCGACGAATACGCTGACGGCCACGCCGACGTTGACGGCGACGGCGACCGGCGACCCAAACGCCGACGTCGACCGCGACTTCGACGAACACTCCGACTCTGACGCCGACGCCGACGCCGAGCTCCACGCCGACGCTGACGTCCACGCCGAGCCCGACGTCGACCGCGACGGCGACGTGGACGCCGACGCTCACGCCGACGGCGACGCCCACGCCCGCTCTGCCGACGGCCGCCGCGCTGACGGTCGACGCCCACGGCACGGGCGCGACGTCGAACCTCAACGGCGTGCTCGAGGCGGGCGAGACGGTCGTCGTCGAGCCGGCCTGGCAGAACTCGACCGGCGTCACCCTGACCTTCACCGGCGCCGCCTCCAACATCGCCGGGCCCGCGGGTCCCTCCTACGGCATCGCCGATAGCGTCGCCGACTACGGCTCGGCCTTGCCGGGCGCGACGACCGACTGCTACAACGCCACGGCCGGCCACGACTGCTACGCGATGACGGTCTCCGGGGCCCGGCCCGCCCCGCACTGGGACGCCACCGTCGACGAGACGCTCTCCTCAGGCGGCGCGCCGAAGAGCTGGACGCTGCACGTGGGCGAGAGCTTCACGGACGTGCCGGTCGGCTACCTCTTCTACCGCTACGTCGAGGACATCTTCCACAACGGGATCACGGGCGGCTGCGGCCTGGGCATCTACTGTCCGACCAGCTCGGTGACGCGGGCGCAGATGTCGGCCTTCCTGTTGAAGGCCAAGCACGGGGCCGGCTACGTGCCGCCGACATGCTCGGGCATCTTCGACGACGTGCCGTGCCCGAGCCTCTTTGCCGACTGGATCGAGGAGCTCTACGCCGAGGGGATCACGGGCGGCTGCGGCAACAACGACTACTGCCCCTCCAACCCGGTGACCCGGGCCCAGATGTCGGCTTTCCTCCTGAAGGCCGAGCACGGCTCGAGCTACGTGCCGCCGACCTGCGCGGGCATCTTCAGCGACGTGCCCTGTCCGAGCCTCTTTGCGAACTGGATCGAGGAGCTCTACGCCGAGGGCATCACCGGAGGCTGCGGCGCGGGCATCTACTGCCCCGGCCAGCCCAATACCCGCGGCCAGATGGCCGTCTTCCTCACCAAGACCTTCGGCCTGCTCCTCTACGGACCCTGAGGGTGGGACTTGGATGCAGACGCGTCATGCGCTCGGAGCTCGAGCCCGCGTAGTGTCGGTCCGTGCGCAGACGGCTCGTCTGGCTCTTGGCGGCGATGGCCAGCCTCGCCGTGGCGATCCGATGCATCGGACCTCCGGATGTTCCCCCGGGGAGACCGCCCGAGCCGATGATCGGACTCAAGCCTTGGATGCCTCCGCTGAAGACGACCCCCTCGCCGTTCCTGCGCACCCCGTTCGCCACGTCGACCGCGACTCCCTCGCCGGCGGCTCCCACGGCTGCATCTTCTCCCGACGCCGGAACGGAAAGATCCCTGGATGACCGGAGGTCGGCATGATCGAACGTGTCGACACGAACGGGATCCGATGTTCGGCTCTTGCGATCCTGATGCTCGTGACGTTCGGGGCGTTCGGCTGCTCCGCGCTGGCCAATCGCGGGTGCGACATGCCGCGGGATTGCGGGAAGATCGGATGTCCCCCCTGTCAGCCGGGCCATCCGCCGTCGAGCACTTCGCCGACTCTGGGAGAACTCAGCCCCGCGTGCGCCTCCGACCCTAACGGCGGGGCAACAGTTCTCGGATCTCGCGCTCGATGACGTCGAGATCGGTCGCGCCCTCGTGCTGGAAGCGGATCTTTCCCTTCCCGTCGATTACGAAGGTCATGGGCAGACCGAGGACGCCGCCGTACAGCTCTCCGAGCTTCTCGTCGCCCATCACGACCGGGTAGTTCAGCGCGTACTTCCGATAGGCGGTCCGCACCGGCGCCGCATCGTCATCCATCGACACGCCGACGACCTGCAGCCCCCGTCCGCCGTACTTCCTCTGCCATGCCGCAAAACGCGGCACCTCGGCGAGGCATGGCTGGCACCACGTCGCCCAGAAATTGAGGAGGACGACCTTCCCGCGGCAGGCCGCCAGGTGGAACTCACCGTGGTCCAGCGCGGGCCGGGAAAAGTCGGGCGCGGCGCGAGGAGCCGCGGGCGTGCGCGCATCCGGGCTCGCGAAAGGCCAGCGGTCACGGGAACGCGCGAGAGAGCGATGCCGACGACGAGAAGAGCGAGATGTCTCGGAAATCGCGCGGCGTCGCCGGCGTCGCATCCGGCTAGCGGCCCTTCTCGACCGGGTATCCCTTCGAAACCCAGTTCGTCCCGAAGTTGTCGGCGATGTACAGCACCTTGACGCGGCTGAAGCCCGCGGCGGCGAGCTGCTGGTACGCGGGCCGGACGTTCGGACACTTCTTCCACGGGCAGCACCCGCAATACAGCACGATGAACCGGTCGTGCGGCAGGCCCTTCACCCGATCCCGCAGCGCCTGAAGTCCCGACTCCTGGTTTCCGGCGCCGATGTACTCCGACCCCGGAACGTGCGCCTCCGCGTAGAACACGTGCGGGCCGACCTGGAGAACCAGCGGCTTGTCGCCCCCCGAGCGGCCGAGGAGCGGCACGAGCTCCTCGGGCTGCAGCAGCGCCGCGGACGGGATCGAGTCGTCCGCGGGAGCCGGGTGCGCTGCCGCGGGGGGCTGCTGGGCGTAGACACCGGGGCACAGAAACGCGAGAAGAGCCGCCATTCGGAGCGGGTTGGCCCAACGCATGTTCATTCGACCTCCTCGGACCCGGACTCGACGCTAACACGACCGGTGCCGGGGCCGAATGTCGCGGGAGACCCGCCTGGCGGGTGGAACTCGTCCGTGATCGCCGAAGCGGGCAGCCCGAAGGCCGCCCGAATTCCCGCCGCGGCGAATCGCCTCACGAGGCGCGGCCGGGGTCCTTCCCGTGGCGCTGAACGTAGTCCACCGCGAAGTCGCGCATCTTCCCCGCCTGCAGGCCCGCGCGATTCGCTTCCGCCTCGGCGTCCGCGACGGTCCACCCGTCCCGGACCACGCGCCGGATCATCCAGAAGGCGGCGGCCCGGTTCCCCGTCGCGCAGTAGATGTAGATGGGATACAGGCCCTCGTCGTCGGTGGCGGCGAGAAATTTCTCGACCGCCGCGTCCGACGGCGCGTCGCGGGAGACGGGCACCCGGACGAACGTCATCGCCCAGTCACGCGCGGCGCGCGCCTGGGGTCCGTCGTTGAACTCCTCTTCCTCGCGCAGACTCACGACTCCATTGAACCCGTCGTGGGACAACTCCGCGACCTGCTCGGGCGTCGGCTGTCCGCCGATCGCCACCCGCTCGCTGATCCGGTAAAACCGTTCGATCGCCGCGGCGCCTCCCGCGGCGAGCAGCGCCGCGGCGAGAAAGACTCCCATCATCGCCATCAGCGCCCTCGTTGGTCTGCACATGTCCGCTCCTTTCCGCCTGATCTCGCACCTCGCCACGGCTCGCGGGAGCACGGGTGGGTGATGCATCGGTACCGGGACAGTCTTCCCGGGCCAGGCGCCCGCGGAAAGGCGCAAACGCATCAATCCGTGCAGGCCGCGAAGGAGGAACCGGGACCGGCGACGAAGACTCAGGGATGACGGCCCCGGCTCCCGCTCCAGTAGCCCGCGATCGTTCCCGCCCACCACAACCCGAGGAGCTCCTGATCGAAGGCGCCGGGTCGCCGGAGCAGGCTCAGGATCACCCACGACCCGGTGGCCCACCGGGCGGCGCTGCGCCACATCACGGGCCTCCAACGAGCGGCGATCGGCGCCCCGTAGCTCCGAAGTTTCTCAGCCGCCTCCGGCGAGACGGCTCCGCACGAGCGACGCGAACTCCCGAAGCTCCGCCGCGTTCGCATCCGAGACCGCCCAGAAGCTGGTGTCGGAGCTCGTCCAGGACAGCAGGTTGTAGCCCTCGCGGACCTCCGCTCTTTCCGCGGCGTCGTGCGCGGACGCGGATGGCCAGACGAAGAGGTTGATGACGTGGGCGCCCTTCCGGTACACGAGCGCCGCCACGGGCCGACCCGCCGAATAGTCGAGCCGCCCGCCGGCGAGAGCGTAGCCTTCGGCGCCCAGATCGACGACGGGCGGGGAGAAGTCCAGCTTCCCGGCGAACCACGGCCTGACGGTGTGATTCTCGGACGACGGCACGTCGGTCAGATGACCGGGCATCAGCGATCGGATGTGCGCCGAGACGACGTCCTGCGCGATTCGCTCGGTCGCGGACCGGCGCGAAAGGATCGGCGGAACGATGAGCACGAGGGCGGTCACCGCCGCCGCCGCGAGCGCGGCGCCGACCCATGCCGGCAGCCCCAACCCGAACCGCCGGCTCTTCGGCTCCGTCGGCTCTGCGGCCGCGCGGACCTTCCTCTCCAGATGCGCCGGCGCGCGGAAGTAGAGATCCCCGGAATGAAGCGCCGAACGGAGCGCCACGCGATCCTGATGGATGCGCGCGCAAGCGTCGCACGTCTTCAGGTGATCCTCGATCTCCACCGCACGTACGAGATCGAGCTCGCCGTCCATGAAGGCGTCGAGAACGGAGCGCACTTCGCCGCAGGTCACCGAGCTCACTCCTTCCCGCGATCGACGGCCAGCTGCCGCTGCAGGCCCGAGCGCGCGCGGGCGAGCCGCGACATCACCGTCCCGATCCTGATGCCCGCGACGTCCGCGATCTCCTTGTAGGAGAGGCCTTCGAATTCCCGAAGGACCAGGATCTCGCGCCACGCCACCGGCAACGCCTCGAGTGCTTCGCGAAGCCGATGCCGCTCGACCTGCTTGATCACCAGGTCCTCGGGCGTCGGAGCGGGATCGACCGGGCCGTGAACCTCTTCGTCGAAGGATGCCGGCGCCTCGGCCGGGCGGTGGCGCTTCAACCAGTCGTAACAGGTGTTGCGCACGATCGCGAGGAGCCACGCCCGGGCGTTCGCGCCGTGAAAGCCGTCGAAGAATCGCAGCGCCCGCAGAAAAGCCTCCTGCACCACGTCCTCGGCGTCCTGTCCGTTGCGGGTCATCCAGCGCGCCAGGTTGTAGGCCGCATCCAGGTGGGGCAACACCACCCGATCGAACGCGCTGGACGGCGGTGGCTGGGCGTCCACTCAAACCCCTGAAGGCCGGCCACACCAGCAGAGACCGACGCGGCCCGCCGTTTATTCCGCGGCAGGGTACCACGCGGCTCGGAATAGAAGTGATCACGCGCCAGTCGATAAGGCGACGGGCGATCTCGCACGGCGCGAATCGTCAGAAGCAAGAAGGAGGAATCATGAAGAGGCTCATCGACTGGCTGTTTTTTCCGACGGACTCCGCACCGAGGGCCACGATTCTGGTCCGGCTGATGGCCGGCGGCGTGTTCTTCTGGGAGGGCATCCTCAAGTTCGTCTACACGAACCAGGGTGTCGGGCGGTTCACGAAGCTCGGCATTCCGTTCCCGGGACCGACGGCTCACTTCGTGGCGGTCCTCGAGATCGTCGGAGGCCTCCTCCTGATGGCGGGGTTCCTCACCCGGGTGATCGCCATTCCGTTCGTCATCGAGATGATCGTGGCGATTCTGTCGACGAAGATTTCGCTCTACCTCGGAACGTCGCCGCTGCCTCTCCCGCCCTCACCGCCGCAGGTCGGCCCCTGGGCGGTGCTCCACGAGGTCCGCTCCGACTACGCCCAGATCATGAGCGCGTTGTTCCTGCTGGTCGCCGGGCCCGGTCCGTGGTCGGTCGATGCGGTCGTCGCTCGGACTCGTTCCGCTCGCGTCACGGCCAGTCTCGCGGCGCGGGCGTCGGGACGCAGCGCCGCATGAGGAAGGAGTCGGTCGACACGGGTGGTCGCGGGTTGGGTCTTCGCAGATCTCGAGCGGCCGGGGTCATCCCCGGCCCTTCTTCCCGGTCACCGACTGCGGCCCGGGAGCAACCCGCCCGGTTTCTGCGAGCGGGCTCGATCAGTGGTGGCTGTAGTTCGCGTAGGCCCGGATCTTCGCCTCGATCGCTTTGAATCTGGCAATGCTCGCTCTGGCGGGCGTCGGGGGAACCGGGTCCTCCGACGAGCGGTCCCACGGAGCCCGATTCTGAGGCAGGGGCGAAGTGGGAACCCGTGTTGCCGCGATCCTTACCGACCTGCTTTCGCCGATCCGAAGGTTGTTCATCCTCTCCAGCCTCCCATGATTCCCCCTGGGAAAGTCTGATGCAAAGCCACCAAACCCGCCTCGGGGCCCGGCTCCGGAGAGCCAGGAAGCCCCAATCCATCGTCTCCCGTCACGCTCCCCCGGAGTCCCATCGCCCCTTGTGCCGTCCCCGCACGTGCCGGCCGCCGACCACGTCCACGCCCATCCCGTCGTACTGGAAGATGAAGGGGTGGCCGCGACGACAGCTCGTCGTTCCGGTCAGCCCGGCCTCGGCCTTCGGCGGGATCTCGATCCGGGTGCACTCCCCGCACTCGGGGCAACGCAGCGGCCAGGTCTTCGGCGCCTCGTCAGCCAAGACATCTCCCGACCCGTAGGCTATGGAGCCCACCTGAAGAGGCTGTGAAGCGCCGACCGGCGATCCGGGCTAACTCAGTCCCCTTCGAGACCGGCACTCACTCCTTCAGCATCGTCCCCCGGCAGCTCGCGGCGCCGCAGCGACACGAGAAGAGACCTCGTCGCGCGCGCGAGGCGCCTTCTTCGATCTCCAGCGAGTAGTCGTACGTCAACTCGACTCCGGGTTGGATGTTCCGGATGGCCCGGATCCAGACCATTCCCTTCCAGGTCTCGGCTTCGCAGCAGGGGTCGCAGGAATGGTTGATGAAGCGCGCCTCGTTGCCGCCCACGCTCGCGTCGACGTAGCGATTGCGTCCGACATGGAAGAGCAGCGTGTGCGGATCCTGCGCGGCCGCCTCGTCGTAGCGCGCCCGAACGCCCGCGGTCGTGAGGATCTGCCCCTCGTACGCGATCAGCCGACGCCCGACCCGGATGCGTCGGGTCGCGAAAACACCGAGCCCGTGGATTCGGGAACGCCGTTTCGCGAAGGGTGGCGGAATCCGTCGCCGCGCCATGGCTCAGACTAACAACGAAACCCGTGACGCCTCCTGTCGGGGATTCGGCGCGACGGCGGTCGTTCATTCGTCGGGAACATAAGTTCGGCAGGCGCGTAACTCTCGGCTGGGGATCGGACCATCCCGGTCCGGCGAGGAGGGCGCCATGGGGAGCTTCTGGCAGGACGTCCGATACGGCGTGCGGGTCCTGCTCCGAAGCCCCGGCTTCACGACCGTTGCGGTGCTCACGCTGGCGCTCGGGATCGGTGCGAACACGGCGCTCTTCTCCGTGGTCAGCGGCGTGCTGCTCCATCCCCTGCCCTTCCCGGCGCCGGACGAGCTCCACTCCGTCTACACGCGCACGGAGCGGTTCGCGAAGGGCTCCGTCAGCTACCTGAACTTTCTCGACTGGCAGCGAGCCACCGGCGCGTTCTCGGCCCTCGGCGCGTATCGTTCGGACGACTTCAACCTCACCGGCTCGGGCGAGGCGGAGCGGCTGCGTACCTGCATGGTCTCCTCCGAGTTTTTCCCTCTGCTCGGGGTGCGGCCGATGGTCGGCCGGACGTTCACCGCGGACGAGGACCGGGCCGGCGCCGAGCCCGTGGTGGTGCTCGCCGACGGGCTGTGGAAGCGCAAGTTCGGAGGCGCTCCCGACATCGCCGGAAGGACGATCACGCTCAACGGCAGGCTCTACACCATCGTGGGCGTGGCGCCGGGACGCCTGAACGTCTCGGACGACGCGGACGTCTATGTGCCGATCGGGCAGTGGACGGACGAAACGTTCCGCGACCGGCGGGTCAGCATGGGCATGCGCGTGGTCGGCCGCGTGAAGCCGGGAGTGACGACGGCGCAGGCCCAGGCGGACATGGACCGCATCGCGAGGGACCTCGAGAAGACGTACCCCGAGGCGGACAAGGGATCGGCGATCAACGTGGTGCCGCTCAAGAAGGACGTCGTGGGGGACGTCGAAGGGATCCTGATGGTGCTTCTCGGCGCCGTCAGCTTCGTGCTCCTGATCGCCTGCGCCAACGTCGCCAACCTGCTGCTCGCGCGCGCGACCGGACGCAGCCGGGAGTTCGCGGTGCGGGCGGCCCTCGGCGCCAACGCCGGGCGCATCGTGCGGCAGCTTCTGACCGAGAGCGTCCTGCTCGCGCTGGCCGGCGGCCTCTTCGGAGCGATCCTCGCGAAGTGGGGCACGCGGGCGATCCTGGCGGCCCTGCCGGACGCCCTGCCGCGCTCGGAGGAGATCGGCCTCGACGCCGGCGTCCTGCTGTTCACGCTGGGTATCTCCGCCCTGACCGGGATCCTGTTCGGCCTGGCGCCCGCCCTCCGGCTGCTGCGGCCCGACCTCCAGGAGACGCTGAAGGCCGGAGGCCGCGGGTCGAGCGGCGCGCGGCGGCGGACGCAGAGCGTGTTCGTGGCCGCCGAGATCGGCATGGCTCTGGTGCTCCTGATCGGAGCCGGTCTGATGATCCGCAGTCTCCGCGCGCTGTGGGCCATCGACCCCGGTTTCGACCCGCGCCATGCGCTGTCGTTCTCCATCTCGCTGACGCCGGGCCAGGACCGGACCGCCGAGGAATTGCGCGCGAAGTACCGGGCGGCCCTGCGCGCGTTCGAGGGCGTCCGGGGCGTGACGCACGTCTCGCTCATCGGAGGGTCGCTGCCGATGTCCGGAGATTCCGAGGTGCCGTTCTGGCGCGACGACCGGCCCAAACCGGAGAACATGAACGACATGCCGCAGAGCCTCTTCTATCTCGTGACGCCCGGATACCTTCCGGCGATGCGGATCCCCCTTCGAGCCGGCCGGTTCTTCACGGATCGGGACGACGAGCGCGCTCCCACCGTGGCCGTGATCGACGAGGCCTTCGCGCGCAAGCACTTTCCGGGCGAGAACCCCGTCGGAAAGCGAGTCCACGTGGTCCTGCTCGACATGAACCTGGAGATCGTCGGCGTCGCCGGACACGTCGAGCACTGGGGCCTCGGCAACGCCGAGCACCAGAATCTGCAAGCCGAGCTCTACGTGCCGCTGTTCCAGCTGCCGGACAAGTTCTGGAGCCTGATCTCCAACGGCGCCGGATTCGTGGCACGGACGGAGGGCCCTCCGCTCGACGCGGCGTCGGGAATCCGCCAGGCGGCTTCGCGCTTCGACGCGAGCGCCGCGATCTACCAGTTTCGCCCCATGGAGGAGGTCGTCGCGGGCTCGATCGCCCGGCAACGGATGGCGATGCTCCTCCTGAGCATCCTCTCGGCTCTCGCGCTCGTGCTCGCGGCGATCGGCGTGTACGGCGTGATCGCGTATCTCGCCGCGCAGCGGACCCGGGAGATCGGCGTGCGGATGGCCCTCGGCGCCACGCGCGGCGACGTGCTGCAGCTCGTGCTCGGCCAGGGCATGCGGATCGCGCTCGCCGGCATCGGCGTCGGCATCGTCGCGGCGCTCGGGTTGACGCGGCTCCTGGCGAAGATGATCTACGGCGTGGGCGCGACGGACCCGGTCACGTTCGGAGCGGTTGCCCTCCTGCTGACCGCCGTGGCGCTGTTCGCCTGCTACGTCCCGGCGCGGCGGGCCATGCGCGTCGATCCGACGTCGGCTCTGCGCTACGACTGATCGCGGGATTCTGCCTCGGCGCGAGGAAGCTCGGCGCCCGAGAGCTCAGCTGCGGTAGTCGGCGTTCAGGGACACGTAGTCGTGTCCGAGGTCGCTCGCCAGAACGCGAGCCGTGGCGGACCCCGCGCCCAGGTCGACGGCGATCGGAACCCGCTCGCGCGCGAAGGCGCGGGCCGCGTCGCGTTCGCGATAGGTCCCCGGCTCGCCGGCCGAGACCAGGAGGAGCCGGCCCACCGACAGCGACGTGCGCTGCGGCGAGAAGCGCGCGCCGCTCCGCCCGACCGCCGCGAGGATGCGCCCCCAGTTCGGGTCGCCGCCGTGGAGCGCGGTCTTCACGAGCGGCGAGGTCGCGACGGCGTGGGCGGCGAGCTTGGCCTCCCGGGTCGTCGCCGCGCCACTCACGGTGACCTCCATGACGCGCGTCGCACCCTCCCCGTCCCTGACGATCTTCCACGCGAGCGCCTCGCAGACGGAAGCCAGGGCCCGTTCGAAGTCGGCGCCTTCGGCGCCGCCTGCCAGAACGGGATTGCGCAGACATCCGGACGCCATCAGGAGGACCGTGTCGTTGGTCGACGTGTCCCCGTCGACCGAGATCGCATTGAAGCTCCGATCGGTGGCTCGTTGTAGCGCCGTCTGGAGGTATCGGGGCGTCACGGCCGCGTCGGTCATCACGAAGGCGAGCATGGTGGCCATGCTGGGGTGGATCATGCCGGCGCCCTTGGCGAAGCCGACGATGCGCCCGCGCCGGTCCCCCGCGCGAAAGGTCGCCGCCGCGACCTTCGGCCCGGCGTCGGTCGTGAGGATCGCCTGCGAGGCGGCGTCGAGCCCGCCGACGGCGAGTCGAGCAATCGCATCCGGCAGCGCGCCGCGAACGCGAGCGTCCGGGAGCACGACGCCGATGACGCCCGTCGACGCCAGGAAGATCTCTCTCTCCGGACAGGCGAGGAGCTCGGCGGCACGGCGGCGGACGCGGGCCGCGGCCAACCATCCGGCCCGTCCCGTGATCGCGTTGGCGCAGCCCGAGTTGATCACCGCCGCCCGGACTCGTCCGCCGCTGCGGCGCAGGGCGGCTCGAGACAGGGAAACGGGAGCCGCCGGGAATCGGTTGCGCGTGAACAGCGCGGCCGCCGTCGCGCCCTTCTCGGCCACGATGAGAGCGAGATCCGGACGTTTGCGACGCACGCCCGACCGAACCCCCGAAGCCAGAAAGCCCTTCGGCAGCCTCAAGGGCGTCTCCGGGCGGCGTCGAGAGCCCGCCGCGCGGCGCGAGCCGCCCGAGCCACGCGGACCGGCGAGGTCCCTCCGATCGCCTGACGCTTCGCCAGGGCGCGTCCGACGTCGAGGACCTCCAGGTCCGCCCGGGTCACCTCGTTCGACGGTCCGAGCGCTCGGAGGGTCGTCCCCCTCGTTTCGGCCTTCGCCAGACGGCGTCCGACGACCTCGTGGGCCCGGCGAAAAGGCACTCCGCGGGCGGCGAGCCGGTCGGCGAGCTCGGTGACCAGCAGTCGCTCGTCGGAGGCCGCCGCCCTCATCCGCGCGCGGTCGACCGACAGGCCGGCGACGAGCTCCGCGACGGCGGGCAGCACGGCCGCCAGAGTCGTCCTCAGGCGGAAGACCGGCTCCTTGTCGAGCTGCAGGTCCTTGTCGTAGGCGAGCGGCAGGCCCTTCAGGAGCGCCAGGAACCCGGCGACGTCGCCGGCCGCGCGCGCCGCATGGCCGCGCACGAGCTCCAGGAGATCCGGGTTCTTCTTGTGCGGCATGCGCGAGGATCCGGTGGCGAGCCGGTCGGGAAGATCGACGAAACCCGCCTCGTCCGAGGAGAAGAAGACGAGGTCCTCGGCCAGACGGGAGAGATGCGACAGCACCATCGCGCCCGCCCAGAGATAGTCCGCCGCCCCGTCGCGGTCGGAGACCGCGTCGAGCGAATTCGCCGTCGGTCCGCGAAAGCCGAGCCGCAGGGCGAGCGCGCGCCGGTCGATCGGGAGCGGGGTCCCCGAGAGAGCCCCCGAGCCGAGCGGGCACTCGTCGGCGCGCTCCCACGCGGTCTCGAGCCGCGAGACGTCCCGACGGAGCATCTCGACGTACGCCAGGCACCAGTGGCCGAACGTCACCGGCTCGGCCCGCCGGCTGTGCGTGTAGCCCGGCATCGCGGTGCCGGCCTCGCTCGCCGCGCGCTCGGCCAGGGCCGCGCCGACCGCGAGGGCGCCGTCGCGGGCCTCGGCATAGGCGGCGCGCAGCCACAGGCGCAGGTCGACGGCGACCTGGTCGTTGCGCGATCGTCCCGTGTGCAGCTTCCCCGCGAGGGACCCCACCCGGCGGCGCAGCTCCGCCTCGACGTAGGAATGCACGTCCTCGTGTCCGGACTGCGGGGCCTCGCGCTCGGCGATCCGGCGCAGCGCCGCGACCAGGCGGCGCGCCTCGGCCGGCCGCAGGACGCGGGCGCGCGACAGGGCCTGCGCCCAGGCGATCGAGCCCTCGACATCCTCCGCGAGCAGGGCGCGATCGATCGCGAGCGAGTCGTTGAGGCGCGACAGGAGCGGCGAGGTCCCCTCCCGGAATCGGCCGCCCCAGAGGTCGCGCCGAGCCGTCACCGGCTTCTCACGGCGGCGGGCTCGACGGGTTCCACCGCGCGGGGCGACAGCCGACGCCGGCCCCGGCTCTGGAGGCCGAAGAGGCGAATGAAGCCCTCGGCGTCCTGCGCCGTGTAGCCGGACATGTCGAATGAGGCGAGCCCCGCGTCGTAGAGCGAGTTGACCGCGCGGCGGCCGCAGACCGTCGCCGAGCCGCGGTAGAGCTTGAGCGTGACGCTGCCGGTGACGCCCTCCATGACGCTCGCGAAGAAGGCGTCGAGGCCCTCGCGGAGCGGAGTGAACCACTGCCCGAAGTAGACGAGCTCGGCGTATCGAATCGCGAGCCGTTCCTTTTCGTGCGCCGTGTCCCGGTCGAGGGTCAGGGCCTCGAGCGCCCGGAGCGCCGCGACGAGGATCGTTCCGCCCGGAGTCTCGTACACGCCTCGCGACTTGATGCCGACGAGGCGGTTCTCGACGATGTCCGCCCGTCCGACGCCGTGCCGGCCGCCGATCTCGTTGAGCCTCTCGATGAGGCGAGCGGGAGACAGCCGCTGCCCGTCGACGGCCTCCGGCAGGCCCCGGGAGAACGAGATCGTGACGCGCTCGGGCTCATCGGGGGCGAGCTCCGGATCCACCGTCAGCTTGAACAGGGACGGGTCCGGCTCCCAGGCCGGGTCCTCCAGCCCTCCGCCCTCGTGAGACAGGTGCCAGAGGTTGCGGTCCCGTGAATAGGGGTCTTTCTTCGTCGCGGCGACCGCAATTCCGCGGGCGGCCGCATACGCCATGGCGTCTTCGCGCGACGTGATGTCCCACTCCCGCCAGGGGGCGATGACCGCGAGCTCCGGAGCGAGCGTCTGGTAGGCGAGCTCGAAGCGCACCTGGTCGTTGCCCTTGCCGGTGCAGCCATGGGCGAGCGCGTCGCAGCCGGTCTCGAGCGCGACCTCGACCTGCTTGCGGGCGATGAGCGGGCGTGCGGAGGCCGTGCCGAGCAGGTACTCGCGCTCGTAGACGGCGCCCGATCGCAGCACCGGGAAGAGGTAGTCGCGCGCCAGCTCCTCGCGCACGTCGAGCAGGCGGAAGTCGACGGCCCCGGTGCGGCGCGCCTTCTCGGCCAGACCCGACGTCTCCTCGTTCTGACCGACGTCGGCGGCGACGGCGACGACATCGCAGCCGTAGTTCTCCCGCAGCCAGGGAATGATGATCGACGTATCGAGCCCGCCGGAGTAGGCGAGGGCGACCTTCCGGATGGTCCTGTTCATGGGGTCTTCGGCTCCTTCAAAATGCGGTCGAGAGATTCCAGAAACGCCGAGAGGGCCGCGCGGGGCACGACGTACGGCGGCAGCAGACGGATCACCGACCGGCGCGCGCTGCCGACCACGAAGCCGTTCTCGAGGAGACGCTGCACGACCGGTCCCGCCTCGCGGTCGAGCTCGATGCCCCACATGAGGCCCCGGCCGCGCACGTCCACGATCGCCGGATTGCTCCGCCGGCGGCGCTCGAGCTGGCCGGCGAACCAGTTTCCGAGGCGGCCGATGCGCGCGAGGAGACCGGCCTCCTCGATCTCGTCGAGCAGCGCGAGTCCCAGCCGGCAGGCCAGGGGATTTCCGCCGAAGGTCGACCCGTGCTGGCCCGGCCCGATACGGCCCTCGAAGGCCGGCCCGAGGAGGGTCGCCCCGAGGGGCAGCCCGCCGCCGAGCGGCTTGGCGAGCGTGACGATGTCCGGCGAAACGCCCGCCGCCTCGAACGCGAAGAGGGTCCCGGTGCGGCCGAGGCCGCACTGGACTTCGTCGAAGATCAGGGTCGCGCCGAACTGATCGGCGAGCCGCCGCGCCTCCCGGAGATAGCCCGCCTCCAGGGGGATCACGCCGCCCTCTCCCATGACCGGCTCGAGAATGACGGCCGACGTCTTCTCCGAGACCGCCGCGGCGAGCGCCGCGGGATCGTTGGGCGCGACGAACTGCGCGCCCGGCACGAGAGGAGCGAAGGGGGTGCGGTAATCCGCATGGCCGGTGACCGAGAGAGCGCCGAGGGTGCGCCCGTGGAAGCTCTCCTCGAGAGCGACGACTTCCGTCCGGCCGGGATTTCTCAGCCGCGCGAATTTCAGCGCGGCCTCGTTGGCTTCGGTGCCGCTGTTGCTGAAGAACACGCGGCAGAGGCCCGAGGCGCGGGCGAGACGCTCGGCGAGCCGGCCTGGCGCGGGATGGTAATAGAGGTTCGAGACGTGCCATACGTTTCCGGCCTCCTCGCGGAGGGCCCGAACGAGGCGCGGGTGGCGATGACCGAGCGCGTTGACCGCGATCCCGGCGAGCAGGTCCCAGTACTCCCTCCCGTCCGCGTCGAACAGGCGGGATCCGCGGCCGAGGCGGGGATGGAACGGGGCGCGCGCGTAGGTCGCGGCGACGAACGTCCGGTCCCGCGCTTCGACTGCTTCCGCGAGCTCAAGCGGCGACAAGCGCAGTCCCTCCCGCGCCGCCGGCGAGCGCGGCTTCATGCCGGCGGGGCCCGGCGATCACGACTTCCCCGACTCCCCCGCTCACGGCCGCGAGGCAGGCCGAGAGCTTCGGCCGCATGCCCCCGGAGACCGCCGGGCTTTCCAGCAGCCGCCGGGCGGCGGACGGATCGAGGCGAGCGGCGACCCGCCCGGCCTGGTCCGCGATCCCTTCGACGTCGGTGAGAAAAATCAGACGGCGGCAGCCGAGCGACGCGGCGACCGCCGCCGCGGCTTCGTCGGCGTTCACGTTCAAGGGGGTGCCGTTCGGCCCGGCCCCGATCGGCGCGAGCACGGGCAACCGGCCGGCCGCGAGGCTCCGCTCGATTTCAGGGGTGTCGACCGAACGGACGCGCCCCACGAAACCGAGATCGACCGCCCCGATGGGCGGGTGAAGGTCGGCCCGGAGGGGCCGGGCGTCGGCGCCGCAAAAGCCCTCGGCGACGACCCCGTGTCGGGCGAGCTCGTCCACGAGGCTTCGGTTGACGCCCGCGAGCGCCGAAAGCACGACCGGCAGGGTTTCGCGATCGGTGATTCGAAGGCCCTCGTGGGTTCGTTTCGGAATCCCCCGCGCCGCCAGGGCCGCGTCGATGTGCCGGCCTCCTCCGTGCACGAGCACCAGTCCCGCCCGCTGGAGGCAGCGCCGGGCAATCGCGGCGATGACGGCCGCCCGCGACCGGTCCTCTTCGAGGAGGCTCCCGCCGAGCTTGACGACCAATTCGATGCCTCTCACGAGAGCCCCATCGCTTCGTCGTGGCCGAACATCCGGTTCAGGTTCTGCACGGCCTGCGAGGCGGCGCCCTTCAGCAGGTTGTCGATGACCGACACCACGACGGCGCGGCGCCCCCCGGGCAGGAGCGCGAAACCGATCGCGGCTCGCGGCGTGCCGACCACCGCATTGAGCTCGGGCAGCGACCCCGCCGGAAAGACGTCGATCAGCGGGCAGTCCACGTAGGCGGCGGCGAAGGCCTCCGCGATCTCCTCCGCGGTCACCGGACGCCGAAAGGCGACGTGGAGAGTCGAGAGAATTCCCCGTACGGCCGGCAAGAGGTGAGGCACGAACACGAACGGGGTCTCGGCCGGCAGGCGCAAATGCTGCCGCATCTCCGGCTCGTGCCGATGCGTGCCGGCTCCGTAGGCCTTGAGATTTCCGTAGAGCTCGGTGAACGAGTAGGCCAGCTCCGTCCTCTTGCCTGCGCCGGAGACGCCGCTCTTGGAGTCGCAGATGACCGCCGCCTCAGGGTCGAGCAGCGCCTCGAGCGGCTTCAGACCCAGCAGCACGGAGGTCGGGTAGCAGCCGGGATTGGCGACGAGCCTCGCCGTGGCCAGCTCCTCTCCGATCCACTCGGTCAGCCCGTAAACCGCTTCCGCCAGGAGCTCCGGCCGCGGATGCGCGAAGCCGTACCAGCCAAGGTAGTCCTCGGCGCTGGCGAGGCGGAAGGAGCCCGAGAGATCCACGATGCGCAGTCCCGGCGCCCAATCGAGGAGGAGGGGCGCCAGCTCCGCGGAGGTCTCGTGCGGCGTGGCGAGGAAGACCGCATCGGGACTCTCCTCGAGCAGCGCGTCCACGTCCAGCGGCTGCACGTCCGGGCCGTTCCGGCCGGCCAGCGAGCGATGCAGCGACGCGAAGGGCCGGACGGCTCCGCCGCTGCCGGAATAGAGGGCCGACAGGGTCACACCGGGATGCCTCGCCAGGAGCGCCACCAGCTCGGCGCCGGCGTAGCCGGTCGCACCGACGACGGAAACACGAAGAGGCGGTGAGGACATCAATGCGGCGCTCAGGGAGAGAAGACGCCGGCCGTCAGGCACGGCCGCGAGCCGGCCTGCCGGCGCGGCGGCGGAGAGAAAAGCGAGCGGGATCACGCGAGACGCGGTCCCGGAGGAGCTGGTCCAGGCGGCGAGCGATTTTGCCGGCCTCGGCCCCCGTCCGCGTGGCCAGGAAGATCGTGTCGTCGCCGGCGATCGTGCCGACGACGCCTTCGATCCCCGCGGCGTCCATCGCGAGAGCAACCGGCTGGGCGCCCGCGGGAGCGGTGCGCAGCACGACGAGCGTTCCGGCGATTTCGATGGAAAGGACGTGATCGCGAATCAGTCGCTCGGCCTTCGTCGTGCGGCGTTCGGAGATCGAGCCGGCCTGCGGAAGCCGGGCCTCCGGAGCGGGCTCGGGTGCGTGATAGCCGTCCGCCCCCTTCAGGAGGCCGAGCTCGCGCACGTCCCGCGACAGGGTCGGCTGCGCCGCGCCGAGCCCCCGCGCCTCGAGAAGGCGTCCGAGCTCTGCTCTGGGAACGCACGGGCCGCTCCGCGATGAGCTTCCGGATCTCGTCCCGACGCCGCAATGTCGGGCCAGAATTATCATTCATGCTGACGCATATTCATTCATTCTGGGAGTCCCGTCAATGGAAAAAAGAGGAAGCGGGCTCGGACCGGATCGCTCCGCCGTCCGTTACTAATCGGGGACGGAGTGACCAGCGGCCAGCCGACCGACGGGCGCTTCGCGACGCACTTGGGAGGAAGTCTGCGGATCGTCCGTGGTCGTTCGCGTCCCACGCGCAGATTTGCGCTCTCGTGAGAAGACCCGATCAGGGAAAGGGATGCACAGAAAGGGCTTGCGGCGGGCCCGGCGTTGCTGGCCTACTGAGGAGAGACACCCGTGTCGTGGCGCGGTTCAAGTCCGGACGGAGGAGGCTCTCGATGAAGTGCGTAGCGTCGTTGCTGGTCGGCTTCCTGTTCGCGGCGGGCATGAGGGGCCTCGCTCACGCCGATAAGCGGTCGGCGGCCAGCTCGAAGGAGCTCTCGCTCCTGCTTCGGGGCCCGGGGATCGCACGGCCGGACGGCCAGTGTGTCCCGGCCGGACAGATCGCCTACGGCCAGACCTCGACGGGCGAGCTGAGCGCGACGGACTGCCTGCTGCCGAGCGACAGCAGCTACGTGGATTACTGGCAGTTTCAGGGAACCACGGGCGACGTGGTGGTCATCGACCTCACTTCGACCGACTTCGACACGTACCTCGCGCTGCTGGACGGGACCGGGGCGGTGTTCGCGCAGAACGACGATTTCGGCAACGGCACGAACTCTCACCTCGCCTTCACGCTGACGTCCACCGGGACGTGGGTCATCGCCTGCACCAGCCTCTTTCCGCAGATCACGGGAGGCTACTCGCTGACGCTCCAGGGTGTGACGACCCCGCCGCCGGGGTCGTGCTCGACGGCCACGTCGCTATGCCTGCAGGCCTCGCGCTTCACCGTGTCCGTGGCGTGGGCCACGACCGATGGCCGCACCGGCTCCGGCCAGGCCATCGCCATGACGGGCGACACGGGCTACTTCTGGTTCTTCGATCCGGCCAACGTCGAGCTCGTCGTGAAGGTCCTCGATGGACGCTCCGCCAACGGCCACTTCTGGGTGTTCTACGGCGCCCTCTCGAACGTGCATTACACGATCACGGTCCACGACACCGTCGGCGGGACGTACCGGACCTACGAGAACCCGCAGGGCAATCTGGCGTCGGCCGCGGATACGAGCGCGTTCTAGCCCGACCGTGTACAAGACGGACTCGTGCCCGGCGATAAAAGGACTCTCTTGCGGGGCAGGGATATGAGACCTCGCGGCGCGGCGCGCTCCCACGTCACTGACCTTCGCCTCGATCTCCGTCAGCGCCGCTCATGATCAGGCGCAGTCGCTCAGTGGAAGGAACGAAGTAGTACGCGCCGGTGAGCGGCCGCGTGTAGCGCGTGAGCGCGTCGCGGCTGCCGCCTGCAACCCCCGCCATACTCTCCAGCATCGATGACAGTCGCCGCTGATCGGCGCTGAAGCCCACGAACATCGTGCCGTGGTTCGTGACCGTCCCGTACGGCATGTTCCGCCGGAAGATCTTGCCGAACCGGTCCTGATCGGTGCTCGCGGCATGTGAGTCCGGTGCTCTGTCTTCGAGCTCGACGCTGTCCGCCTTCGTGCGTCCGATCACTCGCTCCTGTTGCGCGACCGGCAGCGATTCCCACGCGGCCGCCTCGTGGGCCCATTTCTGGAGAAGCAGGACGGTGCCTCCCGCGCCGGGATTTCCCTCCGGGATGAGCGCCACCTCTGCGGCATCGATCAGGGTCGGATTCTCCGTTCCATCGATGAAGCCGGTCAGGTCGCGATCGCGCCGGTAGGGCCAGCTGGAGGTTTCTTCAGCGACCGAAGCCAGGGTCCCGAGCTCCGCGATCGCCAGCCGCGACACTTCGAAGATCACGTCGTATGCCATTCCCGAGATCCACAGTGATGCGTCATGTTGTGTGGCCGGCATCCTGAATCCGTCGATCCCGATCACGTCGTGGTTGAAACCCTGTATGTCTACCGGAGCGTCGTCCGGGGCGGCCTCCTTCCAGAGCTCGGGTCTGAACCCCGCCACGAGGTTGACGCCACCCATCGTCGTCCTCGGCTCACGGAGTGCCGAGATCGCACCCACGAGCTCTGGCCCCCTTCGAACATTCAGAAGATCGAACTCCAGATAGGCGTGAGATGCGGTTCCCAGCGCGAAGATGCCGATCTGCGGAGTTCTCATGCGGAGACGAAGGACCTCACATCAAAGCTATCGTACGTAGGCGCGGCCCGGCGAGAGACTCCGCTGAATGCGAGCCGTTCGCTGTCCAGCCGGTTGCACGGAGTGGCGGCACCTCTGCGTCCGACCGTTGGATCGTGAGAACGCCCGAAAAACTCGGCTCCAGTAGAAAGAAACCGAAGACGGCGACCCGATCAGTCCTCGAGTCGTCAACTCTCGCGTCGACGGCGGCCAGATCGACCGACTTTCGCTCCAGCTGGGCCGCTCATCTCTCCTCAGAGCACCGATACGACTCTCCGATGACGTCGCCGTCACGATTCGTGGCCACGATGTAGCCGAGGTTTCCACCGGCCCTCACCACATCCTCTTGAAAGCTCGACACCTTCTGGTACCGGGCAAAACTCGCCAGGAACTTGCACCCCTTGACCGCTTCCGGGTTGTTCGTGACTCGCGTCGCGGGTGCGTTCATCGGCGCCGGGCGGGGCTCGACTTTCACCTCCGGCCTCTCGCTCGTGACTACTTCGGGTCCGGGTTCGGGGCTCGCCGGGGGTGACTTGGCCTCGACGGGTGTCGACATCTCTCCTCCCGGTTTCCCATCGGCGGGAGTCGGCGTCAGGGTCTTCGCCTGTTGCTGGTCCAGGGCTCGACTTTGCAGGAATAGAGCTCGTGGCCGAGCGGCGTGTCGAGAATGACCCACGAGACGCCCTGCTTCGGTATCACGAGAGATGCGACCTGGGCCTCCGGCGTGGCGTGAATCCCATCCGGCCTCAGAGTCATGATGTCGCTGCAACCCTTGACCGCATCGGGGTCCGACGTGCTGCGAATGCTCTTCTCCAGAGCCTCCTGCTCCTCGGCCCGCTGTTTCGCCGAGACACAGCCGCTGATCGATATGGAGAGAAAGACAACCGCAACGAGCTCCACGAATCGTTTCATGGATCCACCCCTTCACCTGATCGCGAACGAGGATCGACCCTTTATCTCATGGGCGTCCGGCGCGGGCCATTCCGAGCCGCCACACCGCTCCTCGAGGAGGCCGTTCCCGCGCCCTACCAGAGCACCGTGTGTCGCACCACGCCCAAACCCGCGAGCCCGCGGAGCATCAGAAGGACCCCGACGGCGGCGATCAGAAGACCGGCCCACCGCCAGCCATGGAAACGGCGGACCAATGCCGGGGACAACGAAGAGAGCGCAAAGATTGCGGGAACCGTACCGAGCCCGAAGACGAGCATGACTCCCGCTCCGGCGCCGGCCGAGCCGGCCACGGCCGCCCGCGAGGCCGCCCCGTAGACGAGCGCGCAGGGAAAAGCGCCCTGGAGCGCTCCGAGCAGGATTGGCGACAGGAAGCCGGGCGCTCGGAAGGCCTCGCGAGCCCCTCCCCGGATCAGCACGTCGATGCCGAACCGGTTGAGAATCCCCGCCGGGTCCCGGATCCACCCCAGGAGTGAAACGCCGAAGAGGACCGCCAGGGCGCCCGCCGCCAGGGCCACGAAGCCTCCCAGGCTCGCGCTCGCTCCCGCTGCGAGCGCGATCTGACCGAACGCGCCCACCAGGGCGCCGATCGCGACATAGGTCGCGAGGCGTCCCGCATTGAAGAGAAAGCGAACCCCAACTCCGGGAGTTGTACCCGCGGCAGCCGGGGCGAGACGAGCGGTGCAGAGGGCCACGTAGGGGCCGCACATCCCGACGCAGTGGGCGCTGCCGAGCAAGGACGCGAAGAAGAGGAGGATCAGGTCGCCCGACGCCGGGAGCGGATGATGATGCAAGCGCGATCAGCGGTCGTCCGCGGGCACCCGGGATTCGGAGATCGCTTCCGGAGTCTCGTCGGCGGAGACCTTCTCCTCCCCCTGCGAAGGCCAGACCTGATACTTGATGTCCTCGACGTCGCGAAACTGACCGGTCCGGATGGCCCAGAGGAAGATGCACCAGGCCGCGATGGAGACGAGAAGGGCCACGAAGAACTGGTAGAAAGTGATGTCCAGCATCGAAGCTCGGCCCTCCGCTCAGATCCCTTCCTGAACCGCCGTCAGACCCGGCACCCACAGGTGGTACGCCACTCCCATGAGCCGGTATAGAACGGCGAAAGCGCAGGCGGTCGCCACCGGCTGAACGAGAATCGCCGACAGGAAGCGCAGAAAGAGGCGGTCGCGCGAGGGCCCCTCCGGAAGATCGCCGTATCCCCTCGTAAACCGCACCAGCATCGACGCCAGCTCAAAGTTGAGAAGCGCGTAGGCGATCCAGAGAATCGCGCCAACCACTCTTCCACCGCGCTCGATGGGGACTCCGAGAACGAGGGCGGCCCATGCGCCGAGCCACGCCAGCAGAACGACTCCGTAAGCGGACAGCGCACGATTCAACCTTGCGGCCGTCTCGCGATTCGTGTCGGGGCGTCGGGCGCGGAACAGCCGCCGCACGAGCCAGACCAGAGGGACGAGAAGGGCCGGCACGGCGTAGGCCGTGAAGATCAGCTCCACGAGACGAAAGAAAGGGTCTGCCATCTCTCCGTCACTTCGCGACGACGAAGCCGCCCGTCGAAGGTGCCACGGGAACGGCCGGGCTCCGAGCCAGCGACAGAGCGAAATACACGAGAGCCCAACGCCGATGATCCGCGAACGCCGTCCGATCCGGCTCGCTCATCTTGCCGAGGTCGGCTGCGGTCGGCAGTTTCGCGATGTATTCACCGAGCTCGGCGACATCGGCCTCCGAGAAGACCGGCTTTCCGTTGTAGATCTGCTGCCACGGTTTCAGATCCGGAAAAGCTTCCTTCGGATAGAGGATCGTGTCGTAGAAAGACGGCATCGGAGTGCCGTTCAAACCCGTGTTGAAGGTTCGGTAGACGTCGGCCGGCGAGTCGCCGAACTTGAAGTTACCGGTCGTGAAGTCGAAGGGACGGATCGGGACCTCGAAGTCGTCGACCAGGGCGTTGGCCGACGGGCCGTCGCCCTTTCCCCCGGTCCCGTGGCAGCTCCAGCATTGGAGCACCCGATAAACGAGCTTTCCCTCGCGCAGCAGTTCGGCCGGCGCGGCCGGCGCGTTCGGGAAAGGAGGAAACGGGATGTCGATCGGAGGCGGAACCTCCTCCTTCTGGAAGCGATCGGAGAAGGTCTTCACGTAGTCCACCAGGTCCCAGCGATCCTGCTCGGAGAGCGTATGGCCGTCGGCGGCGTTGCCCCAGGCCGGCATGATCTGACCCTTTCGGATTCCCCTCGTGATCGTGCGGAAGAGGTCCTCGTCCCGCGGCAGGGCTCCCGACGGAGTCGTCCGGCTCTTGAAGGCCGCGAGCGTGAAGTTGCGAGGCTGAGGGTCGAGAAAGTGGTACGCGTCGCTAAAGTTGCTGGAAATCTTGTCGTCTTTCGTCACCCGCCCGTTGCCGAACTTACCGTGGCACCCGGAACACTTCTTCTCGAAGACTTCCTTGCCCCGCGCCTGGCGCAAACCCAGAGCTTCGGTCGGCGTCGGCCGGTGGTTCGTCGGCCACGGCTCCCAGACGCGCCAGTCGCCGATCGCCGTGCCGATCCTCTGCAGGTAGGCCTCCATCGCCTGCATCTCACGGGTCGGCACCGGGCCATAGTCGTGCATGTCGATGATGCCGTCGCCGACGGTCCCGTCGGCATTCACCGGCCACACATCGAGTTCCTTCCAGTCCGGTGGCAGCTCGTCGGGCGTGATGACCCCGTCGCCGTTCTTGTCGAGCTCGCTCTTCGTCACGCGGCCATCGTGATTCGTGTCGTACTTGGCGAGGAAGGCTGTGACTTTCCGGTCGTGCGCCTCGTCGTCCGAGTAGAGCCAGTCAAACGCCGGCATGATGGAGTCCGGCTCCGTCGAGCGCGGATTCCAGTGATGCGCGTAATGCCACTCGTTGGAGCGGCGATTGCCCTCCCGCGAGAGCTCCGGCCCGATCCGTCGGGTTCCGAACATCTGAGGAAGGTCGTCGCTGATCTCTCCAGCCTGCGTAACCGGGCCCCACTTGTCCGTATCCCGATTGACCGGCCGAATGTACTGCGAGTGACAGTACCAGCAGCCTTCCCGGATGTAGATCTTCCGCCCCTGAGCCTCGAGCTCGTCTCGCTTCGGCGTGGACACGGTCTTGCCGAAGACCGTCTTCAGTGTCGTGGGCCGGGTGACGTTCTTCTCCAGCAGCGGCAGAATGCCCTGGCTCGTCATGGCGAGCGCATAGAAGCCGACGGCGGCAATCAGGATGATCGGTTCGATTCTCTTCATCGCCTCGTCCGATCGATGCGTCGTCTCACGTCCACTGGGGTTCGGGCACGGCCGCCACGCCGCTAGTCGCCTCGATGCGCCGGCCGTGGACCACGGTCATGTAGAAGTTCCACATGCCGAGAAGCGCACCGATGTCCATCGTGACGCCGGCGAGCGTTCGCGTGAACCAGTAGGGCTTCATGGCCACCATCGAGTCCACGAAATCGGCGCCGACGTCGAGCATCGTTCCCTGCAGAAGGCCCTGGAGCGTCAGCACCGAAGCCATCAGCGAGAACCCCGCGACCGTGAGCCAGTAATGCCATTGGGCGAGGGTCTTCGAATAGAGCTCATGCCCCGAGATCCTCGGAATGACGTAATACATGCCGGCGGTCACCCACAGAATGAAGGTCCCGAAGACCGTCAGGTGCGAGTGCGCGATGACGAAGTCCGTGAAGTGCGTCAGGCGCTGCATGCCACGGAGGGCCTCGGTCGAGCCCTGGAAGCAGCCGATCAGGTAGAAGAGCGCCCCGACGATCAGGAACTTCGCGGTGTAGGACTCCTGGAAGCGCTTCCAGTTCCCCACGAACGTCCCGTAGAAATTCTGCGTCACCGTCCAGACCGGGATGATCAGCATCATCGACGCCACGATCGCGATCGTTTGCGTCCAGTACGGGATGGGACTGTAGATGTAGTGGTGCGTCCCCACGAAGGGATAGAAGAAGGCCAGCGACCAGAAACCGATGAGCGACAGCTTGTGACTGTAGAGGGGCCGCTTCGCGGCGAGCGGCAGGAAATAGTAGATGACCGCCAGCCCCGCCGGCGTGATCCACAGGCCCACCACGTAGTGGATGTAGAGCCCGTGCATCGCGGCGTTGTTCACTCCCGGCATCGAGTACGGCAGGATGAAATGGCCGAACGCATAGTTGAACACGGTCCACACGTAGGCCGCGGTCAGGTACCAGAGCGTGACGTAGATGCGCGGCTCCTTGCGCCGCACGATCGTCATGATGACCTGGATCGTGATCATGATCAGCGCGGCCTGGATGATCACGTTGGCCCACAGGGGAAACTCGCCGGCCTCGATCCCGAGGTTTTGGCCGAGCGGCAGCGACACGAGTGCGGCGGTCAGACCGATGTTCCAGATCCAGACGAGCGCGCGGCTCCAGTTCTCCTTGTACATGCGGACACCGCAGAGGCGCGGCACCATGTAGTACGTCAGGCCGACGATCGCCGACGAGAAGGCCCCGAAGATGACGCCCATCACGTGGACGGGGCGCAGGCGCCCCCACGTCAGCCAGGAGATGTTGCCCAGAAAATCGAAGTAGTTGAACTTGATCGAGAGAATCACGCCGATGGTTGGAGCGAAGACGAGCCAGAAGGCGGCCGACATCAGAAACCGGAGAACCACCTCGCGGTCGACGAGGTCGTCCCGATCGACAGGACCGGCAACGGCGACCGAGCTCATGGCTTCACCCCTTCTCGGTCCAGAAGCGAACCAGGTAGTAGACCATCCAGATCAGCAATGAGACGTAGACGAACCCGAGCCATTTCGGGATCTTCCCGTGCCGCTCGTCGATCCCCGAGAATTCGTAGCGGCTGATCTCTCCCGGATCCTCTTTGTGCTCGTCCTGCACCGTCGCCTCCCCTCGGATTCGCCGGTTACTTGGGGGCGGTCCCGTAGTTCTTCGGATAGAGAGCCGACAAACTCTGGATGTAGTGCACGAGATCCCATGCCTCCGCCGGCGTGATCGAGTCCGTGAACGACGGCATCGGCGTGCCGTTCAAGCCCGTGATGAACACCCGGTAGATGTCCTGTCCCGTGTTCCCGCACTTGATGTGCCCCTCCGTCAGGTCGTACGGCACGATCGGATTGCCCCAGTCGTCCTTCAGCTCGTGCGCCGAGGGACCGTCGCCGAGAGCTCCCTGGCCGTGGCACTGGGCACAGTTGGACTTTTCGTACACCGCGCGTCCGCGCTGGACCGAGACGTCCGAGTAGGGAGGCTCCGCCGGGATCTGGATCGGAGGCTGGGGCTTTTCCGTCGTCCACCGTGCCGAGAAGCTCTTGATGTAGGCGATGACGTCGCGCCGGCTCTGCTCGCCGATCGCATACCAGGAAGGCATGAACGTGCCGTAGACGCCGTCGCGGATCGTCTTGTCGAGATCCGAGTCTAGCGGCAGGGACCCCGAGGGCGTCGACCGCCACTTGAACGTGCCCTGGCGATAGTCGCGCGGTTTGGTCGTGATCCATTCGGCGAACTCCCCGCCGCCATTGCCGAGCTCGCCGTGACAGGAGATGCAGTATCGCTCGTAGACGACCTTGCCCTCCGCCGGAGAGCCGGCCCGCGTCAACTGCGCTCGGGCGACCGAGGCCAGGGCGAGGAGTGGGAGAACCAATGAGACGACGGAGATCTTCTTCACGGCATCCTCCCTTTCAATACGCGAAGTCGATGCCGACCAGATACTGGTTGGTTCGCGTGTTCAGTCCGTTTGCACCCGCACCAATCGTCTGAAGGCTCGTGTATTCGAGGTGGACCGCATACTCCGAACGGTTGCTGAACTCGAAGGTGTGCCGCCAGCCGGCCGTGATCGCGTTCACGTTGCCGAGGTCCTGCGGAGTGCCCGGAACGCCCTGCTGGGAATTCTTGCAGAGGTCGTACCGCGCGAAGAAGAGGTTCTTGAGGGTGAACGTCCAGCCGAGCTCGGCGTACCCGCCGTTGAAGGTCCCGTTCTGGGTCGCGTCAGGAATCAAGGCCTGGTTGTCTTCGCCATGGGCGAAGACCAGGATGAGGTGGAAGGGTGTTGCGGGTGGCCCGAACCAGATCTGGCCTTCTCCGCCGATCTTCATCGACGGCTCGAGGTTGCCCGCCGTCCCCGGGATCGGCTCCCCGTCGATGGTGAAGGAGGTCGTCGGCCAGGTCGTGTAGGAGCCGAAGACGCCGATCTTGGCCGCCGAGACCGGGCCTCCATCGAACAACCACTCGTGCGTGGCGTGTGCGTACACGCCCGGGGTGCTCCAGAAGTTCTCGCTTCCGGGGGAGTTCTGGACGTTGAAGACCGATACGGCGACGCGATTCCGGCTTCCCCGGTCGTGGCCCACGTACTCGACACCCCACTGGTTCTCGCCCATGTCGTAGCTCGAGGCGGAACCGTTGGCGTGGAAGCTGTAGATGAGATAGCCCGTGTCGGTGAGATTCCAGGGCCGGTGAGCGGAGAGCGGCAGATCCACCTCGTGACGGCCCAACTTGAAGTTCGCCCAGGACGAGCCGAAGAGATTGTCGAAGCGAACCCATGCCGACTCCAGCACGACGGTCCCATCGGGAGCGAATCCGGTCGGCACCACGAGAAAGGACACGTTCTGGAAGAGCGTTCCGCCCATCAGCAGATCCATCCCGACCTGGCCGACGCCGCCCGAGCCGAGATTCTTCGTGCCCTGGTCGGTCGGCTGATTGGTGACCTGCGTGTATTCATACTGCGGGGTGATGCGAACCGACACCGGCCAGTAGCCCGGGGTTTCGAAGACGGTGTCGTCCTTGCCGGTGAGCATCTGGTATCCGTTGTCCCGGAAGGCCCGTCCAAAATCGTTCAGCTTGGGCCACGACTCGTGGCAGGCCGTGCACCGCACGCCGTACTTTCGCGCGAAGGCGGGAAAGGCGCGGGCCGGCGCCGGTGCGAGAAGCATCGCCGCAATCAGAGCGGCCCAGGCCCAGCTGGCGATTTTGGCCATCCGGATCATCGCTAACCTCCTCTTCGGCCCGGGCGGGCCGCGACCTCCGTTACTTCTTGGGCGCGAAGCTGAAATCGACCGTGACCGGCTTTCCCGCGGCAACCGTTGCGGACGCGTCCTTCTGCCCGAGCACCTCGTGCCAGGCGACCACGGTGTAGGTTCCGGGCGGAACGTCCTTGATCTCGAAGTGTCCGTTCGCATCCGTCGTCGCGTAGTAGGGGTGATCGAACTCCCAGATCCATGCCCGCATCCATTCGTGGGCGTCGCACTTGACCCGGATGAGCTCGGGGGTCGCCGGCAGAGGTTTGGTCACCGAAAACCCTTTGAACGGCAGGGCGATGTTGTAGATGGTGGCGTTGGTGTCGTTGTTCTGCGGGTGCGTGTTGTGGAGGATCGGATCGTCCGAGGCAATCTTGATCTGCTGGCCCACGCTCGAGCCCTGAACACGCGGGCTGAACATGCAGTGCGTGTTCAAGAGGGTGATCGTTCCGCCGGGATTCGCTTTGCCCTTCTCGATCCCCTTCAGGAACACCTCGAC
Organism: uncultured Acidobacteriota bacterium; assembly: GCA_963763535.1. Lineage (GTDB taxonomy): Bacteria > Acidobacteriota > Thermoanaerobaculia > UBA5066 > Gp7-AA6 > DAHUXD01. The sequence goes on from CAVXOX010000004.1 coordinate 218,838, forward strand.
GTTCTCGAGACCGCCGTCCTTCCCCACCTCATAAAGCGGGTTCGGGATCGAATTGCCGCAGTAGTCCTGGTTCTTCGTGGTCTTGATCGGGGGCACCGTCGGAGCGGCTCCGGCGAGCTTGACGACACCCTGGATCGTGCCTCCATTGGTCACCGTGATGACCTCGTAGGCGAGACATATCGACGAGACGCCCAGCATGAGGACAGCGGCCTTCGATGCAGAAGAGAGAACTTTGCGCACGGACCCTCCTGAGGTTCTTGCGATTGCACTGGATTCGACCAACGGCGGCGGCGGCGGACGATGGCGAAGAAGTGGGACTGTCGGGATCGCACCGGCGGGCAGAGGGGATCGCCCTCGACAGGTCGCGGGCCGAGCCCGCCCGACGACAACCGCTTGGCAAGCGAATCCACAAAACGACGCCATCGTAGAAACGGACCGCCCCGGCGTCTAATACCGCTTTCGATTCTCCGTGAGAGCCAATTCGCTATCAAGCCCCTCCGATCGACGAAACCGGCTCGACGGGCCCCGGATAAATTGGGGTTAACGCGGCTTGCCCCCTACAACCCTCTCGGGCGGTCCGCTGACGAAACTTCAGATATGCTTAAGGAAGAATCGGTAGGAGGGGGAGTTTGGAGCTTCGCCACTTGCGCTACTTCATTGCGGTCGCCGACGAGCTCCACTTCGGTCGAGCTGCCGAGAAACTCCACATTTCGCAGCCGCCCCTCTCACAGCAGATCCAGGACCTCGAGCGAGAGCTCGGCGTCGATCTCTTTCATCGAACTCGACATTTTGTCGCGCTGACGGAGGCGGGCGAGGCCTTCCTCGAGAAGACGCGGCGGATTCTGCAGGAAACCGACCACGCGGTCGCCACGGCTCGCAAGGCCGGACACCGGGAGGGCGGACGCCTTTCGATCGGATCCGGCCACGCCTCCGCGGCGGGCGTTCTGGGCAAGATCCTCAAGGCTTTTCTCTCCCGTCACTCGAATGTGAGGCTCGACCTCCAGATTCTGCACTCGCGGGATCAGATCGATGCGCTCGTGAACCGGCGGATCGACGTTGCCTTTCCGATCCTGCCGGTTTCGCATCGCGACATCGCGGCGGAAGCCATCGCGACCGATGTCCTGGTGGCAGCGCTGCCGGCCCGTCATCCCCGGGCCTCTGCGCGAAGGATGAAGCTCGCCGATCTCCGGTCGGACGCGTTCGTGCGCGTCGCGCCCGATGCCGGACCGGCGCTTCACGATCTCGTCTTGCGAGCGTGCGCCGAGGCCGGTTTTGCGCCATCGGTCTCGCACGAAGCCGGCCACGTACTGACCATCCTCGCTTTCGTCGCGGCCGGGCTCGGCGTGGCGATCCTGCCCGGTTCGCTCGCACGTCACGGCGCCGAAGGTGTCGTGTTCCGACCGCTGGCCAATTCGCCGCCCGTACAGATCGGTGTCGCCTACCGCCGGCATGAAATGTCGCCCTCGCTGCTCGCCTTTCTTCAGGTCGTCCGAGAGGTGTCCCGGCGCAGGCCGGCGCGATCTCTGCGCGCCTCAGTGGGCGCATGACTCTTCACACGTCAGGAGGCTCACCGATGAAGGCTCCCCTGCTCGCACGCGCGATCCTCTCCGCCTTTCTCTTTCTGTTCGCCTTCGCCGCGGCCTATCTGCTGCTCGACTCCCTCGGGATCTGGGAGAGGCTGCCCGCCGGGCTGACCCGCGGACTGGCGATTCTGTCAGGGCTGATTCTTCTGCGCGACGCTCGTCGGCCACCTCGCTCCTCGCCACCGGCCGACTGCCGACCGATACCGTCGGCCGACGCTAGACGCTAGACGGCTCCGGCCCGTCGCCGCTGCAGCCGCAGAGAGTTGCCGACGACGAACAGGCTCGAGAGGACCATGGCGGCTGCGGCCACCACTGGCCGAAGCAGGCCGAAGGCCGCCATGAGGATCCCGACGGCGTTGTAGCCGAACGCCCAGACGAGGTTCTGCCGCACGATGCGCATCGTCCGTCGGGCCAGGACGACCAGCTCCGGAATTCTCCGCAGATCGTCCCGGAGGATCACCGCGTCGGCGGCTTGCTTCGCCAGCCCCGAAGCGGCTCCGAAAGCGACGCCCGCCGTGGCGGCCGCTAATGCCGGAGCATCGTTGATGCCGTCCCCGATCATCACGACGCCGCCGGCGTAATCGGCACGCCAGCGGCTCAGGACCTCGATCTTGGCCTGTGGGTCGAGCTCCCCGCGGGCCTGATCGATGGCCGCCTCCCCGCGGCGCCGGCAACGGTGGTCGCGCGATCCCCGGACAGGAGCGCGACCGCAATACCGAGCGATTTCAGTTCCTCGATCGCGCCGCGCGCCTCCGGACGAACCGGGTCTTCGAGCGCGATGCGCGCGACGAGCCGGCCGTCGATCGCCACGCCGACCGCGCTGCTCCTCGCGCTCTCATCGCATCGATCCAGTCCCGAAACCCCTTCGCTGGCGAGCAGAGAACGGCTTCCGAGCAGAACCTGCCGCAGGCCGACTCGTCCGGCCGCTCCTCCACCCGCAACCGCATGGATCTCCCGCGCCTGCGGGAAGGCGATGCCCCGGCCTCGGACGAAGGAGACGATCGCCCGCGCGAACGGGTGATCGACGGCCGTCTCGACGGCGGCCGAAAGACCCAGGACGTCTTCTTCGGAGACGCCCGAGGCGGGATCCACCCACACACCGCTCACGGTCGGACGCCCGCGGGTGATCGTTCCCGTCTTGTCGAAAGCGGCCAGACGGACGTGGTCCAGCGCCTCGAGCACGGCGCCGCTGCGAAGCAGGATGCCCCGCCCGGCCGCACGGGTGACCGCGATCGTCGTGGCCATCGGCGTCGCGATTCCGAGAGCGCAGGGACACGCGACGACGAGCACCGAGAGAGCGGCGAGGCCGCCGCGCGCCCAATCGCCGCCGGAGAGGCCCCAGGCCAGGGCGCTCGCGAGAGCGATCAGCGCGACGCCCGGGACGAAGCGCGCGACGAATCGATCGGCCGCGATCTCGACCGGCGCGCGGCGGCCTCGCGCCTCCCGTGACCAGCGCTCGACACGGCTCGCCAGGGTTTCCGATTCCCCGGCCGCCTCCAGCATGAGCGCGCCGTCGACGGCGACCGACCCCGCGAAGACCACGTCGCCGACCTGCACCAGCCTCGGCGCGGACTCCCCGGTGAGGGCCGGCTCCGAGACGTCGGATCTGCCCTCGATCACCCGGCCGTCCACCGGGATCTCCTCACCCGCGCGCACCCGCACGCGCTCGCCGCGGCGAACCTGGGCCGGGGCCGCGTCGCGTTCGCCCGTCCCATCGACCACCCGGGCCAGAGGAAGCGCGGTCGCGACAGCCGGGGCGAGCGTCGCCGTCGCCTTCTCTCGGGCCCGCGCGTCCAGATACTGCCCGAGCACGACGAAGACGAGCACCATCGTGCCGGAGTCGTAATAGAGATGGCGGCCTCCGCGCAGGGTCTCCACCGCCGAGGCGCCAATCGCGGCCAGCGCGCCGAGGGCGATCAGCGTTTCGAGAACGATATGACCGTCGCGTGCGGCTCGATACGCCGTCCGGAGCATCGGAACGCCGAGCAGGAGATAGACGGCCGCTGCGAGAGCGAGCATGAGCCAGGAGGCGGTGCGGAGCACGTCGCCCCCCAGGGAGTCGAGCGATCCGAAGTACATGAGGCTCTGAAAAATCATGATGTTGCCCGAGAGCAGCGCGGCCAGACCGAGCTTCGCCAGAAACCAGCCGGCCATTCCAGAGTCGCCGGTCGCGCCGACGAGTCGAAAGATCGTGAGACATCCATAGCAGCAGAAGGCGAATTCCTGCCCTCCGACATCTTCCTCGTAGCGGCGTAAAGGGAGTGGCAATCGACAGTGGGCGCAGACGTCGGCCGGGATCGCGTTCGCGAAGCTCATCTCTCCGACCCCCCCGCAGTCACTGGACAGCCGATGGCCCGCCGATGCGAACGAAAGGCGAACTCTCCCACCGCGCCCACCGATCGGCGCGAGGATCTCGAAGGGACCGAGACAATAGGGGGGCAGGAATCATCGAGATCCGAAAGACTACAACGGCCGCCCGCAGCGCGACCGCGGCACCGTGCGGGCATAATCGTCCGATGCAGCACAGCCAGGAACGGGACCTCATCTGGCAGGAGCTTCATGCACGCCCCTACGTCCGGTTCTCGGGCCCGGCGCACGTGCTTCGTATCTCCTTTCTCCTGGCAGAGGGGGAAGACGTGGATCCCCGGACCCTTCGCGAGCTGACGCACGCGCTTCGCCTCGCGCCGACCTATGAGACGCCACGACACTCCATCTTCGCGACGACGATCCCGGGGACGGGCCGACTCGTGCTGTCCTGCGAGCGACACTCGGATTTCGTGGCGTACACGTTCTTTCTCTATGACCTCGAGATTCCCTTTCGCCCCTTCGGTTTCGATGTGCTCACGCTCGTCCCGCAGGGCTGGCTGGCCGGCTTCGCCACGCCGCCGCTCGTGGCGACGCGGATCGCTGTTGGCGCAACACCGGTAATGCCGGACACTCTGGAGGGCCTCATCACGCTCTTCGGGGGCCACACGATCAACGGGAGCCGGGTCATGGGGGGGCGGGCGGAAGCCTGGACCTGCTATCGCGCGTCCGAGGACGGTTTCGGCAGAATCGCGATCGTGACTCGCGACGCGTCGGCGCAGGAACTGGGCCGGACCATGGAGCGGCTTCTCGCGATCGAAGATGCTTACCACCTGACGCTCCTGCCGCTGCCGACGGCTCGCGACGTGAAGCCCGCGCTGGCCACGGCCGAGCGTCGAATGGTGCAGGAGATGGACGCGTTGCGCCAGGCAAGCTCCGTCGAGGAGAAGCGGATCGTGCTCGACGCGCTCCTCGAGCTTGCCGCCGAGGTCGAGCACGTCCGCGCGCGGGTCTCCGACCGCTTCGCCGGATCGTCGGCCTACTTCTCCCTTCTGGAGAGCCGGTTCGAGGACCTGCGCGAGGAGAAAATCGAGCACGTTTTGAGCCTGAGCCGCTTCGTCATGCGGCGCGTTCGTCCGGCGGCCGACACCTATCGAAGCCTCCTCGACCGGCTGGCGAAGCTTTCCGAGCGCATCGCCCGCGCGGCCGACCTGCTGCGCACGGGCATCGAGCTCCACGTCGAGGAGCAGAACGCGCGCATTCTCGAGAGCGTGGACCGTCGGGTGAAGTTACAGATGAGGCTCCAGGAGGCGGTCGAGGGGCTGTCGGTCGTCGTGATCACGTATTACGCCCTCGGGCTGATCGACCACGCCCTCAAGGGCATTCGGAGCCGCGGACTCGACTTCGATCTCGACGCGACGCTCGCGCTCGTCCTGCCGTTCCTGCTCATCGGGGTGTGGGTGGTGGTCCGCGCCACGCGGAGAAAGTTCCGGGACGATTCCTGAGTCGGGTCGGACAACTCCTAGCTTCTGCGGACGCGATCGATGGCACAGATCCCGTAGTCCTCGCAGATCCGCCGCATGGCGGCGGCGGCGGTGTTGAAGGCGAGGATGATCGACCCGCCCTGCCTGCCCGCCGTCAGGTCGCCCGCGAGAAATAGGCCGGCCACGCTCGTGGCAAAGGAATCCGTCAGCTTCGGTTCCGGGCCGTCGAAGGCGATGCCCGCCGCCTTGAGAAAGTTCGCCGGAGTCGTCCCGCCGAGGGCGTAGACGATCCGATCCACGTCGAAGGAGACGAGCCCGGGTTCCTGAAAGTGGACTCGAATCCTGTCTCCCGCATCCTCCAGTCGGGCCACGTTGGATGGCAGAAGGGTCCTCAACCTTCCCTCACGCTCGAGCTCGAGCACGCTCTCCCGATTGATGGGATTGGGCCGCGTCAGCGCCGGCCCGCGGTAAGAGAGCGTGACGCGGTTGCCTTCCTGTACCAGAAACTGACAGTACTCCGTTGCGGTGTCTCCCCCGCCGACCACCAGGACATCCTTGTCCCGGATCGCCTCGCTGGTCACGTCGAAGAAGACCTGGTGTTTGACCGAGCGCGGGATCGCGTACGTCGGCTTGTTGGGGCGTCCGAGAATCCCGATCGCGATCACGACGACACGAGCCCGCCAGGCGCCGGCGCTCGTCTCGACCCGCAACCGTCCATCGGGCTCGGGCGCGATACGGTAAACCTCCTCCCGGTAGCGCACGCGGGCCCCGGAATCGCGAATGGCGCGATCGAGGTAGCTCAACGTTTCCTCCCGGGTCAGGTCCGGGATGCAGAGCACTCCCTCGCACCTGGCCTCGATTCCCTTGTAGTTGGCGAGCACCGGCTTGGCCGTGGGGTAGTACTTGCGGATGATCCAGGAGTGCTCCGGTGCCTTCTCGAGAACGAGGATCCGCTCCGGGAGAACGCCGGCGGCTTTCGCCTCCGCGGCGATGGCGATGCCGGCGGGTCCTCCGCCGACGATGATGAGATCGAGCTCCGGCGCCGTGGTGGTCATGGACACAACGACTCTCGTCAGAGAGCGCCCTTTTATCCCATCGCGTCCACGAAATAGTTCCGAAATCCCGACCCGGGTTCGAAGGAAGCCGAGACACGACGTAGGAATGCTCTGCGGGCGGGTACGCGCCGACATAGACCACCCCGGGCTGAACAGTTACCCCAGCAGCTCGGCCACTCCCGAAAGCGAAGCGACGCGATACTCCGGCGTCAGTTTGGGTGGATCACCGCCACGGTCGATCCAGGCCACCCTGCGCTGAGTACTCGTGGCCCCGTCGACATCCCAGCCGTTCGAGCTGACGAAGAGCGTGCGCGACGGGTCGGCCTCGGCGTCGAGAAGAGCGTAAACCCGAGGATCGGTCTTGTACGCGCGGACGTCGTCCGCGGAAAGGACGCGGTCGACGTCGAGGCCAGCGGACTGAAGCGCCCGCATGATCATTCGGCGAGTCCCATTCGACAGCACGGCTCGCCGGACGCCCCGTGCCTTCAGAGCGGCGAGCGTTCCGGCGGCGTCCGCGAATGCCGGGACGGTCAACCAGAGCCGGGCGAGGCTCTCACAGGTTTCCACAGGCAGGTCCGGAGCGACCTCCTGGAGCGCACGCAGCGTCACCGAGTCCCAGGGCTCGTACAGCCCATCCCGGTTGAGCCGCCAGCTTCTCTCGAGCTGCGCCTTGCGCCATCGACCGAGCAGGTCCACGGCTCGTTCGCCGACGAGGGGCCGCATCTCCGCGACGAGGCCGGAGATGTCGAGCAGCGTTCCGTACAGGTCGAACGCGACGAGGTTGAAGGCGGCCATGATCAGGGTATCGGCTTGCGGAGGCTTTGGCCTCGGCTCCCTGGACACGTTAACAGCGATGACGTTAAGCCTCCTTCTCGACGGGACCCTGGCAGCCGCCCTAGTCCGCGCAGCCGGCGGGAATCGCCGGGGCCTCCGCGCACATAAGTACGTACGGAGGCAACATGAAGCCTGGGGTCATCGCAGCCTTGATGTTGGGGGCCTCGCCGCTGATCGTATTCGGACGGGGTGATGCGGGCGCACGCCCCGCTGCGACGACACCGGTGCTCGTCGAGCTCTTTACGTCCGAGGGCTGTTCGAGCTGTCCCCCCGCCGACGCGGTGCTGGCCGAGCTCGCGAGGTCCCAGCCGGTCGCGGGAGCTCTCGTCATCCCTCTCTCCGAGCACGTGGACTACTGGAATCACCTGGGCTGGGCGGACCCCTATTCCTCGAAACGATTCTCCGAGAGACAGGGCGCCTACGCCGCCGCCTTTGGAGGCTCCGGTGTCTACACGCCCCAGGTCGTCGTGGACGGACGAGTGGAGCTGGTGGGCAGCGACCAGCGCGCGGTTCAGCGCGCGATCGCCAGCGCCGCGCGAGAGCCGAAGCTCGAGATCGCCGTGTCGCGCGGCTCGACGCCCTCTTCACTCCGAGTCCGGGTCGAGCCCTCGACGGCCTTCCCGAAGGCCACGGGGGCCGACGTGTTCCTCGCGATCGTCGAGGACGATCTCCAGTCTCAGGTGAGCCGGGGCGAGAATTCGGGGCGCCGGCTCTCCCACACGGCGGTCGTCCGGCGTCTCCAGGTCGTGGGCGTCCTCCCGGCCGGCAAGGCGTTCGAGAAGGAGATCCTCGTCGCGCCCGATCCCTCGTGGAAGCCTGAGCACCTGCATGCGGTCGCATTCGTGGAGGAGGGTCCGAGCGGAAAGATCTTGGGAGCGGCGCGCGGCGCGCTCTGAACGCCGGGTTCTCGAATAATGCGACCACTGATCGGCACGCGATGTCCGTCGCGAGCACTTTCCCGCCGCGACGAGCGGCAATTCCCTCCGCCGCCCCCAAGCACGCCACATCCTCCGCCGCTCGCAAGATCTAGAAATAAGACGGCCGGGGTCTCCCCCGGCCGGTCGTTCACATGGTTGCGGGGGGGCTGAACCCTCGACCTTTGGGTTAGGAGGCCTCAACAATCGTTTACAGGGGCCGAAAAGACTCTGAATCAGCGGCTCTTGCGAGCTGTTGAGTCGAACGGAGGCGGCCCGAGACGGCTGGAGACCGCGCGACTGTCGATTGACCTGGCGACCCGTCCATGTAGTCGCCGGCGCGCTAGTCGGTGAATGTCGCGCCGAGGCCCCTCACCTCGCGCTCGGCCCTTCGGCTCTCGCCCTCCCACTCCTGCGCCTGGATCTCATCCCGATACTCCGCGGCAGCCATGGCGACAGCTCCTCTCCCGCGTCCATCTCGATCATGAAGTCGGCCTAGCAGGCGGAGCAGCCCGTCCAGGATCGTCAGCGGATGGGGGGGCAGCCCGGAATGAAGAGATCGACGGGGACCGTGGAGGCAGCGCCACCTCGCTGGGCGGGAAGGCCGGCGTAGGGGCCGCCGCGATGGCGCAGGCACCGACCGCGATCACGATCTTCGGAGGCGGCACCGCTTCGTAGGTCTTCTTAAGCGCCAGCAGCATGTTCTCGGTGACGGGTCCCGTGATGAGCAAGACCGTCCGCATGGCGGGGCGAGGCGACGAACTGAATGCCGAACCGGCTGAGATCCCAACCGATCGTGCCGAGCACATTCACGTCGGCCTCGCACGCGTTGCAACCGCCGGCGCTGACCTGCGCAGCTTCAGCGACCGACCGAAGAGGCGACGCACTTTTTCGTCGAGAGCGACCGCGAGAGGCAGCGCATCGCCGCCCCAGAACGAGGTCCTCGCGACGGCGCACGGCCAGCCGATAGTCCTTCGAGTAGGCGATGGCCTCCTCCGGACACGCATTGACGCAGTCGGTGCAGAAGAGACAGCGGCCGAGATCGACCCGGAGATCCTGGCCGCTCGGAAGGAGATGGCTCGGTCGGACAGGCATCGACACAACTCCGACAGCCGTCCGGACACTTCGACGCGTCGATGCACCGGCGGCCCGCGGAAGTCGGTCGGGCAGGGACGGGCGCACCGCCCGCCGGGTAAGGCCATCGTTCGGTGCCCCTGGCGCAGGCGAGCGAGAAAGAGCCTTGCAGCATGGGAATTCTCCTCACAGGTCATGGCCGCAGTAGGAGAGGTTGAAGCTCTTGTTGCACAGCGGGAAATCCGAAATCTGCTGGTCGCGCAGTGGCCAGGGCCAGCCCGATCCAGTTGTGGAACGAGCGGATCGATGATCTTGTACGCGAAGGAACCGCCCGGTCGCGTCGGTCAGCGCCACGTGGCAGATCTCGCCGCGCCAGCCTTCGACCAGCGCCACCGCGACCGTGTTCGGGGCCAGCGCGCCCGCCGCGGACGCGCAGTCGGCCCGCCGGGCAGGGCGTCCAGCTGGTCGCGGATGAACGCGCAGCGAGCGCTGGATCTCCAGCCAGCGAACGTACGCGCGGGCGAAGACGTCGCCGTGTGCCAGGTCGATCACGGGAATCTGGGCGAACCGGTAGATGCCGGAGGGGAAGTCGTGGCGCACGTCCCGCACGATGCCGCAGGCGCGGGCGGCCGGGCCCGACCAGGCCGAGTCGCCGCGGCAACTGTCGCGCGAGATCGGCCCGGTGTTCTCGAATCGCGCTCGCACCGACGCGGCGTGTCCCAGAGCAGCTCGACGGCGTCGGTCACGTCCCGGCGCGGCTGCTCGCAGGCGCTGCCAGCAGTCGTCGCCCTGCGCGCTGGTCGTCCAGATCGAACCCGACGCCGCCCGGCCGGACCAGGCCGCGGCCGAACCGGTTGCCGCAGAGCAGCGCCGTCAGGTTGAGGAAATCGCCGCGGATCCGGCCGCAGAAGGACGCCGTCGGCAGGTAAACCCACGTCGCCGGCCAGCGCGCCGAGGTCGCCGGTGTGGTTGGCCAGCCGTTCCAGTTCGAGCGCGATCGCCGCGCAGCGACTGGGCGCGCAGCGGCGACGCGGCACCGGCCAGGGCTTCGACGGCCTGGCAGTAGGCCAGCGCGTGGCCGATGGTCGTGTCGCCGGCCACCGTCTCCATGTGGTGGATCGTGCGCTTCGTCGGCCCGCCGACGAGCGCCCGCTCGATGCCGCGATGCTGATAGCCGAGCGCGATCTCCAGGTGAAAGACATGCTCGCCGTGGCATTGGAAACGGAAATGGCCCGGCTCGATGATGCCCGCATGGACGGGCCCGACGGCGACCTCGTGGATCTCGTCGCCGTCCACGCGTGAAGAAGTCGACGACACCGGGCGGGATGGGTGGCCCCGGCCGGTCGGCCCCAGGCGTCACGGCCGGCCCGAAGCGAGGGATGGAATCGGACCGGCTTGAGCCAGGGATGCCCCTCGGGTTGGAGGCCGTACTGTTCGGCGATCTCCCGCTCGAAGAGCTGCGCCTGCGGAACGGCACCGGTGACCGATGGGAAGCGGTCGCCGCGAATCAGCGTGCGCAGGAGACGCAGGCGCCCCGTTTCGTCGTCGGCCAGGACGGCGAAGAGCTGCGTGGCATCGAATCCCGCCTCCCCCGGCGCATCGAGCGCAAAGTACGACGCGATCCGCTGACCTTCCGACTCGACACCGCGAACGATCCGGTCGCGGAAGTCCGCCGGCTCCGCCATCGACACATCCTTCAGCGGGAGCACGCAGGGGTTGCGCAACGCGCCCTTCACGGGGTCGGCTCCAGGAGGGCGGCCGCGCGCTGCACGAAGGCATATAGCGGCGCCGGAATCCAGACCCCCATCATCACGACGAGGGCGAGGGCCAGTATCGGCGAGACCGTCTTCCACGGACTGTCGCGGTTGGTCGTAGTCAGGCCGGCGGGCGACACCGGTCCCTGCACCACGGTCAATACGGTCGCGCCCAT
>CAVXOX010000005.1:0-1299824 GCA_963763535.1 uncultured Acidobacteriota bacterium
AGCTGGCGTTCTACCGCTGAACTATGCCCGCATCGGGGCGCATTCTAAACAAGTACGGACGGTCCTTCCAGCGGCTCGGGCGCCAAATTTTCGAAGCTCGGCGGAGGGCCGCCCACGTCTCCCAATCTGGAGAGCGGAAGGCGGCGAAGCGGGGCAAGCGTCTGCGCAAGGCGCCCGCTGCTTGTCGAGCGAGAGGCCGCGCGAGTCGTCGAATCGGCTTCACGTAGCCCACCGCGACCAGGCCGTGGGTCGCCGCCGGATTCACCTGCAACTCCCGATCCTCGATCTCCAGCGTCCTGATCAGGAACTCCACACCCTCAGGGGATTGCACCCATTGAGGCTTCAGGTACTGGAACAAGAGATCCACGAGTTGGCCACCGTAGGGTCGCCAGGCGACGATGTCGCAAAACGTCCTCAGGAATCCCATGATTTCGTCGGATCGAAAGGCCTCCGACGGGTCATGCTCCTCGATGGGCAAGAGAACCTGCGAAGCAGTCTTTGCATCCGGGGGTACGTCATCGAGAGCTCGCTGCGATGCCGCCAGCCGATGGACTTGCCAGTGAAACCGGGACGGACCCACGTACTCGTCCACGTAGATGAAACGTGGGCCTGCGAGTCCGATGGCAAGCCGCCGAAAGAGCCGTTCAAGAGCTGCTACGTGGTGGAGCGAGGCATGAAAGAACGCCGAGTCGTACCTGTTGCGGGCAATCAGTGGATCGTTGAAGTCGCCGAGCTGATAGTGGATGCCGCCGAGCCTCAGCGCTTCCGGCTCTCGGCGAGCATCGGCCAGGGATAACTCCGACAGGTCGAACGCATCGATCTGTTCCACGATTCCGAGGCGCCGTGCGCAGCGCTCGAATGCGCCGAGACCGCAGCCCCAGGACACCCCATGACGAAACGGGGTCTCCACATGGACTCGTTTGAGCCAATCGAGAGGCCATTCATGGGGATCCCCTGTGACTCGGCGGTTGATGAAGTAACGGCAAACCGGATTCGCCGCCCAGTATCCCTGGTCAAGAGAACGATGCCGATTCTCGTCCCAGAAGCTCGCGGCGGACCGACCTGGCGTGCCGGCGTCTTTCATCGACACGAACTCCGACTCCTGGTCCGTGGATCTCAGCGGACGAACGGCGTCGCGACGAGCGGGAGCGGCGGCGCCCTGCGGAACGTCTCGATGTCCGCGACCATGGCGTCGACGAGGGCCTCCGTCACGATCCTCCCCTTCTCCTTCGTCGCGAGCGTGGCCTCGCCCCAGGGCCCGCGAGCGCCGCCGCCAGGAGCGCCGCGACGATCGCGCTCACTTCTTCTCCTCGATGCCCTCCGCGGCGCGCAACAGGCGGAGCCGTGCGGCGAGCTTGGGAATGCGGCCCTTCGCGAAGAGGCGGCCGTTGACGAAGAGAACGGGGATCGCGTCGGACCAGCGGCGCGCAATCTCGTCGTCGGAGTCGACGTCCACGATTTCCCACTCGTGCGGCTCGCCCTCGAGCAGCCGATCCACCTCCGCGCGCATCTCCTCGCACAGGTGACAGTCCGGCCGCGTCAGCAGCCGCAGGGCGATCATCGCGCGGGCACGGGTGCCTCGGGGTTGCGGGCCACGCGGTGCACGTAATCGAAGCCGGAGAAGACCGTGACGCTCGCGGTCGCGCCGAAGGCCAGGAGGAGGAACTGCCGGGGAAGGTTCCACAGGTTCGCGCAAAGCACGATGAGAACCGTCGTGATCTGGGTGACCGTCGTGACCTTCCCGGCCCACGTCGGCGGGAAGCGCTTCATGCCGGCCGTCAGGATCAGGAGAAGTCCGACGAGCAGCATCAGGAAGTCGCGCGAGAGGACCATGAGCGCGAGCCAGACCGGCACCTTGACGCGCGCCGGGTAGGACGGGATCGCGAGGAAGAGGTACGAGGACATCAGGAGCAGCTTGTCCGCGATCGGATCGAGGTACGCCCCGAGCGCCGATTTCATGTCGAAGCGCCGAGCGAGGAATCCGTCGACCCCGTCCGACAGGCCGGCGGCGACGAAGATCCCGAGCGCGAGCGCGAAGCGCCCGTCGGAGATGCACAGGAGGAAGAACGGCAGGGCGGCGAGGCGAACGAGGGTGATGAAGTTGGGCAGCGTCCAGGGACCCCTCAACGGCGTCTCCACTCGTTCTCGCGCGCGCCGGGCGGGACCTCCGCCGGGACCCACACCATCGCTCCCTTGATGCGGATGAGCTTGCGGTCCTCGAACTGCTTCAACATCCGGGTCACGGTCTCGCGCGTGGCGCCGATCGAGTTGGCGATCTCCTGATGGGTGGGACGATGGACGGCGAAGTAGCCGTCGACGGCCGGCTGACCGGATTCGTCGGCGAGCCGCAGCAGGTAGCGCGCCAGCCTTCCGCCGACGTCCTGGAGGGCGAGCGACTCGATGATCTCGTTCGCGCGGCGCAGGCGCGCCGACAGCGCCTGGAGGATCTTCTTCGTCAGCGCGAAGTCGCCGGCGAGCGCGGCGAAGAAGTCGTCGCGCGACAGGGCGACGGTCTCGCACTCGGTGAGCGCGGTCACCGAGGCGCTGCGGGACTCGCCCTCGAGGAGGGCCATCTCGCCGAAGAAGTCGCCCGTCTGGAGGTGGGTGAGGACGACCTCGCGTCCGTCCGGAGAATCCACGTAGATCTTGACCGACCCCTGCGCGATCACGAAGAACTGGTCTCCCGGGTCGGACTCGTGGAGGATCGTCTCCCCGGGATGAAAACGCCGGACGCTCGCGACCCGCGAGAGCGTCTGCAGCTGCTGAGGATCCAGGCTGGCGAAAAACGCGACGCGGCGAAACACGGCTGGATCGATCACGGTAGCTTCCCCTCCCCCGCCGGCAGCGACGAACGCAGTCGGTCGAAACCCCGCGTGAGCTCGGGCCCGCTCACGGCGGCACCCCCCGATTCTGACAGCAGCCCGCACCGGCTCGCCAGCCGGAGCGCGTCCGCTCCGCCGCGCCAGGGCCCGGGCGAGTCCTTCAGGCAGGCCATCGGCGCCCTCGGACCGGTGAGCCAGCCCGCCAGGCGCAGCAACATCTGCGCCGCCGCCGTCCGGGACAGGGTCGCGTCGGGCCGGGCGCGGTGCGTCTCGGCATCCACGTCCAGCAGGCCGAGCGACACCGCTCGGACCAGCGCGGACGTGTCGCGGCGGTCCAGGACGTCGCTCGCGACGGCCCCCCGGGCGCGCGCCTCGCGGACCTCCGGAAACATCCACCACACCAGGTCGGCCGCCTGGGACCGCGTGACCCGCCTCGCGCGCGCGGCGCGGCGTTCGGCGTCCGGCCAGTTCGAGATCCGGAACGCCAGCCGCGCCTCCTCCGCCGATTCCGCGAAGCGGGAGTCCTCCGCCGCGAGCGCGTCGAACACGGAGACGGCGAGCGCATCGTCGCCGATCTCGAGTGCGAGGCGCCCGGCCTCCGCCCGCTGCTCCGGGGTCAGGCCGCCGAGGGAGAGCGCCTCCCGGTCGTACTGCAGCGCGCGCTCCTTCTGTCCGGCCGCGCACTCGATCGCGGCGGCGCGGACGAGGACCGATCCGGATCGCGGCTCCCACGCGATCGCGCGCGCCGCGGCGGCCCGGGCGGCATCGAAGCGTCCGGCGGCGGCATCCTTGTCGGCCTCCGCGAACAGGGCGTCGGCCGCGCCGGGCAGGAGCTTCTGCGCACGGGCCGAGAGCCCGGGGCGCACCGCGCCTCCGGCCGCGGCGGCTCGCGCGTAGAACTCGTACGCGGCGATGGGCGATCCCGCGCGGGCCTCGGCCTCCCCGCACACGACGAGGAGCGGCATCGTCGCGCCGGCATCGCCCGTCTCCTTCGCGCAGTCGGACAGCGCCTCCGCGGAGCGGCCGGACCGCACGAGGACCTCGAGCTGGCCGATCCTCGCCGCTCGCGCCGAGTCTCCGCCGCGCGCGGCCGCGAACTCCCGCGACGCCGCGGCGGTGTCGCCGGCGAGCAGCGCCTTCCAGCCCGCCTCGACGCTCTCGTCGAAGGGACCCGCGAGGCCCTCGCGCGGATCGAGCGGGAAGGCGTCGCGCGGCGGCGGCGGCGCCGAGCTCGCGCAGGCGTGCGCGAGGAGCGCGGCGAGACAGGCGCCGCCGAGGAAAGCGGCGCGACGGAAGGGCTCGGGCCGGAGCCTTCGGCGGCCCGCCGCGGTCATGCTCCCGGGGGCAGACTCTCCGGCCGGATCGACGCGATGGCGTGCTTGTAGATCATCTCCTCGCGGCCGTCGACCTCGAGCACCAGGGCGAACTTGTCGAACCGACGGAGGCGTCCCATCCGCTCCTCGCCGGACGTCAGCCGGACCATCACCGGGGTGTTGTCCTTGCGCAGGTTGTAGAAGAACGAATCCTGGACATTGATCGGGGCCTTGTTCATCGCGTCTCCCCATCCCCCGTCCCGCCCACCAGGGCGAGAATGACATCGAGGGCCTCCTCCGGCTCGACCTGCCGCGCTTCCCGCTCGCGCCGTGACCAGGTCGCCTGGCGCTTCGCGAGACCGCGCGTCGCTTTCACGATTTCCGTCTCCGCCCGTTGCCTCGAGGTGCGCCCGAGCACCCACTCGGCCACCTCGCGATATCCGATCGCCTGGAAGGAATTCGCGTCGATCGAGAGGCCGCGGTCGAGAAGCCGCCGGACCTCTTCGCCCCACCCCGCGTCCAGCATGCGCTCGACGCGAGCCTCGATCCTAACACCAAGGACGGCCGGGTCCGGGCGCAAGTGGATTCTCACGATGCGGAAACGGCGGGCCCAGACGTCCTCCGGCGGCAGGCGCGCGGAGGCGGGAGCTCCGGTCACGAGGAGAATCTCGAGCGCGCGCAGGACGTACCGGAGGTTCCCGGCCGGAATGCGCGCGGCCGACGCGGGGTCGTTGACGGCGAGCACCCGGTGAGCGGCCGCGGGTCCGCGGGAGAGCGCCCACTCGTGAAGGCCCTCGCGCACCGGATCGTCGCGCACGGGGCCCTCGGGCAGGCCGTCCAAGAGCGCCGAGAGGTAGAAGCCGCTGCCGCCGGCCACGATCGGCACGCGGCCGCGCGCCACGATATCCTCGACCGCCCGGCGCGCCTCGTGCGCCCAGCGCCCCGCGGAAAACGACTCCTCCGGTTCCGCGACGTCCACGAGGTGATGGCGGACCTCGCGGCGCGCCTCGGGCGAAGGCTTGTCCGTGCCGATGTCCATGCCGCGGTAGACGGCGAAGGCATCGGCCGAGACGATCTCGCCCCCGAGGGCGAGGGCCGCGGCGTGCGCCACGGCGGACTTCCCCGAGCCCGTCGGTCCGAAGAGCGCGACGAGCGGCGGCCGGGGGTCCGCGCTCACGGCCGGAAGGCGCCGCGCCAGTCGAGCCGCGTCGCTCCGGGCAGGAGGTCCGCGCGCACGTCCGAGCGCTCGTCGGTGCGGAAGACCGGCACGCCGCGTCCCTCGAGCGTCTCGAGCGTCTCGGCGGCGGGATGGCCGAAACGGTTGCGGCGGCCGCACGAGAGGAGCGCGAGTCGCGGCCGGACGGCGTCGACGAAGTCCCCCGTCGTCGCGGTGCGGCTGCCGTGGTGGCCGACCTTGAGCAGGTCGGCCGGCGCGACGGCCGCGCGGCGCAGGAGCTCCGCCTCGGTCGGAGCGCCCGCGTCCCCCGTCAGGAGCGCGCGGCGCCCGTCCCGCTCGAACACCGCGACGACCGACTGGTTGTTGACGCCGTCGATCTTCCGGATCGGACCGCCGGAGTGGAGCACCGCGAGGCGGGCGCCGCCGCGCTCCCAGGTCTCGCCCGCCGCGAGGCACTTGACCGGCACGCCTCGCGCGTGCGCCGCCGCCTCGAGGCGAGCGTAGAGATCGGCCTCGTCCTGGCCGTCGGACCGCCACAGCTCCCCCACGGGAAGCTCCTCGAGCACCGCGAAGAGACCCAGCGCGTGGTCCGGATGCGGGTGCGTCGCCAGCGCGGCGTCGAGCCGCGTTACGCCGCGATCGAGCAGCTTGGGCACGAGCCGTGTCCGTCCGAAGTCCGTGGCCATCGCGTCGAAGGGCCCTCCCCCGTCCACGAGGATCGCGTGGCGGTCCCAGCGCAGGAGTATCGCGTCTCCCTGCCCCACGTCGAGGGCCTCGACGGAGAATCCGGCCGCCGGTCCGCGGGCGGCGGGTCGCAGCACGAGGCCGAGGAAGACGGCCGCGGCGGCGAGGGCCGAGGGCCGCCGCAGCCGCTTCGGACCGACACCGGCGGCGAGCAGGAGGCCCTCCACGACGAGGACGCCCGCGAGAGACGGCGTCGGCCGCAGGATCGCGATTCCCGCGGCGCGCTCCGCCAGAAACTCGAGCGTCCGGCTGCCCATGCCGAACAGCGCCTCCAGCGGGGGGGCCGGCAGGCCGGTGGCGCGGAGAACGACCGCGAGTCCTCCCGTGGCGATGAGGCCGCCCGCCAGGGGCACCGTCAACGGCGCCGTCAGCCATGCCCCGGCGGCCACCACGTTGAACCGCCAGAAGAGCACCGGCGCCGTCGCCGCCTCGGCCGCGAGCGCCGCCGCGATGCCCGAGAAGAGCCATTCCGGGCGTCCGGGCAGCCGCGCCCGGATCCGTCGGGAGAACAGGGCGATGCCTCCGACGGCGGCGAACGTCAGCACGGTGCCGATCGAGAAGATCTGCTCGGGAGCGGCGAGGAAGAGGCCGAGCGCCGAGAGGCCGATCGCCTGCGCCCCGCCGATCGGGCGCTCGAAGAGGCGCGTCGCGATGAGCACGCCGACGACGAGCCCGGCGCGCACGGCGGGCGGATTGGCGCCGCCGACGAGCACGAACAGGAACACGCCCGCGAGGAGGATCGCGTCGCGGGGCCGGCCCTCGACGCCGAGAGACGTCAGGAGCGCCGCCGCCATGGCGGCGGCGAGCGCCACGTGGAGGCCCGACACGACGAGCAGGTGGTACAGCCCGCCGCGGCGGTAGCGCGCGACCATTCCCCGGTCGAGCTCCGCCGTGCGGCCGAGGAGGAGCGCCGCGAGCGGACCCCGGACGTTGCGGGCTTCGTCGGCGCCGCCCGTCGGGAGCGCCCGGAAGAGGATCCGGTTCGGCACGGTCAGGAGCGAGAGGAGCGTGAACCGCTCGCGCTCGACGAGCGTCGCGCTCTTCACCGACAGCCGGTACCGCGGCATCGGCACGGGCACGTCGCGGCCGGAAGCGGGCAGGTCCTCCTCCTCGAGGTGTCCGGCGGCGCGGACTCGGTCGCCGCGGTCCGCGCGCGGCGCGACCGCTCCCCTCCCGGAGACGAAGACCGCCACCTCGGCGGGAAAGTCCCGGGCCGCGCGCGCGGGCGCCTCGAGCCGGTCGGCCCGCAGGACGGAGCGGGCCCGCGGCGGGTCTCCGCTCCAGAAGTCCGCGAGGGTACCCTCGAGGACCACCGCGTGGCGGGACTCCTCCGACAGCGCCGCGAAGGCCGCCCGGGCGCGCGCGGCCGGCGCCGCGATGCGCACCGCGCCCGATACGAATCCCGCCGAGAGCCAGAGCGCGGCGAAGGAGAGCCGGGCCGCGGCGCCGCCGGAGGGAGCCGCGACCAGTCCCAGCGCCGACACGCCGATGAGGACACCGGCGCCGCGCGCCCCTCCGACCGACCAGGCGCCCGCGAAGATCCCGAGAACGAGGAGGACCGCCGCGCGCGCCGCCGGGGCGTCCCCGTCCGCGAGGACGGGGCGGATCACGCCGCGCGCTCGAGCGAGACCAGCGCCTCCACGCGGTGGGTGAATGCGAAGAGATCGTAGAGACGGACCCGCCGGATCGCGAGGCCCTCTCCGAGAAACGCCGCGAGGTCGCGGGCGAGCGTCGCCGGGTCGCAGGAGACGTAGATCAGCCGCCGCCGCGTCCGGTGCGCCAGCGCGCGGGCGAGGGGCACGCCGAGGCCCGCGCGCGGCGGATCCGCGACGACGACGTCGAACGCGCGGTCGTCCTCCTCGAGGAAGCGCTCGACGGTCGACGCGGTGATCTCCCAGCGCGCGCCGTCAGTCCATGCCTCGCGCGCGCGTCGCGCGTCGGCGACCGCGTCGGGGTCCGCCTCGACGGTCTCGACGCGATGCCCGGCGTCGAGCAGCGCCCCGGCGAAGAGACCCGCGCCGCCAAAGGCGTCGAGCGCCTCGCCCGCGGGCATGGCGCCGGCCTCGGCCGCGACGTCGGCGAACAGCTCCGGTACGAGGAATCGGTTGCTCTGGAAGAAGGTGTCGACCGAGACCGGAAACTCGCGCCCGCCGACGGAGAGCCGCAGGACGCGCTCGCCGCGGAGAACGAGCGGGCGGCGGTCGGGCGTCTCGACGCGCGCGCCGGCGCACATCGCCGACAGCGCCTCCCCGAGCCGCGCGGCCGCGGCCGCATCGGGCGCCGCCGTGACGCGCACGAGCCGGCGCGCGCCGTCCACGGTCTCGAGCACCGCGGCCTCGGTCACGGCGGCGCCGCTCGCGCCGACCGCCGCCTCCAGTCGAGGGAGGAGCGCCCGGGTCTCCTCCGAGATCGCCGCGCAGGACTCCGCGCCGACGACACGGTGGCTCCCGGGAGCGTGGTACCCGAGCCTTCCGCCGAGCGCGTGCAGGCGGGTGCGCAGCCGGTAGCCGGCCGGCGAGGCGGCGACCTCCGGACCGCCGAAGGCCGACCGATCCAGCCGCCCGAGACGCTCCATCGTCTCGAGGAAGAGCCCGGCCTTCGCGCGCCGCGCCGCGTCCGGCGCGAAGTGAGCCCAGTCGCACCCCGCGCACCCGGCGTGCGGCCCCTCCACCCGGTCCGGCGAGGCCTCGAGCACGGCGTCGGTCGTGCCGCGCCAGAAGCGCTTCTTCATCTCGTACAGTGTTGTCGCGACGAGCTCGCCCGGCAGGGCGCGGTCGACGAACCCCACGCCATCGACGGTGCGGGCGATTCCCTCGCCCGTCGGCGCGAGCTTCTCGATCCGGACCTCCCGGGTGCGGTTCACAGGAGCGACAGCCGCGGCAGCGACAGCCGCTCGCGCAGGGAGCGGCGCGTCAGCGCCCTCGCGGTCTTCTCCGCGGCCGCGGCGTCCATCCGGACCACCGCGCCCGCCATCTGGGCCCGGACTTCGCGGTCGAGGTCGGCGCGCTCGGTCTCCGGCAGCGCCTCGTGCAGCGAGCGCGCGAGCCTCCGGTCGAGCCGGGCGAGCGCGGCCTCGATCTCCTCGGCCGTCTTGCCCGAGCCGGCGAGACGGGAGAGCGCCGCGAGCGCCGCATCGAGGGGAGCCGCGAGGTCCGGCCGCGCCGTACGGCACGCGGAGAGCGCGGCCGAGAGGTCGGCGAGAACCGCCGCGGCGTCCGGCTCCCCCGGCGAGGCTCCTTCGGCCGGGCCGCGGCCTCGCGCCGCCTCGGCGCGCCGCTCCCAGGCCTCGAGGACCGCGCCGTGGCAGTACGAGAGCGAGTTCACGCGGCCGACGGCGCCCCGCTCCTCGCGGCGGGAGAACGCCTCGTCGATGCCGGCCTCGATCGCCTCGATCGGAACCCCGAGCGCGCGCCACTCCTTCAGCAGGGCGAAGTCCCGGGGCGAAAGCAGGAACGGCGTGCCGCGGCGCCGGATGAACGCCGCCTCGGCCGCCTCGAAGTAGGCCCTATCCTCCCCGGTTGCGCTCATCGATGAGGCGCAGTCCCTTCAGGGTCAGGAGCGGGTCGATCTGGCCGATCCTGTCGGAGCCGCCGCCGAAGAGCTCGGCGAGCCCGCCGGTCGCGATCACGCGGGGGCGCGCACCGAGCTCGGCGGAGATGCGGTCGATCATGCCGTCGACGAGCGAGAGGTAGCCGAAGTAGAGACCCGACTGCACGGAGCCGGCCGTCGTCTTCCCCACGACGCGCTCGGGCCGGCGGATCTCGACGCGCCAGAGCCGCGCCGCCTTCTCGAAGAGCGCCTCGGCGGAGATCGAGATCCCCGGCACGATGACCCCGCCGGCGTACTCGCCCCTGGCCGTGACGACGTCGAACGTCGTGGCGGTCCCGAAGTCGACGACGATGCACGGGCCGCCGACGGCGTCGAAGGCCGCGACCGAGTTCACGATCCGGTCGGCGCCGACCTCCTGCGGGACCTCGTAGAGGACCGGCATCCCGGTCTTCACTCCCGGCTCGACGAAGAGCGGCTCGCGTCCGAACAGCTGCCGCAGCGCCTGGCGGAGCGGAAACTTCAGCGACGGAACGACGCTCGCGACGATGACGCGCGTCGGCCCGCCCCGCTCCGCTCCCCCCGGCCCCGCGGCGAGGAGGCCGCGGACCGAGAGCGCGAGCTCGTCCGAGGTCGCCTCGCGCCGGGTCGTCAGCCGCCAGTGACACTCGAGCTCGGGCCCCCTCCAGAGGCCGAGGACGGTGTTGGAGTTCCCGACGTCGACGGCGAGGAGCGTCTCCCCCGCGCGGCCGCTCACCAGGCGGCCACTTCGCCGGCGGCGATCGTCGTCTCGCCGGCGCCCGTCTCCAGGCGCAGGAAGCCCGACGCGTCGAGGCCCACGTAGGAGCCACTGATCTCCTCGCCGTCGCGGCGGATCGTGAGCCGGTCGCCCGGCCGGTGAGCGGCGAAGCGCTCCCACTCGCGGGCCTCATCGTGCCAGTGCGGCGCCGCGAGCTCCCGGTCGAATCGGTCGAGCAGGGCCTGGAGGAGGGAGGTCAGCGCGGGCGGCCGGCCCGTCGCCTCCTCGAGGGTCGTCGCGTCCGGGATGCCGAGGGCCGACGCACTCCCGAGGACGTTGATCCCGACCCCGACCGCGATCCAGGTGTCGTCGCCCTGCGTGCGGGACTCGGCGACGATGCCGGCGAGCTTGCGTCGATCGACGTAGAGGTCGTTCGGCCACTTCAGCGAGATCGCAGCGCCCGTCTGCTCCGCCAGGACGGCCCGCGTCCAGCGCGCCACGGCGATCGGGACGACCGAGAGCGGCTCCCCCGCCGCGGCGGGGCGGAGCACCGTGAAGTAGAGGCCGCGCCCGAGCGGCGCCTCCCAGCGGCGGCCCTGGCGCCCATAGGCGCCGAACTGAGCGTCGGCGACGAGCACCGTCGGCCGCACGTCGAGCCCCTCCTCGAAGTAGACGTCCATGATCTCGCGGGCGAGCCCGTTCGAGGAGCGGATGGCGTGGAGGCAGACGCAGTTCTCCAAAGCCCGCCACTTCCCGGGCTCGATGACGCCTCCCGCGAACGCGATCACGGGCGGGCGGCTCCGAGAGCGGCGCGCTTCTCCTCGAGCTCGCGGAGGCGGCGCCGCGTCTTCTCGACCACGGCGGCGGGCGCCTTCTCGAGGTAGGCGCCGTTCTCGAGCTTGGAGCGCAGCGCCGCGATCTCGTCGTCGGTCGAGGCGAGGTCCTTCGCGATCCGCTCGCCCGCGTCGGTCGCGGCGCCGGGAGGAAGCGCGAGCCCGAGGCCGAGGCCCGCGACGACGTCCTGGAACCGATCGGGCGCCGCGGCCGAGAACTCGAGCTCGGAGAGGCGTCCGAGGTGCCGCAGCAGGGGCGCCAGAGTCCGAAGGTCCGCCACGATCGCCCGCGCGGGCGACGCGGGGTCGATCGAGAGGGCGACCGGCTCGGTCGGCGACGCCCCGCGCTCCGCGCGGAAGTTGCGCACGCGCGTCACGATCGCGCGCAGCGCCTCGACGGCGCCGACGGCCGAGGGATCGCTCCAGGCGCCGGACGAAGTCGGGTACGGCTCGACGACGAGCGTCCCCGAGCGGCCCGTCAGCTTCTCCCAGATCTCCTCGGTCAAGAACGGCATGAACGGATGGAGGAGCGCGAGCGCGCCCTCGAGGCAGCGGCGCAGCACGGCGCGGGCGGCGCCGGCCGCGGCCGCGTCGCCGCCGGCGAGCACCGGCTTGACCATCTCGAGATATCCGTCGCAGAGCTCGTGCCACACGAAGCCGTAGATCGCGCCCGCCGCCTCGTCGAACCGGAACTCCTCGAGGTGGCGGTTCACGTCGCCGGCGACGGCGTCGAGGCGCGAGAGGATCCAGCGATCGGGAAGCGCGAGGCGCGCGCGGTCGATCGCCACGGGCGCGCCCGTCTCGCCCCCGAGCTGCGCGAGCGTGAAGCGCGCCGCGTTCCAGAGCTTGGTCGCGAAGTTGCGCGAGCCCGCCATCCGCCCGCGCTCGACCGACACGGTCGGCCCCGACGAGGCCGCGGCGGCGAGCGTGAAGCGCACCGCGTCGGCGCCGAACTCTCCGATCGCCTCGAGCGGATCGATGACGTTGCCCTTCGTCTTCGACATCTTCTCGCCGCCGACGCGCACGAGGCCGTGCAGGTGCACCGTCTGGAAGGGCGCCTTGCCGGTGAAGCGCAGCCCCGCCATGATCATCCGGGCGACCCAGAAGAACAGGATGTCGTACCCGGTGACGAGGACGTCGGTCGGATAAAACGCGCGCAGGTCGGGCGTGTCCTCGGGCCATCCGAAGACGGAGAACGGCCACAGCTGCGACGAGAACCAGGTGTCGAGCACGTCGGGGTCCTGCTCGAGCCTGGGCGACCCGCAGGTCGCGCAGGCGGAGGGGTCCTCGTCCGCGACCGTGACGTGGCCGTTCTCGCAGGTGAACGCGGGGATCCGGTGCCCCCACCAGAGCTGCCGCGAGATGCACCAGTCGTGGATGTTGCGCATCCACTCGAAGTAGGTCTTCGCCCAGGAGGCGGGGACGAAGGCGACCGTGCCGTCCTCGACCGCGCGGATCGCGGGCTCCGCGAGCGGGGCGATCTTCACGAACCACTGCGTCGAGAGGTACGGCTCGATGACGCTGTCGCAGCGCTGGCAATAGCCCACGTTGTGGACGTGCTTCTCGGTGCCGACGAGCCGCCCCTCCTCCTCCAGGCGCGCGAGGACCCTCTTCCGCGCCTCGAATCGGTCGAGCCCCGCGAAGCCTCCGGCCTCCTTCGTCATCTTGCCGTCCGGCCCGATGACGACGACCGCGGGCAGCCCGTGGCGCTGCCCCGACGCGAAGTCGTTCGCGTCGTGGGCGGGCGTCACCTTGACGACGCCGGTCCCGAACTCGCGGTCGACGAGGATCGGATCCTCGATCACGGGGATCGAGCGTCCCATCAGCGGGAGCACGGCCGTGCGGCCCCGGAGCGCGGCGGTCCGCGGGTCGTCCGGGTGAATCGCGAGCGCCGTGTCGCCGAGCATCGTCTCGGGACGGGTGGTCGCGACGACGGCGCCTTCGGGCACGCCCTCGACGTCGTAGCGGATCCGGTAGAGCGTCCCCTCGGTCTCGCGGTGCACGACCTCGAGGTCGGAGACCGCGGTCTCGCAGCGCGGGCACCAGTTGACGACGTAGCGCCCCCGGTAGATCAGCCCGTCCTCGTAGAGTCGGACGAAGGCGTGGCGGACCGCGCGCGAGAGGTCCGCATCCATCGTGAAGCGCAGCCGGCTCCAGTCGAGCGAGCAGCCGAGCTTGCGCAGCTGCGCGAGAATCTGGTCGCCGGACTCGCGGCGCCACGCCCACACGCGCTCGACGAACTTCTCGCGGCCGAGGGAGCGCCGGTCGGCGCCCTCCTTCGCGAGCTGCCGCTCGACGACCATCTGCGTCGCGATGCCCGCATGGTCCGTGCCCGGCACCCAGAGCACGCGATGGCCCCGCATGCGCTTCCATCGCGCGAGGATGTCTTCGATCGTGCGGCCATATGCGTGCCCGATGTGGAGGCGACCCGTGACGTTCGGCGGCGGGATCACCATGACGAATCGGGGCGAAGAGGGTGCGCCCTGCGGCTGGAAACGGCCGTCCTTCTCCCAGCGCGTGTACCACGCCTCTTCGAAATGGGCCGGATCGAAGGTCTTCTCGAGGACCCGGACCGGCGCCGGGGCGGAATCGGCAGTTTTCGGCATGAAAAAAGGGCTCTCTGGGAGCCCTTTCATATATCAGATGGCGGCGGGCTTTCTATTCGAAGCGTTCCCCTCGCATCGCTTCTTTTCGAAGACCGGCCCTCGCGTTGCCTGGCCCGCCAGTCGACGCGGCGTTCCGCCCCGCCTCCGACGCGGCGTTCCCTCGCCGCGGGTTATTCCACGCCCGACTCGAGCTCCTTGATGCGCTGCTTGATGACGATCTCGGCGACGTCGGGAATGACCTCCCACGCGATCTCGCGGACGATGCGCTCGGACAGGCGCTCCACGACGCGGGCGGCCAGACGGTCGATATCGTCGTCCGAGAGACCGCCGCCCTCGGGGCGCGACACCGAGGAGAACATCTCCTTCAGCTGTCCGATCGACGTCGTGGACGCGAGCTCCTCGATCTCGGCGGGCACCGGACTCTCCTCCGGTGCGGCCGGCGGCGGCGCGGCGAGCCCGAGCGGCCCGCTCTCGCGCATTCCGGAGGACTCGCCGTACGGGCCGGAGGTCTCGCCCGCCGGCGGCTCGTCGCGGCGCGGCTGGGTCGGGTCCGTGTCGCGCTCGGGCGGCGCCTCGGCCCGCCTCGAGAGCGCCGCGTACTCGGCGGCGAGCGGAATCTGCTGCGTCGGCGCCTCGTCGGCGCGCCACGAATTGGCGACGGCGGGCCTCGTCTCGGTGCGCCAGTCCTCTCCGGACTCGACCGGCGGAGCCGGCGGCTCGGCGGGCGCAGGCGCGGGGGCGGTGAATGGGGGCGGCGGCGGAGGCTCGGGCTCCTCGTGGCGGCTCGCGGAGTCGTCCGCGCCGAAGGGAATCGGAGCGACGTCCGGTTCCGGCTCGCGCGGCATCCAGAAGGGCGCGGGCGCCGGCGGCGGCGGGGCGGCGACCTCGGTCTCCTCCGCGATCCAGCCGGCCGAGGCGGACTCGGGGGCGTGCGACTCCTCCGGCTTCTTCTCGTCTTCCCGCGCCGGAGCGCCGCCCTGGGATCGGCCGTCCTCGGCGTAGGCGAACTCCGGGTGCGCCTTCTCGAAGGCCGCGATCGCCGACTCGACGTCGCCCTGGCCGTACTCTTCCTCGAAGAGATCCGCGCCCCCCCTGGCCGGGGCCGGCAGGCGGATCGATCCCGTGAAGTCGTCCGACTGGAAGCCTGCCTCCGCGGCGGGAGGCGGCTCCGGCGGGGGCGGGGGCGGCGGCGCGAGGTTCGCCATCGTCGGAATCGCCACGGTCGAGGCGACCGGCGCCTCCGCGGGCGGCCGCGACACGAGCTGCTCGACCTGACGGAGGAGCTGCTGGGAATCGAAGGGCTTCGAGACGATCGCGTCGCAGCCCAGGCGCTCCGCGCGGTCGCGATCGAATGGCTCGAACGTTCCGGAGAGGAGCATCACCGGAATCCGCGCCGTCGAGGGGTTCGCCTTGATCGCCTCGCAGACCTCGTAGCCGTTCTTCTCGGGCATGACGACGTCGGCGAGGATCAGGTCCGGCACCTCGCCCGCCGCGATGCGATCGAGGGCGCGCTGTCCGTTGGAAACGCACACCAAGTCGTACTCACTGTCCGAGAAGGTCAGTTCGACAACCTTCTGGATCGTGAGGCTATCGTCGGCCAGGAGGATCTTCTTGGTCACGGCTAAGAGTGTGTGGTTCAGAAGGTTACCCGGGAAGGCTCGATCTGTCAACCGTTCGACCCCCAGACGGCCGAGAGATAGCGACCCGGCGGGCGGTGGCCGAGCCGCTCGGAGAGCCGCCGCGAGGCCTCGACGACGCGGGCGAGGGTCACCCCCGTCGAGACGCCCAGCCCCTCGAGCAGGTAGAGCAGGTCCTCGGTCGCCAGATTGCCGGAGGCGCCCGGCGCGTAGGGACAGCCGCCCAGGCCGCCGGCGGACGCGTCGTAGGTGGTCACGCCGCACTCGAGCCCCGCGAAGACGTTGGCGAGCGCGGTGCCCCGCGTGTCGTGGAAGTGGAGGGCGAGCACGCCGCGCGTCACGCCGGAGTCGTAGAGCGCCTCGATGACGTCGTACACGTCGTTGGGCGTCGCGACGCCGATCGTGTCGCCGAGGGAGATCTCGTCGACCGAGAGATCGAGGAGCTTGTGCACGACCTCGCGCACGGCCTCGGGCGCGACGTCGCCCTCATACGGGCAGCCGAACACCGTCGAGACGTAGCCGCGCACGCGGATCTTCTCCTCCTTCGCGCGCGCCACCACCGGGCGGAACCGCTCGATCGACTCGTCGACGCCCGCGTTGATGTTCTTGCGGTTGAAGGTTTCGGAGGCGGCGGTGAAGACGGCGATCTCGCGGACGCCGACGGCGAGGGCGCGCTCGAGCCCCTTCAGGTTCGGCACGAGCGCCGGGTAGCGCACGCCGCTGACGCGGTGGATCCGGCGGTAGACCTCCTCAGTGTCCGCGAGCTGCGGAATCGCCTTCGGCGAGACGAAGGAGCCCACCTCGATCGCGGGCAGGCCCGCCTCGGCGAGCGCGTCGATGAACTCGGCGCGCGCCTCGACCGGGAGCGTCTCGGCCTCGTTCTGCAGTCCGTCGCGCGGGCCGACCTCGTAGACGGTCGCGTGCTCCGGCAGGTGGGGACGCCGGATCGCGTGCTCCTCCCAGGGTTCCATTCGGGACATTATGACGGAGGCGCGGCGAGGGCTACGGTCGCGACGGCTCCAGCTCGACGAGCTCCGCGCCGGCGTCGACGAGATCGCCTTCGCGCACGAGCACCCTCCGGACGATGCCGTCCCGGGGCGAGCGGATCGCGTGCTCCATCTTCATCGCCTCGAGCGCCAAGAGGACCGCGCCGCGCGCGACCGTCTCTCCCGGCGCGGCGAAGACCCGCCGCACGCGGCCGGGCATGGGCGCGGACAGGTCCGTGTCGTGGTCCCCGCCCGCGCGCGCGCGCCGCGCCCGATCGAACGTGTAGACCCGTCCGTCGCACCAGACCCACACGCGCTCGCCGTCGCGCACCGCGAGGAGCCGATGCGGCGATCCTCCCGCGGCGAGACGCATGATGCCGCCGCCCGCGTCTTCCCGCGTCCACGACACCCGGCGGCCGCCGAGCGACGCCTCACCGGAAGCGCCGAGACCCACGTCCTCGATCCGTCCGCCGGAGGAGAGCCGCGTCGTCTTCACGCGCCCGGCCTCCATCCGCCAGCCGCGTCCCAGGGATCGCCCGCGCGCGCGAGGCCGGCCGAAGCGGCGGTCGTCCCCGCGCCCGCACCGCCCGCGGGACCGGACGCCGCGAGAGCCGCCGCGATCCACGCGGCATCCGGCGGATCCGGAGCGCGGCGCTCCGGCAGCCGCTCGACGAGGTCCGTGGCGTAGCCGCCCGAGACGAACTCCGGCGCCTCGAGGACCGCGCGCAGGAGCGACAGGTTCGTCTCGACGCCGAGGACGATCCACTCCGAGAGCGCCCGCTGCGCGCGCTCGATCGCGGCGACGCGGCTTTCGGCCGAAACCGTGAGCTTCGCGAGCAGCGGATCGTACTCGACGCCGACGCGGCTTCCCTCCTCGACGCCCGCGTCGACGCGGATCCCCGGTCCGTCCGGTTCGCGCCACGCCAGCAGCCGGCCCGTCCGCGGCAGGAAGGTCTCGGGGTCCTCGGCGTACAGGCGAAGCTCGATCGCGTGTCCGCGCGGCGAAAGAAGCCCGTCGCGCCACGCGGCCGGGAGCGCCGCGCCGGAGGCGACCTCGAGCTGCGCCCGCACGAGGTCGACGCCGAGCGTCTCCTCGGTGATCGGATGCTCGACCTGCAGGCGCGTGTTCATCTCCAGAAAGTAGAAGCGGCCGTCGGGCGCGACCAGGAACTCGACCGTGCCGGCGCTCTCGTATCCCACCGCGCGCGCCGCCGCGACCGCGGCCTCCCCCATCGCCCGCCGAAGCTCGGGAGTCAGCGCGGCGCTCGGCGTCTCCTCGACGATCTTCTGGTGGCGGCGCTGCACGGAGCACTCGCGCTCGAAGAGGTGGACGACGTGGCCGGCGGCGTCGCCGAACACCTGGAACTCGACGTGGCGGCACCGCTCGAGCAGCCGCTCGAGATACACCGTCCCGTCGCCGAACGCGGCCTCGGCGAGCCGCCGTCCCTCCGCAACCGCCGCCGCGAGATCCTCCGGCCGTTCGACGCGGGACATGCCCTTGCCGCCGCCGCCGGCGGACGCCTTCACGAGGAGCGGATAGCCGATGCGCTCCGCCGCCGCGGCGAGGCCCTTCGCGTCCGCTCCCGGCGGCGAGCCGGGGACGACGGGGACCCCGGCCGCTTCCATGCGCGAGCGCGAGCGGAGCTTGCCGCCCATCTCCTCCATCGCGGATGCCGGCGGACCGACCCATAAGAGGCCGGCGCCCGCGACCGCGCGGGCGAACGCGGGACTCTCGGAGAGAAAACCGTAGCCGGGGTGCACGGCGTCCGCGCCGGAATCGCGCGCGGCCCCGAGCAGGCGGTCGATCGAAAGGTAGGTCTCGGCGGGCGGGCCCTCTCCGAGCGAGACGGCGCGATCGCACGCGCGCACGTGCGGCGACGCCGCGTCGCCCACCGCGTGCACCGCGACGGTCTCGATCCCCATCTCGCGCGCGGTGCGCGCGACGCGGACGGCGATCTCGCCTCGGTTGGCGACGAGAAGCCGCTTCACCGTCGGCCGAACGTCACTGCGCGCGGCCCCGCTTCCCGCTCTCCCAGTCCGGCCAGATGCCGTAGATCTTCATCTGGGCGGCGAGCCTCCAGCGGTCGTCCTCGAGGATCCGCAGGATCTCCGCGCGGGTCTGCCGGGGACCGATTCGCTGCGGGGAGTTCGCGAGCCCGAGGACGGCCACGGCCGCGACCGCGGCGTTGCCGCGTGCGAGCTCCGGGTCGACCTTGTCGAAGGTGTCGGACTCGGCGTGGTAGTCGGCGAGGTAGCGCGACGTGTCCTGGTTCGCGACCAGGTTCGGGACCCCCTCGAGCAGGAAGTCGAAGTTGTCGGTGCCGAGGATCGCCTCCTCCTCGACGCCCCCGGCGCCGCGCGACGCCACCGGCGCCAGCGCGGCGCGGACGCCGTCGTCGATGTCCTTGCGGCCGTTCGTGAAGTAGCCGGCGATCTTCCCGTCGCCGATGTCGTGGATCAGGACGGCGACGTGCCGGTCGAGCTCGTCCCGGTGGGAGCGCACGTAGCCGTAGGAGCCGAGGAGTCCCGCCTCCTCGCCGGTGAACAGGACGAAGCGGATCGTGCGCTTTGGCCTCGGGCCCGCGGCGACCACCCGCGCCACGTCGACGACGAGCGCGCAGTTGACGCCGTTGTCGAGGGCCCCGGTGCCGAGGTCCCACGCGTCGAGGTGCGCGCCGAGGAGCACGATCTCGTCCGGCCGTTCGGCGCCGCGGATCTCCGCGACGACGTTCTGGGCCTCGCCCGGTCCGCCGACGCGGTTGCGGACGTCGAGCGTCACGCGCGGGGCGGTGCCCTCCTCGACGAGGCGCGCGAGACGGAGCCCGTCCTCGCGCGCGACCTGCGCCATCGGCAGGGGCGCGATCGGCCCCCACGTGATCGTGTGGCGATAGAGGAGGTCCCGCGGCCGCGTCGAGATGAAGAGCAGCGCGGCGGCGCCGCGCTCGGCCGCGGCATGCATGATCTCGGGGCCGCCGATGTACTCGGCGAACAGGTCGTCGAAGGAGTTCATCGGCTTGTTGTGCACGAGCACGATGGCGCCGCGCACCGACGCGCCGAGGCGCTCGAAGTCGGCGCGATGGCCGTCCCCCGCGTCCACGAGCGGCGCGGTCACGGCCCCCGGCGTCGAGGGCGTGAGGCCGAGCGAGACGACGCGGAGCGGGATCGCCGAAGGCGACACGACGGACGCGGCCGCGGCGATCCCCTCCCACTGGGCGGGGACCGGATACGACTCGAGCCGCACGGAGTCGACGCCCGCCCGCCGGAACGCCTCCATTCCCCACTGCAGCGCCCGCGCGTAGTTGGCGCTGCCGGTGACGCGGCCGCCGATCTGGTCCGTCAGGACCCGGAGGTCGCTCTCGAGACGCGAGGAGGGCCCGGTGGCGCTCTGGATCACGGCCGCGGCGTTCTGCCCGAGAGCTGCGCTGGAAAGGAGAGCCGCAAAACCCGCGGCGAGGAGGCGGCGCATCAGTTCGCCTCCGGCTCGCCGGCCGCGACGGCGGCCGGGGCCGCGGCAGGAGCCGCGGGCGGCTCGGCGGCCGGCGCGACCGCAGTGGGCGCGGGCGGCGGCGCGACGGGTTTTCGCTGCGCCGCCTCGTCGGCAAACTGGTTTCCGCAGAAGTAGCACTTGACCGGCACGCCGGGCAGGTCCTCCGGACGCCAGGCGGTGAACCCTTTGCCGCACTTCGGGCACGTGAATCGTTTCTGCGTTCCCTTCACTTCTCGAGCTCCTTCGCCCACGAGGGCTTCCGCTTCTCGAGGAAGGCCGAAAGGCCCTCCCGTGCCTCGGCCGAGGCGCGCCGCTCCGCGATCGTGCGGACGGTCAGCGGCATCGCCTCCTCGGGTCCCTTTCCGGTGACGCGCTCGATGAGCGCCTTGGCCGCGCGGACGGCCTCCGGTCCCGCCGAAAGGAGCGCGGCGACCTTCCGGCGCCCGGCCTCGTCGAGCTCGGCGGCGGGCACGACGCGGTGCACGAGCCCGATCGCGAGCGCCCGCGCCGCGTCGAAACGTTCGCCGGTTAAGAAGAGGTCGCGCGCGGCGCGCGGTCCGATCGCCCGCAGCACGTACGGCGAGATCACGGCCGGCAGGATGCCGAGCCTGACCTCGGCGAGCGAGAAGACGGTTTCCTCGGACGCGATCGCGATGTCGGCCGCCGCGACGAGCCCGACGCCGCCCCCGATCGCGGCGCCCTGCGCGAGCGCCACGACGGGCTTCGGGCAGGCGTCGATCCCGCGCAGCATCCGCGCCATCCGCCCGGCATCGGCCTCGTTCTCCTCCCGGGAATAGCTCCCCGCCTTCCGCATCCAGGCCACGTCGGCGCCCGCGCAGAAGGTCGGCCCGTCGCCCGACAGCACCACGACGCGCACCGCGGCGTCCTCGCCCGCGGTAACGAACGCGCGCGTGAGCTCTTCGATGAGCGCGTCGTCGAACGCGTTGCGGACCTCCGGACGCGCGAGGGCGATGCACGCGACGGACCCCCGGATCTCGTAGCGGAGGCTCCGATACGGATGGCTCACGAGCCCTCCGACAGGTGGCCCGAGAGGGCGAGAGGGACCGTCACGTCGCCGCCCTTCAGCCGGACGACGAGCCTTCCCGTCAGCTTCACCGCGACGTCGCCGCCGGAGACGACGGCTCCCCCGGCCGCAGCGAGGAGGGCGGAGTGATCGACGTCGATCGGGAGCGCGAGCGTGTTCTTCTGCGCCGCATGGAGGATCATGCCCTGCGTCCGTCCGGAACCCACCTCCTGCCCGTCCGCGAGGAGCGTGTACTCCGAGGATGCGATCTTCAGCGGAAAGGAGAACGGATTCCGGACGGTCAGCTGCGCGCTCGCCTCGCTCGACAGGAGCGAGACGTTGGTGAGCGACACGTCGTCGAGCCTCAGGAACTTCTCGGCCGTGTCGCGCGAGCCCTCGAGCTCGACGTCCTCCCAGCGGGCGCTTCCGGTCCACTCCCGTCCCGAGGCCGAGTGCAGGCGGTAGGTGAAGCCGTCCGGCCGGAACCGGTCGACCCAGTCCGCGGGCACGTCGGCGTAGCGGACCGTGACCGGCAGCTTCCACTCCTTGCCCGTCCGCTCGACGGTGCCCGAGAGGGGCAGCTCGGCGGCAGAGCCGTTGATCGAGATCGTTCCCTGGAACGGGCCGCCCGGCACGTCCCCCGTACCGGACAGCGTGGCGCGCACGCTGGTCTCGCCGGAGACGGCGAGGGTGAAGCGCACCGGTGAGGACGCGGCGGGAGAGGGATCCGGCCCGCGGCGAGAGGACGCCGCGTCGGCAGTCGGGCCGCCCGCGGCGACCGAA
Organism: uncultured Acidobacteriota bacterium; assembly: GCA_963763535.1. Lineage (GTDB taxonomy): Bacteria > Acidobacteriota > Thermoanaerobaculia > UBA5066 > Gp7-AA6 > DAHUXD01. The sequence goes on from CAVXOX010000005.1 coordinate 21,698, forward strand.
CGCCGCGTCGAGGCCGGGCCGAGCAACGCGAGGGCCGGGTTCGAAAGGAACGGGAGACGAGGGCTGGCTGCCGAAGGAGAGATACCCAGCAGGAGGGCGAGCAACGCGAGTACGGCCATGGTCACATCCGGAAGACGCCGAACTCCGTGTCCGGAATCGGCGCGTTGTAGGCGGCCGAGAGGGATAAGGCGAGTGCCACGCGGGTCTCGGCCGGATCGAGGACGCCGTCGTCCCACAGCCGCGCGGTCGCATAGTAGGGGTGGCCCTCTGTTTCGTACTTCTCCCGCGTCGGGCGCTCGAAGGCCGCGATCTCCTCCGCGGTCATCGGGGGCTTTCCGGCCCGGGCGAGCTGGTCCTGCTTGACGGTCGAGAGCACCGACGCCGCCTGCGGCCCGCCCATCACCGAGATGCGGGCGTTCGGCCATGTGAAGAGGAAGCGCGGGCCGTAGGCGCGGCCGCACATCCCGTAGTTGCCGGCGCCGAAGGAGCCGCCGATGATCACCGTCAGCTTCGGCACCGCGGCGTTCGCAACGGCGTGGACCATCTTGGCGCCGTCCTTGGCGATCCCGCCGCGCTCGTAGTCCTTGCCGACCATGAAGCCGGTGATGTTCTGCAGGAAGAGCAACGGCACCTTCCGCGCGGCGCACATCTCGATGAAATGCGTCGCCTTCAGCGCGGACTCCGAGAAGAGGATGCCGTTGTTGGCGATGACGCCGACGAGGAATCCCGACAGCCGCGCGAACCCGCAGACGAGCGTCGTGCCGTACCGCGCCTTGAACTCCTGGAAGCGGGAGCCGTCGACGAGCCGCGCGATCACTTCGCGCACGTCGTAGGTCTCGCGCGCGTCCGTCGGGAGGACGCCGTAGATCTCCCGGGGATCCCGGGCGGGCTCCTCGGGCTCTTCGCGGTCGGCCGGCAGGGTCTTCGCGCCGCCGAGCGTCGCGACGATCGAGCGCGCGATCTCGAGGGCGTGCGCGTCGTCGTCCGCGAGGTGGTCGGCGACGCCGGAGACGCGGGTGTGGACGTCCCCGCCGCCGAGGTCCTCCGCGGACACCTCCTCGCCCGTCGCCGCCTTCACGAGCGGCGGGCCGCCGAGGAAGATCGTCCCGGTGCCGCGGACGATGACCGCCTCGTCCGACATCGCGGGCACGTAGGCGCCGCCCGCGGTGCACGAGCCCATCACCACGGCGACCTGCGGAATCTTCATCGCCGACATCCGGGCCTGGTTGTAGAAGATCCGGCCGAAGTGCTCGCGGTCGGGGAAGACCTCGGCCTGAAGCGGCAGGAACGCGCCTCCCGAGTCGACGAGGTACACGCACGGCAGCCGGTTCTCCTCGGCGATCTCCTGCGCCCGCAGGTGCTTCTTGACCGTGATCGGAAAGTACGTCCCGCCCTTCACCGTCGCGTCGTTGGCGATGACCATCACCTCGCGGCCCGAGACGCGCCCGATGCCGGTCACGAGTCCCGCCCCGGGCGCCTCCCCGTCGTACAGGCCGTGGGCGGCCAGCGGCGACAGCTCGAGGAATGGCGAGCCCGGGTCGAGGAGCGCGTCCACGCGGTCGCGCACGAACATCTTCTTCTGCTCGGCATGCCGCGCGCGCCCCGCTCCCCCCTGCCGCGCCGCCGCCAGCTGCGCGCGCAGGTCCGCGACGAGCGCTTCCATCGCGCGTAAACGTTCGAGGAACTCCGGAGAGCGGGTGTCGATTCGGGTGGCGAGCGGCTCCATGCGGTCGGGGCTAGGAGCGCGCGACCTTCTCCGCGGCCGCCTCGCGGATGAAGTCCACGAGGGTCTGCGTCGAGGTTCCGGGAAGGAAGATCTCGCGGATCCCGAGTTGCTTCAGCGGCGCGATGTCCTTCTCCGGGATGATGCCGCCGGCGAGGACCACTATGTCCTCGCCGCCCCGCTCCTTCAGGAGCTTCAGGATCTCGGGGAAGAGGGCGTTGTGGGCGCCCGAGAGGATCGAGAGGCCCACGACGTCCACGTCTTCCTGGATGGCGGCGGCCGCGACCTGCTCCGGCGTCTGCCGGAGCCCCGAGTAGATGACCTCCATGCCCGCATCGCGCAGCGCGCGCGCGATGACCTTCGCGCCGCGATCGTGGCCGTCCAATCCCGGCTTCGCGATGAGCACCCGAATCGGTCGGGACATCGCGGCGCAGTCTATCAGTCGATGATCGCGACCGGATCGCCGACGCGGAGCCGGTTGCCGGTCAGGGCCCGTGCGTGGACGCCGAGGCGCCCGCCGCGCCCACGGAGGATCGCGGCGAGGATCCCCGGCGTGCGCTCCGGCGTCTCGGCGTCGAGCGACGCGACGACGCAGCCATCGCACGGGCGGACGATCTCGACGAGCACGTCGCCGATCCAGAGCTGCCGCCCGATCCACCGGTCCTCCTCGAAGGCGCGATACCCGGGCAGCTCCAGATACGCGTTCGCGCGGAGCCGCAGGGGCTCCAGCGGGCCGCGGTACTGCTCTTCGAGGAATCGAAGAGTCGGCACCGTGATCAGATGGAGAGGCGCCTCGTCGGCCGCCGCCTCGCGACGCGGGCGGAGGCGCACGGCGCGGCCGAGTCGGCGCGACAGGTCGTTCACCCAGGCGGCGTCGGAGAGGGCGAGCTCGTCGCCGTCCGGCTTGCGGATGCGGATCCAGGGGCCGAGGTCGTCGCCGCGGACGAGCGGATCGAGGTACCGCGCGCGGTAGCGCAGCAGGAACGGACAGACGGCGGCGCTCAGCAGCGCGCCCTCCGCTTCGTCGTAGAGATCGAAGACGCGGTCGCCGGCGAGGCCGGCGCCCTGCACGCGCACCTCGTCCACCATCTCGCCGCCGAGTCCCCGGACGGGAAAACGGCGCAGCACGGCGAGCTGTCCGATGACTTCGGCGAGTTCCATCCGGTTCGGTTGTGTTCGAAGAAGACGAATCCTATTTCACCGGCGGCGCTTCCACAATCCGCAGGATCCGATCGTCGCCGGGCCGCACCCGTCCGCGCCCGTCCCGGTTGCTCGTCGCGACGTACAGGGCCCCGTCGGGACCCGACACGACGTCGCGCAGCCGGCCGAAGACTCCCTGCAGGAGCTCCTCGGTCTCCGCGATGCGCCGCGGATTCGAGGGATCGAACCGCACGCGGATGAGCCGCTCCCCCCGCAGGGTCGCGAAGAAGAAGTCCCCGCGGAAGGTCGGCAGGAGGTCGCCGCGCGAGAAGGACGCGCCGGAGGGCGCGACCGCGGGCGTGTACTCCAGGATCGGCGACACCATGCCCTCGTGGCTCGCCCGGTGGTGCACGACCGGCCAGCCGTAATTCTTTCCCGCCTCGACGACATTGACCTCGTCGCCGCCGCCCGGGCCGTCGAATCCCGACGGTCCGTGCTCCGTCTCGACGAGGAGGCCCGATTTCGGGTCCCAGTCGAGGCCCTGCGAGTTGCGATGGCCGTAGGAGAAGACCGGCGAGCCGGGAAACGGATTGTCCGGAGGGATCGTGCCGTCGGGATTCACGCGCAGCGTCTTGCCGCCGAGCGAGGCGAGGTCCTGCGCGATTTTGCCGTTCGTCGCGTCGCCCGTCGTGACGTAGAGCTTCGCATCGGGACCGAATCGGAGGCGACAGCCGGCATGAAATCGCGCCGCCGGGATCCCCTCGATCAGCACCTTCGGGTCGGAGAGCGCGTCGCCGCCGTCGCGGAATCGCGAGACGCGGACGGCGGGACCTCCCGTCGCGTCGTAGGCGTAGCAGAGATAGAGCTCGCGCGAGCGCGCGTAGTCGGGCGAGAGCGTGATGCCCATGAGGCCGCTCTCCCCCGAGGCCTCCACGTCGTGGAGCACGGCGAGGGGCTTCTCGAGGAGCCGGCCCTTCTCGACGACGCGGACGCGCCCGGGCCGCTCGGTGACGAGCAGGCGGTCCGGCCCGGTGAACACCATCGACCACGGCACCTCGAGACCCGGCACGAACGTCGCGACCACCAGCACCGCCCCGGAGCGCGTCGTCACGCGCAGCGGCTCGGTCGCCGCGGGGGCGCTTCGGGAACAGGCGGCGAGCAGGGCCGCGATCCCCGCCGCGGCCGCCGCGGAGCGCCTCATCGCCGCTGGAGCGAGAGACGGGGCGCCATGTCGTCCCACGCGCGCCGGCGGTGGGACACGCGGTCCTTCTCCTCGGGCGCCATCTCCGCGAACGTGCGTCCGCTGCCGTCCGGGACGAAGATCGAGTCCCAGCCGAATCCGAGCTCCCCCCGCGGCGCCGCCGCGATCGAGCCGTGCGCCTCGCCGCGCGCGGCGATCACGTCGCCGCCGTCGCAGTAGGCGATCGCGCAGATCGCCGTCGCCCCCCGGTCGGAGAAGGGGTCGAGCATCCGCGGAAGCGCCGCGACGCCCGCGCTCTTCTCCAGCCACTTGACGAGCGCGCCCGGAAAGCCGCCCCACGCGAGGATGGCCAGTCCGCTGTCCTCGACGAGCACGGGACGCTCGAGCCGTTCGTACGCCGCCCGCGCCTTCGCCGCGACGACGTCCGAGGGATCGAGGGCCTGCGGCTCGGGCAGATCGAGGTCCAGCCGCTCGATGTCGAAGCCGAGGCGCTTCGCCTCCTGCGCCTTCTCGGCTCGGCTGGTGACGAAGACGACGCGCAGCGCTCCCATTCGGCGATTCTGCCACGCCGCCCGCGGCGAGAGAACGCCGCGAGCGGCGAAAGCGGACAGGCGGCGAGAGAACGCCGCGTCGAGAAGCGCGGAGGACGCGGCCGGGGCCCCCTTACAATGGCGGCGATGTCGTCGCCGTCCTCGCCGGGCCGGTCCTGCCCGCGCTGCGCGGCGGCGCTCGCGCCGGACGCCCGCTTCTGTCCCGCCTGCGGATTCGCCGTGGCGCGGCTCTCGCCCGGTCAGATCCTCGACGGCAAGTACGAAGTCCTCGACAAGATCGGAGAGGGCGGCATGGGCGAGGTGTGGCGGGCCCGGCACCTGCACCTCGACGAAATCCGCATCATCAAGATCACGAAGCCGGACCCTGCCGGCGGCGGCGCCGCCGCGCGGCGCTTCCAGGAGGAGGCCCGGCTCGCGACGCTCGTGCGGCACCCGAACGTGGCGGCGCTGTACGACTTCTCGCGCCAGGCGGACGGTTCGTACTACATGGTCTGGGAGTTCATCGACGGGGTGACGCTCGAGGCCTGGCTGCGCCGCCGGGGGCGCCTGCCGCCGGCGCTGGCGCTCGACGTCGCGCGCCAGGTCCTCGCGGGGCTCGCCGAGATCCACGCGCAGGGGATCGTGCACCGCGATCTCTCGCCGGACAACATCATGCTCCGCGAGACGCCCGCCGGCCTGCGCGCCAAGATCATCGACCTCGGGATCGCCAAGCGTGTGGCCGCCGAGTCGCTGCAGATGACCGGCACCGGTCTGTTCCTCGGCAAGCTGAAGTACTGCTCGCCCGAGCAGGCGGGCGCGCTGCCCCCCGACACCCCGATCGACGCGCGGAGCGACATCTATTCGTTCGGCGCGGTCCTCTACGAGATGCTGTCGGGAAGCGCGCCGTTCGAGTCCGAGACTCCGGAAGGTTACCTGGGCAAGCATCTCCACGCGGCGGCGCCGCCGCTCACGGTCGCGGATCTGCCCGAGCCCGCGGGACGCGCGCTCGCCGGCATCGTGGCGCGGACCCTCGAGAAGAAACGCGAGAGGCGCTACGGCAGCGCGGACGAGCTCGCCGACGCGCTCGCCGCCGTGCCCGTCCCTCGGGGACCGCGGCGACGGGCCACGCGCCGGCGCCCGAATCGGACGACGACATCTCGGCGCGCCGGACCTCCTGGCTCGCCGCCGCGGCCGTCCTCCTCGCCGTGGCGACGGCATCGATCGTCCTCGTGCGCGCCTCGAAGACGAAGCGACCCGCTCTGGAGCGCGCCGCGGTCGCGACGAGCGCCCCGGCTCCCGCCGCCCCGAGGGAGTCGGCGCTTCCGACGGCGATGGCGGCGCCGACGGCCGCGTCCACCCCTCCGCCGGGCTCCGTCTCGCCGCCGCTCGCCGTGCCCCCCGCGCCTCCGGAGGCGGATCGCGCCGAGGCCGAGGATGCGGCGGCGCCCCCGCTGTCACCGATGGCGATGCGCCAGGCGCTCGACCGCTGGAAGGCGAGCCCCGACGAGGGCCGCTCGCGCCGGGCGCCCGCGATCGGCCGCGCCGCCAACCGGTTCGTCGCGTCGCACCCCGCCGCCCCCTTGTCCCGCGAGATCGAGACGTCGCTTCCCGGGTACCTGAAGCGGCAGGCGACCGCCTCGCTCGATCACGCCCAGCCGGTGCCCGCACATCTCTACTTCCGCGCCTACCAGCAGCTGCAGTTCGCGCCGCCCGACGCGGAGCTCGAGAGCCGATTCGGGGGATCGCCGGGTCTCGCCGCGACACCGCGCGCGCGGCCCCCCGCGACGCCCGCCGGGACGGACGGCCGTTGAACCCCGTCTACTTGTTTCCGATCACCTTGTAGAGCGGCACCTGGGTCGAGAGGCCCTTCAGCGAGAAGTAGCCGAGCTGGGCGCAATCGTAGCGCGACTCGATCGCCCGGTAGGTGTCCGGCCCGATCACGATGTCGCCGGGCTGCGCGACGAACTCCTCGAGGCGCGCGGCGACGTTGACCGCGTTGCCGAGCACCGTGTAGTCCACGCGCCGCTCGGACCCGATGTCGCCGACGATCGCGTCGCCGGTGTTGACGGCGACCCGCACCTCGATCGGGATCTCGCCCTTCGCGGTCCGCTCGTGGTTCCACGCAGCGACCTCGGCGCGAATCTTCAGGGCGGCGGCGACGGCCCGCTCCGCATGGTCCGGCTGGTCGAAGGGCGCGCCGAAGAAGGCCATCACCGCATCCCCGATGAACTTGTCGATCGTGCCGCCGCAGGCGAACACCGCATCGGACGCGAGCGTGAAGAACTCCGTGAGCATGCGGGCGAGCGTCTCGGCCGGCATCTTCTCGGACCAGGTCGTGAAGCCGACGAGGTCCGCGAACATGATCGTGACGACCTTCGTCCGCGCCGGCTTGATGCCGCCGGTCTCGCTGACGTCGACGTCGGCGATGATCTCCTCGACGACCTGCGGCGAGTGGTACCGCTCGAGCCGGCCCCGGATCCGCTTCTGCTCGAGGACGTGCTCGTGGAGGCGGGCGCGCTCGATGGCGACCGCCGCGAAGTTGGCGAGCGCCGTCAGGAGGTCGAGGTCCTGGCCGGAATACGTGCCGGCGTGGAGCGGCGAGTCGATGTAGATGACGCCGATGACGGCGTCGCGGCTCCAGAGGGGCGCGCACATCGCCGACCGGATCTGCTGCATCCGGATCGACTCGCCGGCCTCGAAGCGCTGGTCGGCCTGCGCGTCGGACGTCAGCACCGCGGCCTTCTGGCGGACGACCATGTCGACGATCGTGCGCGAGTAGGGCGTCGCGCCGTCCGCCGTCGAGCGCTTGCTCGAACCGAAGCGCGAGATGCGCAGCTGCAGCGCCCCGCCCTCCTCGAGAAGGAGGAAGCCGCGGTCGGCGGGAAGGAACTCGAAGATGAGGTCCATGACCTTGTCGAGCACCGTCGCGAGGTCGTCGGCGGAGATCAGCGCCTTCGCGACCTGGACGAGGATCTCGAAGACCTTGTTCTTGTAGGCGAGGTCGAGAACGACCCGCTTCCGCTCCGCCGTCGAGTCCTCGACGGGCGCGCTTCCGGGCTCGAGCCCGAAGTCCTGGTTGAACTCCGAGATCGGCCGGATGCAGGTGGAGGTCGCGTCGAAGAGGGGCTCGGGCCCCGGCACGACGGTCGGCTCGTCGCGGAAGCGGAGCACGAAGGTGCCGATGACCGCCGCGTCTCCGCCGTGCACCGCCGCCGACGGCACCGGCTTGTCGTTGACGCGCACGCCGTTCGTCGACTGGTTGTCGTGGATGCTCCAGGTCCCCCGCTCCTTCTTCAGGTACGCATGGCGGCGCGACACCGAGAAGTCGTTCAGGACGATGTCGTTGTCGTTGGCGCGGCCGATCGACAGCACGTCCTTGCGAGCGGTGTACACCTGCTCCCGCCCTTCCGCTTCGTACACGACCTGGAACATCGAGAGACTGGAATTATAGCGATCGCGCGGAAAAAGATCAGCGGCGGGGGGACGCCGCGTCGGAATCCGGGCCGCGCGCCAGTGCGGGTCGGGTTCCGAAAAGATCAGCGGCGAGAGAACGCCGCGAGAAAGATCAGTGCTCCTCTTCGGGATGGAGCAGGAATCGGATCCGAACGGTCTTGCGCGACGCGGCGGGGCCCGACGCCGTGCGCGCCGGGCGCCACGTCCACCGCCGCACGGATTCCGCGGCGGACTCCGACAGGCCGAGCGGGAGACCGCGCACGACCTCGACGTCGGTGACCTTCCCGCTCGCGTCGATCGCGACCTCGAGCTCGACCGTTCCCTCGATGCCGGCGCGCCGCGCCGCCTCCGGATAGGGAGGATCCGTCCGCGTCATCACCGCCGCCGGATCGAGGAGCCCGGGCGCCGGCTCGGCGGGCACGGCGGGCGCGGGCGCGGAAGGCGGCCGGGCTGCCGCCTCGCCTTCGACGGGAAGCTCCTCCTCGGGCGGCGGCTCCGCGGAAAGGTCGACCACCGTCAGATCCTTCAGCGGCCGCACCTTCTCGGGCGCGATCGCCGGCTCGCGGGGATCGGGCGGAACGAGGTCGATGCGCGAGGAGTCCACGTACGCGATGCCCCACTTCTTGTCCGCGTACGCGAAGTACGAATGGTCCACGGAGTGGATCGCGATCACCGTGCCCCGTGGCAGGGTGCCTCCGCGCGCGGCGAGCGGATACGGCGCGAGCGCCACCTCGGCGTCCTCGGCGACGACGCCGTACACCGGCGCGAGCGCGAGGAGTGTCTTCGCGCGCCGCTGCCGCGCGTCGCGGTCCGCGTCGCGCTCGACGCCCGAGGCGGGAAGGAAACCCGATCCGGCGTCCGTCGCGACCTCGAGCCACGGAGGCGTCTCGGCGCGGACGCGCACGCGCTGTCCCTGCGGCAGCGTCGCGATCGCCGCGGAGCGGGCCGAGGGCTCGCGCTGGAGGACCAGCTCCTCCGCCGTGACCGTGGCGGGCACCCCCTCCTCGCCGGAAGGCGTGGCCGCGTGGCGGGGATGGAGCAGCGAGAAAACGGCGAGAAGCGTGGCCGCGACGAGCGCCCCCGCCGCCCAGATCGGCCACGCGCCGCCGCGGTGCGGGCGCCGGGGCGACGGCGCGGGCGGCGTCGATTCCGCGGGCAGGAAGGGCGCGGGCGCCTCGGACTCGGGCGAACCGGCGTCCGTCGCCGGGGACTCCGGCGTCCGCGGGGGATCGAGCGGCCCGTCCGGGGGCTCGGCCGCGCTCATCGCCCCGGGCGGATGAAGGTTCCGGTCCGACCCTCGAGGGCGTCCGCGAGCGACTCCGCCCGCGTCACGAGCACCTCGTGCCCGCCGGCCTCGATGAACCGAATGGCGGCATCGATCTTCGGACCCATGCTCCCTGGCGGAAACTGGCCTTCCGCGAGGAGCGCCTTCGCGGCGGGAACGTCGATCGTCGCGAGCGCCTGCTGCGTCGGCTTTCCGAAGTCCTTCGCCACGCGGTCGACGCCCGTGAGGATGATGAAGAGGTTGGCCGAGAGCGAGGCCGCGAGCATCGAAGCGGCATAGTCCTTGTCGATGACGGCCTCGACGCCGCGGACGTGCCCGTCGTCGGAGACGACCACCGGAATCCCGCCCCCGCCCGCCGCGATGACGATGTGCCCGCGGTTGATGAGCGCCGCCGCCACCTCGACGCCGCGGACCTCGCGCGGCCGGGGCGAGGCGACGACCTTCCGCCAGCCTCGTCCCGCGTCCTCGACCATCGTCCAGCCCGCCGTCTTCTGCATCAACGCCGCCTTCTCCGGCGAGAAGAACGGCCCGATCGGCTTGGAGGGTTTCAGGAACGCGGGATCCGCCGCATCCACCTCGACCTGCGTCATGATCGTGACGACCTGCTTCCGGAAGCCCGCGCGCGGCAGCTCGTTGTCGAACGCGAGCTCGAGCAGGAAGCCCATCGACCCCTCGGTCTGCGCCACGCAGAAATCGAGCGTCTGCGGCGGAACCCGGTCGGCGGCCTCCTCCGCCTGCAGGAGGATGTTGCCGACCTGCGGGCCGTTGCCGTGCACGACGATCAGCTCGTACCCCTTCCCGATGATCGGCAGGAGCATCCGCACCGCCTCGCGCGCCCGCTCGAGCTGCCGGCCGGTCGAGCCGTCGTCCTCGGGACGCAGGAGGGCGTTGCCGCCGAACGCGACGACGGCGAGCGGCCGGACGAAGGAGAAGAAGGGGGTGGGGTTCATGCCCGAAACACGGTGCGGGATCCGCGATGCGCGATGCCCGGCCCGCCGTGCGCTCTCACGGCTTCACGTCCTCTCTCACGAGCGGCATCGCCATGCAGCGGGGGCCGCCGCGGGCCCGGGAGAGCTCGTGGGCCGCGAGGAGGATCACGTACTTGCGCGCGGGCTTCCAGAGCTCGAGCTCCTCGCGGCCGAGGAGCAGGTCCGCCTCGTCGACGACCGTGTAGCCGCAGCGCGCGAGCTCCGCCGCGGTCGCCTCGTTGCGGTCGTACATGAGCAGGACCCCCGGGGCGAGCGCGAAGGCGTTGGCGCCGTCGGTCCACTGCTCGCGCCGCTCCGCGATCGGATCCTGGCCGCCGCAGCGGATCGGTCTCAAGTCCAGCTTCTGCGCCTTCAGCGCGGAGAGCATGTCCTTCTCCGTCGTCCAGGTGATCTCGCGCTTCGTCAGGTCGCACTCGTAGACGTCGGCCTCCTCCGCGCCGTCGGGAAGGATCATCGGGCCATACACGAGGCACTCGTCCTGCGAGATCATCGTGAACACCGTGTCGAGGTGCATGAACGAGCGCTCGGGCGGGATCGCGACCACGAGGAGCCGCTTGATGGGGGACTTCAGCTTCTTGAAGGATTCGGCGAGGCGCTCGATCGTAGTCTTCTCGGTGCGCTCGCTGTAGCCGATCGCGAGGAGGTCCTCGCGGAGCACGAGGACGTCGCCGCCCTCCAGCGTCGGCCGCATGCGGGCGTAGGACGCCGGCTTCCCGTAGTCGGCCGAGAACTCCTGGAACCAGAACTTGCCGCCCTCCGGCGTCGCGAATCGAGGATGCAGCGACAGGACGTAGCCGGAGAGGAGCGGCTCGCGCGTGCGCGCGGCCGTGGCCATGGAGCACCGGATCGCGCGCTCACCGACGATGACGAGCGGATCGCGCTGGAAGAAATAGTTCGGAATCGGGGCGAGGTCGAAGAGCTCGGCCGCCACCGAGGCGTCGGAGCCGGGCGCCTCCTTCTCGATGCCGACGATCAGCTTGCTCGCGAGCTGCTCGGCCGTCAGGTCGCGCAGCCTCGTCTCCATCTCGGGACCCCAGCCGAGCGTCTTCGCGAGGTCGTCGATGATCGCCCCCCGCTGCTCCGGGACCTGGAGCACCTCCTCGAGGAGATCCTGGACGTCGAGGACCTCGTCGGCGACGTAGCCGAGGACCTGCTGGAACCGGCGGTGCTCCTCGCGGGCGCGGTTGCCGTAGAGGATGTCGTCGAAGAGGAGCTCCTCCATCATCGAGGGCACCATGCGGTCGATCTCCGGCCCCGGCAGATGCACGAGGACCGACTTCAGTTTCCCGATCTCGGAGGTGACTCGGAGGCTCATGATGGCTCGCGACGAGAGCGCGCATACTACCGGAACGCCGGCGGGCCGCGAAAGCGCGGCGTCCGACGGACCCTCCTCCCTCGATGGACGAAACGGCCGCTTTTCGCGCCCGCGGCCGTACGCCTCGCCTCCGCGGAAGCGTCAGGAAGGCGGCAGGAGCGGTATCCCGGGAGCTTCCGCGACGGAGTCGTCGGTCTGCGCCTTCTCGGCGATCGTCTCGAGTCGGCTCGTGAACCGCTCGAACGCCCGGCTCGTCTCCTCGTACTGACGCGAGGCATTCACGAGATGGCCGCCGAGCTTCTCGAGCGGGCCGCCGACGCGTTCCCACAGCCGCGCCAGGTCGGCGAGGTTCTGATGGACCTCGCGCGCGTTCTCCTGCAGCGCAATCCCGCGGAGTCCCAGCGCGACCGTCGAGAGATACGCGTACAGGAGGCGCGGCGACACCGGAATGACGCGGTGCGCGGTCGCGTAGTCGGCCAGCGCCGTCTCCTCGCCGTCGGCCGCGATCTCGGCGTAGACGGCCTCGGCCGGCACGTACATCAGCGCGAAGTCGCAGGTGCCGGAAGCCGGCCGGATGTACTTCTCGGCAATCGCGTCCACGTGCTTCCGGACGTCGCGCCCGAACTGGGACCGGGCGCGGCGGCGCTCCCCTTCGTCCTCGACCTCGCGGGAACGCCGGTAGTTCTCGAGCGGGAACTTGCTGTCGATCGGGACGAGCCGGTCCTGCACGAAGACGACCGCGTCCACCACGACGCCGTCGCCCAGCGGATGCTGCGTCGCGAAGGACCCGGGGGGCAGCGCCTGCGCGAGGGCCTGTTCGAGGAACATCTCGCCGAGCGTCCCGCGGAGCTTCGGCGGCTTCAGGAGGTCCTCGAGCCGCGTCACCTCGCCCGCGAGGCGCTCGATCTTCTGAGAGGCCTCGTGCAGCCGCCCGAGCTTCTCGCCGACCTCCTGGAGCAGGGTGCCGGAGCGGCCGAGGTGCTCGGCGATCGAGCGCTGGCCGGTGTCGAGCCGGTGCTCGACGCCGCCGACGCGCGCCTCCACGGCGCCGCGAAGCTCGTCGAACCGGCGATCGACCGACTGCGACGCCTCGCGCGCCCGCGCCGTCTCGGCGAGCAGCCGGTCGAGGCGCGCGGCCGACTCGCGCGACCGGGAGAGGACCAGCAGGACGGCGGCGGCCCCGACGGCCGCGGCCACGAGGGCGATCCCGACGAGGACGGTCGGAGAGCTCATGGATACAGCGTAGAGGGGCCGCGGGACAAATGATGTCCGGGCTGCGCGGCGGCTCCGCCGGTGATCAGTCTCGCCTTCCGCCCGACAGCAGCAGGACGATGCCGACGAAGAGGGCGGCGCCGATCACCGACCACAGGAACGGGAACGCGGGTCCGTTCCCGAACCGGAATTCGAGGAAGTCGGGGAGCCGGGCCTTGCGCGCGATCCACGACCCGAGCAGCGCGCCGATGAATCCGAGCACGACCGAGACGAGGCAGCCTCCCCGGGTGCCGCCGGCGATCGCGCGCCCGATGCCTCCGGCGACCGCCGCGATCAGCAGGTAGAGGAGGAGATCGACCCAGGACAGCTCCACCCCGTCAGGATCGCACAGATCGGCCGCGCCCGCGCCTCGCCCGCGTGCCGTCCCTGTGCGACAATTCCGGAATGGCTCTCGACGGCCCGGCGCAGCCTCCCAGGAAGAAGCCCGACGAGTACCGGGAGATCGACTACCTCATGTGCTCGCAGTGCGGCACGCCCTGCTACGTGTTCGAGATGGACGGGAGCCGCATCGCCGAAGCGACCTGCCTCGTCTGCGGCAACGACGAGGTGCGTTTCTTCAACGTCGGGGAGGAAGCCGGCCCGGACGATGAATGAGGCGTACGTCAATCCTCTGACCGAGCGCTACGCCTCGGCGGAGATGTCCGCCCTCTTCTCCCCAGCCTTCAAGTTCCAGACCTGGCGGCGCCTCTGGCTCTGGCTGGCGGAGGAGGAGCGCCGGCTCGGGCTCCCGATCTCCGACGCCGCCCTTTCCGAGATGCGCTCGCATCTCTCCGACATCGACTTCGCCGCCGCCGCCGAGGAGGAGGCGAAGACGCGCCACGACGTGATGGCGCACGTGCGCGTGTACGGCGCGGCCGCTCCCTCGGCGAAGGGAATCATCCACTGGGGGGCGACGTCGGCCTACGTGACCGACAACACGGACCTCATCCAGATGCGCGACGGCCTGTCGCTCGTCGAGCGGCGCCTCGTCGCCGCCCTCGAGCACCTGCGCGCGTTCGCCCTGCGCCACCGCGCGGTGCCGGCCCTCGCGTACACGCACTTCCAGCCGGCGCAGCCGACGACGGTCGGCAAGCGCGCGGCCCTCTGGGCCTCCGACCTGCTCCTCGACCTCGAGACGGTCCGGGCGGCGCGCGCGGGGCTGCGTTTCCTCGGGGCGAAGGGCGCGACGGGCACGCAGGCGTCGTTCCTGCGTCTCTTCGACGGCGACTCGGCAAAGGTCGAGGAGCTCGACCGCGCGCTCGCGGCGCGCGCCGGCTTCGCCGCTCGGCAGACCGTCTCCGGCCAGACCTACTCGCGCAAGCAGGACGACCGCGTCGTCCACGCGCTGTCCGGCCTCGCCCAGTCCGCGCACAAGATCGCGACGGACCTCCGGCTGCTCCAGCACGAGGGGGAGCTCGAGGAGCCGTTCGAGAAGTCGCAGATCGGATCGTCGGCGATGCCGTACAAGCGAAATCCCATGCGCGCCGAACGGATCTGCTCGCTCGCGCGGCACGTCATCGCGCTCTCGCTCGACACGGCCATGACCGCGGCGACGCAGTGGCTCGAGAGGACGCTCGACGACTCGGCGAACAAGCGCATCGCGGTGCCGGAGGCGTTCCTCGCGGCGGACGCGATCGCCATCCTCCTCGACAACGTCCTCGGCGGCCTCGTGGTCCACCCCGAGGTCGCGCGACGGCGCCTCGAGGCGGAGGCCCCGTTCCTCGCGACCGAGAACCTGATGATGGAGGCGGTGCGCCGCGGCGGCGACCGCCAGGAGCTCCACGAGCGGCTCCGCGTCCACGCGCGGGCCTCGGCGGACGCCCGCGCGGAGACGGGCGCGGCCGCCGATCTCTTCGGCCGGCTCGCCGGGGACGCCGCCTTCGGCCTCTCCCGCGCCGACCTCGAGGCGATCGCGGCTCCGGAGAAGCTCATCGGCCGGTCCGCCGAGCAGGTCGACTTCTTCGTCCGCGAGGAGCTCGACCCCGCGCTCGCGGGCGCCGAGGCCGCCGCGAGCGCGCCCGTCCGGGTGTGAGCCGGGGGGCCCGGCTCGCCGCGGCCGCTTTCGCCGCGGCGTCCCTTCTCCTCGCCGCCGGCTGCGCGTCGAAGAAGCCGCCGCCGCCCGCCGCGCGTCCGGCCCCCCCTCCGGCGCCGGCGCCGAGCTGGAGCGAGGAGGGCGTCGCGTCGTGGTACGGCGGCGGCGACGGATTCGACGGCAAGCCGACCGCCTCGGGCGAGATCTTCGACTCCTCCAAGCTCACGGCCGCGCACCGGGAGCTGCCGCTCGGCACGATCGTCGACGTGACGAGCCTCGATTCGAACCGCACCGTCCGCGTGCGCGTCAACGACCGCGGCCCGTTCGTGCACGGCCGCATCATCGACTTGTCGCAGGCCGCGGCGCGCGAGATCTCGATGCTCGGGCCCGGGACGGCCCGCGTGCGGCTCCTCCTCGTCGCGGAGGCCGCGGTCGTCGAGCCGTCGTCCTCGAGCGGCCTCTGGGCCGTCCAGGTCGGCTCGTTCGCCGAGAAGCCGCGCGCCGACCGGCACGCGGAACGCGTCCGTGCCGCGGGCTACACGGTGTACTTCGAGTCGTACCGCGGCCTGACGCGGGTGAAGGTCGGACCGCTCGACTCGCGCGCCGACGCTCAGGCCGAGCTCGCGGCGCTCGAGGCCGCGGGTTTCGAAGGGATCGTGGTGGCGGCGAACAAGTAAGTCACTGGATGCGGGTCCACGGATCCCATCCCGCGTGCCCGCATCCCGCATCCCGCATCCCGCATCACACCGGAAATGTAGAATCCCGCCTCCCATGTCCGCTCCCCCCTCCTCGGCCATCGTCTGCCGCGGACTGAAGAAGTACTACGGCGACGTGCGCGCGGTCGACGGACTCGACCTCGAGGTGCGCGCGGGCGAGTGCTTCGGCCTGCTCGGCCCGAACGGCGCCGGCAAGACCACGACGATCGAGATCCTCGAGGGGCTGACGAAGCCCGATGCGGGCGACGTCGTCGTGCTCGGCCGCCGCTGGGGCAGCCAGGAGCGGGAGCTCCGCGAGCGCCTCGGCGTCTCGCTCCAGGAGAGCCGTCTGACGGAGAAGCTGACCGTCTTCGAGACGCTCTCGCTCTTCCGGTCGTTCTACGCGCGCGGGCGCGACCCCGAGAAGCTCCTCGAGGACCTCTCGCTCGAGGAGAAGCGCGACGCGCGGGTCGGCAAGCTCTCGGGCGGCCAGCGCCAGCGCCTCGCGGTCGCGTGCGCGCTCGCCGGCGACCCCGAGCTGCTGTTTCTCGACGAGCCCACGACGGGCCTCGACCCGCAGAGCCGGCTCCAGCTCTGGGAGCGCATCGCCGTCTACAAGGCGGCCGGCCGGACCGTGCTCCTGACGACGCACTACATGGAGGAGGCCGAGCGGCTCTGCGAGCGCGTCGCGGTCGTCGACCACGGCCGGATCATCGCGCAGGGCGCGCCATCCGACCTGATCGCGGGCCTGGGCGCGCCGCACATCCTCGAGTTCACGACCGATCCTCCGGTCGACGCCGCCGTCCTCGCGAGCGTGCGCGGCCTGCGCGACCCCCGGCAGCGCGACGGCCGGTGGCAGCTCGCCGCCGCGTCGCTGGCCGAGGCCGTGCCCGCGCTCGTCGACGCGGTCGAGGGCGCCGGCGCGAAGCTCGTCTCGCTCTCGACGCACCGCGCGACGCTCGAGGACGTCTTCATCGCACTGACCGGGCGGGAGCTGCGCGATGAGTGACCGGCAGCATCCCCTCGCCGCGCTGACGCGCACGCGGTTGCTCGAGTTCGTCCGGGAGCCCGAGGCGCTCTTCTGGGTCTTTCTCTTCCCGGTGCTGATGGCGCTCGTGCTCGGCTTCGCGTTCCGCGACCATCCGCCCGACCCGGTCCCCGTCGGCGTCGTTTCCGGCCCGACCGCGGCGGAGGTGTCGGCGGCGCTCGCCCGCGCCGGGACGGTCAAGCCGGCCGTCTATCCCGACGTGGCCCGCGGGCTCGAGGCGCTCCGCACCGGCAAGATCGCGCTCCTGGTCGAGGACCGGGGGGCGCTCGTCTACCACTTCGACCCCACGCGGCCCGACGCCCGCCTCGCCCGCCTCGAGGCCGACGACGCGATCCAGCGAGCGCGCGGTCGCCGCGACCCCTCGCCCGCCGCCGAGGCGGTCGTGCACGAGAAGGGTTCGCGCTACATCGACTTCCTGGTGCCCGGGATCCTCGGACTGAACCTCATGGGCACGGGCATCTGGGGCATCGGCTTCTCGATCGTCAACGCGCGCCTGAAGAAGACGCTGAAGCTGATGACCGCGACCCCCATGCGTCACGCGGATTACCTGCTCGCTCAGATGCTGTCGCGCTTCGTGTTCCTGATCCTCGAGGTCGCGATCATTCTCGCCTTCGGGGTCGCCGTGTTCGGCGTGCCGATCCGGGGCTCGCTGGCGCTCCTCGTCTTTCTCACGTTCCTCGGCGCGCTGTGCTTCGGCGGCCTGGGACTGCTGGTCGCCTCCCGGGCCCGGACGCTCGAGGCGGCCAACGGCCTCATGAACCTCGTCATGGTGCCGATGTGGCTCCTCTCCGGCGTCTTCTTCTCCTCGGAGCGCTTCCCGAAGGCGGTGCAGCCGCTCATCCAGGCCCTGCCGCTGACGGCCCTCAACAACGCGCTGCGGGCCGTCATGCTCGAGGGGCGCTCGCCCGCCGCGGTCGCGGGAGAGGCGGCCATCGTCGCCGCCTGGGGCCTCGTCTCCTTCGCCGCCGCGCTGAAGATCTTCCGCTGGCAGTAGGACGCCCGCCCGCCGTATCCTTCGCCGTCGTCTCGCCTGGCTCGGAGGTCTCGATGGAAACTCTCGTCGTCAACCAGAGTGAAGTCCCGCGCCTCCTGCCGATGAAGGAGTGCATCGAGGTCATGGCGCGCGCCTTCGCGGCGCTCGCCCGGGGAGAAGCCACGCTGCCGCAGCGGCAGATCGTCTGGCTCCCCGACCGGAGCGGCGCGCTCGGCCTGATGCCCGCGCACCTCGCGGGGCTCGGCGCCGTCGGCGTGAAGGCCGTGACCTTCTTCCCGCGCAACGAGGGCACCGACATCGACTCGCATCAGGGCGCCGTCCTCCTGTTCGAGACCGGCCGCGGGCGCCTCCTCGCCGTCGTCGACGCCACGTCCGTCACCGCCATTCGGACGGCCGCCGTGACCGGGCTCGCGACGCGGCTCCTCGCCCGGCCGGATGCCGGCGACCTCGCCCTCGTCGGCTCGGGCGTGCAGGCGCGCACGCACCTCGAGGCGATGCTCCTCGTCCGGACGATCCGCCGCGTGCGCGTGGCGAGCAAGACGCCCGAGCGGGCGCGCGCCTTCGCCGAGCGCGAGGCGAAGCGCCACGGCATCGTGGTCACGCCGTGCGCGACGGTCCGCGAGGCGGTCGAGGGCGCCGACATCGTGTGCGCGGCGACGTCGTCGCGCGAGCCCGTCGTGCTCGGCGAGTGGCTCTCGCCGGGGACGCACGTCAACGCGGTCGGGTCGAGCGTCCCCGCCGCCCGCGAGCTCGACACGGCCGCCGTCGCCCGCTCGCGCTTCTTCGTCGACGGGCGCGAGGCTGCCCTGGCCGAGGCGGGCGACTTCCTCCTCGCGCGGGCGGAGGGCGCGGTCGGCGACGGCCACATCGCCGGCGAGCTCGGCGAGGTCCTGGTCGGCGCCGTCGAGGGCCGCCGCGACCCGAGCGAGATCACCGCGTTCAAGTCGGTCGGCCTCGCGGTCGAGGACGTCGCGGCGGCGCAGCACGTCTACGGCAAGGCGCGCGGATCCGGCATCGGCCGGTTCCTCGAGCTCGGAGGCCACCGCGACGCCGATTGAGCCCCTCGCCCCCGTCTCCCTCGACGAGATCGTCGCCGCCCGGAGCCGGGTCGCCGCCTTCGCCGTCCGCACGCCGCTCGTGCGCCTCGAGGCGGAGGGGCCGGCCGAGATCCACCTGAAGCTCGAGACGCTCCAGCCGATCGGCTCCTTCAAGATGCGCGGCGCCGGCAACGCGATCGCGCTCGCCGACCCGGCGGCGCTCTCGAAGGGCGTCACCACCGCCTCCGCCGGCAACATGGCCCAGGGCGTCGCATGGAACGCGCGGCGGCTCGGCATCCCGTGCACCGTCGTCGTGCCGGACCACGCGCCGCGGGCGAAGCTCGACGCGGTCGAGCGCCTCGGCGCCCGCGTCATCCCGGTTCCGGTCGAGCGCTGGTGGCGGGTGCTCGAGGAGCACGGCTACCCGGGCGTCGAGGGACTCTTCATCCATCCGGTCGCGGACCGGGCGGTGATCGCGGGCAACGGCACGATCGGTCTCGAGATCCTCGAGGATCTCCCCGACGTCGACACGGTGCTCGTGCCGTGGGGGGGCGGAGGGCTCTCCTGCGGGATCGCCGCGGCGCTCCGCGGCAGCGCGGCGAGGCAACGCCGCGAAAAGGATCAGCGGCCGGAGGCGCGCACGGTGGCCTGCGAGGTCGAGACCGCGGCGCCGCTGACGCCGTCGCTCGCGGCCGGCCATCCCGTCGCGATCGAGTACCGCGCGAGCTTCGTCGACGGGATCGGCGCGAAGGGCCTCCTTCCCGAGATGTGGCCGATGGCGCGGGAGCTCCTCGCCGGCTCGATCGTGGTGTCGCTCGAGGAGACGAAGGCGGCGCTGCGCGCGCTGGTTTCCCGCGCCCGCGTCGTGGCGGAGGGCGCCGGAGCGGTCCCCGTGGCCGCGGCGCTCTCCGGGCGCGCCGGCGGCGGCAAGATCGTCTGCGTCGTGTCCGGCGGCAACATCGACCGCGAGAAGCTCGCGGCGATCCTCGCGGAGGGGTGAGGAGACCTGGTTGGTAAACGGGAGCCGTAGGGGCGGGGCTCGTCCCCGCCCGCGGGCGGCCACAAGGGCCGCCCCTACCCTGATGGTGTACTAGAAGCGCCACCCCGCGAGGAAGACGAGGCAGTTCAGGCCCAGGTTCGGCAGCGCGGTGCCCGCGTTCGACACATGGGAGTACCGCGCCTCGAACGTCCACGCCTGCGTCTCGGTCACCGCGCCGCGCAGGCCGACGGAGCCTTGAATCAGGAAGTTGAAGCGGCGGTCGATCTCGTCGAGCGCCGTCAGGTCGGTCCAGCCGAGGCCGACTCCCACGTAGGCGTACGGGCGGATCGCCGTGCGGCTCGGCGCGTTGTACCGCGCCCCGAGCGGCACGACGCCGACCATGAAACCCTCCGGCGAGAAGTAGCGCGCGAAGTGCGCCTCGGCGACGTACTCGAACCGCGGCCCGAGGCGAACACCTACGTTCGGCTCGAAGAGGAACAGGTACTCGTGCGAGCGGCCGCCGTTGGGACTGAACGAGAAGCCGTAGCCCGCCTGGAGCCCCCATTCGGGGGGACGGCCTTCGGGAATCGGCGGCGGGGCCGAATCGTCCTGCGCCGCGGCGAAAGACGGCGCGAGCCAGAGCGCGAACGCGGCGGTCGCGAGCGAACGTCTCATCCGCGCTTTCTCTCCTCGAGCTCCTCGAGCGTCTTCGGCCAGTCTCCCCGCAGGAGCTGCGACAGCGCGCGGTCGGCGAGGAGCTTGCCGCCCGTCTGGCACGTCGGGCAGTAGTTCGCCTCGTTCTCGGCATAGACGATCCGCTGGACCGGGGTGCCGCAGTCCGGACAGGGCTTGCCGTACCGCCCGTGCACGGCCATCCCCTCCCGAAACGCCGTGACCTTCTCCGGAAAGGCCCTCTCCGCGGCGCGCCGGAAGCGATCCGTCCACTCGCCGAGCACGGCCCGGGCGGCGTCGTGGAGACGCCCGATCTCGCCGTCGGACAGCCGGCTCGTGAGCTTCGCCGGCGAGAGCTTCGCGCGGTGCAGGATCTCGTCGGAATACGCGTTGCCGATGCCCGAGAAGAGCCGCGGATCCGTCAGCGCTCGCTTCAACGTGTGGTTTTCCCGGAGCAGGGCGGCGCGAAACGCGGCGGCGTCCGTTTCGAGGACCTCGAGCCCGCCGCGGTCGAACGCCGACAGCGCCTCCCTTCCTCCGGCGACGTGGAGCGACGCCCGCTTCTTCGGGCTCGCCTCGGAGAGGACCAGCGACCCTCCCGGAAAGTCGAAGGCGGCGAGGGCGCCCCGGCCGCCGACGCGCACGCCGCGCCGCCGCCAGTGGAGCCGCCCCGCGACCATCAGGTGCAGCACCAGGTAGAGGTCGCCCTCCAGCGCGAAGACGATGCGCTTTCCCAGCCGCTCGATCCCGACGACCCGGCGGCCTTCCGCCTCGGACAGCGGCGGCGCGATCGACCGCAGCAGGAAGGGGCTCCCGAGGCGCACGGCCTCGAGCCGTTCGCCCACGATGCGGGGTTCGAGCGCCGTCAGGTACGCGAGGATGTCCGGCAGCTCGGGCAAGGGACGAAAGCTTAGCGTTTCCGGGCGTTCCGCCCGAGCCGAGCCGGGACCACGTCGTGGACGTTCATCTCGCGCGGTGCGGTCCTTGCAACGTCCGCACCACCCCGTCGGTCGGCCCGCCGAAGCGGCCCGCTCAGAGCGTCAGGCGAGCTCGGCGGGGGGCCTCGTCAGCAGGCGCGCGCGGCGGTCGCTCCGCTCGAGGGCGAGGCGCACGAGCTCGTCGAGGAGCCTCGGCAGCGGCAGGCCGCTCGCCTCCCAGAGCTTCGGGTACATCGAGATGGCCGTGAAGCCGGGCAGCGTGTTGATCTCGTTGACGAGCACGCGGCCGCTTCCGCGTTCCAGGAAAAAATCGACGCGCGCCATTCCCGACACGCCGCAGACTCGGAAGACCTCGACCGCGAGGCGCCGCGTCTCCTCGGCGACGGCGGCCGGTACGTCCGCCGGGATCAGGAGCTTCGCCTTGTCGTCGCGGTACTTGTCGTCGTAGTCGTAGAACTCGTGGCCCGGAACGACCTCGCCCGGGATCGACGCCCGCGGCTCGGCGTTGCCGAGCACCGCGCACTCGAGCTCGCGGGCGTCGATCCCCTCCTCGACGAGGACGCGCTCGTCGTAGCGGAACGCGGTCGCGGCGGCCGCGGCGAGTTCGTCCCGTCGTCGGACCTTCGTGACGCCGACGGAGGATCCCCCATTTGCCGGCTTGACGAAGAGCGGCAGCGGGAGGGCGTCGGCGCGCGCGAGGTCGCCCGGGTCCCGCAGCACGACGGCGCGGGGCGTGGGGATCCCCGCGTCGCGCAGGATCGCCTTGAAGACCCCCTTGTCCATCCCGACGGCCGACGCGGTCACGCCGGCGCCGACGTACGGCACGCCGACCGTCTCGAGAAAGCCCTGGAGCGCGCCGTCCTCGCCCGTCGTGCCGTGGACGATCGGGAACACGACGTCGACGCGGCCGGGAGCGACCTCCGCGGGCACGACCGCCGTTCCCGTCGGATCGGCGGTGCGGAAGCGCTCCGGCACCGGGCCGGACGCGAGGAGCGCCCGCGATTCCGGGGGCGGGAGAAACCGGCCGGCCTCGCTGACCGCGATCGGGACGACGTCGTAACGCTCGGGGTCGAAGGCCGCCGCGATCGTGCGCGCGGAGACGCGGGAGACCTCCCGCTCGACCGACTTGCCCCCGAACAGGACGGCGACGCGGAGCCGCGTCACCAGCTCACCACCCGCACCTCCTCGACGGCGGGGATGCCGCGCAGGCGGGCGAGCGCCTGCTCCGGCGGCGGCGAGTCGACCGTGATCACGGCGGCCGCGCCCTCGCTCTTCCCGCGCGCGAGCGAGAAGTTGGCGATGTTGACGCGCGCCTCCCCCAGCACGGTGCCGACGCTGCCGACGACTCCGGGCACGTCGCGGTTGCGCAGGAAGACGACCGTCCCCTCGGGCCGGAACTCGAGCGGCAGGCCGTCGACCTGGACGACCCGCGCGTCGCGGCCCGAGTACATGGTCGCGTCGCCGCTCGCCGTCTTCCCCGCGCCCGAAACCGAGAGGCGGATCGAGCGGGCGTAGGTGCCGGCGTCCTCGTGGCGCGTCTCGGAGACGGCGAGGCCGCGGTCCTGCGCGAGGTACAGCGCGTTGACGTAGTTGACCGTCTCCGGCGTGCGTTTCTCGAGCGCGCCCTTGACCGCGGCGACCGCGATCGGCCGCAGCAGGTCCTCCGGCAGCCCCCACGTCTCGACCGCGAGGCGCTGCAGGTGCCCGCCGACGAGGCTCGCGAGAAAGTGCGCCGTGCGCTCGGCGAGCCGCATCCAGCCGGATGCGCCGTCGGCGTCCTTGGGCCCGCGAAACGGCAGGTTCACGGCGGGCACGTAGGCGGCGCCCGCGAGCGCCTCGAGCAGCGCCTCGACCGTCTGGATCGAGACGCGCTCCTGCGCCTCGACCGTGGAAGCGCCGAGGTGCGGCGTCGCGACGACGTTCGGGAGCTTCGGCAGCGGATCCGCCGGATCGGGCGGCTCGGGGTCGAACACGTCGAGCGCCGCTCCGGAGAGGCGGCCCTCGACGAGCGCGGCGCGCAGGGCCTCGCGATCGACGAGGCTCCCCCGCGCCACGTTGACGAGCACCGCGCCGCGCTTCATGCGCCCGATCTCCGTGGCGCCGAGGAGCGGCTTGCCCGCCCCCGTCGCGGTCGAGTGCAGCGTGACGACGTCCGACTGCTCGAGCAGCTCGTCGAGGGCGACGAGCGGCACGCCCATCTCGCGGGCCTTCTCGGCCGGCAGGTACGGGTCGTGGCCGAGGAGGCGCGCCTCGAAGGCGCGGGCGCGCGCCGCGACCCGGGAGCCGACCTGCCCGAGGCCGACGATGCCGACGGTCTTGCCGGCGAGCTCCGTGCCGACGAACTTCGATTTCTCCCACTTGCCCTGGGCCATGGATGCGGCGGCCTCGGGGATGCGGCGCAGCAGGGCGAGCAGCACCGCGAACGTGTGCTCGACCGCCGACACGACGTTGCCGGTCGGCGAGTTGAGGACGAGCACGCCGCGGGCGGAGGCCGCCGGGACGTCCACGTTGTCGACGCCGACGCCCGCCCGCCCGACGACCGTCAGCCTCGGCGCCGCCGCGAGCAGGGCGGCATCGACCTTCGTCGCGCTCCGCACGAGCAGCGCGTCGGCGTCGGCGAGCGCGGCGAGGAGCGTCTCCCGGGGCGCGCCGGCGAGGTCCACGACCTCGTGTCCCGCCTTCCTGAGCAGGTCGAGCCCGGCCGGCGAGATCTTCTCGGCGACGAGGACGCGGCTCACGCCGCCGCCTCGGCCGCGCTCTCATCGAGAGCGGCGAGGAGGGCCTCGAGCGACGCGAGATCCACGTCTCCCATGTGCCCGATGCGGAAGGTGGACGCCTTCCACTTCCCGTAGCCGCCGCCGATCGTGAAGCCGCGCTCCTTGACCCGCGCCACGAGCGCTTCGGCCGACACGCCCGTGACCGGCTTCAGGCACGAGACCGTCCACGGCCGGAAGCCCTTCGGCGCGACGGGAGCGTGGCCGCGCGCCGCCGCCCAGGCCTCGACACGCGTCCGCAGCGCGTCGTGCCGCGCCCAGCGGCCCTCGATCGTCTCCGCGAGGATGTGGTCGAGCTGCACGTCCAGCGCGAAGAGGTGCGGCGTCGACGGCGTGTACGGCGTCTGGTGCTTCGCGGCGAAGGACTCGGCCTCCGAGATCCGCAGGTAGTGGGCGCGGGACCGCTCCTTCGCGCGGGCCCGGTAGCGCCCGGACGCGAACGCGACGCCGAGGCCCGGGGGCAGCGCGAGCGCCTTCTGCGAGCCCGAGAGGGCGAAGTCGAGACCCCACGCATCGCACTCGACGGGCGAACCCGCGAGCGAGGTCACGACGTCGGCGAGCACGAATGCGTCCGAAGCCTCGCGCACGGTCCGCGCGATCGCGGCCAGGTCGTTGAGCGTCCCCGTGGACGTCTCCGAGTGGACCACGGTGACGGCGTCGTAACGCGCCTTCGCGAGCGCGCGGCGCACGTCGTCCGGATCGACCGGCGTCCCCCAGGGCGCCTCGAGCACGTCCGTCGCGTAACCGAGGTCCCGCGCGCAGGCCGCCCACCGCTCCGAGAAGGCGCCACACGTGACGGCGAGGACTCGCTCGGGCGCGAGATTCAGCAGCGCCGCCTCCCAGAGACCCGTCGCGGCCGAGGTCGCGGTGAAGACGAATCCGTCGGTCCGGAAGACCTGCGCGAGGCGCGGCGGGATGTCGGCGTAGAGGTCCGCGAAGGCCTTGCCGCGGTGGCCGATCGCCTCGTGCGCCATCGCCTGCCGCACGGCGTCGCGCACCCACACCGGTCCCGGCAGGAAGAAGCGCACCTGTCCCGGCCTGCCTCCGGTCGAATCGAACGCCGTCGTCATGCGAGCCGGATTCTACTTGCGGCCGGCGTAGTCCGCGAGAAAGGCGGAAAGCTCCGTGATCCGATCGAGCAGAGCGTCCGGCGCGAGCGCTTCGAGCGCTTCGCGCGGCCGCGAGCCGCCCGGCACCAGGACGATCGCGCAGCCGCCCGCCCGGGCGAACTCGAAGTCGACCTCCATGTCGCCGACGACCACGGTCTCCTCCGGCCGCGCGCCCGCGTCGGCGAGGAGGCGCCGGAGCATCGTCGGATCCGGCTTCGGCGGCGTCGCGTCGTCCGGTCCCCCGATGCCGCGGAAATGATGCGCGACCCCCTTCGCGTCGAGGATCAGGCGCGAGAAGCGCGGGGGTTTGTTCGAGGCGAGGGCCATCGCGTGACCCGACGCGGCGAGCGCCTCCAGGGTCTCGCGCGCGCCCGGCAGGAGATGCGATCGCTCGACGGCGACCTCGGGATACCGCTCGCGGAAGAGCCGCACGCCCTCCGTCGCGCGCGCGGGTCCGACCGCCTGCTCGAGGAGCCGCTCGAGGCCGTGGCCGACCATCGCGCGCACGGCGTCCGGCGTCGGCGCCGGCTCGCCGAGCCGCGCCATCGCGTACGCGAGCGCGTCGCCGATCGCCGCGTATCCGTCGATCAGGGTCCCGTCGAGATCGAAGACGACGAAGGGCGGCCGGCTCAAGCCGTCTTCCGGCT
Source organism: uncultured Acidobacteriota bacterium (assembly GCA_963763535.1). GTDB lineage: Bacteria > Acidobacteriota > Thermoanaerobaculia > UBA5066 > Gp7-AA6 > DAHUXD01. Next base: position 47,510 of record CAVXOX010000005.1, read on the forward strand.
CCCGCGCCCGCTCTCGCGGCTCTCGCGATCGAGGCCCGCCGCCCGCAGCACCGTCTCGACGATCGCCTCCCAGTCGCCGAACGACACGGTCGGCACCGAGCCCTGGAAGGGCCCGTCGGAGATGCGCGCGACCGGCTCGACGACCTCGGGCCGCGAGACGCCCGTCCTCACGACCTCGATCTTCGGCATCGCGAGCGACTTGTACCCCTCGATCAGGACGAGGTCGCAGCCGCGGAACTCGCGGCGCAGGATCTCCGCGAGCGCCTCCTCCTCGCCGAAGCGCCGCGCCGTGGTCCGCGCCGGAGTCACGAGCGCGGCGACCCCGGCGCCGGCGGCGGCATGGCGCTGCGAGTCCTTCCCGGGCGTGTCGTCCTCGACGTCGCGGGTCGTGTGCTTGAGCGTCCCCACGACGAGCCCGCGCTCCTTCAGGCGCGGCACGAGCTCGACGAGGATCGACGTCTTCCCGGAGTCGTGGCCGCCCACGAAGGCGACGACGGCGGGACGGCGGTCCGGATACAGCAGGTGCGGCTCGCGGCGCGGCCCGAAGTGACGGGCCGCCTCGAAGTGGCGGGCGATCTCGCCGCGCAGGCCCTCGCCCTCCTCGACCGCGCGGCGGAAGTCGGCCGAGCCCGTCAGCAGATCGATCGCCGGCCGCTCGTCGTACTCGTAGGGCTCCTTGCGCCAGCGGAAGTCGAGCGGCCCCGCCTTGCGAGCCGCCTCGATGACCCGCAGCCCGGTCTGGAACGGCCGGAAGGCGGCGCGGTCCGTCACGTGGAGGCGCGCGCCGCCGCAGGCCTTTCCGGCGTGCTTGTCGAACATCGGACGGAACTGCGCCGGGGCGAAGCGCACGCCCGCCAGCGCCAGCCCGTTCAGCGCGTCCGAGAAGGCGAACGCGTCGAGCCACGGCGCGCCGAAGACCTCGAAGGGCCGCGTCGTGCCGCGCCCCTCGGAGAGGTTCGTGCCCTCGAGGAGGCACATGCCCGGATAGGCGAGAGCCGTGTCGGTCGTCGGCATGTTCGGCGAGGGCGGCGTCCACGGCAGCCCGGCCTCCTCGTACGTGACGTCCCGGGCCCAGCCGGCGGCGGGCATCACGACGAGATCGAGATCGAGCCGCCGCTCCGCCGCGAAGAGCCGCGCGAGCTCGCCCGCGGTCATGCCGTGGCGCACCGGGATCGGGTGGAGACCCACGAACGTGAGGTAGCCCGCCGAGGCGGGCGCGCCCTCGACCTCGCCGCCGATCGGGTTCGGCCGGTCGCACACGACGAAGCGCAGGCGCGCGGCGGCGCAGACCTCCATCGCGAGGAGCATCGTCCACACGTAGGTGTAGTAGCGGCTCCCGACGTCGGCGACGTCGAACACGATCGCCTCGAGATCGGCGACGTGCTCGCGCTTCGGCTTGAGGCTCTCGGCCGTGGGCCCGTAGAGCGACACGACGGGCAGGCCCGACGGCGCGTGGACCGAGCCCTGCACCGCCTCCATGTACACCGCGCCGCCCTCGAGCCCGTGCTCGGGCCCGAAGAGCCGCACGAGCCGAACGTTCGGCGCCGCGCGGAGCGCCTTCCAGGTGGGCACTCCGGACGACGTCATCCCCGAGCCGTTGGTGATCAGGCCGACACGCTTGCCCGCGACGGGCCAGAGCCTCTCCAAGAGGACGTCGATGCCGAAACGCACGTCGGGCATTGTCCGAAGGATATTAGCCCGAAGCGCCGGGATGGTCGGGCCGCTCGCCCCGCGCGAGCGCCACGGCGTGCGGGAGGAGCGGCAGGATCGCCGTCAGGCAGTCCGCCGCGCCCTTCGGCGAGCCGGGCAGCGCGACGACGAGCGTCCGCCGCGCGACGCCGACGACCTGCCGCGAGAGGTACGCGGCCGGAAATCCTCGTCCCGTGTCCGAGCGCATCTTCTCCGCGAGGCCGGGCACCTCGAAGTCGAGCACGGCGCGCACGCCCTCGGGGGTACGGTCCCGCGGCGCGACGCCGGTGCCGCCGGTCAGGACGATCAAATCCGCGTCGTCCGCCTCGACGCGCTCGCGGAGCGCGCGCGAAACCTCGGCGGCGCCGTCGGGGATGGTCGCCCGGTGGACGACCCGGTGCGCCACGCCCGAACGGGCGAGCGCCTCCTCGCAGGCCGGTCCGCCGCGGTCCTCGCGTGCGCCCGCCGAGACGCCGTCCGAGACCGTCAGGATCGCGACCCGCAGCGACACACCGTTAATATAGACCGCCCATGGCCACGCTCGACCGCTTCGGCCGCCGGCCCGGCAACCTGCGCCTCTCGGTGACCGACCGCTGCAACCTCCGCTGTGCGTACTGCATGCCCGAGCGCGAGTACGTCTGGCTGCCGCGCAAGGACATCCTCGACTTCGAGGAGATCGGCCGGCTCGCCGACGTCTTCGGGTCGCTCGGCACGGACCGGATCCGGCTGACGGGCGGCGAGCCGCTCGTGCGACACGACCTGCCCCGGCTCGTGGAGCTCCTGGCCGCGAAACCGTGGCTGCGCGACCTCGCCATGACGACCAATGGCGTGCTCCTCGCCGACCATGCCGCCGCGCTCTTCCGGGCCGGCCTCCACCGGGTCACCGTCAGCCTCGACACGCTCCGGCCGGACCGGTTCCGCGAGCTCGCGCGGTTCGACGAGCTGCCCCGCGTGCTGCGCGGCATCGAGGCCGCCCGGGACGCGGGGTTCCGGTCGCTGAAGCTCGACACGGTCGTCATCCGCGGCGTCAACGACGACGAAATCGTGCCGCTGCTCTCCCGCGCGCGGGAGTGGGGCGCGGAGATCCGCTTCATCGAGTACATGGACGTCGGCGGTGCGACCCACTGGTCGCGCGAGCGTGTCTTCCCGCGGGCCGAGATCCTGCGGACGATCGCCGCGGCGTTCGGCGAGGCCGCCCCCGTCGCGGAGACCACGACCGCGCCCGCGGAGCGCTTCCGCCTGCCCGACGGGACGACGTTCGGCGTCATCGCGTCGACGACGGCGCCGTTCTGCGCGTCCTGCGACCGCAGCCGGCTCACCGCCGACGGCCTCTGGTACCTCTGCCTCTACGCGCCGCGGGGACTCGATCTCCGCAAGCCGCTCCGGGAGGGCGCGTCCGAGGCGGACCTGCGCGCGCTGATCGCCGGGACGTGGAGGGCGCGTGAAGACCGCGGCGCGGAAGAGCGGCTGGGTCTCCGCTCGCGCGCGCCGCTCGTGCCGCTCGTCGAGCTGAAGAAGGACCCGCACCTGGAGATGCACACCCGGGGCGGGTAGCGCCTCAGGGCACCTCCATCCACCCCTCGGCGACGAGGACGCTCGTGCCGCCGATCCGCGCCTCGACGACCGCGCCTCCCCGCTTCTCGACCCGCGCCTCGAGCACGCTCGGGCGGCCCATCTCGACGCCCTGGGCGATGCGCCACCGGAACGCGCCGTCCGGCTTCGCGTCGAAGTGCGCGAGCGCCGCGGCGAGCGCCACGTTGGCGCTGCCGGTCGCCGGATCCTCCGGGACGCCGTCCTTCGGCGCGAACATCCGCGTGCGGAGGTCGAAGTCGTCGCCGCTCCGGACGTAGAGGTGCACGTCCGCCGGCACGCCGGCGGCCACCAGGGCGTCGACCCCGGCCGGGTCCGAGCGGGCGCGCTCGAGGGCGTCGCGGGAGACGAGCTCCGCGAAGAGAAACGGCAGACCGACCGAGAACGCCGTCGGCGCGTGGACGGCCGTCCGCACGTCCCGCGCCTCGAGCGAGACCGCCGCCGCGAGCGTCTCCGGCGAGACGCTCTTTCCTATCGACAGCGGCTCGGGCGCGGACAGCTCGCAGGCGATCGCCCCGCCGGCGCGCCGCTCGATCGTGATCGGGGACGAGCCCCGCCTTCTCCTCGAAGACGACCGTCCGCACGCCGGCGAGCGGACCGAGCTCTCCCGAGACCGCCAGCGCGAACGCGGTCCCGACGTTCGGGTGGCCGGCGAACGGCACCTCGATCGAGGGCGTGAAGATGCGTACGCGCCGGGTGTTCCCGAGCTCCGGCGGCAGCACGAACGAGGTCTCGGAGAAGTTGAACTCCCGCGCGATGCGCTGCATCTGCGCGTCCGAGAGCCCGCGGGCGTCGGGCAGGACCGCCAGCGGGTTGCCGCCGAAGATCGCGTCGGTGAAGACGTCGCAGTGCAGGTAGCGAAGGCGCATGGCGCCGCCTAGGACCGGCGGTACGGGCCCGAGCGGCCGCCGCTCTTCTCGACCAGCACGATCTCGCGGATCGTGGCGCCGCGGTCGAGCGCCTTGACCATGTCGTAGAGCGCGAGGCACGCGGCGGCGACCGCGGTCAGCGCCTCCATCTCGACGCCGGTCTTGCCGGTGATGCGCGCGGTCGCCGTCACGACCGCCTCCCGCCTGGGCCTCGAGAGCGCGACGTCGACCTCCACGGACTCGAGCGCGAGCGGGTGGCACAGCGGCACGATCTCCGACGTGCGCTTGGCCGCCTGGATGCCGGCGACCCGGGCCACCGCGAGCGCGTCGCCCTTCGCGAGCCGTCCGCCGGCGAGCGCCTCGAAGGCCGCCGCGCCGAGCCCGACGACGCCGCGCGCAACCGCGACGCGGCGCGTCGCTCCCTTCTTTCCGACGTCGACCATGCGCGCGCGGCCGCGGGCGTCCACGTGCAGGACGCTCCGGCGGAGCGGCTCCGTGCGCCTCGGCCGCGCGGGCCGCTCGCGGCGGCGGGGCTTCTCGGGCTCGTCCGAGTCGCTCATGCCCGCTCCCGCAGCGCCGCCCAGTCCTCGAGCGTGTTCAGGTTCGCGAACGCGGTGCCCGAGGGGTCGATGGCCGCCCACTCGGCTTCGTCGAAGATCTCCGCCCCGACCGCCTCGGCCAGCCCATACAGCGACAGGTCGCCGCGCGCGATCCGCCGGGCGGCCTCGTCCGCCGCGGCCCTCCGCCAGACGCCGGCGAGGGGCTGAAGCCGGCCGTCCGCCCGCGGGAGCACGGCCGCGGCGTCCGAGGAGAGCCCGCGCCGGGCGATCGCGGCGAGGAGCGCCGGCGTGACGGCCGGCAGGTCCACCGCGAGCACGAAGATGCGGTCGCGCGCCTCCGCGAGGGCGCGGACCAGCCCATGGATCGCCGCGTGCTCGGGCGCCGCGTCGGTGACGACGCGGGCGGGACCGACCGGGAACGCCGGCCGTTCCTTCGCGACGACGAGGACCTCCTCGAAGAGCGCCGCGAGGCGGGTCGTCTGGAACTCGAGGAGCGTCGTCGCGCCATACGGCAGCGCGGCCTTCGGGCGCCCCATTCTCCGCGAGGCGCCGCCCGCGAGCACGGCGGCCGGCATCGGCAGCGTCATTCGAAGCGGATGCTACATCCCCCGGCAGGCTCGCGCGCGAGGACGACGGCGAAGGCGACCCGGCTACTTCTCCGATCCGCCGCCGAGGATGATCGGGAGCCCGGTCTTCGGGTTGCCGACGACGACGACCTTCGCGTTCGGGCTCATCGCGAGCTTCTCCGTCGCCTCGATGCCTTTCCACTCGAGCAGCTGCGGCGAGATCCCCTGGGCCACGATCTTCTGGAAATCGGCGATGCCCTGGGCTTCGATGCGCTTGCGCTCGGCCTCCTGCTGCTCCTTGGCGAGGACGAACTTCATCTGCTCGGACTCCTGCTCGCGCTTCAGCTTCTCCTGGATCGCGTTGGCCACGATCGCCGGCAGGCCGATCTTCCGGAGCAGGACGGAGTCGATGATGACGCCGCGGCCGTCGGTCATCTTCTTGACGAGGTCCTGGGTCTCCCGCGCCACCTTTTCGCGCTCGGAGGAGTACAGCGCCTTGGCGTCGTAGGACGCCGTGATCTCCCGGATGGCCGAGCGCACCTGCGGAATGACGATGATCTCGGCGAAGTTGGCGCCCACCGTCTTGTAGACCTCGGCGGCCTTCGCCGGGTCGAGGCGATAGAGGACCGAGCCCTCGAGGTCCATCATGAGGCCCTCCTTGGACGGGACCTCCGCCGTCTCCTTCAGCTCCTCCGTCCGGATCGACATCTTGTGGACGCGGGTGAACGGCACGATCAGGTGGACGCCGGGCGGCAGGACGTTCGGGGAGACGCTGCCGAAGAAGTCCTTCACGCCCACGTGGCCGGCCGGGACGACCGTGATCGGACCGCCGATCGCGACCAGCACGACGACGATGAGGAGGAGGATCGCGTTGCGCGCGAGGCGCGGGTTGGTGCCCGCGTTGGGAACGATCTCGAAGGTCTTGGCCATGTGTCCTCCTAGGGTCGAGACGGACGGCGGGAAGAGGGGAACGGGGACTCCGGCCTAGACGAGCTTCAGCAGGTGCCCCATCTTGTTCTTCTTCGCCTCGAGGTACTTGCGGGAGCGGTCGGTCGGATGGACTTCGAGCGGCACGCGCTCGATGATCTCGAGGCCGTAGCCGTCGATCGCGACGTACTTCGACGGGTTGTTCGTCATCAGGCGCATCTTGCGGACGCCGAGGTCGCGCAGGATCTGACAACCCACGCCGTAGTTGCGGATGTCCGGCGGGAAGCCGAGCTTCTCGTTGGCCGAGACCGTGTCGTGGCCCTGGTCCTGGAGCTCGTACGCCTTCAGCTTGTTCAGGAGCCCGATGCCCCGCCCCTCCTGCAGGAGGTACAGGAACACGCCGCGACCCGCCTCGACGATCTTCTCCATCGCGAGCTCGAGCTGCTCGCCGCAGTCGCAGCGCGCGGAGCCGAAGACGTCCCCGGTCAGGCACTGCGAGTGGACGCGCACGAGCGTCGGCTCGTCCTCCCGGATCTCGCCGTGGACGAGCGCGAGGTGCTCCTCGTGCGTGACGTCGCTGCGGTACGCGAAGAGGCGGAATTCGCCGAGGCGCGTCGGCAGGTGCGGCGCCGCGATCCGCTCGACCAGCCGCTCGGTCTTCATGCGGTAGCGGATCAGGTCGGCGACCGTGACCATCCGGAGGCCGTGACGCGCGCAGAACTTCGCGAGGTCGGGCACACGCGCCATCGTGCCGTCCTCGTTCATGACCTCGCAGAGGACCGCGGAGGGATTCAGCCCGGCGATCCGCGCGAGATCGACCGAGGCCTCGGTCTGGCCCGCCCGCTTCAACACGCCGCCGCGCTGGGCGCGGAGCGGGAACATGTGGCCGGGACGGTTCAGGTCGGACGGCCCGGTCGCGGGATCGATCGCGGTCTTCACCGTCGCCGCGCGATCGGCCGCCGAGATCCCGGTCGTCGTCCGGCCGCGGGCCTCGATCGAGACGGTGAAGGCGGTGCCGAAGTTCGACGTGTTCTCCGAGACCATCGGAGGCAGTTCGAGCGCGTCGCAGCGCTCCTCGGTCAGCGCGAGGCAGATCAGGCCGCGGCCCTCGCGGGCCATGAAGTTGATCGCCTCGGCGGTCACCTTCTCGGCCGGGAGCACGAGATCGCCCTCGTTCTCGCGGTCCTCGTCGTCGACGACGACGACGAACTTTCCCGCCTTCAGGTCCTCGATCGCCTGCGCGATGGAGGCGAAGGGGGAATCCGGTGAATTCGGCATCCCGTCATCTTCTCACGAGAGGCACAAACTGCTGATTTTGAGAGCCATTGCCTGCTCTCAGCGCGGCGTCCGGGGAACGCGGACGACGGCGATGCGCTCCGCTCTGAATTCCCTCTCCCCCCGCACCGCGGGGGGAGAGGGTGAGGGTGAGGGGGGCGACACGATCCGCCGTGCGGCTCGAGGAAGGGTTGGGGCTCCCCTCACCCCGTCCCTCTCCCGCCGGGAGAGGGAGCCCTATTGGATGCCCGCGGCTGAGAGAGCTCTGCCGGACGCGGCCCGCCTCAGAAAACCGCCGGCTCCTCGTAGGTCGCGAAGACCTCGCGCATGACGTCCGAGATCTCGCCCACGGTCGCGTAGGTCTTGACCGCCTCGACGAGCGGGGGCATGACGTTCTTCCCGTCCGCGCATGCCTGCCGGAGCGTGGACAGCGCCGACGTCACCGCCCGCCCGTCGCGGGACCGGCGGAGGGCCGAAACCGCCGCCTTCTGCTCGCCCTCGACCGCATCGTCGATGTAGAGCGTCTCGAGCGGGTGCTCGTCGTCGTTGTCCACGAAGTCGTTGACGCCGACGATGACCTTCTGTCCCCTGTCGACCGCGCGCTGGTAGGCGTACGCGGCGTCCATGATCTCCCGCTGCGGGAAGCCCGCCTCGATCGCCTCGACCATGCCGCCGAGCTCGTCGATGCGGCGGAAGTAGTCGAAGCAGCCGCGCTCCATCTTCGACGTCAGGTCCTCCATGAAGTAGGACCCGCCGAAGGGGTCGATCGTGTTGGCGACGCCGGACTCGTGCGCGAGGATCTGCTGCGTCCGCAACGCGATCTTCACCGCGAAGTCCGTCGGCAGCGCGAGCGTCTCGTCGAGCGAGTTCGTGTGGAGGGAGTTCGTCCCGCCGAGCACGCCGGCGAGCGCCTGGATCGCCGTGCGCACGACGTTGTTGAACGGCTGCTGCGCCGTCAGCGAGCAGCCGGCGGTCTGCGTGTGGAAGCGGCACATCCACGAGCGCGGATCCTTGGCGCCGAAGCGCTCGCGCATCGTCTTCGCCCACACGCGCCGCGCGGCGCGGAACTTGGCGATCTCCTCGTAGAAGTCGTTGTGCGAGTTGAAGAAGAAAGAGAGCCGCGGCGCGAACTCGTCGACCGGAAGCCCGGCGTCGATGCCGTACTGCACGTACTCGACGCCGTCGCGCAGCGTGAACGCGAGCTCCTGGAGCGCCGTCGAGCCCGCCTCGCGGATGTGGTATCCGGAGATCGAGATCGTGTTCCACTTCGGCACGTGCTTCGCGCAGAACGAGAACTGGTCCGTGATCAGCCGCATCGAGGGCCGCGGCGGGAAGATGTATTCCTTCTGCGCGATGTACTCCTTCAGGATGTCGTTCTGGAGGGTGCCGCCGACCTTCTCCCACGGCGTGCCGTGCTTCTCGGCGACGGCGAGGTACATCGCGAGCGCGATCGGCGCGGTCGAGTTGATCGTCATCGACGTCGTGACGCGGCCGAGGTCGATCCCGTCGAAGAGGACCTCCATGTCGCGGAGCGAGTCGATCGCGACGCCGCACTTGCCGACCTCGCCCTTCGCCATCTCGTGGTCCGAGTCGTAGCCGTACAAGGTCGGCAGGTGGAACGCGGTCGAGAGCCCCGTCTGGCCGTGCTCGAGGAGGTAATGGAACCGCGCGTTGGTCTGCTTCGCCGTGCCGAAGCCGGCGAACTGGCGCATCGTCCAGAGCTTGCCGCGGTAGCCGGTCGGGTGGACCCCGCGGGTGAAGGGGTACTCGCCCGGCCAGCCGAGGTCCCGCTCGAAATCGAAGCCGGGCCGCGTGTCCGGGCCCGCGAGCGGCTCGACCGGCGCTCCGGAGACCGTCGTCCAGTCCTTCTTCCAGGCCTCGGCCTTCGAAAGTGACTTCTCCGACGCCTTCTTCCAGCGATCGCGTCCCGCGGCGACCGACTCCGGGACGAGGGGATCTTTTTCGCTCATAGGACTCGAATGATACGTCGTGGCCGGCCCTCGCGGCGCGGGGCCTCATATAAACTGAAGACCGGAGCCGTTCCGATGGATTTATCCCGCGACCAGAAGCTCGAGCTGTACCGCTACATGCGGCTGAACCGCGTCGTCGAGGAGCGGCTCGTCAACCTCTACCGGCAGGGCAAGGTCGTCGGCGGGCTCTACCGCTCGCTCGGGCAGGAGGCGACGTCCGTCGGCACCGCGTACGCCCTCGCGCAGGGCGACATCGTCGGGCCGCTGATCCGCAATCTCGGGGTCGTGCTCGTGATGGGCTACACGCCGCGCGACGTCATGACCCAGTACATGGCCCGCGCGACGTCGCCCTCCGGGGGCAAGGACTGCAACCTCCACTTCGGCAAGCCGGAGAGGGGCGTCATCTCCCCCATCTCGATGCTCGGGGCCCTGATCCCGGTCATGGCCGGCATCGCGCTCGGCGCCCGCCTGCAGAAGAAGAGCCTCGTGGCGATGACCTGGATCGGCGACGGGGGAACCTCGACGGGCGCGTTCCACGAGGGGATCAATTTCGCCGCGGTGCAGAAGCTGCCGCTCGTCGTGGTCGCGGAGAACAACGGCTGGGCCTACTCGACGCCGTTCCGCAAGCAGACCGCGGCCCCGAACCTCGTGGCGAAGGCGGCGGCATACGGCATTCCGGGCGAGTCGATGGACGGCAACGACGTCTTCGCGGTCTACGACGCCGCGAAGCGCGCCGTCGACCGCGCGCGTTCGGGCGGCGGACCCACGCTCCTCGAGTCGCTGACCTATCGCATGAAGGGCCACGCCGAGCACGACGCGCAGGCGTACGTGCCGAAGCCGGAGCTCGAGGAGTGGCGCGGCCGCGACCCGCTCGAGCGCTGCGCGCGCACCCTGGTCGCGACCGCGGCGGCGACGGCGGCGGACCTCGAGGCGATCGACCGCGCCGTTTCCGAGGAGGTGGATCGCGAGGTCGAGTCCGCCGAGAAGGCGCCGCTCCCCTCTCCCGACGCCGCGCTGCAGAACGTGTACGCGCCGCGCGCCGAGGAGACTCAGCCGGTGCTGCTGCGGAGGCGCTCATGAGCGCCAGCGGCGCCGCCCCGCACCTCGGCGGTGAGGGCGCCACCCCCGCGGCGAAGGGCCAGACGACCTACGTCGACGCGATCCGCGAGGGCCTGCGCGAGGAGATGGCGCGCGACGAGCGCGTGTTCCTCCTCGGCGAGGACATCGGCGCCTACGGCGGCGCGTTCAAGGTCACGGACGGGCTCATGCAGGAGTTCGGCGAGGAGCGCGTCATCGACACGCCGATCGCGGAGACCGCGATCGTCGGCGCGGCGGTCGGGGCGGCGATGATGGGCCTGCGGCCGGTCGCCGAGATGCAGTTCATCGACTTCATCTCGTGCGCCTTCGACATGATCACGAACTTCGCCGCGAAGTCGCGGTACCGCACCGGCGTCGGCGTGCCGCTCGTGATCCGCGGCCCGTCCGGCGGCGGCGTCCACGGCGGACCCTTTCACTCCCAGAACCCCGAGGCGTACTTCGCGCACACGCCGGGCCTCAAGATCGTGCAGCCCGCGACCGCCTACGACGCCAAGGGCCTGATCAAGGCGGCGATCCGCGACGACGACCCGGTCCTCTTCTTCGAGCACAAGTTCCTCTACCGGCGCATCAAGGAGGAGCTGCCGGCGGAGGACTACGTCGTGCCGATCGGCAAGGCGGCCGTGCGGCGCGCGGGGCGCGATCTGACGGTCGTCACCTACGGCGCCATGGTGTGGACGGCGCTCGAGGCGGCGAAGACGCTCGAGGCCGAGGGCATCGACGTCGAGATCGTCGACCTGCGCACGCTCTTCCCCATGGACGAGGAGACGGTGCTCGAGTCGGTCGCGAAGACCAACAAGGCGATCCTGCTCCACGAGGCGACGCGCACGGGCGGCATCGGCGCGGAGATCGCCGCGGTCCTGTCGGAGCGCTGCTTCGAGTATCTCGACGGTCCGCTCGTCCGCGTCACCGCGCCGGACACGCCGGTCCCCTACTCCCCGCCGCTCGAGGAGGCGTTCCTGCCGAACGCCGAGAAGGTCTGCCGCGCGGCGCGGGCGCTCGCGGCGTACTGAAGGCCTCGAACAGCGCGGGACTTCCCGCCCGCGCTCAAAGGGATCCCTCGCTGCACTCGGGATGACAATTTGTTTTTCGGTTCCGCAGATGCGGCTTGTCATCCCGCAGGAGCGCAGCGACGAGGGATCCCTTTGAAGTCTCGCTGCCGCTCGCCTGCGATATAACGCCCTCCATGCGCTTCGAGGGCACCGTCTCGATCAAGGCGTCGCGCAAGAAGGTCTGGGACTTCCTCACCGATCCGAACAAGGTCGCCGGCTGCGCGCCGGGACTCGAGAAGCTCGAGATCCTCGAGCCGGGCAAGCGCTTCCGCGCGACGACGTCGATCGGGTTCGGCGCCGTGAAGGCGCGGTTCGTCAACGACGTCGAGTGGGTGGAGATGGACGCGCCCGACTTCGCGCGCATGAAGGCGCACGGCACCGCGCCCGGGTCCGGCGTCGACGCGGAGAGCTCGATGCGTCTGACCGATGGTCAGGACGGCGCGACCGATCTCGCATGGAGCGCCGACGTCACGATCGTCGGCACGATCGCGAGTCTCGCCGCGCGGTTGATGGGCGGCGTGACGAAGAAGCTCACGGCGGCGTTCTTCGACTCGGTCCGCGAGGAGATCGAAGCGGACGCCTGAGCGGTGTAGACTCCCGCCCGTTCGCACGGGAGGTTTTCCATGCGTTTCCCCGTCTCGATCACCGTCAACGGCGCGCGGCGCCGCCACGAGCTCGAGCCGCGCCTCCTCCTGGTGCACTACCTGCGCGAGACGCTGGGGTTGACCGGCACCAACGTCGGCTGCGACACGAGCCAGTGCGGCGCCTGCACCGTGCTCGTCGGCGGCAAGGCCGTCAAGTCGTGCACGATGCTCGCGGTCCAGGCCGACGGCGCGTCGATCACGACGATCGAGGGCCTCGCGAAGAACGGCAAGCTCCATCCGGTCCAGGAGGCGTTCCGCGAGAAGCACGGCCTCCAGTGCGGCTTCTGCACGCCCGGCATGGTGCTGACCGCCTGCCATCTCCTGGAGACCAACCCGAAGCCGACCGACGCCGAGATCCGGCTCGGCCTCGAAGGCAACCTGTGCCGCTGCACGGGCTACCAGAACATCGTCGCCGCCGTGAAGACCGCGGCGGCGCGGATGTAGAGGAGGCGCCATGGCCTCGAAGGTCTTCGGATCCTCCGTCAAGCGCAAGGAGGATCCCCGCCTCCTGACGGGACAGGCGAAGTTCACGGACGATTTCACGCTGCCGGGCATGGCCCATCTCGCCGTCGTGCGCTCGCCCGTACGCGCACGCGCGCATCAAGGCCATCCGGACGAAGAAGGCCGCCGGGATCGAGGGCGTCCTCGGCGTCTTCACCGGCAAGGACATGAAGGAGGCCGGCTTCGGCCCGATCCCCTGCGCGTGGGTCGTCCCCGGCTCCGACGCGAAGACGCCGCCGTATCCGCCGATCGCGATCGACGTCGTCCGCTACGTGGGCAACGCCGTCGCGATCGTCGTGGCGACCGATCGCTACGTGGCGCGCGACGCCGCCGAGGCCGTCGAGGTCGACTACGAGCCGCTGCCGGTCGTCGTCGACGCGAAGAAGGCGACCGAGAAGGGACGCCCGCAGCTCCACCCGGACGTGCCGAACAACCTCGCCTTCACGTGGAAGGTCGAGGGCGGCAACGTGGATGCCGCCTTCAAGTCGGCCGACGTGGTCGTCTCCGAGCGGATCATCAACCAGCGCCTGATCCCGAACGCGATGGAGACGCGCGCGGCGCTCGCCGAGTACCGGTCGGCGACCGGCGAGGTCACGCTCTGGGTGACGTCCCAGAACCCGCACATCGTCCGCTTCCTGCTCTCGCTCGACACCGGCATCCCCGAGAACAAGATCCGCGTCATCGCGCCCGAGGTGGGCGGCGGCTTCGGCAGCAAGATCCCGCACTACCCCGAGGACACGATGGTGATCTTCGCGTCGAAGCAGTGCGGCTGCCCGGTCAAGTGGGCCGAGACGCGGTCCGAGAACTACCGCGGCACGATCCACGGCCGCGACCACATCCAGGACGTCGAGATGGCCGCGAAGAAGGACGGCACCATCGTCGGCATCCGCGCCACGGTGTGGGCCAACATGGGCGCGTACCTCTCGACCGCGTCGACCGGCATTCCGACGATCCTGCACGGCCTGATGCTCTCGGGCGCGTACGACATCCCGAACATCCGGCGAGGTCGTCCACGGGGTCTTCACGAACACGACGCCGACGGACGCCTACCGTGGCGCCGGGCGGCCCGAGGCGACCTTCATGGTCGAGCGGCTGGTCGATCTCGTCGCAGGGAAGCTGAAGATGGATCCGGTCGAGATCCGCAAGAAGAACTTCATTCCCCCGTTCACCGACGGCCACGCGGTCGCGACCGGCATCACCTACGACTCCGGCAACTACATCGGCGCCCTCGAGAAGGCCCTGAAGATGCTGGACTACCCCGCGCTGCGCGCCAAGCAGAAGGAGCTCCGCAAGAAGGGCGAGCACATCGGCGTCGGCTTCTCCACATACGCCGAGATCTGCGGGCTCGGCCCGTCGGCGGTTGCCGGCGCGGTCGGGTTCGGCGGCGGCCTGTGGGAGAGCGCGATCGTGCGCTTCCACCCTTCCGGCAAGGTCAACGTCTTCGTCGGCATCTCTCCGCACGGCCAGGGCGAGGAGACGACGTTCGCCCAGATCGTGTCGAGCGAGCTCGGCGTACCGGTGGAGGACGTCGAGGTCTTCCACGGCGACACGGGGCAGACGCCGATGGGCTGGGGCAGCTACGGCAGCCGCTCGACGCCCGTCGGCAGCGGCGCCCTGATGGGCGCGATCGTAAAGATCCGCGACAAGGCGAAGATCGTCGCCGCGCACCTCCTCGAGGCGTCGGTCGACGACATCGAGTACTCGGACGGCAAGTTCGCGATCAAGGGCGCACCCTCGAAGGCGAAGACGATCCAGGACATCGCGCTGATGGCGAACGTCGCGTGGAACTACCCGAAGGGACTCGAGCCGGGGCTCGAGGCGGCGGCGTTCTTCGACCCGGCGAACTTCGTCTACCCGTTCGGCGCCCATGCGGCCGTCGTGCGGGTCGACGTCGAGACCGGCGAGGTCAAGCTCGAGCGCTACGTCGCGGTGGACGACTGCGGCCGCGTCATCAATCCGATGATCGTCGAGGGCCAGATCCATGGCGGCGTCGTCCAGGGGATCGGCCAGGCGCTCTGGGAGGGCGCGGCCTACGACGAGGCCGGCCAGCTCCTGACCGGCACGATGATGGACTACGCGGTGCCGAAGGCGGATGCGTTCCCGAACTTCGAGCTCGCGATGACCGAGACGCCCACGAACGTCAATCCGCTCGGCGTCAAGGGCATCGGCGAGACGGGGACGATCGCGTCGACGGCGGCCGTCTACAACGCGGTCATGGACGCGCTCGCGCCTCTCGGCGTGACGCAGATCGACATGCCGCTCACGCCCGAGCGCGTCTGGCGGGCGGTGCGGGACGCGCGGAGGTAGCACATGTATTCGGAGAGCTTCGATTACTTCCGCCCGAAGACCCTCGCCGAGGCATCGGCGCTGCTGAAGAAGCACAGGGGCGCGCGTCTCCTGGCCGGCGGCCACAGCCTGCTCCCCGCGATGAAGTTCCGCCTCGCGACCCCGAAGGCGCTCGTCGACATCGGCGCGATCAAGGGCCTGTCGGGCATCGCCCCGCGCGGCAAGTCGACGTGGATCGGCGCGATGACCGTCCACGCGGAGGTGGCGGGGTCGAAGCTGCTCCGGAAGTCCTGTCCGCTCCTGCCGGAAGCGGCGGCGCAGATCGGCGACCCGCAGGTGAGAAACCGCGGCACGATCGGCGGCTCGATCGCCCACGCGGATCCCGCCGCGGACTACCCGACGGCGCTCGTGGCGCTCGGCGCGACGGTTCTGGCGCGCGGCCCCCGCGGCGAGCGCAAGATCCCGGCCGAGGATTTCTTCGTCGACCTCTTCACGACGGCGCTGAAGCCGGGCGAGATCGTCACGGGCGTTCTCGTTCCCGTGTTCGGCAAGGGCACCGGCGCCGCGTACCTGAAGCACCCCCACCCCGCCTCGCGTTACGCCGTCGCGGCGGCCGCCGCCATCGTCGACGTCGCGAACGGCGTCTGCACGCGCGCGATCCTGGTGATCGGCGGCGTCTCCGCGACGCCGGTGCGCGTCCTGCGCGCCCAGGAGGCGCTCGTCGGCAGGAAGCCCGACGCCGCCCCCATCCAGTCGGCCGCCGCGCAGGTGGAGGCGCTGGTCCCCGACCCATGGGCGACGTCTATGCCTCGGGCGAGTTCCGGATCCACCTCGCGTCGGTCCTCGCGAAGCGGGCGCTGACGGCGGCCTTCGAGCGGGCGAAGAAGGCCTAGCGCGGCGCCCCCGGCGCGATCGGGGTCACCGAACCGGACGATAATCGCTTTCCATGCGCGACGTTCTCGACGACATCGAGCGGTGGCGCTCCGAGGGAAAGCCCGTGGCGCTCGCGACCGTGGTCGCGACATGGGGTTCGGCGCCGCGCGCGGTCGGCGGGAAGATGGCCGTGGCCGATGGGAGGCACATCGCGGGCTCGGTCTCCGGCGGCTGCGTCGAGAACGCGGTGGCCGAGGCGGCCAGCGAGGTTCTCAAGACCGGTAAGCCGAGGCTCCTGAGGTTCGGCGTCTCCGACGATACGGCCTGGAGCGTCGGGCTCGCCTGCGGCGGCGCGATCGAGGTGTTCGTCGAGCGGCTCGCCGACTCGGCCTACGGCCTCGTCCGGGATGCGCTAAGGGCGGAGCGCTCTGTGGCCGTGACGACCGTCATCAACGGACCCGCGGACGCCGTGGGGCGCAAACTCGCGATCTCCGCCGACGGGCGCACCGCCGGCGATCTCGGCGACCCGATCGATCGCGAGACGCGGGCCGCGCTCGCCGACGGTCGCAGCCGCCGGGTCACGATCGGAGAAGACGAGATCTTCGTCGACGTGCTCCTCCCCTCCCCTCGCCTCGTGGTCGTCGGCGGCGTGCACATCGCGGTCGCGCTCGTGAAGCTCGCGCAGGCGCTCGGCTGGCGGACTGTGCTCGTCGATCCGCGGGAGGCGTTCGGCAACCGCTCGCGCTTTCCCGACGTGGACGACATCGTCTGGGACTGGCCGGACGCCGCCCTCGCGAAGCTCTCCCTGAACGAAGACACCGCGGTCGCCGTGCTGACCCACGACCCGAAGCTCGACGACCCCGCGGTCTCGGCCGCGCTCGCGAGCCCCGCCTTCTACGTCGGCGCGCTCGGGAGCAGCCGGACGCAGGAGAAGCGCCGCAAACGCCTCCTCGCCGCCGGGCCTGACGGAAGGAGAGCTCTGGCGCGCCTCCACGCGCCGATCGGCCTCGACCTCGGCGGCCGCGCGCCGGAGGAGATCGCGCTCTCGGTCATGGCCCAGATCGTGGCGGCGCGCCACGGGAAGGCGAACGCTCCGTGAGCGTCAGTGGCCCTTCGGCTCCGGCTTGCCGTAGAGCTTGCGCAACTCCGACTTCGCCCGCATCAGCCGGTTCTTCTGGGTCTTCGGGAGGCCCCTGCCCGCGCGGTTGACGTAGAAAGTCAGCATCGACATCGCCGACGCGAACGGACCGGCCTTGCGGCGGCCGCTCTTCTCGGCGGAGCGCTTGAGCGACTTCGCGATCTCCTTCGGGTCCGTGAGCGTGAAGACGCGATTCTCCAGATCGAGCGCGTTGCTCTCGCGGGTCACGCGCTGCGACCAGCGTCCATCCCCGGCCCGTTTCGCGGCCGTCCGTTTCGTTGCGGGCATCAGGCCACCCTCAGCACGACCTTGCCGTGCGAGCGTCCGTGTTCGTTGAGGTCCATGGCGCGGGAGGCGCGGGAGAGCGGCAGGACCTTCGTGATGTGGGGCCGAACGACGCCCTTCTCGACGAGCCGCGCGATCTGTCGCAGGTCCCGGGTGTCGTAGCGCATCGCGAACTCGACCGCACGGACCCCGGCCCGGCGCGCCGCAGCCCGATCGATCTCGCCGATCAGGTTGATCAGCATGCCGCCCTTCTTCAGCACGCCCCAGGAGCGCTTCTGCGTGGCGCCGCCGATCGGGTCGATCACGACGTCCACGCCCGCGACCAGCTTCTCGAAGCGCTGGCGGTGGTAGTCGATGACGACGTCGACGCCGATCCGCTTCAGGAACGCGAAGCTCGACCGGCTCGCCGTCCCGATCACCCGGGCGCCCTTCCACAGCGCGAACTGCGCCGCGAAGGAGCCGACGCCGCCGCTCACGCCGTGGATGAGGAAGACCTTCTTCGGAGACGCGCGCGCGGTGTCGACGACCATCTGCCAGGCCGTCAACGCCGGCATGGGAATGGAGGCGGCAACCACGAAGTCGAGCGACCGGGGCATCCGCACGAGGTGGCGCAGCGGCACGACCGCGAATTCCGCGAAGCTGCCCCACGTCTCGCCGAAGACCCGGTCTCCCTCGCGGAAGCGGGACCGGGATCCGGGACCCGTCTCCTCGATGATCCCGGCAAAGTCCTGGCCGAGCGTGAGGGGCACGCGGTCGGCGCCCTTCGGGTTGTAGATCTTCCGGACGACCATCCAGTCCACCGGATTGACGGCCGCGGCGCGCACCCGAACGAGCGCGGCGCCTTTCCTCGGGCGGGGCACGGAAGTGTCCTCGACGCGGACCTTCGCGGAAGGCCCAAAAGCGTGGATGCGGGCGGCTCTCATGCGCGACGACCTCCCGCGAAAGAGCGCTGCAAGGCGAATGCCGGGCACCCGGTTTGCAGCCTGGAGCGAGGGAGGTTTTCGATGCCGAGAGGCGACAAGAGCAAGTACACGGACAAGGAGAAGCGGCAGGCCGACCACATCGAGGAGGGCTACGAGGAGCGCGGCGTGCCGGAGAAGGAGGCCGAGCGGCGCGCGTGGGCGACCGTGAACAAGGTCCACGGCGGCGGCGAGAAGCCGGGCGGCGGCGGCTACGGCAAGGCCGAGGACCGCGAGCCGATGCGCAAGGGCGGCCGAATCGGCGGAAAGAGCCACGGCGATGGCCAGTGAGCGTCAGCGGGCCGCGGCCCGCCGCAACATCAAGAAGGCGGCTTCGGCCGCGCGGAAGAAACGTACGATCGCGCACCTGCCGAAGAAGACCCGCACAGCCCTGGGGAAAAAGGGCGCGTCGGTGAGAAAGAAGAAGTAAGGCTCAGCGCGAGCCGAGCGCGATGAGCGCCCGGCGCAGGCGAGGGTGCGCGGCGAGAGCGCGGAGGTAGCTCGTTTCGGACCGCGCCGACTTCGCGTGGACCACGTCGAGCAGGCCCTCTTTCTCCTCCCGAGTCCAGCGACCCAGGCCGGGCACGAGGTCGAGCGCCAGCGCGAAGTCCTCGAACGCCTTCGCGTCGCGCCGCGGAATCCGCGAGGCGGACCGACCCAGCGCGGCCGCGACGCGGCGGACGGCCCGCTCGCGGTGCCGCGCCGCGTCGCCGGCGGAGCGCTCGCGCATCGCCCGGTTGACCGCGAGCCCGATGCGCCGGACGTGGAAGCGGTCCCAGTCTCCGTGCGGCGCGCCGGGCGCCTCGTAGAGCAGGTTGTGCGTCACGAGCCGCTCGAGCGTGCGCCGCGAGGACCGGTACGTCGGTTCGGCCGCGATGCGGCGCTCCTCGCGCGCGAGCCGCGCGGCGACGCCGCGGTCGGTCGGCCGGAAGCCGAGCTTCCGGTAGAACCAGAACGCGCCCGAGTCGATCGCCTCGGCGTTCTCGAAGCCGAGCTGGTAGGGATCGATCGAGAAGGACGTCACGCCGAGCGCGTCGCGGTGGAGCTTCAGGACCTGGGCGTAGATCCAGGCCGACTCACCCTCGCGGAACGTGTAATACATGTTGAAGCCGATCTCGAGGCGGTCGAAGAACGCAAGCCCCTCGATGTAGCCGATCGGCACGGCGTTCTTGACGACGAATCCGCCGTACGCCGCGCGGAGCGGCAGCCGCCGCCCGGGCAGGACGCCGACGAGGAAGAGCTCGACGCCGCGGCCGGGGCGCGCCGAGACGACCGTCGCGGGATCCGCGTGGGTGAACGTGTAGAACTCGCGGTAGCGGGCCGCCGTCGTCTCGCGCACCATGTCGCAGACCCGCTCGCCCTCGCGCTGCGAGAGCCGGCGCAGCGGCAGGTGCGGCGCGGACAGGACGGCGTCCAGCGACACGTCCCGGCGCGCGAGCAGCGGCGCGTCGTGGAAGAACGGCCGCGGTCCCGGCCGGCGCATCTTCGTCCGCGAGGCGCGGCCTCCCCCCAGCCGCCAGGCGATCGGAAGCCCGAGCGAGTCGAATCGCTCGGCCCGCGCGTCGCGCGGCTGCGGGAGGCGCTCGTACCGCTCGAGCAGCCAGCGCAGATCCGCGCGCCGGGATCCCGCCGCGGCGCCCAGCCACTCGAGATACGGCACGTTGGCGTCGGCGAGCGCCTCCTCCTCGAGAAGCGGCACGAAGGCGGGCCAGGTCGCGCGCATCCGGTCGCCCTCGTCCGCGGCGTCCCAGTCGATCCAGACGCTCCGGGGGTGTCGCCGCGCGAGCCAGCGCGCGAGATCGAAGGAGAAGTCCGTGCCGAGCGTCGTGCCGGCGACGCCGGCGGCCTCCGGCGCGTCGAAGACGGAGAGGTCCTCGCCGGCCTCCTCGAGACGCGCCACGCGCCGCTCGAAGGCCGACAGCAGGCGCTCGGCGAGCGCGAGCACGCGCGCGTCGTGCGGGTACGCGCGGAGGAAAAGCACGGCCTCGTGGAGGCGCAGGAGGCGCTCGGCGTCGGGCGCGGCCACGCGCGCGGCCTGTCGCAGCCAGCGCGCCGCGTCGCGCGCGCCCGGCCGCCGGTGGCGCGCCGCCTCGAGACGTTCGAGGACCGTGTCGAAGCGGCCCGGCACGGCGCGCATGCTACTCGATGTAAGCTTCCGCGCTCGGAGGAAATGCATGTCCGCTCGAAAGTTCCCGCTCCTCCTCGGCTTGGCGGCCGCCCTCGCTCTCGCGCCCCGCGCGGACGCGCAGACTCCCGCCCCGGCGCCCGCCGCGACGGCTCCGGCGCCGACGCCCGCGCCTCCGAAGCCGACCCCGACGCCCTCCGCGCAGGCGCTGAAGGAGGGCAAGGAGCTCTTCGCGAAGTTCGTGCAGGCTCTCGGCGGACCGGAGAAGGTCCGCAAGGTCCACGACGTGTGGACGCGCGGGCTCGTCACGGCCAAGACGCCGGAAGGCGACATGAGCATGGACGTGCAGACGTCGATGGTCTTCCCCGACCGGATCTCGCAGCAGGTCGACGCGCCGTTCGGCCGGATGGCGATGGTCGCGACGCCCTCCGGCGCGTTCATCGTCGGGCCGAACGCGGTGCAGGACCTTCCGCCCGGGATGAAGGAGGAGCTGTTGCGCCAGGTGCGGCGCATCCCCCTCCTCCTCGCGCAGAAAAAGGACGATCCGAAGCTCGTGGTCGCGGCCGCCGGAACGGAGAAGATCGGCGACGTCTCCGCGCGGATCCTCGACGTCTCCTACGAGGGCGCCTCCGTGCGCTGGTATCTCGACCCGACCACGTACCGGATCGTGCGCTCCCAGCACACCTCGGTCGGCCCTCAGGGGGAGGCGGTCATCGTCTCGGACTACTCGGACTACAAGATCGTCGACGGCTACCCGGTCGCGTTCCACCTCGAGGTCGCGACCAACGGCCAGAAGGACCAGACGCTCGCCCTCGAGGAGTGCAAGATCAACCCGGGCGTCGAGCCGAAGCTCTTCGAGAAGCCGGTGATGCCGACTCCGGTTCCCACGTCGGCGCCGGCGCCGGGCGCCAGGTAGGGGCGGGGCTCGTCCCCGCCCGCGGACGGGCGGCCGCAAGGGCCGCCCCTACGGGTTGGAGGATGGCGGAACTCCTCAGAACGGCGGGCAAGTGTTGGGGGGCGGATCTCCGTCGAAGCGCGCCTTCATCCACTGGATCGCGGCGGTCGCGGACACGCGGCCGATGCGCGCGTGGCCGGCCCCGGTGAACGTCTCGTATCGCACCACCGCGCCGGACCGGCAGAGTCCCCCGACGAAGTCCGCCGTGAGCGACGCGCGCACGATCGGGTCGTCCGTCCCCTGCGCCACGTAGAGCGGCGCGCCCGAGGGCGTCCGCCCGGGCCGGTTCTCGTCGAGGAGCCGGTTCCACGGCGGGCTCGTCGCGATCGAGGCCGAGAGCGCGTCCGCGGCGACCCTGGCGCCGCCCGCCGGCGCCTCTTCCCCGCCCGGATCCACGCATTCACCGGCGGCCGCCGACACGAGCTGCAGCAGCTCCGGCGACGCGTAGGGCTCGAGCGGCGCCCGGTAGATCCGCGACCACGCCCAGAGCGAATCGACGACCATCACGCGCCCGAACGGCTCGTCGAGCCCGTCTCCCCAGAGGCGGCCGACGTCGGTGACCGGAGAGATCGCGGCCACGCCGACGAGCGTCAGCTCGGGCGCGTAAGTGTGCGCGAGCTGGCCGGCGAAGAGGGCGGCGTGCCCGCCCTGCGAGGCCCCCCAGACGGCGAACCGGTTCGACGCCCCGATCTTCGGGATCTGCCGCGCCGCCCGCACGCCGTCGAGCACGGCGCGCCCCTCGATCTCCCCCACGAGGTACGGGACCGGCCCCGGCGTGCCGAGACCCGGGTAGTCGGTCGCCACGAGGACGGCGTCGAGCACCATGAGCGTGGGTACGTGCGGAATCGCGTCGAGCGGATCCCTGCGCATCGAGGGCGCGCAGTTTTCGCCGACACCCGCGGTCGGATGCGCCCAGGCCACCACGTTGCGTCCGTTGACCGGGGCCGGGAGCGTCGGGGCGATGACGAGGGCCGACACCTCGACCGGCTCGCCGTCCCGTCCGGTCGACCCGTAGAGGATGCGCCAGGCCTGGCTGCCGGGCACTCCCGTCTTGAACGGCTCGGAGCGAAGGAGCTTCCCGGGCCGCCGGTCCTCCGCCGCGCGGGGCGCCTCGCCCGAGGACGGCTTCCGCGTCGGCGCGACGTAGAAGCCATCGCGCCGAGTGGGGGGCGGTCCGCAGCCGCCGGCGAGGAGCGCGAGAGCGAGCGCGAAGAGCGCACCGCCGCGAGATGCTCCGAGGGACCGCCTCACGCGCCGCGAGTCTAGCGCGCCGCGATGGGGAACGCCGCCGGTGAAGCTACAAACTCGGGGCGTCATGTCGCCGGCTCGACGGCGCCGGTTCGTGTGCGGGCGTGGTCTCGGTGCAGCTGCCACCAGGTGGACCACTTGCCGACTCGGCAGCGTCACGGACCCCCGCGCGAGGTGCGAGGGAACGCACCGGCCGGTACGGTGCGACGCCTCGGGCTACAATCGTCGCGCGGCCCAGGCCCAGCCATGATCTGTCCGCAGTGTCAGACGCCCAACCCCGACGGCATCGCGTCGTGTTCTCACTGCAGCAGTGTCTTCCCCGCCGCCGACCCGACGCGGAAGTTCGTGCCTGACGACGCTCCCGAAATGCCCACCATGGCGAGCCCCACGTCGCTCGAGGAATGGGTGAAGAGCCGGCCGACGGGCGGCATTCCCGTCGCCTCCGTCCTGCCCGAAGGGCTCGAGATCGCCGACCGCTACCGGGTTCGCAAGCTCCTCGGCATGGGTGGCATGGGCGCCGTCTACCTCGTTCACGACAGCGAGCTCGATCGGGACGTGGCGCTGAAGCTCATCCGGTCGGACATCGGCGAGAACCCCGAGGCGCTCGAACGTTTCAAGCGGGAGATCCAGCTCTCGAGCAAGGTCACGCACAAGAACGTCCTGCGGGTCTACGACCTCGGGGCCTCCGGCGGCATCAAGTACCTGACCATGCAGTTCGTCGAGGGCGAAGATCTCTCGACGGTTCTCAAACGTGTCGGGAGGCTGGAAACCCCGCGTCTCACGCGCATCTTCCGGCAGATCGTCGAGGGGCTGCGGGCCGCCCACGAGCAGGGCGTCATCCACCGCGACCTGAAGCCTCAGAACATCATGCTCGACGCCTCCGACAACGTCTACGTCACGGATTTCGGCCTGGCGAAGTCGCTCGAGCAGTCGGGCATGACGCAGACCGGGGCCATCGTCGGTACGCCGTACTACATGTCGCCGGAACAGGTGAAGGGTTCGGCGATCGATCACCGATCCGACATCTACTCGCTCGGCGTGATCCTCTACGAGATGTCGACGGGCCGTCTCCCCTTCACCGGCTCGTCGCCCTACGAGGTGATGGCCCAGCGCCTGCAGCGCGTGCCGGAGCCGGCGAGCAGGATCAACCCGGATCTGCCGTCCTACCTGTCGAAGATCCTCGAGCGCTGCCTGATGATCGACACGGCCGCGCGTTACCAGTCGGTCGAGGAGATCCTAAGGGATCTCGACGCCGGCGGCTTCCGGACGACGATGCGCTTCGAGGTCGCGAAGAGGCCGTGGCTTCGGCCCGCGCTGGCCGTCCTCCTTGCCGCCGTCGTCCTGGGGGGCGCGGCCATCGCCTTCCGAGGCCGACGGGCCGGGCCGACGGCACCGCAGCCGAGCCAGCCAGGCGCCGCGAACCAGCCCGTGTCACTGGCGATCCTGCCCTTCCGCAACGCCTCGGGCGACTCTTCCCTCGACTGGCTCGGACCGAGCCTGGCCGAGATGCTGCGGACCGACGTGGGACGCTCGGCGTCGCTGCGGACCGTTCCGTCGGACAGGCTTCATCAGATCCTGGGGGACCTGCGGATCTCCGCCGACTCGACGTTCGACCCGCCCACGCTCCGAAAGCTCGCGAAGTTCAGCAACGCGGACACCGTCATCTGGGGGCAGTACCTCAAGTTCGGCAATGAGATCCGGATCGACGCCACGCTCGAAGACGTCAAACGGCAGCGGTCCATCGCGCTGAAGGCGCAGGCTCCCAGCCAGAGCGGCCTCCAGGCCGCCATCGATCAGCTCGCCCAGTCGATCCGCGACGGTCTTTCGCTTTCCTCGGACGCGCTCGAGGAACTGAAGGCCACGGCCTTCAAGCCGTCCACGAAATCGCTCGAGGCGCTGCGCGCCTACAACGAAGGGCTCCAGCTCGCCCGCCAGGGCAAGAATTCCGAGGCCCTGAAGAAGTTCCAGGAGTCGATCCAGGCCGATCCGGAGTTCGCTCTCGCGTACGCGAAGCTCGGCCAGACCTACGCGAGCCTGGGGTACGACACCGAGGCCGAACAGAGCTCGCGCCACGCCGTGGAGCTGTCCGAAAAGCTCCCCGCGCCCGAGAAATTCCTCATCAATGCCAGCCACGCGCGGATCGTCAACGACACCGACAAGGCGATCGCGGCCTACGAGGCCCTGGCCAGGGCGTCACCGGAGGATTCCGAGGTCAACTTCGAGCTGGCCGCCCTCTACGAGGCCTCGGGCGCCTTCGACCAGGCGCGCGCCCACTACAAAAAGGTCCTCGAGCGCGATCCGAAGTACGTCGCCGCGCTTCTGGCGTCGGGCCGTGTCGAGATCAAGGCCGGAAACCCTCAGGGATCGCTCGACTTCCTGAACCAGGCTCTGAGCCTGGCCATCCAGCTCGGGCAGGACGAGGAGAAGGCCGACGTGCTCCACGCCATCGGGGCCGCCTACCAGGGCCTCGACAAGCCGAGCGAGGCGCACCGTTACTACCAGGAATCGCTCGAGATCAAGCGCCGGATCGGCCAGAAGCGCGGCATCGCCGTGACCCTCGGGCGAATCGCCCAGGTCCAGGAGCAGCTGGGCAATCTGGATGCCGCTCTGGCCAGCTACAAGGAGGCACTGCAGATCCAGCGCGAGATCGGCGACAAGAAAGGAACCGGCCTGACCCTCATCGACCTCGGCGACTTCCTCTCGAACCGCGGGAACTACGACCAGGCGCTGCAGGATTACAAGGAGTCGCTTCAGATCCAGCGCGATGTCGGCAACCAGGATGCAGAGGGCCTCTGCCTGAACAACATCGGCAACGTCTACCTCTTCAAGACGCAATACGACGACGCCCAGACGTACTTCGAGAGAGCGCTCCAGATCCGTGAGAAGACCAAGAACCCCCTTGACATCGCCGACACTCTGCACAACCTCGCCGAGACCGCGACGAACAAGGGGCAGTACGATCTGGCGCTGAAGCACTACCTGCGCTCCCTCGAGCTGCGGCGGGAGGCCGGCGACAAGCGGGGCGCGGCCATCGAGTCGTACAGCATGGGGACCCTGTTCGAGTACGAGGGGAAGTACGGAGCGGCGGTCGGCGCGAAGGAGGATGCGCTCAAGACCTTCCGCGAGCTCCAGGACAGCGGCTTCTGGATGGGCGAAATCCTGAGCGGAACCGGGCATTCCCAGGCCATGCTCGGACGATCGGACGCGGCACAGACGCAGCTCGCGGAGGCGTTGAAAGTCGCCGACACGCTCCAGAACAAGGCCCTGACGGCTCAGATCCTGAACTTTCAGGGCGACCGGCTCTTCTACGTCGGCGACGCCAGGGCCGCGCGACCCCTCTACGAGCAGGCGCTCCAGACCGCGTCGAAGACCGGCGACAAGCGCCTCGAGCTGCTCTCGAAGGTCAATCTCGCGAAGACCGCGATCGCCGAGGGGCGCGCCCAGTCGGCGATCGAGGGGCTCAAGAAGCTGGCCGAGGAATCCGACTCGCTCGGCCTGAAGTACCTGTCGGTCGAGAGCACCGTCCTGCTGGGCCAGGCGCTCGTCCAGGCGAGGCGCTACCCTCAGGCCCGCCAGGAGCTCGAGCGCGCTCTCGCGAGAAGCGAAAAGCTCGGCCTGAGCGCCCTGCTGGCGCGCAGCCACTACCTGCTTGCTTCGGCGCTGCGGTCCACCGGCAACGGCGCAGAGGCCTCCCGGCACCTCGGCGAGGCCCGCCGGATCCTCGACGAGATCCGGAAGGAAGCGAAGACCGACGACGTCGTGAAGCGGGCCGACCTCTCTCCGATCCTCGCCGAAGCGGGCTGATCGGGCCGGAGTGGACAGAAAAAAGCCGGGCTCAGCGGCCCGGCTTTTCGACGTTCGAATCTTCCGACGTTCAGTGCGGAACCGTCCCGTCCCACTTCCCGAACGATTTGTACGGGCCGTCGCACGAGAGAACCGGCGCGTGCACCTTCAGGTTCTTCTTCTTCTTCGGCCCGTTACCGGGGTTCATGCTCAGATCGGCCGAATTGTCGCCGTGGTCGTCGCACTCCCACTCTCCGTCGTCGTCGCCTCGCACCAGATAGAGGGTCGGGGCACCCGGCTCGTCGAATCGGCTGTTGGCGGCGGCGTCGTTGTACCAGAGTCTCGCGGTGCCGGAGTTCTCGGGGCTATGAGGCAGGAGTTGCGCACGAACAGCTTGATGCTGACGTTGTCGCCCGGGCAGAACGCCTCCGTCGGGAACGACAGCGGGATGGTGAGGAGGTTCGCGTTGTTGAACCCCTTGCCGCCTCCCGGCGCGCCGAGAAGCTCTCCGGAGCTGACCTCGGCGCCGTTCTTCTTCACCACGGCCTTCAGGTCGAACAGGATTCCTGCATCGTTGTCCTTCTTCAGCCCGATCCAGATTCTCGCCGCCGGAGAGTTGGAACTGGTCAGATCGACCACTTCGTAGTCCGAGAAGCCCTTGCTCTTCCCGCCCACGCCGGGATCGCCGGAACCGGAGTCCCCGATGGCGTAGACGGTTCCGGTGATGTCCTGCGTGTAGCACTCGACATACGGGGTACCCGAGCAGTTCTGGGGGTCCTCCTCGGGGATGGGAGCCCGATAGAGGCGGACGTTGTGGAGCTGGTCGAGCGTGGGAAAGTCCCAGAACACCTTGTAGAGGACATCACCCGAGTAGTCGCAGTCCGTGCAACCGGGGTCGCCCTTTTGTGGCAGCGGTTCGACGACGTGGTAGAAGCCGCACTCGCCCGCCGGATCGCCGTTGAAGGTGGCCCCGTCGTACGGGATGCAGTTGGCGGGAGCCAGCGAAGGGATTGAGCCGGGCGGTCCAGCTGGCTGTCATCGGTGAAGAAGAACTGAACTGCCAGAGTGAACGGCCGTTCAACGTTTGCCGTGATCTTGATGAAGTGCCCGGTCCCGAAATCGAATTTTTGAGTCGACACGCAGGGGTACGAGTCCTCCTGGGCAGGAGAAGTCGTTTCCCTGCAGGGATAGTCGCCTCCTTCAGAGCAGTGAGACTCGCGGCAATCGACCCTCGCAGAAGTCCTGAGCCCAGGCCGGGCGCGCGAAAAGCAGCGCCGCGAGCACCACACCGCATCATGATTGCCTTGAGCTGGATCCTCTTTTCCATGATCCGTCCCTCCTTGAGAGAGTCGACGCGTCAACGGTTTTTGCGGCGGGGCTCGGATTCTCGTGCGGCCCCACGTGAGCAAGGTCCGGGCGCCCGGGTCCAATGCCCGCGAGCGCGGCAGAAGGCATCAACCACCTCCTTCCTTCAATCAATGGCAGGCGAATCGATCTCTCGCGCCCGTGCGCCGAGAGGCGGTACGTCTACCTTTTTGTTTGAAGCCGCGAAGTATATCGTCGAACCGACGGCAGGGTTCGAGGCGCCCCGGTGGCTCCAGCCATCTAAGTGTCAGAAAGCAAGGGGCCTCGTCGCCTCTCCTGTCGCCCTAACCCAGCAGCTCCTTCAGGCGCGCGTGCCCCTCGCGGCTGACCGGGACCCGCGGCTACCGTCCGGCGAGGATCGCGACATGGCTCCCCCTCCCGTAGGCCTCGAGGCGAGCGAGGGCATCGAGGCGCACCAGGTGCGAGCGGTGAACCCGTACGAACCGACCCGGATCGAGCGCGGCGGCGAGGCTCGAAAGCGTCTGCTGTCTTCAGGTAGGTCTTGCCCTCGCTCTTCAGGGCGACGTAATCGTCCTGGGCCTCCGCGGTGTCGAGCTTCTCCACGGGGATGATGTGCACCCGGCTGCCGTCCCGGACGACGATCCGCGTGAGATACGCGCCCTCGGGCCGGGCCGCGGCGTGCAGTTCGGCGGCGCGGACCGTCGCGCTGTCGGACAGGCGCGCCCGTGCCCGCTCGACCGCGGTCGCGATGCGCGACGCCTCGAAGGGCTTGAGCACGTAGTCGACGGCGTGGACCTCGAAGGCCTTGACGGCGTAGGCGTCGTAGGCCGTCACGAAGATCGCCGCGATCGCCGGGTCGAGCAGCTCGAGCACCTCGAAGCCGTCGAGCTTGGGCATCTCGATGTCGAGGAACACGATGCGCGGGGAGAGCTCGGCGGCGGCCCTCAGCGCCTCGAACCCGTTGGCGCACTCGCCGACGACGCGCACGCCCGCGATGCCGGAAACGTGCTGCCTCAGGATCGCGCGCGCGGGCTCCTCGTCGTCCACGATGAGGACACCGATCTCCTCCCGGAGGGCGCCCGTCCCGGTCACACCGGCATCTCCGCCGGGACCGAGATCACGACGAGGTAGTGGTCGGCCAGGCGCTTGGCGGCGAAGAGCGCCTCCTCTCCGTAGCGGGCGTAGAGGCGCTGACGCACGTTGGCGAGGCCGCGCCCTCCTCCCGGCCGCGAGGGACTCTCCGGGTCGAAGGGATTCTCGATCATGATCCGGAGCCGCCCCGCGCCGCACGCGACCCCGACGCGCACCGTGCCCCCCTCGATCCGCGTCGCGATGCCGTGGCGGACGGCGTTCTCCACGAGGGGCTGGAGCAGAAGCGGCGGGACGAGGCAGCGATTCCCCCGCTCGTCGAGCTCCTCCTCGACTTCCAGGCGCGCTCCGAAGCGCAGCTCCTCGACGGCGAGATAGGCCCGCGACAGCTCGAGCTCCTCGCCGACGGAGATGCTCGTCTTCTCGCCCAGGGCGAGGCTCCGGCGGAGAAAGTCGCCGAGCCGGACGCACATCTGCTGCGCGCGCGGCGGATCGGTCGCCGCGAGCGACGCGATCGAGTTCAGGCTGTTGAAGAGGAAGTGAGGCCGGATCTGGGCCTTCAGCGCGGCGAGCTCGGCCTCGCGCGCGAGGATCTGGAGCTCGGCCTCGCGCCGCTCCGCCTCGGCCGCGGTCTCAAGCGCGAGCAGGACGTAGTTCAGCGCGGCGGCGAGGAGGTACAGGAGCACGCCGGCCGCGAAGAGCGTGATCGACTGCGCCGCGAACCGCTCGGTCAGACCGGAAAACGCCGGGTGTCCCTGGACGAGAGGCAGCGCCCCGTAGGCGCCGGCAAGGAGGGCCGCGAGGCCCACCCAGATGCCGGAGATCAGCCCGGCCGCGGCGGCGTGCGTCAGCACCAGCGGCAGTGCCCGCGACCGCGTCAGCGGAAGCTGCCGGCAGGGATACCAGGCCGAGAGGCCCATGAAGGCGTACGCGAAGGTCAGCGGGATCGCCATCGCCACGGCCTCGCCGAGGAAGAGTCCGCCCGGCCGGGCGAGGAGCGCCGTCAGGATCGCGGCGATCGGCGCGCACGCCGCGAGGTACGGAAGCAGCCGGCCGCGGTGCGCGAGGATCGGGTGCATGGGTTACCTCGTGTGAGGACGTCGGGGCCTGGTGCGCACGAGATCCCTCGTCGCTGCGCTCCTCGGGATGAAAAACTGAACCATGCTTCGCATGGTCAGTTTTTCACTTCGATGCCGCCCATGAGGATGAACCCGTTCAGCACGAGCGTGCGGACGCGGCCGTCGGCGGGCGGGACCGTGCGGGCCTTGACGTCCGCGCCGCCGAGAAGCGGCGTCACGTTGACGATCACCTTCCAGCCCTCGGGCACCCGAAAGACGACGCCTCCCATCATGACGAAGATCTCCACGGCGACCTCGTCGCGCGTCAGCGCGGCCTCCCGCAGGTCGATGTCGAAGCCTCCCGCGATGACCGTGATCGTGCCGCCCCGGAAGTCCGGCGTCTGCACGAGGCGGTGACCGCCGCCGCACAGGGCGAATTCGTTCAACTCGACGACCGTGCCGCGCCCCGCGAAGGACTCGGTCGCGGCGAGGCCGGCACGCGCGCCCTCGAACGCGCGCTCTCCGGGGTTCGCGGCGACGCCCGGGGAAGGGCCGCTCATCACGGCCTCGCCCGCGCGCGGCGTCGTCGTCTGCCAGATCAGATACGCGCCGAGCACGACGAGCAGGAACGGCCACAGGCGATGGAACGGCACCCACAGGAAGCCGAGGTTGCGCAGGATCAGGAGCCCGCCGACGCCGACGAGGATCGCCCCCCAGACGCGCTGACCCGGCCGCGTCGGATTCAAGAGGCGCGCGAGACCCGGCGCGACGAGGAGGAGCGGCCAGTAGTCCCAGAGCGAGCCCGCGTCGACGAGGCGCAGGTTGTCCAGGATGAACAGCGCGCCGAGGAGAACGAGAAACGCGCCGGCGATCACCTTCTCGGTCAGACGGAAGCGCGGTGTGTCACTCATGGCCGACCTCCGAAGGAAACGTACGCGGGAGCGCGCGCGTTGGCTCGGGCTTTTCGGCGAAGGAACGCCGGCGACCGGCGAACGGATGTTATCCTTCGGCCGTCGGTTCGGGTCGAGCGAGCGCCTCCGCCTCGCGCCCCGCGCCGGCGGTGGAGGAGGAACGAGGAATGGCCACCGACATCATCATGCCGCAGATGGGCGAGTCGATCGCCGAGGGCACCATCACCAAGTGGTTGAAGAAGGTCGGCGATCCGATCAAGCGCGACGAGCCGATCTTCGAGATCTCCACGGACAAGGTCGACGCCGAGATCCCGTCGCCGGTCGCCGGCACCCTGCTCGAGATCAAGGTCCCGGAGGGCGCGACCGTCGCCATCAACACCGTCGTCGGCTCGGTCGGCGAGGCCTCCGAGAAGCCGGCCACGGCGAGCCCGCAACCCGCGGCGGCCCCGCCGGCCGCGCCTCCCCCGCCGGCTCCGGTCTCCACGGCCCCCGCTCCGGCGCCGCCCCAGGCGAAGGCACCCGAGCCGCGTCCCGCGGCGGCGCCTTCCCCGCGTCCGGCCGAGCCCGCTCCTGCTCCGCGGCCCGCGCCCCCCCTGGCGCCGACGCCTGTCGCGGAGCCCGCCGGCGGCCAGGTCGAGTCGATCGAGGAGCGCATCCGCCGCCGGTCCTCGCCGCTCGTCCGCAAGATCGCACAGGAGAACGCGATCGAGATCGGCGAGGTCGAGGGCACGGGGATCCACAACCGCGTGACGAAGAACGACATCCTCTCGTACCTCGAGAACCGCAAGGTGGCCGCCGTGCCCTCGCGCGCCGCGACGGCGCCCTCGGCGGCGCCGCAGATGGGCCGGGCGGAGCCCGCCGAGGCCCCGGCGCCGCGCCCGGCCGCCGCGTCGATCGCCGGCGACCGCGACGAGGTCGTCGCGATGACGAAGATCCGCCGGATCACCGCCGAGAACATGATCCTCTCGAAGCGGACCTCGGCGCACGTGACGACGGTCTTCCAGATCGACTACACGAACGTCAGCCGGATCCGCCAGAAGCACAAGGACGAGTTCCTCGCGAAGAACGGCGTCAAGCTGACCTACCTGCCGTTCATCTTCCGCTCGACGATCCAGGCGCTGCGCCAGTTCCCGCAGGTCAACGCGTCGATCGACGGCGACAGCATCGTCTACCACAAGGACATTCACCTCGGCATGGCGGTCGCGCTCGACTGGGGCCTCATCGTCCCCGTCATCCGGAACGCGGACGAGAAGTCGATCCTCGGCCTCGCGCGCGCCACGCAGGACCTCGCCGAGCGGGCGCGCACGAAGCGGCTGAAGCCCGAGGAGATCCAGGGCGGCACCTTCACCGTGACGAACCCCGGAATGTATGGCTCGCTCTTCGGCACGCCGATCATCCCGCAGCCTCAGGTGGCGATCCTCGGGGTCGGCACGATCGAGAAGCGGCCCGTCGTCGTCGAGGACGAGGACGGCCAGGACGCGCTCGGCATCCGGACGGTCGGCTATCTCGCCCTCTCGTTCGACCACCGGCTGATCGACGGCGCCGACGCGGACAAGTTCATGGCGTCGCTCAAGACCACTCTCGAGTCGGGAGAGTTCGACCTCGGATAGGACTGCGGCGGGAGAACGCCGCATCGGAGGTCGGGCCGGCGAAGCCGGGCCGAGTTCCGAAATGAAGCCCGTTCCGCCCGTTCCCCGGCTGGGAGGACCGGCGTGCGCGGCGCTCTTCGCCGCGGCCTTCGCCGTGCGCGTGGCGGCCACCCTGGTGTCGGGAAATTTCGGGGACGCCGGCGCCTACCAGCTCGCGGCGCGAACGCTCTGGCAGACGGGGGCCTATCCGCTCCGGGCCGACGCGCTCTTCTTCCGGCCGCCCGCCTACTCGGCCTTCCTCGCCGCGGTCACGCTCGGCCATCCCGAGCGCGTCCAGGCGGCTCGCGTGGCCAACGCCGCTCTCGGCGCTCTCGTCCCTCTCCTGCTCGCCGCGCTGTCGGCCCGGGTCTTCGGGAGCCGCCGGCTCGCCCTCGCGACCGGAGCGCTCGCGGCCGTGCACCCCGCCTTCGTTCTCGCGGCCTCGAGGCTCCAGACGGAGCCGCTCTATCTCGTCCTGCTCCTGGCGGCGGCGCACCTGCTGCTCGCGGCCTCCGACCGGCCCTCCTCGAATCTCGCGCTCCTCTCCGGCGTCCTCCTCGCGCTCGCGGCGTTGACGCGCTCGGTCGGCCTGGCGTTCGTTCCCTTCCTGCTCGCGCCGCTCCGAGACGGCCGCTATCCGTTTCGCGCGCGCTGGCATCTCGCCATGTCCGCCCTTCTCGGGTTCGTCCTCGCGCTCGCCCCGTGGACGGCGAGAAACGCGCTCGTCTTTCACGAGTTCCTCCTCGTCAACGACGCCGCGGGCTATGCCTTCTACGGCGGGAACTCCGACGCCTCTCTCGGCCTCATCGACGCGCGCAACCGCGCCGAGCTCTCGCAGGCCGTCGATGCCCTCGAGCGCGCGCGCGCCGCGAGGGTCGCCGCCCTGCCGGACCGAGTCCGGCGCTCTCCGACACTCCTGTCGCGCGCCCTGACCGAGTCGGCGATCGCCGAGCGTCGGGCGAACCCGCGCGGCACCGCCCGCCTGCTCGCCGCGAAGGTCCTGGACTGGCTCCGCCCCTTTCCCGACCCGCGCTTCTGGCCGAGGGGCGTCGTCTGGACGGTCGGCGTCTTCACCGTCGCGCTGTTCGGCCTCGCGGCCGTCGGCCTCGCCGTCGCGGCGCGCCGGGGCGTCGTCGCCTTCTGCCTCGCCTTCCTGGCCGTCTCGATGTCGGTCCACGTCGCCCTGGAGGTGAACTGGCGCTACCGCAGCGCGGCGTGGGATCCGATCCTCCTTCTCTATGCCGCACCCGGCGCGGCCGCCCTCGCGTCGCGGCGCGCGGCAACAACGCGAGTCGCGTCGTGATCCTCGAAGCGCTGCGCCGAGCGCGCGAGGCCGCCTACCGCGCCGCGAGCCCCTTCGAGGCGGCGTGGCGCCGCGTGACCGGCCGGGGGGCGTTGCCCCCGCTCTGGCTCCGCCGCCACGCGGGCGCGGTTTCGCGCTTCGAACCCGCCGCCCGCGACGCGGGCGCTTTCCTGGATCGCCTCGGTCTCGTCGCGCCGGATTGCCGCGTGCTGGACGTGGGCTGCGGAGCCGGTGCGCTCGTGCCGGAATTCGCGCGGCGTCTCGGTTCGGGCGGACAGTACGTGGGATTCGACGTGCACGCGCCCTCGATCCGCTGGTGCCGCACCGCGTACGCGGCCGACTCCCGGTTCCGGTTCGAGATCGCCGACGTCGCCTCTCCGTACGGGCACGCCACGGGCCCGTCCGCGCGGACCTACCGCTTCCCCGCCGAGGACGCCACCTGCGACCTCGTCATCGCCAAGTCGGTGTTCACGCACCTTCTCGCGGAGGACGCCACGCACTACCTCGGCGAGATTCGCCGGGTGCTCCGGCCCGGGAAGGCCGCGGTCGTGACGGCTTTCCTGTTCGCACCCGACCGCCTCGTCCGCGTGCAGCGGGCCTTCCCCTTCGGCGATCCCTCGGGGTTCGTCCGCTGGCGCTTGCGGTCGCGCCCGACGGCGGCCGTCGCGTACGCGCGGGAGTTCTTCGAGGGAATGATCGCGAGGGCGGGCCTTCGCCTCCAGTGGCTGTCGGAGGGCTACCATCCGGGCGAGGAGCGCCTCACCGGCCAGGACACCCTCCTGCTCGGTCTCTGAGCGTTAGACTCGAACGGATGGAGAGCGCCACCGCCCCGGCTGCCGCCCCGCCGCTCGCCGTCGAGTGGCTGGGCCGCCTCGCCTACGACGACGCGCTCGCGATCCAGCGCGACGCGGCCGCGCGCGTGGCGGCGGGAGAGGGCGACCGGCTGCTGCTGCTCGAGCACGAACCGGTCTTCACGCTCGGCCGCAACGCGAGCGCCGAGGACGTCCTGTTTTCCGCCGAGCGCTGCCGCGCGCTCGGCATCGCGATCCGAGAGACGAATCGCGGCGGCAAGGTCACGTACCACGGACCCGGGCAGATCGTCGGCTATCCGATCGTGAACCTCTCGCCCGACCGCCGCGACGTGAAGCGCTACGTCACGGACCTCGAGGAGGTCGTCCTCCGCGCCCTCGCCGGTCTCGGCATCGAGGCGTCGCGCTCCGACCGCCGGGAGCGCGTCACCTCCGTCTGGGTCGGCAACGACAAGATCGCGGCGATCGGGGTCCATCTCTCGCGATGGATCACGACCCACGGCTTCGCCTTGAACGTCACGGACGAGCCGCTCCCCCATTTCGCGGGCATCGTGCCCTGCGGCATCACCGACGGGGGCGTCACCTCGATCGAGCGCTGCACCGGGAGGCGGCTCCGTCCGGAGGACCTCGCGGGAACCGTCGCGGCGCATTTCGGCGAGGTCTTCGGCCGCGAGATAATCGCCCCGTGAAGACGGAGCTTCCCGTGCACGACGCGGCGCCGCGCGCGACGCGCCTCGACCGGCCCGAGTGGCTGAAGGTGCGCCTCTCGACGACCGGCGAGTACGAGGACGTGCGCCGGATGATGCGTCGCCTCTCGCTCGTGACGGTGTGCGAGGAGGCCCGCTGTCCCAACATCCACGAGTGCTGGGCGCGCGAGCGCACGGCGACGTTCATGCTGATGGGCGACGTCTGCACCCGCCACTGTGGCTTCTGCGCCGTCGGCAAGGGGCGCCCCGGCGCGCTCGATCCGGAGGAGCCCGGGCGCGTCGCCGAGGCCGCGGCCGAGCTCGGCCTCTCGCACGCCGTCGTCACGTCCGTCAACCGCGACGATCTTCCGGACGGCGGGGCCGCCCACTTCGCGGAGACGATCCGGGCGATCCGCTCGCGCAATCCGCGGACCACCGTCGAGGTCCTGATCCCCGACTTCCAGGGCGATCCGGACGCGCTCGAGACGGTGCTCGACGCCGCGCCGGAGATCCTCAACCACAACATGGAGACCGTCGAGCGGCTCTACCGCCGCGTCCGTCCCGACGCGGGCTACGCGCAGTCGCTCACACTGCTCCGGCAGGCCGCCGGGCGCCGCGACCGCGACGGCCTCGCGCTGCGCACGAAGTCCGGCCTGATGGTGGGACTCGGCGAGACGCTCGACGAGGTCGTCCGGCTGCTCGAGGACCTCCGGGCCGCCGGCTGCGACATCGCGACGATCGGGCAGTACCTTCAGCCCCACGCCCGGCGGCTGCCGATCGAGCGCTACTACGCGCCCGAGGAGTTCGACCGTCTGCGCCGCGCCGGGGAGGCGATGGGCTTTCTCCGCGTCGAGTCGGGACCGCTCGTGCGCTCCTCGTATCACGCCCGCCGCGCCCTCGAGGGCCCGGCGGCGTGACGGATCGCCGCCGAACCTTCCGCCGGCTCGCCGCCTTCTTCGCGCTGCTCCTCTCGGGCGGACTCGCGGCGCTCGCGCAGACGCATGGGGCCATCCAGGTGAAACAGCAGCCGCCCGCCTATCCCGACGACCTCTGGAAGACGCAGCAGCAGGGCAACGTATTGCTGATCGGGCGGATCGACGCGCACGGCCGCGTCCAGGACGTCGTCGTCGTCGGCGCCTCGCAGAAGGACTTCGAGCAGCCGGCGCTGCAGGCGGTGCGCGCGTGGGAGTTCAAGCCCGCCTCGCGCGACGGGAAGCCGATCGAGGTCTTCCTGAATGCCGCCGTGCGCTTCCGCATCCCGGGCGATCATCGCGGAGAGATCCCGCAGCCGATCCTCGGCGACCTCGCGATCCTTCCCGCCGACGCGTCGGGCAAGGCGACGGCGCCCGAGGGCTTCCCGCTCCGGCTCGGCAAGGACCCGGCGCTCCGGGCCGAGGCCGTGCTCGACATTGCGCCGAATCCCGCCGCGCGGACGCTCGCGGTGCGGGTCGAGGCGCGATCGCCCTCGGGAAAGATCTATCCCGTCTTCCAGCCGCCCGTCCTCGTCCCGGCCCAGGCGGCCGAGGTCCGGATCCCCTCCGTCGTGAAGATCGGCGACGATTGGGAGGAGGGCGTCTGGGGACTCCTCTTCACCGTCGATGGAAAGGGAGCGGGCGGCGGGCAGTTCTGGCTCGCGCGCGACCCGGCGCGCTTCCCGTTCGTCCCGAAGGCGTGAGCCGCTTCGCCGCCGTGTCTTTGTTCGAAACCGAACCCTCGCTTCGCTCGGCTCCCGCTTCGACGCGGCGTTTCCTCGCCGCGCTCGCCGCGCTGGCCGCCATGGCTCTCGCCCTCGGGTGTGCGACCGCGCCGTCGGCCTCGGTCGCCGGGCCGAGCTGCCCGGGCTTCGCGCCGCCGCGCATCGTGGCCGCCGGACCGGCGTCGCTGCCGCCGACGTGGACGGCGGCGCGGCTCGGATGCGAGGTGACCGAGGAGATCGTCGTCGAGAAGACGGGCGCCGTGCGGGAGACGCGCCTCGTCGCCGCCGCCGTCGCGCCGCTCGCCCCCTTCGCGGAGGCCTCGCTCGAGAAGTCGCGCTTCTCGCCGGGATCGATCGAGGGCAACCCCGTCGCGGTCCGGGGCGTGATCGCGGTGCCGATCGGCATGGTGCGCAAGCTTCCGAACGAGCCGCCCTTCGACACGGTCCGCGTCTTCGTGGCCGGCGGAGAGGCGCGGGAGGCGCGCTGGCAGCTCGCGGGCAGCGTCGACCGCCTCACGCTGGTCGCGCACGTCGGGAGCGCGGCGGCGAACGGCGGCGCGTCCATCGTCGCGATCGCGCCGGGCGGCGCGGAGAAGGTTCTGCTCACGATTCCCGCCGCGGCCCCGCCGATCGAGGTGCGCGAGACGGTCCGGACCGGACGCTTCTTCCACGAGGCCGGCGACTACGCGCTTCGGCTGCGCGCCGGCGGCAAGACGCTCGCCACGACCACGCTGACGATCGCTTCGGGATTCGAGACGGCCGTGGTCAACGCGTGCGAGCCGCTGCCGGGACCGGCGGGCGGAACGGGGTCGGAAAGAACAGGGCCGGGGCACTGACCCCGGCCCGCGCACGATACCTTCGCCTCCCGGCGATTCTCGAAGAGTGTACCCCGGCCGCCGCCGCTACCGAAAGTCCCGAACGTCGCGAAAGGGAGTCTCCCGGTCCTTGAAGTCGGGCCGGTAGTACTTGCCGGCGGTCTCGAGCTCCTGCTGGTAGCCGTTGGAGAGCCCGTTCGCCTCGAGCGCGGCGAGCGCCTCCTCCCATTCCTCGGCCGTGATGGAGCGCGAGAGCGCCGCGTACTTCTCGTTCGAGGCCGCGCGGTGGATCGGGTAGTACTGGGCCATCAGCGAGATCGCGACGCGGGGCGACAGCGTCTCGGCGATCCAGGCGAGCGTCTCACCGACGCCGGCCGCTCCGTTCGGCAGGACGAGGACGCGCACGAGGAGCCCGCCGCGCAGGAGCCCGTCGTCGTCGAGGTCGAGGCGAGAGCCCTTCTGCCGGAACATCTCGAGGAGAGCGGCGCGCGCGTGCGAGGGATAGTCGGGCACCTTCGAGTAGAGCGATCCGGCGCCGGCATCCGCGTACTTGAAGTCGGGCAGGTAGACGTCGACGATCCCTTCGAGAAGGCGCAGCACCTCGACCGAGTCGTAGGCGTTCGTGTTGTAGACGATCGGAAGGTTCAGCCCGCGTCGCGCCGCGAGGAGCACGGCCTTCGCCATCTGCGGGGCGAAGTGCGTCGGCGAGACGAAGCCGATGTTGTGGCAGCCGCGCTCCTGGAGCTCGAGCGCCATGTCGGCGACGCGCTCGACCGAGATCTCGTTCGTCCGCTGCGTCGGGTAGTCCTGGCTGATCTGGTAGTTCTGGCAGTAGACGCAGCGCAGGTTGCAGTTGCCGAAGAAGATGTTGCCGGCTCCGCGCGTGCCCGAGAGGCAGGGCTCCTCGCCGAAGTGCGGCGTGTGGGCGGAGACGATCGGCCGCTCGCCGGAGGCGCAGGAGGCGAGAACACCGGCGAGCCGGTCGTTGCCGCAGTCGCGCGGGCAGACCGTGCAGGCGCGGAGCAGCGCGTACAGCTTCTCGACCCTCTCCTCGAGCTCCCCCGTCTCGAGGAGCCGGCGGTAACCCGGTTCGAACATCGCCGACCAGTCTAAGCGAACCGGGCGGGCAGCCGGCAGTCCGACGGCTTCTTGTCGTCGCGGAGCCCGAGGAACACGGGCTGGCGCAGCTTCCCGTCCGCGGTCCACTCCTGGAACGCGATCTGCGCGACGAGGCGCGGCGCGAGCCAGACCGCCCCCTTCTCCCGCGGCGGATTCACGAACGGGGACTTCGCGCGGACGATGGGACGAAACGTCTTCGCGAGCGCGGCGAGGGTGTCCGCCGTGAACCCCGTCCCGACCTTGCCGACGTAGACGAGCTCGCGTCCCCGGTACGCGCCGAGGAGGAGAGCGCCGAGGTTTTCGCGCGAGCCCTTCGGCGGCGTGTAGCCGCCGACGACGAGCTCCTCCTCCTGATGGACCTTGACCTTCAGCCACCGCGTGCTGCGCCGCCCCTCGTAGCGCGAGGACTCGTCCTTGGCGACGAGCCCCTCGAAGCCGCGCCGCTTCGCCTCGCGGTAGGCGGCGAGCCCGTTTGCCGCCAGCCGACGCGAGAGGAACAGCCGCTTCGAAGCGCCGCGGAGCGCTTCGGCCGCCTCGGAGCGGCGCGCGGCGAGCGGCTCGCCGCGCAGGTCGCGGCCGTTCCGATAGAGGCAGTCGAAGACCGCGAAGTCCGTTTCGCCGCCGCGCTGGAGGAGCTGGAAGCGCGAGATGCCCTTGCGGTCGAACACGACCGCCTCGCCGTCGAGCAGGAGCGTGCGGTCCGGGAGACCGGCGATCGCCGCCGCGACGTCGCGGAACGAGTCGGTGCGGTCCTTGTCGTTGCGCGAGAAGAGGCGCACGCGCTCCCCCTCCTTGTACGCGAGGATGCGGTAGCCGTCGTACTTCTCCTCGTAGGTCCAGCCCGCCCGGTCGAAGGGCTCGCCGACGAGGGTCGCGAGCATCGGCGAGGCGCGGAACGGGATGCGGTCGCTCACGCGCGGGACGCGGAAGGGCGCGCGGGACGGCGGGAAATCGGGGCCGCTCGTCTACAATGAGCCAACCGCATGGCGCACATTCTGGCATGGGCACTCGCGACCGAGCTCGCGGGCCTCGCCGTTCTGCCGCCGCTGCGCGCGTTCTTCGGCAACCGGCGCGACGCCGCGCTGCTCTCGCGGCCGATCGGCCTGGCGGCCGTCGCGTACCTGGGCTGGGTCCTCTCCCTCGCGACCACGTTCGGATTCCGGCGCGCCACGCTCCTGCTCGCGCTCGCGGCGATCGCGGCCGGCGGCCTCGTTCTGCGGCGCCGCGCCCCGGAGGGGTCCGCCGCGC
This sequence comes from uncultured Acidobacteriota bacterium, assembly GCA_963763535.1. Lineage (GTDB taxonomy): Bacteria > Acidobacteriota > Thermoanaerobaculia > UBA5066 > Gp7-AA6 > DAHUXD01. The sequence goes on from CAVXOX010000005.1 coordinate 87,588, forward strand.
GGGCCGACTGGTGGGGCGGGGAGGAGAAGCTCGCCGCGACGCTCTTCTGGGGCGCGTCGGCCGTGTTCCTGCTCATCCGCGCGTTCGGCCCCGCCATCCTCGGCGCCGAGAAGTTCATGGACCTGGCGTTCCTGAACTCGCTCGCGCGGTACCCGGCCATGCCGCCCGCCGATCCCTGGATGAGCGGCAAGACGATCAACTACTACTACTGGGGATATCTCCTCGCGGCCGCGCAGGCGAAGCTCTCGGGCGTGCCGCCCATGACGGCCTTCAACCTGGCGATCGCGACGTTCGCGGGCTCCTCCTTCGCCGCCGCGGCATGCCTCGGACTGCGGCTCTCCGGCGGACGGCTCGGCGTCGGCGTCGGCGCGGGCTTCGGCGCGGTCTTCGCGGGGAACCTGACCGGCGCGCTCGACGCGTGGAGCGCGCCCTTCGCCAAAGACTTCGACTACTGGCACGCCTCCCGCGTCATCGGACCGGAGAGCTTCAAGACCATCAACGAGTTTCCCTTCTTCACCTTCTTCCACGCGGACCTGCACCCGCACCTCCTGGCGTTTCCCTATTTCATCGCCGCCTTCGCGGTCGCGCACCGCTGGATCGAGCGGGAGCGTCCGACCGGATGGCGCGGCGAGCTCCCGGCGATGCTGCTCGTCGCGCTCGTCGTCGGCACCGCGCGGGCCGCCAATTTCTGGAACCTTCCGGCGCTCGCGATCCTGCTCGTCGTCGGCGGCCTCTTTCGCGCGACGCGGGGGGCGCGGCTCCCGTCCCTCTCCGCCGCCGTCGGCGGGGCGCTCGAGGGCGCGGGGGTCCTCGTCGCCGCGCTGGTGCTCTTCCTCCCCTACACGCTGTCCTTCCAGCTCGCCCAGCGCGGCCTCGGGGCCGCCACGATGTTCTCCGGCGTTCTCGAGTTCCTGGGCATGTGGGCCCTGCTCTTCCTCGTCCTCCTGCTGGGGCTGTGGCCGCGGAGCGCCGACGACTCCGAGGGCGCGCGCCGGCGGCGCGAGCTTTCCCTCGCGGTCGCCGCGGGCGTCTCGCTGCTCGCGGCGCTCGCGTCGGGGCGGCCCGCGATGGCGCTCGTCCTCTTCCTCGCCTTCCTCGCGGCCGGGGCGGCGTGGCGCTCGCTGCGCGGAGAGGCCGACGACCCGAACGGCGTCTTCGCCGCCTTCCTCGTGCTGCTCGGTCTCGGCATGGTCGGCGGCTGCGAGTTCATCTACTTCAAGGACACCTACGGCCAGGACCTGCAGCGGATGAACACGATCTTCAAGTTCTACCACCAGGCCTGGCCGCTCCTCGCGATCGGGGGCGCCGTCTTCGCCGGGCGGGCCCTCGACACCGCCCGGAGGAGCCGCTTCCTCCGCGCCGCGCTCGCCGCGGCGGTGCTTCTCTCCTGCCTCTGGCCGATCAACGTCGCGGTCTCCCGCTTCCGCCAGAAGGACGGGCCCCTCTCCCTGGACGCCCACGGCCCGCTCGTGCGCCGGAACAAGGGCGACGCCGCCGCGATCGACTGGCTGCTCAAGAACGCCCCGATGGGCTCCGTCCTCCTCGAGGCCTCGGGCGATCCGTACTCCGAGTTCGCGCGGATGTCGGCGCACACCGGCATCCCGACGGTGCTCGGCTGGGCGAATCACGAGGGCCTCTGGCGGGCGCGCGTGGGCGCCGAGGACCCGGAAGTGGCCGAGCGCCTGGCGGCGGTCAAGCTCTTCTACACGACGCCCGACGCGCGGGTCGCGTGGCAGGTGGTCCAGAAGTACGGCGTCACCCACGTCGTGATCGGCGACATGGAACGGCGCACCTATGGGAACCCGGCGACCGCCGGCTTCTCCTTCCTCTACCCGGTCTTCATCTCCGAGGGCACCGCCGTCTACGCCGTCGCCCGGCCGAAATGAAGATCCTGATGGCGATCGACTACTACCGGCCGCACGTGTCGGGGCTGACGCTCTACGCCGAGCACCTGGCGGAGGGCCTCGCGCGGCGCGGCCACGCGGTGCGCGTGCTGACCCACCGGCACGTCCCCGACCTTCCGGTCGAGTCCGAGGAGAACGGCGTCGGCGTCGTGCGGGCGCCGGTCGCCGTCCGCTTCGGCAAGGCGCTCGTCTCGCCGGCGATGCTCGCCGACGCGCTCGCGGAGATCCCGCGCGCCGACGTGCTGCATCTGCACGCGCCGCTCGTCAACGCGATCTCGCTCGCGACGCTCGCCACGACGCTGCGCGTCCCGATGGTCGTCACGTTCCACTGCGACCTGCAGACGCCGGCCGGGCCGGGGCAGCGCCTCGTCGAGAGCGTGGCGCGGGTCTCGCAGGACTTCGCGCTCGAGCGCGCGGCGCGCATCGTCACCTACACCGAGGATTACGCGCGCCACACGCGTTCGCTCGCCGAAAGGATCGAGAAGGTCGGCTGGGTTCGCCCGCCGGTCCCCGATCCGCCGGAGACCGGGCGCACCGCGGCACAGGCGCGGGAGCGCTTCGGCGTCCACGGAGAGCCCGTGCTCCTCTTCCTCGGCCGCTTCGCCGAGGAGAAGGGACTCCCGGTGCTCGTGGACGCCTTCGCGGTGGTGCGCCGCCGCTTCCCCCGCGCGGTCCTGCTGATGGCGGGCGCCCGGGACGTTCCCGGCGAGACCGTGCTCGCGCGTCTGAAACCGAAGCTGGAGGACCCCGCGTCGGGGCTCCTCGCGCCGGGGATCGTGCCGCCGGAGGAGATCGGCGATCTGTTCGAGATCGCGGACGTGCTGGTCCTGCCCTCGATCAACGCGACCGAGTCGTTCGGCCTCGTGCAGGTGGAGGCGATGCTCCGGGGCGTTCCCGCCGTCGCGTCCGATCTCCCGGGCGTGCGCCAGCCCGTGCGCCTGACCGGCATGGGCGAGATCGCGCCGATCGGCGACGCGGCGGGCCTCGCGCGCGCGATCCTGAGGGTGCTGGAGGATCCCCACGGTACCGCCGGCCGCGCAACGAGATCCGCGCCCTGTTCTCCACCGACGACACTCTCGCCTTCTACGAGGCGACGTACGCGGCGGCGCGGCGGGGCGGCCCGTGACGGGAGGCTCCTCGGAGGCCATTCTCCGCGCGCACCTGCGCGAGATGCCGCTCCACCGCGTCCTCATTCGCGCGATCGAGGCGCGGATCCTCTCGGAGGTCTCGTTCCCGCGGCCGATCCTCGACATCGGCTGCGGCGACGGCCACTTCGCCTCGGTCCTCTTCCCCGGCGGCGCCGATGTCGGCCTCGATCCCGGCATCGCCGATCTCGCCGAGGCCCGGGCGCGCCGCGTCTACCGGCTCGTCACCGCCGCGGACTCGGGCATCATGCCGTTTCCCGACGCGCGCTTCCGCTCCGTCGTGTCGAACTGCGTCTTCGAGCACATCCCCGCCATCGACCGGACGGTCGCGGAGATCGGGCGCGTGCTCGCGCCCGGCGGCGTGTTCGCGACGACCGTGATCGGCGACCGTTTCCGCGAGCTCCTGACCGACGCGCGGGCCTGGCGGCGGCTCGGCCTCGGCGGTCTCCACCGCGCGTACGTCGACTGGTTCAACCGCAAGGCCGTGCACTTCCACTTCGACTCGCCGGAGACGTGGCGCGCGCGGTTCGAGGCGGCGGGGCTCGAGGTCGTGCGCTGGCGCTACTACATGTCGCCGGAGGCGACGCGCGCGTTTCACCGCAGCCACTACTGGAGCCTGCCGCACCTCGTCTCGCGCCGGCTCACCGGCCGCTGGGTCCCGGCGCCGTCGCTCATGGACAATCGTTTCTGGGTGCGGCGTCTGTCGCGCTATGTCGACGAGCCCGAGCCGGAGCTCGGATCCTGCATCGCCTTCGTGTGTAGGAGAAAACCCGAATCTCCTGTAAAATGATCGGCTTAGACTGCCTTTTCCATTGACGAAGACATGCGCTTCCTGATCACCGGTGGGGCCGGTTTCATCGGCTCGAACGCGGCCCGCCGGCTGCGCGCCGAGGGACACGACGTCCTCGTTCTGGACAGCTTCCTGCGCCCCGCCTCCCGGTTCAACCGGGCCTGGCTCGAGCGCCTCCACCCCGAGGTCCGCTTCGTCGAGGCGGACGTGCGGGATTCGGCCGCCCTCGACCGGGTCCTGGCCGAGCCCTTCGACGCCGTGCTGCACCTCGCGGGCCAGGTCGCGGTCACGACCTCGATCATCGATCCGCTCACCGACTGGGAGATCAACGCGCTCGGAACCTTTCGCCTGCTCGAGGCCCTGCGCAAGCGCCACGGCGGCGCTCCCGACCGAGCGCCGCTCCTGATCTACGCCTCGACGAACAAGGTGTACGGGCACCTCTCGATGGGCGAGGTCGTGCGCGAGGGCCGCTGGGACTTCCGCGACCTGCCGCAGGGCGTCTCGGAGCTCGAGCCGCTCTCCTTCGAGTCGCCCTACGGCTGCTCGAAGGGTGCGGCGGACCAGTACGTCGTCGACTACCACCGGAGCTTCGGCCTGCCGACGGTGGCGCTCCGGCAGTCGTGCATCTACGGGCCGCGGCAGTTCGGCGAAGAGGACCAGGGCTGGGTCGCCTGGTTCGCGCTCGCGGCCGTGTTCGGCCTGCCGATCACCTTCTACGGCGACGGCCTGCAGGTGCGCGACCTCCTCTGGGTCGACGACCTCGTCGCGCTGTATCTCGCGGCCGCCGCGGCGCCCGCGAAGGTCGCCGGCCGCGCCTACAACGTGGGGGGCGGACCCGCGTTCCGGCTCTCGCTGAAGGAGCTGATGGTCCTGCTCGAGCGGAAGCTCGGCCGGCCGATCCCGGTGGCGTCCGCGCCGACGCGCCTCGGCGACCAGCCCGTCTTCTACTGCAACGTCGACCGCGCCGCGCGCGATCTCGGCTGGCGCCCGCGGGTGGCTCCCGCGGAGGGCGTCGACCGGTTGCTCGCCTGGATTCACGAGAGCCGCGAAGAAATCGGCCGCTTCCTCGCCCGCAAGGGCCTCTCGATCGCGGCGGGTTGAGCAGGGTGCCGAAAAAGGGTGTGAGGCGGCGTGACGAGCGCCGCGGGGCCGGATGCAGGGAACCGCGACGACGGCGATGTGAACACATCGTCGAGGAGCGGTGACGCCGCAGATGGCCCCGCGCCGCCGTAACCCGAAGGGTGGCCGGTACTTTGCCGGCGCCCCGATGAAAGGTCGAGTCGTGAACGTACCCATCGGGCGCCGAATGCAAAGTGCCGGACGCGACGCCCGCATCGATTTTTCGGCAGCCTGCTGACCTCGGTGCCGCTCCGCCTGTCCCGCGATCGCGCCCGCGCGATCCTCCTCCTCCTGCTCGCGGCCGGGGCGATCCTGCGTTTCCAGGGTCTCAACTGGGACGACGGCCACCACCTCCATCCGGACGAGCGCTTCATCTCGATGGTCGAGGAGAAGCTGGCGTTCCCGAAGAGCCTCGGCGAGTACTTCGACGCGAAGCGCTCCCCGCTCGATCCGTACAACCGCGGCGAGGGCTCCTTCGTCTACGGGACGCTGCCGATGGTCGCGGCCAAGGCGATCGGACCGCTCTTCGGCCGGCGCGGCTACGACGGGACCTACCTGATCGGCCGGGCGCTCTCGGGCGTGTTCGACCTGCTGACGGTGTGGCTCGTCTATCGGCTGGCGCGGCGCTTCACGCACCGTCGAGCCGCGCTCTTCTCGGCCGCGCTGTCGAGCTTCTGCGTCCTCGGGATCCAGCTCTCCCACTTCTGGGCGGTCGACACGTTTCTCGCGACGTTCACGGCGGCGGCTCTCCTCGGCTCCGTGCGCATCGCGCAGGGGCGGACGAGCTACGGCGACTACGCGGCGACCGGCCTCGCCATCGGCCTCGCCGCCGCATGCAAGATCACCGCGCTCGCGCTGCTGGCGCCGCTCGGCGTCGCGGTGCTCGTCTCGGCGCTCCGGCCATCCGTTCGTTTCCTTCCCGCGCTCCTCGGCGCGATCCCGCGCGCCTTCCTGGCACTCGTCGCCGCCGTCGCCGCCGTGCGGCTCTTCCTGCCGCACATCTTCCTCGGCCCGAGCCCGTTCTCGCTGAAGCTCGACCCCCGGTGGATCGACGATCTGAAGCGACTGCAGGCGCTCTCCTCCTCGGTCGCGGGCTTTCCTCCGGCGCTGCAGTGGGCGGGCCGCACGATCCTCTTCCCGATCGAGAACCTCGTCCTCTGGGGCGCCGGCGTCTTCTTCGGCGCCGCGGCGCTCGCCGCCCTCGTCTGGGCCTGCGTCGCCGTCGTGCGCCGGCAGGCGTTCGACCTCGCGCCGCTCTGCGCCCACGTGCTCTTCCTCCTGGCGTACCACGGCGTCACGCTGGTCAAGTCGATCCGCTACCTGTACCCCGCCTATCCCGCGCTCGCCGTCCTGACCGGGGTGATGTTCTCGAGGTTCCTGCGCGCGTCCCCCTTCCCGCGCCTCGTCCGCGCGGCCGCGGTCGCGGTCGTCGCCGGCACCGCGCTGTGGGCGGTCGCCTTCACCGCGATCTACCGGCGCCCGCAGTCGCGCGTGGCCGCCACGCGGTGGATCTACGCGCACGTCCCCGCGCGGCAGCACATCGTCAACGAGTCCTGGGACGACGGCCTGCCCCTGCCGATGCCGGGCTACGACCCGGGCGTCTACGCCGGGCCGCCGTCCCTGCCGATGTTCGATCCCGATTCGCGGGAGAAGGCCGAGATCCTCGTGCGGGCGCTGAACGACGCGAACTGGGTCGCGGTGACCTCGAACCGCGTCTACGCGAACGTCACGCGCGTCCCCGACGTCTTCCCGATGTCGATCGCGTATTACCGGGCGCTCTTCGACGGGCGGCTCGGCTTCGACCGCGCCGCCGACGTCACGTCGTACCCCACGCTCGGTCCCCTGCGTATCCCCGACGACCGCGCCGAGGAGCAGTTCACCGTGTACGACCATCCGCGGGTGCTCCTCTTCCGGAAGACGAAGCGGTACTCGGCGGCCGAGGCCCGGCGGATCCTCCTCGCCGCGATCCCGCAGACGCCGCCGACGATGAACGAGTGGGAGCGGTGGCCGCCCGCGCTCCGCCGCGTCTCGGCCCCGGTGCGCCCCGATCGCGCCTCGGTGCCGGCGGAGTCCGGACCCTCCGTCGAGCCGGGCGATTCCGCCGGCAGTTCGGTCGGTGCGGCGCTCGCGTGGTACCTGGCGCTCGCCGCCGTCGGGGCCGCCGCGATGCCGCTCGCCTGGGCGCTCTTCCCCCGGTTCGCCGATCGCGGGTTCGGCCTCGCCCGCATCCTCGGCCTCGTCTTCGCGACCTACGCGATGACGATCGCGCTCACCTTCCACGTCCTCGTGAACGGCCGGCGAGCCGCCATCCTTTGCCTCGCGCTCGTCGCGCTGCCCTCGCTGTGGATCTTCCTCCGCGAGCGCCACGACGTCCTCCGGTTCCTCCGCGACAACCGCCGCGCGCTCGTCCAGAGCGAGATCGTCTTTGCCGCCGGCTTCCTGCTCTTCCTGGGGATCCGCGCCTTCAACCCGGAGATCTACTGGGGCGAGAAACCGATGGACTTCTCGATCCTGAACATCCTCGTCCGCACGCGCTCGCTCCCCGCGTCGGACCCGTGGCTCTCGGGCGCGCCGCTCGGTTACTACACGTTCGGGCAGGAGATGGTCGTTCTCCTGACGCACCTGACAAGGCTCTCGACGCGCTTCACGTTCAACCTCGCCTTCGGCTTTCTCGGCGGAACGATCCTCCAGGGCGCCTTCTCGCTCGGCCGCAACTGGGGCGGCCGGATCCGCGCGGGCGCGGCCGCGGCCACTCTGACGCTCCTCGTCGGCAACCTCTCGGGACTGCGCGAATGGCTCCTGCACAAGCGCGCGCTCGACTGGGACTACTTCTGGGCGACCTCCCGGGTCATCCGGGACACGATCAACGAGTACCCGTTCTGGAGCCTGACGTTCGCCGACCTCCACGCGCACGTGCTCGCGATCCCCGTATTCCTGGTGGTCGCGGCGGCCGCGCTCCACCTCGTGCGCACGCACGCGGACCCCGCCGCCGGACCCGGCGCGCGCATCCTCGGGGCCGCGCTCCTAGGATTCCTCGGCGCCGCGCAGGCGCTGACGAATGCCTGGGACGTGCCCCTCCTCGCCGGCCTCCTCGCGGTGACCGGGCTCGCCGTCGCACTCGCGGCCGGGCGGCCCTGGTGGCGGGGTTTCCTCCGCGGCGCCCTCGCGCTCGCGGTCGCCGCCGCGTCCGGGTACGTCCTCGCGCGGCCGCTGTGGGTCCGGACCGGCGGAATGCCCGGCATCGGGAAAAACCTCGAGCCGGCCGCCTCCGGCCCCGACCAGATGACGGTCTTCGGCCTCTTCTTCTTCCTCGCGATCGCCTGGTGGCTCTCCGCCTCCTCGGAGCGCATCGCCGCGCGGGGCGGGAACCGCGTCTTCCGCGCGCTGCTCGTCGGCATCGCCGCCGCCGGGCTCGCGGCGTTCGCGTACCGGCTGCCGAACGTTTTCCTCGCGTGCGGCGTGGTCCTCTTCGTCGCCGCCTTCTTCGTCCTCGCCGAAACGGCGGACGACCGGCTGGCGCTCGGCTTCCTCGCCGCGGCGTTCTTCCTCGTGCTCTTCTGCCAGCGCCTCTACATCTACGACCGCATGAACACGTTCTTCAAGCTGTACCTCGAGGCCTGGCTGTTGCTCGCGCTCGGCACCGCGGTGCTGGTCTTCCGCCGCGGACGCCGCGGCGTGATCGACCACTGGATCTGGCCCGCGCGTGCCGTGGCCGTTCTCCTCGCGGCCGCGGCGTTCTTCACGAGCGCGACCGCCGGGCGGGCGGCGGTCAGCCGCCACTTCGCGCCGTACTCGGGTCCCTCGCTCGACGGGCTGCGCTACCTCGAGACCTCCCATCCGGGCGAGTACCGGGCCGTCGAGTGGCTGCGGCGCACGATCGAGGGAACGCCCGTCCTCCTCGAGGCGCAGGGCCCCTCGTACCAGGACTTCGGACGCATCTCGATGCTGACCGGACTGCCGACGGTCCTCGGCTGGGACTACCACGTCAAGCAGCGCGGCAACCCGGAGGTCGAGATCGAGGCGCGCCGCCAGGCGGTGCGCTCGATCTACTCCAATCCCGACGCGGCGAGAATCGAGCCGCTCCTGCGTCGGTACCGCGTCGGTTATGTCTACGTGGGCTGGCTCGAGAAAAAGACCTATCCCCCGGCGGGACTCTCGAAGTTCCGCGCCGACAAGACGCGGTTCGAGCTCGCGTACGACAACCCCGAGATCCAGATCTACCGCGTCGTCGGCGGTCCGGCGCAGGACGTCGTGCTGCCCGCGCGCGAGGCGCTGCCGCAGTCGGCCGCTCCGGCCGCTCCCGAGGACGAGCCGGAGGAGAAGCCGTCGATCGCGGCGAAGGCCGACGCGGCCGAGGCGCCCTTCGCCAATCTGCGCGAGCCGCGCGGCGCCGCGGTCGACGACCAGGGGCGCGTCTGGGTCGCCGACTTCGGCCACTCGCGTCTGCGCGTCTACGATCCCGCGGGCGGCTTCCTCGGCGGATGGGGCGGCCGCGGCGGCGGCGAGTACGGCTTCAAGGAGCTCTGCGGCGTCGCGATCGCGGGCGATGCGCTGTACGTCGCCGACACCTGGAACGGGCGCGTCCAGGGCTACACGCTCGCGGGCGTGCTGCGCGCCTCGGCGGGCGAGCTGTACGGACCGCGCGGCATCGCGGTCGCGCCCGACGGCCGCGTGTGGGTCACCGACGTCGGCAACCACCGGGTCGTCTCGTACGACGCGCTGCTGCAGGACCGGAAGATCGTCGGCCACAAGGGCGCCGGCGCCGGCGAGTTCTCGAGCCCCGTCGGCATCGCGGCCGCGCCGTCGGGCGAGATCTTCGTGGCCGACACGGGCAACCGGCGCATCCAGCGTCTCGGCCCCGACGGCGCTTACCGCGGCGAGTTCCCGTTCCCCGGCTGGGGCGAGAACGTCGAGCCGCACTTAGCGATCGACCGCGACGGCGTGATCTGGGCCACCGATCCCGGCGTCAACGAAGTCGTCGCCCTCGACGCGACGGGCCGGCTCCTCCGGCGCATCGGCGCCGACGACGCGGGAACGAAGTTCCAGAACCCCACGGGTATCGCGGTCGATCGGAAAAACCGTATCCTGTACGTCGTCAACTCGGGGAGCTCTTCCGTCTCCCGGGTTTCCCTGGCCGAGAGGAGGATGCCTTGAGCGAAAGCGGGCTGCCCGCCCACGACCGCGCACCGCGGTCCGCCCGGCTCCTGCTCTTCTTCGCGGCGCTCGCGGCCGCGGCGATCCTGTCGCGCTTCTGGGCGCTCGGCGACCGGCCGCTTCACCACGACGAGTCGATCCACGCATACCAGTCCTACTCGCTGTCGAAGGGCGGCGACTGGCGCTACGACCCGGCCTACCACGGACCGTTCCTCTACTACGTCAACGCGCTCGTTTACAAGATCGTGGGGGCGAGCGACTTCACCGCGCGCCTGATGCCGGCGATCTTCGGCTTGATCCTGATCGCCTTCGCCTTCCCGCTCTCGCGCTGGATCGGGAAGCGGGCCGCGGCGGTCTACGCGGTCTTCGTCCTGACGTCTCCGCACTTCATGTATTTCTCCCGCTTCATCCGGGAGGACCTCTACTCCCTCGTCTTCACGCTCGGGACGATCGTCGCGTTCCAGCGCTTCCTCGAGACGGACCGGTCGAAGTGGCTGCTGCTCTCCGCCGCGTCTTTCGCGTTCGCCGGGGTGACGAAGGAGAACGCCTACATGACGGGCGTCCTCTTCGTCGTCTATGGCCTCTGGTGTCTCGTGCGCGGCGCCGGCGAGCCCGCGGGACCGTCCCCGCGCGCGTCGCTCGACGCGGGCTGGCGCTGGAGCCTCGCCCGCCTCTCGCCCCTCGTCTCCGCCGGCATCCTCTTCCTCGTCATCTGGGCCGGCATGTACTCGGCGTTCGGGAAGTACCCGGGCGACTGGCTCGCGATTCCCAAGGCGATCAAGTACTGGATCGGCCAGCACTCGATCGCGCGCATCCCGGGTCCCTGGTACTACTACTTCCCGCAGCTCCTCTTCTACGACACCGCCATCGTCTTCGCCTCGCTCTTCGCGTTCTCGCGCCGCGACTGGAAGACCGACCCCCTCCTGCGCGTGATCCGCGCGGCCGCGCTCCCGCTGGCCGCATACCTCGTCGCGCGCCGCTTCGTGCCGATCATGGCGCCGCGCCCGCTCGTCTGGATCGGCGTGATCCTCGTCGCCGCGGCCATCCTGACCCTGCGGAGACCCGCCGCCGAGCGCGCGAGCCTCACGCCGTTCGTCGAGTTCGTCGCGTTCTGGGCCGCGGGCTCGCTCGCGATCTACGCATGGGCGCGGGAGAAGGTCCCCTGGCTCACGGTCCATCCCCTGCTGCCCCTCACGATTCTCGGCGCTCTCGGCGTCGTGCGGCTCTGGTCCGAGCGGCGCCGGCCCTGGGCGGGCGCGGCGCTCGTTTTCGCGGCCCTGCTCTTCGCCGTCAACACGAGCGGGGCGTATCTCGCCTGCTTCCGCTACGGCGCCCACGACCTCGCGAAGGAGCCGAGACACGCCGAGCTGCTCGCCTACGTGCAGACGACGCGCGACCTCGTCCGGTCGCTGGCGCCGATCGAGGCCGCGAAGGCGCGCGTCCCGGCCGGTCAGCCCGTCGTGACGGTCGCGGGCGAGGGCACGTGGCCGCTCACCTGGTACCTGCGCGACGTCAACGTGAACTGGGCCTCCCGCATCGAGCAGGCCTCCACACCCGTGATCGTCGCGGACTGGGACCCCGAGGGCGCTCTCGAGAAGCAGCTCGCGCCGCGCTACGACGCCAAGCGCGTGCCGATCCGGGCGTGGTGGTTCCCCGATTCCACGAAGGAAGGCGGGAAGACCCATCCGACCTTCTCCGAGCTGCTGCGCCTGTGGCTCTTCCACGAGATCTGGGGCTCGATCGGCTCGCAGGACGCGACCGTGTACGTGCGCAAGGACCTCGCCGGCACCGGCACGCTGGAGCCCCTGCAGATCGCGGTGCAGGACACGTCCTCGCGCGACTACCCGGGCGACGCGGGCGAGCTGCCGGCGCCGCGGACGATCGGCGCCGCGGGCAACGGCCCGGGCCAGTTCGCCGAGCCTCGCGGCGTCGCCGTCGACCCGAGCGGGAACGTGTACGTCGCCGACACCAAGAACAGCCGCATCGAGGTCTTCGACGCGAACGGCTCCTTCCTGCGGGCGTTCGGCACGCGGGGCTCCGCCGACGGACAGCTGAACGAGCCCTGCGGCCTCGCGATCGGACCGGGCGGCGAGGTCTTCGTCGCCGACACGTGGAACCACCGCGTCGCGCGCTTCGGCCCGAATGGCGAGTGGCGCGGCGCCTGGGTCGATCCGGAGCGCGCCTTCTTCGGCCCGCGGGGAGTCGCCCTCTCCGGCGGATCGCTGTACGTGACCGACACGGGCAACAAGCGCGTCGTGCGGTTCGACGTCTCCTCCGGCTCGGTCACCGCGCGCTGGGGCGGCGCGGGCTGCGGGGCCGGGGCAGTTCGTCGAGCCGGTCGGCGTCGCCGCGGACCCGTCCGGGCGCGTCTACGTCGCCGACACCGGGAATCACCGCGTCCAGGTGTTCGACGCCGAGGGCCGCTTCGTGCGCCAGTTCCCGGTCTTCGGCTGGAAGGATTTCTACACCGAGCCGTACCTCGCCATCGGACCGTCCGACAGCGTGCTCCTGACCGACTCCTGGAAGGGGCGGATCGTCCGCTACGACGCGAACGGGACGTTCTCCCGCTCGTGGAAGGCGGAAGGCCTGAAGCGCCCGACCGGGATCGCGATCGATGCCTTCGGACACGTGATCGTCAGCGACCGCGACCTGCATCGCGTCGACGTGTGGCCCCTCGACGCGTTTCGATGAGTTCGAGTCCAGAGGAGAACAGACGCACCATGATCCAGAACCCGTTCGCGAGCCCCTGCCCCGTCCGAGTCCTCGGCCGCTTCGCCGCGGCGCTTTCGCTGTCGCTCGCCCTCGCCCCCGCGCTCGCCTGCCGGAAGGGGGAGAAGGCGGCGCCCGCCCCGGGCGCCGCATCGCCCGCCGCCATTGCGGCGACGCCGGCGCCGCCGCCGGACGCGCCGCCCACGATCCGCAACACGGCCGAGGCCGGCAAGGCGCCGTGGTCGGGCCTCGCGGAGCCGCGCGGCGCCGCGCTCGACGGGCACGGCCGGCTCTGGGTGACGGACTTCGGCCACACGCGGATCGCGATCTTCGATCTCTCCGGCGGATACCTGGGCGGCTGGGGGGGCGTGAAGGGCAACGGCAAGTACCAGCTGCAGGACCCCGGCGACGTGACGATCCACGGGGATGACGTGTACGTCGCCGACACCTGGAACGGCCGCGTCCAGCAGTACACGACGGCCGGCGCGAAGTTCGCCCGCACCGCGATCGCGGAGCTCTACGGGCCGCGCGGCGTCGCGGTCGCCCCCGACGGCGTCGTCTGGGTCTCCGACTCGGGCAACAACCGCATGGCGCTGCTCGCGCCGGGCCAGTCGCCGCGCTTCGTCGGCAAGGCCGGCGCCGGCCCCGACGGTCTCTCGTTCCCCGTCGGCGTGGCCGCCTCGCCGTCGCACGTCTTCGTGGCGGACATCGGCAATCACCGCATCCAGGTCTTCGGTCTCGACGGAAAGGTCCAGCGCTCGATTCCCGTCGCGGCGTGGAAGGAGACGATGGAACCCTACCTCGCGGTCGACGACCGCGAGAACATCTACGCCTCGGTGCCGAGCGCGAGCCAGGTCGTGGAGCTCGACCGCAGCGGCAAGGTCCTGCGCAAGTGGGACGCCGACGACGCGGGCAAGAAGTTCGTCAAGCCGACCGGTCTCGCTCTCGACGGCAAGGCGGGCGTGCTCTACGTCGTCGACGCCGGCGCGAATACCGTCACGACGCTGCACCTCGAGGCGAAGAAATCGTGAGACCCGGGCGGCCGGGCGCGACGCGGCGGTGAGCGCCGCGTCGCCGCGCAGCCGGGGACTCCCCCGGTTCCTCTACTACCTCGCGTCGATCCTCACGATCCTTCGAGGCATGCGGCCGCGGGGCGCGGTCCTGCGGCTGTTTCTCGGCCTGCCGGTCGCGCTGCCGCTGGAGATCCGGCTGCCCGACGGCCTGCGCTTCCGCGTCCGGACCCGGATGGAGGCCTGGCTCCTGAAGGAGACCTGCCTCGACGGCGACTACGAGCGCGACGCGCCCCTCGAGGACGGCTGGACGATCGTGGACGTCGGAGCCGCCACCGGAGACTTCGCGGTGCACGCCGCCGCGCGGTGTCCCCGGGGCGTCGTCCACGCCTTCGAGCCGCTGCCCGAGGCGTTCGGGCGGCTCGAGGAGCACCTGCGCGTCAACGGCGTCGGCAACGTGCGCGCCGAGGCGCAGGCGATCGCCGCCCGGGAGGGACACCTCGCGCTCTACACCGTGACGGGTCTCTCGGGCCAGCACCGGACGGCGGGAGACGGCAGCGTGGCCGCGGGCCGCCCGGTCGCCGTGCGCGCGACGACGCTGTCCCGGGTCTTCGAGCGCCACGGCATCGCGCGGTGCGATCTGCTGAAGCTCGACTGCGAGGGAGCGGAGTTCGAGATCCTCCTGTCGGCTCCGGACGACCTCCTCGCGAGGATCGCAAGGATCGTCCTCGAGTACCACGACCACGTCACCGCGCACACGCACGAGGATCTCGCGGCGCGCCTCGCCGAGCGCGGCTTCCGCGTGCGCACGCGCCCGAACCCGGCCTGGAAGGAGCTCGGGTTCCTCTACGCGGAGAACGAGCGGCTCGTGCCGTCGCCTCAGGGCACGTAGTAGACGCCGAAGTTCTTGTCCGCATACGACTGCGGATAGATCCGCTCGGTGCCGCCGGGATACAGGCGGTGCAGGATCTCGAGGCGCGTCGCGTCGTTCGGCCGGTACACGAAAACGAGCGGCCGCACCGTCAGCCCCTCGGGCACGCGCGGCGGCGCGACGTTGTGCGCCTCGACCCATCCGGGATCGCCGAGCTCGAGCGCCACGTTGCGCGCGTCGATCCAGAAGTCGGTCCCCAGCAGGTACTGCTGGGAGAGCGGAATCCCCTTCCGCCGATAATCCCCCAGCACCTCGGCGACCTCGAGCGAGTGTTCGATCACCGCGTCGTAGGACCGGCCGAGCCGCACGAAGTAGTCCACGGCGTTCTCCCGGATCGACACGGCGGCGGCCGCGAGCAGCGCGGCGGCGCCCGCCGCCCTGAGGAAGATGCGCTCGCGCCAGATGCCACGCCAGAGATACGCGTACGCCAGCCCGACCGCGAGGAACACGACCGGCGCGGCGGTCTCGGCGCGATTCAGGCTGGGGTTCTCGTCCGGATAGGCGAGGGCCAGTGTCGACGGCAGCGTCAGCACGAAGAGGGCCGGAAAGAGCCACGCCCAGCGCCATGCGCCCGCCCACGCCAGCCGGAGCGCGAGCACAGCGCCCGCGAGCAGGAGGGCTCCGGTCACCGCGTCGAGAAACGGGTCGTACTGGGCGAGGACCGTCCACGTCGAGGCGCCCTTCCAGTGGAACGCCTGCGCCATGTGCCAGAGGTTGCGGCCGAAGAGGACGAGCGGCCGGTCCCCGAGCGCCTGCTCGGCGCCGGTCGTGCGCGTCAGGATCCGCGCCCAGAAGTACTCGCGGTGCTCGCCGACCAGCGCGAACTTCAGCACCGGCAGGAAGACGAGGGCGGACGTCGCGGCCGCGAGCGCCCCGTGTCCGACGGCGGCGAGGCGGCGCCCGGTCCGGCGGGAATCGAGGAGGGCCACGGCGACCGCGAGCGGCACGAGGAGCGGCACGACCCGGAAGGGCGTGTAGGTCGTCAGGCCGAGACCGATCGCGACGCCCGCGAGCAGCATGGAGCCGCGGTCGCCCCGGCGCTGCCAGCGCAGGAGCGCCCACAGGACGAACGCCGCGAACGGGATCGCGTACTCGTATTCCTGGCCCTGCCGCGAGAGCGAGACGGGCCACTTGCCCCACGCGGCGAACGCGGCCGCCGCGAGCCCGAGTCCGGCGCCGCCGAGCTCGGCGCCGGCGAGATACAGCGCCGGGATGAGGAGGAGCCCGAACGCGGCGGTCGCCGCCTTCACCCACAGGTAGCGCACGGGAAGCCCGAAGACCTTCAGAAAGGCCGCGGTCCAGTAGGAGTGGAACGGCGCAATGCCGAGGTTGCGGAAGAAGTAGACGCCGGTCTTGCCGTCGAGCAGGTCGAGGAGGTCCAGCATCTCCTCCGCGTGGTCGCTGACCGGATTCGGCGGCACGGCCGCGAGCCCGCGGAAGAGGAACCAGGCGGCGATGACGAGGATGAAGGCGAGCGTCGCGAGAACGGCTGCCCGGCGCCCGGGCGAGGCCTTCACCGCCCGCTCCCCTTCCCGGCGGCTGGTCGGGCGCGGCCACCAGGCGGCGAGCCACAGCAGGACGGCCACGACCCAGGCCGCGACGCCATCCCGCCGGAGCTCCTCGGGAGGCATCCGCCACGCCGCGACGCCGGCGGCCAGAATCGAGAGAACGAGGAGGAGCCGCCGGGGACCTCCGGCGGGCGCGTCGAGCGCACCGAGCCGATCGAAGGCGGGAGGATCGCTGGCTGCGGCCGCGATCCAGGCGAGCAGACCCACGCCGAGTGCCGCCGCCGCGGCGCTCCCGAGCTGTCGCGCGTTCATCGCCGCCGACGCGAACCACAGCGCGCCGAAGCCGGCGAGCGCCAGCCATGGCGCGGCGCGGCGAAGTCGGATGGGTGTCGCGATGTCGCTCAAGGAGCTTCGAACGATTGTAGCGGGCCGGCCGAGCGGGCCTCAAACGAAACGGCCGGCCCGAAGGCCGGCCGTGATTTGCCGAACGTTAGTCCTGCCTCAGTATCCGCCCCAGGACAGGCCCAGCGCCTTCGCCAGGAAGGTCGCCATCTGCTTACGCAGGACCGGCTGGTCGGGACAGAAGTTGCCGCTACCGCAGCCGCCGGTGATACCGGAAGCCGCGAGGGCCTCGATGTACTGGAAGAAGGGATTGTCGGTGGGAACGTCGTTGAAGGTGGGGG
The DNA here is from genome assembly GCA_963763535.1 of uncultured Acidobacteriota bacterium. Lineage (GTDB taxonomy): Bacteria > Acidobacteriota > Thermoanaerobaculia > UBA5066 > Gp7-AA6 > DAHUXD01. The sequence continues at coordinate 104,541 of CAVXOX010000005.1, forward strand.
TGCCCGGAGCGGGGCTCACCTGATACTGCCATCCCACGATGACTCCGGCCAGGCCGTTCGTGCCGTCGAGCGCGCTCAAGGTGACGTCCAGGAGCACCGCGTTGTCGAAATTGTTCATCGTGTAGGCCAGGGTGTCGTCGGAGGAATCGAAGCAGCCGTCGCCACCGCTCGTGAGGGTCGACAGCGGCGGGGCCGTGCACTCTGCATGATAGTCGCAGCTGTAGACGTCCAGGGTCACGTGGTTCGTCGCGTTCGTGTCGCAGTAGTCGAGCTCCACGTATGTGAGCTTGGTTCCCCCGGGGATGTGCGCCCATCCGTAGACGTGGGGGTAGCTGCCCGTGAGATACCGCACCATGGAATAGCTCCCGGTGGGATTCCAGTTGCGTGTGTCGAACGTCGAGCTGGAGTTATCGAACGCGAACTCGGTCGAGTTGATGCGCACGAAGTGAGTATTCGGATCGCCCTGCTGTGGCACCTTCGGATTGTGCGGCACCGCCGAGGGTGCCGTCGCCTTTGCAGGCGTTGTCGGGGCCGATTGGGCGATCAGAGCAGTGGCGAGCATCGCGGAAGCTACGGCAATGGGAATGACCCTCGAGGTTTTCATCGCGCACTCCTTTCCTGTTTTCTTCCTTCCGGACTTCCGAATTCGGAAAGCAAACGACCGCACGACAGACCGGTGCACTTCGTCGCCCGCGAAAGCTTTCAAGGTATTTCGAAGAATTGTAGCACCGTCGCATCCCATCCGAGGCGCGAGCGTGATGCCGAACACGTCGAGCATGCACGGTTCCGGCGAATCGCCGCCGGCGACGGGATCGAGGCGGCGACGCTTTCATCGCGGTCGGACCTCGTCTCGACTCACGCGGTCGGGGCCAGTCCCTTTTCTTCCGTCCCGTAGAGGCGGTCGACGAACTCGCTGCCCGGCATCAGGGAGGCGACGGACCGTCTTCGCCGGTCCTAGTACCCGCTCCAGGAAAGCCCGAGCGCCTTCGCGATGAAGATCGCCATCTGGCGACGGGTCACCGGATTGTCCGGGCAGAAGTTGTTGCCGCCACAGCCGCCCGTGATTCCCGAGGCGGCGAGCGCCTCGATGTACTGGTAGCCGAAGTCGGCGACCGGCACGTCGGCGAACGTCGGCGTACCCGGCGGCTGGCTGACCTGGAGTTTGTAGCCGATCACCGCTCCATAGAAGACCTTGTCGATGCCGCCGCTGCCGGGCGCGATCTCGAGGAGAAGCCGACGGCTGTAATTGTTCACCGTGTAGTCGAGCGACGAGAGATCGATCCAGAGATAGCCGCCGCAGACGTTGTTGGGAATCGACGTCTGCGATGAAGCCCATCGGCGGATAGACGCAGATGCCCAGGTAGTCGCAGTCGGACAGACTGATGGTGAGCGCGTCGAACTGGTCGTCGTCGCAGTAGTCGAGCTCCAGGTACGTGAGCAGCGCTCCCCCCGGGATGTGCGGCGTCGTCTGGAAGATGGCGCCGGAGGACGTCGCGTGGCGGCCCGACGGCGACACGTCGGTCGCGTAGGTCGAGATCGAGTCCTTCGGGAAGAATTCCGCGGCGCCGGACAACTCCACATACGAGATCGTCCGTGGTCCCGTAGGTCTTCGGCAGGGCGCGCGGGCGCACGGGAGGATCCTGGGCGAAGACGAAGGAGGCGCCGAGAGCCGCCGCGAGGGAGAGACCGATCCGGATCGCGCGCATGGGACCTCCTTGACTACGTCCGAAACACCTTCTCTTCCGCGCCGTCGATCCAGCGGTCCACCAGCTCGACCCCCTGCATCAGCGAGTGGTCCTGGTTGCCGATCTCGTACTTCCAGGAGCCGAAGCGGCCGCGCGAGAAGATGCCGCGCGGCTCGAGGTAGGCGTGGATCGTCTCGAGCGCCGGGTTCCGGTCGACCGACGGGATCGGGTACGAGTGGCCCGCGTGGATCAGGAACACCGTCTCGATCAGCGGCACGTCCGACGGGTGGAGGATCCCCTCGGCGAGCAGCCCGTCGACGACCGCCCTGCCGAAGTCGCCCTCGGGCAGCGGCTTGAACTTCGAGTAGGAGGTCTCCGTCAGGATCGAGAAGTACTTCGACGTGTCGGCGCCCGGCACGACCTCCGGCGAGTAGTTCGAGAGGTACGTCATCCGATAGAAGGGCGTCTTCGGGTTCGGGAAGTAGATCCAGTTCTTGTCCGAGGGCGAGGGCCGGCGGAGCCCCACGCCGGCCGAGAAGAGGCGGTTGAAGAGCAGACTCGTCGCCGCCGCGCGCACCTTCTCGGGCGCGTGGACGAGCCGCGCGACGAGGCCGTCGAGCGGCATCGTCGACAGCAGCCGGTCGTACGTCCGCGTCGTGCCGTCCGAGAACGCGATCTCGCGCTTCTCCTCGTCGATCGACACGGCCCGCTTGTGGTAGCGGACGCGATCGTCGCCGAGAAACGGCAGCACCGCCTTCCAGAGTCCGAGCGTGCCGCCGTGCAGCGGATAGCCGAACTTGGCGTTCGGTCCCCAGTCGGTCGCGCGCGGCAGGAGCGTCGTCTCGATCGCCTTGCGCCAGTCGACGACCGACACGCGCTCGGCGATCCAGTAGTAGCCCATCTCCGAGAGCGGCGTCGCCCAGACCTTGAAGTTGTAGGGGTTCATGAAGTGCTTCGCGACCCCCGCGCCGAACTTCGCGAGCACCCACTCCTCGAAGTTCCGGAAGGCGCGGTCCTTGTCGATCGTCTGCGACTCGACGAGGCCGACCAGGCACTCGAGCATCGCCTGCTCGGGGAGCGACGAGAGGTGGTTCTGGAAGGGGTATCGGACGTAGCGGTCCTCGAACTTGATCCAGCTCTCCCGGTCGATCCAGCGGATCTGGTCGCCGAGGACCTTGCCGAGGAAATCGTTGAAGTACTTGTAGCCCGAGAAGATGATGTGGCCCGAGACGTCCCAGGTCCAGCCCTTCGGATCGGTGAAGCTCGTCGCGAGGCCCCCGACCTGGCCCGAGCGCTCGAAGATCTCGAAGGAGTTCTCGCCGCGCTCGCGCAGCCGGTACGCCGCGCCGAGGCCCGTCGGCCCGGCGCCGAGGATGACCGTGCCGCCGCTCAAGAGGCCGCCCGCCGGCCCTCGACGAGGCGGCGCAGCCGCTCCGCCTGGTGCATCTCGGCACGGAGCGCGAAGAGGTAGTGCAGCACCCGCCAGATCGTCCCGAGCATCTTGAACGGACGGTGGATCGACTGCCCGGCCTCTCGCGGGAAGTGCTGCACGACGACCTCCGCGACCTTCCAGCCGGCGATGCGGCAGCGCACGAAGATCTCGTCGCCCACGAAGTTGATGCGGTGCTTGATCTCGATGCGCCGGGCGACGTCGCGCCGGAACGCGCGGCAGCCCGCGTTGATGTCGTGGAGCGGCGAGCCGAGGATCCAGTGCGACAGGACGCGCAGTCCGAGGGACAGGACCTTGCGGCCGGCGCCGTCGTAGCGCACCTTCTTCCAGCAGAACACGACGTCGGCGCCCTGGTCGATCGCCTCGAGAAACTTCGGCGCATCGGCCATGGTGTGCTGCCCGTCTCCGTCGACGACCATCACGACCTCGCCCGGGACGTTCCGCAGCGCCGTCTCGGTGGCGACGGCGTAGCCCTTGTTGCCGTCGTGGTGGACGACGGAAACCCGTGGGTCCTTCCTCGCGAGCTCCTCGGCGATCTCGCCGGTGCGGTCCCGGCTGCCGTCGTTGACGATGACGACGTGCCAGGTCAGCCCGGGAATCGCCGAGAGCGACGACACCGCCTCGGCGACCGTCTTCGCGATCAGCTCCTCTTCGTTGTAGGCGAGAAAGCCGACGCCGAGCCGCACCTTCGGCTCCGGACGCTTGGCCTCCGGTCTCCCTCCCACTTCGCGATCAGCGGCCATAGATGATCCATCCTGCGGTGACCACCCAGCCGAGCACGACCACGAGAAGCCACGGGTCGTCCACAAGGAGGGCTTGGGTGGGGTTGCCGCCGCCCCCGCGGCGATACACGAGGTGCACGTACCGGGCGAGGCCGAGCACCACGAACGGAACGGTCGGAGCGAGGCTGTGGCCGCCATAGTGGGCGATCGTCGTCGGGAACACGCTGTACGCGCTGTACGCCGAGCCGGTCGAGAGCCCCGTCACGATGAAGAGATAGTCGAGCCCCTCGGCGCGGTAGGCCGCGAGCGCCGGCCGGTGCTCGGCCGCGGAGCGCTCTCCGGTGTGGTGATACTCCCACTGCCGCTTCCCCGCGACGAGGAAGAGCGCGAGCAGGTACGCGCAGAGCAGCAGGAACTGCGAGGGCCACACGGCCGCGAGGGCGGCGCCGGCGAGCGCGCGCAGCGGCATGCCGGCAGCCACGATGAGCGCCTCGAGGAACGGGATGCGCTTGAGCACGAGCGAGTAGGCCGCCATCAGGGCCGCGTAGGCGGCGCACCAGGCGCCGAATTCCCGCCGGAGGAGGAAGGCCGCGGTGAGCCCCGCCGCGACGAGGATCGCCGCGAACGGGGCCGCCGTCGCGACCGACAGCCGCCCGGACGCGAGCGGCCGCAGCCGCTTCTCGGGATGCGCGCGGTCGCGCTCGCGGTCCATGATGTCGTTCAAGACGTAGATGCCGCTCGCGATGACGCTGAAGGCGGCGACTCCCGCCGCCGCCCGGACCCAGCCGGCGGCCGAGCCGAGCGCGCCGCCGAAGAGGAACGGCAGCGGCAGCACCAGGTTCTTGATCCACTGCTTGGGCCGCATCGCGGCCGCCAGCGCGCCGAAAACGGCCAGAGAACCCCCCGCGTCCGACTCCTCGGCGGACGCCGCTTCCCCGGACGCGGTCGCTGTCATTTATCTCATTTTAAACGCTTCATCCGAGATTGTCTCGCGCGGGCGGTAGGATCGGCCCGTCGAAGGAGCGCGCCATGGAAGACGCCTACGTCGAACGGGTGATCGATCTCACCGACGCCTCGGCGAACCGGATCCACAACATGCCTCTGGAGGAGGCGCGCGCCCGGGTCGCGCACGGACCCGCGGCGCGCGTCCGCGAGATCGACGGCTCCTTCGCGCTGGTCGCCCGCGTGGGGAAGCGCGTGCGGCTGGCGCGCTCGCTCGATCGGCCGCTGCGCTACTTCCTCGCGAAACAGGCGGCGGGCCCGGCGCTCGTCGTCTCCGACCGCATCGACGCGATCCATGCCCTCCTCGAAAGGGAGGGCCTCGCGGCGCAGTTCCACCCGAGCTACACGCGCATGGTCCCGGCGCACTACGTCGTCGAGATCGAGCTCGTCGGCTGCCCCGATCCCTCGCCTTCCTACGAGCGGTACTTCACGCCGTCGCTCGCGACGCTGCCGGCCGACCCGCAAGCGATCGGACGCGCCTACGTCGGCGCGCTCGCCGACGAGATCGCGAAGTGGCTCGCCGCGCTGCCTCCGGGAGCGCCGGTCGGCGTCGCGTTCTCCGGCGGCGTCGACAGCGGCGCCGTCTTCCTCGTCGCGTACCACGCGATGCGCCGGCTCGGGCTCGACCCCGCGCGGCTGAAGGCGTTCACGCTCTCCGCGGCTCCGATGGAGAAGTCGGACCCGACCTCGCTCAGGCGCGCGCGTTCCTCGAAGCCCTCGGGCTCGGCGCTCTTCCTCGAAGCCGTCGAGGCGGACGCCGCCGCGCTCGACCCGTTCGAGACGGTCGAGGTCATCGAGGACTACAAGCCGCTCGACGTCGAGTCGGCGACGATGGCGCTCGCGCTCTGCCGCGGCATCCGCGCGCGCTACCCGGAGTGGCGCTTCCTCCTGGACGGCGACGGCGGCGACGAGAACCTGAAGGACTATCCGATCGAGGAGAACCCGGAGCTGACGATCCGAAGCGTCGTCAACAATCCCCTGCTCTACCAGGAGGGCTGGGGCGTCGGGCGGATGAAGCACTCGCTGACGTACTCGGGCGGGCAGAGCCGCTCGTACAGCCGCACGTGGGCGCCGCTGCGCCGGCTCGGCTTCGAGGGCTTCAGCCCGCTGACCCGGCCGGCGCGTCATCGACGTGGCCGAGGCGATCCCGTTCGCGGAGATGGCCGCGGGCGACACGGCGAGGCTCTACGCGCTGAAGGGGGAGATCGTCGCGCGCGGCGTCGAGGCCGTGACGGGTCTCGACGATGCCGGTCTTCCCGAAGCGGCGCTTCCAGCACGGCGCGCTGCCCGGAGGGCGAGGCGCCCCGCCGTCTCCCCTTCGGCGAGGCCGCCTACCGCTCGCACTTCCTCTCGCGGTACGCGTGAGCCTGGCGCCGAGCTCGGCGTATCCCGCTCGACGGGCCGGGCCGCGACCGCTGGATCCTCGCGCGCCGCCCGGAACGAAACCGGCTCGACCCGCGCCGGCCCTACGCCGCGCTCGTCGAGGAGGAGCCGGACGAGACGGGGACGGTCGTCGCCCGTCGCCGTCGTCTTCCTGACGAACCGCGAGTGTCCGTGGCGCTGCCTGATGTGCGACCTCTGGAAGAACACGCTCGAGGAGTCCGATGCCGGCGGGCGCGATCCCGGACCAGATCCGCGCGGCGCTCGCAACGCTGCCTCCGGCGCGGGTCCTCAAGCTCTACAACGCGGGCAGCTTCTTCGACCCGCGGGCGATCCCGCCCGGAGACTTCGAGGCGATCGCCTCCCTCGCTCGGCCCTTCGCGCGGGTGATCGTCGAGGCGCACCCCGCGCTCGTCGGCGACGCCTGCCGGCGCTTCCGGGACCTGCCTCGGCGGACGGCTCGAGGTGGCGATGGGCCTCGAGACGGTCCATCCGGAGGTCCTCCCGAGGCTGAACAAGCGCATGACGCTCGCGCAGTACGACGCCGCGGCGGCGTTCCTCGCGGCCGAGGCGATTCCGCACCGCGCGTTCGTCCTCGCGGGGCTCCCGTGGCTCGGCGAGGCGGAGGGGCTCGAGGCGACGCGGCGGCGATCGTCCACGCCTTCGACCGCGGCGCCGCGGCCGTCTCGATCATCCCGACGCGGAGCGGCAACGGCGCGCTCGACGCGCTCGCTGGGGACGGGCTGTTCGCGGAGCCGCGGCTCGGCGTGCTCGAGGAGGCGCACGACTTCGGCATCTCGCTCGCCCGGGGCCGCGTCTTCGCGGACCTCTGGGACCTCGAGCGCTTCCCCGCGTGCGCGGCCTGCTTCGCGGCGCGGCGCGCGCGGCTCGCCGAGACGAACCGGACGCAGCGCGGCGGCCGCGCGTCGCGTGCGCCGCGTGCGGCGTGCGGCGACGCCGGCGTGACGCAGCGCTTCGACCTCGCCGTCGTCGGCGCCGGCTTCGCCGGCTCGCTGACGGCCCTGATCGCGCGGCGGCTCGGCCTCTCCGTCGCGCTCGTCGAGCGCGGGCGGCATCCCCGGTTCGCCATCGGCGAGTCCTCGTCGCCGCTCGCGAACCTGCTGCTCGAGGAGCTCGCCGACCGCTACGACCTGCCGCGCGTCCGGCCGCTCGCCGCGTGGGGCTCCTGGCGGCGGGAGCATCCCGAGATCGGCTGCGGACTGAAGCGGGGCTTCACCTTCTACGCGCACGAGCGGGGCCGGCCCTTCGCGGCCGACCCGGAGCGACGGGACCAGCTCCTCGTCGCCGCGAGTCCCGTGCGACGAGGTCGCCGACACGCACTGGTATCGGCCCGACTTCGACGCGTTCCTCGCGCGCGAGGCCGAGGCGGCCGGCGCGATGTATGCCGACTCGACCGAGCTCGCGATCCGATCGCAGGACGCCGACGGCACGACGCTCGAAGCGCGCCGCGGCGGGACGCTTCCAGCGCGCCGTGACGGCGCGACCCGCACGCTCTCCGCGCGGCTCGTGGTGGACGCCTCCGGGCCCGCGCGGCTTCCTCCACCGCGCGCTCGGACTGCCGGAGGCGCGCTTCCCGAGACTGCCCGAGACCGAGGCGCTGTACGCGCACTTCGCGGACGTGCGGCGGCTGGACGCCCTCCCGATCTTCCCCTCGGCCGAGGCGCCGCCGTATCCGGTCGACGACGCGGCCGTGCACCACGTCTTCGACGGCGGCTGGATCTGGGTGCTGCGCTTCGCGAACGGTCTCGTCAGCGCCGGCGTCGCGGCGGCGCCGCCGCTCGCGCGCGAGCTCGCGCTCGCGGAGGGCGAGGCGGCCTGGCGCCGGCTCCTCGCGCACTTTCCCACGGTCGCCGAGCAGTTCGCCGACGCTCGAACGGCGACGCCGTGGTTCCACCGCCGGCCGATGCCGTTCCGGAGCGGCGCCGCGGCGGGACCGGGCTGGACGATGCTGCCGTCCGCCGCGGCGTTCGTCGATCCCCTCCTCTCGACCGGATTCCCGCTCACGCTGCTCGGGATCGAGCGTCTGGCCGCGGCGATCCGCGAGCACTGGGGGACGCCCGCGTTCGAGGCGCGGCTTCGCGAGGATGCGGCGACGACGCTGGCGGAGGTGGACGCGGCGGCGGCCCTCGTCGCCGCGCTCTACGCGCACTTCGGCGACTTCGAGGTCTTCGCCGCGCTGACGCACCTCTACTTCGCCGCGGCGAGCTACGCGGAGGCGGCCCGGCGGCTCGGCCGGCCGGACCGCTCGGGCTCGTTCCTCTCCGCCGATCACCCGACCTTCGGACCGGCGCTCGCCGCGTGCTGCCGTCTCGCGCTCGCGCGCGATTCGTCTCGGCGGCGTGACACTCCTCGACGCCGTCGCGCGCGCGATCGAGCCCCTCGACGTGATCGGCCTCTCGGACCGTTCGCGGCGGAACTGGTACCCGGTCCTGTCCGACGACCTCGTCGCCGCCCGCCAAAAGCTCGGCGCCTCGCGCGAGGAGATCGAAGCAATGCTCCGGGCGACGATGCCGGCGACGCCCGTCACATCGAGTGGTGGGGCGTCGCGTGCTCCGACTCCATCTCGATGAGCGCCGCCCGTCCCCACCGCAGCCGAGCGAACACGTGCCCGGACACGGGGAAGGAGCCGTAGGCGGCCTCGAGTCCCCGCGGGAACGCGTACAGCGTGACGTCGCCGCCGAGCCCCGTGTCGAGCCCTCGCACGAGCCGAAAGTCACGGAAGTAGCCCGCCGTGAACGCGCCGATGCCGGCGAGCCGCACCGGCAGGCCCGGCGGTGGCAGGTGCTTGGTGAGCAGGAGGAACTCGTCCTTCTGCACCCACTCGGCGCGGCCGTAGACCTGGTCGAGCGCGGTGATCTGCCAGGCGCCCTCGAGCAGCGCCGAGTCGCTCGTCCCGGCGGCCTCGACGTTGCGTCCCCAGATCAGGCTCGCGGCGAACGGCCGGTCGCCCGCGGCGCCGTACGAGACCGACGCGCTCAGCCGGTGGAGGTCGCCGGGCTCGGTCGGCTCCGGGTTCTTCAGGAACGCGTAGGAGACCTGGCCCGACCATCCGTCCGGCAGGAGGACACGAAGCCGGCCGGACGCCGAGTCGATCGCGCCGCCGTCGATGTTCCAGCGGTGCTCGTCCGGCTCCTGGCCGTGAAAAACCGACCCGTCGAGGGCGAACCATCGCCAGCCGCCGCCGAGCGTGATCACGTTGAACGCGATATGCGTCGAGTCCTGCCAGTGGTGCGAGAGCGGCGCCGTGTGGTTCTCGCCCGAGGACGCGCGGTGCATGTAGGCGGTCGGTCCGATGGCCGGCTCTCCGACCGGCGCGACCTGCAGCCACGCGCCCGCCTCGGCGCCGAGCGGGAAGCGGTACGTCGCGGAGAGGTTCATGAAGAAGTCGTGCGGGTGCTGGCGGTCGACGAGCGGCCGCCCCTGGTAGCTCTCCCCCGTCTGAAAGAGCTCGTGCGAGCCCTCCTTCGGAAACGTGACGACCTCGAGCGAGTTCATCATCATCACGGAGAGGAGGCCGGGGCCGAGGCTGCCTTCGAGGTGCAGCATGTTCCAGTTGACCGAGTCGCCCTCCTGCCCGCCCGACGGACCGCCCTGACTGTCATAGCCGCCCGTGGCGAGACCTACGTCCATCAGGTGCCAGGGCATGCGCATCCCGGCCATCGGCTCGACCGGGACCATCCCGTTCATGAGCGTCATGTCCGACTGGAAGAGGTTTCGGGTCTCGGAGGCGCCTCCGGCCATCGCCGGAGGGTTCGGGGATTCGGCCTGTCCGAGCAGCGTCAGCGTCGGGACATGTTGAGAAATGCCAGGACGGCTGAGCGCATCGGCCCCTGCCGTCGGGATTTGCAAGAGGCCTGCCCGATCGCGACCCCGAGGCGGCGGGAATTTCGGGATTGATGCGCGTATATCATGAGACTGTGGAACGTACGGCTGAAACTGTACTCGGATGCTGAAGCGCCTCCTTCCCATCGCCGCCCTCGTCCTCGGCCTGGTCACGGGCCTCGCTTGGTGCGTCGGTCCCTGCTGCGGCGCGATGGGATCGGCCGCGTCGCCGCTTTCGATCGGCTCGGTTCCCTGCTGCGGTTCCGGCACGCCGAGCGGCTGCCGGACCACGATTCAGCGCGCCGATGACCTCCTCGCTGCGCCGCATGCGCCCGCTCTCCCACCCATCGCGGTGCTGGGGCATGCCGTCGCGACTCCCGCCAATTCGGTCCTTCGGGAGGCCGACACCGCGCGGCCGAGTCTCCCGCGTCCCGACCTCGCTCGCCTCGACGTTCCTCTCCTGATCTGAACCCGGTCCTCTCCTGAGGCGAAGCGGCGGAATTTCTCCGCCCTTCCGGTTCGGCCATTTTGGCCGAGCCCTCTCGGAGGCACGACCGGTGACCATGCACAGATCTTCGGCTCTCACGCTCACGGCTTTCGTCGGCCTGTCCGCGGCCCTCGGCGCCGCGGCGCAAACTCCGGCGGCGCCGGCCCCCGGCGCGCGCGCCACGCTTTCCGACCCCGCCCTCGAGGCGCTCGTCGCCGAGGCGCTGCAGAAGAATGGCGACGTCGCCGCGTCCGTCGCGACGGCGGAGGCCGCGAGCTTCCGGATCACGCCCGCGAAGACTCTGCCGGACCCGTTCCTGTCGTTCAACTACCAGAACGACGGCTGGGCCTTCTCGCTCGGCGAGCGGGACATGACCTTTCTCGGAGCGACGTTCTCCCAGCCGCTGCCCTGGCCGGGCAAACTCCGACTCGCGGAGAGGAGGCAGGCCTGCGTGCCCAGGAGGTGACCGCCGGATGGGCTCGGACGGGCGCGCCTCTCAGTCGAAGCGCGCGTGCGGCGCGCCTACTTCGAGAACCTGGCCGCCCGCGAACTCCTAGCGCTGGTCGATGAGCGTGAAGGTTCCTGGCGCGAGATCTTCGACGTCGCTCGTGATCGTTATGCCGCGGGCATCGGGGCTTGAGCAGGACGTCCTGCGCGCGCAGGTCGAGGTCCTGCGCCTGGACGAGGGCCGGTTCGACGAAACGGCCCGCGTCGCCAATCGCAAGGCGGAAAGCTCGAATCGTCTGCTCGGGCGCCCGCATGACGCGGCGACGTTACGTCGTCTACGCATCGAGTTCCGAGAGGAGGTCCCGGATCTTCCGGCGCTGCTCGAGGCGGTCCGTGAACGCAGTCCGGAGCTCGCGGCCCTCGAGCGCGGAACCGAGGAGGCGGATCGCTCGCGAATTCAGCTGACGAAGAAGGAATTCCTCCCGGATTTCGTGGCGAGCGGCGGGCCGATGTACCGGGGAGGCCTCGACCCGATGTGGCAGTCGGGCTCGGCGTAACGCTCCCCATCCACGTCGGCTCGCGGCAGAAGCCCCGGCTCGCGGAGGCGGAGGCAGAGCTCCGCTCGGAGCAGAGCCGCCGCTCGTCCGCGGCTCTCGAGCTCGAGCTCCAAACTCGGGAGCGCCTACAGAATCTCGACGCGACCCTTCGCGTTGCGCGTCTGTACCGGGAAGGCGTCATCCCCACGGATCAGCTTTCCTTGGAGTCGGCGATCGCGACCTATCGCACGGGCAAGGTGCCCTTCGTCACGGTCCTCGAGGCGCTCAACACGCTCTACGCCGACAGGGCTCTCTACCTCGCGCGCCTGGCCGACGCCGAAAAATGGCGCGTGGCCATCGATGAGGGCGATCTACAGGAGGCGGCCGGGATGGCCGCCGCGCGTTCTGCCGGAGCAGGCCTCCCGGGGTCTCGATGACCGGCGCCGCAGCGGCGACGGGACCTCCGGGGGCATGAGGTGACGGCCATGAAGATCCTAAAGAGCCCGCTCCTTCCGTGGGTCGTGGCTGCCGCTCTCGCGGTGGCTCTCCTGTCGGCGTCGCGCCACCCGGGTCGCGTCCGCCGTTCCGTCGGCGTCGCGCACGCGGTCGAACCCGGCCGCCGGCGCCCGCCACTCCCGGTCGTCGGATCCTTTATTGGACCGATCCCATGACGCCCGGCTACAAATCCGACAAACCCGGCAAGTCACCGTTCATGAATATGGATCTCGTGCCCGTGTACGACGACGGCACGAGCTCCCCTGGCGGGTCCAGCAGCGTCAGCGGCTACACCTCGATCTCGATCTCGCCGGAACGCCAGCAGGCGATCGGAATAGTCGGACGGCCGAGGCCCGCGAACTGGCCCAGACGATCCGCACTGTCGGCCGCGTGACTCTGGACGAAACGCTCCTCTTTCAGATTCGCCCGAAGTTCGAGGGCTACGTCGAGGATCTCTTCGTCGACTACACGGGCAAATCCGTTCGCAAGGGTCAGCCCCTCCTGTCGATCTACAGCCCCGAGCTGCTGGCAACCCAACAGGAATACCTCCTCGCCCTTCGCGCGCGGAACGGCTCGGCGCCTCCTCCAATCCCGACGTCGCGCGCGGCGCGGCGGCCCTGTACGAGTCGGCACGGCAACGGCTACTGCTTTGGGACATCCGGCCAGCCGACATCGAGCGCCTCGAGGAGTCGGGGAAGCCGCAGAAGGCGCTGACGCTCTTCTCGCCCGTCGATGGGTTCGTCCTGACGAAGAACGCGGTGCGCGGGGGCCGTGTGATGCCCTCCGACACGCTGTTCGAGATCGGCGGGCTCTCGCCGATCTGGGTCCTGGCGGACATCTACGAGTCGGAGGCTCCCCTCGTGCATGCAGGCGATCCGGCCCGGATGATCCTGTCGTCTTTGCCCGGGCGCGAGTGGAAGGGCAAGGTTGCCTTCATCGCTCCAGTGCTCGAGCAGGCCACGCGCACGCTGAAGGCTCGCCTCGAGTTTGCGAACCCCGATGGGGCCCTGAAGCCGGGAATGTACGCCGACGTCATGCTCGAGCGGCCGCTCAGTCGCGTCCTCACCGTACCCGAGAGTGCAGTGATGACGACGGGTACCCGTTCTCTCGTCTTCGTCGCGCACGACGGTGGGCGCCTGGAGCCGCGTGAGGTCATGACCGGCGCCCGTGTCAACGCCTACTTCGAGATCCGCGAGGGCCTCCAGCCGGGCGACCAGGTGGTCACGCAGGCGAACTTCCTCGTGGACTCCGAGTCGAGGCTCAAGGCCGCGCTCGCCAGCTTCGGGCCGGCCACCGCACCGACGCCGGCAAGCCCGGAACACAGGCACTGAGGCCGCCATGATCGAACGGATCATCGCGTTCTCCGCCCGCAACCGGTTCATCGTCCTCTCGCTGACCGGCGCCGCGATCTTCGCCGGCATCTGGTCGATCAGTAACATCGCTCTCGACGCGCTGCCAGACCTGTCCGACACCCAGGTCATCGTGTACTCGCGCTGGGACCGCAGCCCGGACATCATCGAGGACCAGGTGACGTACCCCATCATCACCGCGATGCTGGGGGCGCCGAACGTCAAGGCGATCCGGGGGTTCTCGGACTTCGGCTTCTCCTACGTGTACGTGATCTTCGACGAAGGCACGGACATCTACTGGGCCCGCAGCCGCACGCTCGAGTACCTGTCCAAGATCCAGCCCCGGCTTCCCGAGGGTGTGCGCACGGAGCTCGGACCGGACGCCACCGGAGTGGGCTGGGTCTTCCAGTACGCGCTCGTCGACACGACGGGACGCACTCGCTGGCCGATCTGCGCTCGATCCAGGACTGGAACATCCGCTACGACCTGCAGTCCGTACCAGGCGTGGCGGAGGTCGCCAGCGTCGGCGGCTTCGTGAGGCAGTACCAGGTCACCGTCGATCCGAACCGTCTCTCGGCCTACCGCATCCCCCTGATGACCGTCGTGGAAGCCATCCGCGCCTCCAACAGCGAGGTGGGCGGGCGGCTCGTCGAGTGGAGCGGCGCCGAGTACATGGTCCGCGCCCGGGGATACGTCCGCTCGGTCGCCGATCTGGAAGAGATCGTCGTCAAGACCGACGACAAGGGCACGCCGGTTCGTTTGCGCGACGTGGCCTCGATCCAGCTCGGACCCGAGATCCGCCGCGGCATCGCCGAGCTCGACGGCCGGGTGAGGTGGCCGCCGGGGTCGTCATCATGCGGCAAGGCGAGAATGCCATGAACGTCATTCGCCGCGTCAAAGAGCGTCTGAAGGCGATCGAGCCGACGCTGCCCAAGGGCGTGCAGGTCGTGACGACCTACGATCGGTCGGAGCTCATCGACCGCTCGATCAGGACACTGCGCCACAGCTCGTCCTGGAGATGCTGATCGTCTCGCTGATCATCTTGATCTTCCTCTGGCACATTCCGACGCCATCATCCCCATCGTCACCATTCCCGCGGCCGTCGTCCTCGTCGTTCATCCCGATGAATCCTTCGGCATCAGCTCCAACATCATGTCGCTCGGCGGCATCGCGGTCGCCATCGGCGCGCTGGTCGACGCCGCCGTCGTCGTCGTCGAGAACGCGCACAAGAAGCTGGAAAGCTGGGAGGCGACGGGCCGCAAGGGCGACTACGGAGATGCTGATCCACGCGATGCAGGAGGTCGGGCGCCCGAGCTTCTTCTCGCTGCTGGTCATCGCCGTCTCCTTCATGCCGATCTTCGCGCTCGAGGCCAGGAGGGGCGTCTCTTCCGGCCGCTGGCCTTCACGAAGAACTTCGCGATGGCGATCGCGGCCATCCTCGCGATCACGCTGGATCCGGCCATCCGGCTGCTGTTCACCGCGTGAGGAGCTTCGACTTCCGGCCCGCGGTGGGCTTGCGCGCATCACCAACGCCGTGCTCGTCGGGAAGATGCACCCGGAGGAGAAGCACCCGATCCGCCGGCGTCCTCTTCCGGCTGTATGGCCCGCCCGCTAGGTTCGTGCTGCGCCATCCAAGGTCCGTGATCGCCGCGGCGATCCTCATCGTCTGCGACGATTCCGGTCTATCTGGGCTCGGTCCGAGTTCATGCCGCCGCTGAACGAGGGCTCGATGCTCTACATGCCGACGACGCTGCCGGGCATTTCGGTGACCGAGGCCAGGCAACTGCTGCAGAAGCAGGATCAGATCCTCAACCTTCCCCGAGGTCGAGCGCGTATTCGGCAAGGCCGGCCGCGCGGAGACGTCGACCGACCCGGCGCCCTTCTCGATGATGGAGACCTCGTCGTGCTCAAGCCCGAGTCGGAGTGGCGGCCGAAAGCCCGCTGGTACTCCACCTGGTGCCGGACTTGCTCAAGCCGCTCTGCGCCCGCTCTGGCCCGAACGATCTCCTGGGACGAACTGGTCGAACGAGATGAACGCCGGCGCTGAAGCTGCCGGGCCAGACCAACGCCTGGACGATGCCGATCAAGAACCGCATCGACATGCTCACGACCGGGGATTCGAACGCCGGTGGGCATCAAGATCTTCGGCGCGGACTCGCAGATCGAACGATCGGCCGACAGATCGAGCAGTCCTGCAGGCCGTCCCCGGCACCCGCAGCGCGTACGGCGAGCGGTCGCCGGCGGCTACTTCGTCGACTTCGACCTGAAGCGGCGACGAGATCGCGCGATACGGCTTGACGATCGAGGACGTCCAGGACGTCATCATGTCGGCGATCGGCGGCGAGAACGTCACGACGACGGTCGAAGGCCGCGAGCGCTACCCGTCAACGTCCGCTATCCGCGCGAGCTTCGCGACGATCCGACAAGCTGGCCCGCACACTCGTACCCACGATGTGGGCGCCCAGTCCCCTCTCCCAGCTCGCCGACATCCGTCTGGTCGAGGGACCCTCGATGATCCGCGACGAGAATGGCCGGCTCTCGGGCTACGTCTACGTCGACGTCGACTCCGGCAAGCGCGACATCGGCGGCTACATCGCGGACGCGAAGGCGGCCGTCGCCCGGTCGGTCAAGCTGCCCACGGGCTACAGCTCGTGTGGAGCGGCCAGTACGAAGCGATGGAGCGAGTCCGGAGAAGATGCAGGTCGTGCTGCCGGTGACGCTCTTCGTCATCTTCGTGCTCCTCTATGCGAACACGAAGTCGGTTGCCGAAGACGTTTATCGTGCTGCTCGCCGTGCCTTTCTCCGCGGTCGGCGCGATCTGGCTCCTCTACGCCCTCGGCTACCACATGTCGATCGGTGTCTGGGTCGGGCTGATCGCGCTGCTCGGCCTCGATGCTGAGACCGGTATCTTCATGCTGCTCTATCTCGACCTCGCGTACGAGAGGCGAAGCGGACCGGACGGATGCGCAACCGGGAGGACCTGAAGGACCCGATCATGCACGGGGCGGTCGACGGGTGCGCCCGAAGGTGATGACGGTCGCGTGCGCGTTCTTCGGGCTCGTCCCGATCATGTGGTCGACCGGGGCCGGCGCCGACGTCATGAAGCGCATCGCCGCGCCCGATGATCGGCGGGCTCTCCACGTCGTTCCTGATGGAACTCCTCGTCTATCCCGCGGTGTACCTGCTGTGGAAGTGGCACGCGGAGGTCAGGCAGATGGCGCCGTCGCCGGAGCCGGCGCTCGAGCGCGCGGCGGCGGTGAGAAGTTGACATGGAGCTCCCGAATCATTTGACCGAGCATTCCGGGACACATAGAACCGGGCACGGCGGTCAGTCTCACTCCGTCGCCGACTTCCGGCGACGGTTCTGGATCTCGATCGCGTTGACGGTTCCGGTCCTGCTGCTGTCCGGGATGATTCAGCACGCTCTGCGCCTCGGCGGTGCCCTCTCGTTCCCGGGCGACCAGCTGGTTCAGTTCGTCTTCGCCAGCGCGGTCTTCTTCTACGGAGGCTGGCCGTTTCTGAGAGGCCTCGTGGAAGAGCTCAAAAAGCGTCGCCCCGGAATGATGACACTGATCGGTCTTGCGACGAGCGTGGCCTACTTCTACAGCACGGCCGTGGCATTCGGCGTCCCCGGGGAGGGCTTCTACTGGGAGCTCGCTACCCTCATTAACATCATGCTCCTCGGTCACTGGGTCGAGATGCGCTCGGTCATGGGCGCCTCGCGCGCACTCGAGGAGCTCGTGAAGCTTATGCCCGCCGACGCTCACAGGCTGCGACCGGACGGGTCGACCGAAGACATCCCTCTCACTGAAATCCGAAAGGGCGACAGAGTCCTCGTCAAACCGGGCGAAAAAGTGCTGATCGATGGCGCCGTGATGGACGGCCGCTCCTCGCTGAACGAGGCCATGCTCACCGGAGAGAGCAAGCCCGTCGAGAAGAGTGTAGGCGACACGGTCATCGGGGGTTCGGTGAATGGCGAGGGGGCGCTCACCGTCGAAGTGCGCAAGACCGGCGGCGAGACCTATCTGGCCCAGGTCATCGAGCTCGTGCGTAAGGCGCAGGAATCGAAGTCGCGCTCGCAGGATCTGGCCAACCGGGCCGCCCTCTGGCTCACGCTGATCGCACTCGCGGTCGGCGCCATCACGCTGGCCACCTGGCTCGCTTCAGGCCGCGGCTTCAACTTCGCGCTCGAGCGCATGGTGACCGTCATGGTCATCGCATGCCCGCATGCGCTCGGTCTGGCGGTTCCGCTCGTCGTCGCCGTCTCCACTGCGTTAGGAGCCGGGCATGGCCTGCTCATCCGCGACCGAGCGGCGTTCGAGCGCGCCCGCGACCTTCAGGCGGTCGTCTTCGACAAGACCGGAACGCTCACCGAGGGTCGTTTCGGCGTCACCGACGTCGTGCGCATGGGGGATCTCGACGAGCCGACCCTCCTTCGCTTTGCTGCCGCCATCGGGAGCCGTTCCGAGCATCCGATCGCCGCCGGCGTGGTACGGAGCGTTACCGAAAAGGGCATCGCTTTTCCGGCGCCGGACGACTTCCGGGCCATCCCGGGTAAGGGCGCACAAGGCGTCGTGGAGGGGAAAAAGATCGAGGTCGTCAGTCCCGGCTCCTTGAAGGAACGAGGACTCGTCACGTCGGATGAAAGACTCACACGCGTCGCCGAGGAGGGCAAGACGGCCGTCTACGTGCTCGTTGACGGCAAGGTTCAGGGGGCGATCGCCCTGGCCGATCTCATCCGGCCCGAATCGCGTGAGGCCCTCCGGACGCTCAAGAGCATGGGGATTCAAACCATGATGCTCACGGGCGACTCCACCGCTGTGGCCCGGTGGGTGAGCAAAGAGCTAGCCCTCGACGACTTCTTCGCTGAAGTCCTTCCTGATCAAAAGGCGACCAAAATCCGGGAGGTCAAGGCGCGTGGCCTTCGCGTCGCCATGACCGGCGACGGCGTCAACGACGCACCCGCACTCACGGAAGCCGACGTCGGCATCGCCATTGGGGCGGGGACCGAGGTCGCGATCGAGTCGGCGGACATCGTGCTCGTCCGGTCGGACCCTCGAGACGTGGCGGCGATCGTCCTGCTGGCGCGGGCCACGTACCGGAAAATGGTCCAAAACCTCTGGTGGGCCGCCGGTTACAACATCGTAGCGATCCCGCTGGCGGCGGGCGTCATGGCCGGCAGAGGAATTCTGTTGTCGCCGGCCCTTGGGGCGGTTTTTATGTCCGTTTCGACTGTGATCGTGGCAATTAACGCGCAGCTACTCCGGCACGCTCGACTTCGACCAGGGGCCGGGTAGCGAGTTGATTCAAATTCATTGGCTCGGGATGGAGGCGCGGCATGACACCGGAGCTTCGCGATCCGTCAGCGCGACCTCTTCCCCTTCGATGTGAAATCCAAGAACGATCGAAAGCAACGATTGGACGGCCGACGCGCGAGAGCACATCATCCAGTCTGACCATCGAGATTTCGTCCAAGCTGAGGGCGACCCGTGTCGTGACGGTGCGGGTCCGAACTGCAGACACGACAAAAGAATGATTCGCAGTGGCGATCCAGTAGAGAACAAGGAGTCTTCCATGAAAGTGAGTAGAACGATCCCGGTCCTGCTCGTGTCTCTTGTTGGCGCCGTGACTCTGCGGGCACAGCAGCCGACCTCCCCGCCTCCGGCCGCGCAGAAGATGGAGATGCAGGGCAAGCCGGGAATGATGGACGGAAAGATGTCCGAGGACGCCATGATGGCCCATCACAAGGAGATGATGGCCAAGATGGCGGCGGCGGACGCTCGACTCGATGAACTCGTCAAGACGATGAACGCCGCGACCGGAAGCAAGAAGACGAACGCCGTGGCCGCCGTCATCAACGAGCTCGTCGCCCAGCGCAAACAGATGCGCGCAGACATGATGGCCATGCAGCCGGAAATGATGATGCACATGATGGCGCACATGGAAGCGGGTATGGCGAAGGGCATGGAGGAGTCGATGGCCAAGTGCCCCATGATGAAGACCATGGCGCCCGCGAAAGAAGGGAACTGATGCCCGGAGGCGGCGGCATGGGGATGGGTTGGATGAACGTCTGGTGGATCTTCGGGGCCGTGGTCGTGATCGGCGTTCTCTGGCTCGTGTTCAAGAGCTTCGGCCAGCGAAATCCACCGGGCGGGTCCTCTTGACAGCGGGTTGGCTCGGCTCGAATGGCAGCCCCGGCGCCTTGCGCCGCCCGTAGTCGCTAAGCGGGTCCGAGGGATCGGCGGGCTGTTCACGTCGTTCCTCATGGAGCTCCTCGTCTACCCGGCCGTCTATCTGCTGTGGAAGTGGCACACGGAGGTCAGGCGGATGGCGCCGCTGCCGACCCAGGAGCCCGCTCTCGACCACGCCGCGGCGGAGAGCTGAGATGGAAAACGAGGAAGGCCCTCCGGCGAAGAAACGCGCGTTAGCGCGAGCCGCCGCCCTCGCCACGGCGCGACACGCTGAGGCGCGCGTGAAGTCAAGTCGACGGGAGGAAGCCGGGTTCGTCGAGACGCTCGGCGGTCCAAGGTCACGACGGTTGTGCGCTCCTTCTTCGGACTCGTGCTCATCATGTGGTCGACCGTTATCCGCGAGGACGCCAAGAAGCGCACTCGCCACTCCGGCGATCGGCGGCCTCCTACGTCGTTTCTGAAGGACAGGGATTGCTTCCCGACGCCGCGCGAGGTCATTTTCTGATGCATTTGCATCAACTCGCGGGTAGCTGCGCCGTGCCACTGTGGCTCCCTCGGGGGGTCCTTCAATGCGTAAACTGGTTTCGCTCGTGATCCTGCTCGCCGCCGCGACCGTGGCACGGGCGCAGATGCAGGAAATGTCGGACGCGATGCAGGGTCTCGGCCCCGGCAGCATGATGACGGGGGCGGGCGGGATGGGCGGCCGGCCCACGGGAATGAGCAACTGCCAGGATCGAGACCTGCCCTACATGGGAATCTACTCGGACGGCAGGTCCCCGTGGTGGGGCGGCGATGTCGCTCCGCCCGCGGCCGGCTCCTGTGGGTCGATGATGGGCGGCGGGATGCCCGGGATGTCCTACGACGTCTGGCGCGTCCCCGCCTCGCCGGGCGACACGATCAACGTCGCGTTCGCCGGGCCATCGGGGTGCTATCTGGCCCTCGCCGACGACGATTCGGGCTCCATGCCGATGATGGCTCAGACGGTCTCGAGTCCAGGCTCGGGATCGCTCGCGGGCATGTTCATCGGCGGCGTCATGGGCTTCACCGTTCCGGCGACGTTCACGCGCGGCTCGATGCAGATCTGGGTCGGACGCGGCGCCGGTCAGGGGCAGTACATGCTCGGCGCGATGAAGGTCGTCGCGGCATCCGCGACGTGCACGCCGAGCGCGACCGCCATGTGCCTCGACGGCGGCCGCTTCGAGGTCTCGGCCGACTGGCAGAAGTCGAGCGGCGAGAGCGGGCACGGCAACGCGGTGCCGCTGACGGCGGACACGGGCTACATCTGGTTCTTCGCGGCGTCCAACGTCGAGATGGTCGTGAAGGTCCTCGACGCCTGCGCCGTGAACAGGTATCAGTGGGTCTTCGCCGGCGGTCTCACGAACGTCGCCGTGACGCTGAACGTCCGGGACACGCAGACGGGGACGCTCCGGACGTACCACAACCCGGAAGGGACCGCCTTCGCGCCGATCCAGGACACGGCCGCCTTCGGCTGTCCCTGAGCGCTCGGCTCCTTCGACCTTCCTGCCGGGTTATCGGCGCGTCAGCTTCCGGTACTCGCGCAGGTGCCGCAGCGCCTCGGCGAAGCGGCCGAGCTTCTCGGCGAGCGTGGCCGCGTTGAAGTGGGCGTCGGCGTTTTCGGGCTCGAGGCGCGTCGCCTTCTGGTAGGCGAGGAGCGCCTCGGGAAGCCTTTTTAAGTCCTCGAGGGCGACGCCGAGATTGTAGGCCGCCGTGCCGTCGTCCGGCCGCGCCCGGAGGGCGGCCTCGTAGTGCGGCGCGGCGTGCGCGGCGTCGCCCGACTCGTGCAGCAGGCGGCCGAGGTTGACGTGCGCGTCCGCGAAGGAGGGATCGAGCGCGAGGGCGCGGCGATACGCCTCCATCGCCTTGGTCGGGGAACCGAGCTCGAGCTCGCATCCCCACTCGTACCAATCCTCGGAGGTGAGGGCCGCGCCGTCCTGCTGCGCCGCGTTGAAAGCGCGCCGGACGATCGGCGCCGTCTTCTTCGCGAGGTCGGCGATCCCGAAGTCGAAGAGGATCTGCCCCGACTCGGGCTGCCAGCGGCGCGCGCCCTCCTCGACGACGACGCGGCCGCCCTCGACCGCGAGACGCAGCGCGGTCAGCGGCCGCCCGTCGGGCACCTGGCCCCGCAGGCGGGAGAGGGCGCGGCGGATCCGCTGCGGCTTGAGTCCCGCCTCCGCGAGACCTCCCGCGGTGCGGAGGAACACGAGGTCCTGGAAGGAGAAGCGCATCTCCCGTCGCGGACCGCGCTCGGGAGCCAGAAAGCCCGCGCGCACGTAACCGCGCACGGCGGCCTCCGACATGGACAGGAGTCTGGCGACCTCGCGGGTGGAGTAGCCCTTCAAACCCCTTCGAGGATACCCGAGAAACGCCGGGGCGGCGTCAGCTCTTGCCGCCGGCCTCGGTGCGCATCGAAGCCACGCGGGACGGCGCGCGCTTCGCGGGCTTGCGGGACGACTCCTCGGCGGACGCCGAGACCTTCTTCGCGGAAGCGGACTTCGCCGCCGGCGCCTCCGGCTTCTTCGCCAGGCTCGCCTTCAGCGCCTCCATCAGGTCGATGATCTGTCCGCCGCCGGCCTGGGGAGGCGCGATCGAGATGTCCTCGCCCTCGACCTTCTTCTGGATGAGGCCGAGCACGCGCTTCTTGACGTCGTCCTCGTAGGTCTCCGGCTGGAAGACGTCGGCCGCGCGCTGGTCGACCAGGAGCTTCGCGAGGTCGAGCTCCTTCGCGCTGACGTCGGCGGTCTCGACGGGGATGTCCGCGAACGGCCGGACCTCGTCGGCGTAGTAGAGCTGCTGCATCACGATGCCCTTGTCGAGCGGCCGCAGCATCACGAGGTACATCTTGCCGCGCGCCGCATACCGGGCGAGCGCGACGCGGCCGGTCTCCTGCATCACCTTCGAGAGGAGCGCGTACGCCTTCGCGCCGCCCTTGTCCGGTCCGATGTAGTACGAGCGGTCGAAGTAGACCGGGTCCACCTTGTCGATCGGCACGAACTCGACGACCTCAATCGCCTGCGTCGACTGCTCCTCGAGCGCTTTGAGCTCTTCGGGCGTAAAGGTCACGTACCGGTCCTTCGTGAACTCGAAGCCCTTGACCATCTGGTCGCGCGGCACGATCTCGCCGTCCTTGGTGCAGATGTACTGCTGCTTCAGGCGCGCCGCGTCCTTCGCGTGGAGCATGTTGAAGGACACGCCGGACGAGGCGTCGGACGCCGCGTAGAGCTTCACCGGGATCGAGACGAGGCCGAAGGAGATCGTTCCTGCCGCTATGGGTCGTGCGCTCATAGGTTTAGGGCCGACAAGGTTAACATGGCGGCGGATCGCCGAGACATGTCCCTCGAGAAATACCGCCAGAAGCGCTCCGCGGACACCACCCCCGAGCCGTTCGGAAGGGCGAGCGCCGGCCGGCCGCATCTCTTCGTGGTTCAGAAACATGCGGCGACGCGCCTTCACTGGGATTTCCGGCTGGAGTGGGACGGGGTGCTCAAGTCCTGGGCGGTGCCCCAGGGCCCCTCCCCGGACCCGGCCGAGAAGCGGCTCGCGGTCGAAGTCGAGGACCACCCGGTCGAGTACGCCGACTTCGAGGGCGTCATTCCCGAGGGCAACTACGGCGCCGGCGAGGTCGTCGTCTGGGACCAGGGAAAGTGGACGCCGCTCGCCGACCTCGACGAGGGCATGAAGAAGGGAAAGCTCCTCTTCGAGCTCTCCGGCTACAAGCTCCGCGGCAGGTGGACCCTCGTCCGGATGAAGACGAAGGGGAAGACGACCGGCAAGGAGTGGCTCCTGATCAAGGAGCGGGACGGCTGGGCGCGGCAGGGCGCGGAGGCCGTCTACCCGCAGGAGTCGATCTTCTCCGGGCTGACCGTCGAGGACCTCGCGACCGGCGCCTCGCGTGCGGCCGCGATCCGCGAGGAGCTCGAGCGGCTCGGCGCACCGAAGGGGCGCGTCCGCGTCGCCGACGTGAAGCTGATGCTCGCCGAGACGCGCGACGCGGCGTTCACGCGGGCGGGCTGGGTCTGGGAGCTGAAGTACGACGGCTTCCGTCTCCTCGCCGGCCGCGAGGACGGGAAGCCCGCGCTCCGGTACCGGCACGGCATGGACTCGACGGCGACGTTCCCGGAGATCGCCCGCGCGGTGGGCGCGCTGCCCTACGACGGCTTCGTCCTCGACGGCGAGGTCGTCGTGCTCGACCCGCAGTCGAAGCCGCGCTTCGGCCTTCTCCAGAAGCGCGCGCTCCTCCAGCGCCGGACCGACATCGAGCGGGCCGCGGTCGAGCTGCCCGCGACCTACTTCGCCTTCGACCTCCTCGGCGTTCGAGGACTTCGACCTGCGCCCGCTGCCGCTCTCCGCGCGCAAGGACCTCCTGCGGCGGCTCCTTCCCCGCGCGGGTCCCGTGCGCTTCGCCGACGACGTCGCCGAGCGCGGCGAGGACCTGCTTCGCCGCGGCCGGCGAGCTCGGCCTCGAAGGGCGTCGTCGGAAAGAAGGCGGATGCGCCGTACCGCGGCGCGCGCTCGGCCGACTGGGTCAAGGTGCGGCTGGACCGCACGCGGCGACTTCGCCGTCGTCGGCTTCACGAAGCCCGACGGCGCGCGGTCGGGATTCGGCGCGCTCCACCTCGCGCACGCGAAGGAGGGCGGGCTCGTGTACGCGGGCCGCGCCGGCACCGGCTTCTCGGCAAAGCTCCTCGACGAGCTCCACGCGCGGCTCGCGGCGCGCGTGCGGCCCGGACCCGCCTTCGAGGGCGCGGTCCCGACGGGCCGCGGCCACGCCTGGGTCGAGCCCGAGCTCGTCGTCGAGGTCCGCTATAAGGAGTGGACGGGCGAGGGCCTCCTGCGCCACCCCGTGTTCCTGCGCGTGCGCGACGACAAGCGCGTCGACGAGTGCGTGCGCGACGACGCGCCCGGCGGCGACGAGCCGCCTCCTCCGGCCGAGCCGTTGCCGGCGCGACCCCCGGAGCAGAAGGTCGTCCCCTTCTCGAATCTGTCGAAGGTCTTCTGGCCGGACGAGGGCTACACGAAGGGCGACCTCATCGACTACTACCGCGCCGTCGCGCCATGGCTCCTGCCCTACCTGAAGGACCGGCCGGTCGTCATGACGCGCTACCCCGACGGCATCGCCGGAAAATCGTTCTTCCAGAAGGACGCGCCGCATTTCGCGCCCGACTGGATCCGCCTCGAGCGGATCTGGAGCGAGCACGCCGAGCGCGAGATCGACTACTTCGTCTGCGACGACCTGGAGACTCTCCTCTACGTCGCGAACCTCGGCTCGATTCCGCTGCACGTCTGGGCGAGCCGCGTCGCCGCGCCCGAACGGCCCGACTGGTGCATCCTCGACCTCGATCCGAAGGGCGCGCCCTTCTCCCACGTCGTCGAGATCGCGCGGGCGATCCATGCGCTCTGCGACGAGATCGGTCTGCCGAACTTCATCAAGACGAGCGGGGCGACGGGACTGCACGTCCTGCTCCCCCTCGGCGGCCAGTGCACGCACGCCGAGTCGCGCACCCTCGGCGAGATCCTGGCCCGGGCGATCGAGAAGGACCACGGGCAGATCGCGACGACGGCCCGCATGCTCGGGGCGCGCGGCGGGAAGGTCTACGTGGACTATCTCCAGAACGGTCACGGCAAGACGATCGCCGGCCCCTTCTCGGCGCGGCCCGTCTCCGGCGCCACGTGCTCGGCGCCCCTGAGGTGGACCGAGGTGAACGCGAAGCTCGACCCGAAGGACTACACGATCCGGACGCTGCCCGCGCGGATGAAGCGACTGAAGACCGATCCGCTCGCGGCGGTGCTGACCGACAAGCCGGACCTCCCGGGCGCGCTCGCGCAGCTGTCGGAGCGGCTCAGCTCCTGATCAGGTCGAGGAACTGCGCGGCGAGGCGCGGCCCGGAGCCGGCGTCCTCGTGCTTGAAGAAGACGTACGTCTCGGTCCACGGCTGCGTCCGCACCCTCCCGGTCCACGCCGCGACGGCCGCGTCGTCGTAGTCCTGTCGCCGCAGGCGCAGGTAGCCCCAGTCCGCCGTCGCGACGAGCGGGGTCGCGAGCTGCTCGTCCTCGGCGATGCAGAGCGCGGCGCTCTTGCCGCGGAGCGCCTGGAACACGCCGTCCTCGAACCACGAGGCGTGGCGGAACTCGAACGCGCACCGCCTCCCGGCGGGCAGCGTCTCGAGAAACGCCTCGAGGCGCGGCAGGTCCTTCTTCAGGTTGGGCGGGAGCTGGAAGAGCGCGGGGCCGAGACGCTCGCCGAGAACGGCCGCGACGTCGAAGAAGTACGCGGTGTCCGGCCCCGCCTCCTTCAGGCGCTTGAAGTGGGTGATCCGCTGCGACGCCTTGAGGACGAAGCGGAACGACTCGGGCACCTCCGCGCTCCAGCCCTCGAGGAGCGCCGGCTTCGGCATCCGGTAGAACGTGTTGTTGATCTCGACCGCGGGCAGCCGCTCCGCGTAGAAGGAGAGCATGCGCGAGGCGGGAAGGTCCTCGGGATAGAAGCTCCCCTTCCACTCCTTGTACGAGAAGCCGCTCGTGCCCGCGAGGACGCGCATTCGAGGAGTCGACTCTAGCAGCCCGCTCATGTGCTACGATGTGCTACATGAAAAGACGCCCGAGCCATCGCGTCGGCGTTCGCGAGTTGCGCCAGAACCTCTCCGTGTACCTGCGCCGGGTGCGGGGCGGTCAGACGCTCGAGGTCACGGAGCGCGGGCAGCCCGTCGCCGTGCTCGCCCCCCTGCCGGACGCGGACTCGGCGCTCTCGCGGCTCATCGCTTCCGGTCGGGCGACCGCTCCGGTCGGAGACCTGCTGGAGCTCGGACCTCCGCTGAAGCGGCGGGGCGGAAGGCCCCTTTCCGAAATTCTTCAAGAGCAGCGCGAAGAACGCCTGTGAGCGGGGGGGAGAGGCCCGTCTACCTCGACGCCTCGGCGCTGGTGAAGCTCGTCGCGGAGGAGCGCGAATCGCCCGGGCTCGAGGAGTTTCTCGGCCCGCGCCCCTTGCGAGTCTCGAGCGTCCTGGCCCGGGTGGAGCTCCTCCGCAGCGTGGGGCGCTCCACCCTCGGGATCGCGGGAAAAAGGCGCGCGGAAGACGTGCTGTCGCGCATCGCACTCGTCCGGCTGAGCGACGACATTCTCGGCGTCGCCGGTGAGCTCGAGCCGCCGCCGCTCCGAGCTCTCGATGCGCTTCACCTCGCCACCGCCCTCTCCATCGGACCGGACCTCGCCGAATTCGTCACGTACGACCGCCGTCTGGCCGATGCGGCGTCAGGCGCTGGTCTCGACGTGGTCGCTCCCCGTTGAGCTCCCCCCCGCCCCGGTTCGATCCCCGGCGCCGCCGGAACGTGACGATTGCGCTGGTGCTCGTGACCGCGCTCGCGTCGTTCGAGTCGACCGTCGTCTCGACGGCGATGCCGACGATCATCGGCGATCTCGGGGGCCTGCCGCTCTACTCGTGGGTCTTCTCGATCTACCTGCTGACGGCGACGGTGATGATGCCGATCTACGGCCGGCTCGCCGACATCTACGGAAGGCGGCGCATCCTCCTCGTCGCGATCACCGTGTTCCTGACGGGCGCGGTCGCGTGCGGGCTCGCGCGCTCGATGCCGCAATTGATCGCGGCGCGCGGGCTCCAGGGGCTCGGCGCGGCCGGCCTGGTGCCGATCGCACTGACGGTCTCGGGCGACCTCTTCTCGCTCGAGGAGCGCGCGCGCGTCCAGGGCCTCTTCTCGAGCGTCTGGGGGACCGCGAGCCTCGTCGGCCCGCTCCTCGGCGCATGGATGACGATGACGCTCGGCTGGCGCTCGATCTTCACGATCAACATCCCCCTCGGCATCGTCGCCTTCACCCTCGTCGCGACGCAGATGATCGAATCGCGCGCGCCGCGCGCCGATCCGCTCGACCTCGCCGGCGCGGCCACGCTCGCGGGCGGTGTGACCGCGCTCCTCTTCGCCGTGCTCCACCGGCCGGGGGGCGCGGGCATGGGCCTCGCCGCGCGCGTCGTCCTCTTCGCGGCGGCCGTGGCGGCCCTCGCCCTCTTCGCGCGCCTCCAGGCGAGGCGCGCGCACCCGCTCATTCCGCCCGGGCTCTTCCGCCGCATCGAGACCGCCGCGCCCTACCTCGGTGGCGTGCTCCTGGGTACGACGATTTTCGGCGTCGACACGTTCGTGCCGCTCTTCGTCCAGGGCGCGCGCGGCGGGACGGCCGGGGCGGCCGGCGCGGTCGTGACGCCCCTCGTCTTCTTCTGGGCGGCGTCGGCGACGCTCGCCGCGCGCCTCATCGTGCGTTTCGGCTTCCGGCGGACCGCCCGCTGGGGAGCGATCCTGATCCTCGTCGGACTCGGCGGCCTCCTGGCCGGCGCCGTCGCGAACGCCTCGGTGCCGTGGATCTCGGCGGCGTGCGCGGTCGTGGGCGCGGGCCTCGGTCCCTCCTCGATGTCGCAGGTCCTCGCGATCCAGCACGTCGTGGCGGAGCGCGAGCGCGGCGTCGCGACGAGCCTCGTGCCCTTCTTCCGGGCGATCGGCGGCTCGATCGGCGTCGGCGCGCTCGGCGGTCTGCTCGCGGCCGGACTCGAGCGGCGCCTCGGCGCGGCGTCGGAAACGGCGGGACGGTTCCTCGCCGCGGGCGGGGCGGCGGGCGGCGCCTCGGCGGTGACTCCCGCGGCGTTCCGCGTGGCGATCGAGCGCTCGCTGCTGCCGGTGTTCGGCATCCTCGGCGCGCTCGCGGTGGTCAACCTCTTCGTCGCGGCGCGCTTCCCCGAGAAGGCCGGCGAGGCGGAGGTGGTGCTGGCCGAGGAGATCCCTCTCTCCTTCGATTGAGCTCCGCGTAGCCGTAGACGAGCGCGAGGCCGCGCCAGGGCCGCCAGCGCTCCGCCCAGCGGCGCATGTCCGCCTCCTTCGCGCGCAGGCGCCGGCCGAGGAGTTCCTGCGCGAGGTACTTCACGACGCCGAGATCGGCGGCCGGAAAGACGTCGGCACGGCCGAGCCCGCGGAGGAGCCCGATCTCCGCGGTCCACCGCCCGATGCCGCGAAAGGACGTCAGGCGCTCGATCGCGGCCTCGTCGTCGAGGGTCGCGATCTCCGCCTCGGTGAGGGCGCCCGAGGCGAAGGCCTCCGCGATGCCGAGGATCGCGCGCGCCTTGGCGTCCGAGAGGCGGAACCGCCGCAGCGACCGCCGCGTCTCCCCCGCGAACGCCTTCGCCTCCGGGAATGAGAAGAACCTTTCGCCATGAAAGCGTCCGCGGCGGCCGAACGTGTCCGAGAGCTCGCGGCGGATGTCGTAGGCGAAACGCAGATTCACCTGCTGCGCGAGGATCGCCGTCACGAGCGCCTCCCAGAGGGACGGCACGCCCGCGCCGCGGAGTCCCGGGAAGTCGCGGATGGCCGGGCCGATCACCGGGTCGTCGCGGAGCACCCGGTAGAACGCGCGGACCGGCTGCGCGGCGCCGAGCGCGACGTGGAGGATCCGCTGCGCCAGGTGCGACGCCTCCGGCGAGCCGGCGGCGGGTCCCTCGAGCGACCAGGCGAGGGCCGCGCGCGCGGGCGACCCCTCCTGCCGGACCGAGAGCAGCGCGCCGCTTCGCCCGACCGGCAGGAAGCGGCGGTAGGCGGCGCCGTCGAAGCGGTCGACGACCTCGGGAAAGCGCGCGTAGCGCGCGGCCGTCAGCGCCAGCGAGTACGGCCGCTCCGGAACGAGGCGCCCCGTCACGTTCACGCGGCGGGACGATATCGTAGGCGCTCGCTCCAGCCAGGAGGTCACTCGATGCGGTTCGTCGTCCGGTGGCTCATCAACGCCGCGGCGCTCTGGGTCGCGGTCCGGATCGTTCCCGGGATCACCTACGGCTCGGCCGACTGGGGTCCGTTCCTGGGCGTGGCGCTGATCTTCGGGCTCGTCAACGCGTTCATCCGCCCGGTCGTCAAGCTCCTGTCGCTGCCGCTGATTCTCCTGACGCTCGGCCTCTTCGCGTTCGTCGTCAACGGGCTGATGCTGCTCCTGACGAGCGGCATCGCGGGCGCGCTCGGCCTCCACTTCCACGTCGAGGGCTGCCTCTCCGCGATCCTCGGCGCGCTCGTCGTGTCGATCGTCAGCGCGCTGCTGTCGATGTTTCTGGCGGAGCCGTGAGAGCGCCGCGCGTAGGCTCTGATTCAGTGGCGCGGCGGGACAAGCTCAGCCCCTACAAGGATGTGGACGCCGGGGTCGGTAGGGGCGGCCCTTGCGGCCGCCCTCGCCGCGCGGGTGGGTTCGGGCGGGTCGAGTCCCCTAGTGGGAGGAAGAAAGGGCCCCAGGCTCCGACCCGCCCGGCTCCGCGAATCGGCCGGTGAGAACGGCCATGCGCCGCAATCTCTCGGCGAGGTCGGCCCGCCACGCATTCCACGGGGCGCGCCAGCGCCAGTTGTCGGCGGGCTCGGAGGGCGTGTTCATGCGCGCCTCGCTCCCGAGCGAGAGCACGTCCTGCATCGGCACGATGGCCCGCTCGGCGACGGACGCGTACGCCGCGCGCGCGAGCGCCCACTCGATCCCGGTCCCGTCGCTCCCGAGGTAGTCCCACACCCGCTCCCGCTCCTCGGGCTTCAGCGCCGCGTACCAGCCGCGCGCCGTGTCGTTGTCGTGGGTGCCCGAGTAGACGACCGAGTTCGGCACGTGCCGGTGCGGCAGGTACTCGCTGTCCGCGGCGTAGAAGGCGAACTGGAGGACCTTCATGCCGGGGTAGCCGAGCTCGGCGAGGAGCGCTCGCACTTCCGGGGTGATGTCGCCGAGGTCCTCCGCGACGATCGGGAGCTCTCCGAGCGCCGCGGACGCCGCGTCGAAGAGGCGCCGCCCCGGTCCGGGGACCCAGTGCCCGCCGAGCGCGGTCTTCTCGCGGGCCGGCACCGACCAGTACGCCTCGAACGCGCGGAAGTGGTCGATGCGCAGCAGGTCGCCGCGCGACAGGCACGTCCGGATGCGGGCGATCCACCACGCGTACCCCTGCTCCTCGAGCCGGTCCCAGCGATAGAGAGGATTGCCCCAGAGCTGTCCGGTCGCGCTGAAGTAGTCGGGCGGCACGCCGGAAACCGACGTCGGCAGCCCCGTCCCGTCGAGCTCGAAGAGCTCCTGGTTCGCCCACACGTCGGCGCTGTCGTGCGCGACGTAGATCGGGATGTCGCCGAGGATCGCGATCCCTCGAGCCGCCGCGCTCGCGCGCACCCGCTCCCACTGGCGGAAGAACACGAACTGCACGAAGCGCTCGTAGGCGATCTCCCCCGAGAGCTCCGCGTCCGCCGCGGCGAGCGCGTCCGGCTCGCGGAAGGCGAGGTCGGGTCCCCAGCCGGTCCACGGCCTCTCGCCGAAGCGCCGCTTCAGCGCCGCGAAGCGCGCCCAGTCGTCGAGCCAGGGAGCCTGGTCCGGCGACCCGAGGAACGCGGCGAGCTCCTCGCGAAGCGCCGGCGCCGCGCCCGCCTGGAAGCGCGCCCACGCGGCGCGGAGGATCCCCTCCTTCCACCGCCGCGCCGCGTCGTAGTCCACGCGTCCCTCCGAGAGCGGGGCGCCGTCGAGGGCCGCCTTGGCGACGAGGCCGTCCTCGACGAGGCGCTCGGGGGACACGAGGAGCGGATTGCCCGCGAAGGCCGACGCGCTCGTGTAGGGCGAGCTGCCGGCGCCGGTCGGCCCGAGCGGCAGGATCTGCCAGAGCGTCTGCCCCGCCGATGCCGCCCAGTCGAGGAAGCGCTCGGCCGGCGGCCCCACGTCGCCGATCGGCGAGCGGCCGGGGAGGCTGGTGGGATGGAGGAGAATTCCGGCGGCGCGATTCATCGATGCAGCATGCGGGATGCAGGATCCCCCATCAGCTCGGCGTGTTGTACCTCTTCGCCTCCCGGCTCGTCCCGCCCCACCACGTCATCATGCCGGTCTCGTTCGGGTGCGCGAGGCTCGCGTGGAAGGGCCGCAGGCGCAGCGTGTAGCCAAGCCCCTCGCCCGACGGCTTGCGGTGCGTCAGGCGGAACACGCCGATCTCGCCCTCGCGGCCCGCGGGCTCGAGCCGCACGGCGGAACCCGATTCGAGCTTGCCGTCCGGTTCGAGCGGCCCCTCGAAGAGCTCGACCGAGACGTCCGCCGCGTCGAGCGGACCGAGGCGGACGCGCGCCTCGATCTCGAAGGCCGCCGCGGTCGGGAGCGACGCCGGGTCCGGCTCGATCGAGACGTTCTCGAAGAGGACCTGCGGCCACGCGCCGCGCACCCGCTCCTTCCAGGCGACGAGGCGCCGGAGCGGCTCGCGGTCGACGCCCTTCAGCGCCCGGCGGTGGAACGCCCCCGGCACGTAGCACTGCTCGAGGTACTCGGACAGCATTCGGTCCGAGGAGTACGCCTTCGCGATCTTCGACGCGGCGACGATCATCCGGTCGATCCAGCGCTGCGGCAGGCCCGACGCGTCCCGGTCGAAGAACATCGGCAGGACGCGCTTCTCGAGGATGTCGTAGAGCGACTGGGCGATCTCCTCGTCGGTCGCGCCGTCCTTCGCCTCGCCCACGACGAAGCCCGCCTCGTCGTGCGGGGCCTCGTCCCACCACCCGTCGAGGACGGAGAGGTTCAGGGCGCCGTTCATCGCCGCCTTCATGCCCGAGGTGCCGGACGCCTCGCGCGGCCGCTCGGGCGTGTTCAGCCATACGTCGCAGCCCTGGACGAGCAGGCGCGCGAGCGCCATGTCGTAGTCCGGCAGGAACGCGATCCGGCCGCGGAACTCGGGACGCTCGGCGGCGACCGCCACCGCGCGGAGGAAGTCCTTGCCGGCCTCGTCGCGGGGATGCGACTTGCCCGCGAAGAGGATCTGCACCGGCCGTCCGATCTGGTGGAGCAGGTACTCGAGACGCTTCGGCTCGCGGAACAGCAGCGTCGCGCGCTTGTACGTGGCGAACCGTCGGGCGAAACCGATCGTCAGCGCGCGAGGATCGAGCGCCCGCGCCGCCTCCGCGAGGTCCTCGTCGCGGGCGCCGAGCCGCTTCTTCTCGTCGACGAGCTTCTGCCGGCACGCGGCGACGAGCCGGGCGCGCAGATCCTCGTGCGCCCGCCACAGCTCGGTCCGGTCGACGTCCTCCGGACGGTCGAGCACCCCCGTCGCGGCGATCGCGGGCGCCGTCCACGTCGCCGCGTGGACGCCGTTCGTGATCGGCTTGATCGGGACCTCCGAGAGAGGGAGGTCGGGGGTGACGCCGCGCCAGAGCTTCCGCGAGACCGCCGCGTGCAGGCGCGACACGGCGTTCTGGTGCGTCGACAGCCGCATCGCGAGCACCGCCATCGAGAAGAGCTCGCGGCCCGTGTCGCCGACCTCGCGGCCGAGGTCGAAGAACTCGTCGAACGAGATCCCCAGCTCCGTGACGTAGCCGCCGAAATACTTCCACAGGAGCTCCGGCGTGAAGACGTCGATGCCCGCCGGAACGGGCGTGTGCGTGGTGAAGATGTTGCCCGTGGTCGCGACCTCGCGCGCCTCGGCGAAGGAGAGATGCTCCTCCTGCACCAGGCGCCGGATTTTCTCGAGCGAGACGAACGCGGCGTGCCCCTCGTTGATGTGGCGAATGGTGGGCGAGATGCCGACCTTGTCCAGCGCGCGGGAGCCCCCGATGCCGAGGACGATCTCCTGCTGCAGCCGGGTCTCGTGGCCGCCGCCGTAGAGCTTCCCGGTGACCTCGCGATCGGGCGGATCGTTCTCGGGCAGGTTCGAGTCGAGCAGGTACAGCGGCACCCGCCCGACCCGCGCGGCGCGGACGAGGAGCCGCACCGTCCGGCCCGCGAGATCGACCTCGACGACCGGGAGACTGCCGTCCGGAGTCTCGGCGACCGAGAGCGGCAGATCGTCCGGTTCGAGAACCGGGTAGGTCTCGTGCTGCAGGCCCTCCGCGTCGACGACCTGCCGGAAGTAGCCCTCCCGGTAGAAGATCCCGACGCCGACGAGCGGCACGCCGAGGTCGCTCCCGGACTTCAGGTGGTCTCCCGCGAGGACCCCCAGGCCGCCGGCGTAGATCGGCAGGATCTCCGTCAGGCCGAACTCCGCCGAGAAGTAGGCGATGCGCTCGCCGCGAGCGACGAGCTCGCGGGCGGAGGGGTGCTTCGGCTCGGCCAGGTCCTCCTCGGTGATCCGCTGGACGGCCGCGAGAAGCTCGGACTGGTAGGTCGGGTCCTCCGCCGCGTGCCAGAGCCGGTCGGCCGGCACCTCCCGGAAGAGACGGACCGGGTTGCCCGCGGCGCGCCGCCATGCCTCGGGATCGAGCAACTCGAAGAGGGCGCGCAGGTCCTCCCGCCACGTCCACCGCAGGTCGTGCGAGAGGGCGAAGAGAGGCAGGAGCTTCTCGGGGACCCCGGAAACCCGCAATGCTTTCTCGAGTACGGGCGTCACAGACTACCTGTAGTGTAGCAGAGGCTCATCGAACACCAAGTCCTGTGGGATCAGCGACCTGCGGGCGGATCGGCGGGATCCTCGGTCGTCTTCACCGACAGCTTCTCGCCGAGCGCCAGAAACCGTTCCGTCCACGTCCGCGCATCCTCGATGCCTGCCTCCGCCTCCCGGCGCCACCCGGGCAACACGCTCCTGAGGAGCCGGTAATAGACGTTCTGGACCTGCCAGAAGTCCACTTCGAAAGGCAACTGCCGTGCCAGATCGACGACCGCCTCGAGCTTCTCGAGCCGGGACGGGTCCGTGTCCTCTCCCCGCAGGCCTGCCGCCAGCCGTTCGAGGGTGTGCGACACGGAGAGCCCGAGGCCGTCCTCGTGGAGGACGACGCCGACGTTTCTGGCCTCCTCGAGGATCGACGCGAGGCGCGCGGGATCGGGCGAGGGCGCCTCGAGCGCCTCCTTCAGGCTCGTGTTGAGCGCGAGCTCCGCCGCCATGCGGAAGCCCCGCGGCTGCGAGATCCCGCGGCTCGAGAGGAACCGCATCAGCGGCGCGTGCTCCTCGTAGAGCTCGCGGTACACCGCGTCGGCGGCCGACAGCACCGCGCGCAGGATCTGCCCGAGGACGCGCTGCTGCTCGTCGCGGAAGAGGAGCCGCAGCGTGTACACGCCGGAACCGAAACGGCGGTCGACGGCGCGGAGCGTCTCGGTGAGGTCCGCGCGCTTGAACGGCGCCGTGATCTCCGCGACGAGCGCCTCGTACTCGGCCACGCCCGGAAAGGGCGCGGCCCCCCCGGAGAGATTGTGGTCTCCGAGGTGGAGGACGCCGAAGGCCACCTCCTCCGCCTCGCCGGTCACGAGCGAGCGCACGCGCGCGCGACCGAGCGCGAGCCGCGCGCGCCCGCTCGCGACGATCCGGTGGTCGCGACGCTCGATGCCGTAGCAGTAGACGCGCGCCGTCTCCTCGTAGTCGATGAAGAGGGAGCTCACGCCGTAGTGCGCCCCGACCATCGCGAGCGACACGGCCGCCGGACGCACGGTCTCCTCGTAGATCCGCCGGCCGTCGCCGACCTCGGGGACGTTGCTCTTCGCCCGGCCGAGGGCCTCGAGGAACGGCCCCTCGAGGCCCGGCCCGAAGTGCTTGCCCGCGAGCTGGAGCACCCGCCCCGCGTACTGGATCACCTGGCGCGCCTCGATGCCGCCGACGTCGTCGAAGAACCAGCCGCAGCTCGTGTACATCAGCTGGGCGTGCCGCTGCATCTCGAGGAGCTCGAGCGCCTCGGTCGCCTCGGCGCCGTCGAGCGGCCGGAGCGCGTGCTCCTCGAAGAACCGATGCACCCGCGGCGTGGAACGGTCGAGGAGCACCTCGACGTAATCGTTCCGCGCGAGCCAGGGATCCCTCAGGAAGCGCCGCGCCCGCTCCTCCCAGAGCGGCGCGAGCGCATCGCGCAGGCCGTCGAGCGCCTCGCGCAGCGGCGCGCGCCAGGCCTGCGTCCCGCCGGGATGCCGGCCGGAGTGACACCCGCAGTCGCTCCGCCAGCGCTCGACCCCGTGCGCGCAGCTCCAGGACGTGCGCTCGACGATGCGCGCCTCGTGGGTCGGCGGATGCCGCTCCAGGAACTCGCCGTAGTTGGTGAGGGTCGCGAGCCGGCGGGCGTCGAGCGTGTGCAGCGCGTACGCGAGCGCCATGTCGCCGTGGCGGTGGTGGTGCCCGTAGGTCTCGCCGTCGGTCGCGATGTGGACGAGCTGGGGACGGTCTCCCGGGGCGAACGCGCCGGCGAGGCGCTCGGCGAAGCGCTCCCCGGTCGTCAGCAGCCGCTCGAAGGCGACCGCGCGCGAGATCGGGCCGTCGTAGAAGAAAACCGCGATCCGCTTTCCGGACGGCAGGAGGACCGCGTACGGCATCGTCGGATCGATCGACGCCGCCGCGGCCTCGCGCCAGTCCTCCTCGCCGATGCGGCGCACGTGGCTCGCCTGGTGCGGCGCGAGGATCGTGAACGCGATCCCGGCCGCCGCGAGCTCCTCGAGCGCCGGCAGGTCGACGGCCGTCTCGGGCAGCCACATGCCCTCGGGCGGACGGCCGAAGCGGCGGACGAAGTCGCGCACCCCCCACGCGACCTGCGTCTTCCGGTCGCGGTCGTCCGAGAGCGGCAGGATGGTGTGGTTGTAGGGCTGCGCGAGCGCGGAGCCGTGGCCCGAGAAGCGGCGGCGGCTCTCCGCGTCGGCCGCGAGGATCGCGGCGTAGGCGTCGGGCTCCTTCTCCTCGAGCCAGGAGAGGAGCGTCGGGCCGAAGTTGAAACTCATCGACGCGTAGTTGTTGACGATCGCCACGATGCGGTTCTCGCCGTCGAGAATGCGCGCGTTGGCGTTGGGGGCGTAGCACTCGGCGGTGATGCGCTCGTTCCAGTCGTGGTACGGGTAGGCGGACGGCTGATTCTCGATCGCCTCGAGCCACGGGTTCTCCCGGGGAGGCTGGTAGAAGTGCCCGTGGATGCAGACGAATCGGGTGCCTGGAGCGGCGCTCGACGCGCCGACATGAGCGCTGGAACGTTCCTCCTCGGTCACTCGTCCTCGGAAATGGCGTTCGTGAGGAGCTCGGCCTCGGTCGATTCGGCTTTCCCGGCGATCGCCGGCTCCTCGCCCGGCTTGAAGAAGAGCGCGCCGAGCGGCGGCAGCGTCAGAGCCAGGCTGTGCGTCCGCCCGTGGACCGGCACCGGCAGGGCCGCCGCCCGGCCGCGATTGCCGACGCCGCTGCCGCCGTACTCGAGGGCGTCGCTGTTCAACACCTCGATCCAGTCGCCCGGAAAGTCGACGCCGACGAGATAGCCGTTCCGCGGGACCGGCGTGAAGTTGAAGACGGCGGCGATCCGTTCGCGCGGACCGACTCCGCGGCGCTCGAGCGACACCACGCTGTGGTCGGCGTCGTGGCAGTCGATCCACTCGAAGCCGCGCGGGTCGAAATCGAGGACGTGGAGGGCCGGCTCCTCCGCGTAGAGGCGGTTCAAGTCCCTGACCCAGAGCGCGAGGCCCGCGTGCTCCGGCTTCTCGAGGAGGTGCCAGTCGAGGCTCGAGTCGTGGTTCCACTCCGCCCACTGACCCAGCTCGCCGCCCATGAAGAGGAGCTTCTTGCCGGCCTGCGCCCACAGGTACGCGTACAGCAGCCGGAGGCCCGCGCGCATCTGCCAGGCGTCGCCCGGCATCTTCGAGATTAGGGACTTCTTCAGGTGGACGACCTCGTCGTGCGAGAGCGGCAGCACGAAGTTCTCGGTGTACTGATACATCCTCCGGAACGTCAGGTCGTTGTGGTGGAACTTCCGGTAGATGGGGTCGTTCTCCATGTAGTCGAGCGTGTCGTTCATCCAGCCGAGGTCCCACTTCATGTCGAAGCCGAGCCCGCCGACGTAGGTGGGGCGGGACACCATCGGCCACGAGGTGGACTCCTCGGCGATCGTCAGCACACCGGGGTGCCGCTCGCGCACCTCGTCGTTTAAGCGCCGCAGGAGCGAGATCGCCTCCAGGTTCTCCCAGCCGCCGAACGGATTCGGCACCCACTCGCCGGCCTTGCGCGAGTAGTCGAGATGGAGCATCGACGCGACCGCGTCCACGCGCAGCCCGTCGGCGTGGTAGACCTCGAGCCAGTACAGGGCGGACGAGAGCAGGAAGCTTCGGACCTCGTTGCGGCCGTAGTTGAAGATGCAGCTCGACCAGTCGGGGTGGTAGCCCTGCCGCCAGTCCGCGTGCTCGTAGAGATGCGTGCCGTCGAAGAAGCCGAGGCCGTGCTCGTCCGACGGGAAGTGCGACGGCACCCAGTCGAGAATCACCCCGAGGCCGGCCTGGTGCAGCGTGTCGACGAGGTACATGAAGTCCTGCGCGGTGCCGAAGCGGCTCGTCGGCGCGAAATACCCCGTCACCTGATAGCCCCAGGATCCCGCGAACGGGTGCTCCATGACCGGCATCAGCTCGACGTGCGTGAAGCCGAGCTCGAGGGCGTGGCGCGCGAGCGAGCCCGCCATCTCGCGGTACGTCAACGACCGGTTGCTCTCCTCGGGAACGCGCCGCCACGAGCCGACGTGCACCTCGTAGATCGAGATCGGCGCGGCGTACGACTGCTTCTCCGCGCGCGCCGCCATCCACTTCTCGTCACGCCACCGGTAGTCGAGGTCCCACACGACCGAGCCCGTCCGCGGCGGCGTCTCGTGGCGCACGGCGTAGGGATCAGCCTTGTCGACGCGGTAACCGTGGAAGCGGGAGACGACGTGGTACTTGTACACCGCGCCGCGTCCGACGCCGGGCACGAACGCCTCCCACACGCCGGACTCGCCGACGCGCCGCAGCGGATGCCGTTTCGGGTCCCAGCCGTTGAAGTCGCCGACGACCGAGACCGCCTCGGCGTTCGGCGCGAAGACGCCGAAGGACGTCCCCGCGGCGCCGTCGACTTCCCGGGCGTGCGCACCGAGCCGCTCCCACAGTCGCAGATGCGTGCCCTCGTGGAAGAGGTGGAGATCCTGCTCTCCCATCATCGGCGCGTCGTGGCGCGCCGGGCCCGCGCGGGCGAGCGGCCCGCTCACGCGTTTCTCTTCCAGCGTGTCCTCCGCGTTCGGCGCAGTCTACCCCGCCCCGCCGCACGATTCGGGGATAATGCGCCGCGATGGACGGCACCGCGATCGTCGTGTGC
Organism: uncultured Acidobacteriota bacterium; assembly: GCA_963763535.1. Taxonomy (GTDB): domain Bacteria; phylum Acidobacteriota; class Thermoanaerobaculia; order UBA5066; family Gp7-AA6; genus DAHUXD01. Next base: position 143,158 of record CAVXOX010000005.1, read on the forward strand.
GACGGCCTCTTCGCCACGCCGAACGCGAAGACGGCGCACGGCCTCGTGCGGGGCACCGAGCGCTATCGCATCCTCGCCGTCGTCGACGGGCCCGCCGCCGGCCGCGACGCGGGCGAGGCGCTCGACGGCGTGCGCCGCGGCATTCCGGTCTTCGCCACGATCGCCGACGCACTCCGGGCGCTGCCCGAGAAGCCGGAATTCTGCGTCGTCGGTGTCGCGACGTCGGGCGGCCGCGTCACGCCGGGGTTGCGGGCGCTGCTCTCCGAGGCGATCGAGTCGGGGATGTCGGTGGTCAACGGCCTCCACGAGTTCCTCTCGGACGACCCGGGCCTCGCCGCGGCCGCGCTCCGGCACGGGGTGACGATCCGCGACGTCCGCCGGACGCCGCCGCGCACCGAGCTGCACTTCTGGAGCGGCGACATCCTGACCGTCCGCGCGCCGCGCCTCGCCGTCATCGGCACCGACTGCGCGCTCGGCAAGCGCACGACGGCCCGGTTCCTGCTCGAGGCGTGCCGCGCGGTCGGCATCGCGACCGAGCTCGTCTACACGGGACAGACCGGCTGGATGCAGGGCGAGCCCTTCGGCTTCGTGCTCGATTCCGTCCCGAACGATTTCGTGTCGGGCGAGCTCGAGCACGCGGTCGTGTCCTGCTGGAACGAGCGGCGGCCGGAGCTCATCCTGCTCGAGGGACAGTCGGCCCTGCGCAATCCCTCCGGCCCCTGCGGCTCGGAGTTCCTCGTCTCCGCGCGCGCCGAGGGCGTCGTGCTCCAGCACGCCCCCGGACGGACGTACTACGAGGATCTCGAGGAGTTCGGGCTCCGCATTCCTCCCGTCGCCGACGAGATCGACCTCATCCGGCGCTACGGCGCGCGGACCCTCGCGGTCACGCTGAACGGCGAGGGGATGTCTCCGGAGGCGCTGCGCGCGGAGCAGCAGCGCCTGCGCTGGGGCCTCGGCATCCCGGTGATCCGGCCGCTCGAGGAGGGCGTCGGCCCGCTCATTCCGGTCATCCGCGAGTTTCTCGCGAGCCAGGCGCGGGCGTGAGGATCCGCGCGGCCTCGAGCCGGCTCGAACTCTTCCCGCTGACCCGGCCCTACGCGATCGCGGGCCAGGATCCGACCACCGAGGTCGGCAACGTGATCGTGCGCCTCGAGGGAGAGGACGGGCTCGTCGGCCTCGGCGCCGCGTCCCCCGGCGAGCACGTCACGGGCGAGACGCTCGAGGCCTGCCGCGCGGCCCTCGACGGCGACCGCCTCGACTGGCTCGTGGGCCGCGACGTCCGGACGCTCCCCGCGCTCTGCCGCGAGGCGGCGACCCGGACGGCCGGCACGCCCGCGGCGGGCGCCGCCGTCGACGTCGCGCTCCACGACCTCGCCGCCCGGCGCCTCGGCGTGCCGCTCGCGGACATGCTCGGCCGCGCCCACGAGGCGCTTCCGACGTCGATCACGATCGGCATCAAGCCCGTGCCGGAGACGCTCGCGGAGGCCGACGAGTACGTGGCCCGCGGCTTCCGGGTCCTGAAGGTCAAGGTGGGCGACGCCTTCGAGGAGGACGTCGAACGCCTGACGAAGCTCCGCGAGCGCGTGGGAGGAAGCGTCGCGATCCGCGCCGACGCCAACATCGGCTACACGGTCGAGGAGACCGCGCGCTTCTTCGAGCGCATCGCGTCGCTCTCGATCGAGTTCGTCGAGCAGCCCGTGCCGCGGGAAGCCTTCGAGGGCCTGCGCACGCTCCCGCCGCGCCGGCGCGCCCGGATCGCCGCCGACGAGAGCCTCCACGGCGAGAAGGACGCCCTCGCGCTCGCCGCGCCGGAGCCGGTGTGCGGGATCTACAACATCAAGCTGATGAAGTGCGGCGGCATCCGGCCCGCGCTCCGGATCGCCGCGATCGCGGAGACGGCCGGCATCGCGCTGATGTGGGGCTGCATGGACGAGAGCCGCATCTCGATCGCCGGGGCGCTCCACGCCGCCTTCGCCTCGCCGGCGACCCGCTTCCTCGACCTCGACGGCTCGCTCGACCTCGCGCGCGACGTCGTCGAGGGCGGCTTCACGCTCGAGGACGGCGTGATGCGCACGCTCGAGGCGCCGGGGCTGGGTCTGCGAACTATATCTGATTAGATATAGCTAGCCGAACGCGGGCGTGTCCCCCCGGTAGGGCAGCCAGACGAGGCCGACCGAGCGCACAGTGACGTCGGTCTTCTTCGGCCGGAGCGTGACCGTTTCCAGTTTCTCGGCCGCCGGATCCGTCGCCAACGCCGAGGCGTCGAGCTCCCTCTGGAGCTCCGCGTCGAGGTCCCGGATCTGCTGCTCGACCGCTCCGGCCGACTCCTCCGCCCGGCCGACGTCGCCGGCCTGCTTCATCGTCCGGCCGGCGCCGCGCGCCGCGGTCGTGGCCTTCCCGATCGTCGTCGCCGAGATCGTCCTGCGCCCGAACAGCGCGCCGAGGACGGTCGCCCCGACCGAGATGGCGGTCTGGATGCCGGCCTGGGTCGCCTCCTGCTTCTCCCGGGCGACCGTCTGCTGCGAGCGGCGGAGGCGTTCCTGCAGCGCGGCGAGCCGCGGCGCGTACTTCTGCCGGAGGGCGTCGGCGGCCGCGTCGCGGCGCTCGCGGGCCCCCTGGGCGAGCCGCGCGCGAAAGTCGGCTTCGCTCTCCTCCGCCTTCGAGACCTCTCCCGACGACGGGCTCCGCCACACCGTCAGGGCGCGCTCCCGGTAGATCCAGGCGGCGAGGTCCTTGCGCCAGACGGCGTAGCTCGCGGGCCTTCCGCCCTCGCCCGGGAGCGCGGCGAAGCCCGCGCCGCTCTCGGGCTCCTTCTCGAGATCCGCCGGATCGAAGGCGACGTCGTCGCCGGCGGACCAGTCGACGCTCTCGCCGATCCCCGCGATTCGGGCGATCCGCTCCGTGGACGAGACGCCGGACTTCGCGTCCGCGAAGTGCGCCTCGGCGAGCCCGAGCAGCGCGGGACGATAGACGATCCCCTCCCCCGCGCCGCGCACCGGCGCGAACGACTGGGAGATCTCCGGGGGTAGCATCGGCCGCGCCGCCGAGGCGCCGCCGGCGCGGGATGCGGCCGCGCCCCTCGCGGCCGCCCCGGCCGAGGACGGCGCCGCCGCTCGCCGCGGGTCCATCAGCGTCTTGATCTGGGCGCGCGTCAGCGGCCCGCGCAGGTACGAGAGCGCCCATCGCGTCTCGAAGACCTCGGGGGCGTCCTCGTGCACGTTGTGGAGAAGGAAGACGCGGTTCGAGAGGCCGGAGAGGAGCCGGTCGATCTTGCCCCGGTCGAAGCGCGCGCTGCCGGCGGCGGCGCCCTCGAGCCCGTCGAGCACGCGGGCCTTGTCCCGCTCCGTCTGCAGCCGCCCGAGGAACCAGGTGCCCGCGTTCGACAGGCCCTTGTAGTCGAGGTCCACCGGGTTCTGCGTCGCGAGCACGACGCCGAGCCCGAACGCGCGTCCCTGCTTCAGCAGCGTCAGGAGCGGCGCCTTCGCGGGCGGGTTCGCGACCGGCGGGAAGTACCCGGCGATCTCGTCCATGTAGAGGACCGCCCGCAGGCTCGTGGTGCCGGACTGGGCGCGCATCCACGCGAGGACCTGGTTCAAGAGCAGCGTCACGAAGAACATCCGCTCGGCATCCGACAGATGGCCGATCGAAAAGATCGCGATGCGCGGCTTGCCCGACTCGGTCCGCAGGAGACGGCCCGGCTCGAGCGCCTCGCCCTCGAGCCAGGCGGCGAAGCCGGGAGCCGCGAGCAGGTTGTTCAGCCGCATCGCGAGTGCGAAGCGGTCCTTCGCGGGGAAGAAGGACTCGAGCTCGACGACGCCGATCCGCGTCACCGGCGGGGTCTGGATGCCGGCGATGAGCCCGCCGAGATCGAGGTCCTTCCCCGCCTTCCACGCCTCGGCGAGCACGGTCGAGACGAGGATGTGCTCGCGGCTCTGAAGCGGGTCCGCATCGATGCCCAGGAGCGAGAGCAGTCCCGTCGCGGTCGACGTCACGCGCTCGGCGAGCGCCTCGGCGTCGTCCCGCGCCTCGAGAGGCGGCGCGGCGAACGACCGCAGGATCGACACCGGCAGACCCGCGTTCGACCCGGGCGTGTAGACGACGAAGTCGGCGGCGTCGCGCAGGCGCCGGATGCGCGCGCCGTCCTCGCCCCACTCGGCCAGCCCCTTCCTCCACGTCTCCGCCTGCGCCTTCGCGTATTCGTCCGGGCTCATGCCCTTCCGGGCGGCGTCCTCCTCGTTGATCCAGGGACGGAAGTCCGACGGCGCAAGGTCGGGGAAGGTCAGGAGCAGGTTGCAGAGATCGCCCTTCGGGTCGATCAGGATCGCCGGCACGCCGTCGATCGCCGCCTCCTCGATGAGCGAGAGACACAGGCCCGTCTTGCCGCTGCCCGTCATGCCGACGCAGACCGCGTGCGTGACGAGATCGCGCGAGTCGTAGAGGAGGAGGTCGTCTCGACGCCGCTTCTTCTCGAGGTCGTACGCCTTGCCGAGATAGAAGACGCCGAGCTTCTCGAAATCCGGCATCGGTCAACACATCATAAATGGGGTCAGGCGCTCTGAGGCTGAACTCGGGAACTCGGCCGCCGGAAAAATCACCATGGAGAGACCTGACCCCGAATTCGGCTAGACTCCGGGCGACCTTGGTCGAGACCGCGGGGCTGATCCACACGAAGCTCGCCGACCGCTACGAGATCCTCGGGGAGCTCGGGCGCGGCGGCATGGGCGTCGTTTACCGCGCCCGCGACCCGCTCTTGAATCGCGAGGTCGCCGTCAAGCTCGTCTCCGCGGCCGATCTGACTCCCGAGATGGAGGAGCGCTTCCAGCGGGAGGCGCAGGTCGTCGCGGGCATGGACCACCCGGCGATCGTCCCGATCTACGACCTCGGCCGCCACGAGGGGTCGCTCTTCTTCGTCATGCCCGTCGTCGCCGGCACGAACCTCCTGCGCCTCATCCGCGACCAGGCCCTACGCCTCGGCGAGGTCGTCGACGTCGGCATCCAGGTCGCGGACGCGCTCGAGTACAGCCACGCCCGCGGCGTCGTGCACCGGGACATCAAGCCGGCCAACATCATGGTCACGCGCGAGGACGGCGGGCTCGTGCGCGTGCGCGTCATGGACTTCGGCCTCGCGCACGCGACGACCGAGTCGCGCCTGACGAAGACCGGCACCCTGGTGGGCACGGTCGCGTACCTCTCGCCCGAGCAGGTCGCCGCGCGCGCCTTCGACGGCCGCTCGGACATCTACTCGCTCGGCGTCGTGCTCTACGAGTGCCTCGCGGGCGAGCCGCCGTTCTCCGGCGAGGTCCAGTCGATTCTCTACCGCATCGTGCACGAGATCCCGCAGCCCCTGCGCGAGCTCGGCGTCGAGATCCGCGAGGAGCTGCAGGACATCGTGCTCCGCTGCCTCGAGAAGGACCCCGGCAAGCGCCCGGCGAAGGCCGGACAGGTGGCCGATGCCCTCCGGCGCCACCGCGGCAGCCTCGCGTCGGAGGAGTTCCGCATGGCGGTCGCGCCGTCGGCGAGCCGCGTCATCCAGCGGCCCGCGCTGTCGCCGTTCATCGGCCGCGAGAAGGAGTTCGCCGAGCTCCAGCGCCGTCTGAACGCCGCGATCGCCGGCGACTGCCAGTTCGCGGTGATCGCGGGCGAGCCGGGCATCGGCAAGACGCGGCTCCTCGAGGAGCTGAAGAATCTCGCGATCGCGCGCAAGATCCGCGTCCTCTACGGCCGCTTCGTCGAGCAGGACCGCTCCTTCTCGTACCAGGGCTTCTGCGAGCTCATCCAGGACTACTTCCGCTCCCGGGACGCCGCGACGTCCTCGGCCGAGCGCGCCGACTTCTCCGACCTCGCGGCCGACCTGATCGGTCTCTTCCCGCAGCTCTCCGAGATCGGCGAGCTGCGCGCCGCCGTCAGCGGCGACTCCCGCATCGCCGTGCCCGCGGCCGAGCGCAAGGTCGAGGACCGGATCCAGATCTTCGAGCTCCTCGCGCGCGCGCTGACCCGCATCGCCGGCGGCAAGCCGCTCGTCCTCGTCCTCGAGAACCTCCATGGCGCGGAGGTGTCGATCGAGGCGCTGCAGTACATCGTCCGGCGGCTCGGCCCGACCCCGACGCTCATCGTCGGCAGCTATCGCCAGACGGAGACCGACAAGCGCCATCCCCTCACGCGCATGCTCGACTCGTTCGCGGACGACCCCCGCTTCGTCTCGCTGACGCTGCCGCCGTTCTCGCCGTCCGAGCACCGCTCGCTCGTCGAGGCGGTCGTGGGCGCGGCGAACGTGTCCGACGCGCTCGTCCAGCGCGTGCGGGAGGCGACGGAGGGCAATCCCTTCTTCACCCGGGAGCTCATCCGGTCTCTGGTCGAGTCGGGACTCATCGCGCGCGACGACACCGGCGCGTGGGCCTTCTCCTCGCACGACGAGATCTCCGCCGAGGCGCTGCCGGCGACGATCCAGCAGGCGGTCGAGAAACGGATCGAGCGGCTGCCCGAGGCGCTGCGCGACCTCCTCTCGATCGCGTCCGTCCTCGGCAAGACTTTCGACTCGCGCGACCTCGAAACGCTCGCGGAGGATGCGAAGGCGCTCGACGACTCGATCGACCACCTGATCCTCGAGGGCATCCTCGAGGAGGACCGCGAGTCGCGCGGCGATCGTTTGACCTTCGCGAGCGGCATCGTCCGCGACGTGCTCTACGGCGCGCTGTCGCGCCGCCGGCGGCGCTCGCTCCACCGCAAGTACGCCGAACTGATCGAGAAGCGCGCGGGCGGCCGTCTCGAGCGCGTGTACCCGGACCTCGTCCAACACTATTGGCAGGGCGACGTGCCGGACAAGACCGTCGACTACGGGTTGAAGCTCGCGCAGAAGTCGCTCGACACGTTCAGCCCGGAGGACGCGATCCGGGTCGCGAAGATCGCGCTCGAGTTCCTCGAGGACGAGGAGTGGGCGGGCGATCCGGCCCTCGAGGGCGAGGCGCGTCTCCTGCTCGCCCAGGGGCAGCGGATGACGGGCAACGTGGACGGTGCGCTCCGCGAGGCGGAGGCCGGGGTCCGCGTCTTCGAGGAGCAGAAGCGGCGTGACCTTGCCGCCGACGCGATCCTGTTCGCCGCCGAGACCGCCTGGCAGGCGCGCCGGATCGACGACGCGCGACGCTGGGTCGAGCGCGGGATCGAGGCGGCGCGAGCCGCGGGTGGACCCGAGCCCCTCGCGAAGCTCCTCGCGCTCGGCGCGACGGTCGCGAACCTTCGCGGCGAGTTCGCCCGGGCTGCGGCCTACCAGTCCGAGATCGAGACACTCCTGCCCCGGGAGAAGGCCTCCTCGGCCGAGATCCCCCGCGGTGGGACCCTTTCCGTCGCCATGGCCAACCCGATCGCCGCCATCGATCCCGCGATCTACGACACGACCGAGGAGCACGAGGTCCTCGCGAACGCGTTCGAGACCCTCGTCACGGCGGACGCCCAGGGCAATCTCGCCGGAAGCCTCTGCGAGCGCTGGACCGTCGAGGAGGGCGGCGCCGCGATGACTCTCGAGCTGCGCCGGGGCGTGCTGTTCTCGGACGGAGCGCCGCTGACCGCGGCCTCGGCCAAGGGTGCCCTCGAGCGCTCGATCCGCGTCTCGCGGGACGTCCTCCCCCCGGCCTTCACGGACGTGACGGGGGTCGTCGAGTTTCTCGCCGGCTCCGCGCCGGACGTCTCGGGCCTGGAGGCGGCGTCCGAGCATCGCCTGCGCTTCCGCCTCACGCGGCCGGTGCCGATCCTTCCCTCGCTCCTGACCGACGGGCGCACGGCGATCGCCGCCGCGGGCCCGGACGGAGCGCCGGTCGGCACGGGCCCGTTCCGGATCGTCTCGCACACTCCGGAGCACGCGGTGCTCGAGCGCAATCCCCGCCACTGGAAGACGCCGGGCGCGTCGCTCGACGGGATCGAGTTTCGCGCCTCGCTCTCTCCCGCGCAGATCGCCGACGGCATCCGGTCGGGAACTCTCGATCTCGCGCGCGATCTCCTGCCGCAGGATCTCGAAACGCTCCTGCGCGACCCCCGCCTCCGCAGCGGACTCGTCGAGACGCCCAAGAAGAACACCTATTTCGCGCTCTTCCACACGAAGAGCCCGGCCGGGAGCAACGCCGGTCTGCGGACGGCGCTCGCGGGCCTCGCGCGCACGCAGGACTTCGTGTGGGGAGCGCTCGGACGGTTCGCCCTGCCCGCGACCGGCCTGATCCCGCCGGGGATACTCGGCCATGACGCCGGCCGGCGGCAGCCGCACCTGACCCGGGAGAAGGCCCTCGAACAGATCCGCGCCGCCGGCGTGTCGGGCCCGGTTCGCATGCGTGCCGCGGTCCACCCGATCCTCCAGAACCAGTACGCCGCGCTGACGCAGGCGCTTTTCCGCCTGTGGGCGGACGTCGGCGTCGAGGTCGAGGTCGCTACCCCGACGATGCCGCAGTACCTCGACTCGTGGAATGCGAACTCCGGCCTCGACCTCGTGATCGGGCGCTGGATCGCGGACTACGACGATCCGGACAATTTCACGCGCAACCTGTTCGACTCCGGGAACGGGCGCCTGCGCGCGTACTTCTGCTCCCCCGCGATGGACCGGCAGTTCGAGGAGGCGCGCACCGAGGCGCGGTCCTCCGCCCGGGAGGCGCTCTACCATCGCATCGAGCACGAGGTGATCGACTCGGGAATCCTCGTGCCCCTGTTCCATGACGTGGACTATCGGATCGCCGGCCCGAACGTGCGCGGCGTCGCCCTCCACTCGACCGCGCCTTACGTCAACTACGCCGAGCTCGGCAAGGCCGCCGCGGCGGCTCCCGCGGCCGGGCCGGAGCGCGCGGTCGGCGGCGGCGTGCTGCACGTGCCGATCCAGGGAATCGTGCGCAGCCTCGATCCGTCCGTGACGTCGACGATCGAGCAGGCCGACGTCATCCCGAGCGTTTACGAGACCCTGACGTGGGCGCTCGAGGGCACCCGCATCGTGCCGTGGCTCGCGTCGGACGTCCGCATGGAGGAGGACGGCGCGCGCTTCCGCATCCGGCTCCAGCCCGGGGTGCGCTTCCACGACGGACGGCGCCTCACCGCCCGCGACGTCCGGCATTCCTGGGAGCGGCTCCTCCAGAACAAGGAGTGCGAAAGCCGGTGGGTGCTGTCCGACATCCGCGGCGCCCGGGCCCTCATCGAAGGCGCCGCGACGGACCTCGCGGGCTTCCAGATCGTCTCGCCCTCGGAGTTCGTCGTCGAGCTCGCGACGCCGCTGCCGTTCTTCCCGGCCATGATTTCGTACGCCGCGACCGCGATCGTGCCCGAGGGCACCGGCACGATCGGCATCAGCGCGCGCGAGGGGGCGATCGGGACCGGCGCTTACCGCGTCGTCACCTTCGAGCCCGGGCGGCGCCTCGAGCTCGAGCGCAATCCGTTCTACCGGCGGACGGACCGGCCGCGCAACGAGGGCATCGTCTTCCACTTCAACGTTCCTCCCGAGGAGATCCGCGAGGAATTCCTCGCCGGGCGGCTCTCGATCGCGCGCGACCTGTTACCGGCGGACGCGGAGACCTTCCGCCACGACCCGCAGTTCGCCTCGGGCTACCGCGAGAGCCCGCGCCTGACCACCTATTTCGTGGTCTTCAGCACGCGGCGCGGCCCGCTGCGCGACCCCGAGGCCCGGCGCGCCGTGGTGCGCGCGCTGAACACGGCCGGCCTCGTGAGGAGAACCCTCGGCCGCCTCGCGATCGCCGCGCACGGCCTGATCCCGCCGGGCCTGCTCGGCTACTCCGCAGCCGGACCGGCCTCCGGCGCGCGCCTGACCGGGGAGACGCACGCCTCGGACAGCTCCGTCGAGGCGACCGTCTCGCGGGAGACGGTCGACCTGGTGACGTCGGTCCATCCGGTGTTCTTCGGCGAGTTCGGGCGCTTCTTCAAGGAGCTGGGCGAAGCCTTCCAGGAGATCGGATACCGTCTCCGCCCGGCCAATCGCACGATGGCCGAATACCTGAAACTCTCCGAGGCCGGAGACGCCGACATCGAGGTGGGGCGCTGGACCGGCGACTACCCGGACACCGACACCTTCATGTACGGGTGCCTTCACTCGTCCGCCGGCGCCTTCCGGAACTACCTGAGCTCACCCGAGCTCGATCGCCTGGCCGAGCAGGGCCGAGCGGAGGCGGACCCGCGCGTACGCCACTCGCTCTACCGCCAGACCGAGGAGCTCCTCGCCCGAGAGGCGCTGATTCTTCCCCTCTTCCACGACCAGGTGTACTGCTTCGCACGCCCCGAGGTCCACGGCCTGACGACGATCGGCCAGTCGAACGCGCCCATCCCGTACGGGGATCTCTGGGTCAAGCGATAGGCGAGCGCGTGACTCCGACGAAGCTCGCCCAGCGGTACGAGATCCTCGGCGAGCTCGGGCGAGGCGGCATGGGGGTGGTCTACCGCGCCCGTGACCCGCTCTTGAACCGCGACGTCGCGGTCAAATTGATCTCCTCGAACGACCTGACGGCCGAGATCGAGGAGCGCTTTCAGCGAGAGGCGCAGCTGGTCGCGCAGATGGACCATCCCTCCATCGTGCCGATCCACGATCTCGGCAGGGACCAGGGATCGCTCTTCTTCGTCATGCCGCTCGTCGGCGGAACGACCCTGCTGCGCCTCGTCCGGGATCAGTCACTTCGCCTCGGCGAGGTCGTGGACATCGGCATCCAGGTGGCCGAAGCCCTCGACTACAGTCACGCGCAAGGCGTCGTCCATCGCGACATCAAACCGGCGAACATCATGGTGACTCGGGACGAGACGGGAACCGGCGCGCGAGTCCGGGTGATGGACTTCGGCCTCGCGCACGCGACCACCGAGTCGCGCCTGACGAAGACCGGCACGCTCGTGGGGACGGTCGCCTACCTCTCCCCCGAACAGGTCGCCGCCCGGGCCTTCGACGGCCGGTCGGACATCTATTCGCTCGGCGTCGTCCTCTACGAGTGCCTCGTGGGCGAGCCGCCGTTCACCGGCGAAGTGCAGTCGATCCTGTACCGCATCGTCCACGAGGTGCCGCAGCCCCCGCGCGCGCTCGGCGCCGAAATCCGGGAGGAGCTCCAGGACATCCTGCTGCGCTGTCTCGAAAAGGACCCGGGCAAACGCCCCCAGCGGGCCGGCCAGGTCGCCGAGGCGCTCAAGCGCCACCGCTCGAGCCTCGCGAGCGACGAGTTCCGCATGTCGGTGGTCCTGTCGGCGAGCCGCGTCATCCAGCGGCCCGCGACCTCGGTCTTCGTGGGACGCGAGAAGGAGTTCGCCGAGCTCCAGCGGCGCCTGAACGCCGCGATCGCCGGCGAGGGCCAGTTCGCCGTGGTGGCCGGCGAGCCCGGGATCGGCAAGACGCGCCTGCTCGAGGAGCTGAAGAACCTCGCCATCGTGCGGAAGATCCGCGTCCTCTCCGGCCGCTTCGTCGAGCAGGACCGCTCCTTCTCGTACCAGGGCTTCTGCGAGCTGATCGAGGACTACTTTCAGACGCGAGACGCGACCACCTCGTCGGCCGAGCGGCCCGATTTCTCGGACCTCGCCGCCGACCTGATCGTCCTCTTCCCGCAGCTCTCCGAGATCGCCGACCTGCGCTCAGCCGCCGGCGGCGACTCGCGGATCGCCGTCCCCGCCGAGGACAAGAAGCCCGAGGACCGGATCCAGATCTTCGAGCTCATCGCCCGGACGCTGACGCGCATCGCGGCCGGCAAGCCCCTGGTCCTCATCCTCGACAACCTGCACGGCGCGGAGGTCTCGATCGAGGCCCTGCAGTACATCGTCCGGCGCCTGCGGCCGACGCCGACGCTGATCGTCGGCAGCTATCGCCAGACCGAGACCGACAAGCGCCACCCCCTGATCCGCATGCTCGAGTCCTTCCGGGACGACCCGCGCTTCGTGTCGGTCACGCTTCCGCCCTTCTCCCCTTCCGAGCATCGCTCGCTGGTCGAATCGCTCGTCGGGGCCCCGAAGGTCTCCGACGAGCTCGCGCGGCGGCTCCGCGACGCGACGGAAGGCAATCCGTTCTTCACGCGCGAGCTGGTGCGCTCGCTCGTCGAGTCGGGCGGCATCGCGAAGGACGACACGGGGGCGTGGAGCTTCTCGAAGGAGACCGAGATCTCCGCCGACGCCCTGCCCGCGACGATCCAGCAGGCGGTCGAGACCCGGATCGAGCGGCTCCCCCAGGAGCTCCGGGACCTGCTCTCGGTGGCGTCCATCCTCGGGAAGACCTTCGACTCGAAGGACCTGGAGGAGATCGCGGAGGACGACCGCGACTTAGACGACGACATCGACCGCCTCGTCCGCGAGGGGATGCTGGAGGAGGACCGCGAGTCTCGGGGCGACCGGCTGACGTTCTCGAGCGGCATCGTGCGCGACGTCCTGTACGCTGCGCTCTCTCGCCGCAAGCGCCGCTCGCTCCACCGCAAGTACGCCGAGCTCGTCGAGAAGCGCAACGCCGGAAGGCTCGAGCGCGTCTACCCCGAGCTCGTCCACCACTTCTCCCAGGCGGACGACCCGGAGAAGACCGTCGCGTACGCGCTGAAGCTCGCGCAGAAATCGCTGGACGCCTTCAGCGCGGACGAAGCGATCCGCGTCGCGAAGGTCGCCCTCGACTACCTCGAGGACGCCGACGAGGCCGAGGACCGGAAGCGGGAGGGCGAGGCGCGGCTCTTGCTCGCCCGCGGCCATCGCATGGCGGGCAACATCGAGGCGTCGCTGCGCGAGGCCGAGGCCGCCATCCGCGTCTTCGAGGCCGAGAAACAGGGAGCCCGGGCCGCCGCCGCCGTGCTGCTCGTCGCGGAAACGGCCTGGCAGGCCCGCCGCATCGACGACGCGCGCACGTGGGCCGAGCGCGGCATCGAGACGGCGCGCTCGAGCGGAAACGCCGAGCAGCTGCCCGGCCTGCTGTCGCTGGCGGCCACGCTCGCCAACCTCCGCGGCGAGTACGCGAAGGCCTCCGCCTACCAGCTGGAGATCGAGAGGCTCGCCCCGGGAGAGAAGGCCGTCGAGGAGGAGCTGCCGCGGGGCGGCACTCTCGTCGTCGCAGTCGCCAATCCGATCGCGGCGGGCGAGCCCGGGCTCTACGAGACCAACGAGGAGCAGGAGGTTCTCGCCAACGTCTTCGAGCGGCTGGTGACGACCGACACGCAGGGGAATCTCGCGCCGGCGCTCTGCGAGCAATGGACGTTCGAGGACGGCGGCGTCACCGTCCGACTGCGCCTCAAGCCGGGAATCGTCTTCTCGGACGGCGCTCCCCTGACCTCCGCGCGCGTGAAGGAGTCCCTCGAGCGAGCGATCCGGCTGTCGAAGGACCAGATGCCCGCCGCTTTGTCGGCGATCCGCGGCGTCGCGGCGTACGCGGAGGGAAAAGCCGAAACGGTCGAGGGGATCACCGCTGTCTCCGAGAGCGAAATCATGATTCGTCTCTCGGACCCGCTCCCGATCTTCGCCTCCCTGCTCACCGATCCGCGGACGGCGGTCGTGGCGGCGCCCGCCTCGGGCGACGGGACTCCGCTCGGTACCGGGCCCTTCCAAGTCGCCCGGCACACGCCGGAGCGTGTGGACCTCGAGCGCAATCCGCGCCGTTCCCGCGAGCCCGCTCGCGTGGACCGGATCGAGTTCCGCGCCTCCCTGCCGCCCTCCGCGATCGCGGAGGGGCTCCGCTCGGGCGAGCTCGACGTCGCGCGCGACCTCCTGCCCCAGGACCTCGAGGCGATCCTGCGCGAGCCGCGTTTTCGGGCCGGCCTCGTCGAGACTCCGAAGAAGAACACGTATTTCGCGGTCTTCCACACGGGAAGCGCGGTCGGCTCTCGCCTTTCACTGCGGACCGCGCTCGCCGGCGCCCTGCGCACGCAGGACCTCGTCTGGGGCACGCTCGGGCGGTTCGCCCTGCCGGCGACGGGGCTCATCCCGCCCGGGATCCTCGGCCACGACGCGGGCCGCCGGCAGACCTCCATCGCGCGCGAGAAGGCGGCCGAGATGATCCGCGGCGCGGGGCTGGCCGCACCCGTCCGCCTGCGGGTCGGCATCCACCCGATCCTGCTCCACCAGTACGCCGCGTTGACCGACGCCCTCTTCGCGATCTGGCGGGATCTCGGCGTCGAGGTCGAGGTCGCCACGAAGACGATGCCGGAGTTCCTCGAGTCGTGGCACGCGAACGCCGGCATCGACGTGATGCTCGGCCGGTGGATCGCGGACTACGACGACCCCGACAACTTCACGTTCACGCTCTTCCACTCCGTCAACGGGGCCGCGCGCGCCTACTTCTCCTCGCCGGAGACCGACCGGCTCCTCGAGGAGGCCCGCGCCGAGGCGCGGCCGGCCGCCCGCGAGGCGCTCTATCGCAAGTTCGAGCACGCGCTGCTCGATCCCGCGATCCTGGTGCCGCTCTTCCACGACGTGGACTACCGCATCGCCGGCCCGCGGGTCCGGGGCCTCGCGCTCCGATCGACCGCGCCCTACGTGAACTACGCGGAGCTCGGAAAGGCGGAGGCGGGCGCGGGCCGCCCCGTCGTGGAGCGTCCGGCCGGCGGCGGCGTCATCCAGGTGCCGATCGCGGGCGTCGTCCGGGACATGGATCCGACGCGATGCGAGACCCTGGAGCACAGCGAGGTGTCGCCGAGCATCTTCGAAACCCTGACCCGGGCCCAGGACGGCACGCGCATCGTTCCGTGGATCGCCTCGGAGGTGATCACGGAGGACAACGCGAAGCGGTACCGGTTCCGGCTTCGGCCCGGCGTCCGGTTTCACGACGGCCGGCGGCTGACCACGCGCGACGTGCGCTTCTCCTGGGAACGGCTCCTCACGACGCCGACCGTGAATCGGTCTCTCCTGACGCCCATCCGGGGAGCGCGGCGGATCATTGGCGGAGAGACAACCGCCCTCGACGGGTTCCACATCGTTTCTCCGAGCGAGTTCTTCGTCGAGCTCGAGAAGCCCGTGGCCTTCTTCCCGGCGGTCATCTCTTATGCGCCCACGGCGATCCTCCCGGAAGGGACGGGCGCGATCGGGTCCAGCGGCGAGGGGATCGTCGGGACGGGCCCGTTCCGCCTCGTCGGCTTCGAGCCCGGACGAAGGCTCGAGCTGGAGCGGAATCCGATCTACTGGCGGGACGGTTACCCGAGATCGGACGGGATCGTCTTCCGGTTCGGCGTCTCTCCCGAGGAAATCCGAAACGATTTCCTGGCCGGCCGGTTCTCGCTCGCCTTCGATCTCCTTCCCGCGGAGGCCGAGGCGTTCCGCCACGACCCGCGGTTTGCGTCGAAGTACCGGGAGAATCCCCGCCTGACCACCTACTACGTGACGTTCAACTCGGCCCGAGGCATTCTCCGGGACGCGGACCTGCGGCGCCGCCTCGTGCGCGCCATCGACGTCGGCGCGCTCGTTCGCCGAACGCTGGGAAGACTCGCCATCCCGGCGCATGGCATCATCCCGCCGGGCCTCCTCGGCTATTCGCCGGCGGGCACGGGCAGCGGCCCCGTCTCCGGCGCGCCGGCCTCATCCGACAGCTCCGTCGAGGCGACGGTCTCGAGGGAGACGATCGAGCTGACGGCCGGCGTCCATCCGGTCTTCCTGGGCGAATTCTCGGCGTACTTCCGAGAGCTCTCGGAGGCGTTCCGCGAGATCGGCTTCCGCATCAAGCCATTGAACCGGACGATGGCCGAGTACATCGAGCTGCAGGGCGCCGGCGAGGGCGACCTGAACATCGGCCGCTGGAATGCCGACTATCCCGATGCGGACAACTTCGTGCTCACGCTTCTGCACTCCGAGTCGGGCTTCCTCGGCCGCTTCGTCGGCAACCCCGAGCTCGACGCCCTCGCCGAGCGCGGGCGCGCCGAGACCGACCCGCGCGTCCGTCACTCGATCTACCGGCGCGTCGAGGAGCTGATCGCGAGCGAGGCGCTGCTCCTCCCCCTCTTCCACGACCAGACCTACTGCTTCGCGCGGCCGGAGGTCGAGGGGCTCGCCTCGGTCAGTCAGGGAAATCCGATCGTCGACTACGAGAACCTGTCGATCCGGCGCTAGTCGGGCGGGTCAGGCCTTTCCCGGCAGCTTCAGCGATCCCTGCTCGACCCAGTGGGCGAGCGTCCGGCGAATGCGGTAAGAGTCGCTCGCGACCGAAGCCTCGCAGTCGAGCGGCGTCCCTCCCTGACTCGCGCGCTCCCAGAGCGCCTGGAGGAAGCCGCCGTCCTTCTCGCCCGGCGGCGGCGTCGCGGCGACGGCGGTGCGCTCGAGCCGGGCCTCGTCGGGAACGAGCGCCTGCGCCTCCTGAAACTCGTCGTAGCGCCGCATCGCCTCGAGCGTCAGCGGCAGGATCTCCCGCGTCGCTCCCGCCGGCGGCGCGGCCGGCCTTCCCTTCACGAACGCGAACTGGCCGGGCAGCGGCCGCTCGAAGAGCTGGTAGAAGGCGTCGTCGCCCTGCAGCCGTCCGCGGCGAATCTCGACGAGCTTGCCCTCGCGCAGGACGATCGAGCCGAAGATCTCTCCCCCCTTCGGCCCGCGCAGCGTCAGCGAGCCGCTCGCCGACGACTCGGCGAGGCTCTGGAGCAGCGAGGGAAGCCCGAACACCTCGAGGTCCCCCTGCAGGCTCGCCTCCCCCGACGTCGCGGCGGCCGCCGCATCCGGAGAGGACGTCTCTCCCGGCCTCGGGCGATCGAATCCGGCGATCGCCTTCTGAGCGGCGCGGCCGGCGTCCTGACCGCGGAATCGCGTGACGAGCTCCTCGAGCGCACGCCGGATCGAGGGCGCGGGGGTCCCGGACAGCGCCTCGACGACCCGCACGAGGTTCTGATCGTTCTGCCGGAGCGTCATGCCGAGCAGCTTGAACGGCAGGTTCGCCTTCAGCAGGTCGAGCAGCTGCTCGACCGTCTCCGAATCGTCCGACATGTCCTGGGCGCCGAGCTCCGCGAGTCGCGCCATCGTGTCGCCGAGCGCCGGCTGCTTCTTGCCCGCGTGCTCGATCAGCGCGCGGCGGGCCCGGGGCGCCGGGAGCTTGCCCAGCGTCGCGGCCACGCGGTCGAGCAGCGCCCGGAGGTCCTTCGCCTCGTAGGGCGCTCCCTCCGGCTCTCCGAGCATCGCCTCGATCTCGAAGAGGAGCTGCGTGAGACCCTGCTCGGCGGGCTCGTCCTTGTACTGACCGAGCGTCGCGATCGACTCCTTCACGAGCAGGAGCGGCAGCCCGAGCTGCGCATGGCGCACGACCACCTCGCTCTCGTCCGGGAAGGTCGCTTCGGCGCTCTTGGGGATGCGGCGCAGCAGGTAGACGAGGTTGCGCCGGAAGAACCATTCCTCCTCGTCGACGGCGTGCGAGGGCACGCGGGAGAGGTCCTGGTACGCCACGGTTCTCGTGGCGGCGCCGTGCACCTCGAGGAGGGCGAGAATGAGGCGCCGGCGGTCGCGCTTCTGCTCGCGGCGCAGCTCCTCGAGGAGGCCCTCCGGACGGTAGGCCGTGAAGAAGACGAGCACCTTCCGAAGGAGCGGCTGCTGCTCGGGCTTCTCGGTCGCCTTGCGCATCTGCTCGCCGTCGAGCAGGTCGCCGAGCCGTCGGCGCACGAGCTCGACCGTGCCGGCGTCGACTCTCTTCTCGGAGGTCAGCCGGTCCGCGAGCTCCAGCGTCGAGACCGCCTGCGGCAGCGAGCCCTCGTTGAACCGCTCGATGGCGGCGCGCACGAGCTCCTGGAAGCGTTTCCCCGCCTCGACGGGATCCTCGGTGTCGGCGATGATCCGGCGCATCGCGCCGATCGCGCCGCTCTCGGGAGGCTTCGGCGCCGCCCCGCCGCCGGCCGGGGACGGCAGGTCCGGCATGACCCACCCGGGCAGGGTCTGCGACAGCGCGCGGAAGACGTTCTCGGTGCCGGCCTCGACGCCCATGCCTCGCAGGCGGCCGAGATAGGTCTCGAGCTCCTGCAGCGAGTGAGCCGTCCGCGCGGCGAACGCGAGCGCTTCGCCGGTCGCGGGCGCGATCGGCGGAAGCAGAGGCGGGAGCGGCGGTGGCTCTCCCGGGACGGCGAGAGCGGCGGGTGCGGCCGACGCTCCGGAAGCGGAGGCCGGGTTCACCGAGGACGCCGCGGGAGGCGCTCCGGCGGTCGCGGCGGGAGGCGCCCCGGCGGGCATGGCCGCCATCGACGAAAAGCCGCCCTGGGCGCTCAGGCGGTCGAGCAGCAGCGTGAATCGCTGCAGGCCCCGGACGCTCTCCTCGGTCAGGGGCGTGCCCGCGACCGCGGGGGCCGGCGCCCCCCCGGCGGAGGCGGCCGCGGCGGCCGCCGAGGCGCTCGCGCGAGGCCCCGTTCCCGCCGCCGGCGCCTGACGGAAGATCGTCTGCGCCTGGGAGATCGTCGACGTCGGGGCCTCTCCGAGCCGGCCGAGGCTTTCGATCAGCATGGCGCGATCCTCGGCGGGGCACAGCGAAAGAATCAGGGGCCGCAGGCCGGCGAGGTACTGCTCGAGCGGCTCCTGCGCCACGAGATTGAACTCGGCCATCATGTGGATCTTCTTCAGCGTGTGGAACAGGTAATCGGAAATCGGCACGGCCGCGCTGCCGCCGCGGCTGTACTGAGCGCCGGTCCAGGCCCGGATGGCGTTGGCCACCACGTCGGGCGGATACCTCATGAGCAGCAGGATCGAGTCGCAGACGATCAGGGGCGCGACCGCGTCGGACAGATACTGCTGGAGCTCGACGAGCGCCTCCTGGACCTCCGCGTTGGGTGGCTGCGCCGACATCTGCTCCATGCTTCCCAGACTTCTCTCGGCATAGTGTAACTCAAAGCCCGAGAAGAAGATAGAGGGAGGCGATGCGAGTGAGGGACCTCACTCACATCGCGCATCTTCTCATCAGCTGGGGGATACCGTCAGGTCCCCGCTCGACGTGCGCACGCGGATCTGCGCCCCGCCCGAGCCGCGGTGATACCCCACGACGTGGTCACGGTGATTCACGACCGAGCCGCCGGAGAAGCGCACGTCCATGTCGCCGCTCGACTGGTCGGCCTCGACGTCGAAGCTCGCGTCGGACGGGAGGCGCAGCGAGACGTCGCCGCTCGACGTGCGGATGCGCGCCTGCCGGAGCGACGCGCCGGCCGCCTCGAAGGCGACGTCTCCGGAGTTGGCCTCGGCGGACAGCTCCTGGAGATCCGCGTCGACGAGCCGCACGTCTCCCGAGGTGGACTCGAACTCGGCGCGGCGCGCCTTGACGGAGCGCAGGGACGCATCGCCCGAGGTCGTGCGGATCGACAGGGAATCGCCCTCGAAGCCCACCAGATCGCAATCGCCGCTCGTGAAGTCCGACGCCCAGGTCCCCTTGACGTCGCGCGCGCGCACGTCGCCGGAGGCGCCGTCGAGCTTGACGCTGCCGTCGAGATCGCGGAGCCGCAAGTCGGCGCTCGCGACGCGGAAGGCGAGGTCGCCCTCGAGGCCCTCGGCGTCGATCAGGCCGACCTGCTGCGAGAACCGGGCCTGCAGCCGGCTCGCGGGAACGCGCACCTCGAGGTCCGCGTGGAGGGCGGTGCCATGGCCCCGGCTGACCCTCACCCGGTGGCCGTCGTACTCGAGATCCTCGGCGGAGGACCAGCCGGCGAAGATGCCCGAGTCGCGGTCGGAGGGCGCGCGGTAGCGGAAGGTCGAGACGCGGTCGTAGGGATAGCGCACGCGCACGGTCGCGCCCTCGCCGGAGACGCGCTCGAGCCGTACCGCCGACACGAGGCCGTCGCTCTCCCCGTACACGGTGGCGACGATCTCGACCGAACTCCCGGTCCCGCGCGAGACCCGCAGCGTCCCGACGAGATTCTCGACGGCGAAGCGGGAGGCGTCGGCGCCGGACAGCTCGAGCTTCAGGGTACGGACGTCCTCGGCACGGATCCCGGACGCGGCCGCGAGCAGGGCGGCGGTCGCGAGCGCCGGGATCAGCCGGTGTGAGGTCTTGGGCATGGCCCCTCCTGTGCGGACAAGACGCGGATCGGCGAGGAAGGTTCCGCCCGCGGCGGAGGCGGGACAAAACGTCTCAGGCCCTCCCTCACGAACCACATTCGATTCCGGGAATGCGCGTCGGAAACCTTCCTCCGCTCGCCGCGTACCTTCTTCGCGAGGGCGCTGAGAAATTCGCATATGCTAAATTCTTAGCACCGGAGGCACCGAGACGATGGCCGCCAGGAAAACCCTTTCCAGTCTCTCCCGCCGCGAGCGCCAGATCATGGAGGTCCTGTACCGCGAGGGTCGAGCGACCGCGTCCGAGGTCCTCGAGCGCCTGCCCGAGGCCCCCGGCTACTCCGCCGTGCGCGCGCTCCTCCGCATCCTCGAGAACAAGGGCCAGGTGCGGCACGCGGCCGATGGCAACCGCTACGTCTACGAGCCGCGGCTGGCCCGGGATCGCGCCGGCCGGCCGGCGCTCGCCGGCGTGCTCGAGACTTTCTTCGAGGGCTCGGCCGAGAAGGCCGTCGCCGCGCTCCTCGATCTCTCCCGACACGAACTGACGGACGCGGATCTCGACCGCCTGTCCAACCTGATCGAACAGGCCCGACTGGAGGGACGCTGACATGAGTCTTCTTTCCGCCTTGCTGCCGTTCGCCGCCGGCGTGCTCGCCCGGGCCACGCTCGTCCTGCTCGCGACCGCCCTCGCGCTCCTGGCGCTGCGGCGCGCCTCCGCCGCCACACGGCACCGCCTGGCGACGGCCGGTCTCGCCGCCGCGGTCGCGCTGCCCGCGCTCGCGCTCGTGCTGCCGAAGGTCCCGACGCGATACCTGCCGAAGCTGCCCGCCGTGGCCGCCTCCGGACCGGGATTCGGCCTGCTCCTCGTCGCTCTCTGGGCCGCGGGCGTCGCCGCCGTCGTCGCCCGCCTCGTGGTCGGCACGCTCCGGGTGCGCCGCCTGTCGCGTGAGGCGACGTCGCTGTGGGACGACGAGTGGATCGCGGAACGCGACGCGGCCGCGCGCCGGCTCGATCTCTCCCGCGCCGTGGCGCTGAAGGAGAGCGCGGACGTTCCCGTGGCCATCACCTCGGGGTGGCGGCGTCCCTTCCTCCTGGTGGGCCGGATCGCGCGGCACTGGGCCGTCGAGCGCCGGCGCATCGTGCTCCTGCACGAGCTCGCCCACGTCAAGCGCTCCGACTGGCCGGCGCTGCTCCTCGCCGAGCTCGCCGCCGCGGTCTACTGGTTCCATCCCCTCGCGATCTGGCTCGTGCGCCGCGTCCGCCGCGAGGCCGAGCAGGCCTGCGACGAGCTCGTGATCGCGACCGGCACCAAGCCTTCCGTCTACGCCGGGCACCTCCTCGGCATCTTCCGCTCCGTCGGCGAGGCGCCCGCGCCGGCCGCCGTGGCGCTCGCGATGGTGCGGCCGCACCACTTCGAGTCGCGCCTGCGCGCGATCCTCGAGCCGCGGGCGCCGATCGGGCTTGCCGACGGGACGAGCGGATCTTTCGCGCTCGCCGGGCTCCTGACCTTCAGCCTCGGGGCGCTGCTCCTCGCCCCGTGCGACGGCGGCCGCCCGCTCGCCGGGCTCGGCCGCCTCACGCCCGCGGCGACGTCGGCGAAGAAGCCGTGCCCGCATTCGGCGGCCGGCTGGACCGCGAAGACCGTCGCCGAGACGCGCACCGAGACGCGGACGACGACCCGGGTCGCGACGAACACGGAGACCGTTCCCGCGGCCGCCGCAGCCCCGGAAACGGCGGATCCGAACGAGACGGATCTGCCGGCGCTGCCGGAGGAGGGCCGCAGCCTCCCCGCCATCTGGCGCATGGACGCGAAGGAAGCGCCCGCCGCGATCCGCGCCGCGACGGGGTTCGTGCTCGCGTCGAAGAAGTCGGGCCACTCGCGTCAGGACGGCGGCGACTGGTACGACGAGGGCATGCGGCTGCACCGCCGCGGCAATTACGCCCAGGCGATCGAGGATTTCCAGAAGGCGATCGCGGACGACTACCGCACGGACGCGGCGAGTTACAACATCGCGTGCGGTTACGCGCTCCTCGGGGACAAGGACAAGGCCTTCGAGTGGCTCCACAAGGCGCTCGAGGAAGGGTTCGAGCTCTCCTCCTATCTGAGGGGCGACGACGATCTCGAGAACCTGCACGAGGACCCGCGCTGGGCGGAGATCAGGAAGGCCGCGCGCGAGGAGCGGTCCAACTCGGAAAAGGCGAAGGCGCGCTCGGTCGCCGCGCGGTACGAGCGGCTCGCGGCGAAGCCCTCGTCGGACGGGGAGGCCCTGTTCGACAGCGGCCGCGAGCTCCTCAGGGTCGAGGAGTACGCGCTCGCCGCGAAGGCGTTCCAGCAGTCGGCCGATCGTGGCCACCGCGTCGGAACGTCGCTCTACAACGAGGCGTGCGCCCTCTCACTCGACGGCAAAAAGGACGCCGCCCTCGACACGCTTCAGAAGGCCCTCGATGCCGGCTTCGACCAGCCCGACATGTTCCGCAGTGACGATGATCTCGACGCCATCCGAAACGACCCGCGCTTCTCGGGCCTCGCGCAGGAAGCGAAGGACCTGTCCCTGCCGGGATACGGCATCGGAATCTTCCACATCGGACGGCACTCGAATCGGGCGAAGTGGCGCGAGGCGGCGAAGCGGTTCGAGGCGTACACCGCGGCGCACCCGGACAAGGGCCGCGGCTGGTACAACCTCGGATTCGCGCTGCTCGCCGGAGACCGTGCCGACGAGGCGGCCGCCCCGTTCCGCAAGGCGCTCGACCTCGACTACCGCAAGCCCGCGACCATGTACAACCTCGCCTGCACCTTCGCGCGGCTCGACCAGAAGGACGCGGCGTTCGACTGGCTCTTCAAGGCGCTCGACGCGGGATTCGACGAGACGTCCACGCTGCGCTGGGACGACGACCTCGACAACCTGAGGGGCGACAGTCGTTATCGGAAGGCCGTCGAGGTCGCGCGCGCCCGCGAACGGTCCAGCTCGGAAGACTGAGAAACTGCGGGGGCGGCGCGCGCCGACGACGCGCTCGCCCCCGTTTCGCCCCTACTCCGCCACGCCCTTCTCCTTCAGGATCTTCCAGACCTTCTCGGGCGTGATCGGAATGTCGATGTGCCGGACGCCGAGGTGCGACAGGGCGTCGACGACCGCGTTGACGATCGCCGGCGGCGCGCCGACGGTGGCGGACTCGCCGACGCCCTTGGCCCCGAAGGGGTGGTGCGGCGACGGCGTGGTCGTCTTGCCCGTCTCCCAGTTCGGCGTCTCCATCGCCGTCGGGACGAGGTAGTCCATGAAGCTGCCCGCCTGGTTGTTGCCCTGCTCGT
Organism: uncultured Acidobacteriota bacterium; assembly: GCA_963763535.1. GTDB lineage: Bacteria > Acidobacteriota > Thermoanaerobaculia > UBA5066 > Gp7-AA6 > DAHUXD01. The sequence goes on from CAVXOX010000005.1 coordinate 166,364, forward strand.
CGTAGCTGATCTCCTCGTACAGCGCGGGCGCCATCCCCATGCTGAGGCCGCCGTGGATCTGCCCGTCCACGATCATCGGGTTGATGATGTTGCCGCAGTCGTCCACCGCCACGAATCGGCGGATCTTGACCTCGCCCGTGCCGCGGTCGATGTCGACGACGCAGATGTAGCTGCCGAACGGGAAGGTCAGGTTCGGCGGATCGTAGTAGTCGACCGCCTCGAGCCCCGCCTCCATGCCCTGCGGGTGGTTCGTGTACGCCGCGAACGCGATCTCCTGGATCGTCTTCGACTTCTGCGGCGCGCCCTTGACCGAGAACTTGCCGGGCTCCCACACGAGGTCGTCCTCGGACACCTCGAGCAGATGCGCCGCGATCTTCTTCGCCTTGTCGCGGACCTTGCGCGCCGCGATCGCGCCGGCCGCGCCGGCCGTGGGCGTCGAGCGGCTCGCGTACGTGCCGAGGCCGTACGGCGCCGTGTCCGTGTCGCCCTCCTCGACCTGGACGTGGGCCGCGGGAATGCCGAGCTCCTCCGCGATGATCTGCGCGTAGGTCGTCTCGTGTCCCTGTCCCTGCGACTTGGTGCCGAAGCGCGCGATCGCCTTGCCGGTCGGATGGATGCGCAGCTCGCAGGAGTCGAACATCTTGATGCCGAGGATGTCGAAGTCCTTCGAGGGCCCGGCGCCGACGATCTCGGTGAAGCTCGAGATGCCGATGCCCATCAGCTCGCCCTTCTTCCGCTTCTCGGCCTGCTCCTTCCGGAGCGCGTCGTAGCCGATCATGTCCATCGCCTTCTTCAGGGCCGCCGGGTAGTTGCCGCTGTCGTACTCCCAGCCGAGCACCGACTTGTACGGGAACTTCTCCTTCGGGATGAAGTTCTTCATGCGGAGCTCCGCCGGGTCCATCTTCAGCTCCTGCGCGAGACGGTCCGTGATCCGCTCGATCGCGTGGACGGCCTCGGTGACGCGGAAGGAGCAGCGGTAGGCGACGCCGCCCGGCGGCTTGTTCGTGTAGGCGCCGTCCACCTCGCAGAAGGCGTGCTTCAGGTCGTACGAGCCCGTGCAGATCGAGAAGAGTCCCGCGGGGAACTTGGACGGGTTGGCGGCGGCGTCGGCGTAGCCGTGGTCGGCGAGCGTCTTGATGCGCAGCGCCGTCATCGTGCCGTCCTTCTTCGCCGCGAGCTCGGCGGTCATGTGGTAGTCGCGGGCGAAGGAGTCCGCCTGGAGGTTCTCCATCCGGTCCTCGACCCACTTGACCGGCTTGCCGATGACGACCGAGGCGGCGACGGCGATCACGTAGCCGGGATAGATCGGGACCTTGCCGCCGAAGCCGCCGCCGATGTCCGGCGAGATGATGCGGATCTTCTCCTCGGACAGCCCGACGTGCCCCGCCACGAGCGCGAAGACGGTGCGGATCGCGTGGGGCGCCTGCGTCGTCATGTAGACGGTGAGCTTGCCGGTCACGCGATCGAAATCGGCGACGCAGCCGCAGGTCTCGATCGAGGCGACGTGGATGCGCGGGATGTAGATCTGCTCCTTCACGACGACGTCGGCCTCGCGGATCGCCTGGTCGGTCGCCGCGCGGTCGCCCGCCTCCCAGTGCCAGATGTGGTTGTCCTTCTTGCCGGGCTTGTCGGTGCGGAGCACCGGCGCGCCGGGCTCGAGCGCCTGGAACGGGTCCACGACGACCGGCAGCGGCTCGTACTCGACTTCGACCGCGGCGGCGCCGTCGGCCGCGGCGTAGCGGTCCGTCGCGATGACGGCCGCCACCTCCTGCGCCTGGTACATGACGCTGTCGGTGGGAAGGACCATCTGCGTGTCCGACATGAGCGTCGGCATCCAGTGCAGCTTGTACTGCTCGAGCGTCGCGCCCGTGATGACGGCGAGGACGCCCGGCACCTTCATCGCCTTCTCCGTGTCGATCTTCAGGATCTTCGCGTGCGCGTAGGGGCTGCGCACGATGTCCATGTGGAGCATTCCGGGCAGCTGGATGTCGTCGACGTAGTTGCCCTGGCCGCGGAGGAAGCGCGGGTCTTCCTTGCGCTTGATCGAGTGGCCCATGCCCCCGACTTCGGGGGACGTCTTCGGCGTGTTGGCGCTCATGGCGGTTCCTCAGCTCCTCGGCGCGCGCGCGGCCGCGGCCGCGTGCTGGACGGATTTGACGATGTTCACGTATCCGGTGCACCGGCAGAGGTTCCCGGAGATCGCCTGGCGGATGTCGGCCTCGCTCGGGTTGGGATTCGACTTCAGCAGCGCGTGGCTCGTCATCATCATGCCCGGCGTGCAGTAGCCGCACTGCAGGCCGTGCTCCTGGAAGAAGCCCTCCTGGATGGGGTCGAGCTTGCCGTCCTTCTCGAGGCCTTCGACCGTCATGACGTCGCGCCCGTCGGCCTGGACCGCGAGCACCGTGCACGACTTGACCGGGCGGCCGTCGAGGAGGACCGTGCACGCGCCGCAGTGCGTCGTGTCGCAGCCGATGTGCGTGCCGGTCAGCCGCAGCATCTCGCGCAGATAGTGGACGAGGAGGAGCCGCGACTCGACCTCGCTCTCGTGCGCCTGGCCGTTGACCGTGACCTTGATCTCGTGCATCGCCATCGTCATGCTCCCTGGGCGCGCGCGGCGGCCCGCTTCAGGGCGCGCGCGGTGAGCACGCGCGCCATCTCCTTCTTGTACTCGACCGAGCCCCGGCGGTCGGGGTTCGGATCGGCCGCTTCGGCGGCGAGCCGCGAAGCCTGCGCGACCGTCGCCTCGTCGAGTCTCTTGCCCTGGAGGAATTTCTCGGCGGCCGACGCGCGGATCGGCGTCAGACCGGCGTTCGTCAGGGCGATCCCCGCCCGCGCGACCTCGCCCGAGGCGCCGAGCGTCAGCTGAACGGCCACGCCCGCCGTCGCGAAGTCGCCGACCTTGCGCTCGAGCTTGACGTAGGCGCCCCCGCTCTTGGGCGGCGGTGACGGAATGCGGATCTCGGTCAGGATCTCGTCGCGGGCGAGCGCGGTCTCGAAGAGGCCGGTGAAGAACTCGTCGATCGGGATCGTGCGCTCGCCCTTCGGTCCCGTCGCGACGACCGTCGCTCCGAGCGCGAGCATGGTCGCCGGATGGTCGTTCGCCGGATCGCCGTGCGCCAGGTTGCCTCCGACCGTCGCCATGTTGCGGACGAGCGGGTCCGCGATGACGGCGGTCGTGTCGGCGAGGATCGGGTATTTCTTCCGCACGACGTCGGAATGCTCGAGGTCCGACTCCCGCACGCGGCCGCCGATCTTCAGGAAGCCTCCCTCCTCCTTGATGTCCTCGAGACCCGGGATGCGTCCGATGTCGACGAGGTGCCCGGCCGATCCGAGCCGCAGCTTCAGGATCGGCAGCAGGCTCTGGCCGCCGGAGAGCACCTTGGCCTCCTCCCCGAGCTTCGAGAGGAGACCGATGGCCTCGGAGAGCGTCTTCGGGGAGTGGTAGTCGAATGATGCGGGAATCATCAGGTCTCCTTTCGAAGTCCGCGGACGGGTCCGATCGAGGAGGTCTCTACCACGATCACGCCGCGAGGAGTGGGAGGAGTCGTTCCAGCGACTCGAGGTTGTGCGCGGGGGCGAGCACGTCGACGAAGGGCAGCGCGGCGGCCATGCCCTTCGCCGTGGGCTCGTAGCGCGGGTCGGAGAGCAGCGGGTTCAGCCACACGATGCGCCGGGCGCGGCTCCGGATCGCGCGCATCGCGCGCGCGACGAGGGCGGTGTCCCCGCGGTCGAGCCCGTCGCTGACGATCACGACGATCGTCCTCGGGCCGACCATCTCGTCGCGGTAACGCGCGGCGAACTCCGCGAGGCACTCCCCGATCCGGGTCCCCCCGGACCAGCCGGGCACCGCCGCCGAGAGCCGCTCGAGCGTCGGCCGGAGCTTGCCCGCGGAGATCCAGGGCGTGAGGCGCACGAGCGAGGTGTTGAAGGCGAAGAGCTCCGTCCGCCGCGCGGACTTCTTCAGCGCGAGGAGGAACGCCAGAACGAACCGGACGTGCGGGTCCATCGAGCCGCTCGTGTCGCAGAGAACGACCAGGCGCGTCTCCTCGATCGCGCGGGCCCGCCGCGCGAGACGCAGGAACTCGCCGTCCGTCGCGACCGCCGAGCGGAAGCTGCGGCGCGGGTCGACGCGTCCCCGGCCGCGCGTCGGGACGAGACGTCGGCTCCGCGCCGTCGCGAGACGCCGCACGAGCCGCCCGACGAGCGACTCCATCGCGGCGAGCTCGGCCGGCCCGCACTCGTCGAACGCCTTTCGCCGCAGCACCGCCTCGCGGCTCCAGCTCGGCGAATCCCCCTGCGGGCGCTCCGCCTCGGCCTCGAGCGGGGAACGGGGCGATTCCGGCACCCGGCCGGGACGCTTCACCGGGATCGGCTTCGGAGGATCCGGACGCCCGGTGTCCCGCGAACGGCCCGCGGCGCGGCCCCACCACCGCTCGAAGAGCGTCTCGAACGCGGGCGATTCTCTCGGCCCGATCTTCAGCGCGATGCGGAGCGCCCGCCGGACCTCCTCGCGGTCGGCGAGGTCCACGCGCGTCAGGACGTCGACCGCATCGACCTCGTCGGAGAGAAAGACACGGACGGACGCCTCGCGGAGCGCGCCCGAAAAGCGCGCCACGTGGCCGACGAGGTCGCCCGCCGCCGTCACCCCAAGGCGGCCGCCTCCGCCACCATGGACGACAGCGCCTCGTCGCCGAGGTCGGCCATGTCGTGCCGGTCCTTCAGGATGCAGCCGAGCGTCCGTTCGACCGTCTCGGCGTCGAGGTGCTCGCGGTGCAGCCGCACGAGCGCCTGCGCCCAGTCGATCGTCTCCGAGACCCCGGGCGTCTTCAGGAGCTGCCGCGCGCGGAGCGCCTGGACGAACCGGCCGATCTCCGCGGCGAGGCGCTCGCTCGCCGCGGGCACGCGCGCGCGGATGATCCGGATCTCCTTCTCGAGGCTCGGGTGCTCGATGTAGAGATAGAGACAGCGCCGCCGCAGCGCGTCGCCGATCTCGCGGGTGCGGTTGGACGTCAGGACCACGAAGGGCGGCCGCTCCGCGCGGACCGTGCCGAGCTCCGGGATCGTCACCTGGAAGTCGGACAGCACCTCGAGCAGGAACGCCTCGAACCCGTCGTCGGCGCGGTCGACCTCGTCGACGAGCAGGACCGGCGGCCCGCCGGGCCGCGTGATCGCGCGCAGGATCGGCCGCTCGAGGAGGTAGTCGCGCGAGTAGATGACGGACTCGATCTCGTCGGCCGATCGGCCCTCGCCCTCGCCCATGCGCACGCGCAGCATCTGCTTCGGGTAGTCCCACTCGTACAGGGCGGTCTGCACGTCGAGCCCCTCGTAGCACTGGAGCCGGATGAGCTCGGTCTCGAGGATCCGCGCGAGGACCTTGGCGACCTCGGTCTTGCCGACGCCCGCGTCGCCCTCGATCAGGAGCGGCTTGCCCATCTCCTTCGCGAGGAACACGGCGGTCGCGATCTCCGGCTCCGCGATGTAGCCGCAGCGCTCCATCGCCTCCTGCATCGCGCGGATCTCCTCCTTCACGCCATGCCCCCGATGCCGGCTCGGACCGGGTAGCGCTCGGGCGCGGCCACGAACTTCTCGCGGCACCCGCCGCAGCAGAAGTACCAGGTCTTTCCCGCGACCTCGGCCGTGTGCTTCGCGGAGGCGACCGCCACGCTCATCCCGCACACCGGGTCGGTCTCCTCGCGCCGAGCGGCGACGGGGAGCGCCATGGGCTTCACCGGCGCCGCGGCGTCGGAGACCTCCGCGGCGGCGCGCCGCCTCTGGACGATCTCGGCGAGGATCGAGACCGCGATCTCCTCCGGCGTGCGCGCGCCGATGTCGAGGCCGGCGGGGCTCCGCACCGCGGCGAGGGCGTCGGCCGGCGTGCCCCGCGCGAGCAGCGCGTCGCGCACCTGCGCGTACCGCTTCCCGCTCGCCACGACGCCGAGGTACGCCGGCGCGGCGCGCAGGGCGGCGGCGAGCGCCTCCTCGTCGCGCTCGCCCATGGTCGCGACGATCGCCCAGGTCTTCGCCCCCCCGCCGGGGCCGATTCCCGCGAGGTCGGTCAAGAGCCGGTCCGCGTCGGGGAACGCCGCGCGATCCACGTCGGGGTCGGCCGCGTCGACGGCGAAGCCCATCGCCTTCCCCTGCCGCGCGATCGCGCGCGCCACGGGCGAGACGCCGAAGACGAGCAGGCGCTCGGCGGGCAATACGGGTTCGAGATAAATCTCCACGGTCCCTCCGCTGTGGCACGTCATCGGGAACACCAGGACGCCCGGGCGGCTCTCCGCCCTCGGGTCCGGAGAGAGCGCGATCAAGCGGGGACGGCCGTCCGCGATCGCGCGCAGCGCCTCGGCGACGACGGTCGGCTGCGTGCAGCTGCCGCCGAGCCAGCCGTGGAACGTGCCGTCCGCGGTGACGATCGCGCCGTCGCCCTGCTGCGAGGAGCTCGCGGGCTGCCGCCGCACGACGGTGGCGAGGGTGAACGGCTCCTCGCGGCGGACGAGGTCCGCGCAGAGGATCAGGAGGTCGGTGCGCATCGCAGGATCTCGGCGCCGGAGGCGCGGAGCCGGTCGACGTCGGAGGGTTCGTCGAGGTCGGCGAGGCGCTCGGCGGGAAACGCCACCGTCTCCGCCTCCGCGCGGTGGCGGCGCACCACGTCCCGCCCGCAGCCGGAGCCCTCCACGATCTCGGAAAAGAGGGCGCGGCCGTAGAGCGTCGGCGGCGCCGACACGCCGTCGTAGTCGGATACCACCAGGGCGGCGCCGGTCGCGCGATGGCGCTCGAGGAGCGCCGCGATCATCGCGGCGGTCACGTGCGGCATGTCGGCGAGGAGCACGACCGCGGCGGACGCCGCCGGCGGCACCGCCGCGATCCCCGCTCGAAACGACGAGTCCTGGCCGGAGGCGTGCGCCGCGTTGACGACGATGCGGCACGGGCAACCCTCGAGCGCCCGTTCCACCCTCGCGGCGTCGTGCCCGACGACGACGAGGACGGGATCGAGTCCCGCCTCCGCCGCGCGCCGCACGGCGCGGGCGACCAGCGTCTCGCCGTCGAGGCGGAAGAGAAGCTTGTTCTCGCCCATGCGGCGGGAGGCGCCGGCCGCGAGGACCACGCCCGCGGCCCGATGGGCGTCACCGGGCATGGATCTCCCGCGCCTTCGTGCGCAGGTGCCTGGGCTCGACGCCCGAGCCCGCCGCGAGCAGCTCCGCCACGATCGCGAGCGCGACCTGTTCGGGCCCCTCGGCGCCGAGGTCGAGCCCGACCGGCCCGTACACGCGATCGTCGGACTCGGCGCCGATCTCGCGCACGATCTCCCGCGCGCGCGCCCTCGGACCGAGCAGGCCGACGTAGCCCGCGCCGGCCTCGAGCAGGCGGCGCGCCCACTCGCGGTCGTGCGCGATGAGGTGGGTCTTCACGACGGCAAGCGTGCGCGGGCCGATCGAGAGCCCGGCGAGGCCGTCCTCGGGCCGCCGGACGATGCGGCGCTCCGCCTCGGCGAACCGCTCCGGAGCGAGGAGCGCCTCGCGATGGTCCACGACGAGGACCTCGAAGCCGGCGGCCGCCGCGAGCGTGACGAGGGGACGCGCGTCGTCGTCGGCCCCGAACACGACGAGGCGAGGCGCGGGGAGGAGCACCTCGGCGAAGAGCTCGCCGCCCGGATCGTCGACGAGCCGCGATGCGCGTGCCGCGACTCCCTCGGCCGAGCGGCGGCGGAGGACATCCTCGGCGCCCCCGACGGAACCCGCCATCGGACCGTCCGCCCCGATCGCGGCCATGGCGCCGGCTTGCGCCCCCTCGACGCGCGTCCAGAGCGCGAACGGCCGCCTCTCGGCGAAGAGCTCGACCGCCCGCTCGATCGCGGGGAGCGCCTCCGGCGTCGCGGCCGGCTGCACGAAGATCTCGACGGAGCCCGCGCAGCCGAGCCCGAGGCCCCATGCCTCGTTCTCGTCGGCGCCCGTGTCGTAGCGGCGGCGCCGGGGCGTGCCGTCGGCGAGGACCCGCATAGCGGTCTCGCGCACGTCGCCCTCGAGGCAGCCGCCGGAGATCGAGCCGAGTGTCGCGCCGTCCTCCTCGACGAGGAGCTTCGCGCCGGGACGGCGGTAGGCCGATCCCTCGATCCGCACGACGGTGGCGAGCGCCGCGCGGCGGTCGGCGCCCGCGAGGCGGACGAGCCGCTCGAAGATCCGCGCGGTTTCCTTCCAGTGCTTCACGGCAACGAGCTCCCGGAAGGGCAACGTATACCCGCGGACTGGAAGGGTCAATGCGATGTCCATGAACGAGATGCGACATGCCGGTCTAACATCCCCCTGTGCCCGACACGGACATCGTCGTCATCGGCGCCGGCGTCGTCGGCCTCGCGGTGGCGGCGCGGCTCGCCGCGGACAGTCCCGGGCTCGTCCTCCTCGAGCGCCACCCGCGGCATGGCATGGAGACCTCCAGCCGCAACAGCCAGGTCGTCCACGCCGGCATCTACTATCCGGCGGCCTCGCTGAAGGCGCGGCTGTGCGTCGAGGGGCGGCAGAGGACGTGGGACCTCTGCCGGCGCCACGACATCCCGCATCGAAAGACCGGCAAGCTCGTGACCGCCACGCGCGAGGAGGATCTGCCGGCGCTCGACCGCGTCGGAGAGGCGGCGCGGCGCAACGGCGTGCCGGTCGAACGCCTCTCCGCCGCCGGGGCGCGGGCCCTCGAGCCGGCGATCCGCACCGTGGGAGCGCTCTGGTCGCCCGAGTCCGGCGTCGTCGATGCGCACGCGCTGATGGATCACTTCCTCCGGCGCGCGCTCGCCGGCGGCGCGACGTTCCAGCCGCGCACCGAGGTCGAAGCCATCGAGCCCCTCTCCGGAGGCTACCGTCTCTCCGTCCGCGGCCCGTCCGGAGCGGAGTCGTTCACCGCCGAGCGCGTCGTCAACGCCGCGGGGCTCGAGGCCGACACGGTCGCCGCGCTCGCGGGCATCGACCCGGACGCGGCGGGCTACCGACTCCACTGGTGCAAGGGCAGCTACTTCTCCGCATCGAGCCGCTGCGCGCGGCTCGTCTCCCGCCTCGTCTATCCCGTCCCCGCGCCCGAGAGCCTCGGCGTGCACGTCGTGATCGACACGGGCGGCCGCCTGCGCTTCGGACCCGACGCCGAGTACCTTTCCGCGCGCGCCGCCGATTACCGCGTCGACCCCGGGAAGAAGGACGCCTTCGTCGCGGCCGCGCGGCGGCTGCTTCCCGACGTCGGCGACGACGACCTCGAGCCGGACATCGCGGGCATCCGCCCGAAGCTCCAGGGCAAGGGCGAGCCCTTCCGCGACTTCGTCATCGCCGAGGAGACCTCACGCGGCCTTCCGGGCTTCGTCGACCTCGTCGGCATCGAGTCGCCGGGCTTGACCGCCGCGCCCGCCATCGCGGAGGAGGTCGCGAGGCTCCTGAGGGACTAGGCGCCGGCGGCACGGGCATGGATCTTGTATCGTCTCTCCCCGAGGTGAAAACCATGTCGAAGCCGACGCCGACGCTGCTCGCGATCGCGGCCGTCCTGGTGGGCGTCACCGCGCTCGCCCAGAAGCAGAACCCGCCGGGCCCGCAGGCGCCGAATCCGGAGACCCAGAATCGCAACGCCGTCGGCACGCAGCTGATGAGCGGCACCGTCTGGGACTACGCGCCGGGGCAGTCGATCACGATCAAGGCGGGCGACGGCAAGGAATACAAGATGCCGCTCCTGCAGGGCGTCCGCGTGGACGGCACCGTGAAGGTCGGTCAGCTCGCGGCGGTCATGTGGATGACCGACAACGCCGGCGGGACGCGGGTCATGTCGATCACGGGGCCTCCCGGAGCGCCCTCCGACATCGAGAAGTCGGCGCCGAGCCTGGTCTCGCCGCCGCCCGCGACCGCCGTGCCGAACGTCACGCCGTCCGGCTCGGGGACGCCCGGCCTCGGAGGCGCGGCGCCGCGCTCGACGCCGCGAATGGCCGGCACCCCCGCCCCGGGCAGCGAGGGCGACCACTGGTCCACGACCCCGGCGCCCCGGGCCACGCCCGCGACGCGCTGAGCGTCGGACGCCTCGCGGCCAAGCCCGGCTCTGATCCCTTTCGGCGAGGTCTCCCGCGTGTTCTCTGAAGGAGACCGCCCATGCCGTTCCGCAGCCGTCCTCGCGAGGGGTGCGCCTGGCGCCGCCGCTTCCCCGTCGCGCTTCTGTTCGCCCTTCTTCCGAGCGCCGGCTTCGCGATCTCCATGCACTGGAAGGCGACCCCCGTCGACGCCAACTGGTCGAACGGCTCGAACTGGGTGGAGGGGCATCCGCCCGGCTCCGGCGACGACCTGACGTTTGGGGCGACATCGACCGTCCTCGCGACCAACAACGATCTCGCGGCGGGGATGTCGATCATCGGGATCACGTTTCTGGGGCCCGGGTACACGCTGGCCGGCAACGGCATCACGAGCGGGGAGATCCTCTGCGGCAGCGGCGTCGCCGGCAAGAACACGTTGAGCCTGCCGCTGACCGTCAACAGCACCATCGTGGTCGGCACCAATTCGGCCTGCACGATCGACCTCGAGGGAGACATCGACGGCCCGGGCGGCATCCTCTCGAGCGGCGGCGGCCCCGTGATTCTCGGCGGCAACGACTCCTACACCGGGGCCACCGAGGCCGGCGCGACGGGCGGCGTCCTCTACGTCAACGGCACGCTGACCGGGACGAGCGGCGTGACCGTGAGCGAGTCGAGCGGCACGCCGTTTCTCGGGGGCCACGGCACCTTCTCGGCGCCCCTGACCGTGAACAACTCGTTCCCGACGGAGTTCGCGGTCGTCGGGCCCGGAACGCCGACGGCGACCGGCATCCTGACGACCGGCAATGTGTCCTTCGGCGCGAGCTCGACGCGGACCACCCTGGTCGTGCGCCTCAACGGCACGACCGCCGGCACCGACTACGATCAGCTCGCCGTCGGCGGCAGCGTGACGCTGACCCACGCCGGGCTCCTCGTGAAGATGCCCGCCGAGTTCGTGCCCATCGACGCGACGCAGTTCACGATCATCAAGAACGACGGCGGCGGCGCCGTCTCGGGCCAGTTCGAGGGCCTCGCCGAGGGGGCGCTCTTCCTCGTCAACGAGACGACGTTCCAGATCAGCTACGTCGGAGGATCGGGGCACGACGTCGTCCTGACGACCGTTCCCACGCAGGCCTTCCCCCCCTCGCTCGCGGTGGACGCGGCGGGCAATGGCGTGCTGGAGCTCGGCGAGACCGCGATGCTCCAGCCGACCTGGTCGAACTCGACCGACATGTCGCAACACCTCACCGGCGCGACCGTCAACTTCTCCGGCATCGCTCAGCCGGGAACCGTCTTCGGCAACCCCGACGCCTCCGGTGACTACGGAACGCTCGCGGCCGGAGACACGGCGGAATGCGTGGACTGCTACACGGTCCAGCTGACGGCGCCGGCCCGCCCCGCCCAGCACTGGGACACCCGCATCGAGGAGACGATCGCGCCGTTCTCCGTCATCCAGCGATGGACGCTGCACGTCGGCGAGAGCTTCCCCGACGTGCCGACGAGCCACCAGTTCTACAAGTTCGTCGAGAACCTCTTCCACAACGGGGTGACGGGAGGGTGCGCCAACGGCAACTACTGTCCGTCGAACTCCGTCACGCGGGCGCAGATGGCCGTCTTCCTGCTGAAGGGCGAGCACGGCTCCTCGTACACGCCGCCCGCCTGCTCGGGGACGATGTTCGCCGACGTGCCGTGCCCCTCCGGGGGGTTCGTCGACTGGATCAACCAGCTCGCCACCGAGGCCATCACGGGCGGATGCGGCGGCGGCAACTACTGTCCCGGCAACTCGGTCACGCGCGGCCAGATGGCCGTCTTCCTCCTGAAAGGCGAGCACGGGGGCGCGTACGCGCCGCCCGTCTGCTCGGCGACGGTCTTCACCGACGTGCCTTGCCCCTCGGCGCAGTTCGTCAACTTCATCAACGAGCTCAACGCCGAGGGCATCACCGGCGGCTGCGGCGGCGGCGACTACTGCCCCGGCACGGCGGTCAACCGCGGGCAGATGGCGGTGTTCCTGGTGAAGACGTTCGGGCTGCTGCTCTACGGACCGTGAGACGACTGTGTCATCCCGAGCGCAGCGTCGCCAGGGATCCCTTTCGAGTCTCGGTGTCGGCGATGAAAGGGATCCCTCGGGCTGCCGCCCTCGGGATGACAAGTGGACTGCCCAGCGACAAGTGGGTTGCCCGTCGACAGTGGGCTGCCCGACGACACGTGGGCTGCCCGGCTCAGCTACTGACGATCGCGAGGACGTTCCCGTCGGGATCCCGGAACCAGGCCGCGCGGCGGTTCCCGGCGACGTGCACGTCCCCCTCGCACCGCACGCCTGGCAGATCGTAGTGCTCGAAGACGACTCCCCGCGCGCGCAGGCTGCCGACGGTCGCCTCCACGTCGTCGCAGATCCACGTGATCGCGGTCGGCGGCGCCTCGTCCGCGATCGGAGACGCGTAGACGAACACGCGCGAGCGCGCCCCCTCGTACGCGACGACGTCCCCGTCGCGGTCCGGCCCGGGCTTCAAGCCGAGAACGTCTTCGTAGAATTTTCGCGCCGCCCGAACGTCTCTCACCCGAACGGTCGCGACGGCCTCTCCCGAGCCGAGCGCCGGGCGGGCCGGCTTGCGCCTGCCATGGGTCAATAGCGTCATCGCTCTCCTCCACCTCGGGGGAGAGGCAGATTCGATGCGAGATCCGAGATGCGAAATCCGAGGATTCCGCATCCCGCATCTCGTATCCGTGTCCCGTCAGCTTCGGGCTGCCTCCCCTGCCTCCTGAACTGCCTCTCGCCTCCAACCCTGTTCTCTTGCGCGCGAGGTGTCTGTGACCGCCCTCACACCAGGAATTCGACCTGGCCGGGCTGCACCGTCAGCGCCATGACGGAATCCTCGCCGGATTCGGAGAGGTCGTCGTCGACGTGGACCGCGCCGCCGTCCGACACCTCGACGTTCCGCACGCGCCGCACCGGGAGCGAGGCCCCTCGCTCGGCCCGGTCCCCGTCGTCCTCGAGAAGCGCGCGGAGCGACTCGCGCTCGGTCTCGCCCGCCAGGACGAGGTCGAGAAAGCCGTCGCCGGGGTCCGCCTCCGGCGAGAGAACCAGGTTCGGGCCGACCGAGCGAATGTTGAGGACCTGGATGAGAAGGTAGTCGCCGTCGAGCGTCTCGCCGTCGGCCGAAACGGCGAAGCGCGTCGGCTTCAGCTTCTTCAGCGCGCGGCGGAAGACCTTCCGCGCCCCCTCGATCGGGCCGCCGCCGCTCTTCGCGATCCTCCTCTTGCCGCGGTGGTGGGCCGCCGCAATCGCCGCCGGGACGAGCCCGATGCCGACGCCCTCGAGGAACCGCTTCTGCCCCCAGGGACCCTGCGCGGCGCCCAGATCGAAGGGCACGCGCCGCGCGGCGGACGTCCAGCCCGAGGCGATCTCGGCCGGCTCGCCCGCGATCCCGAGCGAGCGCGCGATGTTGTTCGCGGTGCCGAGCGGCAGCACGGCCAGGGGAACGCCCCGCCCCGCAAGGGCCCGCGCCACGTCGCCCACGGTGCCGTCGCCGCCGGCGATCGCGACGAGCTCGGCGAGGTCCTCGTCCTCGAGCACGACGCCGTCGCTCTTCGCGATCTCGTGCACGACGTCGTGGCCGGCCTCCTCGATGGCTCGCCGCAGCTCGCCCATCGGCCGCCCATCCCCCGCGCGCGTGTTGTGCACGAGGATCACTCTCATCGGAGGAGACGGCGTGCAATCCGCAAGCCATCCCGTCTGGCAGCCAAGTTGCAGTCATGCCGCCCATGCGGATCCTGGTGTCGAACGACGACGGCGTGTATAGCCCCGGCCTCGCCCTCCTCGCGTCGGTCGCGGCGGAGTTCGGCGACGTGCGCGTCGTCGCGCCCGACGTCGAGCAATCGTCCATGGGCCACGCCATCACGGCGTCGCGACCGCTCGCCTACCGTCCCGTCCGGCTCGGCAACGGGAACGTCGAGGCCTACCGCGTCAACGGCACTCCGGCCGACTGCGTCGCGCTCGGCGCGTACCACTGGGAGCGCGTCGACGTGGTCCTCTCGGGCGTCAACCTCGGCCTGAACCTGGGCAACTCGATCTGGCACTCCGGCACGCTCGCGGCCGCGAAGCAGGCGGCGCTCCTCGGCCTGCGCGGGTTCGCCTTGACCGCGCCCACCTCGGCCGAGCCGGATTTCGAGGGCCTCGAGCCCTGGATCCGGCGAGTGCTCGAGACCGTGCTCGGCGACCCGGCGCTGACGCTCGTCAACGCCAACTTCCCGCGGGAGCCGCGCGGCCTCGTGTGGACGCGCGTGTCCGTGCGGCAGTACGACGGCCGTGTCGTGCCGATGGAGGACCCGCAAGGACGGCCGCTGTTCTGGTTCACCGTCGTCCCGATCCGCGGCGCCGAGACGGGCACCGACCGATGGGCGATCGAGCGCGGGTGGATCTCGCTCACCCCCCTGCGGCTCGACCTGACCGACGAGGACCGGCTCGCGAAGGCTCGGGAGGCGCACCCGCTCGACGAGGCCGCGGCGACCGCGCTGTCGCCGGCCGCGACCGATCCGGAAGCCGCGCGCGCCGTGGAAGAGGACGAGGCGCGGCCCCAGCCGGTACCGGCCGGCGCCTTCGCGGGCGACGAGCCGCCCGCCGATCGCTGAGCCGGATCGGTCGATGGCGTCCCCCTCGCGCCGCGCGGGTCCCGGTCCGTCCGGCGGCACGGGTCCGGGATCGAAGTCGGCGGGGCCGTGGGTGCTCGCGGCCTCCGTCCTCGGCTCGAGCATGGCCTTCATCGACGGCAGTGTCGTCAGCGTCGCGCTGCCGGTCCTCCAGCGTGAGCTCGGCGCGACCGTCTCGAGCGCGCAGTGGGTGGTCGAGGCGTATCAGCTGTTTCTCTCCTCGCTCGTGCTCGTCGGCGGCGCGCTCGCCGATCGATTCGGCCGGCGGCGCATCTTCGTCATCGGGACGATCGTCTTCGCCGCCACGTCGCTCGGCTGCGGCCTCGCCCCCGGCATCCGATGGCTGATCGCCGCGCGGGCCCTGCAGGGCGTCGGCGCGGCATTGCTGGTGCCCGCGAGCCTCGCGATGCTCGGGGCGGCGTACTCCGAGAAGGAGCGCGGCAAGGCGGTCGGCGCCTGGTCGGCGCTGACGTCGATCGCGGCCGCCATCGGTCCCGCGGTCGGCGGCTGGCTGGTCCAGGCGATCTCGTGGCGGGCCGTGTTCCTGCTCAACCTTCCGATCGCGGCGGCCGTGCTCGGCATCGCGCTGCGCCGGGTTCGCGACAGCCGCGCCCCCGCGAAGCGGGAGCTCGACGTCCTCGGGGCCGTCGTCGTGACCGTGGGCCTCGCGCTGCTCGTCTTCGGCCTGATCGAGACGCCGACCGCCGGCATCGCGAGCCCGCGCGCGTGGGCGCCCATGGCGGCCGGCGCCGTCGCGCTCGGGGCATTCCTCCTCGTGGAGCGCCGCGCCGCGGCGCCCATGGTGCCGCTCGGCCTCTTCAGGAGCTGGACGTTCGCGTCCATCAACCTGCTGACGCTCCTGCTCTACGCCGCGCTCGCGGCGATGTTCTTCTTTTTGCCGTTCGTGCTCATCCAGGCCCGCGGCTACTCGCCCGCCGCGTCGGGCGCGTCGGTGCTTCCGCTCGTCATCGTCGTCGCGGCCTTGTCGCGCCGCGCCGGCGCCCTCGCCGACCGCATCGGGCCGAGGCTGCCGCTGACGGTCGGGCCGCTCGTCGTGGGCGCCGGGTTTCTCTTGATCGCGCTGCTGCCGCCGGACGCGAGCTACGCCGCGTCGCTCCTGCCGGGACTCCTCGTCGTCGGGCTCGGCATCGGGATCGCGGTCGCGCCGCTGACGACGACGGTCCTGAACTCCGTCGATCGCAACGACCAGGGGACCGCTTCCGGCATCAACAACGCGATCGCCCGGCTGGCGGCGCTGCTGGCGGTGGCGGGGTTCGGCATCCTCGCGATCGGGGCCTTCGACCGCGAGCTCCGCGGGGGCCTCGAAGCGGCGCGGGTCTCTCCCGCGGTCCGCGAGAAGGTGGAGAGCGAGCGGACGCGTCTGGGAGCGCTGAAGCCTCCATCGAGCGCGAGCCCGGCGGAAGCGCGCGCCGTCCGCGACGCGGTCGGCCGGGGTCTCGAGGCCGCGTTCCACGACGTCAACCTGCTGTGCGCGGCGCTCGCGGGTCTCGGCGGCGCCTGCGCGGCCGTGGGCGTCCGGCGCCGGACGAAGTAGCCTCCCGATACGATGGGCCCGATGCCCGCGTATCTCGCCGCCATCGACCAGGGCACGACGGGCACTCGCTGCATCCTCTTCGATCTCGAGGGCCGCGCCGCCGCCTCCGCCTACCGCGAGCACGAGCAGATCCTGCCGAGGCCCGGCTGGGTCGAGCACGACCCGATCGAGATCCGCGAGCGCGTCGACGAGGTCGTCTTCGAGGCGCGGCGAGCGGCGCCGGCGGGACAGGTCCTGGCGGTCGGGATCACGAACCAGCGGGAGACCGTGGTCGCGTGGGACGCGAGCGACGGCCAGCCGCTCTCGAACGCAATCGTCTGGCAGGACACCCGCACGGCCGACGAGTGCCGCGCCGCGATCGAGCGCGGCTGGGAAGAGGACGTCCGCCGGCGGACCGGGCTGCCGATCTCGACGTACTTCTCGGCGACCAAGATGCGGTGGCTCCTCGACCACGTGCCGCGGGTGCACCCGCTCGCGCACTCGGGACGGCTGCGCCTCGGCACGGTGGACAGCTGGCTCGTCTGGAACCTCACGGGCGGCGCCGCGGGCGGCGCGCACGTCACCGACCCGACGAACGCGTCCCGCACGCTGCTCTGCGGCCTCGAGACCCTCGAGTGGGACCCGGTTCTCCTCGAGCGGTTCGGCGTGCCCGCGAGCGCGCTGGCGGCGATCCGGCCCTCGATCGCACGCGAACCCTACGGCTTCACCTCGAAGGACGGACCGTTCGGCGAGCGCGTGCCGGTCTGCGGCGTGCTCGGCGATCAGCAGGCGGCGCTCTTCGGGCAGGCCTGCTTCGCGCCGGGCGAGGCGAAGAACACCTACGGCACCGGCTCGTTCCTCCTCGAGCACGTCGGCGACCGCCCGCCGGCGAGCGCTCATGGACTCCTCGCCACCGCCGCGGGATCGGAGCCGGGGGGACGCGCCTACGCGCTGGAGGGATCGGTCGCGGTGTCCGGGTCGGCCGTCCAGTGGCTGCGGGACAACCTCGGCGTCATCCGAGAGGCCGCCGACACCGAGGCGATCGCTTCCAGCGTGCCGGACACAGGCGGCGTGTACTTCGTGCCGGCGTTCTCGGGCCTCTTCGCCCCTCACTGGGACATGCGCGCCCGCGGCGTCATCGTGGGCCTGACGCGGTTCGCGAACCGCGCGCATCTCGTGCGCGCCACGCTCGAGGCGATCGCGTTCCAGAGCCGCGAGGTAGTCGAGGCGATGGCGGAGGACGGCGGCCGGCCGCTCTCGGCGCTCAAGGCGGACGGCGGCGCGAGCGTCAATGATTTCCTGATGCAGTTCCAGGCGGACGTGCTCGGCATCCCGGTCGTGCGGCCGGTGGTGCGCGAGACGACGGCGCTCGGCGCGGCGTACGCGGCCGGGCTCGCGGTCGGCGCGTTCGACTCGACGGACTCGCTGCGCCGCCTTTGGAGGGCGGAGCGGACGTTCGAGCCGGCGTGGAGCGAGGACCGACGCGAGACGGCGTACCGCGGCTGGAAGCGAGCCGTCGAGCGCACGCGGGAGTGGGTGGAGGAGGGTTAGCCTCGCTCGCCGCGTCCCAAACTCTCCCCCCGGAGGGGAGAGGGGAACTTTTACTGGATGGGGATGACCTGCCCGCCCTTCATGACGAAGCTCACGCGCCGCAGCGTGTCGATCTTCTCGAGCGGGTTCTCGTCGGTCGCGACGATGTCGGCGAAATAGCCGGGCGCGATCGCGCCGCGCTCCTTCGCCATCCCGAGGAGCCTCGCCGCGTCGACGGTCATCGCCTGGAGAATCTGTTTCGGCGTCACGCCCGCCTCGACGAAGCTCGTGACGAACTCGACCGACAGCGTCCCCCGCGTCTCGCCCGGCATGTCGAACACCACGTCCGTGCCGAACGCCACCGGCACGCCGACCGCGTACGCCCGCTTGAGGCGGTCGACGACCCAGTCGTGGTACTCGTCCATGCCCATCTGGTGCGCCGCCTGCCTCGTGAAGTCGGTGCCGACGAGGAACGTCCCCTTCGACTTCATCAGCTGGAGCGTCGGCGTCGTCGCCCGATAGGCGTGCTCGACCGACGCGACCCCTCCCTCGGCCGCGATGCGGGCGCCCGCGTCGGTGGCGCAGTGCGCTGCCACCTTCAGGCCCCCCGCCGCCGCCTCCCGGACGAGCGTGCGCACGTCGTCGACCGAGTAGAGGTAGGGCTGATCGTCCACGACGATCTTGATGACGGTCGCGCCGAAGGCGATGTTCTCGCGCACCGCCTTGCGCATCTCGTCGGGCGTGTCCGCGTAGAGGTACTCGGGCTGCGTGATGTCGGCGCGCTCGGGCGGGATGCCGTGGTACTGCCCGCCGTATGGCGTGATGATCCGCCCGGCGTTGACGACCGTCGGTCCCGGCACGAGACCGTTCTCGATCGCGCGCCGGAGGGCCGTGTCGGCGTAGTTGCCGGCGTTCCCGACGTCGCGCACCGTCGTGAAACCGGCGCGCAGCATGTCGCGAGCGTTCGCCACGCCCTGGATGGCCCGGTACGCGTTCGTCTCGATCGCCGTCGCGGCGAGCAGCGACCGAAGGAGCTCGGGGAGGCCATTGCCTCCCTGCGTGTGGATCCCGAGGCAGAGGTGCGTGTGGACGTCGAAGAGGCCGGGAAGAACCGTCTTCTTCGAGAGGTCGAGCACCCGCGCGTTCGGTGGGATCGCCACGGACGCGCCGACCGCCGTGATCTTCCCGTTCTCGACGAGGATCACCTGGTCGCGCGCGACCGTGCCCGCCGCGGGGTCCACCAGCCGTCCGGCGCGGATGGCGATCACCTGGGCGGCGAGCGCCGAGGCGCCGAGAAAGACGGCGAGCGACAGCGCGGTCGAGAGCGGCTTCATGGATTTCCCTCCTTCGAGACGAGTGTCTCGATCACACCACAGACGCCCGGAAGCCGCCAGCGTTCGAAATCTCGGATTTCGAATGCCGAGTTTTCTTCAGTCTCTCGCCGACCGCAGGCCCTCGGCGCCGAAGGCGAAGCTGGCGAAAACGCGCCACTCCGACTGGGTCTGGCGCGGCTCGAGGAATCCGTTCGAGTAGCTCGTCTTGCGGCTGTACCAGCGGTACCCGCCGCCGACGCCGAAGAGGCCCGCGACGGGCAAGGTGGCTTCGGCGCGGAGGAACTGCAGAGTATTGTCGTCGGAGAATCCGTTGACGGTCGCGATCCAGGCGACGCCGTAGCCGACGTCGAGGAGCTCGCGTCCGGCGAGGTAGATTCGCACGCCCGCGCGTATGCCGCCGCCCGGGCCGTAGTCGTAGTTGCGGCCGGTATCGGGATTCTCGAAGTCGATCGTCTTCACTCCCGCGAGCGGAATGGCCGAGACGTCGACCTCCGCGGCGGCATAAATGCCGCGGCCGAGCGCATATCGCGAGAGGACCCCCGCGCTGAACATCTGCGCGCCGAAGACCTCGGCCGCGTTGTTGAAGTACTCGTAGTCCTGGGTCACCTGGAAGAGGTGGCGCGCCTCTGCGGCAGGATCGCTCAGGTCCCACCCTCGAAGGATGCCCCGCTCCTCGAATCGGGTGATCGGCTGATGGTTCGGAAAATCCACGTCCATCGCGGCCCAGAAGGAGTCGAAGGGCTTCCGGACGTCGCCCGCGAACGGGTCGCCGTACCGCGCGTCGATCGTGATGAGCGCCTGATTCTCGTGCTCGGCTTCCTCGACGTGCCGGTACCCGACGTCGAGCGAGATCGAGAAGGCCGAGGGATAGCGCTCCTCGGGATTGGGGTAGACGTGGCCCATGTCGCCGTCGACGAGCCGCGTGATCGCGCCGATCGGATTGACGATCGCGGCGCCGATCTCGCGGAAGAGCCGCTCGCTTCCCGTCGCGGTGGTGTCGAGAACCATGATGGACAGCCGGTGCTGCACCTCGCCTCGGGTCATGCCGCCGAGCGTCGTATTGACCAGGTCGTTGATCGAGGGGCGGTCGTTCTCCATACAGCATTCCCAGATGAAGCTGCCGGCGAGGGCGAAGAGACCGGACTCCCAGTAGGTGTAGCCGTTCGACCGGCCCGCCTCGAAGAAGAGACTCCCCTGGTACGGGTGGTAGGACTGGTTGGTATCGAAGTCGTCGCGGTCGAAGCCGAAGCCCGCCTTGAAGTTCTCGCTGACCGTGTGCCAGGAGATGCGGGCGAAGTCCTCCTCCGCGATGTAGCGGTCGTACGCCCAGACGCCGAAAACGGCGAGGGCGACCTCGCCGGCCGCGAGAACGAAATGGCGAGGCGTGTGCGGCGGGGGCGCCTCCGGAGAGACGGCGGTCTCGCGCCCCCCGCGCGTCCAGGGCCTTTGCACGGCGATGCCGCCCGGCGGAAGCGCCGGGAACCACGGCCGGGCGCCGATCCCGAACTCGTCCCCGGCCGACGCGCGAGGACCCGTAAACAGCGAGAACTCCTGGCCCGCGCCGACCGCGGAGAGCAGCAGTCCCGTGGCGAGCACGGCCGCCCCCGCCCGCCGGAGTCCTCGCGCCCCCGGATGCCGCCGTGTCGACATGGTCGTCGGCCGCCTCCTCGGCCCGCGTTCAATATAGATTTAGGGCGGTGGTGAGTTTGCATCAGCATCAAGGAGGTTCCGCATGAATCGCCGCGACTTTTTCCGCGTCACCGGGGCCGCCTCGGCGACGCTCGCGCTCTCGGAGTCGAAGTTTCTCTTCGCACGCGCCCGGGCGGCCCAGGCGACGGGCACCTGGCGCACCTTCGAGGTCACGACCCGCGCCGAGATCCTGACCCCCGCCGGCACGACCCGGGTCTGGCTCCCGGCCGCGCTCCTCGGCGAGACGCCGTTTCAGAGGACGCTCTCGAACGACTTCCGCGCCGAGGGCGGCCGCGCCGAGCTGGTCGAACGCAAGGAGGACCGGCTCGGGATCGTCTCCGCGGTGTTCCCCGAGGGCGCGAAGCCGGTGCTGACGCTGACCAGCCGCGTGCAGACGCGCGACTATGCGGTCGAACCCTCGGCGCCGCCCGCCGCTCCCGCCGCCGCGACTTCCGCCGAGCTCCGCCACTTCCTCCGGCCGACGGCGTACATGCCGACGGACGGCGTCGTGAAGTCGACGGCCGAGGAGATCACGAAGGGCGCGAAGACCGACGTCGAGAAGGCGAAGGCGATCTACGAGTGGATCGTCGTGAACACGTTCCGCGACGCGAAGGTCAAGGGCTGCGGCATCGGCAACGTCAAGACGATGCTCGAGACGAAGTACCTCGGGGGCAAGTGCGCCGACTTAAACGCGCTCTACGTCGCGCTGTCCCGCGCCGCGGGGCTTCCGGCGCGCGACGTGTACGGCATCCGCGTCGCCTCGTCGGCGCTCGGCTACAAGAGCCTCGGCGCGGCGACCGAGAACGTCACGAAGGCGCAGCACTGCCGCGCGGAGGTCTACCTCGAGCAGCGCTGGGTCCCGGTCGACCCCGCCGACGTGCGCAAGGTCGTCCTCGAGGAGCCGCCGGGCAACCGGCCGATCGACGACGAGATGGTCGCGAAGGCGCGCGCCCGTCTCTTCGGGTCCTGGGAGATGAACTGGATGGCGTACAACTTCGCGTCGGACGTGACGCTGCCCGGCGCGAGCGGCCCGCCGCTCCCGTTCTTCCTGTATCCGCAGGCCGAGACCGCCGAGGGGCGTCTCGACTGCCTCGAGCCGGCGAACTTCAAGTACGAGATCGTGTCGAAGGAAGTCGCCTAGCGGCGTAGGCTCAGCGCAGTCCATCCACCACGTACAGGCGCGAGAGGCTGCGCATGCAGCTGTAGCAGTAGGCGCGGCCGTCGGGGGTCAGCACGACGGAACCGACGTCCTCGACCCCCGTCGGGTCGGCGACGGTAATCTCTTTGAAGAAGATTCGCTTGCCGGTCCCGATCTCGTAGCGCTCGACGCGCACCGTTCGCGCCCCGGAGGCAAGCCAGAGGTTTCGCCCCGTGTCGTCGAATCCCATCACGATCTCACCGGGCTTCTCGCCGACGCCGTCGAGCGAGCGGGGCTCGCCTCCGGTCAGCGAGAGCAGGAGCCACTTCCCCTCGCCGCACAGGGCGGCGACCGCCTTGCCGTCCGGGGAAACCTGCGGCGCCGCGCAGCCCGGTGGCCCGAAGGGGCGCGGCGGCCCGGCGACGAGGTCGCGCACGTAGAGACTCGGGCGGCGCCCTTGGGCCGCCGCGGCGATGACGAGGCCCTTCCCGTCCGGAAGAAACGCCGCGCCGCGATATCGAAATCCAGGGTCCTGGATCGTACGCATCTCTCCGGGTCCGGCCGGCAAGAGGACGAGCCGATCGGGCGTCCGCTGAAGGACCCATTTCTTGTCCGGGGAGAGGTCCTGTGCGGACGAGCCGTCGCCGAGCCGCACCGCGGGAGACGCGCCGTCGGTCTTCCTCATATAGGTGCCGCCGGTCCCTCCGGCGCCCGCGCCGCCCTCGCTGAAGAGGAGGTCCTGCCCGTCGGCCGAGAGCGCCACGACATGCGAGAAATCGAGCCACGTCAGGTCGAGCTCCCGCGCCCCGCCCGGCGGCAGGCAGGTCATGGACTCCGTCCACTCCTCGCTCCGAGCGAGCACGCGGCCGTCGTGCGCGATGTCCTGCACGATGATCAGCTGCGGCGACCGCGCGACGATCCGCTGGGCGCCAGCGAGCGACACGGCGTGGAGCTCGATGACGCCGGTGCCGGCGGTGAGGCTGCGCGCGGAGAACCAGATCTCGCCCGTGCGGGGGTGCCAGGCGAGCGACTGCACGATACCCCAGCCCGAGGAGAGTATCCGCTGCTGCCCGCCGAGGTCCACGACGCCGACCGCCTGGTCCTTCGCCGCGCCCTGGATGAAGCCGATCCTCTTGCCGTCGGGCGAAAAGCGCAGGCCGAGCACCCGGGCGCCGTCCGCCGAGGGGACGAGAACCTTTCCCGGCGGGAACTCGAGCTGGCCGTTTCGAACGATCGCGAGGCGGTCCTGGCCCGGCTCCCAGTCCGCGACGGACTGGCCGAGCACGAGTGTCTCCGGTTCGCCCTCGAAGAGCGGGCGCGGCGCGCCACCGGCGAGCGAGACCTCCGCGATCGACGCGTTGTCGGGGAACCGGCCGAGGAGGATCGCGAGCTTGCCGGAGGCCGAGAGCGACAGCAGGTTCGCGCTCGGCAGCGGCAGCGCGGTCGACTCCGTGCTGTCGAGCCGCGTCGAGTAGAGCTGAGGCGCGGCGCCCTGCCAGGCCGCCGCATAGACGATCGTCTTCTCGTCCGGCGCGAAACGCGCCCCGCCGATCGCGCCGCGATGGTACGAGACGAGCCGGTAGGCGGGCACCTCGTCGCGGTGTCGCCTCGCGGCGAAGTACGCCGCCGCCGCCCCGACGAGGAGCGCCGCGGCGACGAGCGCCGGCACGCGCCAGAGGGCGCGCCGAGGCGCGGCCTCCGCGGCGGCGATGGCCACGCTCGACAGGCTCCCCTCCGCGACGCCGTCGCGCAGGCGCGCGAGGTCCTGCGCGAGGTCGCGAGTCGAGCCGTACCGATCCTCCGGGTCCTTCGCGAGGCAGCGCTCGACGCACCAGACGAGCGGGATCGGCGCGCTCGGGGCGGCGGCCCGCAGCGGCTCCGGCTCGTCGCGGATGATCGCCGCGAGTGTCTCGGGAGCGCTCGGCCGCTCGAAGGCGCGGCGGCCGGTCGTCATCTCGTAGAGGCTCGCGCCGAGCGCGAACTGGTCCGAGCGGAAGTCGAGTGGCTTCCCGAGGGCCTGCTCGGGCGACATGTAGCCGACCGTGCCCATGACGACGCCGTCCTCGGTGCCCACGGTCATCGTCGGCGACTGCGTCGCGCCGCTCTCCGGGGAATCGGACTGGGTCAGCTTCGCGAGGCCGAAATCCAGGATCTTCACGAAGCCGTCTCGGCGGACCATGACGTTCTCGGGCTTCAGGTCCCGATGCACGATCCCCGCGCCATGCGCCCGGGCGAGCCCGTCGGCGATCTGCGCTCCGATTCCGAGGAGACGCTTGAGCGGGAGCGGCCCCTCGGCGATGAGTTCACGCAGCGTCCGTCCGTCGACGAGCTCCATCGCGATGTAGGCCGTGCCGTTCGCATCGCCGACGTCGAAGACCGTCACGACGTTCGGGTGATTGAGCGAGGAGGAGGAGCGCGCCTCTTTTTCGAAGCGGCGCAGCCGCTCCGGGTCCGAGGAGAGGCGCGGCGGCAGCACCTTGATCGCGACGTCGCGGCCGAGCCGCTCATCCCGCGCCCGGTAGACCTCTCCCATTCCGCCAGCGCCGAGAGGCGACAGGATCGCGTAGGGCCCGAGCCTGGAACCGGCCGTGAGCGCCATCGGGCGAAGAGGAAATTAATGCGGCGGCCGCGCCGTCAGGGCTGGATCACCTCGGCGTAGACGCGCCGCCGCGTGCGGCTCGGATGGAACGGGTCCGGATCCTCCGGATCGGGCCGCTCCTCGACGAGCTCGGACTTTGGCACCGTGTGGAACGACACGACGACCCAGTCGGCGTCGCCGACGACGCCCTGGTGCCACGTGTCGGGCGGAATCGAGAGCCACCGTTCGTCGAGCGGCGCGCCGCGGTCGGCCGAGAGACGGTGCGAGACCCAGCGCGTTCCATCGTGGACCTGGAAGTCGCCGCCGCCCGACCAGCTGAACATCCGCTGACGGCTGTTGGGGTGGCGCTCGGCCCCCGTCGCGACGCCGCGCCGCAGCGCGAACACCCAGCTCGAGCCGACGCCGGAAGGCAGCGCGCCCGGGCCGTACACGTCGAGGGGAACGGCCTCCCACGCCTCGATCTCCCCCGGCGCGCGGGCCAGCGTCGCGAGAACGCGCTCGGCGATTTGGGACAGCGCAACGGTTGCGGCGGGCGACGAGGACGCGGCCTCGAGCGCCCGGAGCACCTCGCGCTCCTCTTCGGACCAGGCCGCCGGCACGGTCTCGATCCTAACCCTCCGCCGGCAGCCGATTGGAGCGGTCAGGGAAAACCCCGCTCTCTTCACCCACTGTTCATCCGCCGAACGATCGGCGAACGCTTGACAGCGGATCGGGAGGGTGAAATGTTGTTTTCCTCGCGGTTCTATGCCCCAGAAAGCCCGCGTTTCACTTTCCGGATACGGCGTCGCGATCGCCGCGGTGGCGCTTGCCTTCGCTTTCCGGCTGCTCACCGCTCCGGTCCTCCTCGAGCACGCGCCGTTGCTGCTCTTCGTCGCCGCCGTCCTCGTGTCCTCCTGGTATGGGGGGTTGGGCCCCGGTTTGCTGGCCACCGTCGCGAGCGTCTGGGCCGCCGCGGCGTTCTACTCTCCCCTCCACAGCTTCCGGGTCGATGACCCGGCGGACATCGCCAATCTGGCGCTCTTCGGCGCCGTCGGAGTCCTGACCAGCGTCCTCTGCGAGAAGCTCCGCCGGTATCGCGCGGAAACGTCGCAGAAATCCGAGCTGCTCGAGCTCGTGCACGACGCGATCTTCACGTGGGAGCGCGACGGCCGCGTTCGGTACTGGAACGCCGGGGCCGAGCGTCTGTACGGCATCCCCGCCGGCGAGGCCCTCGGCCGCAACGTCCACGAGCTGCTCCGCACCGTGCAGGAACGCGGCCTCTCGTCCGTGCTCAGCCGACTCGACGAGTCCGGGGAGTGGTCCGGCGAGCTGGTGCACCGCACCCGTCACGGCGCCTCCGTTACCGTGAGCACCCGGCTGCTGATGCTCGAGAGAGGCCGGGGCGGAACACTCGTCCTGCAGGTGGACCGCGACATTTCCGATCGAAAGCGTCGCGAGGCGCTCGAGTCCGAGACGCTGCGCCGCCGCACGGCCGTCTACGAGCTCATCGAGCGCCTCCAGCACGCCCGCTCGGCATCCGACGTCTATGGCGCGGCCCTCGCGGCGATTCGCGATGCGCTCCGGTGCTCGCGCGCCTCGATTCTGCTCTTCGACGGCGCGGGCGTCATGCGCTTCGTCGCCTCGGCCGGCCTGTCGGAGGGATACCGACGGGCGGTGGACGGCCACTCCCCGTGGAAGCCGGACGCCCGCGATCCCGAGCCGATCACGGTCCCCGACCTGACGGCCGCCGACATGGACGAGTCCCTCAGGAGGGTCATCCTCGTCGAGGGCATCGCCGCCCTCGCTTTCGTCCCACTGATCGCGGACGATCGCCTGATCGGTAAGTTCATGGCGTACTTCGACGCCCCGCACGAGTTCTCGCTCGAGGAGATCGACACCGCGCTCGCCGTGGCCCGCGAGCTCGCCTTCGGCATCCAGCGGGCCCGCTCGGAAGAGCTCGTCCGCGCCAGCGAGGACCGCCTGTCCCGCGATGCGGCGTCTCTCGAGCGCTTGAACGAGCTCTGCGCGTCGCTGTGGCGCAACGCCACTCTCGAAGACGGCCTCGGCGAGGTCCTCGATGCCGCGACCGAGATTCTCGGCGCCGACCGGGCGACGATGCAGCTCTGGCATGCCGAGGACGAGACGCTGCGGATCGCCCGACACCGGGGATTCGAGGCGGAGTTCCTCGAGTTCTTCCGCGAGGTGCGGGCGGACGCGGCGTCCGTGTGCGGCGAGGCGGTGCGCAATGGCACACGCATCGCCGTCGAGGACGTCGAGAGCGAGATGCCGCTCGCCGAGGCGCTGCCGGTCCTGCGGCGGGCCGGAGTGCGCGCGGTGCAGTCGACGCCCCTCCGGAGCTGGGACGGAACGCCCATCGGGATGATCTCGACGCACTGGGGACTTCCCCACCGTCCGTCCGGCCAGGAGCTCCGGCGCCTCGACCTCTACCTGCGGACCGCGACCGACTACATCGAGCGGTGCCGCACGGACGAGGCGCTCCGGCGGGAGGTCGGCGAACGGTATCGGGCCGAGACGCGCCTGCGCGAGCGCGCCGAGGAGCTCGAGACGATCCTCCGCACGGCGCCCGCGCCGATCTGGATCGCGCACGACCCGGAATGCCGGGTGGTGACGGGCAATGCCGCCGCCTCGAGCCTTCTCGGGGTGCGGACCGACGCCAACGTCTCCCCCACCTCGGGACAACCGGCTTCACGTCCCTTCGTCGAATACCGCGACGGCGCGCCGATCCCCGCCGAAGACCTGCCCCTGCAGGTCGCGGCGGCCCGCGGCGTCGAGGTCCACGGCGCCGAGATCGAGATGGCCCTCGAGAACGGCGAGTCGCGTTACGTCTACGGGAACGCCGCGCCGCTGCGCAACGCCGACGGCTCGATCCGCGGGAGCGTCGGCGCATTCATGGACGTGACGGAGCTCAAACGGGCCACGGCGGCGCTCCAGGAGAACGACCGGCGCAAGAACGAGTTCCTGGCGACGCTCGGGCACGAGCTGCGCAATCCGCTCGCGCCGCTGACGACGGGACTGGAGCTCCTCCGACGGCTCGGCCTCCCGGAAGACGCCGAACCGGTGCGCAAGATGATGGAGCGCCAGGTCGGCGCGATGGCGCGCCTGGTGGACGATCTCCTGGACGTGAACCGCATCACCACCGGCCGCTTGAAGCTCCAGCGGGACGCCCTGCCGCTGTCGGCGGTGCTCGAAAGGGCCATCGAGACCAGCCGTCCCCGGATCGAGGAACGCTCGCATCGGTTGACGGTCTCGATCGCCGAGGACGCCCTCGTGGACGCCGACCCAACCCGGCTCTGCCAGGTCTTCGTCGCCCTCCTGAACAACGCGGCGAAGTACACGGACCCCGGAGGCTCGATCGCCGTGGCGGCGGGCCGAAAAGGCGGCGAGGCCGTCGTCTCCGTCAGGGATTCGGGCCGGGGGATCGTGGATTCGGACCTTCCGAACATCTTCCAGATGTTCTCGCGCACGAGCCGCGCGATCCAGAGCGGGGAGGCGGGACTCGGTGTCGGACTCTCGCTCGCCCGGTCCCTCGTCGAGTTGCACGGGGGATCGATCGAGGCGCACAGCGAGGGAGCGGGCCGGGGATGCGAGTTCCTCGTGCGGCTCCCGGTCGCCGCCCAGGACGCCCTGGCCGCAGCCTCGCCGGCCGCCGAGATGCCGCGCGCTGCGGCGTCGGCGGGGCTGCGCGTACTCGTGGTGGACGACAACCGGGACGCCGCGGCGAGCCTGGCCCTGCTGCTCGAGACGATGGGCAACGACGTGCGGACCGCGTTCGACGGCGAACAGGCCGCCGCCCTCGCGAGCGAGTTCCATCCGGACGTCGCCCTGCTCGACATCGGGATGCCGGCGCTCGACGGCTACGAGGCGGCCCGGCGCATCCGCCGCGAGTCGAACGGACGGCCGCTGCGCCTCGTCGCGCTCACCGGCTACGGACAGGAGAGCGATCGCCGCAAGTCACGGGAGGCCGGCTTCGACCGGCACCTGGTCAAGCCGCTGCGCCCCCAGGTCCTCGTCGAGCTCCTCGCCGAGATCGAGAAGGACGACCCCCTCTCGGCCCGTCCGGCCGGATAGGAGGCCGTCCCCTCGCCGTTCGGTCAGTCGGTCAGCCGGTTCAGTCGAGCTTGACCGACTTGACCGCGATCGTGTCTCCCTTGCGGTCCCCGTCGACGGTGACGCGCAGGTGGTCGGTCTTCTTCGTCGACTTCAGCTCGGACAGGATCTGCTCGTTGCCCTTTTCGTCGAACTTCAGGTACTTGCCGTCGGCCATGATCCCGTAGCCGCTCTTGGCGCACTGCAGCGCGCACGACGTCGGGTGCGCATCGGGGTTCTTCGCGACCTTTTCCTTCGAGGCGCACATCGTGTCGAGCAGCGAAGCGTCCTTCCAGACCTCGGCGGCGGCGGCGAGCGGAACGAGGGCCAGGATGGCTGCGGCGAGCAATGCTTTCTTCATGTCCTCTCCTTTCGTCGTTGAGAAACGGTGTCTCGTCAGGCGGTCCTCTGTGCGGGGGACGGCAACGGGCGCGAAGCGGCGCCGGCCCCGACGGCTTCCCGGACCTCGGTCAGTCGCGCGAGGGTGTAGGCGCCGATGGCGATCTCGATGTCCCGGACCGCGAGGTCGAAGAACATCCCGGTCGTGACGAGGTTGATCGCGATCGCGACGAGCCAGATCATCGCCACGTAGGCGCCGAGGCGCGTCCAGCGGGTCAGGATTGCGAGACCGACGATCATCTCGACGACCCCGACGACGTGCATGAACGTCGCGGCGCTCACCGGAACGACCTTCAGCGCGAGGGGGCTCAAGTACATCTCCCAGTTCGCCAGGATGTCGAAGAATTTGTCGAGACCGGCGAGGAAGGGCCCGAGGCCGAGGCCGAGGCGCAAGGCCCACCAGGCGGAATCGAGGCGTTTGTCCATGAATCTCACCTCCTCGCGGCGATAGAGTGAGATAGACGCCGAAAGTTACAGCCCCGTAACCTTTCGGGCAGCCGACACTCTATCGTGGCGTTGCCGGAAAACATGGCGCACCCGAAATCCGTGCAAAACGCCGGCCTGTCCGACGGCGATGTCATCGAGCGGGTCCTCGGCGGCGAGGCCGAGCTCTTCGAAATCCTCATGCGCCGGTACAACCAGCGCGTCTTCCGGGTGGCCCGGTCCGTCCTGCCGTCCGACGCGGAGGCCGAGGACCTCGCGCAGGAGGCGTGGGTGCGGGCGTACGAGCACCTCGGGGACTTCGCCGGTCGCGCGGCATTCTCGACCTGGCTCACCCGGATCGTGCTGCACGAGGGCTGGGCCCGGGCGCGGCGGGAGCGCCGCTTCGAGGAGTGGACGCCGGAAGAGGACGGGGGAAAGCCGATGAGACAGCCCGCACTGGCCGGTCCGGAGGCGGAAGCCCTGAGGGGCGAGATTCGCACCATTCTGGAGGCTGCGGTCGGGTCGCTGCCCGAGACCTACCGGACGGTCTTCGTCCTGCGTGACGTCGAGGAGTTGTCGACGGCCGAGACGGCCGAGTGCCTGGAGCTGTCGGAGGAGGCCGTCAAGACGCGCCTCCATCGCGCGAGGGCATTCCTGCGGCGCGAGCTCGTCGCGATCGTGGACGGTCAGGCGCGGGAGGCCTTCCCCTTCCTGGGCACCCGATGCGACCGGATGGTGGGACGGGTGCTCGAACGCATCCGGCAGGAGTCGCCGGCCTAGCTTCGCTCCCCCATTTCCATCTCTTGCCGTTCCCCTTGCTTACCGAGGGGAATCGTTCTAGACTCCCCTCGGAAACCGATATGAGCAAGCCCTCCGACCTCGTCCAGGGAACCCTCGATCTGCTGCTCCTGAAGATCCTCGCCCTCGAACCGATGCACGGATGGGCGATCAGCCTGCGCCTGCGATCGCTCTCGGGCGACGTGCTGCAGGTCAGCGAGGGCTCGCTCTACCCCGCTCTCCACAAGCTCGAGCAGGAGGGCTGGATCGCGTCGGAGTGGAAACAGACCGAGAACAACCGGCGCGCGAAGTTCTACGCGCTGACGCACCTCGGCCGGGGGCAGCTCGAGTCCGAGGCCGCGAACTGGCAGCGGCTCTCTTCCGCGATCTCGCACGTCGTGCAGCTCTCGGAGGCCTGAGGACGATGCGACCGACCCGCTGGATCTTCACCGCGCCCCTCCGGCTCCGATCCATCTTTCGACGGAGGCAGGTCGAGCGGGAGCTCGACGAAGAGCTCCAGTTCCACCTGGACCAGAAGACCGAGGAAGGCATCGCGGAAGGGCTTCCGCCGCAGGAGGCCCGGGAGCGTGCGCTGCGGGCGATGGGCGGGCTCGAACAGAAGAAGGAAGAGATCCGCGACGCGCGCCGCGTGCACTGGCTGACGGATTTCGTGGACGACGTCCGTTACGCGGTCCGCAGCCTGCGGCGGACGCCGGGACTGACCGCCTTCGTGGTGGTCACGATCGCCCTGGGAATC
This sequence comes from uncultured Acidobacteriota bacterium, assembly GCA_963763535.1. Classification (GTDB taxonomy): domain Bacteria; phylum Acidobacteriota; class Thermoanaerobaculia; order UBA5066; family Gp7-AA6; genus DAHUXD01. The sequence goes on from CAVXOX010000005.1 coordinate 197,298, forward strand.
GGGATGACCGTCACGCCCTTCAGCATGCTCGACGCGCTGATCTTCCGGCCCTACCCCGTGCCCCACCCGGGCCGCGTGGTGACCCTCGTGAGCACCTCGCACGACGACGCCTACGACTCGTTCTCGTATCTCGAGTACCGGGACATCCGCGATCGCGTGACCAGCTACGACGGCGTGATCGCCCACACGACGCTGACCCCGCTCGGCTTCAGCCCCGACCGCGACACCACCCCGATCATCAAGGGCGGGCTCCTCGTGTCGGGCAATTACTTCGCCGTGCTCGGCGTCGAGCCGGCCGTCGGCCGCGGCTTTCGCGAAGAGGAGGACGCGGTGCCCGGCCGCGACGCCATCACGGTCCTTTCGGCGGACTTCTGGAGGCGCGAGTTCGGCGGCGATCCGTCCGCCGTCGGCCGGACCGTTCGCCTGAACGGAAAAGACTTCACCATCATCGGGGTCGCGCCGGAGACGTTCACCGGCCTCTACATCTTCGACCGGCCCGACTTCTACATCCCCCTCGCGATGGCCGGCGCATTCTCGACCGATTCCCGAAAGGATTTCTTCGTCGACCGCGACGACCGCGAGCTGACGGTCAAGGGCCGCCTGAAGGCGGGAGTCTCCCTGCGGCAGGCGCAGAACGAAATCGCCGTGCTCGCGCGGGACCTCGAGCGCGAGTATCCGAAGTCGAATCGCGACCGCGGCGCGGCCGTGCACACGATGTTCCAGATGCGCACGCAGCCGAACGGCGTCGAATGGAAGTTCAGCGTGATCTTCACGGTCCTGGCCCTGGCCGTCCTTCTCGTCGCCTGCACGAACGCCGCTGGACTCCTGCTCTCCCGCGCGCGGACGCGGACGCGCGAGATCGCCGTGCGGCTCGCGATCGGCGCCGGACGCTTTCGGCTGATCCGGCTGCTCCTGACGGAGAGCCTGGTTCTCGCGCTCGCGGGAGGACTGGCCGGGATTCTCGTCGGGTACGCGGGCATCAAAGCCATGGGCACGTTCAAGATCCCGTCCGAGCTGCCCGTCCGCGTGCCCTTCCGCATGGATGGACGCGTTCTCGCGGCGAGCATGGCGTTGTCCGTCCTCTCCGCGATCTTCTGCGGCCTGGCCCCCGCTCTGCAGAGCACGCGCCTGAATCTGGTGAACGGCCTCAAGGCGTCGGCCGACGCCGAGGAGCCCGGGCGCGGCCGCCGGCGGCTCCGGGGACCCAACGCGCTGGTGGTGGCGCAGATCGCCATGTCGCTGATGCTGCTCGCGGGCTCCTTCCTGATGGTTCGCGGATTCCAGCACCTGACGCTCGAGGGCCTCGGATTCGCGAAGGATCACCTGCTGATGGTCCGTTTCGACCCCCGGCTCGTGCAGTACGACGCCGACCGGACGTCGCGCTTTTACGAGCTCCTGTCCTCAGCGGCTCCGGGAATCTCCCGGCGTGCGGGGTGCGACCTTCATGCAGAACCCTCCCCTCGGCCTGGACGATCTGACTCAGATCGCCTTCGTGCCGGAGGCGTTTCCCATGCCGCGCGACCGCAAGAGCTTCGCCGCCCCCATGAACACCGTCGACGAGGCCTACTTCGAGACGATGGGAATCGGGCTCCTGCGCGGGCGCGGCTTCCGGGCGTCGGACACGGCCGACGCCCCGCGGGTCGCGGTCGTGAACGAGAGGCTCGCCAGCCACTACTGGCCGGGCGCCGACCCGATCGGCAAGCGCCTTCGCCTCGACGACGCCCGCGGCACTCCCGTCGAGATCGTCGGGGTCGTCCCGTCGATCCAGTACCGCGACGGCTTCGAGCGGCGGATCGACTTCGTGTACCTGCCGCTCGCGCAGCATCCGATCGCCCGGCGTGTGCTGCTGCTGCGGACGGAGGGCGACCCACTGGAAATGGTCGACACCGTGAAGCGAAGCGTCCGGTCGCTCGACGTCAACATGCCGCTCCTCGAAACGAGGACCTTCGAGGATCTCTACCGCTACGCGACGGTGGAGGGACCGGCCGTCGCGGTCGAACTCGTCGGCACGCTCGGGCTGGTGGCGCTCCTGCTGGCCATCGCCGGACTCTACGGCCTCGTCGCCTACAACGTGAGCCGACGCACGCGCGAGATCGGCATTCGCATGGCGATCGGCGCCCGGCCCGCGGACGTGATGCGCCTGGTGATGGGCAGGGGGATGCTCCTGGTCGGCATCGGGAGCGCGATCGGACTCGCGATGGGTTTTGCGCTCGAACGCCTCATGAACTCCATGCTGTTCAACGCGGGCGGCGTCGACCTCCTGGTCTACGCCGTCATCGTCCCCGCGATGGTCGCCGTGACCCTGCTCGCCGCATACCTGCCGGCGCGGCGCGCCGCCCGAATCCCGCCGACGGTGGCCCTCCGGTACGAGTGACCGCGCGCGCCTCCCCCGCGCCGCGTGTGACAAGATCGCGGCCGCCCTCGTGAACCGGGGGAGCTCCGATGTCCGACGCGACGCGCCGCCGGAAATGGCCGCTCGTCCGTCCGTCGCTCTCGATCGGCGTCCTCGCATGCTGTGCGGCGCGAAGCTCCTGCTCCACCTCGCGACGAGCCTCGCAGCGGTACGGATACTTCCGCGACGAGCTCTATTACCTCGACATGGCGCGGCACCTCGACTGGGGTTACGTCGATGCCGCGCCGCTCGTCGCCGTCTACGCGCGCTCGCGCTCGCGCTCGGCGGTTCTCTCGCGGCGCTCCGGATCCTGCCGGCGCTCGCCGGGACCGCGCTCGTCGCGCTGACGATCCTGATCGCGCGGGAGCTCGGCGGCGGACGATGGGGACAGTTCCTCGCGGGCCTCGCCGTTCTCCTCGCCCCGGGGATCCTCCTGGCGGACGGGCTCCTCACGATGAACGCGTTCGAGCCCCTGTACTGGATGGGCGCGCTGCTCGTCCTCGCGCGCATCCTCCGGACCGGCCGCGCGCGGCTCTGGCCGTGGTTCGGCGTGCTCGTGGGCCTCGGGCTGGAGAACAAGCATTCCACGCTCTTCTTCGGCGCCGCCGTCTTCGCGGCGCTTCTCCTGACGCCCGAGCGCCGCGCCTTCCGGGAGCGGTGGATCTGGATCGCGGGGGTCATCGCGCTCGCGATTTTCCTGCCGAATCTCGTCTGGCAGTACCGGCATCACTTTCCGACCCTCGAGGACCTCGAGAACGTCCGCCGGGAGGGCAAGAACGTCGTCCTCGCGCCGCCGGCCTTCGTGAAGCAGCAGATCCTCGCGATGCATCCCCTTCTCTTCCCCGTCTGGCTCGGGGGCGTCGTCTTCCTCCTCCGGGACCGGCGGTGGCGCGCGCTCGGACTCACGTTCGTCTTCTTCTTCGCCCTGATGATGGCCGCGCACGCGAAGGACTACTACCTGTTCCCGATCTACCCGGCCGCGTTCGCCGCCGGCGGCGTGGCGATCGAGCGATGGACGGCGAACCGGAGGATCCTGCGGATCGCGATTCCCGCCGTGATCGTCGCCGGCGGCCTCATCACCATGCCCTTCACGATCTGGATACTCCCTCCCGAGAAATACATCGCCTATGAGAGCGCCCTCGGCGTCCACCCGCAGAAGGCGGAGGTGCACCACGAGGGGCTTCTGCCGCAGCCGATCGGCGACCAGTTCGGCTGGCCGGAGATGGCCCGCGAAGTCGCCGCGATCTACGGCTCCCTTCCACCGGAGGAGCGATCGCGGACCGGCATCTTCACGGGCAACTACGGCGAGGCCGGGGCGATCAACCTTTTCGGTCCGGCGCTCGGCCTGCCGCGCGCCTACAGCCGGCACCAGAACCACTGGTTCTGGGGGCCTCCCGCCGAGGATTACCGGAACCTGATCGTCCTCCAGTGGAGCCTGGACGACGTCCGTGACAACTGCCGCTCCTGGAAGGCCTTCCCGCATGAGGTCCGTTTCGGCATGGCCGAGGAGAACGTGCCCATCTACCTCTGTCGCGGCGTCGAGTTCGACCTGCGGAAGATCTGGTGGCATTCCCACCACTGGAACTGAGGAGCGGTCGGCGGAATAAACGAGAGATGCGCGAGGTATGAGCTGACGGGGCTTGCGCGCCCTTTGCGCGCAACCGCCCCGGAACGCATCGGGTGACCCAGTTGTCTGCCAATCCTTCCTCCGCCCTTTCGGCCCGGAATACCGATTCCGAAGAGACGCTCCGCGGCCCGGAAGACGTCGAGGCTGACGGCCTCACCCGGCGGTCGACGCTGAAATGGATGGCGCTCGCTTGGACGGGCTTCGCCGCCGCCACGGCCGCCGGGCTCGTGTCCACCCTTCGGTTCATGTTCCCGAACGTCCTGTTCGAGCCTCCGACGCGATTCAAGGCCGGCGATCCGTCCACCTATGCCCTGGGCGTCGACGAGCGCTGGAAGGAGAAGTTCGGCATCTGGATCGTCCGCAACACGACCCAGATCTACGCGCTGGTCGCGACGTGCACGCACCTAGGGTGCACGCCGAACTGGCTTCCCGCCCAGAACAAGTTCAAGTGCCCCTGCCACGGATCGGGCTACTACGTCTCGGGGATCAATTTCGAGGGCCCGACGCCCCGACCCCTCGAGCGGGCGCAGATCTCGTTATCGTCCGAAGATGGCCAGATCGTCGTGGACAAGGCGGTGCGCTATCTCTACGAGCGCGGGCAGTGGACCGACCCGATGGCCTTCGTCAAGACGGCCTGAGGCTCTTTTCGAAGTCGGAGGAAGCGGAATTTCCGAGCGCCGTCTTTCGTTTTCGTTTTGGATGAAACGCGTCGCAGCTCTTGTCCTGGCCCTTTCGCTCTGCGCCGCGTCGGCGTGGGCGGCCCCCCAGGCGGCTCCGCCTCGGCCGGCCGACTGGGCCGTGGCGGTGGCCGGTACGAGCGTGCCCAACCTGTACCGGATCGAGGACGGTCTCTTTCGGGGCGCGCAGCCGTCGCCCACGGGGTTCCGCGAGCTCGCCGCGCTCGGCGTGCGCAACGTGCTCGACCTCGCCGGAGGCTCCGGCGACGTCCGATTCGTGTCGGACGGATCGGTGAAGCTCTTCCACGTGCCCATGAGCGCGTGGGGGCTCCGCAACGACCTGGTAGTCAAGGCCCTCCGGATCATGACCGAGCCGGAGAACCGTCCGCTGATGATCCACTGCGCCCACGGCGCCGACCGCACCGGGGCGCTCGTCGCGCTCTACCGCGTCGTCGTGCAGGGCTGGACGAAGGAGCAGGCGGTCCGTGAGATGAACGAGGGCGGATACCACCACAACGGGCTCTTCCGGAACCTCGACCACTACGTCATGAACGCGAACGTGGACGCCCTCCGCCGGGAGCTCGGCGTCCTCATCGTCCCGCCGCCGCCTTCGGTGTCGGGGACTCTCGCCACCCTTCCATCGTCGGCCGCCTCGATTCCGGCTCCCTGAGTCCCCTCTCGCCCGGGCCGGTCCGGGAAAGAGGACCGGTCACGTTCCGAGTTTCAGCTCGTTTCCCTCGCTCGCGCCGAGCTGACCGATGATCTCCTCGATCCGGGAGCAGGTGTCCCGCATGTACTCGTAGAGGTGCTTGTGCATGAGCGCGAGCGTCACCGCCTGGCGCAGCGCCCGCGGCCGCCGGAGTGCCGTCTCGGCGAGGATCGAGAGCGTCATCAGCGAGCGCCTGGGCGACGCCCTGACGACGCAGGTCCAGAGCACGCGCGCGAAGATCCGCAGGTCCTGGCCGCCCGTCGACAGCCGGCCCTTGATCTGCGATCCCTTCGCGAGGATCAGCTGCATCACCCGCCGGCGATAGTTCGAGTACGCGTACAGCCGCTGCAGCAGCCGCTGGTAGCCCTCGTAGAGCTCGGTTCGCGACATGCCCTGGGGGACGATGTTGGTGAAGACGAACTGGTCCCCCACCGACTCCGCGATCAGACGGCCCGCAGCGCGCAGCCGCTCGTGGAGCGGCGTCTTCGGCAGCGCATTCAGCATGCCCGTCATCGAGACGGGAATGCGGGCGGCCTGGATGAACTGGAACTGTTCCTCGAAGATCGACGGGTCGTCGTGGTCGAAGCCGACGATCATTCCCGCCATCACCTCGATGCCGGCCCGCTGGATGCGATGCACCGAGTCGAGGATGTTCTCCCGCAGGTTCTGGGTCTTGTGCGTCTCCTGGAGGCTCTCGGCGCGCGGCGACTCGATCCCGATGAAGATCGTCGTGAAATTCGCGCGCCGCATCAGCTGGAGGAGCTCGTCGTCCTGGGCGAGGTTCAGCGTCGTCTCCGTCATCATCTCGATCGGATAGTCGTTCGCCTCCTGCCAGTCCGCGAGCGCGTGCAGGGCCTCCTTCGCCTCCTTCTTGTTGCCGATGAAGTTGTCGTCGACGACGAAGATGCGGCTTGAGCCGAGCCGGTGGATCTCACGCACCTCGTCCATGAGCTGCTCGGCCGTCTTGGTCCTCGGCCGCCGGCCGTACATGACGATGATGTCGCAGAACTCGCACTGGAAGGGGCAGCCTCGCGCGAACTGGATCGTCATCGTGCGGTAGGCGTCGAGCTTCAGCAGGTCGAAGCGCGGCAGCGGCGAGTCGTGCAGCGACGGCTTGTCGACCTGCCGGTACTCCGCCTCCCACGCGCCGGCCGCGTAGTCGCGCAGGAACCGCGGCCACGTGTACTCGGCCTCGTCGACGAAGAGGACGTCGACCTTGCCGCGGAGCAGCTCGGGGCACAGCGAGGCGAACGGTCCGCCGGCGACGACGAACTTGCCGCGCCGGTGGAACTCGGCCGCGAGCTCGAAGATCCGCTTCGAGTGGATGACGTAGCCGGTCAGGCCGATGATGTCGGCGTCGGTATCGAGGTCGACGTCCTCGACGTTCTCGTCGCAGAGGACGACCTCGTGCTCCCGCGGCGTCAGCCCCGCCACCGTCGGCAGCGAGAGGTTGGGAAAGACGCACTTCTTGTCGAGGCTCGGCAGGATCCGGTCGAAAGTCCAGAAGGACTCGGGATTCCTGGGTGCGATCAGATAGACCTTCACGTCCCACCCTCCCGGGAGCCCGCAGGCTCGCGCGATCTTCGCGATCATACCGCTCCCCGATCGAATGGAGGCGACTCCACTGGAACGTCGATTGCAGCGTCGGTGGACGGCGGGCGCGTCGCGCGACGCCCGACGGCGCCGCGGCATGAGGACCCGTGAAGGTGTCCCGAAACGGAATGCGCGCGGTCCTGCTGGCGGCGCTGACGTTCCCGCTCGGCTGCGCGACGACCACCTTCGAATCGACCTGGAGATTGCCCCAGGCGCGGCCGCTCCGCCTCGCCGGCCGCAGGGTCGTGGGGCTGTTCGTGACGCAGCACGCCGTCCTCCGCCGCACGGCAGAGGATGCGATGGCCCGGGAGATCAGCGCCCACGGCGCGGAGGGCATTCCGGCCTACGACCCGACGGCTATCGGATGAACCCGAGCAGCTCTTCGTTGACCTTGTCCTTGAGCGTGGTGCACATTCCGTGGGGAGCGCCCTTGTAGACGACGAGCTTGGCGTTCTTGACGATCTTCGCGGAGAGCGCCCCGGCGTCCGCGAACGGGACGATCTGATCGTCGTCGCCGTGCAGGACGAGCGTGGGCACGTCGAATTTCTTCAGGTCCTCCGTCAGGTCGGTCTCCGAAAACGCCTTGATGCAGAAGTAGGAGCCCGGAAAACCGCACATCATTCCCTGGAGCCAGAACGACTCTCGCACCCCTTCCGAGACCTTCGCACCGGGCCGGTTGTATCCGTAGAACGGCAGACTCAGATCCTTCCAGAACTGGGATCGGTCGGCCTGGACCGAGGCGCGCAGCTGATCGAAAACCTCGATCGGCGTTCCGCCGGGGTTGGATGCGGACTTGAGCATCACCGGAGGGATCGCACTGATCAACACGGCCTTGGCCACGCGCTTCGTGCCGTGTCGGCCGATGTAGCGGGCGACCTCGCCGCCGCCCGTCGAATGGCCGACGTGGATCGCGTCTTTGAGGTCGAGCTTCGCGACGAGCTCCGCGAGGTCGTCGGCATAGTGATCCAGGTCGTTGCCGTCCCAGGGCTGGCTCGAGCGCCCGTGGCCGCGCCGGTCGTGCGCGATGCAGCGGTATCCCTTCGACGCCAGGAAGAACATCTGGTCTTCGAACGCGTCGGCGGAAAGCGGCCAGCCATGGCTGAACACGACGGGTTGACCCTTGCCCCAGTCGTTGTAGTAGATCTCCGTGCCGTCTTTCGTCGTGATCGTGCTCATCGATTCTCTCCTTTCCTCACCAAGAGATCTTTCCGGCGGGTGCCGCCCGGCACCTCGAACACTGTGGGATTCCGACTCAAGGCGAACCGACGGACTCGCGGATCAGCTCGGCGATCGCGTCGGCCTGCGTGTCCAGCGCGAAATGGCCGGCGTCGAGCACGATCTGGATGGATCGGTAGAGGGTCGGGGGCTTCACGGGGCTCTCCTTCTGTCGGGCCTGCGCCGAGGGAGCGAGGATCAGGGAGGCGATCAACACCCATCGGGACACTCCGAACGGTCCGGACCAAAGGGGAAGTCGGACAGCACGCATCACTGGCCTCCATCTCGTCAACGCCGCGCCTCCTTGCCACCCTCGGGAGTTCGTGGGACGGATCCATCAACGCGCGCGTCGTCGGTCACTCTTGCCACGCTCCTCAGCCCTCCACGAGCTGCTGGCCGCCGTCGATGTCGAAGGTCGCGCCCGTGACCGCGGTGTTCGTCATGAGGTGGACGGCGAGCGCGGCGACGTCGGCCGGACCGACGACGCGGCGGATCGGCAGCGTCTTTCGGAGCTGCTCCCGTCGGGCTTCGAGCTCGTCCCCGAGAATCGACGCCGACAGCGGGGTGTCGACGAACCCGGCCGCGATCAGGTTCACGCGGACGGGCGCGAGCTCGAGCGCGAGGTTCTTCGCCAGGGCTGGAGCCCCGGTCGTGAGTGACCCGATGAGCGCGAGGCCTTCCGCCGTGCGGCGGCCGCCCGTGCCGCCCATGAAGAGCAGCGTGCCTCCCGCGCGGACCTTCTTCGCGGCGGCCTTCGCGACCTGGATCGGCAGCAGCAGATGGGCCTCGACGTCCCGGCGCGCCCTCTCGACATCGAATTCCGCGAGCGGCGCGTAGTACGGACCGGGCCCGGTCACCAGCACGTGGTCGATCGGCGACGGCAGATCCTCGAAGAACGTCTGGAGGCGCCCGAAATCAACGGCGTCGAAGGCGGCGGTGCTCCGCGCGCCTAGCTCGGCTCCGACGCGCTGCAGTCGATCGGGATCGCGGGCGGTCAGGATCACGTCGGCTCCTTCGGCGCGGGCGAGCCGAGCCGTCTCGAGACCGATGCCCGAGGTGCCGCCGATCACGACGACGGTTTGCCCGGCGAGGTCCATCTTCATCGTGACCTCCTACGCCGGCTTCCGACCGGCACGTTTGTTCCATCCGTGGAAGGGCGAGTGATCGGCGGCGTCCCACTTCTCGCGGAGCCCGGGTGTGCTCAGGTCCCAGTCCGGGCGGATCTCGCGCGTGACGGCTCGAAGGTCCTGGCGAAGGTCCTCGACCGAGGGGCGTCCCCAGAACCAGTAGCCGTTGTAGATGCGGTGAACCACCAGGCCGGGCTTGAGCACGAGCGTGTGCGGAATCATCGGGTCGTGCTCGGGGTCCGTGTACTCCTGGATGTCCAGATCCTTCTGGACGATCCGGCCCGGGTCGGACAGGAAGGGCCACTGGGCGCCGATCGACGCGCGGAACTCCTGGCTCGCGTGGTGGTCGTCGGTCGAGATCGTCGCGATCTGCGTGTAGGCGACGGCGATCTGCGGGTAGAACGCGGCGAGCTGCCGATGCTGCTGGTGCTCCTTCGGACAGTAGTGGCCGCGCGCGAGCGTGAGGATCAGCGGATCCTCGCCTTGCAGCTCGCTGAGCTTGCGGCGTGTGTTCGTGTGATCGGGCAGCTCGTAGTCGGGAAGGACGCCTCCGGGCTTGATGTCAGGGCGCACGGGCGGACTCCTTGCCGGGTTCAGCCGATGGGAACGACCCAACGGCCGCCGGCGGTCGCGAGAATGACGAAGTTCATGGCCAGGAGCATGAGGTCGTAGTGCCAGCCGCTCGCCTTTTCGCCCCAGAAGCCGATCTTCCAGGCGAACACCTTCTTGCCGATCGCGCCGAGGCCGACCAGGATCAGGCCGATCGCCGCGGGCTGAATCAGGACGCCGGTGATGAGGCCGAGACTCCCCAGGACCTCCGCCGCGCCGAGACCGCGGGTCGCGGCCGGCGAGAGCTCGATGCTCTTCGCCCGACCGACCGGGTCCTTCAGATGGTAGTAGCCGCTCGCGCCGAAGACGACCGCGGCGACGAGGCGTAGGACGAAGAGGGAAAGGTCGCCCAGCGCGAGCAGCGAGGGGAAGGTGACGTGCGGGTTCATGTTCGCCGCCGCCGCTCGCCGCTCACTCCGGCAGCTCGGGCGCCGCTCTGCTCCGCCGCCATGTACTCGGCGTACCAGTCGGACCAGTTCGCGTCGCTCTGCCCGGTGCGCTTCTCATGCTCGCCGTGAGCCGCCTCGGCGCGCCGCATCGCGCTCGCCAGGTCCGAGGCGGAGGAGAACGTCGTCGCCCTGGAATCGATGCGGCCGGGCAGCCGCGTCGTGATCTCCTGGAAGAGCCACTGGTTGCCGTCCGGATCGCGGAACGAGGCGAACGAGCGATAGGTGCGTCGCTGGGGATCCAGTCCTCCGGCCGGACCGTTGTCGCCGACGTGGAAGACTTTGTCGACGGCGACCCCGGCGGCGGCCAGCTGGTCCAGAGCGGCCTGGATGTCCGAGACGATCAGCCAGAGGCCCTGGGCGGACCCCGGCGCCGCCGTCGTTCGGCCCGCGCCCCACTGGACCGAGCACCCGGAGCCCGGAGGCGTGAACTGGAAGATGCCCGAGCCCGGCGGCGTGACGTCCTGCCTCCACCCGAGGCTGGAGTAGAACTTCGCGGCGCGCTCCCCATCCGAGACGGGGATGACGACGACCTCGAGCTTCATGTCGACCACGCGGGACTTCGACTCGTTGTCCGTTCTGCGCGCCTGGACTTCGGAGCTGCTCATGGCTTCCTCCTGATTACTCCTGGGACTCACTCGACGAGTGGGACGATGCGTGGCTCCGGGATGACCAGGTTGACCTGCACGTCGAGCCGGATTCGGCGGCACTTCCCGCGAACGCCTCTCAACGACGAAGGAGCGGTGCCGACGGGCGCAGACAGGTGGGGCCGGTGCCGAACGGCGATCGGAGACCCAAACCACAGCGGGCGGTCCCGATCTCTGTCGCGATGCCCTGAGGACAGCGCAACCAGCTGCGACGCCAGCAGTATCCAGCAACGAACCAACTGGAGTTCCTTCCCTAACAGCGAGCCTATAGCCCGTATGCACAATTCGCTCCATTCGAACCGCCGAGGCGCTTCACACACGGCGTGAATTCTTCGTTAAGCCTGGGACAGGTGAAGTCGACTGGCGGACGACCGCCCTTCGCCGCATGCCGGTTGCAACGCAATGGATTTTCGAGATTGGATCCGGGATGTGAGCACCGAAGCCCCGTCTCCCGGCGTCCCGGAGAAGGAAATCTTCCCGGTCCTGACGCCCGCGCAGATCGAGCGCATCGCGCCCCTCGGGCGCGAGCGGGCCTTCGCCGCCGGCGACATCCTGTGGGAGCAGGGCGAGAAGAACCGTCCGCTCATGCTCATCCTCGAGGGCGAGATCGAGATCCTCTCCGACCGGGACACGCTGGTGACGATCCATCGTCCCGGCAACTTCTCCGGAGACGTCGACATGATCGCCGGACATCCGGCCGTCGTCCGGGCTCGCGCGCGCCGCGCGGGCCGCATCCTCGAGATCCCGGCGGACCGGGTTCGGAATCTCGTCCAGACGGATCCGGAGCTGAGCCAGATCTTTCTGCGGGCGTTCATCCACCGGCGCACGCTCCTGATGTCGCGGAACGCCGGCAACATCGTCCTGATCGGCTCGAGGCATTCCGCGAGTACGCTGACCCTCCAGGAGTTCCTGACCCGCAACAACCAGCCGTACGAGTACATCGACGCCGATCGCGACGCGAGCGTGCAGGCGACCCTGGAGCGCTTCGGCGTCGGCGTGGACGACGTGCCCGTCCTCATCTGCAGCGGCAAGCAGGTGCTGAAGAAGCCGACGATCGAAGAGGTCGCGGAATGCCTCGACTTGAACCGCCTCAGCCGGGACGTCGTGCGCGACCTCGTCGTCATCGGGGCGGGCCCCGCGGGGCTGGCGGCCGCGGTCTACGGGGCGTCGGAGGGCCTGGACGTGCTAGTCGTCGAGTCGACCGCGCCCGGCGGGCAGGCCGGCTCGAGCTCACGGATCGAGAACTACCTCGGCTTTCCCACCGGCGTCTCCGGGCAGGAACTGGCCAGCAGCGCCCTGCTTCAGGCGCAGAAATTCGGCGCCGAGTTCGTCGTGGCGCGGACGGCGGTGGCGCTGAGGTGCGATCGCCACATGCATCGGGTCGACCTCGGCGCCGGGGTGGTGGTGTCGGCACGGACCATCGTGATCGCCACGGGCGTGCAGTACCGCAAGCCGGCGATCCCGAACCTCTCCCGCTTCGAGGGCGTCGGCATCTACTACGGCGCCACGCCCGTCGAAGCGCTCCTCTGCGAGGGCGAGGACGTCATCGTGGTCGGGGGCGCCAACTCCGCCGGCCAGGCCGCCATCTTTCTCTCTGAGGGCCGGCGGCGCGTCACCATGGTCGTCCGCGGCGCCGGACTCTCCGCCACGATGTCGCGCTACCTGGTCCGCCGGATCGAGGACACGCCGAACATCGAGCTCAAGGTAAAGACCGAGATCGTCGCGCTCGAAGGCGACGATGAACTGGAGCGGGTGACGTGGAAGGGCGGGGATGGCAGCCTCACCACGGCGCCCGTTCGCCACGTGTTCATGATGACGGGCGCGAACCCCAACACGGGCTGGCTCGAGACCTGCGTGGCGCTCGACGAAAAAGGGTTCGTGAAGGCGGGGCCGGACCTTCTACCGTCCGACCTCGCGGCGTCGCAGTGGCCCCTCGGCCGCCCTCCCCTGCTCTTCGAGACCAACCGCCCGGGCGTGTTCGCGGTCGGCGACGTGCGGGCGGGGAGCGTCAAGCGCGTCGCCGCCGCGGTCGGCGAGGGGTCGGTCTGCATTCAGCTCGTCCACAAAGTGCTGGCGGAATAGGTCGCGCGGCCGGCACGAGAGCGCCTGACGACTCATTTCCTGCCGATCGCCTTCGTCATCTCCTCGAGCCTGAGCCGGTCGAGCGATTCCATCGGGAGTGAGGTGAAGAGCCCGAGCCTTCGGTAGATTTCCATCGCGACCTTCTTGACCGCCTGCCGCTTCGCTTCGTCGTCGCCTTCGACCGCATCCGGATCGTCCGATCCCCAGTGCGCGACGATCGGTTGACCCGGCCAGACCGGGCAGGACTCGCGGGCCCTGTCGCAGACCGTGATCACGAAGTCGAACCTCACGCCGCGGAACTCTTCCCACGACTTGCTGCGGGCGTCGCTCGCGTCGATGTGATACCCGTCCCTCAGGATCTCCAGAACGAGGGGGTTCACGCGGCCTCGGGGGGTGGCCCCGGCGCTGAACGCCTCGAAGTGAACCGGGTCCAGGCGCTTAAGGAAGTACTCGGCGAGGATGCTGCGGGCCGAGTTGCCCGTGCAGAGAAACAGGATCCTGAACCTCTTCGACAGAGCGGACTTCGTCATTCTCTCCTCCCGTTGCTCAGGACGCGGCCGGGGCGAACCAGTGCCGCGTGGCGAGGCAGGCTCGACACACGGACAGCATGACGGGGACCTCGACCAGCACTCCGACGACCGTCGCGAGAGCGGCGCCGGAGCCGGGGCCATAGAGCGCGATGGCGGTCGCCACGGCGAGCTCGAAGAAGTTCGATGCCCCGATGAGCGCGCCGGGCGCGGCCACGGCGTACTCGACGCCCGCGACCTTCATCAGGCCGTAGGTCAGCGCGGAGTTGAAATAGACCTGCAGGAGGATCGGTATGGCGATCAGGAGAACGTGGAACCAGCGCCCGGTGATGTTCTCCGCCTGAAACGCGAAGATGAGCGTCAGGGTCGCCAGCAGGGCCGCGATGGTGACCGGGGCGAACCGCCGGACGAATCGTTCCTCGAACCAGGCCGCGCCGCGCCGCGAGACCAGGAGGCCGCGGCTGAGGCTCCCGGCCACGAGCGGGACCACGACGAAGACGAGGACGGACAGCAGAAGCACTCGAAACGGCACCTCGAGGCCCGCCGCGCCGGTCACGAGGAGCTTCACGATGGGCGCGAAGGCGACGAGCATCACGAGGTCGTTGATCGACACCTGCACGAGGGTGTAGGCCGGGTCGCCCTCGGAGAGGGAAGACCAGACGAACACCATGGCGGTGCAGGGAGCCGCCGCGAGGATGATGACGCCCGCGATGTACTGGCCGGCGAGGTCCGGACCGATCCACGGCGAGAAGACGTGGCGGAAGAAGAGCCAGCCGAAAAACGCCATCGAGAACGGCTTGACCAGCCAGTTCACGAAGAGGGTCACGAAGAGACCGCGCGGCCGGCGGCCGACGCTCCGGATCGACCGGAGGTCGATCTTGAGCATCATCGGGTAGATCATCAGCCAGATGAGGACGGCGATCGGGAGGTTGATGTGCGAGCCTTCGCCGATCTCGAGGCCCCGGAGCGCGGCGGTCAGGCCGGGGAACGCCTTTCCGAGGAGAAGCCCGGCGATCATGCTCGCCCCGACCCAGAGCGTGAGGTAACGCTCGAAGCCTCCCATTCGCCTCGCGGACGCCCGGGGCGAGTCCATCGCGTCAGTCATCAGCGCGCGCAGCAGGCCGCCGGAGTCTTCCGGGCGTCGAGATCCTCGAGGACCGTGTAGACCTCCCAGCGGTTTCCGTCGGGGTCGGTCAGCCAGAACTTGTCCTGGAGGGCGTAGCAACAGGCCTCACGCTTCTCCTCGTCGGAGACGACGCCGCGGGACTTCAGATCGCTTCTCCAGCGGCGGACCTCGTCGGAGGACTCGACCCGGATCCCGAGGTGGGAGAGCGATCCTTTCGACGCGCTCCCATTGAGGCCCGGCTGGAGCGCGAGATGGATCTCCGGATCCGCGCCGACGAACTTCGCGTAGTCCGCCTCGAGCTTCTTCGGCTCTCCGAAGACGCCCCGGTAGAACTCCACCGATCGCGTGAGGTCGCCGACGTGGAGGGAGACATGGACGGAGGGCATGGGTCGCTCCTTTCGACAGTTCGTGAACTCTCGATCTATAGACTCAAATTTTTTCAGGGCCTCGCGCGCTTCACGGCGCCGCTCACCGGGCGACAGGTCCACGAGCGATCGGCTCGAGTCGTTGTGCGAATGGTGGTGAAGGCGGTCATCGGATTAGACGGCCATCGCGATCCGCTCAGCGAGTTTCGCGATCGCGGGCTCGTTGCGCGAGTAGTACATCCAGCGGCCTCGCTTCTCGGCATTCACGAGGCCCGCGCGCTTCAGGAGCGCCATGTGGTGCGAGACGGCGGCCTGAGACAGTTTGACGGATTCCTCGATGTCGCACGCGCACAGGCCGCGCTCGTCTCGGGAGATCAGGTCGCAGCACGAGCGGCCTTTCGACTTGAGGAGCTCGAGGATCTTCAGGCGCGTCGGATCCCCGAGCGCCTTGCAGACGGTCACGATCTCGACGTCCGGGGTCGTTCGGCCAGATCCCATAGATCGATGCTTATAGAACTATAGCGACGCCTTGTCAATGCGGTTCCACGCGCCTCCCCGGTCAGCGGCCCTCACTCATGGGCGCAGCAGCGTCTTGATCGCGCGGCGCTCGTCCATGGCGCGGTAACCCTCCCCGACTCGCTCGAGCGGCAGGGTCAGGTCGAAGACCTTGCCGGGATCGATCTCCCCCTTCCGGACGAGATCGATCAGATGCGGCAGATACCGCCGCACCGGCGCCGGACCGCCGAGGAGACGAACGTGGGAGTAGAAGAGCTCTCCCCCATCGAGCGCGACGCCGTGGGGCACACCGACGTAGCCCACCGAGCCGCCCGGCCGCGTGGAGCGGATCGCCTGCATCATCGACTCCTGCGTGCCGACGCACTCCAGCGCCGCATCGGCGCCGATGCCCTCCGTCAGCTGCCGCACGCGATCGACGCCTTCGTCGCCTCGCTCGACGGCGACGTCGGTCGCCCCGAACTCCCGGGCGAGCTTCTGCCGCGGTGCGTGCCGGCTCATCGCGATGATCCGCTCGGCGCCCATGAGTCTTGCCGACAGGACCGCGAGCAGCCCGACGGCGCCGTCGCCGATCACGACGACCACCGCGCCCGGCCGCACGTTCGCGGCATCGGCCGCAAACCACCCGGTGCCCATGACGTCCGACAGCGTCAGCAGGCTCGCGAGCCGGTCAGCCGGGGGGACCTCCGGAGTGGCCACGAGGGTGCCGTCGGCGAGCGGAACGCGCAGCAGGGGCGCCTGCGCGCCCGTGACCGCCTCCCGATGCTCGCACGACGTCTGGTATCCGGCGAGGCAATGCGGACACGTGTTGTCGGAAGCGAAGAACGAGCCGATGACGAACTGCCCCGGCCGGATCGACGTCACGGCGCGGCCGACCTCCTCCACGATGCCGCAATTCGTGACCCATGGGAGCCGGAAGGTCCGGCGAGCTGATGCCCCGGTAGGGCCACAGATCCGACCCGCAGATGCAGGTCGCGGACAGGCGGACGATGGCGTCGGTGGATCGCGAGATCTTCGGGGCTTCGCGTTCCTCGAAACGGACGTCGCGCGGGGCGTGAAGAACGGCGCCCTTCACCTCATTCCTCCCGCCGGCCGCCGTACTCCTCGTCGGTGACCTTCTCCATCCAGTCGACGGTCTTGCCGCCGAGATGCTCGAGGATCGCGACGTGCGTCATCGCGGTCGTCGGCGTGGCGCCGTGCCAGTGCTTCTCGCCGGGCGGACACCAGACGACGTCTCCGGGCCGGATCGTCCGGACGGGTCCTCCCCGGCTCTGGACGAGGCCGCAGCCGGCCGTGACGATCAGCGTCTGACCGAGCGGGTGCGTGTGCCAGGCCGTCCGCGCGCCGGGCTCGAAGGTGACGCTCACGGCGACGATGCGCGCGGGGTCGGAGGCCTGGTGGAGCGGGTCGAGGCGGACCGAACCGGTGAAGTGCTCGCCGGGCGCGGGAGCGGAAGCCTGGGAGCCGACCCTCTTGATCTCCACGTTCTCCTCCTCTTCGACGCCTGTCCGCCGACGCGCATTCAGAGGCCCGTCCTCGCCTCGAGGTGCTCGGGATAACGGGCGCCCTCGACCGGGATCCGTGACAGCGCCTCGTCGATCTGCTTCAGGTCGTCGGCTCCGAGCTCGATTTTGGCCGCGCCGACGTTCTCCTCGAGGCGATGTGTCTTCGTCGTCCCGGGGATCGGCACGATCCAGGGCTTCCGGGCGAGCAGCCAGGCGAGCGCGATCTGCGCGGGCGTCGCCTTCCGCCGCGCGGCGAAGCGGCCGAGCAGGTCGACGAGACCCTGGTTCGCCCGCCGCGCCTCGGGCGTGAAGCGCGGGACGATGTTGCGGAAATCCGACTGGTCGAAGGTGGTCTTCTCGTCGATCTTCCCCGTCAGGAAGCCCTTCCCGAGGGGACTGAACGGCACGAATCCGATGCCGAGCTCCTCGAGGGCGGGCAGGACCTCCTCCTCGGGCTTCCTCCACCAGAGCGAGTATTCGCTCTGCACGGCCGCGACGGGCTGCACCGCATGGGCTCGGCGGATCGTCTTCACGCCGGCCTCGGAGAGTCCGAAGTGCCGCACCTTCCCTTCCCGGATCAGGTCCCTCACCGTTCCCGCGACCTCCTCGATCGGGACCTCCGGATCGACGCGGTGCTGGTAGAGGAGGTCGATCGTCTCGATCCGGAGGCGCCGCAGCGAAGCCTCCGCCACTTCGCGGATGTGCTCCGGCCGGCTGTCGACGCCGGTCTGCTTGCCGTCGGGATCCGAGCTTGAACCCGAACTTCGTCGCGATCACGACGCGCTCTCGGAACGGCGCGACGGCCTCTCCGACGAGCTCCTCGTTGGTGAAGGGCCCGTAGGCCTCCGCGGTGTCGAAGAACGTGACGCCGCGCTCGAACGCGTGCCGGATGAGCCCGACCATCTCCTGCCGGTCGGCCGCCGGCCCGTAGCCATAGCTCATTCCCATGCAGCCGAGGCCGATCGCCGAGACCTCGGGGCCGCCTCGGCCGAGTCGACGCGTCTTCATGGCTCCCCCTCCCGTCGGAAACGGATGCAGAATCCGAGCCCGATCGTCAGTGCGGCGGCCGCTCGTCGCCGAAGTGCGCCGCGCTGATGGCCCAGCCCGCGAACGTCCCTTGATAAGCGACGCGGCCGCGGTCTTCCCCGGCGGCGCCGGCGACGACCATCAGCGGCAGGAGATGCTCCTCGCGCGGGTGCGCGATGCGCGCGTTCGGCGCCTCTTCCCAGCGCGCGAGTGCGGCGTCCCGCGAACCGGCGTCGGCGACCACGGCTTCGCGCAGCCACGCGTCGAACGGTTCGGAGCGGGCGCGCCGCGTCTCGGCCGGGAGGCGCATGTCGCCGAGGTTGTGGTAGCTCATGCCGCTCCCGACGACGAGCACGTCCTCGTCGCGGAGCGGCGCGAGAGCTCGGCCGATCGCGAGGTGCCGCGCGGGTTCGAGGGTCTGCTCGAGCGAGAGCTGGATCGCGGGCACATCGGCATCCGGGAACGCGACCTTCAGCGGGACGAAGGTCCCGTGGTCGAAGCCGCGCTTCGCGTCCTCGGCCGTCGCGATGCCCTTCGCCTCGAGCAGCTCGCGCACGCGCCCGGCGACGCGCGGCTCGCCCCGAGCCGGCCACTGGATCCGGTACGTCTCCTCGGGAAAGCCGTAGTAGTCGTACACGAGCGGCGGCGCGGGGTTCGTCGTCACGGTCGGGACGCGCTCTTCCCAGTGCGCCGAGACGACGACCATCGCGCGCGGACGGCGCGGCAGGCACGCCGCGGAGATCGGAGAGATAGCCGGCGAGCGCGCGCTTCTCCTCGTCGGACACGAGCGGACGCTGGTCCATCCACGGCCATGGTCCGCCGCCGTGCGGAACGAAGAGGACGGGCATTCGGGGCGAAGGGGTGCTCGTCATGCGCGATCGACTCGCGGAAACGACGTCGAGACCCACGCGCCGGATGCTACCTCGCCGGGCCGCTTCCCACCGCTTCGCGCGAGGAACCGACGATTCTCGTGCTCGGGCCCTCCTTTTCCGTTCCGTCGGGGCCGCTGTCGTCCCTCGTGTGCGTGATCGAGTACAGGCGTCCGCCGCGGAATTCGAGCCGGACGTCGCAGCTCCAGTAGTAGTGGGGCTCGGACACCGGGATCACGCCGAACAGCTTGACGTGATCTCCATACTCGCCGCGCACCGAATACCGAAACAGCTCCCCGCCTTCGATCGGCCGCCGCTCGAACGGCTCGCCGATCAACGCGACGACCTCCCCGGGCGACGGCTCACCTTCGAGGCTGATCGCCGAGCGGCATGGGAAGTCCCGGCCCGAGACGACGACCGGTTTCGCGTGACGGTAGCCGCAGGCGCACGCCGCGGCCAGGAGCAGCGAGGCGGCGAGATTTCGCGGGGCAGTCACGACGAGGCGTCCGAGCCGGGCGTGCACATCCGCTGTTTGTCGGTTATCGCGTTCTTCTCGTTTGGCGGGGCTCACGGGGACCCACGACGAGGACGGGCACCGGAGATCGAGCCAGGATCTCCTGAACGGTGCTGCCAAGGAACGCCGCGGCAACTCCTCCTCGGCCGCGGCTTCCGATGGCGAGAAGATCGTAGCCGCTACGGAGTTCACGGAGGAGAGCGAGGCTCGGTTTGCCTGACAGGAGCTTGCGCGTTTCTCTCCGCCCGCCCATCGCGAGGGATTCCAGCCTCTCGTGGTAGTGCTGAGCCATCGCCCTGCGGAGGCTTCCCGCTCTGCCCTTCAGCAGGTCGGCCCGTTCCTCGACGACAGCGGCGCGGATGTCGGAGGACGGCCTGACGTGGGCGAGCGTCAATCGGGCACGAGCCCGGGGAACGAGCTCGCGCGCGGCGCGAAGCGCCTTTTTTGACTCCGGTGAGAAATCGATGGCGACGAGGATTCGCCGGCGTTCAGGATGCATGGCCCGCATCCTACCGAACCCTCGACTCAGGCGGAGATCCTGAGGCGCGAGGCCGGCCACAACGCCTTTCCCGCCTCGGTGATCGCGAGCGCCAGGGCCGACATCCCGAGCACGCGGAGCCAGTCCGCCACGGACAGCGGCGCCGTCGGGAGGATGGAAGCGAGCGGGCGCCAGAAAACGGCGAGGGCCTGCAGCGCGAGACCTCCGGACACCGAGAGCCAGAACGGCGGCGTCAGGCTTCGCGTCATTTTCCAGAACGGCCTGTCCTCGGAAAGGGCCGCCAAAGACTGCGTGAGAAGAGCCAGAGCGAGCGTTGCCATGGCGAGAGTCTGACTCCGAACTCCGCCCTCCCGGTTCGCGCTGGCGGTAAAGAGCCAGAGGACCACAGCGGCGACCACGCCGCTGCGCAACCCGATCATGCCGGTGGCCCGCCAGGTCAGGAGCGGCTCTCGTGGATCGCGCGGCGGCATTCGAAGCAGGTCGGTCTCGCCGGGAACCACGACCAGAGCGACGGCGGGAAAGATGTGCACGACGAGGTTCAGCCAGAGGACCTGGAGAGGGCTCATCGGCAGCGGGAGGTTGGCCACGACCGACGCCAGCATGACGCCAATCGTCGAGAGACTGCAGAGAAGGAGGAAATGGACGGAGCGACGGATATTCGAATAGATCCGGCGCCCTTCGGCGACGGCGGCCGGCAGCGTGCCGTAGTCACCGCTCGTGACGACGAGGTCGGAGGCTTCGCGGGCGACGTCGGCGGCGCGACTGCCGATGGCGATGCCGATGTCGGCGGCTTTGAGCGCCGGCGCGTCGTTGATGCCGTCGCCGGTCATCGCGACGACGTGGCCCGCCGCCTTGAGCGCGCGGACGATGGAGAGTTTGTCCTCGGGGGAGACGCGCGCGAAGACGGCGGTCTGACGCAAGTCCTCCCATCGCCGCTCGCGGACCAGCTCGGCGAACTCGCTCGAATCGACGCAGAGATCCGCAGGACCGGCGATCGCGAGCTCCCGCGCGACGGCCATCGCGGTTCCCTTCTGGTCTCCCGTGATCATCACGGTGCGGATTCCGGCGCCGCGCAGTTGGGCGATGGCCTGGCGCACGCCGGCCCGGGGAGGGTCCTCGATGCCTGCCAGACCGACCCACGTCAGGTCCGTCTCCGACGCCTCCGGCTCGCGCGCGGATTCGAGGCGCCTGAAGGCAAACGCCAGGACGCGATGGCCCCGCTCTCCGAGCTCATGAGCGCGCGCCAGAAGGCGTTCTCGCTCCTTCGGTTCGAGCGGACGCCCGCCATCGGACTCGAGCACGTGAGAGCAGAGCGCCATGAGGACTTCGGGGGAACCCTTGACGAACATCCAGAGCCTGCCGGCGCTCTCCCGCACCACGACGGCCATGCGCTTGCGGCGGGAGGTGAAGGCGATCTCGTGAAGCCGCTCGAGGCTCGCAAGAGACGCGGCGATGTCGGCACCGCCCTTTCGGGCGAGGGCGAGAAGGGCGCCTTCCGTCGACGAACCGTGGATGTGCCAGCCGTCGTGGGCCTCCAGCTTCGCATCGTTGCAGAGGGCAGCGATCTCGAGCAGGCGCCGGAGCGCGGGGTCGCCATCGGCGGAAATCGCCGATCCCTTCTCGAGGATCGCTCCCTCCGGCGCGTATCCGGCGCCGGTCACTACGAGTTCCCGGTCCGGGAGCCAGATTCGGGTGACACGCATGACGTTCTCCGTCAGGGTGCCCGTCTTGTCGGTGCAGATGACCGAGGTGCAGCCGAGCGTTTCCACCGAGGCGAGCCGGCGCACGAGGCTCTGCGCCTGCGCCATTCGGCGCACTCCAACGGCGAGGGCGATGGTGGTCACCGCCGGGAGTCCCTCGGGAATTGCCGCGATGGCGAGAATCCCACCCGTCTCCAGCATCATCCAGATCGAACGACCCCTCAGGATTCCGAGCAGAGCGACCGCCGCGGAGAGGACGATCGCCACGGCGGCAAGTCGGCGGCCGAGCTGTTCCGCTTGCCCCTCGAGGGGCGTCGGCTCCCTCTGTTGCGCGGAGACGAGCTCGCCGATGCGGGACAGCTCGGTCTCGTCCGGCGCCGCGGTCACGATCACTCTTCCCGAGCCGCTCAAAACGGTGGTCCCGGCGTAAACCATGCTGGTGCGATCGGGCAGCGGAGTGGCTCCCGCCACCGAGTCCGGCTTTTTCGTGACGGGAACGCTTTCGCCGGTGAGGGTCGACTCGTCGATCTGCAGGTCGCCCGCGGCGGCCAACCGTCCGTCGGCAGCGACGACCTGGCCGGCAGAGAGAACCAGGAGATCGCCTCGTCGGACGTCTGCGGCTCGGATCTCGCGCTCGAGTCCGCTCCGAACGACGCGAGCGGTCGGCGCCGAAAGGGATCGCAGGGACTCGAGCGCCCTCTCGGCGCGCCAGTCGGTGGCGAAGCCGAATGCGACCGAAAAGAGAACCGACGCGAGGATCGCCAGAGCGTCGCTGGTATGCCCGATGAGCAGGGAGGCAGCGCTGGCAACGAGCAGAACGAGGATCACGCTGCCTTTGAGCTGTGTCCACAGGATCCGCCAGATCCGTCGGGAGACCGGGAGCCCCCGCGTCGTCGATGCGGAAGCCGGCGAAAGGTCCTCGATCGCGAGGCCTGTCTCGGGGTGGGTTCGCAAATCCCGAGCCACGGCCTCGACGGAGCGGGCGTGCCAGATTGGAGCGGAACCGTCCGGGCTGTCCACTTGCCGGATCATGGCTCCGAACCTAAGTGGACGGCGGCCGGGCTGTCGAGAGTCGATCGGACCGAATGCTCGACCAATTCCGAAAGAGGTGGCAGATCCCCGCCCGCGACGGAGTAGCCCGTACCCTCGGTGGCGCAGGGCGTCTCCTCCTGAGGTCAGGTTCCGAGCCGGCGGACTCAGTCCCCTCGAAGCACCGCCGCCGGCGCGACAGCCGCCGCACGCGCGGCCGGAATCAGGCAGGCGAGGAGCGCCGCAAGCGTCAGCAAAGCTCCGACCTCGAGGAACGTCCGCGCATCCGCCGCGCCGATGCCGAAGAGCAGGCTGGCGATGAGCCGTGTCGCCAACGAGGCCGCGAGGAGCCCGACGACGACGCCGGCGGCAGCGACGCGCATCCCCTGCCCGACGATCAGGCCGAGCACGGCCCTCCGGCTGCCGCCGAGCGCCAGCCGGATGCCGACCTCCCGGGCGTGCTGCTCGACGAAGTAGGCCATGACCCCGTAGATGCCGATGACGGAAAGCAGCAGCGCCGCGAGCGCGAGAGCCCCCACCAGGAGCGAGAGCGACCTCGGTCCCTGGACCGACCGCGCCATGAGCTCCTCCTGGGTCGCGACGTTCGAGAACGGAAGGCTCGGATCGAGCTCGTGAAGGATTTTCCGAATCGCCGGCGCGAGCTCGGCTGGATTCGATTTCGTTCGAACGAGGAGGTAGCGAGAGCGCACGATCGTATCCGGGATCGGCCTCGTTGCGCGGCCCGGCATCGGATAGTAGACACTGCCCTCATCCGGCTGGCTCAGGCCGCCGTACTTGACGTTCCCGACGACGCCGACGACCGTCGTCCACGGACACTGCCGGCAGCCGCCCTCGTGGAACCGCCTCCCGACGGCGCTCCCATTCGGGAAGAAGCGCCTTGCCCAGGCCCGGTCCACGACGGCGATCTCGACTGCGCCGGCCCCACCGTCGCGCTCGTCGAAGAGCCGCCCCTCGAGAAGCGGCACTCCGAGCAGGCGAAAGTATCCGGGCGTGACCTGAACCCAGGGCACGACCGGCTCCGACTCTCCCGCTCGTGTCGGAAAGTCCTCGAGGTCGAAGTTGTTGAACATCTCGATGTCGTCGGGCGGCCGGCCGTCCGCGAACGCGACCGCGGCGATGCCCGGCAGTTGCGCCACGCGCGCCTCGAGCTCGTTCCAGAACGCGGCCACCGCCCCCGCCTCGGGATACACCGCGTCGGGCAGGAGAATCGATCCGCCCAGGAGATTCCGCGGGTCGAAGCCGAGGTCGACGCGCTCGAGGCGGTGGAGGCTCGCGAGCAGGAGTCCCGCCACGACGAGGAGCGGCGTGGCGACCGCGAACTGGGTGCCGACGAGGAGCCGCCGGAGGCGGCGCGCCGCCAGCCCTCCCGTCGCCGTCCGACCGGAGTGCTGAAGCGCCTCGGCCGACGGAGCCGTCCCGCCTGTCCCGTGCACGGCCGGCGCGAGACCGAAGAGCAGCAAGCTCGCCGCCGTGAGAACGACCACGAGTCCGATCGCGCCACCGCCGAGCGCGATCTCCGCGGCGCGCGGCGAGGAGGCCTCTCCCAGGATCCGCAGCATCCGGGTTCCGATGGCGGCCAGTGCGAGACCGAGGCCCGCCGCCCCGATCGCCAGGAGCGCGCTCTCGGCGAGCAGGTGCCGCATGACGCGTTCGCGGGTGGCCCCGAGGACGGAACGCACCGCGAGCTCGCGGCGGCGGCCCACGACCCGGGCGACGAGGAGGTTCGAGGCGTTCGCGCAGGCGATGAGCCAGACCAGCGCGACGGCTCCGAGCGCGAGACCGGCGGCGGTCTTCGCGTCACCGACGACCTGCGTCTTCAGGTCCATCATCGACCACGTGGCCCGTCGATCCGCGTAGGAGGATTGCCACAGCGGGAAGATTCGCCGACTGATCGCGCGGAGCTCCTCCGCCGCCGGCCGCGCGGAGCCCGGCTTCAGTCGGCCGAGCGTGATGATGAAGAACGGCCCCTTGCGGGGCGGCGGAGCCCACTGGGCGGCGGTGAAGACTTCGATGCCGTGCTCGAGCGGACCGAGCTGAGGAGGAAGAACGCCGATCACGACATGAGGGACGCCGTCGAAGCGGAGCATCCGGCCCACGGCGTCCACGCGTCCCCCGAGACGCCGCTTCCAGAAGCCATCGCTGACGATCGCCGTCGGCGGGGCGCCGGGCCGCCCGTCCGACTCGGTGAAATCCCGGCCCAGCGCCGGAGCGAGACCGAGCAATCCGAAGTACCGCCAGGAGACGACGCGCGCGCGCAGCCGTTCGGCGTTCGCGCCGTCGCTGAAGCCCGCGGAGCGCTCGGTATAGCCGGCGACCCGAGAGAACTGCGTCTGCTGGGACTCGAGCGCCTGGAAGTCGGCGACGGAGAAACGGAACCGGTTCGGCGGCGAGTCCGTGTAGATCCGCACGAGCTCGTCCGGGTTCGGGTACGGGAGCGGGCGGAGAAGGACGGCATAGACGGCGCTCGCGATCGCCGTGGTCGCCCCGATTCCGAGGCCGACCGTCGCCACGATGGTGAGGCTCAGCAGAGGCGCCCGCGCGAGACTCCGCAGGCAGGTCCGGAAGTCGTGGCGCAGGTCCTCCAGCCACAGCCGCCGCTGCATCCGATCCTCCTTGTCGTGATCCTGATCCCGGCAGTACGCACGCGCCGCGTCGATGTCGCCGAACCGGCGCAGCGCCTCGCGACGGGCCTCGCTCTCGGACAGGCCTCCGGCTCGCAGCTCCTCGACGCGCAGCGCGATGTGGCCCTCGAGCTCCTCGTCGACCTCCGCCGCGACTGTCTCGGGCCGCCGCCGGAGATACCAGAAGGGCCGCCGCCGGCTTCGGGGTTCCCGCTCGTCCACGTTCAGGCGCCCTGGAGAACGGCCTCGACGGCGTGGGAGTAGCGGCGCCAGGTCACGGTCTCCTCGCGGAGACGCCGGCGGCCGGCGGTCGAAAGCGAGTAGTAACGGGCTCGGCGATTGTTCTCGGAAGGCCGCCACTCCGCTTCCACGAGGCCGCTGCGGTCGAGGCGATGCAGCGCCTGGTACAGCGCGCCGTCCTCGACGTCGAGCTCGCCATGCGTCCGTTCCTCGATCAGGGTCGCGATCCCGTACCCATGGCGGGGTCCGCCCGCCAGGACTCCGAGCACCAGCAGGTCGAGGGTTCCGGGAACCAGAGGCAATTTCGTCGGCATGGTCGCTCCCTTTCCCCTAAGACGCTAAGGGAAGGAAAACGTTTCGAGCCGGTGTGACATTTACGAGAGGGATCGAGACTCAGACCCTCGAGGCGGGCTCCAGGAACTTCGCGGCCGGCTCGGCAGCCAGCCGCGAAGAAATCGTCAGCCGCGCGCCTCGCTAGCCGTGATGACCGTGGCCGGCGCGGCCGTATCCCCGCGCGTAACGCCCGTAGGGCCCGTAGGGCCCGTAGGGAGAGACGATCCAGCGCGAGTGGTACCGGCGCACCGGCACCCAATACGGCGACGCATAGCCGTAGCCGGCCGGCGCCCAGAAGCCGTAGCCGAAATAGGGGCGGTACACGACCGCACCGGGTGCCGGCACGGCGTAACCCGGGTAGAACGGTCCGGGCCCGACGCCGATCGAGACCGAAACGTGCGGGCCGAAGAACCCGAAAGACACGCCGGCCTCCGCCGGGAACGCGAACGCGAACATCCCGGCCGCGACGACGAGTGCCGGCAGCGCCATCGAGCGAAGGGCTCTCTTCATTCGGCGACCTCCTTGACCCGCGAGCTCGCCGCGGATCGCTCCCCTTCAACGGCAATCCCAGTGCCAGAGCGCCACGACGCGCAATTTCTCTAGATGGAAAACTTGCGGCCGACGGCGACGGCGCCGCCCGTACCCTCGAGGGCGCAGGGTGACTCCTCCCGAGGTCAGGTCTGGGATGAAGGTTGAGTGGCGAGCCAGCGCATTCGCGAATTGGCTGCGGCTCTTCCGGCCCGGCTCGTGAAGGCGCTCGCGGGTGGGCGGCCTCAAATCACCGCTGGATCGTTCCGTTGACGACGGTGCCATCCATCAGCACCACGACCGGGACGCTCTGGCTCATGCCGAGTCTGCTGCCCTGCTGAGGGACGCAATCCAGCACGTAGTACCAGCGGTTGCCGACCGGCTCGTCGCAACTCACCAGCTGGAGGCGAATGGACCGAGCGACGAACCCCCCGTGGTCTGGGCTCTGCGCGCTCGCCGCGGCCGTCGCCAACCGGATCGCCGCCGCCATCTTCAACGGAGGTTCCCCCTTCTCGGGAAACCATTCCGGGATGCCGAAGGCCGCGCTCCTGGGAATGGAGAAGGTGCGGGTGACCCCCTCACCGTTGGTCGTCCGTTCGAGGTCGATCGGAGACCCCTGCTTTCCCGTGGACGATTGCGGCATGTCGGGCACTCGGGCCGGAGGCATCGCCGGCTCGGGGAACAACCGCCTTCTCACCTCGAGTCATCGCTCTGAGAATGTCCAGTGGCATGTCGCCGAGTCCAGTGATCCGCCCATGTCGGTATGGGAGGGCCTCACGCTCTTCCGTGGGTGAGTTCACGAAGAACACGACTTCACCCTCGCCATAGTCCATGTCGCCTTCAACGGGACGAGAGAACTCACCAAATTCATCGCCCACCGAATAATTCAGCCCCTCGTCCGGTCGCTTCAGAATCTCGGACACGACTGCCTTGACTCTGCCACCTGTCTTTTCGTTGCTCGTCAGCATGATTGCCGTGGAGCGTCTGATTTTTTCCTCGATGGGAAGCGAGTGAAATGGCTTCTCACCAACCTGCCCCCCGGGCGGGCTTCCTGCATGGGTCGTTCGACTCGAACTCGAGCTCGTCGAAACCGCCGTCGTTCCCCGGAAAAACGATCTCGACTTGTAGAGCGTGAATGCATGCAGAGCGAATAGAGCCAGCACGCCTGCGGCGAGGCATCCGACCGCTATCGCCAGCGTTCTGACCGCCCTTGCGAGTGGATCCATTCTCGGGCTCTCATCCATGGCAGCCCTCCGTTCGGTTCGAGGTCCGCTTTCGCGCGAGGCGGGTGAGATCGGTTTTGGGATCAGCCGGTTGCGGTAAGCGTACCGCAAGCGGCGCGACTCGTCGGCGGCTCGAAGGAGAACCACCGTCGCCGGTGCCGGGGATGATCTGCCGAAAGCATCAACATCCCGTCACTCTCGGAAATGGCAGCCTTCGGGGCCGGGTTCATGCGTCAGTCGCGATAAGTACTCCGCGGCTTCGTGGCGTTCCGAGGCGAGTGCCGTCGCCGCGCATTGGCGAAGTCCCTCC
Source organism: uncultured Acidobacteriota bacterium (assembly GCA_963763535.1). Lineage (GTDB taxonomy): Bacteria > Acidobacteriota > Thermoanaerobaculia > UBA5066 > Gp7-AA6 > DAHUXD01. The sequence continues at coordinate 225,371 of CAVXOX010000005.1, forward strand.
GCGAGCTCCCGGGCGGCGTCTCGAGAGCAGCCGAGGCGTTCGAGCGCGTTCGCCTCGAGTCTCCACACGTTGAGGTTTCCGGGCGCGAGACGCAGATAGATGCGCGCCCTGCGGACGATCTCGGCATCGTCTCCCGCGTCCACGGCCCGATGCAGGGCCGCCGATTCGATCAGCCCGCCCGCGGCGATTCGCTCCTTGGGATCCGGCAGATCACGGGCGCCCCCTGCTCGCACGGCTCCCGCCGCCCCTCCCGTGTAGCCGAGCGCCGCGAGGGACGCCAGCCTCTCGGCGTCCTCGGGCGCCGGCATCCGAAAGGGTCGTGGAATCGCCGCGAGCTCGCGGCGAAAACCGCGCACGGCCTCCGGCAAGGTCGAGGCGAGGTTCGACGTCTCGCCTGGATCGCGGGACAGATCGTAGAGCTCCGGCGTGGGAGCCTCGATGTACTGATACTTCTCGTCCTCGAGCGAGGCGAGGTCGCTCCACCCGAGCAGCAGGCGCGGGCTGAGCGTCTCCGAGTAATAGTGTCGGGGAGCGGACACGACGGCGCCGATGCGGCCGAGCAGCGAGACACCCTGGAGGCCGACGGGCGGAGTCAGTCCGAGAACGGCCGCGACGGTCGGAAACACGTCCACGAGCCCGACGGCGCCACTCACCACCGCGCCGGCATGGTCGCCACGCGGAAGCTGCATCAGGAGCGGCACTCGGACGGCTTCGCGATACAGGAGAATTCCGTGCTCCTGTTCGCCGTGATCGCCGAGCCCCTCGCCGTGGTCGGACAGAACGAAGACGAGCGAACCTTCGGCAACACCCGGCGGCAGCGCGGCGAAGAACTCGCCGACGGCGGCGTCGGCATGCGCCACCTCCGCGTCGTACGCGTCCGGGTAGCGGCTCCGAAACGGCTCCGGGGCCTCGCGCGGCGCGTGCGGCTCCATCAGGTGAAGGAACGCGAAGAAGGGGCGGCCGCGGCGCTCGCCGATCCAGCGAGCGAGTGACCGCGCCGACTCCGAGCCGTCGCGTTTCTTGTCCGCGCCGCGCGGGAGCGCGTCGTCGTAGAAGTCGAACCCGCGCGCCAGCCCGGTCACCCGCGAGAGAACCGGCGAGGACACCGCCGCGCCCGTCTCCCAGCCCCGCTCGCGCAGGAGCCCGGCGAGGGTCTCGGGCTGGGCCGACAGGCGGAAACCGGTGTTCTCGCGGGCCTCGTGACGTGCGGGAAGAAGCCCCGTGAAGAGCGTCGCGTGCGCGGGAAGCGTCTGCGGAACCGGGGTGTACGCGGCGGCGAACAACACCGACCGGCTGCGGAAGCGATCGATCGCGGGCGTCTCGACGGAGCGGTACCCGTAACAGGGCAAGCGATCGGCGCGCAGTGTGTCGATCGAGATCACGATCACCGGGACACGCCGCGAGCACGCGAGGACCGAGGAAGCAACGACGGCGAGAACGGCAATGAGACATGCGGCGGGACGACGCGGCCGGCGTGAGCGAGATCGGTTCACTCGGGCGGGCGCGAGGCGGAGCTCGGCGCTCTCATCGTTCACCCGGAGTCTGCCGGACTACAGCTCGAACCTCAAGTACCGGCACGACTGGAATCGTCGCGTCGGCATTGCTTGCCGTCACGCCCTCAAGCGGTTTCGGGCGGCGACAGGGGTCGACGTGGATTGGAGCGGGAAACGGGGATCGAACCCGCGACTTCCACCTTGGCAAGGTGGCGCTCTACCGCTGAGCTATTCCCGCTCGGGGAGGCGAAGAATAGCCGAGCGGCGCGCGGGGGTCAAGAAACCGCGCCAGCGCGGCGGAGGGCCGGGGGAGCGCCTTTCTAGGCGTTCTCGCCGGGGGACTCGTGGAGCTCCGCGGCCGTCCCGCCGCAGTGGGCGCAGACGCGGACGCTCGTGCCGCCGAACTTCTTCTCGTCGGCGCACTCCTCGCAGAGGGGCCGTCCCGTGTCGCCGCACTTGTAGTGCGCGAGCCTGTCCGTGTGCGCCGGGCAGACCGGAGGAGGCACGGCGCGGGCGTTCTTGCGCAGCTCGAAGAGGGACTTCAGCTCCGGCATCGTGTCGGCGCGCGCCGCGACGGCCCCGTCGACCGCGACGAGGTCGCTCTCGTTGACGAGGAGCGTCCGAATCAGGGTGCGCATCGCGCGCCGATCGAAGACGTCGGCGTCGTACCCGCGCTTCTGGAGGCGGTAGGACTTCTCCGACTGCGTGCCGGTTGCTTCCATGGGGTCGGTCGCGGGCGCCGGGCGGGGCGTCGGGGGCCGGGGCGCCTCGCGGGGTGACGCCGAGCACGGAAGACGCGGGCTCCGGTGCCAGGGCGGGCGCGGCGCCATTCGACTGGAGCGAGATGTACACGCGCGCTTCCTCGCGCGAGGGGAAGTCCATGGCCTTCCCGCACTTCGGGCAGTTGAAGCGGGCCTGGACCGGCGGGATCTTGGCGAGGGAGATCGAGAAAGTTCCGGCGCAGATCGGGCAGGAGAATCCGTACCTCAGGTCGGCATCGCTCAACGGGATTTCCTCGAAAGAGATTTCGATTCTAGCACGCGAGCTCGGCCCGTCGGGTTTCGGCGCGTATGATCCCTCGCCGATGACGCCGCTCTCCATCGCCCGGCGAATCGTCGATCGACTCCGCGGGGTACCCCGCCGCCCGGGCGGCCGCCGCGGTCTCGGCGACGACTGGGAGCGCGAGGCCGAACGCGCGCTCGTCGCCGCGCGCTACCGGATCATCGAGCGGAACTTCCGCACGAAGCGCGGCGAGATCGACCTGATCGCCGAGGAGAACGGGACGCTCTGCTTCGTCGAGGTCAAGGGGCGAAACAGCCGCGCGTTCGGAAGCGCCGCGGAGTCCGTGACGCTCGAGAAGCAGCGCCGCATCCGGCGCGCCGCCGAGACCTATCTGGCGAAGTCGCGGGGCACGGAACGGCCGTGCCGCTTCGACGTCGTCTGCGTGAATGCGCAGGAGGAAGACGCGGCTCGGCGGGTCACGATCTTCCGGAACGCGTTCGAGGCGCCGTCGCCCCCGCGGCGCGCCTGAGGAGCAATCCTCTCAGCGATCGTCGCGCGCCTGAGGGGCGCTCCGCTCAGCGGTAGGGCGTGGGCGCCGGCGGCGGGACCGCCGGGTAGCCGGCCGGCGGCATCGCACCCGGAGGCGCCTGGCTGCAGAGCCGCGCCGTGCCGCCCAGGTCCGTGTGGTACTCGTACGTCGCGTCGCCGACGCGCAGCACCACGCGATAACCGGGGGTGAGCACCTGGGTGCAGCTCTCGCCGGTCTTCGGACAGCCGAGGCACGAGTCGCGCCACGTCATCTCGTCCTGGGAGACGCCGACGATCGAGTCGCGCGGGGCGTTCACGTCGTGCGACAGCTGCGACACCGCGGCCCGGAAGGCGGTCTGCCGGGCCTCCGAGCTCGTGGTCGGCGAGCCGGTGACCGCCGAAGCGGGCGGCGGCGTGGCGCCGGAATGGCAGGCCGCCGCGAGGGCGACGGCGCCAGCCGTGGCGAGGAAAAGACCGAGGCGGGACCTCATGGACGAACCTCCCGCCGTCACGGATTGCAAGAGACGCGCCGGCCCTCCCGGGTGCTTTACGAGGCCGGCGCCTCCCCCAGGGCCCTCCGCGCCAGCTCGATCACGTCGAACGGCTGCGTGGCGACGCCAATCTCGTCTTTCGCGTTGCCGATCATCACCATGCAGAACGGGCAGGAGACCCCGACGGCGCCCGTGCCGGCGTCGGCGATCTCGCGCATGCGGGTCTGGTTGATCCGCTCCCCGAGCTTCTCCTCCATCCACATCCGGCCGCCGCCCGCCCCGCAGCAGAGGCCGCGCTCGCGGGAGCGCGGCAGCTCCTGCAGCTCGAGCCCCGGGATCGCGCGCAGGATCTGGCGCGGCGCCTCGTACGCGCCGTTGTAGCGCCCGAGGTAGCAGGGGTCGTGGAACGTGATCGTGTCGGCGATCGGCGTCGTCAGCTTCAGGCGGCCCGAGGCGACGAGCTCGGCGACGAGCTGTGTGCCGTGGACGACCTCGTAGGTCCCGCCGAAGTCCTTGTACTCGTTGCCGATCGTGTTGAAGCAGTGCGGGCAGTTCGTGACGATCTTGCGGATCTTGTAGCCGTTGAGCGTCTCGATGTTCTGCTGGGCGAGCATCTGGAAGAGGTATTCGTTGCCCAGGCGGCGGGCCGAGTCGCCGGTGCACGTCTCCTCGCCGCCGAGGATCGCGAACGAGACTCCGGCGGCGTTTAAGAGCTCGACGAAGGCCTTCGAGACGCGCCGGGCGCGGTCCTCGTACGAGCCGGCGCAGCCGACCCAGAAGAGGACTTCGATCTGCTTCTCCCCCGCCTCGGCCATGGTCACGACCTCGAGCCCCTCCGCCCAATCGGCGCGCGACGCGGCCGAGATGTTCCACGGGTTGCCGTTCGTCTCCATGCCGCGGAAGGCGTTCTGGACCTCCTTCGGAAACTCCGCCTTGTCGAGGACGAGGTAGCGGCGCATCTCGGCGATCTTGTCGACGGCGGGGACGATGAAGACGGGGCACGCCGTCGTGCAGAAGCCGCACATGGTGCACGCCCAGATCGTGTCCTCGGAGATCCACCCGCCAATCAGGTCGCGCCGGCCTCCCGTCGCGGCGCCGACGCCGCGCTCAGGGCTCGCGCCGTCGCCGCGTCCGTCCGCCGCGCTCAGGATCCCCGGCGTTGCCTCGTACACCGCGTCGCGCACCTGCCCGATGAAGATCTTCGGATCGAGCGGCTTGCCCGTCAGGGCGGTCGGACACACGACGCGGCAGCGCCCGCACTCGGTGCACGTGTAGCCGTCGAGCATCTGCCTCCACGTGAGGTCCTCGACGCGCTGCACGCCGAAGCGCTCCGTGTTTTCGAGGTCGACGGGCGCGAGCCGCCCCATCGGCTCGAGGTTCATGAAGAAGACGTTCGGGATCGCCGTGATGATGTGGAAGTGCTTCGAGTACGGCAGGTAATTGCCGAAGAAGAGCAGGTCGAGCAGATGCGTCCACCAGCAGAAGCCGTACAGCGACTGGAGCCGCGCCGGGGAGGCCCCGGCCAGCAGCCCCGCCACCGCCCCCACCGCCGGCGCCCAGACGCTCGTCCCGCCGGGACCCGCCGCGGCCGCCCGGGCGCCCTCGGCCACCAGGTCCGTGACCATCAGGTAGGCGATGAGGAAGAGGATGAGCCATGCGTCGAGCGACAGGTCGAGCCGCTTCGGACGCGCGAAGAGGCGCCGGAACACCGCTAGGCCGACGCCCACGAGAACCAGCACCTCGAAGACGTCCTTGATCAGGGTATAGGCGTTGCCCGCGGCTCCGGGGAGGAGCGTGAAGCGGGGAACGAGGCCTTCGACGACGAGATCGAGCGAGCGGACCGTGAGCACGACGAATCCCGAGAAGATGAGGATGTGGAAGAAGCCCGCGTAGGGATCGCGGAACATCCGCTTCTGCGCGAAGGCGTACTGGAGCGTGCGCAGGATCCGCTCGGGGATGCGCGTGAACCGGTTGTCCGGCCGGCCGGCGAGGAGGACCCGGACCCGCCGTGACATCGAATAGGCGAAGGCGGCGAGCGCGGCGAGAACCAGCAGGCCGAACACGACGCGGCCCGGAAGGCCCAGGACCGTGCTCTCCGTGGGCAGCGGCAACATCGGCGCGGATCTTAACCCGAGCCCCCAGAGGGGCCTAGATCGGAATCGATCGCCAGCGGAACGTCCGTTGCAAGGGAGAACCCCATGACGACGCGCGAGGGCCGATCCGTCGACTGGCTCGCCATCCTGCGCGAGACCCTCCACGTCTGGATCGAGCGGGACGCCTTCACGTACAGCGCGGCGCTCGCGTTCTTCGCGCTCTTCTCGCTCGGGCCCGTCCTCGTCGTCTTCACGGAGGGGGCGGCGCTCCTCTTCGACCCCTCCGCGGTCCGCAACCAGATCATCGGGCAGTTCGAGCTCCTCATGGGCCATGATCCCGCGGTCGCCGTCGATGCGATGCTCGGCCGCGCCGCCGTCGAGATGCACGGGATCGTCGCGCGCATCATCGCGCTCGCCACCTTCGTGATCGGCACGACCGCCGTGTTCGTGCAGCTCCAGGACTCCCTCAACCGGATGTGGGACGTGGCGCCGAAGCCCGGGCCGATGCTCCGCAACCTCCTCTGGAAGCGCGTGGTCTCGTTTGCTCTGCTCCTCGCGCTCGGCTTCGTGCTCGTCGTCTCGCTCGTCCTGTCGACGACCCTCCACGCGCTCCAGAGCTATGCGGAGCGGCACACGCATTTCCCGACGGCGGTCTTCGACACCGGCAACGCGATCGTCAGCTGGCTGCTCGTGACCGTGCTCTTCGCGCTTCTCTTCCGGGTGCTGCCGGACGTCGAGATCCCGTGGCGCGACGTGTGGGCGGGCGCGCTCCTGACGGCGCTCCTCCTGTCCGTCGGCAAGTGGGCGATCGGCTTCTACATGGGCCGCAGCGCCATCGCGCTCGAGTACGGCACCGCCGGGTCGATGATCGTGATGCTCTTCTGGGTCTACTTCGCCTCGCTGCTGGTGCTGCTCGGCGCCGTCTTCACGCGGGTCCAGGCGCGGCACTTCGAGGAGAACCGCCTCCGCGCGACGAAGGGCGCGGTCCGGGTGAAGAGGGTGAAGAAGGAGATCCCGACGTAGGAATGCGGCGGATCAGGCACCTGAAGGCAAGAGGATATATGAAGCAGCACTCCCGAGGAGAGAAAGGGCGCGGTCCGGGTGAAGAGGGTGAAGAAGGAGATCCCGACGTAGGAATGCGGCGGATGGGGCGCCCTCACCCCTACCCCCTCTCCCGGAGGGAGAGGGGTGTCTATTCTTGTTTGGCCGCCCGGACCGCCTTCGCGAACTCCGGCACGATCTGGAAGACGTCGCCGACGACGCCGTAGGTCGCGACCTTGAAGATCGGCGCCTCGGCGTCCTTGTTGATCGCGACGATCACCTTCGACGTCCCCATGCCGGCCAGGTGCTGGATCGCTCCCGAGATGCCGCAGGCGACGTAGAGCGTGGGCGAGACGACCTTCCCGGTCTGCCCCACCTGGTGCTGGTGGTCGATCCAGCCGGCGTCCACGACCGCGCGGGAGGCGCCCGAGGGCCGCGCCGAGCGCCTGCTGCAGGTCGCGGATCATCGGCCAGTTCTCGGGTCCCTTGATGCCGCGGCCGCCGGAGACGATGACGTCGGCCTCGGAGACGTCGAGCTCCTTCGACTCCGACGTCTCGACGCGGAGCACCTTCGCGCGCGGCGCGACATCTCCCGAGCTCGAGCGCCTCCACGGCCGGATCGGGCGCGGCCGCGTTCGGTCTCCGCGGGGAACACGTTCGGCCGCGTCGTGGCGATCTGGAGTTTCGCGGCGCCGCAGTCGACCTCGGCGCGCGCCTTGCCCGAGTAGACGGGCCGCCACGCCACGAGGCGGTCGCCCTCGACCCGGAGGTCCATCACGTCGGCGAGGACGGAGACGTCGTGGCGCGCCGCGAAGCGCGGGGCGACGTCCTTGCCCATCGCGGTCGCCGCGATCAGGACCGCGTCCGGCGACGCCTTCTTCGCCGCCGCATCGAGGGCGCCGACGTAGCCCTTGTTCGAGTACAGCGCGAGATCGTCGCGATCGGCCACGTACACCGTGCCGGCGCCGTGCTTGCCGAGATCCTTCGCGAGCGCCGTGACGCCCTGGCCGGCGAGCACCGCCGCGGCGGGCGCGCCGCCGAGCTTCTTCGCGAGAGACAGCGCCTCGAGCGAGGCCTTGCGGATCTTCCCGTCGCGCTGTTCGATGAAGACGAGGAACTTCATGATGTCCTTTCGCTCGACACGGGCGGCCGAGAGGGCCGCCCCCTACGACCAGGGCTGCAGGGGCGGGGCTCGTCCCCGCCCGCTCGCGTCAAATCACTTTCGCCTCTTCCCTCAACAGCCGCACAAGCTCCTTCCCCGCCGCCGCCGGGTCATCGGGCGAAACGAGCTTGACCGCCTGTCGCGCGGGCGGGAGCTCGAGCTTGCGCCATCGCGTTTTCGCCTGCGCGGGATCGGCTTCGGGGACGCCGAGCTCCGACAGTTTCTTCTCCGCGATCGGCTTCTTCTTCGCCGCCATGATGCCCTTGAGCGACGCGTAGCGGGGCTCGTTGAGTCCCTTCTGCGCCGTGAGCACCGCCGGCAGCGTGCACTCGACGACCTCGTGCGCGCCCTCGATCTCCCGGTGGGCGACGACCTTGCCGTCGCCGAGCTCGAGCTTGATGACGCTGCCGACGTGCGGCACGCCCATCAGCTCGGCGAACATCGGCCCGACGAGCGACTCGTCGAAGCCGACGCCCTTCTGCCCGAACCAGTAGAAGTCGTAGGCGCCGCCCTTCGCCGCCGCCGCGAGCGCCTTTGCGGTGCCGAGCGCGTCCAGCGCCGGCAGGGAGCCCGAGTCCACCCAGATCGCCTCGTCGGCGCCCCGGGCCAGGCACTCGCGGAGGCCCGTCTTCACGCGCTCCGGTCCCATGCCCATCACCGTGACGGTGCCGGCGCCCTTCGCTTCCCGCGTCTTCAGCGCCTCCTCGAGGCCGTATTCGTCGTACGGCGAGACGATCCACTTCACGTCGGCCTCGTCGATCGACTTGCCGTCGGCGCCGATCTTGATCCTCGTCTCCGTGTCGGGAACGTGCGCGATGCAGACGAGCGAATTCATGCGGTCAGTCCATTCTCTTCAGGATGAGGCAGCCGTTCGTGCCGCCGAAGCCGAAGGAGTTCGAGAGGACGTACTCGACCCGCTGCTGCCGCGCCGTGTTCGGCACGTAGTCGAGGTCGCACTCCGGGTCGGGCGTGTCGTAGTTGATCGTGGGCGGCAGCGCTCCGTGGTAGACCGCGAGGGCGCAGATCGCCGTCTCGAGGCCGCCGGCGGCTCCGAGGAGGTGCCCGGTCATCGACTTCGTCGACGAGACCGCGAGCTTCTTCGCATGCTCGCCGAAGACCTTCTTGATCGCGATCGTCTCGGCCTTGTCCCCGAGCGGCGTCGAGGTGCCGTGGGCGTTGACGTAGTCGATCTTCTCCGGCGGGATGCCGGCGTCCTCCAGGCAGTTGCGCATGACGCGGGCCGGCCCGTCTCCGTCCTCGGACGGCGCGGCGATGTGGTACGCGTCGCCCGACATGCCGTAGCCCACGAGCTCGGCGTAGATGCGGGCGCCGCGCTTCTTCGCCGCCTCCATCTCCTCGAGGATCACGAGCCCCGCGCCCTCGGAGATGACGAACCCGTCGCGGTCGCGGTCCCAGGGCCGAGAGGCGTGCAGCGGGTCGTCGTTGCGCGTCGAGAGGGCCTTCATGACCGCGAACCCGCCGACGGCGAGCGGGGTGATCACCGACTCCGTTCCGCCGGCGATCGCGCAGTCCGCCTCGCCCCACTGGATCATCCGGTACGCCTCGCCGATCGAGTGCGCGCCGGTCGTGCAGGCGGTGACCATGGCGAGGTTCGGCCCCTTCATGCCGTACTTGATCGAGATGTTGCCGCCGGCCTCGTTGACGATGAGGCCGGTGATGAAGAAGGGCGAGATCACCCTCGGATTGCCGCCGCTCTCGATGTACTTCTTGTGCGTGTCCTCGATGATCGGGAGACCGCCGATCCCCGAGCCGACGACCACGGCGAAGCGCTCGCGGTTCGCGTCCGTCACCGCGACGCCCGAGTCCTCCATCGCGAGATGGGCCGCCCCCATCGCGTAATGGATGAAGGAGTCCATCTTCTTGATTTCCTTCTTGTCGATGTAGAGGGAGGGATCGAAGTTCTTCACCTCCCCCGCGATGCGGGAGGTGAGCCGCGAGGCGTCGAACCGCGTGATCGGCCCGAGGCCGCAACGCCCCGCGAGCAGGGCGTCCCAATTTTCACGATTGCCGATGGCGAGCGGGGAAACGAGACCCAGCCCCGTCACGGCCACGCGGCGCGGCGAGGAAAAACGGGGCATCAGTGTTCAGTTTTTCGAGGAGTTCTTCTCGATGTAATCGACGGCGTCCTTGACCTTCTGAATCTTCTCGGCCGCCTCGTCGGGGATCTCGATGTTGAAGGCCTCCTCGAACGCCATGACGAGCTCCACGGTGTCGAGCGAGTCGGCACCGAGGTCATCGACGAAGGACGCCTCCGGAGTGACTTCGTTCGCGTCCACGCCGAGCTGCTCGACGATGATGCTCTTCACCTTTTCTTCGACGGCCATTCCTTCTCTCCCTTCGTCGCTGATCCTCAGAAAAGACGCCGTATTGTTCCCCAGATGCCCCCCCGGGGCAAGCCCACGGAAAACGGGGCGTCCGCTACATGGGGCGTCCGGCGTCCGTTACATGTACAGGCCCCCCGAGACGTTCACGACCGTGCCCGTGACGTACGACGCCTCGTCCGAGGCGAGGTACGCGACGGCCGCGGCGACGTCGTCGGGAGTGCCGAGGCGCTCGAGCGGGATCTGCGTCGAAAGGGACGCGCGGGCGGCGTCGGTCATCTTCTCGGTCATCGTGGTCGCGATGAATCCGGGCGCGACGGCGTTGCACGTCACGTTCCGCGAGGCGAGCTCGCGGGCGACCGATTTCGTGAAGCCGACGAGGCCGGCCTTCGAGGCGGCGTAGTTCGCCTGCCCGGCATTCCCCATGAGGCCGACGACCGACGTCACGTTGACGATGCGGCCGTAGCGCTTGCGGACCATCCCCTTGACGAGCGCCTGCGTGAGCAGGAAGACGCCGGTCAGGTTCGTCCCGATCACGCGGTCCCAGGCGTCCCGGCTCATGCGGAGGATCAGGTTGTCCTCGGTGACGCCGGCGTTGTTGACGAGAACGGGAATCTCGGGGTGCGCGGCGAGTGCCGACTTCACCGCGGCGTCGATCGACGCGGCGTCGGAGAGATCGAGGGAGAGCGCCGAGGCCTTTCCCCCGGCGGACTCGATTTCGCCCACGACGCGGCCGAGCGCCTCGGCCGAGCGCGCCGCGGCGATGACCGTGGCGCCCTCGGCGGCGAGCCGGCGCGCGATCGCCTCGCCGATGCCGCGGGAGGCGCCGGTGACGAGGGCCGTTTTGCCTTCGAATCGCTTCATGCCGGGCGGAGTGTATCGCCCCCTCTCCCTGCCCCTTCGGGGGAGAGGGAAAGGGTGAGACGCGGAACGTCCAGTGGGGTCCCCTCTCCCGGCGGGAGAGGGACAGGGTGAGGGGCGTGCCGCTCTACTCCGGTTTGTCGGTCACGTCCGGCAGCTCCGCGCTCCACGCGTCCACGATCGCCTTCGACACGTCGGCGATCGCCAGGACCGAGGGATGGTCCGCCGAGCCAAAGCCCTCCGCCTTGCTCTGGTCCGTGAACACGACGAGCACGAAGCGTCCCTTCTTCGTGCGAAGGATTCCCGAGTCGTTGCGGACGCCCGACATCGAGCCCGTCTTCCCCGCCCAGAGGAAGCTCGAGGGGAACCGCCGCGCGATCCGCATGCGGCTCGGGTCCTTGTCGAGGTACTCGAAGATGCGCTTCGACGAGTCGGCGTCGAGGAGCTCGCCGCGCGCGACGCGCGCCATCCAGTCCTCCACCTCGTGCGGCGTGAGGATCCCGAGGCGGAAGCCCCTCCACGGCGAGGGCTGCTCGTCCTTCTGCGAGAGCCACGGGATCGTGCCGAGCAGCCGGGTGTGCGGGAAGCCGAGCGAGGTCATGCGCGCGTTGATCGTGTCCACGCCGAGCCGGACGATCCACGCGTTGGCGGCCGTGTTGTCGGACGGCCCGATCATCAGCGTCGCGAGGTCGTTCCACGTGGGATTGAGGCCCGCGTCGAGGAGCAGGAGCGTCCCCGACCCGTCCGCCTTCTTCTCGGCCGTCAGGTCCCACCGCTCGGACAGGTCGACCCGGCCGTCGCGGACCTCGGCCATGGCCTCGGTCAGGACGGCGATCTTGATGACGGAGGCGGATTCGAACTCGGACTCCGCGTTGTGCTCGTACGTGCGGCCCGACTCGACGTGCCGCGCCGAGATGCCCATCCGGCACCGGCATCGCGATTCCGCGCCCTGCACGGCCGCGTCGAGCCGCGCCGCCGTGGTCGCCGCCGTCGTGGCGCAGCCGGAGAGGACCAGGAGGGCGAGGACGAATCCGAACTTCCTCATCCCGAGTACCCCTCCACCTTGATCCCCTTCTCGATGCGTCTCACCAGGCCGGCCAGCACGTTTCCCGGCCCGATCTCGAGGCCGCGGTCGACGCCCTCGCGGGCGAGCCGCTGCACCGACTCGACCCACCGCACGGGCGAGTCCACCTGGCGGACGAGCGCGCCGCGCAGGCGGTCCCCCGCGCGCTCGGGCCCGCCGTCGACGTTGGTGACGACCGGCCAGCGCGCCTCCGAAAACGCGGCCGCCTCGAGGAGAGGCCGCAGCCGCTCCCGCGCCGGCGACATGAGCGCGCAGTGGAACGGCGCGGACACCGGCAGCGGAATCGCGCGCTTCGCCCCGCGGGCGAGGCACGCCGCCGAGGCGCGCGCGACCGCCGCCGCGTGGCCGGCGATGACCGTCTGCTCGGGCGAGTTGTAGTTGGCCGGCGAGACGGTCTCCCCCTGCGCGGCCTCGCGGCAGGCCGCCTCCACGTCCGCGGGGGCGAGGCCCACGATCGCCGCCATCGCGCCGACCCCCGGCGGCACCGCGTCCTGCATGAAGCGGCCGCGCTCCCGCACGAGACGCACCGCGTCCGGGAACGCGAGGGCCCCCGCCGCGACGTTCGCCGAGTACTCGCCGAGCGAGTGGCCGGCGGCGAACGCGGCGCCCTCGAGGCGCTCGGGAAACCGCGCGCGCAGGTCCTCGAAGGCCGCGATCGAGTGCGTCAGGATCGCCGGCTGCGTGTTCGCCGTGAGCTTCAGCTCCTCCTCGGGCCCGTCGAAGCACAGGCGCGAGATCGGGAATCCGAGCGCCGCGTCCGCCGCGTCGAAGACGGCGCGCGCCGCCGGCGAGGCGTCGTAGAGGGACTTCCCCATGCCCACGGACTGCGAGCCCTGGCCGGGGAAGAGCAGCGCGAGCGACATGATCGTCGGCCGTCAGGAACGGGCGCTCACCAGCGCAGGAGGACCGATCCCCAGACGAGCCCCGCGCCGAAGGCCGTCATCAGGACCATGTCGCCGTCCTTCACCAGCCCTTCCCGCACGCACTCGTCGAGCGCGATCGGGATCGAGGCGGCGGACGTGTTGCCGTAGCGCTCGATGTTCTTGTAGACCTTGCGCGGATCGATCTTCAGCTTCTCGCTCACGGCGTCGATGATGCGGACGTTCGCCTGGTGCGGGATGAACAGGCTCACCTGCTCGTGGGTGAAGCCCTGCTCCGAGAGCAGCTCCTGGCTCACCTCGGCCATCGCCTTCACGGCGACCTTGAACGTCTCGTTGCCCTTCATCTTGATGTAGGGGAGGCGCTCCTCGATCGACTTCGGATCGTTGGCGGGCCGGTCGGAGCCGCCGCCCGGCATGCAGATGAAGTCGTGGTAGCTGCCGTTCGACTTCATGATGCTGCCGAGGATGCCGTGGTCCTCGCGCGTGGCCTGGAGGAGGACCGCCCCCGCGCCGTCGCCGAAGAGGACGCACGTGTTGCGGTCGGTCCAGTCCACGTAGCGCGAGAGGATCTCCCCGCCGACGACGATCACGTTCTCCGCCTTGCCCGCCTGGATGAGGCCGTCCGCGAGGTGGAGGGCGTACAGAAAGCCGACGCAGGCGGCCGAGACGTCCGAGGCGGCCGCGCGGGTCGCGCCGAGGTTGCGCTGGACCAGGCAGGAGGTCGCGGGAAACGGCATGTCGCCCGAGATCGTGCCGACGAGGATCATGTCGACGTCCTCGGGCTTCACGCGCGCCCGCTTCAGGGCGTTCTCGGCCGCGCGGGTGCAGAGGTCCGAGAAGTGCTCGCCCTCGCTGACGACGTGGCGTTCTTTAATGCCGGTCCGGGACATGATCCAGTCGTCCGAGGTCTCGACGAGCTTCTCGAGGTCCGCGTTCGCCAGGATCCGCTTCGGCACGGCGGAGCCGGTGCCCGTGATCTTCGCGCGAATCATGCCTTCGCCAGCCGCGCCTCCCGCGCGTGGAGCTCGGCGATCTGTTCCTGGATCTTCTCGGCGAGGTTGCGCCGGGAGAACTCGGACGCGAACCGGATCGCGTTCTTCACGGCCTTCGCCGAGGAGCGGCCATGGCAGATGATGACGCAGCCCTTGACGCCGAGGAGCGGCGCGCCGCCGTACTCCGAGTAGTCGAGCCGCTGCTTGAAGCGGCGAAACGCCGACTTCGACAGCAGGAACCCGACCGAGGCCTGGAGCGTGCGCTTGATCTCCTCGCGCAGGAGGTTCTCGACCATCTCCGCGAGCGCCTCCGAGACTTTCAGGATCACGTTGCCCGTGAACCCGTCGGTGACGATGACGTCCACCGTCCCGTTGAAGACGTCGCGGCCCTCGACGTTGCCGACGAAGTTCAGGCCGGTCTCCTTCAGGACCTTGAAGGCCTCCTTCGTCCGGTCCGTGCCCTTGGTGTCCTCCTCGCCGATCGACATCAACCCGATCGACGGCTTCCGCTTGCCGAAGGCGAGCTCGGCGTAGATCGAGCCCATGACGGCGAACTCCCGGAAGTGAGACGTCTTCGCGTCCGGGTTCGCGCCGACGTCGAGGAGCAGGCTGTGGCCGGTCAGGTTGGGGAGCACCGTCGCGAGCGCCGGGCGGTCGACGCCCTCGATGGTCCCGACCACCATCTTGGCCGAGACCATGGCAGCGCCGGTGTGGCCGGCGGAGACGAGCCCCTGGGCGCGCCCGTCGCGGACGCAGTTCGCCGCGACGCGGATCGACGAGTTGCGCTTCTTGCGGATCGCCGCCGTGGCCGGGTCGTCCATCGAGACGACGTCGGGCGCCTCCACGATCTCGATCTCCGAGCCCTGGTAGCCCGCGTCGCGCAGCAGCGGCTCGAGCTCCGAGGTCCGTCCGACGAGCAGGCTCGAGATCCCGAACTCCCGCGCGGCCGCGACGGCGCCGTCGACGTTCACCAGGGGCGCATGGTCGCCGCCCATCGCGTCCACCGCGATGCGCACGTCAGCCCTTCAACCCTGATTGAAACACGCGTCCTCGGATTATAGCGGCCCGCCCGGTGAATCGACTCCAGCGAGCGTCCGGGGAGAGGACTCCGAAGCGACTTCCCCTCTCACGTCGGTTGGCCCGCGAAGCGGGCCGCTCAAAATCTAAGTGTTGATCGCCTGCTTGCCCTTGTAGTAGCCGCAGCGGGAGCAGACGCGGTGCGGCTGCTTCGGCTCGTGGCAGTTCGGGCATTCGGACATCGCCGGCGGCGTGAGCGCGTCATGCGCGCGGCGCTTGTCGCGGCGGGCCTTGCTGTGGCGCCGTTTGGGATTCGGCATCGTTCTCCTACACTTTCTCCTTGAGGGCCCGGAGGGCCTCCCAGCGGGGATCGTCCGACTCGTGCGCGCAGCCGCACGGTCCGAGGTTCAAGTCCTTGCCGCACCCGGCGCAGAGGCCCTTGCAGTCGGGGCGGCACAGCGGCTTCATCGGCAACGCCATCTGAACGCGCTCCTCCGCGATGGGCGAAAGCGCGATCACCGGGTCGTCGTAGAAGACCGCGTCGAGCTCCTCCGGGGCGAGCTCGATCTCCTCGCCGCTAGCCGGGCGGCGAGGATAGAGCAGCAGCGAGAACGGCTCGTCCTCGCGGAACGCGTATTCGGAGAGACACCGGCTGCACTCGAGCTCTCCGCCGTAGACGAGGCGTCCCGAGAGCGCGTACCCCCCCTCGATGCGCGAGATCTCCCCCGACAGCTCGAGCGGCGAGATCGAAAGGAGCGGCTCGCGGTCGAACGCGGAGGCCGGAACGGACAGGACCTCCGCGAACCGCAGCGGCTCGTCGAGAACGGCGTCGAGGGAGAGTGTGGCCGGCTTCATGATCGAACCGCGCATTCTACTCCCGCCCGCGCCCCAGTCAAACGGCGGAAGGCAACGTTAGACTCGCAGCCGTGAAGATCGCCGTCGACGGCCGGGCGCTCCTCGCGGAGCGGACCGGCATCGGGACCTACACCGAGGCGATCGCCCGCGGACTCGCGCGGCTCGACGGCAACGAAATCGGTCTCTTCGCGCCGAGGCCCTTCCCGGAGACGCTCCCGCGCCCGGCCGGCGTCTCGCTCCACGAGGACCGGGGCCTGCCCGGCATGCTCTGGCTCCAGGCGACACTCCCCCGCCGGCTCGAGGCGTGGGGCGCCGACGTGCTCATCTCCGCGCTCACGATCGGCCCCGCCCGCGGCGCGACGCCGTTCGTGTCGGTCGTGCACGACCTGACGCCCCTCACCCACCCGGAGTGGCACGCGCGGCGGACGCTCGTCGGCTTCGTGCCCCTCTGGGACCGCACCGTCGACCGCGCCGCCCGCTTCGCCTGCGTCTCGGAGACGACCGCGCGCGATCTCGTCGCGCGTTATCCGGAGACCACGGCGCGGGTGCGCGTCGCGCAGAACGGGGTCGACCGCGACTTCTTCGCTCCGGGCGGGGACGCGGAGGCGCGCCAGCGGACGCGCGAGGGGTACGCGGGAGGGCGGCCGTTCGTCCTCTATCTGGGCACGCTCGAGCCCCGGAAGGACGTCGCGACGCTCGTCGCCGCCTGCGAGCTCCTGTGGCGGCGGCGCCCCGCGAGCCCCGACCTCGTGCTCGCGGGAGGCTCGGGCTGGAAATCCGAGCCGCTGCGGAGGCGCATCGAGGCCTCTCCCTTCCGCGGGCGGATTCACGTCGCCGGCTACGCGCCGCGCGAGGCGGCCCGCGAGCTCTACCGCGCCGCCGAGGTCTTCGCTTACCCGTCGCTCGAGGAAGGGTTCGGACTGCCGCTGCTCGAGGCGATGGCCTGCGGCACGCCGTCGGTGTCGTCCGACGCCGAGGCGCTCGTCGAGGTCGGCGGCGACGCCGCGCTGCGCGCGCCGGTCGGCGACGCCGGAGCGCTCTCCGAGGCGATCGAGCGCGCCCTCGGCGACGAGGCCCTGCGCGCGCGCCTCCGGACCGCCGGACCGGAGCGCGCGGCCCGCTTCGGCTGGGACGAGGCGGCGCGCTCGACCGCCGCCGTCGCGGCCGAGGCCGCGGGGACGCGCCGGTGAGCGCCCGTCCGCCCCGCGTCGGCATCGATGCGCGGAAGCTGACCGACTACGGCATCGGCGCCTACGTGCGCAACCTGCTCGAGGCCATCGCCCGCAATCCCCAGTCCGAGCGCTACCGCTTCCGCGTGTACGTCCGGCCGGCCGACCGGCCGTCGGTCCCGCCGCTCCCGGAGAGGTTCGAGATCGTGGAGGAGGATTCTCCCGGCTACTCGATCTCCGAGCTCACCCGATTCGCGTGGCGGCTCTGGCGCGACCGGCTCGACCTGTTTCACGCGACGCACTACGTCATCCCGCCGCTCGCGAGGGCGAAGGCCGTCGTCACGATCCACGACATCATCCACGTGCTCTACCCGCAGTTCCTGCCGCACCGCGCCGCCCTGATCTACGCGCGGGTGATGATCCGGCGCGCGCTCCGCCGCGCCGATCGCATCATCACGGTCTCGAACAACAGCAAGCGGGACCTGGTCGACTACTTCGGCATCTCCCCGGCCCGGATCGAGGTCATCTACAACGGCGTCGCCGCGCGTTTTCGCGCGGAACTCCCGCCGGGCGAAAGCGAGCGGGTGGCGGCGAAGTACGCCCTGCCGCGGCCCTACCTCCTCTTCCTCGGGGGCGAGAAGCCCCACAAGAACGTCCGCAACGTGCTGCGCGCCTTCGCCGAGGCGCGGCGCGACCGGGCGCTGCCCCACACGCTGGTTCTCGCCGGGCCGATGCCGACGAACCGCAGCCGCGTCGAGGCCCTGATCGCGGCGCTCGATCTCGGCGCGCACGTCGTCCGGCCCGGCGTCGTGCCGGAGGAGGACCTCCCGGGACTCTTCGCCGGCTCGGACGCCTTCCTGTACCCGACGCTCTACGAGGGCTTTGGCCTTCCCGTCGCCGAGGCGATGGCCTGCGGCGTGCCGGTGCTGACGTCGTCGACCTCCGCGCTGCAGGAGATCGCCGGCGGTTATGCGTACCTCGTCGATCCGATGGACGTCGACGCCATCGCGCGGGGAATCGTCGACCTGGCGACCGAGCCGAAGCGGCGCCAGGAGTACGCGGAGCTCGGCCGCCGCCGCGCCGCGGACTTCTCCTGGGAGCACGCCGCGGCGCAGACGCTCAAGGTGTACGCGGAGGCGCTGGGCGGATGAGGACCGCCGTCGTCCACGACTGGCTCAACGGGATGCGCGGCGGGGAGAAGGTGCTCGAAGCGATCCTGCCGCTCGTGCCGGACCCGACGATCTTCACCCTCTTCCACGTCCCCGGCTCCGTGTCGCCGGAGATCGAGCGCCGCCCGATCCGCGCCTCGTGGCTGAACCGGTTGCCGCTCGCGCGCCGCGGCTATCGAAACTACCTGCCGCTCTTTCCCTCGGCCGTCGAGTCCTTCGACCTCTCGGGGTTCGACCTCGTCGTCTCCTCCTCCCACTGCGTCGCGAAGGGCGCGATCGCGCCGCGCGGCGTCCCGCACCTCTGCTATTGCCACACGCCCGTGCGCTACGCCTACGAGCAGTTCGACCTGTACTTTCCCGCCGGCCGCACGCGCCTCCGCGCGCTGAAGGCCGCCGCGATCGCGCGCCTCCGCCGCTGGGACGTCGCCACGGCGAACCGGCCGAACCGCTACCTCGCCAACTCCTCCGCCGTCGCCGCGCGCATCGCGAGGCACTACGGGCGCGAGGCCGAGGTGTGCCCGCCGCCCGTCGACGTCGAGTTCTTCCGGCCTTCAGACCCTCCGGACGACCGCGACGACTTCCTCCTCGCGGTCGGCGCGCTCGTGCCCTACAAGCGGTTCGACGTCGCGATCGAGGCGGCGCGCGCGCTCGGCCGGCGCCTCGTCCTCGTCGGCGGCGGCCCGGAGCACGACCGCCTCGCCGCCCTCGCGGAGGGCGCCCGCGTCGAGCTGAGGAGCGCGGTCTCGCGCGAGGAGCTGCGGCGGCTCTATCGCACGTGCGCCGCCTACGTGCAGCCGGGCGAGGAGGACTTCGGCATCGCGGCCGTCGAGGCGCTCGCCTGCGGGGCGCCGGTCGTCGCGCTCGGCCGGGGCGGCGTCCGGGACATCGTCCGTCCGGGCGAGAACGGCGTGCTCGCCGAAGAGGACGGCGCCGCGGCCCTCGCCGACGCCGTCCGGCAGGCGAAGCGCGCCGGCTTCGACTACACTCGTCTGCGGTCCACGGCGCTGCCGTTCCGGCCGGAGCGCTTCGCCGCCGCGTTTCGCGGCGCTCTCGGAGAGTGGTTGCGGTGATTCGAAAGACGACCCGGCGCATCGCGCTGGCCCTGCTGGCCTCCGACGTCGCCGCCACCGTCGTGGCGCTCGCGGCCGCCTATTTCCTGCGCTTCCGACTCGAGATCATCCCGATTCAGTACGGGATTCCGGACGCGGGGCTCTACTATCGCCTCTTCCCTCTGATGGCCCTGCTGTGGCCGTCGGTCTACTACTTCTACGGGCTCTACCAGGTCCGCCGGAACCGCTCGCGCGTCGAGGAGGGCCTCGCGGTCCTCGGCGCCACGGGGCTCGCCACGCTCGTCCTCGCGGGTCTCGCGACCTTCTACCGGGGCTTCTCCTACTCCCGTGCGGTCTTCCTCCTCTTCTTCGCGCTCGACGTGGTCTTCGTGTTCGCCGGCCGGACGGCGATTCGCCGCTACCTCGAGGAGGCCTGGCGCCACGGCGTCGGCGTGCGCCACGTGCTCGTCGTCGGCGCCGGACGCCTCGGCCACGCCGTCGTCGAGAAGCTCCACGAGCACCCGGAGGCGGGGCTGCGCGCAATCGGGTTCCTCGACGATGACGCGGACAAGCAGGGAACTCGCTTCCTCGACGTGCCCGTGCTCGGCCCGACCGCGGACGCCGCGCGCATCGTCGAGGAACGCGGCGCGGACACCGTGTTCCTCGCGCTGCCGCTCGAGGCGCATCGCACGATGTTCGCGGTGCTGCAGGAGGTCGGACGCACGGTCGCCGACGTGCGGGTGGTGCCGGACCTCCTCCAGTACATCACCTTCCGCGCCGGCGTCGAGGACCTCGACGGGCTCCCGGTGGTGCACCTGACGCAGGTGCCTCTCACGGGCTGGATGAGCCTGGTCAAGCGCGGCCTCGACCTGGCGATCTCGGGCACCGCCCTCGTGGCGCTCTCGCCCGTCTATGCGGCGATCGCCGCCGCCATCCGCTTCACGGACGGCAGGCCGGTGCTCTACCGGCAGCGCCGCATGGGGCTCGACGGCCGGCCGTTCGACATCCTGAAGTTCCGCTCGATGGTCGTCGGCGCGGAGGAGCTGTCGGGACCGACGTGGGCGAGCCCCGACGACGTTCGGCGCACGCGCCTCGGCGCGTTCCTCCGCCGCTGGAGCCTCGACGAGCTCCCGCAGCTCGTCAACGTCCTGCGCGGCGAGATGTCGCTCGTCGGCCCGCGGCCGGAGCGCCCCGAGTTCGTGCGCGAGTTCAAGGAGAAGTTCCCGCAGTACATGCTGCGCCACCGCGTCCGCGCGGGGATCACCGGCTGGGCGCAGGTCCACGGCTGGCGCGGCAACACGAGCCTGTCGAAGCGGATCGAGTACGACCTCTACTACATCGAGAACTGGTCGCTCGCCCTGGACATCAAGATCCTCTGGTTGACCTTCCGTCACGGGCTGCGCCACCGGAACGCGTACTAGGACTTTGAGCGGGCCGCTTCGCGGCCCGACCGACGCGAGAGGGAACGTCTCGACAAGTTCCCTCTCCCGCTCGGGCTTCCCTCGTCTCTCCGGCGCTCACGAAATTTTTCTGAGGTGCCTGAGCCGGCGCTCGAGTTCCCGCTCGGCCTCCCGGTCCGGGCGGATCCCTCCGAACGCGCTCGCGCAGTAAGTGTCGACGACGGCGCCCGCCTCGCGTCCGGCCTCCGCCGAACGCGCCGCGAACAGACGGACGATCCCGTCGGGCGCCGTCGAGGGAAGCACCCGTTCCCCGCGGCGCACCGCGAGGCGCCGGAGCCCCAGGTAGGCGCGGGTCGCGGGATCGCGCCGGTCGAGGCCGCGCTGGAAGAGCGTCCAGAGAAGCCATCCCGTCGCTCCCGCCGCGAGCAGCCCGGCGGCGGCGGCCGCGGAGAATCCCTCCCGGAGCGAGTCCCGAAGGGCGACGAACCGGCCCGCGGCCGCGGCGATCGATTCGCGCGCCGCCTCGACCCCGGTCGACTGGTCGCCCGAATCGAAGCCGAGGACGTGCCGGTCGTAGAAGAACTCGACCTCGCGGCCGAGAGCGGTCACGCGAGAGAGGAGCGAGTAGGGACGCAGCAGCGGCGGCACGCCGCCCGGCGGCGTCGGGTCGAACACCTGGAATCCCGAACCATCGAAATCCGCCTCGACCCACGCGTGGAGGTTCTGCGCGCGCACGACGATGCTGCGCGAGAGGAAGCCCTCCTCGCCGCCGAAGGAGCCGGTGACGAGGCGCGCGGGAATCCCCCGCGCGGCGAGCATCATCGCGGCGGCCGAGGCGAAGTATTCGCAGTGGCCGGCCTTCGAGCGCAGAAGGAAGTTCACGAGCGGATCCCCCGTGCCGCGCGGCGGGTCGAGCGTGTAGACGAAGCCCTTCGCGAAGTGCGCCGCGATGCGGCGCGCGATCGCCCTGGGATCGGTCAGGTCTCCGGTCAGCTCGAGGGCGTACTTCTGTACCTCCCCCGGCACGTCGCTCGGGGCGATCGCGCCGCGGCCCGGGCCGCGGGCGGGCATCCGCCGCACATCCGCCACGTACTCGACCGAGCCGCGGCCGGAGGCGACCTGCATCACGCCGTCCGGCAGCTCGATCGCGCGGCCGCGCTCGACCCGCACGTCCCCCGAGCCGTACGGCAGGAAGAGGAACCCCTGCCCCGTGACGTTCAGATCGATCGTGACCACCGCCGCCCGCGATCCCACCGCCGCCCCCGTGCCGTGCGCCGGCCGGTCGCCGCGGCGCACCCCGACGCGGGGATCGCGGGTCCAGACGCCGTCGAGATAGTCCGTGAATATGGCCTCCCGCAGCCGGAGCATCTCGGCGTTGGCGAGCGGGGGATCCGACTCGAGCCGCAGGATGACGCGGTCGCTCTGCTTCGCCGCCCCGAAGGAATCGAGCTCGACGCGGTCGGAGGTGAGCGCCCGGCCGACGGCATCGTCGAGCCGAAAGGGCGTCAGCGCGAAGGGCCCGTGAAGGCGCGGCAGCAGCAGAAAGAGCGGCACCGCGCTCAGAGCGCCTCCGACGAGGGCGAGCGCCGTCAATCCGCCGGTCGGCACGGCCCGGAGAACCCGGTCCGGCGGCGCGTCGTCGAAGTCGGCGAGAACTCCGAGGCGCGCGAGGGCCCGGAACCCGAGCACGGCCACCGCGGCGAAGTAGAGGAGCGAGGAAACGTGCGTCGCGGTCGAGGCCGACGCGAGCGTCAGCAGGAAGATGACGAGAAGCGCGAGCCGCGCCTCGCTCGGCCGCTTGAGGGACGCGAGCTTCGCGAGCCCGGTGAAGAGCAGCAGGTGCGCGACCGACGGGAGGAGTCCGGACCGCAGGGTCACCGTCGAGAAGGCGAGCCAGACGAGGTACGCGAGGCCGGCGAGGTTCATGACGGCGTCGGACACGCGGATGGGCCGGCCGTTCCGGGCTCGCCACCAGAGCGCCGCGAGCAGGACCTCGTACAGGACGAGAGCCGTCCGGCTCGCGCCTCCCGTCCAGAGGAGAGGCAGCGGCGCGAGGATGGCGGCGGGCGCGAGGACGAGGAGGTACGCCCGCGACAGCCCGGGCGGCATCGGCCGCGCGCCGGTTAAGAGACGAGCCATCGCAGGTCCCCCCGCCGCATCGGCGGAAACTCGGGCGCGCTTCCGGAGGGCACCGGCTCGAGGCGCGCGAGCGCGTCGAGAATCCGAAGGCGCTGGCTCTGCCCGCCGCGCGCCGCCACCTTCAGGCCGCGGGCGTGCAGGCCGACCTCGGCGCCGCGCGACAGGAGCAGGAGCGCCGCGCCGGCGGCGCGCGAGACGGAGCGCTCGAAGCGGGCGAGCGCATCGGGGTCGGCCGGATCGGCCAGCGCGTTCTCGACGGCCAGGAACAGCACGCGGTCCCGCTCGGCCTCGCGCTCGCGCACGATCCAGCGGCGCATGCGCGCCGATTGCTTCCAGTGCAGGTCGCGCGGATCGTCGCCCGGCGCGAAATCCCGCAGCGTGCGGATGTCCGAGCCGCCGCCGCGCTGGCGCGGATGAGCGCGTCCGCCCCGCGCGTCCTCGGGCGGGATCTCGGGAACCGCAATCGTCTCCGGCAACGGATAGACGACGATCTCGCGCGCGAGACGCGCCCGGCGGTACTTCCGGAAGAGGCCGAGCGGGAACCGCGAGAGCATTCCGGCGTCCGCCTCGCGGAAGACACCCCGCCTCGGAAAGACGCTCTCGACGACGACCTCCCGCTTCTCCCCCGGGCGGAGCGGATCCACCCACAGAGGACCCGGGAGCGACTCGTGGAGGAAGAAGAGCGCCTGGGCGGTCGCGGTGCGCAGCCGGTTTTCGAGCCGGACCTTGAGCCACGCGGGCCGCGTCGCGATCACCTCGCCGGACGTTTCGATCTCGCACCGCACGCCGCGGACGTTGCGCCGCGAGACGAACGCGGACACGACCATCGCGGACAGCATCGCGGCGAGCACCAGGTAGAGGCCGTTGTTCCCGGTGTTGAGCGCCGCGATCGCGACGACGAGGCACATGAGGATGTAGCCGAGTCCGAAGTTCGTGACGCGGATCTCCCACTCGGGGATGAGACGGGTCATCTCAGAGCGGGACGGGCACCTGCGCCAGGATCTGACGCACGATTTCGCGCTCCCGGCCGCCGGCGCCGAAGCCGTCGGAGGAGACCGACAGGATCCGATGCGCGAGGACCGGCTCGGCGACCGTCTGGGCATCGTCCGGCGTCGCGTAGGTGCGGCCGTTCAGAAACGCGTGCGCCTGGACCGCGCGGTAGAGGGCCTGCGCGCCGCGCGTCGAGACCGGAAGGCGGAGCTCCGAGGTGGCGCGGGAGGCGCGGACGAGGGCGTGCAGGTAATCGAGGAGCCGGTCCGAGACGGCGACCTTCTCCGTCTCGTCCTGGAGGGCGAGGACCTCGCCGGGGCCGAGCACGGCGGGAATCGCCGAGAGGACGCGCTCGGTGCCGCCCCGGCGAAGCAGCATCTTCTCCTCCTCGGCGGCGGGATAACCCAGGTTCAGGCGCAGGAAGAAGCGGTCCATCTGGGACTCCGGCAGCGGGTACGTGCCGAGGTACTCGACCGGATTCTGCGTCGCGACCACCATGAAGGGCTGCGGCAGCACGCGGCGCTCCGACTCGATCGTGACCGCCCCCTCGTTCATCGCCTCGAGGAGCGCCGACTGCGTCTTGGGCGTCGCGCGGTTGATCTCGTCGGCGAGCACGATGTTCGCGAAGATCGGGCCGGGGTGGTACTCGAACCGGTCCGAGGGCGAGTGGAAGACGGAGATGCCGAGGACGTCCGCCGGCAGCGTGTCGCTCGTGAACTGGATCCGGCGGAACTCGAGCGACAGGCTGCGGCCGAGCGCGCGCGCCAGCGTCGTCTTGCCCACGCCCGGCACGTCCTCGATCAGGACGTGCCCGCGCGACAGGAGCGCCGTGACCACGAGATCGATCGCGCGGCCGTCGCCGCGGTAGGCGAGACCCACGTTCTCGCGGAGCCTGGCGAGGGCGCCGGCGGCATCTCTCATGCGGGCCGCGGCTCCTTCCCGGTCGTGGGAGGCGCCGACGCGCGCAGCGTGTCCACCGCGCCGCGGAGCTCTCCCTCGTTCTCGAACGGCAGCACGAGCACGCCCGAAGGCCCGACGACCACGGCCGTGTCCTTCAGACCCGGCGCGAGCACCGGCAAGGGAGAGATGACGAGATTGCCGCAGGAGTCGCTCGCGCCGCGCAGGTCCCGCACCGAGCGCCAGGTGCCGACGTCGCTCCAGCCGGCGTCGAGCGGCACCGCCCGCACCGAGGCGATCTTCTCCATCACCGCGAAGTCGATCGAGACGTCCGGCAGCGCCTCGTAGTCGGCGGCCGAGCCGCTCTCGACCCAGCGCGCCGTGGCGCCGACGAGATCGCCGGCCACCTCCCGCGCCTCCGCGAGCAGGCGCGAGGGCCGGAAGACGAAGATCCCGGCATTCCAGAAGTGGCGGCCGCTCGCCGCGAGCTCGCGCGCCCGGTCCGGTTTCGGCTTCTCGGTGAAGCCGGTCACCCGGCCTCCGGAGTGCTCGACGTAGCCATAATCGGGTTCCGGGCGGGTCGGGGCGGCGGTCAGGAGCACGACGCTCGCCGCGTCCGCGACCGAGACGGCCTCGCCGATCGCGCGGCGGAAGGCGGCGGCGTCGCGGACCGTCTGGTCCGAGGGAATCACGACCGTGACCGGATCGCCGTCGGCGGCGAAGCGGAGCGCGCCCGCGAGAATGGCCGGACCCGAGTTGCGGCGCACCGGCTCGGCCAGGATCCGGGCCGCCGGCACCTCCGGGAGCTCCCGGCGGACCAGGGGCGCGTGCCGCGCGGACGTCGCCACGAACACGTCGTGCGAGAGCGGCAGCACGCGCTCGTAGGTCTCGCGGAGCAGGCTCTTCTCGGATAAGAGCGGAAGAAACTGCTTGGGCCGATCCTCGGTCGAGAGCGGCCACAGCCGCGTCCCGCCGCCGCCCGCGAGGAGGAGGATCCTCATCTTGCCCCCCCCTCACCCCGGCCCTCTCCCCCCTTCGGGGGGCGAGGGAGTTTTTGAGGGTTCCCCCTCCCGGCGGGAGAGGCACAGGGTGATGGGCGCTCCGTTCTCAATCCCACGTCAATCCCAGCAGCTCCACTTCGGGCATCAGGGTAACCCCGAAACGGTCGCGCACCGCGTCTCTCATCCGGCGCATCAGTGCGAGGACGTCGCCCGCCCGCGCGCCGCCGGTGTTGACGATCACATTGGCGTGCCGCGGCGAGACGAGCGCACCGCCGCGCCGCTCTCCCTTCAGACCGCACGCCTCGATCAGCCGGCCGGCGAAATCTCCCTCCGGATTCCTGAAGACGCTGCCGGCGTTCGGTTCGGACGGCAGCGCGCCGCGCCGCCGCTCGGCGACCGAGCGGGTCTTCGCCTCGATCTCCTCCCGCGGCGCGGGCCGCAGGTGGAGGACGGCCGCGGCGACGATCTCGCGCGATTCGACGAGCCGGGTCCAGCGATACCCGTGGGGAATCGCGTCCGCCGAGACCTCGCGGACGCCGCCGTCGCGGGCGACGAGGCGCACCGTCTCCAGCACGTCGAAGATCTCGCCGCCGTAGGCGCCCGCGTTGATCCGCACCGCGCCGCCGATCGAAGACGGGATCCCCGAGATCGCCTCGATGCCGGAGAGATGCGCGCGCGCCGCGGCCGCGCAGACGCCGCCGAGCGGCGCGCCGCCGCCGCAGCGGACGCGATCGCCCTCGATCTGGACCTCGAGAAACGCGCCCTCGAGCCGAAGGACGCAGCCCGCAAAGCCGTCGTCGGCGACGAGGACGTTCGATCCCATGCCGAGAATCGCGACCGGCAGCCGCTGTTGGGCGGCCGCGCCGAGGACGCGCGCGAGCGCGCCTTCGGTCCGCACGCGGCACAGGTAGCGCGCCGGGCCGCCGATGCGCCACGTCGTCAGGGGCGCGAGCGGCGCGCCGGGCTCGACCGCCCCGTCGTCCGGGGCGAGCGTCAGATCCATCCGAGATGCGCGGCGAGCCATCCGAGGCCGGCGAGGACGGCACCCGCCGCGATGCCGCCGGCGACGTCGTCGGCGACGACGCCCCATCCTCCGGGCAGGTCCTGGATCCGGTGGATCGGTCCTGGCTTGACGATGTCGAAGAAGCGGAAGAGCGCGAACGCGGCGAGCCAGACCGTCCAGACCGGCATGAACCGGGGTAGCGGGGGCAACAGGGGGATCGCGGCGCAGGCGATGAGCTGGCCCGAGACCTCGTCGATCGTCACGCAGCCGGGGTCCTCCGCGCCGAGCGTGCGGCACACGGGCTCGGACGCGAACACCCCGACGAGCCCCGCGACGAGCCCGGACGTCAAAAGTCCGACCGCGAGCCCGAGACTGGTCGTGTGCGACGCCAGCGTGCGGGCGAGGATCCCGCCGAGAACGAGGCCGACGACCGAGCCCGCGGTGCCGGGCATCGCGGGCGAGAGGCCGGATCCGAATCCCGTCGCGATGAAGGCCGCGAGCGGATGCGCCGCGAACGCGCGCCGAGCGTCCGACATTGACACGGGGTCGTGTCGGAGAGAAGATCCTTCGGTCCTCATCGCGTCCTGCGGCGTCCCTGTCGAAGTCTATAATCGCGCAGAACGCGCGGAAGTTTTCTCCAGATCCAGAAAGGTGAGGACATGTCCAGCGTGAAATCCAACGAGAAGTGGCGCGCCGTCGAGACGGCGCTCACGCAGATCGAGCGTCAGTTCGGCAAGGGCTCGATCATGCGTCTCGGCGAGCGGCCCGAGGTCGCGATCGCCGTCATCCCGACCGGATCCCTCGCCGTCGACGCCGCCCTCGGCATCGGCGGCATTCCCCGCGGCCGCGTCGTCGAGATCTTCGGGCCCGAGTCCTCGGGCAAGACGACGCTGTCGCTCCAGGTCATCGCCCAGGCGCAGAAGACCGGCGGCCTCGCCGCGTTCATCGACGCCGAACACGCGCTCGACTCGGAGTACGCGAAGAAGCTCGGCGTCGACACCGACAACCTGCTGGTGTCGCAGCCCGACAACGGCGAGCAGGCGCTCGAGATCGCCGAGATGCTGATCCGCTCCGGAGCGATCGACGTGATCGTCGTCGACTCGGTCGCCGCCCTGGTGCCCAAGGCCGAGATCGAGGGCGAGATGGGCGAGGCGCAGATGGGCCTGCAGGCGCGCCTGATGTCGCAGGCCCTGCGGAAGCTGACGGCCATCGTGTCGAAATCGGGCACGAGCCTGGTCTTCATCAACCAGATCCGCGAAAAGATCGGCGTCATGTTCGGCAACCCCGAGACGACGACCGGCGGCCGCGCCCTGAAGTTCTACGCGTCGATCCGGATCGACATCCGGCGCATCGCCTCGCTCAAGGATGGCGAGACCGTCGTCGGATCGCGCACGAAGGTCAAGGTCGTCAAGAACAAGCTGGCGGCGCCGTTTCGCCAGGCGGAGTTCGACATCAACTACGGCGAGGGCATCTCGCGCGCCGGCGAGCTCATCGACATGGGGATCGAGACGAAGCTGGTCGAGAAGTCCGGCGCGTGGCTCTCCTACGGCGACCTGCGCATCGGCCAGGGACGCGAGAATGCGAAGCAGTTCCTGCGCGACAATCCCGAGCTCTCCGGCGAGATCGAGCGCAAGCTCCGGCAGCAGCTCGGGCTCGCGACGCTCGAGGCGAGCGCCCCGGCTGCCGTCCCAGCGGCGGTCGACGACACCGTCAAGGAAAAAGAGAAGGCCCGGCGATAGAGTTCCGCTTCCGGTCCGGCGTTTCGCCGATTCTGGAAGAACTCTTGCAATAATCCGTTGTCCATGACGATGCGAGGAGCACCGCGCGCCCGCTGTCTGGCGGGCGCTTTTCTTATGCTGGCGGGCGCGTTCGCGGCGCGCGCGGAGAGGCTCCGCGTCGCCGCCGAGCGGCCCGACGCGTCGTGTCCGGCGGACGGGAAGCTGCCGGGCGTCGTCCGCCTCGGCGCCCCGTGGCCCGCGGGCCAGCCGACCGCCTGTCTCTTCATCGTCCGGCTCGAGAGCCTGTCGGACGCGGACATCGACGGCGCCGTCGAGCGGCTCGCATCGGTGCACGCGGCCACCGGCGTCGTGCTCGTCATGCCCGCCTCGGAGGACGCAGAGCGGTTCTCCTACGCCGTCAAGCGCCTCGCGTCGATCTTCCGGTCGGGCTCCCCCGACGGGCAGGTGGCGCTCGACGCGCCGAGCATCCCTCCGGTGAGCCTCGAGGAGGACCTCGCCGCCTACGTCGACGCGCTGATCGCCCGGCCGAACGCCTCGGCCTCCCCGGACGCCGCGCTCCGGAGCTGGGTGCTCGCGCGGCCGTCCGCCTCCGCGAGTCCCACGGTCGCGGTGATCTCGTCCTTCGTGCGGGTGCCCCAGTCGGTGCTGGTGGCCGCCGTCGGCGACGAGCGCCCGCTGACGGCGCCGGAGGTCGACACTCTGGGACGGCTCCAGAGCTATCTGACGGCCGACACCTCCCGCGACCCGACTCCGACGCGCATCGTGCGCCGCGACGGCTCGACCGTGACGGCGCTGCGTCTCTTCGACGCGAAGAAGTTCACGCCGGTGCTGCTGCTGCCCGAGGACCCAGCCGGCGCCGTCTCGATCGAGCTCTCGGGGGGGCCGTTCGCGACGGCGTCGGTCGAGAACCTCGCGTCCGGCGTCAAACGCGACTTCGACCTGAAGGGCGCGCCCTCGCTGACGCTCGATCTCGCGCGCGGGCCGCTCGCGGTCGTTCTCCAGCCGATGGCCCGCCAGGGCGGCGACACGCGCGCCGCGGTCGAGGTCGGCGCCGTCCGCGGCCTGACCGCCGAGGAGATCGTCGCGCGCGAGCGCGCCTGGGACGCCGGCCAGCGCGAGAAGACGAAGAGCTACGTCGCGCAGATGGACGCCTCGCTGCGGTTCCGGGTCGCCTCGCTGCCGGGGAGCCTCGACCTGACGATCCGCGGCCCCTACTTCTTCCAGAGCGGAAAGAACCCGGACTGGGCGTGGCAGGAGTTCTACTCTAAACGGCGTGAAGTGGAAGGGCAAGACCATCCCGAAGCTCCCGATCCTGCAGCCCGACAAGGTCACGACGCTGCCGCTCGACATCCGGCTCTCGGAGGAATACGACTACGAGCTCGCCGGCGAGGTCGAGGCGGAGGGCCGGCCGGCCTACCGGGTGGACTTCAAGCCGAAGGCGACCGTCGGCGACAAGCCCATCTACCGCGGCACCGCCTGGATCGACCGGGAGACGTTCGCGCTCCTGCGCCGCGAGTCGATCCAGCTGAACCTGAAGGGCGACACGCTCTCGAACGTCCAGACCGAGTTCTATCGGGAGGTTCCCGGCGCTCCCGGCGTGGTCCTGCCGCTCGAGATCTACGGCCAGCAGGTCTTCTCGACCGCGGGTCGGACGACCGCGATCGAGCGCAAGGTCACGATGACCGAGGTCGCGCTGAACCCCGCCGACTACGAGACGCGTCTCAAGGCGGCCTACGCGTCGCCCTCCCAGATGGTGCGCGACACCGACGACGGGCTGCGCTACCTCGAGCCGGATCCCGCCCATCCCGACGAGCGGCAGGTCTCGAACAAGCTGACGCGCAAGAGCCTCATCGGGGTCGCCGGCATCTTCTACGAGCGGGGGCTCGACTACCCCTTCCCGCTCATCGGCGTGCAGTACTTCAACTTCGACCTCTGGCACAAGAACAAGCAGCTGTCGGTCTTCTTCTTCGGCTCGCTCCTCTTCGCCAACTACACGGATCCGTCGTTCATGGGCACGCACTTCGACCTCGGCGCCGACGTCTTCGGCGTCGCGTTCCCGTTCACCGAGACGGACTACCGCTTCGGTCAGGAAGTGAAGGCGGGATCCGTGAAGCACTGGCCGGAGTACCTCTCGGTCAACTTCGGTCATCCGATCGGCACCTACCTGAAGGCCTCGGCGTTCCTCTCGACCGGGTACGACGGGTACAAGTCCAACAGCGACACCGCGCCGAACTTCGTGGTGCCGGTGAGCACGTTCACCCTCGGCGCCGCGCTGCGCCTGAACTGGAGCGAGGCCGGGTACAACATCCAGGGCGAGGCGGGCTACTACGCCCGGCAGAAATGGGAGGCATGGGGCGCTCCCGAGTTCTTCACCTACCTGCCGTCGCAGAAGGACTACTGGAGGTGGGACTTCTCCGCGCAGAAGGGGTTCTACTTCGCCAACTTCCGCAAGCTCCTCGTCAAGGTCGAGTACCTCGGCGGCAAGGACCTCGACCGCTGGTCGCAGTGGGACTTCGGCCCGTTCTCCACGCACTCGATGACCGGTTTTCCCAGCGGGAGCGTGCTCGCGAACGAGGCCTGGCTGAACAACCTCTCCTACGGCCTGAACATCGAGAACGTCATCCGCTTCGAGCTCGAGTACGACCAGGCGCTCGTCACGAACCGTTTCGCCGGCTACAACAACACGTACTTCTCCGGGCGTCGGCATCACGAGCTCGTTCAACGGGCCGTGGGACAACACGCGCATCCGCGCCGACCTCGGGTATCCCGTCGTCAGCCACGGCGTGAAGGGCTTCACGATCAATGCGCAGATCCTGAAGGTGTTCTGAGCGGGCGTTTTCGCTATATTGCGGGGCCGATGGTCGAGTCTTCCGCTTCGTCCGACGCGCCACCCCCTTCCGCCGTCTCTCCCGTTCGCCGCGCCCTGATCTCGGTCCACGACAAGGCGGGGGTCGCGGAGTTCGCGAAGGCGCTGGCCGACGCCGGGGTGCGGATCGTCTCGACCGGTGGCACCGCGGCGCACCTGAAGGACGCGGGCGTGCCGGTCGCGCTCGTCGAGGAGATCACCGGGTTCCCCGAGATCCTCGGCGGCCGCGTCAAGACGCTCCATCCGCGGGTGTTCGGCGGCGTCCTCGCCGACGAGTCGCGCGACGACCACGCGCGGGACATGAAGCAGGAGTCGATCGAGGCCTTCGACCTCGTCGCGGTCAACCTCTACCCGTTCGAGAAGACCGTCGCGGCGGGAAAGCCCCGCGGCGAGGTCGTCGAGATGATCGACGTGGGAGGCCCGGCGATGATCCGCGCGGCCGCGAAGAACCACAAGCGCGTCGCGGTGATCGTCGACTCCGCCGACTACGCCGCGGTGCTCCAGGAGATCCGGACGCTCGGCGGCACGACCCTCGAGACCCGCGAGCGGCTCGCCGCCCGCGCCTTCTCGCGGACCGCCGCCTACGACGCCGCGATCGCCGGCTACTTCGCCGCCGCCACGCGGGAGCCGTACGGCTTCCCCGAGAACCTCGTCTTCGCCTTCGATCGCGTCGGCGCGTTGCGCTACGGCGAGAACCCGCACCAGCGGGCCGCCCTGTATGCGTTCCGATCGGCGCCGCCGGACTCGCTCGTCCGATTCGAGATGCTCCAGGGCAAGGAGCTCTCGTTCAACAACCTGCTCGACCTCGACTCGGCCGTGGCCCTCGCCCGGGACTTCGAGGGACCCGCCGCCGTCATCGTCAAGCACAACAACCCGTGCGGCGTCGGCGTCGGCGAGACGCTCTCCGAGGCCTTCGGGAGGGCCTTCGCCTGCGACCCTCTCGCGGCGTTCGGCGGGATCATCGCGATCCGCGGCCCCGTGGACGGCGCGGTGGCGTCGCTGGTCCTGCAGCACTTCGTCGAGGTCGTCGCGGCCGACGAGTTCGGGGAGGAGGCGCTCGCGCTGTTCGCGAAGAAGCCGAACATCCGGCTCCTGCGCCTCCCGGTCTCGCGCCATCCCGCGCCGGGCCTCGACTGGAAGCGCATCGAGGGCGGGCTCCTGCTCCAGGACTCGGACAGCGAGCCGGACCAGAGCGCGGCGTGGAAGCTCGTCTCCCAGCGCAAGCCCACGGCGGTCGAGCGCGCGGCGTGCGAGCTCGCCTGGCGCGTCGCGCGGCGGGTCAAGTCGAACGCCATCGTCATCGCCAACGCGCGGCAGACGATCGGGATCGGCGCCGGCCAGATGAGCCGGGTCGACTCCTGCCGGCTGGCCGTCACGAAGCCGGTGCTGCCCATCGTCAATTGCGGCGCCGCCTCGGACGCCTTCTTCCCGTTCCGCGACGGTGTCGAGATCCTGGCCGACGCCGGCGTCACGGCGGTCGTCGCCCCCGGCGGATCGATCCGCGACCAGGAGATCGTCTCGGCGGCCGACGAGCGGGGCCTGGCCTTCCTGATCGCGCCGCGTCGGCACTTCCGACATTGAAAGCCGTCCCCCGTCCGCCGTCCGCCGTCGGCCGGAGAGCGCTCGGACGGGCGTTGCTGTGGTTCGCGGCCATGCCGCTCGCGGCCCAGACCGGCGCTCCGGCCGAGGCCATGGCGCTCCTGGCGAAATCCACGGCCGCGTACTCGACCGGCGCGGCCTTCGCCTCGCCGTTCACGCAGATCTACACGCCGGCCGGGTTCTCGACGGCGCGGCGTGAATCCGGCACCGTCTGGGTGCAGGCGCCGGAGCGCCTGCGCTTCGACTACGCGGCGCCCGACGTCAAGGTATTCACCTACGACGGCGGCGAGGGCCGCTTCTACTCGCCCGCGGACAAGCAACTCACGATCCATCGGCTCTCGCCCGACGAGCGCGCTCGCCTCCCGCTCGTCTTCCTGGAGAAGTCCGATGCGCTCGCCGAGCGCTACGAGATCTCCCGCGAAGGGTCCGGCGCGGTCGTCCTGAAGCCCCGCTCCGCCGATTCCGAGCTGTCCTGGCTGAAGCTCGCGATCGCCGCGAGCGGCCTGGTCGACGCGCTCTCGTACCAGGACACCTCGGGCAACCGCACCGAGTTCCGGTTCGACGCCTGGAAGGCGGAGAAGCCACGGCCCGCGGCCGACTATCACGTCGAGGGACCGAAGGGCACGCGGGCGGTGACCCAGTAGCGAGGGACCCATCCCGCATCCGCCCCCCCCGCCTCCTGAAATAAGATCTCCCCGAAATGGCCCAGGAGTTCTCGTTCGACGTCGTCAGCAAGGT
Source organism: uncultured Acidobacteriota bacterium (assembly GCA_963763535.1). GTDB lineage: Bacteria > Acidobacteriota > Thermoanaerobaculia > UBA5066 > Gp7-AA6 > DAHUXD01. The sequence continues at coordinate 258,972 of CAVXOX010000005.1, forward strand.
CGACCTGCAGGAGGTCTCGAACGCCGTCCAGCAGGCCGGCAAGGAGATCGGCACCCGGTTCGATTTCCGGGGGTCGAAGTCCTCGATCGACTGGAACGAGAAGGACCTGGCCCTGACGCTGACCTCGGACGACGAGCAGAAGCTGAAGTCCGTCGTCGACATTCTCGAGACGCGCCTCGTCAAGCGGGGCATCGCGGTCAAGGCGCTCGATTACGGCAAGATCGAGGACGCCGCGGGCGCGACCGTGCGCCAGGTCGCGAAGGTCCAGCAGGGCATCCCCTCGGAGAAGGCGAAGGAGATCGTGAAGGCCATCAAGGATCAGAAGCTGAAGGTGCAGGCGTCGATCCAGGCCGATCAGGTGCGGGTCGCGGGGAGGTCGAAGGACGAGCTCCAGACGGCGATGACGCTGCTGCGGGGGCGCGACTTCGGCGTGCCGCTGCAGTTCACGAACTACCGATGACCGCCTCGCCCCTCCAGGACGTGCGCCTCAAGCACGCCTACGACCTGATCTCGGACAAGCTCGCGCGCGTCGAGGAGGAGCTGCTGCTCCACTTCCGCTCTCCGATCCCGACGATCGACCGCATCGGCGCGTACCTGGCGCAGGGCGGCGGCAAGCGCATCCGCCCGGCGCTCCTGCTGCTCTCGGCGAGGCTCCTCGACTACCGCGGCGAGAAAGACGTGCGCTACGCCGCCGTCATCGAGTTCATCCACACGGCGACGCTCGTGCACGACGACATCATCGACGAGGCGCGCCTGCGGCGCGGCCAAACGTCCGCGAACGCTCGCTGGGGCAATAACCTGACCGTCCTCTTCGGCGACTACCTCTACACGATGTCGATGGGCATCGCCCTCGACGAGGGAGACCTCACGATCCTCAAGGTGCTCTCGGACACGACCCTCTCGATGATCGAGGGCGAGATCATCGGCATCGAGAAGGAGGGCGTTCTCCACGTCACGAAGGAGGAGGCGCTCGAGATCACGCGGCGCAAGACCGCCGATCTCTTCGCCGCCGCGTGCCGGCTGCCGGCGCACTTCGCGCCCCGCGGCGATCTCGTCGCGGCCGAGCGGCTCGCCGAGTACGGCCGCTGTCTCGGCATGGCGTTCCAACTGATCGACGACCTGCTCGACTACACGGGGACGGAGAAGGACGTCGGCAAGCCGGTGTTGAACGACCTGCGCGAGGGCAAGCTGACGATGCCGCTCCTGCTCGCGTTGCCGCGCGCCGGCGCCGCCGAACGCGAGAAAGTCGGCGCGGTGCTCCGGGAGCGCGAGTTTCGCTCGGTGCAGACGTCCGAGATCCTGTCGATCGTGGACCGATACGACGGCATTCCGGAGACGCGCGCGCTCGCGCGCGATTACGCCGGCGCGGCGCGTGTGGCGCTCGGCGGATTCCCCGACTCTGCGGCCAAGGAAGGCCTCCTGCTCGCCACCGAGTCGATCATCGATCGCATCCGCTGAGCGAATTTCGTCCCTTATTATTTTAAGGTACGCTGCTATTTAGCCTTAATTCATTCGGGTATGTTCTGACCGGCTTCTAACCATACAAAAGAAGGTTTGCACGTTCATTCTTCTAAATTTTTATTGCCAAGCGCCTGAAAAGTCGTAGACTGTCCTCACATGACAGTTTCCGGCTCCTGGACGGCTCTCGCGGAAACCCTGAAGAATCTGTCCCAACTCCTTCCTGGTCAGACGGATAGCTCCGGAGAGGCGGATCTCTACTATCGGCGCGCCCGCCTGGCCGCGACGGAAGAGCGCTTCGACGTCGCGCTGGTGTTCTGCGCCAAGGCGATCGAGGTCGCGCCGCGACACCTGGCGGCGAGGCTGCTCGCCGCGCGGATCCACGACAAGGGCTTGAACGACCTCGAGGCGGCCGTGGCGGGGTACAGGAAGGTGATCGCGCTCGCCGCCTACGACGGCTCGAATCCGCTCTGCGTCGCCGCTCGCGAGGCGCTCGACGCCCTGGTCCAGAAGAAGGTCCAGGCCACGGTCTAGCGCCCGGCGGCTCCGGGCAGCTCCGGGTATCCCCAGGGGGACTGGGGCGGTCTTCCCCAGACGACCGCCGGTTGCCCGGTCCCGGACTCGGCCTCCCGCGCGTCGCGCGTCACACGCCAGCTCGCGCCCGAAGCGAGCGCGTCGGAGTCGATGCCGTCGCCCTCGGCCCGGAAGAGAAGTCCGCCGATCCCGTCCTCACTCGACGCCTCGAAGACGACGCGATTTCTGCCGGCGCGCAGGTACGGGACGAGATCGACGATCGCGAGGGCGTCGCCAGGCCTCTGGCGCAGCGCCGCCGCGCGAACGCCGTTGACCCACAGCACGGCCGCGGGGTCCGCGAAGACGAGCGCCCGCGCCCGCGCGGGCGGGGCGGCGAGATCCCACTCGCGGAAGGCATAGAAGTGGATCGGTCGCGGCACGCGCCCCGCCCGCGCGGCCCAGATCCAAGCGGCGCGTCCCGTGTGCAGGTGTCGGCGGTCCTCGAAACGGCGGTGGACGCCGGCCGCCGCCGCGGTCCCCGCGATCGCCGCCGCGATCAGGAGGAGCGCCCGCCGCGCGGAGCCGCGCGGGCGCGCCACCGGCGCGCGCGGAGCCGTTTCTTGACGCAAATCGGAGCCGAGGATACTATCGCCGCTGATGATTGCATGACGGTCGTCGCCGTTATTCCTGCGCGTTACGCCTCCGTCCGATTCCCCGGTAAACCCCTCGCTCCCCTCGCCGGCCGCCCGATGGTCGTCCACGTCCTGGACGCGGTGCGCGGCGCGAAGCGCGTGGACCGGGTGATCGTGGCGACGGACGACGCCCGCATCGCGGCCTGCGTGCGCGACGCGGGCGGCGAGGCGCTCATGACCTCGCCCGACGCGGCGAGCGGCACCGACCGGGTGGCCGAGGTCGCCCGGAGGGAGCCCGCGGACGCCTACCTGAACGTGCAGGGGGACGAGCCGCTCATGCCGGCCGAGAACGTGGACCGCGCGGTCGCCGCCCTGCTCGACGGACCGGGCCGGGCGCTCGCGACGCTCGCGTATCCCCTCGAAACCGGGTCGGTCGCCGATCCGAACATCGTCAAGGTGGCGGTGGCGCGGGACGGACGCGCGCTCTACTTCTCGCGTTCCCCCATCCCCTACTACCGGCAGGGCACGCCGGCCTACCGGAAGCACCTGGGGATCTACGCGTACCGGCCGGAGACCCTGGCGGAGGTGGCGGCGCTGCCGCCCTCGCCCCTGGAGCGCGCGGAGTCGCTCGAGCAGCTGCGGTGGCTCGAGGCGGGCCACACGATATGGGTGGGAGAGGCGGCGGGCGACTCGATCGGCGTCGACACGCCGGCCGATCTCGCCCAAGCCGAAGGGCGTTTGAAAGAAGTGGAAGGACGTTTGAAGGAAGTCGAGAAGCGGCTGCCGGCGAAGGAGGCGGTGTCATGAGCACGAAGTACGTTTTCGTCACCGGGGGCGTGGTCTCCTCCCTCGGCAAGGGGATCGCGGCCTCCTCGATCGGCGCGCTGCTCGAAGCGCGCGGGTTCTCGGTCGCGATGGCCAAGTTCGACCCGTACATCAACGTGGACCCCGGCACCATGTCGCCCTTCCAGCACGGCGAGGTGTACGTCACCGACGACGGGGCCGAGACCGACCTCGACCTCGGCCACTACGAGCGCTTCACCTCCATGACGGCGTCGCGGATCAACAACACGACCGCCGGACGGATCTACGCGACGGTGATCGAGCGCGAGCGGCGCGGGGACTACCTCGGCAAGACCGTCCAGGTCATTCCCCACATCACGGACGAGATCAAGGAATCGATCCGCAAGGTGGGAACGGACGCCGACGTCGTCCTCGTCGAGATCGGCGGCACCGTCGGCGACATCGAGTCGCTGCCCTTCCTCGAGGCGATCCGGCAGTTCCGCCAGGAGGCCGGCCGCGGCAACGCGATCAACGTGCACCTGACGCTCGTCCCCTACATCAAGGCGTCCGACGAGCTGAAGACGAAGCCGACGCAGCACTCCGTCAAGGAGCTCCTCTCGATCGGGATCCAGCCCGACATCCTGCTCTGCCGGACGGACCGGGCCCTGCCCGACGACGTCAAGCGCAAGATCGCGCTCTTCTGCAACGTGCCCGTCGAAGCCGTCATCAACGCCAAGGACGTTCCGTCGATCTACGAGGTGCCGCTCCGGTTCGCGGCGGAGGGGCTCGACGAGATCCTGCTCGACCTGCTCTCGCTCCCCCACTACGACCGGGATCTCTCGAAGTGGGAGGCGCTCGTCAACCGCATCAAGAACCCGGCCGGCGAGGTGGACATCGCGATGGTCGGCAAGTACGTCGACTACGGCGACTCGTACAAGTCGCTGAACGAGGCGCTCGCGCACGGCGGCATCGCCAACAACGTGCGCGTGAAGGTCCACTACGTCGACGCCGAGACGCTCGAGGGCGAGCAGTATCCGGAGGTCCTCTTCCGCGCCGACGCGATCCTCGTCCCCGGCGGCTTCGGGCGGCGGGGCGTCGAGGGCATGATGCGGGCGATCCGCTACGCGCGCGAGAAGAAGGTCCCGTTCTTCGGAATCTGCCTGGGTCTCCAGACCGCGGTCATCGAGTACGCGCGCAACGTCGCCGGGCTTCCGGGCGCGAACTCGACCGAGTTCGACGAGGAGCCCGCGCACAAGGTCATCTACAAGCTGCGGGACTTGATCGGCGTCGAGGCGCTCGGCGGCACGATGCGCCTCGGCAAGTACCCGTGCGAGCTCTCGCCGGGGTCCTTCGCCGCGCGGGCCTACGGCGACAACCTGATCTGGGAGCGCCACCGGCACCGCTACGAGGTCAACCAGGAGTTCCTGCCGCGACTGCGCGAGGCGGGGCTCTCGTTCACGGGGATGTCGCCCGACAAGAAGTTCGTGGAGATCATCGAGCTCCACGAGGACCATCCCTGGTTCCTCGGATGCCAGTTCCACCCGGAGCTGAAGTCGAAGCCGTTCGCCTGCCACCCGCTCTTCAAGGATTTCATCCGCGCCGCGCGGGCGCACCGGGGAGCGACGGCCGACGAGACGGCCGCGGCCGCCGCCTCCGTCGCCGTCGCCGAGCCCGGCCCCGGAGGGATCGGCTGAGCCCGGCGCGCGCCGTTTCGATCGCTCCCGGCGTGATCGCGGGCGGAGGGGCGGCGCCCGTCTTCTTCGCGGGCCCCTGCGTGATCGAGTCGCGCGAGCACTCGCTCCGGATGGCGGAGCGCCTGAGGAAGATCGGCGAGGAGACCGGCGCCCACATCGTCTTCAAGTCCTCGTACGACAAGGCCAACCGCTCGTCGAAGGACTCGTTCCGGGGCCCGGGCCTCGAGGAGGGTCTCTCGATCCTCGCGGAGGTCAAGGCGAAGACCGGGCTGCCGGTGATCTCCGACGTCCACGAGCCGGCGCAGGCCGAGGCGGCCGCGGCGGTCCTCGACGTGCTCCAGATTCCCGCGTTCCTCTCGCGCCAGACGGACCTCGTCACGGCCATCGCCCGGACGGGCAAGCCCGTCAACGTGAAGAAGGGCCAGTTCATGGCCCCGGACGACATGGGCAACGTGATCGACAAGATCCGCGCCGAGGGCAACGAGAAGATCCTGCTGTGCGAGCGCGGGGCGAGCTTCGGTTACCACAACCTGGTCGTCGACATGCGCGGCTTCCCGATTCTCGCGGCCTTTGGATTCCCCGTCGTGTACGACGTCACCCACTCGCTGCAGCTGCCGGGCGGCGGGAAGGAGACCGGCGGCTTGAAGCAGTACGCGCCGTATCTCGCGCGCGCGGCCGCGGCGACGGGCTGCGTCGACGGCTTCTTCATGGAGGTCCACGACGACCCGGACCACGCCCTCTCCGACAAGACGACCCAGCTCGACGTCAAGACGATTCCGGTGCTGGTGCGCTCGCTGCTCGAGCTCTCCGCGGCGGCGCGGCGGTTCCAGGGGGAGTGAGCCGGATCAATCCGGGACTCCCTCTCCCCCCGGCGGGGGGAGAGGGTCAGGGTGAGGGGGCGTTCCGCCAGGGCAACCCTGCGAAACGCCTCGTCGATCCCGAGTCCCTCGGCGCGCCGAGTCCGGGATCCCTCGGGCTCACGCCCTCGGGATGACCGCTCGCGTGCGGCGAGCGGTCACTTGCTCTTCTTCGTCGTCGCGGCCTTGTCGGCCTTGACCTCGACGGAGGTGGCGGTGATCTTGTACTGCGCCGTGATCTTGGCGCCGACCTTGAGGTCGCCGTTGACCTTCGTCGAGGCGTCGCGCGCCATCTCGAAGCGCTCCTTGCCCTTCATGACGACGATCATGGAATCCGTGACCTCGACCACCTGCCCGGTCACCTGGTACTTGTCGGGGCTCGCCGCCGGGACCGGTATCGCCGACAGGAACGCGGCCAGGACGAGACTCGCCGCGATCATCCTCGAGTGACGCATTTTGGGGCTCCTCCTTGATCGGGAATCTTACTGCGGCGTGACTCCGGAGGACGTCTTGTCGAAGGATCCCGACGGACGGATCGCGATGAGCGGCTCCGCGTCGACGGCGTAACCGGCCTCGACCCACGCTTCGAGCCCGCCCGCGAGCGGGCGAACCAGCGTGAATCCCCTGTCCATCAGCATGCGCGCCACACGGGCCGCCGACGCCTCGTTGGGTCAGGTGCAGTAGAGAACGATCTCCCGGTCGCGCGACACATCCTTCAGCGCCTCGTCGAGGCGATCGACGTCGAGGACGGCGGCGCCCTGGATCCGCCGCGGGTCGAGCGAGCGGCCCTTGACGGTCCGGACGTCCAGGACGATGGGACTCCGGCCCTCGTCCATGAGGCGCCGGAGGTCGTCGACCGAGATGCGGGCCATGCGCAGGACCTTGTAGAAGCGGCGCCGCTGCCACCACTTGACCGCGACGAAGGCGACGAGCGCCACTCCGAGCAGGGCGAAGGCGGCGCCCCCGAACGACGCGAGGTAGGCGAGCGCGCGATCGATCGCCTTGTGGAAGATCATGCCGGCCACGACCCCGGCGCCCGCCCACAGCAGCGCGCCGCCGCCGTCGTAGAGGAGGAACTCGTCGAGGCCCGCGCCGGTCGCGCCCGCCATCGGCGGGGCCACCGTCGAGAAGCCCGGAACGAACTTGGCCACCAGCAGCGACGGCATGCCCCAGCGCTCGAAAACGGATTCGGTCTGGCGCACGCAGGAGTCGGGCGACAGCGAAATCCGGCAGAGCGTCTTCAGGACGCGCTGCCCCTGCGACCGCCCGAGCAGGAACCAGACGCCGTCGGCGATGAGCGACGCCACGATCGCCACGAGCAGCACCTGCCAGGCGGAGAGGTCCCGGTCCATCGAGAGCGCGCCGGCCACGACCAGGACCGGAATCGCCGGAATCGGAGCGCCGAGCTGCTCGAGCAGCACGATGACGAAGACGAGCGGGAGCCCATACGTCAGAACGGCGTTCGTCAGGGCGCCCGGCATGGGAAACGATCATAAAGGAACCAGAACGGCCCGTCGGACGGTCCCTTGCCGCGCGTCTTTCGACACGGCGTTCCCTCGCCGCGAGCTCTGGTTAAGATAAGCGTGCCATGACCCTCGACACCGCGCGCCGGGTCCTCGAGATCGAGGCGGACTCCGTTCGCCGCCAGATCGACAATCTGGGTGCCGAATTCCTGGCGGCCGTCGAAGCGATCGAGACCACGAAGGGCCGGCTGTGCCTGACCGGAATCGGCAAGTCGGGCCTCATCGCGGAGAAGATCGCCGCGACGCTCGCATCGACCGGCACGCCTGCCTATTTTCTGCACGCGGGCGAGGCGAGCCACGGGGACCTCGGCATGCTCATGCCCGGGGACGTCGTGCTCGCGCTGTCCTACTCCGGCGAGACGCCGGAGGTCGTCCGGCTGCTCGAGTTCGCCTCCAAGCGGGAGATCCGGACCATCGCCATGACCGGCGTGCCGGACTCGTCGGTCGCCCGGGCCGCGGACGTCTGCCTCTCGGTCGCGATCCCCCGCGAGGCCTGCCCTCTCAACCTCGCGCCGACGGCCTCCACGACGGCGATGCTGGCGATGGGCGACGCGCTCGCGATGTCGCTCTCGACGCAGCGCGGTTTCCGTCCGGAAGACTTCGCGCTGCTCCACCCCGCCGGGAGCCTCGGCCGCCGGTTCCTCAAGGTCCGGGACGTGATGCGGACCGGCGAGCGCATTCCCCGCGTCCGGACCGCCGCGCCCATGACCGAGGCGATCCACGAGATGTCGCGCAAGATGATGGGCGTGACGGCCGTCGTCGAAGACGGCGACCGCCTGTACGGCGTCATCTCGGACGGCGACCTGCGGCGCATGCTCGAGCGCGACGCGAGCGAGCTCCAGAAGACGGCGGGCGCGTGCTGCCTCACCGGGCCGAAGACCATCGGCGCAGACGAGTTCGCCTCGGGCGCCCTCGAGCTGATGCGCTCCCAGAAGATCACCACCCTCTTCATCGTGGAAGGCGGGAAGCAGCTCGTCGGAGCGCTCCACATGCACGATCTGCTCTCGGCCGGCCTGTGACACGCCGCCGCATCCGCGCCCTCTTCCTCGACGTCGACGGCGTGCTGACGGACGGCCGGATCTATCTCGACGGAACGGGGGGCGAGCTCAAGGTCTTCAACACGAAGGACGGGCACGGCATCCGGAAGGCCGCGGCGGCGGGGATCGTGGTGTGCTGGATCTCGGGCCGGACCTCCCCCGCGACGGCGCGGCGCGCCAGGGAGCTCGGCGTGCCCTACTGCCTCCAGGGGGTGCGCGACAAGGGCATCCGGATCGCCGCCATCGCGCGGAAGCTCGGCGTCTCGCGCGCCGAGATCGCGGCGATGGGCGACGACGAGCCCGACATCCCCCTCTTCGAGGCCGCGGGACTCTCCGCCTGTCCCGCGGACGCGGTCCCGGCGGCCCGCCGCGCCGCGACCCTCGTGATGCGGTCTTCCGGCGGCGCCGGCGCCGTGCGCGAGTTCGTGGAGATCATCCTGAAGCGGAACGGACAGGCGGGCGTGGTGACGAAGCGCCCCGGCTAGCGGCGAGCGGTCGTCAGGCCGCGCGTTCCCGCTTCCGGAACAACCACGCCACCGCGATCCCCAGCAGATAGAGCCCGATCATCGGCAGGGCGAAGACGCACTGGGTCGCCATGTCCGGGGTCGGCGTGATGACCGCGGCGACGATGAAGATGATCAGGACGGCGTACTTGAACTTCGCGAGGAGCCAGCGCTCCGAGACGATGCCGAGCCGCGCCAGGAAGAAGACGAGCAGCGGCATCTCGAAGCAGAGGCCGAGACCCAGGATCAGCTTCGTGCACATCGAGACGTACTCGTTGATCGTGATCACCGCATGGAACGGCTTGCCGATGCCGATCAGGAAGTTCACGACCAGCGGGAACGCCTCGTAGTAGGCGAAGGCGCAGCCCGACAGGAAGAAGACGACGCCGAAGAAGACGAACGGAAAGACCCACCTCTTCTCCCGGCGGTAGAGCGCCGGCGAGATGAAGAGCCAGAGCTGCCACAGCAGGATCGGCGACGCGGCGAGGGTCCCCGCGAGGAGCGCCACCCGGAAGTACATGAGGAACGGCTCGGTCAGGGTCGTGTACGCGAGGTCCTGACCGGGCGGCAGCACCCGGCGGATCGGCCGGGCGAGGAACTCGAAGATCTCCGGCGCCCAGGCCCAGGCGCCGAGGAACGTCACGAAAACCGTGATCAGGGAGACGATCAGGCGCTTCCGGAGCTCCTCGAGGTGCTCGAAGAACCCCATGCGGGGGAGATCTTCCTCTCCGCCCCCCGGCGGACGCTCGCCGATCTTGCCCTCGAGGAGCTCGCGCGGATTGAAGGTCAAGCGGGACGAATGGGCGCGCCCGGCTCCGCCCTCGGCACCGACGCGGACGCGTCCGCCGTCGTGTCCGGCGGAGGAGGCGGCACCGGCTGAAGACTCCGGCGGACCTCACCGACCTGTTCCTTGACGTCGGCGGCTTCCTTCTTGCCCTGCTCGATCTCGTCCTCGATCGTCTTCTTCAGGTCCTCCGACGCCCTCTTGAACTCGGCCAGACCGCGTCCGAGCGACTTCCCGAGCTCGGGGAGCTTCTTGGGCCCGAAGACGAGAAGGGCCACGACGAAAATCAGAATCAATTCGGGCATTCCAATGGAACCCAACATGTTCTCCCCCCGGAAGGACGATTTTACGCTGCCCGCTCGATCCCCGGCGAGACTTTCCGGAACGGGCGTGCCAGAATGATCGCCCTGAGGGGGTTTTCTTGAGCCGACCTAAATCCCGCTTCCTCTTCGCGCTCGCGCTCATCGCGGGCGCCACGCTGGCCGGCGGCGTCTTCGCCGGCAAGCTGCACGCGACCCCGGAGCGGGAGGCCCCCTCTCTGGATGAGTACGCCGACATCCTGACGGTCATTTCGGACTGGGCGCCGGAGCCGATCCCGCCGGACAAGATCGTCTATGCCTCGATCCACGGCATGCTCGGCCGCCTCGATCCGCACACCGCCTTCCTGGAGCCGGACGAGTTCTCGGCCATGAAGGAGAAGCAGCACGGCTCCTTCTACGGGCTGGGCATCCAGATCCAGAAGCGGATGGGCAAGATCACGGTCATCTCGCCGATGGAGGGCACGCCCGCCTACAAGATGGGCGTCCGCGCCGGCGACATCATCACCCACATCGGGGACGAGGAGCTGAAGGACGACGTCTCGACCGAGGACGTCGTGCGGAAGCTGCGGGGCCCCAAGGGAACGGCCGTCACGATCCGGCTGCGGCGCGTCGGCTTTCCCGAGCCGATCGTCATGACGATCACGCGCGCGGAGATCCCGACCAGGTCCGTGCGCTACGCGTTCATGCTCGAGCCGGGCGTCGGCTACATCATGCTGTCGGACTTCACCCACACCTCCTCGAAGGAGCTCTACGAGGCGATCGAGCGGCTCCGCAAGCAGGGCATGAAGAAGCTCCTCCTCGATCTGCGCGGCAATCCGGGCGGCGTGCTCGAGCAGGCGGTCGACGTCACCGACGTCTTCGTGCCGAAGGGCGACATGGTGGTGTACACGAAGGGGCGGACCGCGTCCTCCGCGCAGGAGTACTACGCGCCCGGCGAGGGCCCGCACTTCGACCAGCCGCTCGTCGTGCTCGTCAACCGCGGGTCCGCCTCGGCCTCCGAGATCGTTGCCGGCGCGATCCAGGACCACGACCGCGGGCTCATCGTCGGCCAGCGGACGTGGGGCAAGGGCCTGGTGCAGAGCGTCTACACGCTCTCGTACGGCGCGGGCCTCGCCCTGACCACCGCGCGCTACTACACGCCCTCGGGACGCTGGATCCAGCGCGACTACACCGACCTCCTCGCCTACGTCAACCCCGGCGACCCCGACACGGGCGCCCAGACGGGCGACGAGGCTCCGCACGGCGAGAGCGCCGTCTTCTACACGGACGCCGGCCGCATCGTGTACGCGCAGGGCGGTATCACGCCCGACGTCATCGTCAAGAACGACCGCGACTCGAAGCTGCTCCAGCAGCTGCTCGCGCGGTACGCCTTCTTCAACTTCGCCGTCGACTGGCTGGCGCGTCACCCGAACGTCTCCGGAGACGTCCAGATCACGCCGGAGATCCGGCAGGACTTCTTCCGGTTCGTCGAGAACTCCGCCAAGTACTCGACGGCGGCGGACCTGCAGAAGGCCTACGACGAGGACGCGAACCGCGGGCTGGTCGACCTCGCGATTCGGATCGAGATCGAGAACGCCAAGTTCGGTCCCGAAGCGGGGCGCCGGGCGTTCGCGGGCGGGGACCCTCAGATCCAGAAGGCGCTGACCCTCTTCGGCGAGGCCTCGCGCATCGCGGGCCTGCCGAAGAAGAAGCGCGAGATGGCGGTCAAGGCCGGAGGCTAGGCTCGGACTCTGAGCGGCCCGCTGCGCGGGCCGACCGACATGAGAGGGAACGGTGGCTCCTGTTCCCTCTCCCGCCGAACCGGTCTACCGCAACTCGACCGTACCTCTGCGGCCCTCCAGCATCGCGATCAGGGCCGGCCGGTCCCCCCTGGTGACCGGAAGGTCGACCAAGAGCGCTTTCAGCAGCGAGACGACCCCCGCCGGGTGAGGGTGCTCGGCCCGCAGCGCGAGGACCGACGCCCCGAATGGCGCGCTCGCAGCCGGGTGGGGCGAGGATCCCCAGTCGATGAAGAACGGCACGAGACCGTCCGCGGTCGGGACGCGGGGGTCCGTGAAACGCCAGGTGAGGAGCGACCCGTCGGCGCGGCGGCGTTTTCCGTCCTCGACCGGACCGAGCCGGGCGCCGGCCGCCCGGGCCCGCTCCCCGATCGTCTCGAGATCGCCCGTCCGCATCGCCCAGCGGGTCAGGCTGGGCTGCGTCAGGCCCTCGAGCCCCAGCCAGAGCGGCCGGGCGGGCGCCGGCTGCCCGGGGTCGGGGCCCAGGATCTCGAGATAAGACGACGGCCCCAGGGCGAGAAGCGCATTGCGCGTGCCCTCGCCCATGTGCCGCCCGCCCTCGGCGGCCCGCACGCCGAGGCTGGCCTCCAGCGCATCCACGGTGCGCTCGAGATCCGGCGTCGCGTAGACGAGGTGGTCGAGCTCAGGCAACTCAGACTTTCAGCGGGGTCGGTTTCCGGGCAGCCCGCTGGGCGGGCTGCCGAAGAGAGAGGGGAAGTCGCCGTCGGAGCCTCTCCCGGAAAGCAACAGGCTTCCTCTAACAAAATGCCCCGCCTTTCGGCGGGGCGATGGTTTCTCGGGGATGACCCCGCGTCTTTCGATCAGTGCGTCGGGACGTTGTTGTTGACCACTGCCTTGCGCCGTCCGATCTCCGTGCGGTGTCCGCCGTGGTCGATGACGTACACGACGATGTCGTGCTGCGTATTCGAGAGCTGCGTCGTGTCGAGCATGAACGAGAAGCCGACGTTCGCCGACCGGACGCGCGAGTCCAGGGGCGGAACGTCGGGGCGGTAGAGGCCGTAGGTCGCGTTGCCGACCACCTGGCCGTCGACGTCCACCTGGACCGTCTGCACGCCCTGCAGGTCGTACGCCCAGCCGAATACCTGGTACGCGGTGCCGTTGATCTGCTCCAGGTTGGTCGGCTTGTCGATGTTGCCGAACGACGGCTGATCCCCCGTCGCGCTGCCGGTCTCGTCGCAGAGGATGTCCACCGACATCGCACCGAACTGGGTGACCGTCGACGTATCGTCGCCCGCGCGGACCGCGATCGTGTGCTTGCCGGCCGTGGTGAACCCGACCGGGACCGGGTTGGCCGGGTCGGTCGTCGGAAGGTAGATGGCGAGTTCGTTCGACAGGGTCGTCGTGTTGTGCACCAGATAGATCGTGAAGGCAAAGCCGGCGTTGTCGGCGTTCACATAGCCGGAATACTGCTGCGCGATGTCCGGCCGGTTGATGCCGTAGCAGTTCATCAGCGTCTGGCCCTGCTGGACGCAGTCCGTGCGGCTGTTGGCGACGATCTGCCCGTCGAGGAGCAGCTCGACGTAGGCGACCTGGCCCTCGTCGAGCCGCGCGCCGACGTCGAGCGCCCAGCCCTCGACGAAGTTCGGGACGAACAGGGTGCCGCCGCAGAGCTCCGGCGTGCACGGCGACGGATACCCGTCGATGGTGCTCGTGAAGCTCGTGCAGAGGAGCGACGCCTTGTCGAGGGGGAACTCGATGTCGCCGAACGGCGCCAGGTTCGCGCCGTTGTTGATGACCTGGATCGTCCGGTCGCCGAGGTCGCGCCCATTGCCCTGGTCGTCCCACGCCCACACCGTGAGGATGTGGATGCCGTTGACGAGCGCGGTCGTGTCGACGTTGGCCTGGAAGCCCGAGTCGAGGGAGTTCGGAACGTCCGGGAAGGCCGCCGCGACGTCCGGCCGCGGCAGGCCGTAGAGGGCCGTCGAGGCGAGGCCCATGCCGACGGAGCCCGCGACCTCCTGGCCGTCGATCACGACGTCGATGTGGTTGATGGCGACGTCGTCGAGCGCCCAACCATAGACGGGAAAGGAGCCGTTCGCTCCGGTCAGACCGACGGGGCTCGGGATGTCGATGTACCCGAACGGCGCCTGGTTGACGGTGCTGTCCACGTTGACGCCGACGCTCGCGACGATCGTCTGGGTCTGCGTCGCGGACTCCGTCACGCGGATGGACACCGTGTGCGGTCCGTTGGCGTAGTTGCCCGCGAGGAAGGACGTGATGAAGCCCGGTTGAGCGGTCGGGCTCCCGGCGTAGGTCGGGAACATCTGGAGCACGTCGATGCGCGGCAGGTAGAGCTGCGCGCTATTGACCGCCGCACCGTCGACGAGCACGTCGATGCCCTGGACCGCGCTCATGTCGAGCACGAACCCGGAGACGCGCACGACGCCCGAAACGGTCTGCCCTTCCGTCGGGCTGTCGATCGCTCCGATCGGCTGCGCCACGGCGCCGGCGGCGAGCGCCAACGACACGGCCGCGACGAGCGCTAGAATCCGGAGCGCCTTCCTCTGCATGCGCTTTCCTCCCGAAAATGTAAGAAAAGAATGTGGAAATTGGGCCCAAAAGTCAAGCGTCACCGAGCCTTCGCCTCATTTTTTTAGGCAAAACGGCTCTACCGTTGTTAAATATCGGCCAGTGCAATTCCTGATCGGAATGCGCGCTCCCGCAAAATGGGCCGACGCGAGCGGCGTGAGCCTCGCTCCGGTGACCCCCGTCACGCCATGAAGCGCCTCCTGCATTCCCGACGGTTCCAGGCCGCCGCTTCCGCCCTCCTGGCGGTCGGCCTGTTCGCGTTCTTCCTCTCCCGCGTGCCGTTGTCCGAGATCGGCGCCCGCATCGCCGCCGCCTCGCCGGGATGGCTCGCCGCGAGCGTCGTGATCTCGATCGGCACGTTCGCCCTGCGGGCTCTCCGGTGGGTCTGGATCCTGCGGCCGGTCGGGGCCGTTCCCTGGTTCCCCGCGTTTCGGGCGACGGCGGTCGGCTTCGCGGCCAATACCGTCCTGCCCGCGCGGGCGGGCGAGGTCCTGCGGCCGGCGATGCTCGCCCGCGAGCGCGGACTCCCCTTCGCCGCGCTGCTCGCCTCGATCGTCTTCGAGCGCATCCTGGACGTCCTCTCCCAGCTCTGTTTCCTCGGGATCGCCCTCGCGTTCGGACCGGCGTCGGGCGCCGCCCTCTCGACCGGGCGCCTGCGCTGGGCCGTCGCGGGCGTGGCGGCGGTGGCGCTCGCGACCGCCCTGCTCGCCGTGTTCTGGCGGGGAGCGACCGAGAGCTTCCTCGACCGCCTGTTCACCCTGCTGCCCGAGCGCCTGCGGCCCGCCGCGCGGCGGGTGGCGCGCACGTTTCTCGACGGATTCGCGTCGCTGCGGACGCCCGGCCTCGCCGGCCTCGTCGGCGGCGCCTCGCTCCTCCTGTGGTTCGTGATCAACGTGCAGATCTACTGCGTCATGCGCGCGTTCGGCCTCGACCTGCCGCTCTCGGCGGCGTACGTCGTCACCACCGCGGCCGTGCTCGGTCTCGTGGTGCCGACACCCGGCGGCGTCGGCGGCTACCACGCGGCGGTGCAGTTCGCGCTGACGAATCTGTTGGGCGTCCCCCTCGCCGTCGCCACGGGCGTCGCCCTGATCGCGCACGCGGTCTCGTTCGCGCCGATCTCGTTGATCGGGTTCGCCCTCTTCGCCGCGAGCCCGCTCCGCCGGAGCGGGCTCCAGACCCTCGCGAGCTCTCCGCCGGCGGAACGGGTCCCCCCCGAAGTCGGGTAAGCTTTCCCGAATGAAGTGCCCCTTCTGCGCGGCCGTGGACGACCGCGTGGTGGACTCGCGCGAGAGCCGGGAGGGCGAGGTCATCCGCCGGCGCCGGGAGTGCGCCGCCTGTAACCGCCGGTTCACCTCGTACGAGACGATCGAGGAGATCCCGTACATGGTCGTCAAGAACGACGGCCGGCGGGAGCGGTTCGATCGCAACAAGCTCCGGTCGGGGCTCGCCAAGGCATGCGAGAAGCGCCCCGTGCCTCCCGTCGAGCTCGACCGGATCGTCGACGAGGTCGAGTCCATCCTCCACGACTCGGAGGAGCGCGAGATCGCGACGTCGCGCGTCGGCGCGATCGTGATGGATCGCCTCCGGGAGCTCGACAAGGTCGCCTACGTGCGCTTCGCCTCGGTCTACCGGAAGTTCGAGGACGTCGACGAGTTCCTGCACGAGCTGAAGACGTTGATCGGCCGCGGGGACACGAAGGTACCCTCGTGACGCGAACCGTCACGAGGGCGTCTCGAGCGCCGCGAGCGATCCCGTCCTCGACGATCCCGGGATCCCTCGGCGCAGAGCCTGTCCTGAGCGAAGTCGAAGGACGCCTCGGGATGACCGGCGAAGGACCATGGTGAAGCGCGCCGCCGCCCGGTTCTACGGGCCGATCGTCGAGCTGTCGCGGCTCCAGGGCGAGCTGAACCGCCTCTTCGCGGCGTTCGTCGAGTCGAACGACCGGAGCGGCACCCCCGCATCGTCGTGGGATCCCAACGTCGACGTGGTCGACGACGGCGAATCGATCCGCATCCTCGTCGAGCTGCCCGGGGTCGAGGCGTCCGACGTCCGCGTCTCGATCCGCGGCAAGGTCGTGATGGTGCGCGGCACCAAGAAGGGCCGCATCCGCGCCAAGGAGGGCATGCGCTTCTTCTGCATGGAGCGCTACTTCGGCGCGTTCATGAAGTCGATCCCGCTGCCACGCCCCGTCAACTCGCACCACGCGAAGACGCAGATGAAGGACGGCATCCTCGAGATTCTGCTCCCCCGCGTTCCGGACATGCGGGAGAAGGAGATCGAGATTCCCGTGCGCGCCGAGCCCGAGGAGTAGGGGAACGGATGGCGGAGCTCGAAGAGAAAGAGGTCGCCGGGCCGGAGCGCGAGACCGACCTTCCGATTCCCGACATCCTCGCGGTCCTCCCGCTCAAGGACGTCGTGGTGTTCCCGTACATCATCCTGCCGCTGTCGGTGTCGCGCGAGAAGTCGATCAACGCGGTGGACGCGGCGCTCGCCGAGCAGCGCATCATCATGCTCGTCGCGCAGCGGGACGGCCAGAACGACACGCCCCGGCCCGAGGATCTCTACCCGGTCGGGACGGTCGCGGCCATCATGCGCATGCTGAAGCTCCCGGACGGCCGCATCCGGCTGCTCGTCCAGGGCCTCTCCCGCGCCCGCATCGACTCCGTGCTCGCCGAAGAGCCGTACATCAAGGCGAAGATCACGCGGCTCGAGGAGGCGGCGACGGCCGAGGAGCTCCCGCCGGAGCACGAGGCCCTGCTCCGCAGCGTGAAGCAGAACCTCGAGAAGTCGGTGTCGCTCGGCAAGAACATCTCCCCCGAGGTCATGGTGATCGCCGGCAATCTCGACGATCCCGCGCGCCTCGCCGACCTGGCCGCCTCCAACCTCGACCTCAAGCTCGAGGACGCCCAGAAGATCCTGGAGTCGACCGACCCGATCGAGCGCCTGCGGATCGTGAACGAGAGCCTGGCGAAGGAGATCACGGTCCTGACCATGCAGCAGGAGATCTCGACGCAGGCCCGGGGCGAGATGGACAAGTCGCAGCGCGAGTACTACCTGCGCCAGCAGCTGCGCGCGATTCAGCAGGAGCTCGGCGAGGGCGAGGAGATCTCGGAGGAGCTCGAGGGATATCGCCGGGTCATCACCGAGAAGAAGATCCCGCAGGAGGCGTCCACCGAGATCGAGAAGCAGATCAAGCGTCTCGAGCGGAGTCATCCCGATTCGGCCGAAACGGCGATCATCCGCACCTACCTCGACTGGATGACCGGGCTTCCCTGGAGCGTCGTCTCGGAGGACTCCAAGGACATCGACCGCGCTCGCCGGATCCTCGACGAGGACCACTACGACATCGAGCGCGTCAAGGAGCGCATCCTCGAGTTCCTCGCCGTGCACGCGCTCAAGCAGAGCCTGAAGGGGCCGATCCTCTGCTTCGTGGGCCCGCCCGGCGTCGGGAAGACCTCGCTCGGCCGATCGATCGCCCGGGCGCTCGATCGGAAGTTCGTGCGGCTGTCGCTCGGCGGCGTCCGCGACGAGGCCGAGATCCGCGGCCACCGCCGCACCTACGTCGGCGCCATGCCGGGGCGCATCATCCAGGGCATCCACCAGGCCGCGACCTCGAATCCGGTCTTCATGCTCGACGAGATCGACAAGATCGGCGCCGACTACCGCGGCGACCCGTCGGCGGCCCTCCTCGAGGTGCTCGACCCGGAGCAGAACAACTCGTTCCGCGACCACTACCTCACGGTGCCGTACGACCTCTCGAAGGTGCTCTTCATCGCGACCGCCAACGTGCTCGATCCGATCCAGCCGGCGTTTCTCGACCGCATGGAGGTCATCCGCCTGTCCGGCTACACGCTCGAGGAGAAGAGGGCGATCGCCCGCCGCCACCTGATCCCGAAGCAGATGGAGGAGAACGGCATCACCGAGACGAACGTCGAGTTCACCGACAGCGGCATCGTGAAGGTGATCGAGGCATACACACGCGAGGCCGGGCTGCGCAACCTCGAGCGGGAGATCGGCGCGCTCTGCCGCAAGGTCGCGGTGTCCGTGGCGAAGGGCAAGGAGCGCCGCTACCGCATCTCCGGGTCCTCGGTCGAGAAGATGCTCGGACCGGTCAAGCACTTCCGCGACGAGCTCCTGAAGAAGGACGAGGTCGGCGTCGCCACGGGCCTCGCCTGGACCTCGGTCGGCGGCGACATCCTGTTCGTGGAGGCGCTCGCCATCCGCGGCAAGGGCGGCCTGCGACTGACCGGCCAGCTCGGCGACGTCATGAAGGAGTCGGCGCAGGCCGCCATGTCGTACGCGCGCGCCCATGCCGCGGACCTCCAGATTCCGAGCGACTTCTTCGAGAGCCGCGACGTCCACGTCCACGTTCCCGAGGGCGCGATTCCCAAGGACGGTCCCTCGGCCGGCATCACGATCGCGACCGCGATGATCTCGGCGTTCACGCAGCGCCGGGTCCGGCGCGACGTCGCGATGACGGGCGAGATCACGCTGCGCGGCGAGGTCCTCCCGATCGGCGGCGTGAAGGAGAAGGTCCTCGCCGCCCGGGCCGCGAAGATCACGACGGTCGTCCTGCCGCGGCTGAACCGGCGCGACGTCGCGCAGATCTCGGCGCGCATCCTCCACGGCACCACGTTCCGCTACGTCGACAGCATGGACGAGGTCCTCGCGATCGCGCTCCTCCCCGCCGACGCCGGGACCGCCGCGGAGCCGACGGCGGAGGGAAAGCCCGCGGCGACGGCGCGCGAGATCCCGGTCGCGCCGGCCCGCCGCCGCGTCCCGCCCACGCCGCGCGCGTGAGTCCCGAGGATCGCTTCGTCGAGGCGCTCGGCGCCCTGCTCCCCGGGGGACCGCCGCTCGTCCTGGGCCCGGGCGACGACGCCGCGATCGTCGCGCGGGAGGCGGGTCTCCTCGCGGCCACGACGGACATGCTGGTCGAGGGCGTCGATTTCCTCCCCGGAGAGGACCCCGAACGGCTGGGACGGCGCGCCGTCGCCGTCAACCTCTCGGACCTCGCCGCGATGGGCGCGCGGCCGGAGTTCTTCCTCCTCGCGATCGGCTTCGAGAGCCGGCGGGGCCAGGACTATCCCCTCGCCGTCGCGCGGGGCGCGATCGCGCGCGGAACGGAGTTCGGGGCGCGTCTGGCGGGCGGAGACTTATCCGACGCCCCGCAGACGGTGATCACCGTGGCGCTCTGGGGACGGCCGGCCGGCGAACCCCTGCGCCGCGCGGGCGCCGAACCCGGCGATCTCGTCTACGTCTCCGGCCATCCGGGCGAGGCCGCGGGTGGCCTGCGCCTCGCGCGCCGCCTCGCGGCATTCTCCGCGCAGGGCTCCGAGCCGATGCCCCATTTCCCGGAGCTCCCGCTCGAGGCCGAGCGCCGGCTGCTCGCCGCCTACCGCGATCCCACGCCCCGCATCGCGCTCGGCGTCGCGCTGGCCGAAGAGCGTCTCGCGAGCGCCGCGATCGACATCTCCGACGGCGTGGGCCTGGACGCGGCGCGCCTGGCCCGGGCGAGCGGCGCGCAGCTCGTTCTCGAGCGCGAGAGGCTGCCCGTCTCGACGACCCTCCGCGAGCTCGCCGCCACGGAGGAGATCGACCCCCTGACGCTCTTCCTCGCGGGTGGGGACGACTACGAGCTCCTGTTCACCGTTTCTCCCGCCGCCGTCGGACGCCTCGAGGAGCGCGCCCCCGGCTTCGACGTGAACGTCTCGCGGATCGGCCGCGTGGAAGAGGGCTCGGGCGCCGTGCTCGCGAACGGGCGGACGCGGATCGACGTCTCGACGATGGGGCACGACCACCTCGCGGAGGCGCGGCGGTGACCGAAGGAGGCCCGTTCATCGGCGACACGACGGAGCGGCGGCGCTGCCGCTCGCTGAAGCGGCGCCGCCTGCGCCTGCTGCTCGACCTGATGGGCCGCGTGGACCGGCCGGAGAGGGTCGCGGCCGCCCTCGCGCTCGGGGTCGGCGTCGGATTCTCGCCCTTCATCGGGTTCCACTTCATCCTCGCCGTGGTGCTCGCGTGGATCTTCCGTCTCCACAAGCTCGACACGGTCATCGGCTCCTTCGCCGGAAATCCCTGGACCCTGCCGGCGATCTACGCCGGCGGGTACCGGCTCGGCCGGATCCTCCTCGGTTACCCGCCGGTCCGGGTGCCGCCGCTGAGGTGGGAGCGCATCCTGCACCACGACTTCTGGGTGGCGTTCCGCGGACCCGGCTTCGCACCCCGCCTCGCCTCGTTTCTCCTGGGCACGACGCTCATCGCCGTCGTCGCGGCATTCGCGACCTACTTCTTCGCGCGAGCGTTCCTGAGGCTCTACCATCGCCGCCACCCCCGCATCGCGGAGCGCGCCGCGCGGCGCCGCGAGCACGCCCACCACCTGCCGCCGGGAGAGATCGAGGTCCGCCCCGGCGAGCGGGTGCACTAGGCTCAGCGACCGACCGGCTCCTCCAGCTGCCGTCGCTTCGCGAGCGCCCCCGCGTTTCGAGGGGAAAGGCGGAGCGCCTCGTTCACCTGCGCGAGCGCCTCCTTCCTCCGCCCCTCTCCGTCGAGCCAGTCGGCGAAGCCGAGGCGCGCGGGGAGCGACCCCGGCTCGATCGCGAGCGCGCGCCGCCACGCATACAACGCGGTCGGACGGCGCTCGGCCGACAGCGCGAGCGCCATGCGATAGGCGAGCGGCAGGGACTGCGGATTGTGATGGAGTCCCCGGCGGTAGGTCTCCGCCGCGGCCGAACGATCGCCGCGGTCTTCGTTCACGAGACCGAGACCGAAGAAGCCGTTCTCGTACGTGGGAACGATCTCGAGCGACCTCGCATAGGACTTCTCGGACGCGCCGAGGTCCCCGAGCGCCCGCTCCATCCGACCCTTCCCCGCCCAGGCATCCCAGTAGCCGGGATAGATCTCGGTGGCCCGCGTGTAGTGCTCGAGCGCGAGCCTCGGACGGCCGTTGTCCGCCGACATGTACGCGAAGTCGTAGTGCGCCTTCGCGCTCCCCGGCGAGACGCGCACGAGGTTCGTGAAGAGCGATTCGTCGCTCGTCCAGACCGGATTGCGCACGATCGTACGCGCGGCGAGGAGCAGGGCGACCGCGGCGAGCAAGGCCGCGCGCCGCGCCGGGAGCGTCTCGCCGCCGCCCGCGATCCAGGAGCCGGCGATCACGCAGAAGCCCGCCGAGGGCAGGTACGCGAGGCGCTCGCCGAAGATCGTGCCCGTCGCGAAGAGCAGGTTCGCCGTCGGGAGGAACGCGACGCCGAGGAAGAGAAAGCCGAGCGCGGACGGCGAGCGCCCGCGGAGGCGCGCGAGCGACGCGGCCGTCAGCGCGGCCACCAGCGCGGGCGCCGCCCAGAAGAGCGCATCACGGGGCGCGAGGCGCCCGATCGACCAGGCGGACTCGTCGGCCGAGAGACGCAGGGGCAGCGCCATGCGCCCGAGGTAGCGCAGGAGGATCGCGCATGCGTTGGCGGCGCGCGGCCCCGCCCGCATCGGCGCGAGCGGGTTCTCCAGCTCGAAGATCCCGGTGGCGGCCGCGCGGAAGGCGCCGCCGAGCACCGCGGCGCGCAGGCGGAAGACGCCCCAGAGCACGACGGAGGCCCCGACGAGGAAGGGCAGGCGCCGCGCGCAGGGCTGCCGCGAGGCGGCGGACGAGCGGCCCCTCGGAGCGGAAGGCGAGCAACAGGACGAGGAGCGCCGGTCCCACGGCCGCGCTCTCCTTCGTCAGGCACGCGAGCCCGTAGAGCAGGAGGGCGGCGCCGGTCCGGAGAACCCGGCCCTTGCCGCGCTCGGCGGCGCGGAGCGCGAGGAGCAGCGCGGCCGCGAGGAGCGCGGCCGACAGCGTCTCGCCCCGCCCGACGATGCTCGTGACGGCTTCCACGTGCACCGGCAGCACGGCGAAGAGGAGCGCCCCCGCGAAGGCCGTCGGCGGCGGCAGCCCGATCCGGAGAAAAAGCGTCGCCAGGAGGAGGGTCGCGGCCAGGTGCAGGAGCACGTTGACCGCGTGATACGGGACCACGTCCCCGCCGTGGGCCCACCACTGCAGGGCGTAGGAGAGGAGGAGGACGGGCCGGTAGGCGGTGCCGGTGCCCGGCCGCCCGCCGAAGTACTGGGTCGTGAACAGGTCCAGGACGCGCTCGGGCGCGCGGATGCGGAAGTTGTCGCGGACGATCGCCTTGTCGTCGTAGGCGAAGGCGCCGGTGAGTCCGTTGGCGTACGACAGCAGGCATGCGCCCGAGAGGAGGAGCGCGGCCGCGAGCCGCCGGCGCGGCGCGATCACCGGATCTGGTACAGCTCGTTCCGGATGCGGCAGCCGGTCGGCGTCATCGCCAGGCCGCCGTCCGCCGTCTCCTTCAGCGAGCGCGGCATGGCCTCGCCGATGCGCACCATCGCCTCGACGACCTCGTCCATCGGAATGACGCTCCGCACGCCCGCGAGCGACGTCTGCGCGCCCGCGAGCGCGAGCATCGCCGTGAATCCGTTGCGCACGACGCAGGGCACCTCGACGAGCCCCGCGACCGGATCGCAGGCGAGGCCGAGCGTGTTCTGGAGCGTCAGGGCGGCAGCGTGCACGCAGGCCTCGGCGTCGCCGCCGAGGAGGAACGCGATGCCGCCCGCCGCCATGGCGGCGCCGACGCCCTGCTCGGCCTGGCAGCCGCCGGCCGCGCCCGAGAGCTCCGCCCGGGCCGCGACGAGCGCCCCGAAGCCGCCCGCGACGACGAGACCGCGCACGGTCGTGGCGTCGTCGAAGCCGCGCTCCTCGGAGAGCGCGAGCAGCGTCCCCGGCACCATGCCCGCGGCTCCGGCCGTCGGGGCCGCGACGATGACGCCCATGCGCGAGTTCTCCTCGAGAACGGCGATCGAATACGCGATCGCCTTCGCGACGAGGTGCCCGCCCGCGATGTCGCCGTCGCGGGTGAACTCGATCACCTTCCGCGCATCGCCGCCGACGAGCCCCGAAAACGACCGGCCGCCCGCGAGGCCGCGGCGGACCGAGTCCTTCATCACCGCCCACCGCTCGAGAAAGGTCTGCCGGAGGCGCTCGCTCGGGATCTCGCGCTCGGCCGAGTCCTCCTCGAGAAAGAGCTCATCGAGCGCTCGCCCGGTCGCTCGCGCGACATCGAGCAGATCCGCGAAGCTGTTCAGGCGCGCCATCGGGGGCTCCTTCTCGCGGCGTTCTCTCGCCGCTCCTTTTCTCGGAGCTCGGTCCGGACTTCGTCCGTCCCGGGATCCGACGCGGCGTCCTCGCGCCGCTCCTTTTCTCGGATCTCGGTCCGGACTTCGTCCGTCCCGAGATCCGGCGCGGCGTTCTCTCGCCGCGGTTTTCCTCTCGGGGCGATCACGTGATGGGCGCGCCGCCCGCCACGCGATCGAGCACATGGACGCGGTGCACGCCCGGCAGCTGCCGGAGCGCCGCGACGTCCTCCTGCGGCAGGGGCGCGTCGAGATCGATCCGCATGAACGCCTGGTCGCCCTTGCCGCGACGCAGGACCTCCATGGAAGCAATGTTGATGCCCCGCCGCCCGATGATCTCGGAGGCGCGCAT
This sequence comes from uncultured Acidobacteriota bacterium, assembly GCA_963763535.1. Taxonomy (GTDB): domain Bacteria; phylum Acidobacteriota; class Thermoanaerobaculia; order UBA5066; family Gp7-AA6; genus DAHUXD01. The sequence continues at coordinate 282,939 of CAVXOX010000005.1, forward strand.
GACCATGCCGGGCCGGTCTTCGTAGAAGAGCAGGATGCACGGGTCCCTCGCGGTCAGCGAGACCGGGAACCCATCGACCTCGCGGATCTCGATCATGCCGCCGCCGATCGAGGCGCCGAGAATCGAGATCGCATGCGTCCGGCCCCTCAGGTGGATCGCGACGCTGTTCGGGTGCGCCTCGGGGCCCATGTTCTTCGGCTTGAAGGAGAAGACGAGACCGCGCGCCCGCGCGAGATCGAGCGCGTCCTTGATCCGCTCGTCGTCCACCTCCATGCCGAGCGCACCGGCGATCAGGGCGCGGTCGGTGCCGTGGCCGCGCATCGTCTTCGCGAACGCCGAGTGGAGCTCGAACCGGGCCTCGACGGGCTCCTCCTCGAGCAGGGCGAGCGCCACGTGCGAGAGGCGGCACGCCCCGGCCGTGTGCGACGAGGAGGGCCCGACCATCACGGGTCCGACGATGTCGAGCAGCGAGATCACGGGGCGTCAGTATAGGTCGGCGGTGACGCGCCCCGGCCGTCGGCCCGCCCCGATTGCCGCGTCAGCGGCGGCCGGCGTCGACCTTCAGCTCCTTGATCAGGTACAGCAGCGCCTGACGGGAGAGGCCGAGATCCCGCGCCGCACGGGAGCGATTGCCGCCGCTTCGCTCGAGCGCGTCGGCGATCAGATCGCGCCGGTGGGCGTCGACGCTCGCGCGATAGTCGCCGCGCGGCCCCGCGGAGCGCCGGGCGCCCCGCACGGGTTCCGGCAGGAGCTCGGGGCCGATCGGTCCGGCGTCCGACAGCGCCGCCGCCTGGGCCACCGCGTTCTCGAGCTCGCGGACGTTGCCCGGCCACGGATACTCCAGGATCGCAGCGCCCGCCTCCGGCGAGAGACGCAGCGGCCCGCGTCCGTACTCGCGTCCGAAGCGCTCGAGAAAGTGCCGCGCGAGGAGGAGCGCGTCGCGGCCCCGCTCGCGGAGCGCAGGCAGGCGCACGCAAGCGACGTGCAGCCGGTAGAAGAGATCCTCCCGGAAACGGCCGGCCTCGACCTCCCGCGCGAGATTCCGCGACGTCGCCGACACGATCCGGACGTCGACGGGGCGCGCGCGGTTCTCTCCCACGCGCCGGACCTCGCGCTCCTGGAGAGCGCGGAGCAGCTTGGACTGCAGCGGCGGAGGCAGGTCGCCGATCTCGTCGAAAAAGACGGTGCCGCCGTGCGCCTCCTCGAGGAGACCCTTCCGGTCGCGGTCCGCTCCGCTGAAGGCGCCCCGCGCGTGGCCGAAGAGCTCGCTCTCCGCGAGGCCCGCCGGAATCGCCGGAACGTTGACGGCGACGAAGGATCCGCCGGCGCGCGGCGACAGCCGATGGACCGCGCGGGCCACGGCCTCCTTGCCCGAGCCCGACTCGCCGAGGACGAGCACCGTCACTCCCTGCGGCGCGAAGCGGGCGAGCCGCCGGTACGGCTCCTCCATCGAGACGTCTCCCGTCACGAGGCCGAGCCGTCGCCAGCCCTCCTCGTAGTCGGACGCGGCGGGCGCGGGCACCGCCACCCGGTGCAGGAGACTCTCGAGCATCAGCGCCACGGCGGCGGCCGTCTCCTCGGGAACGCCCGGACGGAGCCCGAGCTCGAACCGAGCGGCCCCCGCCTCGAGCGGCCGCCACCGCTCCTCGCCGGCCGGGATCGTTCCCACGTCGAGACGCAGGACTTCGCGGCCGCCCGGCTCCCGGAGACGCAGCCCCGAGAGGCCGAGGAGCGGCAGCGCGCGCTCGGCCCCCGCCCCGTCCCCGGCGAGGACGCCCGCGACCGCGCCGCGCAGGGTCCGCAGCGCCGCGTCCGGGGGAGCGGCCGCGGGGCGCCTGCCGCGGACGAGCGCCGCGAGACGAACGACGCCGAGGCGATCGAACTCCCGGGCGGCACGCTCGCGCAGACGGGCCGGCACCCGATCGCCGCCGAAGATCCCGCACCAGCGCGCCACCCGCTCCGCCGCACCCGCGGCGTCGTCGTCGAATCGTCGCTCGAGATCGGCGGCGGTCCCGGGCGACGGCTCCTCCGCGCCGCCGTCTCCGATCTCCGACAGCCGCTCGCGCGCGAGCCGGTCGGTGTCGCAGCGGTCCGGGAGATCCCTCGCGGCCGTCTCCCAGGCGCGGCGAGCGGACTCGAGGTCGCCCTCGTACGCCGCGCGGTCGCCCTCCTCGAGCCACAGCTCGCCGATCTCGAGGCGGTCGCCGAGGGCCTCGGCGGCGGAGCGCGCCGCCGCGTTGTCCCGCCGCGCCGCGTCGAGCTCGCCCCGGCGCAGCGCGAGGCGCGCGCGATGGTGCAGCGCGACGAGGCGCCGGCGCTCATCCCCCGAGCGGATCGCGTCCGAGTGCTCGACCGTAATCTCCGTGCTCGCGGCGTCGAAATCGCAGCGGTCGAGCAGGAGCTCGACCCGGTTGCCACGGGCGAGCCGAGCGAGGTCCTCGCGGCCGGCGGCGGCCGCATGGGCGAGGGCATCGGCGAGCGCGCGCTCGCTGCCGTCGCGGTCGCCGGCGTGGTATCGCGTCGCGGCGAGGTCGATCGAGAGCGCCGACCGTTCCGCCGCGTCCTCGGCGGCGCCGAGGGCCTCCTCGAATCGCAGCGCAGCGCGGCCGAAGTCGCGGCGGTCGAGGAGCCCGCGCGCCTCCTGCGCCAGGAAGCGGGCGACGAGCCGGTCGTCACCCGAGCCGAGCGCGGGAGCCCGCCATTCGGCGTAGATCCGGTCCTCCTCCTCGAAGCGGCCGGCGAGCGCGTGCACGTGCGCCCGCGTCAGCGCGAGATCCAGACGCTCCGCGAGGGCCACGCCGTGCGCCGCGCCCTCGGCCTCGTCGAGGAGCGCCATCGCGCAGTCGGTGCGGCCCTCCCGCGCGAGGCCCTCGGCGCCGAGGCACAGCGCGCGCATCGTCTCCGCGGCGGGCGCGCCCGTGTGATCCCGCCGCCAGGCCGCCGCACGTCGCGCTGCGGCCGCGTGCTCGCCGAGCCGGACACTCAGCTCGGCCGCGCGGAGCTGCGCCCGCCGGCGCTCCTCCTCCGAGGTCGCCGGGTGGCGCGCCACGCGATCGAGCCGCTGCCGCGCCTCGGCGGCGAGGCCGCCCGCGGCCTCCCTCTCCGACTCCAGCAGCTCCAGCCACGGCACGACGCGTCCGCCGGTCCGCGCCGAGAGCGCGGCCGAGAGGGAAAACCACGCCTCCGGCGGGGCATCGCCCGCGCGGATCCAGGCGTTCGCGAGCTCGAGCGCGCGGTCGACCTCGTCCTCTCCGAGCGCCGCGGCGATTCGCTCGGCGGGCGTCGCCGGCGCCTCGGCGCGCCGGCTCGACGTCGGAGCCGTTCGCTCGGCGGGCGCCGACGCGAGCGGCAGCGGAGCCTGACCCGTGGGATCCGCGGCGAAACGCCCGAACCCGCTCGACGCGAGGAAGTCGGCGGCCCGCTCCCGTCCCTCCGGGCCGGTCGCCGGCGCGAGCTCCGAGAGCCACTCGAAGAAGCGGACGGCGGCGGAGACCGTGCCGAAGGGCAGCCACAGGGCGCGCCGCCACGCGTCCGGTCCGTCCGGAGGCGGCACCGACGCCGGGACCTCCACGAGCTCGACGGCGCTTCCGAGGCGCAGCACCGCCGCCGCGAACGCGCGACGCGAGAGGGAGTCCCATCCGTCCCCCGCCGCCGCAACCCACGTCCGACGCCCGCCGCCCGGCACGGGGGCGAGCGCGCGGAGACGGCGCGTCCCGTCCGCCGCGCTCTTCGGAGCCGGGTCGAGGCCGAGCGCCGATCCGGGCTCGAGGGGCGAGCCGTCGAGACCGAAGAGCCGCGCCCGGGATCCACGACAGGCCGCGCGCGCGATCTCCAACCAGGCGCGCGCCCGCCACGAGCGCAGCGATCCGGACGCGACGCCGAGGCAGCGGCGCCGCGCAGCGGCCGCCGCGGGCGACGCGAGCTCGGGAAATGCGCGCAGGACGGCGGCGGGCCAGAAGCCGGGGCGCCGCGAGGGCGCGTCGGCGGCCGCGAGGGCGCGCGCGAGAGATCGCGCCCCATCCGTCTCGAGGCGCCCCGCGCGGCCGAAGAGACGCTCGAGGAGGTGTCCCACGACGCCGGCGAGCCCCGGCTCCCGGCCATCCTCGCCATCGACGCTCCGCGGCGCCCGCGCGAACGAAAGAAGCGCCGCGCCGGATCCGACGTCCCACCGCGCCTCGTCGACGTCGTCGGGCCGCAGCGGAAAGCCGCGCTCGGCCAGGAAGGCGGCGGCCGCCGTTCCCTGGAGGAGCAGGGCCGAAGCGAGCGGCCGCGGCACGCGGCCCTCGGCGAGGGAACGGCCCGGCGCCGCCTCGCGCGTCACGCGCACCCGCTCGCCCTCGAGCTCGCATTCGACGACGCGCGCCAGCGTCCCGTGCTCGAGCTCCAGGAAACCGACCCACCGCGCGTCGCCCCCGGCCGAAAAGGTCTCGGACGCGCGGGAAACGGGCGGCGCATCCGGACGACGAGGCATCGCGTTCTCAGTCCAGTATTGTCGCGACCCGTCCGGAGCGAGGGGAACTCAGCGCCGAGCCAGCCCCTCCAGGTCGCGGAAAAATCGCGGGTACGACTTCGCGACGCAGTCCGGGTCCTCGACGAGCATGCCGGGCCGGCGCAGCGCGACGATGCCCGCGGCCATCGCGATGCGGTGATCGCGAAACGTCGGGGCGCGCACGATACCCGGGCGCGCGGCCGGGGGCCCGTCGATCGTGAGCGCGTCCTCCGACGCCTCCGCGCGGGCGCCGACCGCCTCGGCGAGCGCGACGAGCGACGAGAGCCGATCGCTCTCCTTCAGCCTCAGGTGACCGACGCCGGAGAACACGCTCCGTCCCGGGGCGAGCATCGCCAGCGCGGCGAGCGCCGGCACCGCGTCGGGAAACGCGGTCGCGGTCGCATCGGCGGCCCGCAGCGCCCCGCGATCGGCGCGGGCGCGGAGCCCCCGATCGGCGCGCTCGACGGCGATGCCCATCGCCTCGAGCACCGGGAGCGCGTGCGCATCGGCGTCCTCCGAGGGAACCCTCAGCCCCTCGACGCGGACCTCGCCTCCCGCGGCGCCGACCGCCGCGACGAGAGGCACCGCGGCGGAGTAGTCCCCGGGAACCTCGTACCGGGCCGCGACCCGGGCGCCACGCTCCACGACGAGCGCCTCGCCCGTCGACGCCTCGTGGCCGAAGTCGCGCAGCACCTCCAGCGTCGTGCGGACGTACGGCTCCGACGCCGTCGGCCCCGTCGGGCGAACGCGCAGGCCCCCCTCGACCGCCACCGCGGCCAGCAGGAGCGCCGACACGAACTGGCTCGAGCGCGAGGCGTCGACCGATATCTCCGCCGCGAGCGTCGCGCCGCCGTGGATCTCGAGAGGCAGGCAGCCCTCGCGGCCGCGATGGAGGAGGCGCGCGCCGGCGGCGCGCAGCGCGAGCACGAGCTCGCCCATCGGACGCTCGCAGAGTCGCGGCGAACCCCCGACGACGAACCGCCCCGGGGTCACCGCGGCCGCGGCGATCAGGAACCGCGCCGCCGTGCCCGAATCTCCGGCGTCGAGAAGGACCTCGGCCCCGGGGTCGCGGCGCAGGGGACCCGAGACGCGCAGCCCGCCCTCGGAGCGGCGAATGTCGGCGCCCATCGCGATGAGGCACCGGACGAGCGCGTCGGTGTCGTCGCTCTCGAGCGGCCCGACGACCTCGACGGGGTCGGCCGTCAGCGCGGCGAGCAGCAGCGCGCGGTTGGTCGCGCTCTTCGATGGGGGAACCCGCACGGCTCCGGCGAGCCTCCGCGCGGGCGGCAGCGCGAGATGCTGCGTCAACCTCCGAGTCCCACCAGGCGGGTCGAGCCGTCGTCGCCGATCTCCATCCAGCGCCGCTCCTCGACGAAAGCCGGCAGGATCTCGACGCGTCCACCGTCGACCGCCGCGCTCCACGGCTTGTGAAAATGGCCGAGGAGCAGCACGTCGATGCCCCCCGCGAAGCGCCTCGAGGCGAACCGGCGAATCGTCTCGACCGGGAGGTGCGCCTTGTGCTTGAAGTTCGAGCGGTAGAGCCGCGCCTCGGTCTTCCACACGAGGCGCGTGGCGGCGCGCCTCGGCACGAGGCTCACCGCCGCCCGCGAGAGCCGGTTCTTCGAGAGGAAGCGCCAGAAGCGGTACGCATGGTCCCGGTCGTTGAGGAGGTCGCCGTGGGTCGCGAGGAACCGCACGCCGCCCGCCTCGAACACCTGCTCGTCGCAAACCGCCTCGAAGGCGTCCTCCGCGTAGGAGCCGCGGAGGAAGAAGTCGCGGTTGCCCTCGACGTACGTGATCGGGACGCCCTCCCCGGCGAGACGCCGGGCCGCGTCGAGGAAGGCGGCGATCGCGGGGGTCTCGAACTTCCGATGCGCGATGAAGAAGTGGAAGACGTCGCCGAGGAGGGTGATCCCGGTCGCGCCGCGCCGCCGGGCCGTCTCGAGCGCCTCCAGGAACGGGCCCTCGTCGCCGGGCCGACGGCCCACGTGGCTGTCGGCGATGACCGCGCGCATGGAGGCTCAAAGATAGCCGAGATCGACCGCGCGCCCGATTGGTCCCGTCGGCCCGTCCGGCCGCACTAGAATGCATCGGGATGAGCGTCCCGGGTCCCGAAACCGCCCGCCCCGCCGGCGTCCTCCGCCCCTGGCAGCGGCGGCTCTACCGCATCCTGCTCGTGCCGCTCGGCCTCATCGCGGCGAACTCGATCTACCTCGCGGCCTTCACGCGGGACACCAGCTTCTTCTACGCGATGCTGCTGCTCCATCTGACGCTCGGCCTCCTCATCGCCGTCCCGTTCTTCGTCTTCGCGCTCACGCACGCCCGCCGGATGATCCGGATGTGGAACCGGCGGGCGAAGGCCGCGGGCCTCGCCATCGTGGTCCTCGCCGTCGTGTGCGTGGCGTCCGGGATCTTCATGACGGTGCGCGGCGCGACGCTCAACAACCGGGTCGTGTGGCTCGCCCACGTCTCGGCGGTGCCGCTCGCGCTCGTCGCCTTCATCCTCCACCGCCGCGCGCACGTCCACCAGCTGCAGTTTCGGCGGCTGTTCGCGTGGGGCGGGGCGGTCGCGGCGTTCCTCCTGGCGATGGCGGTCGTCGCGCGGCTCGAGAAGCCGCCGAAGCGCATCGTCAACGTCAACGGCGACACCGTCTTCTACCCGGCCGCGAGCGAGACGTTCGACCAGGGGCTGCTCGACGGGAAGCGCCTCGCCGCCAACGGCTACTGCAAGGACTGCCACCCCGACTCCTTCCACCAGTGGGAGCGGTCCGCGCACCGGTTCTCCTCGTTCAACAATCCCTTCTATCGGAAGAGCGTCGAGCTGATGGCGGACCGCGTCGGGCGCGAGCGCACGAAGTGGTGCTCGGGCTGCCACGATCCGGTCGTCCTCTTCACCGGCCAGATGGGAAAGGCGACACAGGCATCCTTCTCGTACGACTCGTGGGAGGCGCAGCAGGGCCTGACGTGCATGTCCTGCCACTCGATCGCCGAGGTCAAGGACGTCACCGGCAACGGCGCGTACGTCATCGAGGAGTCGAAGCAGTACCCGTTCGCGTTCTCGAGCCAGCCGGCGCTGCGCTGGGTCAACCGGCTGCTCATCCGCATGGAGCCCTCGCTTCACCGCAAGACGTTCATGAAGCCCGTCATGCGCACGCCGGAGTTCTGCTCGGCCTGCCACAAGGTCGCGCTCATCCCGGCGCTGAACGGATACCGCTGGATGCGCGGGCAGGATCACTACGACGGCTGGTACGACTCGGGGGTTTCGGGACGCGCCGTCCGCTCCTTCTACGACCCGCCGAAGCCGAAGGCCTGCCGCGACTGTCACCTCCCCGGTTACCGATCCGACGAGTTCGGCAGCCGGAACGGGTTCCTCCACGACCACCTCTTCCCCGCCGCCAACACGGCCCTCCCCTTCGTGCGCGGCGATCGCGAGACGGAGCAGAAGACCGAGGAGTTCCTGAAGAACAAGGTGCTGACGGTCGACCTGTTCGCGATCCGCCGGGGCGAGCGCCTCGACGTGCTCGGCGACGCGCCCGTGGCCGTTCGGCCCGGCGAGATCGTCGACGTCGAGGTCGTCGTGCGCACGCGCGGGATCGGCCATCCATACACGAACGGCACCGCCGACTCGAACGAGACGTGGGTGTCGCTCGAGGCGCAGGCGGGCGGCGCGCCCTTCTTTTCGAGCGGCGTGCTCGGCGGGGACGGCCGTCTCGACGCGGCGGCCGACCGCCTGTCGACGCTCGTCATCGACCCCCGCGGCGAGCCCATGGACCGCCGCCAGCCGCAGGACATCCGCGTGCCGCTCTACAACAACGGGATCGGTCCGGGCGCGTCGCGGGTCGTCCACTACCGGATCCGCGTCCCGGAGGACGCGCAGGGCCCGATCATCCTGACGGCGGGAACCCACTATCGGAAGTTCACGCGCGACTACACGACGTTCTCGCTCGGCGCCGCGCACCCGTCGCTGCCGGTGACGACGCTGGCCTCCGACACGGTGCGCTTGAGCCTGGCGGGCTCCAAGGACTCCCCTCTCCCGCCGGGGGGTGCGCGGCGAGGGGTTTCCCCTCGCCTCACGTCAGGGCCGGCCGAGACCGAAGGTCTCGACGCGCGAAGCGCGCGGCCGGCGGGGACGGGGGAGAGGGAGGGCCAGCCGTCCACACCCCCCCGCGGCGACGCCGACCCCCTCTGGCTCCGCTGGAACGACTACGGCATCGGCCTCTTCCTGCAGGGCGACCTGAAGGGCGCCTCGCGGGCGTGGACGAAGGCCTCGGAGCTCGCGCCCGACAAGCCCGACGGGCCGCTGAACCGCGCCCGGGCCGAGATCGCCGAGGGCCGGCTCGCCGACGCGAAGGTCTCGCTCGCGGAGGCCGAGAGGCGTCGGCCGGGTTGGGGCAAGACGGCGTTCTTCCGCGCCACCGTCGCGAAGGACGAGGGACGGCTCGACGACGCCGAGAGGGACCTGAAGGCCGTGCTCGAACGGTTCCCGATCGACCGCGTCGCCTGGAACAACCTGGGCCTCGTGTACTGGCTCGCCGGCCGGTTCCCGGAAGCCGTCGCCGCGTACGGCAGGACCCTGACGATCGATCCCGAGGACCTGAACGCCCACTACAACCTCATGCGCGTGTACCGGGCGATGGGCGATCGGAAGAACGCCGACATCCACGACGCGCTGTACCGCCGTTACAAGGACGACGAGACGATCCGCGCGGTGCCGGGCGATTTCCGGCTCGCGAACCCGTGGGCGAACCGCGAATCGCTTCCGATTCACGTGCACGCCGAGGCCGAGCCGCCGCCCGCGGCGCCCGCGCCCTGGGTCTCGGCGATGGGACCCAAGGGATATGAGACCGACCGCGGCTATCTCACGCGCGCCCATCCGCCGGTGCCGAGCGAAGCCGGACAATGGTCGTACGCGACGGCGTCGACGGGCGCACCCTCGGGATCGCCACGCGCTCCGTCGGCGCCGTAGCGCGGCCTCCGCGATAGACTCCCGGTCCGTGCGACGTCCCCTCCGGCTCCTGGCGGCGGCCGTCGGCCTGCTCGCCGGGTGCCGGAAGGAAGCGCCGATCGCCTCGGCTCCCCCGCCGACGCCCGTGCCGACGCCGCCGCCGGCGATCGCGTTCCAGGAGAGCGCGAAGCAGATCGGCGTGGACTTCGTGCACGTGACCGGCGCTGCGGGAAGGAAGTGGATGCCCGAGACGATGGGCGGCGGGGTCGCCGTCCTCGATGACGACGGCGACGGACGGCCCGATCTCCTCTTCGTGTCCGGCGCATACTGGCCGGGCGATCCGCGCGCGGCGACGCAGAAGTCCTCGCTCGCCCTGTACCGCAACGAGGGCAACGGCCCCGACGGCCGGCCCCGGTTCCGGGACGTCACGCGCGAGGCCGGCCTCGAGAAAGTCTTCTACGGCATGGGCGCCTCCGTCGCCGACTACGACAACGACGGCCGCGACGACGTCTACGTCACGGCGCTCGGCGGCAATCACCTCTTTCACAACCTCGGCGGCCGATTCGAGGAGGTGACGAAGAAGGCCGGCGTCGCGGACTCGGGATGGGGCACCTCCTCGGCGTGGCTCGACTATGACGGCGACGGCCTCCTCGACCTCTACGTCGGCCGCTACGTGGACTGGAGTCCCGAGAAGGACCTCTTCTGCACCCTCGACGGCAAGACGAAGTCCTACTGCACGCCCGAGCGTTACCCCGGTACGTCGTCGCGCCTCTACCGGAACCTCGGCAACGGCCGCTTCGAGGACGTCACGCGAAAAGCCGGCGTGTACGACGAGAATCAGAAGGCGCTCGGCGTCGCGCCGTGGGACTTCGACGGCGACGGCCGCGTCGACCTCCTCGTCTCGAACGACACGGCGCCGAACAACCTGTTCCGCAACAGGGGCGACGGCACCTTCGAGGACGTCGGCATCCCCGCCGGGATCGCGGTCGACGAGGCCGGAAAGGCGCGCGGCGCGATGGGCGCCGCGTGGGCGGACATCAAGAACGGCCGCGGCAGCGCGGTCGCGATCGGCAACTTCTCGAACGAGCTGAAGTCGCTGTACTGGACCGACACGGGCGAGGTCTTCCTCGACGAGTCGCCGAGGAGCGGCGTCGGGCCGAGTTCCTTTCTCGACCTGACGTTCGGAGTCCTCTTTCTCGACGCCGACCTCGACGGCCGCATGGATCTCCTCCTCGCGAACGGCCACGTCGAGCCCACCGTCCAGGAGGTGCAGAAGGACGTCGCCTACCGGCAGGCGCCCGTGCTCTACCGGAACGCGGGCGACGGCCGCTTCGTCCCGTTCGGCCCGGGCTCGGGCGACCTCGCGCAGCCGCTCGTCGCGCGCGGCGCCGCGTACGCCGACCTCGACGGCGACGGGGACCTCGATCTCGTGATCGTCGAGAACGGCGGCCCGGCGCGCGTCTACCTCAATCCGACGAACGCTCCCGAGAGGAGCGTGCGCGTGAAGCTCGTCGGCGGGGGAAAGTCGAACCGCGACGCCGTCGGCGCGCGGGTGACCGCCTCCTTCGGCGGACGCACGCTGACCCAGCAGGTCTCGGGCGGCCAGTCGTACCTCTCCGCCTCCGAGAAGACGCTCACGTTCGGTCTCGGTCAAGCGAAGAAGATCGACTCGCTCGAGATCCGCTGGCCGGACGGCGCCGCGCAGACTTTGAAGGACGTGCCGGGCGGCGCGCGTCTGACGGTGACCGAGGAGAACGGCGCGCGTCCATGAGCGTCTCCGTCCGTCCGGCCGCCGCCGGCGACGCGCCCCGCCTCGCCGCCCTCTCGACCGAGCTCGGGTACCCGATGACGCCGGAGGAGGCGGCCCGGCGTTTCGCGGAGCTCTCCGGCCATTCCGACCACACGCTCCTGGTCGCGGACGAGGGCGGCCGCGCCGTCGGCTGGATCCAGGTGAGCCTCACGCGCGTCTTCGAGGCGCCCGCGAGCGCCGAGATCGCCGGGCTCGTCGTCGATGCGGCGGAGCGCGGCCGCCGGATCGGCGCCGCGCTCGTCGCCGCGGCCGAGGCCTGGGCCGCGGCGCACGGACGCGGCGCCCTGCGGGTGCGCTGCAACGTCGTCCGCGAGCGCGCCCACGCCTTCTACCGGCGCGAGCGCTTTCGCGAGATCAAGGAGCAGAAGGTGTTCGAGAGGAAGGTCGGCGGCTGAGCCCTCGACCGCCGCTCAGCCCCAGGAGGGGCGCAGCGGCGCGCGCCGGTCTCCGCCGAACGCGCGGACGAGCAGGAGCCCGGCGATGAAGCCGCCGACGTGCGCGCCGTAAGCGACGCCGCCGCCCGAACCTCCGGCGCTCCCCGCGCCGCTGAAGACCTGGAAGAGAAACCACAGTCCGATGACGAGGAGCGCGGGGACCTCCACGACGTTGTAGAAGAGGAGCACCCGCACGCGCCGCCGCGGGAAGAGCACGAAGTACCCGCCGAGCACGCCGGAGATCGCGCCGGACGCGCCGAGCGACGGAATCAGCGGGTTGCCGCCGAACGCGGCGGTGACGAAGACGTGAGAGAGCCCCGCGGCGAGACCGGTGACGATGTAGAAGAGGAAGAAGCGCAGATGGCCGAGCGCGTCCTCGACGTTGTCGCCGAAGATCCAGAGGTAGAGCATGTTGCCGAAGAGATGCGCGAATCCGCCGTGCATGAACATCGCGGTCAAGAGCGTGAGGTAGACCGGGATCGGGGTCGATCTCGAGATCGATCCCGCCGACCGCGCGGCCGTAGGAGTCTCGGATCGGCACGGTCTGAGCGATGTCGTGTCCGGTCAGGATCTCCGCCGGCACCGTGGCGAACGCCATCGTGAATTTCTGGTTCGCCCCCATGCCCTGGAACACGACGAAGACGAATACGTTGACGGCGATGAGCAGCCACGTGACAAACGGGATCGAGCGTCGATCCGAGTCGTCGTCGCCAATCGGAATCATGGCAGAGGCCCGGGATCATATCCGGGCGTCGACATGTTCAGGCCGAGGATCGCCGCCTCGACGCGCTCCGCGCCAGGCTCCGGACCTCGACGCGTTCAGCGAGAGGCGGCCGGCTCGAGCTCGCCGCCGGGACGCAGCCGGTACGTGCGGCGCGCCGGGACGTCGCGGTATTCCTCCGTGCGGCCGTCGGGCCAGCGCACGGCGACCGTCGCCGCGTCCGCCTCCCCCAGGCCGAAGTGGAGCGGGACGAGCGTTCCCGACGCGTAGGAGGGCGAGACGCGATACGCCTGCGTCTGCGTCCGCCCGCCCGCCGTCACGCTGACCCGCGTCCCCAGGACCGTCTTCCCGTCGCCGCCCGGGACGGGCTCGACTCCGATCCAGCTCCCGCTCGCGCCGATCTCGTTGCGGAAGATCCGCACCGGCCCGTCGACGTCGACCACCACGAGGTCGAGCGCTCCGTCGCCGTCGAGGTCCGCGACCGCGGTGCCGCGCGCCGACATCCGCAGGCGGCCGACGTCTCCCGATTCGGTCCACTCGGCGAACCGCCCGCCGCCCAGGTTGTGCACGAGGAAGGAACGCTGGGCGAAGGCGGAGTCTCCCGCCTCGACGTAGGCGGCGCCGCCGCTCTTGTAGTGGCCGAGGAGGCGGGGCAGCCGCGGCGCGAGGTGGCCGCCGACCACGTAGACGTCCGGCCAGCCGTCGTTGTCGAAGTCCGCGAAGTGCGTGCCCCAGCGGACGGACGGCATGCCGACGCCGGCGACGCCCGAGGCGGCGCCCGCGTCCTCGAAGAGCACGCCGTCCACGTTGCGGTAGAGGCTGTTCGGCTCCGCGCCGAAGTTCGTGACGAAGAGGCTCTCGCGCCCGTCGCCGAACGGGTCGCCGACGGCGACGCCCATGCCCGCGCGCGGATGCTCGCCGAGGGCGCCCGCGCCCGTCTCGGCGGTCGTCTCCTCGAAGGTGCCGTCCCCGCGGTTCCGGAAGAGGCGGTTCGACACGCGGTCGTTGACGAAATAGAGGTCTTCGCGGCCGTCGCCGTCGTAGTCGAGCACCGCGATCGACAGCGTCTTCGTCTCGACCGGCGGGACGGCGAGGCCCGCCTCCTTCGTCACGTCCCGGAAGCGGCGGCCGCCGAGGTTCCGGTAGAGGTGCGACGGCTGGCCGACGTAGTCCTCGGGAACCCGCAGCTGCATCTGCGGCTGCGCCGCCTCCCACTCGGGCGTCGAGTCGAGATAGTTCGCGACCGCGACGTCGACGCGGCCGTCCCCGTCGTAATCGAGGAACGCGGCGCCGACGGAGAACAGCGGGTCCTCGAGCCCGGTGTCCTTCCCCTCCTCGAACGTCCCGTCGCCGCGGTTCCACCAGACCGCGTTCGGGCCGACGTTGGTCAGGTACAGGTCGAGCCTCCCGTCGCCGTCCAGGTCGACCCAGAAGGCGCCCATCCCGAGCCCGCAGGCGCGGATCCCCGAGCGGGCGGTCACGTCCTCGAAGCGGCCGCCGCCGACGTTCCGGTAGAGGCGCCCACAGGCGTCCGCGTTGGGCTTGCCCCAGCGCGGGATCGAGTTCGTGACGTAGAGGTCCGGCCGGCCGTCGCCGTCGAAGTCCCCGATCGCGCAGCCGCCGATCATCGTCGGAATCAGCTTCAGGCGCATCAGGTCGCCCTGGACGCGCATCGAGACGCCCGAGGCCTTCGTCACGTCGCGAAAGACGCCATGCCCGGACGCGGCGCCCGCGGCGACGGCGCCAAGGGAAGCGAGGACGACGAGGAGCCGCTTCACGGCTTCACCGCTTCACTCGGGGGCCGCCGTCGCGGCGTTCCGCACCGCATCGCGGAACTCGTCCGGCCCGCCGGCGCGCGTCAGCCATGCCCGGACGAACTCCCGGTGCGCGGCGTCGGCCGGGAACGCGAGCTCTCCGTATCGCGCGTCGTCCATGCCGTGGAACGGCAGGGGCTCGACCGTCTGCCCCGCGACGGTGTTCTTGTCGGCATCCTTGTCCCAGCCGTCGAGCACGAGGACGTAGTCCCGGACCCAGCCGTCCGGCGGCGGCGCCAGCGCGGAGGCGTCGAACGTCAGCCGCACCGCGTCGCCGCCCTTCATGACGACCGTGCGATCGTCGGCGTCCCCGAGGAGCTCCCGCACGTCGCCGAGCCGGGTGTAGCGGCCGGCCATGTCCGCCCAGCGCGGGCCGCGCGAGACGTCGTCGTGGACGAAGACCTGCGGCGCGTCGTCGGACGCGCGCTCCATGCGCGAGAAGCCGCGGTCGAAGAGCTCGGCCGAGGCGAGCGGGAGGGCCGTCGTCTTCAGCGGGACCGGCGGATCGTCGACCGTGTAGGCGATCGAGTCCCAGTAGATCGCGAGGTTCGTGCGGATGCGCACGCGCGGGTCCGCGGGATCGACGAGGCCCGTCAGGTCGACCGCCATCGTCTTGGTCTTCCCCGCCGGGTAACCCATCGCGGCGATCGCCGTCCTCCACCCGCCGGCGCCGTCCGGCACCTCGAGCACGGGCGGCGCGGCCGCGAGGTCGCGCCGCTGCGAGAGCGCCACGTTGATCGACGTGTCCGCGTAGAAGATCCAGCCCGTCAGGTAGAGCACGACTCTCGTCGGCGTTCCGCCGCCGCGGGCG
Source organism: uncultured Acidobacteriota bacterium (assembly GCA_963763535.1). GTDB lineage: Bacteria > Acidobacteriota > Thermoanaerobaculia > UBA5066 > Gp7-AA6 > DAHUXD01. Next base: position 297,963 of record CAVXOX010000005.1, read on the forward strand.
CCGCCCCGACGCGCCTCGGGAAGCTCCAGGACGAGGGCGTGCGGCTCGACGATGCCCTGGTAGCGGGTGGGCGCGAAGCCGGAGAGATACACGCCGTCCTCCGCGGCGATCTCCCTCGTGCGGTCCCGGCCGTGCTCGTCCGTCGCGCGGGGCGTGAACGGCCGCGCCACGGTGAGGATCCGCTTCGGCGGAAAGGGAGGCGGCACCATCTTCTCGTCGGGGACGAGCGCGGCGCCCGCCGGATGATCGACCGCGCGCAGCTCGGCGAGGTCGACGTACGCGGCCTCCCAGAGCTCCTCCGTCAGATCGAGCACGCGCGTGGGCCCCGAGGCGGCGAGCCAGGCGCCGGGGACGACCAGCCACTCGCGCGTGTCCGCCGCGGCCTGGTGCACGCCGTCGTACAGGAGCCCGGCCGGCGCGCGCCCGAGGACGTCGGTGACGAAGCGCCATCGCGAGCCGTCGAACGCGTAGAGGAACGGACACGAGCCCTTCAGCTGCTGCACCTCCTTCACGACCGTGCGGAGGGGCGGGTCGAGCGCGTTCTGCGGCACGCCATTGGTCCAGACGACGCGGAGCACATCGGCGCGGCGGCGGGCGCCGAGGCCGAGGCGCGTGACCGGGCGCGCGGCGACGCGGTAGACGTAGAGGTCCTGCGCGCGCGCCTCGACCTCCGATCCGTAGCCGAGGCGATTGACCTTCGCCGACCCCGTCGGCAGGCCCTCGAGCACGACGTCGATCCAGCCGTTGGCGTTGCCGCCCCGGTTCTCGAGGAGGCTCACCGTGCCGCCGGGCGCGACGATCGCGAGATCGAGGTCGCCGTCGCCGTCGGCGTCGAGCGCTTCGGCGGCGCGCGCCGGCGGCAGGTCGCCGACGGACGCCGGGGCGAAGCGGCCGGTGCCGTCGTTCCGGAGGAGCGCGGACGGGCCGGAGGGGTTCGCGAGAAAGACGTCGAGGAAACCGTCGTTGTCGTAGTCGAAGAGGAGGATCGCCGCGGCGGGCCCGAGATCGACCGGCGGGCGGAACGTCCCGTCGCCCTTGTTGAGCGCGGCCGCGGCGCGGCCGTCCGCGACGAAGACCAGGTCGAGCCGGCCGTCGCCGTCGAGGTCGCCGGCCGCCGCGTCCGAGACGACGCCCGTCTTCGGGAGGCCCGCGTCCCGGGCGGCGAAGCGGCCTCCGCGCAGGTTGTCGTAGAGGACGAACCCTCCCTCGGGCCGCGCGAGCAGGAGGTCGGGGTCCCCGTCGCGATCGACGTCGGCCGCGACCGCGAGGAGCGAGCGGAGCTTCGCGGGCAGACCGGACGCGGCGGTCGCGTCGGTCCAGGTCCCGTCCAGGTTGTTGCGCAGGAGGCGGTCGCCCTCCTTCGACGAGACGTAGAGGTCGAGATCGCCGTCGGAGTCGAAGTCGAGCGGCACGACGCGCTCGCCGGGCGCGATGGCGACGCGGCGAAAGGCCTCGCCCTCGCGCACCCAGAGGCCGCCCGGCGCCACGAGGTCGAGCGATCCCGAGTTGGTCACGTCGGCGACCGCTACGTCCGACGCGGGCGCCGACTCGGGCAGCGGCGCGGCGAGCCGGTAGCCCGATGGGCCGGCCGCGGCGAGGGCGATCCCGCGCGCCCCGGCGACGGCGAGGTCCCGCCCGTCCCGGCCCGCCGCGCGCACGACGGCGACCCCGGAGAGCGCCGCGAGGCCCGCGTCGGGCCGAGGGACGAACGTCACCGGCACCGGCGCGCCGGCGTGCGCCCGCACCGACGCCGCGACCTCCGGCCCCCAGTCCTCGAGGGGCAGACCGACCACCCCGGGTTCCACGTCGTGGCGCGCCTGCTGGTAGCGGAGCGTCGCGCGCAGCAGGTTCTCGGCGACGCGGTACTTCAGCGACGCCGCGTGCGCGTCGCCGCTCGCGAGCGCGCGCTTTCCCTCCGCCAGCGCCGCGTCGAGCTTCGGGTCGTCGGGGACGAGCGCGGCGATCCGGTCGGCGGCGGCGGTGGCGGCGGCGGCGTTCCCCGCTTCGCGCTGCCACTCCGCGAGCCGGAAGAGCAGGAAGACGTTGGCCGGCGCCGCCGCGAGGGCGGCCTCGAGCTGGCGCACCGCATCCGCGCGACCCGCCGGGTCGCCCGCCGCCGCGGAGAGCCGGGCCGCGTTCCATCGCGCCGCCACGTCCGACGGCGAAGCCGCGGCCGCCTTCTCGAAGAAGGCGACGGCGCCGGCGCGGTCGCCCGCGAGCTCCCTCCGGGCCGCCTCGAGGTCCAGGATCCGGGCGTCGCCGGGCGAGAGGCGCAGCGCCTGGGCGAGGAGCTTCTCCGCGGCGCCGAGGTCCTTCGCGCGCATCGCGGCCACTCCCCCGTCCGCCCAGCCGAGCGGGTCATCGGGAGCGAGCCGCCGCACCGCCTCGAAGCGCTTCGCCGCCTCGGCGAGGTTGCCTTCTTCCAGCGCGGCGAGGCCGACGTTGCGGGCCTGCTGGAGCGCGGAGACGTCGGACGGCGAAAGCTTCGCGGCGAGGACCAGGAACAGGGACGCGAACAAGCGCTACTCGGAGTCGAGGACCCGCGATCCGGTCACGTTCCGAGCGCCTTCCGGAACGCCTCGTGGACGTCGTCGTCGACGAGGCAGAAGACGATGCGCTGGACGTATTCGGCGTTCGGCGCGAAGGACCTGGCCGCCGCGACGCTGATCTCGGCCGCGAGCGGCAGCGGAAAGCCGAAGACGCCGGTCGAGATCGACGGCAGCGCCACCGACGCCGCGCCGATGTCCTCCCCCCGCCGAAGCGCCTGCAGCACCGCCGAGGCGAGCAGCATCTCCTCGCCGAAGCTGCCGCCCTTCCACACCGGGCCGACGGCGTGGATGACCCAGCGGGCGGGCAGGTTCCCCCCCTTCGTCACGACCGCCTGCCCCACGGCGCACGTGCCGATCCGGTCGCACTCCTCCTGGATCGTCGGACCGCCGTGGAGCCGGATCGCCCCCGCGACGCCCGAGCCGAGCTGGAGCGCCTCGTTGGCCGCATTGACGATGGCGTCCACGCGCATGCGCGTGATGTCGGATTTCGCGAGCTCGATCGTGGCGGGCATTCCGCTCGAACCGTCTAGCGGGCGCCCTCGAGCCGCCGGACGATGTCGTCCGCGATGCGGAGGTAGGCCTCCGAGACCGTCGAGTGCGGATCGGCGGCCACGATCGGGCGTCCCGAATCCCCGCCGGCGACGACCTTGGGATCGAGCGGGATCTCCCCGAGGAACGGCACCTGGAGCGCCTCCGCCGTGCGGCGGCCGCCGCCGTGCTTGAAGATCTCCTCGCGATGCCCGCAGGAGGGGCAGACGAAGTACGACATGTTCTCGATGATGCCGAGCACCGGCACGTTGACCTTCTGGAACATCGCGAGGCCCTTGCGCGCGTCGATCAGCGAGACGTCCTGCGGCGTCGTGACGATCACCGCTCCGGAGAGGTGGATCTTCTGCGTGAGCGTCAGCTGCGCGTCGCCCGTGCCGGGGGGCAGGTCGATGACCAGGAAGTCGAGGGGTCCCCACGCCACGTCCTGGAGGAACTGCTCGACGGCCTTCATGACCATCGGGCCGCGCCAGATGACCGGCTGGTCGACGTCCATCAGGAAGCCGAGCGACATCACGCGAACGCCGTAGCGCTCGACCGGGACGATCTGGTTGGCCTCGTTGACGTAGGGCTTCTCGTCGATCCCCATCATCATCTGCTGAGACGGACCGTAGATGTCGGAGTCCATCAGGCCGACGCGCTTGCCGACCCGCTCGAGGGCGAGGGCGAGGTTCGCCGCCACCGTCGACTTGCCCACGCCTCCCTTGCCCGATGCGACCGCGACCGTGAACCGCACCTCCGGCAGGATCGCGGAGGGGGCCCCGGCCGGAGGCCTCGCGGCCGCCGCCGGGGCGGGCGGCTTCACGTCGAGCCGGATGGTGACGGAGTTCACGCCCGCGAGGGAGCGGAGCTTCTCGGTGGCGTCGCGGCGGATCTCCTCCGCGGCCGACGGCGACTCGGTCGTGATCTCGAGGCGCAGCGACACGTTGCCGCCGCCGATCGCCAGGTCCTTGACGAAGCCGAACGAGACGATGTCCCGGGAGAGCCCGGGGAACCGCACGGTCCGGAGCGTCTCCAAAACTTTTTCTTCCGTCAGCTCCGCGGTGGCGCTCATCGTCCCTCCGGAGGCGATTCTATGTCGGCCCTCGCCTCCCCGCGCAGGACCTCGATGCGCCCCCGCAGCTCCTCGGTGAGCGCGCCGCGATCCGTCGTCGGGCGTCCCGCGGTCGCGATCGGCTCGCCCACCGCGAGCGCAACCCGCGATGGCGTGATCGTGAAGCCGCCGCGGCGCTGGATGCGGAGCGTTCCCGCGAGCCCCAGCGGCACGACGGGCAGACCCGCCTTCAGCGCGATCAACGCGGCCCCGGTCTTGAACGGAAGGAGATCGCCGTCCCGCGTCCGCGTCTCCTCGGGGAAGACCACCAGGGAGCGGCCCCTCTCGAGCCGGTCGAGGGCGGTGTCGACGACGGCGGCGTTGCGCGAGCGCGACTGCCGGTCGACCGGGATGAACCCGGCCGCGGCGATCGACCAGCCGAGAAACGGCAGCCGGAAGAGGTTGCGCTTGGCGAGGAAGCGGACGGACATCGGCAGGACCGCGAGCAGCACGAGAATGTCGTAGAAGCTCTCGTGGTTGGCGGCGAGCACCACGCTCGTCCCCGGATTGAGCCGGTCGGCGTGGACCAGACGCACGCGCACTCCCGAAACCCGGAGGATCAGGCGGGCCCAGCCGCGCGCGAACTTGAGAAACCACTCGCCGCGCGGCGGCACGAGCGCGAAGGGGATCGCCGGCAGCCCGAACAGGATCGTGGCCGCGCAGATGACGCCCCAGACCACGAGCGATCGGAGAAAGCGCACTCGCCGCGAGAGAGTAACAGAGCCACAAGTTCCGACGTTGCCTGCGTTTACAGCGGCCGATGGGAGGGATAGAATGCGCCGTCCCATGCCGCAACCCGAACCCTCGGCAACGGCGATCTTCTATCGCAACCTCGGATGGCTGCGGTTCGTCGACCGTTTCGGACGCAAGGGCTCGCAGACCGTCGAATACCTGGGCGGACTGTTCCAGATGATCGGGGAGACGATCACGTCGGCCGTCAGCCGGCCCTTCTACCCGACCGAGCTCGTCAGCGAGATGGACGAGCTCGGCGTCAAGTCGCTGGCGATCACGGGTCTGACCGCGTTCGTCACCGGCGCGGTGCTCGCGCTGCAGACGGCCTACTCGCTCGAGGCCTTCGGCGGAAAGAACTTCGTCGGCCGGATCGTGTCCCTCTCGCTCGTCCGCGAGCTCGGGCCGATCCTGACGGCGCTCATGGTTGCCGGCCGCGTCGGCTCCGGCATCACCGCGGAGCTCGGCTCGATGACCGTCACGGAGCAGGTCGATGCGCTGCGCTCGATGGCGATCTCCCCGGTCCGCCGGCTCGTCGTCCCTCGCGTGCTCGCGGTCATCATCATGATGCCGGTGCTGGCGGCGATCGCGGACGTTCTCGGCATCATCGGCGGACTGGGCATCGCCGTGCTCGAGATCGGCATGACCGCCCAGGACTACATCACCAGCATCTGGCAGCAGCTCGCCATCTCCGACATCTTCAGCGGCCTCGGCAAGACGGTGTTCTTCGGATTCGAGATCGCCACGATCGGCTGCTACAACGGACTGATGGTCGAGGGCGGCGCCGCGGCCGTCGGCCGGTCGACGACGCGAACGGTCGTCCTCGCGTCGATCTCGATCCTCGTCTCGGACTTCTTCCTGACCAAGCTCTTCCTCGCCATCTGATGAGCACGGCCGTCTCTCCCGCGGACGTGACGGCGGCGCGTGCGGCGCGCCGCGGCGAGGTCATCGTCGAGTTCAAGGAGGTCTGGAAGAGCTACTCGGGCCGCGACATCCTCGCCGGAGTCAATCTCCAGATCCGGCGCGGCGAGGTTCTCTGCGTGCTGGGCCCGTCCGGCACGGGCAAGAGCGTCACGCTGCGCCACATCAACGGCCTGACGCGCCCGGACGCGGGCGACGTGATCGTCTTCGGAGAATCCATCGTGGCGCTCTCGGAGGAGGAGCTCTCGCCCGTCCGACGGCGCCTGGCCATGCTGTTCCAGGGGGGCGCCCTCTTCGATTCGATGAACGTCGAGGACAACGTCGCCTTCCCCGTCCGGGAGCACACCGAGAAGACGCCCGCCGAGATCGCGCGGATCGTCGCGGAGACGCTGAACATGGTGGGACTCCCCGGCATCCAGCGGAAGATGCCGTCGGAGCTGTCGGGCGGCATGCGCAAGCGCGTCGCGCTCGCGCGCTCGATCTCCCTCGAGCCGGAGGTCATCCTGTACGATGAGCCGACGACCGGCCTCGACCCCGTCTCCTCCGAGAAGATCGCGCAGCTCATCGTCGACGTGAACCATCGACTCCAGACGACGTCCGTCGTGGTCACCCACGACATCGTGACGGCGCGAACCGTCTCGACGCGCGTCGCCTTTCTCCACCAGGGCCGTTTCCAGTTCATCGGAACGTTCGACGAAGCGACGGCGAGCAGCAGTCCGCTGCTCCGGGACTACTTCCGCGCCATGGGATTCCCCTGCGGCACGGGGGTCTTCCAGGCCGTTCCCAAGGGAGTGTGAGAGTGGCGGGAGAGACACAGGTCCGTCGGCGTTTCCGCGTGGGCATCGTCGTCCTCGTCGCGCTCGCCGCGACCATGATCGGCGTCTTCATGATCGGCCAGAGGGCGAACCTCTTCCGGAGCAAGTTCCCCTACGAGACCCACTTCGAGTCGGCGGCGGGCCTGATCGCCGGCAACAACGTGTCGCTGAACGGCGTCGTCGTCGGCAGCGTCATCGAGGTGCGCCTCTCGGGCGATCCCGCGGACCGCACCGTGCGGGTGGTGTACGACGTCGTGCGGCGCTGGGCGCCCATGATCCGCAAGGGCACGCGCGCCTCGATCAAGACGCGAGGGCTTCTCGGCGACAAGTACATCGAGCTCGAGGGCGGCCGGGCCGACGAGCCGGAGGTGGCCGTCGGCGGCGAGATTCCGGCGGCCCAGGGCGCGGGCCTCGAGAAGCTCCTCGAGGGCAGCGGCGATCTCCTGACGGACCTCTCCGCGATCGCGAAGTCGTTGAGGAACATCCTCGGCCGGACCGAGCAGGGAGAGGGGTTCCTCGGCGCGATCACGAGCAATAGCGAGGAGAGCGTGCAGCTCGGCAACAACTTCAACGCCACGCTGAAGTCGCTCAACTCGATCCTCGCGAAGGTCGACCACGGCCAGGGTCTCGTCGGGCGTCTCCTCATCGACGAGAAGTACGGCCGCGAGACGAGCAACGCCCTGGCCGCCGCGATCCACTCGGTTCAGTCGCTGCTCGGGCGGATCGACGAAGGCATCCGCACCGGCAATGGCGCGATCCCGGCCCTGCTCGCGGATCCGGAAGGCAAGAAGAAGATTTACGGGCTGCTCGACAACCTCTCGCTCACCGCGGCGGGGCTCACCCGCATCGTCGACAACCTCGAGAAGGGCCGCGGCGCGATCCCGATCCTGCTGCACGACCAGGAATTCGGCAAGGCCTTCACGAGCAATCTCCGCAGCCTCTCCCAGCATCTCGACTCGATCTCGAGAAAGCTCGACGACGGCCAGGGCACGGCCGGCAGGCTCGTCAACGATCCGGAGCTGTACGAGGCCGCCGACCGGCTCGTGATCGGCGTCAACGAGTCGGCGATCCTGCGCTGGCTGATCGCGGACCGGCAGAAGTCCGGCATCCGGAAGGAATACGACTCCTACGTCCGGACGCAGACCGCTCTGCCCGCCGCCTCGCCGACGCCGGCCCCGCCGCAGTGAAGCTCCTCGTCACCGGCGGAGCCGGCTTCATCGGCTCCCACCTCGTGGACCGGCGCCTCGCGAGGGGCGATCGGGTGGTCGTTCTCGACGACTTCAACGACTTCTACGACCCGCGGTCCAAGCGGGCCAATGTCGCGCCCCACCTCGGAAACCCCCGCTACCGGCTTGTTGAGGGCGACATCCGCGACCGCGCCCTGGTGTTCCGTCTCTTTGCCGAGGACGGTTTCGACGCGGTGCTCCACCTCGCCGCCCGCGCGGGCGTCCGGCCGTCGCTCTCCGAGCCCGTGCTTTACGAGCAGGTCAACTGCGTTGCCACGTGGCACCTCCTCGAGGCGGCGGTCGCGCACGGCAAGCCGCGATTCGTCTTTGCGTCCTCCTCCTCCGTCTACGGGATCAACAGCAAGCTGCCGTTCGCCGAGGACGACCCGATCGAAAAGCCGGTCTCGCCCTATGCCACGACGAAGCGCGCCGGCGAGCTCCAGGTTTTCAACGCCAGTCACCTGTGGGGATTGCCGGCGGTCTGCCTGCGGTTCTTCACGGTCTACGGTCCGCGGCAGCGGCCGGAGATGGCGATCGCCCGCTTCATTCGCTGCCTCGAAACGGACGCTCCCATTCCCTTTTACGGGGATGGCTCCTCCCGGCGCGACTACACCTACATCGACGACATCGCTGATGGTGTCGAGGCCGCCCTCGAGAGCTCGTTCCCCTTCGACATCGTCAACCTCGGCGGTGCCCATCCGGTGACGCTCGCTGAGCTCGTGGCGGCGCTCGAGCGGACGACGGGCCGTCGCGCGCGACTCGACCGCAAGCCCCTGCAGCCTGGCGATGTCCCGATCACCTTCGCGTCTGTCGAGAAAGCCGAGAGACTCCTGGGATTCCGAGCTCGAGTGCCGCTCGAAGAAGGATTGAAGCGGGCGGTGGCCTGGTACCGAGATTCGGCGGCCTGACCAGCGCCGGTCCGACTCCGCGACGAGAAGAGGACGCATGAACATCTGCATGGTCGGCACGGGGTACGTAGGCTTGGTCAGCGGCGCGTGCCTGGCGGACTTCGGCATGAACGTCGTCTGCGTGGACAAGGACGCGGAGAAGATCGCGGCCCTCCAGCGCGGCGAGATCCCGATCTACGAGCCCGGGCTCGACACCGTCGTCGCGCGCAACGAGCGGGCCGGCCGTCTGCGCTTCACGACCGACCTGAAGTCCGCGATCGAGGGATCGCTCGCGATCTTCATTGCCGTCGGCACGCCGCCGCGCGCCGATGGCTCTCCCGACCTGACGTTCGTGCGGCAGGTCGCGGAGGCCATCGGCCTGCACATGAACGGCTACAAGGTCGTCGTGACCAAGTCCACGGTCCCGACCGGCACCGGAAAGATGATCGAGCAGATCCTGCGCGAGAAGAGCGGGAGGCACGAGTTCTCCGTCGCCTCGAACCCCGAGTTCCTGCGCGAGGGATCGGCGGTGGCCGACTTCCTCCGGCCGGACCGCGTCGTCATCGGCGCCAACGACGCCCGCGCGGTGGAGGTGCTCAAGGAGATCTACAGCCCGCTCTACCTGGTCGAGACGCCGTTCCTCATCACCGACGTCGTCTCGGCCGAGCTCATCAAATACGCGTCGAACGGCTTCCTCGCCGTGAAGATCTCGTTCATCAACGAGGTGGCGCGCCTCTGCGAGCTCATGGGCGCCGACGTCCACGACGTGGCGAAGGGCATGGGCCTCGACCGCCGGATCGGCGGAAAGTTCCTGCACCCGGGCCCCGGCTTCGGCGGCTCCTGCTTCCCGAAGGACACATCGGCCGTGGCCGACCTCGCGCGGCAACATGGCTACGAATTCCGGATCATCGAGGCGACGATGCGGGTCAACGCCGAGACGAAATCCCGCATGATCGAGAAGATCGCCGCGGCGGCGGGGCCGCTCGCGGGCAAGACCGCCGCGGTGCTCGGTCTGTCGTTCAAGCCGGAGACCGACGACATCCGCGAGTCCCCCGCGCTCGCGGTCGTCGCGGACCTCGAACGCGCGGGCGCCGCCGTCCGCGCCTTCGATCCCGCCGCGATGCCGGCCGCGAAGGCGCTCTTCCCGCGGATCCACTACGCGAAGGACGCCTACGATTGCGCCGACGGCGCCGACTTCGTCGTGCTCGCCACGGAGTGGAACGAATTCCGCGCGCTCGACCTGCCCCGGCTCGCCTCCCGGATGAAGCGAGCCGTCATGATCGATCTGCGTAACGTCTACGAGCCCCGGGAAATGAGGGCCGACGGCTGGCGCTACGAGGGCGTCGGACGGCCCTGAGAGGAAAAACGCGAATGAGAGCTCTCGTCACCGGCGGCGCCGGCTTCCTCGGGAGTCACCTCTGCGACCGCCTCCTGGCCGAGGGCCACGAGGTGATCGCGATGGACAACCTCCTGACCGGAAACCCGCGCAACATCGCGCACCTGGAGTCGGAGAAGCGCTTCCGATTCGTCCGGCACGACGTCACGCACTTCATCTTCGTCGACGGCCCGCTCGACGCGGTCCTCCACTTCGCCTCGCCGGCGTCGCCGATCGACTACCTCGAGCTGCCGATCCAGACGCTCAAGGTCGGCTCCCTCGGCACGCACAACGCGCTCGGCCTCGCCAAGGCGAAGAAGGCGCGCTTCCTCCTCGCCTCGACCTCGGAGGTGTACGGCGACCCGCTCGTGCACCCGCAGCCCGAGACGTACTGGGGCAACGTCAATCCGATCGGTCCCCGCGGCGTCTACGACGAGGCGAAGCGCTTCGCGGAGGCGATCACGATGGCGTACCGCCGGGCGCACGGCGTCGACACGCGCATCGTGCGGATCTTCAATACCTACGGCGAGCGCATGCGGCCCCGGGACGGCCGCGTGGTGCCCGCCCTGATCGGCCAGGCGCTCGCCGGCGAGCCGCTCACCGTGTTCGGCGACGGGTCCCAGACGCGCTCGTTCTGCTACGTCTCCGACCTCGTCGACGGCATCTACCGCCTCCTGCTGTCGGACATCGCGGAGCCGACCAACATCGGCAATCCCGCCGAGCTCTCGGTGCTCGAGTTCGCGAAGACCATCCGGGCCCTGACCGGTACGAAGAGCGACATCGCATTCAAGCCGCTGCCCGTCGACGACCCCAAGGTGCGCCAGCCGGACATCTCGAAGGCGCGGGCGAAGCTCGGCTGGGAGCCGAGGGTGAAGTTGGAGGAGGGGCTGCGGAGGACCATCGGGTACTTCCGGGAGTTGGGAACTACGTAGGAACGATTTGTGATTTGCGATTTGTGATTTGTGATTTGTGATTGGGGCGGAAATGTTCTCGCTTGGCCCCATTCACCAATCACCAATCGGCACGTTTCTTTTTCGTCACAAACTCTCCCCATCCGCCCCAATGGCCTCCACAGGACACGAGTCCATCGCCTCCTGGCACTGCGCGTTCTCCTCCGCGTCCTCGGGCTGCCGGAAGACGTACGAATAGCCCTTCGTCTCGCTCCGCTGGAAGTTCAGCGGCGCCGTGACGCGGCAGACGTCGCAGTCGATGCACTGCGCGTCGACGTAGTACCGGCCCGGGACGTTCTCCGCCACCCGGTCGCGAGGGTCGGCCATGGGGGCGGCGAAGTTAGCACGGCCGCCGGGGCGCGCCAAATGAACGGCGGCTCAAGGCGCGAGACGCCCGCGAAACCGGGGTTTAGACTCCCCCGGTGCTCCTCCGGTTCTCCCGAGTCGCGGGCGCGGCGCTCTCGCTCGCGCTCGCCGTCGGCGCGGCGTGCCGCCACGAACCCCTGCCCGAGGTCGCGCGCGCCGAGCGGGACGCGGCGGCCGGGCGCCGGATCTTCGAGCGGCGCTGCGTCTCCTGCCACAACGCGAACGGCGACGGGCGGACGATCGTCGCCGGACGCTTCCCCTACGCGAACCTGCGCGAAGGCCGGTGGCGGTCCGACGGCAGCCTCGCCGCGATCGAGCGGCAGGTTCGCTTCGGGGACGATCCCATGCCGGCGTTCGCCGGGAAGCTGACGGACGAGGAGATCCGGCAGGTGGCGACCTACGTGCTCGCGCTCGCGCGAGCGGCCGGCAAGGGGGGGAGCGAGGCGGGCGGCGCCGCCGCGGGCGGGAGCGGCCGATGAGCCGAAGAATTCCGCTCTTCCCGCTCCCGGAGGTCGTCCTCCTGCCCGGGACCCTGCTCCCCCTCCACGTCTTCGAGCCGCGCTACCGTTCGATGGTCTCCGATGCCCTCGCGGGCGAGCGGACGATCGGCATGGCGATGCTCGCCCCCGGCGCCGACGCGGCGGAGGCGGCGCCGCCGATCCATCGAATCGGCACGGCGGGCGAGATCGTCGAGTCCGAGGCGCTCCCCGACGGGCGCTTCAACATCCTGCTCGAGGCCCGTTTCCGCTTCCGCGTGATCGACGAGGCGCCGCCCGACCCCTACCGGGTCGCGCGCGTCGAGGAGATGCCGACCGCGCCCTTTTCCGGCCCCGCGGACGAAGAGCGACAGACGGCCTCGGCCGTGGACCTGTTCCGCGAGGTCGCCCGCGAGCTCGACCTCCCTCCGCTGCCGAAGGAGTCCCTGTCGCCCGAGCGCCTCGCCTCCGAGATCGCGCTGCGGCTCCGCTACGCCCCGCCCGAGCTGCAGACGCTCCTCGAGATCGACTCCCTGCCCCGCCGTTTCGAGACCGTGCGCGGCCGAATGCTCGAGTGGAAGAGCCGGCTGCACTTCCTGGCGCCGTACCGCCCGAAGAGCCTGGACCCCCGGCGCAACTGACCGGCGTTCCGCACGAACGCCGGTCATCCCGAGGGCGTGAGCCCGAGGGATCCCGAGCCATGGCCGGTGCCCGCGAGGAGCGGCTAGAAAGAAAAGACGCTTCATCCGTTCGGTCGACGCGTCGGTTCGAAGCGGGATCCCTCGGTCCCCTGGACCTCGGGATGATTTTCACGACCGCCTTGCGGCGTCGTGAAAATCACTGCGACGCGTTCAGCGCCCGTTCGTGCGCCCAGCTCCGGATCTGCTTGATCTGCTCCTCCATCGTCACGGCGAGCGGGACGGTGGCGGCGATCATCCGGTAGAGGTCGTCCTCCGTGATCGAGCGGTTCTCCGCGTAGGCGTCCACGACGGCCGAGACGACCGCCTGCTCGATCTCGGCGCCGTTCCAGCCGTTGGTCGCCTTCGCGAGGAAGACGAGGTCGAACCGGGCGACGTCGCACTTGTTCTTCTTCAGGTGGATCGCGAAGATCTGCTTGCGCTCCTCCTCGTTCGGCAGGTCGACGAAGAAGACCTGGTCGAAGCGGCCCTTGCGGATGATCTCGGCCGGCAGGAGGTGGATGCGGTTGGCCGTTGCGGCGACGAAGACGAGCGCGCTCTTTTCCTGCATCCACGTCAGGAATCCCGAGAAGATGCGCGACATCGAGGCGTCCTGCCCCTCGCGGTAGCCGCCCACGCCCATCTCGATCTCGTCGATCCAGAGCACCGCCGGCGACACCGCCTCGACCGCCCGCAGCCCGCGCAGGAACGTCATCTCGGGGTTGTCCGTCCCGAACACGGCGTTCATGTCGAGTCGGAAGAGCGGCAGGTTCCAGAGGGTCGAGATCGTCTTGACACACAGGCTCTTGCCGCAGCCGGAGATGCCCATGAGCAGGATCCCCTTCGGGATGGGAATGCCGGCGTCGAGCGCGTCCTTCGAGAAGAGCGACTGCCGCTTCAGCAGCCACGTCTTCAGCACCGCATAGCCGCCGACGTCCTCGAGGGAGAAACGCGGCGGCACGAACTCGAGGACGCCCTCCTTGCGGGACATCTGCTCCTTCTCGCCGAGCACCTCGAGGAAGCCCGCCTCGTCGAACGTCTTGCGCCCCGAGAACACCTTCGAGACGACGTGGCCGATCTCGTCGGCCGTGAGCCCCCGCATCGCGAGCGCCAGGCGGCGCATCTCGGGTTCCGAGATCGAGAGGTTCAGGCGGCGCCGCAGGTGCGCGTCGAGGATCTTCGCGATCTCGTTGTCGTCGGGCAGCTCGTACTCGACGACGTAGATCTCCTTCTTCACCTCTTCCGGAATCGCGAGCCGCGGCGAGACGAGCAGCACGTGGCGGCCGCGGTCCTTCAGCGCGCGGTAGAGGTCGCGGAGGCGGCGCACGATCTCGGGACGGCCCGAGGTCGGGAAGTCCTTCATCAGGTAGAAGCCCTTGCCCTGCGCCGCGAGGATGGCCTCGAGCGCGCGGAGGGGATCCTGCGTGTCCGGCACGGGGCGGCCGTCCACGACGAGCCCGTCGACGACCGTCCAGATTCCGTAGGCGCACGGCGCGCCGTAGAACGTCTTCGCGAGATGCTGGGCGAGCCTCTCGATGCGCGGCTCCTCCCACGTCAGCACGTAGAGCAGCGGATGGCCGCCGAGCAGCGCCTTGCGGATCCTCTCCATCGCCCGGCTCGGCGCCGAGACGGGAGCCGTGACGGCCGCGGTGCTCATTGGATCGATTGTAACGCGCCTGTCGGACTTTCATCGGAGCCCGGCCCTCTCATCGCTCGGCCCGGACTCCGACGCGGCGTTTCCCCGCCGCGACGGCGGGGCGGTTACAATGCCGGGCAGTGGCCAATCCAGAACACTGGAAACTGCTCGGCACGCCGGGCTGGAACGATTGGCGTGTCCGAAACGCGAACGTGACCCCGGACCTGACCGGGGCCGACCTCGCCGGCATGGACCTCTCCGGCAAGGACCTGAAGCGATCGGACCTGACGCGCGCGGACCTCTCGCGCGCGACGCTCGCCGGCGCCGACTTCACGCGCGCGACGCTGCGCCACTCGAAGTGGGAAGGCGCACAGGCGGCCGGCGCGATCTTCGAGCACTGCGAGCTCGACTTCCTCGCCTTCGCCAAGGTGTTCTTCGCCGGAGCGCGGTTCCGCTCCGCGTCGCTGCAGGGCTGCTCGTTCGCGGGCGCGGACCTCGCCGGGGCGGACCTCTCGTTCACGCGGCTCGAGGGCGCCGACCTCTCCGGCGCGAACCTCGCCGGCGCCATCCTCAAGGACGTGAACTTCCGCGGCGTCAAGCTCGCCGGCGCCCAGTTCGACGGCGCCGACCTCTCCCGCGCGGTCTTCGAGGGGCTCGCCGCTCAGCGCGGCTCGTTCGCCAATGCCAACTTCGCCGGTGCGAACCTGAAGTCCTGCGACCTCACGGGCGCCGACCTGCGCCGCGCGAAGTTCACCGGCGCCAACCTGCGTCAGGCGTCGCTGACCGCTGCCGACTGCGAGCGCGCGGAGTTCACGGACGCCGACCTCGAGCTCGTCACCGCGGCTGAGACCAACTTCACGGCGGCCGGATTCGACCGCGCGAAGGTGCGCAAAGCCGACCTGCGCAAGGCGATCTTCCTCGACGCGGGCGGCTCGGACGTCAGCTTCGCGGAAGCGAAGCTCGTCGAGGTCGACCTGCGTTCGGCGCGCTTCGAGAAGGCCAACTTCCAGGGCGCGGATCTCTCGAAGGCCATCCTGCGGCGCGCGAACCTGAAGCCCTACAGCTTCGTCGGGGCGACGTTTTCAGGCGCGGACCTCGGCGAGGCTCAGGCCGAGGGCGTCAACTTCTCGCGCGCCGGACCTCTCGCTCGGCAGCTTCCGGCAGGCGAACCTGAAGCGCGCCGACTTCTCCGGCTGCCGCGGCTTCGAGGCGGACCTCTCGGGGTCGCTCCTGATCGGGGCCCGCTTCCAGGGGGCGGTCCTCCACGACGCGGACCTCCGCTTCGCGCGCGCGATCGGCGCGGACTTCACCGGCGCCGACCTGAAGGGCGCCGATCTCGCCAACTCCGACTTCACCGAGGCCGTCTTCAAGAAGACGAAGTTCTGGGGCGCCACGGCGCGCCGCGCGAAGGCGCCGAAGGGCAAGGGTCTCCTCTTCCGGCTGTCGACCAGCTTCTCGAAGGCCAAGGAGAAGAAGACCAAGGCCGCCGACGAGAAGGAAGCGAAGCGCCAGAAACGCATCGCGGACCTCGAGGCCCAGACGGCCAAGATGCCGCCGCACCGCACCGGGCGGCGCTAACGCTGACTAGCGTTTCTTCGCGGGAGGCGCGGCCGGCGCCGGCGGCGCCGCGAGGCCCTTCTTGAACGCCGCCTCGAGCTTGTCGGGGGCGTCCCGATCGACCACGAATCCGCCCGACCGCGGCGCGGCGCGCGCCACCATCTGACCCTCGCGCACGTGGAGCGAAAGCGTCCACGCGGGGCCGCTCTTCGACTTCACCGTCACCGTCGCCACCGGGAGCGGCAGGCCCTTGACCTGCGTCTCGTCCAGGAAGTCGCGCGACTTCACGTTGAGCAGCGCCGTCAGCACGTCGTCGGCATTGGGCGCGGGAACGGCCCGGGTCCCCGACGACCAGGCGCCGTCCTTCTGCGTCAGGACATAGCTCGCCCTGGGGAAGGCGGCCTCGACGCCGACGACATCGCTGCGGTTGAAGCCGAGGACCGTCCTGCTGCGGAACGCCTCCGCCTCCTTCGAGAGCTCGTCGACGATGTCGCGGTCGACGGTCAGCACCTGGCCCTCGCGCCGCGCGTACACCGTGTTGCCGTCGGTCCGGGTCGCGCCGAAGTCGACCGAGTTCGGCGGCGTCTTGGGCGCGCCCGTCAGCGTCACCCGGTAGAGCGGCGGGTTCAGGCCGATCGCGGCGAGGTCCTGGACGCCGTGGAGGAAATCCTTCGCCCGGAGCCCGGACAGCGTGCCGACGAGGCGATCGACCTCTCCCCCGTCCGCGAGATCGACGAGGGGCTCGGCCAGCCACCAGGTGCGGTCCTTCCGCGCGAACGTGAGCTTGCCCCTCCCCCGCAGGATCTCGAGCTTCGTGACGTCCGAGGCGAGCGCGCCGAAGACTTCGCGGCTCTCGAAGTCGTCGGCGTTCTTCTTCAGCCCGGTCAGGACGCTCGCCGGGACGAACAGGATCTTCTGCGTGCCGGTCACGCGCGCCGCCACGACGTCGGTGCCGGGCACCGGGTTCCCGAACTCGACGGTGCGCGTCTTCAGCGTCTTCGGGTCGCCGGCATCGCTCCACACGAGCGTCGCGGCGATCGCGGGCTTCTCGAGCCCGTAGTCGGTCGGCTTGCCTTCGCTCGCGTCCTCCCCGCCCGCGCGCCGCATCGCGGCAAGGTCCGTCAGGACGCTCCCGACCGTGAAGGCGTCGGCGGGGTACTTCTCCGGCCGGACCATCTTCCAGGTCGTGCCCGCGCGCTGGAATTCGAGCGTCTCGGCGCCGCGGACGATCTCCATCTTCTGGACGCTGTCCTGCGGAATGTCCCAGTAGAGATCGCCCTTGCGCGCGCGCTCCTCCGTCGTCGGCATCTTGCGTTCGAAGATGAAGATGAACGCGAAGAGAACGACGACGACCGCCGAGAGCGCGAGCAGCTTGCGCGGGGACATCGGAGCGTCAGTCGCGGCGCCGGTACCAGACCCAGACGCCGAGGAGCACCGCCACGGCGGGCAGCCCCACGATGGCGCCCCAGCCGAGGCGCTGGACCTGCGCGTCGGTCAGCGCGAGCGACGACTGGGCGGGGGTCTTCGGCGGGATGCCGATCTGCTTCTCGCTGCCGGCGAGCCACATCGTCGCGTTCGCGAACAGCATCGCGTTCGCGCCGTTCTGCATCGCTCCGTTCGAGGCGAAGCGCGAGTTCCCGATCACGACGAGGCGCGGGGCCTTGCCGCCCGCCTTCTTCTCGTCGGCCGACGCGAGGGAGACGGCGAGCGAGACGGGACCCGGAGTGTCCGCCGCGTCCTTCTTCAGGCCGGTGTCGAGGTCCTTCAGGTTCGTCTCCCCCCAGCCGTCCGGCGACGTCTCGAGGAGCATCGCCTCGGTCAGACCCTCGGGCGGCTTCTCGGCCTTCGTGACCGAGCGCGCGAGCGGCAGGACGACCGGCAGCCCCTCCGCGGAGAGAGCGCTCACGATCGGCCCGGTGCCGTAGCGGTTGACGAGCAGCGTCTCGGCGCCCACCATCGGCAGCGCGTTCGCGGGATCGACGACCAGGTCGTTGCCGAGCTTGACGCCGTACTTCGTCAGGAGCGCGCCGAATCCGAGGTCCGGCGGCGGCGCCCCGACGCCCGGCAGCACCGGGTCGAGCATCAGGAGGGCGTGGCCGCCGCCCGCCAGGTACTTCTCGAGCGCGCCGGCCTCGGGTTCGAGGAACGCGGTGCGCGGCCCGGCGACGACGATCAAGTCCGCATCCGCCGGCAGGTTGTCCTTGCCGAGAGAGTCCCACGTGCCGACCGTGAGGTTCCCGCGCTCGAGGATCTGCTTCGCGTCGGCGTATCCCTTGCCCCGCTCGCTCGAATCCAGCGCGGCCTCGCCGTGTCCCTTCGAGAAGTAGACCTTCGGCTGGCGCGGCTCGGTGACCGACAGGATCGCGGACGTGAACGCCTCCTCCGCCTTGAAGGCCTTCACCGTGGGCGCCCCGCCGCCCATTCCCATGCCGGCGTAATCGAAGTCGGCGAGCTTGTCCTCCTCGACGTACTTCTTGCGGTCGCCGCTCTTGAACACGATCGTGTTCTCGCGCACGCCCGTCTCCTGCCCCACGAGCGCCTGCGCGCGCGCGGGATTGCGCTGGGGATCCAGGTACTCGACCTCGATCTTGCCGCTGCGGGCCTGGTACCGCGACAGGAGCTCCTTGACCTCGGTCAGGAGGCGCGAGCGCCCCGGCACCATGAACACCGTCACCTGGACGGGCTTCTTCAGCCCGTCGAGGATCTTCTTCGTCGTGTCCGACAGCGAGTAGATCTGCGTGTGCGTCCAGTCGAAGCGCTTCCAGTGGCGGAGCGCGAGGTAGTTGACCCCGACGAGAACCGCCGCCGCGAGGAGGATGCCGGCGCTCGAGGCGCCGATGCGCGTCGTGCGGGCGCTCACGGCGTCTCCTTCTTCGCGGAGAGCACGGTCGCGGCGAGCAGCAGGAAGAACGCGGTGCCGGAGAGGTAGTAGACGAGCCGCCGGGTGTCGACGACCCCGCGGGCGAACTCGTCCATGTGGTCCCAGATGTTGAGATAGCCGATGAGACTCTGGCGCGCCGGGTCCGCGCCGCTCTCGAACAGGCCGACCGAGAAGACCGGGATGAGCATCGCGAACGCGAGGATCGCGGCGAGGATCTGGTTCTTCGTGACGGCGGACGCGAACGTGCCGATCGCGAGGAAGTACGCGCCGAGGAGCGCGATCCCGAGATAGCCGGACGCGACCGAGCCGAGGTCCACGTCCGTCTTCGATCGAATGGCGAGCACGAAGAGGAGACTCGGAGCCCAGAGCACCAGGAAGAAGCCCAGCGCGCCGAGGAATTTGCCGAGGACGACGACCGTCTCGGAGACGGGGGACGTCAGGAGCACCTCGAGCGTGCCCGAGCGCCGCTCCTCCGCGAGCAGCCGCATCGTCAGGATCGGGACGATGAAGAGCGTGAAGATCCAGAAGAACGTGTTGGTGAAGAGGAGCGACAAGAATCGCTCGCGCGGGCCGCCCGGCGCCGAGAGGAACGCGACGATGCGGGAGAAGATCAGACCGTTCAGGAACATGTATGCCGTGAGGATCACGTAGGCGAGCGGCGACAAGAAGTACGCCCGCCACTCCCGGCCGATGATCGCGAAGAGCTTCCTCATGACGGCGTCGCCCCGCTCTCGGGCTCCGGGGCCCCGGGCGCCGCTTCCGCCTCCGGCGCCGCGGCCGGCTCCTCGTGGCGGGTGAGCCGCACGAAGACGTCCTCGAGGGAGAGCGCCTCGCGCGCGAGCTCGCGCAGGACCCAGCCGCGGGCGACGGCGAGCGCGAAGATCTCCTCGCGCGGATCCGTCGACGCCGCGCACACGACGCGCGCGGTGGTCTCGGTCTCGCCGTCGTCGACCTCGACGGCGGTGACGCCCGGCAGCGCCGCGAGGGGGTCGCGGGCGTCCACCCGCCCGCGCACGACGACGCGCACCACCGGCGCGCCGGCCAGCTTGCCGCGGAGCTCCGCCGGCGTTCCCTCGGCGACGATCCGGCCGCGATCGATGATGAGCACGCGGTCGCAGACGGCCTCGACCTCCGGGAGGATGTGCGTCGACAGGAGGACCGCGCGGTCGCGCCCGAGCTCGCGGATCGTCTCGCGGATGCGGATGATCTGGACGGGGTCGAGCCCGATCGTCGGCTCGTCGAGGATCAGGACCGGCGGCTGGTGGACGAGAGCGCCGGCGAGCGCGGCGCGCTGGCGATAGCCCTTCGAGAGGTTCTCGATCCGCCGCCGCGCGACCTCGCCGAGGAGGCAGCGCTCGATCGCCTCGCCGACGCGGGCGCGGACGCGGCCGGCCGGCACGCCCTCGAGGCGCGCGCGAAACGCCAGGTACTCGGACACGCGCATCTCCGGGTACGTCGCCGCGGACTCGGGCAGGTAGCCGAGCGCCGCGCGCGCGGCCGTGGATTGCGTCACGACGTCGTGGCCCGCCACCCGCGCCGATCCGGAGGTCGGCGGCAGGAAGCCGGTCAGGACGCGCATCGTGGTGGTCTTCCCGGCGCCGTTGGGACCGAGGAAACCGACGATCTCCCCCTGCTTGACGGAGAAGGTCACGTCGTCCACGGCGAGCCGAGTCGGATAGCGTTTCGTCAGCGCCTGTACGTCGATCATTGCGAAGCGGTCACAAAAACGCCGAAGGATAAACCATATTCCCGGAAAGTCGAGATGCGGGATCCCGGGCGGCCCGATCCCGTATCCCGCATCCCGTATCATTCGGCCAGTGATCTCCGTCCAGAACGTCTCGAAGACGTACGGCCGCATGGGCCGGCGCACGCGCGCGCTCGACGGCGTCTCGCTCGAGGTCGCCCGCGGCGAGACGCTCGGGCTGATCGGTCCGAACGGGGCGGGCAAGACGACGCTGCTCTCCTGCCTCCTCGGATTTCTTCGGCCCGACGCCGGCCACCTGAGCGTCGCCGGCCGCGCGGTCGACGACCTGTGGGTGCGGGCCCGCACGGGCTACATGCCGGAGCGCCTCGGCTTCGACCGCGAGCTGACCGGCGCGAGCTTCCTCGCGTTTCACTGGCGGCTCTCCGGCGGCGACCCGGCGCGCACCGAGGCCGAGGTGCCCGCGGCCGCCGACCGCGTCGGGCTCGAGCGGATCGCGCTCGGGAAAAAGCTGCGCACGTATTCGCGCGGCATGCTGCAGCGGATCGGCGTCGCCCAGGCGACGCTCGGCAGCCCCGAGCTCCTCTTCCTGGACGAGCCCGCCTCGGGGACCGATCCGCTGGGCGTCGCGATCGTCCGGGAACAGATCCTCGCGGCGAAGAAGCGCGGCGCGACGATCGTGCTCAACTCGCACCAGCTCCCCGAGGTGGAGCGCGTGTGCGACCGGGTCGTCTTCATCGATCACGGCCGCCTCTCGCGGTCCGAAACGCTGCGGGGCGAGGCGGCCTCGCGCCGCCGGGCGTCGATCCGCGTGCCCGAGGGACGCGCCGGCGAAGCGCTCGCGGCGCTGTCCGCCTCCGGCATCGCCGCGGAGGCCGGTCCGGACTCGTCGGTGCGCCTCGTCGAGAGCGGCGAGGCCGACGTCGCGCGCGCCGTCAAGGCGCTCGCCCTCGCCGATCTGCCCGTCCTGGAGGTCCGCTCCTCCGCGGAGCTCGAGGAGCTGTTCCGAGGAGCGTCGGGAGCGGTCTCGTGAACGAGATGGTCCAGCGATTCCTGAGACAGAGGTTCTCGAGCGCCGGCGTCGTCGTGGCGCTGTCCGCGCTCGTCCTCTTCACCGCGCCGCAGCTCGCGGGGTCGGGCGGGCGCTCGGGGCTCGAGACGGCGACGCTGCCGCTCCTCATCCTCGCCGCCGGGTGCGTGTCGCGCGACGCCGCGAGCGGGGCGCTGCAGATGATCCTGTGCCGCCCGCTGTCGCGCACCGACTACCTGCTCGGACGCTACGTCGGCATCCTCGCCGGCTTCGCCGCCTTCATCGCCGCGGCCTGCGCGCTCGCGGTCCTGTTCTCGCGGGCCCTCCTTCCGGCGATCGGCCGTGCGCCGGCGCCGATCGCCCTCGCGGACCTCGGCTCCCAGGCGCTCGGCGCCTTCCTCGGCGCCTCGGCGTCGGCCGCGCTGATCCTCTTCTTCTCGACCTTCCTCCCCGGCTACGGGGACGTGCTCGCGTTCATCCTCCTCGCGCCCCTGGCGGCATTGCCGGACGTCGCCGGGCGGATCCTCCATGCACCCTGGCTCCAGAACGCGGGGCCGATCCTTCGCCGCAACCTCCTGCCCTCGGTCGAGTGGGGCGCCGTGCTGCACGGTCAGAGCGTGCTCGGCGAAGCCACCGGCCGCTGGGCCCTCGCTCTCGTCGCGGCGCTCGCCGCGGCGCTCTTCGTCTTCAGCCGTCGGGAGTTCGCCTATGGACACGACTGATTCTTCGGACCCGAGCCCTCTCCCGCCGGCGGCGGGAGATGCTTCCGTTTCGCCCGCCGCCCCGCCGCGATCGCAGTCGCGGTTGTCGCCGGTCCTCTGGATCGCACTCGCCGCGGCCCTCGTCTTTCGGATCGTGACCGCGCTCATGGATCGCGGGACCCCCGAAGGGGGTCCGGGGCTCGTCCGCTGGCAGCCGCGCGAGAAGGCGGCCGCGCTCGCGCTGGCGGCGAACAAGCCGATCCTCTACGAGTTCTCGGCCGAATGGTGCGGCCCGTGCAAGCTGCTCGACCGCGACTTCGCCGACTCCGCGGTCGCCGCGAAGATCAACGGCGCGTACGTCCCGACCCACATCATCGATCGGATCCGCGAGGAGGGCCGCAACCCCGCCGACATCGAGGAGCTGCAGCGCCGCTACGAGATCAGCGGCTTTCCGGCGATCGTCGCGGCGGCGCCCGACGGCCGACTGCTCGGCAAGCAGGAGGGCTATGCCGGGCGCGCGCGGCTGATGCGGTTCCTGGAGGACCCGAAGAACGAATGACGCGCGTCCGAAGGACGCGCGTCATCCCGAGCGGAGCGAGGGATCCCGTCCTCGACTCGTTCAGTCCTCGTCGTCGTCGCCCTCGTCGTCCCGCCCGGAGGCCCCGGTCCGAACCGAGACCGGCCCGTTGTCCGTCGAGAGGCGGACGAGGACGGGACCGTCGCCGAGCTCGATCTTCTTGCCTCCCTCGTCCCAGGTGCGGCGGACGGCGGCGCAGCCGTCGCCCCGGCACTGGAACGGAGAGTGGCCGAGCGACTCGACGACCGTTCCGGTCCGATAGTCGTTCGGGACCGCGAGGCTCACGGGTCCATTGACGGCGCGCGCATCGAGGCCCGCCCCGGTCCAGCTCGATCCCGCGAGGGCGACCGAGATCGGACCGTTGCGCGTCTCGAGTCGCAGCTTGCCGCCGGCGCCGTGAACCGAGATCGGGCCGTTTTGCGCCTCCGCGTCGATCTCGCCCGGGCAGTCGGAGACCGAGATCGGGCCGTTCTGGGACTGGACGGAGACGCGCCCCGTCAGGCCCGAGAGGCTCACGGGTCCGTTCGTCGAGTCGACCTCGATCGCCGCTCCGCGCGGCGCCGTGATCAACAGGTACCCGAACCACTCGTCCGACGCCGGGCCGAGGACGGAGAGGCGGCCGTTCGCATTCTTTGCGCTGATCTCCGGAAGGGTACCGGCGTCCGGCGCGCCCTTGCAGAGAAGCACCTCGAAGTCCGCGCGGTCGGCGCCTCGCACCCGGACTCCGGACTGGGCCGCCGACTCGATGCGGAGGGGCTGGCCCGAAACGGCCGGGATCGTGCTCCGCTCCTCGGCGCGAACCGCGGGCGCGCCGGAGAACTCCATCGTCAGGTCGCTGCACTGGCGCGGATCGCGGCCCTCGGAGATCGAGACGCCGGAGTGCCGGTGTCCCGCCGAAGCGGCCGCGGGCAGGAGCGTCAGGATCGCCGCCGTGGCGGCCGCCGGGAACGTCCGAGAAATCGTCATACCGTCCTCCCGATCGGGAGACGCCGGTCGGCCCGGTAGGTTACGCGACGGTGAACCGTCTTGGGGAGAGTCCCCTCGCCGACGTTGCCTCTCGCCTGGAAAGCCCGGCGCTCAGGAAACCGCCCCCACGACGACCGGGCCGCCGCTCTTGACGAGGAGGACCGACCCCTCGGCCTCCGAAAGGGGCCTCTCCCACCACTCGCCGTTGAGGCTCCCGATGTCGGCATAGTGGCCGGCCGGAAGGACGCCGACCGAGCGGTTCCGGCCCGACTGCTTGGCGAGGTACATCGCGCGGTCCGCGAGCTTTAGAACTTCCGTGAACGCGAACGTGCGCGTCGAGTCCGGGTACCAGGGAAAGGGCGCCCAGCCGACGGAGCAGGTCCGGCGGACCTTCTGGCCGCCGCCGAGGTCGAACGGCTCGGATCCGACCGACTGCATGACACGGCCCGCCAGCACCTCGCCCCGCGTCCGGTCGGCGTCGCGGGAGATCAGCAGAAACTCCTCGCCGCCCCACCGGATGAGGCGATCCGAGTCGCGGACGACCTGGTTCAGCCGCCGGGCGACCTCGGCGAGCACGCCGTCCCCGCGGTCGTGGCCGTACTCGTCGTTGATCTCCTTGAAGTGGTCGATGTCCACGATGTAGAAGATCAGGTCGCAGTTGCGCGGCCGGTTGTGCAGCGGTGTCGCGTGCACGCGCAGCGTGCGGTTCACGTCGTCCTCGATCACCGTCGTGAAGAACCGCCGGTTGCGGGCGCCGGTCAGCGCGTCGGTGAACGAGGCCTCCCGAAGCTCGCGGTTGGCCGCGGCGAGCTCCGCACTGCGGGCCGCCACCGCTTCCTCCAGCCGGCGGCGCTCCGCCTCGAGGTGCCGCGTCCTCCAGCGGACGAATGCGACGAGCATCCCCGCCGCCACGACCGCCCAGAGGATCTTCGCCCAGACCCGTTGCCACCATGCCGCATTGACGCGGATCGCCATGACCGCCGGAATGCGCGACACCTTGCCGTCGGCGGAGACGCAGACGACCTCGAAGCGGTACGTGCCCGTCGGCAGCGCCGGGAAGCGGGCCTCGGTCAGGTCGGTCTCGGTGTCCTGGTCGACCAGACCCACCATGCGGTGCCGATAGCGCACCCGGCGCGGCTCGATGAAGGTCAGGCCCGCCCAGGACACGCTGAAATTGCGCTCGCTCGAGCCGACGACCACGGGGCGGGTCGGATCGAGCGCGCGTCCGCCGGCCTCCGCCGAAGTGATGACGATCGGCGGCGCAGGTTGCGGCGCCGGCGTCGTCCCGGGCTCGTAGCGGATGAGGCCGCGGCTCGAGCCGAGCCACACGCCGCCGTCCGGCTCCGCGAGGAACGCGTTCTGGTCGAGGTCGTCGCTGACCATGCCGTCGGGACGGCCGTAGCGCGCGGCGCGCCGGCCGTCCGGGCCGAAGACGTCGGCGCCGGTTCCGGTGCCGATCCAGAGCGAGCCCCCGGCGTCGCGGCCGAGGAGAACGACCTTGTTCGACACGAGGCCGGTCGAGGCGTCGATCGCCCTGACCGTCAGCGTGTCGCCCTGGACGATCACGCGCGCCGCGCCGATCGACTCCCGGTACGCGATGACGGCGCTGCCGTCCTCCGCGAAGGCGAGCGACGACAGGAAGTCCTCGGCGAGCCCGTCTCGCGTCGTGAACCGGCGCGGCGACGGCCCGGTCAGCCGGAGCAGACCCTGCCGGCTCGCGGCCCAGAGCGTTCCCGCCGGGTCCTCCGCGAACGCGCGCACCCCGTCGGGGGCGTCGTGCCCGATCGTGACGCGCTCGAGCGTCGTGCCGGCCGATCCCGCCGGCAGCCGGAACACGCCCTCGACCGCGCCCACCCATACCTCGCCGCCGCCGCGCACGTGGATCGCCGCGACCCGGAACTGCTCGGATGGGATGTCCACCGGCCCATAACGTCGGAACTTCCCGTCCGGGAGAATGCGCGTCACGCCTCCGGGCCATGCGCCGACCCAGACGCTGCCGTCCTCGCCCGCGGCGAGCGCGTTGACCGTGTTGCCGCCGAGGCCGTCGGCGACGCCGTACGTCCGGACGTCGCCGGTCTTCGGGTCGATGCGGTCGAGCCCCTGCTCGGTGCCGACCCAGATCGGCCCCGGCGCGCCGCCGGTCCGCTGCCGCGCGATCGCCCAGACGACCTCCTGCGACAGTCCGTCCGAGCGCGTCCAGTTCGTGAACTCGCCGCGGCCCAGCCGGCGGTCGATGCCGCCGCCGAGGAGACCGATCCACAGCGAGCCCTCGCGGTCCACGATCGCCGAGAGCGCGGCGTCCGAGGCGAGACCCTCGCGGCGCCCGATGAGCCTCCACGCGTCGCGGTCCCGGAACGCGAGGCCCTGCACGGTCGGGACGAGGAGCCGCCCCGCGTCATCGAACTCGAGCCGGCCGACCTCGCTCGACTCGGGCAGTCCCGCGTCGTCCCGCTCGAAGCGCTGCGCGCCCCGGGGCAGGAGGTACAGGTGCTTGACGGTCCGCGCCCACAGGCGGCCCTCGCGATCCGTCTCGACGTCGTCGATCGTCTCGCCGAAGGGCAGACCGCGCGGCCGGCCGAACTCGACGACGCGTCCCGATTCCTTGCGGAAGAGGAGGCCTCCGCGTGAGAAGTACAGCGCGCCGGAACCGTCGACGTGCACGGCTCCGACGGGCCCCTCCCCGAGCGCGTTCGCCTCGCGGTCCCACTCGTAATGGTCGTTCTTGCCGGAGTAGAGCCCCCGATCCGTGCCGACGTACACCGTGCCCGCGGCGTCCGACGCGACGCCCTCGTGGCTGATCGCGAAGGGGCCGAGCCCGTCCCGCGCGTCGATGACGATGAAGCGATCCCCCGTCCACCGCGCGAGGCCCGCGCCGGTGGCCGCGTAGAGCCGCCCGTTGGGGGTCTCGTGGATCTGGTAGATCCGGGTCCGCGGCAGCCCCTGCTCGCGGCTGAACTTCTTGAACTGACGCCCGTCGAAACGGAAGAGCCCGTCGTCGGTGCCGGCCCAGAGGTAGCCGACCCGGTCCTGCAGGAGGCACTCGACCGACGTATCCGAGAGGCCGTCCTCCTGCGCGTAGGTCCGGAAGGTGAAGCGGCCGAGGAACGGCACGACGGCGGCCGCCGCCGGAGCGGCCGGAGGGCTTGCGGCGGCGCCGAGGAGAGGCGATCCGGCGAGACAGGCCGCGGCGACGAACAGCGACCGGATCCCGGATCCGATTTCGCGGGAGATGCGCACTATTTTCGCTCGGGTGCGGACGCCCCATTATAGGCGTCGCGGTCCTGCGATGGATTTACGGACGCGGATCGCCCGAGTCGCGGCGCGTCGACCGCAGCGTCCGACGGCGTCGCCCGCGGCGCGGCGAGGTACGGCCCCGTGACGCTCCGCGGATGGGCGGCGATCTCCTGGGGCGTGCCCTCGGCGATCAGGCGCCCGCCCGACCCGCCGCCGCCCGGCCCGAGCTCGATGATCCAGTCGCTGGCCTCGAGGAAGCCGAGGTGGTGCTCCACGGCGAGGATCGAGTGGCCGCGCGCGATCAGACGGCGGAACGTCGCCAGGAGCCGGTCGACGTCGCGGGCATGCAGGCCGGTGGTCGGCTCGTCGAACAGGAACAGCACGCCGCGCGACGCGGCGGGACGGATCCCGAGAAACGCCGCGAGCTTCAGGCGCTGGGCCTCGCCTCCCGAGAGCGTCGCGGTCGGCTGGCCGAGCCGCACGTAGCCGAGGCCCGCCTCGAGGAGCGGCTCGAGCCGGCGCACGATCTTCTCCTCCGCGGCGAAGAACGCCGCCGCGTCCGCCACGGTCATCTCGAGGACCTCGTCGATGTTCAGGCCGCGCACCCGGATCCCGAGCACGCGCGCCTGGAAGCGCCGGCCGTCGCAGACCTCGCAGCGCACCGTCACGTCGGCCAGGAACTGCATGTCGATGGTCTGCCATCCCGTCCCGCGGCACGCCTCGCAGCGGCCCCCGACGGAGTTGAACGAGAAGTCCCGGGCCGTGACGCCCCGCGACACGGCGCGCGCCGATCGGGCGAACACCTGCCGGATCTCGTCCCAGGCCTTCGTGTAGGTCACCGGATTGGACCGGGCGGAGCGTCCGAGCGGGCTCTGGTCGACGAGGAGCAGGTCCGAGATTCCCTCGAGGCCGTCGATGCGGTCATGCGCGCCGATCTCGTACTGCCCCGCTCCCTTGACCCGCCGCGCGTACGCGTTGTGCAGGATGTCGGAAACGAGCGTCGACTTGCCGCTGCCGGAGACCCCGGCGAGGGCGACGAGGCGTCCGAGCGGCACGCGCACGGTCAGGTTCTGGAGGTTGTGCTCGCGGGCGCCCACGATCGTGATCGCGCCCTCGGCGCGGCGGAAGGGTACGACCCGCCGTGGGGGCGCCGGCGAGGGTGCGGCCGCCGCGGCGGCGGAGCGCGCCCGGCGACGCAGCAGCTCGCCGGTCGCGGAGCCCTTCGCCTTCTCGAGGGCGCGGGGCGGGCCGGAGAAGAGCACGTGGCCTCCGCCGCTGCCCGCCTCCGGCCCGAGGTCGATGACGTGGTCCGCCGCCTCGATCGCCTCGGGATCGTGCTCGACGACGACGACCGTGTTCCCCCGGTCCGCCAGCCGCCGCAGGATCGCGAGCAGCCGCCGGGTGTCGGACGCGTGGAGGCCGATCGTCGGCTCGTCCAGCACGTAGAGCGTGCCGGTCAGGGCGCCGCCCAAGGCCGACGCGAGGCCGATCCGCTGGGACTCGCCGCCCGAGAGCGTCCGCGCGGCGCGCGAGAGCGTCAGGTAGCCGAGCCCGACGTCGTTCATGTAGCGCACGCGCGCCCGCAGCTCGGCGAGGATCGAGGAGAGACGCTCCTCCTCCGCGGGCGAGAGCGCGAGCTCGTCGAGGAAGACCCTCAGGTCCGAGAGCGGCAGCTCCGAGAGCTCCGCGATCGTCCGGCCGCGGAACCGCACCCAGAGCGCGGGGGCCGCGAGGCGCGCGCCGCCACAGTCGGCGCAGAGCGTGTACGCGCGGTAACGCGCGAGGAGCACGCGCACGTGGATCTTGTAGCGCTTGGTCTCCAGCCAGTCGAAAAACCCCTGCACGCCGTAGAAGTCGCCGCGCCCCCGGATGAGCACCTCGCGCTCGTGCGCCGAGAGGCGCCCCACCGGCACGTCCGTGCGCACGGAGTAGCGGCGGCACGCGCGGAAGAGGTCGTCGTAGGCCGACTCGTACGCCGGCGTGTTCCACGGCGCGACCGGCCGCTCCGCGAGCGTCAAGGTGCGGTCGGGGATCGCCTTCTCGAGATCGACGCCGATCACGCGCCCGAACCCCTGGCACGCGGGGCACGCCCCGAGCGGCGAGTTGAAGCCGAAGAGCGGCGCGGTCGGGTCGCGGAACTCCCGGCCGCACCGCGGGCAGTGGAGGCCGCGCCGGAAGGTGCGGACGCGCTCGTCGATCGAGACCTCGAGGGTGCCGGCGAGCGCGAACGCCATCTCCACCGCGGCCGCGAGCTCGGGCCGCGAGGCGGGACCGACGACGAAGCGGCCGACGACCAGGCGCAGGCGGCCCTCGCCGTCGAGGAGCGGGGCGGCGTCGTCGCCGAGCTCGACGATCTCGCCCGACGGCGCGAGCGCCCGGAAGAAGCCGCCCCGGCGATACTCGGCGAGCCGCTGCGCGTCCTGGGCGGCCCTCCGGCGCCGCGCTCCCCCGGCGGCGCCCGGGTCCTTCCAGAGGATCGGCGCCACCAGCACGGCGCGAGCCCCCTCCTCGGTTTCGGCTAAGGCCTCGACCGCCCGGTCGACCCCCCCCGGCACGGCGGCGACGCCGCAGTCGGGGCAGAGGGTCGTCCCGCCGTGCGCGAACAGGAGCCGCAGCGCGTCGTGGATCTCGGTCTGCGTGCCCACCGTCGACCGGGCGTTGCGCACGCCGTTCTTCTGCTCGAGGGCGATCGCCGGCGGCACCGGCTCGATCGAGTCGACGTCCGGCCGGTCGAGGCGCTCGAGGAACTGGCGGGCATAGGTGGAGAGCGACTCCGCGTACCGCCGCTGCCCCTCGGCGTACAGCGTGTCGAACGCGAGCGAGCTCTTGCCGGAGCCCGAGACGCCGGTGATGACCGTCAGGCGGCCGAGCGGGATGTCGACCGAGACGTTTTTCAGGTTGTGCGTCCGGGCGCCTCGGATCCGAATCGGAGAGGGCTTCGAGAGACTGGGCTTCTTCACCGGGATGTCACCAAACGGGTGACTTTATCAGGATCGCGGCGAGAGAACGCCGCGTCGAGGCCGGGGCCTTTCGAAACGAGGGCCCGGCCTCGAAAGAAAGATCGCGGCGAGAGAACGCCGCGTCCGAAACGATCCCGTCAGATCCCGCCGTGCACCGGACACACCGTCGTCGGCGCCGTGCCCTGGATGAACACTTCGATCGTCCGCCTCGGGCACGACGCGCCGGCGAGATAGCCCGTCGTCGGATCGATCTCGGCCGACACGATGTCCGAGGGCCGCGGGAAGTCTTCCGTGAAGTACTGCGCGGGCACGGCGCGCGAGAAGTCCGCGAAGATCGGAACGGCCGCCTGGGTGCCCGAGAGGTTCAGGCCCCGATTGTCGTCGTAGCCGACCCAGACCGCGGCGAGGAAACGCGGCGAGTAGCCGACGAACCACGCGTCGCGGCCGTCGTTCGTCGTCCCGGTCTTTCCGGCGAGGGTGCCGATCAGTCCCTTGCCGCGCGCACCGGCGCCCGTGCCGTGGTCGACGGCGCCTTTGAGAATCGAGTTGATCAGGTAGACCGCGTCCGCCGGCAGCGCCGGCGAGAGGGTGGCCGCCTTGCGGTCGAGGACGGTGCCGTCGCCCGTCGTCACCCCGACGATCGCGTTCGGCGGGACGCGAATCCCGCTGTTCGCGAACGCTCCGTAGGCTCCCGCGATCTCCATCGGCGAGATCTCGAACGCGCCGAGCGCGACGGACGGATACCCCCGCAGGCGCGAGTCGATCCCCGCGTCCCGGGCGGCGCCGAGAACGTACGGCAGCCCGGCCGCGAGCGACACGCGCACCGTCGGGATGTTGATCGACCGCTCGAGCGCCTGGCGCGCCGACATCGGACCGCGATAGTCGTTGTCGTAGTTGCGCGGCGTCCACATCTCCTCGTCGGTCTTCTGGCCCCACTCGACGGTGATCGGCGAGTCCATCAGGATCGTCGCGGGCGTCACCGGCGGATCCAGGTCGCGTCGCGAGAAGGCCGCGAGATACACGAAGGGCTTGAACAGGCTTCCCGGCTGGCGATGCGCCTGCGTCACGCGGTTGAACTGAGAGACGCGGTAGTCGCGGCCGCCGACGAGCGCGCGGACGCCGCCGGTCTGCGGCTCGAGCACGATGAGCGCGCCCTGCAGCGGCGCCTGCTTCGAAGCCGAGGCGAGGCGCCGATACGCCTTCTCGAGCCCCTCGAGGCCATTGGTGACCGCCCGCTGCGCCGCCTGCTGCAGGTCGACGTCGAGGGTCGTGTACACCTGGAGGCCCTCGGTCTCGAGCTCGTGGCCGTAGCGCTCCGCGAGCTCGCTCTTGACGAAGTCGACGAAGTGCGGCGCGCGGGTCCGCTCCTCGACGCGCGTCTTCGGCGTGATCGGCTCCGCGAGCGCCTGCCGCAGGGCCGCGTCGTCGATCTTTCCCGCCTCGGCCATCATCCGGAGCACCAGGTCGCGGCGCTGCCTTGTTCGCTCGGGACTCCGGAACGGCGAGTAGGCGTTCGGGGCGCGGATCATGCCGGCGAGCGTCGCCGACTCCGCGACGTCGAGATCCGAGACCTCCGCGCCGAAGTAGTAGCGGGCCGCCTCGCCGACGCCGGTGATCGCGACGGCGCCGTGGCGGCCGAGGTAGATCTCGTTCAAGTAGGCCTCGAGGATCTCGTCCTTCGAGTAGCGCGCGTCGAGGATCACGGCCATGATCGCCTCGACGGCCTTGCGGCGGATCGTCCGCTCCGGCGAGAGGTAGAGGTTCTTGACGAGCTGCTGCGTCAGCGTCGAGCCGCCCTGCTTCATGCCGCCCGTCGCATTTCGAAGACCGGCGCCGAGCAGGCGCCGGACCGAGACACCCGTGTGGCGGTAGAAGTCGCGGTCCTCGGTGACCAGCACGGCGTCGACGAGCGACGGCGGCACGTCGGAGAGTCGGACGACGGAGCGGTCCTCGAGCTCGGCGCCGAACACGGACCCGAGGAGCTCCGGCTCGAGGATGAGGGCGGGAACGGCCTCGCCCGAGGAGGCCGCCACGGCGCGCACCTTCCCGGCGGCGAGCGTGACCTTGACGCGCCGCCCCGAGAAGGTCCGCCCGGGATAGCGGAAGCCCCGCGTGGCGATCTCGAAGACGTCCTTCTCGCGGCGGAAGTGGCCGGGCCGCTCGGGCGCGTTTTCCACGGCCTGGTAGTACAGGCGCTCGAGCTTCGCCGTCAGCGACGCCGCCGTCGCCGCGTCGCCGGGACGGAGCACGGTCAAGTCGGAGTAGATGCGCGACGGCAGGTTCCATCGCCGGCCGTCGAAGCGCTGCACGACACGCGTCGTGAAGTAGGCGAGCGCCAGCACGCCGCAGAGCAGCGCGCCGCCGAGCACCGCGAGGATCGGGAGCCGGTGCCGGTAGACCCAGACCGGCAGCGAGACGACCCGCACCGGCGGGGATTCGTCGTCCACGCGGGGAGGATACCCCTCGCGGCGGGGGAACGCCGCGTCGGAAACCCGAGCTCGACGCAGTGGGGGCCGGGCTTCCGAAGAGAATCGTCATAACATCCCGTGCGCTTGGCGAAGAAGCGGCGCAGAAAGGAGACCGCCGCCGCCGCGCTCCCGGGCCCCCGCGCCGGGGCGCTCGTGGCCGCGGCTGCGCTCGCCGCCGTGCTCGCCGGGACGGCCCTCGTCGTCGACAGCGAGGCGGCCGCGGCCTTCGACGCCCCGAAGCGATTGATCGCGCTCGTCGGCATCGCGCTCGCCGCCGCGGCGGCCTTCGCTTTCCCGCGGCGCCACGGCGGGTCGGACGCGAGCGCGCTCCTCCGGCGAGGACCCGTCTCTCGCCGCGCCGCCGCCGTGCTCGCCGCTGCCGCCCTCCTTCTCGCGCTCCTCGCCGCGCTCCTCTCGCCGCGGCGGGAGGTGTCGCTCGACGCCTTCCGTTCCGTCGCGGTGTTCGCGCTGCTCCTGCCGCTCGGCGCCTCGAGCGGAGTCGCTCGCGCGCGGTACTGGCTCGCCGGCACGTTCCTCGGCGCGACGGCCATCAACGCGGTGGTCTCGCTCCTCGAGAGCCGGGGCCTGTTCCACCCCTTCGCCCTGGAGACCTTCGGCTCGCGGCAGGAGACCGGCGCCTTCGCCGGCAACGTCGGCTACCTGGCGATCACGCTCGCGCTCGCCGCGGTCCTCTCCCTCGGGCTGCTGCTGACGGCGGTCCGGCGGCGGGTCCGGATCGCGGCCGGCGTCTCCCTCCTCCTCGACCTGGCGGCGCTCCTCGTCAACCAGAACCTGACGGCGCTCACCGCCGCCCTCGCGGGGGCGGCCGTGCTGCTGGCGATGCTCCATGGGCGGCGGGCGGCGCTGCCGATGGCCGCCGCCGTGCTCGCGGCGGCCTTCGCCTTCGCCACGTATCCCCCGCTCCGCCACCGGGCGCGCGAGGCGGTCGCCGCCGTGCGGACGGGCAACTGGGACGCGCTCGTCTCGTTCCGCGGCGGGGCGTGGGCGGCCGGCGTCGAGATGGCGCGGGACAGGCCGCTCACCGGCTACGGGCCCGGCGTCTTCGGCGCCGAGTACGTGCCCCACCGGCTCGCCGCCGAGATCCGCGCCCGGCGGCGCTTCGTCGCGCCGCTGATCACGTCGAGCTACGCCGAGGCGCACTGCGACTATCTCCAGGTCTTCAGCGACGCGGGAACACCCGCGGGGCTCCTCGTCCTCGGCGCGGTCGGCTGTCTCTTCGCGTCGCTCGTGGGCGCCGCCCGGCGCCGGCCCCGGGCCGAGGCGGTCATCCTCGCCGGCGTTCTCGCCGCCGCCGCGACCGCGGCCCTCACGTGGTTCCCGCTGCAGCGCCCGGTGACCGCCGTCCCGATCCTGCTCGCCGCGGGCCGCGCCTGGCGGATCTCCGAGGCGCCGCCCGACGGGGAGGAGGCGGGCGGATGAGGCGCGTCGCGGGCCTCGTCCTGGTCGCCGCGCTCGTCGCGCTCGTCGCGCCCGAGCTCTCGCGCTACCGCGCGGAGCGCCGCGTCGGGTACGCCACCAGCGCCTTTCGCGCCCTGCTCGACCGCGCCGGCGACCCCGAGACGGCGCAGAACATCCGGGCGGTCGGAGCCCTCGCGCTGTCCTCGGCCGGAGCGCTCCCCGGCGATCCGCGGCCGTGGATGCTCGTCGGGTCCTCCTTCCTCGTCACCGGCCAGCCCGAGCGCGCGCTCGAGTTTTACCGCGAGGCGTTCTCGACGGGCGAGCGCTCGGAGATCGACCTGAATCTCGGCCGCGTCTACGGTCTGTTGCGCCGCCCCGAGAGCGAGAGGGCCGCCTACGTCCGCGCGGGCTGGGTCAGCCCCGACATCCTCGCGTCTCTCCCGGACGCCGCGCGCACGAGGGCGCAGGCCGAGATCGAACGGCTGACGGTGGCGCTGTCGGAGGGGCGGCTCGACGCGCCGCCGCCGCTGCCGGCCGAGGAGCGGCGGTAAGGCTCAGGGCCCCCCTCACCCCTACGCCCCTCTCCCGGGGGGAGAGGGGTGGCTGGTCAATCGCGCCCCTCACCCCTACCCCCTCTCCCGGAGGAAGAGGGGTGGCTGTTCTTTGTATCGCGGAAGATCCGGCTCGACCAGATCCCCCAGGCGTGCAGCTTGTACAGCGCCATCGTCTTCAGGATCGCGAGCCCGTAGCGAACCGAGGGACCGAAGGCGATCTGCGACGCCTCGTCGAAGTACCGCGTCTCGATCGGGATCTCGCGGATGCGGAGGCCCTTCGCCATCCCCTGCGCGATGATCTCCGTGTCGAAGACGAATCCGTCCGAGTTGGCTTCGAGGTTCACGGTCTCGAGGTACCGCCGCGTGTACGCGCGGAACCCGCTGTGGTACTCGGTCAAGTAGATCAGGAACGTCCCGTTCTCGATCGCCGTCAGCAGGATGTTCCCGAGGTACTTCCACTTCGGCATGCCGCCCTGGATGGGCCGTCCGCCGAGCATGCGGCTGCCGAAGGCGGCGTCATAGCGCCCGTCGGCGAGCGCCTCGAGCAGGTGGGGAATGACCGTCGGATCGTACTGGTGGTCGGGGTGGACCATGACGACGACGTCCGCGCCCCGCTCGAGCGCCGTGCGGTAGCACGTCTTCTGGTTGCCGCCGTAGCCGCGGTTCTTCGGATGCACGACGACGTGGATGCCCAGCTGACGGGCGATCTCGACCGTCCGGTCCCGCGAGGCGTCGTCGACGAGAATGATGTCGTCCACGTGGTCCTTCGGCACGTCCGCCCACGTGCGCTCGAGCGTCAGCTCCGCGTTGTACGCGGGCATGACGACGGCGACGCGCCGCCGGGGGCGCGCTTCAGATGCCACGGCGCGTCAGGACGACGGGGAGCGTGCGCAGCAGGATCGCGAGGTCCAGAAAAAACGACCAGTTGTTCAAGTACGCGAGATCGTAGCGCAACTTGATGTCGGGCTCGCTCGTGTACTCGCCCGAGATCTGCGCGAGACCGGTGAGCCCCGGCCGCGCCGCATGGCGCAGCCCGTAGCCGGGGATCGCCCTCGCGAACCGCTCCGCGAACTCGGGCCGCTCGGGGCGCGGCCCGACGAGGCTCATGTCGCCGCAGAGCACGTTCCAGAGCTGCGGGATCTCGTCGATGCGCGCGCCCCGCAGCGCGCGCCCCATCGCGGTCACGCGCGGATCGTCGGCCGTCGCGAGCACGGCGCCGGTCTCCACCTCGGCGCCCTCGCGCATCGTGCGCAGCTTCCACAGCTGGAACAGCCGGCCGTCGCGGCCGACGCGGGTCTGGCGGTAGAAGACGCCGCCGCGGGACGTCGAGGTCACGAGCGCCGCCGCGAGCGCCAGGCCCGGTGCGAGCAGGAGCAGCGCCACCGCCGCGGCCGCCGCGTCGAACGCGCGCTTGAAGAACGCGCCCGCGCCCTCGAGCGGCCGCACGCGGGCCTCGAGGAGCGGCAGGTCGCCGACGATCCGAAACCGGAGCCGCCCGATCATCGTCTCGAACGGCGAGGGCCAGACGAGGAGGTCCGCCCGCCAGCTCGCCGGCACGCGCGCGGCGATCTCGTCCCGCCACCAGGACGCCTCGGGCGTGAGGATGACCTCGTCGACCGCCCGCGCCTCGACGACGGCGAGGAGCTCCTCGACGGGGCCGAGCACCGGCAGCGCGTGCGCATCCGAGCCCGGCTCGCCGCCCACGACGCCGACCACCTCGACGCCGGTCCAGGGGTGCCGGCGGATCGTGTCCGCGATGAGGGCCGCCGCGGGTCCGCCGCCCACGATCAGGGCCCGCCGCCGCGGCGCGGGAAACAGGCGATCGAGCAGCGCGCGCCACGCCGCCAGCGCGAGACCGTTCGCGACGAGGTACACGACGAGGACCGAGCGGGGAAACGAGTACGGCTGGGCGAGGAAGTAGACGGACGCGAGCGTCAGCAGCTGGATGCCGAGCGCCGGCAGCAGGAGGCGGCCGAGCGGCTCGCGGAAGCGCTCGTGGTCGCGGTAGAGCCCGAAGAACGACAGCGAGGCCGCCTGCACGGCCGCGACGATGACGATGTTCCAGAACGTGAACCGCACGCTGCCGGGCGGCAGGAGCATGAGCGTGCCCGGAATCGCGACGTGCGCGCGCAGGAAGAAGGCGGCGTCGAGGGCGGCAATCGCGATGACGAGGTCGCCGGCGAGCGCGACGAGGCGGAAGGACGTGACGCGGCGCCGCGCCATCAGGACCGCGCCGTCCGCGTCCAGGCCGGACGCGCGTAGCCGGCGAGTCCCGCCGCCACGCCGAGCGCGAGCGCGACGTTGATCACCGCGAAATAATAGAGCCTCCCCACGGGTCCGCCGCCGCGCGGCGCCCATCGCGCCGCGGCGAGAAACAGCGCCGCCAGCGCGAGCACGGCGGCGCCCGCCGGCCGCAGCGTCGGCGATCCGAGCGCGGCGGCGGCCGCCGCGAGCCCCGCGAGCGGCGCGAGCCAGCGCGCCGCCTTGCGGGAGAGAAACGCGAGGGCCAGCCGGGGCCGCGCGCGCGAGAGCCAGAGCCAGCGCTCGCGGCGCAGCACCTGGCCGGCGCCGATCCCGATGCGGAAGCGCCGCGCCGCCTCGGCGCCCGCGTCGCGGGCCGCGTCCTCGCGGGCGACCGCGTCCCCCGCGAAGACGACGCGGTGGCCCGATCGCGCGACGCGCACCGGAATCAGGAAGTCGTCCATGGAGGTCGTGTCGGGCGGCAGCGGCGCGACGAGCTCACGGCGGACGGCATAGATGCCGCCGTTGGCGCCGAGGCAGACGCCGAGCGCCCCCTCCGCCTCCTTCAGCGCGGTCTCGCGATCCCAGTACACCGCCTCGGGCGTTCCGCGCGCGCCGGGCGCGGTCTCGAAGCGGAGGCGGCCGCAGGCGGCGCCGACGTCCGGCGCGGAGAAGGCCGCGGCGAGCGCGCGCACGGCGCCCGGCTCGAACGCGGTGTTCGCGTCCGTGAAGACGAGAAGGTCCGCGGACGAGGCGCGGACCAGGTCGTTCAGCACGGACGCCTTGCCTCGGCGGACGGAGAACTCGACGACCCGAACCCGCACCCGCGCCCCATCGCCGCCGGCCGCCCTCGCCGCCGCCGCCGTGCCGTCGGCCGAACCGTCGCAGCCGACGGTGATCGACAGCGGCCCGGGTGCGTCCTGCGCGAGGAGGTTCGCCATGCGGGCGCCGATCACCTTCTCCTCGTCCGCCGCCGAGATCAGGACCTCGACGCTCGGCGGACCCGCCGGGGCGCCGGCGCCCGGGCGATCGTCCGCCCGACGCGCGTGCGCGGCGAGACGCAGGACGAGCGGCGGATAGACGAGGTAGGACCACGCGGCGAGAAGGAGCGACAACCCGGCGAGCGACAGGGCGAGCGCCGTCACCCGCGCCCCTCCAGGCGGCGCCGCAGCGTATCGGCGAACCGGCTGCCGATGCGGTCCCAGCCGTACGCGGCCTCGACCCGCGCCCGCGCCGCGGCGGCCTGCCGCCGGGCCGCGCCGGGATCCTCCAGAAGCGCCACGACCGCCTCCGCGAACGCCTCGGGCTCGTCGTGCGCGCGCACCTCCGCCGGCGGGAAGTCGAGCCCCTCGGCGCCGATGCGCGTCGAGACCACCGGCACGCCGCAGGCGGCCGCCTCGAGGATCTTCAGCCGCGTGCCGCCGCCGGCGCGAAGCGGCACGACCGCGACGGCCGCGCGCGCCCAGTGCGGCCGCGTGTCGCCGCCTTCCCCCAGGAAGACGAAGTCGGGGCGGGCGAGCCGCTCGAGGTCCGCCGGAGCGCCGCGGCCGAGGATCTCCATCCCCGCCGCCGGGCGGCACGCGCGCACGAGCGGCCAGACGCGCTCGGCGAACCAGCGCACCCCCTCCGCGTTCGGCGGCCACGAGAGATCGCCGACGAAGAGGACCGTTTCTCCCGCTGCGGGAGACTCGCGGAAGACGTAGCGGGAGAGGTCGACGCCGTTCGGCACGACCAGCGGCTCCGCGGCGCCGAGCTCGGCGAGCGACGCCGCGTCGCCCGGCGAGACGCACGAGACGCCGTCCACGCGCCGGAGGAGCGTGCGCTCGAGCCGCCGCACGCGCGGCGCCTGCCCGCGCGCGAAGCGCCGCCGCGCCGCGGAGGACGCGGTCTCCCCCATGCGCTCCCAGATCCGGGAGTCGACGTTGTGGAAGTCGATCCAGACCGGGGCGCCCGCGGCGGCGGCGGCCGGCGCGACGTGGTACGCGTGGGCGACGATCCAGGCCGGGCGGCGTGCGGCGCACGCGTCGGCGAGCCGCCGGGCGAGGCGGCGCGAGCGGTAGAGGATCGCGGAGTACGGCTCCCCCGTCGCGAGGCTCGCGAGGACGGCCGCGGGACGGCGCGCGCCGCGGGGCCGCTGCGGCACCCACTCGACCGCGACGCCCTCCGGCACCGCGCCGCGCCCGTAGGCGCGCTCCGGATCGAGCAGCGCGAACGCGCGCACCTCGAACCGTTCGGCGAGCGCCGCCAGGAGGTGGTAGTTGCGGATCGCGAGACCGTCTCGGGAGGGGTGCGGCGGCCTCGGCAGCACGCTGTAGACGAGCGGCTTCATCGGAGCGGCGCGGCGAGCGCGCTGCGGCGGCGCAGCGCCGCGGCATACCGCGTGCGGCGGCGGCGTCCCGCGTCGCCCGGCGTCAGCAGCGCCGCCGCATACCGCAGCGCGGCTCCCGCGTCGAGCGCGACGCCCGCCGCGCGGGCGGCGCGCGGACCGTGGTGCTTTCTCGCGTAGCGGACGAGCGAGGCGTGCAGGTGTCCGAACAGCGCGTCTCCGCCCGAGCGCCCGCCCTCGTGCAGCACTCGCGCCGCGGGCTCGTAGAGCAGACGCCACTTCCGCGCGGCCCAGCGCGCCATCAGGTCGGTCTCCTCGGCGTAGAGGAAAAACGCCTCGTCGAAGCCGCCCGCGTCGTCGAACGCCTCGCGCCGCACGAGCAGCGCGGCGCCCATCAGCGCCTCGACCGCACGCGCCGACGCGTGGTCCTGACGGGTGGCCGTGTGTCCCTCGAAGGGTCTTCGCCCGCCGGCGAGAAACGCCAGGCCCGAGCTCTCGCAGAAGACGCGCCAGGGCGTCGGCAATCGCCGGATCGAGGGCTGCAGCGTCCCGTCGTCGTTGAGCAGGCGCGGCCCGGCGGCCGCGGCCCTCCGGTCGGCGTCGAGCGCCGCCTCGAGGGCGGCCACCGCGCCCGGCGCCACGGCCGTGTCCGAGTTGAGGAAGAGCAGGTAGGGCCGGACCGTCTCTCGGGCGCCGCGGTTGCAGCCGGCGCCGTAGCCGCGGTTGGAAGGCTCGACGAGCAGGCGCGCCGCCGGCACGCGCCGCGCGAGCGCGGGACCGATGCCGTCGTGCGAGGCGTTGTCGACGACCACGATCTCGGCCGCGGGCGCCGTCGCCGCCACGGCGGCCGCGGCGCGCAGCGTCTCCGCCGGCGTCCGGTAGTGCACGATCACGGCCGAGACCCTCTCCCCCGCGACGTCGCGTCATTCGCCCCACAGCTCGCCGCTCCAGAGGCGGTCGAGGAAAACGCGCCACGGCAGGACCTCGATCCCGTCCTCCGTCACGCGGGGACTCGGCTCGAGCGAGGCGACGACGCGGCGGCGCACGGTCGGCTGGTCGATCACGAGCTGCCGCAGCCCCTTCAGGTGGTCCGAGGTGACGCGCGCGGCGGCGCGGGCGTCGACGGCGCAGCGCAGGTCGCCGATCACGAAGTCCACCTCGATGCCGCTCGCGAGCCGCCAGTACGACAGGTCGTGGTAGCGCTCGCGGTAATGGGTCGCCGCGGTCAGCTCGTGGAAGACCCAGTTCTCGAAGGCGCGGCCGAAGAGCTCCGATTCCGGCGACAGCGCCCCGCGGCCCGCGAGGACGTTGACGAGGCCCACGTCCGCGAAGAAGAACTTCGGCGCGCCGATCACGCGCCGCTTCGGACGTTGCGTGAAGGCCGGCAGGAACCGGCCGAGGCGCGTGTCGACGAGGATCCCGTAGTACTCGCGCGCGGTCGGCGCGGACACCCCGCACTCGCGGGCGATCGTGGCGTAGTTGACGAGGTCGGTGTCGGCGAGCGCCGCGCGGGTCAGGAACGAGGAGAACGCCGGCAGGCTCCGGGTGAGGCCCGCCTGGAGGACCTCCTCCTTCAGGTAGCGCTGGAGATAGGCGCGCAGCGCGCGGCCCGGCGACTCGGAGAGGTAGTGCCGCGGGAGATATCCATGGTTGAGCATCCGGACGAGATCGAAACCGCGGCCGATCTCCGCCGAGGTCAGGCCGAAGAGATCGAATCCGGCCAGCCGTCCGGGCGGGAGCGCCGGCGACGCCTGCCGCGCCGCGCGGGAGCTCGATCCCGACATGGCGAAGACGCGGCCCCGGTTCTCGACGAGCCAGCGGACCTCGTCGAAGAGGGGCGGCACCCTCTGGATCTCGTCGATGACCACGACCGGGTCTTGCGGCACGTCCTCGAGCTCCTCGCGCAGGAGCGTCGGCCGCTCGCCGTACCGGACGAACTCCTCCGTCTTCGCGAGGTCGATTCGGCGGGCGAGCGGGTAGAG
The DNA here is from genome assembly GCA_963763535.1 of uncultured Acidobacteriota bacterium. GTDB lineage: Bacteria > Acidobacteriota > Thermoanaerobaculia > UBA5066 > Gp7-AA6 > DAHUXD01. Next base: position 338,807 of record CAVXOX010000005.1, read on the forward strand.
CGCCTTCAGGAGCGTGCTCTTTCCCGTTTGACGAGAACCCCAGAGGAAGAAAGACTCGCGCGGCCGCTCGGGGAGACGGACCAGACGCCGAAACATTGAGCTTACTTTATCATGATATTCGAAGTCGGCGCCTTCTGCTGTTGCCTACAGAGGTTGTGCAACGCCGATCGAGCCCGGCCGTCCGTCCCCTGGACCCGATTCTCGCGGCGCGGAAGTTGCTCTGCCACACTTCGACCGTCGCGGTCGGAACCGACGGAAGGTGAGGCGAATCCATGCGCTGGGCAGGCGGACGCGAGAGCGATCAGATCGAGGATCGAAGAGGTTTCGGCGGCGGCCGCTTCGCGATCGGCGGCTGCGGCACGCTCGTCGTCGTTCTCGTCATCTCGCTTCTGACCGGCGCGAACCCGCTGCGCATCCTGCAGCTCTTGAACGGCGGCGCGTCGCCCCAGGCGGACACGGCCGCGCCGGCGCCACGCGGCCCGTCCGGCGGCCCTCAGGAACCGGGTGCTGCGGACCCCCAGAAGAAATTCGTCTCGGTCGTCCTCGCGTCGACGGAGGACACTTGGTCCTCGATCTTCGCGGACTCGGGCCGCCGGTACGAGAAGCCGACGCTCGTGCTCTTCACCGACGCGACCCCGACGGCCTGTGGCCACGGTTCGTCCGCCCAGGGTCCCTTCTACTGCCCGCTCGACGGGAAGGTCTACCTCGACCTCGGCTTCTTCGACGAGCTCGCGCGGCTCGGCGCCCCCGGCGACTTCGCGCGCGCCTACGTCGTCGCCCACGAGGTCGGCCACCACGTGCAGAACCTCCTCGGGGTCGAGCGGAAGGTCGACGATCTCCGCGCGCGGTCCTCCGAATCGCAGGGCAACGCCCTGTCGGTGCGCCTCGAGCTCCAGGCCGACTGCTACGCGGGCGTCTGGGGCAACCGCGGCGCGCGCACCGGCCTGATCGAGCCGGGCGACGCCGAGGCCGGGCTCCGCGCCGCCGCCGCAATCGGCGACGACCGCCTGCAGCGGCTCGGCGGCGGGCGCGTCCAGCCGGAGTCCTGGACGCACGGGTCCTCGGCCGAGCGCGTCGAGTGGCTGCGCCGCGGCCTCCAGTCCGGCGATCCCGGCGCCTGCCGCACGTTCGAGGGAGCGTTCTAGCCGTCGAACCGGGACGCCCCCGCTCCGTATGAAGGAGGCGGAGGTCGCCATGCCGATCCGCCGGAACCTCGTTCGTCTCGCGGCGGTCGCCGCTCTCGCGCTGGCCGCCGCGCCGGGCTCTCGCCGACGACGTCCGGAGCACCCTCGAAAAGCAGACGCAGGAGCTGGTCGACGCGATCTCCACCGGCAAGGCGGAGGTCTGGGACCGGTACCTCGATCCGGGCGTCCGCTACGTCGACGAGACCGGCGCCGTTCTGACGAAGAAGGAGATGGTCGAGCAGACGAGGCCGCTGCCCGAAGGCGTCTCGGGAACGATTCGCGTGACCGAGTTCGAGGTCGCGCCTCACGGCGACGTCGCCGTCGCGACCTACGTCAACGACGAGTCCGAGAACTTCCACGGTCACGCGCTCCACTGTCGTTATCGGACGACGGAGATCTGGAAGGAGACGGCCGGCGGCTGGAGGCTGATCGCGGGCCAGGTCCTCGCCCTGCGCGAGGACCCGCCGGCCGTCTCTCTGCCGGATGCGCTCACGCGCGAGTACGCGGGAACCTACGTCCTCTCTCCCGGAATCGCCTACGAGATCGGGACTGCCGGAGGGCGCCTCGAGGGCCGGCAGACCGGCCGCAAGCCGGAGACGCTCCTCGCCGAGGCGCCGGACGTCCTCTTCGTGCCCGGAAAGCCGCGGTATCGCTACGTGTTCCTGCGCGGCCCCGACGGCCGCATCACCGGCTTCGCCCAGCGGCGGGAGGCGTGGGACCTCGTCTGGAAGAGGGAGAACGCCAGGGCGGCGGGCGGCCGCTGAGGCCGCGCCCATCCGGCCGTCGCTCCGAGGAGTGAGCGCAAGGATCCGGCCGTCGATCCGAGGCCGTGAGCGCAAGGAAGTGTCATCCCGAGGAGCGCAGCGACGAGGGATCCGGTGAAGTCCCACCGCCGTGGTCGAGTCCGGGATCCCTCGCTTCGCTCGGGATGACCGGCTCGGGATCGGAATGACTGGCAAGATAAAACAAAAGGCCCCGGCTTTCGCCGGGGCCGAAAATCGACTGGATTCGGAACGCGATCAGTACATGCCGCCCATGCCGCCCGGCATGCCGCCGCCGCCGGCCGGAGCCTTCTCCTTCTCCTTGATCTCGGAGACGAGCGCCTCGGTCGTCAGCATCAGGCCGGCCACCGACGCCGCGTTCTGCAGCGCGTTCTTGGTGACCTTGGTGGGGTCGATGATGCCGGACTTCAGCATGTCCTCGACCTTCTCGGAGTTGGCGTTGTAGCCGAAGTTGCCGCCCTTGGCCTTGAGCTCGTTGATGACCACCGAGCCCTCGCCGCCGGCGTTGCCCACGATCTGGCGGGTCGGCTCCTCGAGCGCGCGGATGACGATCCGCGCCCCGATCTTCTCGTCGCCCGTCAGCTCGTTCGCCTTCTTCGTGACGGCGTCGATCGAGCGGAGCAGGGCCACGCCGCCGCCGGGGACGATCCCCTCCTCGACGGCCGCCTTGGTCGCGTGCATCGCGTCCTCGACGCGGGCCTTCTTCTCCTTCATCTCGGTCTCGGTGGCCGCGCCGACCTTGATGACGGCGACGCCCCCGACGAGCTTGGCCAGCCGCTCCTGCAGCTTCTCGCGGTCGTAGTCCGAGGTCGTGTCCTCGATCTGCTGCCGGATCTGCTTCACGCGGCCCTGGATGGTCTCCTGCTTCTTCTTGGAGCGGTCATCCACGAGGACGGTCGTGTTGTCCTTGTCGACGGTGACCTTCTTCGCGTCGCCGAGGTCCTCCCACTTGACGTTCTCGAGCTTGATGCCGAGGTCCTCGGAGATGAGCTTGCCGCCCGTCAGGATCGCGATGTCCTCGAGCATGGCCTTGCGGCGGTCGCCGAAGCCCGGCGCCTTGACGGCGCAGACCTGGAGCGTGCCGCGCAGCTTGTTGACGACGAGGGTCGCGAGGGCCTCGCCCTCGATGTCCTCGGCGATGATCAGGAGGGGCTTGCCCTGCTTGGCGATCTGCTCGAGGATCGGGAGGAGGTCCTTCATGTTGGAGATCTTCTTCTCGAAGAGCAGGACCTTGGCGTTCTCGAGGATGCACTCCATCCGCTCCGCGTCGGTGATGAAGTACGGCGAGAGGTAGCCGTGGTCGAACTGCATGCCCTCGACCACCTCGAGCGTGGTCTCGAGGCCCTTGGCCTCCTCGACCGTGATCACGCCGTCCTTGCCGACCTTGTCCATCGCCTCGGCGATGATCTTGCCGATCTCCGAGTCGTTGTTGGCCGAGATCGTGCCGACCTGGGCGATGTCCTTGCCCTCGACCGGCTTGGACAGCTTGTCGAGCGCCTCGACCGCGGCCCGGACGGCCTGGTCGATGCCGCGCTTGAGCTCCATCGGGTTGGCGCCGGCGGTGACGTTCTTGAGGCCCTCGCGGTAGATCGCCTGGGCGAGGACCGTCGCCGTCGTGGTGCCGTCGCCGGCCACGTCGGAGGTCTTGGAGGCGACCTCGCGGACCATCTGGGCGCCCATGTTCTCGAGCGGGTCCTCGAGCTCGATCTCCTTGGCCACCGTGACGCCGTCCTTGGTCACGGTCGGCGAGCCGAACTTCTTCTCGATGACCACGTTCCGGCCCTTCGGGCCGAGGGTCACCTTGACGGCGTCCGCAAGCTTGTTGACGCCGTGGAGCACGCGCTGCCGCGCCTCCTCACCGTAAATGATCGTTTTCGCTGCCATGGTTCTTGCTCCTTACTTCTCGATGACGGCGAGGACTTCGTCCTCGCGCAGGATCAGGTGCTCCTGCTCATCGATCTTGATCTCGGTGCCGGCGTACTTGCCGATGAGGATGCGGTCGCCCTTCTTGACGTCGAGGGGGAACTGCTTGCCTTCCTCGTTCACCTTGCCCTTGCCGACGGCGACGACCTCCGCCTCCATCGGCTTCTCCTTGGCGGTATCCGGGATGATGATGCCGCCGCGCTTCTTCTCGCCCTCTTCCAGGCGCTTGACCAGAATCCGATCGTAGAGAGGCCGAATCTTCATGGGTTTCCTCCTGTGCTTTTGAATTGCAATCTCGCCCCGTTTCCGGGGGATCGGGATACTAGCACTCCTCATCGATGAGTGCTAGTAGCCTCGGCGGCCGCCCCTCGACGCAGTCTAAGGCGCTATTTATCAAATACTTGGGCTGGCCGTATCCCTGGCGGCCAGCACACGGCTGCGGCGGCGATCAGGAGCGAGAGCGCGGGCTGCGAGGTTCTGGGGATCTCCCACCCGATGCGCATGGTCTGCGAGGTCGTCTCGTGCAGATAGATGAAGAGGAAGAAAACGAGCAGGCCCACCGCCGCCAGGATCCCGGGCAGCACCTGACGCCAACATCTCCGACCCGTGGCGGCGAGAAGGAGGGTCGGCAGGATCCAGGCTAGCCACCACGTGCCGGCGTCCAGGTGCGCGAGCATGGAACCGACGAGCTCCCCGAGGCGATCCCAGTGAAGCTCCGCGAGTCTTCCCCTCCCCGAGTAGTTAGCCGGAATGCCGAAATGGCGGAGGTAGCTCCACCAGAGCAGGCCGACGCATAGCGGCGGGATCACCAGACCGGCCAGCTGCCGCCGGAAGAGCGGCCGCCGCGCGAGGATGTCCCTCAGCAACGCTCCCAGGATCAGCAGGCTCGACCCCACCGTGCCTTCGATCTTGGTCAGAACGGCTCCCGCGAGAAAGAGACCCGTGAGCAGCCGGCGGCCGGGGCCGGGATCTTCCCCCTCCGTCAACAGAAGCATTCCAGCCGCCGTCTCGTAGAGCAGCAACGGCGCTTCCGCGTTGGCACCGGAGAAGGATTTCACCAGCGACGCCGACAGCGCGGCCATCCAGAACGCGGTGACCAGTGTGGCGTTTCGATCCCCGAGCCGGCGCCGCTGGATCTCGAGAACCATGACCGCCGCGGCCACAAACCACAGGAGCGTCACCAGGGGTGCGGTTCTCCAGGGCATGTTTCCCGCGGCGAGAGTGCCCCAGGCGTCCAGCGTCGGCACCAGAGGGGGATAGAAGGGTTGCGCGTGGCCGAACCAAGGATGGCGCAGCAACGCCGGATCCACGCCTTTCGCCCCCGCGAAATGCACCGCCTTGACTCCCCAAAACAGCAGGAAGTCAGTCGAAGTCGCGCGCGCGGTCACCAGCGACAGTGCCAGGTGCCCGACGGCGGCGCCGCCCACGAAAATCCCGAAGGCCGCCGCCCCCCTTCCGGGTCGGAAAGCAGTTCGAACCGTCCCGGCTTTCTCGTCGGCGGTTCGCGCCAGCACAATCGCCAGGAGCAGGGGCGGCGCGAGGACGATCAAGGGGTTCCAGGCGATTCCCAGCAGGGTCGAGAGAGTCGACTCGACGGCAAGAACGATCGCCCCGACCGCGAAGGCCGCTGCCGCGCGGGCCGGCGGGCTCCAGCGCCCAACCTCGCGCATGCACAAGACCGGCAAACCCAGAACGGCGACCAGTGTGTGCGCCACGAGGTAGACGGCGCCGGCTGTCATCGCTCCGGACCCGACCTCTCCCAGACGCAGCCTTCGGGGAAACGGCCCACCACGCGAGCGGCGCCAGTTGGCTCGAGGCACTCGTACGACACGACATACCGCGCGCTCGCGCCTTCCGCCACCGGCACGCGCCAGTAGGAGCTGGGGACGGGAAACCGGTTGCGGATGACCCCCAGGGACAGCATGAAGAGGAGCATCTCTTCGTCCTTGTCCTTCGCGATCGTTGTGAAAGTCTGCCCGGCCGGTACGATCGAGGTTGCCTTCTGAAGGAGGGACCACTGGCGCGCATAGACATAGTTGACCCGATCGACGGGCGTCGCCGGAATCCTGAAGGAAGGGGGCGAAGCGATCCAGCCGATCAACGGAGGCGCGACTAGCGACAGGGCCCCGACGATCCAGACGACGGACGCTACCGGCCACGGCGCGCGGATGGATTCGCGTCGGACCATCATGCCCCTCGCAATCTATTCCATGAGCAGAAGGGACGGCATGGCTCATGCCATCGAGAGAGCCGAGCCGACCAGGAGACTCGCTTCCCAATCGGGAGGCTTCGTCGTCCTCTACTCAACGCGCGTCTCGTTCATCGTCGAGCTGGGGGCTCTCCACTCGCGCACCAGGCCATGCCAATGCCCGCTGCCAGGAGAGGAACCAGGGCGGCGATGATCCGGCCGACGGTCCAATGGATCAACCATGCGGGCCCGAAAGGGCAAAGGACCGGAAGGGCGAGGTAGCTCACCAGCGAAGCCGAGGCCACGACGAGTATCGGATTCGTCTGGGCTCGCCGCGAGGCAAGCCCCGGCAGCGCGATGACGGCGACGATTCCCGGCCAGATGGGCCGCGCGAGCTGAGTCCATTCCTCACGCAAAGTCTCCACCATGCGGCCGCCAAGGCCGGGGCGCCATAGGAGTGCGAGGTCGAGGCCGCGTGTCGGGTGACTTCCCAGGAAGAGCCGATGCAGCAGGACGGTTCCCACGCCTGGAATCAAAACGACCGCCGCATCGACCCACAGCCGCCGCTCTCGCCGCCGGACTGCCAGGAACACCAGAAATGCCCATGCGATCCCGACCAGGAAAACGCCTTCGTTCTTTGTCGCGGCGGCCAGCAGCGACGCCAGGAAGACCCGGCGAACGGAGCCCGGGTCCGTTTCGTCGACGACATCCGCCAACGCGGCACCCACCAGGAGAAACGCGAAAGCCGCCGGAACGTCTGCCATTCCTGTCAGCCACGCCGAATACAGCACGCCGAAGTTCGCCACGAACGCCGACGCGGCGAGCGTGACGACGAGCTCGGTCCCGCGCCTCCGCAGCCACCCGGCCAGGATCATCAACGTGCCGAGCTGGAAAAAGGGAAAGAGCAGCGCCATGGCGTGGTCTTCCCATCGATCGAGGAGAAACGCGACTCCCGCGTACAGGAGGGGAAGTCCGATCGGATAGGCCGGGTTCGTGAATTCGAACTCGGGCCATCGGAACAGGCGCTGCGGTATTCGCGCGTCGCCGAAGATCGACTTGCCCTTGAGACCCCAGACCGCGAGAAAGTCGTTCGACCACATCGGTTCGGCCAGGCTCCGGACGGCATAGATCGCGACCCCGGCCAGCGTCAGCGCCAGGAGAAGCAGAGCGGCAGGTGACGGTCGGGAGCGGATGTCAAATGCTCGATCGATTCTCGGCAAGCGGAAACGACGGGCCAGAACGACACCGCCGGACGCCAACGCCAGGAGCGAGATCCAACCCGGATGAAGGCGCAGGGCGAACGAGCAGAGGGCGTGGCCAGCCAGGAGGAGCGGGGCGATCGCGATGCTCCACCCCCACCTTTCGAGCGTCCACGCGTCTCCGCCGGGAACCAAGGCGGGAACCACCGCCCGGCCGACGATCGACGCACAAAGCAGGATGCACGCGACCTGAAGCAGCGAGGCGGGAAGGCTGGCAGGATTCACGGCGGCGGAAGGCGCAGGGCGCCGTCCGCGAACCGACGCACGACGCGCCCTTCGCGAGGACCGCCCTCTCCATACGTCAAGACCAGCCAGCCCGGTGGAACGCGCGTGGGCGCGAGGAACACTGGCGTCGGCGCAAAATCGTAGACGGCGAGATAGAGCCCGCCCCATTCAGGGATGCCCGGCGCGTACAGAGCGACGCCAGGAGTTCCGGAGGGCATGGCGTCTCGAGCGGAGACGACCAGTGCGGCGAACCGGCGGTCGTAGCCCGCCGCGGTGCCCTCGAGGCGCCGCGCCGTGGCCTCCTTGCGCCACGAGCGTCGCAGAGTGGCGAGCCGACCTCGAAAATCGGGAAGTGGATTGCCACCGGACAGAAAAACGAACGCCGTGGCGAGCGCGAAGATCGCGGCGATCCGGCGAAGGCGGGGCGGGATTGTCTTGCGGGATGCGAGATCCGCCATCGAACAGCAAGCCTACGACAGCCGACGCGCCTGCAGCCCGACGCGTCGAGACTAGGATACCCTCGAGGTCGCCACTCGAGCCGCCGCCACAAGACATGGATCGCTCCTCGGTCGCAATCTCGGACGGTGCCGGCTCGCCGGAGTCCGCCCGGACTCGTCGAGCCTGCGTCGGGGTGCTGGGCTGTTTTGTCTTCATCTGCGTCTACTTCGTCGGGATCTATCCGGGAGCGGCGGACTCCAATCAGCGGAGCCACTACCAGTTGTTGCGTGCGCTCGGAGAGCGCGGCACCGCGGAAATCGAACCCGAGTTGCGCGCGCTCGGCTCGCATACGGACATCGCCGTCCACGACGGGCGCCGGTTCTCGAACAAAGGGCCCGGGTTGTCCGTCGCGGCGCTGCCCGCATACTGGGTGCTTCGTTGGTTTCTGCCGGCCCCTTCCTCGTTGCAGGACTGGCTGGTTTTCTATGGAGCCCGAGTTTTCTCGGTCACGCTCGCGGTCGTCCTGGCGCTGGCTCTGTTCATCGCGCGGGCCCTGCGGCGAGCTCCCGGTTCCCCTTTCCTCCCGCTCTGGCTCTTTGCCCTGCTCTTCGCGACCCCATTCCAGGTCTACGCTCGGTCTTTCTTTTCTCACGGTTTTGCCGCGGCCATCCTGTTCGTCAGCTTCACCCTCGCGCTGAATGACCGCGGGCGGATGGCGGCGGCGATCGCCGGATTCCTTGCTGCGGCGGCTGTCGCCACGGAATACCCCGTCGCGGTCATTGCACTCTGCCTGCTGATCGCGGTCGCCTTGCGAGGGCCCGGAGTCCGGTTGGCGGCTTTCCTCGCCGGTGCCGCCGCTCCGGCCCTGATGCTCGCCTGGTACCACGTCCACTACTTCGGTGGAGTCTTCAACTCGCCGCCCGCCGCGAGTGAGAGCTACTCGTCGCTCGCCGGGCGCGGTCTCGTGGGAATCTCCTGGCCCTCCCCCCGCGCCGTTGCAGGACTCTTTCTGGATCCCGCACACGGGTTGCTGTACTTCTCCCCTTTCATGATCCTTTGGCCCATCGTGGCCGTGGCGTCTCTCCGGAGGCTGAGAACCGATCCATCTCTGCTCGTGCCCGTGCTCGGCCCCCTGCTGCTCCTCCTCGCGATCTCCGGATACGTGGCTCCTCACTGGCGAGGGGGCTGGTGTCTCGGACCCCGATACCTCATCGGGGGGTTTGTCCTCGTCTTCTGGCTCCTCGTGCTCCGCGTCCCGAGCGGGGGATCTGCGCCCGGGCAGATGGCGCTTCTGGCCGGCCTGGTCTACGGGGCCATCATCCTGGCCGTCTGCGGCTCGACCTACTGGCTGATCCCCTACGAATCGTGGAACCCGGCCCGAACCGTCTCGCTCCACTTTCTTCGCCGCGGACTCGTGGAATTCAATCTCGGCGTCGCGGCAGGGCTGCCCCCGCTCCTCTCGATCGTTCCTCCCCTGATCGCCTGTGGGATGGCCTTCGCCCTCGCCGTGCGCGGCGCGAGCCTGTCGCGACGAACGCTGGCCCTGGGGACTCTTGCCGGAGTCCTCGCGGCCGCTGTCGTACTCGCGATTCCGCCGTCGGCTCGGGCCGTCGAGCACAGTCAACGGGACGGGCTTCTGTCCGCCCTGAAGCCGGCCATGCACCCGGGCTGGCGTTGAAGGCCACCAGACCGCCGTTGACGCCACCGGCCGTCTGTCGGACCATCGATTTTCGATGAGCCTTTCCGGCCGACACGTCCTGATCACCGGCGGCCTCGGCTTCATCGGCTCAAGCCTCGCCCGGCGGCTCGTGGCCGAGGGCGCGCGCGTCACCGTCTGCGACGCTCTGATCGAGGGATACGGCGGCAACCCCGCGAACGTCGAGGAGATCCGCGACGCGATCGAAATCGAGGCAGCCGACGTGCGCGACGCCGCGGCGATGGCGCGCCTGGTCGCGGGAAAGGACGTGGTCTTCCACCTCGCGGCGCAGGTGTCCCACGTGATGTCGCTGTCGGACCCGTACCCGGACATCGACATCAACATCAAGGGCACCGCCGTCGTGCTCGAGGCCTGCCGGAAGACGAATCCCGCCGCGCTCGTCGTCCGCTCGGGAACCCGCGGCCAGTACGGTCCCGCGGTGAAGCTGCCGGTCTCCGAGGAGACCCCGTCCGACCCGCGCGGCATCTACGAGATCTCGCAGCTCTCCGCCGAGATGATCTGCCGCACCTACACGCGCATCCACGGGATCCGCACGGTGCCGCTGCGTCTCACGAACGTGTATGGGCCGCGGGGGCAGATGCGGCACTCGCAGTTCGGCGTCGTGAACTGGTTCGTGCGCCTGGCGCTCGAGGGCCGGCCCATTCCGATCTTCGGCAGCGGGAAGATCCTCCGCGACTTTCTCTACGTGGACGACTGCGTGGAGGCGCTCGTGCGCGCGGCCGGGGAGCCGGCCGCGGTCGGCGAGATCCTGAACGTCGGACACGATCGCCCGTCGACGTTTCTCGAGGTGGCCGAGATCCTGCGCGACCTCGTGCCCGGCACCGAGATCGCGTTCACCGAGTTCACGCCCGAGCGCAAGGCGCAGGAGCCGGGGGACTTCGTCTCCGACATCGCGAAGATCCGACGCCTCCTCGGTTGGGAGCCCACGGTCTCGCTGCGCGACGGGCTCGCCCGCACGGTCGCCTTCTACCGCGAGCGTCGCGCGGAGTACTTCTGAAGCGCGCGCATCCGTTAAGCTAGCCGGAGCCCGATGATCTCCATTCATCCGACGGCCCTGGTCGCCACGCGAGCGATCGGCGACGGCACGCGCATCTGGGCGTTCGTCAACATCCTGGAGGGCGCCCGGATCGGCCGGGACTGCAACATCTGCGACCGCTGCTTCGTCGAAAACGACGTCGTCGTGGGCGATCGCGTGACGGTCAAGTGCGGCGTGTCGCTCTACGACGGCCTGGTGCTCGAGGACGGCGTCTTCGTGGGACCCGACGTGACGTTCGCGAACGACCCGCGGCCCCGGAGCGGCCGCCACCCCGAGGCGTATGCGCGCACGCGGGTCCGCGAGGGCGCGAGTCTCGGCGCCGGCGCGATCCTCCTTCCCGGCGTCACGGTCGGCCGGTTCGCGATGGTCGGCGCCGGCGCGCTGATCACCCGAGACGTGCCGGACTTCGCCCTGGCCTACGGCAGCCCGGCCGGCGTCCACGGCCACGTCTGCCGCTGCGGCGAGACCCTGTCCTTCGACGGGGGCGGCGCGGAGGCGCGGTGCTCCTGCGGCGAGCGCTTCGTGCGCGACGAAGCCGACATCGTCCGCGAGTCCGCATGAGCGCCGGAGCCGCCGGGGTCGCTCCGCGGGTCGCGTTCGGAGATCTCGCCGAGGACTATCGCGGCCGGCGCGCCGAGATCGACGCGGCGATCCACCGGGTGCTCGCGCGGGGCCGCTTCATCCTCGGCGACGAGGTCCGGCGCTTCGAGGAGGAGTTCGCGCAGGCGGTCGGCGCCTCCTACGCGATCGCGTGCGGGAGCGGCACCGATGCGATTGCGATCGCGCTCGCCGCGTCGGGCCTGAAACCCGGCGGCGAGATCGTCCTGCCCGCCAACACCTGCGCGCCGACGCTCGCCGGCGCGCGGATGGCGGGCGCGCGGCCGCGGCTCGCCGACGCCGAGCCCGACACCCTGACGCTCGATCCGGTCGCCGCCGAGAGGGCGGCCACGTCGGAGACGCGCTTCTTCCTGCCGGTCCACCTCTACGGCGGCGTCGCCGACCTCGACGCACTCGCGCTCGCGGCGGCGCGCAAGGGTGCCCTGCTCGTCGAGGACTGCGCCCAGAGCCACGGCGCCTCGTGGAAGTCCAGGCCGACGGGCGCCTTCGGCCGCGCCGCGGCCTTCTCCTTCTATCCCTCGAAGAACCTCGGCGCCTACGGCGATGGCGGCGCGGTGACGACGAACGATCCGGAGGTCGCGGCGAAGGCCCGGGCGCTGCGCCAGTACGGCTGGACCCGGCGGGACTTCTCGGAGATGGAGGGCTGGAACTCGCGGCTCGACGAGCTCCAGGCCGCGATCCTGCGGGCGAAGCTGCCGTTCCTCTCGCGCGAGAACGCGCGCCGGCGCGAGATCGCGGAGCGCTACGACGCCGCCTTCGCAAGCCTGCCCGTGCGCCTCCTCGCGACGCGCCCGGGCGCGATTTCCGCGCGGCACCTCTACCCCCTGCGCCTCGCCGCGCGCGACGCCTTCCGCGGCCACCTCGCCGCGCGCGGCGTCGAGACGGGCATCCACTATCCCGTCCCGCTCCACCTGCATCCGGCCTATGCGTTCCTCGGCTACCGGCGCGGCGACTTCCCCGTCGCGGAGGGAGCGTGCGACTCCGTCGTCTCCCTGCCGCTCTACGGCGGCCTCTCCGACGCGCAGGTCGACACGGTGATCGCGGCCGTGAGGTCCTTCTTCGAGGGAAAGGGATGACGCGGACGCGCATCTCCGTCGTCGTCCCCGTCTACTTCAACGCCGAGAGCCTGCCGCGGCTCGCGGAGCGGCTGCGGCGGATCGCGGACTCGGCCGACTTCGACGTCGAGGTCCTCTTCGTCGACGACGGCTCCGGCGACGCCTCCTGGGACGCGATCCTCGCGATCTGCCGCGAGTGGCCCGCGGCGCGCGGGCTCCGCCTGACGCGCAACTTCGGCTCGCAGATGGCGATCTCGGCGGGCCTCGCCGAGGCGACGGGCGAGGCCGCGGCCGTTCTCTCGGCCGACCTGCAGGAGCCTCCCGAGCTCCTGCCCGAGATGGTGGCGGCGTGGCGCCGCGGCGCGACCGCGGTGCTCGCGGTGCGGCGGAGCCGTCCCGAGGGACTGGCGGGCCGGGCCGCCGCCGGCTTCTACTACCGGACGCTCCAGCGCCTCGCGTTCTCGCAGATGCCGGACGGCGGCTTCGACTGCTTCCTGATCGGCCGGCCGGCGATCGACTTTCTCGTGGAGGCGCGCGAGGTCCATACGTCGCTTCCCGGACTCCTTCTCTGGGCGGGCTTCCCCGCCGCGCTCGTGCCGTACGACCGCGTGGCCCGCGAGGAGGGCGAGTCGCGCTGGACGTTCGCGAAGAAGCTGAAGTACTTCCTCGACGCCGTCATCTCGTTCTCGTACGCCCCGCTCCGCTGGATGTCGGTGGCCGGCGCGGCGCTCTCGGCGCTCGCGTTCGCCTACGCCGTGTTCCTCGTGGCCTACAAGCTCGTGCACGGCCAGCCGATGCAGGGCTGGACGTCGCTCATGGTCGCGATCGCATTCTTCTCGGGCGTGCAGCTGCTCTCGCTCGGCGTTCTCGGCGAGTATCTCTGGCGCACCCTCGACGCCGCGCGCGCGCGCAAGGGGTATCTCGTGCGCGAGAAGACCGGAGCGGGGAGAGTCTAGGAACCCGGCGGCCGCTCGGCGAGGCTCTCGGAGAGCGCCTCGGCGACGCGCACCACCTCGTCGTCGCGGAGCTCGGGAAAGATCGGCAGCGCGAGGACCTCGCGCGCCGCCCGCTCGGCCTCGGGAAAGTCGCCGTCCTTCCCGCCGAGCTCGCGGAAGCAGGCCTGCCGGTGCAGCGGGATCGGATAGAACACGGAGGTCGCGACGCCCCGCTCGGCCATGCGCCGGCGGACGCCGTCGCGGTCCCCGACCCGCACCACGAACTGGTGGTACACGTGGCGGCGCCCCGGAAGCTCCGCCGGCAGGACGATGCAGCCGGCGCCCTCGATGCCCGCGAGCCGCTCCCGGTAGAGCGCCGCGATCGCGCGGCGGCGCTCGTTCCAGGCCGGCAGACGCGGAAGCTTCGCGCGGAGCACGGCCGCCTGGATCGCGTCGAGGCGGAAGTTGCCGCCGACGCGCTCGTGGACGTACGTCTGCGACCCGCCGTGGACGCGGAGGTCCCGGACGAGCGCGGCGAGCGCGTCGTCGTTCGTCGCCACCGCGCCGGCGTCCCCGGCCGCGCCGAGGTTCTTCGTCGGATAGAAGGAGAACGCGCCGAGGTCCCCCAGGGTCCCCGCGGCGCGGCCGCCCGCCGTCGCCCCGATCGCCTGACACGCGTCCTCCAGGACGGGAATCCGCCGCGGCCGGGCGATCGCGAGGACGGCGTCCATGTCGGCGGCCTGGCCGTAGAGGTGCACCGGCAGGATCGCCTTCGTGCGGGGCGTCAGCGCGGCCTCGAGACGCGCGGGGTCGAGCTCGAATCCGGCGGGCTCGATGTCGACGAACACCGGCTTCGCGCCGAGCCGCGCCACGACCCCGCCGGAGGCGAAGAACGTGAACGGCGAGGTGACGACCTCGTCGCCGGGTCCGACGCCGAGCGCCATCAGGGCGACCAGGAGCGCGTCGGTGCCCGACGAGACGCCGACCACGTGCCGGCAGCCGAGGAACGCGGCGAGGTCCCGCTCGAACGCCTCGACCCCCGCCCCCAGGACGAAGCGTCCGGTGGCGAAGACCCCGGCGACGGCGCGGGCGATCTCCTCCTTCAGCGCCTCGTCGTACCGCGTCAGGTCGAGAACGGGGATGGAGGGGCGAATGTCCGTGCTCACGCGGCGGAGATTCTATCCACCGTCCGGGTAATCCCCGGACGCTTCGCCGCGTTGACGATGCGAGGAGGCGCTCGATGGAGACGCGGCGAGGACGAGGAGCCCGGACGACCCTCTGGGCGCTGCGCCTGATGCTCGCGGGCGCCGTGGTCTCGCCCGCCGTCGAGATGCCCAACCTCTCCGGCGACTGGCAGCTCAACAAGGACGCCAGCGACGATCCGGAAAGAGTGATGAAGGAGGCGCGCGCCTCGGGCGGATCGGGCGGGGGCTTTTCCGGCGGCGGCATGGGACGCGGCGGCCGCCACGGCGGCGGAGGCGGGGGCGGGGGACGCGGCAGCGGACGCGGCGACTCCGGCGACGCCTCGAGCGGCTCCCCGAGCGGCGGATTCGCCGCGCTGCAGACGCTGCAGATCCGGCACGAGGAGCCGATGGTCTCGATCACCGACGCCGCCGGACACGAGCGCGTCCTGTACACGGACGGCCGGAAGACCCAGGAGGAGCGCTCGCACGGCGGCACGACGGCCGTGACCGCCGCCTGGAAGGACGGCCATCTCGAGGTCGTCTCGAAACCCGAGAACGGCGGCAAGATCGTCGAGACGTTCGCCGTCGCCGCGGACGGGTCGCTGCTGACCGTCACGACGAAGGTCGACAGCGCGCGCGGCGGGTCTTTCACGTTCCACCGGGTGTACGACGCGGTCCGGCCCGGCGCTCCGAAGCCGACGCCTCCCGCGCGCCGTCCGCCCGCGACGCCTCCCGCGCCGGCCGACGACGACGGCTTCGATCAGTCGGTCTAGCGGGAAAGCTCCCGGGCTTCCCGTTCATTAGAGCGGCTCCGTCGCCTCAGCGGCGCCGCAGCAGGTGCGCCGTGAATCCGTCGGTGCGGCCGTCCGGCAGGAGGCGGAGCCGCGCGCCTTCGACGAACGGCTCGAGCCCCGCCGGCGCGACGATGGGCGCCGCCTCCAGCTCCGGCGCGCGGGCGAGCACCGCCGCGACCACGTGCTCGTTCTCCTCCTCCTCGAGGCTGCACGTCGCGTAGAGGAGGAATCCGCCGGGCGAGAGCAGCGCGGCGGACGCGGCGAGGGCCGCCGCCTGCGCCGCGGCGAGCCGCTCGACGGCCTCGGGCGTGACGCGGTACCGGATCTCGGGATTCTTGCGCAGGGTGCCCGTGCCGCTGCACGGTGCGTCGAGCAGGACACGGTCGAACGCGGCCGGAGAGAGCGGCGACGCCGCGACGTCGGCCGCGGCCGGACGCACCTCGGGCACGCCGAGCCGCCGCGCGTTCTCCACGACCCGGAGGAGACGTCCCCAGGAGCGGTCGAGCGCCAGCGTCTGCCGCGCGCGCCCGTGGGCGATCGCCGACAGGGACTTGCCGCCCGGCGCCGCCGCGAGATCGGCGAGGAGATCTCCCTCGGGCAGGAGGAGCGGCATCAGCTGCGAGCCGACGTCCTGCACGCTGAACCGGCCCTCGGAAAACGCCCGCGTGCGGAGGGGATTGCCCGACAGCACGGTCAGCGCGAGGGGCGCGACGGCCGAGGCCTCCGTGACGACGCCTTCGCGCGCGAGCGCCTCGCGGAGCGCGTCGCGGGTCCCCCGCCGCGGGTTGACGAGGAGGTCGAGGCGGGGCGGCGTGTTGTCCGCCTCGAGGATCGCGCGGGTCCGCTCGGGCCCGAACCGCGCGAGCCACCGCTCGACGAGGAAGGGCGGATGGGAGTAGTACCGCGCGAGGGCCGCCGCGCCGCTCCCGTCCTCCGGGGGCTTCGGCGGCGGCAGCAGCAGGATCCCGCGCAGCACGCCGTTGACGAGCCGCGCCGCGCCCTCGCCGCCGCTCCCGCGCGCGAGGTCGACCGCCTCGCTGACGGCGGCGTAGGCGGGGACGCGATCGAGGCGGCGCGCCTGGTAGAGCGCGACCTCGAGAATCTCGCGCAGGTTCGGCGCGAGCTTCGGCAGGGGCACGCGGCACATCCCGGCGATCTCGTCGTCGAGGGACGCCTTCCAGCGCAGCACCCCGAGGACGAGCTCGCGCAGCAGGTCCTGGTCGGGCGGCGACAGGCCGCGCGCCATTTCGCCCACGAGGGGTCCCGCGCGCTCGCCGCGCTCGAGGACCCGGCGCAGCGCCTCGACGGCGCGGCCGCGCGCCGTCGCCGGCGGCCGCCGCTTCACGGCGACGCCTGGAAACGAGCGGGGAGCCGCACCGACCGCGCGAGCTCGGCGCCCGTGACCGGATTCGTCCCGCGCGCTGCAGGCGCTCGAGGACGAGCGCCGTGCCTTCGCCCGCGGAGGCGACGAGCGCGCCGCCCTCGAGGCGCAGGTCGCCGGGTTCGCCGTGCGAGCCGGATGACCCGTGCGGCGCCGGATGCGCCTCGAGGATCTTGACCCGTTCGCCGCCGAGGTACGTGAAGAGACCGGGCCAAGGCGTGAACGCGCGCAGCCGGCGCGAGAGCTCCTCCGCGGGACGCGTCCAGTCGGCGGCCGCGTCCTCGCGCCGGATCGGCCGGCACGAGGAGGGTTCGCCCCGCTGCGGACGCGGCGACAGCGTTCCCGCCTCCAGGCCGCGGAGCGTCTCGACGAGGAGCTCTCCCCCGATCGCCGCCAGCCGGGCGGAGAGCGCACCGGCCGTCTCGCGCTCGCCGATCGGCACGCGCCGCTCGAGGTAGACCGGCCCCGTGTCGAGCCCCTCGTCCATTCTCATTGTGGACGCGCCAGTCTCGCGGTCTCCGGCGAGGATCGCCGCCTGCACGGGCGAGGCACCCCGGTGGCGCGGCAGGAGCGAGGCGTGGACGTTGACGCAGCCGAGCGGCGGCAGGCGCAGCAGCTCGGGCGGAAAGATCCGGCCGTACGCGACCACCGCGATCGCGTCCGGCCGAGCGGCCGCGAGCGTCTCCCCGAGCGCCGTGTTGCCGCGCAGCCGCTCCGGTTTCTCCACCGGGAGATTGCGGCTCGCCGCCCACGCCCCGACGGCCGACGGCTGCGGCGCCGCGTGCCGGCCGACCGGGCGGTCCGGCTGGGTGACGACGAGCGGCACCGGAAAGCCGGCGTCGACGAGCGCCGCGAGCGGCGGCACGGCGAATTCGGGAGTGCCGAAGAAGACGACCCGCGCCGTCATGGGATCGGCTCCCGCGGCGTCAGGAGGGCGAGCTCCCGGGTCCCGGTTCCTCCGCGGCCGCGGCGTCCGCCTGGGGCACAACGGGCTCGGGCGCGGGATGACGCAGCCGCCATAGCCGTCGCACCGCGCGCAGCCCGATCCCCGCGAAGAAGAGGAGGGCGAGCGCGTTCGCGACGCCGAAGATGATCCAGACTCGAGGCCAGGAGTTCGCGTAGCCGTAGAGGAAGACGCAGAGGAAGAGGAGAAACGCATAGAGCGCCGCGATGATCGTGCGCCGCTCCTCGTGTTCGGGATTCCAGGGCGGGTCGAGGAAGCCGAGCTCCTTCGCGAGGCGGTAGACGGCCCAGGCGAGCGCGGGGGCGGCGAGGAGCGCCAGCACGAGGAACATCCACGCCCGGTTCATCGCGGCTGGCGGTCCACTTCCGCGAAGTAGTCCTCCGCGACGAGGACCTCGCGCGGCTTCGACCCGCGCGGCGGACCGAGGAGCCCGTCGCGCGCCATCATGTCGATGAGCTTGCCCGCCCGCGAGAAGCCGACGCCCATGCGCCGCTGCAGGAACGAGATCGAGGCCATCTTCTCGCGCACGACGAGCCGCGCGGCCTCGTCGTAGAGCGGGTCCGTCTCGTCGCCGGCGTCGTCGCGCTGCACGGACTCGATGCGCTCCTTGGTGATCTCCTCGTCGAACTGCGGCTTCGCCTGTTTCCGCAGGAACTTCATGAG
This sequence comes from uncultured Acidobacteriota bacterium, assembly GCA_963763535.1. GTDB lineage: Bacteria > Acidobacteriota > Thermoanaerobaculia > UBA5066 > Gp7-AA6 > DAHUXD01. Next base: position 357,153 of record CAVXOX010000005.1, read on the forward strand.
CGCCGCCGTCTCCTGGACCGACACGTACGCGCCGTGCACGCGTTTCAGGCGCGAGGTCCCGGGCGGCAGGAAGAGCATGTCGCCGCGGCCGAGGAGCCGCTCGGCGCCGTTGCCGTCGAGGATGACGCGCGAGTCGATCTTCGAGGACACCTTGAAGGCGATGCGCGAGGGCATGTTGGCCTTGATGACGCCCGTGAGGACGTCCACGGAGGGGCGCTGGGTCGCGACGACGAGGTGGATGCCCACCGCGCGCGCCTTCTGCGCGATGCGGACGATCGACTCCTCCACCTCCTTCGGCGCGGTCATCATCAGGTCCGCGAGCTCGTCGATGACGATGACGATGAGCGGCATCGGCTCGAGCTTCAGATCCAGATCGTCGGGATGCTGCGCGCGCACGCGGGCCACGGCCTCGGGGTCCTTGATCGCGGCGTTGTACTGCTCGGCGTTGCGGACCTGGCCGAAGTCGGAGAGCGTCTGGAAGCGCTCCTCCATCTGCGCGACCGCCCACTTGAGCGCGTTCGCCGCCTTCTTCGGATCGGTGATGATCGGCGTCGCGAGGTGCGGCAGGTTCTCGTACATCTCGAGCTCGACCATCTTCGGATCGATCAGGATGAGCTTCACCTTTTCCGGCGAGGCCTTGTAGAGAATGGAGGTGATGAGGGCGTTGATCCCCACGCTCTTGCCCGATCCGGTCGTGCCGGCGATGAGCAGGTGCGGCATCGCGCGCAGGTCGTCGACGACCGGCTCGCCGTGGATGTCCTTGCCGAGCGCGAGGGTGAGAAGCGAGCGCGAGCTCTGGAACCGCTCGGACTCGACCACGTCGCGCACCGCGATGATCTCGCCGCCGCCGGGGTTGGGCACCTCGATGCCGACGCTCGCACGGCCGGACAGGCGCTCGATGCGGATCGATTCGGCCGACAACGCGAGCGCGAGGTCCTCCGAGAGGCCCATGACCTGGTTGACCTTGATCCCGGCCGCGGGGCGGAACTCGTACGTGGTGACGACGGGTCCCGGGTGGTATTCCGTGACCTCGCCCTCGACGCCGAACTCCGCGCACTTCGATGCGATCAGGCGACCGGTTTCCGCCAGCGCCTTGCGGTCCACGGCGGTCGCGGACGGCTCGCGCTTGTCCAGCAGAGAAACCGGCGGGAGCGCGTAGCCGTCGAGCGTCAGCGGAAGGTTCTGCTGGGGCTCGGGTTTCTTCTTCTTCGGCGCGGAGGACGCGGCCGGCTTCGGCCCGGCTGCGGCGGTCGTCTTCCGGATCGAGAACTTGCCCGGGCCCGGCACCTCGCGGACGATCGGCGGCGCGTCGTCGGGCGCGAAGGGGATCTCGTCGAGCGAGACCTCCTCCTTCTTCGCCTTCTCGAGGTGCTTCGTCACGACCGTGCGGCGGAGGCGCTCCTTCGTGCGGCGGTCGCGGCTCCGCGCCCAGCCGACGGTGAGTCGGCCCGCGACGCTCGCGAAGCGCACGCGGAGCCTCAGGAACACGTCCGCGAGGGAGACCTGCGTCGCCAGCGGAACGGCGAGCAGCACGAGGGTCAGTGCGCAGAGCACCGCGCCGGTCGTTCCGATCCGGGAGCGGAACGCGTCCGCGAACGCCCGGCCGACGACGCCTCCGGTATCCATGTCCTCGCCGCGGAGTCGGCGGTGCCCGAGCGTCAGCGCGAGCAGCATGGGAACGGAGACGAGGCCGAGTCCGAACCCGGCCGCCTTGGTGCCGGGATTCGGCAGCGGCCGGGCCCAGAAGCGGCGCCAGCCGAGCACGAAGAGGAGCCCGGTCGCGCCCCATGCCGCGAGGCCGAAGATCGAGTAGAGCGCGGCCGCGAGCGAGGCGCCGACGCCGCCGATCCAGTTCGTGGGCGAGGCGGCCTCGCCGCCCGCCGTCCAGGAGAAGATATTGGGATCGTGCGGGTCGTACGAAGCGAGCGAGAGCGCGGCGAGCAGTCCCGCGAGCAGCAGCAGGAGTCCGACCGCCTCGCTCGCGAGACGGCTCTTCCAGAACGGTTCCTGGCTCAACGCCCGTCATTATCGGACGGAAAGGGACAAAGGGCCAGCGCACAAGCCCGGCGTGGCTCGGCGTGACACAATCGGATCGGATGGATTTCGGCATGGGGAGCGAGAAAAAGAGAATCCTGTTTCTCTGCACGGGCAACGCGGCGCGCAGCCAGATGGCGGAGGCGCTCGCGCGCCTCGACTACGGCGATCTCGTCGAGCCGGTCTCCGCGGGCTCGCGTCCGGCGGGCTTCGTCCATCCGCTGGCGGTCCACGCGATCGCCGAGCTCGGCGTCTCGATCGAGCAGGCGGAGTCGAAGCACGCGGAGGACTTCTCCGCCGAGAAGCTCGACCTCGTCGTGACCGTCTGCGACTCCGCCGCCGCCGACTGCCCCGCCTGGCCCGGAGCCCGGCACATCGTGAACTGGTCGATCGCCGACCCGAGCTTCGTCCGTGGCACCGACGAGGAGCGCATCGAGGCGTTCCGGACGACCCGCGACGAGCTGCGGCGGAGGATCGACGGGCTCATGGAGGCGCTGCGCCGCTCCGTGCCTCGCCGCACCGATGCGGAGCTGCTCGAGGAGGGGGCGCGGATCCTCGAGCCGACCCTGGCGCAGCACGGGTTCCGCTTCGGCGGCGTCCAGGAGAAGGCCGGCCAGCGGGGGGCGGCCACCGGCCGGTTCGCCCGCCGTGGCCGCGCCCTCGACCTGCAGGTGCGTTTTGGCGTCGTGATCGCGGCCTACATGGCCCGCGACCGGCTTCTCCTGCACCCCGACTACCTCGACGGCCTCGGCGCGACGGGCGGCGCGATGCGCTATCCGGGCCTCTCCTCGGACCCGCTGGACGTTTTCCGACGTCTGCGCGCGGACCTTCTCCGGTTCGGCCGGCCCTTCCTCGCGGGCCGCGGCCTCCGCCAGTTCGAGAAAATCGCGGACGCTCACGGAGCGAGCCAGGGACCGGCGAAGACGGCGAAGGGCTAGGGCTCGGCGAGGCGGGATCCCTCGCTCCGCGCCGGCGGATGCTAGCGGACGACCGCCTCGTCCCAGGCGATCGCCGCCGCGCCCTTGAACCGATCCTTGTAGCCGTCGAAGCTCCGATACGCCGGCAGGTCCACGGCGGCGAGGAACTGCTCCTTCGTCTTGCCCGCCGCTCTTGCCGCCCGCGCGGCCTCGAGCAGGTCGGCGATGAACTGCCGCGCGCCCTTCAGCCCCGCGAGGTCCGACACCTCCCCGTGGCCCGGGATCACGGTGACGTTCGGCGGCACGCGCGCGAGGATCTTGTCGATCGCGGCGAGGTACCCACGCGCCGAGCCGCCGGAGCTGACGTCGATGAACGGGATCATGTCGTGGAAGTAGAGGTCTCCCATGTGGACCACGTTCGCCTTCGTGAAGTAAATGACGCTGTCGCCGTCCGTGTGGGCGGGCGGCGTGTGCCAGACCTCGATCGTCTCGCCGCCCACGTGAATGCGGAGCTCCGAGTCGAACGTGACGACCGGCGCAGCGATCTCCTCGACCCTGACCTTCTTCGCCCACGCGATCGCGTCCTCGAGGAACTGGACGTCTTCCGCGTTGCCGGCCTTCTTCGCCTCCTCGAGCTCCTTCGGGTATTCGGCGAGGATCCGCTGCGGCGACTCGAGCATCCGGCGGCGGACGCTGTCGTGCGCGATGATGACGGCGAACGACTGGAAGGCCTCGTTGCCGCCCGTGTGGTCGCCGTGGTGGTGCGTGTTGACGAGGTACTTGATCGGCTTGTCGGTCACCGACCGGATCTGCGCGAGGATGCCCGGCGCGATGTCCTTGAACTCCGAGTCCACGACGACGACGGCGTCCGCGCCGACGAGGAAGCCGACGTTGCCGCCGCGCCCGTAGAGCGCGTACACGCCGCCCGATAGCGGCTGCAGGCGGAAGACGTCTCCCGGCTTGCGGTCGTGATGGTCGGGCGTCGGCGTCGGATTCGGCGCCGCGCCGACAAGGACGACGAGCGCGGCCAGCAGGAGCGCGAGCACCGGGGCGCGGCGGAGCGTCCGCATGGATCCTCCTCTTCGGAGCGGCGAAACTCTATACTCGTCGCGGCATGCCCCGCCCGGTCTCCAATCCCCCGAATCCCTGGGACTCTCTCCACGCGGAGTGGCTCGGCGAGCCGCCCGCGGCCGAGCTCCAGGTCTTCGAGGAGGAGGCCCGCTCGATCATCGCGGAGAACGACAGCCCCGACGTCGGCTTCCGCTTCAGCGTCAATCCGTATCGCGGATGCTTTCATGCGTGCGCGTACTGCTACGCCCGCCCACCCACCAGTACCTGGGCTGGGGCGCGGGGACGGACTTCGACCGCAAGATCGTCGCGAAGGTCAACGCGCCGGAGCTCCTGCGCCGCGAGCTGAAGAGGCCGTCGTGGCGGGGCGACTCGATCGTCTTCTCCGGCGTCACCGACTGCTACCAGCCGCTCGAGGCCGTGTACGGCCTCACGCGCCGCTGCCTCGAGACGTGCCTCGAGTTCCGCAATCCCGTCGGGATCGTGACGAAGGGAGCGCTCATCCGGCGCGACGCGGATCTCCTCGCCGCCCTCGCGCGCGAGGCCGGCGCGGCCGTGTACTTCAGCATCCCGTTCGCCGACGCGGAGATGGCGCGCGCGATCGAGCCGAACGTGGCGACGCCCGACCAGCGTCTCGAGGCGCTCGCGGCGCTCTCGGCCGCCGGGATCCCGACGGGCGTCGCGCTCGCGCCGATCATTCCCGGCTTGAACGACAGCGACATCCCGAAGGTCCTCGCCCGCGCCCGCGCCGCGGGGGCGACGAAGGCGTTCGTGACTCTGCTGCGCCTGCCCGCCGAGACGCGGCTCGTCTTCGAGGAGCGCATCGCGCAGGCGTTCCCGGCGCGTGCCGCGAAGATCTTCTCGAACCTCGAGCAGACCCGGGGAGGCAAGCGCAACGAGAGCCGGTTCGGCGATCGCATGGAGGGCCGGGGACCGCGCTGGAGGGCGATCGAGACCCTCTTCGAGGTCGAGTGCCGGCGCCTCGGCTTCGAGACCGGCGAGCACGAGAAGCCGCGGCACACGAGCACCTTCCGCCGGCCGGGACCGGTGCAGACCCGCCTTTTCGAGTAAGAATCGCGCGCGAACTTTTCGACGCAAAGTACTTGACACCAATTCCCGAAGGCCGTAGCGTCCGGGTCGTGCAGCCGCTCGACGCGCACGCCGCCGCGAATCTCCGCTACATCCGGGTGGCGATGGAGCGGGCGGCGTCCTTCACCGCCGTCCCGGGGTGGGGCGGCGTGGCGATGGGCGCGACGGCGCTCGCCGCGGCGGCCGTGGCCCGGCAGGCGAAAACCCCGGAGCGGTGGCTCGCCGTCTGGTTCGCGGAGGCGTGCGTCGCGGTCGTCATCGGCGTCCTCGCGATGGCGCTGAAGGCGCGCCGGAGCGGCTCGACGCTCTCGTCGGGGCCCGCGCGGCGGTTCCTCCTCACGCTCACGCCGCCGATCGGCGCCGGCGCGGTCCTGACACTCGCGCTCGAGCGCGAGGGTCTCGTGACGCTCCTGCCCGGGGTCTGGCTCCTCCTGTACGGCACCGCCGTCGTGACGGGCGGCGCGATGTCGGTGCGGCCGGTCCTCGCGATGGGCGCGCTCTGCATGCTGCTCGGCTGCGCGGCGCTCGCCTCGCCGGCCTCCTGGGGCACGGCCTACATGGCGGCGGGCTTCGGCGGGCTCCACCTCGGCTTCGGCCTCGTGATCGCGCGGAGGCACGGTGGCTAGGGCGGCCCGGCGCGTCCGGGGGGAAGAGGCGCGCCTCCCGGCGAAGGCGCCGCCGCGGAGCGCTCCCGAGCTCGACCGCGTCATCCACGAGCGCGTCCGCCTCGGCATCGTCAGCGCGCTCGCCGCGAGCGAGACGCTGACCTTCCTCGAGCTCAAGCGCCTCCTCGGCGCGAGCGACGGCAATCTCTCGGTGCACGCGCGCCGGCTCGAGGAGGCGGGCTACGTCTCCTGCACGAAGAGCTTCGAGGGCCGCGTGCCGCGGACCGAGTTCCGGCTGACCGCCGAGGGACGCCGCGCCTTCGAGCGTTACGTCGCGCACCTCGAGGCCCTGATTGCCCACGGGCGCCGCCGCTGAAATTTTTTTGGAGGTGTGCTTTATGTGGCAAAGTGCTCTGCTCAACCTGGCGCTCGACGCATACGTCCCGCCACTGGCGCCGCTCGTCGCGCTGGCATTTCTGGGCACCGGGCTCCTGCTCGCCTGCCTCGCCGTGGGGGCCGGCGTCGCCCTCGCCGCGCGGCGGCGGCGCATCGCCGCGGCGCTCGGACTCGCCGCCGTCGGCGTCGCCGCGCTCTACGCGACGGCGCTGGGGGGCGCCGCGATGGTCTCCCGCGAGCGGACGCTCACGGCGGGCGAGCGCAAATACTTCTGCGAGATCGACTGCCACATCGCCTACGACGTCGTATCGACGGCAGCGGCCGGCCCGGGCCAACGGGCCGTCATCGTGCGCACGTGGTTCGACCCGGCGACGATCGCCCCCTTCCGAGGCGACGCGCCGCTGTCGCCCGGTCCGAAGGAGGTATTCCTGGTCGACGGGGACGGCCGGCGTCTCGCGCCCTCGCCCGAGGCCACCGAGGCCTGGCGGACCGCCCACCCGGGCTCGACGCCCTTCGGCCGCGCGCTGCGCCCCGGGGAGTCCTACCGGACGACGTTCGTCTTCGACGCGCCCTCGGATGCCCCCTCGGCGCGGCTCTTCGTGGGCGATCCGCAGGGCGGGCTCGATCGGTTCGTGATCGGACACGAGAACAGCCCCTTCCACGGCCGGACGTACTTCGCGCTGGAGGTCGGGGCGGTGTCGCCATGACCGCGCCCGGCATATCGTGGACGGCCGTGACGGATTCGGGCGAAGGCCTCCGCGACCATTTCCGGCACGCGCTCGACGCCGATCCCGTCGGCGCGTATCGCGACTGGTTCCGGGCGCAGGAGGAGCTGGGCGAGCGCGGCGAGGCGGGGCTCGCCCGCGGTCTCGCCGACGACCTGTGGGAGCTCCTCCCCGGGCTTCGCTTCGGCGCGGCCGAGGAACGCGCGCGCTTCTTCCACAACGCGGCGGTCTTCTACGGAAGCGCCGGTCCCGCCGCGGATCTCGTCCGTTCGCGGGAGGCCTTCGGCGTCGCCCTCGCCCACTTCGCGCGGGACGACGAGAGCGGCTGGCGCGCCCGCGCGCTCCACAACATGGCGACGGCCCTGTCGAACCTCGGCTCCACGCCGGAGGAGCTCATCGAGGCGGTCGGGCTCTTCCACGAGGCGCTGGTCTGGCGGACGGTCGAGCGCGAGATCGCGCGGGGCGTGACGCTCCACAATCTCGGCCTCGCGCGGCGCCGGCTGGCCGAGCTCGAGCCCGCGCGGGCCGTCGATCACCTCGAGGAGAGCGCGAAGGCGCTGCGCGAGGCGGTCGCGATCCGCGAGCGGCACGGCCTCGCCGAGGGGCGCGCGCTCTCCGAGCGGCACCTCGCCGTCTCGCTCGCTCGCCTCGCCGGACGAACAAGATAGATTCGCGGCGTGGCGCCGCAGCGCGATAGATTCGCGGCGTGACGCCGCGGCGCTGGGTCGAATATCTGGTGGCGATCCTCGCGGGAAACGGGATCTACTTCGCGGTCCTGCATCCGACGCTGCCGCCCTCCCTGCGCCACGAGCCGTACCGCGTCGACGCGGGTCTCCTGATCGACTTCGTCTGCTGCGTCCTCGTGTATGCGGCGATCCGCCTGGGAACGCGTCATGCCCGACGCCATCCGCCGACCGGCGGCGGCATCCCGGGCGCTCCCCCGTCCGGCTAGACGCCGTAGAAGCGGACGGCGTCGGCGAGCCACGCGGCGTTCGCCGCGACGACGAGCGCGGCCTCCAGTCCGAGGAGCACGCGGGCCGCCCGGCCTGGCAGGGCCGTCAGGTCCGCCGCCGCCTCGCCGATCCACGGGCTCCACGTCCAGAGATACCAGCCCGCGACGCCTCCCCAGACGCCGTAGAGCCTCCGGTTCGCGACCGCGAAGACGACGAATCCGGCCAGGGCGGCGGCGAGGGCCGCGCCGTGGGCGAGCGCGCGCCTCGGCGTCGGCCTCGGCCGGACGCACAGCGCGGTCGCGCCGAGCGCCGCGAACCACGCCGCCACCAGCCAGCGCGGCGGCCGACGCAGGCTCTGGCCGCCGACCCAGAGCGCCGTCTTGACGAAGGCGTACGCGGACCGCAGCAACCCGACGGCGGCCGAGGCGAACGGCTCGGCCATCGGAGCGGCGGCCGAGTTCAGCTCGAGGGTGCCTCCCCACATCCAACCGCGGAGCGCCTGCACGGGGACGACCGCGAGCGACGCCGCGAGCGACGCCGCGGCGGCGGCCGGCCCCGTCTCGCGCGCGAGCACGACCACCGCGAAGACGACGACCGGGATCGCCGTGAGCTTCAGCAGCGGACCGGCCGCCAGGAGAACCGCCATCGCCCAGGGCGACGTCCGCCGATCGAGGCGTTCGAGCACCAGCGCGGCCCACAGGAAGACCGCCGCGTCGTTCGAGCACCGCGCCAGCGCCTCCGACGCGCCGGGCAGGAGCAGCGCGAGGAGGCCCGCGGCGGCGAGCCCCGCCGGCCACCGGCGCGAGAGCCGGCGCAGCGGTCCGAAGAGCGCCACGGCGACGAGGGCGACCGCGAGGAGCCGGGCGGCGAGCAGCTGCGCCGCGGGGCGGAGGGGGAACGGCCGCAGGACCAGCCCGGCCGCGGCGTAGAAGAGCGGCGGCTGGTTCGACTCCACGTTGGGAATCGGTTGCGCGCCCCTCGGAGGCGCCGGCGCGGGCGGCGGGCGCAGCAGGTCGAACGCGCCCGCGGCGCGGTCGAAGCCCGGGCAGCCGGCCGCCCCGTTCCGGGAGGCGTCGCACGGATAGAGCCCCTGCTCCTCGAGGAGCGGCGCGTCGACGAAGCGTCCCGCGAATGCCTCGGATAGAGACCGCGCCGCGAAGTCGCGGATCCGGGCCAGGTGCTGGGGCTCGTCCGGCCCCGCGAACGCCGGCAGGAACACGGCGTGAAACGCGAGCCGCGCGACCGCCAGGACGGCCAACGCGGCGAGGGAACGCCGCGCCGGCGGCCGGGCCGAGCGCAGCGAGGGCTGGTCGCCGAACAGACTTGCGGCGAGGGAGCGCCGCATCGGCGGCCGGGCCGAGCGCAGCGAGGGCCGGTCGCCGAACAGATTCACGGCGAGGGAACGCCGCGTCGGCGGCCGGGCCGAGCGCAGCGAGGGCCGGTCGCCGAACAGACTCACGGCGAGGGAACGCCGCGTCGGCGGCCGGGCCGAGCGCAGCGAGGACCGGTCGCCGAAAAGACTCACGCCGAGGCGTCTCCTCAGACGATCACCGGCACGATCACCGGCCGAAGCCCGAGCGCCCGCCGGCAGGCGCGCTTGCCCGCGATCGCGATCTCCGCCCGCAGCCACTCGGGATCCCGCCGCTCCTCCTCGGAGGCGCGCGCGAGAACCGCCCGGGCCGCGCCGGAGACCTCGGCGGCGAGCTCGTCGGCGTGCGCGGCGACCCCGCGCGAGACGACGTCCACGTCGGCGCCGCGCACGAGGACGACGACGACCCCTTCCTCGGCGAGAACGCGGCGCTCGCGCACGATGCCGGGATCGACCGGCTCGGTGCGCTCGTCGAGGAAGACCGTGCCCCACGGGACGGCGCGCGGCGTCGTCGTCTCGAATCCGTCCTCCAGCGCGAGGCGGTCGCCGTTGTCGAGCAGGTGGACGCGCTCGCGCGCGACGCCGGCGGCCGCCGCCACGTCGCCGGCCGCGGCGAGCATGCGCCGGTCGCCGTGCACCGGCATCACCGCGCGCGGCCGCACCAGCTTCAGCCACTCGGCGATCTCGTCGCGGTGCGCGTGTCCCGAGACGTGGATCGGCGGATCGGTCTCGCGGACGACGCGCGCGCCCCGGCGCACCAGGTGGTCGGTCATCCGGTTGACCGAGCGCTCGTGTCCCGGAATCGTGCGCGCCGAGAGGAGCACGAGGTCGCCCTCGGACAGCTCGAGGTCGGCGTGCTCGCCGAGGGCGAGGCGGTAGAGCGCGGACGCCGGCTCGCCCTGGCTTCCCGAGGTCAGGCAGAGCAAACGCTCCGGCGGCGTCGCGCGCAGGTCCGCCGCGGCGATGCGGGCCCCCACCGGCACCCGCATGCGGCCGAACCGCTCCGCGATCTCGGCCACCGTGCGCATGCTGCGCCCGAGGAGCGCGACCCGGCGGCCGGACGCGAGCGCGAGCTCCGAGGCCTGCGAGAGCCGCGAGACGTGGCTCGAGAACGTCGTCACGACGATGCGGCCGCGCGCGGTGACCATCGCCGCGCGCAGGCCCTGGCCGGCGACCCGCTCGGACCCGGATCGTCCCGGACGCTCGGCGTTGGTCGAGTCGACGAGCGCGAGATCGACGCCCTCCCCCGCCGCGGCCGCGATGCCCTCGCGGTCGGTCGTCTCGCCGTCCGGCGGGTCGTCGTCGAGCTTGAAGTCGCCCGAGTGGAACAGGCGCCGGCCGCCCGCCTCGACGAGGAGGGCGGCCGAGTCCGGCACGGAGTGCGAGACGCGGAAGAAGGTGACGGTGAAGGCGCCCGCGCGGACCGGCTGGCGGGGGCGCGCCTCCTCGAGGCGATCGGAGGGCATGCCCGCCTCCTCGAGGCGCCGCCGGGCGAGCGCGAGCGTGAACGGAAAGCCCCAGACCGGCGCGGAGAGCTTCTCGCGGAGAAACGAGAGCGCGCCGACGTGGTCCTCGTGGCCGTGCGTCAGGAAGACGCCGTCGAGGCGGGTGTTCGACAGCGCCGAGAGATCGGGCGCGATGCGGTCGATGCCGGGGAACGTCTCGTCGGGAAAGGACACGCCGACGTCGAGCAGGATGCTCGAGCCGCCCGAGCGCAGCCAGAGGACGTTCTTGCCGAACTCGCCGACGCCGCCGAGCGGAACGACCTCGAGGGGAACGCTCATCCGGCGGGCCGCCACTCGCGGGCGAGCGCGAGGAAGTCGTCGAGCGACAGCTCCTCCGCGCGCACGCGCGGGTCCTTCCCCAGGCACGCGAGCGCCTCCTCCCAGTACGCCCGCGGCGCGGCCGACGAAAGCGCGTTCGGCAGGGTCTTGCGCCGCGCGTTGAAGCCGAGCGAGGCGAGGCAGAGCGCGCGCCGCGCGAGCTCCCGGTCGGGCGGGTCGGCGAGCGGCACGAGCTCGAGCACGCTCGACGTGACCCTCGGCCGCGGGCGGAACGCGCCCGGCGGCAGGTCGAAGAGGATGCGGCCCGGTCGCGCGCGACGCGGCCCGCACGGAGAGGAACCCGTACGCCTCGTCGCCGGGACGGGCCACGAAGCGGCGCGCGACCTCGCGCTGCACCGTCGCGACGGAGCGCCGGATCGTCTCCGGCGCGTCGAGCGCCGCCGTCAGGATCGGCGTCGCCACGTTGTAGGGAAGGTTCGCGACGAGCACGGCGGCCGCGCCCGGCGCGCCTCCCTCCGCGAGCCACTCGGCGAACGGGCGGGCGAGGACGTCGCCCTGGAGGATGCGGACGCGCACGGCCCCCTCGAGCCCTTGCGCGAGGGAAAGCTCGGTCTCGAGCGCCCGTGCGCGCAGCGGATCGATCTCGACCGCGACGACGCGGGCGCCCGTCCTCGCGAGCGGCCGCGTCAGCGCGCCGTCCCCGGGCCCGATCTCGAGAACCGTGTCGCCCGGCCCGACGCGCGCCGCGGCGACGATCTTCTCGGCGGTGGCGGGATTGGCGAGGAAGTTCTGGCCCCAGCGCCGGCGCGCCGGCAGCCCCGGCCGGCGCGGCCGCGCGCCACGCTCATGCTGTGGCGGCATGGCGTCGGGTGACAGGGGCCACGACCCGCGAGGCTATCAGATGGTAAGATTTTTGACGGGGTTGAGCCGCTTGTTGCAGGTCTTTACGCTGGAAAACCGTCGTCTCGAGAACTTTCTCGAACGGCACAAGGCTTACTACGCCTACAGCGGCGAGATCGAGGTCGATCGGTTCCTCCGCGAGATCCTCCAGAAGGCGAACGAATTCGTGCCGTCCGAGGCGGGCTCCATCCTCCTCGACGACCCGATGACGAAGAACTCCGACGATCGCATGGAGAACGAGCTCGTCTTCATCGCGACCTACGGCGCGAACGGCGAGGCGCGGCTCTCCAAGCGCATGAACGCGCGCGTCGGCATCGTCGGCCACGTCTACGCCACGGGCGTCGCGTACATGACCGACGACGTCGTCGACGACCCGTTCTTCTATCCGACCCTCGACCTGACGGACGGGTTCCAGACGAAGTCGGTGCTCTGCGTGCCCGTCCGCATCGAGTCGTCGGTGTGCGGCGTGCTCGAGCTCGTCAACCGCTCCGGTCCCGGCGGCTTCCGCGAGAAGGACCGGCGCCTCCTCGAGATCTTCGCCGACTACGCCTCGATCTCGATCCAGAACCTCCTCGACGCGCGGCGCGCGTACGAGGTCGCGAAGCGCGACGGCCTGACCGGCCTCTACAACGAGCGCTACCTGCACCTGCGGCTGACGCAGGAGCTCTCGCGCATCTCGCGCGACGGCGGCGACTGCTGCGTCATCTTCCTCGACCTCGACAACCTCAAGTCGGTCAACGACCGCCACGGCCACCTCGCGGGCAGCCAGGTGCTGCGCGAGGTCGGCTACCTCCTGCGCCGCACCGTGACCGACGAGCGCGCGACGCTGACGCGCTACGGCGGGGACGAGTTCGTCCTGATCCTCCCGGGGCACAACCTCGAGGAGGGCCTCGAGGTCTCGGAGGCGATCCGGACCGCGATCCGCAGCGCGACGTTCCTCTTCCGGCCCTACGGCTTCAACGAGCCGGCCCTGAACCTCCAGGGCCTGATCACCGCGTCGCTCGGGCTCTCCTCGATCCGCTCGCACGCGACACCGGGCGCCTCCGTCGAGCAGCAGAAGAACGAGCTCCTGCGCGCGGCCGACACGGCGCTGTATCGCGCGAAGGAGCACGGCAAGGACCGCTGCACCGCCGCGAGCCTCGAGGACGCCCGCGTTCCCGCGCTGTCTCACTGACCTCTGCGTGTCATCCCGAGCGTAGCGAGGGATCCCTTTGAAGTCCCGATGCGGCGCAGAAAGGGATCCCTCGTCGCGTTCGCTGTCCTCGGGATGACAGGACGACGGCTCCGCGGGATGACTTAGGACGACCGCGGGTCAATCGCGCGTTCGTCCCCCCGGGGGTGACTTTCGCCCGGAGGAAATGCTAGCCTTCGGGTTCGCGTCCGGGTTTTCCCGCCCGATTCACGCCTGCAAAGGGGGATTCCATGGCGACCGTCACGCGCGAGCAGCTTTCGCCGAAGAACGTCCTGGACGTCCTCTCCCGGCACATCCTGGTCGACGGCTACCACGTCGTCATGGACATGAAACGGAGCCGGGGCTCCTACCTGTACGACGCGCGGAGCGATCGGCCGATCCTGGACTTCTTCTCCTGCTTCGCGACGATCCCGATCGGCTACAACCATCCGCGGATGGCCGACCCGGAGTTCCGCGAGGCGCTCATGGAGGCGGCCCTCACCAAGCCGTCGACGAGCGACATCTACACCGAGCACTTCGCGCGCTTCGTCGAGACGTTTTCCGAGCTCGCCGTGCCGAAGAATTACCGCGACCACATGTTCTTCGTCGAGGGCGGCACGCTCGCGATCGAGAACACGCTGAAGACCGCGTTCGACTGGAAGATCCGGAAGAACCTCGCGACGGGCAAGGGCGAGAAGGGCACGAAGGTCCTCCACTTCAGGAACGCCTTCCACGGCCGCTCCGGCTATTCCCTCTCGATGACCAATACCGCCGACCCGCGCAAGACCATGTACTTCCCCAAGTTCGACTGGCCGCGCCTCTCCTGCCCGAAGCTCTCGTTCCCGGTCACGGAGGCCGTCGTGAAGGACGTCGCCGCCGCCGAGGAGCAGGTCGAGCGCGAGATCCGCGCCGCGTGCGCCGCGAACCCGGACGACGTCGCCGCGCTGATCCTCGAGCCGATCCAGGGCGAGGGCGGCGACAACCACTTCCGGCCGGAGCTCTTCCGCCGGCTGCGGAAGCTCGCCGACGAGCTCGACTTCCTCTTCATCCTCGACGAGGTCCAGACCGGCGTCGGCCTGACCGGCTCGATGTGGTGCTTTGAGCAGATGGGCGTCGAGCCCGACATGTTCGCGTTCGGCAAGAAGACCCAGGTCTGCGGCTTCGCGGCCAACCACCGCGTCGACGAGGTGCCCGACAACGTCTTCAGGGTGTCGTCCCGCATCAACTCGACGTGGGGCGGCAACCTCGTCGACATGATCCGGTGCGGGAAGTACCTCGAGATCATCGCCGAGGACAACCTCGTCGAGAACGCGCGCGTCGTCGGCGAGTACCTGCAGGGACGCCTCGCGGAGCTGGCGACCGAGTTCCCGGGCACGATGTCGAACGTCCGCGGCCGCGGCCTCTTCATCGCGTTCGATCTGCCCGACAAGGAGACGCGCGACAAGACGCTCGCGGCGTGCCTCGAGAACGGCATGATGGGCCTCGCCTCGGGCGCGAACGCCGTCCGCTTCCGCCCCCACCTCGTGTTGTCAAAGGACGAGGCGGATGAGGGCGTGAGGAAGCTTCGCAGGGCGCTGAGCGCCGTTAGGGGCTGAGGGTCGATGAGCGTTTGTTCCCGCTCATGTCCGCGCGTCGAGCGCGGGTCCAAACGCTGATCCGCCGCGTCGTTCTCCTTCTCATCGCCGCGGCCCTCGGGGCCGCGGTTCTGTTATGGGCGACGCTGCCGGACGTGCGTCCGCTCGCGCACTCGTGGCCCGAGACGACCGCGTTCATGGAGCTTCGAAGGGCCGAGCTCTCCCGCCGCGGCGAGAACGCGCGGCTCGAATGGACGCCGGTGCCGCTCTCCCGCATCGCGCCGGATCTCCAGCGGGCGGCCGTCGTCGCGGAGGACGCGCGCTTCTTCGAGCACGATGGGGTCGACTGGACGGCGATGCGCGGCGCCCTGGAGAAGGACTGGCAGAAGGGAAGGCTCAAGGTCGGCGGCTCGACGATCACGCAGCAGCTGGCGAAGAACCTGTACCTGTCGCCGGCGCGCACGCCGTGGCGGAAGCTCCGCGAGATCCTGATCGCGCGGCGGCTCGAGCACGAGCTCTCGAAGAAGCGGATCCTCGAGCTGTACCTGAACGTCATCGAGTTCGGCCGGCGCACCTTCGGCGCGGAGGCGGCGGCGCGGCGCTACTTCGGCGAAAGCGCGAAGGACCTCTCCCGCGAGCAGGCGGCGACGCTCGCCGCGATCATCCCCTCGCCGCGGATCTACGATCCGAAGAAGCACCCCGACCGCGTCCGCCGCCGGGCGGAAGGGATCCTCAGGAGAATGTAAGAAATCTGTTATCCTCTTGGGCAAAACCTCGGAGGATGTGCAGGATGCGTTTCCGACTCACCGCGCTCGTCCTGATCGCGGCGGCCATCGCCGCGTCCGGCTGCGGCAAGAAGCCCGGCTCGATCGACATCTCGCCGAAGAAGGTCAAGATCTACGGCATCACCCGCGCGCAACGGCTCACGGCGCGTGTCCTCGACCGCAAGGGACAGCCGCTCGACGGAGCGATCCCGACGTGGAGCGCTTCGGGAGGGATCGTCGAGGCCGAGCCGGGCGGCCGCGTGGTCGCGAAGAAGGCGGGAAAGACCCTCGTGACGGCCGCCTTCGGCGACGTCTCGGCGCAGGTCCCGGTCGAGGTGGTCGACGTCGCCGCCATCGACATCACGCCGCCCGCGATTTCGCTGACGGGGCCGGCCGGCACCACGGTGCCGCTCTCGTACGCCGTCAAGGACTCGCACCAGAAGGCGCTGGACATGAAACCCGTCTGGACCTCGTCGAACCCGAAGGCGGCGACGATCTCCGAAGACGGCGTCGTCACCTCGGTCGGCCCCGGCACCACGATGATCATCGGCAAGATCGGCGACATCCAGGGCGGCTGCGACGTCTCGGTGGCGATCCGCCCGATCTCGCGGGTCGAGATCCGCCCGGCGACCGCGCTCGCCCGCGTCGGCGAGACCCAGCACTTCGAGGTCACGGCATTCGGTCCGGACGGACAGCCGATCACCGAGGTCGCGGCGGTCTTCAAGTCCTCCGACCCCGCCGTCGCGGCCATCGACGGCGCGGGCGTCGCGACGGGCCGGAAGGCGGGCGCCACGAAGATCCGGGTCGAGCTCGCGGGCAAGACGGCCGAAGCGACGCTGCTGGTCAACTGAAGTCAGTCACGGCGCGCAAGCGCCGCCTTCCACCTTCTCCCTCTCCCGGCGGGAGAGGGCCGGGGTGAGGGGGTCTCCTTCGGCGGTCAGCGCACCGGCGTCGGCGCCGCCGGATGAAGAGGCAGCGTCGTCCGGGCTCCGCTGGGGCCGAGCGTCGCGAACGGCTCTCCCGCGGGCGGCCGCATCCCGGTGACGGCCGCGTGGAACTTCCTTCGAAACGGCAGGTCGTCGGCCCAGTAATAGGAGCGCGTCGGGCACGCCCCCTTTTCCGCGCAGATGGACTCGACGCATCGGGACCCGCCGAAGTCGGCGATCCGGCCGCGCCGCGCCATGATCTCGCGCAGCTCGTTCCGGAAGCGGCCGTAGGCCTCCCCGAACCAGATCTCCGACAGCGAACTGGCACCGACGTTCCCGAGGACGGCGCCCTTTCGGTCCTGCAGAATGCAGCAGGTCACGACGTCGCCGTTCGCGTTGATAGTCGTCGAGTACCATCCGACGAGGCAGAACTCGTCGAGAGACGACGCCTCTCTCTCCCTCTTCCGGCCCCGGGTGAGGATCTGCCTCGCCTTGACTCGGGCGCGGCGCGAGATCGGCGCTGCCGCGAAGACGCGCCGCTCCGCTTCCGCGATCCGGTCCGCCACGGGCCGCTCCCAGAACGAGAAGCGCTCGAGGTGATCGAAGTAGTCCAGGGCGAGGACCTCCTCGTAGAGATCGATCATCCGCGTGATGTCGTTCTCGTCCATCGTGGGCATCGGCCGGACCGGATAGAGACCGTTCAGCCAGAAGGCATCGGCTCCGGTCTCCCGGAAGACGCGGTACATCTCGGGCAGCTGTTGATAGTTGTCGCGGTAGACCAGGAACTGGACCCGGATCGCACAGCGCGCCCCGGTCTCCCGCTTGATATCGGCGGCGCGCTGCACGTTCTCGACGACGCGGTCGAAATTCTTCGGGGTCGTCTGCATCATCGTGGCGTAGCTGGCCGGGTCGGCGGCGTTCAGCGAGATACAGATCTCGTCGCAGCCGGTCGCGTAGAGCGCGCGCACGACGGGCTCGGTCAGGAGCACCGCGTTCGTCGTCACGTCGTTGATCCTCAGCCCGCGCCGCCCGAGGCCGGCGACGAGCTCGGCACAGTCCTTGCGGAAGAGTGGCTCGCCGCCGCCCATCAGGCGGACGCCCCGAACACCCAGCGAACGCATCTCGTCGAAGAGCCGTTCGAGCCGCTCGCGAGGAAGCTCCCGGTTCCCCGCTCGAAGATCGGCCGTCGAGCAGAAGAAGCAATCGATGTTGCAGCGGTCCTGCCACGAGAGCTCGACGACCCGCGGCGGGGGCGCCGGATTCCCCGTCGCGATGCTGTGGAGGATCGCGGCCTTCTCGGGCTCGTCGAGCCGCTCCCAGGAGTAGGCCATGACCGCATCCTATCCTCCGCAACGGGCTCTTCCGGGAGCGACGCGGCCTTTCCGACTTCGCTTCGCTGTTCTACGATCGCTCCATGACGGTCCGACCCCCCGCCGTCGCCGGGATGTTCTACGAGTCCCGCCCCGACCGGCTCGAGAAGGACGTCCGCGGCTTCCTGGCCGTGGACGCCTCCCCCGCCGACGCCATCGGCGTGATCGTGCCGCACGCGGGCTACGTCTACTCGGGCGCCGTCGCCGGAGCCGTGTACGCGCGCGTTCGCGTGCCCGCGACCTGCGTGATCCTCTGCCCCAACCACACCGGGCGCGGCGCGCCCGCCTCGGTCGAGCCTTCCGATGCGTGGCGCACGCCGCTCGGCGACGTGCGCGTGGACCGCGCCATGGCCGACCGCCTCCGCGAGCTCGCGCCGTCGCTCACCGAGGACGCCGAGGCGCACCGCCGCGAGCACTCGCTCGAGGTGCAGCTCCCCTTCCTCCAGACGCTCCGCCCCGATGTCGCCTTTGTTCCCGTATGCCTCGGCGAGCCGAGCCTCGCCCTCTGCCGGGAGGTCGGCGAGGCGGTCGCGCGACTCCGCGCCGAGTCGGCGGAGCCCCCGCTCGTCGTCGCGTCCTCCGACATGAATCACTACGAGCCGCGCGCCGTCGGCCGCAAGAAGGACGACCTCGCGCTCTCCCGCGTCGAGAATCTCGACCCCGAGGGCCTCTTCCGCACCGTCCTGACCGAGGACATCTCGATGTGCGGCTTCCTGCCGGCGACCGCCCTCCTCTTCGCCGCGCGGGCGGCGAAGGCGACCGCGGCGAGGGTCGTCGCGCGCGCCGACAGCGGCGATCAGACCGGCGACACCTCGAGCGTCGTGGGGTACGCTGGCGTCGTCGTTTCCTGAAAACGCCGACAGCGGAGGAGCAAGGCATGAAACTCGCCCCGGCCCTGGTGGGAGCGCTCTGGGCGGCGCGCGGCCCAGAACCACGTGACGGTCGCGACGGTCGCGCCGCGTCCCGAGGACATCGAAACGATCGACGGCATGGTCAAGGCGTACTACGAGGTCGTCTCCGGCCCCGCCGGCCAGCCGCGCGACTGGGCGCGCGACCGGACGCTCTACATCGAGGACCTGCGCTTCGTGCAGGTCGACGTGGACAAGAACGGCAAGCCCGCGCCGCGCATCACGAGCCACCAGGAGTACGTGGACATGGCGGACCGCATGTCGAAGGAGGGTTTCTTCGAGAAGGAGATCCACCGCGTCACCGAGCGCTTCGGCCCGATCGCGCACGTCTGGAGCACGTACGAGTCACGGCGCACTGAAAAAGGCCCGATCATCATGCGCGGCATCAACTCGATCGAGCTCTTCTGGGACGGCAAGCGCTGGTGGATCGCTAACGCGATCTGGACCGACGAGACGAAGGACAACCCGATCCCGAAGGAGTACCTGCCCTGACGTCGGTCGTGGGGCCCCAGGCTCGGCCGAACCGCGTGTGCTGATCGGCGCCTGGGCTTTCGCGGTCTATGGCCTCTCCGCAGCGGCGGCGCTGGCGCTTTCGCGCCGCTACGTCCAGCCACTTCGGACCAGAACCTGCGTCCTGCTCGCGTCGCTGCCCCTTCTCTTCACGGGACGCGCGCTGCTCACCGGAGGGGCGTACGCGGGCGTCGACATCCTGTACGCCGACGCGCCACTCAGTGCGCACAAAGAGGAGCTCGGGATTTCGGGGGTTCGATCGCCTTCGCTCGGCGACGTGGTGTACCAGCACATTCCCTGGCGATACGCCGTTCGTCGAGCGCTCCAGCACGGTCAACTTCCGCTCTGGAACCCGAATGTTCTCGTCGGCGAGCCGCTGATCGCCGTCCAGCAGGCGGGCGTCCTGCGGCCGAGCGTCTGGATCGGAATGCTGCTCCCTCCCGCGTCGTCCTGGACGTTCGACGTCACGATGAGGCTCTTCACGGCGCTTCTGTGCGCCTATCTCTTCCTCGCCGACCTCGGCTGCGGGCCCGCCTCCGCACTGCTCGGCGCGGCCGGATGGGCGTTCTCGGACTTCCTCATTTTCTTTCTCGGATTCTCGATCGCTCCGCCAACCGCGCCGTTTCCGCTCGCCCTACTCGGTGCCCGGCGCGTGGCCCGCGAACCCAGCGCGAAGAGCGGCGCGCTTCTGACGATCGCGCTCGCCAGCGGTCTGGCAGGCGGTCACCCGGAGACCGCGGTCCACACGAGCACTGCGGCTGCTCTCTATTTCTTCTTCGAGCTCGCCGGGAGGCCGCGTGGCAGTCGGCTCCGCTCCTGCGCCGTCGGTGTCGGCGCGTCGGCCCTGGCACTCGGGCTATGTGCGGTCGTGCTTCTACCGATGGCGGAAATCCTGCCCGTCACCTACGAGCATGCGCTCCGGAAGGGCTGGTACGCCCTGCAGAAGCGATCCGTTTCGGCGGATGAGAGCCTCTTCCGGCTCTCCTCTCAGATCGTTCCGTACGGCGTCGGGGTCGACGGGGTCAGCGCGGTCAAGCCGCACCATCTCGTGCCGTCGTCCTACGCCGGCGCTCTCCTCCTGCCGTTCGCCGCAGTCGGACTCTTCTCTTCTCGACGAGAACGATGGTTCTTTCTGGCGCTCGGCCTCGGGAGCCTGGCGGTCTGCGCCAAGACGGCCGCCGCCGACTGGATCGCGAAACTCCCCTTCTTCGACATCGCGATCAACGAGTACATGATCATTCTCGTCACGTTTTCGGTCTGCGTGCTGGCCGCACTCGGCACGGAGCGACTCGAACGGCGGGAGGGCGGTGTGGCGTTTGCCGTTTCCGCAGTCGTGATGGCGTTGCTTGTCGCGCTCGTCTTCCGCGGCGCGCGGGCGCAGCTCGAGGCGCTCGGCATGCCGGCCGCCTACGTCCAATGGCGTCTGCTGCTCCAGGTCGTGCCGCTGCTCTTCGCGGTAGGCCTCGTCGCGGCGCGACAGGCGTGGCCCGGCGTTCCCGCGGTGGCTGCCATCGTCGCGCTCTTCGCCGCAGAGCGTCTCCTTGTGGCCGGGGCCGTCAATCCCACCCTGCCCACCCAAGCCTTCTATCCTCCGGTCTCCGTCCTCGATAGAATTCCCCGCGAGGAACCATGTCGCTTTGCGGCGCTCGGCATCACGCTGATCCCGAACATGCCGACGGTATACGAGATCCAGGACGTGCGCGGATACGAGGCCATGAAACTCGTGCGTCTCGTGCAAACGTTTCCGCTCTGGTGCGTGAACCAGGGCGTGTGGTTCAACCGCATCGACGACCCGACGCGGCCCTTTCTGTCATTCATCAACGTCCGGTGGTTTCTGTTGCCGCTCGACGCTCTGGTTCCCGCTGGCTGGCGGGTCCTCGCCGAGAGCCGGCGTGAGCGCCTCGTGGAGAATCCGGGAGCACTCGAGCGCGCCTTCGCTCCCCGCATGCTTCGCGGCGATCCGGAACCCGGCGCGCGCCTTGCAATTCTCGGCGACATTGCCGACTTTCGGGAGCGCGGCGTCCTCGACGACGACAGGGCGGCGCGTGGAAGGCGAACGGATGGGCCGAGGTCAAGGTCGAGCCGGGGTCACCGGCCCGTCTCGCGCTGACCGTCTCGGCGCGGATCCGGCCGTCGTCGCCACCTCGCTCGTGAACTGGCCCGGCTGGCGGGTCGAGGTCGATGGCCGGAGAGTTCCCGTCCTGTTCTACAACCATGCATTCGTCGGCTTTCGGGTGCCCGCCGGGCGCCACCGCGTCGTCGTTCGCTATCTCCCGGACGGATTCGTTCGGGGCCTCGCCGTCAGCCTCGCCTCGGTCGCCGCGCTCGCCGTCTGGTTCGCGCGGCCGCGTCAGCGGGGCCCGGAGCCGACCACGGTCTGAAACATGGGTGAGCAGCTGATTTTGACAGGATCGGCCCAGGGTTGTCGGCCTCGCGGGAGTTGTCGAGCGTTTCTTGACCCGCTCGTGTTCCCCGGCAGCAGCCCCTCGACCGGGATCGATCGCGGCCCGTTCGCGTCGCAGACGGCGTAGCGCACCGCGTTCGTCGTCCCGCCGGCCCAGCCCCGGTCCTCCGGGTCCTCGCCGTACATCGCGACGCCGGCGAATTCGCCCTTCGCGTTCAGGACGTAGAAGTTGACGTTGAAGTTCGGGTCGCCGTTCTTCTTGCGGAGACGGGCCTCGACCGTGTTCGCCTTGATGCGCTTGAGCGCCTCCATCCCGGCGTCCTTCGGGTGCATGCCCCGCCGCATGCAGTCCACGATGTAGAACGACGACAGGTTGTAGAGGTTCGCCTCGCCGCGGCCCGTCGAGCCGGCCGCGCCGACGGCGCCGTCCACCCACAGGCCCGCGCCGAGGATCGGCGAGTCGCCGACGCGGCCGGGAATCTTGAAGAAGAGGCCCGACGTCGTCGTGACGCCGCAGATCTCGCCCTTCGCGTTGACGCCGTCGCAGTTGATCGTGCCCCACATCTGCCCGCCCGCGAACCAGCCCTCCTTCGCCATCGCCTTGCGCGCGTCGTGGTGCGCGATCTCGCGCTCCTTCGGCGTCAGGTAGTGCGAGGGGTCCGTGCGCTGCTTCCACTCGAGCCACATCTTGCGCGACACCGGCGTGTTCAGGTCGTCCTCGATCGCGAAGCCCATGTTGCGCGCGAAGTTCTGCGCGCCCTTGCCGACGAGCAGATGGTGGTCGGTCCGGTTCATCACCTCGCGGGCGACGCGCGACGGCGTCTTCACTCCCTCGAGCGACGCGACGCCGCCCGCCCGCTTGAGCGGCCCGTGCATGCAGCAGGAGTCGAGCTGGACGACGCCCTCCGCGTTCGGAACGCCGCCGTAGCCGACGCTGTAGTCCTCGGGATCGAGCTCGACGATGTTGACCCCCTCGATGAGCGCGTCGAGCACGTCGGAGCCCTGGGTCATCAGCGTCCAGGCCTTCTCGACGCAGGTGACGCTGCCGCCGTTCTTGAACCAGTTGCCGTTGGCGGAGCTGATGACCACCGGTTTGACGCCGCCCGTCGCGACGGCGGGCGCCTTCTGCGCGAGGACGCGCGGCGCCGAGGCGGCGAGACCGGCCGCGGCGGAGGCGCGGACGAAGTCCCGGCGGGTGAAGCGTCGAGCCATGGAACCCTCCTTCTGTCGTTGTGCGGAGTCTAGCAATTTGAGCGGCGCTCGACGCGCCGACGTGAGAGGGAGCGTCGCATCCGCCGCAGTCCGGCGGATCGGGGCACGTTCTCTCGAGTGGAAATGCTAGGCTCTGCCGCGCCATGGAGTTCCGGGGCCACAACCTGGTCGAGCGGGCGACGACGCTGCCCGGCGAGTTCTACACGTCCGAGGGAATCTTCGCGCGCGAGCAGGAGCGGATCTTCTCGCGTCGCTGGCTGTGCGCCGGCCGCGCCGACGCGCTGGCCCGGCCGGGCGACTTCGTCAAGGTCGACGTCGGGCCGGAGAGCCTCCTCCTCGTCCGCGGCCGCGACCGCAAGGCCCGCGCCTTCTTCAACGTCTGCCGGCACCGCGGCACGCGGCTCTGCGAGGCGGAGAGCGGCCGCTTCGCCGGAGGCATCCAGTGCCCCTACCACGCGTGGACCTACGCGCTCGACGGGACGCTCGTCGGCGCCCCGCACATGGCGGACGTGCCGTGGTTCGACCGCGAGGAGTACCCGCTCGTGGGCGCCGCCGCCGCCGAGTGGGAGGGATTCCTCTTCGTCAACCTCGCGAAGGAGCCCGACCCGCTCGAGCAGGCGCTGTCGCCGCTCCTCGGCCGCTTCGCCGCCTGGCGGCTGCCGTTTCTCCGCTCGGCCCGGCGGACCGAATATGACGTGCGCGCGAACTGGAAGCTCATCTTCCAGAACTTCTCGGAGTGCTACCACTGCCCACCCGTGCACCCGGCGCTCGCGAAGCTGTCGCACTACCGGAGCGGGTCGAACGACCTGCGCGAGGGCTCGGTCCTCGGCGGGTTCATGCTCATCAACGAGAAGGGTGGCAGCATCTCGACGAGCGGCCGGATGTGCGGCGCGCCGCTCGGCGAGCTCTCGGAGGACGAGCAGCAGCGCGTCTACTACTACTCGGTCTTCCCGGGACTCTTCCTCACCGTCCAGCCAGACTTCGTGATGGCGACCCGCCTCGAGCCCGTCGCGCCGGATCGGACGCGGGTGGTCTGCGAGTGGCTCTTCGCGCCGGCGACGCTCGAGAAGGGCGGCTTCCGCCCGGACGACGGCATCGAGATCTGGGACGTCACGAACCGGCAGGACTGGCACATGTGCGAGCTCGCGCAGCAGGGCGTCTCGTCGCGTGCATACCGTCCCGGGCTGTACTCGAAGGAGGAGAGCCTCCTCGCCGCGTTCGACCGGGAGTACCGGAGGAGCCTCGGCTAGGGTTTCCCGGTCTGGTTCTGGCCCGGCGCGACGTTCATGTCGCCCAGGCCGTGGTACCGCCCGCAGACCGGACAGTACGTCGGCGGATCGGTGTTGCTGACACGGTGGCGCACCGGCGGCCGGGAGCGCAGGTAGAGGAAGATCGCCTTCAGGTCCTCGTCGGTCAGTTTGCGGAATTCGAACCAGAGCATCGCCCGCGTCAGGGGGCGCACGCCGGCGACCTTGCCGGTCCGGATGGTCTGGATGAAGACGTTCTCGTCGTAGTACGGGATGCCCGAGGGATCGGTCGTCAGGTTGGGGCTCGTGACGAAGCTCTTCGGCCCGGGCATCTTCGCCGGGGGCGAGGCGAAACCCGGGTCCGTCTCGAGCTCGTCGAAGTAGCGCGTCGTCTCGAACCGGCGCCCGCCGCCGAACTCGAGATCCTTGCGTCGCTCCCACTCGGTTCCCAGCAGCGGCCGCGCCGTGTGGCAGTGCACGCAGCCGGCGAGATGGACCAGATACTCGCCGCGTCCCAGAGGCGTCGCGAGATCGGCGTTCGTCGCGGGGGGCCGCGGCGGCTCCGGCGGCGGCTCGGTGTCGCGGGTTGGAATCCAGTGCGGGAGACTGTTGCGGATCGGGGGAAGCGTGCGCAGGTAGGCCACGATCGACCGGACGTCGTCGTCGGTCAGGATGCTCAACTTCCAGTACGGCATGACGAGCGACAGGCGGCGACCGTCGTGGCCGATCCCCTCACGGATCGCCCGGATCATCTGATCGTCGGTCCAGCGCCCGGCTCCGGTATCGGGATCCGGCGTGATGTTGGGCGCGACGTGGCGCTCTTTCTTGTTGAGGATGTCGCCGGCCCCCAGCTTCGACGCGATCGGCTGGACGAGGTCGTTGTTCTCGAGAGGCGAGTGGCACTCGAAGCACTCGCAGACGCCGTGCGCGAGGTAGCGGCCTCGGGCGACGCTGACTCCTTCCGCTGCCTGGGCGCGCGCGACCGCGCACGCGAGCCCGACGGCGAGCCCGAGGAGCGCGGCGCGGAGGGTCACTCTAGATCGTCCCCTCGTCCACGATCCCCTTCGACACCGCGCGCAGGCCCTCGGCGACGTCGCGGGAGCCCGCGAG
Organism: uncultured Acidobacteriota bacterium; assembly: GCA_963763535.1. GTDB lineage: Bacteria > Acidobacteriota > Thermoanaerobaculia > UBA5066 > Gp7-AA6 > DAHUXD01. Next base: position 382,189 of record CAVXOX010000005.1, read on the forward strand.
GACGTTGCCGCGCTCGAGGTACCCCTTCCCGCCGCCGAAGTCCGTGATCTCGCCGCCCGCCTCCTCGATCAGGAGCGCCCCCGCCGCGATGTCCCAGGGCGCGAGGCGGAACTCGAAGAAGCCGTCGAAGACGCCGGCCGCCACGTAGGCGAGGTCGAGCGCGGCCGAGCCGGCGCGCCGGATTGCGCGCGCGTGGACGAAGACGGCCTTGAAGAGGGCAAGGTACGCGTCGATCTTGTGCCGGTTGCGGAACGGAAAGCCGGTCGCGACGAACGCACCGTCGAGGGTCGAACGCCCGGAGACCGACAGCCGCTCGCCGTTGCGCCAGGCGCCGCCGCCCTTCTCCGCCGTGTACATCTCGTCGCGCAGCGGGTCCCAGACGACCGCGGCGACGAGCTCCTCCTTCTCGCGGGCCGCGATCGAGACGCACCAGAACGGGAAACCCGACACGAAGTTCGACGTGCCGTCGAGCGGATCGATGATCCAGACGCGCGCGCCCTCGCCGCCCTGGCGCCGCCCACCCTCCTCCGCGAGGAACGCGTCGTTCGGGAAGCGCTCGCGGATCGCGGCGATGATCCGCTCCTCGCTCTCCCGGTCCGCGTGCGTGACGAGGTCGTTCTTCGTCTTCTCCTCGACGGAGCCGCGCGGGAGGTTGCGCCAGTTGGCGGTCAGGATCTCGCCGCCGGCCCGCGCCGCGGCGACGGCGACCTCGACGAGCGACCCGGACGCGCGCGAGCGACTGTCCGTCACGGCGCGGGCAGGGCGCGGAAGCCGTCGGCGATCGCCCGTTCCGCCGGCGTGCCGAGAACGTTGAAGCCGCGCTCCCCGGCCCGCGCGGGCTGGCCGCTCGAAAACGCCTTCCACCAGTAGACGCCCTTCCACCACGGCTGGCCCGAGAGCGCCCGGAAGACCGCGGCGACGGCGCGGGCGGAATCTTCGCCCCCCGCGGGCCGCCGCGCGTCCTCGGCGTGGGGCGCGATCCAGGGCGCGCGCTCCCAGGAATACCCGGCCTCGGTGAAGACGACGGGCTTCTTCAGGCGCCCGGCGAGATCGGCCACGGGCTTCGCCGCCTCGCGCACCGCCTGGTCGAGCGCCGCGTCCTTCATCTTCTCGGCCTTCGACAGCGGATCGTAGAAGTCGACGCCGATCGCGTCCAGTCCCTCCCAGAACGTCACGCGCGACGCCTCGGAAGCCCCGTTCACCGCGTAGAGGAGCGGCGACCCCGTCGCCAGGCGCGCCGCCGCGATGACCCCGCGCCAGTTCCGCTCGCGGGTCTCGGAGCGGGTCAGCTCGGTGCCCACGCAGAAGAGCGCCGCTCCCGCCGCCTCGGCGACGACGGCGGTGTGGACCACGTAGGTGCGGTACGCGTCGAACCAGCGGTTCCAGGACGCGTCGTCCGCCATCGCGACGTCGGCCACGGCCGCGCCGCCGCCGACCCAGAGCTGCGGCGCCACCATCGCCGTCATCCCGACCGACCGGGCGTCGACGACCGCGCGGAGAATGGCCTCGTCCGTCTCGCCGCGCGGGGTCCGGTGCACAAAGAGGACCGCCTCGCCCGCGGCGTCGCGCACGAACCCGTACGGCAGAACCGAGACGGAGTTCGCGCCGAGGTCCTTCAGCCGCTTCAGCGCCGCGAGGGACGCGGGCGTCGCGTAGCCCTCGTCGAGCGTGCTCGTCATCGCGTAGGAAACGCCGCGGAGAAAGCCTTCGGGCATCGGACGGCGCGGGGGCGGCGTCACCGCCTGCCGCCACGCCGCGTCGCGCCAGCGCGAGAGCTTCGTCGCGAGGACGCCCTCCTTGTCCGCGAGGGCCTTCGCGACCGCCGGCTCGCCCTCGAGCCGCGCGCCCGCGTCGAGCCAGGCGGCCGCCGCGCCCACGGTGAGGATCGGCGACGCGTCCTCGGAGCCGCGGACGACGTCCTCGAGCGTGGGGTCGACGCCCGCGGCGTGGGTGAAGGCGGCGAAGCTCTTCACGTCCCTCCCCCACCACTTCCCGAGGCGCCGCGCGCCCTCGGCCAGGAGCAGCACGCGGCGGTCGAGGAGCGCCGGGTTTGCGGCGGCGAGGCCGGCCGCCGCGAGCGCCGGTTCGACGAGCTCGGGCTCGCTCGGCGTCGAGGCGTCCACCTCGACGACGACGCGGCCGTCGACGATCGCGATGTCCGCGGGACGGGAGGAGCCGGTGTAGAGCGCCTTCGCCGCGGCGTCGGGGAACACACGCACGAGGAAGCCGGTCTTGCCGGACCACCGCGATGCCGCCTTCTCCCAGCGCGCGACCGCGGCCGCCTCCGACTCGCGGAACTCCCACTCGACCGCGCCGCGCTTCTCGCGGCGGAGGGCCCTGGAGAACGCCTCCTTCGCGGCGATGCGGTCGCGGTCGCTCGCCCGGTCGATCTGGAGTTTCCCGCCCGCCGCCGTGAAGCGGCCCTCCTTGACGAGCTCGCCCGAGACGACGCGGTAGCCGGCGGGCCGATCCGGCGACTCGATCAGGCCCGACGCCGTCAGCTCGAGCACCGCCTTCTCGGAGCCGCCGAGGACGAAGGCATCCGAGGGCTTGGACGGGTCGACCAGGAGGATCGCGTCGGAGGCTGCCGCGTACGTCCGCCCGTCGAACGTGAAGCTATTTCCCTCGAAGGACACCGGGAAACGCGACAGGAGCGGCTTCAGCTTGTCGGAGGGCGGGAGCGTCGAGAGGTGGGCGGCGTCGAAGCCCCGGGGCACGGACGTTCCCTCCGGCGCCTCCTGCAGCTCGACGCCGTGCCCCTTCGCGCGCTCGGTGAGACGTTCGAGCGCCGGGACGCCCGCGATGCCCTCGGAGAGGCGGAGCGCGATGCGACGCGGTTCGGGCTCCTTGGCGCCGAGCACGAGGAGAGCGGCGACTACGAGCGGGGCAAGGATGGCCCGGGAAAGCCTCACTCGGACTCCAAAGGGATCCCTCGTCGCGGAGCCTGCCCTGAGCGAAGTCGAAGGGCTCCTCGGGATGACAGGTGGTGTCTCGGCGCCACGGCAGCAGATCCGTCATCCCGAGCCTCAGATCTGTCATCCCGAGCGGAGCGAGGGATCCCTTTCGCCGCCGGGCAAAAGCCTACAAGGCCGCGAACGGCACCTCTCTTCCGGAGGCCCGGCCCTCGCTGCGCTCGCCCCGGGGCTCCGGCGCGGCGTTCTCTCGCCGCGGCTACAGCTCGACGCGCTGCCACACGACCGCCCCGCCGACGATCGTCGCGGCGGGCGCTCCTCCGAGCTCCCAGCCGGCGAACGGCGTCGATCTCCCCTTCGAGACGAAGCGGTCGGGATCGACCTTCCAGCGCGTCTCGGGATCGAACAGCGTCAGGTCGGCGGGCGAGCCGGGGGCGAGCGTGCCGCCCGGGAGGCCGAAGGCGCGCGCGGGCCCGGCGGAGAAGAGCGCGACGAATCGGCCGAGCGACAGCTTGCCGCGGGCGACCAGGCGGTCGTAGACGACGGAGACCGCCGTCTCCAGGCCGACGACGCCGAACGGCGCCGAGTCGAAGTCGACGGCCTTCTCGTCCGCATGGTGCGGCGCGTGGTCGGTGGCGATCGCGTCGATGGTCCCGTCCTCCAGCCCCGCCGCGAGCGCCGCGAGGTCCGACGGCTCGCGCAGGGGCGGGTTCATTTTCACGCGCGTCGAGAATCCGGTCGTGGCGACCTCCTCGTCGGTCAGCAGGAGATGGTGCGGCGTCGCCTCACAAGTCACTCTGAGTCCGTTCTCTTTTGCCCGCCGGACGAGCTCGAGGGCGCGCGCCGTCGAGAGGTGCGCGACGTGCAGCCGCCCTGCCGCGGTCTCGGCCACGAGCAGATCGCGGGCCACGGCCGCGGCCTCCGCGATCGCGGGCTGGCCGGAGAGCCCGAGGCGCGTCGACACGGCGCCCTCGTGCATCGGCGCGCGCTCGGAGAGGGTCCGGTCCTCCGCGTGCTGGACGATCGGCAGGCCGAAGAGCGCCGCGTGCTCGAACGCGTGGCGCAGCAGCGCGCCGTCCGCCAGCCAGTCGCCGTCGTCGGAGAGGGCCACCGCACCCGCCTCGGCGAGCTCGCCGAACGCGGTCATCTCCTCGCCCTTCCGCCCCTTCGTGATCGCCCCGATCGGATACAGGCGCGTGCCGCCGGCGGCCGTTCCGCGCTCGCGCAGGAACCGGCAGACCTCGCGGCTGTCGTTGACCGGCGTCGTGTTCGGCATCGCGCACACCGCCGTGAAGCCTCCGGCGGCGGCCGCGGCGAGTCCCGACGCGATCGTCTCGGCGTACTCGCGGCCCGGCTCGCGCAGGTGGGCGTGCAGGTCGATGAAGCCGGGGAAGACCATCAGCCGCGACGCGTCGAAGACCTCCGCGTCGCCCGCCTCGATCCGGTCGCCCACCTCGGCGACGACGCCGTCGCGGAGCAGCACGTCGGCGCGTCCGTCGCGGCCGGCGGCGGGGTCGACGACGCGGCCTCCGCGGACGAGGAGCGCGCTCCCCTCCCTCTCCCTCCGGGAGAGGGTCGGGGTGAGGGGCGACCCCTCGCCGCGACCGCTCACGCCTCGCCCTCCCAGGGGTGCCCGCCGAGGAGGAGGTAGAGGACGGCCATGCGCACCGCCACGCCGTTGGCCACCTGCTCGAGAATGACCGACCGGCCGGAGTCGGCGACGTCGGACGCGATCTCGACTCCGCGGTTCATCGGCCCGGGGTGCATGACGATCGCGTCCTTCTTCGCGCGCGCGAGGCGCTTCGCGTCGAGGCCGTAGTGGCGGAAGTACTCGCGCACCGAGGGGAAGAGCGACTTGCCCTGCCGCTCGAGCTGCATCCGGAGCATCATCACGACGTCGGCGCCGTCGAGCGCCGAGTCGAAGTCCGTCGTCACCGCGACGCCCATCTCGTCCATCCGCGGCGGCAGGAGCGTCGGTGGCGCGCAGACGGTGACCCTCGCGCCCATCTTCTTCAGCAGCCAGATGTTCGACCGGACGACCCGGGAGTGCGCGATGTCGCCCACCATCGACACGTTGAGCCCCTCGAGGCGGCCGAACCGCTGGCGGATCGTGAGCGCGTCGAGGAGCGCCTGCGTCGGGTGCTCGTGGGCGCCGTCGCCCGCGTTGACGACGCCGGCCTTGAGGTGCCGCGCGAGGAAGTGCGGGACGCCGGGCGAGGAGTGGCGGATGACGATCAGGTCCGGCGACATCGCCTGGAGGTTGCGCGCGGTGTCGAGGAGCGACTCGCCCTTCTCGACCGAGCTGCCCCGCGCGGAGAAGTTCAGCGAGTCCGCCGACAGCCACTTCTCGGCGGTCTCGAACGAGAACCGCGTCCGGGTCGAGGCCTCGAAGAAGAGGTTGACGACCATGCGGCCGCGCAGCGCCGGCACCTTCTTGATCGGGCGCTGGCCGATCGAGCGCATGGATTCCGCGGTGTCGAGGAGAAGCGTGATCTCCTCGGGAGTCAGCGTTTCGATCCCGACGAGGTCCTTGGAGCGGAGGGCGGCGACCGTCAATCCGTTCCTATTGCGGCCGCTCGAGGATCCAGACCTCGTCCGATCCGTCGGTCTCCTGGAAGAGCACCTGGATCGTCTCGCGGTTCGCGGTCGGCACGCTCTTGCCGACGTAATTGGCCTCGATCGGAAACTCGCGGTGCCCGCGGTCGATCAGGACCGCGAGGCGGATCGCGCGCGGCCGGCCGAGGTCGATGACGCCGTCGAGGGCGGCGCGGATCGTCCGGCCGGTGTAGAGGACGTCGTCGCACAGGAGCACCGTGCGGCCGTTCAGGTCGAAGTCGATCTCGGTCTTCTTCAGCAGGGGCTGCGGCGCGACCGTCGAGAGGTCGTCGCGGTAGAGCGTGATGTCGAGGGTGCCGACCGGGAAGTGCCCCTGGGGGACGAGATCGGACAGCCGGACGGCGAGCCGGTTCGCGAGGGGGACGCCGCGCGTCCGGATGCCGATGAGCGCGAGCCCCGGAAGGTCCTTCTGCCGCTCCGCGATCTCGTGGGCCATGCGGTCGACCATCCGGCGGATGCGGTCCGCGTCGAGAATGCGCGCCTTGCGGATCAGCTCTTCGCTCAAATCCGCGCGAGTCTATGGGGTCGGTCCCGAGGCGTCAAGGAAACGGAGGAAACCGGGCGCGGGCGCGGCCGATCCGCGTTAAAATCGAGAGAAAGAACGGGAGTTTCATGGTCATCTACAACGCCGCCACGCGCGAGCTGACCGCCAAGATCGTGTACTACGGTCCCGGTCTCTGCGGGAAGACCACGAACCTGAAGGTCCTGCACGACCGGCTCGAGCCCGGCACCGCGGGCAAGCTCTTGAACCTCCAGACGCAGACGGACCGCACGATCTACTTCGACCTGCTGCCGGTCGAGCTCGGCGACATCAAGGGATACAAGATCCGTTTCCAGCTCGCGACCGTCCCGGGCCAGACGGCGTTCAACGAGACGCGCCGCGTGGTGCTCAAGGGCGTCGACGGCGTCGTCTTCGTGGCCGACTCGCAGTGGACGATGCTCCCGAAGAACCTCGAGAGCTGGCAGAACCTGAAGGACAACCTGAAGTCGAACGACATCTCGTTCGAGAAGATCCCGGTCGTCATCCAGTACAACAAACGCGACCTGGGGGACATCCTCGCGGTCGACGCGATGCAGGAGGCGCTCGGGCTGTCGTCGTATCCGTTCGTCGAGGCCGTCGCCTCGGCGGGCCGCGGCGTGACCGAAACGTTCAAGCTGATCTCGAAGCTCACCTTCGTCGACCTGCTGCGCCGCCTCCAGGGCAAGCGCGCCGAGGAAGCGGCGGCGGCGGGAGCGGTCGAGCCGCCCGCCGGCGAGCGGCAGGACGACCTGCAGAGCTGGAAGGACTCCCTCCTGAAGCGCGACTCGCAGACGACGGTCCAGATCCCGCGCGGGTCCGGGCGGTCCCCTCTCGCTCGTGCCGCCGATGAACGACGAGGCGCCGTTCGACACGACCGAGCTCGGCCGCGGCGTCGACGACGAGGACGGGAGCTCGCCCTACGAGGTTCCGGAGCCGCCGGGCCTCGAGCCGGGCTCGCCGCTGCCGCTGGCGCCGAGTCCCGCGGCCACGATCCAGATGGACGTCATCGGCATGGAGGAGATCGGCAGCACCATCGAGCCGCCGGAGGAGCTGACGCCCGAAGACGAGATCGAGACGATCGAGCCCGAGGAGATCGCGGCGCCCGAGCCGGCCGCGCGCGTCGAGGCGGCCCCGCGCGCGGAGTCGATCCCCGGGGCCGAGCCGGCGTTCGTCCCGAGCGAGGCCGTCAGCAACGAGCGGCTCGAGCTGCTCGAGCAGCGCCTGCACGAGGCCGCCGGCCGCGCCGACGGCGAGCGCGAGACCTCGGAGCGGCTCGGGTCGGCGATCGCCTCGGTCGAGGAGCGGGTCGCCGCCACGCTCGAGCACCTCACGGCCCTCGCCGAGCGGCTCGGCGCGCTCGAGAAGGGCATCGGCGGCGTCCACGAGGCGCTCGCGGCGCTGCAGCAGCGCCTCGGACCGCTCGAGACGGGCGCGGGCCGCCACGACGAGCTGCAGCAGGCGCTGCAGGGGTTCGAGCAGGGCCTTCGCGGACTCGAGGAGCGGATCGGCGGAGAGGCGTCGCGGCAGCGCAAGGACACGGACGACCTCGGCATGGCCCTGCACGCCCTCGGCGAGAGACTCCAGAACGACGAGCGCTTCCGCGCGCTCGCCTCTCTCCACGAGCGCTTCCAGACGATGGAGCAGCAGGTGGCCGTCCTCCTTTCGCAGACGGGGTCGCACGAGGACCAGATGAGCTCCGTGCGGTGGCTCGCCGAGACGATTCCGCAGCTCGAGGCGCGGGTGACCGCGCTGTCGGCGCAGTCGGAGAAGCTCGGGGAGATCGAGGGACGTCTCGAGAACGCCGTCCGGCAGCACCGGGAGCTCGAGTCGACCTTCGAGGAAAAGACGCAGCTCGGCCGCCGGGAGGCGGAGGACATCCGCTCCCAGATCGCGCCCCTGCTCGAGGAGCGCGTGCGGCGCCACGAGTCCGACGCCCTCCTCTTCTCGGAGATGGAGCGCCTGCGCGAGTCGCTGGCGGAGTCGCTCCACGATTTGGCGGAGCGGCTGCGCCAGTCAGTACGCTGACGCCGCGCCGGACATTCAGCATTCTGTAGGGGCGGCCCTTGCGGCCGCCCGCGCTCGAAACGTGTAAGGGCGGCCCTCGCGGCCGCCGGGCGGGGGCAAGCCCCGCCCCTACACCTTCTCGCCCCCCACGCCGCCGCCCCGCAGCCGCGACAAGAATCTCTCGTCGTTGCGCCACTCGGGCTGCACGCGCACCGTCAGCTCGAGGTAGAAGCGCCTTCCGAGCTCGCGCTCGAGCTCCTCGCGCGCCGACTGGCCGATCGAACGGATCATCGTCCCGCCCTTTCCGACGACGATCCCCTTCTGGCCCTCGCGCTCGACGACGATGGTCGCGACGACGACCGTGATGTCCGGGTCCGCGCCGGGCCGCACCGACTCGATGACGACCGCATGCGCGAACGGAAGCTCGTCGCGGGTGCGCTCGAGGAGCTTCTCCCGGATGACCTCCCCGATCCACACGGTCTCCGGGGTCGCGGTCAGGAAGTCGTCGGGGTAGGCGGCGTCGCCCTCCGGCAGGCGCCCGGCGAGCACCGTGAAGAGATGGTCGACGTTCTCCCCCGTCTTCGCGGAGACCGGCACGATGTCCGCGAAGGCGCGGCAGACGGGGTCCTCGCCGAGGCCGGCGAGGAGCGGCAGCAGCCGGTCCCTCCTCAGGAGGTCGATCTTGTTGACCGCGAGCACGACCGGAGCGCCCGCCTTGCGGCAGAGCTCCGCGACCGCCTTATCGCCCGCGCCGCGCTCCGCGGCCGCGTCCAGGACGAACAGGATGCCGTCGGCGCCGGACAGCGACTCGGTCGCCTCGCGGACCATGGCGGCGTTCATGCGGTACTGCGGGCGGTGGATCCCGGGCGTGTCCACGAGCGCGATCTCCGCGCCGGGACGCCGGGCGACGCCGAGGACGCGCGTCCGCGTCGTCTGCGGCTTGTCCGACACGATCGCCACCTTCTCGCCGACGAGGGCGTTGACGAGGGTGGACTTGCCGACGTTGGGCCGGCCGACCACCGCGATCTCGCCGACTCTCATCGGACGAAGCGGGTCAGGAGGTCTTGCGGATGGGCGCCTCGACGCCCGCCGGCGCCGCCCCGACCGACTCGATGCGCACGCGGTGGACGCGGCGGCGGTCCGCCTCCTCGACCGTGAAACGGAGGTCCGATTCGCGGAAGGTCTCGCCCGGCTTGGGGATGTGGCCGAGCCGGCTCGCGAGGAATCCGCCCAGCGTCGTGAACTCCTCGCCCTCCGGGCCGCGCGCGAACAGGTCGCGGACGACCTCGATGTTCGCCTTGCCCGAGACCGAGTAGGCGTTCTCGCCGGAGCGCGTCACCGGCTCCCGCTCGTCCTCGTGCTCGTCCGAGATCTCGCCGACGATCTCCTCGAGGAGGTCCTCGACCGTCACGAGGCCCGAGACGCCGCCGTACTCGTCCACGACGATCGCCATCCAGAGGTGGCGGCGCTGGAACTCGCGGAGCAGCTCCGAGACCTTCTTCGTCTCGGGCACGAAGTAGGCCTCGCGCATCAGCGCCGCCACGGTGCCCGCCGCGCCCGAGCGGACGGCCTCGAGCGCGTCCTTCACGTGCACGACGCCGACGACGGTGTCGATCGAACCGCGGACGACCGGAATGCGCGAGTACTTGGACTCGACGAAGAGGTCGAAGAGGACGGGCAGCGAGGCGGCGACGTCGATCCAGACGATGTCGGTCCGCGGGCTCATCACCTCGCGCACGCGCGTGTCGCCGAAGTCGACGATGGACATGAGGAGCTTCTCCTCCTCCTTCTCGAGGATGCCCTCCTGGCGGCCGACGTCGATGTAGGCGCGCACCTCCTGCTCCGTCGCCTCCGGAGGCGCCGGCGCGGGGGTGCGGCCGGCGAAGATGCGCCGGATCAGGAAGCCGATCGGCCACAGCAGCCAGGAGGCGGCGGTGACGAGCGGCAGGAGGCTTCCGACGATCCGCTCCGGGTCGCGGTTGGCGTCCCGGCGGAGGATCACGAGCTCGGTCAGGAGCCAGCCGAGGACGAAGAAGGCGCCGCCCCAGAGCCAGGGACGGTGGACCTCCCACGTCTCGAGCGCCGACACCGTCGTCAGGAGGCCCGCGAGCAGCAGCGCCTGCACGAGGACCTTCGTCGTCGTGCGCACGATCTCGACCTCGCCCGCGCCGGAGAGAAGGCGCGCGCGCTCGGGATGCTCCTCGAGGAGCCCGCGGATCTTGATGGGCGAGAGGCGGTCGAGCGCGAGCGCGAAGGACTCGAAGAGCAGGAAGGCGCCGTAGCAGAAGATCGCCGTCAGGATCGCGATCATCGCCGCCGCCTCCGCGTCCGCGGCGCGGCCGCCGCGGGGTCCGCGATCCGCAGCCGCCGCCGGAGCCGCGCCTCGAGCGCTTCCATCTCGCCGCCGTCCGTCTCGTGGTCGTAGCCCATCAGGTGCAGAAGACCATGGACGAGCAGCCGGTCGACCTCCCGCGCGGCCGGCTCGCGCCGCCGCCGCGCCTCACGGGCCGCGTACGGCACCGAGATGACGATGTCGCCGAGAAACCCTCGGCCCGCGCCGGTGCCGTTCGTCGGAAACGCCAGCACGTCGGTCGACTTGTCCTTCCCGCGCCAGCGGCGGTTCAGGGCCCTCATGCGCGCGTCCGCGCAGAAGAGCACGGAGACGCCCGAGCCTTGCGCCCGCGCCGCGCGCGCCGCCGCCGACAACAGCCGCCGCACGCGCACGGCCCCCGGAGCCCCGGCGGCGGTCGCCCGCACGTCGATCTCCATCAGACGGCCCTCGGCCCGGTCGCCGTGTCCGCGCGGCGGCGGGACCGCTCGCGGTTGAAGTCGAAGCCGGGATAGTCGATGCGGTGGTGGAAGACCGTCGTGACCGTCCGCTCGAGGGCCTCGACGATCACCGAGAGGTCGCGCATCGTCAGGTCGCATTCGTCGAACTGCCCGTCCCGCAGGCAGTCGTCGACGATCTGGCGGATCATCGCGCGGATCTTGGCGGGCGTCGGCTCGATCAGCGTCCGCGAGGCCGCCTCGACCGCATCCGCGATCATCAGGATGCCGAGGATCCGCGTCGACGGCTTCGGCCCCGGGTAGCGGTATTCGGTCTCGGCGACCGCCTCGCCCGGCGCGGCCTTGCTGACGGCCTTCTGGTAGAAGTAGCGGATCAGCTTCGTGCCGTGGTGCTCGCGGATCGCGGTGACGATCGGCTCGGGCAGGCGCGCGCGCCGGGCCATCTCGACGCCCTCCTTCACGTGCGCCGCGATGATGAGCGCGCTCATCGAGGGCTCCAGGCGGTCGTGCCGGTTGTACCCCTTCGCCTGGTTCTCGATGAAGTAGTCGGGCATCTTCGTCTTGCCGATGTCGTGGTAGTAGCCCGACACGCGCGCGAGGAGCGCGTCGGCGCCGATCGCCTCCGCCGCCGCCTCGGCGAGGTGCCCGAGCATGAGCGAGTGCTGGTACGAGCCGGGCGCCTCGAGCGCGAGCGTGCGCAGGATCGGAAGGTTCTGGTTCGAGAGCTCGAGGAGCCGGATGTCGGTCACGACCGAGAAGAGGTGCTCGAAGACGGGCAGGAGCAGGGCCACCACCATCGAGACCGTGAGGCCGCCGGCGACGCCCGCGAGCGCGTCGAACAGGAAGTCCCAACCCCACGGCCCCGCGTTCAAGAAGTGCAGGGCGACGATCGCCACGAGATTTCCGGTGGCGACGATCCCGCCCATCGCGAGGAGCACGCTGCGCGCGCCGACGCGGCCGAGCCCGTAGATGCCGGCGAGGGAGCCGACGACCGAGAAGAGGGCGAACGGGAACGAGAGGCCCATCAGGACCCCGGCGCCGATCGAGAACACGAGCGCGACGAGGAGCGCCGGGCCCATTCCCGCGACGAGGCTCACCACGATCGGGCCCGCCGCGAAGGGGATGGCGAAATTGACGGCGCCGGACGCCCCCTCGAGGCTCGGCGACAGCGCCTGGGCGAGCGCGTAGACCGCGCGCGTGACGAACGCGAACACGATCCCGGTCGCCAGCACCGACCCGAAGACGACGCCCGGCGAGCGCTCCCGCCGCCGCCGCCGCTGCCGCCGCGCGTCGAGCCAGAACGCGGCGGCCGCGAGCGACTGGAGGATCAGGATGCCCGTCACCTTGACCCAGGACGAGGGGTCCGATGCCGAGGCGCGGACGGCCGCGATCCACTGCGCCGTCCGCGGCGTGATCTCGTCGCCCCGGCGCACGATCACCTTCCCGCGCGGAAGCCGCGTGAAGACGCTCTCGACGGTTCGCGCGGCGTCCGCGCGGCGCTCGGCGGTCAGCGCGGGGTCGTAGACGAGGTTCGGCCGCAGCGTCGCGGCGAGGAAGGCGGCGACCTCGGCGCGCTCGCGCGGCGTGAACGGGCTGTCCGCGAGCCGGGAGGCGATCGCCGCCCGGGCCTCGTTGCCGAACTCGACCGAGCCGCTCTCGCGTCGGCGGCTCTCGCGGCCGGACGACGTGTCCCGCGCCGTGATGCCGCGGCTCCGCGCCTCCGGGGTGAGGTCGCGATGATCGATGACGCCGCCCCGGTAGAGGTCGAGGCCGATGACCGCGAACTGGTCCTCGAGCTTCGGCGAGAAGCCCTGCCGGGCGAGCGCGGCGAGCGCCTCGTCCCCGATCGGCAGCGCGAAGGCGTTGGCGAGCTCCGGCGTCACGCGTCCCTTCGGCCGCGCTCGCGCAAAGGCCGCCCGCGCGTTGTCGAAGGACTCGCGCAGCTGCGCCTCGAATCGCGCCGGCGCGCCCGCGTCGAAGTCGTAGATCGGAAGGACCTCCGCCGACACCTCGGCGCGCCGCCGGGCGGTCGCGTCGGGGTCGGGGACGATCAGGTCCCGCGGCGCGACGATGTCGCGCGGCGCCACCATGCCCGGGGCGGCGGGACCGTCGCGGAAGGACAGCGTCGGGGAGAAGCAGAGCGTCGTCGCCACGACGTACGCGGCGGCCCAGAGCAGCGGCCGCGAACGCACCGTCGGCGGCCGCTCGCCGCCTTCCCCCGACGGCGGCGGAGGCGTCCGCTGGAAATCGATCGTCGTGCGCCCCGGGGGCGCGCCGGTGGACATCCCCAACCCCTCAGCGGCCGGAGGAGGGCGCGCCCGAGCCGCCCCGCGCCGCGAGCCCGGCGGCGGCCGCCGCCTCGCGCTCGCGGTCGAGCGCCTCGTACGCCGTGATGATCGACTGCACGAGGGTGTGGCGGACGACGTCCTTCTCGTCGAAGAGCACGAATCGGATCGCGGCCACCTTCGCGAGGACCTGCTGCGCCTCGCGCAGCCCGGACGTCTTTCCGTGGGGCAGGTCGATCTGCGTGATGTCGCCCGTCACGACCGCCTTCGAGCCGAAGCCGATCCGCGTCAGGAACATCTTCATCTGCTCGGAGGTCGTGTTCTGCGCCTCGTCCAGGATGATGAAGGCGTCGTTGAGGGTCCGGCCCCGCATGAACGCGATCGGCGCGACCTCGATGATGCCGCGCTCCAAGAGCTTCGCCGTCTTCTCGTAGCCGAGGATGTCGTAGAGGGCGTCGTAGAGCGGGCGCAGGTAGGGATTGACCTTCTCGACGAGATCGCCCGGCAGAAAGCCGAGCCGCTCCCCCGCCTCGACGGCGGGCCGCGCGAGGACGATCCGCTTGACCTTCTTCTCGACGAGGGCGGCAGCGGCCATCGCGACCGCGAGGTAGGTCTTCCCGGTCCCGGCCGGACCGATCGCGAAGACGAGATCGTGCCGGTCGATCGTCTTCGCGTACAGCCGCTGCTTCATGTTGCGCACGGTGACCGCGGCCTTCAGCGTCGGCCCGAAGGGGCTGTCCGTGAAGAACTCCACGAGGGAGACCGTCGGGTCCTCGCGGACCACCCGGATCGCCGTGGCGACGTCGCTCCGCTGGAGCGGGTACCCGCCCGCGAGGAGGTCCGAGAGTCCCGTCAGCAGCCGGCGGGCCGCGTCGGCGCCGGGGCCCTCGCCGAGCACGGCAATCTCGCTGCCGCGGGACTGCAGGCGCACGCCGAACGCCTGTTCGATCGACCGCAGGTTTTCGTCGGCGATTCCGAAGAGCGCGGTCAGGTCCGCTTCGGGAAGCGCGACCGCGGGGTGAGGGTCAGAAATCGGCGCAGCTCCTTGAAGTGGAAAACGGTACCACGGCGGAGGGGGCCCCTGCCGCCGGCCCCCGACCTGTCCGTCAAGCTACTGCAGGACAAGGAGTTGCCCCGCTGCCGCCCTCACTTCCCCTTGGCGATGTCCTTGGCGCAGTCCTCGAGCCCGTTCTCGACGGCGTCGTGGACCGTCGAGCCTTTGGCCTTCTCCCGGATCTCGGCGACGATCGCGCCGCTCTTGTCCTTGATGATGAGCTCCATGCCGACTCCCGGGTTGGCGCCCCAGCCTCCCCAGACCCGCGCGGCGCCGCTCGGCTCCCAGGCGTTGAAGATGTTGCCCTCGACCGTGTAGTCCGCGGGCCCCTTCTCGACCACGTCGTAGCCCTGCTTCTGGAGCCACTGTTCCATGTATTCCTTGCCGTAGGAGGCGGCTTCCTTGGCCTCGCGGCCCTTGCCGTTGTGGTCGAACTCCTTCACGAGCACCGTCTTGCCCTTCAGCGCCCCGTTCGGGAAATAGACCCAGTCTGCGTCCTTGCCCTTGACCAGCTTGTCGTAGTCGGGCAGGAACTTCTGCGGCTCGTCCCGTTCCTTGGCGTCGTCGGAGCTCAGGAACTTCTGATCGGCGCGAAGAGCGGTCGACGCGGCGACGAGGAACACCAGGGCGGTGGCCAGCGGATAGAGCTTGCGCGCAAAGTTTGGCATCAGCAGTTCGTCTCCTTGAGGAAGGATTGTACCAGCCCCTCCGAGGAGGCTGGGGCCGCGATCACAGCCGCAGGCGCTCACAGACGGCGTCGCCCGCGGCCGAGGTCGTGAGGGAACCGCCGACGTCGGCGGTCGCCGAGCCGTCGCGCACCGACGCGGCCACGGCCGCCTCGACGGCGGCGGCCTCCTCGGGGTGTCCGAGGTGGTCCAGCAGGAGCGCCGCCGTGAGGATCGCCCCGAAGGGATTCGCCCTGCCCGTGCCCGCGTACTTCGGCGCCGAGCCGTGGACGGGCTCGAACATCGAAACCCGCCCCGGATGGAGGTTGCCCGAGGCGGCCATTCCGAGGCCGCCCTGGAGCGAGGCGCCGAGGTCGGTCGCGATGTCGCCGAACATGTTGTTCGTCACGACGACGTCGAACTGGCGCGGGTCCTTGACCATCTGCATGCACAGCGCATCGATGTAGAGGTGCGACGCCTCGATCTCGGGAAAGGCCGCGGCCACCTCCTTGAAGGTTCGCTGCCAGAGATCGCCGACGAACCGCATCGCGTTCGACTTGTCGGACATGACCACGCGCCGGCGGCCCCGCCGCCGCGCGAACTCGAAGGCGTGGCGGATGATCCGCTCGACGCCCTTGCGCGTCGAGATGTCCTCCTGGACGGCGACCTCGTCGGGCGTCCCCTTCTTCAGGTGCCCGCCCGAGCCGACGTACGAGCCCTCGGTGTTCTCGCGGAAGACGACGAAGTCGACGTCCTTCGCCGCGAAGCCCTTCAGCGGGCAGAGCCGGTCGTCGAGGCAGCGCACGGGCCGGTAGTTGACGTACAGGTCGAGCACGAAGCGGGCGCCGAGGAGGATGTCGGCCGCGTGCTTCATGTCGGGCACCCGCGGATCGCCGAAGGCCCCCATGAAGATCGCGTCGTAGTTCTTCGACAGGTCCTCGAAGCCGCCGGGCGGCACCGTCTCGCCCGTCTTCAGGTAGTGATCGGCGCTCCAGGGAAAAAAGACCGGCTCGAACCGGAGGCCGCGCCGCTCGGAAACCCGGCCGAGCACCTTCACCGCCTCGGCCGTGACGTCGACGCCGATGCCGTCGCCCGGAATCACCGCGATTTTCATGCGCGGCGGAAGATAGCACTGGTGCGGCGCCAAGCGCCGCGGCCGCCGTCTCCCTCTCCCCGCGGCGCGCGCGCGGGGAGAGGGGATTTATGCGGGAGCCGGTGCGCGGGTGAGCCCCCGGCTCCCAAGAATCCGACTAGAATGCCCCCAAATGCACTTCGCCGAATCCGTCAGGGAAGTCATCCGGGACTTTTCGATCGGCCCCGACCGGCCGACGCCGGCGCTCGTCTGTCAGCGGGTCGCGACGGAGCTCGAGCGACACCTCGATCGGGTCGTCTACTCGAACGACCGCTACATGCGCCATCCCATCCTTCTCTGGGACGAGTGGGAGGTGATGCTCATCGCCTGGAAGAGCGGGCAGATCACGCCGATCCACGACCACCGCGGCGTCATGGGCGGCATGACCGTTCTCTCGGGCGCGCTCGCCGAGGAGCGTTTCGGCACGCCGCAGCAAAAGCCCGAGCTCTTCGACAGCCGGAACCGTCCCGAGGGCGACCTGTCGGACATCGGGCCGACCGTCCTGCATCGCCTCGCGCCCAGCACGCCGACGGCGATCTCGCTCCACGTGTACCGGCCGCCGCTGCGCACGATGGGCATCTGGGACGCGACCGGGATGCTGGCGATCATGCCGTCGGCGTTCGACGTGGGCGAAGAGGTCCTCGCGCATGCCTCGGGCGTTCCGGTCGCCCGCTGATCGCTAAGCCTTAGTCGGCCGCGGCTCCCGTTTTCCCGAGCCGCATTCCCAGCACCACCGCGCGGTCCCTTCCCCACGCGTCGCGGACGCGCTCGACCGCGCGCTCGCCGTCGGCGGCGTGCGTCCCCGCGGCCGCCACGCGGAAGGAGCGCGCCGGCTTGCCCACCACGGCCGGCCCCGTCGGCGGCGCGACGTCGAGGCGGTAGCGCGCGACGGTCGCGATCGTCATGTCGGATCGGCCGAGCCCGGGCGCGACCTCGACCGAGCCGTACGCGCTCCACCGCGCCTCGGCCCGCCCGATGAGCGTGTCCTCGCCGTGGAAGCTGTCGAACGTCGCCCGCCGTGTCGGCCAGTCGACCAGCGCCTGGCGCAGACCGAGGAGCCCGACCGCGGCGAGCGCCCCGACGGCCGCGAGGGCCGCGGCCCTGCGGCGGCCGGGCGCGGCGAGGGTCACGAGCGCGAGGGTCCCGGCGGAAGCCGCGACGGCGGTGGCCGACGTCAGATAGCCGAACCGGAATCCGTTCGGGTGTCCGGCCGCGCCGCCCGCGATCGCCGCGAGAAACGCCGCGGCGGCGCTGCCCAGGAGAAAGCCGGAGAGCTCCGCGCGCGGCCGGGCGAGAGCGCGCGCGAGAGCGATCGCGACCGGAATGGCGACGAGGCCGAGGCGCGACGCGCCCTCGAGGTCGTGCCGGCCCTCCGGGTCGGGGAGAAACCACGGCGACAGCAGCGCGTCGGCCGCGGCGCCGAAAGCCGGCAGCGCCGAGCGCTGGTACGCCACCTCCCGCGCGACGCTGTGCCGCGAGGCGCGGCCGAAGTAGGCGATCCGCCGGCCCTCGCGCAGGACGAAGAGCGGCGCCGCCACCAGCGCCAGGCCGGCCGCGAAGGCGAGCAGCCGCGCGACGAGCGCCCGCCGCGGCGCCGGTCTCTCGGAGGGCCATGCCGCAAACGCCCCGAGTCCCGCCGCCGCCGCCCATGCCGCGAGGTAGAAGTGGGCCGCGAGCCCCATCGCCGCCCCCGCCGCCGCCGCCGGGAGAGGCCGACCGCGGCGCCGCGAAGCGACGATGCCGAGGGCCGCGAGGTCGCACAGCGGCACGAGCACGATCGACTGGAAGCCGGACAGCGACAGGATCGCGTGCCAGCGCAGCCCCGCGAGCACGAGGACGGCGAGCGCGCCGCCTCCCGCCGGCAGGAGTGAGCGCGCGAGGAGACCGGCCGTCGCGAGCGAGAGGATGCCGGCGACGAGCGTCGGCAGGCGCAGGCCGAGGACCGTGGCGCCCGCGGCGCGAAGGCTCGCGCGCAGGATCTCGAGGTACGCGACGCCGATCACCTCGTGCGGATCCGGGCGGCCGGGAGGAATCGGACGCACCGAATCGGCGAAGTCGGCCGGGCCGCCCGAAAGCCCGAGCGCGGCGGGCACGAGGTTGACCTCGTCCTCGAGAAACGGAATCGGCAGCGTTGCGATCCACGCCGCGCGCGCGCCGGCGCCGGCCAGGAACGCGGCGGCGGCGAGGATCGCGAGCGTCGCGCGGCGAAACGGCAGCGCGACGAGCGGCGCCGTCGCGAGGCGGCTGCGGCTCCAGGCCGAAAACAGCGCGCCGGCGGCGGCGCCGGCGATGGCGGCGACGGCGGCGACCGCGAGCCCGAGCAGGAGCCGCGGCAGGGCCCAGGCGGGATCGGGATCGAGCAGCGGCCCCGGACGGAATCCGCGCACCGCCGTCACGGCCGCGACGAATGCCGCGGCGGCGCCCACGAGAAGGGCGGAGGCCGCGGGCGCCGCGGGGCGCGCCCGCGGGAAAATCACTTCTGGAAGAAGAGGAAGAGATTGACCGCTGACGGTCCGAGCGAAAAGAAGTCCCCCGAACGCAGCGTCTGCGCGCAGTCGGCCTCGGAGACGCCATCGAGGTCGTCCGGCACCGGGATCGCGTCGCCGTTCAAGTACGTGCCGCAGGTCGACCGCATGTCGACCAGGCGGTACTGCGGCGCGTCCCCCGCCCGGTGGCGGATCACCTTGGCGTGGAGCCGCGACACCTCGGTGTTCAGGAAGGCGTCGGGCGAGGAGACGCGAAAGCCCGTGACCGGCATGCCGATCCCGATGTACTCGGGCACCTCGCGGCCGAGCAGCACCTCGTCGTAGTCGAGCTTCACGAGACCCGCGTTGTAGGGGCCGAGCCCCAGCAGGAACCAACCGGTGGGCAGCCGCAGCAGCGTCTTCTCCAGGCGGGTCGACATGCCCGCCATGCCGTTGTCGACGAAGGCGCCGAGATCCCGCTGGCGCGATTCGAGCGCCTCACGGCAGATCGCGGAGTAGATGTCGTCTTTCAAGCGCCACCTCGTGCGGAACCGGTTGAGGGTATTTTACCGCGCCTTCGGCGCCCCGACGAGCCCTCCGCCGGTCCGCGACTCGATGACTGCAAGGAACGCGCCCCTTTCGGGAGGCCGCGGAACGCCGAATGCCGATGCCAGTCTGTATTCCGCATCACGTTCAGTGCACGCGCTCGTCCTCGGGCGCGGACGCCGCGTCATCCTCCGGCGTCGGATCGCGCTCGATCGTCCAGCGCTCGTACACGGCGTCGGGCAGCTCGGCCAGGAACCGCGACGGCTCGAGAATGACGTCGACGCCGTACCGGTCGCGCGCGAGCATCGGGTACACGAGCGCCACCTCGTTCTTCGCCCGGGTCACCGCGACGTAGAAGAGCCGCCGCTCCTCCTCGAGCCCGTCCTCCGTCGCGGCCGACCGGTAGTTCGGGAAGCGTCCCTCCGAGAGGCCCATCACGACGACGCGGCTCCACTCCAGGCCCTTCGCCTGGTGGATCGACGACAGCACGACGCGGTCGTCGTCGGGCTCGCCGGGCACGACGTCCTCGCCCGAGAGCTCGTTGAAGAGGGCGACCTCCTCGAGGAACGCCGGCACCGACTCGTAGGTCTGCGCGAACTGGGCGAACTGCTCGAGGTCGTCGAGGCGCGCGTCGCCGTTCGGGAACTTCGCGCGTGCGTAGTCGCGATAGACGCCCTCGACGACCGTGCGGATGGCTTCCGCCGGCGAGGAGCGGATCGCCGGACCGTCGAGCTGCGCGAGGAGCGAGCGGAAGGGGCGGAGCGCCGCCTCGGCGCCCCGCCCGAGCTCTTTGCCGGAGGCGTCGAGGCTCCGGAAGGCCGCGAGCGGATCGGGCCGGCCACCGATCGCCTGCCAGACGGCCGAGGCCGAGCGCTCGCCGATCCGCGGAAAGATCTTCAGCGCGCGCTTCCAGGAGAGCTCATCCTTCGGATTGACGAGCAGGCGCAGGAAGGCGAGCACGTCCTTGACGTGCCGCTGCTCGAAGAAGCGCGTCCCGGACCGAATCTCGTAAGGAATGCCGCGCCGCACGAGCTCGATCTGGAGCTCCAGCGCCTGGAAGTGGGCGCGGTAGAGGATGGCGATGTCCTCGAGCCGCTCTCCCTCGTCCCGCCACTCGAGGATCCTCTGGCCGACGAAGCGCGCCTGGTCGGGAATGTCCGGGAGCGCGACGACCGCCGGCAGAGCGCCCGGCGGCCGGGACGCCTCGAGCTCCTTCGGGAACTGCTTCTCGTTGCGGGCGATCGACGCGTTGGCGAGCGCGAGGATCTCGGGCGTCGAGCGGTAGTTGCGCGTGAGGCGGAACGTCTTCGCGTCCGGGTACCGCTCGGGAAATCCGAGGATGTTCTCGAAGGAGGCGCCGCGGAAGGAGTAGATCGCCTGGGCGTCGTCGCCGACGACCGTCACGTTGCGCTTGACGCGGGCCATCGCGTCGACGATCTCGCCCTGGAGCCGGTTCGTGTCCTGGTACTCGTCGACCAGCACGTGATCGTAGGAGGCGGCGAGCTGGGCCGCGGCCTCTTTCGACTCTTCGAGGAGGCGCCGCCACTGGAGCAGCAGGTCGTCGTAGTCGCAGGCGTTCGCCTGGCGCTTGCGCTCCCGGTACCGCTGGAAGACCGACACGATCTCCGGCTCGAGCTCGGCGAAGTGCGGCGCGTGCTCGGCGAGCACCTGCGGAAACGGCCGCCCGGTGTTGACCGTGAAGGAGTAGAGGTCGAGCAGCACGTCGCCCTTGGGGAACCGCCGCTCGAGCGTCGGCACCCCGCGGTCGGACGTGGCCGCCTCGAGCATTTCGCGGGAGTCCTCGGGGTCGAGGATCGTGAAGTTCGGCCCGAGCCCCAGCCTGCCGCCGAAGCGCCGCAGGAGCCGGTTGCCGACCGAGTGGAAGGTGCCGCCCATCAGCCGCCGGGTGTCGACCGCGAGGAGGGTCTCGACTCTTCGGAGCATCTCGCGGGCGGCCCTGTTGGTGAACGTCAGGAGCAGGATCCGCGACGGGTCGTGCCCGGACTCGATCAGCCGGGCGACCCGATAGACCAGCGTCCGCGTCTTCCCGGAGCCCGCGCCGGCGATGACCAGGATCGGCCCGCCTCCGGCGAGGACGACGTCCCGCTGCTCGTCGTTGAGCTCCCGGTCGTAGTCGACCCGGTAGACCTTCAGCCGGGCCGGCGTCTTGAGGACGTATTTCCGCTCCACGCGCGCAGTTTAGACCCCGATGCGGCGAGAAAACGCCGCATCGGCCCCCGGACCGAGCGAAGCGAGAGCCGGGCGCCGAAAGAGAAGCGGCGGTAATCTTTTGACGGGGAAAGACGTTCCTAGTGCTGGAAAGGGAGAACCCCATGAGCATCCAACAGGTCCGACGCTCGATCCTGATCGCCGCCGCCTTCGTCGCGGTGGCGGGGATGGGCCTCTTCGCGGGGCGGATCTTCGGGGGCCAGCTCGCCCCCGGAGACGGGCACGGCGCCCCGCGAGCGCAACGCATGTTCGACCACCTCGCCGACAAGCTCGAGCTCTCGGACGCCCAGAAGACGCAGGTCCGAGGCGTGCTCAAGGCGCACGCCGACGAGATCCTCGCCCAGGTCCAGGCCGGGATGGACGCCCGCAAGGCGCTGCACGACGCGGTCATGGCGCAGCCCTCCGACGAGAACGTCATCCGCAGCCTCGCCGCGAAGGTCGGCGAGGTTCACGGCAACGGCGCGATGCTGATCGTGAAGATCCGGTCGGAGATCTGGCCGATCCTGACCGCCGAGCAGCAGCAGAAGTTCGTCGCGTTCCACGAGCGCATGGGCCGCCGCGGCGGCGAGGCGCTCCAGTCCCTGGCCGCGTTCCTCCGGGGCGAGAGCTGAGCCTCCGGCTGGTCGCGGCGGCTCCGGTGCCGCGCGGCACCGCCTCCGAGGAGGAAGCCGCGCTCGTCCTCCGGGCGCGCGACGGCGACGAGGACGCGCTGGCCTCGCTCGTCCGCGGCGCGGCGCCCGTCGTCCTGGCCGCCGCGCGGCGGGTCACGCGCGACGGCGGCCTCGCCGAGGACGCGGCGCAGGAGGCCTTCATCAAGGCCTTCCGCGCGCTCGACCGCTATCGCCCCGAGGCGAGCTTCCGCGCCTGGGTGCGTGCGATCGCCGTCCGATGCGCGATCGACATCGTTCGCCGGCGCCGGCCCGAGTACACCCTCTCCGACGCGGCGCCCGCGCCCGGGGACGAAGAGGCGCGTCACGAGGACGTCGACCTGCTGCGCGCCGCGCTGGAGTTCCTGCCGCCGCTCGACCGCGAGATCATGATCGCGCGGGAGATCGACGGCGTTTCCGACCGCGTGATCGCGGAACGCTTCGAAATGAGCGTGACCGCCGTGAGAGTTCGCATGCATCGGGCGCGACGGAGGATCCGCGCGCATTTCGAGGAGGCACGTCCATGAACCGTGACAAATGCTTCGGCCGCCGGGATGACGCGATCCATCTCCTGGTCTGCACGGCGTGCCGCACCGACGCCCGCATCGCCGGCGCGTGGAAGGGCCTCCGGCTGGCGGAGCCCGCCGAGCCCGCCGACGAGCGTTTCGTCGGCGCGGTCGTGCGCTCGGTGCGCCGGGACCGGGTCAAGATGCGGCGCCGCCGCATCATCGCCGCCGCCGCCGCCGCCGCGCTCTTCTCCTTCTTCGCGGGGCTCGCGCACGAGACCGCGCGGACGGCCACTCCCGAGCCGGAGGAGTCGTACGCCTCGCTGTCCGCGCCGAGCGCCCTGGCGGAGTTCCTGCCCAATTGATCGGCGGCCCGCACGGCCGCCGATCATCCCGAGGGCGTGAGCCCGAGGGATCCCTTTACAAGCCGCACCATTAACTAGAAAGGGATCCCTCGCTGCGCTCGGGATGACGAGCGCGGACGGCGCCCTCGGCTAGACTCGCCCCATGCCCCTCCGCCTCACGACCGCCGGGGAGTCCCACGGCCCGCGGCTGACGGCCATCCTCGAGGGCATGCCCGCCGGGCTGACGGTCGATCCGGACTTCGTGGCCACCGAGCTCGCGCGCCGGCAGCACGGCTACGGCCGCGGGGGGCGGATGAAGATCGAACACGACGCCGCCGTCTTCGAGGGCGGCCTCCGCGGCGGGCGGACGCTCGGCACGCCGATCGCGATCGGGATCGCCAACGCGGACTTCGCCAACTGGAAAGACGTGATGGACCCGCTGTCGATCGATCCCGAGAAAGCGGCCGCGCGCCGGCTGACGCGCCCGCGCCCCGGCCACGCCGACCTCGCGGGCGGCATGAAATACGGCGCGCGCGACCTGCGCGACGTGCTCGAGCGCGCGTCCGCCCGGGAGTCGGTCGCGCGCGTGGCGGCCGGCGCGGTCTGCAAGCAGCTGCTCGGCGCCTGCGGCATCCGCGTGGGGAGCGGCGTCCTCTCGATCGGCGCCGCGGTGGACGCGCGTTCCGCTCGGTCCTTCGGCGCCCTGGCCGCGGTGCGCGAGGACTCGCCGCTGCGCGCCGTCGACCCCGCGGTCGAGCCGGCGATGGTCGCGGCGGTCGACGAGGCGCGGGGCCGCGGCGAGACGCTCGGCGGCTCCGTGCTCGTGGCGGCCCACGGCGTGCCGGCCGGACTCGGCGCGTACGCATCCTGGGATCGCCGCCTCGACGCGCGGATCGGCCAGGCGCTCCTCTCCGTCCCCTCCGTCAAGGCCGTCGAGTTCGGCGCGTCGATCGAGGCGTCGCGCGGCCCGGGCTCCGCGGCGCACGACGAGATCGAGCGCGGCGAGGACGGGGCCCTCCGCCGCCGCACCAATCGGGCCGGCGGCCTCGAGGCCGGCGTGACGAACGGCGAGGACGTCGTCGCCGTCGCGTATTTCAAGCCGATCTCGACTCTCGCGCGCGGGCTCGACTCCGTCGACCTCGAGACGGGCGAGGCGGCGCGCTCGGCGTACGAGCGCAGCGACGTCACGGCCGTGCCCGCGGGCGGCGTCATCGCCGAGGCGATGCTCGCATTCGTGCTCGCCGACGCGGTCCTGGAGGTGACGGGCGGCGATCGGCTCGAGGACGTCGTGACGCGCCTCGTCGCGCACCGCGAGCGCGTCCGGCGCTATCCGTCCTGATCCCGGCCTCGCCGCCCGGGCGGGGGCAAGCCCCGCCCCTACTGCCGGCCGATCTGGATCCGGCTGTACTCGGAGAGGGCGCGGCGCACGATGCGCCGGAGATTGCGCATCCGCCGCTCCGCGCGCGACCGCTCTTCCTCGCGCGCCTCCTCTTCGCGGCGGCGCACGACCTCGCGCACGAGGAGATCGACGGCGCGCTTCCAGCGCGCATACGCGATCTCGGCGACGTCGAACGTCTCGGTCACCGCTTTCAAGGATACTCCCGCGAGACGGCTTCGAGGCCGTGAGAGAATCGACGCACGAACGACGCGAACGATCCGAAGCCGAAGCCCTCCCATCCGGGAGCCTCGGCGCCGCCGGCGGTCGCCGACCCCGACGCTCCTCCGGCGCTCCGCCGCCGGCTCCGTCTGGCCCCCGCGTACGCGGCCGTCGGCTCGATCCTCGGCGTGGGCGCGCCCGCCGGGGCCCTGCTCCTGCGCACGGCGCTCGGCGCCGGACCGCCCGGGCGAGAGCTCGCGGCCAATTCCTTCTTCTACCTCTACGAGCTCGTCGGCTCCTGCCTCGTCTTCGGCGTCGCGGGCTGGCTCGTCGGACGCCGGGCGGATCGCCTGCGCCTCTCGGGAGACCGGTACCGCGAGCTGTCCGAGCACGATCCGCTCACGGGGCTCGCCAATGCGCGGGTCTTCTTCGCGCGGTACCGCCGGGCGCGTCGAGCACGCCCGGCGCTTTCGCGAGCCGCTGTCGCTCCTGCTGATCGACGTGGACCGCCTCAAGGAGGCGAACGACACCTTCGGCCACGCGTTCGGCAGCGCGGTCCTTCTGCACGTCGCCGAGACGGTCTCCCGCGCCAAGCGGGAGGACGACATGGCCGCCCGGTGGGGCGGCGACGAGTTCGCGCTCCTGATGCCGGGCGCGGAGCCGCGCTCCGCCCGCGAGAGAGCGGAGGCGATCGAGACCGCGCTGCGCCGCGCGCCGCTGCGCCACGGCGAGAGGGTCGCGCCCGTCTCCGTCACGATCGGCGTCGCGACGCGGACGGGCGAGCTCGCGCCGGAGGAGCCGGATCTGTTCGAGAGCGCCGACGCGGCCCTCTACGAGGGCAAGCGCGTCGGACGGGGACAGGTCCGGGAGAGCCGCTAGAGGCTCATCGGTCGGGCGGCGGCGCGACCGATCCCGGCGCCGACGTCGCGCGCATGCGCTCGAGCGAGACGTCGTGGTGCGAGAGCTTCCGGTCCAGCATCGCGAAGCGCGGATCGGTCGGCGTGAGCCCGTCGCCGCTCCGCCGCCAGTACTCGTAGTGGAGCGCGGGCGACATCGCCCAGCCCGTCGCGCCGACGGTCCCGAGCCGGGCTCCCCGCGACACGCGCTCGCCGCGCCGGACCTCGATACGCGCGAGATGCCCGAAGACGGTCACACCCGCCGCGCCGTGGGACAGCACGACGAGGTTGCCGAAGCGCCAGAGCCGCGCGTTCGCGGAGGACGCCATGCGGCCCGCGAACACCACCGTTCCCGCCGCCGGCGCGAGGACGGGCGCGCCGGCGGGCGCCGCCAGGTCCATGCCGGCGAAGAATTCCTCGCTGCCGGTCCACGGCGACTCTCTCGGCCCGAACCCCGAGGCGGATTCCACCAGGTCGGTCGAGAGCGGCAGCATGGAAGGGGTGGCGCGCGGCAGGGCGGGATCGGCCGCCTCGCGCGCGGCGACGAGACCGACCGCGCGGTCGAGCCCGATGACGTAGCGGCGCAGCCCCTGCGCCAGCGCCTCGGGGTCTCCCGCCGCGAGGGCGCCGCTCTCGGGATTCAGGCTCCGCGGCCAGGCCGCCACGGGAACGCCGTAGAGAAAGGCGATCCGGCTGACCAGGTCGCCGCCGTCGAGCGCGCGGCCGCGCAGCCCGGCCAAACGCTCCTCGAGATCGCGCCGCGCGCGCGCCGTTTGCGCCGTCTCCTCCGCGAGGGACGCCGCGGCGTCCGCGCGCCCGGCGCGGCGGCAGACGATCGGCACCGTGATCCACAGCGACACGGCGAGCGCGGCCGCGAGGGCCGCCGCCGCGAGGACGACCCGCTCCCCGCGTTCGCCGAGCGCGACCTTCCGGACCGCGCCGCGGCCGGAGGCGGGATGGAACAGGAGCTCCACGGCGCTAGCCCGAGGGCGCGAAGACCGCCACGACACCGAGCTCGCGAGGGTCCTGGGAGCCGCCGACCCGGCGCGGCACGAACGAACGCGAGAGCCGGAACACGACGACCTCCGGCGCCCCGTTCGGCGCGGAGAGCACGAGCGAGACCGCCGCTCCGGGCGCGAGAGATCGCGCCGATCCGCCCGTCGTCCGATTCCGCGGTCAGCACGACGGGCCGGCCCTCCGGCGTGAGGTGCACGAGCCGAACGCGGAGGCGCTCGCCCGGCGACAGACGCACCGCGAAGCGGCGCGCCGTCCATCGGAAAGGGCCCGCCGGTCCGCTCTCCACGCCATGGAATCCGATGTCCGGAGAGTACCGGAACGCCTCGGCCGGGTCGAGCGTCGACACCGCCGACACGGCGCCGGCCGCCGCATAGACCGCGAGCGCCGCCGCACCGGCGCGCGCGGGCCAGCGGACGCTCGCGGCAGCGGGCGCGGAGCCCGCCGCGACGGCGGCCGACAGGAAGAAAAAGAGCGCCACGTCGGGCGCGAACCAGTGCGAACCGGTCGCGAGCGCGGCGAGGAGGCCGAGGAGCGACGCGCCGGCGCCCGCGGCCGACGGGGAGCCGGAGCGGTCCCGCAGCGCCCGGACTCCCTCCCGGACGAGCACCGCGACGAAGACGAGCGTCAGCACGCCGCCGATCGCGCCGGTCTCGGCGAGCGTCTGGAGGTACGCGTTGCCGGGGTTGTCCATGAGACTCGGGTCGCGGCCCTGATCCGCGAGCAGGTTCGGCAGCTGCCAGGAATACGCGCCGAGACCGGCCCCCGAGAGCGGGTGACTCCGGAAGAGCCGCAGCGCGCTCCGCCACAACAGGGGACGCGAGGAGACCCGATGCTCGGCGGGCACGCGCTCGTCGAAGAGCTCGGCGAGGCGCACCCCGACGCTCCCCGAGGGCCCGGCGCCGCGGGAGACGACCGCGAGCGCGAGGAGGACGGCCGCGGCGAACACCACGACCGCGCGCCGGCCCGGCGCCACGGCGCGCGCGAACGACACGGCCGCGAGGCCGACGGCGGCGAGGCCGACGCCGCTTCGGGAGCCGGACAGCATCAGCCCGGCGGCGAGAACCGGCAGCGTCACGGCCGCGGCGACGCGGCGGCTCCTCGGCCCCGCGGCCGCGAGCGTGATGCCGACCGGCAGCAGGGCCGCGGCGAGAATGCCGAGCGCGTTCGGATCGACCGCTCCCCCCGAGAATCGGCCTGCGAACTGCCAGAAGCGGCGCGTCTCGGTCGCGATGAGTCCGAGGCGCTGGGCGACGGCGACCGCCGAGGAGACCGCCGTCCCGAGGAGCACGGCGAAGAGCGCGTCCTCGCGCGCCGTGCGTCCCGCGAGGCGGAGCAGGAAGAAGAACGCGGCGCCCGCGGCGAGCGCCGCGAACGAGAGGAGCGTCGCGCGAATGGCGTCCGCGTCCGTCGATCCCCGGACGTTGACGATGCGCAGCGTCAGGCCGCGGAGCAGCGCCCAGAGCGTCCGCGCGCGGATGATCGCGAGCACCGCCGAAAGCGTCCACAGGCCGAGCATCAGCCGGACGACGCCGTCGGCGCGGGAAGTGTCGGGGACGCTCTCGAAATCGTAGAGGTAGCGGAACGTCCACCCGCCCGCGAGCGCGAGGAAGAGCAGCAGCGGCCAGGCGAGCGCATCGACCCCTCCGACGAGGCGGTCGCCGAGACTCGCGAAGGGCATCGCGAACGAGAACGCGACGAGCCCCGCCCGGCGGTCCCAGGCTGCGGCGAGCGCGAGGGCGCCCGTCAGCAGCAGCACCGGCAGCCGGTCCCGCGCGCCCGGCGGAAAACCGATCGAGAAGATCGCGGCGTAGGCCGCGGCCGCCGCGGCCAGGCACGCGAGTCGGAAGAGGAGTCCCGGCCGGCGCGCGATGGTCGCGCTCACCACCGGGACCGTTCGCGGCGGGGGGACGCCGCGTCGGACGCCGGGCCGAGGGAACCGAGGGCCGGCGTCCGAAGAGCCCGGGGCACCGTCATCCCCGGTGGTACTCCTGCAGCGGCGCGACTCCCGTCGCCTCCTCCTGGCGCGAACGGATCCCCTCGACGGCCGCGGTGGCGGCGGAGAGCGTCGTCAGGCACGGAATCGACAGCCGGAGGGCGGCCGCGCGGATCGCCGCCTCGTCGAAGTGCGAGGCACGGCCGAGGGGGGTGTTGATGACCATCTGGATCTCGCCCGCCTCCATGCGTTCGACCGCGTTGGGGCTGCCCTCGTTGACCTTGAACACCGGCTCGGCGTCGAGGCCGCCCTCCCGGAGCGCCTCCAGGGTGCCCCGCGTCGCGCACAGCGCGAAGCCGAGGTCGGCGAGCTCGCGCCCGATCGGCACGACCGCGGCCTTGTCGTACGGGTTGACGGTGAGGAACGCGCGGCCCGAGAGCGGCAACCGCATGCCGACCGCCTCGCACGCCTTGGCGAAGGCGTCGCCGAAGCGGGGCGAGACGCCCATCACCTCGCCCGTCGACTTCATTTCGGGTCCGAGGAGCACGTCCTCGCCCGGGAACTTGCGGAACGGAAACACGGGACCCTTGATGAAGAAGTCGACGGGGTCGCGCTCGGGCGGCAGCCCCAGCGACGCGAGCGGACGCCCGGCCGCGAGCAGCGCGGCCGCGCGGGCCATCGGCACGCCGATCGCCTTCGAAACGAAGGGCACGGTGCGCGACGCCCGCGGGTTGACCTCCAGCACGTAGAGCTTGCCGTGCTGGATCGCGAACTGGATGTTCACGAGGCCCTTCACCGAAAGGCCGACCGCCAGCCGCCGCGTGGCGTCGCGAATCTCGGCGAGCAGGTCGGACGGGATCTTCCAGGGCGGCAGGACCGAGAACGAGTCGCCGGAGTGGATCCCGGCCTCCTCGATGTGCTGCTGCACGCCGCCGATCCACGTGTCCTTCCCGTCGCAGAGCGCGTCCACGTCGAGCTCGACCGCGTCGTCGAGGAACCGGTCGATCAGGACCGGGTGCTCTCCCGAGCTCGCGACAGCCGCGGCGACGTAGGAGGCCAGGAGCGCCTCGTCGAAGACGATCGCCATGGCGCGTCCGCCGAGGACGTACGAGGGGCGCACGACGAGCGGGTAGCCGATGCGCCGGCCTGCCTCGATCGCCTCGTCGAGGTTGCGGGCCTCCGCGTGGGGCGGCGCGGCGAGGCCGAGATCGGCGAGGAGGCGGCCGAAGCGGCCGCGGTCCTCGGCGAGGTCGATCGACTCGGGCGAGGTGCCCCAGATCGGATAGCCGGCCGCCTCGAGCGCGCGCGCGAGCTTCAGCGGCGTCTGGCCGCCGAACTGGATGAGCACGCCGTCCGGCCGCTCGTTGTCGAGCACCGAGGCGACGTCCTCGAAGGTCAGCGGCTCGAAGTAGAGCCGGTCCGAGGTGTCGTAGTCGGTCGAGACCGTCTCGGGATTGCAGTTGATCATGACCGTCTCGAAGCCGGCCTCCGAGAGCGCGTAGCAGGCGTGGACGCAGCAGTAATCGAATTCGATGCCCTGGCCGATCCGGTTCGGGCCGCCGCCGAGGATGACCACCTTCTGCTTCTCGGTGCGGAGGGATTCGTTCTCGTCCTCGTACGTGGAATAGAAGTAAGGCGTCGAGGCCTCGAACTCCGCCGCGCACGTGTCGATCGTCTTGTAAACGGGCGCGATGCCGAGCGCGCGCCGCCGGCCGCGGACGTCCCCCTCGGGGACGCCCATCTTCCGGGCCATGGAGCGGTCCGAGATCCCCAGCCGCTTCGCCGACCGGAGCTCCTCGGCCGAAACGTCGGCGGGCGTCCGCCCCGCGAACCACTCCTCGGCCTCGACCATGCGCCGCACGCCGTCGAGGAACCAGGGGTCGATCCGCGTGTGGCACGCGATCTCCGCGACGTCCATGCCGGCGAGGAACGCCCGCCGGATGTGGAAGAGGCGCTCGGCCGTCGGCTCCTGGAGCTTGGCGAGGAGCGTCTCCCGATCGAGCGGCGGCTGCCCGTCGTCGAGTCCGTCGCGGCCGATCTCGAGCGAGCGCACCGCCTTTCCGAGCGCCTCGGGGAACGTGCGGCCGATCGCCATCGCCTCGCCGACCGACTTCATCTGGATCGTCAGGCGCGCGTCCGCGCGGGGGAACTTCTCGAACGTCCACCTCGGGATCTTGACGACGACGTAGTCGAGGGAGGGCTCGAAGCAGGCCGGCGTCTTCTTCGTGATGTCGTTCGGGATCTCGTCGAGCGTGTAGCCGACGGCGAGGAGGGCCGCGATCTTCGCGATCGGGAATCCGGTCGCCTTCGAGGCGAGGGCGGAGGAACGCGACACGCGGGGGTTCATCTCGATGACGACCCGCCGGCCGGTCTTCGGCTCGACCGCGAACTGGATGTTCGAGCCGCCCGTGTCGACGCCGACCTTCCGGATGACGGCCTTCGCCTCGTCGCGCATCGCCTGGTACTGCCGGTCCGACAGCGTCATCTGCGGCGCGACCGTGATCGAGTCGCCGGTGTGGACGCCCATCGCGTCGAAGTTCTCGATCGAGCAGACGATGATCACGTTGTCGGCGTGGTCCCGCATCACCTCGAGCTCGAACTCCTTCCAGCCCTCGACCGACTCTTCGATGAGGACCTCGTGGGACGGCGACTCGCGCAGGCCGTTCTCGGCGATCCGCCGGAACTCGTCCTCGGTCCGCGCGACGCCGCCGCCGGAGCCGCCGAGCGTGAAGGAGGGCCGGATCACGAGTGGCAGGCCGATCTCCTTGCCGATCTCCCGGGCCTCGGCGAGCGAGCGCGCCCGACCGGAGCGCGGCACCTCCGCCCCGATCTCGAGCATCGCCTTCTTGAAGAGATCGCGGTCCTCGGCGAGCCGCATCGCATGCTCGTTCGCCCCGATCAGACGGACGTTGCGCCGCTCGAGCACCCCCCGCTCGGAGAGCGCGAGCGCGAGGTTGATCGCGGTCTGGCCGCCGACGGTCGGAAGGATCGCGTCCGGTCGCTCCCGCTCGATGATGCGCTCGACGAAGTCCGGCGTGAGGGGCTCGACGTAGGTGGCATCGGCGAGCTCGGGATCCGTCATGATCGTGGCCGGATTCGAGTTCACCAGGATGACGCGGTAGCCCTCCCGCCGGAGCGCGCGGACCGCCTGGGTGCCCGAGTAGTCGAACTCGCAGGCCTGGCCGATCACGATCGGCCCCGAGCCGATGACGAGGATGGACCGTATGTCGTCGCGCTTCGGCACCGGGGCGGGAGTATAGCGAGGTGACCGGGCCGTTAGAATGCGGCCGAGGACGCCCCGCTTTCACGATGATCGGACAGACCGTCTCGCACTATCGCGTGCTCTCGAAGCTCGGCGGCGGCGGCATGGGCGTCGTCTACGAGGCCGAGGATCTGAGGCTCGGCCGCCGCGTGGCGCTGAAGTTCCTGCCCGAGGAGCTCGCGCGCGACGCGCAAGCGCTCGAGCGGCTCCAGCGCGAGGCGAGGGCCGCGTCGTCGCTCCAGCACCCGAACATCTGCACGATCTTCGACGTCGACGAGCAGGACGGCAAGCCGTTCATCGCGATGGAGCTGCTCGAGGGCGAGACGCTGCGGGAGCGTCTGGCGCCCGGGCCGCTCAAGCTCGACGCGCTCCTCGACCTCGGGGCGCAGATCGCGGACGCGCTCGAGACGGCGCACGCTCGCGGAATCATGCACCGCGACATCAAGCCGGCGAACATCTTCGTGACGAAACGCGGCCAGGCGAAGCTCCTCGACTTCGGCCTGGCCAAGCAGGCCGACGCGGAGGAATCGGGCGGGAACACGGCCCTTCCCACCGCCATGGCGGAAGAGCACCTGACCAGCCCCGGCAGCGCCATCGGCACGGTGGCCTACATGTCGCCGGAGCAGGCGCGCGGCGAGCCTCTCGACGCCCGCACGGACGTGTTCTCGTGCGGCGCCGTCCTCTACGAGATGGCCACCGGCCGGCAGCCCTTCGCCGGAAACACGACCGCGATCATCTTCGACGCGATCCTGAATCGCGCGCCGGTCGCCCCCGTCCGCCTGAATCCGGACCTCCCGGAGGAGCTCTCGCGAATCGTCAACACAGCCCTCGAGAAGGACCGCGACCTGCGCTACCAGAGCGCGGCCGAGCTGAAGACCGACCTCAAGCGCCTGAAACGCGACTCCGACTCCCAGCGCAGCGGCAAGGCGCCGGCGGCACCGGCTCCGGTCGCAGCGCCTCCGAAACGTGCGCCCGCATGGACGATCCCGGCAGTCGTCGCCGTCGGGATCGTGGTCGCCGGCGCCGCGGGCTGGTGGGCGACGCACCGCCGCCCCGCCGGCGCCTCCGGCTCGGGCAGCCAGACCACGCTCGCCATCCTCCCCTTCCAGAATCTCGGGAACGATCCGGCGACGGACCATCTGCGGCTGGCGCTACCCGACGAGATCGCCACGACGCTCTCGTACATCCCGACACTCGCGATCCGACCGTTTGCCTCGACGCAGAAGTACGCCAGGGGGGACGTAGACCCGCAGACGGCCGGCCGCGAGCTCCAGGTCTCGGACGTCCTGACGGGTCACTTCCAGAAAGAAGGCGATCAGCTGCGCGTCACGGTCGAGGTGGTCGACACGGCGACCAATCGTCTGCTCTGGCGCGACACCTCGAGCGCCGCGGCGGGCGACCTCATCGGCCTGCGCGACCGGATCGCGTCGCGCCTTCGGCAGGGACTCTTTCCGCTGCTCGGCGGCGCGACCGGTACCACGGAGGCCGCCACCCGCCCGAAGAGCCCGGAGGCCTACGACCTGTACCTCCGGAGCAAGCCCGCGACGAGCGATCGCGAGCCGAACCGGGCGGCCATCGCCATGCTCGAACGCTCGGTGGGCCTCGACCCCGACTACGCGCCGGCCTGGGCCGAGCTCGGGCGCCGCTATTACTGGGACGGATCGGCCGGCAATCTCGACGCCTATCCCCGGGCCGAAGCGGCCTCGGAGCGAGCGCTGGCGCTCGATCCGAACCTGTCCGAGGCGGCGAAGAGCCTCATCGTCCTCGTCACCGAGAGGGGAAATCTCGCCGAAGCCGACGCGAAGGCCCGCGAGCTGCTGCGACAGAGGCCCCGCGATCCGCAGGCCCACTTCTCGCTCTCCTACGTCCTGCGCTACGCCGGCCTGCTCGAGGAGGCGGCCCGCGAATGCGACGCCGCCCATACCGCGGATCCCCAGAACCTGCAGTTTCGCTCCTGCGGGCTGGTCTTCACCCATCTCGGCCAGTACGACCGCGCTCGCGAATACCTCCGCGCCGACGCGGGCTCTCAGTGGACTCGCGCCCGCGAGGCCGAGATCCTCATGCGCCAGGGAAATCGGGAGGCGGCCGCGGCCCTGATGCCGGCGGGGGGATGGCGATCGACCCTCCTGACCGCGGGCGCGCGGAATGCCGAGGTGGACCGCCTGGCCGCCGAGCAGGAAACCTATGCGAACGCCTCACCCGACTCGGAATCTCACTACATGGCCGGCGGCTTTCTCGCTTTCATGGGATACCCGGAGATCGGCCTGCGCCTGCTGAAGAAAGCGGTCGACGGCAACTACCTCGCCGTCCCCGCTATGGACACCGATCCGTTCTACGCCTCGGTGCGCAGCCGGCCCGAGTTCGCCGCCATCCGCGCCGAGGCGGTCCGCCGTCAGAAGGAGTTCGTGGCGAAGCGAGCCGCGGGCTCCTAGCCCCTATTCGTACCGCAGCGCGTCCGCTATGTCGATCCGCGTGGCGCGCCAGGCGGGGACGAGGCTGGCGCCAAGAATCGCGAGGGCGGCGAAGCCGACGATCAGCGCGAGGTCTCGCGCGCGCACGAGAAACGGAATGTACGAGACGAAGTAGATCTCCGCGACCCCCGGCGGGAACGAGAGGAGCCGGAAGCGCGTCATCGTCCAGCAGACCAGCACCCCGAAGGCGACGCCGGCGAGAACGCCCGCCCCGCCGAGCAGCGCGCCGAGCGCGACGAAGACCTGCCGGAAGAAGCCCGGCTCGGCGCCGAGCGCCGCGAGGACCCCGATGTCGCGCTTCTTCTCCTGGACCGTCATGACGAGCGTCGCGACGATGTTGAACGTGGAAACCGCGACGATGAGGCCGATCACGAGAAAGAGGATCGTCTGCTGGAGCGCCAGCGCCGAGAAGAGGCCGCCGTTCATCGATCGCCAGTCCGAGACCGAGTAGGCGTTCCCGGCGGCGGCGGCGATCGCCGCGGCCGCCGTCTCGGTGTCGCGCGTCGAGTTCAGGCGGATCTCGATGACGTTCGCCTCTCCCGGCATCCGGGACAGCCGCCGCAGCTCCTCGCGGTCCATGAAGACCCACTCCGTGTCGTACTCCGAGAAGTTCGTCCGGAAGATCCGCGACACCGTGAAGCGCTCCGTGCGGGGCGCGAAGCGACCGCCGGCCGAGTCCGCGACCGACAGCGCGATGAGATCTCCGATACGCACATCGAGGAGCCGCGCGAGCTCGTATCCGATGGCGACCGAGGCCGGACGGTCCCCGGAAGAGCGCGTCAGCGCGGCGCGCGCGTCGGGGAGGTAGGCGTCGAGCTCCGAGACGCCGCGCTCCGCGTCGGGGTCGATGCCCTTCAGCACCGCGTCCACGCCGTCGGGCGTCGCCGCGGAGGCCGCGACCCCGGTCTGGTAGATCACCGGGGCGACGGCGCGCACGCGGGGCACCTTCTTCAAACGCGCCGCGACGGCGGCGGGGTCGGAGTCCCCGCCCGAGGTCATCGGGAAGAGGACGACTTCCGCGTTGGCCCCGATCAGCTTCTCGCGGATCTCGTTGCGGTAGCCGGAGAGGAGCCCCATCGCCACGACCAGTGCGGCGACGCCGAGGCCGATCCCGGCGATCGACAGGAGCGAGACGGAGGAGATCAGGCGCGAGGGCCGGGACTTCAGATAGCGGATCGCGACGTCGAGCGCGAGCCCCGTCACGCGCGGGCGCGCCCCATCGCCTCGAGGAAGCCGTGGAAGAGCACGTTGGCGTCGTGGGGACCCGGGGCCGCCTCGGGATGGAACTGCGCCGCGACGATCGGAAGGGTGCGGTGCCGGAATCCCTCGAGCGTCCCGTCGTTGAGATTCCGGTGCGTCGCCTCGACCTCGGCGGGCAGCGCGTCCGCGTCCACCGCGAAGCCGTGATTCTGCGACGTGATCGCGACGTGGCCGCTCTGCAGGTCCTGGACCGGGTGGTTGGCGCCGCGATGCCCGAACTTCAGCTTGAACGTCTTCGCGCCGAGCGCCAGGCCGAGGAGCTGGTGGCCGAGGCAGATGCCGAAGATGGGCTTGCCGGTCGCGCAGAGACGCTCGATGGTGCGGATGGGTCCCGGCAGCGCCGCCGGGTCGCCGGGTCCGTTCGAGAGAAAGATGCCGTCGGGCCGGCTCTCGAGGATCTCTTCGTCGCTCGCGGTCGCCGGGAAGATCTCGACACGGCACGAACCCGCCTGGAGGAGGCGCACGATGTTGCGCTTCATGCCGTAGTCGACGGCGGCGACGCGGAACTTCCGGCGTCCCTTGCCGCCGGGGGCGAGGCGCCGGGCGGAGGGCGAGACCGTCAGGGCGAGATCGCTGCCCACCATGGGCGGGGATTCGAGCACGCGGCGGCGAAGCTCCTCCGGATCGTCGATCTCGGTCGAGACCCCCGCGCGCATCGCGCCGAGGCTCCGGATGTGACGCACGAGCGAGCGCGTGTCGAGGCCGTGAAGGCCGAGGACCCCGTTCTCCTCGAGATACTCCGCGAGGCTGCGTTCGCCGCCGGAGCCGCTCCACAGCGTGGGGAAGTCGCGGGCGACGAAGCCGGCCACGTGCACCTTCGCCGACTCGGCCTCCTCGGCGCACACGCCGTAGTTGCCCACGTGCGCCGCCGTCATGACGACGATCTGACCCGCGTAGGAAGGGTCGGTCAGCACCTCCTGGTACCCGCTCATCGCCGTGTTGAAGACGATCTCGCCGAAGGAGGTGCCCGGGCGGCCGATCGCCTCGGCGCGGTATGCCGCGCCGTCCTCGAGGACGAGGAGCGCCTTCACACCGTGCGCCCGACCACCGGCGCGAGGCGCCGCATCTCGGCGACGAGCTCGACGAACATCTCCGGAAGGATCGCCTGAGGACCGTCCGACAGCGCGTGCTCCGGCTCGTTGTGGACCTCGACGAGCAGGCCGTCCGCGCCGACGGCCACGGCGGCGCGCGACAGCGGCAGCACCTTCGTGCGCTTGCCGGTGCCGTGCGACGGGTCGACGAGGATCGGCAGGTGCGAGATCCGCTGGACGTAAGGCACGGCCGAGAGGTCGAGCGTGTTGCGCGTGTGGTCCGCGAACGTCCGCACGCCGCGCTCGCAGAGGACGACCTCGTAGTTCCCCTCGGCGAGGAGGTACTCGGCCGAGAGGAGCAGCTCCTCGATCGTCGCCGCCATGCCGCGCTTGAGCAGCACCGGCTTGCGGATCCGGCCGAGCCGCTTCAGGAGCGAGAAGTTCTGCATGTTGCGCGCCCCGACCTGGAGGCAGTCCGCGTGCTCGGCGACGATTTCCACCGTCTCCGTGTCCAGGACCTCCGTGATGATCGGCAGGCCCGTCTCGGCGCGCACGCGCGCGAGGATCCTCAGGCCCTCGACCCCGAGGCCCTGGAACGAGTACGGCGACGTGCGCGGCTTGTAGGCGCCGCCGCGATAGAGGGTGGCGCCCGCGTCGCGCACCAGGCGGCCGATCTCGATCGCCTGGCGTTCCGACTCGACCGCGCAGGGTCCCGCGACGAGGGCGAGGCGTTCTCCGCCGACCGGCACCCCGCCGATCGACACGACCGTGTTCTCGCGCTTGGCCTCCCGCGAGACCAGCTTGTACGGCGCCGAGACCGGGATGACCTCGGTGACGCCCGGCAGATTCTCGAAGGCCGCGCGGTCGACCGCGCCCTTGTTGCCGGTGATGCCGATCGCCGTCCGCTGGGCCCCCGGGATGGGATGGGCCTGCAGCCCGAGCGCCTGGACGGTTCCAACGACGCGCTCGATGTCCTCGGCGGAGGCGCCCGCCTCCATCACGATCAGCATGCGGGTGCTATCATCTTGGGCGCAGAGAACCCTATCAAACCGCCGGTTTCGGTGTTCTCAAGGAGGCGTCACGGCCGTGAATAAGACCCTGTCTTCGGCTCTGCTCGCCCTGCTCCTCGCGGCGGCGCCCGCCTTCGGGTACGTGATCAAGCTGAAGGACGGCTCGCTCATCTTCGCCAAGACGAAGTACACGGTGAAGGGCGACAAGGCCATCGTCACCCTCGAGAACGGGACCGTCACGCAGCTGAAGTTCGACCTCATCGACGTCCAGGGGTCGGAGCAGTACAACAAGGAGAACTTCGGCAACGTCGTCGCGATCGACACGCCGGACAGCCACAAGCCGACGCCCGTGGCGGACCTCCCGCAGCCGGCGCGCATTCAGGACTACCTGAAGCACAAGCAGCCCCGCATGGCGCTGCCTCCGTCCCAGGCCGACAAGGCCGCGGGCGGCTCGGGCCCGTCGTTCCAGGACGTGGATCCGAACCTTCAGTCCGCGTTCGCGAAGGTCTTCGAGGGCGCCGGGATCTCGCAGTACAAGCTGACGAACTTCCGCGGCAAGACGGGTCTCCTCGTCACGACGAACACGGAGGAAGGGGTCTTCAATGCCCTGAACGCGGCGGCGCGCGCCTTGTCGGACCCGCAGACGCGGGGGCTCTCGGTCACGATCCACATCATCCTGACGAGCTCTTCCGGCGAACCGGCGGGGACCTTCGAAATGTCACCGGAGCAGGCCCGGCAGCTCGTCAACGGCCAGATCTCGGCCGCCGATTTCTTCGTCAAGAACGTCGCGCTCTAGAAGACGCGCCGTTTTCGGAGCTTCGACTGCGGGAATTCCCCGCCCACGAGAGGAGACGCCTTCATGGCCGTGCCCGCTCGCCAGTCCTACGCGAACCACGCCCGATTCGTTCCGCCGTTTCACTTTCTCTTGTCCGCCATCCTTCTCGTGAATTTCGTCTGGTGCGTGTATCGGGCGATCGTCGGCGTTCTCCTGGCCGACCCTGCTCGTCCGCGCTGATGGGGTTCGCGTTCCTGCAGATGTTCCTCTTCATGCGGGTGTTCCCGCTGACCGTGCAGGACCGCGTCATCCGGCTGGAGATGCGACTTCGGCTCGAGCGGATTCTGTCCACGGAGCTGAAGCCCCGGATCCCGGAGCTGACCGCGCGACCAGCTCGTCGCGCTGCGATTCGCGCGCGACGCGGAGCTCCCGCGCCTGATCCGGGAGGTCCTCGAGAAGAGGACGACGCGACCGAAGGAGATCAAGCGCGGATCCGCGACTGGCAGGCGGACCACCTCAGGGCCTAGCGTTCCGCGCTTGATCGTCATCCCGATGGAGCTGGGAGAGGGAACCCGAGCTCGGTCGGAGTCTGCTCGTCAATTTCGGGATCCCTCGCTGGCGCTCGGGATGACCGGCGCTCGCGGAGGCCCGACTGGGCGTCCGGGCGTAGCTCTCCAGCCCCTCGGGCATCGGCGTGAGGTAGTAGCGCGCATCCTCGCCGACGGTCCGCTTGAACCGATCCGCGAACGAGACGAAGTCGCCCGCCGTCTCGTCCCTGAAGATCCGCTCGACCCGGTGCAGGGGGAAGAACACCGTCGAGGGCAGCACGGTCACCGTCTCCCGCCGCGCGATCTCGTGGAGCCATACCTCGAAGCCCTCGAGCGAGAGGCCGCGGACAGTCACCCCGGACGCGTCGCGGTCCTTCAGGATGCCCCAGAACTTCTCCTTGGGGTTGACGAGGTGAACGAGCACGAAGTCCCCGATCTTCATGCCGTCTCCTCCGAGAGCTCGATGAGCACGCCGTGGCCGGACTCCGGATGGAGGAACGCGACCCGCCGGCCGTCCGCCCCGGGGACCGGCTCGCGATGGATGAGGCGGAACCCCCGTCCGGCGAGCGTCGCGAGCGCGGCCTCGATGTCGTCGACGGCGAAGCACACGTGGTGGATCCCGCCGCCCCGCTTCTCGAGAAACCGCGCGATCGGCGAGTCCGGGGCGGTCGGCTCGAGGAGCTCGATGCGGCTGTCCCCGGCCGGGAGGAACGCCGTCCGCACCTTCTGCGTCGGCACCTCCTCGCGGTGCGCGACCTCGAGACCCAGCGCGCGATAGACGGGAAGCGCCTCGTCGATCGACGCGACCGCGACGCCGAGGTGGTCGATCCGCAGCACGCTCATCCGATTCTCCGCGCGGCGGCTTCGCGCGGCGCCGGCACGAGTCCCTCGAACAGCCGGGCCGCCGCCGAATAGGGGTCCTCGCGGCGCTCGGCCACGGCGGCCACGGCCTGCTCGAGCCCGTCCGTCTCGGGGGCGCGCGCCTCGACGGCCCGGCGGAACCGCGCCTCGAGCAGCGCGAGCAGCCGCGTGCGCGCGCGCATCGAACGTCGCTTTCGGTCCTCCCCGGACTCCGCCAGGTGCGCGCCATGCGCCTCGAGCGCCGCCACGGCCTCGGCCACCCCCGCGCCGGACGGCGCCGAGGTCTTCACGATCGGCGGCCGCCAGTCCGGATGGCCCGCGAAATCGAGCATCATCGAGAGCTCCGCGACGACCCGGTCGGCGCCCTCCCGCTCGGCCTTGTTGACGACGAAGACGTCGGCGATCTCGAGGATGCCGGCCTTGATCGCCTGGATGTCGTCGCCCTGCCCGGGCACGAGCACGACGGCGATCGTGTCGGCGGCGCGCACGATGTCGACCTCGTCCTGGCCGACGCCGACCGTCTCGATGAGGACGGGATCGTAACCGGCGGCGTCGAGCACGTCGACCGCGTCGCTCGTCGCGCGGGCGAGCCCGCCGAGCGCCCCCCGCGTGGCCATCGAGCGGATGAAGACGCCCGGATCGGTGTAGATCTCGGCCATCCGGATCCGATCGCCGAGGATCGCCCCGCCGGTGAACGGCGACGAGGGATCGACGGCGACGATGCCGACGCGCCGTCCGGTCCTGCGGTAGGCCTGCGCGAGACGCTGCACGAGCGTCGACTTGCCGGCGCCCGGCGGACCGGTGATGCCGATGATCCGCGCCCGTCCCGTGCGGGGAAAGACCCGGCGGAGGATCGCGGGAACGGTCGCGGAGTCCCGCTCCACCTCCGAGATCGCGCGGCCGATGGCGCGGGCGCCTCCCTCGAGGACGCCGCGCGCGAGCTCCTCCGGGCCGGAGCCCGCGGCGCTCATGCCTTGCCGAGCAGCTGCCGGGCGATGACGAGCTTCTGGATCTCGCTCGTCCCCTCGCCGACCGTGCACAGCCGGACGTCCCGGTAGTACTTCTCCACCGGAAAGTCCTTGGTGAAGCCGTAGCCGCCGTAGATCTGGATCGCCCGCTCCGTCACCCGCACGGCCGCCTCGGACGCGAAGAGCTTCGCCTGCGCGGAGAGGCGCGTGACGGACTCCCCCGCGTCCTTTGCCGCGGCGGCCCGCTCGGTCAGGACGCGGGCCGCGTCGATGTCGGTCGCCATCTCCGCGATGTAGAACTGGATCGCCTCGAACTCGCAGATCGGCTTGCCGAACTGGCGGCGCTCCCGCGAGTACGCGAGGGCGGCGTCGAAGGCCCCGCGCGCGAGGCCGACCGACAGCGCCGCGATCGAGATCCGTCCGCCGTCGAGCACCTTCATCGAGTCGACCCACCCGGAGCCGGGCGTGCCGAGCAGGTTGCCGGACGGGACGCGGCAGTCCTCCATGACGAGCGTGCACGTGTCCGACGCCCGCATGCCGAGCTTGTTCTCCTTCTTGCCGACGCGGATGCCGGGGTTGTCGAGCTCGACGATGAACGCGGAGATTCCCTTGTTCCCCTTCGCCCGGTCGGTGACGGCCATCAGCACGGCGAGGCTGCCGACCGACGCGTTCGTGATGAAGTTCTTCGAGCCGTTCAGGACCCAGGAATCCCCGTCGCGGACGGCGGTCGTCTTCGTGCCGCTCGAATCGGAGCCGGCCTCCGCTTCGGTCAGCCCCCACGCCGCGAGCCACTCGCCCGAGGTCAGGCGCGGCATGTACTTCCTCTTCTGCGCGTCGGTGCCGAACTGGTAGACGTGATTCGAGCCCAGGCTGTTGTGCGCCGCGACCGAGAGGGCGACCGAGGGGTCGGCGGCGGCGATCTCCTCGATGATCGCCTGGTAGTCCATGTAGGAGAGCGCCGCGCCGCCGTACTCCTCGGCGAACAGGACGCCGAGGAAGCCGAGCTCGCCGAGCTTCCGGAAGACCTCGCGCGGGAACTCCTGCGCCTCGTCCCAGCGCATGACGTTCGGGCGGATCTCCGCCTGGCAGAACTCACGGACCGTCTGGATGATCGCGCGGCGCTCGGCCGAAACGGCGGTGCTCATACGCGGAATTCTATCGTCCCCGCCGGCCTCGCGGGCGGCCTCGAGTTTCGCCTCAGCGCTCGGACGGCTTCGCCGGCGCGGCCACCCCCGCGGCCTGCACGATGTCGATGCCGGCGTAGTAGTGCCGCAGGATCCGGTCGTAGGTCTCGCCCGCGAGCGCCATGCCGAAGGCGCCGTTCTGGCACATTCCGACGCCGTGCCCCCAGCCGCGGCCGAGGAACACGAACTCGGCCTGCCCGTCCGCTCCCTCGACCTTCGAGACGGTGAAGAGCATCTCCGGCATCTCGACGGCCTGCCGCAGCTCGAAGCGTTTGAAGACCGCCTCGGCCTGATCGGTCCGCACCCGCATCTCGATCGCGCGGCCGGACGGGGCCCGTCGCGTCACGGTCACCTCGCGGACTTCCGTCCCCGCAACCCGTCCCGCCATCCGGCGCGCGAGCTCCCGCGCGGGAACCCGGCGCACCCACTCGGTCCAGGCGGAGTCGCGCTCCGCGTCGGGACCGTCGGCCTCCATGTCCACCCACAGCGCGAGCACGCGCGGACCGGAGCGCAGCCAGCGCAGCCGGTCCCCCGGGCGCAGCGTCACCGCGCCCGCGGGCCAGTAGACCGACCCGATCCGCCGCGCGAGCGGCACGTCGGGATCGACGGGCAGGCCCTGGCGGCCGTCGGCGGCCTTCACCCAGAGGTTCGAGCCCTCCCGCGAGACGAACTTGCCCGAGCCTTCGGTCACGCCGAGCAGACGCATCGCGACCGACAGGAGAAGCCCGCCGTACTCTTCCTCCGTCAGGTCCCGGTCCGACGGGGGTAGCAGGTCGCCGGCGAAGCGGAAGCGCACCAGGAACTCGTAGGCGGCCCGCGCCGGATCGCTCAGGCCGCGCACGGCCGACGGACGCTCGGCGTAGTAGCGCTCGTCCGGCGGCGTCAGGTGCAGCATCCGCGCCTCGGAGAGGCGCGAAGTCCTCGACGAGCGACGGGTAGACCGCCGCGGGCGTCAGCTTCGCCGGCGGAGCGCCCCGGACCGCCACGCCCGCGAGGCGCTGCGCGGCCTGGAGGCTCGCGCTGCGGGGCGCGGCGGTCTTCTTCGGGAGCGAGCGGCGCAGCGCGTAGCCCCTCCACGCGAGCGCGGACCGCGGCTCCGCGCCCTCGCGCGGCACGGCGGCTCCCGCGACTTCCTCCGTCGGCAGCTCGCCGCACGGCACGGACACCAGGTACGGAACGGGCCCGCCGGAGAACACGTTCTCGACGTTCTCGGTCACGCCGCCGCAAGTCGAGACGAACAGGGCATCGGCGAACTGCCCCTGCCACGCGAGCACGAGTCCCCGCGTTCCGTCGACCGCGGCGGTCGAGAGCGGATCCTCGGCCGCGGCGCCGCCGTAGGCCTGGCACTTGGGGCCGGGACACAGGTCGTAGCCCTCGGCGTCGAACTGGCCGCGGTGCGCCATCGCGTACGTCCGCGCGGCGACCGCCTGCGCCTTGAGCGCCTCGATCGCGTCGAAACGCTTCGGGCCCATCTCGGCGGGGACGACGCCGTAGAGATACTCCTCGAGATCGACGCGGTTGACCACGTTGAGGAGACCGCGCGGATTGACGAGGACGCGAAGGCTCCCGCGGTAGGCCACCCCGTCGACGGCGATCCGCGCGTCCGGGGCGGGCGGGAAGACGTCGACGGGCGCGGGCAGCTCGAGCGGCGCGCCCGAGGCGCTCGCGATCGCGATCCGCGGCGGGCCGGCGGCGGGCGCGGGCGGCGGCCCGCCGGGGACGACGAATCCGTCCTGGCCGCCGCTCTTCAGGCGGGCGACGAACGCGTCCGCGTCGGGACGGGTGGGAAAGGGTCCGAGGAGAACGCGGTACACGCCGCGGTCGGCCGAGAACGCCACGGTCGCCGTCGCCGCGTACGTGGACGCGAGGCGGTCCGCGAGCCGCCGCGCCGGCTCCTCCTGCGAGAACGCGCCCGCCTGCACCTGGAGCGTGGCGGGCGCGGCGGCCGTCTCGCCGCTCGGACGCAGGACGATCGGCGCCTGCACGAGCTCGGCGCGGCCGCCGGACGCGATCACCCAGACGGTCCCCGCCGGGCCGTAGGTGAACTCCGTGAGAGTCGCTCTTCAATCCGACGCGATAGAGGACGCCCGAGGGCGCGGAGGGCGCGGGCGGCGCCACGGTCACCGGGGGAATCGGCGGGGGCGCCTCGGGGCTCGGGGGCGGAGCCGCGGGCTTCGGCTGGGGAGTGGCGCATGCCGCGGCGAGGACCGCGGCGGCGAGCGTCAGGCACGCCGCCGCGCGAAGCCGGCCGGCGCTCAAAACCGGGACCGGATCTTCGTGCCGAGCACGTCCTTCCGGAAGTCGCCGCCTCGCAGCGACACGAGGAGACACATCTCGAAGAGGCGGCTCCGGAGCCGATAGCCGATCCGGTCCTCGAGCTTCTCGCGCTCCCCGGAGCCGGGGGCGAGCTCGTCCTCGAAGTTCGACGTCGCGATCGTGACGCGCTTGCGGTTGTAGCGCGTGTTCAGCAGGCTGTAGAGCACGTCGAGCACCCAGGGGTGGGGCTTCGCCGCTCCGAGCTCGTCCACGACGAGCAGCTCGGCCTCGGCGTAGGGAGTGAGCACCGACTCCTTGGAGAAGTCCGCGTCCGGGCGGAAGGACGTCGTGATCTTCATGAGCAGGTCGGAGAAGTCCACGTAGAGGCCGCTCGACCCCTTCGTGGTCACGAGCTCCGACAGGATGGCGCACGCGACGTGCGTCTTGCCGCGGCCCGACGGCCCGACGAGGAGCAGGCCGGCGTCCACGGCCGGATACGCGTCGACGAACTCGCGCGCGAGCATCTTCGCGCGCGTCAGGCTCGCGTTGTTGTCGGAGAAGTTGTCGAGCGTGCAGTCGCGGTACCGCTCCGGGATCCCCGCGGCGGAGAGCCGGGCCCGTGCCGCCTCGGAGGCGCGACAGACACACGGATGGGCCAGCTTGCGGCCGTCGGACGAGTCGAGGACCCACCCCATGCCGCCGCAGATCGGGCAGACATCCGCCGCGGTCAGCCGCTCGAGATCCACGTCAGTTCTCCAGCAGCCCGGCCTCGATGAGGATGCGCCGCTCCCGCGGTCCCTCGAGGTAGCGCTTCAGATCCGCCAGGCTCGCCTCCCACCCGATTCCCGCCTCGTCGGTGTAGCGCGCGTAGGCCGGTCCGGCGTCCGGGACCTCCTGCGCGACCGTCACGACGCAGCCCCCCTCTCCGTCCTCGGAGAACGTCAGCTCGAGGCGGATGCCGGAGAGCGTCTCGCCCTCGCGCGGCTCGTACGAGATCTCGTCGA
The DNA here is from genome assembly GCA_963763535.1 of uncultured Acidobacteriota bacterium. GTDB lineage: Bacteria > Acidobacteriota > Thermoanaerobaculia > UBA5066 > Gp7-AA6 > DAHUXD01. The sequence continues at coordinate 426,974 of CAVXOX010000005.1, forward strand.
CGACGAGGCGGCGTCCGCGCTCGAAGTCGGCGATCTTGCCGAGGACGGTCGCCTCGGTCATGCCGCGCTGGTTCGTGAAGCCGACGGCCCAGTTGCCGCCGGGACGGAGGCCGACGAGCGCGCCCTCGCAGAGCCACGACAGGAGGTCGGAGACCCGGGTAAAGGCGTCGAAGGCGTCGGCCGCCGAGGCACCCACCGCGACGGAGCGGACGACCGAAGAGCTCACCGAAGCATTTTAGACCCAGTGGCGGCGCGATGCGGACGCGAGATGCGGAGCCGGCATCTCCGCCGCGGGCATCCCGCATCGCTCCCGTATACTCCGCGGCCATGCTCCCCCGGATTCGCGAGGCCATCGCGGACGCCGTGCGCGCCGCGGCGAAGGAGCGATTCGACGCCGACGTCGAGCGCGTGGTGCTCGAGCGGCCTCCCCGCCTCGCCCTCGGCGACTTCGCGTGCCCGATCGCATTCGATCTCGCGAAGAGCCTGAAGAAGGCGCCGCGGGCGATCGCGACCGAGCTCGCCCCGGCGCTGCGCCTCCCCGAGGGGGTCCGGCAGGCCCGCGTCGAGGGCGCCGGCTATCTCAACTTCTTCCTCGAGCGGGGACCGGTGATCCGGGCGCTCCTCGAGGATCCCGGCCCCCGCGGCCGCGCGATCCGGGAAGGTCATCGTCGAGCATACGAACATCAATCCGAACAAGGCCGCGCACATCGGGCACCTGCGCAACGCGGTCCTCGGCGACGTGCTCGTCCGCGCGCTGCGCCGGCTCGGGTATCCGGTCGAGGTCCAGAACTATCTCGACGACACGGGCGTCCAGGTGGCCGACGTCGTCGCCGGGCTCGTCCACCTCCAGGGCGTGAACACCGTCGCGGCCGCGGCGGAGGTCGTCCGCGAGCGCCGGCTCCCCGGCGGGCCGGTGTATGCGAAAGGGTTCGCCTATCTCTGCTGGGACCTGTACGCGGAGGTCGGACGGACGTACGTCGCGCGCCCCGAGACCAAGGCCTGGCGCGACGAGGTCCTCCACGCGATCGAGGCCGGGGGCAACGAGATCGCGCGCATCGCGGCGCTCGTCGTCGACGCGATCGTGTCGGCTCACCTCGCCACGATGGGCCGGCTCGGCATCCCGTACGACGTCCTCCCGCGCGAGAGCGACATCCTCCACAAGCACTTCTGGTCGCGGGCGTTCGCGATGCTGAAGGAGAAGGGCGCGATCCACCTCGAGACCGAGGGCAAGCACGCCGGCTGCTGGGTGCTGCGGCTCTCGGAGTCCGAGGAGTTCGCCGGCATGGAGGAGCCCGACAAGATCCTCGTGCGGTCGACCGGCACCGTCACGTACACCGGCAAGGACATCGCGTACCAGCTCTGGAAGTTCGGCCTGCTCGACGCGGACTTCGACTACGAACGGTTCCGGCCGGCATGGGACTCGGGCTCGGTCGAGGCCGCGGAAATTCCGCGCGAGGTGCGCGACCATCCGGTGTGGCGGACCGCGCACTCGGGGGCCGCCTCCGATGCGCCCGCGTTCGGTCGCGGCGACCGCGTCTTCAACGTCATCGACGTCCGCCAGTCCTATCCGCAGAAGGTCGTGCGCGAGGGCCTGCGCGCCCTCGGATTTACGCGGGAGGCGGAGCGCTCGACGCACTTCTCCTACGAGATCGTGGGCCTCTCGGCGAAGGCCGCGCGCGAGCTCGCCGAGCGCTTCGGCGAGGAGTATCGCCTCTCTGCCGAGGACGAGAAGAAGCCGTTCGTCGAGATGTCGGGCCGGAAGGGTCTCGGCGTGAAGGCGGACGACCTCGTCGAGCTCCTGCTCGAGCGCTCGCGCGCGGAGATCGCCTCGCGGCGGACCGCCGAAGACGGAGAGGGCGTGGCGGCGGCCGAGCGCGACGCCCGGGCGATCGCGATCGGGGCCCTCCGCTATTTCCTCCTGAAGGTCGGCCGGACCAAGGTCATCGCCTTCGACTTCGACGAGGCGCTGAACTTCGAGGGCGACACCGGTCCCTATCTCCAGTACTCGCTCGTCCGGACCGACAACATCTTCCGCAAGCTCGAGGAGAAGGGCCTGCCCGGTGCCGTCGAGCCCGGCGGCCTGCCGGACGAGGGCTGGGACGACGACCTCTGGGGCATCGCGCTCGAGGCCGCCTCGACGCCGGACGTCGCCGAACGGGCCGTCGAGACGCTGGAGCTCGCCGCGCTCGCCCGGCACGCCTTCGGCCTCGCCCAGGCGTTCAACCACTTCTACCACCGGCAGCCGATCCTCCAGGAGCCCGATGCCGCGGTGCGGAACCGCCGCCTGGCGGTCGCGCGTATTTTTCGCATGGAGATGTCGCGGCTGCTGGAGCTGCTGGGAATCCCGGAGCCGGGGAGGATGTGACTCGCGCGCCGTACGCGCGCGAGTCATCCCGAGGGCCCGCAGGCCCGAGGGATCCCTTTAAAGCCACCGCAAGGACTTCAAAGGAATCCTTCGCTTCGCTCAGGATGACAGGCGCCACCGCTGCGCTCGCGACGACAAGATCATGACGAGGCCATCCCGATGAACAAAGTCAACCTCCTCCAGAAGTTCTCGCTCTTCACCGACCACTGGAAGCCGAAGATCGTCGGCGACGTCAACGACCACCAGATCAAGGTCGTCAAGTTCCGGGGCGACTTCGTCTGGCACAGCCACGAGCACGAGGACGAGCTCTTCCTCGTCGTGCGCGGCCGGATGCGGATGGGCCTGCGCACCGGCGACGTCGAGCTCTCGGAGGGCGAGCTGTTCATCGTCCCGAGGGGGACCGAGCACCGGCCCGTGGCCGACGAGGAGTGCTGGGTCGTCCTCATGGAGCCCCGATCGACGCTGAACACCGGCGACGTGAGAAACGAGCGCACGGTCGAGGAGCTCGACCGCATCTGACCCGCGGAGAAACCATGGCCTCTTTCGCCGCCCGGCTGCCGGACAACGCGCCGGGCGATTTCTACGTCGACCGGACCTGCATCGACTGCGATGCCTGCCGGCGGATCGCGCCCGCGACGTTCGAGGAGGGCGACGGCCACTCGTACGTGGCGCACCAGCCCGAAGACGACGCCGAGCGCCGCCGCGCGCTCATGGCGCTGGTGGCGTGCCCGACGGCCTCGATCGGCACGGCCGTGCGGACGAACGCCGCCGAGGCGGCCGCCGCGTTTCCGGAGCGCGTCGACGAGAACGTCTCGTTCTGCGGCTTCACCGCCGAGAGCTCGTTCGGAGCATGGAGCTACTTCATCGAGCGGCCCGAGGGGAACGTGCTCGTCGACTCGCCGCGCGGCGCCGGCCCGCTCGTCAACGAGCTCGAGCGCCGCGGCGGCGTCGCGACGATGTTCCTGACCCATCGCGACGACGTCGCGGACCACGAGGTCTTCCGGAAACGGTTCGGCTGCCGCCGCGTGCTGCACGCGGACGACGCCACGGCGGCCACGCGCGGCGTCGAGCGGCTCTGGACCGGAGAAGAGCCCGAGCGGCTCGCCCCGGACCTCCTCGCGATTCCGACGCCGGGTCACACGCGCGGCCACGCCGTGCTGCTCTATCGCGAGCGTTATCTCTTCACGGGCGACCACCTCGCCTGGTCGCGCCGCCGCGGGCGGCTCGTCGCGTTTCGCGATGCGTGCTGGTACTCGTGGACCGAGCAGATCCGCTCGATGGAGCGCCTCCTCGACTACTCCTTCGAGTGGGTGCTGCCGGGCCACGGAGGCGGGCACCACGCGGCGTCCCCGGAGGCGATGCGCGACGAGCTCGCGCGCTGCGTCGCGTGGATGCGCGACCCGCGGCGATAGCGCGGCGAGAGAACGCCCCGATAAGAAACGCCCGCCGCGTAAAAGCCGTCAGGCGCTGACCGACAGGCCGCGATTCTCGACGGCCACGAGGAGCACCCGGCCCCCGTCGAGCCGGCCGAGGGCCTCGCGGACCGCGGGCGTCCTCTCGGGAGGGGCGAGGAACGCGACGCAGCCTCCCCCGCCCGCGCCGCAGGCCTTGCCGCCCCAGGCGCCGGCCGCGACGGCCGCTGCGATCGCCGCCTCGACCCCCGGGGACGAGACGACCGGCGCGAGGCGACGGCGCGCCTGCCATTCGCGGGAGAGCGCCCGTCCCATCGCCGGAAAGTCCGAGGCCTCGGCCGCGTCCGCCATCTCCCGAGCGGCCGCCGCGACGTCCTCCAAGCGCGCCGCCACGCCGCGGTCGCCCTCCATGCGGGCGCGGAAGACCTCCCAGTTGTTCATCCCCGAGGAGTGCGCCGCGCCGGAGTCGTAGAGCGTCAGGTGGCGCAGCCAGCCGGACGGATCGACGTCCCGCCGCGACACCTCCGTCCGGCCCGGCAGGAATCGGAGGACGTGAAGGCCTCCCGAGAGCGGCGGGTAGTAGTCCTGCACGCCGGCGGGTTTTCCGAGCACGCGCGTCTCGACGTCCCGAACGAACTCGACGCGGCCGGCTCCGTCGAACTCGCGGCCGGCGCTCGCCGACAGGGCGGCCGCGATCGCCACGGTGAGCGCGGAGGACCCGCCCAGGCCCGAGCTGTAGGGAACCTGGGTCGAGAGCTCGACGTCGCGCGGCTCACGGACTTCCAGCGCCTCGAGCAGCGCCCCCGCGATGGCGCCGCGCGGATCGGCGAGCAGATCGTCGGGCGTCGCGGCGGTCTTCTCGAACCCGAGCTCCGGCACGGAGACGCGAAAGCCTCCGTCCCGCCGCCGGACGCGGCACGTCGCCCGCAGGTCGATCGCCAGGTTGACGGTGACCGACCCGGGATGGAGCGCGTGGAGAGGCCACAGGTCGAGCGTGCCGCCGGCCAGATCGATCCGCGCCGGCGCGGAGGCCTCGAAGACGGGAGTCACGCGAGGGATTGTACGGGACGAGTCGCCGGACGCCGACGAAAGGGATCCCTCGCTGCGCTCGGGATGACAGGGAGAAGATGGAGGCTAGTTTGATGGGAGAGGGCGCGGTTGCGACTTCCCCTCTCTCGTCGGTCGGTCGCGCAGCGACCGCTCAGAATCCGAGACTCCGAGCTCCCTAGTACCCGACCCGCGACGTGCGCAGGAACCCGCTCTCCGGAAACTCCACGCCCTCGACCGTGACCGCCTGGCCGACGGAGGCGTTCGCGAAGGCGGAGTCGGTCGTCATGACCCGGAACGTCTCGCCGTTGTCCGCGCAGAAGCCGAGCTCGTGCACGACCGGATCGTTCGCCGGACAACTCGCCGCGTCGTGACTTCCCTCACACTGGAGGCACACGAAGGTGCCGGTCATCTTGCGAGAGACGGGAATGAACGCGCGTCCACCCGCGACGGCGGCCACCGGAGCGCCCATCGTCATGACGGCGCCGCGGGGCACGGCCTGGTCGGCGACGAGCGGGAGGATCATGAGGAGGATGGAGGCGGCGATGCCGATGGGAGCGTAGCGAGGCCTCAGGCGCGGCTCGTAGAGGCCCTGGGAGAGCCTGTCGAGCAGCCGGGCGGGAGCCCGGTCGTAATGCATTCGGCTCCGCAGCAGCCTCGATAAGGCGCGCGCCGACCGCGCGCGGGAGGCGCAGGGACCGCAGAACGCGAGGTGCCGGTCGAGCGCCGCCTTGTCCCACCCGGACGCCACCCAGTCGGGCGAGGCGTAGATCAGGAAGCGGGCTCGGGCGCAATTCATCGGACCGAGGGGGGAAACGAGGGGGGGGACCCCCCTTATTCCGTCCCTCGCGGGAGGCCGCCTGTCCCGAGGTCCGGTCTAAGCCGTCTGGGTCCGGGGGCGGGTGCGCATCTTGGTCGGCTCCCCTCCCCGGATGTACCCGTGCTTGCGGGCGTACTTCAGGAGGGCCTTCTCGAGGAGCTTCCGACCTCGATACAGCCGGGACATGACCGTCCCGACCGGGCAGTCCAGGATCTCGGCGATCTCCTTGTAGGAGAAATCCTCGAGGTCCGCCAGGATGACCACCATGCGGTAGTCGTACGGGAGCGATTCGAGCGCCTTGCGCACGTCGTCGTCGAGGACGCCGTTGAAGAACTCCGTCTCCGGGTCACCGCCGGACTCGGTGCTGTCGCGCCGCACGATCCGCTCGAACGAGTCCTCGATCTCCGCGAAGTCGACGCTGCGGGGCTCGAGCTTCTTCTTGCGGTAGTTGTTGATGAACGTGTTCTTGAGGATCTTGAAGAGCCACGCCTTCAGGTTCGTGCCTTCTTCGAACTTGTCGTAATACTTGTACGCCTTGAAGAAGGTCTCCTGCACGAGGTCTTCCGCGTCCTCGGCGCTCCGCGTCATCCGGTAGGCGGTGTTGTAGAGCGAGTCCACGAACGGCATCGCCTGGGAGTTGAAGTCCCACGACGACACCGGCTGGGGAGCGGTCTCCGGGAGTTTCTGCACGCTAACCTTGTCCATAACCTCGTCTTTTCGCAAGATTCTTGCCCGGCCGGCGCAGGGGACCTTCGCCCCCCGCCGGACCGGGCTAACCTCCGTCTTTTCTACGGAGTAGGTTTCCGGTCCGTCTGGCCCTTTCGATTGGAAATACGTTGCGGGAGGCCCGGAAGTTTCTCCCGCGGGCGGCAGGTTGTCGCCGCCAGGGGACAACGAGGGCCTCCGACCCGGCGGATCGGAGGCCCCGGAGACGCCTAGAGCTTGCTGACCTGGCCCGCGATCAAGAGCGCGTACAGGACCAGCGACTCGATGAGAGCGAGGCCGATGATCGTCATGAGACGGATCGGTCCGGCCGCCCCCGGATTGCGCGACATGGCCTCCGCCGCCGCCGAGGTCGCCCGGCCCTGGGCCATGGCGCCGGCCGCGGCCGCGATGCCGAGCAGGAACGCCGCCGACAGCGCGCCCCAGCGAACGCCGCTCGCCGCCGCCCCCGTCGTGGTGGGCTCCTGAGCGAGCGCCGGAAGCGCCAGGCAGGCCAGCGCCACGATCCCGATGACCAATGCTTTCTTGAACATCCGCAGTTCTCCTTCTCCTCCTCGAACGATTTCAGTGTTCTTCGTGAGCCGTGGACAGATTGATGTAGACCGCCGTCAGCGTGACGAAGATGAACGACTGGAGCAGCGCCGTGAACAACCCGAGGATCATCAGGGGCCAGGGAATGACGATCGGGACGAGGCTCGCGAAGAAGCCCGTCACCGTGTGCTCGCCCGAGATGTTCATGAAGAGACGCAGCGAGAGCGAAAGGATGCGCGCGAAGTTCCCGATCATCTCGATGACGAAGAAGAGCGCGCCGAAGAGGAAGATCGCCGGGAAGATCGCGATGCGCAGGAGGAGGCTCGGCTTGCCCGAGACGAGTGACGGCCCCGCGAAGTGGCGCAGGTACCCGAAGAATCCCTGCTCCTTGATGCCCTGCCAGTTGAAGTAGACGAAGGAGATCACGGCGAGCGCGACCGTCGTCGACAGGGAGCCCGTCGGCGGCTGGAGCGGGAAGATCAGGCCGAACAGATTCCCGAGGAAGATGAAGAGGGCGAACGCGCCCACCATCGAGAGGTAGCGCTTCTCGGCGCCGTGGCCGATGACGTCCACGAGGAGCCCGCGGATCCCGTCGACGGTCATCTCGAGGAAGTTCTGGACGGCTCCCCGGCTTCGCCGGGTCGTAGCGGCGCGCGGCGAGCGGGACGAAGATCGCGAACAGGAGCGTCACGAGAAACGCCATGATCGCGGTGTCGGGCATCCAGGCTTTCGGATCGGGAAAGAAGAACACCCGCCAGGCCGGCGAGACCTTATCGACCGGCGGCGCGCCGAGCAGCGCGACGAGCAGCCGGTTGACCGGACCGTAGAAGATCGAGTGGTGCTCCATCGCCCGCGCTACTCTCCTTGACTCTCTTCCCGCACGAACCCCGCCGAGACGACCGCCGCGACCGCCACCGAGATCCCGATCGCGCCGCCGAGGAGGCTGAAGTCCTTCCAGCGGAAGGCCGCAACCCCGAGCAGCAGCACACTCGCGGCCGTCACCAGCAGGAAGGGAGCCAGCCTTCGGAACCCGGACTTTGCCTGCGGGGGAACGAGACGCTCTGTCAGTTTCTCGAGAACCAGGACGCTGAAAACTACCACGGCGGCGGCGATTGTCAAGGAGAGCGCCACGCGCCAGTCGTAGAACGAAGTCGCGGCGGCTGAGAGAGTTGTGAAGACGATTGCCCGGCGATGGATGCGGCGGAGGGCGGCCGCGTCCGGGGTCACTCGACGTCCTTGCGGGCCGCCCAACGGAAGAGCTCGACGAACGCGGCGACGGCGCCGAGCGCTCCGCCCGCGTACGCGGCCGTCTCCCCCCACCCGAGCCAGCGGCCGACGACCTTCCCGAGGAGATAGCCCCCGACGACGAGGGCCGGGAACATCACGCCGAGGTACACCGCCTGGGCCCAGCCGCCGGAGCCTTTCGCCACGCGGCGCAGTCTATCGGGCCCTCCTCCGGCGCGTTACCGAAGGACGCAGCTCTTCAGCACCTCGAGGAAGGGCTGGGGGGCGACGCCGATGATGATGGTCCCGGCGGCGCAGACCGCGATCACGGCCGAGAGCGCGTACGAGCTCTTCAGCTTCGCCGGCGAGCCCTCGGCGAAGAACATCGCCGCCGCGATCCGGAAATAGTAGAAGAGCGAGACGGCCGACATCACGACGGCGAGGATCGCGAGCCAGGCGTAGCCCGCCTTCATCGCCGCGGTGAAGAGGTAGTACTTGCCGATGAAGCCCGCCGTCGGCGGGATGCCCGCGAGCGAAAGCAGGAAGAGGAGCATCACGACGGCGGCCGGCATGCTGCGCTTCGCCAGGCCGTTGAAGTCCGACACCGACTCGCCCGCATAGCCCTTGCTCTCGAGCAGGATGATCAGCGTGAAGGCGCCGAAATTCATGAAGGTGTAGGCGAGGAGGTAGATCAGGATGCCCCACAGCCCCCACTCCGTGCGGAAGCCCAGGACGCCGAGGAGCGCGTAGCCCGCGTTCGCGATCGACGAGTACGCGAGCATGCGCTTGACGTTCGTCTGGAGGAGCGCCGCAACGTTGCCGAGGACCATCGTCGCGGCCGAGACGAGGGCCACGACGAAGCCCCAGTCCGCGTGGAACTTCGAAAAAGCGACGTAGAAGATCCGCGCGAGGATCGCGTACGCCGCGACCTTCGGGACCGACCGAGAAGAACGCGGTGACGGGCGTCGGCGAGCCCTCGTACACGTCGGGCGTCCAGACGTGGAAGGGCACGGCCGCGATCTTGAAGAGGAGCCCCGCGAGGATCAGGAGGATGCCGAGCATCAGCAGGTTCGACCGGGGCGTCGAGGCGAGGAGCTTCGCGAGCTCCGGCAGACCCATGACGCCCCCGACGCCGTACACGAGCGACAGCCCGTAGAGCAGGACGCCCGACGAGAACGCGCCGAGGATGAAGTACTTCAGGGCGGCCTCCGTCGACTTCGGCTCGGCCTTGAAGTACCCGGCCAGGACGTACGAGGAGAGCGCCATCAGCTCGAGCGCGACGTAGATCGAGATCAGGTTGTTGCCCGACGCCATGAAGAGCATGCCGACGCCGGAGAACATCAGGAGCGCGTAGTACTCCCCTCCCGGGTACGGCGCCGCCCCCACGAACCGGACCGAGGCGAGGACGGTCAGCCCCAGCGACAGGAGCACGAGCGCCTTGAAGAACAGGGCGAAATTGTCCACGACGAACGCGCCGCCGAGGATCGGCGTCGCCCGGTCGGGCCGGCTCGCGACGAACGTGACGAGCGCCGCCGTGATGGCGACCGACAGGGTCGCGAGGAACGCCAGGAACTCCTCCTTCGCCTTGCCGAGAACGGCGGCGAGGCCGAGCAGAAGAAGGCCGGCCGCGGTGAGGAAGAGCTCCGGCGATAAGAGGATCCAGTCCGAGGCCCGGAACGCGAACGTCATGGGCGGGAGGCCGGCGAGGCGCCGACGGCGTCGGGCGCCGCCCCCACGGCCTTCATCGCGATCGCCGGCGGCTCGAGCGCCGTGCCGCCGACCGCCTGCACGATCTTCTCGGAGGGCCGGCGGATGACGTCGAAAATCGGCTTCGGGTAGAGGCCGATCCAGAGCGCGAGCAGCACGAGCGGCGCGAGCGTCAGCTGCTCCCGCAGGGTGAGGTCCGCGAGCTTCGCGTTGGCCGGATTCGTGATCTCGCCGAAGAAGATGCGCTGGTAGAGCCACAGCAGATAGGCCGCGCCGAGAACGATGCCGGTCGCCGCGGCGAACGCCCACCAGAAGTTGCGGGCGAACGCGCCCTGCAGAATGCTGAACTCGCCGATGAAGCCGTTCAGGAGCGGCAGACCCATCGACGACAGCGCGACGATCAGAAAGTACGTGGCGTAGAGCGGCATCTGCTTCGCGAGGCCCCCGTACTCCGCGATCATGCGGGTGTGGCGGCGCTCGTAGACGATGCCGACGAGGAGGAACAGCGCGCCCGTCGAGATGCCGTGGTTGATCATCTGGAGGACGCCGCCCTGCACGCCCGCCATGTTGCAGGCGAAGATTCCGAGCATCACGAACCCGAGGTGCGACACCGACGAGTACGCGATGAGGCGCTTCATGTCCTTCTGGACGAGCGTCACCATCGCGCCGTACACGATGCCGATCACCGCGAGGGTGACCATGATGCCGAGGACCCGCGGATGGCGGACGGCCTCGGGGAACATCGGCAGCGAAAAGCGGACGAAGCCGTAGGTCCCCATCTTCAGGAGGATCGCGGCCAGGATCAGGGAGCCCGCGGTCGGCGCCTCGGTGTGGGCGTCGGGCAGCCACGTGTGGAACGGGAACATCGGGACCTTGATCGCGAACCCGAAGAAGAACGCGAAGAAGAGCCAGATCTGGAGCTCCACGGGCATCCCCGCCGCGACCGCCGTCAGCTTCTCGATCGAGAACGTCGGCGCGTTGCCGAGGCCCTTGTAAGCCAGGAAGCCGCTCGTGTTGTAGAAATAGAGCGCGATGATGCCGAGGAGCATCAGCACCGAGCCCGCCAGCGTGTAGAGGAAGAACTTGATCGCCGCGTAGAGCCGCCGCTGTCCGCCCCACACGCCGATCAGGAAGTACATCGGCACGAGCATCACTTCCCAGAAGACGTAGAACAGGAAGAGGTCGAGGCAGCAGAACGTCCCGATCATGAACGTCTGCAGGAGGAGCAGGAGGATGTAGTACTCCTTCTGGCGCTCCGTGATCGCGGAGTACGAGCAGTAGACCGCGATCAGCCCGACGATCGTCGTCAGCAGGATGAGCACGAGGCTGATCCCGTCGATCCCGAAGTGGTAGTGCACGCCGAGCGACGGGATCCACGACGCATGCTCGACGAACTGGAAGCCGTCGCGCGCCCGGTCGAACGTCCACCACAGCGGCAGCGAGACCGCCAGGTCGACGGCCGCCACGAGCGTCGCGAACGCCTTGATCGCGCCCGTCTTCTCCTTCGGGAAGAGAAAGACGAGGGCGAGCGCCCCGGCGAGCGGGATGTACGTGATGATCGAGAGGATCGGGATTTGAGTCAACGCGTTCATTCCATCCTCATAGAGCTTCTCGACTGCCTCACCGGAACAACAGATACACGGCGACTAAACAGAACAACCCTCCCCCCATCACCAGCGCATAGTTCTGGACCCTTCCGGTCTGAGCGCGCCGGAAGAGCTGGAAGAGAGACAGGAACGCGTAGGCGACTCCGTTGACGAGGCCGTCCACGACGTACTGGTCGAACGCCGCCGCGATCCAGGAGGCGCCGCGCGTGACGGCGGCCGCCCCGTTCGGGATCAGGTCGACGACGGTGGCGTCGAACTCCCAGAGGAAGCGCCCGCCGTCGAGCGCGAGGCCCTGGACGAAGACCTTCTCGTAGGCCTCGTCCACGAAGTACTTGTTCGTGACCGCCCGGTAGACGCCCGGCCACTCTGCCGCGAGGCGGGCCGGCGTGCGCCCCTCCCCCTTCGCGTACCAGGACCACGCGAGGTAGATGCCGATCGACGCCACCGCGACGGCGGCCGCCATCAGCGCGAGCTCGACCGAGACCGATTCGGGGTGGACCCGCTCCGGCATCCCGGCGATCGGCAGGCGGATCGGCCGCAGGAACTCGCCGATGCGGTCGCCGTGCTCGATGATCGGCACGCCGACGTAGCCGGACACGATCGAGAGGAACGCGAGGACGATCAGCGGAATCGTCATCGTCGCCGGCGACTCGTGGACGTGCGCCTCCTGCTCCTTCGTGCCGCGGAAGTGGCCCCAGAAGGTCAGCGTGAGCAGCCGGAACATGTAGAAGGCGGTCAGGCCGGCCGCGAAGAGCGCCACGGCGTACAGGACCTTCGGCAGCCAGGGCACCGCGTGGAACTCCGCGTGGAAGACGGCCGCCTTGATCGCGTCCTTCGAGAAGAAGGCCGCGAGAAACGGGACACCCGAGATCGTCAGCGTCGCGATCAGAAACGTGCGGTAGGTCCTCGGGATCTTCCCGGCGAGCCCGCCCATGCGCCGGATGTCCTGCTCGCCGCCCATGGCGTGGATGACGGATCCGGCCCCGAGGAAGAGGCAGGCCTTGAAGAAGGCGTGGGTCGTGACGTGGAACATGCCCTCGGTGAAGGCGCCGACGCCGCACGCGAGGAACATGTAGCCGAGCTGCGACACGGTCGAATACGCCAGGACCTTCTTGATGTCGTTCTGCACGACGCCGATGGTCGCGGCGAAGAGCGCCGTGAAGGCCCCCACGACCGCCACCACGATCATCGCGTTCGGGGCCATCCGGAAGAAGACGTTGCAGCGCGCCACCATGTACACGCCGGCGGTGACCATCGTCGCCGCATGGATCAGCGCGGAGACCGGCGTCGGACCGGCCATCGCGTCGGGCAGCCAGACGTACAGCGGGAATTGCGCCGACTTGCCGCACGCGCCGACGAAGAGGAGGAGACAGACCACCGTCATGTACGGCGCGTACGGCGCGGGATTCGCCGCGGCCGCCGAGAACACCTTCTGGAAGTCGAGCGAGCCGAAGAGCGCGAAGACGCCGAAGATGCCCAGGATGAATCCGAAGTCGCCGATCCGGTTGACCACGAACGCCTTCTTGCCCGCGTCCGCGGCGTAAGTTCTTCTCGTAGTAGTAGCCGATGAGCAGGTAGGAGCAGAGCCCCACCCCCTCCCAGCCGACGAAGAGGATGAGGAAGTTGCCGCCGAGGACGAGGACGAGCATCGCGAACATGAAGAGGTTCAGGTACGCGAAGAACCGGCCGTAGCCCTCCTCGTGGCCCATGTAGCCGACCGAGTACAGGTGGATGAGCGCGCCCACGAACGTGACGAAGGCGAGCATCAGCGCCGAGAGCGAGTCGATCCGGAGCGTCACGTCCACGAACCACTCGCCCGCGGAGCCGGGGATCTGCCCGACCGCCTGGTTGACCGCGAGCGGGATCCAGCGCCACAGCGTGACCGTGTGCGAGGCGCCCTCGGAGAAGGCCTTCAGCCCGATGTCGAAGATCGCGCCGAACGCGAGCACGCAGGCGATGACGACGCTGCCGACCCCGACGATCGTGTGGAGCCCCTTGAACGGGATGTCGTGGTGCCCCGGGTCGTGCCCGGTGTCGCGCACCGTGTCGGGCGCCGTGGCGGCCGTGTGCGCGTCGGTCCCGTGGCCGGTTCCGTGCCCGTGCTCGTGTCCCTTCGTCCGGTGCGACAGGAGATACACGAGCCCGTTGATCAGGAACCCGAGCGAGCGGGAAGAGCGGGATCGCCCAGAGGAGGTTCTTCACGCTCAGCCCTGCATCGTGTGCGCTTGTTCGACGTCGAGCGTCTTCTTCTGGCGGAAGAAGGAGATCGTCAGGGCGAGGCCGATGGCCGCCTCGCCGGCCGCGATCGTGATCACGAAGACGGAGAACACCTGGCCGGTCAGATCGCTGAGCCTTCGCGAGAACGCGATCAGGTTCAGGTTGACCGCGTTCAGCATCAGCTCGATCGACATCAGGATCGTCAGGAAGTTGCGCCGGACGAGAACGCCGAGGAACCCGATCGAGAAGAGCAGGAAGCTGACGATCAGGTAGTGGTTGATCGTGATGGTCATCGGATGGCCCGAAGGACGGTCATGACCGCGTGGAGGCGGAGGCGCCCCGACGTTCCGAATCGGATGCGGATGCTTCGCATCAATCCATCTTCTCGAGCGACCGCTTCCCGAGAACGACCGCTCCGATCATCGCGACGAGCAGGAAGACCGACGCGACCTCGAACGGCACGAGGTAGTCGCGGAAGAGCACCCACGAGACCGCCTCGGTGTTGCCCACGACCCGCGTCCCGATCGTCCGGAACGCCTCCGCCTTGACGGGGACGTCCGGCAGCTTCTCGGTCCCGAGGATGTACAGGAACGGAAGCAGGAAGATCGGCAGCAGCACCACCGCGATGTCCCACTGGTGCTGGAACGACTTGCCCGCGCGCGCGACGCCGGGATTGACGAGCATGACGACGAACAGGAACAGAACCATGATCCCGCCCGCGTACACGAGCATCTGCACGGCCCCGACGAACTCCGCCTGCTGGAGGATGAAGATCGCCGCGACGAGCACGAAGGAGAGGAGCAGGAAGAGCGCCGAGTGCACCGGGCTCCGCGCCACGACCACCGCGATGGCCGACGCGAGCGCGACGGCCGCGAGGACGGCGAAGAGCACACCCGCTCCCCCGGTCAGCAGCACGCCGTCCGTCATCGCCGTTTATCCCCGCTCCACGACCGTGAAGGGCTTGACGTTCGGCGCCTCGCGCCAGTCGGTCAGTTTCCGGATGTCGAGGTACAGCGACTCGTTGCGGTCGTAGGCCGCCATCTCGTAGGTCTTCGTCGTCAGCCAGATCGACTTCGGCACCGTCGGGCACGCCTCCTCGCAGAGCTGGCAGAACATGCAGCGCTTCAGGTCGACGTCGAAGCGGTCGAGCACCTTGACGGACTTGTTCTGCTCGTCCTTCTCGTTGTGCCAGTCGATGTAGATGATGTTGATCGGGCACTCGATCGCGCAGAGCGTGCACTTGATGCAGCGCTCCTCGTCGAGCCGGAACATCCCGCGGAAGCGGTCCGACGGCAGCTTCTTCTGCTCCGGATACTCGATCGTCACCTTCTTCTTCAGGAGGTGGCGGCCCGTGACGGAGAGCCCGTCGAAGAGATCGAGCAGCGTGATGCGGTCGAGCCACTTCTTCAGCGCCATGTGTCAGCCCTCCACCGGGTGCGGCTCGGCGGCGAGCCGCTCGCGCCGGGCGAGGCTCTGCCGGAGCTTGGCGGCCACGATACGCCAGCACGAAGAGGCTCGAGAAGATCCACCCGAGCCAGACGAGGCCCGTCGTCCACCCCGGCGTCAGCAGGATCGCGAAGGCGACGAGGAGGATGTTCCCGAGCGCGAGCGGGATCAGCCACTTCCAGCCGAGCGCCATCAGCTGGTCGAACCGGTAGCGCGGGAAGGTCGACCGGAACCAGATGTACGCGAAGAGGAAGGCGGCGACCTTCGCGAGGAACCACAGGACCGGAGGAACCTGCCACAGAAACTCGAGCGCCTTGACGTTCGGAAACGGCGGCAGCCAGCCGCCGAAGAACACCGTCACGGCCACGCACGAGATGATGATCATCGACGTGTATTCGCCGAGGAAGAAGAAGGCGAACTTCACGCCGGAGTACTCGGTGTTGAAGCCCGACACGAGCTCCGACTCGGCCTCGGGGAGGTCGAACGGGTTGCGGTTGGTCTCCGCGACGCCCGAGACGAAGTAGATGAAGAACGCGAGCAGCCCCGGGAAGACGAACCAGAGCTCCATCGACTCCTGGCGGCGGACGATCTGCACGAGCGAGAGCGAGCGCGTCATCAGGAGCACGGACACGAGGGCGAGCCCCATCGGGACCTCGTAGGACACGAGCTGCGCCGCGGAGCGCAGCCCGCCGAGGAGCGAGTACTTGTTGTTCGACGACCAGCCGCCGAGGATGATCCCGTACACGCCGATCGAGGTGAGCGCGAGCAGGAAGAGCAGGCCGATGTTCACGTCGGCCACCCAGAGGGGGACCACCGTGCGCCCGATGCGCACGGGCGGGCCGAAGGGAATGACGGAGAGCGCCGTCAGCGCCGGGATCACCGAGAGAACCGGCGCGAGGAAGTGCACGGCCTTCTCGGCCCGCGCCGGCGTGATGTCCTCCTTCGTGACGAGCTTCAGGAGGTCCGCGAGCCCCTGCAGCGTCCCCTCCGGGCCCACGCGGTTGGGGCCGAGGCGCGCCTGCATGAACCCCATGATCCGGCGCTCGGCGAGCACGACGACGAAGCCGACGATCGCCGGCACGAGCGCGACGAGCAGGACGACCTTGAGGTACGTCCAGAAGGCCGGCGGCAGCGTCACCGGTCCACCTCCCCCAGCACGATGTCGATCGTGCCGATGAGGGCCACGAGATCGGAGACGAGGTGCCCCTTCGCCAGCCGCGGCAGCGCCTGCAGGTTGATGAACGAGGGCGGCCGGACGTGCATGCGGTACGGCTTGTTCGAGCCGTTCGAGACGCAGTAGAAGCCGAGCTCCCCCTTCGGCGACTCGATCGAGGCGTACACCTCTTCCGCGACCGGCTTGATCACGCGCGGGACCTTGCCCCGGATCTCGCCCGGCTCGAGCCTCTCGAGGCACTGCCGGATGATGCGGGCGCTCTGGCGCATCTCCTGGACGCGGACGATGTAGCGGTCGTACGTGTCCCCGCCCTGCCGCGTCGGGACGACGAAGTCGAGCTCGTCGTAACACTCGTAGGGCTGGGCGCGGCGCAGGTCCCACTCGACCCCCGAGGCGCGGATGACGGGGCCCCGTCAGGCCCCACTCGATGCACTCCTCGCCGGAGATCACGCCGATGCCGACGGTCCGCTTCTTCCAGATGCGGTTGTCCGTCAGGAGCTGCTCGTAGTCGTCGATGCGGGAGGGCAGGTCGTCGATGAACTCGGCCACGCGGTCGGTCCAGCCGGCGGTCAGGTCGAACGGGAGCCCGCCGATGCGCATGCAGTTCAGGGTCAGCCGAGCGCCGCAGTACTCCTCGAAGAAGTCGAGGATCTGCTCGCGCTCGCGGAAGGCGTACCAGAACGGCGTCACGGCGCCGAGATCGATGCCGGAAGTCCCGAGCCAGACCAGATGGGACGAGAGCCGCTGGAGCTCGTCGAGAATCACGCGGACGAGCTGCGCCCGCCGCGGCACCTCGACCGCGAGGAGCTTCTCGATGGTCAGGCAGTAGGCGTGGTTGTTCGTGGCCGCCGCCACGTAGTCCATGCGGTCCGTGTGCGGGATGCCCATCGGATACGTCTCGGTCTCGAAGAGCTTCTCGGTGCCGCGGTGGAGGTACCCGACGTCGGGCTTTGCCTCGAGGATCTTCTCGCCGTCGACCTTCAGGATGATCCGCAGCACGCCGTGGGTCGATGGGTGCTGGGGACCGAAGTTCAGCTCCATCTCCTGGACGTCGAAGAGGGTCGGGGCGATCCCGGTCGCGGCCGCCGTCTCGGCGGCGCGGGTCGCCGCGGCGGCCTTCGCCCGCTCGGCGAAGTAGGCGGCCTCGTCCTTCTCGGCCTGGCTGATCTTCTCGTCGCTCACGAGACGACCTTGCGATTCGAGTCCTTCAGGGAGGGGCCGCCCCCTTCGGGCCACTCCTCCGGGTACACGGCGGCGCCCGTGTCGATGCCCTCGAGCGGGAAGTCCTTGCGCAGCGGATGGCCCTTGAACCCTTCCCAGGTCAGGATGCGGCGCAGGTCGGGGTGCCCGGAGAACGGGATCCCGAACATGTCCCAGGTCTCGCGCTCACACCAGTTCGCGGCGAGGAAGACCGCCGAGATCGACGGCACCTCCTCCCCGTCACCGGCGCCGCACTTGACCCGGATGCGGTCGTTCTTCGAGAACGAGTAGAAGTGGTACACGACGTCGAAGCGGGGCACGCGGGTCTTCCAGTCGACGGCGGTCACGTCGACGCAGTACTTGAAGTCCTCGGCGTCCTTCAGGTGCCGGGCGACTCGCGCGATCGCGTCCTTCTGCACGACGACCGTCACCTGTCCGGCGAACGTCTTCGCGGAGACGACGGTGTCGGGGAGCGCCGCACGGAGGGATTCGACCCACGGATGGCCCGAGGCATCCGTCGCCTCGGGCCGCGCCTTCTTCTCCTCGGCGGGAGCCTTCTCCACGTCCGCCAATCAGGACGCCTTGCGGATGACCTTCATCCGGTCGATCTTCTTCTGGAGCGCCATGATCCCGTAGATGAGCGCCTCGGGCCGCGGCGGACAGCCGGGGACGTAGACGTCCACCGGCACGATGCGGTCGACGCCCTGCGTGACCGCATAGGTCTTGTACGGACCCCCGCAGGTCGCGCAGGAGCCCATCGCGATGACCCACTTCGGCTCGGGCATCTGGTCGTACAGGCGCTTGACGATCGGCGCCATCTTCTCGACGACGGTCCCGGCGACGATCATCAGGTCGGACTGGCGGGGCGTGCCGCGGAAGACCTCGGCCCCGAAGCGCGAGAGGTCGTGCCGGGCGTCCATCACGGCCATCATCTCGATGGCGCAGCAGGCGAGTCCGAACTGCATCGGCCAGATCGAGGAGCGCCGCGCCCAGTTGATGACCGAGTCGACGGTCGTCGTCAGCACGTTGTCCCCGAAGCGGTTGTCGACCAGGCCCATCCGTCGCTCCCGTCCTAGGCCCAGTCCAGGGCTTTGCGCTTCCAGCAGTAGAAGTACCCGACGATGAGGATCACCAGGAAGACCAGCATCTCGACGAGGCCGAAGAGGCCCAGCCGGTGGAACATGACGGCCCACGGGAACAGGAAGATCGTCTCCACGTCGAAGACGACGAAGAGCACGGCGATCAGGAAGTAGCGCACCGAGAAGCGCGTGTCGAAAGCCGAGGTCGTCGCCTCGACCCCGCACTCGTAGGGCTCGAGCTTGGCCGGGTTGGGTTTTCGGCTCTGGACGGCCCGAGCGAGAATGATCGTCCCGAGCGGCAGAGCCGCAGCGAGCACAGCGAACACGAGGATCGGAAGGTACTGACCCACTGGCGCGGCATTCTATCGGAGCGATTCGACGAAACCAAACGGCATGGAGCCGTTCCGCTTTCCACATTCGTCATCCCGAGGACCGAAGGTCCGAGGGATCCCTTTCTCAAGGATACCGAGACTGGAAAGGGATGACGCTCCTCGCTGCGCTCGGAATGACAGAGATAAGGATCTTGTTCAATCGCTCGCCGGGCCGTGCGGGCCCTTGCGTTGCACGAGCACCGAGATCTCCTCGCCCATGCCCTCCGGGTCGAGGAGGCGGAAGACGCGCCACTTCTCCGCGTCGCTGCGCACGAAGTCGAGAATGCCGATCTCCGAGAGGAACATCCCCTGCCGCGTGAGCCGTTCGGCGGAGAGCCCCTCGGCTTCGCCGGCGCCGAGGAGGAGATCCCAGTTGACGTGGGCGGTCAAGTCTCGTTCCCCGGGCGCTCGAGCGCGTTCCCGCCCCGCCGTCCCCCCTCGTGGACGGCGAGCGTCCCTTCGGGCCGCGCGAAGGGGTGGTACAGGATGCGGGCGGGGTGCCCGTAGTCGAACGTCACGACCGAGCCCCGCTCGAGCGCGGACGCCAGGCGTCGATGGAGGGGCGCGGCGTCGGGGGCGATCTCGCCCTTCTGGCCGGGCGCGAGCGTGATGCCGAGGCGCGCGAGGTGCTCGCTCCACCGGGGCTCGGCGGGCGCCGGCGTCCAGACGAACGCGTCCGACCTCAGGCCGACGCGCAGCTCGCGCAGGCCGTCCTCCGAGCCCTCCACCCGGACCACCGGCAGCGCGTCGTAGAGCTCGTTCGAGAAGATCCAGCCGCGCACCGAGCCAGCCGCGAGCTCGCCGGCGCCCGCGAGCACCCGCGGCGAGCGGCTGGATCGCGCGCCCGGCCAGGTCGCGGCGGGCCGCCTCGGACGCCTCGATCGCGGTCACGCGCAGCCGCCCGTGGAGGTCCGGCGCGAGTCGCGCGAGCGCGTGGGTGAAATCCTCGAGGAAACGGCCGTTGCCCGCTCCCGCCTCGACGAAGTCGACCTCCCCTTCGAGCTCCCGCGTCTCGATCGCGAAGAGTCGGGCGAGCGCGGCGGCGAACGCCGGCGAGACGGTCGGAGACGTCAGGAAGTCGCCGCCCTCGCCGATCGAGGCGCCGCGCGCGTAGTAGCCCTCCTCGGGGTCGTAGAGCGCCGCCTGCATGAAGTCGTAGAACGAGATCGGCCCCTCGCGGGCGATCGAGCCGCGCAAGCGCTCCGGCAATGACACGCGGGCGCGGATTATAGTTTCGTCCGATGCGGCCCCGCGCGTGCGACCGATCCCGTTCGGCCGCCGCGCTCGTTCTCCTGTTCCTCCTCCTCGTCGGCGCCGGGTGCGCTTCGCGGAAAGACGACAAGCTGCCCACGCTCGAGGACTACTCGGACGGCACGTCCGCCTGGGTGGATGAGCTCCTGGCCGGGTGGAAGGTCGGGTCTCTCCCGGAGCCTCTCTTCGCGTCCCCCGTGTCGTGGAGCGGCCCGCTCCCCGGCGACGGGCTGCGAAAGGCGGGCACGCGGCCGCCCCTTGCGGTCGAGACCTACGAGGCCGCCGGCGCGCCCCCGTCGACGGGCGCCTCCCCGGCCGACGTCCGCGGCGCGCTCGCGGCGCTCCGCTCCCGGTTCGCCGCGCTCGGCCGCTCGGAGGCGACGATTCTCGACTTCCGCCGGCGCGGCGCCGATCGCGAGATCGTGCTCGGGCTCTTTCTCTCCGGACGCGGAACGGCCGGCGAGCTTCGCGAGGAGGCGGGCCGTCTGCGGCTGACCCTCGCGCCCGCGGCCGATGGCCGCTGGAGGATGACCGCGGGCTCCGTGGATGCGTGGCTCTCCGCGAGCGCGGGCGAGCCGCTCTTCGAGGAGCGCGCGGCGGCCGCCGGTCTCGGCGAGGCGCACCGGGCGTTCAAGGCGAACGCGTCGCGCAACATCCCGGTGCCGGGCGAGCACCTGCCTCCGGGCGCGGCGGTGATCGACTTCGACGGCGACGGCCGGCCCGACCTCTTCGTCGCCGGCGGCCACGGCAACCACCTCTATCGCAACCGCGGCGACGGCACGTTCGAGGACGTCGCCGAACGCGCGGGCGTCTTCGGCCAGGAGGGAGAGGCCGCCGGTGCGCTCGCCTTCGACTACGACGGCGATGGACGCACCGATCTCTACGTCACCTACCTCGAGCGCCCCAATCTCCTCTTCCACAACCGCGGCGACGGAACCTTCGAGGAGGTCGGCGCGAAGGCCGGGCTCGCTCTCTCCGAGTACAGCACGTCGGCGGCCGCGATCGACTACGACCGGGACGGCCGGCCCGATCTGTACGTGCTCGTCTACGGGCACCCGGACTACGGGCCGAGCATCGCCGCCGACAACGCGCCGCCGAACCACCTGTTCCACAACAACGGCGACGGCACCTTCACCGACGTCACGAAGCGCTCCGGCACCGGCGACACGGGATGGGGGCTCGCGCTCGAGTGCGCGGACCTCGACGGCGACGGCTGGCCGGACATCTACATCGCGAACGACTTCGGCAACCACGCCTACCTGCACAACGAGGGCGACGGCACCTTCACCAACGTCTCCCGGGAGTCCCAGGTCCTCGATCCCGGCTTCGGCATGGGCGTCGCGATCGACGACTACGACGGCGACGGCCGGCTCGACCTCTTCGTCTCGAACTATTCGTTCCCGCTGAACTGGTTCCTGAAGGACCCGCGGTACCCCATGCCGCCCTTTCCCTACTCGATGGGACGGCCGATCGTGTGGCGGAAGCTGAAGTCGCTGTCGCGCGGCTCCTCCCTCTTTCGCAACCTCGGCGGCGACCGCTTCGAGCGCACCTCGAACGAGGCCGGCGTCTGGGACACGTCCTGGTCGTGGGGCTGCGTCTTCGTCGACGCCGACCTCGACGGGCGGCCGGACCTCTTCGTCGTCAACGGCATGGTGACCGGCAAGAACGACGTCGAGCGCGAAGTCGAGTTCTGGGCGCTGATGTCGATCGAGTGGCAGAAGTTCCAGAAGGGCATCCCCGTCGCGGAATTCGGCGAGGACTCGCTCTGGGGCCGGCCGCCGAAGCGCTTCTACCGGAACCGCGACGGCCGCCACTTCGACGAGCTCGCCGCGGTGACGGGACTCGAATCCACGGCCAACGAGCGGGCGCTGGTCGTCCTGGACGTCAACGGCGACGGCGCTCCCGATCTCTTCGCGACCGGGTTTCTCCAGCCCCCCTCGCTCTGGGTCAACCGCAACCCCTCGCACGCGAAGGCCCTCGTCGTGTCACTCGAGGGCGATCCGGCGCTGCCGGGCCCGCACCGCTCGACGCGCGACGCGCTGGGCGCGACCGTCACGGTCGAGGCCAACGGAATCTCCCGCACGCAGGTCGTCGCGGCCGGCTACTCGTTCCTCTCCTCCGGCGCGAAGGAGCTCTTCTTCGGGCTCGGCTCCGGCGGAGAAGGCCGACCGCGTCGTCGTGCGCTGGCCCTCTGGGCGCGTGACCGAGAGGCTGGACGTTCCCTCCGGCCGAATGACGCTCCGAGAGCCAGCCTCCTAGGAATCGCCGTCCCGGATCGGAAGGGCCAGTGGAGCTTGAGGGCCTTCGAGAGAAAGACGGCCATCTGTCCCCCGCGTGACCGGGTTGTTCGGGCAGAAGTTCTCTCCGCCGCAGCCGGCGGTGATGAGGAACGGGTGCAGACTATCCAAGGGGTAGAGACTTTTTTCGGGACGGAGCCACCGACGGCCGGACAGAGGCCTTCTCCCCACCGCCGCGCGAGCTGCGAAGACCGGCCTCCGCGCGGCCCCTTACGGTCCGTACAGCGTGAGCCCGAAGGTCTTGGCGAGGAACACGGCCATCTGCCCGCGCGTGTTCGGGTTGTCGGGACAGAAGTCGCCGTTGCCGCAGCCGGCGGCGATCTGCCGGTTGTAGAGGTCCTCGATCCAGTCCGCGAACGGGCTCGGACACGTCACGTCGGGGAAGGCCCCCTGGCACGCTGGGGGGACGTAGCTCGAGCCGTTCAGCGTCTTCAGCAGGAACACCGCCATCTGCTTGCGCAAGACCGGGTTGTAGGGACAGTAGCGAAGCGGGTCGGTCGCGCAGCCTCCCGTGATTCCGAGGTTGTAGAGGCTTTCGATCCATGGAGCAGCCGGGTTGTCGACGGGCACGTCGGCAAAGATGCCGAGGGCCGGCGGTGGGGTGTAGGAAGGCCCGAATAGGGACTTCAGAAGGAAGACGGCCATCTGTATTCGCAAAGCCGGGTTGTCCGGGCAGTAGTTCGTAGCGTCGCATCCTGCGGTGACGCCTCGGTGGAAGATGGTTTCGATGTCGCGGTAGAACTGATTCGATGCCGGGACGTCCGTGAAGCTGTTGCCGATGTGGAGCGCCCAGGTGACGGGCGGTCCTGTCGACAACTCCTCTCCGAGCTGCATGTCCCAATGCTGCGCTGGCCGCTCGGACGGATTGCTCACCTGGACCGAATAGCAAAGGCCCGTGAAAACGCAGCCGCCCAGCGCGCCCGGATCGATCGAGCCATAGTCGGCAGTCGTTCCGAGAATCTTGAAGTCGTAAGCGCCGGGCGGCCCCGTGAGGGTGCCGATGCCCGTCAGGTCCAGGATCGTGCCGGCGCCGTCGTTGAAATAGTACGGGTCGATGTCGACGGTCTCTCCCGGATCCCACACACCGTTACCCGCGGGATCCGCGTCGAGCCGTTCCGCGATCGGGCTCGCGCCGCACGGGGCCCCGTCGCAGATCCGAATCGAATCGATCCACCAGCCGTAGTGACCGTTGACGGACGTCAGCCCGCTCGAGCCCGATCTCCATCGGAGCACGATCGTCTTTCCGCCGAGAGGAGGCAGGATCACGATCGATTCCGTAAACACGTATGCCGCGCTGTACGACCGCCAGGTCCATCCCTGCCTGCCCTCGAGCGGATTTCCCGCGCCGACGATCGGGCCGTCGTAGTTGGCCGTGCCGCCGGCATCCTGAATGTCCTGAAACGGACCTCCGTCAATGGAGATCTCGAGCACGCCTCCGTCATAGAAGGAGGCCTGGTCGCCGACGCAGAATTCGGTCACCTGCTGAAAGTGCAGCTCCGCTTCGTTCGTGTAGATGTAGATGGGTGGCGAATCCAGCCGCTTGTCGCTGACGACGTCGGGATCGTCGACGTGCGCCGAGTTCGGCGCCGTTTCCGATTTCTCCGAGTCCGTCACCCAGACGGGATCCGGCCCCTGGTCGTTCGTCGCGACCCAACCCGCCGGCAACGCGGGGACCGCCACGTCGTCGAAGTTCTCGGTGAAGAGCGGATCTCCCGCAACCTGCTGCGCGCCCGCCTTCGAGGCGGCGCCAACGAGCGCCGCGAGCACGCATGCCGCCGCGAGCCTGCCGACCCTGTTGCCTCCGATCACGGGGACCCCCTCTTCACTCAGTTTCCGTAGAGCCGCAACCCGAACGTCTTCGATCCCGACATGAGGCTCGGGCCGACCTGGGCTGGCACGAGGCCGAAGATCTGAGGCATCCGCTCAGTTCGGCCAGTGCAGCCCGAGAGCCTTGGCGAGGAAGATCGCCATCTGCCGTCGCGTGAGGTTGGCGTCGGGACAGTAGTTGCCGCCGCCGCAGCCACCGGTGATGCCTGAAGCTGCCAATGCCTCGATGTACTGGGAGCCGATGTCGGTCAAGGGCACGTCGTTGAAGGACGCCGTCGCCGGCGGCGGACTGACGGTCCGGTGCCAACGGACCTCGACCCAGCCGAGGTACTGCTGAGTCGCGCTGGGGGCCTGTTCCACCTGAAACAAGAGCTCCTTGTCGAGGTTGTCGGGTACCAGGATGCTCAGCGGGCCGGCAAAGTCCGTGTCCCACCCGTGAGCCGAGAACGAATATCCGACGAGCATGGTCTTCGAGCCGAAGCGGTCTCGCTGCCATAGCGCGACGCCCATCACCGCGTCAGTATCGGTGGCGTTGTTCACGCCCACGAAGTCGATGACGGCCCCGGCGGGAAGGTTTAGCGTGGCCCAGTACTCGACATAAGTACTGGAGCAATCTCCCGCCTGACAGTAACGCTCGAAGTTGTCTGTGAGCGCCCAGCTGATAGTGGCATTGGGGAAAGTCGGCACCCAAAAGAGGGACTCGAACGAGACGGCCGAGATGACCGTGATCGTGTCGTCCTGGATCCCGAACTCTTTGGGATCGACGCGGCTGGCCAATAGCGGCATGGGCGCCGAGTGACTCTGAGCGACGCCAGAACTTGGCCAAAACAGGACCAATGCCCCAACGACACCCGCAAACATGGAAGTCGCTCTCCGGCGGTAGCACGTTTCGCGCATTTCTTCCTCCTCCTGTGGTCGTTTCGTGGGAGCGACCACTGCTTTGAACGCGACGAATCCTTCGCGCATCTCTTCCTCCTTTTCTGGCCGTTTCGTGGGAGCGGCCAGTCGCGGGAGCGTTTTCCGAGCCATGACGCCCTCGTGTTTCGGTTTCCCCGCCCCCGGCGAGCAAACCGGCCGATTGAGCATGCCGCCTCCTTGCTCCCCGTCGTCCCCGGTCAGGAGCGCCCTTTGTCCTCTCGGTCGTAATCGGAGCCTCGTGCGCGAGGAACCTCCCTTTCAAACCACCCACTTTCAATCGAGCTGCAGGTCGAGCGTGTCGGTCTCGGCGCGCGCGACGGCGAAGTGCCATTCCGGGGTGCTCGATGCCGCAACCCCGGCGGACCGAGCCTGCGCCGAGGGCGGCAAGTGCCGACTCGGAGCACCCGCAACCAGCGCCAGCCCCGCCAGGGCCAGCGCCAGACCAGGCGCCAGCCGGCCCGCAGTCCTCCCGATCCTTTTCCTGCTCATGTCTTCCTCCCGGCCGCAAGGGTCCCCGCGGCCCCTCCATGGAGATAGAGAAGCGGTTGCGCAGAAAGGTGACGAGCGCCCGGTCGGACCGGTCTCGCGCGGTGGCGCGATCAGTCTTATCGGCTGACGGCCACGAGCTTGCGGAACCTCGGGTTGCCGCGCAGCGGCTCGAAGTTGGGGTCGATCTTCAGCAGGCCGGGCGATAGGTGGGAAGGGATCTGGAGCAGCGGTTCGAGCCGGTCTAGTGCCTTTTCCGGTTCGCCGACCAGAATGTAGATCCGCGCGAGCTGGTGCTGATAGTAGGAACCGTTATACGCGTCCTTCGAAACGGGATCGAGCGCGAGCCCTCGCTCCCCCTCCCGGATCGCCTCTTCCTTCCTCCCGAGGTACGCGAGCGCCAGGCCGAGGCACACCCGGCGCTGCGCGTCGCCGGGCGCGCTGCGCACCTGTTCCTCGAACGCCTTCCTCGCTTCCTCGGCGTAGGCGCGCGTCTTCTCGGAGTCGCCCGCGAGGGCGTAGGCCTGGGTGAGGCAGAGAGCCCAGGCGCCACGGTCATCGTCGAAGGCGGCGGGAGTCATCTGAAGGAGCGATCTCCGCTGGGTCTCATCGAGCACCCACACGAAGTCGCCGGCATAGGCCATGAAGGCGACGAGCGCCGCCGGCTCGACGGCGTTCGTCGCGGCGGCGAGCACGGCCCGAGCCCCGGCCAGGTCTCCGGCCACCAGGTACGTGACGGCCTTGTCCTCGA
Organism: uncultured Acidobacteriota bacterium; assembly: GCA_963763535.1. Lineage (GTDB taxonomy): Bacteria > Acidobacteriota > Thermoanaerobaculia > UBA5066 > Gp7-AA6 > DAHUXD01. The sequence goes on from CAVXOX010000005.1 coordinate 453,427, forward strand.
TCAGGTCGAGCTTGGCCGGCGCGAGCCCGAGGCCGCGCTCGCAGACTTCCCGAGCCTCGGGATAGCGGCGCAGATAGATCAGCGCGATCGCGAGCTCCTGCAGGTTGGACGCCGACCGTGGATCGAGCGCCACCGCCTGCCGGAAGTGCCCGACCGCCTCGTTCCAGTGTCCGAGCTCCTCCTCGGCCAGGGCCGTCGCCCGGAGAAGATCGGCGTCTCCGGGCGCGAGTCGCCGCCCCTTCTCGAACTCCTCGAGGGCCCTTCCGGGGCGGCCGGCGACGTGAAGCTCGTAGCCGCCCAGGGCGAGGTGTCCGTCGGCGTCGTCGGGCGCGCTCGCCCTCGCCTTCTCCGCGGCGGACCGCGCGCGCTCGGCCAGCTCCGGCGTGGGGATCGTGTCCACGTAGAGGCGCGCGTTGGCCTGCGAGATGCGGGACCAGGCCCTGGCGAACCCGGGATCCCACTCGACGGCCTGCTCGTAGAAGGCGAGCATCCTCCGCAGACTGGCGGCGTCGTCGCTCGCGCCGCTCCAGAGCTGCTCGCCCTTCAGGAAGGCCTCGTAGGCCGCTATGTTCCGGGTCGGCCTGTCGGAGAGCCGCTTCGCCGGGCTCGCCTCGAGCGCGACGTCCAGCGCCTGCGCCACGCGCGAGGCGATGTCGGCCTGGACCTGGAAGACGTCGGTTAAGGGCGCGTCGAACGACTGCTCCCACTTCGAGGTCGGCGTTCTCGAGGCGTCGACCTCGACGAGCTCGGGGCTCACCTGCACGCGGCTCGCCCCTCCCGGATCCTTGCGCCAGCGCACGGTGGCCGTCAGCAGGTAGCCGACTCCCAGCTCCCGCGCGATCTCGGCCGGGCTCTTCGTCGTCTTCCGGTACGGGGTCGAGCTTCCCCGTGCGATCACCTGGATGCCCGGCAGCGCGGCCAGCTTGCCCCGGACCTCGTCGGAGATGCCGTCGGCCAGGTACTCGTCCTCCGCCGCCCCCTGATTCTCGAAGGGAAGGACGGCGATCCGCCTGGGCTCGGCGCCCGCGCGCGAGCGCCTCAGCAGAGAGACGCCGGCGGCGACGAGCGCGACGAGCGCCACGACAGCGACGACACGATGCGCCCGACGCCGGTCGGGCGCCGCGGCGGACCGCTCGCCGCTCGAAACGAACGGAGGCGAGGGCTCGGAGAGGCTCGAGGCGAGCTCGCGACCCGACGGGAACCTCCGGGCGGGGTCTTTCTCGAGGCAGCGCCGGAGGACCGCCTCGATCGCGGTCGGAACGTCCAGGCGCGTCGCCGAAAGCTTACGCGGCTCCTCCGTCAGGATCGCCGAGATCGTCTCGGCCGGCGTTGCCCTCTGGAACACCGGGCGCCCTGACCAGAGCTCGTGGAGCACCGCACCGAACGAGAAGACGTCGGACCGGACATCCAGCCGCTCTCCCCGGACCTGCTCCGGGGACATGTATGCCAGCGTTCCGATCAGGAGGCCCGGGGTCGTCGCACCGCTCGCATCCGCGAGCGGCGTTCCCGCATCGCCCTCGATCAGCTTGGCGAGACCGAAGTCCAGAACCTTGACGTGCCCGTCCTCGGCGACGAAGACGTTCTCGGGCTTCAGGTCGCGATGCACGATGCCCTTCGCATGCGCCGCGGACAACGCCCGCGCGATCTGCAGCGCGTACTCGACGGCCGTGGGCGCGGGCAGCCTCCGGCGGCCAGCCGCTCCCGCAGGGTCTGCCCTTCCAGCAGCTCGGTGACGATGTAGGGAGTGCCGTCTCGTGAGCCGACGTCGTACACCGACACGATGTTCGGATGGTTGAGCGCGGAAGCGGCCTGCGCCTCCTTCTCGAAGCGCCGCAGCCGCTCCGGATCGTCCGCGAGCTCGGCCGGCAGGACCTTCACCGCGACGTCCCTCTTGAGCCGCTCGTCGCGGGCCCGATAGACCTCCCCCATCCCGCCCCTGCCGATCCACTCCACGATGACGTAGGGGCCGAGGCGCGAGCCCGGGCCGAGCCGCTCCGCGAGCCCCAGCCGCAGCAGCGCCTGCCGGCAGGACGCCGGCGATCCATCATGAACCGCCCCGCACCGGGGACAGGGTCGAGCACCGCCCTGACCGGGATCCGGGTCAGCCATTCAGCTTCGCCAGCAGGTGGCGGATCTCGTCGTCGACCTCCTCGGAGTCCCGCACGGTAGCTCCGATCTCGTCGCGCAGCAGCTGGCCGAAGCGCTTGCGCAGGCGATGCACCGCCGCCTTGACGGCGTCCTCGGTCATGCCCAGCTCCTCGCCGAGCTCCCGATAGGACGGCGCGGGCTCTTCCCCCGCGAGATAGGGGCGAAGGGCGGCGTAGCGGGCCGCGCGTTCGTCCCCGGCCCACTCCCGCTCGAGACGCCCGAACACCCGATCGAGCACGGTGTCGGCCCAGTGGCGCTCGAAGACGGATTCCGGAGTCATGCTCTCGACGGGCTCGCGCGAGTAGCGGTCCTCCGCAGCGAACGCGTCGAGCGAGTCGAGCGGCTCGGCCGGGGCCCGCTTCCGGGCCCGCTCCCGGTCGAGCTCGTTCGACAGGAAGTGCTTCACAGAGGCGAGCAGGAAGGAGCGGAAACGTCCGAGGTCGGGCCGCACGCGCTCGAGATCCCGTCGCTCGAGCAGCCGCGCGAAGAAGCCCTGGGTCAGGTCCCGTGCGGACTCCGAGGGGTGACCCTGTCGGCGGATGAACGCGTAGACGGGAAACCAGTAAGCGTTGCAGAGACTGTCGAGGGCGTCTCTCGACTGCGCACTGTCCCCCGCCTGAGCAGCCAGCACCAGGCTCCAATGCGTGGTCTGAAAACGTCCGTCCATGGGACAAGTCGACGCGCCGTCGGCGCGCTCTCGATCTTACACGCGGGGCTTTCCCCCAGGGGAGCACGCGTCTGCCGCGCCGGCGACGAAGAGCGCCATCGTCGGCTCCATCGCGAGGAAGGGAAGTTCGGGCCGCGCGGGCGGCCGCCTCTCAGGCCGTCGTCCGAATCAGCTCCGGATGCGAGTTGCGGCCGAACGGCGAACCCCGGAGGTTCAAGGCCGCCGCGGCGTAGGCCCACACCGCTTCGGGCGGCGGAGCATCGAGCGGAGGAGAACCATCCGGATTCTGCGGCCCGGCGATCCCCGTTCGCACATGCCGGCCGATCAGCGTCGCGGTGCCGCCCGGCTCGTGATCGGACTTCGGAACCGTGCGGCTGAACTCGCCGACGAGGAGCGTGACGACGTTTCGTCCGGGCATTTCGAGCACTCGCGCGAGAAAGGTCGAGAGCAGGGGCGTGATCGGAGCCATCACCGCGCGCGCGGCCGCTCCGGAGTCGTCCTCGTGGGTGTCGAACTGGCGATCGGCGCGGCCGGTGTAGGCGGGCTGGGCGAAGACGACGCCGGTGCCCGAAACGAGGAGCGCCTCCACGGCCGCGAAGGTCGACGCCGAACCGCCGATCGTCGAACTCTCGGCCGCGCCGTAGGCCCCGCGAATCTCCGTCCACCGGGACCCGCCGATGCGGCTCGCCACCGCCTCCGATGCGACGACCCGCTCGAGCGCGATGCCGTTCTCTGTGGGCGGGCCGCCGCTCACGCCGGTGGGAAAGCCGAGGTCGTTGACGACGGCACAGCGTCTTCCCGCGGCGGGAAGTGCGGCCGCCATCCGTAGAAGCCGGCTCCGCCCGTTCTCCTCGAGCACCGCCGAGCGTGCCTGCTCGTGGGGCCGGATCACGCCGTGGCGAAAGTTGACCGACGCCATGTGCGTCCGCGCCGGCTCGGGCAGCGCGCCGAGCGAGTCGCCATCGACCAGCAGGCCGCCGCCCAGGTCCCGAACGTTGCCCGGTGTGACGCCGAAGGCGCCGATTCGGAGAAACGAGCCCGCACTGTTGAAGAGGCCTGCCGGACCACCGTTGAGCCAGAGAACCACGAGCGCGGGTTCCTCCCCGGACTCCGCGCCGAGCCCTCCCGGGAGTCTCCCGAGCGCGAGAGCGCCGGCCAGCGCCGCGCCGCCCTGCAGCGCCTGTCGGCGCGTGAACGTCCGATGAGTCATTGGTCACCTCCCCCGCCGAGCTCCACCGGCGGACGAATCGAGTCTTCTCTCCGGCCATTCAGATGTCCAAGATATTGATTTGATCAGAGCGATAATCATTGGGTATGGAGCTCCGCCACCTCCGCTATTTCCTCGCGGTCGCCGACTCGATGAGCTTCACGGCGGCGGCCGAGCGGCTGCACGTCGCGCAGCCGGCTCTCTCCCAGCAGATCCGAGCGCTCGAGCGCGAGCTCGGCGTCATGCTCATCGAACGCGGGGCCCGCACCCGCGGGCTGACCGAGGCGGGCGCCCGCTTCGCCCTGCGCGCGCGCCGGATTCTCCTCGAGGCCGAGACGGCGTCGGAGGAAATGGCCGGCTTCGGGTCCGGGCGTCACGGCACGGTCCGGTTCGGCTCCGCGCTCCAGTCGCTGACCGAGGGCCGCGTCGCCGGCCTCCTCGCGGGTTTCCACCGCGAGAACCCGGGCCTCCGCGTCTCCTTCCGCGAAGCCCACACGCGCCCGCTTCTCTCGGCCCTCGCCCACGGCCGCCTCGATCTCGCCCTGATTCACCTGGGCGAGGGAGCGGGCGGCGGAGACCTCCGGATCGAATTCGAGGACTTTCCGGTCGAGATCGAGCGGCTCTACGAGGAGCCCCTGCTGCTGGCGGTCGGGCCGACGCATCGGCTCGCCGGGCGGAGGTCCGTGCGGTGGGACGGCTCGGCCGCGAGGAGTTCGTCTCGTTCGGCGCCGGCTCGACGGTGCGGGAGCTCGCCGCGCGAGCGGCACGGGTTGCGGGCATCCCTCTCCGCGCGCCGATCTCCGCGATCAATCTCGGGACGATCCGGGCCCTCGTCTCCGCGGGGCTCGGCGTCTCGATCCTCCCCCGGGCGGCGTTCGCCCTGCCGGGCCCGCCGCTGCGCGCGCTCAAGCTGATCGACCCTTCCCTGACGCGCGTCGTCTCGCTCGCGAGGAACACCATCCGCTACGAACGGCCGGCCTCGCGCCGGTTCGCGGAATTCCTGCGAGACGGCCTGAAGCGGCCCGCGGAATCCGATCGGCGCCCGCGCGCCGTGTAGAATCCCGCCGCTCTGATGGAAAAGAAGCGCAAGTTCCTCTTCGTGTCCCTGACGGGGCTCGTCGGCGACATCGCGTGGCAGGTCCTCAAGGAAGGCCACGAGGTCCGCTACTTCATCGGCGATCCGGAGGAGAAGGACATCGCCGACGGATTCGTCCCGAAGACGGACGACTGGGAGAAGGACGTCGACTGGGCGGACGTCATCGTGTTCGACGACACGCTCGGCCAGGGCGAGAAGGCGGTCGCCCTGCGGGCCAAGGGCAAGGCCGTCGTCGGCGGCACGCCGTACACCGACCGGCTCGAGGACGACCGCTCCTTCGGGCAGGAGGAGCTGAAGAAGGCGGGCGTCTCGATCATTCCCTACGGCGACTTCGACAGCTTCGACGCGGCGATCGCCTACGTCCAGGAGAACCCGAACCGGTACGTCATCAAGCCCTCGGGGGCGGCCGGCAACGTCAAGCGGCGGCTCTTCGTCGGCGACGAGGAGGACGGCCAGGACGTCGTCCGAATGCTCGAGGCCTACAAGAAGGCCTTCGCCGACGAGATCAAGGTCTTCCAGCTCCAGAAGCGCGTCGTCGGGGTCGAGGTCGCCGTCGGCGCCTTCTTCAACGGCAAGACGTTCGTCTACCCGATCAACGTCAACTTCGAGCACAAGAAGCTCTTCCCCGGCAACAACGGCCCGCCGACCGGCGAGATGGGCACCTCCATGTTCTGGAGCGCGCCCAACCGGATCTTCAACCAGACGCTCCTGAAGATGGAGCCGAAGCTCGCCGAGGAGGGCTACGTCGGCTACGTGGACGTCAACTTCATCGTCAACGGCAACGGCATCTATCCCCTCGAGTTCACGACGCGCTTCGGCTATCCGACGATCTTCATACAGCAGGAGGGCATGATCACGCCGATCGGCCACTTCCTGTACGACCTCGCCCACGGGCTCGACCCGAAGCTGAAGGTCAAGAGCGGCTTCCAGGTCGGGGTGCGCATCGTCATGCCGCCGTTCCCCTTCGACGACGACGCCACCTTCGACTCCTTCTCGCGCAACGCCGTCATCGTCTTCAAGCGCGGCACGCCCGAGGAAGTCCACATCGAGGACGCGAAGATCGTCGAGGGGCAGTGGCTCGTGGCGGGCACGTCCGGCGTGGTGCTGACGGTCGTCGGCCTCGGCCAGACGATGAAGCAGGCCCGCGCGGGCGCCTACGCGAAGGTCAAGAACATCCTGATTCCCAACATGTACTACCGCGACGACATCGGCGAGTCCTGGGGCGAGGACTCGGACAAGCTCCACACGTGGGGATACCTGCGCTCAGCTCCGATGCGGTTGCGGCCGAACGGCGACCCGCCGAGGCGCAGGGCCGCGGCCGCGTACGCCCAGAGCGCTTCGGGCGGCGGGGCGTCGAGGGGAGGCGAGCCGTCCGGATTCTGCGGCCCCGCGGTGCCCGTTCGCACACGCCGGCCGATCAGCGTCGCGGTGCCGCCCGGCTCGTGATCGGACTTCGGAACCGTGCGGCTGAACTCGCCGACGAGGAGCGTGACGACGTTTCGTCCGGGCATTTCGAGCACTCGCGCGAGAAAGGTTGAGAGCAGGGGCGTGATCGGAGCCATCACCGCGCGCGCGGCCGCTCCGGAGTCGTCCTCGTGGGTGTCGAACTGGCGATCGGCGCGGCCGGTGTAGGCGGGCTGGGCGAAGACGACGCCGGTGCCCGAAACGAGGAGCGCCTCCACGGCCGCGAAGGTCGACGCCGAACCGCCGATCGTCGAACTCTCGGCCGCGCCGTAGGCCCCGCGAATCTCCGTCCACCGGGACCCGCCGATGCGGCTCGCCACCGCCTCCGATGCGACGACCCGCTCGAGCGCGATGCCGTTCTCTGTGGGCGGGCCGCCGCTCACGCCGGTGGGAAAGCCGAGGTCGTTGACGACGGCACAGCGTCTTCCCGCGGCGGGAAGTGCGGCCGCCATCCGTAGAAGCCGGCTCCGCCCGTTCTCCTCGAGCACCGCCGAGCGTGCCTGCTCGTGGGGCCGGATCACGCCGTGGCGAAAGTTGACCGACGCCATGTGCGTCCGCGCCGGCTCGGGCAGCGCGCCGAGCGAGTCGCCATCGACCAGCAGGCCGCCGCCCAGGTCCCGAACGTTGCCCGGTGTGACGCCGAAGGCGCCGATTCGGAGAAACGAGCCCGCACTGTTGAAGAGGCCTGCCGGACCACCGTTGAGCCAGAGAACCACGAGCGCGGGTTCCTCCCCGGACTCCGCGCCGAGCCCTCCCGGGAGTCTCCCGAGCGCGAGAGCGCCGGCCAGCGCCGCGCCGCCCTGCAGCGCCTGTCGGCGCGTGAACGTCCGATGAGTCATTGGTCACCTCCCCCGCCGAGCTCCACCGGCGGACGAATCGAGTCTTCTCTCCGGCCATTCAGATGTCCAAGATATTGATTTGATCAGAGCGATAATCATTGGGTATGGAGCTCCGCCACCTCCGCTATTTCCTCGCGGTCGCCGACTCGATGAGCTTCACGGCGGCGGCCGAGCGGCTGCACATCGCGCAGCCGGCTCTCTCCCAGCAGATCCGAGCGCTCGAGCGCGAGCTCGGCGTCATGCTCATCGAACGCGGGGCTCGCACCCGCGGGCTGACCGAGGCGGGCGCCCGCTTCGCCCTGCGCGCGCGCCGGATTCTCCTCGAGGCCGAGACGGCGTCGGAGGAAATGGCCGGCTTCGGGTCCGGGCGTCACGGCACGGTCCGGTTCGGCTCCGCGCTCCAGTCGCTGACCGAGGGCCGCGTCGCCGGCCTCCTCGCGGGTTTCCACCGCGAGAACCCGGGCCTCCGCGTCTCCTTCCGCGAAGCCCACACGCGTCCGCTTCTCTCGGCCCTCGCCCACGGCCGCCTCGATCTCGCCCTGATTCACCTGGGCGAGGGAGCGGGCGGCGGAGACCTCCGGATCGAATTCGAGGACTTTCCGGTCGAGATCGAGCGGCTCTACGAGGAGCCCCTGCTGCTGGTGGTCGGGCCGACGCATCGGCTCGCCGGGCGGAGGTCCGTGCGGTGGGACGAGCTCGGCCGCGAGGAGTTCGTCTCGTTCGGCGCCAGCTCGACGGTGCGGGAGCTCGCCGCGCGAGCGGCACGGGTTGCGGGCATCCCTCTCCGCGCGCCGATCTCCGCGATCAATCTCGGGACGATCCGGGCCCTCGTCTCCGCGGGGCTCGGCGTCTCGATCCTCCCCCGGGCGGCGTTCGCCCTGCCGGGCCCGCCGCTGCGCGCGCTCAAGCTGATCGACCCTTCCCTGACGCGCGTCGTCTCGCTCGCGAGGAACACCATCCGCTACGAACGGCCGGCCTCGCGCCGGTTCGCGGAATTCCTGCGAGACGGCCTGAAGCGGCCCGCGGAATCCGATCGGCGCCCGCGCGCCGTGTAGAATCCCGCCGCTCTGATGGAAAAGAAGCGCAAGTTCCTCTTCGTGTCCCTGACCGGGCTCGTCGGGGACATCGCCTGGCAGGTCCTGAAGGAGGGCCACGAGGTCCGCTACTTCATCGGAGACCCGGAGGAGAAGGACATCGCCGACGGGTTCGTCCCGAAGACGGACGACTGGGAGAAGGACGTGGACTGGGCCGACGTTGTCGTCTTCGACGACACGCTCGGGCAGGGCGAGAAGGCGGTCGCGCTGCGGGCGAAGGGCAAGGCCGTCGTCGGCGGGACCCCGTACACCGACCGGCTCGAGGACGACCGCTCCTTCGGCCAGGAGGAGCTGAAGAAGGCGGGCGTCTCGATCATTCCCTACGGCGACTTCGACAGCTTCGACGCGGCGATCGCCTACGTCCAGGAGAACCCGAACCGGTACGTCATCAAGCCCTCGGGGGCGGCCGGCAACGTCAAGCGGCGGCTCTTCGTCGGCGACGAGGAGGACGGCCAGGACGTCGTCCGAATGCTCGAGGCCTACAAGAAAGCCTTCGCCGACGAGATCAAGGTCTTCCAACTGCAGAAGCGCGTCGTCGGCGTCGAGGTCGCCGTCGGCGCCTTCTTCAACGGCAAGACGTTCGTCTACCCGATCAACGTCAACTTCGAGCACAAGAAGCTCTTCCCCGGCAACAACGGTCCGCCGACGGGCGAGATGGGCACCTCGATGTTCTGGAGCGCGCCCAACCGGATCTTCAATCAGACCCTGCTGAAGATGGAGCCGAAGCTCGCCGAGGAGGGCTACGTCGGCTACGTGGACGTCAACTTCATCGTCAACGGCAACGGCATCTATCCGCTCGAGTTCACGACGCGCTTCGGCTATCCGACGATCTTCATACAGCAGGAGGGCATGATCACGCCGATCGGCCACTTCCTGTACGACCTCGCCCACGGGCTCGACCCGAAGCTGAAGGTCAAGAGCGGCTTCCAGGTCGGGGTGCGCATCGTCATGCCGCCGTTCCCCTTCGACGACGACGCCACCTTCGACTCCTTCTCGCGCAACGCCGTCATCGTCTTCAAGCGCGGCACGCCCGAGGAAGTCCACATCGAGGACGCGAAGATCGTCGAGGGGCAGTGGCTCGTGGCGGGCACGTCCGGCGTGGTGCTGACGGTCGTCGGCCTCGGCCAGACGATGAAGCAGGCCCGCGCGCAGGCGTACGCCAGGGTCAAGAACATCCTCATCCCGAACATGTACTACCGGGACGACATCGGCGAGTCGTGGGGCGAGGACTCGGACAAGCTCCACACCTGGGGATACCTGCGCTGACGTCCGGGGCCGGCCGTCTCAGGCCGAGGCGCCGAAGAGCCTCCCGACGAGATAGCCGGCGAGCGCGGCGCCGAGGCCGATCAGGGTCATCTGGAGGCCCTTCTTCCTCCAGTCGCCGATCGACGTCTTCGCCTCGTACGCGCCGACGAAGAAGAGGACGACGGCGGAGAGGGCGATCGCCGCCCAGATCGAGGCCTCGCGGGGCATGAAGAAGAACGGGACGAGGGGGACGACGGAGCCGGCGACGGTCGAGAGACCGACGACCACGGCGCTTCGCCTGACCGTCCGGTCGTCGGCCGGCGCGAGCCCGAGCGACTCGTTCATGATCGTCGCGAGCGCCGTCCCGCGATCAGCCGCGATCGTCGCCACGATGCGGTCCAGCAGCTCGCCGCGAAATCCCTTGCCGGCGTAGATCCGCGCCAGCGCCGCCTTCGCCTCCTCCGGCGATTTCTCGAGCATCGCCGCCTGGCGCTCGCGCTCGCTCTCGTAGTGGTCGGCCTGCGCGCGCGAAGAAGTCCAGGCGACTGCCCCCATCGACACGCCCTCCGCGAACGTCGCGGCCAGGCCGGCGGCGAGGAGCACCTTCACGTCGGTGCTCGCGGCGGACACGCCGAGCACGATGCCGAGGACGTTCACGAGGCCGTCCTGGCCGCCGAGGATCAGGTCCCGCAGCCAGGAGCCGTCGTTTCGTGCGTCCGTCACGCGGCGCGTTTTATCGCGAGAAGGGCCGCGAGGCCAAGGACGACCGCGAGGAGGACCTCGCCGGTCGGCGATAGCGCGGGGACGGCCGCCGCCGCATCCGTGTAGCGAGCCAGCGCAAACTGGATCTGGGACGCGGGACCGGCAAACCCGGCAGCGACGATTCGGCCGTCGGGCTGGATCGCCATCGCGTTCGCGCCGTCGTGGCCCCCGAAGTCCGTCGTCAGGCGACCCATCGGCGCGAGGGAGGTGTCCGGCCGTCCGTCGGCACGGTACCGCGCGAGGGCGAAGTCGAGCTCCGGGGCATTGAAGGCGCTTCCGGCCGCTACGATCCGGCCGTCGGCGGCGACGGCGCCGCTCGAGGCGCTGCTGGTGCCGTCGAATCTCGTCGTGGCGAAGCCTCCCGCGCCGAATCCCGCATCGAGAGACCCGTCGCCGAGGAACCGGAACACGAGGAAGTCCGATGCGTTCGGAGGTGTCCCGGTTCCGACAGCCCCGAAGGCGACGATCTTCCCGTCCGACTGGAGACTCATCCCCTGGCAGGCCGAGTCGCCCGCTCCCGCCAGCGCTTTGACCCGCCCACCGTTGCCGAACGCGGGGTCGAGATTTCCGTCCGACGTGAGACGAATCAGGGCGACGCGGTCGTACGGAAGCGGGAACTCATCGGAAGTGCCGCAGCCCGTGACGCTTCCGTTCGCATCGACGGCCAGGGCATTGAGGGAATCGGTGAGCGTCACCCCCATCTTCACCCGGACTTTTCCCCCGACCCCGAACGCCGCGTCCAGGTTTCCGGAGGAGTCGTAACGGGCCACGGCAAAGCCGTTCCCGTTGCCGAAGAAACCCGAGAAGCCGCCCGCCACGATCCGACCGTCGGAATCGACGGCCAGCGACGTCGCCACGTCCTGGCCGCCGCCTCCGGAAAAAAAGTCCGTGGTCACGATCCCTCCCGTTCCGAAGGACGGGTCGAGGGTGCCGTCGGGCAGGTAGCGGAGGACGAGGAACGAGGAATCGGCCGGCGATTCGAACACGACCACGGCCCCGGAGACGAGGATCTTCCCGTCCGCCTGAAGGGCGAGTCCCGTCGCGTAGCTCTCGACGCCTCCCGCGTCGGTGACGACCTGCCCGCCCGAGCCGAAGCCGGGATCGAGGTGTCCGAGCGAGTCGTAGCGGGCGATCGCGACCCGGCGCGCGGGGGCGCCGCCCACGAATCCCGCCGCGACGATCCGCCCGTCGGGCTGGACGAGGACGGCCGAGGCGATGGATCGCGGGCCCGGAAAGGGCGTGATCACCTTGCCGTCCTGTCCGAATGTCGGATCGAGCGCGGTGGCGGACAGCGTGGCCACGGCGACCGCGGCGACCAACAGCGCGGCGGCCCCGCGTGTCCAAGGGACGGTGGCCTCGCCGGCGCCTGAACGCCTCACGTCTTCGCCGCGGCCTTCTCCTGGGCGTCCACGACCGCGATCGCGGCCATGTTGACGATGTCGGCGACGTCGACGCCGCGCTGCAGGACGTGCACCGGGCGCTTGAGTCCCAGCAGGATCGGCCCGATCGCCTCGGCGCCGGCGAGCCGCCAGATCAGCTTGTACGCCGCGTTCGCCGCATCGAGGTTCGCGAACACGAGCACGTTCGGCTGCCGGACGGCCGCCCAGGGGTACTGCGCCTCGAGCATCTCCGGCAGCACCGCGTAGTCGGCCTGCATCTCGCCGTCGATCTCGAGGTCCGGCCGGGCCGCGCGCACGAGCTCCACCGCCCTCTTGACCTTCAGCGCCGAGGGATGCGTGTTCGAGCCGAAGCTCGAGAACGAGATCATCGCGACGCGCGGCTCGATGTCGAAGCGCCGCACGGCGTCCGCCGTCAGCTCCGCGATCTCGGCGAGCTCCTCGGCCGTCGGATCGATGTTGACCGTCGTGTCGGCGAAGAAGAGCGTCTGCTGCTTCAGCATGAGGATGTAGAGGCCGGAGACCCGCTTCACCCCCGGCGCGGTGCCGAAGATCTGGAGCGCCGGGCGGATCGTGTCGGGATACGACTGCGTCAGCCCCGAGATCACGCCGTCGGCGTCGCCCGCATCCAGCATCAGCGGGCCGAAGACGTTCCGGACGCGCGCCTGCTTCGCCGCGTCCTCGGCCGTCATGCCGTGGCGCCGCCGGATTTCCTCGAGCCGCTTCGCGTAGAGCGGGAGCTTCTCCGAGCGGTTCGTATTGACGAAGTCGATCTTGTCCATCGGCAGCTGCAGCTCCTGCGCGAGCTTCTCGATCTCGGCCTCGCGGGCGAGGAGGATCGGCCGGCAGATCCCTTCCTCCGCCAGGATCTTCGCGGCCCGCAGGATCTTGGGGTGCTCGCCCTCCGGGAACACGATGCGCTTCGGGTCCCGGCGCGCCTTCTCGATGACGACGCCCATGACCTCGCGCGAGCGCGACAGCATCGCCTCGAGCCGGCGCAGATAGGCGCCCATGTCGGTGATCGGCGCGCGCGCGACGCCGGACTTCATCGCGGCCTCGGCGACGGCCGGCGCGACCCAGAGGAGCACCCGGTGGTCGAACGGCTTCGGGATGAGGTACTCGCGGCCGAACCGGAAGCTCTGGCCGCCGTACGCCTTCGACACCGAGTCGGGCACGTCCATCCTGGCGAGCGCGGCGAGCGCCTGCGACGCGGCGCGCTTCATCTCCTCGTTGATCTCGCTCGCGCGCACGTCCAGAGCGCCTCGGAAGATGAACGGAAAGCCGAGGACGTTGTTGACCTGGTTCGGATAGTCGGAGCGGCCCGTCGCCATGATGACGTCCGGCCGCGCGGCCCTCGCCTCCTCCGGCGTGATCTCCGGGTTCGGGTTGGCGAGCGCGAAGACGATCGGATCGCGGGCCATTCCCTTCAGCATGTCGCCCTTGACGATCCCGCCGGCCGAGAGGCCGATGAACACGTCGGCGCCCGTGAGCGCGTCGGTGAGCGTGCGCTCGAACGTCTCGACCGCGAACTGCGCCTTGTACGGGTTCATGTCCGCCGTGCGGCCGAGGTAGATCACGCCCGGACTTGTCGACCAGGCGCAGGTTCTCCCGGCGGACGCCGTAGGCGAGGTAGAGCTTCGCGCAGGCGATCGCCGAGGCGCCCGCGCCGCAGAAGACGACCTTGACGTTCTCGATCTTCTTGCCGACGACCTCGAGCGCGTTCAGGAACGCCGCGGCCGAGATGATCGCCGTGCCGTGCTGGTCGTCGTGGAAGACGGGGATCTTCAGCCGCTTCTTCAGCGCCTCCTCGATCTCGAAGCACTCGGGAGACTTGATGTCCTCGAGGTTGATGCCGCCGAAGGTCGGCGCGATCCGGGCGACCGTCTCGATGACGTCCTTCGCCTCCTTGGCGTCCAACTCGATGTCGAACACGTCGATGTCGGCGAAGCGCTTGAAGAGGACGCCCTTGCCCTCCATGACCGGCTTGCCGGCGAGCGGTCCGATGTCGCCGAGGCCGAGGACCGCGGTGCCGTTCGAGATGACGGCGACGAGGTTGCCCTTGCTCGTGTACTCGTAGACCTTCTCCGGGTCCTTCTCGATCGCGAGGCAGGGCACGGCGACTCCCGGGGTGTACGCGAGCGAGAGGTCCTCCTGGGTCCGGCAGGGCTTGGACGGGACGACCTCGACCTTCCCCTTGCGGCCGCGCGAGTGGTACTCGAGCGCCTCTTCGGCCGTCATGCGACGCATGGCTATCCTTTCGCGAGCTCTGCCCGCAGCGCCCGCACCGCCTCGAGCGCGCCGGCCAGCGGCGCCGTGCGGACGTTCTTGTCGCGGCGGCGCACGATCTCGACCTGGCCGTCCTTGAAGGCGCGGCCGCCGACGTTGACCCGGATGGGAAAGCCGATCAGGTCCGCGTCCTTGAACTTGACCCCCGGCCGCTCGTCGCGGTCGTCGTAGAAGACGTCCATGCCGGCCTTTCGGAGCGCCTCGTAGAGCGCGTCGGCCGCCTCGCGGGTGGCGGCGTCGGTCGGGTTGAGCGACACCAGCCCGATCTCGAACGGCGCGAGCGTCAGCGGCCAGACGATGCCGTCGCCGTCGTGGTGCTGCTCGACGGCGGAGGCCATCGTGCGGCCGACGCCGATGCCGTAGGTGCCCATGACCGCCGGATGGCTCTCCCCCTTCTCGTCGGTATAGGCGCACCCGAGCGCCTTCGAGTACTTCGTGCCGAGCTTGAAGATGTGGCCGACCTCGATGCCCCGGGCGATCGAGAGGAGCTTGCCGCAGCGGGGACAGGGATCGCCCGCGCGCGCCTGCGCGAACGAGCCCCACTGCTCGACCTTCGCGTCCCGCCGCTGGACGAAACCGGCGACGTGCCAGTCGCGCCGGCCGGCGCCGGTCACCGCGTTGACCGCGTCCCGGATCGACTCGTCGGCGACGATGCGGAGCTGGCCGAGGGGCAGCTTGTGCGGCCCGACGTACCCGACGGGGGCGCCCGTCGCGCCCTCGACCTTGTCCTCGGGCGCCAGCGCGAGGTGCTCGACGCCGAGCACGTGCTTCAGCGCGACCTCGTTGACGTCGAGGTCGCCCCGCAGGAGCGCCACGGCGTAGCCCTGCTCGCTCTCATAGACGAGGCACTTGATCATCCGCGCCGCGGTGATGCCGAGGAAATCCACGACGTCGTCGATGCCGCCCTTGCCCGGCGTCGGCACCTCGACGAGCGGAGCCTCGGTCTCGTCCTTCCAGGGCGCCGGGCGCGGTCCCGTCTCCGCCTTCTCGAGGTTCGCGCCGTAGCCGCAGGCGGCGCAGCGCACGACGGCGTCCTCCCCCGTCTCGGCGAGCACCATGAACTCCTCCGACGCGGTGCCGCCGATCGCCCCCGAGTCCGCCTGGACGACCGTGAAGTCGAGCCCGCAGCGCCGGAAGATCGCGCGGTACGCCGCGTCCTGCGCCTTGTAGGAGCGGTCGAGTCCCTCCTCGTCGGCGTCGAAGGAGTAGCCGTCGTACATGAGGAACTCGCGTCCGCGCATGAGACCGAAGCGGGGCCGAATCTCGTCCCGGAACTTGGTGCGGATCTGGTACAGCGTGACCGGAAGCTGCCGGTACGACGTCACGCCGGCGCGCACCATCGTGGTGACGGCCTCCTCGGCGGTCGGGGCGAGGCAGTATTCGCCGTCCTTGCGGTCCTTCAGGTGAAAGAGGATCTCCTCCTTCTCGTAGCGCTCCCAGCGGCCGCTCTCCTCCCAGAGCTCGCGCGGCTGCAGGATCGGGAGCTCGACCTCGAGCGCGCCCGAGAGGTCCATCTCCTCGCGGACGATCTGCTCGCACTTCCGGTGCGCGCGCAGGCCGAGCGGGGTGAGCGAGTAGATGCCCGCGGCGAGGCGGCGGATCATCCCGGCGCGCGTCAGCAGGATGTGGGAGACGGCCTCCGCATCGCCGGGCGCTTCGCGGACGGTCTGGAGAAAGTAACGGGACCAGCGCATGGGGGCGAAGGATAGCAGGAGCGCGGAGAAAGCCTCTAGGCAGAACGCATTACGGGAACGACTTGATTGTCATCCCGAGGGCCGCGGGCCCGAGGGATCCCTTTCAAGCCTCGGTGACGGTAAAGAAAGGGATCCCTCGCTTCGCTCGGGATGACAACCCGGCGAGAGCGGCTAGGAGCGGGGTTTCGCGGCCGCGGCTTCCTTCCTCCGCGGACCGACCTTCTCCACCAGCCGGAGGTTCGAGCGCACCTGCTGCATCATCCGGTCCTCGATCCCGGCGCCGCGCGCCGCGGTCTTCGCCTTCGCGAACGCCGCCTTCGCGTCCTCCGCGCGCCCCGCCGCGAGGTACGCCATGCCGAGGTGGTGCAGCGTCATGGGCGCGGCGGCGCGCTCGCTCGAACGCCGCAGGCACTCGATCGCCCGGTCGTATTCCTGCCGTTTGTAGTGGACCCAGCCGAGCGCCGCGAGCGGATAGGGCTTCAGCTCCTCGGGCGCCGCCGCGAGAGCGCGGCCGGCGTAGTCGAGCGCGAGATCGAGGTCCTCCCCGGACTCGGCCAGGCTCGTCGCGAGCTCGTAGTAGCCGACGGCCTGCGCCGTCTTCGACGGGTGCTTCTCGAGGAACTCGCGCAGGAACTCGGCGGCCTCGCGCGTCTGACCCTCGGCCCGCAGCGCCTCCGCCAGCGTCGAGCACGCCGCCGCGGCGACGACGTCCTCGGGGTCGGCGGCGAGCACCTCCCGGCAGGCGGCGATCGCCTCCTTCCAGCGCCCCATGGACGCGGAGAGGAGCGCGTACGAAACGCGGATCGTCGGGTTGCGCGGCTCGGCGCGCATCGCCTTGCGGTAGAGCTCCTGCGCGCGCGCGAGCGAGCCGCGCGCCGCGCTCTCCTCCGCGTCTCGAAAGGCCGCCGCTCCCGGGCCGTCCACCCGGGGCAGCCCCTGCCCGCTCCGCCGCTCGAGCAGGCGCACGGCCTCCTGGTACTCGAGCCGCCGGGGGTTCTTCTCGAGCGCCTGCTGGAAGCACTCGAGCGCGCGCTTGTGCCAGTTCTTGTCGAGATAGCAGAGGCCCAGCTGGAAGACGGCCTCCTCCGACTCGGGAGCGAGTCGGATCGCCTCCTCGAACTCGTGGATGGCGTGCGAGAGCTCGCCCTTCTCGCGGAAGACGTTGCCGAGCAGGATGTGCGCCGACGGCACCGGGGCGCACTCGAGCGCGCGGGCGAGCGCGCCCTGCGCCTGGGCCCAGTGCGACTGGTGCGCGTGCAGGGTCCCGAGCGCGAAGTGCGGGAGGAAGGCGTCCGGCTTGCGCTCGACGGCGCGCGTCAGCGCCTGCTCGGCGCCGGCGACGTCGCCCGACTCCGACGCCGCGATGCCGCTGTAGACGAGCGCCTCGAAGTGGTTCGGATCCGCGGCGAGGATCTTGCGGAAGTACGCGAGCGCCTTCTCGAGGTCGCCGCCCGAGAAGAAGGTTTCCGCGAGGTAGAAGCCGAGCTCGACGTTCTCGCGGTCGCTGCGGAAGAGCTCCTCGAGCACGCGGATGCCGCGGGCCGCGTCGAGCGCCAGGATCGCGAACTCCGCCTCCCGAAGCTTGTGGAGGAACCCGTCGCGGTCGGGCGCCGAGGACCGGGCGATGATCCGGTCGCGGCGCTCGAGGAAACGGTCCTTCTTCTCGACCGCCTGCATGCGCTCGTCCATCTTCGATTCCCAGAGGTCGACGACCTCCTCGGACCGGACCGCGCCGCGCCGCTCGAGCGTCTCCTGCAGCGCGAGGATCCCCGTGTGCGCGACGAAGAGGTTCTTCTCGAGGTTGCCCATGGATTCGAAGAGCGACTTGACGGCTTCGGCGGTGCGCTTGACGACGTCCTCGAGCGTCGAGATGCGCTCCAGGAGATGCTCGTCGAAGGGGATCTCCTCCTGCGGCTCTCCGCTCTCCTCGACGACCCCGACGCCCGAGAGGACGAGGAGCTTCGAGTTGCAGCGGAGGCAGTACTCGTCTTCGTCGGAGTTCTTGAGCCCGCAGACCTGGCAGTACATGTCAGAGGACGGGCCGGAGGCGGCGAACGGCGGGCGCGCTCATGCCGCCGGGTACTCGTAGAACCCTTTTCCCGATTTCTTGCCGAGCCACCCGGCGTCGACCATGCGGACGAGGAGCGGGCTCGGCCGGTACTTCGGATCGCCGAAACCCTCGTGCAGCACCCGGAGGATCGACAGGCACGTGTCGAGGCCGATGAAGTCCGCGAGCTGCAGCGGGCCCATCGGATGGTTCATGCCGAGCTTCATGATCCCGTCGATTCCCTCGCGCGTCGCGACGCCCTCCCGCAGCGTCTCGATCGCCTCGTTGAGCATCGGCATCAGCACGCGGTTGGAGACGAATCCCGGATAGTCGCTGCAGAGGATCGGCGTCTTTCCCATCCGGCGCGCGAGGGCGTCCACGGAGGCGGCCGTCGCGTCCGAGGTCGCGATGCCGCGGATCACCTCGACGAGCTGCATGACCGGGACGGGGTTCATGAAGTGCATGCCGATGAACGACTCGGGCCGCCGCGTCGCCGCGGCGAGCCGGGTGATCGAGATCGACGACGTGTTCGAGGCCAGGATCGCGCCGGGCCTGGCGATCGCGTCCAGCCGCCCGAAGAGCTCCTTCTTGACCGCCTCGTTCTCGACCACCGCCTCGATGACGGCGTCGCAGCCGGACAACGCCTCGAGCCTCGTCGTCGCGGAGAGCCGCTCCAGCGCGGCGGCCTTCTCCGCCGCCGTGCGCCTGCTCTTCGCGACCTCCCGGTCGAGGTTTCTCTCGATCGTCGCGCGGGCCTTCTCGAGGAAGCGCTCCTCGACGTCGACGAGGACGACGGACAGCCCGGCCGCCGCGGCGACGTGCGCGATGCCGCCGCCCATCTGGCCGGCGCCCACGACGCCGACGGAGCCGATTTCCATGTCGGGGACTCTATCCGACCGGGGCGGGGAGCCGGTAGCCGCCTACGGGACGGCGATTCGGTAGCGCGGCGTCCCGAACCGCGACAGCAGCGCCACGCCGACCGCGACGATCGATGCGACGCTCCAGACGAGCGCGCCGAGGAGCGGCACGAGCGAGAGGCCGCCGAGCGCGACGAAGCCCGCCGCGAGCGCCGCGGGCCGCCGCGCGGGAGCGACGCTCTTCACGAGCCTCTGGCCGAGAAGGAGAAAGAGCGCCGCCATGCCGAAGATCTTCGCGACGATGGCGAGCGCGGCCGCGGCGAGCGCGATCGGAATCGCCACCCGCGTCGGCAGGAGCGAGAGCGCGGCGCCCGCGGCGAGGAAGAGCGTGAGCACCCCGAGCGCGCCGGCCGCGAGCGCGCCGGACCAGTCGTTCTCCGCCGACATCGCGGCGCGCGAGAGCGGCGACGCGAAGAAGAAGAGGAGCAGGAGCGCGACCGCGAGCCAGGCGGCGAGCGCGATCAGGCGCAGCCCCGCGAGGACGGACAGCCGATCGGCCGACGCGTCCCACGGCGCGCGCCGCATCTCCGCGAGATAAATCTGGAGGAGCGAACCCGGCGTCGCCACGCGGCCGTCGACGGGCAGGCGGCCTCCCGGGACCGGCTCGATGCGTCCGCCGAAGACGAGCAGGTCGCCCCCGACGGAGCCGCCCGGGGAGAACGACACGTTGCCGCCCCACACGATCACGTCGCCGGAGACGCGGGCGGCGACGCGCACGTCCGCGAGCACGGCGACGACCCGGCCGGGAAGGGGTTCCGTCACCGCGACGTCGCGGCGCACGGACGTGATCGAGCCGGGGGCCGCCAGGGCGGTCGAGGACGCCGCGAGGAGGATCGCGAGCAGCGCCGGCACGGCGCCGCGCCGGCGGATCATCGCCGGCCGGGCGCGCGGACGAGCACGCGCGAGAGCGCGAGCCCGACGGGGACGAGCAGAGCGAGCGCCACGAGGCCGAGAGTACCCTCGTCGCGCATTCCGTGCGAGAGGGCCTCGAGGCCGCGCGGGGCGAGGGCGAGGAAGTCGGCGGCCCAGCGCGCCGCGGACCGGGCGAGCGCGAGGAGGGGCGCCGACGCGGCGACCCCCACCGAGACCTGCTCCCCGGCGGTCAGGGTCGGCAGCGTCAGCAGGGCCGTCCCGGCGCCGGCCAGGCCGGCCGTCAGGAGCACCGGGGCGTTCCAGAGGGCGTAAGTCCGGCGCTCCCGGGGCGAGAAGGCGCGAAGGCGGGTCACCCGGTCCGCGAGTCCGGACAGCCCCTCGACGGGCCCCTCGAGGCCGTCCAGGACCTCCCGGAGGCCGCGGGCCGCCTCGATCCGGGACCCGCAGGCCGGGCAGCCGGCCGCGTGAACGGCCGCGTCGGCGGCATACACCGGCTCGGCGCCGGCCGCGAGGGCATCGGCGTCGATCGGATCCAGCGGGCGGCGGCACTCGGTCACGTCACTTCTCCCGACAACCTTTCCTTCAATACGGCTCTGGCCCGAAAGAGTTTGTTCTTGACCGTGCCGAGGGGCATGTTCTTCACACCGGCGATCTCCTCGTAGGACAGGCCCGCGAAGTGCCGGAGCGCGATCAGCTCCCGGAAGTCCGGCGGCAGCTCCTGGATGGCGCGTTGGATCGCTTTGCCTCTTTCGACGTTCCTGAGCTCGCCGTAAGGGTCGAGCCCCGCGTCCTTCTGCTCGGGCGAATACGGCGCGCCGCCTTCGGGATCGGGGGTCTCGAGCGGCACGGTCCGCGGGCGGCGCTTGCGAAGGTGGTCGATCGAGGCGTTGCCCGCGATGCGGAACAGCCACGTCGAGAACTTGAAGGCCGGATTGAACCGGTCCAGGGCCTGGAACACCTTCAGGAAGATCTCCTGGCACAGGTCGAGCGCGTCGTCGCGGCTCCCCACCATGCGCGCGACGTGGGACACCACGCGGGCCTGGTAGCGGCGGACGAGCAGCTCGAACAACTCCTCCTCGCCGCCGAGGACCCGGCGCACGATGTCGATGTCCTCGAGCTCGCCGTCGATGGGCTGCAAAGTCCGCTTTCCGCAGCGCCCGACGGCCCGAAGGGGCC
Source organism: uncultured Acidobacteriota bacterium (assembly GCA_963763535.1). Lineage (GTDB taxonomy): Bacteria > Acidobacteriota > Thermoanaerobaculia > UBA5066 > Gp7-AA6 > DAHUXD01. Next base: position 474,339 of record CAVXOX010000005.1, read on the forward strand.
GGGGGCCGGTGCTAGAATCCCTCCGCATTTTAGAGGACGAACGACCTCGGGGCGCTCCATGGCGCCCGGACGGGAGCAGGCGCGTGGAGACGATCGCGGAACCCCAATTCCCCACCATCGGATCGCACCCTCAGGGGACGGACTCGGCGAGCCCCTTCGAGGAGATGATGTCCCGGTTCGACCTGGCGGCCCAGAAACTCGGGCTCGACCCCGGCCTCTACAAGGTGCTGCGCGAGCCGGTCCGCGAGACGAAGGTCTCGATCCCGGTCGCCATGGACGACGGGCGCATCGAGGTCTTCATCGGCTATCGCGTGCTCCACAACATCGCCCGCGGTCCCGGCAAGGGCGGCATCCGCTTCGACAAGAACGTCACGCTCGACGAGGTCCGCGCCCTCGCGGCCTGGATGACCTGGAAGTGCGCGGTCGTCAACATCCCCTTCGGCGGGGCCAAGGGCGGGGTCATCTGCGATCCGGGATCGCTCTCGCGCGCGGAGCTCGAAAAGATCACCCGGCGCTACACGGCCGAGCTGATGGACCAGTTCGGGCCGGAGAAGGACGTGCCGGCCCCCGACATGGGGACGAACCCGCAGACGATGGCCTGGGTCATGGACACCTACTCGATGCACGCGCGGCACACCGTGACCTCGGTCGTCACCGGCAAGCCGCTCTCGCTCGGCGGATCGCGCGGCCGGGTCGAGGCGACCGGCCGCGGCCTGATGCTCATCGCGCGCGAGGCCGCTCCGCTGCGGGGCCTGACCCTCAAGGGCAGCCGCATCGTCGTGCAGGGCTTCGGCAACGTCGGCTCGATCGCCGCGCGCATGTGCCACGAGCAGGGCGCGAAGATCCTCGCCGTCTCCGACATCCACGGCGGCATCTGGAGCCCGGGCGGGATCGACGTCCCGGCGCTCATCGCGCACTACGAGAAGACGCGATCGCTCAAGGGATTCGCGGGCACCGAGCCGGTGTCGAACGAGGCGCTCCTGGAGCTCGACTGCGACATTCTCATTCCCGCCGCCAACGAGAACCAGATCCGCCAGAAGAACGCCGGCAACATCAAGGCGAAGATCATCGTCGAGGGCGCCAACGGGCCGACGACGCAGCGCGCGGACGAGGTCCTGAACGGCAAGAACGTCCTCGTCGTGCCGGACATCCTGGCGAACGCGGGCGGCGTGACCGTCTCCTACTTCGAGTGGGTCCAGGACCGCGCCGGCTTCTTCTGGCGCGAGAGCGAGGTCAACGAGCGGCTCGAGGACATCATGGTCCAGTCGTTCCGGGACGTCGCGCAGATGGCCGAGAAGTACGGCGTCAGCTTCCGCATCGCGGCCTACATGCTCGGCATCTCGCGCGTCGCGCACGACACGATGGTCCGAGGGCTGTACGCCTGACCCTTGCCGGCAGGCAGCGTTCGGATGAGAGCCAAAAAAGAAACGTCACCCCTCTCCCTCGGGGAGAGGGGGTAGGGGTGAGGGGCGTGACCAAGCCATCGCCGTTCACGCTCCTCACGATCCTCGCGGGACTTCTGTCCCCCTTCGGCGCCGCCGCGGCCCCCGACCCCGTCCCCGCAATCGACCGGATGTTCGCCGAGGCGTATCCCTCGACCGGTCCCGGCGCTGCCGTGCTCGTCGTCCAGGACGGCAAGACGGTGCTCCGCAAGGGCTACGGCATGGCCGAGCTCGAGCTCGGCGTGCCGATTTCTCCCGACATGGTCTTCCGTGTCGGCTCGGTGACGAAGGAGTTCACGGCCGCCGGCGTGCTCAAGCTCGTCGAGGCGGGCCGGCTCGCGCTCGACGACCCGGTCGAGAAGTACCTGCCGGACTTCCCCACCGGCGGCCGGCGCGTCACGATCGAGCAGCTGCTCACCCACACCTCCGGGATCCGCAGCTACACCGACATGCCCGGCTGGTTCGGCGCCCGCATGCGGGAGGACCGGACGCCGCGCGAGGTCGAGGCGCTCTTCGACCGTGAACCCTTCGACTTCGAGCCGGGCAAGGGTTGGCACTACGACAACTCGGGCTACGTCCTCCTCGGCGAGATCCTCGAGAAGGTCACGGGCAAGCCCTACGCGGACCTCGTGACCGAGACGATCTTCCGCCCGCTCGGCATGAACGACACGCGCTACGGCTCGGACGCGCCGATCGTGCCGAAGCGCGTTGCGGGATACGTGAAGACACTGGACGGCGTCGTGAACGCCCCGTTTCTCTCGATGACCCAGCCCTACGCGGCCGGCGCGCTCGTCTCGACGGTCGACGACCTCGCGCGCTGGCACCGGGCGCTCGACTCGGGGGAGATCCTGAGCCCGGAGAGCGTCCGCCGGATGTGGACGCCCGTCCGGCTTCCCGACGGAACCGACACGCGCTACGGTTTCGGATGGATCGTCTGGACCCTCGACGGGCACCCCGTCGTCGAACACGGCGGCGGCATCAACGGTTTCCAGACCGCCAACCTGAGGCTGCCGGACGAGCGGATCTACGTCGCGGTCCTGTCGAACTGCGGCGGCTGCGCCGATCCGCGCGCGCTCGCCCTCTCGGCCGCGACGCGCCTCGCCGGAAGACCGTGGGCGGAGCGGCCGGCGGCGAAAGCCTCGACCGCGGCGCTCGACCGCTATGCCGGCCGGTACCGCGACGCCGATGGCGACGACTGGATCGTGGAGCGGAAGGACGATCACCTCCTGATCGCGGCGGGGCGTCGCTTCGAGGCCTGGCCCTCGTCCGAGACCACGTTCTTCTTCCGAGACGCGGTGCGGGAAGTCCGCTTCGTGGTCGGCCCCGGCGGCGCCGTCACCGGCATGGAAATCGACGAGAAGGTCGGGCCGGTGGAGACGGCGCGGCGGGTCGAGCCCTCGAACTAGCGCAGGCGGATCGTCGGCCGGATCTCCGGCATCTCGAGGGCGAGCTTGCGCTCGAGCTCCGGAAGCGTCGCCTCGACGGGCTTCTTCCACGAAGGATCGAGCAGCGAGACGGTGAGCCGTCGGCCGACCAGGGCCGTGGGCTCGATCTTGCGCGCGAGCGGCTCGCCCACGATGCGGCTCCAGCGGGCCTGCAGCCACGCGAGCGCGCCGTCGCCGCCCGCGATCTTCCGCAGCATGCCCGCCGACGCCGCGTCGAGCGGCGTGAAGGAGCTCTTCTTCATCGCGACGGCTTCTCGGGCGGCGCCGGCCGCAGCGGCTTCTCGCCGTTCAAGACGCGCCGCACGTCCTCGACCACCATGCGCGCCATCTCGCGCCGGGTCTCGACCGTGGCGCTCCCGGCGTGCGGCGTGAGCACGACGCGATCGTCGTCGAGCAGGGCCGGGGTGATCGCGGGCTCGTTTTCGTAGACGTCGAGGGCGGCGCCCGCGATCGGGCCGAGCTCGAGCGCGCGCACGAGCGCGACCTCGTCGATGACGGGTCCCCGCGAGGTGTTGATGAGGAAGCTTCCCGGTTTCATCTTCACGAAGGTCTCGCTCTTGAAGAGCCGCCAGGTCTCGTAGGTCAGCGGCACGTGCAGGGACACCACGTCCGACCGGCGCAGCAGCTCGTCGAAGGAGACGCGCGGCGGATCGTCGGGATCGCCCTCGATGCGGGGGCTTCGGCCCGTCGCGATCACGCTCATCCCGAACGCCTTCGCCCGGCGCGCTACGGCGCGGCCGATCCGCCCCGGGCCGACGACGCCGAACACCTTCCCCTTCAGGTCCCTCCCGAGCAGGAGGTCCGGCGCCCAGCCGGCGAACTTGCCGGTGCGGACCATGCGGTCGCCCTCGACGATGCGCCGCGAGAGCGCGAGGAGGAGCCCGATCGTCAGGTCCGCGGTCGCGTCGGTCAGGACGTTCGGCGTGTGGGTGACCCAGATGTTGCGGGCGGCGGCCGCGACGCGGTCGATCTGGTTGACGCCGACGGCGTAGCTCGCCACGATCTTCAGGCGGTCGGCGGCCTGGATGACGTCCGCCGTGACGGGGTCGTCCACGAGGCAGATCAGCGCGTCGACGCCGGGCACGAGCGCCGCGAGCTCCTTCTCGCTCGGCGCGAAGCCGAGCACGCGGACCTCGAAGTCCGTCTTGAGCGTCTCGAACGGCTCGGGGAGCTCGCGGGTCGCGAGCACCACCCCGGCCCCCGCCGTCACCGGCGGGTCCGTTGCAGCATCCATCCGGCGAAGAATATGGCGGCTCCGATTCCGAGGAGGAGGAGCTCGCGGCGGGAGTTCTCCTGGAGGATCCCGACGAAAAACGCCGATCCCGAGACGACGAGCCCCAGGAACTGCACGGCTCGGCCCGCGGCGTACATGGCTACTTCTGCTCGCCCGCGGGCCGCTCGACGGAGGCGGCCACCCGTGAGATGCGATCCCCCTGCTCGATCCGGAGCACGACGTCCATGCCGGCGACGACCTCCCCGAAGACCGTGTAACCGCCGTCCAAGTGCGGCTCCGGAGCCTGCGTGACGAACCACTGGCTCCCGCCCGTGTCGGGGCCCGAAAGGGCCATGCCCACGGTCCCCGCCCGGTAGGGAGTGGCCGACAGCTCGTCGCGGATCTCGTATCCCGGCCCGCCGTTGCCGGTGCCGGTGGGGTCGCCGTCCTGCACGACGAAGTTGGGCACGACACGGTGGACCGGCGCGCCGTCGAAGTATTCCTTGCCGGCGAGCGCGAGCGCGTTCATCACCGTCAGCGGCGCGGCCGCGCCGTCGAGGCGGATCAGGAAGGCGCCGCGGACCGTCTCGACCCGCAGCAGCCAGGGCCGCCGCGCCTCGGCGACGAGGACCGCGTAGTCGGAGACCGTCTTGCCCGTGTCGTAGGTCCGCCACGGATAGTCGGCGGCCGCGGCGCCGAAGGTCTTCACGAGGCTCCGGCGCGCCAGCCGCGAGACGAGGACCGACGGGTGGCGGTACGCGGCCTCCACGACCGCGCGCGCGTCGGCCGAGTCCGGCCGTTTCTCCGCGACGCCGATCGCCGAGATCGGCACGTCGGGCGCCTTCTCGCCGTACGACTGCACGACCATTTCCCGGAGGACCGCCCACGGCGGCGGATCGCCCGCGAGCGCGAGCGCTTCCAGCGCCGCGGCGCGCACGCCCGGATCGCCGTCGCCGCGGAGCCTCTCGACGATCGCGCGGCTCGCCGCGGCGTCGGCGGGGGTCCGGATTCCCTCGAGGAGCTTGAGGCGGACGACGACGGCCGGATCCGACGCCAGCGCCTCGCGGCGGGCGGCCGCGTCGGGCGCGGGAAGGGTCGACAGCGCCTCGGCCGCGGCGGCGCGGAGAAACGGATCGCTCGACGCCAGCGAGCGATCCACCAGGTCCTCGGACCGCGCGCCGAGGCCGCCCATCAGGGCCTGCAGCGCGACCTGCTGCCGGCGCTCGCCGCCGGTCGTGGCGGCGGTCCAGAGGGCCCGGAAGGCGTCCCGGTCCTCGACGTACCAGCGCAGGAGCGCGAGCGCGGGGACCGCGACGTTGGGATTCGCGTCGCTCGAGAACGCCAGGATCCGCTCGCGGCTGCCGGCCGGCGCGGACGCACCGACCTTCTCGAGGATCGCCGCCATCGCCATCATCGCCTGGATGCGCACGGGCGTACGGCCGGTCTCGAGCGCGCTGGCCAGCGGCGCGAGCGCCTCGGCCGATCCCAGCAGACCGAGCGCCCGGGCGCACAACGCGGCGCTCTGCGGATCGGGGTCGAAGAGTCCCGCCGCGAGGAGCGTCGCCGACCCGGGATCCGGCCGGCGCGCGAGCGCGTACAGCGCCGCGCCGCGCACCCCGGCGTCGGCGTCGGCCGCGAAGGGCGTCGCGGCCTCGCGAGCCGCCGGGCCGCCGAATCGCCAGAGTCCCCGCAGGCTCGCCGCCCGGCGGGACGGGCTCGAGGCGCTCCGGACCGCGGCCGCGAGCGCCGCGGCCCCGTTCTTCTCGCCGAGCAGGCCGATCGACCACGCGGCGCGCGCCGCGACCGCATCGTCGGCGTCGGCGAGCAGCGGCTCGAGAGCCCGCGAGAGCGACGCCTCGCCGAGAATACCGGCGGCAAACGCGGCCTCCTCGCGGACGCGGGGCTCCGGGTCGGCGAGGAGCGTTCGCAGCCGCGGGGCGGCCCTCTCGTCGCCGATGCGGCCGAGCGCGAGCGCCGCCCGCGCCCGCACCGCCGCATCCCCGGACCCGGCCGCGCTCTCGACGGCCGGATCGAGGGCGCGTCGGTCCTCGGCGGCCACGAGCGCCGGCTCGAGCTCGGCGAGCGAAGCCTTCGCGGCTGTCGGCGTCGGCGTCGGCGCCGCGAGGGCTCCTGCGGACTCGCTCGGGACCGGCGGCGGCGCGGGCAGAGCGGTCGGGCGTCGCGGGGCCGGGCAACCCGCGGCGACCGCCGCCGCGAGCGCCGCCGCGAGCAGAGCGCCACGGCGCCGCATGCTTCCCACGAACGCGACTAGGCCCCGACGAGCAGCCGGTCGCCGAGGATGTGCGGAAGGCCCGCCTTGAAGATCTTGTCGCGAGCGCGATCGGTGGCGTACGGAACGCGGTCGAAGTGAACGACGCCCTCGTCCGCGTCGTAGATGGCGTAGGAGGCGGCGGCGTTGCGGTCCCGCGGCTGCCCGATCGAGCCGGGGTTGATCAGGTAGCGGCGGTCCTTCTGCAGCCGGTATCGCGTGCGGTCGCCCTCGATCAGCTCGACCAGGATCCCGTGCGCCTCGAGCGTGAAGACGGACGGAATGTGGCTGTGGCCGAAGAAGCAGACGGAGCCGTCCATCTCCCGGAAGGAGAGATAGGCGTCGAAGTCCGTGAAGATGTAGGCGTCCTCGTCGCGCGGCGAACCGTGGCAGATCGTGAACGCGCCGTCCACGACCGCCGGGCCGACGGGCAGCTGCTCGAGGAACCGGCGGTTGCGCGGCGTCAGCTTCTCGGTGGTCCAGCGGGCGGCGGAGAGGGCCACCGGGTTGAAGAGGTCTCCCGACTCGACGCCGCAGACGACCTTGTCGTGGTTGCCGCGGATCATCCGCTTCGGCTTCCGGATCTCCCGCACGCGGTCGATCACCTGGTTCGGGTTGGCGCCGTAACCGACGAAGTCGCCGAGCACGACCACGCGGTCGAAGCGTTTGCGCCGGACCCTCGAGAGCACCGCCCCGAGCGCGTCGTCGTTCGAATGGATGTCGGACAGGATGAGATAGCGCATGCCGGGGGCAGACTCCCTTACGTCGGAATTTTGTCGAATTCGTCGAGGGCCACGAGCACCCGATCCGCGGACTGCTCGACCGTCTCGTTGGACTCGAGGCGGACGGCCACGGGCGCCATTCTATAGAAGGGAGCCCGCGCGGCGAAGAGGCCCGCGAGTTGCTCGGGATTGAGGAACAGGGGGCGATCGGTTTTCCCCTTCAGGCGCGCGTGGACGGTGTCGAGCGTCACGTCGAGGAAGACGGCGAGGCCCCGCGCGCCGATCCGCCGGCGGTTGTCCTCGAGCGTGAAGCAACCACCGCCGGTCGCCACGACCGCCGCGGGCAGCGACTCCGCCGCCGCCAGGAACTCCGACTCGAGGCGCCGAAAGGCCGGTTCGCCGGACTCCTCGAAGATGGCGCGGACCGTCCGGCCGCTCGTCCGCTCGATCTCGTCGTCGACGTCGACGAAGGGAACGCCGAGCCGCTCGGCCACGCGGCGGCCGACCGTGCTCTTGCCGCACCCCATGAAACCGACGAGATAGACCCGCCGCGCCCGCCCGCGCCGCCGCGCCGCGTCGAGCGCCGCTCGCGCGTTCTCCTCGATGCGACCGCCCGCGTACAGCGCGCCGATCATCGCGGCGGCGTCCGCGCCCGCGTCCCAGACCGCGGGCAGCCGATCGTGCGTGATGCCGCCGATCGCGACGAGCGGCCGCGTCTTCTTCTCCGCGACGCGGGCGAGGGCGTCGAGCCCGCGCGCGGTCCGCCCGCCCTTGGTCGCGCTCTCGAAGACGGGACCGAACGCGACGTAGTCGGGCGCGGGGTCGGCGAACGCTTGCGCCGCCGCGTCCGGGTCGTGCGTCGAGACGCCGATCGGCGCCTCCGGGCCGAGGAGCCGCCGCGCGTCGCCGGCCGGGAGATCCTCCTCGCCGAGGTGGACGCCGGCGCCCGCGAGGCGCGCCACGTCCGCCCGGTCGTTGACGAGGAAGATCGCGCGCGCGGAACGGCCGAGCGCGGCGATGCCGTCGGCCGCCGCCAGCAGCTCCCGGTCGGGCATCGTCTTCTCGCGGAGCTGCACCGCGCGCACGCCGACGCGCAGGAGGCGCTCCGCGAGGCGCGTCGGATCCTCGATCCCGCTCGCCGCCCGGTCGGTGAGGGCGTAGACGGGAGGCAAGCTCCGAATCATGAGGGGAAGGCTAGCAGCAAGTCCGAACGGGGAATGGCCCGGTGGTGACGTTCCCGCTCATGTCGGCGCGTCGAGCGCCGCTCAAACGCCCCGTCGAGCGCCGCTCAGAAAACCCGTCAGCCCTTCGCGGCGAGCCGCTCCATGAACCGCGTCGACAGCCGCCCCGCGATGAAGTCGGGGTCGTCGAGGATGCGCCGGTGCAGCGGAATGGACGTCTTCACGCCCTCGATGACGAAGAAGTCGAGCGCCCGCCGCCCCCGCGAGATCGCCTCGTCGCGGTCCCGCCCCCAGACGATCAGCTTGGCGATGAGCGAATCGTAGTGCGGCGGGACCAGGTAGCCCTGGTACGCGGCCGTGTCGAGGCGCACGCCGAGGCCGCCGGGCGGATGGAAGGTCGTGATGCGCCCCGGCGAGGGCGCGAAGGTGACCGGGTCCTCCGCGTTCACGCGGAACTCGATGGCGTGGCCGCGCGGCGCCATGTCGCGCTCCAGGAACGACAGCGGCTCGCCCGCCGCGACGGCGATCTGCTCCTTCACGAGATCGAGTGCCGTCACCTCCTCGGTGATCGGGTGCTCGACCTGCAGCCGCGTGTTCATCTCCATGAAGTAGAAGCGGCCGTCCGCGTCGAGCAGGAACTCCACCGTGCCGGCGTTGGTGTATCCGACGGCGCGCGCGGTCGTGGTCGCGGCGTCCCCCATCCGGCGGCGGAGGGGCTCGTCGAGGACGGTCGACGGCGCTTCCTCGATCAGCTTCTGGTGCCGGCGCTGGATCGAGCACTCGCGCTCGCCGAGGTGGCGGATGTTGCCGCGGCTGTCGCCGAACACCTGGAACTCGATGTGCCGCGGCTCCTCGAGGTACTTCTCGAGGTACACCTCCGCGTTGCCGAAGGCCTTCTCCGCTTCGGCGCGCGCCGTCTCGTAGGCGGCGGCCAGGTCCCGCTCGTCGCGGGCGACCCGCATCCCCCGTCCGCCGCCGCCAGCGGACGCCTTCAGGATCACGGGATAGCCGGCCTTCCCCGCGAAGGCGATGGCTTCGTCCACCGACTCGAGCGGACCCGGCGAGCCGGGCACGGTCGGAACTCCCGCGGCGGCGACCGTGCGCCGCGCGAGGGCCTTGTCGCCCATCTTCCGGATCGCGTCGGGCGTAGGGCCGATGAACGCGATGTGGCAGTCCTGCAGGATCTCGGCGAAGTAGGCGTTCTCCGAAAGGAAGCCATAGCCGGGATGGATCGCGTCCGCCTCGGTGATCTCGGCCGCCGAGATGATCGCCGAGATGTTGAGATAGGACGCCGACGACGGGTAGGGCCCGATGCAGACGTCCTCGTCGGCATAACGCACGTGCAGAGCGTCGCGGTCGGCCTCGCTGTAGATCGCGACGGTCCGGATCCCGAGCTCGCGGCACGCGGAGATGACCCGCAGCGCGATCTCGCCCCGGTTGGCGATCAGAATCTTCTTGAACATGGAAAGCCGTCAGCTCTCGGCGATCAGCTGTCGGCCGGGGCCAGGGAACCGGGACTCGTTTCGGGCTGAGAGCGGACTTCTGCTCACGCGGCGAGACGGATGGCAAACAGCTTCTCGCCGTACTCGACCGGCTGGCCGTTGCGGGGATAGACGGCGACGACCTCGCCGTCGACGTCCGACTCGATCTCGTTCATCAGCTTCATCGACTCGATGATGCACAGCGTCTTCCCCTTGGCGATGCGGGCGCCGACTTCGGCGAACGCCTCGGCCTCGGGTGAGGGCGCGCGGTAGAACGTTCCGACGATCGGCGAGGTGATCACGTGCACGTTGTGGTCCTCGGCCGGCGGCAGACCCGGGGCGGCGGCCGACGGCGACGCGGACGCGTTCGCCGCGCCGAGAAGGGTTTCCGGCCCCGGAGCGGCCGCGCCGTCGGGGCCCGCCGGACGGCGGCCCTCGATGCGCAGCCGGAACCCGGACTGCTCGATCTCGAGCCCGGACAAGCCGCGCTCGGTCACGAGCTCCACGAGCTCCCGGATCTCCTTCAGCGAGAACATGGCTACAGCAGCTCCTTTTCCAGCGTCGCCGCGGCCTTCCGCAGCTCGAACCGGCCGCGCCCGAAGTTGCCATCGCGGGCGAGCAGGAGCAGCAGATAATACTCCCCGGTCACCCGGCAGATCAGGGCGGCGGAGCGATCGGAGGCGACGGTCAGCTCCCGCACCCCGGAGTGGTCCGCCAGGGCCTTCGCGACGTTGGCGGCCTTCACCACGGCGCCCGCCTCGGCGGCCAGGGAATCCATGGGGAGCCCCTCCGCGCTGACGTAGGAATCGATCGCGATCCCGTCGATCCCGAGGAGCGAGACCGCCCGCGTGCCTTCCACACGTTCGGCGATCCGGCGCAGACTGTCCTGGAAGACGTTCATGCGTCCCCGGATGATGTCACGGTCGAGGACTCCCGATCATCCCGCCTGGACGACGTGCAGCCAGCTCTTGAGCGCCCGGATTTGCGCGAGCCGCCGCTCGAGCCCGACGTCGGGCGCCGCGGCCGCTGGCGTGGTCGACGCGGGCAGGAGACGCGCCTCCGCGTCCCGCCGCATCCGCTTCAGGTCCTCGTCGAAGGGGTGGCGCGTGACGAGGTCGTCGTAGATCTGGAGAGCCTCCGCGAAATGGCCCTGGGCGTAGTACAGGTCCGCGAGGGCGCGGCCGGTCGGGCGGACCGGCTCCGCCGTGCCCTCGGAGTTCGCCGGGGGTGCGGAAAACGACAGCGGGGGCGGCGGCGGCGCGGGCAGGTCCGGGAGCGCCGGGGACGGCTGAGGCGGCGGCGCCTCGGCGGGCTCCGGAGCGGGAGGAACCGCGACGGTTCCCCCGCCGGGGAAGGCCACGACCGGCGCGAACGCCGCCGGCGCCTCGGCAAGCGCCGGACGCGGCGCCTCGGCCGCCGGAGCCGAGACCGCCTCGCGCGCCGGCTCGGGTCCGCTCCGGAAGGATGGCGGCGGCGGCGCGAGCGACACGTCGCGGGTCGGGACGAACGGAAACGGGTCCTCGGTATGCGCACCGCCGGAGTCCTCTCCGAGCTCGAACGGCAGCGACGTCAGCTCGAAGGCGTCGGACAGCGGCGCCGTCTCGGCCGCGGGAGCCGGCGTCTTCGGCTGCGCGCGGCGCCGGCTCTTGTCGGTCTCCTGGAACTTCGGCGGGGGCGGCGGCGGCTCGGGAGCGATCTTGCGCGGGATCACCGGTTTCGGCGCGACGAGGGGCTCGAGCCTGGTGATGACCTCGTCGATCTTCCGGTCGCCGGAGATCGCCCGGTACAGCTTGTACTTCTTCAGCGCCTCGAGGTTGTCGTTGCGGGAGAGGTGAATGTCCGCGAGCGACTTGGCGGCGACGAGATTCGCGGGGTCGGCGACGAGGACCTTCGTGAACGTGGCGATCGACTCGGTCGCCTGGTTCGCTTCGAGGTAGGCCCGGCCGAGCGCCACCTGAGCGGCGATGTAACCGGGATGCGCCAGGAGGCCCTTCTGGAGGGCCGAGAGCGCATCGCGAATCCGGCCGACCTTGCGGTACTCGTCCGCGAGCGAGACGAACAGGCGCGAGCCCGGATCGAGGTCGAGCCGTCTCTCGAGGTCGCGGATTCGGGCTTCAGCCGCCGGATCAGGCATGCAGAAAACGCCGCCCCCCGAGGGGGGCGGCGGTCGTTGCTAGGGTCCCGCAGTGACGCAGGGAAGGGTGTACTGGAACGCGCCCGTGGCCGTGACCGTACAGGTGGTCGTCGTGTCCGTCACGGTCACGTCGACCGTCGCCGCCACCTGCGGCGTTCCGGCCGGATTGCCGGTCGTGCAGGTCGGGGCCGCGGCGCTCGTCGGCGGCGCCGTGACGATCATCTGCGAGGGGGTGCTCGCGGGATCGACGAAGGCCGTCTGGCTCCCGAACTTGACCTGCGCGTTGGCAACGGTGGGCAGGTTGATGCCCGTGATGGTCACGACCGTGCCGCCCGCCGCGCCGCCGCTGGTGGCCGGGCTCACCCCCGTGATCACCGGCTTCAGCAGGTGATAGGTGAACGCGCCCGTCGCCGTCGCGGTGTCGCCGGTGTCGATGTTCGTGACCTGGATGTCGCCGTTCAGATCGGCGCACCCGCTGATCAGCGGGGACGCCGGGATCACCACGATCTCAGTCGCCGCAACACTCTGGACGATGGCGCCGATGCCGGCGAGAGAGACCGCCACGGGGGCCTGGAAGCCCTGCCCGTAGATCGTCATGGGCCCGAGGAACCCGACGGTCTGGGTGTTGTTGCTGAAGGCGGTGATCTGCACCTTCGGCGTGTACGTGAAGTTGACCGAGGCGTTCGAGACGACGCCGCTGCTGATGTTCTTGACCGTCACGGGTACGGAGGCGTTCAAATTGCCCGCTCCGGCGCCGAACGCCGGCGGCGAGAGCGCGACGACCTGGTTGAACGAGACCGAGACGACCGTCGCCTCGACCGCGCCGAAGAAGACCTGGACGCCGCCGGACGAAAAGCCTGAGCCGATGATCGTCACGCGCGTGTTGCCCTCGTTCGTCCCGGACGAGGGGAGCAGCGCGGAGACGACCGGCGTGCCGGAATCGGCCGCGCCGTAGGAGAAGCAGCTCGGCAGCGAGAGCGTGACCGGATTCGGCGAGTTCGTGCCGAGAAGTAGCGTGATCGCGGCCTGCGCGCTCGGCGCCGAGACCTCGGGGAAGCCGGGTGTCGTCACGGTGACGGTCGTCGAGGTCACGCCCGTCACGATGCCGTCCTTCGAGATCCCGTTGACGTTGAAGATCACCCGCGTCGTGGACGGAGTGCCGAAGAAACGGAGACCGTTCAGCGTCAGCGACGTGCCGCCCGCCAGAGGCCCGAAGCTCGGGCTGCAGAACGAGACCGCGGGCAGCGTGCTCGAGTCGGGCTGGAAGTTGATCGTGATCGTGCCGCTGTTGGTCTTGCCCTGGATCGTCGCCGTTCCCTTCACGTGGGCGGGGCCCGCGCCGGGGCCGCACAGTGCGGTCACCGCGGTGCCACCGGTCGTCACGATGGAGATCAACGGCAGACCGTTCTGGCCGAAGGTGCCGAAGTCCGTCGAGAAGTTCACCGTCGAGCCGTCGGGAGCCGGCGCGCCGTTCAACGTGACGAACGCCTCGATGAGGGTGCAGGTCCCGGCCTTCGGGTTCGCATCGCTCGCCACGAGCTGCACCGCGACGGCGCTCGACGTGACGCCTCCGCCGGCTCCGGGCTTCGGTGCGGTCGGCGAGTCGGCCGCGCAGGCATGGATGCCGACGACGACCGCGGCGAGAATCAGTGCAATCGCTATGCGGCGCATGGGTTCCCCCTTACCTCGCGGCTCTCGCCGGTGCAGCGGCGGCGTACTGGAAGAGCAGGATCCCGCTGGCCGTGTCGCTCTGGACCCGCTTGCCTGAAACCGTCTGACCGAAGAACGTGATGTTGAATTTCATGTCGATCTCGGCGTTGCCCGTTTGCCGGTCGATGCCTCCGTTGAACGGGAAGAGCTGATCGAAGGGCGACTGCGAGAGTGCCGACGCATAGAGCACCGGGAAGTTCGAGAGCGCCGCACTCCCGTCGTGCGGAACGAGCACGCCGCAGCCGAACGTCTGCGGAGGGGGAACCAGCGTCCCGCCGTCCGTCCGCGTGAACGTGACGGTGTACTGGTTGACCTGCACGTCCGAGAAGCCCTGCGTGTCCAACGACGTGGGGTCCTTTGGGTGCGACTGCAGCGTCATCGTGTCGATCTGCACCGGCGCGGGCACCGCGACGTTGACGAACCCCGGCTGCAGGTCGATGCTGACGGTGATGAACACGGGGGACTCCGTCGTCCCCTGCGAGTTCGAGCAGCCGCCGGCCAGGACCAGCGCCGCCAGGGCCATGCAACCGAACAGGAATGCTTTTCTCATGAGACCTTCTCCCTTACGACCGGAGGATCCGCGGGGTGATGAAGATCAGCAGTTCGTCGTGCTTCTCGGTCCGGGTCTTGTTCTTGAAGAGGTTCCCGAGGACCGGGATCTGCCAGAGGCCCGGGATCATGTTGTACTGGTCCTGGTCGTTGATCTGGAAGATGCCGCCGATGACGGTCGTCCCGCCGTCCTTGACGAGCACCTGACCGCGGTACTCCCGGATCGTCAGCGGGACGTTCTGGCCGAGCGCGAGATTCAGGGCGACCGCCGGCTCGCGCTTCATCACGTTGACGGTCAGCAGGATCGTCCCCTCGGCGGTGATCTGCGGCGTCACGTCGAGCTTCAGCGTAGCGTCGACGTAGATGACCGTCGTCGTGTTGTTGACGGTCGTCTGAACGGGGATCTGCACGCCCGACTGGATCAGCGCCGGCGTGTTCGTCAGCGAGGTGACCTTCGGCGACGAGATGATCTTCAGGAGGCCCTGGTTCTCGGCGGCGGTCAGCGCCATGTCGAGGTTGAAGGTGTTCAGGATGTTGCCGAGCACGAGCGACGCGACCGTCGGACCGTTGCCGAGACCGACGTTGAGGCCGCCCTTGATGCTGTTCGGGAAGATGAGGTTCGTCGTGTTGCCGGTCTCGTTGGTGGCCTTGCCCTGCACCTGCCAGTTGATGCCGAGGCTGCGGCCGAGGCTCTTCGTGGTCTCGACGATCCGCGACTCGATGACGACCTGGGGCGTCGCGGTGTCGAGGTTGTCGATCAGCTGCAGGACGGCCGGAAGATACGTCGGCGTCTCGCGGATGATCAGCGTGTTCGTCCGCTGGTCCACCACGATCGCCCCGCGCTTCGACATGACGCTCTGGAGGACCGGCACGATCTCGGCCGCCTTCGAGTAGGACAGCTTCTTGATGACCGTGCGGGTCGGCTCGGCGGCCTGGCGCGCCTCGGCGAGGCGGGCGCGGTCGCCCTCCTCCGCCTGGAGCTTCGAGGTCGTCGCGATCCGCATGATGTTGTTCTCGAGCACATAGCCGAGGCTGTTCTGCTTCAGGATCAGATCGAGCGCCTGGTCCCAGGGCACGTCCTCGAGCTGGACCGTGACGGTGCCGCGCACGTCGGGGTCGATGACGATGTTCAGGCCCGTCAGCTGCGAGATCGTGCGGAAGACGTCCTTGATGTCGGCGTCCTTCAGGTCGAGGGAGATCGGCTCCCCCGTGAACTGGCTCGAGGCCTCGGGCAGGGTGCGCGAGCGGTACGCCTGGCCGCCGCCGGCGGCGGGCTGCTGCGCCTGCTCCTGGTCGAGCTGCGCGGCCGCCGCCTCGAAGAGGGCGTCCCCGCGGGAGGACGTGGATTTGGGCGAAGTCTTCGACGCGGGCGCCTTCGGTGCGGGCGCCGGAGCGGCGTGAGCGGCCGCGGGCGGAGCGGTGACCGGGGCGGGTGAAGCCGCATGGGTTTCCGCCGACGCCGGAGGAGCGGACGGAGGCGCGGGTTTCGGCGATTCGACGGGCGCCGGCGCAACCGCCGGGTGATTCCCGGCCGGAGCGGAAGCGGGCGTCTCGGCGGCGGCCGTGGCCGTCGCGGGCGGCTCGACAGGGGGCTTCGCGGCGGGCGCGGGCTCGTTGGCGGCGGCGATCTGGACGGGCGCGGGCTCGGCGACCATGGTCGAGGGCGCCGGCTTCTCGGCCACCGCGTTCGAGGTGGACGCCGAAAGCGGAGCGGCCGGGACCGGCGCGGGCTCGGCGGTGGCGGGCGCGGAAGCGGCGGCCGCCATCGGCTCGGCGCTCGGGGTCTCCGCCACGTGGGCCGGTTCGGCCGGTGCGGTGGGCGTCTGGCCCACCACGACGGCAAGGCGCTCGCCATCCGGCACGAGAACGTGCGGCATCGGACGCGCGAGGTCGACGACCACGCGCGTCACGTACTCGGGAGTCGTCTGGAACTGCGAGATGCGCACGCGGGAGACGACCTCGTCCTTCACGGCGATCGTGCGCTGACGGACCTCGTTTCGGACTCCGGGCAGGTCGATGACGATGCGCGGCGGATTGGCCAGCGCGAAGTCCTTCGCGCTGAACCATCCATCGCCCACGAGCACGATCGCGACGCGGCCGTCCCGCGTCTCGGCCGCAACGGTCTCGAGCGCGTGGGCGGCCTCGCCGCGAACGGTCGGGGCGGGCGCGATGGAGGCCGAGGCGGCCGGCGTCGGGGGGACGGCGGGAGCCGGAGCCGTCTGAGCGGTCGCGAGCGGCTGGCTCTCGACCTTCGTCGCCGCGGCGGGAGTCTCGGAGGGTTCCGCCTCGGCCGTCTGCGTCGGCCCGGTGAACGCGATCGCGAGGCCCTGTCCGACGGAGCGCAGGTCGACCTTCGCGTCGGGGTTGTGCGTGATCGAGAGACGGGTCACCTTCTTGCCGAGATCGTCGAGCTCCTCGAACTTGATCGATTCGACGGCGCCGCCGGCCTTCGGCGTGGCGACGTCGGAAGCGACGGAGGCGTCACGCAGGTCGACGACCAGCAGATTGGGACGCGGCTCGTACGACGTGTACAGGAGGGGCGCCGTCGCCGAGAGAACCAGGCGGGCGCCGTCGGCATCTTCGTTGAAAGCGGCGCCGGTGATCTTTGCCGACGCGGGGGCGGGCTTCGTCGCGGCGGTGGATGGCGCGGCCGGCGCCGGAGAGGACGCCGCCGCCGTCGCGGCGCCGTGCGTCCCGTGCCCCGCCGAGGAGCACCCCACGGCGGCAGCCCACACGAGCGCGAGCGCCGTGGCCGTCGCGGTTCCTCTTACTGCCATTCGCATCGTTCCTCCCGTCGCGCGGAATGCCTCGATCGCCGAAAGCCTCATGGCTTGACCGTCGCGTTGAGCTGCTTGGTCACTTCCCGGAACGGCTTCACGCTCTGCGGATCGTTGATGTTCTGCCGGAAGACGATCTCGTTCGGAGCCACGCGCACGACCTCGCCGTCGTAGAGCAGGTCGCCGGCGCGGATCAGGTAGCTCTTGTTGTCGGTCGCGCGGATCTGGGCGACGAAACCGGCCTTCGTCTTCCAGATGCCGTGCACGACGAGGTCGTCGATCGAGATCCCCGCGATGCCCGGCGGCCGCTCGACGCCGCCCTTGTGCTGCTCGCGCACGAGAAGCGAGCGGAAGGGATCCCGGCGGCCGGCGGGGTCGTACGAGTACGCGCGTCCCGCGAGCGCCGACTCTTCCTGCTCGATCAGCGACTGGCCCGGCGATTCCGGAACCGGCGCGATGACGGCGGCCGGCTTCGTCGGCTCCGGCGTGGGCGCGGCCGCCGCCTGTCCGAGGGCGGAAACAGAGAGCGCCCCGAGAAGAGCGATCGAGAGCAGAGCGTCGCGTCTCATTCGACCCCCTTGCCCTCGGCGCGTTCCTTCAGGGTCTGCGCGCTCTTGGCCGCCGGCGGCCCCTTGCCCGGGGTCGTGGCGGGGGTGCCCGTGGCCGGCGCATTGCCGCCGGCGGCGGTCGTCTGACCGACCTCGTCGCCCGTGTAGATGAACGTCTTCGCGATGAAGTTCGCCGCGATCGACTTGCCGGGCACGTTGTCGAGCGCGCCGACCTTCATCTCCTCGATGTTGATGATGCGCGAGAAGCGGCTCATGCGGTCGAAGAAGAGAGCCAGGTTGTGGTACGTGCCCTGGATCTGGATGTCGATCGGCCACTCCGCGTAGAAGTCCTTCTGGACGAACTCGCCGGGAGTGAACTTCAGCAGCGTGAAGTCGCCCTGCCGCGTCAGCGTCTCGATGCGCTTGATGAGCTCCTCGGTGTTGCGCTTCGAAGGGAGGATCTGGAGGAGCTTCGAGAGCTCGAGCTCGAGGCGCTTGACCTCCTCGCGGAACTGCGAAAGCTTGCGCTCGGCCGCCCGGCCCTTCTGGATTTCCTGGTTCAGTCCCTCGAGCTCGGTCCTCTTGGACGCGATCTGCTCCTGCATCGGCTTGAGCCAGAACCAGTGCGTGACCCCGGCGAGGAGGATGCCGACGCCGAGACCCACGCCGAGGGCGTAGTACCAGGGCTTCTCCTCGATGTTGACGCCGAACATGGCCATGGCTCAGGCCCCCGGCTTTCCGGCCGCGGCGCGGCCGCGTGGTCCCGCGGGCTTCGGGCCGGTCGAGGTCGTCGCGGCGCCCGCTTCGCCCGCGGGGCGGCCGTTCGTGAAGATGACCGTCATTTCCCAGTTGTAGATGCCCTGCGGCCCGGCCTCGCGCCCGAGATTCTTGAAGACGGGCTCGGCGAAGAACGGGCTCTTCTTCAGATTCTCGAGGTAGGTCGCGACCGCGTTCGGCGACAGGGTCTTCCCCTTCAGGGTCATCAGGTTGCCCTGGACCTGGAGTTCGGTCAGCCACACGAGGTCGGGCAGCGCCTTGGAGACCTCGTCCATCAACCGGACGGGGCCGCGCTGGTTCGTCTTGAGGTTGTTGATGAGCGCGATCTTCTCTTCGAGGCTCTTCTTCTTGTCCTCGTAGCTCTTGACCTCGTCGATGATCGACTTCAGGCGCGCGACTTCCTCCCGCGCCTTGCCGATCTCCTCGTCGAGACGGCGGCGCCGGGACATCAGCACGAAACCCATCGTCGCGATGTAGAGGACGCCGAGGAGGATGCCGCCGACGAGAATGAGGTTGTTGAGCTTCGCCCCGGTCGGAAGGGCCGGCCCCTTCTTCTTGGCAGCGGCCGCCCTGGCCTCGGTGAGGAGATTGATCCTGATCAAGCCGCTTCGTCCCCAACGTGGCGGATGGCGAGGCCGACCGCGACGGCCAGGCTGGGCGCGTTCTCCGTCAGCCACTCACCCGAAACGGATGCGCCCGCCACGTCGATTTGACGGAACGGGTTCAGGATCTCCACGGGTATGCCGAACCGTTCCTTCAGCTGCGTGTCGAGGTTGACGATGCGCGAAGAGCCTCCGGAGATGAAGAGCTGATCGATCTTCTCGGTCGACGTCGTCGCGAGGAAGAAGTCGAAGGTCTTCTGGAGCTCCTGGGCGAGATCGTCGGACACCGACCGGAGGATCGGCAGGATGTCCTGCAGCGACTGCTCGCCCGTCTTCTCGCCCTTCTTCAGGCTCTCGGCCTGGTCGAAGGAGAGCGAGAGCTGCTTCTGGATCGCGTCGGTGTACTGGTTGCCGCCGAACGAGATGTCGCGCCAGAAGATCGTGTTGGAGCCGGACAGGATGTTGACGTTGGTGACCGAGGCTCCGATGTTCACGAGCGCGACGACGCGGCCGGGCTCGACGGGGTAGTTCGCCTCGTAGGCGTTCTGGAGCGCGAAGGCGTCGACATCGACGAGGAGCGGCGTCTTCCCGGCCTGCGAGATGACGCTCGTGTAGTCCGAGATCTTGTCCTTCTTGACCGCGACGAGGAGGACGTCCATCGTCTCGCCCCCGCCCGCTTCCAGAACGACGTAATCGAGGTTGACGTCGTTGATGTCGAACGGCACGTACTGCTCGGCCTCCCAGCGGATCGACTCCGCCAGCTCCTCGGGGGACATGGCCGGGAGCGAGATCTTCTTGATGATGACGGAGTGTCCCGAGAGGGAGGTCCCGAAGTCGGTATTACGGACGTTCAACGAGGAAACGAGCCGGTTGACGGTGTCGACCACCAGCGAGGAGTCCATGATGGCGCCGTCGACGATGGCCTCCGGGGAGAGGGTCTCGAGGCCCGTCTTCAAAAGCCTGAACCCACCGGCCTTGGCGTCCTTCAGCTCAACGAGCTTGACGGCCGAGGATCCGATGTCCAGACCTACCAGGTTTTTGGTCTTTCTGAACAACACGCTAACGCCCTACCGAAAAAAGAAAGACGGTTATGGGCTTTGACCTTTGGTATTTCGGCTGGTTGCCAAAATAGCAAAAGGTTATTCCGTAGTCAAGGGATTGAACCCGCGAAACCGTACTTCCTGCAAAGACTTAAGCCAAACGGACAGGTGCGCGAGGTCACGGACAGCTGTTCTTCCTTGTTGGACTTTCGGAACGATGGTAGGCTCCGCGGGTTTTTTCGGCCGCGATGGTCAGACAGACAGGAGTCCCATGGCTCAGCAATGCGAGTTCTGCGGGAAGAAGCCGATGAGCGGCCACCGCGTCAGCCACGCCCACAACGTCACGAACCGCAAGTGGAACGTGAACTTGAAGAGCGTGCACGCGACCGTCGGAGGCGTTCGCCGCAAGGTTTCGGCCTGCACCCGTTGCATTCGGACGGGGAAGGTCACGAAGGCGAGCCCGAGGAAGCGACCAGCGGCGTAAGGCGCCGCGTGTCGGCGGTCATCCCGAGGAGCGAGAGCGACGAGGGATCCCGCCGTGGGAGGCGCGACGGCTACGCGCCGCGCGTCACTCCCTCTCTCCCGCCTTCGGCACGTTGTACTTCCGGATCACGTCCCGCACGCCCGCGACGGAGCGGATGCGGCCGAGGATCTTCTCGAGCTGCTTCAAGTCGGAGGTCTCGAGCGACACGCTCACGTAGCCTTCGCCCGCCTCGCCGACCCGCGCCTCGATCCGACGGATGTTCGAGCCCTCCCCCGCGATCGCCTGGGTCACGTCCGCGAGAAGGCCTGGACGGTCGTCCGCCACGACCTCGAGCTCGATGCCGTAGGAGGACCTCTTCTCGCCGGCCCAGGCCACGTCGATGCGCCGCTCGGGGTCGTACAACAGGTTCTTCACGTTCGGGCAGCTCTCCGAGTGGACCGACACGCCCCGTCCACGCGTGATGTAGCCGACGATCTTTTCGCCGGGAACGGGGTTGCAGCACTTCGCGAGCGCCGCCAGCAGGTCGTTGTGGCCGACGACCGCAATGTCCGGCACTCCGAACGGCAGGATCTTGCGGACGACGCGCGTGACCGCGGACTCCTTCTTCTCGGGCTCGCCGCGGGCGAGCTCCTCTGCGGGCACGAACCGCTCGATGGCGGCGCGCGGCGCGAGCTTGCCGTATCCGATCGCGGCGTACAGGTCGTCCGGCTTCGTGAACCCCCACTGGGAGAGCTCGCGCTGCAGGTGTCCCTCGGATTCGAGCTTCTTGACGGTGCGACGGAACTTCTTCAGCTCCCGCTCGAGGAGCCGCCGGCCGAGCTCGACGGCCTGCCGCTTCTCCTCCTCGTGGATGAAGTGGCGGATCTTGTGGCGGGCCCGGCTCGTCGCGACCGAGGAGAGCCAGTCGCGCGACGGCACCTGGTTCGCCGCGGTCAGGATCTCGACGATGTCGCCGTTCGTGAGCGGCGTCCGCAGAGGGACGAGCTTGCCGTTGACGCGGGCGCCCACGCAGCGGTGTCCGACGTCCGTGTGGACGCGGTAGGCGAAATCGATCGGCGTCGCGCCGCGCGGGAAGGCGAAGACCTCGCCCTTCGGCGTGAAGGTGTAGACCTCGTCGGGATAGAGGTCCACCTTGAGCGAGGACAGGAACTGCCGGGGGTCCGAGACCTCGCTCTGCCAGTCGACGAGCTGCCGGAGCCACTGGAACCGGGCGTCGTCGGCGTGCGGACCGATCCGCCCCTCCTTGTACTTCCAGTGCGCCGCGATGCCCCGCTCCGCGATCAGATCCATTTCGCGCGTCCGGATCTGGATCTCGAAGGGCTGCCCGGTCTCGCCCATGACGGTCGTGTGCAGCGACTGGTAGAAGTTCGGCTTCGGCATGGCGACGTAGTCCTTGATGCGTCCGGGGACCGGCCGCCACAGCTGATGCACCATGCCGAGGGTCTCGTAGCAGTCGCGCGTCTCGGGGACCACGACCCGGAAGGCGAGGATGTCGTAGAGCTGGGCGGCGTCCACCCCCGTCCTTTTCATCTTCAGCCAGATCGAGTAGTACCGCTTCATGCGGCCCGAGACCTCCGCCGCGATGCCCGCGTCGGCCAGGCGCGCCTCGATCCGCCGCCGCACGTCGCTGACCATGCCCTCCGACACCTTCATCCGCCGGGCCACCTCGCGGGCCACGCGCTCGTGCTCTTCCGGCTCCAGGTAGAGAAAAGAGAGATCCTCGAGCTCGCCCTTGACGCTCCCCATGCCGAGGCGATGGGCGATCGGCGCGTAGATGTCGAGGGTCTCGCGGGCGATCTCCCGCCGCCTGGCCTCCGGCAGGAACCCGAGCGTGCGCATGTTGTGGAGACGGTCGGCGAGCTTGACCATCACGATCCGGAGGTCGGAGACCATCGCGAGGATCATCTTGCGGAAGGTCTCGGCCTGCTCCTCCTCCCGCGAGACGTAGGAGAACTTCCCGATCTTCGTCAGGCCGTCGACGAGCTCGGCGACCTCCTGGCCGAACTGGCCGGCGATCGCCTCGCGGGTCGTCAGCGTGTCCTCGAGGACGTCGTGCAGGAGGCCCACGACGATCGAGACGTCGTCGGCCTTCAGGTCCGCCAGGATCGCGGCCACGTTCAGGGGATGGACGAGGTAGGGCTCGCCCGAGCGGCGGACCTGGCCCCGGTGCTCCTTGGCCGAGAAAACGTAAGCCCGCCGGAGCAGATCCTGGTCCGAGCCCGGGTTGTATGCCTCGACCTTCTCGAGGATTTCCTCGAAGTGGATCATGCCGGTTAAAGGGTACACCGCCGAATTGGCTCGCACCGTGGCGAAGCGTTGAGCGCGGCGAGCGACAGAGGCAGGACTCGCCTCTTACGTCAGGGAATCCTCCTTGGGAGAGGAGGCTCGAGCGGCTTCCCCGCTCTCTCTCCGGTCGGGCCGCGAGGCGGCCCGCTCAGGATCCGAGACGATTCAGCGCTTCTGCTTCTTCTTCCGGGGGGCGTTCGCCGGGGCGGCGGGGGCCGTCGCCGCGGGAACGGCGGGCACCGGCGCCGCCGGCACCGCGGCGAGCTTGCGGCGGCTCTTGAAGTCCTTCCAGATGACGACGATCGGCGCCGCGACGTAGATCGACGAATAGGTGCCGATGATGATGCCGATGATGAGCGTCAGGGCGAACGTGTGGAGCACCTCGCCGCCGAGAAAGAACAGCGCGAGGACGACGAGCATCGTCGCTCCGGCCGTCAGGATCGTCCGCGAGAGCGTCTGGTTGATCGACCGATTGATGACCGCCTCGAGGGACTCCTTCTTCGGCGTCTTCTGGTTCTCGCGCACCCGGTCGTACACGACGACGGTGTCGTTCATCGAGTAGCCGATGAGCGTCAGAATCGCCGCCACCACGACCAGGTTGAACTCACGGCCCAGCATGGCGAGCAGGCCCACCGTGATCAGCGTGTCGTGAATCAGGGCGACGACCGCGCCGACGCCGAAGGGCAGGGACCGGAACCGGAAGGCGATGTAGACCAGCATCCCCAGGGATGACAGCACGATGGCGTAGAGCGCCTTCTTCTGCAGGTCCGCGCCCACCTGGGGACCCACGTTCTCGGCCGAGAGGAGCACGAAGGGACCGGCGAACGTGCTCGACTGGACCCAGGCCTTCACTCCCGGCGAGATGCCCTCGACGGCGTTGACGTCGGCCGGCGAGCGGAAGAGACCGAGGCGCGACCGCTGCGCGATGATCCGCTCCGCCGCCTGCGTGTAGTAGTCGCCGGGATTGACGTCGGGCCGGCCGGCGACCTTGTCGGGATCCGCCGAGGCGAGGCGCGCGCCGAGCGTTCCCTTGCCCTCCGCGTTGAGGTCGATCTTGGAGGGATCGGCCGGCGAGGCGAGCCCGGCGCGCAGGGACCGGAGGACGTCGCCCGCGACGTCGCGGCCTTCCTTCTTCTGCTGCTGGACCCGGATCAGGACCTCGTTCTTCTGGGCCTCCTCGTAGCGCTGGATGCCGATCTCGCCGAGGCCCGCGCCGTCCAGGATCTTCCGCACGTGATCCACGTCGGGACGCTCGGCGAACCGCACCGCGATCGCGGTGCCGCCGGAGAAGTCGATCCCGAACTTCAGGCCCTTCTGGACGAAGATCGTGACCAGCCCGAGCCCGATCAGAGCCCAGGAGAGGCCGATGGCCCACCACTTGTACTTCAGGAAGTCGATGTTGGTCTGGCGAAAGAATTCCATCGTGCTCTCTATCTAAATGGAGATCGAGTCGATGTGCTGGCGGCGGCCGTACTCGAGCTCGAAGATCGTGTGGGAGACGAACACCGCCGTGAAGACGGAGATGAAGAGACCGATGATCAGCGTGACGGCGAAGCCCTTCACGGGACCGGTCCCGAACTGGAACAGAAACATCGCCGAGACGATCGTCGTGACGTGCGTGTCGATGATCGTCGCGAAGGCCTTCGAGAACCCGTTCTCGATCGCGGCCTTCGGGGCCCGGCCGTTTCGGAGCTCCTCGCGGATGCGCTCGAACACGAGCACGTTCGAGTCGACCGCCATGCCGATCGTCAGGATGAAGCCGGCGATGCCGGGCAGCGTCAGCGTGGCCTCGAAGAGCGACATCGCCGCCGCGAGCAGCAGGGCGTTCAGGATGAGCGCGATGATGGCGTTCCAGCCGGCCCGCCGGTAGTAGACCGCCATCGCGACGAAGACGAGCAGCGCGCCCGCCACCGAGGCCGTGATGCCCTTACGGACCGAGTCGAGGCCGAGCGACGGCCCGACGGTCCTCTCCTCCAGGTACACGAGGCCGGCCGGCAGCGCGCCCGCGCGCAGCACGAGCGCGAGGTCGTTCGCCTCCTCCGGCGAGAAGCTTCCCTCGATGACCCCGGTCTCGACGATGCGGTCCTTGATGGACGGCGCCGACTGGACGCGGTTGTCGAGGATGATCGCGAGGCGCTTGCCGATGTTCGCCCCGGTGGCGTCGCCGAACTTCTGCGAGCCGGAGGCGGTCAGGAAGAAGGTCACCGAGTGCGAGCCGAACTGCCCCTGGGTCGGCCGGGCGTTCTTCAGGTCCCGGCCCGAGATGACCGCCTGCCGGCGCACGACGTAGAACGTCCGCTCGGTGCGGCCCGGCTCCGTCTTGTACTCGACGATCTTGAACTGGGGCGGGACGGTGCCGCCCGGATAGGCGGACTTCAACGCCGCCTCCGAGGCGGGACCGGACTCGACGAGCGAGAGCTCGAGGAAGGCGGTGTTCTTGATCAGGTCCTTGACGCGCTTGGGGTCGTCGATGCCCGGCAGCTGGACGAGGATGCGATCGAAGCCCTCGCGCACGATGAGCGGTTCGGCGACGCCGAACTCGTCGATGCGGTTGCGGATCGTCTCGACGGCCTGGGAGACGGCGTTGTCCTCCATCTGCCGGCGCGCCGGATCCTTGAGGGCGAACGTCCACTTGCCGCCGGCCGTCGACGTGTTCCAGTCGGGCAGGAAGCGCTTGACGACGTCGTCGAGCTTCGTCGTATCGGTCTGCGCGCTCACGGCGATCGCGAACGACGTGTCGGACGGCAGCTCGATCGCGCCGATGCCCAGGTCCTTCGCCTGGTTCTTCAGCGTCTCGACCGCATCGTCCCGCTCGGCCTTCACCGCGTCGGCCGTGTTGACCTGCAGCACGAGGTGAATGCCCCCGCGCAGATCGAGACCGAGCTTGATCGCGCTCTTCAGGGCGTCTTTCAGGGACGGCGAGCCCGGACCCGTCCACTCCTTCTTCGCATGCGCGTAACCCATGCCGAGGTAGCCGGCGACGGCGCCCGCGACGACGAGGACGATCAGGAGCACCCGCCAGCGGAGATTCTTACCCAAGGTTCCCCCTCAAAAAAGAACGCCGGAGTCTACAGGAGAAGCGGTCGTTTTGAGCGGCGGCTCGACGCCGCCGAAATGAGAGGGAACGTTCCCTCGGCCCGCTCTCCCGGTTAACTCGTTGTAGTCGTTGAAGTTGGCTCCGGCTCCGACGCCAGTCCGCCGATCGCGCTGCGCAGCACCTTGATCTTCGCGTTGTCGGAGACCTGCAGGATCACGAAGCCGCGTTCCTCGTCGAGCGCGGTGATGCGGCCGAAGATGCCGCCGCTCGTGACGACCTCGTCGCCCTTCTTCAGCTTCGTGAGCATCTCCTGAGTCTTCTTCTGCTTCTTGCGCATCGGCGCGATGAGCAGGAAATAGAAGATGACGAAGATGAAGATCATCGGGAGGAACTGCACGAGTCCTCCCGCCGCGCCGCCGGGAGCCGGAGCCGTCTGCAAGAGCTGCGTCAGCATAGCCGGCGGATCATATCGAATCCCGCGTCGTTTCCCCGCGCTTTCACGATCGGCAGCCCCATCTCCTCAATTCGGCTTCGGCTTCGTGAACGGCAGCGGCTCGTTCCGGGCGGGCACGGCCTTCCGCGCCTGCTCCGCGCGGTCCCAGAAGCGCAGGAAGTTCTCGCCCAGGACGCCGCGGACCTCCTCGTCCGAGTGGCCTCGGCGGAGCAGCTCCTCGGTCAGCCTCGGGAGCTTCGACACGTCCTCGAGCCCGATCGGGGGATCCTCGATGCCGTCGAAGTCGGAGCCGAGACCCGCCGCCTGCGGGCCGCCGACCTCCATGACGTGCTCGACGTGGTCGACGATCCGCTTCCAGTCGGCGTCGGGATAATGAACGGTGCCGAGGAGCTTCCCGAGCTCCTCGTCCCGCTTCTTCGGATCGTCCTTCCAGCGCTCGCGGACGGCGGCGATCTGCGGCTGCAGGGCCTTCTTCGCCGCGACGTAGGCGTCGACCGACTTCTGGTCGAGGAAGAGCGAGCTGAAGTTGACCATGACGACGCCCCCGCCCTTCGCGATCGCGCGGATCTGGTCGTCGGTGACGTTGCGCGGCATCCCCGCGAGCGCGCGGCACGACGAGTGCGAGGCGAAGACCGGCGCCTTCGAGGCGGCGATTGCGTCGGCCATGGTCTTGTCGCTCACGTGGGAGACGTCCACGAGGATGCCGAGACGGTTCATCTCGAGGACGACCTCCCGGCCATGCGCCGTGAGCCCGTCGTGCACGGCGGTCTTCTTCGGGTCGTACGGATCGGGCCCGAAGAAGGAGCCGGAGGAGTCCGCCCAGTGGTTCGTGTTCGTGTGCGTCAGCGTCATGTAGCGGACGCCGAGGCGCTGGTACGCGGAGAGAGCGCCGAGCGAGTCCTCGATCGCATGGCCGCCCTCGATGCCGATCAGGACCGCGATGCGGCCGTCCTTCTTCGCCTGCCGGATCCCGTCGGCCGAGTCGGCGAAGACGAGGTCCCTCGGGTGCGCCTCGACGAGCCGGTGGATCAGGTCGATGAACTCGAGCGCCTTCATCGCCGAACCGCCGGACGTCGCGAAGTCGGCGCTGACGTACGCGGCGAGGAAGGCGCCCGTCATCCCGCCCTCGCGCCAGCGGGGGATGTCGACGTGGCCCGTCGTCCCGCGAAGGCCGAGGTCCACCCACTCCTTCTGGAGCTGCTCGGGCACGTCCTCGTGCGTGTCCACCACGATCGCGCTCCGGTGGAGGCGCATCGCCCGTTCGTGGAGGTCGTCGGCCGAAAGCCTCGCCGCGAACGCGACGAGGAGAAGGAGCGCGGAAGCGGCGCGCCTCATGGGGCGCGGAGCTCGGCTTCCGCGCGCTCGTCCTTCCGGCAGCGCTCGAGGTCCAGGCGAAGGACCCCTTCTTTCGGCGCGCCGCCCTTGTCGGGACTGCCGGCGTGCGCCTCGGCGGCGACCTTGATCGCGCGTTCGAGCGTGCTCAAGCGAGCTTCAGCGGCAGGTTGCGCAGCCGCTTCCCGGTGGCGGCGAAGACGGCGTTCGCGACGGCCGGCGCGATCGGGGGCGTGCCCGGCTCGCCCGCGCCGCCGGCCTTCTCGCCGCTCGAGACGATGTGCACCTCGACCTTCGGCATCTCGTCGATCCGCAGCACGAGATAGTCGTCGAAATTCGACTGCTGCACGCGGCCGTCCTTGAGCGTGATCGCGCCGTACAGCGCGGCCGAGAGGCCATAGACGATCGCCGACTCCATCTGCGCGGTCACGCCGGCGGGATTGACGCAGATCCCGCAGTCGACGGCGCAGACGACGCGGTGGACGCGGATCTTCCCCTTCTCCACCGAGACCTCGGCGACCTGGGCGACGTAGCTTCCGAACGAGGAGTGCACGGCGACGCCGCGGAAACGGCCCGCGGGCAGCGGCGTCCCCCACCCGGCCTTCGCGGCCGCGAGCTCGAGCACGCCGCGGTGGCGCGGCGCCTTCTGGAGCAGGCGCCGGCGGTAGGCGAGCGGGTCCTGGCCCGCCGCTGCCGCGAGCTCGTCGACCATCGTCTCCATGACGAACGCCGTGTGGGTGTGGCCGACCGAGCGCCACCAGAGCACCGGAACGGGGGACCTCGGCGAGTGCAGCCCGACGTGGTGGTGCGGGATCGCCTCGATGTACGGCGAGTCCACGACGCCCTCGACCGACGTCTCGTCGATGCCCTCCTTGATCATCATCGCGAAGGGCGTCCCCTCCATGATGGACTGGCCGACGATCGTCTGTTTCCAGGCGACCGGAGTCCCGTCCGCGCCGATGCCGGCGGAGACCTTGTGGGCCCACATCGGCCGGTAGTACCCGCCGTGCATGTCGTCCTCGCGCGTCCACACGACCTGGACCGGCATTCCGGAGGCCTTCGCGACGTGGACCGCCTCGGCCACGAAATCGTTGGCCGGGTTCGCGCGCCGGCCGAACCCGCCGCCGAGAAACGTCGTGTGGAGTCGCACCTTCTCCGGCGCGACGCCGGCGATCTTCGCCGCGGCGGCCTGGTCGCCGGTCTGGAACTGGGTGCCCGTCCAGACGTCCAAGCCGTCGGGCCCGAGCGACGCGGTCGCGTTCAGCGGCTCCATGGACGCGTGGGCGAGGAACGGGAAGGAATACTCGGCGTCGATCCGCTTCGCCGCCTTCGCGAGCGCCGGCCCGACCTCGCCGGCGGCCTTCGCCTTGAGCCCCTCGGTCGCGAGCTTCGCGCGGTACTCCTCGAGCATCTTCCCGGTGTCGAGCGACGCACCCGGCCCGAGATCCCACTCGATCTCGAGCGCCTGCCGACCCAGCTTCGCCGCCCAGAAGTGGTCCGCGACGACCGCGACGCCCGACGGCACCTCCACGACGGC
Organism: uncultured Acidobacteriota bacterium; assembly: GCA_963763535.1. Classification (GTDB taxonomy): domain Bacteria; phylum Acidobacteriota; class Thermoanaerobaculia; order UBA5066; family Gp7-AA6; genus DAHUXD01. Next base: position 503,359 of record CAVXOX010000005.1, read on the forward strand.
GCGCACGCCGGGCACCGCCTTCGCCTTTTCCGCGCGGAACGTCCTGACCTTGCCGCCGAAGACCGGCGCCCGCTCGATGAGCGCGATCTTCATGCCGGGAACGCGGACGTCCATGCCGAACTGGGCCCTCCCGGCGACCTTCGACGGCCCGTCGAGGCGGCGCGTGGGCTTCCCGAGGATCTTCCAGTCCTTCCGGTCCTTGAGCGTCACGGACGTCGGCGGCTCTTGCCGGGCGGCGGACTTCGCCAGCGAGCCGTAGGACGCGCGGTGCTCCCCCGAGACGACGAAGCCCTTCTCCGCGCGGCAGGACTTGGGATCGACCCTCCACTCCGCGGCGGCGGCCGCGACGAGCATCTCGCGCGCCATCGCGCCGACCTGGCGGTAGCGGTCGAACTCGGACCAGGTGGACGTCGAGCCGCCCGTCATCTGCGCGTGGTAGGCGGTATGACCGTACACCGGCGCCGCCGGCGCGTTCTCGACGCGGATCTTCGACCAGTCGCACTCGAGCTCTTCGGCGACCAGCATCGGCAGCGTCGTCCAGACGCCCTGGCCCATCTCGGAGTGCGCGAGGACGACGGTCACGGTGTCGTCCTCCCCGATGCGGAGAAAGGCGTTCGGCGGCGGCAGCGCCGGCGCGCCGCCGGGCTGCTGCAGGGCGAGCATCCGCGCCTTGGGCGCGACCGTGAAGCCGATGACGAGCCCGGCCGAGGTCTTCAGGAACTGGCGGCGGGATGGCCCGCGGCGCGCGTTCACGACTTCGCTCCCGACGCGGCGCTGATCTCCGAAACCGGCCCTCGCTTCGCTCGGCCCAGGCTTCGACGCGGCGTTCTCCCGCCGCGGTGAGCTCGGAGGCCCGGTGCACGGCCGAGCGGATCCGCTGGTACGTGCCGCACCGGCAGATGTTCCCCGAGAGGACCGCGTCGATGTCGCCGTCCGACGGCTTCGGCTTCGTCTTCAGGAGCGCCGCGGCCGCCATGATCTGGCCCGGCTGACACCAGCCGCACTGCACGACGTCGGCCTCGATCCACGCGCGCTGCACGGGGTGGAGGCCGGAGGCGCCCAGGCCCTCGATCGTGGTGACCTTCCTGCCCTGCACCTCGGAGACTCCCGTCGCGCAGGCGCGGACCGCCTCGCCGTCGAGGTGGACGGTGCACGCGCCGCACTGGGCGATGCCGCATCCGTACTTGGTTCCCGTCAGCCCGAGCACGTCGCGCAGGACCCAGAGCAGCGGCATGTCCGCGGGGACGTCCACCTCGTGGGCGTGGCCGTTGACGTCGATTTTCACGGGGCGCCTCCTGTCTCGGATACTAACAATTTGAGCGGCGCTCGACGCGCCGACACGAGGGAACGTCGCCTCCGCGGCATTCCGGTCGAGTCAGAGCGGGCACCGGAGTGAGTGCCGGCTCGAGCTCTCACGCCCCTTCCGGCACCTTCTCCTCGGGAGGCGCGGACAGCGACTCGAGCCTTCCCGCCGCGATGGCCTCGCGGATCGTCCGCATCCAGGCGAGGTAGAAGTGCACGTTGTGGAGCGACAGGAGCATCGGCGCCGAAAAATCCTTGAGGACGAACAGATTCCGGATGTACGCGCGGCTGTGGCGGCGGCAGACCGGGCAGGCGCACGTCGGGTCGAGCGGCGCGAGGTCCTCCTTGAACCGCTCGTTCTTGATCGCGACCTCGCCGGCCGCCGTGTACGCGTGCCCCATTCGGCCGTTGCGCGTCGGGAGCACGCAGTCGAAGAGATCGACGCCGTCGCGCACGGCGGCGAGGAGGTCGGCCGGGGTGCCGACGCCCATGAGGTATCTGGGTTTCGCAGAGGGGAGCAGCGCGGCCGAGAGCGCCGTCACTTCCCGGATCGCCGCCTTCGGCTCCCCCACCGCGACGCCGCCGATCGCGTAGCCGGGGAAATCGAGCGCGAGGAGCGGTCCGGCCGAGCGACGGCGCAGGTCCTCGTGCGTGCCGCCCTGGAGGATGCCGAACAGGAGGCCCGGTCCGCGATACGCGTGGCGCGAGCGCTCCGCCCACGCCAGCGTGCGGCGGCAGGCCTCCTCCACCTCGGCCCGCTCGGCGGGAAACGGGGGACAGACGTCGAGCGCCATCGCCACGTCCACGCCGAAGCCGGACTGGAGCTCCATCGCGCGCTCCGGCGTGAGGAAGTGGCTCGTGCCGTCCTCGGGCGAGCGGAACTCGACGCCCTCTTCGGTGACGCGGCGGCGCGCGGCGAGGCTCATTACCTGGAACCCGCCGGAGTCCGTCAGGATCGCGCGCGTCCACCCCATGAACGCATGGAGCCCGCCCGCGCGCTCGATCAGTGCGAGGCCGGGCCGCGCCATGAGGTGGTAGGTGTTGGCGAGCACGACGCGGCAGTCCCAGTCTTCGAGGAAATCGAAGGCGACGCCCTTCACCGCGCCGCGCGTGCCGACCGGCATGAAGCACGGCGTCTCGATCTCCGCATGACGCGTCGCGAGCCGGCCCCGACGGGCCGAAGAGCCGGGATCGCGAGCGAGGACGTCGAACACCGGCCGGGAGGACCGCCGCTAGAAGTGGAACTTGAGCGAGGCCGCGCCGCCGAGCATCTCGCGGTCGGGGTTCTGCCAGTTGAAGCCGCCGGTCGGGCCCCAGTTGACCGCGATGTCGATCGAGACGAGCGGCACGCCGAAGCCGATGCCGGCCGTGTAGCCCCACGTGGGGGTGACCGAGGCGAAGTCGTACGTCGCGCCGGCGCGGAAGGCGAAGAGCGGAATTCGGAACTCGACACCTCCGCCGATCTGCTGGCTCTGGACGTTCGGCACGAGCGTGTCGCTCCGGATCAGGTCGCCGTCGACGGCGAACGAGAAGAACGGCAGCGGGTCGACCGACGCCCCCGCGCGGACCTGCCGGGGCAGCGGGACGGAGCCGGGGCTGCCCGGCACGTCCGCCACCGTGAAGGAGGGCTGGTTCAGCGAGGCGCCCATCACCCCCACCTTGACGATCCCGAAGTTCGCGCGCACGCCGGCGTCGAAGGCGAGCTTGTTCGTGGTGCGGGCGTTCTGCTGGAAGGCGTCGTGGATGATCTCCGATAGGTCCTCGCCCGCGCAGCTCGAGTCCGCGACGCCGCAGCGTCCGAAGTAGGTCACGCCCGAGACGTAGCGGACGGCGCCGCCGACCTCGAGCACGCCCGAGAAGAACCCGTGGCCGTAGGCGAGGCGCGCCTCCCGCGCCGAGAGGCCGGCGAGAGACAGCCCGGTCTGGTTCTGGCCGATGTTCCCGGGACCGAGGTGCTCGAGGTCGATGACCGGGTAGACGCCGGCGTAAGGAACGTCGCCGATCGAGAGCGCGAAGCCGTCGTAGGAGACGACGGCGCCGAAGACCCCGGAAGCGACGACGGAGGTCCCGGGCCGCGCGAGGCGTGCGACGCCGAGCACGGCGACGGGAAGCAGGTCCGGGCGGCTCCCGCCGCCGATGTCGGACCACGGAAGGTCCGCGAGGCTCGTCAGGCCGCCCACGAGATTGTTCCGGTTCTGGGCCGTGCCGCCGCCGAGCAGCTGGACGCCCCAGCCCTTCAGGCTCGCGAGCGCCGCGGGGTCGGACCACGCGGCCGAGTTGTCCGAGACGGCGGCGACCTCGGCGCCTCCCATGCCCGCGGCGCGCGCGCCCGCCCAGGGAAACTGAGCGAAAACGGGGCGGGGAAGCGCGGCGAGGAAGACGGCGGCGGCGAAGGAGAGCCGAAGAGGACGAAGCCTCATGGAGCGCCGGATCTTAGCATCCGGTTCTTGGTTGAAACTGTTCAAGTCGCGTGCTAGGTTTCGGCGGCCTTTTGAGAGGGGAAATGCCCGATCTCGGAAAAAAGTTCGAGTGCTTCAACTGCCACACGAAGTTTTACAACCTCGGCAAGCCCGAGGCGATCTGCCCCAAGTGCGGCGCGAATCAGAAGAACGCCAAGTCCGACGAGCCGCCGCCGCCGATCCCGCGGCCCGCGCGCCGCGCGCTCCTCGAAACGATTCCCGACGAGAACCCCCCCGAGTTCGGAGAGGAAGCGAGCCCGGAGCCCGAGCCGGAAGCCGACCTCGATGACGACGAGCTCGAAGAAGGCGAGGAGGCCCACGAGGCGGAGGAAGAAGAAGAAGAGTACTAGGCGCCGCCGCCCCGCCGGCGCGCTCGCCTACCTCGGCCTCGGATCCAACCGCGGCGGCCGCCGCCGCCGCATCGAGAGCGCCCTCCGCGAGATCTCCCGCGCCGCCCCCGTTCTCGCCGTCTCCTCGTTCTATCGGACCGAACCCGTCGGCCACGCGGACCAGCCGTTCTTCTGGAACGCCGTCGCCGCGGTGCGCTGGCGCGGCAGCGCGGCGAAGCTCCTCGCGCTCGCCCGCGCCGTCGAGCGGCGCGTCGGCCGGACGGCCAGCTTCCGCAACGGACCGCGCGAGATCGACGTGGACGTGCTCGACCTCGGCGGCCGCCGCCGCGCGGCGCCCGACCCGGTGCTGCCCCACCCGCGCCTCTCCGAGCGGCGCTTCGTCCTCGCGCCTCTGGCGGAGATCGCGCCGGACTGGCGCCACCCGGTGACCGGCGAGACGGCCGCGGCGCTGCTCGGACGCCTGCCCGCGCGGCCGGGGGCTACGAGGCTTTCTTCCAGGCCGCGAGGTTCTGGCGGGCTTCCTCCTGGAAGGTCAGGTCCTCGACCAGACGCTGCGGCGACGGCGAGTCCGCGACGATCCCCTCCTCGAGCGCGACGGCCTCGGCCTGCTGCTTCTCGTCGCCGCGGTGCAGGGTCTCGGCGAGGAAGTGGCGATTCGCGAAGTTCCGCGCGTTGATCCCCATCGCCAGTCGAAGGTACTTGATCGCGTCCTCGCGCGACACCCAGCCCGTGATGAAGGGGACCCACGGCGCCTGGTCGTTCAGCCGTCCCAGGATGCGGTAGCCGCCGCCCTCTTCGAACTCGGGGTTGATGGCGACCACCGTGGCGCCCCAGTCGCGAATCTTGTCGGCGACGCCCTTGCGCGCCGACTCGACCGCTCCGACCGAGAGGGCCCACTGGCCGTAGCAGGTCGACGCCCAGTAGAAGGTCGGCGCCGCATCCCCGCGCTGCTTGAGGTTCCCGGCGAGAAATTCGGGTCCGGCCTCCACCATGCCCTTGATGCCCCGATCCTCCACGCTCGAATCGAGGATCACGATGGCGTCGTCGGCGATGCGCCGGGCCTTCTCGAACACCGCCCTGCGGGCGTCCCCCTCGAGGCCCGTGTAGACCCCCTTGAAGTAGAGCGCGCGCATCAGCTTCCACCGGGCCTCGACGTAGTGCGGATCGGCCGTCGCCTTGTCGTAGAGCGCGATCGCCTGGTTGATGGGGCCGGCGCTCGCCTTGAGGCCCACGCGGCCCTCCTGGCGCGCAGGTACCAGCTGTCGCCCTTCGCGACGAGCGGATTGGTGGCGCCGAACTGAGGCTGGTCCGTGAAGGACGGCGGGTTCTGCTGCGCCGGCGCCGCGGCGCAAAGGAAGACCAGGAGAGCGGCGCCGACGAGCGACTTCATGGCGAAAAGTCTACACGGAGCCGCGGCGAGAGAACGCCGCGTCGCTGGGGCGGGCCGAGCGAGGCGAGGGCCGACCCGGCGAAGAGGAGCCGCGCCGCGCTAAACTTGCGTGCGGAGGACGACATGACCGATCCGAAGCCGGTGGCCGTGAAGATCACGATCGACGAGGCCATCGCCGAGGGCCAGTACGCCAATTTCGCGAACATCCTGCACAATCCGACGGAGTTCGTCTTCGATTTCGGGCGCGTCGTGCCGGGCCGAGGCGACGTCAAGGTCGTCAGCCGCATCCTGACGACGCCGTTCCACGCCCGGCAGCTCCTGCGCGCGCTCCAGCAGAACATCGATCTCTATGAGCGGCAGTACGGGCCGATCCGCTCGGAGTTTCAGACGCCGCCCGCCGACTCGACGGACTCGACGACGAACTGAGGCGGGCCCGGGACTCGAAGTCCGAGATGCGAGGGACGAGCTCCCTCAAGCCTTCTCGGCGGAACGGATGACGCCGCCCCCCAGGACCACGTCGCCCTCGTAGAACACGCACGCCTGCCCGGGCGCGACCGCGCGCACCGGCACGTCGAAGGCGACGCGGGCGCCGCCATCGGCCAGGGGCTCGATCATCGCCGGGACCTCCGCGCCGCGGTGCCGCACGCGGGCGGCCACGCGCACCGGTCCCGTCGCGGGACCCCGCAGGAAGCGCACGCCCTCGAGCACCGCGCCCCGGGTCCCGAGATCGCGCGCCGGGCCGACGACGACGCGATTCTCGGCCGGGTCGAGCGCGAGCACGTAGAGGCGCTCGGGGGCGGCCACGCCCAGCCCGTGCCGCTGGCCGATCGTGAACCGGAAGTGTCCCTCGTGGCTGCCGAGCCGCGCGCCGCCCGTGTCCTCGATCGCCCCCGTCGCGGGCGGGCGGCCGAGACCGAGGGCGTCCGCCTGCGCGGCCACGAAGTCGCCCGCCCGCGTGCCCGCGGGCACGAAGCAGATCTCCTGGCTCTCTTCCTTGTCCGCGGTCGGGAGACGGGCGCGCCGCGCGTGCGCCCGCACCTCCGTCTTCGTGAGCGCGCCCACCGGGAATCGCGCCGCCGCGAGCTGGTCGGGGGCGAGGTCCCAGAGAAAATAGGACTGGTCCTTGTCCGGGTCGCTTCCCCGCCGGAGGACGGGTCGGCCCTCGGCGCCGTCGCGGGTCACACGCACGTAGTGGCCGGTCGCCACCGCCCCGCAGCCGAGGCCCCGCGCGCGCTCCCAGAGCGTCGCGAACTTGACCTTCGTGTTGCACGCGGTGCACGGGATCGGGGTGTCTCCCGCGAGATAGGACGCGACGAACGGCCGGACCACGTCGCGCCGGAACTCCTCCTCGAGATTCAGGACGTAGTGACGGATCCCGAGGGCCCAGGCGACGCGCCGCGCGTCCGAGAGGTCGTCGAGCGTGCAGCAGCGACCGCTCCGTCCGGCTTCGGCGGAATGGTCCCACAGCTGCATGGAGAGGCCGACGACCTCATGCCCCGCCTCCTTCAGGAGGAGGGCGGCGACCGAGGAGTCGACGCCCCCGGACATGGCGACGGCGATGCGCATGGGAGGGGAATGCTACTGCGGCGTCACGATCAGCATCAGGGTCGATGCGCCGATCGTGAACTCGCCCTGGTTCTCGAGGAGCGCCTCCACGACGGGTTCGTCGCCGACGTGGGTGCCGTTGGCGGAGCCGAGGTCGACGACGGTCACCTGGTCGCCGGAAACTTCGATCGCGGCGTGCTGCCGCGAGACCTCCGGATCGTCGAGCGCGACGTCGACGTCCTCGCGGCCGAGGAGGACCCGTGGCTTCTCGATGACGAACATGCGGCCGGCGTCCGGGCCGGCGATCACGGCGAGCGAGAGCTTCTGGTCCGGCGGCAGAGCCAGCGGTGCGGTGGGCCGCGGCGCCGGCCGCTCCGCGCGGTTCTTCCGTTCGGAGGAATGGCGCGAGACGGTCTCGTCGGGCGGGGGACGACGGCCGAGCGCGGGGCCCGCCTCGAACGCGCGCGTGTTGACGACCTCGAAGATGGCCTGGCAACGGGAACAGCGCAGCCTCTTGGCGGGGCGCCCCTCGAACCGCGCCTCGTCGTACTGGTACTTCGCCTGGCAGCGTTCGCAGACGACGATCACGGCGCATCTCCGGCGGCGGCGGCGAGCGCGACGGCGGCGCCCCGCGCGTCGGCGGCCGCGGCCGGGAGCATCTCCAGGACGCGCGCGACCTCGTCCTCGGTCGTCTCGCGCGACAGCGAGAAGCGCACGACCGACCGCGCCTCCGCGGGGGCGAGCCCCAGCGCGAGGAGCGCGGGCGACGGCGCGAGCGTTCCGCTCGAGCAGGCGCTGCCGGCGGAGACCGCCACCCCGTCGAGGTCGAGCCGGATCAGGAGCGTCTCGCCCGAGGCGCCCGGAAAGAGGACCGCCGTCGTGTTCGCGAGGCGCGGGGCCGATTCGCCGACGACCCGTGCCCCCGGCACGCGCTCGAGGATCCCCCGCTCGAGGCGGTCCCGCAGCCGCCCGATCGACCCGGCCTCGCCGAGCCGCCGCGCCGCCAGATGCGCCGCCGCGCCGAATCCCACGATCCCGGTCGTGTTCTCGGTGCCGGCCCGAAGCCGTTTCTCCTGGCCGCCGCCGGGCGTGTGCGGCTCGAGCCGGACGGCCCGCCGCACCCAGAGGGCGCCCGCGCCCTTGGGGCCGTGCATCTTGTGCGCGGACATCGAGAGAAGGTCGACCCCCCACGCTCGGACGTCGACCGGCAGTTTGCCCACGGCCTGGACTGCGTCGGTATGGACGAGCGCCCCGGCCCGGCGCGCCCCCGCGGCGATCGCGGCGACCGGAAAGACCGCCCCGTACTCGTTGTTCGCCGCCATGACCGAGACGAGGAGCGTCCCGGGCGCCACGGCCCCGAGCACCCGGTCGGCGTCGAGACGCCCCGAGCGCTCCGGCGGGACCGCGACGACCTCGCAGCCCCGATCGGCCAGGCGCCCGGCGGCCTCGCGCACGGACGGGTGCTCGACCGCGCTGACGACGACGCGGCCCCGCCTCCCTCCGACCGCCCCGAGGAGCGCGAGCGCGTTCGCCTCGGTGCCCCCCGAGGTCAGCACGATCTCCGCGGCGGCCCCGCCGACGAGGGCGGCGACCTGCTCCCGGGCCTCCTCGATCACCCTCCGGGCCCGCTGCCCTTCGAGGTGGAGCGACGAGGGGTTCCCGAAGACCTCCGCGGCCCCGGCCATCGCCTCGCGCACCACGGGATCGAGCCGCGTCGAGGCGTTGTTGTCGAGGTAGATCATGCGTTCAAAAGCCCGGACACTCCTCCAAATTATCGCTCCGGCGGACGGGCAATCCGAAAACTATCTTCGAGGAATAGCCGTATCGCGAACGGGAGTTAAGATGCCTAGTCCGGTGAAGGCGCAGATTTTCTCGCGTCTCGTCTTCGCGGCCGCGCTCTCGTTTCCGGGACCCGTCGCCGCTCGACTCCTCGCGTCCGATCCGCCCGATCCCACGCCGACGCCGATCGCGGGTCCGTCGGCGTCCGCCGCGGGGAACCGGTCCGCACCGGCGAAGCCCCTGACGAAGCTCTCCGGCAAGGAGACCGCCGCGCGCTTCGATGCGCTGCCCCCGGAGGAGAAGAAGTGGCTCGACGACGTCGCGCCGATCATCCTTCCCGACGAGCGCAACCTGTTCCTGCAGCTCGAGCCGCAGCAGTGGGAGATCTTCAAGACGGACTTCTGGGGCCGGCGCGAGCGGCCCGGCCTGCCGGATCCGCTCGGCCCGGGTTACCGGAATCGCTACGACGCCCTGCGCGAGGCGGCCGCCACGACCTACGGAGGCCTGAAGAGCGACACGGGCAAGATGGTGGTCCTGCGCGGGGAGCCTCTGTCGATCCAGGAGTACTCCCAGTGCAACGACGTGTTTCGCGACATCGCCGTCTGGACCTACCGCAAGACGAACGCCTCGCAGGTCGGCGGCGAGGCTCGATTCCTCTTCTACCGGATGAACCCGAACGCGGGGAGCTGGAAGCTCTGGATGCCCATGATGCCGGACCAGGAGCTGCTGGCGCCCTCGTCGTGCCTCAGGACGATCGCCGAGGCGTGCCGGCCAAAGGGGGCCCCGGGGCCCGTCGCCGAAGGATGCACGACGAACGTTCCGAAGACCTGCGACCAGGCGTGCGAAGTCGTGTCGATCATCTCGAGCATTCGCCTCGAAGGCGACGGCTTCGTCGCCGCGGCGATCTCCCAGCCGCCGAAGGTCGACACGGAGGGCCTCGAGAAGCTCGCCGAGAACTTCCCCCAGCTTTCCGACGCCAGCGCGAAGCCGCTCACGATGGAGACCCACACGGCCGACGCGACGCCCGCGACGAGCTCCCCGGCCCCGACGCCTGCAGCCGCTCCGCCGATCGCGGCCGCTCCCGCACCGGCGCGCCGGCCGCTCCGTCGTCCGCTTCCCCGCCCGGCGCGGCGCCCGCGGCCGCCTCGAAGAGCGCCGCGCCCTCGGCCGCGCCGCAGCACCTGACGCAGCTCTCGAAGAAGGAAGCCGCCGCGCGGCTGAAGGCGCTGCCCGAGGAAGAACGGAAGTGGGTCGAGGACTACGTCGCGCCGATCATTCTGCCCCCGGAGCGGAACCTCTTCCTGCAGCTGACGGAGCCGCACCAGCGCGAGATCTTCAAGCAGGAGTTCTGGAAGCGCCGCGAGCAGCCGGGCCTCGCCGAGCCCCTGGGTCCGGGCTACCGCAACCGCTACGAGTCGTTCCGCGAGGCGGCCGCGACGACCTACGGAGGGCTCGACAGCGACACGGGCAGGATGGTCGTCCGGCGCGGCGAGCCTCTCGGGGTCATGGAATTCGGAGAGTGCAGCAACGTCTTCCAGGACATCGTCGTCTGGACGTACCGAAAGCCGAACGCGCTCTCGAACGCGATCCGGAGCGAGCAGATGTACCTCTTCTATCGCACGAGCTTCGGCGCCGGCGCGTACCACCTCTGGATGCCGAACATGCCGGACACGACGCTCCTCATCCCCGCCTCCTGTCTGCGCACGATCGACGAGGCCTGCCGGCCGGCGGGAGCGCCCGCATCGCCGTCCAACGACACCTTCTGTCCGAATCACGCCGTGCCGGCGACGTGCGGCCAGGCCTGCGACATCGTGCGCATCATCCAGACGATCCGCGGCCAGGGCGAAGGGGCGGCGCTGGCGGCGATGTCCGAGCCGCCGAAGGTGGACCTCGAAGGCATCGAGAAACTCGCGGAGCGCTTCCCCACCGTGGGCGACGCGAACGCGAAGCCCCTGTCGGTCCAGGGACCGGGAAGTGAGACGGCGGTGGTCCCCTCCTCGCCGAACGCCAGAGCGACCGACCAGACCGCCGCACCCGCGCCGACGCACCGCAAGCTCTCCAAGAAGGAGATGCACCAGCTCGAGCAGGCGCTGCCGCCGCAGTACAAGGACTTCCTCACGATCGTCGACCTGATCATCACCCCCGAGGAGAAGGAGGTCTTTCTCCAGATCAGCGAGAACTACCAGCGCGACAAGTTCATCGACGCTTTCTGGAAGCGGCGGACCATCGACTCCTCGGGAATCCGCACCGATTACCGCGCCGTGTACACGCACCGCGTCCAGCAGGCGATCGACCAGTTCGGGGACATCCACAACGACCGCGCGAAGCTCTTCGTCATGGCCGGGCCGCCCGACGCCGTCATCCCCGTCGACTGCGATGACGTCTACGTCCCGCTCCAGATCTGGTACTACGAGCGGCTCGAGTCGCTGAAGTCGAAGGCCTACCTGGTCTTCTACGAGCCGTACAGCATGCCGCCGTACAAGCTGTGGCTCCCGATCGACGGACGGGGCGTGCTGCTCGTCGGCGTCGGCACGCAGGCGACGGCAGCGCGGCCCGTGGACATCCAGCAATGCTTCGACTGGCGCACGGTCGAACAGGCGATCCAGTACACCTCGATCCTCCTCGGGGGAGGCGCATTCGGCCTGCAGTCGCTCTCGAAGCTGTTCGAGCCCCCGAAGGTCGAGACGGAGGGCGTCGACACCATCCTGACCATGACGACGGACATCCATCAGGGCGCGGCGGACATCGCAGTCAAGAAGCTCGTCCGCTTTCCCGAGATGCGCGCGAACAAGATGGGCGTCGACCTCTCTCTCCTCGTGCCGAAGGCGGAGCTGCACCCGCGCTCGCTCGGGGAGGAGGGCTTCTACAACATCGACGTGATCGGCGAGGTGGTCAAGGACGACCGGCTCATCGACAACTTCAAATACCGGTTCGACATCCCCGTCGAGGAGATCGGGGGCGAGAAGATTCCGCTGACCGTCCGAAGGTATCTCTACCCCGGCGAGTACAAGCTCGTTCTGAAGGTCTCGGACGGCAACCAGAACGCGGAGGGCCGTCTCTCGGAGACCTTCGTCGTGCCGGAGCAGCCGGACTCCCCGCCGCCCGAGGTCGTCGCCGCGCGCGCCGCCGGGAAGGCCGCCGTCGGCAAGATGAAGGACGAGGGACTGGTTCCCTCGGCGGTCACGATCCAGCCGATCGCCAAGGAGATCGTGACCGGGCTCCAGCGATTCGAGACGCGGGTCGCCGACGGCGTCAAGGCGGTCGACTTCTACTTGAACGGCTCGAAGGTCATGACGCGCACCAGGGCGCCCTACGACGCCGACCTGAACCTCGGTCCCCTGCCCCGCAAGCAGACGGTCCGCGTCGTGGCGTATGGACCGACGGGCCGCACCGTCGGCGAGGACGAGTACATCGTCAACGAGGGGCGCGAGGTCTTCAGGGTCCGCATCTTGACGCCGGAGAAGGGCTCCAAGGTCACCGGGCCGACCAAGGTCGTCGCGGCCGTGGCGGTCCCCGAGGGCAAGGCGCTCCAGAAGATGGAGTTCTACTCGAACGAGGCGCGGGTCGCCACGCTCTATCAGGCGCCGTACGAGCAGACGGTCACGATCAAGGACTCGAAGTCTCTCGGCTACGTGCGCGTGGTGGGCACTCTCGACGACGGCACCATCGCGGAGGACCTGCGCTACGTCAACGCGCCGCAGTTCGTTTCCGAAGTCACCGTCGACGCCGTCGAGCTCTACACGACGGTCACGGAGAAGGGGCGGCCGGTCAATTACCTCCAGGCCTCCAACTTCAAGGTGATCGAGGACGGCACCATGCAGAAGATCGAGGGGTTCGAGTACGTCAAGAACCTGCCGCTGTCGCTCGGCATCATGATCGACACGTCCGCCTCGATGCTCGAGTCGCTGCCGGAGGCGGAGCAGGCGGCGCTGAAGTTCATCGACTTCTCCGTCGGCGAGAAGGACCGCGCGTTCGTCGTCTCCTTCGACAACGAGCCGTACCTCCTCTCGAAGCTGACCGGACGAAAGGACAAGCTCATCCGCTCGCTGTCGGGACTCCGCGCCGAGGGCTCGACGGCGCTGTACGACGCGATCATCTACGGCCTGTACCAGTTCACCGGCATCAAGGGCAAGAAGGCGCTGGTCCTCGTGACCGACGGCAAGGACACCGCCTCGAAGTTCGACTTCGACACGCTCGTCGAGTACGTGAAGAAGTCCGGCATCGCGATCTACGCGATCGGGCTGAAGATCTCCGGGACCGACCTCGAGGTGAAGTACAAGCTCAACAAGGTCGCCCAGGTCACGGGGGGCCAGACCTTCTACATCGACTCGATCAAGAACCTGGAGACCGTGTACCGCCAGATCAACGAGGAGCTCCGCAGCCAGTACCTGCTGACGTACTACTCGTCGAACAACCAGGAGAAGGAGCGCTGGCGCAAGGTCGAGGTCAAGGTCGAGCCGACGAATCTGCAGGCGCGGACGATCAGCGGGTACTACCCCTAGTTCGTAGTACCGTCATCCCGAGCGCGGCGAGGGATCCCGTGCGTCAAAGCCCGGGATTCCTCGGGCTCACGCCCTCGGAATGACCCGTATGAACGAACGCAAACCGGCCGCTGACGCGGCTCCCCTCGTCCTCGCCTCCGCGTCGCCGCGGCGCGCCGAGATCCTGACCTCCCTCGGCATCCCCTTCACGGTGGCGCCGACCGACGTCCCGGAAGACCTTCTGCCCGGCGAGACGGCGGAATCGGCGGCCCGCCGCCTGGCGACCGCGAAGGCGGAGCGCGCCGCCGCGCACGCGCCCGACGCGTGGGTGCTCGCCGCCGACACGCTCGTCTTCCTCGACGGCGCTACCCTGGAGAAGCCGCGCGACGACGCCGAAGCGGCGGCGATGCTCCGGCGCCTGGCGGGGCGCGAGCACGGCGTCGTCACGGCGGTGCACCTGCGGCGGGGCGCAAATCCGGGCCGCGGCGTCGCCGAGATCAGCCGGGTGCGGTTCGCCCCGATGTCCGACGCCGAGATCGCCTGGTACGTCGCGACCGGCGAGCCGCGGGACAAGGCCGGCGCCTACGGCGTGCAGGGGCTCGGGGCGCGTTTCATCGCGGAGATCCGGGGGTCGTTCACCAACGTGATGGGCCTGCCGGCCCGTGCGGTCTACGAGCTGCTCAGAGACGCACGGGACCCCTCTCTCGCGCTTCTCGCTCTTTCTTCCGGCTGAGCTTCATCTCGTACATTCGCGAGTCCGCCTCGGCGAGCGTGCGCGGGAACTCCGCCTTGGGCCGATGGGTGGCCCAGCCGACCGAGAGCGTCGGCTGCAGGTGCTCCGCGCCGGGGATCAGCGGCAGCCGCCGCGCGAGCTCCTCGGCCTTCTGCGCCGCGGCGGCCTCGTCCGCCTGCGTCAGCAGGACCAGGAACTCGTCGCCGCCCCAGCGGAAGACGAGGTCGGACTCGCGCACGCACGCCGTGAGGTAGTTGGCGACGAACTGCAGGACCTCGTCCCCGAGCTGGTGCCCGCGGACGTCGTTGATCTCCTTGAAACGGTCGACGTCGACGAGGAGAACCGAAATCGCTCCCCCGTGTCGGCGCGACCGCGCGAGCTCCCGCCGGATCACGTCGTTGAAGTAATGGCGATTGTAGAGGCCGGTCAGGCGGTCGCGAATCCCCATCTCGCGCGCCTGCGAGTCCGACTCGACGAGGCGCTCCATCTCCCGCTTCAGCTCGGACTGACTCGCCTCGAAGAGCAGCAGGATGATGCCGACCGCCACCGTCATCTCGAGGAACATCTCGAAGAAGTGGGCGTACGCGTACATTTCTCCCAGCGCCTGGGCGTGGCCGTACTGCATCTCGCCCCACGCGACGAAGCAGCGCTCGGCGGCCCACAGGAAGAACGAGGCGGAGAGCAGGACGCGTCCCGCCGTCGAACCCGGCGAGCGGACGAACGCGATGGCCGTGAAGAGGTACGCCCCCGCGCGGATGAGCGTCACCGAGGCCATCGGCGCGAAGGGCATCGCGAGCAGCCATGCGAGCCCGAGGATCGGGAGCGCCCACAGCATGTCGACGGGGCGGGACGGCGCGCGCTCGTCCCGGAACCGCCGGATGCCGCGGATCAGGAAGAACACGTGAGCGAGCATCGCGACGTTCAGCGCGAAGAGCGGAATGAGCCGCGTCTCGGCCGTGCCGGAGGCGACCCGCACGCTCCACAGGAGGCCGAGTCCGATCAGGAAGAATCCCCAGGAGGCGATCCAGTCGAGGAACGCCGGGCGCCGGAACTTGCGGTAGAGGAGCAGCAGCACGATGAACAGCAGGATCGTGCCCGCGGCCTGAACCAGCAGAGCGACCGGTTGCGTTTCCATTGAGGCTTTGCCACAAGTGTACGTGACCTCGGCCCCGATCGGAAACCGGCAACGGTTCCGGAATTAGAATCCGCCCGCGTGGGCACTCCCGTCGCGCTCGTGGCGTCCACCGTCCGAATGGCCAGGGTCCTCGGCCCGTCGGCGAGCGAACGCCTCGGGGGCGCCCCGCTCGTCCCGTTCTCGATCCCGGCGTATCTGCGGGCGGAGGACCCTCCGCGCCGCGTCGTGCTGTGCCCGCCGGGCGGATCCCTCGCGCGCGACATGGCGTTCCTGCGGCGCGTCGCCGCGCGACTTCTCTGGCCGGCGCCTCCGCCTCGCGTCGCGGAGGCGATCGAGGGAATCCGGGCCGGGGACGAATCAGCTTCGCCGTCGAGCGGAGCGCGGCGGAGCGCGAGAGAACGGCGCGGCGGCGGGGCGACGCTGCTCCTCGAAGGGCGCGTGGACGCGGCGCGCGTCCGCGTGGCGCTTCGGAACTCTCGCACTCGCGACTGGATCGTCGAGTCCGTCGGGAGCGTGCGCCTCTCCCCGCGGGCGCTCGAGCGTCTCGAGAAAGACGGCGTCCGCTGGTCCGTTCTCGCGCCCGTTGCCGTCGAGGCCGTGTGCGCCACGCGGGCGCTGTCTCGCGCGCGCGGGCGCTGGCGCGCGCTCCTGCCGCCGCGCACGCCCGTGTGGATCACGCGGCGAGGGAACGCCGCGTCGGCGCGCCGGGCCGAGCAGAGCGAGGGCCGGCCGCCGAAACAATGACGCCTCGGCCTCAGCCGAAGTCTCGGAGCAGCTCCTCCGCGGTCTCCTTCGACAGGACCTGGCGCGCGCGGTAGTTCCCGTGCGCGACCTCGAGCGCGGCCTCCCGGCCCGCCGCGAGGGCGCGTGATCCCTCGTCGCCCAGCGGGAAGCGGATGTAGTGCACCGCCGAGATCCGATCTTCGCGGCTCTGGCCCGGCGCGAAGAGCGCCGGAAAGCGAAGCTCGCCGACGGCGAGAGCGACGTGCCCGGGCTCGTCGAGACCGATGAAGCCGTCGAGGATCTCCTGGACTCGCGGCGGGTCCGTGATCTCGATGAAGAGGGTCGCGGCCACCTCGCCCGGACCGGGCAGCAGGTCGTTGTAGACGTCCAGCTCGTGCTGGACCCTGTCGGGCCGGACGATCCGCTCGACCCGGAGCATCTCCTGGATCTGGAACCGCACCGTGTCGCGGTTCTCGAAGACCAGCGTCATCAGCGGCCCGAGTGGAACCCGCCGGCGCGACTTCAGGGCGATGACGCGGCTGCGGAAGTCGGGGCGCTCGAGCTCGTACTCGTGCAGGTTGGCGATGTCGTCGGCGGTGATCCGTTCCATTTCGAGTCTCGTTTTCGGATTTCGAATTGCGGGTTCTCTACAGGTCCCTCAGTCCGTACGCCTCGGCGACGACCTGGATCGGGTGCTTCGGCCTCTGACCCGTGCCCTGGTGGATCTGCACGCCGGCGAGCGGACAGTCGGTCGCGACGACATCGGGCCGTTCCGCCGCGACGGCGGCGAACACGGGCGAGCCGTACTTCATGGACATCGGGAAGTACTCGGTCTTCATGCTCCAGGTGCCGTCGTGCCCCGTGCACTTCTCGACCGTGACGACCTCGGCGCCCGGAATGAGCTGCAGGAGGTCGCGGGACTTGAAGCCGATGTCCTGGACCTTCAGGTGGCACGGCACCTGATAGAGCACCTTGCGCGGGGAGCGCTGGAAATCGGTGGAGAGCTTTCCGGAGGCGTGCCGGCGCATGAGGTACTCGCTCAGGTCGAGCGTGGCCGCGGCGACTTCCTTCGCCTCCTCTTCGCCGCCGAGCACCGGGTACTCCTTCTTGAGCATCAGGCTGCAGGTCGGCCCGGGGACGACGACCGTGTAGCCGGCGCGGACGAGCGGCAGGAGGGACGTCACGTTGTCCCAGCGGCACTCGCGCGCCGCGTCCAGGTCGCCGTTCTCGAGGACCGGCATGCCGCAGCAGCGTTGCGGCGGCACGACGACCTCGCAGCCATTCTTCTCGAGCACCGCCACGGCGGCGCGGCCGATCTCCGGGTTGTTCGCGTTGACGGCGCACGTGACGAAGAGCGCGACGCGGTCGGTCCGCGGCGCGCGCTCGGACGGCGTCGTGGCGCCGCCCCGCCGCTCCCACCACTGGAGGAACGTTTCGGACGCCCACGTCGGCAGCAGCCGATCGCGATGCACGCCGAGCGTCTTCTCCATCAGCACGCGGGCCCAGCGGGCCTCCGAGAGGGCGTTGGCGACCGGGGCGACGACGGTCGCCACGCGTCCCATCGCGTCGGTCGAGGCCAGGATGCGCTCGCGAAAACCGGGCTTGCCGTCGTGCTTGAGCCGGGCGGCGCGGTCGCGGAGCACGAGGCGCGGAATGTCGACCTCCCAGCGGTGGGGCGGGTAGTACGGGCAGTGAGGAATGCAGAGCTTGCACTCGAAGCAGAGGTCCGAGAAGCCGGCGAGGTCTTTCGTCGTGAGTCGATCGACCTCGCCGTCCACCTCCGGGCGATCGAGCGCCCGGAAGAGGACATCGAAGGAGGGACACAGGTTGTAGCAGCGGCGGCAGGTGTGGCAGATGTCCGAGACTCGACGCAGCTCCTTGTCCACGGAGACCGGGTCGTAGAAGTCGAGCGCCGACGGATCGAACATCTGCCTCCCTTACCGATTCAGCCTGTCATTCCGATACCGATTCAGCCTGTCATTCCGAGCGTAGCGAGGAATCCCGTCCGGGTCGAGATGCGGGATGACTGGCGACGGGCTCATGCCCTCGGGATGACCTTCGGCCGTGCGGGCCGCCGGTCAGAACTTGCCGAGGTTGTCCAGGCCCTTCTGGAAGCGGCCGGCGTGCGACTTCTCGGCGCGCGCCAGCGTCTCGAACCACTCCGCGACCTCCGTGAAGCCCTCCTCGCGGGCCGTCTTCGAGAAGCCCGGGTACATCTGCGTGTACTCGTACGTCTCGCCCTCGACGGCGGACTTCAGGTTGTCGTTCGTGCCGCCGATCGCGAAGCCGGTGGCCGGATCGCCGACCTCCTTCAGGAAGTCGAGATGGCCGAACGCGTGGCCCGTCTCGGCCTCGGCGGTGTCCCGGAACAGGCCGCCGATCTCGGGATAGCCCTCGATGTCGGCGCGGCGGGCGAAGTACATGTACCGGCGGTTGGCCTGCGACTCGCCGGCGAAAGCGTGCTTGAGGTTCTCGTGCGTCTTGGTGTTCGACAGTTTGGGCATGGGTCCCCTCCTTATCCGTTGCTCGATGGGCCGCGCCGGCACTTCCGGCAGAGCCCTTGAAACTCGAGAGTGCGTCCCTCGACCGAAAAGCCCCGCGCGCGCAGCCGCCGCTCGGCGGGAAGCACCTCCGGCGCCCGCGGGATGTCCATCAGCAGCCCGCACCGCACGCACGCGAAGTGGTCGTGGAGCTCGAGATCGGCGTCGTAGCGCGTGAGCCCGTCCCGCTCGAAGGAACGCAGCCTTCCCTCCGCGACGAGGCGCTGCAAGTTCCGGTAGATCGTCCCGAGCGAGACCCGCGGCAGCTGGCGGCGGACGGCCGCAAACACCCATTCCGCGGTGGGGTGCGCTCGGTTCGTCGAGACGGCCTCGAGCACCAGGCGCTGCTGGCGCGTCGAGCGGCGGGCGGGTCGGGCGATGGCATCCATATCAGTAAGAATTCCTATTATTGTTAAAAGCGAGCCGGTGTCAAGGGCCTTGTCGAATCGGACACCGACTCGCTCACGAAACCATGATGCGAGATACCGGATGCAAGATGTGAAAGCTCCAGGAACCCGCGCCGATCCCGCATCCCGCGTGTTTTGTGATCGGGACAGAATCCGACCTCTCGCCGGAATCACGATCACCACTCACAGGTCACCAATGGCGCAAACGACTCCCCGCATCCTGCAGCGAAAATCGACCGCTGCTAAAATCCCTCGCCTTGGAAACCGACGTCGCATCGTCACGAACCGCCGAGAGGGACTTCCCTCTCGGCGAAGCCGGCTTCACCTACCAGGACCTCCACCGCGATGATCGCCTCGCGGCTCTCGACCGGGCCTTCCGGAAGGAGCTCGAGCGGGAGAACGCGGGCCTCGCCGCGCGCTTCGAGACCTACCGCTCGGATCCGGCCGCCTTCGATCCGGTCTCGCGCTCCCGGCTCCTGATCGAGGCCGCCCGGCCGCTCTCGGCCTTCATCGCGCGGCTCTTCGGCATCGAGCCCGAAGCGGAGAGCCGTCGCGCGCGCGCCGTCCCCGAGGCCGTGCTCTTCCGGTTCCGTCGCGATTTCCTGCTGCGCCGCGCGGTGAAGGCGCCGCTGCCGGAGCCCCTCGATGCGGCCGGCCTCGAGTCGCTGCGGGCCGCCGCGCTCGCGCTCGAGCGCGAGGTCCATCCCGAGCTCCCGTGGACGACCGACCCGGAGCTCGCCACGTCGCAGATGATTGCCGGCCTGCTCGATCTCGAGAGCGCCTTCATCGCCACGCTCCGGCAGAAGAAGGCGCCGGAGGTCCCGCCGGCGGCGCGGGAGCGGGCGACGACGCTCGCTCGCCGGGCCGCGGCGTCTGCGGCCGCGTCGCTCCCGAAGCCGGAAGGCGAGGACGACGCCGCCCTGCTGGCCTTCCTCGAACGGACGCTCGAACGGTACGCGGTCTGGTGCCGGCTGCGGCGCGAGCACCCGGGCCTCGCGGGCGAGGTCCGCGAGTGGGTCTCGTTCCGGCTCCCCGAGCCCCTCGACTATCAGCGGCTCGTCCCGACCGAGAGGCCGGACCCGACTCTCCCGGAAGCGCGCGTCGGCCCCGCGGACCGGCGGCGGCGTCGCGAGGGGTTCGGCCTGACCGACCCGCGGATGACGCGGCGCGAGACGCTCGGCGAGGCCCACTACTGCCTCCTGTGCCACGATCGCGAGAAGGACTCCTGCTCGAAGGGTTTCTACGACGCCAAGACCGAGACGTGGCAGAAGAATCCCCTCGGCATCGCGCTGAAGGGCTGCCCCCTCGACGAGAAGATCTCGGAGATGCACGCGCTCTGGCGCGAGGGCGACTCGATCGGCGCACTCGCCCTCGTCTGCATCGACAACCCGATGTGCCCCGGCACCGGCCACCGGATCTGCAACGACTGCATGAAGGGCTGCATCTTCCAGAAGCAGGACCCCGTCAACATCCCGCAGGCCGAGACCGGCGTCCTCACCGACGTCCTGTCGCTGCCCTGGGGCGTCGAGATCTACGGCCTCCTGACGCGCTGGAATCCGTTGAACCCGCTGCGCCCCTTTCCGCGTCCCTACGCGGGACGGAAGGTCCTCGTGGTCGGGCTCGGTCCCGCGGGCTACACGCTCGCCCACTACCTGCTCAACGAGGGCCTCGGCGTCGCGGGCATCGACGGGCTGAAGATCGAGTCCCTGCCGGCGGCATGGACCGGCGCCGACGGAGGCGGGATCCGGCCGATCCGCGACTACGCGGAGATCGCGGGGCCGCTCGACCGCCGCCCCCTCGCCGGATTCGGCGGCGTCTCCGAGTACGGCATTACCGTGCGCTGGGACAAGAACTTCCTGACGCTCATCCACCTGACGCTCGCGCGCCGCCGGCGCTTCGCCATCGTCGGCGGCGTGCGGTTCGGCGGGACGATCCAGGCCGAGCAGGCGTTCGACGCGGGCTTCGACCACGTCGCGATCGCGGCCGGCGCGGGCCGGCCGACGATCATCCCGATGAAGAACAACATCATCCGGGGCGTGCGCAAGGCCTCCGACTTCCTGATGGCGCTCCAGCTGACGGGCGCCTTCAAGGACGAGGCGCTCGCCAACCTCCAGGCCGAGCTCCCCGCCGTCGTCATCGGCGGCGGGCTGACCGCGATCGACACGGCGACCGAGCTCCTGGCGTATTACCCGGTCCAGGCGGAGAAGACGCTCGTTCGCTACGAGGCGCTCGTCGCGGAGCGGGGCGAGAGCGGCGTGCGCACGACGTTCGACCCGGAGGAACGCGAGGTCCTCGACCGGCTCCTCGCCCACGGCCTCGCCGTGCGGAAGGAGCGCGAGAGGGCGCACGCCGCCGGCGAGAAGCCCGACCTCGCGAGGCTATGCCGCCAGTGGGGCGGCGTCTCGATCGCCTACCGCCGCACGCTCGAGGAGTCGCCCGCCTACCGCCTCAACCACGAGGAGGTCATCAAGGCGCTCGAGGAGGGGATCACCTTCATCGAGACGCTCGAGCCGGAGGAGGCCGTGCCCGACGAGTTCGGGAAGCTGAAGGCCGTTCGGTTTCAGCGCGGGGGCTCGGGCGAGGTGGTCGAGCTGCCGGCGCGCAGCCTCCTCGTCGCCGCGGGGACCACGCCCAACATCACCTATGCCAAGGAGTATCCGTCCGCCGTCGCGCTCGACCCGAAGCGGCGCTTCTTCGCCCCCCACCGGGCGATGCCCATGCCCGAAGGCGCCGGATGGAGGCTCGTTCCCGCGCCGGCGGAGGACGAGGGCGCGTTCTTCACGGGTTTCTCGCGGGGCGGCAAGTTCATGACGTTCTTCGGCGACAACCACCCCGTCTACAACGGGAACGTCGTCAAGGCGATGGCCTCCGCGCGCAACGGTTACCGCGCGATCGCCGAGGTCGTCAACGGCCGGGACGACGCTCCCGTGCCCGACGCCGAGTGGGACGCCTTTCGCGCGGATCTGGAGGACGACCTCGGGGCCCGCGTCGTCGCGGTCGAGCGCCTGACCCCGACGATCGTCGAGGTCGTCGTGCGCGCGCCGGCGGCGGCCCGCAACTTCCAGCCGGGCCAGTTCTTCCGGCTGCAGAACCTCGAGCGCACCGCGCCGCGCGTCGGCGAGACGCCGCTCCTGATCGAGCCCTGCGCGCTGACCGGCGCGTGGGTGGACCAGGAGAAGGGACTCCTCTCGATGATCGCGCTCGAGATCGGCGGGTCGACGCGCCTCTGCTCCGTGCTCCGGCCCGGGGAGCCGGTCGTCGCGATGGGCCCGACCGGGACCGCGACGGAGCTTCCGGAGAGATCGACCGTGATGCTGTGCGGCGGCGGGCTCGGCAACGCCGTGCTCTTCTCGATCGGGAAGAAGGCCCGCGCCCTCGGCAACCGGGTCGTGTACTTCGCCGGCTACAAGAAGGCCGAGGACTTCTACAAGCGCGAGGAGCTGGAGAGGGCGGCCGACGCCCTGATCCTGTCGGTCGACCGCGGCGAGGCCATTCCGGCCCGGCGGCCCACGGACCGGAGCTTCGTCGGCAACATCGTCGAGGCGATGACCGCCTATTCGACCGGCCGGCTCGGCGAGATCGCGATCCCCCTCTCCGACGTCGAGCGGGTCATCGTCATCGGATCCGATCGGATGATGGCCGCGGTCGCGCGCGCGCGAAAGACCGTGCTCGCGCCGTTCCTGCGGCCGGACCACGTCGGCATCGCGTCGATCAACTCGCCGATGCAGTGCATGATGAAGGAAGTCTGCGCCCAGTGCCTCCAGAAGCACGTGGACCCCGAGACGGGGCGCGAGGAGATCGTCTTCTCCTGCTTCAACCAGGACCAGAAGATGGACCACATGGACTGGGGCAATCTCGCCGCCCGTCTGCGTCAGAACACGGTGTCCGAAAAGCTGACCAACCTCTGGATGGACCACCTGTTCGCGCAGAGCGATCCGCGAACGATCTAATTCCTGTACCGAGCCTGAGGCTCCACTCCCGAATCTCTGCGGTCATCCCGAGGGCGTGAGCCCGAGGGATCCCGGACTCGACACGGTAATCGGCTCCTCGAGGACGGGATTCCTCGCTTCGCTCGGAATGACGCGATTGGGGATGGAGAGCGTACTCTCCGAGGAAGCGAAGACGGTCTAGGGCACCGAGGCGAGGAAGATCAGGTACGGGTTGATCGCGATCCCCGCCTTGAAGTTGTCGTCGTCCTCGGGCAGGCGGGTGATCGAGAAGTGCAGGTGGGCACCCCCGATCACGTGACCGGTCCTTCCGACGTAGGCGATCACGTCGCCCTTGTGCACCTTGCGGCCCTGCTGGAGGCTGGCGGCGTACCGGGTCAGGTGGCAGTAGTAGAGAAGGTAGCGGCCGGTGGAGTCCTTCTGGTAGAGGGTGATCCCGCCGCGTTTCTCCCGGCGCAGCATGATGACCTCGCCGTCGGCCGCCGCGAGCACGGGGGTCCCCTTCGGAGCGCCGATGTCGATCGCCAGGTGCTGCCGGTGCTGGCCCCGCGAGTTCAGGAACGAATCCTTCAGGCGGCTCGCGTCGACGCCCTCGACCGGGATCTGGACCCCCGCCGTCAGGAGGTCGGTCAGGTCCACGTCTTCCGGTCGGATCGTCGAGGCGGCCGACTTCGGCCGCAGCAGCGAACCGAGCTTTCGGGCGGCGAGGGTCAGCGGGCTCGGCCTCGGAGGCACGCCGACGCCCTCGTCATCGGCGACGTCGTCGTCGGGTCCCTCGTCCAGCGCCGCCGCGTGCTCCCGAACCTCGACGACCGCGTCGAACGCCTTGCACACCGGGCGGGGATAGTCGTACGCCTGGGGCGGCAGGAACGGCCCGTAGGCTTCGCGGACCGCCGCGGCGGCCTTCTCCGGCGGCTTTCGTGGGGCGGCGTGGCGCTTCCTTCCGGAAGAACTCGTCGAGGAGGGAGATGAAGCCGGCGGGGAGACTCTGTTCGACTTCCGAGTGGTTTTCGCCTCGACGGGCGGACAAACCACCAGAAGGAGCCCGGCGGCAATGAGGGCCGCCGGAATGGACGCCGGTTTATGCACGGGCGGATTATCCCGGCGGCCCCGCGCGAGGGTCAAGCCAAAAAGACCAATCGGCTCAATTAATTATGGTGAAACAGCATACGGCGCGGGCACGCCGTTCGGGCCAACCTAGGCTCTCTCGAGGTAGCTGTTGTCGCGCGTGTCGATCTTGATCCGGATGCCGGCCTCGACGAATTGCGGCACCATCACCTGCAGCCCCGTCTCGAGCGTCGCCGGCTTGTAGGACGCCGACGCCGTCGCGCCCTTCATGCCCGGCTGCGTCTCGGTCACCTTCAGCGTGACGGTGTTCGGCAGCTCGATCCCGACGGGATTGCCGTCGTAGAAGTCCACGTGGATCGCCGTGTTCGGCAGCAGGTACTTCATCTGCTCGCCGATGACCTCGTCGGAGAGGGTGACCTGGTCGTAGGTGGTCTGGTCCATGAAGTGATGCCCGGCCGCGTCCGAGTACAGGTACTCCATCTCCCGCTCGTCCAGCGACGCCTTCTCGACGCGGTCGGTCGAGCCGAAGCGGTGCTCGTTCATGGAGCCCGAGCGGACGTTGCGCATCTTCGCCTGGACGAAGCCGCGCAGGTTCCCGGGAGTCTTGTGGACCATGTCGTGGACGCGGTGCAGCTCGCCGTTGTGGATGATGAGCATGCCGCTGCGCAGTTGAGTCGCCGGAATCATCATGAGACCTGTCCCCCGAAAAGACGGCGAAATCTAGCAGAACCGGGGTCTGCCGTCCACCGCCGCAAGAAACGGCCACGTCCGGCCGCCCCCAAAGAAAAAGCCCCGGTGCGAGCTGCCCCGGGGCTTCGAGTGGCCGTGGAGAAGGATCAGTCGGCGCGGGAGCCCGGGCGATCGGCCCGCGACAGGGCTCGCGGCGCCCGGTTCGGGCCCACCCTCGGCACAACCGGGCGGGCGGGCACCGAAGGCAGGACCATCGCCGAGGCCTTCGACGAGACCGTCGCGAGCACGCCCCGCCACATGTCGTACGTGAAGCCCCACGGGCCCGCGGCGACGCCCCCGGCGGCCCCGGTGACCGGGACGTCCGGCGTGAACAGCGCGTCGGAAAAATTGGGCTGCGCGTAGACGTCGCTGCCCGTCGCGTTCAGCGCCTTGATGATCTCGTCGGCGATGACCGTGTACCCGATCGTGGAGGGATGCACGCCGTCGTACGAGAAGATGCCCCCCGTCAGGAACGCGGTCGTCAGCGTGATGCCGCCGATCGAATATCCCTCGACGGCGATCCGGCCGAGAATCGCGTTGGCGTCCAGCAGCGTCGCGCCGGAGGCGGCCGCGGCGTCGGCGATGACCGAGTTGTACTCGGCGGTCCGCTGCTGGAGCAGCTCGATCTGGTCGGGATAGAGCACGACGCCGGGGTGCGGCACGCCCATTCCGTCGATGAATCCCGTCGGCAGGGGCAGCCCGGTCCCTCCCGCTGCGACCGGCACGCCGACGCCCTGGGCGAGCAGCGACGAAGCCGGCAGGTTGACGAGTGACCCCGGCGGCAGCCCGCAGCCCTGCTCCGGTCCCACCGGAGTGCACGGGAAGGCCTCATCGCCGGGACCGAGCAGCGGCACGAGCGATCCGCCGATGACGACGGGCTGCCGGGTCGTCGGGTCGACCAGGACCGGAGGGATGGTCGTCGAGAACGGGATCGCGGTGACGTCGGGAATGTTGACGAGGACGAGGCGCGACGTCGGGAGCAGGTTCGCGAGGATCGCCTGGTAGCTCGCCTGGAAGTCCGCCTGCGAGATCAGCGTGACGCCGTCGATGACGATCGCCGAGGTCGAGGCGCCGAGCGTGTTGTTGTTGCCGTACCAGACGGTCGCGAGGGTGTTGCCCCCCGCCGCGGGCGCGATCAGGGCGTCGGCCTGCTGGACCGCGTTGGTGCCGTCGAACGGGGAGCCGGTGACGTTGCGCAGGACGAGCGCCGAGATCTGCTCGAGGGACGTGCCGTTGGGATCGCCGTGCGTGAGGGTGAGGACCTCCTGGACCTCGATGCCGGGGATGCCGAGGTTGTTGTACGGACGCGGCAGCTGCGTGTTGATCGGCGGACCCATCTGGGAGACCGGCCCGACCGTCACGGTCGCCGGCGGGATGAACTCCGGGCCGAGGCAGACGGTCCCGGGAGGATTCTGGACGGGGACCTCCGAGACGAGCGGCTGCTCGAAATCGGGAACCAGCGTCGCTCTCGCGATCACCGCCGGGAACGAGTTGACCTGGTTGCGCTGCACGAGGCAGCCGCTCTGCCATCCGGCGGTCAGGCTGTCGCCGAGGGCGACGTACTGATCGAACTTCTGCGCGGCGGCCGGCCTCGACGCGAGGAGCGCGAGCCCCAGGACGAGAGACGGGGGACGAAGAATGCGCTGCTTCATGGCTCTACTCCTCGCCTAGAAGGAAAACCGCAGGTCGGCGACCGCGGCCCATGCCTTCTCCTGGTACTGCCCGAAGAAGTTGTCGTTGGACTCGGTGACGTTGCGCTTCTTGAAGACGATGTACGCGCCGCCGACGTCGAAGCCCCACGACGGCGTGTTGTAGCCGAACCCGCCCGTGTACACGTTGCGGTCGTTGTCCGCGAGGAGCGGGCCGACGTCCTGCATGGGCTGCGGGGTGTTGTCGTAGTAGTAGCCGACCCGCGCCGCCCAGCCCCCGGCGAACTTCCATTCGATGCCGCCCCGGTACGCCCACGAGTCCGACCAGCCCGTCTGCCGGTTGATGTCGGGCAACCCCGTCCCGGGGAACGTGATGTTCAGCGCGGCGAACTGCGACCACTCCGTCCAATCCGCCTCCAGGGAGAGCGTGAAGTTCTGGGAGAAGTGAATGCCCACGCCCGTGTTGATCGACGCCGGAAAGACGATCTGCGTCTTGACCGGGTTGACGCCGAACGGGATCTGCGTCGCCACGAGCTGGTCGAACACCGGGTCGCCCGTGGGCCGAGCCGTGATCGTCGCCGTCCCGTCGTAGTCGACCGTGATCTTGCTCCGGTACGCAGCGCCGATGCCGAGCGCCGGCGACGGCTTCCAGAGGAGGCCGGCGTTGTAGCCCCAGCCGCCGTTCGACGTGAGGTTGCTGTAGAGCTTCGTGTGCGCGACGTCCACGACCGCGCCCGTGAAGGGGTCCACCGCGGCCGTGTTGCGCTCGAGCTGCACGCCGGAGAAGCGGTAGTCGGCGCCGGCCGCGATCGAGAGCTCCGGGAGGAGCCGGTACGAGAGAACGGGGTTGATGTCGGTCGACTTGATCACCACGTTCTGGGAGATGAAGCGGCCGCTCCAGAGCTCCGGGTTGTTCCACCGCAGACCCAGTCCGTACGGCTCGTCGATGCCGAGTCCGAACTTCAGGTCGTTCGTCAGCGGGACGACGGCGTAGATGTGCGGCAGCCCGAAGACCTGATTCTGGACGCTGCCGACGGCGCCGATCCCGGGATAGGGATTGGTGCCGACGAAGGTCGCGCTGTCGCGGCCGAGAACGGCCGCCCCGAGCTCGACCGAGAAGTGATCCTGGAACGCAATGCCCGCCGGATTGTAGAAGATCGCCGTCGGATCGTCCGCGACACCCGTGAAGGCGAGCCCCATGCCCGTGGCGCGCGCGCCCTGGGTCATGACCTGGAAACCGGACGGAAACGCCGGGACGGCGGCCAGAAATCCGAGGACCGCCACCGCGACCAACGCGCGGGGCACCGGGACCCGATGGCGATGTCTCACGTTTGTCCTCCCTCAGTCGATCGAGACGGAGTGCGTGGAGTGGGTGAATTCACGATTTGCGGCCAGCGTAGACTCCGGCCTCCGGAAAGTCAAAGGTGCGTCGGAATCAACCGGAGCGCCGCGCCCACCGCATACAATCGTGTCACCGTGTCCCACGAGAGCGAGATGCCCACCCGCGACGGCGCCGCGTCGAAGTCGGGCTCCCGCGAGGCGCCCGTCTCGGTCGGCACCATTCTCGGCGGCCGCTACCGCATCGACGGGGTGCTCGGGTTCGGCGGCATGGGCGTCGTGTATCGCGCGAAGGACCTGAAGCTCGATCAGGAGATCGCGCTGAAGCGCGTGCGCCCGGACCGCGTCTCTCCCGAGCGTCGCGAGACCCTCCGCCGGGAGATCATCCTCGCCCGCAAGGTCACGCACGAGAACGTCTGCCGGGTCTACGACCTCGTCGAGATCGAGGGCGAGGAGTTCGTCTCGATGGAGTTTCTCGCGGGAAAGACGCTGAAGGAGCTCGAGGAGCGGGAGCGGATGCTCCCCCTCGGGCGCGGGCTCGCGATCGCGAAGGGGATCTGCCGCGGCCTCGCCGCCGCCCACCGCATCGGGGTCCTCCACCGCGACCTGAAGCCGGAGAACGTGATGGTCGGGGAAGACGGCCGGCCGCACCTGATGGACTTCGGCATCGCGATCGAGAGCGCGCTCTACCGCGGCGACCAGAACGAGACGGTGCCCGGCACGCCCCAGTTCCTCGCGCCCGAGCTGCTCGAGGGCGAGGCGCCGGGCCCGCGCACCGACGTCTACGCCATGGGCATCCTGCTCTACGAGATGTTCACGGGCCGCGTCCCCTTCGACGACAACGACACGGCGCGCCTCGTCCGGCGCGTGCTCACCGGAACGGCCGCCGAAGCATCGAGACGCTGCGCCCGGACCTGCCGCCCGAGCTGCGGGACATCCTCGAGCGCGCGATCGCGCGGGATCCGCAGTCGCGCTTCCCCGACGCGGCCGCGCTGTCGGACGCGATCGCGGCTTTCGAGGGGCAGGTCCTCGACCGCGTCCTGGCGGAGGTCTCGGTCACGCGCGCGAAGATGGTCAAGCTCATGGTCATCCTCGAGGCGAACAAGTCGCTCGCCGCGACCTTCGACCCGACCGAGACGCTGCGCATCATCCTCCGCACGGCGACCTCGGAGACCGACGCCGAGCGGGGGACGATTTTTCTCACGGACCCGTCGTCGAGCGAGCTCGTCAGCCAGATCCTCGAGGGGGGATCCGTGAATCCGATCCGCCTGCCGATCGGCACCGGCATCGCGGGCACCGCCGCCGAGACGGGCCAGGTCGTCAACAGCGCCGACGCCTACGGAGACCCCCGGTTCGACAAACGAACCGACGCCTCGTCGGGCTTCAAGACCGAGTCGGTCCTCGCCGCGCCCATGCGGACGCCGGCCGGCGAGATCGTGGGCGTCGTCGAGATCCTCAACAAGCGTCGGCGCCAGTTCACCAAGGAGGACGAGGAGTTCCTCGCCGAGGTGGCCTCCCACGCCGCGCTCGCCGTCGCCGGCGTGCGGGAACACGAGGCCGCGGTGCGGCAGGCGCGCGAGGCCGGCGCCGCGTCGGTGCTCCGCGCCGTGACTCCCCTCCTCCTGCCGGCCGCGTGGCCCGACGTCCCCGGCTTCGACGCCGCCCCGCTGCGCTGGCGCTCGGAGGCCTCGAGCCTCGCGCTCTACGCCGTCGCGGCCGGCGCCGGACGGCTGGCGCTCCTCCTGCTCGAGCATCCGGGAGGCGTCGAGGAGTCGGTCGCGCCCCTCGTGAGGGCGGAGGGCCTGGCGCGGCGACTCCTCGACGACGCGCCGCCCGCGGAGATCGTGCGACGGCTCGCCTCGGCCGAGCCCGGCTGCTCGGTCACCGCGGCGCGATGGGAGGGCGAGCGGCTCGCCCTCGCCGCGCGCGGCGCGCCCGTGCCGTATCTCCTCCGCTTCGGCCGCCCCGTTCCCTTCGAGATCGACGAGAAGGACGGCGTCTCCGGCGTGACGCTCGAGACCGGCCGGGGCGACCTCCTGGTGGCCGCGTCGAGCGGCCTCGCGGGAATGCGCACGCCCGGCACGCCCCTGTCGACCGACCACGCCGCCGCGCGACTGGCCCGCGCGGCGGAGACCCAGACGCTGTCGGCCGCCTTCGCGACGCTCGTCGCGGAGTGGAAGAAGGCCGGATACGCGCCCGGGGACCGCGACGTGCTGCTGCTCGCCGCGAAAAGAACCTGACACCCCTCTCCCTTTGGGAGAGGGGGTAGGGGTGAGGGGCGTGCTGAAGCCGCCGACCGTCTACGGCAAGACCGCGACGGCTAAGGCCCCCGGTCCTCCGTGCGCCCCGAGCGCCGGCCCGCACTCGGCGATCAGGACGTCGGACTCCGGGTACCGCGCGCGGATTTCGCGCGCGAGCTCCTCGGCCGCATCCTCGGCATCGCAGTGGGCGACGCCGAAGCGTCGCGACGCGCTGACGCGCTCTCCCGCCTCGTCGAAGAGGAGACGCATCATCTTCTTCCTCGCGGCCGCGTACCCGCGCGCCTTCGCCGCCGCCTCGACCTTGCCGTCCGCCGTGATCGTCAGGATCGGCAGGAGGCCCAGCAGCTTCGCGACGAGCCCGCGCGTCGGCGAAACGCGGCCCCCGCGGACGAGGTGCTTGAGTGTCGGCACCGCGACGAAGAGCCGCACGCGCGCGGCGGTGTCGCGCGCGATCGCGCCCACCTCCGCCGCGGACTTGCCGGCCTGGGCGGCCTCGGCCGCCGCGCGCACGACGAGTCCGAGCCCGACGGAGACGCTCCCGCTGTCGACGTGCGCGATCTCCGTATTCTGGACGGGGCGAGCTCCCACGATCGCCGCCTGGTGGGTGCCCGAGAGGTGCGAGCCGAGGTGCACGGAGACGATCGAGCCCGCGTGCGTCGCGACATTCTCGTAGACCTGCGTGAAGTCGGCCGGCGGCGGCTGCGAGGTCTTGGGCGCCACGTCCGTGACGGCGAAGCGGCCGTAGAACTCGGACGGCGTGATCGTGACCTTGTCGAGGTAGTTCTCCGAGCCGAAGTAGACGCGCACCGGCACGACGCCGACGCCGAGCTCCTCCAGGACGGTCTCCGGCAGATCGCAGGTCGAGTCCGTCACGATGCCCACCCGCGCGGCCCGGTTCTTGTCGAAGCGTGACTCGTGCTGGGCGCGCATGTCCTCGACCTTGGTCTGCGCGACATCGGCGTAGCGGCCGGCGGTCGCGAAGAGCTTCTCCGGCTCGTTGGTGTGGATGTGGAGCCGCAGCCTCGACGCGCCCCCGGCCATCACGATCGAGTCGCCGAGGAGAGCGACCTCCCGCCGGAGCGCGTCGCGGTCGATCGCATCGCCCTCGAGGAGCACCTCGGTGCAGTATCGGAAGAGGATGGACTCGGGCGTCTTGTCGAAGACCGCGGCGCGGATGTCCTCGGGAGCCGTCGGCGACGGCGCCGAGCGCGCGGACTCCCGGAAGTACGCGACGATCCCCTCGAGCAGGTACACGAATCCCTGAGCGCCCGCGTCCACGACGCCGGCCTTGGCGAGGGCCTTCATCTGTTTGGGCGTGTTCTCGAGCGAGGCGCGCGCGGCCTTGAGCGACTCCGGAAGGAGGACGCCGAAGTCCGGCACCCGCGTAGCCCGGTCGGCGACGTCGCGCGCCCATTCGCGGACGACGGTCAGGATCGTGCCCTCGACGGGACGCGCGATCGCCGAGTAGGCCGACTCGGCCGCCTTCACCACCGCGGCGGCGAACGCGCCCGGGCCGACGCGCGGCTCGTCCGGCAGTCCCTCGGAGAAGCCGCAGAAGAACTGCGCGAGGATCGCCCCGGAGTTGCCGCGGGCGCCGCCGACGGCCTGGTCCGCGAGGGTCCTGGCCATTTCCCGCAGGTGCCGCTGCCGGATGCGCGCGATGCCCGAGGCGATCTTCTGCAGGGTCGAGGCGAAGTTGGTGCCGGTGTCGCCGTCGGGGACCGGAAAGACGTTGATCTTGTTGAGGGCCTCGGCGCGTTCCGCGACGAAGTGGGCGCCGGCGATCACCGCCCGGGACAGGCGGTTGCCGTCCAGGTAGGCGATGGCGATCAAGGCTTGATCGTGGCGGGGTATCCGTCGGGGGCCCGTCCCGCGCTGCGCGCGCTCCGGTACTCTTCGGCGACCGAGGGCAGGCGGTCGAGATAGAACAGCACGACGCCGCACCCCATGCACGCCCACGGATAGACCTTTTCCGCTCCCCAGGCGAACAGGCCCGTCTTCCAGGGCTTCTTCCAGAAGTATGTCGTGTAGCCGGACGTGTTGCTGCGCGAACGGAGCATGTCTCCGCCGCAGAGGGGGCATTTCCGGTGGAAGGCGTCGGTCATAGGCGCAGCCGGCAAGGATATCTCAGCGGTCGGGGACCAAGGCGCGCAGGCGAAACTCGAATTTCGGCTCTTTCAGGGCCTCCAGCGAAGGACGAGATTCCGCGCGGCGCCGACCTCGTCGACCCGCCTGACCGGGGTCGTGTGCGGCGCGCCGCGCACGATGTCGGGCGACTCCTCGCACTCGCGCGCGATGTCCTTCATCGCCTTGATGAAGGCGTCGAGCACGGGCTTGCCCTCGGTCTCGGTCGGTTCGATCATCAGCGCCCCGTGGACGATGAGCGGGAACGACATCGTCGGCGGATGGAAGCCGTAGTCCATCAGCCGCTTCGCGATGTCCACGTTCGAGACGCCGAGCTCGCTCTGCTTCTTGTCGGAGAACACGACCTCGTGCATCGATGGGCCGTCGTACTTGAGGTGATACACGCCGGAGAGCCCGGCCCGGATGTAGTTCGCGTTCAGCACCGCGCCCCGGGCGACTTCGCCGATCCGGTTGCCGTACGCCGCGATGTACGAGAGCGCCCGCACGAACATGCCGTAGTTGCCGAGGAAGGTCCGGAGACGCCCGATCGATTCGGGCCGGTCGTAGTCGAGGAAGAACGTGCCGTCCGCGCGGCGCTCGACGGTCGGCCGCGGCAGGAACGGCACGAGCGACTGCGTCACGGCGACGGGACCAGAGCCCGGCCCTCCCCCGCCGTGCGGCGTCGAGAACGTCTTGTGCAGGTTCATGTGCATCACGTCGATGCCCATGAGCCCGGGCTTGGCGACGCCCACGAAGGCGTTGAAGTTCGCGCCGTCGCAGTAGAGATAGCCGCCCTTCGCGTGGACGATCCGCGCGACGTCGAGGATGCGGTCCTCGAATATGCCGAGCGTGTTGGGCACGGTCAGCATCAGCGCCGCGACCTCCTCGGTCATCGCCTTCTCGAGCGCGTCGAGGTCCACGGTCCCGCGAGGATTCGACTTCAGCTCCCGGACCGTGTACCCCGCGAAGTGGGCCGAGGCCGGGTTGGTGCCGTGGGCGGAGTCGGGGATGAGCACGGTCCTCCGCGGGCGCCCCGTCTTCTCGAGCGCCTTGCGCACGAGGAGAATCCCGGCGAGCTCTCCCTGAGCGCCCGCCGACGGCTGGAGCGTGACCCGCGGCAGCCCCGTCAGCTCGGCGAGGGCGCGCTCGAGGAGCCAGGCGAGCTCGAGCGTGCCCTGCGACAGCGCCTCGGGCGCGAGCGGGTGCGCCGCCGCGAAGCCGGGCAGGCGCGCCATCTCCTCGTTCGTGCGCGGGTTGTGCTTCATCGTGCACGAGCCGAGCGGATAGAGGCCCTGGTCGATCGAGAAATTGCGCTGCGACAGCCGCGTGAAATGCCGCGCGACGTCCACCTCCGAGATCTGGGTCTCGCCGGCGATCTCCGCGCGCACGAGCGCTTCGGGAATCGCGATCGTGTCGGGCACGTCGAGCGGCGGCAGCGAGTAGCCGATCTTGCCCTCGCCCGAGCGCTCGAAGACGAGAGGCAGCGGCCGCGGATCCGGACGCCGGGAGTCGTGCGCGACCGACGCCGGCGCTTCGACTTCGACGCTCATGCATCCCTCCCGGCCAGCGCCCCCACCAGGCGATCCATCTCGGCGCGCTCGTTCATCTCGGTGACGGCGATCAGGAAGCGGCGGCGGTCCGCGGCGTCGAACCGGGAGAGCGGAACCCCGCCGAGGATCCCACGCGCGGCCAGCCGGGCGAGCAGCGGCGCCGCGTCCTCGGGCGCCTCGACGAGAAACTCGTTGAACGTCGGGGCCGGGTACGGCAGACGGTAGCCGCGCAGCCGGCCGATCTCGCCCTTGAGGTACTCCGCCTTCGCATGGCACTGGCGGGCGACCTCGCGGAGGCCCTCCTTGCCGAGCAGCGACATGTGGATGTTCGAGGCGAGGGCCATCAGCCCCTGGTTCGTGCAGATGTTCGACGTCGCCTTCTCGCGGCGGATGTGCTGCTCGCGGGTCGACAGCGTCAGGCAGAAGGCCCGCCGCCCCTCCGCGTCGCGGGTCATGCCGGCGAGGCGCCCCGGGATCTGGCGCTGGTGCTCGGTGCGGCAGGAGAGAAACCCGAGGAGCGGTCCGCCGTTCTGCATCGGCACGCCGAGCGACTGCGCCTCGCCGCATGCGATGTCCGCGCCGCCCTCGCCCGGCGGCTTGAGCAGCGCGAGCGACGCGGCCTCCGCGACGACCGCCACCGAGAGCGCTCCCTTCGCCTTCGCGACGGAGGAGCCCGCGGACCAGTCCTCCACCACGCCGTAGAAGTTCGGGGACTGCACCGCGACGGCGAACGTCTTCTCATCGACGGCGGCCTCGAGCGCGCGGGCGTCGGTCGCGCCGTTCGCGCCCACGGGCACCTCGACGAGCTCGAGGCCGAGGTTCGTGAAGTACGTGCGGACCGTCTCGCGGTACTCCGGGTGGATCGCGGCCGACAGCACCGCCTTCGTCTTTCCCCGGGAGAGGCGCTCGGCCATCAGGAGCGCCTCGACGAGCGCCGAGGCGCCCTCGTAGAGCGACGCGTTCGCCACCTCGAGACCCGTGAGCAGGCAGACGTGCGTCTGGAACTCGAAGATCGACTGGAGCGTCCCCTGCGAGATCTCGGGCTGGTACGGGGTGTACGCGGTCAGCCACTCCGCGCGGTACAGCATCTGGTCGGCGATCGCCGAGACGTAGTGGTGGTAAATCCCGGCGCCCAGGAAGAACGCCGTGTCGCGGGCGTTGACGTTCTTCTTCGCGAGGCCGCCGATGAACCGGCGGATCTCGATCTCCGACATCGGCGGCGGCAGGTCGGGGTCGCGCCGCACCTCGGCGGGGACGGAGGCGAACAGATCGTCGATCGAGCGGGCGCCCATCGCCGCGAGCATCTCCCGACGCTCGCGGTCGGACGTCGGGAGGAACTTCACTTCTCCTGCTCCTCCGCCGCGACGTACTCGCCGTACGCCTCGGCGGTCATGAGCTTGCCGATCTCGACGTCGGTCGAGAGCTTCAGCTTGATCAGCCAGCCGTCGCCGTACGGGTCGTCGTTGATGATCCCGGGCTCCCCGACCGCGCCCTTGTTGACCGCGACGACCTCGCCCGAGACCGGCGTGAACAGCTCGGAGACCGCCTTCACCGACTCGACGGTGCCGAACTCGTCGCCGGCGTCGTACATGTGGCCGACCTCGGGGAGCTCGAGGTACACGATCTCGCCGAGCTGCTTCTGCGCGTGATCGGTGATGCCGATCGTGCCGACGTCGCCGTCGACGCGGACCCACTCGTGGCTGTCGGCATACCGGATGTCATCGGGATTCACGGCTTTTGACTCCTCTTGTAGAAGGGGGTGGGGACCACGCGCGCGGCGGCGTCGCGGCCGCGGATGTCGACGGAGAACTCGGTGCCGACGGCGGCGGACGCGGCGGGCAGCAGCGCGAGGCCGATCGGCCTGCCGAGCGTCGGCGAGTGCGTCCCCGAGGTGACGACCCCCGGGCCGGAGGCCGTCTTCGCGGGATAGCCGTGGCGGCCGATGCCGCGGTCGACCATCTCGAATCCGACCAGCTTGCGCGGCACGCCCGCCTGCTTCTGCGCGACGAGCGCGTCGCGGCCGATGAAGTCGCCCTTGCCGGGCTTGACGATCCAGCCGAGGTCGGCCTCGTAGGCCGTGACCGTCTCGTCGATGTCGTTGCCGTACAGCGCCATCTTGGCCTCGAGGCGGAGGGTGTCCCGCGCCCCGAGCCCGCAGGGGACGGCGCCGTCGGCCTTCCCCTCCTCGAGGAGCTTCCGGAACAGGCGTGCGGCGTCGTCGGGGCGACAGTACACCTCGAATCCGTCCTCCCCCGTGTACCCGGTGCGCGACACCAGTGTCGGAGCGCCGGCCACCACCGCCTGGCGGAAGCCGTAGTACGGGCAGGTCGGTCGGATCGGGTTGGGCCAGCCGTGAAAGCAGCGAGGCCGCCTTCGGACCCTGCACGGCGATCAGGGCGTAGTCCGCGCTGCGATCGGTGAACGTCGCGTCGGCACCCGCGTGGGACGTGGCCCAGGCGAAGTCCTTGGGCGTGTTGCCCGCATTGACGACGAGGAGATACGAGTCCGGGCCACGCCGATAGACGAGCAGGTCGTCCACGAACGTCCCCTTCTCCGTGAGGAACGCCGAGTACTGGATGCGCCCGTCCGAGAGGGCCGCGACGTCGTTCGGGGTCAGCCGCTGGAGGCACGCGAGCGCGCCGGAACCGGTCACGTCGAACTCGCCCATGTGGGAGACGTCGAAGAGGCCGACCCGCTCGCGGACGGCCTTGTGCTCCTCGAGGATGCCGGAGTACTGGACCGGCATCTCCCAGCCGCCGAAGTCGATCAGCTTGGCCCCGAGCTCCCGGTGCAGGTCGTAGAGGGGCGTGCGGCGCAGCGCGGCCTGTGGAGCGGGGACAGACATCGGCAACGGAAATTAGCACAAGGCGGCGGCGGGATCCGTGATGCGTCCGGATCCCCGCGGCGATCCTCTAGAATCGCCGCCACGGACTCGATGACCTCCCCACCCGACCGTCGGCGCACGGTCCCCGGCGCGCGGCGCCGCGCGCCATGACGGACTCTCCCGCCGCCCGGGCGCGGGAGGCGGCGCGCCGCTGCGAAACGGCGGGCTTGACCGCCGAGGCCGACATGCTCTACCGGCTCGCGGAGACCCTCGAGAACCAGGACCGGGCGGCCGCCTCCGCCTCGCTCGCCCGGGTCCTGCTCGCGGCCGGCCGCGCGGACCCGGCCCGGCCGTACGCGCTCGACGGCAGCGACCCGGTGCTGGTCGCCCGCCTGCTCCTCGAAGACCACGACTTCGGCGAGGCGCGCCGGCTCCTCGACGAGGCCCGGCGGCGGGACCCCTTCGATCCCCGCATCGCCTCGGCGCGCGGACGCCTGGGCTTCCTCGAGAAGCGCTTCGAGGAGGCGGTCGGCGACCTGCTCGAGGCCGCCCTGCTGAAACCCGACGGGCTGCCCGACGCCACGGACCGGCGGTTCCTCCGCGCCGCCCGGGCCCTCGCGCCCGATCGGATCCCCGCATGGAAGGAAGCGGTGGCGGGCGCGCGCGACCGGCTCGCGCGCGAGGCGGCCGAACGCGCGCCGGCCGTCCCGTGGCCCGACCGGTCCGCGGAGCTCCTCCACTCGCTCATCCGCCGCTCCGGCCTCGCCTCCGAAGGCGTCCTCGACCGCGCGCGCCGCCTCGCCGGAGCTGCCCTCGCTGCGCGGCCTCGACGAGGGCTCGCTCTTCTGGGCGGCGGCCGCCGGCGACCTGCGGCGCCTGGCGCGCGGCAGCGTCCTGTACCGCGCCGGCGAGCCCGCCGGAGAGATCTCGCTCGTCCTCCAGGGGACGCTGTCCCTCGTGCGGACGACGCCCGTCGGCGACCAGCCGATGGGGGAGGCCGACACCGGAGACTTCGTCGGCGAGGAAGCGCTCGTCGGCGCGCCCCGCACGAGCGACGCGCGCGCGTCGGGGCCGACGACGCTCCTCGGCTTCCCGGCGGACGCGTTCTCCGCCGATCCCGAGCGGGCGGGCTGGCTGCGCCACCTGCGCCTGCGCCTCGCCCGCCGCCTCTCAAGCCTCGACGATCTCTTCCGCCGTTTCTTCCCCGACGACGGACGTCCGGTGCGCTCGCCCGCCCCGGCCGCGGGGTCACCCTCCGACGCGACCTCCGAGATGACGCTCGAAGACCGGACGCGCTCGCTCGGCGGCATCGGCCTCTCGGAGTCCGACCGGTTTCTCTTCGCGGTCTTCGCCGAGGAGAAGCACTACCCGGCCGAGACGGCGCTCTTCCGCGAAGGGGATGCGGGAGAGGCCCTGTGCGTGATCGCGCGCGGGCGCGTGCGGATCTCCCGCCGGATCTCGGGCGGGGAGGAGGCCTTCGCCATTCTGAGCCCGGGCGAGATCTTCGGGGAGATGGCTCTCCTCGACCCGGGCTCCGGCCGCTCGGCGGACGCGGTCGCCCACGAGGACGCCGTCGTGCTGGAGCTCTCGCGCGATCGCTTCGAGGCCCTCGAGACCGCCGATCCCGAGGGCTGCGCCGACCTCTCGCTCCTCCTCTGCCGCCTCGCCGCCCGCCGTTCGGTCGACACCGCCGAACGCCTCGCGAGCTGGAGGATTCTGGCGGGGCCCGGCTAGAGCGAAACTCGGGTCAGTCCGCCTTCAGCGTTAGCTTGACGACCGCCCGTTCTCTGCCCGCGTTCGGCGCGACGAGGATGCGGACGAGGCGCGGCCGATACCCCGACGCGGCGATGACGAGATCGTGCACCGCGGGACCGGAGAGCTGGAGCGGGGACGCCGCGCCGAAGCCGCTCGCCGGACCGAGGTCGCGGCCGTTCTCCGTCACCGTCGCGTTCGCGGGATCGACGGCGAACTCGACGGGCCCGGTCGTGCGGTCGTACGGCGAGGGAAGATCGTCGTACGGCGTTCGTTCGCGGCGGTCGAGCTCCTCGTCGATCGAGGGCGAGTCCTTGTCCGCGTCGGGCGAGACGTCGATCTCGAGGATCATCGCCCGATAGCCGGGCAGCTCCATCCGGACGTAGTGGGTCCCCGGCTTCGA
Organism: uncultured Acidobacteriota bacterium; assembly: GCA_963763535.1. Lineage (GTDB taxonomy): Bacteria > Acidobacteriota > Thermoanaerobaculia > UBA5066 > Gp7-AA6 > DAHUXD01. Next base: position 541,848 of record CAVXOX010000005.1, read on the forward strand.
AAACTCGAGCTCCCGGCCGCCGCCGCGGTTGTCCCAGTCGTCGGCAATGCCGATGTAGCGGCCGTCGAGGTAGAGGCGCGCCTGCTGGGGGCTCGACGTGAACCGCACCGCGCGCCGCGTCGCGTACCGCCCGTCCACCCGCTCGGGCTTCGCGGGGCCGGCCGCCGCCCGGCTCCCCGGCGCGGGAGCGGCCGCCGCCGCGGCCTCGACCGGCGCGCCCGGGGAAGACGCCGCGGTCGGCCGGCGCCTCGGCGAGGGCCTCGGACGCGGGGTGGGCGCGGACTCGGCCGGGGCAGCTGGCGCGGCCGCGGCTGGCGGAGGCGCCGGAACGGCGGCGGGCGGAGCCGTCGGCAGCGGCGGCTCGGCCGTCGGCGGCGGCGCCGGCGATGACCTCGGCGTTCGGCGCGGGCGTCGCGATCGGCCGCACCGCGCGCGCCGGCGAGGCCGGGACGGCCGGCGCCCCGGGCCTCTCGCGCGCGAGCCAGAGCGCGACGGCGGCGAGCACCGCGAGGAGGACGACGATGACGGGCACGCCGCTCCGCCTCCGGGGCGGCGGCGGTGCGGAGGGCGCCGTCGCGCCATGATCGCGCGGCGGCGGAGCCCCGCCGGGGGCCGGGCCCGCGGGAACCGTGACCGCCTCGGAGAGCGGCTCGGCGAGGGCGCGCCGCGTCATCTCGGACTCGCGCTGGATCTTCTCGATCTTCGCCAGCTCGCTCGCGAACTCGCCCGCGTTCGCGGGCCGGCGATCGGGCGACTTCGCGAGCAGACGGGCCACGACGGCGCGGGTCGCGATCGGCAGTCCCGCGTTCCACTCGAGCGGGTCGCGCGGCTCGGTGTGGAGGATCTGGTAGACGAGGGTCGTGATGGACTCGCCGGGAAACGGCCGCGCGCCCGTCAGCAGCTCGTAGAGGACGACGCCGAGCGAGAACAGATCCGACCGCCCGTCGAGCTTTTCGCCCTTGACCTGTTCCGGCGACATGTAGGCGGGGCTCCCGATCATGTGGCCGGCCCGCGTGAGGTTGGACGTGGAGGCCTCGGTGAACTTTCCGATGCCGAAGTCGGTCACCTTCACCCGGCCGTCGCGGCCGACGAGAATGTTGCCGGGCTTGACGTCGCGGTGGAGCACGCCCCGCTCGTGCGCGTGGCCGAGCGCCTCGGCGACCTGGCGGACGATCCCGATCTTCGCGGCGAGCGGCAACGCGTCGTTCGCTCCGAGGTACCGCGTCAGCGGCCGTCCGTCGACGTGCTCCATCGCGATGAAACAGACGTCGCCCTCGCGCCCGACGTCGTAGATCGTAACGATGTTCGGGTGCTGCAGACGACCGGCGAGCTTCGCCTCCCGGAGGAACCGCGCCTCGATCTCCTGCGGCGTCTCGCCGCCGACGCTCTCGGGCCGGACGGTCTTGATGGCGACGTCGCGGCCGATCTCGGGGTCGTGGGCCAGGTAGACGACGCCCATCGCTCCCTGGCCGAGAACGGAAGCGATCTGGAAGCGCCCGAGGCGGGAGCCCGCGGGCAGCAGGCTCATTCGGTATCGTTTTCCGAGAGGTTCCGCTCCGCGTCCTTGCGGCGCTCCGCGATCAGCGCGCGCGCCTCCTCGGCGCGATCCGGCGGCACCATCACCCGCGAGAGGCCGAGCGCGCCGAGGTCCTCCGGCCAGGGCGACGCCGAAGGCCCCTCGATCTCGCAGGGAATGTCCTCGGACTCGAGGAGCCCGGCAATGATCGCCGCTTCCTCGTCCTCGCCGGCCGCGGCGACCTCGACCCAGTCCTCGGAATCGTTCCCGGCGTCCTTCGCCATCGTTTCCTCCGGTCTATCTCACGAGTGCCAGCGGCGTGGCGCCGCGATCCTGGACGCGGCCGATCACCGCGCCGGCCGGCGCGCCCAGGGCGACGCAGCGGGCGGCGTAGCGCTCCGCCTCCATCTCCGGGAGCGCGACGAGCAGCCCGCCCGAGGTCTGGGCGTCGCATACGAGCAGAAAGTCCTCGTCGGTGACGCCCGCACCAACCTCGGTGCGGGTGCGCAGGTTGCGGGCGTTTCCGCGCGAGCCGCCGGGGGCGACGCCCTCGGCGGCGAGCCGCCGCGCCTGCGAGAGGAACGGGATCCGCGCCATCGAGAACTCGGCCGTCGTTCCCGAGGCGGCCATCATCTCGTGCGCGTGCCCGAGGAGGCCGAACCCCGTCACGTCCGTCACCGCGTGGACGTCGAAGCCTTCCATCGCCTCGACCGGAGCCCGATTCAGCGTGCACATCACCGCGACGGCCTCCTCGAGCGCGTCGTCGGAGATTCTCCGGGGCGCCCCCGCGGCGGCCGAGTCGATCCGTCCCGCGCGGATCGTGATGCCCATCCCGAGCGGCTTCGTCAGCACGAGCGCGTCCCCGGGCCGGGCGCCCGCGTTGCGCGTGACCCGCGCCTCGTCGACGACCCCGGTCACCGAGAGGCCGTACAGGGGGATGTCGTGATCGATCGAGTGGCCGCCGCCGACGACCGCGCCGGCCTCGGCGACCTTCTCGGCGCCGCCGCGCAGGATCTCCTCGAGCATCTCGCCCGGCAGCACCCTCGTCGGGAACGCCACGATGGCGAGCGCGAGCACGGGCCGGCCGCGCATCGCGTAGACGTCGGAGAGCGCGTTCGTCGCGGCGATGCGGCCGAAGATCCGCGGATCGTCCACGACCGGCGTGAAGAAGTCGATCGTCTGCACGATCGTCTGGCCGCCGCCGAGCCGGTAGACGGCGGCGTCGTCGGACTCGGCGTTGCCGACGAGCAGGTTCGGATCGCGCGACGACGGGATCTTCGAGAGGATCGCCGAGAGGTCGAACTGGCCGATCTTGCACGCGCAGCCGGCGCTCGAGGCGAAGGTGGAGAGGGGCGGATGGGCGGCCGTGGCGTCCGTCATGGCGAGGATTCTAAATCGCGGAGAGAGTCACGACATTTGTGATTTGCGATTTGTGATCGGGACGACTTGCCGGCCGCAATCACCGATCACCAATCACCAAGCACCAACGTCCAGCGAGGGCGTTTCTCGCTCGGAACGCCGTTCGCCTCGACGGCGCCTAGTCGTCGTCGCCGCGGAGGAGGAAGCCGAGGACCAGCCCCGCCGCCGCGGAGAGCGCCAGCGCCGTGCCCGGGTTCTCCTTGACGTACTCGCGGACGTCGTCCCAGATGTAGCCGTAGTCTTTCTGGATGTTCTTGGCGGCGTCCTTCACGGATTTGCGAACGTCTTCGCTCACGTCGTCGAACTGGTCGCGCGCCTTGCCGTACGAGTCGCCGAGCACCTCCCTGGTGCGATCGATCTTTTCCTCGACGAAATCCTTGGCGCGATCGAAAGGAGTCTCCTTGGCCATGATCACCTCCGCTCCAGAGAGGCGGGATCATATACCCTTGGACCCTCGGAATCGGGCGGCCGGAACGCAGATTTGAAGAAATCGACCGAAATTTCACGGCGCGATTGGTCCGGCTGGTCCCTCTTCGAGGTGGTCGCCGACACGTATCGCGGCTTCCGGGCCGACCGAGGCTTCGACCTCGCCGGATCGCTCTCCTTCACCACGCTGCTGACGGCCGTACCCTTGCTCGCCGCGTTCTCGATCTTCCTCGTCACCTTCTTCCGCGAGAACGACGACCAGATCATCGCGGTGGTCAACGCGCTCCTCCCGTACCAGACCGTCCACCTGACGCAGAGCATGCGCGATTTCATCGCGGAGGCGACGGCGATCTCGGGCATCGGCATCGCGGTGGTGCTCGTCGCGTCGCTCCGGCTGATCTTCGTCGTCGAGGGCGTCTTCAATGCGGTCTGGGGCGCGCCGCGGCGGCGCATGAGCGTGCGGCGCGTCGCCATCTATTCCTTCGCGCTCCTCGCGCTCGGGCTCGTGCTCGGCGGCATCGGCCTCGCCGTCCGCACCGTGCGGCGCCAGTACACCTTCGACTCCGCGGCGGAGGCCGCTGCGCTGGCCGCCTCGTCCTTCCTGCTGAAGGCGCTCCTGCTGACGCTCCTCTTCAAGTACCTGCCGAACGCCCGCGTGCGGACCACCGCGGCGGCGATCGCCGGAGCCGCGGTCGCCCTCGCGCTCGAGCTCTTGCGTGTCGCCTTCAGCCTCTACGTTGTGGCGATGCTGCGGATGAACCTGATCACGGGGACGATCGGGTTCGTGTTCCTCGCGATCCTGTCGCTCTTCCTGGCGTGGGCGCTGATCCTCGCCGGCGTCGAGCTGACGCACGTCCTCCAGACGCACGTCGCGCGCGCCGTCGGCGGCGCGGCCGGACAGGGGCGCGCCGAGTGCGCGATCCGGATGCTCCTCCGCATGTCGAGCGCCGAGGCGACGTCCGTCGCGGAGATCCAGCCGGACCCCGAGGCGCCGCCGGCCGAGACGATCGCGATTCTCGAGGAGCTGCAGCGCGCGGGCCTCGTCGAGGGGAACGCGACGAGCGGCTTCCGTCGCTCGGCACCGAGCTCGCAGATCAGCGTCCTGCGCGTGATCGAGGCGCTGACGTCGGACATCTACCGCATCAGCCCGCACCGCCAGGACCGCATCGCCATGGTCCTCGAGCCCCTGTTCTATCGCCTCGAAGCCGAGCGACGGGGACTCCTGCGCGCGACGCTCGAGGACCTGCGGCGCCGCGGCTAGCGGTCCGCCGTCCGGGGCCGCAGCAGCTTCAGGAGCGGCGGCGCGACGAACGTCGTGAGGAACACGGCGACGAGCACCGCCACGAACGCCGGCTCGTCCAGGGCCCCCGTCGCCAGGCCGACCGATGCGAAGATGAGCCCCACCTCGCCCCGCGGCACCATCCCGGCGCCGATGAACGATCGCCGGACGTTTCCCCAGGCGCAGAAACCCGCCGCGAACTTCCCCGCGAAGCCGATGAGCGTCAGGAGCAGACCGAGGAGGAGCGCCGGCCGGTTCGCCGCGATCGCCGGGTTGAGCCGGCGCACGTCCACTTCCGCCCCGACGTAGACGAAGAAGACCGGCGCGAAAACGTCGACGACCGGCTTGATCGCGGAGTCGATGTCGTGGCGGCGATTGGTCCTCGCGAGCGCCGCTCCCGCGGCGAAGGCGCCCACGATCGGCGCCGACTCCGCCGCCTTCGCGAGCCAGGCGACGAGCAGGGCGAACGCCACCGACATCGCGCCGAGAACGCCCCGGACCCGGGCGAGCTCGACCACGCGGATCAGGCGGCGGCCGAGCGGGATCCCGAGGACGAGCGCCAGAACGAGGAAGCCGATCGCGAGCCCCGTCGACTTCGCGACGGTGAAGGCGTCGAGCGTTCCGCCGCCCGCGATCTTCGAGACCACGGCGAGCACGACGAGCCCCAGCACGTCGTCCGCGACCGCCGCGCCGAGGATGATCTGTCCCTCCCGGGTCGCGAGCACCTTCAGCTCGGACAGCACCCGGGCCGTGATGCCGATCGAGGTGGCCGTCAGCGCCGCGCCGATGAACGTCGCCGTCAATACCGAATGGTCGAAGGCACGCGCGACCGCGTATCCGCCGCCGAACGGCAGCACCATGCCCGCGAGCGCCACCGCCATCGCCGGCGCGCCGACGCGGCCGAGCTCCTCCAGGTCGGTCTCGAGCCCCACCTCGAAGAGCAGGAGGACGACGCCGATCTCCGCGAGCTCGAGCACCGCGTCGCCGAGGGGCACGAGCCCGAGCACCGACGGGCCGAGGATGACCCCGACCGCGAGCTCGCCGAGCACCGCTGGCTGCCCCACACGCTCCGCGAGCTCGCCGAAGAGCTTGGCCCCCACGAGCGCGCTCGCGAAGGCGAGGAAGAGCGCGCCGATGTCGAGACCGTGCTCCACGCCGCGAATCCTAGCCCGGTTCGCATTAAGCTCCGCCGAAATGCCGATGCGGGCCGAGATCGCCAACCGGTGGATCACCGGCCTCGCCGCCGCCGCCGCGCTGGCGATCCTCGCGCTCCAGCTTCTCGTGCCGCCGGTCGTCGGCCTCGCGGACAACGGCGACTACCAGCGCGTCATGGGATACGCGGGGTTCGAGCACTCGACCGACGACCCGGGCGAGCGCTACCTCGCGTTTCTGCGCACGAGCTACCGCGTGCTGCCGGTCGGCGCGGTGCGCAACGGCCACCTCTCCTCGGAGACGCTCCTCGCGCTCGCGGCCCGCGGCATCGCGCGGGCGAGGGTCGGCGGCGTCTTCGATCTCCGGGTTCTCGGCGCCCTCCACGCGGCGCTCCTCGCGCTCGCGCTCGCGGGACTCCTGCGCTCCTGCCGCGGGCTCTCGATCCCGGCCCAGGCGGCGGCGGCGGTGCTCGGCGTTTTCTTCTTCACGGACGTCGGCTACGCGGCGCCGTTCAACTCCTTCTACGGGCAGTCGGCGTCGCTCGTCTTTCTTCTGCTGACGGCCGCGGTCGCGGGCCGGGCGATCCGCGTCGGCGGCCTCGCCGGGGGGTGGCTCGTTCTCTATTTCCTGTGCGCCGCGGCATTCGTGGGCTCGAAGCCGCAGGAGGCAATCCAGGGCCCGGTGCTCGCGCTGCTCGGGCTGCGGCTCGGCGGCGTACGCTGGCGCGGCGCGGCACGGCGTCCGGCGGCCTGGCTCGCGGTCGCCCTCTCCGCGTTCTCGGTCTGGTACGGCCGAAGCACGCCGACGGGGCTCAAGGAGGCCGCGCTGTACCAGGTCGTCTTCTACGAGATCCTGCCGCACTCCCCGGATCCGGCTTTGGACGCCGCGGCGCTCGGCCTCGATCCCGGGTGGCTGCGCTACTCGGGCACCGACGCGTTCCAACCCGACACGCCGCTCCTCGATCCGGCCTTCCGCGTCCGCTTCCTCCGGGCGGTCGGCTACCGCAGGATCGCGCGGTTCTATCTCGCGCGGCCGCGCCGCCTCGCCGAGCGCGTCGCGCGCGTCTCGCCGAAGATGTGGACGCTCCGGCCGAGCTACGGCAACCTCGAGCGGTCCGCGGAGCACCCGCGACTGACGAAGACGAATCGGTTCGCCGCGTGGAGCCGCCTGCGCATGCGGCTCTTCGGCGCGCACGCGGTCGCGGCCATCGCGCTGCTATTCGCCGGCACCGCGGCCGCCGCCCTCTCGACGTGGCGGCGCGCCTCGCCCCGCGGGCGTCTCTTCCGCGAGACGCTGCTGGCCGCCGTCGCGATGTCGGCGACGGCGTTCGGCGTCTGCCTCCTAACCAACGCGCCGCCGGACTTCTCGCGGGTGTTCTACGTCGCGCAGGCGCTCTGCGACCTGCTCATCGTTGCGGACGCGGCGTGGGCCGTGCAGGCGATGGCCACGCGGCGCATCCGCGGTGTCTGAGAGTGCCGGCCGGGATTCGGGGACGCGCTAACTCGCGCGCGCCACAGGCGCGCCGCCGCGTTTCACGAAGGCGAAGCCCCCGGCGAAGAGGATGATGCTGAACACGATCAGCGAGAAGACGCCCGGGGAGAGGTTCTCCGCCCCCGGCACGCCGTACTGGAGCGGCAGCGTCGAGAGGACGCCCGCCGCAATGCCCCTCGGCATCGCGACGTCCACCATCCGCAGCTGTCTCGCGCTCAATCCCGTGCCGGCGAGAGAGAGGCGCACGGCGGGAATCCGGAAGAGCAGCAGGAGCACGGCCGCGACGGCCCCGAGCGCGATCGGGCGCGGCGAGAGCGGGAACATCAGGCCGATGAGCGTGAAGAAGAACGACTTGATGATGAACGTCATGTTTCGCCCGACCGCCTCGGCCTCGGCATCCTGAGCCCAGTCGTACTCGCGGGCGCCGCGGCCGAGGCGCTCCATGATCGACTTCGCGTTGCCGACGATCATCCCGCAGGTCAGGACCGCCACGGCGCCGTTGCCGTTCGCGTAGTCCGTCAGGCTGTAGAGGATGAGCATCATCACCAGAAAGAAGGTGTAGTTGTGCTGGCGTCCATGCAGGCGCGGCATGATCGGGAGGAACGCCATGCCGGCGACGGCTCCGAGCACGGCTCCGAGCCCGATCTCCCGGCCGAGCGCCAGGAACGGCCGGCTCAGGTCGAGGGCGTTGCTGGTGAGCAGGTCGATGAGGACCATGGTCACGACGATGCACAGCGCGTCCGTGGCCGAGGATTCGACTTCGAGGATGTGGGCGACACGGGCGTCCACGCCGCCGGACACGAGCGTGGGCGTGATGATCAGGGAGCTCGCCCCGCCCACGATGGCCCCGCACGTGACCCAGGCCAGAAAACCCGACGGTCTCACGATGCCGAGCCGGGTCGCGCAGAAGAAAAACAGGACGATCGCCAGGACGGAGAACACGAACCCCACGAGGCCGAGGAGAAGAGCCCGCGGAGCCGTCGAGGCGACGTCGGCAAATCTCATCTTCAGGGCGCCTCCCGAGAGAATGACCACCAGCGAAATGGCTCCGATGAACGGAATGCCCGGTCTCAGCAAGGCGGGGGACACGAGGTGGAGCACGGGTCCGGCCAGGATCCCGCCGAGCACGAGCCAGATCACGTCCGGGATGCCGGTTTTTCCGAAGACGAATTCCCCGAGCGCGCCCAGCAGCAGCAAGACGGCGATCTCGACGAGGAACTGACCCACCGGGCTCATGAGGCAGGCCCCTCCCGGTCACAACGAGGCACCGCGAGTCTAGGACGGTGCGCCGACTTCGGTGCGGGCTTTCCGGCGTTCCTCATCCGCCTCCTCGACCAGCTTGTACGCGAGGTAATACTTGTAGATGTTCGCGACGTAGGTCACCGTCTCCCGGCCGATCTTCTCCGAAGCCACGACTTCCACGTTGTCGAACCACGTGTTCGGATCGAACCCTCGGCGCGCCGCCTCTCCCCGGAAACGCTGGATGCGGGTCGGTCCGGCGTTGTAGGCGGCGAAGGCGAAGAGACCCCGGTTCAGGCGGTCCATGGGTTCCCGCGCGAAGTACCGATCGACGATGTGGCGCATGTATTTCACGCCGGCGTGGATGTTCGGCTCGAGCTTCGTGACGTCGCCGACCTTCATCGCCCGGCCCGTCGCGGCCGTGAGCTGCATGACGCCGACGGCCCCGGCGTGGCTCCGGGCTCTCTGGTCCAGCCGTGATTCCTGGTAACCCTGGGCGGCCATCAGGAGAGGATCCATGTCGTACTGCTTCGAGAACTTTTCGAAGAACTGCAACGTCCGGTGAAACTTCGCGATCTCCTCTTTCGAGGCGGCATTGGTCACGAACTTCGTGCTCTTGAGGTACTTCTGGAAGAGCACGTTTCGGGTCGCCGAACCCGCCGGGTACGCGGCGAGGAATTCGTCGAGCTCCGCCTTCATCAGCGGGCTGTTCTTCCGGATGGCCCACGCGATGTCCGCTCCCGAACGGAGCTGGACTTCCGGGTAGAGCCTCAAGCCCGGGAGAACGCCGGCCCAGAAGCGCGCGAGCGCGTCGGCCACGACGACGTAGGGAACGAGACCGGCATTGACCATCTCGAGCAGGTCCTCGTCCTCGAGGGTGTCGGGGGCCAGTCGCAGCGTGACCGGCCGCCGGCCGCGCCCGACGAGGTCCGCGTTCAGCCGCTCGAGGCTTTCGGAGTAAACCGAGTCCCGCTGGACGAAGACCTCTCGGCCCGAGAGATCCTCGAGGCCGGCGATCGCGTCCGAGGCCGGCCCGGCCACGACGATCTCGGAGACGTTCGTGAAGGTCGGATTCGAGAAATCGAACTTCTCGCGCGCCTCCGGGGTCACCGTGATGTTCGCCGCCGCGACGTCTCCCCTCCCCTCCAGCAGCGCCGCGGCCACCTCCGAACGCCGGACGGGGATGAAGGCGACGTGAATCTTCAGGTGGCCCGTCCTGTACTTCCTGTTGATCCGGGCTTCGAACATCTGGAAGGCGTCGTGCACGAGGCCGCGCGGCGTGCCCCGATCGACGAAGAAGCTCGTCTGGTTGAACACGACCAGGACTCGGACCAGGCGCCGCTTCCTCATCGCATCGAAATCGCCGAATTCGACGTTGCGCGTGGGCAGCGTCAGTCTCTCCGACGAGGGCTTCTCCTGCGCCGCGGCCGGCGAGGACACGGCCAGCACGAGGCCCACGACGGCGGAGGCGGCGAGAGCTCGTCGGTGCCTTTCGGAATGAATGGACTGCACGATGACCAGACCCGCCGAGAGCTTATGCCCCGGTACCTCCCGGCGGCCAAGGCTCGAAGCCGAACTCGGGAGGACGACGTTCAGCCGGAGGGCATCTCCGTTTGAGATACCAGAGCGCCTCTTCCCGATACCCCCTGGTCGTCTAGAATCCCGCTGGGCAGAGACTCGGAGCTTCGTGATGTTCGCGTCGTCTCCGCAGTCGAGATGCCGAAGGTCGGCCTCCTTGCGGCAGACGAGCCGCGCAACGCCCCCCCCAGCCCCGGCTTGTCCCGGCAGATCGCCTCCCCCTGGCGACGGCACAACCCGCAATCGTGCGAACGGGAGTCGAGTACCTCTTGAAGCTGGCGCCATCTTTCTTTGCCTGCAAGGAAGGAGAAGTCGGATGAGTTGTCGAGTCCTCGTGATGGTCATCGGCGGTGTCGCGCTCATGACGTCGGCGGCAGCTGCCGACGACCTGACGGGCCGCGACCAGTTCCTCTGCGCGGCGATTCACGTCACCGAGTGCCAGACCTCTGGAGACTGTCGGAACGAGCCTCCGTGGAACCTGAACGTCCCGCAGTTCCTGCAGATCAACCTCAAGGACCGCGTCATGTCCACGACCCCGGCGAGCGGAGAGAACCGCACCACGCCGATCCGCGGTGTCACGCGGGAGGCCGGCGAGATCGTGCTTCAGGGCTTCGAGGCGGGGCGCGCCTTCAGCTTCGTCATCGAGGAGGAAACGGGGATGGCATCGGTGGCGATCGCGCGCGAAGGGATGACCGTTTCGGTGTTCGGGGCCTGCACCCCGACGCCGGCCGGGCACTGACCAACCGAAAGGAGAGAACCGTGAAGAAGATCTTCGTCGCCGCCATCCTGGCCGTTCTCGTCTCCCGGCTTTCCACGAGGGCCCAGACACAGCAGCCGCCGTCGGGCAAGACCCTCGCGGCGACCATGGGCGTCTACGTCTTTCCGACGAGCGGCCAGCTCTCGGACGAGCAGTCCATCGACGAGGCGCAGTGCTACCAGTGGGCCGTCCAGAACACCGGTACGGACCCATTCCAGCTCACGAAGCAGCTGGAGCAGCAGAAGAGCGAAGCGGACGCGGCAAAGCAGCAGACGGCACAGGCGACCCAGGGCTCCGCGGTGCGAGGCGCCGCGGGGGGCGCCGCCACCGGCGCCCTCATCGGCGCCATCGCCGGCAATGCGGGGAAGGGCGCGGCCATCGGCGCCGCATCCGGCGCGGTCCTCAACCGCGGCCGAACACGGGCGGCCCAGGAGCAGACGACGCAGCAGATCGAGCAGAAGTCTGGGAGCCAGCAAAAGGCGACCGCCGAGCAGATCGAAGGCTTCAAGAAGGCGTTCAGCGTGTGCCTGGAGGCGAAGAAGTACATGGTGAAGTACTGAGTCGTGACCGGCTCCCCCGGATGAGGAGCCGTCAGCGCTCCGTGCTGGATTTCTAGAATTCGCGAGGAGGTGGATATGGGTCGAGAGAAACAGGAGAGCGCCGGCTCGAGCCGTCGGAATTTTTCAAGACGGCGGGACGGCGACCATTCTCGGGCTTGCCGGCGGCACTCTCTTCCGGGGAACGGCCCGCGCCGATGCCCTCACGAAGGCGCAGCGGGACAAGATGACGCCCGAGCAGATCATCGAGGTCATGAAGGAGGGGAACGCACGCTTTCGCACGCGGAGAGAGAAAGGACCGCAACTACCTCAACGAGCAGAAGGCGAGCGCGAAGGGGCAGTACCCGGCGGCCGTGCTCTTAAGCTGCATCGACTCGCGGGCGCCCGCCGAGGTGATCATGGACCTCGGCATCGGAGACATCTTCAATTGCCGGGTCGCGGGCAACGTCGCCAACGTGGACATTCTCGGCAGCATGGAGTTCGCCTGCAAAGCTCGCCGGAGCCAAGGTCGTGCTCGTGATGGGACACACGGCATGTGGCGCGATCAAGGGAGCGATCGACGACGCTCAGCTGGGTAATCTCACCGGCGCTGCTCGCCAAGATCAAGCCGGCGGTGCAGGCGACGACTTACACCGGCGAGCGGTCGGCGAGCAACTACTCGTTTGTCGACGCGGTGGCGCGAAAGAACGTCGAGCTGACACTCGCCAGAGATCCGGAGAGAGAGTCCGGTGCTGGCGGAGCTGGCGGCCGGGGGCAGCGATCAAGATGGCGGGCGCGATGTACAACCTGGAAACGGGCGCGGTGGAGTTCTTCGGTTAGGTCGCCGATCTCCCGACGCGATGAGCGGCCCTATGTTCGCGAGATCTGGAAGAGCCGGAAAGAACTTCGCAAAATGGAGGCACGAAGAGCACTAGCAGGGATCGCCCCCGCATCGGCAGAGATTTCAGAAGCCCGCGCCGGGCAAGTCCGTCCCGGATTCCGGACCGACGATGTCCGTCGTGGGAACACACCATTGCTCTTTTCCGTCCCGCGGAAGCGGATACGATGCTCCCCACCGATCCCTCTGGAGGTAAGACCATGCGACTCGCCTCCCGGAATCCGCTCGCTCTTCTCGTCGGCGTGACGCGCCTTCTGGCGCCTCACGCTGCACAGGGCCAGCAGGTCGATCGCACCGTGCTGCCGATCCCCGAGCCGCCGGCCGTGTCCATCACGGAGCTCTCCGCTCGCGACGTGAAGCCCCCGTCGCGATTCGAGGTGAAGGCGCCGCAGGGCGCGCCGAACGTCGTCGTGGTGCTTCTCGACGACATCGGCTTCGGTCAGGCGAGCGCGTTCGGCGGCCCGATCCACATGCCGACGCTCGATCGCCTCGCGGCCGCCGGGCTTCGCTACAACAACTTTCACACGACTTCGCTCTGCTCTCCGACGCGCATGGCGCTGCTGACGGGGCGCAATCATCACGTCAACAACGCCGGCGCGATCATGGAGCTCGCGACGGCGTTCCCGGGAAATACCGGCATCCGGCCGCAGAGCGTCGCCCCGCTCGCGGAGATCCTTCGGCTGAACGGCTACTCGACCGCGGCCTTCGGCAAGTACCACGAGACCCCGCCGTGGGAGGTGTCGGTCTCGGGTCCCTTCGATCGCTGGCCGACGCGCTCCGGCTTCGACAAGTTCTGGGGCTTCATCGGAGGCGAGACGAACCAGTGGGCGCCTGCGATCTTCGATGGAACGGTCCGCGTCGAGCACGCCCAGGCGCCCGACTACCACTTCACGGTGGACATGACGGACCAGGCGCTCGGCTGGATGCAGGCGCAGCATTCGTTGACGCCGGACAAACCCTTCTTCGTGTACTTCGCTCCGGGCGCCCTGCACGCGCCCCATCACGTGCCGAAGCCCTACATCGACCGCTACAAGGGCAAGTTCGACCAGGGCTGGGACGCGCTCCGGGAAGAGGTCTTCGCCCGCCAGAAGAAGATGGGCGTCATCCCGCAGACGGCGGACCTGACGCCGCGGCCGAAGGAGATCCCTTCCTGGGATTCCCAGACGCCCGACCAGAGGAGGATCGAGGCGCGCCAGATGGAGACCTTCGCCGGTTTCGGCGAGCATACCGACGAGCAGATTGGCCGCCTCGTCCAGGGGCTGCAGGAGATGGGCGTGATGGACAACACGCTCTTCGTCTACATCGTGGGCGACAACGGCGCGAGCGCCGAGGGGGGTCCCGAGGGCGCCTACAACGAGATGATGGCCTTGAACGGCATCGTCTCGACCGCCCAGATCAACATGCCGCACTTCGATCACTGGGGCGACCCATCGACGTTCCCGCACTACGCGATCGGCTGGGCCTGGGCCGGGGACACGCCCTTCCAGTGGACCAAGCAGATCGCGTCGCACTACGGCGGCACGACCAACGGCGTCGTCGTCCACTGGCCGGCGCGGATCAAGAAGGGCGGCGGCATCCGGCCGCAATTCACGTACGCCACCGACATCGCGCCGACGGTGCTCGAGGCAGCCAACCTTCCGTTTCCGCAGAGGGTCGACGGAACGGTCCAGCGTCCTTTCGACGGCACGTCGATGGCCTACACGTTCGACGACCCGGCGGCTCCGGAGACGCACACGACGCAATACTTCGAGATGTTCGGGAACCGCGGGATCTACCATGACGGCTGGATCGCCGCGGCGAGGCACTCGATCCCATGGCTGATGGTGCCGCTGCTCCCGCTCGAGGCCGACACCTGGGAGCTGTACCACACGGCCGTCGACTTCAGCGAGGCGCACGACCTCGCCAAGCAGGATCCGGCGAAGCTGAAGGAGATGCAGGACCTCTTCACGAAAGTCGCGATCGCGAACCACGTTCTTCCCATCGACGACCGCAGGGCGGAGCGCTTCGACGCCAAGATCGCCGGCCGTCCCGATCTGATGGGAGGTCGGACGTCGCTGACGGTCTACCCCGGGATGACCGGAATGACCGAGAACGCCTTTATCAACGTGAAGAACGTGCCGTTCACGATCACGGCGCCGGTCGAGCTTTCGGACGCGAAGACCGGGGGCGTGATCATCGCCCAGGCCGGCGCCTTCGGCGGGTGGACGCTCTACTTCAAGGACGGCAAGCCCCACTTCGAATACAACTTCTTCGGCGTCGAGTGGACGGACATCGCCGGCACGTCGGCGGTGCCGGCCGGGAAGCACGAGATCGGTTATCAGTTCACCCCGGATGCGCCGAAACCCGGAGCCGGCGGCAACGGCGTGCTCTTCGTCGACGGTCAGAAGGTCGCGGAGGCGCACATCCCGAAGACGCAGCCCTTTGCATTTTCCGCCGACGAAGGAACCGATGTCGGACTTGACGCTGAAACCCCGGTGTCCCGGAATTACAAGCAATGGGACAACAGCTTCACCGGACGAATCGTGAAAGTCACGATCGACGTGAAGCCCTCCGCGATGAGTCCGGCGGACAATAAGGCGGTCGAGGACGCGGAGGACGCGGCGGCGATCGCCGAGGATTAGGCCGACGAACCAAAGATCGGTCGCCGGCTCGATCCTGAGCCGCACGACTCTGGAACGAGCATTCCTTGATTTGCGGCGATGGTGATTTGGTGGAGCTGACCGGGATCGAACCGGCGACCTCGTGAGTGCGATTCACGCGCTCTCCCAAACTGAGCTACAGCCCCACGCGGAAGGGGGCGGAGGATAGCACGGCCCCTCCGGCGTCGGCAAACCTCGGTGGAAGGACCGTCCGTCTATCCCAAAGCGCTCTTCGCGCGCCGCCGCGGCTCGAAGCGCACCGCGGCATCCGCGAGCTTCTTGACGACGATCGGCGCGACGGCGACGAGCACGCGGCTCCAGGGGCTCTTCGCGTCGGACGCGACGCGCTCGGGATGGCGGCTCATGCGCGCGACGGCATCCCGGAAATGGCGAGCCTTCTTCCAGGACCGCGATGGCGCGCTCGCCCGGCGACGCGCCATGTACACGATCCCGGCCACCAGACCGCCGAGCGCCGCGCCAATGGCGGCGGCGGCGGCCGGATGATCGCGGACCGACAGGAGACGGTGCCGGCGCCTGTCCAGCTCCGCCACGTAGGCGTCGAGCCGGCGCCGCGCGCCGCGGATCTGCGCCCGGAGACGCTGCAGATCCTGCGGGTCGCCGTCGGCCTTCGGCCCTTCTAAGCGATGCGGTTCTTTGCCCATGACCAGCTCTCCGAAAGGGTCTGCCGGGTCGTCTCCAGCGGCTTGACGAGCGCCGCCTTGCCGACCAGACCGAACACGACGGCGAACACGAGGAGCCCGCCCGCGACGGCGAGCGCCGCGAAGGGCGGCTCGAGCCAGCGCGCCAGAAACAGCGCGCCCGCGACGAACAGCATGTTCAAAAAGGAGAGCGCGAGGACGGCGGCGATGCCGAGCCATCGCGCGCTCTTCAGCTCGGCCTTGAGATCGATCCGCACCTCGGTTCGGGCGAGCTCGAGCTCCCGGGCGATCAGCTCGCGCAGCTCCCCGGTCAGGCCGGCGACGAGCTGCGGCGTCGAGAGCTCCGCGACCCGGCGTTCGGGCGCGGGCGGCCACGGCCGCGGCGGGACGTTTCGAGCGGAAGATCCGGACGGCACCGGACCATTCGACGATTGCCGTTCTTCCGACATGGTTTCCTCCTGGCTTGCGAGCAGCTGCGGCTCGCCTTCGATGGCGCGCGACACCTGCAGAATCTCCCGATAGAGCACCTGCCAGTCGTCGAAGGAGAGGTCGGTCTCCCCGAGGCGGCGGGTCACGTCGTCGATGCCGCTCCGGAGCACCGAGGAGCTCTCGTGGGCCGCCGGTTCGCGTCCGAAGACCCTCCACACGTCCTTCAGCCGCTTCTCGATCGCCTGCGCGGCGGCGGAGATCGTCTGGAGCCCGGGCCCGAGCGTCGCCTTCTCGCAGACGAGCGCGTGGGCGCGGGCGACCGCCTTCTCCTTGCCCTGCAGCGTGACGCCGTTCGGCACGATCGTCACGTCGAGCGTGTCGCTGCGGTAGTAGTGCAGATCGCGGGGCATCTGGCGCCGCAGGCGCTCGCCCCCGAGCGCGCTCAGGACCCGCGAGGGGGCCGTGAGCAGGCCCGGCGGATCGTCGCGCGTGAGGTCGAAGTCGGCGCCGCGCAGGACCTTCGCGATGGCCCGTGCTTCGGGCGCGTACTCCTCTTTCTTCAGGAGGAGCGGGACCGTGACGTCGCTCTGGCGGCGCGCGAGGGCGATGAGCCGCCGGATCGGCGCCGTGACGAAGGCCGTGGCGAACGCGGCCGCGATCGCCACCGTCACCGGAAACCCGGAGAGTGCGGTCTTCCACGCGGAGTCGGCCTCGCGGGCCGTTCCGCGGCGGGCGAGCGCGATGCCGACCGCGACCGGAACGAGGGCGGCGAGCACGATCCAGCCGATGCGGATCGCGCCGGGCGAGATCGACTTGGGAATCGGCACGAGCGCGAGCACGATCGCGGCGAGCCTCGGGAAGGGAATCCCGAGCAGAAGCAGGGGCCAGGCCGCCGCCGCGCCGACGATCACGGACAGCAGCGTCCGCTCGCTCTTCTCGACCGTCCCGAAGAGCGCGCGCACCGCCCAGCCGAAGATCGCCTGCAGGAATTTCCCGACGGACCTACGAAGCCACGCAATGATCCCCTGCAGAATCCCCACCCGACCCCTCGTAGCAAGAGTCGGGCCGGTCGGCGCTCTTTCGGCCCCTACAGCTCCAGCACGCTGCGCTGCGGCCCGAGGAACACGGCCGCTCCGACGAGAACCATGACGATGCCGTTGCCGATGAGGACCTTCGGCGCCGTGAAGACGCTGGCGAGGGCGCCGGCGACGAGGTTGCCGAGCGGCATCGCGCCGCGGAACGCGAGCGAGTAGACGGAGACGACGCGGCCGCGCAGGTGGTCCTCGACGTGGGACTGGACGAGGGTCATGAAGAGCGCGAAGACGACCATGAGCGCCGCGCCCGCCAGCCCGAGGAGCGACATAGGAAAGGCCGGCGTCGGCGAGAGCGCGAACGCCGGCCATCAGCGCGCCGAAGAACATCTGCATCGCCACGGCGAGCGCGCCCTTGCGGCGGACGTTGCCGAAGGCCGCGACGCCGAAGGCGCCCACGATCGCGCCGACCCCGAACGCGGCGAGCAGCACGCTGTAACCGCGGGCATCGCGGTGGAAGACGCTCCGGGCGAAGACCGGCAGGAACGTCACGAGCGGCATCGCGCAGAAGCTGCCCACGAACGAGAGGACGATGAGTCCCCGCAGCGCGCGCGCGTCGCGGACCGCCGTCAGGCCGCGCTTGAGGCTGGCGAACACGCCCTCGGTCGACGGCGCCGAGGCGAAGCCCCCGCGCCGCAGGAGGAGGAGCGCCGCGACCGGCGCGAGAAACGAGAGGGCATTCAGGCCGAAGCACCCCGCGGCGCCCAGCTTGTAGAACGCGACGCCCGCGAGGACCGGACCGATGACGCGCGCCAGGTTGAACTGGATCGAGTTGAGCGCGACCGCATTCGGAAGGTCGCCGCGGTCGACGAGCGTCGGCACGAGCGCCATGTACGCCGGGCCGCCGAAGGACTGCGCGCAGCCGACGACGAACGACAGCACGAGGATCATCCAGACATGAACGGCGCCCGTGAGCACGAGGACGACGAGGAGCGCCGCGCTCGCCATCTGCACGAACTGCGAGCCGAGGAGGATCCGGCGGCGGTCCATGCGGTCGGCGAGCACGCCCCCGAAGAGCGAGAAGACCATGTACGGCGCGTCGCCGAGAAACGCGTCTAGGCCGAGCAGGAACGCCGACCCGGTCATCGTGAGGATGAGCCAGTTCTGCGCGACCTCCTGCATCCAGGTGCCGACGCTCGACGTGAAGGCTCCCCCCCACATCAAGCGGAAGTCGCGGTAAGTGAAAGCCCGAAATGCCTTGCGCAAGCGGGGCGTAGCTTACGCCGGGAGTCCCGGACTGCGTCTCACCCGAGTCGGCCGGCCTGGAAGTCCTCGAATGCCTGGACGATCTCGGCGCGCGTGTTCATGACGAAAGGGCCGGCGCGCGCGACCGGCTCGCCGAGGGGCTGTCCGGCGACGAGCAGAACGCGGAGCGGTTCGCCGTCGTCCGGCGCCTCCACCCGCGCCGTGTCGCCGTCGCCGGCGAACAGCACGAGGTCGTGCGCTCGGGCCGGCGCGCCCTCGGCGCCGAAGATGCCCACTCCCTCGACGACGTACGCGAACGCGTTGAAGCCCGCGGGAAGCGGCTGCTCGTGGACTCCGCCCGACGAGAGCGTCAGGTCGAGGTAGACGATCGGCGTGCGGGTGTCGATCACCGCCTGCGCGCCGAGCGCCTCGCCGGCGAGGACGCGCGCCTCGACCTTGCCGTCTTCGGAACGGCCGACGGGAATGCGCGCCGCCGGCACCTCCTGGTAGCGCGGCGCCATCATCTTGTCGCGCTGCGGCAGGTTGACCCAGAGCTGGAAGCCGTGCATCCGGCCGCCGCGCGAAGCGAAGTCCGCCTCCGGCATCTCGGAGTGCACGACGCCCGAGCCGGCCGTCATCCACTGCACGTCTCCGGGACCGAGCCGGCCACGGTTGCCCCGGGAATCGCCGTGCTCCATGCGGCCGGAAAGCAGGTACGTCACGGTTTCGAAGCCGCGGTGCGGATGGTCGGGCGCGCCCTTCGCCTCGCCCGGCGCGAGGTCCATCGGCCCCATCTCGTCGAGCAGCAGAAACGGATCGAAATGGTCGAGCGCCGACGTGGGAAACGGGCGGTGCACGAGGAAGCCGGCGCCCTCGAGGGTCTCGACCGAGGGCAGGACCCGGCGCACGGATCGATTTCGAGCCATGATGTCGGGAATACGCCCGTTCGGGGGAATCCGGTTCCGGACGCGGGTGTTGGGCGAGAATCGGAGGTTCGGCATGGCGAAGGCGACATTCGGGGCGGGATGCTTCTGGGGTGTCGAGGAGACGTTCCGTCAGATCCCCGGCGTGACGGCGACGGCCGTCGGCTACAGCGGCGGCCGGGTCTCGAATCCCACGTACGAGGACGTCTGCAGCGATGAGACCGGCCACGCGGAGGTGGTCGAGGTCGACTATGACCCGAAGCTGGTCCCGTACGACCGGCTCCTCGAGGTCTTCTGGGAGAGCCACAACCCGACGCAGCTCAACCGACAGGGTCCCGACGTCGGCACGCAGTACCGCTCGGCCATCTTCTTCCACGACGCCGAGCAGGAGAAGGCCGCGCGCGCCTCGCGCGACCGTCTCGCCGCGAGCGGGAAATTCGCCCGCCCGATCGTGACGGAGATCTCCCCCGCTCAGCCCTTCTGGCGCGCCGAGGAGTACCACCAGCGCTACTTCGAGAAGCGCGGCGGAGGGTCCTGTCACGTCTGATCCAAATTCCCCTCTCCTCCTGATATAGGATCCGCCGGTTCGATCACGGCCGGTCCGCTCGAAGGCGGGGCCGGCTCAAGCAGGCAAAAGGAGAGCACGTCATGAAGAAGATCCTCGTTCTTTCTCTCGCGGCCGGAGTCGCCGCCGCTGCCGCGAACGCGCAGCAGTCGTCCGCTCCCTCGGGACAGTCGAACTCGATGGCGGCCCCCTCGAGCGGCGACCTGAACATGCAGCGCTACAAGATGGCGCTCTCCGACGCGCGCAAGAAGCTCTTCGCGGCCGGCATGAGCGAGCTGACGCCGCAGCAGCTCGAGTCCTTCTGGGCCGTCTACGCGGACTTCGAGAAGGAGAAGAACGCGATCACGACCGCGCGCCTCGATCTCGCCAAGAAGTACGCGGACAACTTCCAGAACGTCTCCGACCCCGAGATCACGAGCCTCCTCACGGATTCGGCGAACCTGCAGAAGAAGGCGGTCGACCTCCGGATGAAGTACTACGGGATCATGAAGGACAAGATCAACGCGCATGCGGCCGGCCGCTTCGCGCTGATCGACGACTACACGACGACGGCCGCGCGCCTGAATCTCCTCAACCAGCTCCCGATCCCGACCGGCGACACGGGCGCCCAGCCCGCAAAATACTAGTTGTAGGGGCGGCCCTTGCGGCCGCCCGTCTTGCCTAGACCCCCGGCCGGCGCGCGAGGCGCTCCCGAATCACGGCGAGCGCCTCGCCCCGCTCGGCCCCCTCGAGGACGAGGCGCGGCGGGCGCAGCCGTTCCGAGCCCATCCCGCATTCCTGCTGGACGAGCTTGATCAGCTGCACGAACTTCGGGACGACGTCGAGGCGCAGCAGGGGCAGGAACCACTCGTAGAGAGCCCGGGCCTCCTCGTCGCGGCCGGCCGCCGCGAGATCGAAGAGACGCACCGACTCGCGCGGCAGCGCGTTGACGAGACCGGCGATCCAGCCGACCGCTCCCGCCGCGATGCCCTCGACGATCAGGTCATCGACGCCCACGAAGACCGCGATCCGCCCGCCGAGCGCGCCGCGGATCGCCGTCACGCGCCTCACGTCCGCGCTCGATTCCTTCACCGCCTCGAGGTTCCGGTGCCGCGCGGCGAGGAGCGCCACGTCCTCCGGCAGCACATCGGTTCCGTATGCAATGGGATTGTTGTAGAGCATGCACGGGAGCTCCGTCGCGCCGAGGACGGCGTCGAAGTGCGCCAGCGTCTCGCGCCGATCCGGGCGATACACGTAAGGCGGCAGGACCATCAGGCCGTCGCAGCCCCGCTCCCGCGCCAGGCGCGCCGTCGCGACGGCCTCCGCGGTCGACAGCGCGGCCACGCCCGCGACGAGCGCGGCGCGATTCCCCAGCGCCGCCCGGCAGGCCGCGAGTACCCGCTCCTTCTCCTCGAACGACAGCGTCGCCGACTCGCCGAGGGACCCGAGCGGCACGAAGCCGCGGCAGCCCGCGGCGAGCATCGCCTCGAGGTGGCGGGGCAGGAAATCGAGATCGAGCGAGAGGTCCTCGCGGAACGGAGTGGTCACCGCCGGGAACACGCCTTCCCACTTCATGTCGTCTCCTCCAGCGCGAGATGGCCGAGGGGCACCGGCCGCGCGGGCGGGCGTACCGTATCGGAATCCCACCCGAAGAGAAACTCGAGCGCCGGACCGCACACGCGGCCCTGACACGGGCCCATGCCGGCGCGGGCGGCGAGCTTGGCTTCCCGCGCCAGGCCGCACGCGGCGATCGACGCGAGGCGCGCGTCCTCGCAGCGGCAGACGACGGTGTCCGGACGCGGGAGCCGCCGCAGCTCCGCGCGCGGACGAAACGCCCGCGCCATGCGCCGGGCGATCGCGCGGCCCCGGTCGCGCGCGCGGACGGCGGCCGGCGCCGCCGCATCGGCGCGTCCCGCCGCGCGCGAGACCCGCGATCTCCCCCTCGGCCAGCGCCACGTCGATGCCCGCGACGCCGCACGCCTCCCCCGCCGCGTGGACGCCGGGCACGGTGGTCTCCTGCCGCGCGTCCACGCGGACGGCGCCGTCCTCGACGGCGCAGCCGAGCAGGCGCGCGAGCTCCGTGTTGGGAACGAGACCGTGAGCGACCGCCGCGACGTCGCAGGCGATCTCGCGACGGTCCGCGCCGTCCTCGACGATGACGCTCTCGAGACGGTCCCGCCCGCGCGCCTCCGCAACCCAGGCGCCCGTGCGGTACGGCGCCTCGCGGAACGCCGCGCGGTACGCCACCGCCTCGAGAAGCTTCGCCGGCGCGCCCGCGAGCGCCGCGCCGAAACCCGCGAGCGCCCCGAACGACGCTTGCTCCGCGACGAGCGCGACCTCGGCGCCGGCCCTCGCGAGGTGCGCGGCCACGGCGAGCAGCAGCGGTCCCGAGCCCGCGACGACGGCGACGCGGCCGGCGAGCGAGGCGCCGCACTTCGCGAGCGCCTGCGCGCCCCCGGCGCCGAGGACGCCCGGCAGGGTCCAGCCGGGGAACGGCAGGAAGAGCTCGCGCGCGCCCGTCGCGAGGACGAGCCGCCGCGCCGACACCGTGAGCGCCGTCCCGCCGCCGTCCGCGAGGAGCGCGAACCCGTCGCCCGAGCGGCGCGCTTCCGCCACGGTCGCCCCGGCGACCCGGCGGGCGCCGGAGCGCTCGAGCCGCTCGAGCCACGCGCGCGCGGCCTCCGGCGGAGGACGCCCCGGCAGCCGGCGATGGATCTGCCCGCCGGGCGCGGCCGCGTCGTCGAGGAGGAGGGTGCGTGCGCCCGACTCGGCCGCGCGGCAGGCGGCCGCGACGCCGGCGGGACCCGCGCCGACGACGGCGACGTCGCAGTCGAGCGCCTCGCGCTCGAAGCGGACGGCCGACGGCGGACCGCTGATCGCCGAGCCCTCCGTCGAGACGACCATGCCGTCGCGGACGAGCTCCATGCAGGCGCGCCGGTGAGGCGCTCCGTCGATCTCGACCCGGCACTCCCAGCAGATCCCCATCGCGCACAGGACGCCCCGCGGCTCCCCCCGATCGAGCGGCGCAGCCGGACGACGCCGGCGTTCCAGAGCGCCGCCGCGACCGTCACGCCCGCCTCGGCGAGGACCGCGCGGCCGTCGACGGTCACGCGCACGCGCTCAGGCATGCGCGGCCTCGGGAAACGGCCGCGTCGGCCCGTAGGGCGCCGGATCGATCGGGCTCGTCCGGCCGAGCACCGCGTCGGCGACGAGCCGCGCCGTGCCGAGCGCCGTCGTGATGCCGAGCCCCTCGTGGCCCGTCGCGACGTAGAGCCCGGGCGTCTCCGGCCACGCGCCGATGAGCGGCAAGTTGTCGGGCGTCGCGGGCCGGAAGCCGGTCCACGTGCGGATCGCGGAGAGCCCGGCGAGCGCCGGCGCGTACTCGAGCGCGCGCCGGACCATGCGCGCCCGGATCGCGGGGCGGATCGAGGCGTCGAAGCCGGCGAACTCGCGCGAGGAGCCGAGGAGCATCTGCCCCGTCGCGCGGGGCTGGAGGTTGAACGCGACCGACTCGCTCGCCGCGCCGTGCGCGCTCCGGAGGTAGCCGAGCTCGACGAGCTGCCTCCGGCAGAAGCCCGGATACCGATCCGTGATGACGAGGTGCCCCTTGCGCGGCGCGACCGGCAGGCCCGGCGTCAGGAGCGGCGCGGCCGCCCCGGTGGCGTTGACGACGCAGCCCGCCTCGAGGTCCCCCGTCCGCGTCGCGACGCGTCGGCCGTGGATCGCCGAGACCTCCACGCCCTCGACGACGCGCGCCCCGCGCGCGGCCGCGCGAGAGAGGAGCCACCGCGCCGCGTTCGGCGGATAGACCACGCGGTCGTCCGGCACGAGCAGTGCCCCCGCGAGGCCGGGGCGGAGGTTCGGCTCCTCGCGCGCGAGCGCGTCGCCGTCGAGCTCCGCCGCAGTGACCCCGCGCGTCCGGTAGAACGCCGCCTTGCGGCGGACGAGCGCGAGCTCCTCCTCGGCCGCCGCGATCCACAGCGTGCCCGTCCGCTCGTCCTCGCATCCGCGCGGCATCCCGTCCGCCAGCCCGGCCCAGAGGTCGCGCGAGAGGCGCGTCAGCGCGAACTGCGCCTCCGAGTCGTCCATGACGACGAGGTGGCCCATCGCGGCCGCCGTGGCGCCGCTCGCCGCGAAACGCGACTCGAGCACCGTGACGGAGAGCCCCGCCGCCGCGAGGGCCTCGGCGCACGCCGCGCCGACGACGCCCGCGCCGACGACGATCGCGTCAGTCGGCATGTCCTCCGAGCCCGTGCCGGAAGGGATCGCGCGGGTCGAAGTAGAGAGTGGTCCGGCCGGTCACGTAGGCGCGCCCCTGGATCCGCGGCACGAGCGTGCCGCCGCGTTCCTCGAGCCAGCCGGTGAAGAGGCTCCCGGTGATCGACTCCTGGCGGAGGCGCTCGCCCGGACGGAGCTCTCCCCGGGCGTGCAGCGCGGCCATCCGGGCGGACGTCCCGGTCCCGCAGGGCGAGCGGTCGTAGGCGCCTCCCGGGCACATGACGTAGTTGCGGCTGTCGGCGTCGCTCCGGGAGGGGGGCCCATACAAGATGACGTGGTCCACGATCGCTCCCTCGTCTCCGGTGACCCCCTGCGCGCCGAGGGAGCGCTGGATGGCGAGCGTCGCCGCCCGCAGCCGCTCGCCGTTGGCGGGCTCGACCGCCTCGGCGACGCCCGACCGGACGAGGAAGAACCAGTTGCCGCCGTAGGCGACGTCGCCGACGACCCGGCCGAGGCCGGGGACCTCCACCGCCACGTCCAGGGCGTGGCAGCGCGCGGGCACGTTCTCGATCGTGACGACCCCGTCGATGGAGAGCTCGGCGCCGACGGTGCCGACGGCCGTGTCGAGCCGAACCGCGCCGGGACCGATCCGCCCGAGGTGCTCGAGCGTGCGCACGACGCCGATGGTGCCGTGCCCGCACATCCAGAGGGGACCGACGTTGTCGAAGAAGACGACGCCGGCGACGGCGCCGCGGCGAGACGGGCGGCGTCAGGAGCGCGCCGACCAGCGCCTCGTGCCCGCGCGGCTCCAGGATCGCCCCGCGCCAGAGCGGGCCGAAGCGCGAGCCGAGTTCCTCGCGCCGGCCCGCCATCGTCGGCGCCTCGAGGGGCGGCCATCCTCCGACGACGACGCGTGTGGGCTCGCCCTCGGTGTGCGAGTCGACGACTTCCAGGGTCTCGGGGGGACTGGCGAGTCTTTCGGCCCTCATAAAGGGTCCCGCGTCGGATTGCCGTCGACGAGCCTCCAGATGCCGCGCGGGTTCGCGTCGAGCAGCTCCTCGGGCAGCGCGCCCGGCGGGAAGTCCTGGAAGCAGACGGGTCGCGCGAAGCGCTCGATCGCGGCGGTGCCGACCGACGTCGACCGCGAATCCGTCGTCGCCGGGTACGGACCGCCGTGCTGCATCGCGTGGCAGACCTCGACGCCCGTCGGGAAGCCGTTGAACACGATCCGGCCGACGCGCTTCCGGAGGATCGCCACGAGCTCGCCCCACTCGGCGAGGTCCTTGTCGTTGCCGTGGATCGTCGCGGTGAGGTGTCCGTGGAGACCGCGCGCGAGCTCGAGCATCTCGGGACGGGACGCGCAGCGCACCGCGAGCGTCGCCGGTCCGAAGATCTCGTCGCCGAGCCGCGGGTGCGCCGACCACGCGCGCGCGTCGGCGAGGAGCAGCATCGCGGGCGCCTCCGTCTCCGGGTGCGCGCCCGGACCCGCCGCGCGCGCGCCGATCGACACGCCGGAGAGCCGCGCGACCTGCCCGATCTCGCGGTCGTACGCCGTCTTGATGCCCGCGTGGACCATCGTTCCCGGCGCCGTCGCGGCGAGGCAGCCGCCGGTCTCCTCGAGGAAGGCCGACGCGGCCGGCGAGTCCACGACGAACACGAGCCCCGGGTTCGTGCAGAACTGCCCGGCGCCGAGCGTGACCGAGGCCGCGAGGCCGCGCGCGATCGCCGAGCCCTTGTCGGCGATGGCGCCCGGGAGCACGAAGACGGGATTGGCCGAGCCCATCTCGGCGTACACGGGAATCGGTTCGGGCCGAAGCGCCGCCGCGTCGAAGAGCGTCCGCCCGGCGATGAGCGATCCCGTGAAGCCGACGGCGCGGATCGACGGGTGCGTGACGAGCGTGATGCCGACCTCCGGCGAGGTGCCGTGGACCAGGCCGAAGACGCCCTCGGGCATCCCCGTCTCGCGCACCGCGGCGCGCACCGCGGACGCGACCAGGTCGGAGGTCCCGGGGTGGCCGGGGTGCGCCTTGACGACGACCGGGCACCCGGCCGCGAGCGCCGAGATCGTGTCGCCGCCCGCCACCGAGAACGCGAGCGGAAAATTCGAGGCGCCGAAGACGGCGATGGGTCCGAGCGGCACGAGCATGCGTCGGATGTCGGGGCGCGGCTGGGGCTTGCGGTCCGGCACGGCGCGGTCGATGCGCGCCCCGACCCAGGAGCCCTCCTCGATCCAATCGGCGAAGAGGAGGACCTGGCTGACGGTGCGGGCGCGCTCGCTCTCGAGGC
Source organism: uncultured Acidobacteriota bacterium (assembly GCA_963763535.1). Taxonomy (GTDB): domain Bacteria; phylum Acidobacteriota; class Thermoanaerobaculia; order UBA5066; family Gp7-AA6; genus DAHUXD01. Next base: position 568,113 of record CAVXOX010000005.1, read on the forward strand.
GCGGGAGCGGCAGCGCCGTCTCCGCCGCGGCCCGCTCGAGGAGGCGGTCGCCCAGCGCGAGGATTTTCTGCGCGACCGCCCGCAGGAACTCCGCGCGGCGCGACGGGGTGAGCGCCGCATACGGGTCGAACGCCCGCTCCGCCGCGCGCGCCGCGGCGTCGATGTCGCCCGGGCTCGCCTCGCGGAACTCGCCGTCGAGCGTCTCCCCCGTCGCGGGGTTCTTCGCGCGGAAGCCGGCGGACGCGATCATGAGGCGCGGCGCGCCGCCACCCAGGCGCGCACCTGCTCCTCGAGGACCGGCAGCGGCACGGCGCCGTTGCCGAGCACGGCGTCGTGGAACGCGCGGAGATCGAAACGGGGCCCGAGCGCCTCCTCGGCCTCGCGCCGCAGCTGCCGGATCTTCAGCTCTCCCATCTTGTAGCAGAGCGCCTGCCCCGGCCACGAGATGTAGCGGTCGATCTCCGTCGTCACCTCGTGCGTCGAGAGCGCCGTGTGGTTCTCGAGGTACTCGATCGCCTCGGCGCGCGTCCAGCCCATCGCGTGGAGGCCCGTGTCGACGACGAGGCGGCACGCCCGCCACATCTCGTACGTCAGCCGGCCGAAGTCGCTGTACGGGTCGGTGTAGAAGCCGGACTCGAGCCCGAGCCGCTCGGCGTAGAGCGCCCAGCCCTCGACGAACGCGCCGACGTCCGAGAAGCGCCGGAACTCGGGCAGGCCGGTCATCTCCTGCTGGAGCGCGATCTGGAGGTGATGCCCCGGAACCGCCTCGTGCAGCGTCAGCGCCTCGAGCGTGTAGAGCGGCCGCTTGTCGAGGAAGAACGTGTTGACCCAGTACTCGCCCGCCTGGGTGCTCCCGATCGGGGCCGGGATGTAGCGGCCGCCGGTGTACTTCGGACCGAGGTGGTCGGGCACGGGCGCGATGCCGTAGGGCAGGCGCGGCAGCTTCCCGAACATCGACGGCAGCTTCCCGTCCATCCGCTTCGCGATGTACGCCGCGTCCTTGAGCAGCTCGTCTCCCGACTTGGCGTAGAAGCGCGGGTCGGTGCGCAGCATGTTCAGGAAGGCCGCGAAGTTGCCCTGGAAGCCCGTCTTCGCCATCGCCGCGTCCATCTCGGCGCGGATGCGGAGGACCTCCTGCCGGCCGATCTCGTTCACCTGCTCGGGCGTGACGTCGAGCGTCGTGAACCGCCGAACGAGAAACGCGTAGTACGCGCGTCCCTTCGGCATCGCCGAGGCGCCCACGGTGGCGCGCGCGCGGGGGACGTAGTCGGTGCGCATGAACTCGAAGAGCGTCCGGTAGCCCCTGACGGCGCCGTCCATCACGGCCCGACGCCCCGCCTCGGTCAGCCGCGCGCGCTCGGCCTGGGGAACGCCCGGTGGAAACTTGCGGAACGGCGCGAAGAAGAGGCTCTTCCCGGGCTCGGCGACGACGTGCGTCGTCATCGTGACCTCGTAGCCCTCGAGCACCACCTGCGGCACGGTGAAGCCGGCGTCCCGCCCCTCCTTCATGAGCGCGATTTCCTCCGCCACGTAGCGAGGGAAGGCATTCAGCCGGGCGATGTAGTTCTCGTAGTCCTTCGCCGTGGAAAACGGCATGCGGTCCGGCAGGTCGGCGAAGTCCGTGTGGAACCCGCTGTCGGATGTGATCGGGATGCGATACGCGCCGAACTCGTAGTCGGAGATCGCATCGGAGAGCTCGCGGGACATCATGTCGGCGCTGACGCGCTCCGAGGAAGACAACGCGGTCCGGTCGATCGCCTTCAGCCTCGCCAGGGTCTCGCGGTCGTGCGCGTTCCGGCGGGCGAGATCCTCGGGCGTCATCGACGGCAGGAGGGCGTCGTAGCGGTGGTCGCCCGCGTAGGTCGCGAGGAGCGGGTTCTCCTTCAGGCGGAACTGCCACTCCTCGTCGAAGAGCGCCTGGAGCTGCGCCGAGGGGTTCTCCGCGCGGAGCGCCGGCGCGACGGCGAGGGCGATCAGGAACACCGAGAGGGCGCGCACGACAGGCGCGGATGGTAGCAGGAATGCAACGGTCTACCGCGCGGCGCCGGCGGCGTTGACCTCCCCCACCTGCTTGCGGAGCGCCTCGATCGTCGCCGCCGACTTCTGCCCCTCCGGGAGCGCCTCGGCGTAGGCGAGCGCGTCCTCCAGCGTCTTCCGGGCGGCCGTCCCGTTGCCCATCGCGGTCTGGATGTCGGCGCGGACCGCGAAGACGCGGAGCTTGCGCGGACCATAGACGAGCGCGAGCGCTCGGTCCGACGCGGCGAGGGCGTCGTCGTACCGCTTCAGCCTGAGGTAGACGAGGGCGAGGCGGGCCGGCGGGTTGTAGTCCTTCGGAAAATCCTTCTCGGAGCGCAGGAGCATCGGGACCGCCCGCTCGATCTCGCCGGCGGCCTCGTATGCGCTCAGCCGATTCGGGTCGAGCGCGGTCCGCTGCTCGGGCGTCTTCGCCGCGCGCTCGGCCGCATCGAGTTCGGCGACCCACTCGAGAGCCGTCGCGTGCGCGCCGGTCGGGTCCTTCGCATCCTCGCGGGCGTCCACGAGCGAGCCGTAGAGCGCGGAACGGTCGTCGGCCGCGAGCACCACGGTCGGATCGGCGAGGATCGCGCGGACCTCCTTCTCGAAGCCGGCGACGGCCTCGCCCCGCCCGGGCGCGGCCGGAGGCAGCTTCAGCGCGCAGTCGAGTCCTGAGCCCGCGACGGACGCGCCCGCGACGGAGCCGCGCAGCGACGGGAACGTTTCCCGCGCGACCTCGACGCAGGGGGACGGCTGCTTCGTGACCGAGAACGCGAAGAGGAGCGACTCGACCGCACGAGGATAAGAGCGGGAGCCCTTCGGCAGCGTCTTCAGGGCTTCTTGATACCCGGGGATCGAGTCGGCGTACCGGCCCTCGGAGTAGAGGGCATCGGCGCGGGCGAGGGCCGTCGTGGCCGACGCGCCGCCGCCGCGCACGGCGCGCCGCCCCTCGTCGAAGAGCTTGCCGAGCTCCGCGACCGTCGCGCCGCCGACCCAGCGCAGGACGATGGCCTCACGCGCGGGATCGATGACGTAGAAGGACGGCCACGCCCGGATCGGGTACTTCTTCAGGAACTCCGCGTTCCCCGTCTTTTCCGTGTCGATCGAGAGCCAGACGAACTGCCCGGCGCGCTTCGTGAGGGCCTGATCCGTGAAGACGTAGGCCCTCATCGAGCGGCACGTGTGTCACCAGGGCGCCCAGGCCTCGGCGAAAATCGGCAGCTTCTTCGACTTTGCCTCCGAGAGGGCGCGGCCGTAGTCGTCTTCGATCCACGGCAGCGTGCTCCGGGGGGGTGCGGCCGGCGCCGCGCCGAGGGTGGCCGCCGCCGCGAGAAACATCATCGCGAGCCGGGTCGTACTCATCCCGTGAATCCTAACCGGAGATAGACTTCCGCGGCCAACATCCAGACAGGAGGACGAACGGATGAATACCCTTCCGCGCCTCGCTCTTGCCGCCGCGCTGGCCGCCTCGGCGGCCCTGCCCGCGGCCGCCCAGGAAAAGAAGAAGGCCGGCGGCATGGACGAAAAGGCCGCCATGGAGGCCTGGCAGAAGGCCATGACCCCGGGCGACGGGCAGAAGAAGCTCGAGCCCCTCGTCGGCACGTTCGACGCCAGGGTCCGCACGTGGATGGATCCCTCGAAGCCGCCCGACGACACGGTCGGGACGTCGGTCAACAACTGGGTCCTCGGCGACCGCTACGTGCAGATGAAGTACGAAGGGGTTTTTCTCGGCGAGACCTTCAACGGAATCGGTTACGTCGGCTACGACAACGTGACGAAGAAGTACCAGGGCTCGTGGATGGACACGGCGTCGACCGGAATGATGCTGTCGAACGGCACCATGGACGGCAAGACCATCGCCATGAAGGCCACGACGAGCGATCCGGCGACCGGCAAGGTCACGACGTCCGACGAGAAGATCACGATCTCCGACGCCGACCATCACACGCTCGAGCTCTGGGGCAAGACGCCCGACGGCAAGAATTTCAAGATGATGGAGATCCAGTACACGCGCAAGAAGTAACGCGCTTCGGCGCTTTCCCTCGGAGGAGGCCTTCCGTCGTGACCACTCTTCGCAAGCTCGTCGCGCTCGTTCTCTGTTTCGTGCTATCGAGCCTGTCGGCCGCGAGTCTCGCGGCTCAGACACCGTCGGGAACGGCAGCGGCACCGACGGCCCCCGATCCGTGGCCGCGGCGCGTGGTCGTCGGCAGCGGCGATGCCCTGACGACCTTCCTCATCTACCAGCCTCAGCTCGACAGCTGGTCGGGGGTATCGCTCGAGGGGCACGCGGCGGTGTCGGTCCAGCCCGCCGGCGCGAAGGACCCGACGTTCGGCGTGATCTGGTTCACGGCGCGCACCGATGTCGACAAGGTCAACCGCGTCGTGTTCCTCGAGGACCTGAACATCGTGCGGACCAGCTTCCCTTCGGCGCCCGGCAAGGCCGCGGCATGGCAGGCGGCGCTGCAGGAGAGCGAGCAGGGCAAGAAGTCCAAGGCGATCGCGCTCGACCGCCTCCAGGCGGACCTCGGCATCGTCCAGGAGAAGAAGGCCGGCGAGTCGCGGCCGCTCCAGAATGCGCCGCCGCAGGTCCTCTTCTCGGACGTGCCGGCCGTCCTCGTGCTCATCGACGGGACCCCGGCCTGGCGAAAGCAGGCGAACACGTCGCTCGAGCGCCTGATCAACACGAGCGCGATCGTGCTCAAGACGTCGAGCGGCGAGATCTACTTCCACCTCTTCGACGGCTGGCTGAAGGCGTCGACGCTCGAGGGCCCCTGGGAGGTGACGGATCCGCACTTCGACCGCAAGAAGGAGCTCGACGACGCCTACAATGCGATCCTCGCGGCCGGCACCGGCGACCCGATGACCGGCGGATCCGCGTCGGACAAGACGGCGCCGAAGCCGTCGCTGAAGACGAAGCCGACGCCGATCGTCTACATGGAGACGCAGCCGACCGAGCTGATCGTCATGAGCGGCGCCGCGGACTACCAGCCGATCCCGAACACGCAGCTCCTCTACGTCACCAACACGACCGGCCGGGTCTTCAAGGACATCGACAACCAGAACACGTACATCGTGATCTCCGGCCGCTGGTTCAGCGCGCCTTCGACCGCCGGGCCGTGGACCTACGTGGCGGCGTCGAGCCTTCCCCCGGACTTCGCCAGGATCCCGGACGACAGCCCGATGGAGAACGTGAAGGCGTCGGTCCCCGGCACGCCGCAGGCGAACGAGGCGGTCATCGCCAACACGGTCCCGCAGACGGCGACCGTCCAGCGGTCGGCGCAGATCGCGAAGCCGATCACCTTCGACGGCGCGCCGCAGATGAAGCCGATCGAGGGCACGACGCTCCAGTACGTGGTCAATGCCTCGACCCCGATCGTCATGACGGGCCCCTACTCCTACTATGCCTGCCAGAGCGGGATCTGGTTCTCGTCGCCCTCCGTCAATGGGCCCTGGACCGTCGCGGCATGGGTTCCGTCCTCGATCTATTCCATCCCGCCCTCGTCTCCGCTCTATTCCCTGACTTACGTGCAGGTCTATGGCTCGACGCCCTCGGTCGTGTACGTCGGCTACACGCCCGGCTACACGGGCGCGATCGTGACCGATGGCGTCGTCGTGTACGGCACGGGATACGTGTACTCGCCGTGGATCGGCTCCGTCTGGTACGGGCCGCCGGTGACCTACGGCTACGGGGTCAACATCGCGTACACGCCGTGGAGCGGGTGGGCCTTCGCGTTCGGCGTCGGCTGCGGCTTCGCGATGGGCGCGGCGATGTGCGGCTACGGCTGGGGCTACTGCGGCTGGGGCTGGGGCTGCGCGGCCGGCGGGTGGTACGGCGGCTACGGCGCGGCCTACTGGGGCCACGGCGGCGGCGCGGTCTGGGGACCGGGGTACGCGCGCTGGTCGTCCGGGAACGTCTACAGCCACTGGGGCAACACGAACGCCGTGACGCGCTCGGGCGGCGGCTACAACGCCTGGACGGGCAACGCGTGGCACGGGTCCGAGGGCGCGGCCTACAACTCGCGCACGGGAGTCGCGTCGGCCGGCCAGCACGGCTCGGTCGGGAACGCGTACACGGGCAACTACGCGTCGGGCACGCGCGGCGCCGCGTACGACACGAAGACCGGCGCATCGGCCTCCGGCTGGCACGGCACGGCCGGCAACGCGTACACGGGCAACTCGATCTCGGGTGGCCGGGGCACCGTGACGACGGCGAACGGCAACACGACGAACGTCGGAGGCGTCCACGGGGACAACGGCGGAGTGGCGCACGTCGGCAACAACGTCTATGCCGACCACGACGGCAACGTCTATTCGAACAGCGGCGGCAACTGGAGCCAGTGGAACCACAACACCAACGGCTGGAGCGGTCTCACGAACAGCTCCTACTCACACAACCTGGACAGCATGAGCCAGGCGCGCTCCACGGGCGCCGGCAACTGGAACAGCTTCGGCGGGAGCAACTGGGGCGATCACTCCTGGGGCGGCGGCGGCTGGGGCGGCGGCGGCGGCGCCGACCACTCGTTCGGCAGCGGCTCCCTCGGGGGCGGCGGCTGGGGCGGCTTCCATGGCGGCGGCTGGGGCGGCGGCGGCGGCTTCCGCGGCGGCGGCGGATTCCGACGATAGGACCTGAAATAAGATCAGCGGCGCGCGAACCCAAGAAAGAGGAGAGAACCATGAAACGGGCGGCTATCCTTCTCGGTCTGCTGGCCGGGGTGCTCACCCTGGCGTGCTCGACGCTGACGACGGCCGTGGACTACGACCACAGCGTCAACTGGGCGCAGTTCCACACCTTTCAGCTCGTCGAAGGCGACAAGGAATTCGTGACCTTCACGCAGAAGCGGATCGCGGACACGATCACGAGCCAGCTCACCTCCAAAGGGTGGCAGGCGGTGACCTCCGACCCCGACATCCTCGTCTACACGCACGGCGTGCGCTCCACGCAGACGCAGTGGAACGCGACCAGCACCGGCGGCGGCTGGGGCTATCGCGGCTGGGGCGGCATGGGAGGCATGACGACCGCGACGGAGACGAAGATCCCCATCGGCACCCTCGTCGTGGACCTCGTGAACCCGAAGACGAAGGAGCTCGTGTGGCGCGGCACGGCGAGCGACCAGGTCTCGGCCTCGGGCGCCGAGCAGGGTCAGATCCAGAACGCCATCGCCGAGCTCTTCAAGAACTTCCCGCCGGCTCCCGGACAGAAGTAGACGGCCCTGAACGACACAGAATATGGAGTGAGGTCATGAGAAAAGCAGCGACGATCCTGGGAATCCTGGCCGGCGCCCTGACGCTGGCGTGTTCCACGATGACGACCGCCGTCGACTACGACCACACGATCAACTGGTCCCAGTTCCACACCTTCCAGCTGGCCGAAGGCACGAAATCGCCCGTGACCTTCACGCAGAAGGAAATCGAGTCCAGCATCACGTCCGCCCTCCAGTCCAAGGGCTGGATCGTCGCGCCCTCGAGCCCCGACATCCTCGTCTACTCCCACGTCGTGCTCTCGAGCGAGAAACAGTGGAACGCCGAGAGCATGGGCGGCTTCGGCTATCGCCGCTGGGGCGGCGGCATGGCCACGGCGACGCAGTCCAGCATTCCGATCGGGACGATCATCGTCGATCTGGTCAATCCGAAGACCCACGAAATGGTCTGGCGCGGCACCGCGCAGGACCAGGTCAACAACGCGGGCGCCAGCCAGGGCACGATCAACCAGGCGATCCAGGCGATCTTCAAGAACTTCCCGCCGACGGCGTAGGCGAGTCGATTCACGGCGGCCGGGCCCACGCCCGGCCGCTTTTCGTTTCCATCGAAATGAGGGACCGCATGAATCGGAAACTCCTGGCGGGATTCTTCGCGTTCGGTCTCGCGGCCTTCGCCGCGTCGGCCCGCGCGCAGCAGCTCATCATCAAGGGCGAGTTCGGCATGAAGGCCGGCACGATGCCCGACCCCGGCCTCTACGTGGGAATGTTCGGCGACTTCGCCTGGGACGACCAGATCAAGCTCGACAACGTCACGATCAAGGGGCCCAAGCTCACCCAGGAGATCTTCGGACCTCTCATCAACTGGGTCTCGCCGTACAAGATCTTCGGCGCCAACTATGCGTTCATGGCCGCCGTGCCCTTCGCCAACGTTCGCGCCGAGTTCCCGCGCCTCCACGACTTCAGCGGCTCGACGGGGCTGGCGCTGTCGGAGCTCTGGATCGTCCCGGTCGAGCTCGGCTGGCACATCAAGGACCCGCTGCCTTTGTCGCCCGGCGGCGCGGACATCATCTTCCACTACGCCTTCTACGCGCCGACCGGCCGCTACGAGGTGGGCTCGCCGACGAACACGTCGCTCGGCATGTGGACCAACGAGCTCTCGGGCCGCCTGACGGCCTACTTCGACAAGAACCGCGACTGGCACGGATCGGCCGCGATCTTCTACGACATCAACAGCAAGAAGCAGGACCAGGACTGGACGACGGGCAACGCCTTCACGTTCATGGGCGGGCTCGGCCGCAACTGGGGCGCCAAGGACAGCATGCTGAGCGGCTGGGCCGGCATCGCCGGTTATGGACAGTGGCAGACCACCGCGACGACGGGCGTCGACGCGCCGCTGGCCGCGCAACTGGGCAAGTCGAGGATCTATTCGATCGGACCGGAGCTGACGGCCTTGCAGGGGGCGCTCACCATTCGCTACTTCTGGGAGTACGGGGCGAAGTTTTCCGCCCAGGGCCAGGGAATGTACGTGCAGTTCGTGATGCCGATCGGCAAGTGACCGGCGCGAGCGCGGCGGGGGAACGCCGCGTCGAAGACCGGACCGAGCAGAGCGAGGGCCGGGCTTCGAAAAAGCACGCGCCGGTCATCCTGAGCCGCGTGAGCGGCGAAGGATCCCGTCTTAGTTAGCTCGGAATCCCTCGTCGCGACGCTCCTCGGGATGACTCACTAATGAAGAAGGCCCCGCGCGAGCGGGGCCTTCAGCTTTTGAGAGCGCCGATCACCGCGCCGCAGAAATGACCAGCGCATCCCCCTTGTCGTCGACGGCCGCGGCGCCGCACGACGTCGAGTTGCCCTTCGCGTCGAACGTGCAGCCGTACAGTCCCGCCACCTGCGCCTTGCACTGGCTCTTGTCGAGGTCGACCGCCCACCAGCCGGAGCCCGCCGGTTTTCCGTGCGAGTTGCCCTTGCCGTAGACCGCAACGAGCATGCCGCCCGAGCCCGTGCCCCCGTTCGAGCAGGTGAACGTGCCGTCCTTGTAGAGGTAGAGGACCCTGTCCTCGTCGTCCCACAGAACGCTCGCCTCGTCGACGTTCCCGTCGCCGTCGACGTCGATCTTCTCGACCCACAGGGAATCCGTGTCGTCGGGCGTGTTGGCCGTGTTCGCCGCAGCCTTGCCCTTGCCGATCGACTTCGCCTGTTTGGCCGTCGCGGGCGGCTTCGGGTCGTTCGCCTTGTCGCGAACGGCCGCCGGGGGAACGACCTTCACCGGTGTCTGCGATGTCGGCGACTGCGCCGACGCCGCGGACGCGACGATGCCGAGCGCGCCGAGGAAACCGAAAACGAAAAACCCTTTCTTCATGCCCTCACTCCTTCAAGAATCACTGCGCGATCTTCTGGTAGTTCGAGTTGTGGACGGTGACCTGGATGCCCTTGCCGGACGCGTTGACGACTTCCTGGGCCGGGTAGCTCGTCCCGTCGGGCAGCTGCGAGAACTGGACGTTCAGGGCGACCGGGCTCGACGGATCGCCGAGGTACGAATTCACCGAGAGCGCCGCCATCTTGCGCGCTGCCATCGCGAAGTCGATCGTCATCGAGTCTCCCGGCAGCGAGTAGTTGCGAAACGTTAGTCCCGCCTCGCCCGCCGCGGGGCGCGAGAAGGAGGCGTTGCCGGCTTCGTGCGCCGCCTTCATCCGGGCGCCGTCGGGCGGGATGTACAGGCCGATGAGACCCTTGACCTGCTGCAGGTAATCGGTGAACTCCTCCTTCTTCTTCTCGGCGATGCGGCCGCGGAGGCCGCGCTGCTCCTGCTGCTGCGGAGGCGGCCCCATCGGGGTGCACTGGGGCTTTCCGTCCGGCCCGTAACGGCAGCTCATCTGCTTGGTGGTCTTGACCTCGCCGTTGACCGCGACCTGAACGTTCTCCGTCCAGGCATACTGGCGGAGGGCCGCGCGGTTGGCGACCGCGTGCTGCTGGGCCGCCTCCACCTTCTCCTTCAGCGCCTCCGCGAGGAGACCGCCGGCGCCCTGGGGCTGCTGCTGCTGTTGCTGCGCCGGCGCGGCCGACGCGAGAAGGATCGCTCCGCTGAAGAATCCGAGGACCGCGCGCAACTCGAGCCGGAAGCCGTGGCGCATGATTTCTCCCTCCGTGTGTCGGTACCGAACGCGGCGGAAATTCTATGCCGAAGTCGGCGCGGGCCGACCCGGCCGGCTCCATGCCCCGGGAGTAGACTTCCCACGCCCGAACTCGAGGAGCCTTTCACGACGACCGCCGCGAACCACCGCGCCTCGCTCCCCCTTCTCCTGCGGATCGCCGCGGCCTCGTTCGCGATCCTCACGGCGGCGGTCCCCGCCGTCCGCGCCGCCGACGCCGAGCCGCGCCGTGTCCTGATCGTCACATCGTTCGGCAGCCGCTTCGCTCCCTTCGAGACCTACGCCGCGGCGCTCCGCGCGGCCATCGTCGACGGCTGGCCCGCCCCCGTCGAGTTCCTCGAGACCCCGCTCGAGATCGCGCGATTCGCCGCGCCGCGCGAGGGGGAGGGCCCTCTGGCCGACTACCTGAGGGCACTCGTGGCGAACCATGGTCTCAATCTCGTCGTGACCATCGGGGGACCGGCGGCGGACTTCGTCGCGCGGCAGCGCCCCTTCGCCGACGTGCCGACCGTGATGGCCGGCCTCGAGCGCCGCCAGCTGGCGAATCTTTCGCTCCAGCCGAACGACGTCGCCGTCGCCGCCGTCTACGACTCCCCCCGCGTCGTCGAGAACGTCCTCCGCCTCTTCCCCGGCACGACGCATCTCGCCGTCGTCCTCGGCGCCTCGCCGCTCGAGCATTTCTGGAAGAACGAGCTCGAGCGCGAGCTGGCGCCGTTCGCCTCGCGCGGTGACTTCGAGTGGTGGGACGGCCTCCCGCTCGAAGAGATGCGGCGCCGCGCGGCGGCCCTGGGGCCCGGCTCGGCGATCCTGTACGGCAGCCTCAAGGTGGACGCGGCGGGCATCGTGCACGAGGAGCAGGAGGGAGTCGTCGCTCTGCGGGCGGTCGCGAAGGCGCCCATCTTCGGCGGGTTCACCGAGGAGCTCGGCTACGGCATCGTCGGAGGACCGCTCGTGCCCATCTCCCGGGAGGCGGGCCGGGCGGCGGAAGTCGCGCTGCGGCTCCTCGAGGGCGAATCCCCCGCACACGTCACGGTGCCGCCGCCGGTGCCGATCGTCGTCGCGTACGACTGGCGCGAGCTCGAACGCTTCCACGTTCCTCTTTCCAGCCTGCCGGCGGGGAGCGAGCTGCGGTTCCGCCCGCCCGGACTCTGGGAGGCGCACCGCAATGCCGTTCTCATCGCGGTCGGAGTCGTCCTGGTCCAGGCGCTCCTCATCGCCGCCCTCCTCGTGCAGCGCTCCCGGCGCCGTCTGGCAGAGGAGCGCGTGCACGTCCTCAATCGCCGCCTGCTCCACGCGCAGGAGGAGGAGCGCAAGGCGATCGCGCGCGAGCTGCACGACGATTTCAGCCAGCGCCTGGCGCGGCTGGCGATCGATGCGGCCCGGCTCGAGTATGCCGCCGCCGTTCCGGTGGAAGGCGCCGGCGCCGGCGGCAACTCGGTGGCGGGCGGCGCGCTGCGCGAGGAGCTCACGCGTCTGTCCGAGGACGTGCACGCCCTCGCGTATCAGCTGCACCCCTCGACGCTCGACGACCTCGGTCTGCCCGAGGCGCTGCGGACGGAGGCCGAGCGTTTCTCGAAGCTCGAATCCGTGCCGGTCTCGCTCGACGTCCGGGACGGCGGGCCGCCGCCGTCCCGGGAGACGGCGCTCTGCCTCTTCCGCATCGCGCAGGAGGGGCTCCGCAACGTCGCACGGCACGCGAAAGCGAAGAAGGTGACGCTCTCCTGCGAGCCGAGCCGCGGCGGGTCTGCTGCTGCGTCTCGTCGACGACGGCGTCGGCTTCGATCCGGGTCGCCGTCTCGAGCGCCCGAGCCTCGGCCTCGCGAGCATGCGCGAGCGCGTCGAGACGCTCGGCGGTCACATCACGATGCGCAGCGCGCCCGGGCGCGGCACCGAGATCGCGGTCTGGGCGCCTCTGGAGGCGAGGCCGGAATGACAGCGCCTCCGGGTCCTGCTCGCCGACGACCACCGCATGGTGGCCGAGGGCCTGAAGAGCCTGCTCGAGCCCGAATTCGAGCTCGTCGGCATCGTCGAGGACGGGCGGCGTCTGCTGGAGGAAACGGCCGCGCTCAAGCCGGACGTCGCCGTCGTGGACATCGCGATGCCACGCCTCAACGGCCTCGAGGCGATCCCGCTCCTGAAGAGGGCGTCGCCCGGCACGCGCGTCGTGGTGGTGACGATGCACCGCGAGGCCGCCTACGCGCGCCGGGCTCGAGAGTCCGGCGCCGACGGCTTCGTGCTCAAGAACGCCGCCGCCGACGAACTGATCGCGACCATCCGCGCGGCCGCGGAGGGGAAAGCCACGGTGAGCGCGGCGCCGTCGAAGAGTCCGAACGAAGGCGGGTCGACGCTCACGCTGCGCCAGCGCGAGATCGTGGCGCTCGTCGCGAAGGGTCTCACCGCCAAGGAAATCGCCTCGGTGCTCGGCCTCTCGGTGCGCACGATCGAGTTCCACAAGTATCGGGCGATGGAGAGCATCGGCGTCACGACGAGCGCCGAGCTCATTCGCTTCGCGCTCGAACGCGGCATCGCGAAACCCTGACTCACTCTCGGCGGCCGCGCATTGACACCGGGGCGACGCAGCTGATCTGATACGGTCGCTTCACCGCTGCTTCAAAAGAAATAGGGAGACCCATGATCCTGCGGCGCTCGGCCCTCGCCCTGGTGGTGTCCTTCGCGTTCCTCGCTGCCGCTTCGGGGCAGCAGCCCACGCCGGTCCCCGGCTCGCCGGCGGCGACGACCTCGATCGACGGCAAGCAGCTGCCGCCGCCCGATCCGCCGTTCGGCGGCGTGATCAAGGACAACGCGCTCCAGTCGAAGCCGTGGTGGGCGCCGCGCGTCGTGCCGCCGAAGGGCGCGCCGAACGTCCTGCTCATCATGACGGACGACTCCGGTTACGGCGTCACGAGCACGTTCGGCGGCGTCATCCCGACGCCCGCCCTCGACCGCATCGCGAAGGCCGGTCTGCGCTACACGCAGATGAACTCGACCGCCCTCTGCTCGCCGACGCGCGCGGCGCTCATCACCGGCCGCAACCACCACTCCGCCGGCTTCGGCGTCATCTCGGAGCAGTCCACGGGATATCCGGGCTACAACAGCATCATCGCGAAGGACAAGGCCACGATCGGCCGGATCCTCCTCGACAACGGCTACGCCACCTCCTGGTTCGGCAAGGACCACAACACGCCCACCTTCACCGCGAGCCGGGTCGGGCCGTTCGATCAGTGGCCGACCGGCATGGGCTTCGAGTACTTCTACGGATTCGTCGGCGGCGACACCAACCAGTGGGAGCCGAACCTGTTCCGCGACACGACGCAGATCTACCCCAACGTCGGCCATCCGGGATGGAACCTGACGACCGCCCAGGCCGATGACGCCATCCAATGGCTCAACGACATCAATCAGATCGACCCTTCGAAGCCGTTCTTCTGCTACTACGTCCCGGGCGGAACCCATGCGCCGCACCACCCGACGCCCGAGTGGATCAAGAAGATTTCCGACATGCACCTCTTCGACAAAGGCTGGAACGCGCTCCGCGACCAGATCTTCGAGAACCAGAAGCGGCTCGGCGTCATCCCGAAGGACGCGAAGCTGACGCCGTGGCCGGACAAGCTCCTCAAGCGCTGGGAGCAGCTCACGCCGGACGAGAAGAAGATGTTCCTGCGGCAGGTCGACGTCTTCGCCGCCTACGTCGCCTACACGGACTACGAGATCGGCCGCGTCATCCAGGCGGTCGAGGACATGGGCAAGCTCGACAACACGCTCATCATCTACATCAACGGCGACAACGGCACGAGCGCCGAGGGCACGCTCCTCGGAACGCCGAACGAGGTCGCGATGTTCAACGGCGTCGAGGTGCCGGTCGCGGACCAGCTGAAGTATTTCTACGACGCGTGGGGCTCGGACAAGACCTACAACCACATGGCCGTGCCCTGGGCGTGGGCGTTCGATACGCCGTTCTCCTGGACCAAGCAGATCGCCTCGCACTTCGGCGGCATCCGGCAGGGAATGGCGGTCTCGTGGCCGGGACACATCACGGACGTCGGCGGCATCCGCCACCAGTTCCACCACGTCATCGACGTCGTGCCGACGATCCTCGAGGCGGCGGGCATTCACGCGCCCGACTATGTCGACGGCATCAAACAGAGCTCGATCGAGGGCGTGAGCTTCGCGTACACGTTCGACAAGGCGAATGCGAGCGTGCCGTCCACGCACAAGACTCAGTACTTCGAGATGATGGGCGATCATGCGATCTACCACGAGGGGTGGATCGCCTCGACGAAGGTGATCCGGCCGCCCTGGGTCACGATGGGACCCGCCAACCCCGACCCTCTGAACGGAATGACGTGGGAGCTCTACGACCTGACGAAGGACTGGACCCAGGCCAACGACGTGGCGGCGAAGAACCCCGAGAAGCTGAAAGAGATGCAGGCCCTCTTCCTGACGGAGGCGAAGAAGTACCAGGTCCTGCCGCTCGACGCCTCGGTCGCCACGCGCCTCGTGGCGCCGCGGCCCAACATCACCGCCGGCCGCAGCGAGTTCGTCTACACGAAGCCGATGATCGGCCTCCCGCAGGGTGATTCGCCACTCCTGCTCGACACCTCCTACACGATCACCGCGGACATCGAGGTGCCTGCCGGCGGGGCCGAGGGCATGATGCTGACCTCCGGCGGACGATTCGGCGGCTACGGCTTCTACCTCCTGAAGGGCAAGCCGGTGTTTCTCTGGAACCTCGTGGACCTCAAGCGCATTCGCTGGGACAGCCCCGAGGCCCTCGCCCCCGGAAAGCACACCGTCGAGTTCGACTTCAAGTACGACGGGCTCGGCATGGGCACCCTCGCTTTCAACAACATGAGCGGCATCGGCCAGGGCGGCACCGGAACACTCAAGGTCGATGGCAAGGCGGTCGCGACCCAGAGGATGGAGCACACGCTGCCCTTGATCCTTCAGTGGGACGAGAGCTTCGACATCGGCTCGGATTCGGGAACGCCGGTCGACGACCAGGACTACCAGTGCCCGTTCCCGTTCACGGGCAAGCTCCACAAGCTGACGGTCAAGATGGACCGGCCCGAGCTCAGCCCCGAGGACATCCAGAAGCTCGAGTCGGCGATGCGGAACAACAAGGCGAGCGAGTAATCAACGAAAACCTGACAGGAGGCCGTCGATGAAGAAGCGTCTCGCGGTTCTGGTTCTGGTCCCCGCTCTGTGGCTCGTCTCGGCAGCGCCCCAGGCGCAGCAGCCGCAGCAGCAGTATCCGCTCGCGGACATGCTCGCCCAGAAGATCATCGACAAGTACACCAACTCGACCTGCGTCCAGCTCGCCGAGAAGAAGAGCGAGAAGCCGACCGGCGAGAGGGCCCAGATGGAGCAGCGCGTCATCGCGGCGCTCAAGGCGGACCCGCAGATGCGCGCGTATTTCATCAACAAGATCGCCGCGCCCATCGCGAACAAGATGTTCGAGTGCGGGATGATCCCGTGACACGGCGCTCGATGCTCGCCGCCGCGGCCGCGGCCTCCGCGCTCGCCCTTCTGACGTCGGCGGCGTCCGCTCAGGACGCCGCGAACCAGGCCCTGCGCGCCGGCATCGCCGACAAGGTCACGGCCGCGCGCCAGGCCAACGCGACGGCGATGCAGCAGTACACCTGGGACCAGCGCACCGAGCTTCTCGAGGACGGTGTCGTCAAGGACACGCGCGTCGAGATGGTCAACTGGGTCAACGGCCAGTACCAGAGGAGCCTCGTCTCGAACGAAGGTCCTTCGCTCCCCCGCTTCGGAATCCGGAAGCGGATCGCGGAGGAGAAGCAGAAGGAGATGCAGCAGTACATGGCGGGTCTCAAGGCGCAGCTCGACCAGTACTCGATGGGCACGAGCCCGCAGCTCCTCGCCTTCTTCAACAAAGCGCAGGTGAGCGGACCCGATGCGACGGGCCTCATCGCGCTCTCGGGCGGCAGCGTCGTGGTGCCCGGCGACTCGATGACGCTCTGGGTGAACGCGACGACGCACAAGGCGGCCAAGGCCTTCGTCGCGACGACGTACCAGGGCGGCTCCGTCACCATGAACGCGACCTTCAACGTCCTCGCGGCCGGCCTCTCCTACATGAACTTCGCGGACATCCAGATCCCGGGCAAGCAGATGGAAGTGCAGGTCTCGAACTTCAACTACAACCGGAACAACTGAGGAGCCGATGCGAGCCACCCACGTCTTCCGGCTTCTCGCCGCGACCCTCAGCCTGAGTTTTTCGGCCCTCGCCGCCTCGGCCCAGGCGCCCGCGCCAACGCCGAAGCCGGGCAGGAAGCCGGCGCCGAAGTCCGCGGCTGCCGCGCCCCGACCGGTGCCGACCCCCGAGACGCGGGCCGTCGACATCCTCAAGGCTTCGTCCGCGAAGCTCGCCGCGGCCGGCTCGTTGTCCTTCACCGCCCTCGGCGCTTACGAGGTGCCGAGCCTCTGGGGCCCGCCGCTGATCTACGGCCGCATCTACGAGGTGGCGCTGCAGCGGCCCGACAGGATCGCCGTGATCACCGTCGGCGACGGCCCCCGCACCGAGTTCTACGACGACGGCAAGGTCATGATGAGCTTCCATCCCGCCGAGAACCTCGTCGCGGTCGCCGACGCCCCGACCACGATCGACGGCGCGCTCGAGAAGCTTTTCAAGGAATCCGGCACCTACTTTCCGTTCACCGACGTCATCGTGAAGGACCCGTGGGGGGACATCGCGTCCGGGCTGACCGGCGCCTTCTACGTCGGCGAGTCGAACCTCATCGGCGGCGTGACGACGGACGTCGTCGCCTACGAGACGAACGGCGTCTTCATCCAGACGTGGATCGGCAAGGACGACAAGCTCCCCTATATGGCGCGCGCGATGTTCGTCGACGATCCTCTCCAGCTGCGCCACTCGGTGCAGTTCACCAACTGGAAGCTCGAGCCCCCGCTCGGACCCGAGACGTTCACGACGACGAAGGCCGCGAACGCCGACACGAACGGAGCCGGCCGGCGCGCACGGAGCTCCGGCGCCAACGGGGTCGTCTATACCGTGGTCCCGGCGCCGTAACCCTCTCCGGTCCGACCTGCTGGACACTCCATGAAGCTGCTCATGCGCTCCTCGTTCGCCCGGGCCTCGGCGTTCGGACCTTCCGTTTGCCTCGCGACTCAGAAGCTCGTTCACGGAACCTTCTTCGACTGACCGCCGCGATGAGCCCGACGTCGATCAGCCTGCTCGTCTTCGCCTGCGTCTTCGGAGGCGCGCTCCTCGGCATCGCGCTGCGTCGCATCCTGCCGGAGCAGCACCTGAGCGGCGAGACCAAGGACGTCGTGAAGGGATCGATCGCGCTCATCGGCACGATGTCCGCTCTGGTCCTGGGTCTCCTCGTCGCGTCCGCCAAGGGAACCTACGACACGCAGAAGGACGAGCTGACGTCGCTCTCGGCCAAGGTGACGCTGCTCGACCGCCTGTTGAGCCATTACGGGCCCGAGGCCGCCGACGCCCGTCGTCTTCTGCGGGAAGCCGTCGGCGCCACCCTCGCTCATCTCTCCCACGGCGTCGGCGGCGCATCCACCACGCAGAGCCAGGCGGTCTACGACGCGGTCCTTGGGCTATCGCCGAAAACGGACGTTCAGAAATCGCTCCAATCCGAGGCGCAGAGCCTCATGCGGTCGTTGGGAGAGACCCGGTCGCTCATGATGGCCCAGAAGGGAAGCTCGATCGCCTTCACCCTGCTCGCCGTCGTCGTCTTCTGGCTCACGCTCAATTTCGTCAGCTTCGGCCTCTTCGCCAAACCCAACCTCACGGCGACCGCGGCGCTCCTGCTCGCCGCGCTCTCGGTCGCCGGCGCGATCTTCCTCATTCTCGAAATGGACCGTCCCTACGAGGGATTGATCCACATCTCCGACGCGCCCCTGCGCGAGGCCCTCGCGCAGATGGGCCACTGAGAAAGGACGACTCCCGATGCGTCGAACGACCCGGAACTGGTTCGTGTGTCTCGCGGCGGCTCTCGTTCTCGTCGGGTGCAACAAGAAGACCGACACGGTGACTCAGGCCGAGAAGGCGGAGAAGGCCTCGGGAGTCCCGGCCCCGAGCATCGAGGAGGTCAAGGCGATCGCCGAGCAGGGCTTCATCTACGGCCTGCCGATCGTCATGAACTACGCGGTGATGTACGAGTATGCGGTGGATCGCAACTCGGGCCAATTCAAGGCGCCGTTCAACGAGATCAACAACGAAGCCCGCGTGTTTACCTATAAGGACACGGCCATCATTACTCCTAACAGCGACACCCCGTACTCCCTTGCCTGGCTGGACCTGCGAGCGGAGCCGATGGTGCTCTCCGTGCCTGCGGTGGAAAAGAGTCGGTACTACTCGGTGATGCTCTGCGACGGCAACACTTTCAACTATGGCTATATCGGCAGCCGCGCGACCGGCAGCGACGCAGGCGACTACATGGTCGTAGGGCCGGATTGGAAAGGCCAGACTCCTACGGGCGTCAAGAAGGTCTTTCAGTCCTCGACGCAATTCTCTCTTGCGGCATACCGGACGCAACTCTTCAACCCCGGCGACATGCCTAACGTGGTCAAGGTCCAGTCCGGCTACAAGGTGCAGCCGCTCTCCGCCTATCTCAAGCAGCCTGCGCCTGCCGCCGCGCCTGTGATCACCTTCCCGAAAATCGACACAGAACTGGTCAAGACTGGATTCTTCGACTACCTCGACTTCGCGCTCCAGTTCGCGCCGCCAGGCCCGGAGGAACAGGACATTCGCGCGAAGCTCGCTTCGATCGGCGTCGGCCCGGGTAAGAAGTTCGATTTCAAGGATCTCTCCGCCGAGCACAAGGCGGCGGTACTAATCGCCATGAAAGAAGGCGAATCGAAGGTCGAAAAGTATCTCGCTGCCGGAATGAAAAACGTTGACGGCTGGAAGGTCGGGTCGTTGTTCGGAGACCGGGCCTTCTACAACGGCGACTGGCTGAAGCGCGCCGCCGCGGCCAAGGGCGGCATCTATGGCAACGATGCCGTCGAGGCGATGTACCCGATGACGAAGACACTCGCCGACGGGACTGAGCTCGACGGCTCGAAGCACGCCTACACGCTGACCTTCGCGAAGGGCCAGTACCCGCCGGTCAACGCGTTCTGGTCGGTCACGATGTACGACGGCAAGACGCAGCTGCTGATCAAGAACCCGATCGACCGCTATCTCATCAACTCGCCGATGGTGCCGAAGATGAGGAAGAACAAGGATGGGTCGCTCACGCTGTACATCCAGAAGGACTCTCCGGGGAAGGACAAGGAGTCCAACTGGCTGCCGGCGCCGGACGGCCCGATCTACCTCGTCATGCGCCTCTACTGGCCGAAGACCGAGCCCCCGTCGATCCTGCCGGCCGGCGAGGGCACGTGGCAGCCGCCGGCTCTCGTCGCGGCGAAGTAAACGAACGACGTCAACAAATTCAGTGCGTACGATTGCGGCCGCGGCTGTTTCTGTCCCCGGCCAAGTGAGCGACTCGTCGCAAGACGAGAAGGAGAACGAATGAGGATCTCTCAATGGATTCTTTCCCTGGCGGGGGCGGCTCTCGCCATGGGGATCGCCGGTCCCGCGGCGGCCCAGCAGAAGCCGAACATCGTCGTCATCATGGGCGACGACATCGGCATGTGGAACATCGGCGCGTATCACCGCGGCATGATGGCCGGCCGCACGCCGAACCTCGACCGGCTCGCCAAAGAGGGCATGCTGTTCACCGACTACTACGCCGAGGCGAGCTGCACGGCGGGTCGGGCGAACTTCATCACCGGCGAGCTGCCGATCCGCACCGGCATGACGACCGTCGGCCAGGCGGGCGCCAAGATCGGCATTCCGGCTGAGGCAATCACGATCGCGACGGCGCTGAAGGCGCAGGGCTACGCCACCGGCCAGTTCGGCAAGAACCACCTCGGCGATCTCAACGAGTTCCTCCCCACGGTCCACGGGTTCGACGAGTTCTTCGGCTACCTCTATCACCTCGACGCCATGGAAGACCCGGCGCATCCCGACTATCCGCAGAACCTCCTGAACGTCGTCGGCCCGCGCAACATGGTCCACTCCTGGGCGACCAGCGTGGACGACCCGACCGTGATGCCGCGCTGGGGCAAGATCGGCAAGCAGAAGATCGAGGACGCCGGCACGCTCTATCCCAAGCGCATGGAGACCGTGGACGACGAGATCCGCGACCTCTCATTGAAGTTCATCGAGAAGGCCAAGTCCGACGGCAAGCCGTTCTTTCTGTGGCTGAACCCGACCCGCATGCACATCGTCACGCACCTCTCCCCCAAGTGGGAGGCCACGCGCAACTCGGACAACGGGTGGTCGGAGCAGGAAGCCGGCATGGCCCAGCTCGACAACGACGTCGGCCTGGTGCTGCAGAAGCTCAAGGACATGGGCGTCGACGACAACACGATCGTCGTCTTCACGACCGACAACGGCACCGAGCTCTTCACGTGGCCGGACGGCGGGACGACCCCGTTCGCGCAGAGCAAGGGCACGGTCCTGGAGGGCGGCTTCCGAGTGCCCTGCATCGCCCGCTGGCCCGGCCACATCCCGGTGGACTCGGTGCAGAACGGCATCTTCTCGGGCCTCGACTGGTTCCCGACGTTCCTGGCCATGGCCGGTAACCCGAACATCACCGAGCAGCTGCTCAAGGGTGTGACCGTCGAGGGCCGGACCTACAAGAACCATCTCGACGGCTACAACCAGACGGCCGCTCTCACCGGCAAGGGGCCGTCCGCGCGGCACGAGATCTTCTACCTCGGCGAGAGCACCGTCGGCGCCGTGCGCATCGACGACTACAAGTTCCGCTTCATCGACCAGCCGGCCGGCTGGGTGGGGCAGAAGACCCATCCCGACGTGCCTTACATCACCAACCTCCGGCTCGATCCTTTCGAGCGCATGGGCTGGCCCGGCAACGGGACCAAGGACGGGGCGCAGCAATACTTCGACTGGTTCAAGTACGAGTTCTGGCGCTTCATCTTCGTGCAGGACCTGATGGGCAAAGAAATCCAGACCTTCCTGGATTACCCGCCGATGCAGCGAGGCGCGAGCTTCAACCTCGACGCGTTGAAGGCGGAGATGGCGAAGAAGATGGAGGAGGCCGCGGCGGCGAGCAAGGGGCCCAGCCAGTAGTTCGAAGCGACTGTATCGCTCAGAACTCTCGAATCAGGAGGAGCCGGATTCCGGGGACGACGGTGTCTTCGACGAAGGCGTGTGTTCACGGTGAAGAGCCACGCCTCCGCCGAGCCGCCGTCGATCCTGCCGGCCGGCGAGGGCACGTGGCAGCCGCCGGCGCTGGTCGCGGCGAAGTGAACGAACGGTGAACGCGCGGCGACGGCCTCGATTGACGCGTCGCGCTCCCGGTGATCTGATTTGATCGACCATCCTGGAGCTCTTGAATTTGGAGGACGTGTGAGAAGACTGACTGGTCTCTTGGCAGTCGTCGTGTCGGCGATCTGCCTCGCCGCGTCGACCCTCTCGGCGCAGGAGAAGAACCCCGACAAGAACGCCTACTTCGGCGAGGAGCACATCCACACGAGCTGGTCGGTGGACGCCTGGGTCATGGGCAACCGGATCACCGGACCGGACGACGCCTTGAAGTACGCCCAGGGCCAGACGATCAAGCATCCCATGGGCTTCGACATCAAGATCGACACGCCGATGGACTTCATGGGCGTGACGGACCATTCGGAATACGTCGGCGTCACGAAAGAGGCGAACACCAAGGGTAGCGCGATCAGCAAGATGCCCGAGGCGCAGCCCCTCATCCTGCACGACCCCAACAACGCGGCGGAGCAGAACAGGGTTTTCCTCTACCTTCTGAGTCTCACGAGCAAGCCTCCGATCAAGGCGTTCATGGCTCCCGCGATCGCCGGCACGATCTGGAAGGAAAACGTCAAGATCGCCGACGCCAACAACAAACCCGGCAAGTTCACCGCGTTCTGCTCCTACGAGTGGACGTCGATGCCCGACAACAACAACCTGCATCGAAACGTCTTCTTCCGCGAGTGCTCCCAGGTCCCAGAGATGCCCTTCTCCTCGCTCGATTCGAACCACCCCGAGGACCTCTGGAAGTGGATGGACGGGCAGCGCAAGGTCGGCCACGAGCTGCTGGCGATCTCCCACAACGCGAACGTCAGCGACGGGAAGATGTACCCGATCGACGTCGACAGCTTCGGCCGCCCGATCGACGCGGCCTGGGCAGCGTCGCGCGACCGCAACGAGCGCCTGATCGAGATCAAGCAGATCAAGGGCCAGTCCGAGACCCATCCTCTGCTCTCGCCGACCGACGAGTTCGCGAGCTACGAGATGTACAGCGGTCTCCTCGGCCTTTCGCCGGACTCGGGCCGCATCGACCGCATCACCGGCAGCTTCGCGCGCCAGGCCCTGAAGGACGGCATCACGATGCAGGACGTCCACGGCTACAACCCGTACAAGTTCGGCATGGCGGGCGGGATCCGACTCGCACAACACCGGCAGCCCCTATCGTCAGGACAACTTCTACGGTGGCACACGCCGACGCCGACGGAACGGTGGAGCGGCGCCTGGCCGGCGTCATGATGGGGAGCACCCTCGACGTCCGCACGGAAAACCCCGGCGGCCTGACCGGCGTCTGGGCCGAGGAGAACACGCGCGCCTCGCTCTTCGACGCCATGTACCGCAAGGAGACCTTCGGCGTCAGCGGCCCGCACATCAAGGTGCGCTTCTTCGGCGGCTGGGGCTACGACAAGGGAATCATGGACGGCCGGGACTGGGTCCATCGGTCTTACGAGGGCGGGGTCCCCATGGGCTCCGACATGAAGCCGATGCCGGCCGGAAAGGGCGTGGCGCCGACGTTCGTGGTCTGGGCCGTCAAGGACCCGACCTCCGCCAATCTCGACCGCATCCAGGTCATCAAGGGCTGGTCGAAGGACGGCCAGAGCTTCGAGAAGATCTACGACGTCGCCTGGTCCGGCGACCGCAAGCTCATGCCGGGATCGACGCGGGTCCCCGCCATCCGGAGCACGGTCGACCTCGAGAAGGCGACCTACACCAACGACGTCGGTTCGACGGAGCTGAAGACCGTGTGGTCGGACCCCGACTTCGACCCGAGCCTGCACGCGTTCTACTACGCGCGCGTTCTCGAGATCCCGACGCCGCGCTGGACCCTCATCCAGGCCGTGAAGGCCGGGATTCCGCCGCCCGACGTCGTGCCGCTCACCGGGCAGGAGCGCGCCTGGACCTCGCCGGTCTGGTACACGCCGTCGGCCGAGGCCCGCAAGGCCGCGCCGGCGGGAATGACCGTGGAGAGCCTGAAGAGAGAAGGGCGCCTCGGCTCTGAACGACGATCAGTTGAAGGCGCTCATCGTCGGCAAGCGCTTCTGGGTGCGCAACAACGTCACGGGTGAGCAGGGCAGCGAGGCCTTCACCGCCGAGGGCCACACGACCGTGTACCACGTCGGAAAGCGAACCGACATGCCGAGCGGCTTCGGCAACGTGGTCCGCGACGGCTACGAGGGGACGACGTCCGCCTACAAGATCGAGGGCGGCAAGCTCGTCACCTTCGTCTCGCAGGACCCGTACGCGTACGCGATCTACAAGCTCGGCGACGCGTACTACGGCGCGCGCTCGAACGAGTTCGGCTACGCGAACTACGAGATCATCCCGACGCCGCAGATCGTCGTGAATCCGGTGGCGGAGAAGCTGAACCAGCTCTCGCTCGAGCTCGGCCTCACGGAGCAGCAGAAGCAGCAGATCGTCCCGATCGTCAAGGAAGAGATCCCGAAGCTCGAGGCTCTGAAGAAGAA
Organism: uncultured Acidobacteriota bacterium; assembly: GCA_963763535.1. Taxonomy (GTDB): domain Bacteria; phylum Acidobacteriota; class Thermoanaerobaculia; order UBA5066; family Gp7-AA6; genus DAHUXD01. Next base: position 592,255 of record CAVXOX010000005.1, read on the forward strand.
CACCACGATGAGCAAGGAGAAGAAGATCGAGCAGCTGAAGGCGATCAGCGACTCGATGGACGCGAAGATCACGCCGCTCCTGAACCCCGAACAGCAGGCGAAGTACAAGCAGATGCAGGAAGAGCGGCGGCGGAAGATGATCGAGAAGATCGGCAACGAGGCGATCGAGAAGGTCGAAGAGGAGATCAAGAGAGTCTGGTGAGGGGCGCTGTCGGTCGGCACGAGCCCGGTCCAGGGACGAAGGACGGAGGGTGCTCGCCAACGTGTCGTCATCTCACGGGCTGCTGAAGATTCCGCGGGGTTCGAGGTCGGGACCGGAGGGCTCGCGATCGCGAGCCCGAACCTCTTCGCCCGCCTGCTCTTCGGGTCTGAACTGTCGAGTCCCGGCCCGGGCGTCGCGCGCCTGGGCGGGTTCGCCCTGCTCGCGCTCGCCGTCGCGTGCTGGCCGGCGCGCGGCGCCGCCGAGGGCCCGCCGCTGCGGGCGATGCTCCTCTTCAGCGTCCTCTGCGGGGCATATCTGATCTACCGCGGGATCCGTGGAGGTGCGATGGGTCCGCTCCTCTGGCCCGCGGCCGCCCTTCACGCCGTCCTCTCCATCCTTTTCGCGTCGGCACACGGAGAGAACAGGCCCCCCCCGGCGGGCCTTAGCCGACCGATCCGCCTTCCGTCAGGAGTTCACCGGCAACCTCGGCGAGATACTTCAGTCTGTATTGGAAAGGGGATGACATGCGTCCAAGTCGGATGATGAAAGCGAGCTGGTCGGCGCTTTTTCTGCTTGCGGTCAGCAGCCGCGTCCGCGGAATCCTCGAGGCACGTTTCCCGGCGACGTGCCCAACACGTTCCGGCTCTATCTCGGCGGCGAGTACGCCTGGTTCAACACGACCGTGACCTTCCAGGAAAACCTGACCCCCGGAGGGCCGATCGGCGCCGGCGTGGACATGGAGGGCCTGGGCCTGCTGCCTTCCAACGCGCCCGGCTTCGTGGCCCGCGGCTACTGGAACTTCCTCGGCCGCTTCTACCTCGATTTCGGCTACACGGGTTTCAATCGAAGCCGCACCAAGGCTTTCTCGGTGGACGTCCCCTTCGGGGACGTGACCTACACGGCGGGCGCGTCCGTCGCGGCCTCCACGAAATCGAACCTTCCGTATCTCGATTTCCGCTACGACTTCATCAAGAACGAGCACACGCAGTTCGGCCTCTCTCTCGGCGCCTCGTACGTCGTGCTGAAGGCCGAGCTCCAGGCCGCGGCGGGAGTCGTCGGACCGGGCGGACCGATCGTCGGCCAGACGGTGACGAAAACGGCGAAGGAGGAGCTCCCGGTGCCCCTGCTCGGCTTGAAGTTCGATCAGCAGCTGGGCGAGGGACTCTCGGCGGGCCTGATCTTCAACGGCATTTTCGCCCCGGTCTCTCCCTACACCGGCGCGGTGTTCGATGCCGAAGCGCACGTCGACTGGTTCTTCGCCAGGAATTTCGGCCTCAGCGCCGCATTCGACTACCAGAGGTTCAGCCTGAAGAAGGAAAACACGAACACGTACGTCCAGTTCAAGTACAGCTACTATGGCCCGCGGCTGTACCTCACCCTGACCTTCTGACGGGCGGCGGGAAACAGGGTCGCCACCGAACTCAGGATCCGTGGGGGCGGCTCTAGCTCGATTTCTCCAAGCGTCGTTCACTGACATTGGACGACGAGCCGAAGAGCGCCCCAGTCACCCCAACACTCTGCCGCCGGGAGAGGCGGTTTCGTGAGGCAATCGGACATGCTCAGGGCTGACGATCAGTGTCGTTCTCGGAAGAGGAAATTGAAGCTCGCCCTCCTCATGCCCCCGCTCCGGAGAAGTGGAAGACTGTGACGTCCGACCACCGTCCATGAGCGAACGGAGGCGCCCATGACCACGCAGATTCCGTTTCCGCAGAGCCGCTCGCCGAGGCTCATCACCCGGTTCCTCAAGGCGACGCTCGTGGGCGGGCTCCTCTTCATGGTGCCGATCATCGTCCTGCTCATGGTGCTGCGGCGCGGCCTGGAGCTCGCCGAGAAGGTCGCCGAGCCCGTCGCCGAGCGCTTCCCGGTCCATCGCGTCCTGGGCATGACCGTAACGACGATCGCCGCGGTCATCCTGATCGTGGTCATCTCGTTCCTCCTCGGCCTGGCCGTGCGGACCGCCATCGGGCGGCGGATGCGGGAGGAGATGGAGTGGAGGATCCTCGGCAAGGTGCCGGGCTATGTCGTGCTGAAGAGCATGCTCACGGGCTCGACGGGGATGGAGAACGAGGAAGAGGTCGCGGTCGTGCTCGCCCGGATCGAGGACGCCTGGCAGCTCGCGTTCCTCGTCGAGACGCACGACGACGGCCAGCAGACCGTGTACCTGCCCGGGGCGCCGAGTCCCGCGTCGGGGTCCGTCTTCTATCTGCCGGCCGACCGGGTGCGTCGGGTCGACATCACCACGCACCAGGCCGTGGCTGCGATTCGGCGTTTCGGGCGAGGCTCGAAGGATCTCCTGCGCGGCAAATTGACCTGACGCCGGGCCGCGGCCTACACGGGACCGCTAGAACCAGATGTACTGGTACGTCACGCCGTACGTCGTGAAGTTCTGGCCGAAGCGGACGGTGGCCCCCCGGGACCAGGCGGCCTTCAGCCAGTGCCCGCGGCCGATCGGGACCGAGATGGTGGCCCCGATGCGCGCGTTGTCCTGCCGGTCGGCCTTGAGCACGCCACCGACGGTCGTCTGCCCGCCGGAATACCACGTCCCGTCGAGGGCCACCCATGCTCCCGCGCGTGAAAGCGAGTAGATGACGTGGCCCTGCAGGGCGAAGAGCGGGTCCTGCGTTCGACGATTGCCTCCGAAGAAGTTGTCGTTGGGCGTGAAGAACCAGGCCCCGGCGTAGAGATCGAACCTCCAGGGCCCGGTCGGATGCGAGAAGCCGACCTCCGGCTTGAACGCCCAGCGGTTCGTCCCGATGTTGATGAGCTTCGTGCCGTCGTACTGGCCGGTGGGCATCGAGACCGCGACGCTTGCCCCGAGCGTCGTTTGCTGGGGCGCGCGGGCGAACTCCGCCCGCGTCAGCGCGGGACCGCCGAGGATGTTCGTCGCCAGCCGCAGCGCCATGTCTCCCTGGCCTGAGCGCGTGATCGAGCGCGTCTGCTCGAAGACGTCGCCCGTCGCCTGCGCCCAGACGTACGGCAGGACGACGGCCGCGCTCGCCTCGCGGCCGAGAAGGGCGAAGGTGCGCTCGTAGAATGCCGATACGGCCTCGACCTTCGCATCCACGTTCTGGACGGGAAGGGACGGATCGGTGATCACCGAGCCGGTCTGGTACGTGAGGGGAAGGCTGACGATGTTCAGATCCACGGGGGCCGGCACGTAGGCTCGCGGTGTGAGCTGCTGCGCCGACGCGGTTCCTCGAATGAAAAGGAGAATCCCGGTCGCGAGCAGACCGAGTCGTTTCACCGGACGCGGATTCTAGATCAAAGCTTTGCCGATGCTAACGGCTCGACCGGAGGAAGCGCGAGAACTCTACGGTTCGCTCCCGAGAGGCTCCGCGCCGGCCGCGTTGACACTCCCTCCCGCCGGGTGATCTGATTCCCGGCGGTCTTCCCCATCAAAGAAGGAGTCTCGATGCGCTGCAGGACCTCTGTCCCGACGATGTGCCTCGCCGTCACGGCTCTTCTCATGGCCGCGGCGACGACCGCCCAGCCCAACCCCGATAAGAACGCCTACTTCGGCGAGACGCACGTCCACACGAGCTGGTCCCTCGACGCGTGGACGATCGGCAACGTCACCAACACGCCGGCCGACGCGTACCAGTACTTCAAGGGCTTTCCGATCAAGCACCCGCTCGGCTACGAGGTGAAGATCGACACGCCGCTCGACTGGGCCGGCGTGACCGACCACTCCGAGTATGTGGGCGTGATCCAGGAGGCGAACATCCCCGGCTCTTCGATCAGCAAGCTGCCCGAGGCGCAGCCTCTGATCCTGAAGGCGAAGACAAGGAGGAGATGACGCGCGTCGCCCTGTACGCCATCAACAACCTGATCGGCGGCGGCAAGCCGATTCCGGCCCTCATGGCGCCCGCCATCGCGGAGTCGGTCTGGAAGAAGAACATCGCCATGGCGAACTCGGCGAACGAGCCCGGCAAGTTCACCACGTTCTGCTCCTACGAGTGGACCTCCGCGCCCAACTCCATGAACCTCCACCGCAACGTCTTCTTCAAGGACTGCGGGAAGGTCCCGACGATGCCGTTCTCCTCGCTCCAATCCGTTCACCCCGTCGACCTGTGGAGCTGGATGGACGGGCAGCGGAAGTCCGGCAACGAGCTCCTGGCGATCTCGCACAACGCGAACCTGTCGGACGGGCGCATGTTCCCGATCGACGTCGACACCAAGGGCCGCCCGATCGATGCCGCCTACGCCGCGTCCCGCACGCGCAACGAGCCCCTGATCGAGATCAAGCAGCTGAAGGGCACGTCCGAGACGCACCCGATGCTCTCGCCGAACGACGAGTTCTCGAGCTTCGAGATCATGTCGGTCCTCCTCGGCAACCCGCCCGGCCGCGTCCCGCACATCGTCGGCAGCTACGCGCGCCAGGCGCTGAAGGACGGCCTCGCCATGGAGGACGCGAAGGGCTACAACCCGTACAAGTTCGGTTTCGGCGCCGCGTCCGACTCGCACAACACCGCCGTTCCCTACCGGCAGAACAACTACTTCGGCGGGCATTCCTTCACCGACGGCACGGCGCAGATTCGGATGTCGGGCAGCCTCGTGGGCGGGATCTTCGACGCCCGCACGGAGGGCACTGGCGGTCTGACGGGCGTCTGGGCCGAGGAGAACACGCGCCCCTCGATCTTCGAGGCGATGAAACGCAAGGAGACCTTCGCGGTGTCCGGCCCCCACATCAAGGTCCGCTTCTTCGGCGGCTGGGAGTATGCGCCGGCGATGCTGTCGGACAAGGACTGGGTGAAGGCCGGGTACGCGAAGGGCGTCGCCATGGGCGGCGACCTGCCGCCGGCGAAGGGCAAGGCCCCGACCTTCGTCGTCTGGGCGGTCAAGGATCCGACCTCGGGCAACCTCGACCGCATCCAGATCGTCAAGGGCTGGGCGAAGCAGGGACAGAGCTTCGAGAAGATCTACGACGCCGCCTGGGCCGGCGACCGGAAGCCGTCCAAGTGGACCGGTGTCGTGCCGCCGATCGGCAGCACCGTCGACATCGACAACGCCACGTACACGAACACGATCGGCTCGGTCGAGCTGAAGGCCGTCTGGAGCGACCCCGAGTTCGACCCGAGCCTGCATGCCTTCTACTACGCGCGCGTGCTCGAGATCCCGACGCCGCGCTGGACGACGATCCAGGCGAAGGAGCTCGGCATCGCGCCGCCGGACGTGGTCTCGCCGACGATCCAGGAGCGCGCGTGGACCTCGCCGATCTGGTACACGCCGTCGGCCGAGGCCCGCAAGGCCGCGAAACCGGGCGTCACCGTCGCCGACCTCGAGAAGCAGGGCGTCAAGCCGCTCGGCGACGAGGAGCTCAAGGCGCTCGTCGAGAAGAAGTCCGTCTGGCTCCAGAACAACGTCACCGGCGACAAGTACATGATCATCTATGGCGCGCTCGGGAAGGGCTCGGACCTCGACAAGGCGCTCACGCCGGCGGAGCCCGGCTGGGTCACCCAGCAGTTCCCGCAAGAACCAGGGCCAGTTCCAGCTCCGCTACGTCGACGGGAAGACGACCCTGCAGAGCCTTTCGGGCGACGCGGCGAAGGCTGGTTATCTCGGCAACTCTCGCACGTACAACATCGTCAACGGCACGATCGTCACCGAGCTCGTCGGGACACCGCTCGAGGTCAAGGTCTACAAGGTGGGCGGCAAGTACGTCGCCGCGCGGTCGAACGAGTTCGGCTACGCCAACTACGAGATGATTCCGGCCGATCGAGGAGCTGAGCCCGCTCGAGTAGCGGACTCCGAACCGAGGCCCATGGCCGAGGGCAAGCACGCGGAGCTGAAGGCGAAGGCGAAGGAGGAGCTCCGGCTTCTCGTCGTCATCACCGTCTATCTCGCGATTCTCTTCTGCTCCTTCCTGACCTACCGGCGGCTCATCTCGCGCGAGCTCGGGGTCACCTCGTTCCACTACGGCTTCGCCGTCATCGAGGCCATCGTGATCGCCAAGGTGATCCTCATCGGAAAGGCGATGGGGCTCGGCAAGCGGGACGCCGGGCGCGCGCTGATGGTCGTGGTGCTGCGTTCCTCCGTCGTGTACGCCGTGCTCATCGCGATCTTCTCGGTGCTGGAGCACGTGATCGACGGCCTGATCCATGGCAAGACTCTCGCGGCAAGTGTCGAGGCGATGGCGAGCCAGGGCATCGACGAGATCCTCGCGCGGACGCTGGTCCTCTTCGTCGCGCTGATCCCCTTTTTCGCGATGTGGAAGCTGGACGAGGAGCTCGGCGAACGAGCGCTCTCCCGGATCTTCTTCGGAAAGCGTTCCCCGAGCGCCGGCGGCTGACGGGAAGCGGCGCCACCATGGAAGCGAACGCGTCCGTGACGGCGGCGGGCGAGGCCGAACGGCATCCGCCCGGGCGCGCCTCCATCGTGAAGAGAGCCTTGCGCGAGCCGCTCGTCCACTTCCTCGTCCTCGGGATCGCGCTCTTCGCGGTCTCGCGGCTCGTCAAGCCCGCCGCCGATCGGACCGCTCCGAATCGGCAGATCGCGATCACCTTGGACGACCTGCGCCAGCTCCAGATCGGCTTCGCGGCGCAGTGGCAGCGCGCGCCGACCGAGCCGGAGATGCTGGGCCTGATCGAGAGCCGCATCAAGGAGGAGATCCTCTACCGCGAGGCGCTCGCGATGGGGCTCGACAAGGACGACACGATCGTCAAGCGCCGCATGGCCCAGAAGATGGAGTTCCTCGCGGAGGACGTCTCGGCCGCGCACGAGCCGACGACCGCGGAGCTCCGAGCGTACTTCGAGAAGAATCCGTCGATGTTCTCGCAGCCGGCGCGCGTCACCTTCCGGCTCCTCTACTTCTCGCCCGACAAGCGCGGGAAGAACGCCTGGTCCGACGCGAACAAGGCTCTCGCGAAGCTCGTCGGGCAAGTCCGCGAGCTGGGAGGGCGCGGCGGCGCTCGGCGACCCGTTCATGTTCCAGGACTACATGGCGGACCGCACGCCCGACCAGGTCGCCAAGGACTTCGGTCCTCCGTTCGCGAAGGCGCTGTTCGTCCAGAAGCCCGGCGCGTGGACGGGCCCGATCGAGTCGGGCTACGGCTGGCACCTCGTCTACGTCGACACGCTGATCCCGGAGCGCGCGGCGGCCTTCGAGGAGGTCGAGCCGGACGTGAAGACGGCGTGGCTCGCCACGCGCAAGGCCGAGGCGTGGGACAAGGCCTACAAGGAGATGCGCGCGAAGTACGAGCTCGCGCTTCCGGCGCCGCCGCCGGAGGAACCCGCACGCACGGCCGGGCCGAGTCCCCGTTAGACCGCCGCGGCGGCGCGATCAATCAGCGAAAGCGCCCTCGGCTTCAATCACTTACCCGGCGTGGCCCGCCGATTGCACGACCTCCCGGAGAAGGAGGAACTCCAATGCAAAAAAGATGGACTGTCTGGTTGGCCATCCTGGCGGCGGTGAGCCTGCTGGCGGTCGCGCCGGCGCTCGCCGACGATAAGACGCCGGACGCCACGATCCGCCTCTCGGAGGGTTCGGTCGCCGTCGGCATCGGCTGGAGCTGGGGCCGAGGCGAGCTCTCCTACATGGGCAAGACCTACCACGTGAAGATCGACGGACTCTCGGTGGCCGAGGTCGGCATCACCCGGGCCGAAGCCACCGGCAACGTCTACAACTTGAAGAGCGTCGACGAACTGAACGGCGTCTATGCGGCGGCAGGCGCGGAAGGCACCGCGGGCAAGGGCGCCGGAGTCTCGACGCTGCGCAACAGCAAGGGCGTCGTCATCGACTTGAAGAGCGAGACGAAGGGCGCCAGCATCAAGGTGGCGGCGTCCGGCCTGAAGATCACGGTGGAGGGGCCGGCGCAGTAGCTTCCGCGCTCTCGGCGTTTTTCGAAGGGTGTCGCCGCGGGGCGACACCCTTTTTCGTTTTCGCGCCGCCCCGTTTCGCGCTCTCGCCTTGATATAACGAAGCCGCCTTGCCCCGTCGAACCTGGTTGCTCGTGTGGCTCATCGCCTGCGCCGCGCCCCTGTCGGCGCACGAGGCGCGGCCGGCGTATCTCGAGGTGAAGGAGACCGCGCCCGGCCGGTACGACCTGCTCTGGCGCACGCCGGTGCTGTCCGGAATGCGGCTGCCCATCGTGCTGCAAGGTGCCTTCGACCGCGAAGAACCTCAGGGAACCGACGGTCCAGCAGCTGACCGACTCGCTCCTCGAGCGGCGCTCGATCGACGCGGGAGCCAGGGGACTCGCCGGACAGCGCATCGAGTTTCCGGGCCTGCAGGCCACCATCACCGACGTCCTCGTGCGGGTCGAGCTCCTCGACGGACGGAGGTGGACCACGATCGTGCATCCGTCGCAGCCCTGGATCGAGATCGCGGCGCCGCAGGGCAAGCTCGCGGTCCTCGGGTCCTACGTCGTCCACGGCATCCGCCACATCGCGTTCGGCGCCGACCACCTGCTCTTCGTGCTCGGGCTGCTCCTGATCGTGAAGGACCGCTGGACGCTCGTGAAGACGATCACCGCGTTCACGGTCGCCCACTCGATCACGCTCGCGATCGCGACATTCGGCTGGGCCGAGGCGCCGGTGCTGCCGCTGAACGCCGCGATCGCGTTGTCGATTTTCTTCCTCGGGCCCGAGATCGTCCGGTCGTGGCGCGGCGAGACGAGCTTCACGATCGAGCATCCCTGGGTCGTGGCGTTCGTCTTCGGGCTCATCCACGGCTTCGGCTTCGCGTCGGCGCTGACTTCCGCAGGTCTGCCCCACGCCGACCTCCCGCTCGCGCTTCTGGGGTTCAACGTCGGCGTCGAGATCGGGCAGGTCGGATTCGTGCTGCTCGTCCTGCTCCTCGAGCGCTCGTTCCGCGTGCTCGAGATCCGCTGGCCGCGCTGGATCGCGGCGCTCCCCGGCTATGCGGTCGGCACTCTCGGCGCATTCTGGACGATTCAAAGAACGGCCATCCTGTTCGGATGGACCGCATGAGGCCGGCGACGCGGACAGCCCGCCTCGCGCTGCCGCTCTTTCTGTGGTCGGCCGCGGCGTTCGCCCACACCCGGGGCGGCGAGGGCGCCGGCTTCGTGGCGGGTCTGGCGCATCCGGTCTCCGGCCTCGATCACGTGCTCGCGATGATCGCCGTCGGACTGTGGGGCGCGCAGCTCGGGCCGCCGGCGGTGTGGCTGCTGCCGGTCACCTTCCCCATGGTGATGGCGTTCGGCGGGACCCTCGGGCTCATCGGCGTGAAGATCCCCGGCATCGAGATCGGCATCGCCCTCTCGGCGATCGGGCTCGGGGCGGCGGTCCTCTTCGAGGCGAAGCCGAAGCTCGGAATCGCGGCGGTGCTCGTCGGCTTCTTCGCGATCTTCCACGGCCACGCGCACGGCACCGAGCTGCCGGCGGGGGCGAACGGGCTCCTCTATTCGATCGGCTTCGTCATCGCGACGGGACTGTTGCACTTGACGGGGATCGGGATCGGCCTCGTGCACCGCTGGCCGGCGGGAAAGATGGCGCTGCGCTGCGCGGGGGCCGTCGTGGCTCTCGCGGGGATGGCGTTTCTGTGGAAGGCGCTGACGTGAGGGAGCGGTCTTAAGGTCTGGCGTGACGACGCTGACGAGATGACTCGGCGAGCCGAGCCCTCCGAAGAGCTTCAGCCCTCTCCCGGCGGGAGAGGGCTGGGGTGAGGGGCGCTTCCTTTGACGTTGCTCGTCGAGCTGTCTATACGTCGACCGATGCCCCCCTCACCCTCCCCCTCTCCCCCCGCGCGCGGGGGGAGAGGGTTTAGAGGACCCTCCGATGAATCTGCGCCCGTCCCCCTCCTCCACCTCATGAACACGGGCCTCGGGCCCTTCTACGACGGGCTCGCGCACCTGTTCGTCACGCCCGAGGACCTGCTGCCGGTGCTCGCGCTCGCGCTGCTGTCGGGACTGCGAGGGCCGCGGTTCGGGCGCGCCTCGCTGTTCGTCCTGCCCTCGGCGTGGCTCCTCGGCACGATCGTCGGAAGACTCTTCCATCCCCATTCCGCCTGGCCGATCCTCTCCGCGGTCCTGACGATCGCCTTCGGCGCGCTCGTCGCGGCGGACCGTCCGCTGCCGCTCGCCGCGGTCGCGGCGCTCGCCGCCGCTCTCGGGCTCTGGAACGGCGCGTGGAACGGCATCGAGCTCGCCCGCGCGCGGGCCGGCATGCTCGGCAACGCCCTCGGCGATCGCGTGCGCGGTCTTCGCCGTGGTGGCGATCTTCGCGGCCTTCGCGGCGTCGGTGCGGGCGCAGTGGGCCCGGATCGCGATGCGCGTGGCGGGCAGCTGGATCGCCGCCGCCGCGCTCTTCATGCTCGGCTGGTCGCTCCGGCGCGGCTGAACGCTACTAGAAGCGGAGCGTCAGTCCGGCGCTCGCGTCCGGGTAGCTGTAGAGATTGGTCGCCCAGAAGTAACAGACGCCGGCCGAGCTGCACCAGAACCCCGAGCTCGTGTTGCCGGTCGTCACGAATCGCCAGCGTCCCTCGATCCGCGCGCCGAAGTTCCGGGTGAACCAGAATTTGCCGCCGATGCCCGCGCTGGTGGCGAACTCCGTCGTCGTTCTCGCCTCGACGCCCGCGATGACCGGCTGGAACGTCGAGGCGCCGGCGCCGATGACCACGTAGAAGCTCGCCGTCGGGTCGCCGAGCGAGAACAGGCCGTCGAGCTCGTACGTGCTCGTCTTCACCGCGCCGATGGTGCCCGAGGGACCGTCGGACAGGGTCGGGCTCGCGTCGAGGTTCGGCTTCGCATAGGTCCACGCCGCCTCGAGCTCGACGCCCCACGTGAGGTTGTAGCCGAGGCGGGCGCCGTACTCCTAGGTCGTGGTGGTGCTCACGTCCGCCTCGGCAGGTCGTAGATCGTGTGGCTGAAGTAGCCGCCGCCGATGCCCGTCAGCTCCCACGTGCCGGGAATGTTCTGCGCCGCCGCGGCGGCGGCGGAAAGCGTGCCGAGTGCGGCCGCCGCCACGAGAATCGACGCGTCATCGGGGATCCTTTCGAGAATGTCGTTTTCGAGCATCGCCATTGTATGCTTCGCGCTTTCCGAGGAGATCCGTCCATGAAGCACCCGACCGCACCGCGCCGCTCGTCGCGCTCAGCCTCGCGCTGACGCTGTCGTCGCCGCTCGATCTCGCTGGCTCAGTCCGCGGCCGACGAAGGCCGCATCCCGCGTCGAAGACGACCGGCCGCCTCGACCGCGCCGCAGGACCGCTGGCCGCGCACCCTGACGGCGGCGAACGGCTCGACGTCAGCCTCTACGCGCCGCAGCTCGACAACTGGGACGGCCGCTCGATCGAGTGGCACGCGGCCGTCTCCGTGCAGGCGTCGGGCGAGAAGGAGCCGACCTTCGGGGTCCTCTTCTGCGCCGCGAAGACGGACGTCGACAAGACCACGCGCATGGTCGCGCTCACCGACCTCAAGGCGACGAAGGTCAACTTCCCGTCGGCGGCCGCGCTCCAACGCCACGTACCTCACGATGTTCCAGAACGCGCTCGACGAAGCGCGGGAACGTCACGATCGCGCTCGACCGGCTCGAGGCGGCGCTCGCCGTCCTCGAGCAGCAGAAGAAGGGCGAGTCGCAGCCGCTGAAGAACGACCCGCCGAAGATCCTCTTCTCGAGCGTCCCGGCGATCCTCGTCCTCATCGACGGCGACCCCGTCTGGCGGCCGCAGGAGAAGACCGGCGTCGAGCGCGTCATCAACACGAGCCCGATCCTCCTGAAGGACGCGGCCGGAAACATGTACCTGCACGTCTTCGACGGATGGCTCGAGGCCCGCGCGCTCGGGGGACCGTGGACCGTGGCGCAGAATCCGCCCGCCTCGCTCTCCGAGGCCTACAAGCAGATCGTCGACGCGAAGTCCGGCGATCCGCTGACGGGCGGCGTGCCCGACGATCCGGACGCCAAGGACGTCGAGCAGCCGACGCTGAAGAAGGTCGTCCCGGTCGTCCACGTCGCGACCTCGCCGACCGAGCTGATCGTGACGGACGGCGCGCCGAACTGGGTGCCGATCGACGGCACGCAGCTCCTGTACGTGAAGAACACGACCGGCCGCGTCTTCAAGTCGATCGCCGACCAGAAGACGTACGTCGTCCTGTCGGGCCGGTGGTTCAGCGCGCCCGGGCGCCGAGGGGCCGTGGGCGCTACGTGCCCTTCGAGACCTGCCGAAGGACTTCGCGTCGATTCCCGACGACAGCCCGATGGAGAACGTGAAGGCGTCGGTTCCCGGCACGCAGCAGGCGCAGGAGGCCGTGGTCGCGAACAGCATTCCGCAGACGGCCGGGGTGAAGATCCCGAAGACGAAGCCGCAGCCGGTGAAGGTCGACGGTCAGCCGCAGATGAAGCCGATCGAGGGGACGCAGCTCCAGTACGTCGTCAACGCGTCGTCGCCGATCATCATGGTGACGCCGAGCGCGTACTACCTGTGTCAGAACGGCGTCTGGTTCGTCGGCGCCTCGACGGCCGGCCCGTGGAAGGTCGCGACGTCGGTGCCGGCGGTGATCTATTCGATCCCGCCATCCTCGCCCGTCTACAACGTGACCTACGTGAAGATCTACGACGCGACGCCGACGGTCGTGTACGTCGGCTACACGCCGGGCTACCAGGGCGCGGTCCTCTACAACGGCGTCGTCGTCTACGGCACGGGCTACTACTACACGCCGTGGATCGGGACCGTCTGGTACGGGCCGCCCGTCACCTACGGCTTCGGCGTCGCGATCGCGTACTCGCCGTGGACGGGCTGGGCCTACGGCTTCGGCTACGGCTGCGGCTGGGGCTGGGGCCACGTCACGGTCGCGGTCGGCTGGGGCTGGGGCGGCTGGGGATGGGGCTGCGCGTGGGGCGGCTGGTACGGCGGGTGGCACGGCGGCTACTACGGGGCCGCACTGGGGCGCGCGCGGCGCCGCGGTCTGGGGCCCGGGCTACGCGCGCTGGTCGACCGGCAACGTCTACCACTCGTGGGGCGCGGCGAGCGGGCGTCTCGCGCTCGGGCGGCGGATACAACGCGTGGACCGGCAACGCCTGGCGCGGCCAGTCGGGGGCGGCCTACAACTCGAAGACGGGAACGCTCGCCGCCGGCCAGCGCGGCTCCGTCGGCAACGTCTACACCGGCAACTACGCCAGCGGGGGGCGCGGCGTCGCGACGAACACGAACACCGGCACGACGGTCGCCGCACGCGGCGGCACGGTCGGCAATGCCTACACCGGGCAACTCGATCTCGGGCGGCCAGGCGAAGGTCTACAACCCGAACACCGGCAACACGACGAAGGCCGGCGGCGTGACGACGTCGAACGGCGGCGGCGCGGCGCGCGTCGGCGACACCGCCGTCGGCAAGACCTCGAGCGGCGACTACTACGCCACGCACGACGGGAACGTCTACAAGAACACCGGCAACGGCTGGCAGCAAAAGACCTCCAACGGCTGGGAGAACACCCTCCAGGGCGAGCTCGCAGCAGCAGCAGCTCTCGAAGGAGAGCCAGGCCCGGCAGACGGGCGAGCAGCGGTACAACAGCTTCCAGTCGAACGGCGGCGCCTCGCGGGCGCCGAGCAACTGGAACACGGGCGCGTCGGCAGACGATCCGCCGGCGGCGGAGGCGGCGGGCGTCGGCGGTAAGAAGTTCGCCGAAGTGCGGCGTCTCCGCGCGTTCAAATTTTGGATACGCCCGACTCGTGGGACTTTGGTCCAATGGGTGGCAGCCCGTCTCCCGCTAGCCTTCGGGCGACCATGAGCCCGAGAGCTCCTCGAGCGTGCGTCGACATCGAGGATCGCGCGGAGGCGCCGGGATATGCTCGGACCAGAACTCATTGGCAGCTCGAGTTCGCGGGAGGACGTGATGGCGCTGGGAGCCTCGGGTATTTTTCGCCGCCTGTTCGTCGCCGGCACCGCCGGCGGCGCTCGCGGCCTTCGCCGCCTGCGCCAAGAAGGAGGCGCCTCCTCCTCCGCCGCCGCCCTCCGTCGAGGTCGCGCCCGTCATGCAGAAGGACGTCACGATCTACGAGGAGTGGATCGGCTCGCTCGACGGATTCGTCAACGCCGAGATCCGTCCCCAGATCGAGGGCTACGTGCTGCGGCAGACGTACCGCGAGGGGTTCGTGGTCAAGGCCGGCGACACGCTCTTCGAGATCGATCCCCGCCAGTTCCAGGCGACGTACGACCAGGCGAAGGGCCAGCTCGCCCAGTACCAGGCGACGCTCACGAACGCGGAGACGACGGTCAAGCGGTACCGTCCGCTCGCCGCCTCGAAGGCGATCAGCCAGCAGGAGCTCGACGACGCCGAGACGAAGGAGAGGACGTCCCGGGCGAACGTCGAGACCGCCCAGGCCTCCCTCGAGAAGGCGAGGCTGGACCTCGGCTGGACGAAGATCGTCTCGCCCATCACGGGCGTCGCGGGCGTCGCGAAGGCGCAGGTCGGCGACCTCGTCAACCGGCTCTCGGTCATGACGACCGTCTCGCAGGTCGACCCGATCAAGGTCTACTTCAATCCCGAGCGAGCAGGAGTATCTCGCGTGGGTCGCCAAGTACGGGCCCGCCCGAGAAGAAATTCAAGGCGGAGCAGAACCTCGAGAAGGGGCCGCTCGAGCTCATCCTCTCCGACGCCTCCGTGTTCCCGCACCGCGGCAGGCCTTTCCTGGTCGGCCGAGAGGTCGACGTCAAGACGGGCACGATCCAGCTCGCCGGCGCCTTCCCCAATCCGGGAAACCTGCTGCGGCCCGGTCAGTACGCCAAGGTGCGGGTGGCGGTCGACACGAAGAAGGGCGCGCTCCTCGTTCCGCAGCGCGCGGTCAGCGAGCTCCAGGGAAGCTACCAGGTCGCGGTCGTCGGCGCCGACAACACGGCGACGATCAAGGTCGTCACGCTCGGTCCGCGCGACGGCAGCATGTGGGTCGTCGAGAAGGGGCTGAGCCCCGGCGACCGCATCGTGGTCGAGGGCGTCCAGAAGGTACGGAGCGGCATGAAGGTCGCGCCGAAGGAGGCCACGGCGTCGAGCGGGGCCGGGACGACGGGGACCGAGCCCGCGGCGGCCAAAGAAACCGGGAAGTAGGACTATGGGCGCATTCTTCGTTCGCCGGCCGATCGTCGCGATCGTCATCGCAATCCTGACGACGCTGGCGGGATACGTCGCGATGACGAAGCTCCCGACCGCTCAGTATCCGGACATCGTGCCGCCCCAGATCCAGGTCTCGACGACCTACACGGGCGCGGACGCGCTCACGATCGAGCAGTCCGTGGCGACGCCGCTCGAGCAGCAGATGAACGGCGTGGACTACATGATCTACATGCAGTCCACCAACGCCAACGACGGCACGATGACTCTCAAGGTCACGTTCGACGTCGAGACCGACATCAACCTGGACCAGGTCAACACGCAGAACCGCGTCTCGCAGGCCCAGTCGAACCTGCCGGCGGACGTCAACCAGTTCGGCCTGACCGTCAAGAAGTCCACGTAGTAATCCGCTCCTGGTCGTCTCCCTCTACTCGCCGAAGGGCACCTACGACGCGCTCTTCCTCGGCAACTACGCGACGATCAACGTCAACGACGCGATCCTCCGCGTCCCGGGCGTCGGACAGATCCAGAACTACGGCACGGCCGACTACGCCATGCGCATCTGGGTCAAGCCGGATCGCCTCGCGAGCCTCGGCCTGACGGTGCCGGACATCCTCAACGCGGTGCAGCAGCAGAGCACCGTCAACCCGTCGGGGGGCCTCGGGACCGAGCCGGCGCCGAAGGGCCAGGAGTTCACCTACACGGTCCGGTCGCAGGGCCGTCTCGTGTCGGCGGAGGAGTTCGGCAACGTGGTCGTGCGGCTGAACCCGGACGGGTCCGTGGTACGCCTGAAGGACGTCAGCCGCATCGACCTCGGCGCGCTGAACTACCAGCAGCGCTCGCGGCTGAACGGGAAGCCGGCCTGTCCGATCGGCATCTTCCAGATCCCGGGCTCCAATGCGATCGCAGCCGCCGAGGGCGTCAAGAAGACGATGGAGGAGCTGAAGCAGCGGTTCCCGGACGACCTCGACTACGTGGTCGCGCTCGACACGACTCTGCCGGTCACGGAGGGCATCAAGGAGATCACCCACACCCTCTTCGAGGCGATCGTTCTCGTGCATCATCGTCGTGTTCCTCTTCCTCCAGGGCTGGCGCGCGACGCTGATCCCCCTGGTCGCGGTGCCGGTCTCGCTCGTCGGCACGTTCATCTTCTTTCCGATGCTCGGCTTCTCGATCAACACGCTGTCGCTGTTCGGCCTCGTCCTCGCGATCGGCCTCGTCGTCGACGACGCGATCGTCGTCGTCGAGGCCGTCGAGCACCACATCGAGCACGGCCTCTCGCCGAAGGACGCCACGTTGAAGGCGATGGAAGAGGTCACCCAGCCGGTCATCGGAATCGCCCTCGTTCTCTCCGCCGTGTTCATTCCCGTGGCCTTCATGGGCGGCATCCAGGGTCGGATGAACATGCAGTTCGCGGTCACGATCGCGGTCTCGGTTCTCATCTCGGCCTTCAATGCCCTCTCGCTCTCGCCGGCCCTCTGCTCCCTGATCCTGAGGCCGAAGAAGGAGTCGAAGGGGCCCCTCGGGAAGTTCTTCGCCTGGTTCAACCGCATGTTCGGAAAGCTGACGAACGGTTACACCGGCCTCTCGCACCACCTCATCCGGAAGATGGTGGTGAGCATCGGAATCCTGGTCGGCTTCGTCGTCCTCTGCGGCCTCCTCGGCAAGAGGTTGCCCACCGGCTTCCTGCCGAACGAGGACCAGGGGTACTTCTTCGTGAACGTCCAGCTGCCCGACGCGTCGTCCCTGCAGCGCACGGACGCGGTCTGCAAGCGCATCGATGAGATCCTCGGCAAGACCAAGGGCGTCAAGTACATCACGACGGTCGTGGGCTACAGCCTCCTGTCCGGCGCATCGGCCCCGTACACCGGTCTTCTACTTCGTGTCGCTCGATCCCTGGCACGAGCGCGAGGCCGCGGACCTGCAGGTCGGTGCGATCATGCAGCGCGTCAACGGCGCGTTCCGCGGCGAGATCCCCGAGGCGATGGCGTTCTCGTTTCCCCCGCCCGCGATCCAGGGCCTCGGCACCGGCGGCGGCTTCTCGCTCTGGCTCCAGGACCGCAGCGGCGGCACGATCGAGTTCCTGAACGAGAACCTCCAGAAGTTCCTGGAGGCCGCGCGCAAGCGCCCGGAGCTCGCCAACGTCAACAGCGTCTGGCGGCCTTCCGTGCCCCAGATCTTCGCCCAGGTCAACCGGGACAAGGTCATCAAGCAGGGCGTCGCGATCAAGGACGTCTACCAGGCCCTCCAGGCGTTCCTCGGGGGCATCTACGTCAACCAGTTCAACCGCTTCGGACGCCAGTGGAAAGTCTTCGTACAGGCCGAGGCGGTGGGCCGGGTCCGCGTCGAGGACATCAATCAGTTCTACGTCCGCAACAACGACGGGAAGATGGTTCCGCTCTCGGCGCTCCTGACGACGGACAACATCCAGGGTCCCGAGTTCACGAACCGCTTCAACCTCTTCCGGGCAGCGCAGGTCACGGGCATTCCGGCGCCCGGCTACAGCTCCGGCCAGGCGACGGCGGCGCTCGAGGCCGTCGCCCGCGAGGTTCTGCCCCGCGAGATGGGCTACGACTGGGCGGACATGTCGTACCAGGAGGTCAAGGCGGCGGGCGCCGGCGGGAGGGTCTTCGTCCTCTCGATCATCTTCGTCTTCCTGATCCTCGCCGCGCTCTACGAGAGCTGGTCGCTGCCCTGGGCCGTCCTGCTCACGGTGCCCGTCGCGGTGTTCGGCGCCTTCCTCGGGCTGCTGCTGCGCCACTTCGATCTCGACGTGTACGGCCAGATCGGCCTCGTCATGCTCATCGGCCTGGCGGCGAAGAACGCGATCCTGATCGTCGAGTTCGCGGTGCTCCAGCAGAAGGAGAAGGGAATGGGCCTCGTCGACGCCGCCCTCGAAGGCGCGAAGCTGCGGCTGCGGCCGATCCTGATGACCTCGTTCGCCTTCATCCTCGGCTGCGTGCCCCTCTACACGGCGACCGGCTCCGGCGCGGAGTCGCGCAAGATCCTGGGCACGGTCGTCATCGCCGGCATGCTCGCCGCGACCGGTCTCGCGATCTTCATCATCCCCGCGCTCTTCGTTCTCGTCGAGAAGATCGCGCGCAAGGACAAGCCGAAGGCGGCCGAGGGAACGGCCCCGGCGACCGCGGCTCCGGCGCCGCAGCCCGCGGGCGGAGGGCACTGACATGAAGACTGTCGTCGCCGCCGCGCTCGCTCTCGCCGTGCTGACCGGGTGCGCCGTCGGCCCGAACTACAAGCAGCCGCCGATCACCGCTCCCGACGTCTACCGGGACGTCCAGGGCCCTCCCACCCCGGCCGCATCGCTCGCCGACCAGCCGTGGTGGGAGCTCTTCCACGATCCCGTCCTGACCGAGCTCATCGACCACGCGCTCGCCGGCAACTACGACGTGGCGCTCGCCGCCGAGCGGGTCGAAGAAGCGCGCGCCCGGGCGGGAATCGCCCGGTCCGAGTTCTTTCCCCAGATCGGCTACGGCGGCGGCTTCGATCGGGGGCGCAACTCGATCCACGTCGCGCCGTTTTCGACCGTGACGGCCAACGCCTGGTCCGCCAACGTGAACTTCGGCTGGGAGCTCGACGTCTGGGGACGGATCCGACGCCTCAACGAGGCCGCGAAAGCCCAATACCTGGCGAGCGAAGCGACGCGCCGGGGCGTGCTCCTGTCGCTCGTCGCGGAGGTCGCCACCCACTACTTCATCCTCCGCGGGCTCGACGAGCAGCTCGTGATCGCGAACGAGACGGTGGCGGCCTTCCAGGAGACCTTCGACCTCTTCAGCCGCAAGCTCCAGGAGGGCGCCGCGTCGGCCATCGAGACCTCCTACGCGGAGGCCGCCCTCTCGCAGGTGGCCTCGCAGATCCCGGACATCGAGCGGCAGATCGAGGCGCAGGAGAACACCCTCAATCTGCTCCTCGGGCACGATCCCGGACCGATCCAGCGCGGATTGCCGATCGCCGAGCAGCCCCTTCCCCCCGAGATCCCCGCCGGATTGCCGTCGACCCTCCTCCAGCGCCGGCCCGACATCGCCGTCGCCGAACAGAACCTCGTCGCCTCGAACGCATTCGTCGGCGTCGCGGTGGCGAACTTCTTCCCGACGATCAGCCTGACCGGCCTCTTCGGCGCGGTGGGTCCCGAGCTCGACAACTTCTTCTATCCCGCCGGCAAGACCTGGACGATCGCCGCCGGGCTCGTCGGACCGCTCTTCCAGGGCGGCCGCCTGCGCAGCCAGTACGACGTCGCCTACGCGCAGTGGGAACAGTCGAAGACGCAGTACGAGCAGACGGTGACGGCCGCCTTCTCCGAGACCACCACGGTGCTGTACGCCCGCGCGAAGATCGCCGCGACGCTCGCCTCGCTCACGCGGACCGCGAACTCGTACCGCGAGATGGTCCGCCTGTCGACGCTCCGCTACAACACGGGGCTCGCGAACTACTTCGAGGTCCTCTACGCGATGCAGCTACTCTACCCGGCGGAGTCCGAGCGGGTCGTCTCCGAGGTGAATCTCCTCGTCGACTACGTCAACATCTACAAGGCGCTGGGCGGCGGCTGGAACCTGCAGCCCGAAGATCCGAATCCGACGTGGTATTCGCCCGCCGCGAGCGGGGCGGCTCCACCGGCGAGCCCCTAGTGGCTCGTTGGCTCATCAGCGCGTTCACCCGAATCTCGTCACGCCGCGGTTTTGTAGGGGCGGCCCTTGCGGCCGCCCGCGGGCGGGGACGTACCGAGCGTCCTCGGACGCGAACGCGGCCGAGGGGCGCGACATGCGGCGGGTCCGCCCGCCGCACGCCCCGCCCCTACGGTGATAGGGCGCGTGCGCCCGAGCTCTACTCGATGAACGAGCGCCCGGATCGGACCCGCGACTACGAGCGCTATGCCGTGTTCGCGGCGATCGTCCTGCTCCTCGTCGGCTGCTATCTCGTCGTCCGGCCATTCCTGACGGCGTTTCTCTGGGGCGGGATTCTCGCCCTGTCGACAAGGGGACTCTACGAGGGCCTCCGTCTTCTGGTTCGGGGAAGGAGCCGGCTCGCCGCGGTCCTCGGTGCTTTGACGATCGCGGCGATCCTGTTCGTTCCGATCACCGCCTTCGCGATCCGCGTCGCCGGGGCCACTCCCGGCTTGATCGACCGCGTCCGCGCGATGCTGGCCGGGGGACTGGGACAGCCGCCCGAGTGGCTCGCCAAACTGCCGCTCGTGGGGACGAAAGCCCTGCAATGGTGGCAGGCCGTCGCCGCCAATCCCGACAAGCTGCTGAACGATCTCCGGCCGCTCATCGGCCCCGTCAAAGACTTTCTCATCGCGGCCGCGACCGGGATCGGCTCCGGGATTCTGGAGTTCGCCCTCGCCGTCGTCTTCGCCGGGTTCCTCTATGTCTGGGGCGAGGACTTCGCCGTCATGGTCGACCGCATCGCCTTCCGGCTCGGGGGCAACGCGGGACGGCGACAGGTGGCCGTCGTCCGGTCCACGGTGCGCGGCGTCTTCCGCGGCCTGCTCGGCACGTGCGCCGTCCAGGCGGTCCTCGCGATGGTCGGGTTCTGGATCGCCGGCATCTCGGGCGTGCTCGTTCTCGGCATGGCGACCTTTTTCCTCTCCGTCGTCCCCATGGGTCCGGCGCTCCTGTGGCTGCCGGCCGCCCTGTGGCTCGGCGCCAGGGACTCGACCGGCCATGCGATCTTTCTCGTGATCTGGGGGATCGTGGTCGTCGGAGGATCCGAGAACGTCGTGCGGCCGATTCTGATCGGGAAGGGAACCGACGCGCCCATGGCGGTGATCTTTCTCGGCGTCATCGGCGGCGTGCTCGCCTTCGGCTTCCTGGGACTTTTCATCGGCCCCACGCTGCTGGCGGTCGCCTACAACCTCTTCCAGGAATGGATGAAGCGGATCGAAACGCGCGACCCGCTGCCGTCGGAAGGGGCCTAGCGACGCGCGATCCCGGCGGGAGCGGGTTTTCCGGGGTATCCTGAATCTTCATTCCCCCAAGGAGGAACTCATGCGTGTCCGGATCGGCGTGCTCGCCGCGTTCGTCGCGGCTCCCCTCGTCGCCCAGCAGCCGGCGCCGACGCCCGGACCGCCGCCCCTGCAGGGCGGCCCCTCGACCGCCGCGCCCTCCTCGACGCCCCAGGCGCCGCTCGTCATCTACCAGGTCGACCTCGTGCCCACGGGCCACGCGCTCGCGATCGGGAAGCCCCACACGGTCGGCAACGCGTGGTTCTTCACCACCTGGCCCGAGCGCACGACCGTGAAGGTGCCCAAGGACAAGGTCAAGAAGATCTTCCCGCGCACGAAGGACCTCAACCAGGAAGTCGTCTACCAGGTGGACCTCCTCCCCTCCGGCCGGATCGTCGCGACCGACGAGCCGGTCCTGAAGGGCAAGACGTACACCCTCCACAAGTACATCGGCGGCAACCTGATGAGCCTGCGCCAGTCGGACGTCGCGAAGATCACCCGCCTGACGGGCCTCGACGCCTACCGGGTCCAGCAGCAGGAGAAGGGGGGCCAGCGGATCGACAACCTCGCGATGGAAGGAACGGGCGACGTCACGGTCCTCCCGGGCGGCGAGCCGCCGCCGCCCCCGCCGTCGGCGGACCAGCAGCAGCAGCAGCCCCAGGGAAACTGGACGTACCAGGGAGTTCCGGGCGTGTCCGACGCTTACGCGCCTCCCTCGGCCGTCCAGGCGTCGCCCGGCGACGTGCCCAAGGCGGCGCCGATCCCGACGCAGCCGCCGCAGTAGACGCGCGACGCTCCGTCGCGCCGCGTGAGCGAGAGGAGACCGGCGGCGCCGCCGCAGTCGGCGCATCCGCCGGAGCGTGGTGGACACGCTACCAGGGAACGTGGCTGCGGCTCGACGTGGTGGCGGCCTGACCGCCGCCGCGGTCGTCATCCCGAAGGCGATGGCCTACGCGACGATCGCGGGCCTCCCCGTCGAGGTGGGCCTCTACACCGCGTTGTGCCGATGCTCGTCTACGCCCTCCTCGGCACCTCGAGCGTGCTCTCCGTCAGCACCACACGACGCTCGCGATCCTGACCGGCGCCGCTCTCTCGGGCGGTGCCCTGGGGACCCGGCCGCCCTGCTGCGAGCGGCGGCCACGCTGACGCCCGTCGGCGCGATCCGTCGAGGGCGTCCCGCGGCTCGGCTTCGTCGCCGACTTCATCTCCGAGCCCGTCCTCGTCGGCTTCAAGGCGGGCATCGGCGTCGTCATCGTGCTCGACCAGCTCCCGAAGCTCTTCGGCTTCCACATCGCGCGCGGCCGCTTCCTCAGAACGTGGCGGCGACTCTCGGGGATCTCCGAAGTCTCGCTGCCGACGATCTGGTCGCGTCGGGACGATCGTGATCCTGATCGGTCTCGAGCGTGTTTCCGAAGGTGCCGGCGCCGCTCGTGGCGGTCGCCGCGGGCATCGCGGCCTCGGGCGCGCTCGGCCTGAAGGCGATGGGCGTGGAGCTCGTGGGCCACATCCCGACGGGGCTGCCCTCGCCGTCGGTTCCCGACGTCTCGCTGGCCGGAGTGCTCTGGTCGGGGGCCGTCGGCATCGCGCTGATGAGCTTCACCGAGACGGTGGCCGCGGGGCGCGCTTCGCGCCGTCCGATCGAGCCGCCCCGAAGCGCCAATCGCGAGCTGCTCGCGACCGGCCTCGGCAACGTGGCCGGCGCCTTCCTCGGGGCGATGCCGTCGGGCGGCGGCACGAGCCAGACGGCCGTCAACCGGCGCGCGGGCGCGCGCTCGCCGCTCGCCGGCGTCGTCACCGCCGGCGCGACGCTCGCCACGATGTTCTTCCTGGCGCCGTACATCGGCCTGATGCCGCAGGCGACGCTGGCTGCGGTGGTGGTCGTCTACTCGATCGGCCTGATCCAGCCCGAGGAGTTCCGCTCGATCCTGCGCGTCCGAAGAACGGAATTCGTGTGGGCGCTCGCGGCCTTCGCGGGAGTCATGGCGCTCGGCACGCTGAAGGGGATCATCGTCGCCATCGTCTGTCGCTGATGGCACTCGGCTACCAGGTCGCCGACCCCCGTGCACGTGCTCGGCCGCAAGCCCGGAACGAACGTGTTCCGCCGCGATCGAAGGAGCATCCCGAGGACGAGAATTTCCCCGGCCTGCTGATCCTTCGCCCCGAGGGCCGGATCTTCTTCGCCAACGCGGGCCGCATCGGCCAGAAGGTTCGGGCGTTCCTCGCGGAAGCATCGGCGAAGGTGCTGGTGCTCGACCTGAGCGCCGTCTTCGACCTCGAGTACACGGCCCTGAAGATGCTCACCGAGGCGGAGAAGCGCGCGCGAGGCGAAGGCGTCGATCTCTGGCTCGCAGGGCTGAACCCCTCGGTGCTCGCGATGATCCAGCGCTCGCCGCTCGGCGAGGCGCTCGGGCGCGAGCGGATGGCCTTCGACGAAAAAACGGCGGCGGAGCGGAAAAAGTCGGCCCGTTCGCGGGCCCGCGGAGTCTCCGGGCCTACTTCTCGCGAGCAGCTGCCGCTTCGTCTTCGCGAGCTCGGCGAGCTTCTCCTTGTCGACCTTCGGATAATGGAGGTCGAGCGACGACGAGCGTGTCGATGACCGCGGCCGCCACCGCGACGCGGGTGAACCACTTGTTGTCCGCGGGCACGACATACCAGGGCGCATCGCTTGGTGGCCGTGTTCCGGATCATGTCCTCGTAGGCCTCCATGTAATCGCTTCCAGTACCCGCGCTCCTGCACGTCGGTCGCCGAGAACTTCCAGTTCTTCTCCGGGTTCTCGAGGCGCTCGAGGAAGCGCCGCTTCTGCTCCTTGCGGGAGACGTGGAGGAAGAACTTGCGGACGACGACGCCGTTGCGCGTCGAGATAGCGCTCGAACGTTGCGGATGTCGCTGGAAGCGCTCGCTCCCAGATGTCCTTGGTGACGAGCTCGCGGCGGCAGCTTCTGCTTCGTCGAGCAGCTCCGGGTGCACCCGCACGACGAGCGACCTCCTCGTAGTAGCGAGCGGTTGAAGATGCCGATGCGGCCGCGCTCCGGCAGGGCTTCATGCAGCGCCAGAGGAAGTCGTGATCGAGGTCCTCCGACGACGGCGCCTTGAAGGAGTACGACCTGGCAGCCCTGCGGGTTGACGCCCGACATGACGTGCTTGATCGCGCCGTCCTTGCCCGCCGCGTCCATGGCCTGGAAGATCGAGCAGCACCGCCCAGCGGTCCTGCGCGTAGAGCATGTCCTGCAGCTCGGCGAGCGCCTCGACGCCCATGCGCAGCGCTTCCTTGGCGGCGCGGCTTGTCCTCGCCTTCGAGCCACGCGGTGTCGGCCGGGTCGACGTCGTCGAGCCGGAAGCCCTTGCCGTCCCTGATCCGATAGCGGCGGGCCAGCTTCTGCGCTCCCTCACGAAGCTGTGCGGAGTGCGCTCGAACGAAGCCGATCCGTTCTTCTTGTCCGAATTACCCACGTGGTCCTCCTCGACTCGGAGCCCTCACACAGGAACCGTCCCTCGCCCCCTGGCGGTCGAGCATTTATATCTCGCGGCGAAGGAGAATGGAACGCCGCTGACATAAGCTCGGGAAAACCCGTGAACCCGAAGCCCCGGCTCGTTCCGCGGATGGGTGCGCCCGGATCAAGACCCGTCCTGGTCCGCGCGGGAACCGCGGCACTGCTCGCGGCGCTCCGTCCTGGCCCCGGCCGCGTTGGCCTTCGACAGCAAGGGCCACGTCGTCCTCGAGGCCCTCGCGTACCGCACCCTCATCGAGGGCCACGACGGCCGTCCTCCGCAGACGGACGTCCTGAAGGACCTCTTCAACGACGGCGACCTCGCCCCGCCGCTCTGCTTCGGCTGGGACGGCCACCCTCCCGGCTTCTGCGCCGACGCGTTGACGACCAATCCGCTCCTCGACTGGCCGAAGCCGCTGACGGACCAGCCCGACGCGGCCTTCCGTCGGCAGTTCAGCGACGCGGGCCAGTGCTTTCACTTCATGGCGGAGATCGACGACGCCGAGACCGCCGACATCGAGGGAACCTAGATTCCGCGGGGCCTGGCGACCACGGCGCTCGTCCGATGCCGCGACTTTCTCGACAACCTCATGCGCCAGGTCGTCATCGACGGGGGGCCCGGGACGCGCAAGGGCGGGTACGGCCTCTACGAGCTGATGCACTCCGTCGGCGACTCGTTCTCGGGAGCGCACACTCAGCGCGTCCGGGGACCGAAGAGATCCAGGAGCTCCGCATCTGGAAGCCGCTGACCCGTCTGCCGGGACTGGCGCCCGAGAAGGTCGCGCGCATCCCCGACTCGGCGCTCCACAAGTGGGACGACCATCGGGACAAGGAGTACATCGTCGAGGAACGCGTGGCGCCGGGCGGCCGCCACTGCAAGGACTTGACCGAGTTCCCGTACAGCGTGCCCTATGAATGCCTCTCCGACGAGGGCGATCACGCGAGACAGGCGATCGTCGAGCTGCTCGTCGTCGTGCGCGATCTCCGCCTCGCCCACAAGGCCTCCGCGGCCGCCGAGGCGCCGCGCGCCGCGCCCGGCCCCGGAAAAATCCGAGGCGTGGCGCGCCTACAAGGACCGCTGGTTTTCAGGCCGACTATGCCTGCCAGGGCGACGAGTGCGCGGAGCATCAACCCACCGACATCTCTCCCGGCGCGTACGCGTTCCTCGGCCTCGACACGACCTACAACACGACGCGGAAGTTCCTCGACGTCACGGCCAAGGCGACGCTCTTCCGGTACAGCTGGGATTTGAACCCCTTCGTCTACGCGCTGTCCGGCGAGTTCGGTTTTCGCCACTACAACGCGGCGGGGCGCCGGTCTGCTCGGCCTCGAGGTCGATCTCGCGCTCCCGATCGGTAGGCGGCTCGCCATCGGGTTCACGCCCGCGGCCTGGCGGGTCGCCTTCGGCGGCGACCGCACCGGATCCGAGGTCACGACGAACTTCTTCCGCATCGACTACGTCATCGACAGCCATTTCGCGCTCACGTTCCACGGTCCGCTGGAGATCGACTGGCGCAGGCCCGCCGCCGAGGTCTCCGTCGGTCTCGGCGTCTCCTGGGCCCTCACCTCACCGAAGTTCGCCGGCGGGCCGCTGATCGAGCATCACACCGAGAAAGTCGAGCGGGAGGATGAGACGTGGTCGCCGCCGGTCGCGCCCTACGGACGGCTCGAGGGCCGGACGGCGTCCTGGTACGTGGGAACGGGGGTCACGACCGTCGAGACGCCGCGAGCGTCGACGGCGGGGCGGCAGTACGGCGACGGCGCGATCGGAACCATGGTCCTGTGGGACCGCGACCGCTGGGGCGGCAAGTTCGTCTGGGCGCCTGGAGGATCGTTCGCCATCGGCGCCCGCCGGACCGTCGGGGATTCCGCGTACCTGACGGGCGCGCTCGCGCTGGACCTTCGCTGGTATCCCTTCCGCGTGCTCGGCCTGGCCATCACGCCGGTCCGCGTGGAAGGCGGTCCGAAGGTTCGCGGGACCGACGTGCTCGACGACTCCCCCGGCGTCCACGGCTCCCTGGGCAACCAGTACTACCTCCAGGCGGGCACGCGCCTCGGCATCGCCTTCAACGCCGGGATCATCGACATCTTCGTCCAGGGGCCGACGATCGCGTGGAGCTCCACGCCCTTCGCGGCCAAGGAGATCCTGAGCGTCGCGCTGTCGTTCCGGCTGAACTAGCCGAACCCCGCCGGCCGCTCCGCGGCCACCGCCTCGGGCGAGAATTCGTAGAGCGACGCGGCGAGCCTCTTCAGCCCGCGGTCGTGAGCGACGAGGTCGAGATGGAGCGAGGCCCAGTCCGAGAGCAGGAGGGACTCGTTGCCCTGCCCGTCGTACGTCTTGAGGTAGCCGCTGCAGGACTCGCAGTGGTCGATGCGCAGGCCGCGCTCGCCCTCGATCGCCACGACCGAGAGCCGCTGCGAGTCGCTCTCGCAGAACGGGCACTGCGTCCGCTGGGTACTGCCAGCGGGTACCGCAGCAGCCGCAGCGAAGCAGCCGCTGGCGCCCGGGATCGCCGCCGACCAGGTGCGCCATCGCGGGCAGGCGAGCCGCACGTCGGGCAGTACCTGCGAAGCCAGCGCTCCTCGTCGCGCCACCGTCGAACGCGTCGACGACGGGACGGAGGTACCGCGCCGCCGCGGTCCAGCCGAGGTATCGAAGCAGCCCGGGGGACGGCGGCGTCAAACGACTCTTCGCCCAGCAGCCAGTCCGATGATGCGGCGCGGCCCATCCGGCCGCGCGCGAAGATCCGCGGCCAGGGCGCGGCGCCTCGGCCGCCACCTTTCCGGCGACGTGTCCGCGAAGCCGTCTTCTCGACGAGCGATGCCGCCATTCGCCCGGCCGGCTCGAGATCGATCGCGGCGTCCGGCGCTCCGCAGGAGCGGCACGCCGCCTAGTAGTCGCTGGCGGTAGTCGTCCCAGTCCGGAATCGCCGCGCGTCCGGCGTCGAGTCCGGCGGCCGCCGCGCATCGATCCGCGCGGACAACTCGCGCCACGCGGCCGGAGGTACGCGTGCGCCTCCAGCCAGCCGTCCCGGGTCATCGGGCTCAATGGCTCTCGCTCGCCTCCGGCTTCGGAGAGCACCGGGACAGAGCCGCGCGCCGAGGCCGAACAGGAAGATCGTCGCCGCGATCAGGCCGACCGAGATGCCCCACTCGAAGATCGACGGCGCAGTACGATTTCCGGTGCGACCCAGGGCATGCGGCCCCGGAACGTCATCGCGAAGAGGACGACGTTCATGCGGTTGTAGACCACGCCGAGGACGGCGAGGAGCGACGCGCCAGAAGAGCACGTCGGGCCGCTCGCGCAGCGACTTGCGGGACAGCAGGATGAGCGGCAGCACGCCCCCGAGCAGGATTTCCACGGCGAAGGCCATGCCGAGCGGCCCGCGGAACGCGCCGGCGAGCTGGCCGCGGATCGCCATGTCTCCGAGGCGAAACACGAGGTAGACGAGGAGCGACCAGAACGTGATCTGTCCGACCGAGGCGAGCGGCGTCATCTCGAGCGGCCGGCGCCAGCCCTTCGCGATCCACATGTCGATCAGGATCACGAGCGCGGTGCCGGCCACGATCGAGGACAGGAAGAAGGAGACCGGCATCACGGGCGACCACCACTGCGGGGCCAGCATGTTCGGCATCAGCAGGTACAGCGAGCCGAGCGAGCTCTGGTGCATCGTGGACAGCGTGACGGCGGCGATCGCGAGCATGATCGGCTCGGCCCTCTGGTCCCGGGCGCGGAACATCCAGGCCAGCGCGCCGAAGATCACGGCCGTCAGGGCCGTGTAGACGAGGTTGCGCGACATCATGTAGATGAACAGCGTCACCGCGACCGCCACGTAGGCGCCGGACCATCGCCGCCACGCGCCAGCGCCGGCTGCAGGCCCGAGTGCTCCAGGGGGACCGGGAGGAACTCGAGCAGCGAGGATCGTGACGTAGAGGCCGACGCACCACGAGACCTCGAACATCGCCGAGTGCTCCGGCGACTGCAGGCCGAGCTGGTAGAAGTGCCAGGGCAGGCCGAGGTCGGCGATGAGCGTGACGGTCACGAAGGAGTAGCTCAGGAGGCCCATCAGCACGGCCATTCGGCCGAGCCCGTAGAGGTCTTTTCGCTGGAAGACGTAGATCACTCCGGCCATCGCGAACGCGCCCGCGGCGACCGCGATCCAGACGAGGTCGAAGAGGATCCAGAGGCCCCACGGGTAGGTGTCGGAGAGGCCGGTGCTGCCGCCGAGCCCCAGCGCGAAGCGCGCGACCATCGAGACGCCGCAGAACGCCATGAGCAGCAGGAGGACCCAGTTGAACGGGGTCATCAGCTTGTTCGGGAGAGGCTCGAACTCGACGTGGCCGTGGTGCGCGGAGTCGCTGTGACGCGGCCGAGCCGTCCGCCACCGCCTGGACGCGCTTCCGGAAGAACGCGTACGCCGCACCGAGCAGGGCGCCGACGGCCATCACGGCGGGGGGCACGGCGCCGAGCGCCGCCGCGGTGAAGGCCGGAAACGGCTTCTCGCCGAACGTCGGGAAGCCGAGCTTCTCGAACGGGACCGACGAGAGGTACAGCACGCTCGTCCCGCCCAGCTCCTTCTCGCCGTAGACGTGGTCGACGTACTTGTCGGGCCGGTCCGCGATGCGCTTGTGCGCGAGCGCGAGCATCTCGTCGCGCGTTCCGTAGCGCAGGGCGTCGGCGGGGCACGCCTTGACGCAGGCGGGAGTCGCGATCGTCTCGACGAACCGCTTCATCTCGTACGTCGGACAGCCGGCTGCCCGTTGAACGCGATCGGCGACCGGCTGATCGGCGCGGTCGGCGCAGTGCGTGCACTTCTCGATCTTCGGCGCGAGCTTGTCCCACTCCGCGGTCGGCACGTCCCAGGGACACGCCAGCATGCAGTAGCGGCAGCCGATGCACTTGTCGACGTCGTAGGACACCGGACCGTCGGGCTGCCGGTAGAGCGCCGTCGTCGGGCAGGCGGAGACGCAGCCCGGCTCCAGGCAGTGGAAGCACCGCCGCATGACGAAGGCCGCGTCCAGCCCGCCCGGCTTCTGCGGGTTCTCCATCTCGTGGAACGAGATGAGCGTGTACGTCTTCGCGCTGAGAGCGTCGCCGGGTTCTGGAAGCCCAGCTGGGCCTCCAGCTCGGTCTCCTCGCCCTCGCGCTCGTTCCACTGCTTGCAGGCCACCTGGCACGCCCGGCAGCCGATGCAGTTGGTGATGTCGATCAGCGTCGTCCGGATCGGGACCGGTCGTGGCGTCGAGGCGCTCGGCGTCGTCATGACCGCTTCCCTTTCTCCGCGCGCGGCGCGGCCGGCCTTGACCACGTTGACGAGGCACGCCTTGGTCTCCTGCGTTCCCGCTCCGGGATCCGAGGCGTCGATCGTGAGGTGGTTGACGCTGGGGCCGGTCGACAGACCCTCGAAGCCCCAGTTGTAGGGCATCCAGACGACAGTGACCTCGCGGTCGCCGATCTTCAGCGCCTTCATGCGGGGCGTGACGAGGGCCTTGACCTCGAGCTCGCCGCGCGCCGACGAGACCCGGACCCAGTCCCCCGATTTCACCCCGAGCTTCTGGGCGAGGGCGACCGGCATCTCCAGCACGGGTTCGGGAACGAGCTCGTTCAGCCAGGGGATGTTCCGCGTCGTCGAGCCGGCGCACCAGTGCTCGGCGACGGTCGACGTCATCAGCACGTAGGGGAACTTGTCGGCGGTGCCGATCGGCTGGTGCGACGCGACGCGCGGATACTTGAGCATCGGGTTGCTCTTCACCCTCGGGTGCAGGAGGTTTTCGACCGGGCTCTCGACGGGCTCGTACATCTCCGGCAGCGGGCCGTCCTTCGGCACGTAGGCCACGTCGCGCGGGTACCCGGGATTCTTCTCGTCCGGGTCCGAGTAGACGGCCGCGAAGAGGCGCCCGACGCCCTCCGCGCCCAGGTGGAACGCTCGCTGGCCGTTCGGCGTGTTCGGTCCGTCGGTCACGACGGGGACGTCCGGCACGTCGTATCCCGTCCAGCGCTTCGCCTGCTCGTCCCACCAGATGATGGGTTTGGAGCCCGGATAGGGCTTGCCGTTCCGGTCGCAGGAGGCGCGGTTGTAGAGGATGCGCATGTTGTTGGGCCAGGTCCAGCCGAAGCCCGGATAGAGGCCGAGCCCGCCCGGGTCGGTCTTCGAGTCGCGGCGCTTCGAGAGGTTCTCGCCGTTGGCGAAGACGCCCGCGTAAATCCAGGCGCCGGACGACGTCGAACCGTCGGCCTTCAGGTCGCCGACCTTGCGGATGAGATCGCCCTTCTTGAGTCCCGTCTCCGGGTTGTCGCGCAGCGCGTAGCCGTTGATCTCGCGCAGGACGTCCTCGGCCGTGGTGTAGGTCCAGAAGGCCTTGTTGACGATCTCGTCCCTCGGCTCCTTCGAGTCGTGGACCAGGTCGCGGACGCGGCGGAATACGACGTCCACGATCTCGCCGTCGGGCTTGGCCTGCCCCGGCGGCTTCACCGCGGCGTGGCGCCATTGCACCATGCCGCCCGAGTTGCTGATGGTTCCGTTCTTTTCCATGAAGAACGCCGCGGGCAGCAGGATCACCTCGGTCGAGATCGTCTTCGGGTCGACGCCCGGCCGTCTCCAGAATGTCGCCGTCTCGGTCTCCCAGATCTCCTGGACCACGAGCGTCTCGAGGTTCGCCATCGCTTCGAACGTCAGCTTGAGGTTGGGCACCGTGACCGCGGGATTCTGGCCGACGATCCAGAGGAGCTTCAGCTTCCCGGCGAGCGCATCCTCGAACATCGGCAGGGTGCCGTAGTCCTTGGCGGCGTTCGCGCTTGGGGAGCCAGCCATAGGCGTAATCGTTCTCCTTGGTCGCCGCGTCGCCGAAGAACGCCTTGAGCGTGTTGACGAGGTACCGGCTGTCGGCGATCCCGTTCTTGCGCACGTAGTCGTAGATGGTCGGCTCGGCGTTGGAAGGAGAATTGAGATAGCCCGGCATGTAGTTGTAGAGCACCGCCATGTCGCACGCGCCCTGCACGTTCGGCTCGCCGCGCAGCGCGTTGACGCCGCCGCCGGGCTTGCCGATGTTGCCGAGCAGGAGCTGCAGGATCGTGAACGATCGGATCCCCTGCACGCCGGTCGTGTGCTGGGTCATCCCGAGCGCGTAGAGGATGGCTCCCGGCCGGTTCTTCGCCATCGTCTCCGCGATCTGCTGGATCTGCGCGGCCGGAATGCCGGTGATCTGCTCGCCCATCTCCAGCGTGTACCGCGAGACGTGGGTCTTCAGGCGCGAGAAGACGCAGTGCGGGTCATCCAGGTTCTTGGCGACACGCGGCTTGCCCTTCGCGTCGAGCTGATATCCCCAGGTCTTGGTGTCGTACTTGTGGTGCTCCTCGTCGTACCCGCTGAAGACGCCATCCTTGAAGTCGAACGCCTCGTCGCTCAGGAAGAGGGCGTTCGTGTGGGTGACGACGTAGTCCTCGTCGTACAGCTTGTTGACGATGATGTGGTTGATCATCGTGTTCTGGAACGCCGCGTCGGTGCCGGGCCGGATGCGCGCGTACACGTCCGCGGCCGACGAGGTCCGGGTGTATCGCGGATCGACGTGGATGATCTTCGCCCCGTTCTCCTGTGCCTTCCGGATCCACTTGAAGGCCATCGGGTGGTTTTCGGCGACGTTGCTGCCTTCCACCAGGATCGTCTTGCAGTTCTGCAAGTCGACCCAGTGGTTGGTCATCGCCCCCCTACCGAACGAGGCCCCCAGACCGGGGACCGTGGGGCTATGTCAAAGTCGGGCCTGGTGCTCGACGTAGGCCAGGCCGAGCAGCCGGGCCGCCTTCTGGAAGAGGTAGCACTCCTCGTTCGTGTTCTGCGCGCCGCCCAGGAAGGCGATCGCGTCCGTCCGATTGACCGGAACCTCCTTGTCGCCGACCTTCTCGGTGGCGATCCAGGTCTCGTCGCGCGTCTTTCGGATCTTCTGCGCGACCCGGTTCACCGCGTCCTGCCAGGAGATGTCTTCCCAGTGGTCGCTCCCCGGCGCCCGGTAGCGAGGCGTCGTGAGCCGGTTCGGGAGGCGTGCGTCGCGAACATGGAAATGCCTTTGACGCACAGCGACCCGCGATTCACGATGTGGTCGTAGTCGCCCTCCATCGTGACAGCTTGCCGTCGCGGACCGCGGCGATCATGCCGCACCCGCACGAGCAGAAGTTGCACGAGGTGGTGAACTCGCTGACGTCCGAGAGCTTCAGAGTCCTTCGTCGCGGCCCGCATCGCGGAACGTCGAGGAGCCCGTCGAGCGCGAGCCCGGTCCCGCCGAGAGGGTCAGCCTCAACAGGTCTCTGCGGTTGATCGAAGCCGACTCCGCGGGAGGATCCGCGCCGGCCGAGCCCTCCGGGACGACCTCGTTCCGAGCGTCCTTCTCCATCGCTTCCCCCGTGCGAACGGCGGACCCTCGGGCGGGCCCTTGTTTTCAACATCGCGGCATCCCGTCGACGTGCGCGCCGCGATCGGAGACGACAAAGAGACTGGGCCCAGCATACAGACATCTCCACGAAGGGAACAGTCGCTTGCACTCCGGTGGTTCGAAAATTGCGGCGGGAGCCGCGACGCCCCTCGATTCGCTCTGGTGAATAATCGCGACTGGCCGACCGGCTCTGCGGCCACGAGCGGAGCTTCTCCCCGGGATCGCAAGGAGACCCGATGAAAGACGCTTCCCCGCCTCCGGCTTCCGCCGACCCACTGCGCGATCGCCCCTTCCTGGTTCTGATCACGAGTCACTGGCTGAGCCTCGTGGGGATGGGGCTGGCCGCCACGGCTCTCATCTCCTGGTTGTTCGTGCTGCCGGTGCATCTCCGGGGACACGTCGACAACCCCTACATCGGGATCGTTGTCTTCCTCATCATCCCCATCGTCCTCGTGATCGGCCTGGCGATGGTGCCCGTGGGAGTCTTTCTCGCGCGTCGGCGGGCCCGGCGTCGGCTCACGGAGCACGTCGTGGACCGGAAGGTCGCCGTGCGCCGGCTGGTCGGATTCCTCGGCGGCGTCACCCTCGTCAACGTCATCGTCGGGACCCAGGCCACGTATCGGGCCGTGGAGCACATGGAGACCGTCCAGTTCTGCGGCCAGACCTGCCACGTGATGACGCCCGAGTTCCGCTCCCACGCGGTTTCGCCGCACGCCCGCGTGCCGTGCGTCGACTGTCACGTCGGGGAGGGAGCGCGCGGCTGGATGGAGAGCAAGATGGCCGGCACCCGGCAGCTGGTCGAGGTGACCACGAACTCGTACCCCCGGCCGATCCCGTCGGCGATGGAGACCAACAGGCTCGTGCCCGCACGCGAGACGTGCGAGACATGTCACTGGCCGGAGAAGTTCGTCTCGGCGAGGCTGAAGCTGATTACCAGGTTCGCCGAAGACGAAGCCAATACTCCCAGCCAGACGGTCCTCATGATGATGGTCGGCGGCAGCCTGATGCCCGGGATTCACAGCGCCCACTTCGGACCGGGTGTCGAGATCCACTATGCCGCCGCCGACAAGAAGCGACAGAAGATCCCCTGGGTGGAATACCGCAACACGAGGAAAGGAGAGACGCGTTCCTACCTCGCCGAGGGCGCCGCCGCGGGCGTCGAAGACGGCCTCCCCCGCTACACGATGCAGTGCGTGGATTGTCACAACCGCCCCACCCACACGTTCGAGTTGCCGGACCGGGCCGTCGACAAGGCGATGGCGAGTGGCCTGCTCCCCACCACGCTTCCGTTCCTGAAGAAGAAGGGGGTGGAGTTGCTGAAGGCCGACTACGCCAGCAACGACGAGGCGGGCCGCCGCATCCCCGCCGAGCTCGAGGCCTATTACGGGAAGACCTACTCGAAGGTGGCCTCCGAACGAGGGGAGGACGTGGCCGCGGCCGGGAAGATGCTGGTTCGCATCTACGACACGAACGTCTTCCCGGACTTAAGGGTCGGTTGGGGCACCTATCCGAACAACCTGGGCCACGAGGCGTTTCCCGGATGTTTCCGCTGCCACGACGAGGCCCACAAGACCGCCGACGGCAGGACCATCACCCAGGACTGTGCCGTGTGTCACGAAGCCGTCGCCGTGGACGAGAGCTCTCCGGAGGTGCTCAAGAAGCTGGGTATCGAGGCGAGGATCCTGGCGCTCCGGAAGCCGTAAGGGCGCCCCGGATATCCGGGCGTCTTCAACGCGCCGCTCCGGGAGTTCGTTGTCCTTCGCCGCGCCTCAGGCCGCCTTGCGCCGGCCGTGCACGACGAGCATGGCGACGGCGCAGCTGGCGATCCGCGATCGCACGCTGTCGGCCCGGCTCGTGAGCATGATCGGCACCCGGGCGCCGAGCACTAGGCCCACGCCGTGCGCGTTGGAAAGGAAGCTAAGGAGCTTGGCCAGGAGGTTTCCGGTCTCGAGATCCGGGACGAGCAGGATGTCCGGATCGCCGGCGACCTCGGACCGGATTCCCTTCATGTCGGCCGCCTCCCGACTGATCGCGTTGTCGAACGCGAGCGGGCCGTCCAGAACGGCGCCTCGAATCTGACCCCGCTCGGCCATCTTGCAGAGTGCGGCCGCATCCAGCGTGGCGGGCATCTTCGAATTTACCGTCTCGACGGCCGCGAGAATCGCCACCTTGGGCCTCTCGATGCCGAGGGCGATCGCCAGATCGATGGCGTTCTGGCAGATGTCGACCTTCTCCTCAGGGTCGGTGCGATGTGGATCGCCGCGTCGGTCACGATCAGGCCCTTGTGGTACGCGGGCGTGTCCAGCATGTAGACGTGGCTGATGCGGCGCGCGGTTCGCAGGAACCCCTGGACAGGACGGCCGATAGAAACTCCTCCGTGTGGAGGCTTCCCTTCATGAGGAGCTCGGCCTCGCCTTCCAGGATCAGGGCGACGGCGCGGGCGGCCGCTGCGTGGCTGTGGGGCACGTCGACGATCCGCATCCCGTCGAGATCAACTCCAGCCTCGTCGGCGACCTCGGCAATCCTCGCGGCCGGCCCGACGAGGATCGGGACGATCAGGCCCCTTCGAGACGCCTCCGCCACTCCCGCGAGCGTCGGTTCGTCGCAGGGGTGCGCCACCGCCGTCGCGATGGGTTCGAGCCCCAGGCATCGCTCGAGCAGGTGCTCGTACTCGCCGGTTCCCTCATCTTCGTACCATGGCTCCTTCCGAGCGTCCGCCACCGAGCGTTTCACTTCCTGGTCCCCAGTTCCATGGAGAAGTTGTATCTACCGGAGAAGTGGACGCGCGGAGGTCGTTCGCGCCGAAGCCAGCTGGAGCGAATACCGGTGGGATAGTCTTTCCGAAAGGCGTCGGGGTTATTTCTGTCGGGTGGCAGGAGGAACAACGTGCCCATTCTCCAGCGCTTTCGCATCGGACTCGCCGGGGCCCGCGGGATCGCGCTCGTCGCGACGCTGACGGGCATCCTGTCGGCGCCTTCCGCATGGGCGCTGACGAGGCAGGACGCCTCACAGACGCCGGTGGCGCAGGCGGCGGCCGGCGCCCCCGAAGAGGCGCCCAAGCTCTCGGCCGACCAGCTCGATTCGCTGGTCGCTCCCATCGCGCTTTACCCCGATCCGCTGCTCGCGCAGATGCTCGTCGCGTCCACGTATCCGATCGACGTCGTCGCCGCCCAGCAGTGGCTCGACAAGAACAAGACGCTCAAGGGCGAAGCGCTGACGAAGGCCGCGGAACAGCAGCCATGGGACCCGAGCGTCCAGGCCATGCTCTCGATTCCCGACGCCCTGAAGAAGATTTCCGAGAACATCCAGTGGACGTCGGACCTCGGCGACGCCTTCCTCGCGCAGCAGAACGACGTGATGGACGCCGTGCAGCGTCTCCGCGCGAAGGCCAAAGACAGCGGCAAGCTCGCGTCGACCGAGCAGCAGAGGGTCGAGACCACGACCGTCGAGTCGAAGACCGTCATCGAGATCCAGCCGACGAGCACCGAGGTCGTCTACGTCCCGAGCTACAGCCCGACGGTCATCTGGGGCGCGCCCTACTATCCCTACCCGCCGCTGTACTACCCGCCGTACTACGGCGGGGCGTGGCTCGGCTTCGGCGTCGGCATCGCGGTCGGCATCGGGATCTCCGGAGGCTGGGGATGGGGCTGCGGCTGGGGCGGGAACAACAACATCACGATCAACCGCAACAACAACTACGTCAGCCACTACGACCGGCAGAACAACGTCAATCGCGGCAACAACAGCAACTGGCAGCACAACGCGCAACAGCGGGGGGGCGCTCCTTATAAGGATCGCGCCACCGCGCAGAAGTACGGCGGCGGCACACGGGGCGACGCGTCGGCGCGCCAGGCCCAGAGCTTCGACCGCAGCCGCTCCGGCAGCGGCGGAGCGAGCGCCGGCAACTTCGACCGGAGCCGCTCCGGCGGCGGCGGAAGCAGCTACGGCGGCAACAACGTCGGCAGCCGTCAATTCTCCTCGCCGAGCTCGAGCGGCCGTTCGAGCAGCGCGTTCGGAGGCTCCTACAGCGGAAGCCAGGCGCGCTCCTCGAGCTCGCGCGGATCCTCGAGCATGAGCGGCATGTCCCGCGGCGGCGGGATGTCGCGCGGCGGCGGCGGCGGGCGCCGGCGGTAGGCAAGGAGCGAGAAATGAAAACGCACGATCTCTCCCGTTGGTCCCTCGCCCTCGCGCTGGCGATCCTGACCTCGCCGGTGGTGGCGGTCGCTCTCTCCCCCGCCGGCACGGCGAAGCCGCCGGGCCCGCTCGCCTTCGACACCCCGCAGCAGGCGGCCGACGCCCTCGTCCAGGCGGCCGAGGCCGGCGACGTGCCGGCTCTGCTCAGGATCTTCGGCCCCGAAGGCAGGGACGTCGTTTCCTCCGGCGACCCGGTCCGGGACAAGAACGACATCGCCGAGTTCGCCGCGAAGGCGCGCCAGAAGATGACCGTGTCCTTCGATGTCGACGACCCGCAGCGCGCCGCGCTGATCGTCGGCGACGGCGACTGGCCGATGCCCGTGCCGCTCGTCCAGAAGGACGGGAAGTGGCGGTTCAACGCCCGGGACGGCAAGCGGGAGATCCTCGCCCGCCGGATCGGCGGAAACGAGCTTAATGCCATTTCGCTCCTTCGCGGCTACGTCGAAGCCCAGAAGGAATATGCGTTGGAGCTGCACGACGGATCGCCGATGCTCCAGTACGCGCAGAAGTGGCTCAGCACGCCCGGCAAGCAGGATGGCCTATCGTGGTACGACGCCGACGGCAAGCCGGCCGGTCCCATCGGCGACGAGATCGGCAAGCTGCTCGCCGCGGGCTACACGAACAAAGCGGAGCCGGTCAACGGCTACTACTTCCGCACGCTGACGGGCCAGGGTCCCGCCGCGCGGCTGGGCGCCCGGAACTACATCGTGAAGGGCATGATGATCGGCGGCTTCGCCGCGATCGCGTGGCCGGCGCACTACGGTGTCACGGGCGTGCAGACCTTCCAGGTCAACAACGACGGCGTCGTCTACCAGAAGGACCTGGGAGCGGGCACGGCGAAGATCGCGCCGGGCATCAAGCGCTTCAACCCGGACAAGGGCTGGACGGTCACCGAAGACGCCGAGTAGCCGGCGGGCGCGCCGATGGCATCCGTCGTCCCTGCGGCCTCCCCGGCGAAGGAGACAACCCGCCGGGTCCTCGATCCGACCGAGAGGTTCTCCGAGATCCTCTTCGGTTTGATCATGGTGCTCACGTTCACGGGTTCGCTCTCCGCCGCCGAAAGCGGACGCAACGAGGTGCGCACGATGCTCATCGGCGCGCTCGGTTGCAACCTCGCGTGGGGAATCATCGACGCGATCTTCTACCTGATGAACG
Source organism: uncultured Acidobacteriota bacterium (assembly GCA_963763535.1). GTDB lineage: Bacteria > Acidobacteriota > Thermoanaerobaculia > UBA5066 > Gp7-AA6 > DAHUXD01. The sequence goes on from CAVXOX010000005.1 coordinate 630,674, forward strand.
TCCTCGGCTATCGCGGCCATGGCGCGGTCGCGCTGCGCCGGCTGCACCGCACGACGGACCCGGCCGAGGCGCGCGCGATCATCGCCGAGGCGCTGCCTCCGGTCATGGCCGCGACGCTGGAGCCCAAGGACTTCGAGAGGCTCCGCGAGCGGCTCGCGACGGTTCCGGATCCCGCCTCACGCGTGCCGCTCCACCGGGACGACCTGCGGGGCGCGCTCGGCGTGTTTCTGCTCGTGTTCCTGTCCACCTTTCCCGTGGTCATTCCCTTTCTCGTGATGCACGACGCGATGCTGGCGCTTCGCGTCTCGAACGCGTTGCGATCGTCCTGCTGTTCGCGGGCGGCTACGCGCTCGCCCGATACTCGGGCTTCAAACCCTGGAGGACCGGCCTCGCGATGGTCGCGATCGGCGTCGTGCTGGTCGGCCTCACGATCGCCCTCGGGGGATGAAGAACCCCCGGCTCGGCGTCGCGGCCTTCTTGCTCGCCGGCGCCTTCGCCGCGCAGGGGCAGGAGGCCGCGACGGAAACCGCCGCCGCCACGAAAGAGGCCTGGCAGTTCGGCGCGAGCGTGTACGGCTACTTTCCGCCGGAGGACCACCACTACGCGCAGCCGACGGTGACGGCCGACCGCGGCGCCCTGCACCTGGAGACTCGTTACAACTACGAGGCTCTGAAGTCCGGCTCGGCGTGGATCGGCTGGAACGTCGAAACGGGCAAGGAGCTCAAGCTGAACGCCACGCTGATGGCCGGCGGCGTCGTCGGCGACCTCCGCGGCGTCGCCCCCGGCTACGAGCTGACACTCGCCTGGAAAGCCTTCGAGCTCTACAGCGAGGGCGAGTACGTGTTCGACACGACGGACTCGTCCGGCAACTTCTTCTACAACTGGGCGCAGCTCGGCTTTTCGCCGCTCGACTGGCTCTCCGTCGGCCTCGCCTCGCAGCGCACGCGCGCGTACCACACGGGCCTCGACGTGCAGCGCGGCTTCTTCGTCGGCTTCGCGTGGAAGAGCCTGACGCTGAACGTCTACGTCTTCAATCCGGGCTGGGAGACGCCGACCGTCGTCAGCTCGCTCGCCGTCAGCTTCTAAAGAATGCCTCGTGATGGAAATGAATCTTCTCGGCTCGTCGAGGGCGTGTCTTAGCTCTCGGCGATGGAAAAGGGATCATCGATGAAAACCGCCGAGCACATCCGACTCGAGGAGGCCCGCGACCAGAAGGCCCCGTGGAAGAAGTGGGGGCCCTACCTGAGCGAGCGCCAGTGGGGGACGGTCCGCGAGGACTACAGCGAGAACGGCGACGCCTGGAATTTCTTCACCCACAGTCAGGCTCGCTCGCGCGCCTATCGCTGGGGCGAAGACGGCCTGGCGGGCATCTCGGACGACAAGCAGCGTCTCTGCTTCGCGCTGGCCCTCTGGAACGGGAAGGACCCGATCCTCAAGGAACGTCTCTTCGGACTGACCAACGCCGAGGGGAACCACGGCGAGGACGTGAAGGAGTACTACTTCTATCTCGACTCGACGCCGACCCACTCGTACATGAAGTACCTCTACAAGTACCCGCAGGCGGCCTATCCCTACGCCGACCTGGTGGAGACGAACCGCCGGCGGTCTCGTAACGACCTCGAGTACGAGCTGCTCGACACCGGCGTCTTCGACGGCGACCGCTACTTCGACGTCTTCGTCGAGTACGCCAAGAACGGTCCCGAGGACATCCTCGTGCGGATCACCGCGTCCAACCGCGGGCCCGACGCCGGCCGATCCACCTCCTTCCGACGCTGTGGTTCCGGAACGACTGGTCGGCCTGGATCGCCGAATCGAACCGGGCCGCTCGCAAGCCGGGCCTCCGGCAGATCGAGGCGCCGCCGGGCTCGAGCACCGTCGCGGTGGAGCATCCCGTCCTCGGCGAGCTCGTGTTCGCCTGCGAGGGCGACGCGCCTCTCCTGTTCACCGAGAACGAAACGAACCACGCGCTGCTCTTCCCCGGGCAGACGCAACGAGAGCCCGTACGTCAAGGACGGGATCGACGAGTGCGTGGTGCGGGGCAACCGGGCCGCGGTGAATCCGGCAAGACAGGGCACGAAGGTGGCGGCGCACCACGAGGTCCTCGTCGCCGCCGGTCAGACGAGGACGATTCGCCTGCGGCTCTCCCGGCCGTCGCCGGACGGCAAGAGCGCGCCCTTCGGGAAAGCGTTCGACGACGTCTTCGCCGAGAGGATCCGCGAGGCCGACGAGTTCTACGCGGCGGTCACACCGCCATCGGCCGGTGAGGACGCCGCGCGGGTGATGCGCCAGGCCCTCGCCGGCATGCTCTGGACGAAGCAGTTCTTCTTCTTCGACGGGGACAACTGGCTCGACGAGCACAACTCCAACCCGCTCCACCACGGGTTTCGCAATTCCCGGAACTCCGAGTGGTTCCACATGCTCAACGAGGACGTCATCTCGATGCCCGACAAGTGGGAGTACCCCTGGTACGCCGCCTGGGACCTGGCCTTCCACACGCTGCCGCTCTCCATCGTGGACCCCGACTTCGCCAAGGACCAGATGGAGCTGATGCTGCGCGGGGTGTATCTGCACCCCAGCGGCCAGATGCCCGCCTACGAGTGGAACTTCAGCGACGTGAATCCCCCCGTGCACGCCTGGGCGACGCTCTTCCTGCACCGCACGGAACAGGCCCTGCGCGGCGAGACGGACCTAAACTTCCTGCGGTCCGCGTTCCACAAGCTCCTGCTCAACTTCACCTGGTGGGTCAATCGCAAGGACCGGTTCGGCAAGAACGTCTTCGAGGGCGGCTTCCTCGGCCTCGACAACATCGGCGTCTTCGACCGCAGCGCCCCGCTGCCCACCGGCGGCCATCTCGAGCAGGCGGACGGCACGGCCTGGATGGCCCTCTTCAGCCAGAACATGCTGGAGCTCGCGTTCGAGCTCGCCGCCCACGATCCGATCTACGAGGACATGGTCGTCAAGTTCGTCGAGCACTTCTGCTACATCGCCGCGGCGATGAACCGGCCCGGCTCGGAAGGCATGTGGGACGAGGAGGACGGCTTCTACTACGACCTGCTGCGGCTCCCGGACGGAAGCGCCACGCGCCTGAAGGTCCGCTCGATGGTCGGGCTGCTGCCGCTGTGCGCGACGACGGTCATCGACAAGAACCAGCGAGAGCTCGCTCCCCGTGCCGTGGCCGCCATCCACGCGCGCCTGCGCCGGATGCCGGAGCTCGCGAAGGCCATTCATCCCACCGGCCCCGGGAATCTCGGCGTGGCCGAGCGCGGAATCTTCGCGCTGCTCAGCCCGGAGCGCCTGCGCCGCATCCTCACGAAGATGCTGGACGAGAACGAATTCCTGAGTCCCTTCGGGATCCGCTCCCTCTCGAAGTTCCACGAGCGGAACCCCTACGTCCTGCACGCCGGCGGCCAGGAGTACCGGGTGGACTATCTGCCGGCCGAGTCGAACACGGGCATGTTCGGCGGCAACTCCAACTGGCGCGGTCCGGTCTGGATGCCGGTCAACGCGTTGATCATCCGCGCGCTCCTGAACTTCTACATGTACTACGGCGACAACTTCAGGATCGAATGCCCGACGGGATCGGGGAAGCTGATGAACCTCTTCGAGGTGAGCAAGGAGATCGCCGACCGGCTCACCCGGATCTTCCTGCGCGACGAACGCGGCCGGCGCCCGGTCTACGGCGGCACCGAGAAGTTCCAGAGCGATCCGCACTGGCGCGACCACGTCCTCTTCTACGAGTACTTCCACGGCGACAACGGCGCCGGGCTCGGCGCCAGCCACCAGACCGGCTGGACCGGGCTCGTGGCCAAGCTCATCCAGCTCTACGGGCTCCTGGACGCCGAGCGAGCCCTGGAAGCGGGCAAGGAGGCCGCCTTCGCACCGAGAGGCGATCGATAGGCCGAGGCGCCGACCGTCAGCCGCTCGCCGTGAGCTTCAGGACTCTACCGGGTCGCCGGCGTGGGCGTGGCTCCGACCGATTCGCGCGCCTTCTTGCGCTCGTCCAGGTCCTCCACGATGAGCTTGTACGCGATGTAGTACTTGTAGATGTTGGCCACGTAGGTCACGGTCTCCCGCCCGATCTTTTCCGAGGCCACGACCTCGACGTTGTCGAACCACAGGTTCGGGTCGAGCCCGCGGCGGGCGGCCTCGCTGCGCAGGCTCTGGATGCGCGGCCGGGCCGGCATTGTAGGAGGCGAAGGCGAAGAGCCCCTTGTTGAGCTTGTCCATCGGCTCATTGGCGAAGTACTGGTCGATCATGAAGCGCATGTACTTGACGCCGGCGTGGATGTTGGGCTCGAGCTCGTGGACGTCGCCGACCTTCTGCTCGGCTGCCGGTCGCGGGCATCAGCTGCATGACGCCGATCGGCCCCGACGGGGCTCTTGACCGCTGGTTCGAACTGAGACTCCTGATAGCCCTGCGCGGCCATCAGGAGATAATCCATGTCGTACTGGCCTGAGTAGGTTCGGAAGGTGTCGACCATGTGCTGCGAACTTCTTGCGCTCCTCCTCGGAGGCCGCGTTCTTCACGAACTTGGTGCTCTTGAGGTACTTCTGGAGGAGCATGTTCCGGGTCGCCGAGCCCTCGGGGTACTTCGCCAGGAAATCGTCCAGCTCGGCCTTGAGCAGCGGGCTGTTCTTGCGGATGGCCCAGGCGATGTCGGCATCCTTGCGGAGGACGGCCTGAGGGTATGGTTTCATCTTCGGTCAGCACCTGGGACCAGAATCTCACGAGGAAATCGTCGACGACGACGTACTCGACCAGGCCGGCATTGGTCATCTCGAGGATGTCCTCGTCCTCGAGATTCGGGAGCGTAGCGAAGACGGACGGGCGGTTTGCCGCGGCGGGTGAGGTCGGTGTTCAAGGCGACGAGGCTCTCGTCGTAGATCGACCCCTTGCGGACGAAGACCTGCTTGCCCGACAGATGGTCGACGCTCGCAGATCGGCGCCGCGTCGGGCGCGCCCACGACGATCTCCGACACTTTCTTCAGCGTCGGATTCGAGAAGTCCGCTTTCTGTAGACGCTCCGGAGTCACGGTCAGATTGGCGGCGGCGATGTCTCCTCTTCCTTCGAGGAGGGCGGCCGCGATGTTCTCCCGGCGCACGGGAACCAGCGCCACGTGGATCTTGAGATTCCCGGTGTTGTACTTCTGGTTGAGGTAATCCTCGAACAGACGGAACGCGTCGACCGTGACCCCTTGCGCCGTTCCCTGGTCGATGAAGAAGTTAGTCTTGTTGTAGACCGTCAGGACACGAACGACGCCGGCGCTTTCGCATGGCGTCGAAATCGCCGAGGTGGGCGCCGGTGCTGGTCGGCAGGGCGTGATGCTCGCGGACCTTCTGCGGCGCCGCCGGGGTTGGTGCCGGCGCCGGACGCGGCGGCGGCCGAGGCCGCGAGCAGGACCGAGGCGGCCAGCGCCGGAAGGACGATCGGAATTCGAGCGCGCATGGTTCCTCTCGATTTTACGGAAGAGACAAACGCTCGTGCCAACCCCCGCATTCCTTCCTTGTGGCCTTTCGAAAGTGCGAGATGGGAGCCGCCCGTGGCGGCAGACGGCCCTCCTGATACGATTGCCGCGCTCCGCTGGCACTCCGGCAAACTCGCCTGCCAGCGTAACCGGGAGAAGAAGCTCATGGAGCTCCCTTCGCTTCGTTCCGGAGGCTCGCCACCGGCCTTCCGCAAGATCATGGCCCTCGCCTGCTCCGCGCTCCTCGCGTTCGGAGAAGGCAGCCTGCTGCTCGCGCAGGAGGCCACCCAGGAGGCCGCGGCCGAAACAGACCGCCGAATTGCTGCCCCCCGACCAGCTCGATTCGCTGGTCGCTCCGGTCGCCCTCTATCCCGACCCGCTCCTGGCGCAGACGCTCGTCGCGGCCACCTATCCGCTCGAGCTGATCCAGCTCCAGCAGTGGCTCGTGAAGAACAAGGACCTGAAGGACAAGGCGCTCGCGGACGCGGTCGCCAAGCAGCCATGGGATCCCGCCATCCAGTCGATGGCCGCGGTTCCCGACGTCGTGAAGCGGCTCGCGGACGACATCCAGTGGACGACCCAGCTCGGGGATGCGTTCCTCGCCCAGCAGAACGACGTCATGGACGCCGTCCAGCGGATGCGGAAGAAGGCGGAGGACAAGGGCGCCCTGACGTCCAACGAGCAGCAGAAGGTCGAAACCAAGGTCGTCGAGAACAAGACGGTCATCGTCGTCCAGCCGACGAACCCCGAAGTCATCTATGTCCCTTCCTACAATCCGACGGTCGTCTATCCCCCGCCCATCTATCCCTATCCGCCGGTCTACTACCCGCCGTACGTCCCGGGCGCCGCGCTGGTCTCCTTCGGCGTCGGCATGGCGATGGGCGCGGCCATCTGGGGCGGGTCGTGCTGCGGTTGCCGCTGGGGCGGGAACAACAACATCACCATCAACAACAACAACAACTTCAATCGGAACACGAACGTCAACCGGAGCGGCAACGGGAACTGGTCGCACAACTCCCAGCATCGCGGCGGGGCTCCCTATTCGAACAAGTCGACGGCCAGCAAGTACGGCGGCTCGACTCGAGGCGGACAGGGCAGCGGCGCCGCGAGCGCCAGCACCCGTTCCGCCGGCGGAGGCGCAAGCGGAAGCCGCGGCGGCGGAGCCGGAGCGAGCGCGAATTCCCGAAGTGGCGGCGCCGGCACGAGCGCGGGTTCCCGAAGTGGCGGCGCCGGAGCGAGTGCCAGCTCCCGAAGCGGCGGCGGTGGGGCGAACGCCGGATCCCGAAGCGGCGGCGGAAGCAACGCCTTCAGCGGCGGCTCCGGCGGCTACAGCGGCAGCAGCGCCCGTTCGAGCAGCTCGCGAGGCTCCTCGAGCATGAGCTCCTCCCGAGGGAGCGGCGGCGGTTCCCGGGGCGGTGGCGGCGGGAGGCGGAGGTGATCGCCATGAGAAACAGGCTCGTCTCCGGAATCCTGGGTGCGCTTCTGCTCTCGCTCGCCGGCGTTGCTTCGGCGCAGGAAAAGCCGAAGGCGGCGTCGGCGGCAGCGACCTCGCAGAAGACTTTCGACTCCCCGAAGGCAGCCGCCGACGCGCTCGTCACCGCGGCGGCGAGCGACGACGTGCCGGCGCTCGAAGCGATGCTCGGACCCGAAGGCAAGAGCCTCGTCGTCACCTCCGACCCGGTCCAGGACAAGAACAACCTCGAGAACTTCTCCGCGATGGCCCGCGAGAAGATGGAAGTCACGCCCGAGGCGAAGAATCCGAACCGCGCGATCCTCACGGTCGGAGAAAAGGACTGGCCGCTGCCGATCCCGATCGTCCACAGGAATGGCCGGTGGGCTTTCGATTCGAAGGCGGGGAAGCGGGAAATCCTCTACCGCCGCATCGGCCGGAACGAGCTCGATGCGATCGAGTTCTGCAACGACTACGTCGACGCGCAGCACGAGTACGCCCTCACGAAGCACGACGGCTCGAACCTGAACCAGTACGCCCAGAAGGTCATCAGCACCGCCGGAAAGCAGGACGGGCTGTCGTGGCGCAACGCCGACGGAACCCCGGGAGGCCCGCTGGGCGACGCGCTCGCCGAGGCGATCGCCGAAGGTTACTCGAAGAAGGCCGAGCCATTTCACGGCTACTACTTCAAGGTCCTGAAGGGGCAGGGCCCCCACGCGCCCCTCGGAAAGATCGATTTCGTCGTGGAGGGAGCCATGATCGGCGGCTTCGCGCTCGCCGCGGCGCCGGCCGATTACAGGGTGTCCGGCGTGATGACCTTCATCGTCGGCTACGACGGAGTCGTCTACCAGAAGGATCTGGGGCCGAAGACGCTCGAGGCGTTCCAGAAGATGGAGCGCTACGACCCCGACAAGACGTGGACGCCGGTCCACGACTCGGACTCATCGGACGCGCCGGCGAAGACAGGAAGCCAGCCCTAGAGACATCGCTCAATCGCCCCGGACGTTTCGTTGCGACAGCCCCCAGTGGGCAAGGAGGAGAGCCATGAAGAGAGTCGGATCCTGGATGACGGCGATCGGCGCGGCCGGCGCGCTCTGCCTGACGGCCACGGCCGCTCTGGCCCAGAACCCGGAGAACGTGCAGAGAAAGGAGATCCATGATGCCGGACGTGACGGCCACCGCGACGGTCGTCAGCGTCGACCAGAAGACCCGCGAGGTGACGCTCAAGGACAAGGACGGCCGCACGTTCAGCTTCATCGCCGGTGAGAAGGTGAAGAACCTTCCGCAGGTGAAGCCGGGCGACATCGTGACGGCGACCTACCGGGAGGGTCTCGTCTACGAGGTGAAGAAGGGCGGCACGACCGGCAGCTCGTCGACCACCACGATGGCGGGCGCGCGGCCCGGCTCGATGCCCGCGGGCGTCGTCTCCGAGCGCACCACCGTGACGGTGAAAATCACGGCGATCGACCCCAAGATTCCCTCGGTGACGTTCGTGGGACCGGCGGGGAACACGTACACGATGAAGGTGAAGGACCCCTCGAAGCTCCAGGGCGTCGCGGTCGGGGACACGGTCGACGTCACCTACGTCGAGGCGTACGCGATCAAGGTCGAGAAGGGCCCCAGGAAGTAAGCCTCGGTCCGACGTCACGGAGGGGCCCGGCCGGCCGGCAGGGACTCCTCCGTGACGACTCTCCGGAAAAGGCGTCCCGGCGCTGCGACGACCTCGTCATCGCCCGCGTCGCTGATCCGACGCGAGATTGGAGTTAGGCCGTGAGCCGGTTCCTCCAGGACCTCCGGAGCAACCCCATGAACTGGCTGCTGGTGTTCGTGCCGGTGGTCATCGCGGCCGAGCAGCTGCGGCCGGAGTCGCACACGGCGCTCTTTCTGCTCTCGGTTGCCGCCATCATTCCCCTCGCCGGCCTTCTCAGCCACGCCACCGAGAGCGTGGCGGCCAAGACCGGAGACGCCATCGGCGGCCTATTGAACGCCACGCTCGGGAACCTCACCGAGCTCGTCATCGCGATCGTGGCGCTGAAGGCCGGGATGTTCGACCTCGTGAAGGCGTCCATCGTCGGGGCCATCGTGACCAACAGCCTCTTCATGCTGGGCGGCGCGTTCCTGCTCGGCGGGCTCAAGCATCACCGGCAGGAATTCAATCCGGTCAACGCGCGGACGCAGGCGGGAATGCTGCTGCTGGCGACGGTCGCCCTCGTCGTCCCCTCCGCGGTCGCGCCGCGTGGACAGGGTCAACGTGGCGACTCTACATGCGGCCGCTCTCGCTGGGCCTCGCCTGCATCTTGCTCGCCGTCTACGCGCTCGCTCTTCTCTTCTCCCTGAAGACGCATCGCGACGTCTTCGCGAGCGTGGGAGGCGGCGAGGAGAACGCCGAGGAGCCCTGGCCGCTTCCGATCGCGCTCGGCGCCCTCGCGGTCGCGACCGTCTGCATCGCCCTGGTCAGCGAGATCTTCGTCGGGCTCCGTCCAGCAGGCGGCCGACGCGATCGGAATGACGAAGGCCTTCGTGGGATTCGTCGTCGTGTCGCTGGTGGGAGCCGCGGCGGAGATGACGACGGCGTTCTCCGCGGCGCGCAAGAACCGCCTGGATCTCTCCGTCGGGATCGCGATGGGGAGCTCGGCGCAGATCGCCCTCTTCGTGGCGCCGGTTCTCCTGATCCTGAGCTATTTCGTCGCGCCGACGCCCATGGACCTGAACTTCGGCCCCGGGCAGGTGCTGATGGTGCTGATGACGACATTGACCGTGGGCTTCGTCGTCTCGGGCGGCCGGTCGGCGTGGTTCGCGGGTGTCCAGCTCCTCGCGGTCTACGCCATCTTCGCCGTGACGGCCTTCCTGTTTCCGAACTAGCGGGGACGGCTCGAACCTACTTCATGCTCTCCCGGAGGTCCGCCAGAACCTTGTCCGTCGCGTCAACCCGGATCAGCCCCACCCGCGGGAACTCGAGGTCGAGGATCACGTAGACCGTCAGCGTGAGAATGATGACGAAGCCGACGTTGTGGACGAGGCTTCGAGACTTCGCCCCCGCCATGGCGTATCCGGCGAACAGAGCGCTCGCGAGCGCCACGAGACCGAGCATCGCGAAGATGATCGTCGGCGGGTGCATCTGCGTCGCGACGGTCCGCGTGGTGGTGATGTCGATCATCGCGTTCAGTGCCGGCAGGAGCAGCACTCTCGCCTGAGGCTCCGACCGCGTCGCCTCGACGGCCCCGACCCAGATCTCTCCCTGCAGCGCGGCCGAGCGCTCCAGGGTCTCCCTGGCCGCGACGATGTCGGGCAGCTTGCGGTAGACCTCGAGGCGCTCGTCCAGGTAACGGCGAAAGAGATCCTTCATCTTCGGCTGTGCGTCCGCGGGCAGCAGATCGAGCCTCAGGTAGGCGGTGCCGATCGCGTTCGCCTCTTCGACGATCAGGTGCCGTCGGACGTCGAAGCGGGTGGCGGCGCCCGAGAAGCTGAAAACGCGATCAGGAGGCCCATCAGGGCGAAGACGGCGCCCTCGACGGCGCCGAGTCCCTCCCGCGCGCCTTGCGGGTCCGCCGCGAGGCGCCGCTCGCCGAGCCGGCGGCCGGCCTCCTGGAAGAGCAGCATCCCCAGGAAGAGGCCGCCCGCGAAGAGGGACACGAAGAAAATGACGTTCATGCCGCACGGTCCCCTTTCGAATTCTCGGGTGCGGAGTTCGGCGGCATCATAGCCGGGACTCCAGGACGCGATGTTCTTCCACGCGGATGCGGAAGGCGGTCCGAAACCGGCCTCCCGCCGGGACGATCGTGAGCCCTCGGCCGCTCGCGAGGGCGTTCGTCGGCGCCGTCATCGGCTCGAGAGCGACGAATTCCGATTCGGGCGGCGCGTAGACCTGCGCGTCGCGGTAACCCTCGAGAAACTCCACCGAGATCCGCCTCCCGGCCCCCGAGACGGCGAACCGGGCGCCGTCGCCGGCGAGAGCGAATCCGTCGTCGAAGGCGCGCGTGCCGAGCGTCGCGTCGAACGCCGCGACGGTCTCTTGGCGGCCGTCCGGTATCCGGAGCGCGTCGAGAGACAGCCGCCGCATGGGCGGAAGCTGCAGGCGCCATCCGCTTCGAGGGACGCCGGCGATGCCGACGTAAGGGTGAAATCCGAAGGAGACCGGGACCGGGCCGTCCGGGTCGGCGAAGAGCGTCGTCGCGAGCGTCAGCACGTCCGGCGCGACGCTGGCTTCCATCTCCAGCCGGTGGGGAAACGGAAACACCGCGAGCCATTCGTCGCGTGTCCACGAGAGCCCCGCGCGGAGCCGGTCGGGTGCCTCCTCGAGGACCTCCCAGGAGAGCCGCGACCAGGGCACGCCGTGAATCGGAAGCCCCCGCTCGTCGGTGTGCAGGAGCGGCGACGAGAGGTCGAGCGAGACCTCCTTGCCGGCCGCGCGATAGCGCGGTCCCTCGAGCCGGTTGGCCCAGGGGTGCAGCAGCGGGATACCGGCGGTCGAGCCTTTCGCGGCGGCCGTTTCGAGATCCTCGATTCTCCGAAGGACCTCGACCCCCCGGTGACGCAGTGACGCGCCCAGCATCCCCCTCGCCGGCAGGAAGACCGCCTCGACGTCGCCCGCCCCGATGCGACGCGCACCGGCGTCCGCCATCCAGGCCGCGGACGTCGTCATCGCCGTCTCGCGGAGACGCCCGGACTCACGCGGGATCGGGCGGGTGCGGCAGCGGCCAGACCTTCGACATCAGCCAGCTGACCGCCAGTCCCATGAAGCACCCGAGGAGGACCTCGCCGACCTTGTGCAGCCCGTGCTCGATGCCCGTCAGCTTGGAGTTGTGGGTCAGGCCCGAGGCGATGACGATGGCCGCCGTGATCGGCGCCTGCCGCCACATGGTCTTGACCTTGATGAGGTAGGAGGAGATCAGCACCGTCACCCCCAGGGCCAGCGGGAGCTTCCACTCCCTCGATCCGCCGACCACGAGGAAGAGCAGCCCCACGATGCATCCGACCGCCACGTTGATGATGCGCGACCGGAACATGCGCGCCGCCTCCTTCACGACGGGCTCGGAGGCCGCGATCATGGAGGCAATCGCCCAGATGGGGTTGGTGTCTTCGCGGCGGCGCAGCATGAACCAGAGGATCGCCGACGCAATGAAGACGTTGATGGCGAAGCGCACGCCGAGCAGGTCGTGCTGGACGAGGCGGGGCCACTTCACCGGTCTGACCTGCGCCGCCCCGCTCTCACTCGTGCGCGTGCGGCGGGTTGCCCTTCAGGCGGTACACGACGCCGGTCTTCGTCGCCCCGAGCGCGATCCAGTCCTTCGCGGCGTACTGGAGGGCGAGAAAGAAGCCCTCCGCCCGCCGCATCGCGTCCTCGCGGAGGTCGTCGCGCTTCTTGAACTTGATCTGAAACGCGAACTCGCCGATGAGCGGCCGGTGGTCTCCGCGCGCCCGCCACAGCGCCACGTTGGCCTTCGCGGAGAGGCCGTCGCCGAAGTCGAGGACGCCGATGTCCTGCAGCACTTCCTCGACGATGGTGTCGCCGACGAGCTCCACCTTGTCCTTGGAAGACATCTTGAGCCCGGAGAGCACCGGGAACACGCCCAGCAGGCTCTCGAGGGCGCTCGGGTTCGTCTCGTTGATGTGGGAGAACGGGAACTGCACGTTGTGCGAGAAGAGGAGGCGCGTCCCGCCGAGCCCGTCCTTCAGCGGCAGCGCCTCGCACTTGAACTTGATGTCGTAGTCCCCGAAGATCTGCGGGCGCACGTCCGTCTCGGCCGCGACCTGCATGTCCGGATGCCGGAACTTGAAGACGATCTCGGGATCCGCGACCGCGAAACCGTCCTCGTAGCGGATGCGCCGCCGCAGGATGAACGCGTTGTTGTAGAGACGGAAGTCCCGGGTGTCGAGGAAGAGGACCTCCCGGATCTGGAGCGGCGCGTCCCGGAACTCGTCCGTCGAGAAGAGGACGTCGTGCTCGGCGGCCGGCTTCTTCATCACCTTCGCGAAGTCCCAGAAACTGTCGCGCGACGTGAAGTGATTCGGCCGCAGGATGAGCTTGCACTCGAGGTACTTGACCTCGTGGAGCGGCAGGCCGTCCGCGTACTTGCCGGGCTTCAGCGGCGGCACGCGCCGGACGGGGTTCGCCGATCGTTTTCGCGCCGGAGCCTTCGCGGCCGTCTTCTTCGCCGGCGTCTTCTTCGCCATGTTGTCCTCCGTGGAAGCCCGTGGACTATATCGCTCCGGGCTCCCGGATCGCCCTCGTCATCCCGAGGAGCGCCGCGACGAGGGATCCCTTCAGGAGCCGCACCGTGGCAGGTAATGGATCCCTCGCGCCCTCGTCATCCCGAGGAGCGCAGCGACGAGGGATCCCTTTAGGGGCCGCACCGTGGCAGGAAAGGGATCCCGCGCGCCCTCGTCATCCCGAGGAGCGCAGCGACGAGGGATCCCTTGCTTCGCTCGGGATGACCGATGCGGTCAGGACGCCGGGGCCGCCTCCGCCGCCGCGGCGCGGTCCGCGACCACGTCGGCCGCCGCGGCGCGGACCCGTCCGGCCGGGATCGACGGGTCGCCGCGCATCAGGCGCGGCAGCATCGGCGCCTTCTCCGCGCCGGTGACGAGCCACAGCACGCGGCGCGCCCGATCGAGGACAGGGTACGTCAGCGTCATCCGGCGGCGGCCCATGTAGGGCGCGGTCACCGCCACGTCGCGGTCGGCGACGGCGAGCGCCGGGTCGCCGGGCACGAGCGACGCGGTGTGCCCGTCGGGGCCGAGGCCCAGGTGGACGAGGTCGAGAACCGGCGGCGCGCCGGCGATCCGCTCGAGACTCGCGCGCGTACTTCCCCGCGGCGGTCTCGAGGTCGGCGCGCCTCGACCGGCATCGCGTGGACGTGATCCTCGGGCAGCGGCGCCCGGGAGAGCAGGCTCTCGCGCAGGTGCGTCAGGTTGCGGTCGGGGTCGCCCGCCGGCGCGACCCGCTCGTCCACCTGGAAGACATGGATGCTCTCCCACGGCAGGGACTCGCCCGCCAGCGCGCGGAGCATGACCCACGGGCTATGCCCGCCGCTGACGGCGAAGGCGAACTGCCCGCGCGCGGCGATCGCCTCCCGCGCGGCCTCGGCGATCCGCGCGGCGGCGCGCGACGCGGCCGCCTGCGCGTCGGGCAGAACCTCGAGCCTCACGGGGCCGGAGACTTTCCCTTCCGGTAGCGGCGGATCAGCGCGTTGGTCGACGCGTCGTGGGCGAGCTTCGGCTCCGCCGCGGCCTCGAGCTCCGGCACGATCTTCTGCGCCAGGACCTTTCCGAGCTCGACGCCCCACTGGTCGAAGGAGTCGATGCCCCAGATCGCGCCCTGCGTGAACACGCTGTGCTCGTAGAGCGCCACGAGCGCGCCGAGCGTCTCCGGCTCGAGCCGCCGCGCGAGGATCGTGTTCGTCGGACGATTCCCTTCGAAGACGCGGTGTGGCACGAGCCAGTCGGGCGTGCCCTCCGCGCGCACCTCGTCGGCCGTCTTGCCGAACGCGAGGGCCTCCGCCTGCGCGAACACGTTGGCGACGAGGAGGTCGTGATGCCGGCCGAGCGGGTTCAGGGCCTCGAAGAACGCGATGAAGTCGCACGGGATCAGGCGCGTGCCCTGGTGGATGAGCTGGTAGAAGGAGTGCTGCCCGTTGGTGCCGGGCTCGCCCCAGTACACCGGCCCGGTGTCCACGCCGACGGGCGCGCCGTCGAGCCGAACGTGCTTGCCGTTCGACTCCATCGTCAGCTGCTGCAGATACGCCGGGAAGCGCTTCAGGTACTGCTCGTAGGGCAGGACCGCGACCGTCGCGGCGCCGAAGAAGTCCGTGTACCAGACCGCGAGGAGACCCATCAGCACCGGCATGTTCTTCTCGAGCGGCGCGGTGCGGAAGTGCTCGTCCATGGCGTGGAAGCCGGACAGCATTCTGCGGAAGTTCTCCGCGCCGACCGCGATCATCGTCGAGAGGCCGATCGCAGAGTCCATCGAGTAGCGGCCCCCGACCCAGTCCCAGAAGCCGAACATGTTCGCCGTGTCGATGCCGAACTCCGAGACCTTCCCGGCATTGGTCGAGACCGCGACGAAGTGCCTCGCGACGGCCTTCGCGTCGCCGCCGAGTCCGGCGAGCGTCCACGCGCGCGCGGTGTGCGCGTTCGTCATCGTCTCGAGGGTCGTGAACGTCTTCGACGAGATGATGAACAGCGTCTCCGCGGGATCGAGCTCGCGGGTCGCCTCGGCGAAATCGGTCCCGTCCACGTTGGAGACGAAGCGGAACGTCATCGAACGGTCGCTGTAGTGGCGGAGCGCCTCGTAGGCCATCACCGGGCCGAGGTCGGAGCCGCCGATCCCGACGTTGATGACGTTGCGGATCCGCTTCCCGGTGTGGCCGGTCCACGCTCCGCTCCGCACGCGCTCCGAGAAGGCCGCCATCCGGTCGAGGACGGCGTGGACCTCCGGCACGACGTCCTGGCCGTCGACGCGGATGACCTCGCCCCTCGGCGCCCGCAGCGCGACGTGGAGGACCGCCCGATTCTCGGTGACGTTGATCTTCTCGCCGCGGAACATGGCGTCGCGCCGTTCCGCGACGCCGCACTCCCGCGCGAGGTCCACGAGCCGACCGAGCGTCTCGTCGGTCACGCGGTTCTTCGAGTAGTCGAGGAAGAGCCCCGCGGCTTCCAGCGTCAGCCGCTCGCCGCGGCCGGGGTCGTCGGCGAAGAGGCGCCGCAGCGTGAGGTCGCGGGTCTGCGCGTGGTGGGCGGCGAGCGCTCTCCAGGAGGGGCGCTCGGAAAGCGGCGGGAGCGTCCCCGTCGCCACGCCTCAGCTCGCCTTGCCGAGCGCCGCGGTCTTCGAGACGATCCCGGCGAGGAGCTCGTTCCACGAGGCGACGAACGCCTTCGCGCCGTCCTCCTGCAGCTTCGTCGCGAGCGCGTCGACGTCGACGCCGGCCTTCACGAACTGCGCGAGGACGGCCTCGGCGTCGCCGCCGTCCGGCGGCAGCGTGCCGCCGACCTGGCCGTGCTCGGCCATCGCCTTCAGCGTCGCCTCGGGCATCGTGTTCACCGTGAAGGGCGCCGCGAGCGCCTTGACGTAGAGCGTGTCGGGGGACTTCGGGTCCTTCGTGCCGGTCGAGGCCCAGAGGAGGCGCTGCGGCCGCGCGCCCGAGTTGTAGGCGCGCTGCCAGCGCGGCGAGCCGAGGAGCGCGCAGTAGGCGTTGTACGCGCGGCGCGCGACCGCGATGCCGAGCTGGTCGCGGAGCGCCTCCGGCACCTTCCCCGCCACCGCGACGTCCCAGCGGCTGATGAAGAGCGACGCGACGGAGGCGACGGCGGGATTCAGGCCGGCGTCGATCCGGCGCTCGACGCCCTTCATGAAGGCCTCGGCCGCCGCCACGTACTGGTCGCGCGAGAAGAGCAGAGTCACGTTGACCGGCACGCCGTCGAAGATCGCCTCCTCGATCGCCGGCAGACCCTCCGGCGTCCCGGGGATCTTGATGAACAGGTTCGGCCGCGCGGCCCTCGCGAAGAGCTCCTTCGCCGCCGCGATCGTCCGGGCCGTGTCGTGGGCGAGCAGCGGAGAGACCTCGAGGGAGACCCAGCCGTCGACGCCGTCGGTCCGGTCCCAGACCGGCCGGAAGACGTCGGCGGCGCGCGTGAGGTCCTCGAGCGCGATCTCGAAGAAGAGCGCCTCGCCGGACTTCCCGCGGGCGACCTTCTGCCGGATCGCGGCGTCGTAGGAGCGGCCCTTCTTGAGCGCCTGGTCGAAGATCGTGGGGTTCGAGGTCAGGCCCGTGATCGACAGCTCGTCGACGTACTGCTGCAGGGTGCCGCTCTCGAGGAGGTCACGAGTGATGTTGTCGAGCCAGAGGCTCTGGCCGAGGGCGTGGAGTTTTTCGGTGGCCTTCATGGATCACCTCGCCGAAACGAAGGCGCGATCATGACACGAGGGCGCGATCGACGATGTGCTGCGCCTCGGCCACGATGGCCTCCAGATGGGCCCGATCGCGGAAGCTCTCCGCGTAAATCTTGTAAATGTTCTCCGTTCCGGACGGCCGGGCGGCGAACCAGCCGCTTTCCGCCACGACCTTCAGGCCCCCGATCGGCGCGCCGTTGCCGGGCGCCCGCGTCAGCTTCGCCCGGATGGGCTCGCCGGCGAGCGTCGCGGCCGTCACCGATTCGGGCGAGAGGCCCTTCAGCCGCTCCTTCTGCTCGGGGGTGGCCGGCGCATCGATGCGCGTGTAGGACGGGGCGCCGAACTCGGCCGTCAGCGCCCGATAGCGCTCGCCGGGGTCCTTGCCCGTGCGGGCCGTGATCTCGGCGGCCAGGAGGTTCGGGACGATGCCGTCCTTGTCGGTGGTCCACACCGTGCCGTCGCGGCGCAGGAACGACGCCCCCGCGCTCTCCTCGCCGCCGAAGCCGATGGCGCCGGAGAGCAGCCCCTCGACGAACCACTTGAAGCCGACCGGCACCTCGACGAGCTTCCTCCCCAGGCGCGCGGCGACGCGGTCGATCATCCCGCTCGAGACGAGCGTCTTCCCGACGGCCGCGCCCGAGGGCCATTGCGGCCGTTCGGCGAAGAGGTAGGCGATCGCCACCGAGAGGTAGTGGTTCGGCTCGAGGAGGCCCTGGCCGCGCGTGACGATGCCGTGGCGGTCGGCGTCGGCGTCGTTGGCGAAGGCCACGTCGTAGCGGTCCTTCAGCGCGACCAGGCCGGCCATGGCCGGCGGCGACGAGGGGTCCATGCGGATCTGCCCGTCCCAGTCGACGGTCATGAACCGGAAGGTCGCGTCCACCTCGCGGTTCACGACGTCGAGGTTGAGTTTCCAGCGCTCGCGGATCGCATCCCAGTAGGCGACGCTCGCGCCGCCGAGCGGGTCGGCGCCGATGTGGATGTCGCTCGCCCGGATCGCCTCGCAGTCCACGACCGAGGAGAGGTCCTCGACGTAGCGCTCGCGGAAGGGATGCGGCCGCGTCGTCGGAGCCCGTCGCGCCCGCTCGTAGGGGATGCGGCGCACGCCGCGGCATGCCTCGGCGAGGAGGTCGTTCGCCGTCTTCTCGATCGCGGCCGTGACGTCCGTCTCGGCGGGGCCGCCGGTCGGCGGGTTGTACTTGAAGCCGCCGTACCGCGGCGGGTTGTGCGACGGCGTCACCACGATGCCGTCCGCCAGGCCGTCCCGCCGGTCCCGGTTGTGCGTGAGGATCGCGTGGGACACGACGGGCGTCGGCGTGTAGCCCCCGTCGGCGTCCACGCGGACCTCGACCTCGTGCGCCGCGAGCACCTCGAGGGCCGTCGCGAACGCCGGCGCGGACAGGGCATGGGTGTC
The DNA here is from genome assembly GCA_963763535.1 of uncultured Acidobacteriota bacterium. Classification (GTDB taxonomy): domain Bacteria; phylum Acidobacteriota; class Thermoanaerobaculia; order UBA5066; family Gp7-AA6; genus DAHUXD01. Next base: position 648,890 of record CAVXOX010000005.1, read on the forward strand.
GATGCCGAGGAAGAGGGGCCCCGCGATTCCCTGTTCGCGCCGGTGGCGGCAGATCGCCTCGGTCATCGCGAGGATGTGCGCCTCGTTGAACGCGTCGTCGAAGGAGGATCCGCGATGCCCCGAGGTGCCGAACGAGACCCGCTGGGCGGGGATCGCGGGGTCGGGACGACCCGTGTAGTACGCCGTGACGAGCTTCGGGACGTCGACGAGGATCGACGAAGGCGCGGGCTTTCCCGCGAGGGGGCTGATCAGAGGCAACCGATCGCTCGTACGGGCGGGGCTCGTCCCCGCCCGCCGCTCCGGGCGGCCACGAGGACCGCCCCAAGAGGGGAACGCATCAGCGTGGACCCGCGGCCGACCTGGTCGCCGGCGGGTAGCCCGCGAAGAGCTGCGCGAGGACCGTTCGAAGCTTCTCCTCGCGCCCCTCGTTGGACTTGCCGGGATCGATCGCGTCCTTCGCGCGTCCGCGCCAGACGATCTGCTTCAGCTTCACGTCGACCAGGTCGACGATGATCGTCCCGATCGGGATCTCCGTCTCGTAGTCCTCCACGGGCGCCCACGCTCCCCACGCGTAGCCCCAGTTCGGGTCGAACGGCGTGACGACGGCCTCCGCCGAGAGGCGCACGTGCATGACGGCCCAGAGGTCCGGGTTCCCATCGAGCGCGACCTGCGTCAACCCATCGGTCTGGAGCTGGTCCGACAAAACGTCCTGGCAGCGCCGCGCCCACGTCGGATCGTTGATCGATCCGTCGGGCCTCCACGCCCACGTGTGGTAGTTCGAAAACATCACGTTCTGGTCCCAGCCGACCTTCGTCGCGGGCGCGGACGCGCACGCGGCGGCGATTGAGACGAGCGCCGCGCAGAGCGGGCGCATTGTTCGGGCTCCGAGCCGCATGTCGCCTCCGTGTTTCACCGATCCTATCCCGCGTCGGCCGAGGCCCGTGGAGCGCGTCGCGGATCTTGCCGGCCCCGCGATATGCTCCGAAACCGTCTCCGGAGGTGCCATGCAGCTCGGAATGATCGGACTCGGTCGCATGGGCGCGAACATGGTCCGCCGCCTCATGAAGAACGGCCACCAGTGCGTGGTGTACGACCGGAGCGCCGAGACCGTCAGGGCCCTCGCGGCCGAGGGCGCCGCCGGCGCGACCTCCCTCGACGAATTCGCCGCGAAGCTCTCGCCGCCCCGTTCGGTGTGGCTGATGGTGCCGGCCGCGGCCGTGGACGGCACGGTCGCCGAGCTCGCGCCGAAGCTGTCCCGCGAGGACACGATCGTCGACGGCGGCAACTCCTACTACATCGACGACATTCGCCGGCAGACCGAGCTCCGCGCGAACGGGATCCATTACGTCGACGTGGGCACGAGCGGCGGCGTGTGGGGGCTCGAGCGCGGCTACTGCATGATGATCGGCGGCGACCGCGAGGCGGTCGAGCGGCTCGATCCGGTCTTCCGGACGCTGGCGCCCGGACGCGGCGACGTGCCGCGGACGCCGGGCCGCGAGAAGACGGCCGGCACCGCCGAGGAGGGCTACCTCCACTGCGGGCCGTCGGGCGCCGGGCACTTCGTCAAGATGGTCCACAACGGGATCGAGTACGGGATCATGGCGGCCTATGCGGAGGGCCTGAACGTCCTGAAGCACGCCAACGCCGGCAAGACGGCGCGGACGGTCGACGCCGAGACGACGCCGCTTCGCCACCCCGAGCACTACCAGTACGACATTCCGCTTCCCGACGTCGCCGAGGTCTGGCGCCGCGGGAGCGTCATCGCGTCGTGGCTCCTCGACCTGACCGCGATCGCGCTGCTCAAGTCCCCCGGCCTCGAGAACTTCGCCGGACGCGTCTCCGATTCGGGCGAGGGCCGCTGGACGATCCTCGCCGCGATCGACGAGGGCGTCCCCGCCGAGGTGCTCACGTCCGCCCTCTTCGAGCGTTTCGCCTCGCGCGGCCAGGCCGATTTCGCGAACCGGCTCATGTCGGCCATGCGGTTCGAGTTCGGCGGGCACGTCGAGAAGAAGGACGGGCACTGAGAGGCATGCCCTCGCGCACTCTCTGCGTCGACATCGGCGGCACCGGCGTCAAGACGCTGATCGTCGGCGAGGCGGGCAAGCCGCTCGGCGAGCGCGCGCGCGTGGACACCCCGCGCCCCGCGACGCCGCGGGCGATCGTGAAGGCGATCCTGGCCCTGGCCAGGACGCAGGGTCACTTCGATCGCGTGTCGGTCGGATTTCCCGGCGTGGTGCGAAAGGGCGTCGTCGAGACGGCGTTCAACCTCCACCCCACCTGGATCGGCGTCGACGTGGACCGGCTGCTGACGCGCGAGATCGGCGCGCCGGTGCGGGCCGCCAACGACGCGGACGTGCAGGGGCTCGGGGCCGTGCGCGGCCGCGGCGTCGAGCTGGTGATCACGCTCGGGACGGGCTTCGGCTCGTCCCTCTTCGTCGACGGAAGGCTCGTGCCGAACGTCCAGCTCGCTCACCACGCCGGCTGGGGGAAGAGGACGTACGAGGAGGAGCTCGGCAAGAAGGCGCTGAAGAAAGCCGGGCGGAAGAAGTGGAACCGGCGTGTCGAGAAGGCGATCGCGTCCCTCGCGGCCCTCTTCAATTACGACCGCCTCTACATCGGCGGCGGCAACGCGTCGAAGATCGGATTCGAGCTGCCGCCCCGCGTCCAGGTCATCTCCAACGTCGAGGGGCTCCTCGGGGGCGTCGTGCTCTGGCGGGGCAAGGAGAACTGCTATGGAGTCCGCTGAGATCTCCGACGCGCTCGTCTTCTTCGGCGCCACCGGAGACCTCGCGTACAAGAAGATCTTCCCCGCGCTCCAGAGCATGGCGAAGCGCGGCTTCCTGAAGGTCCCGGTCGTCGGGGTCGCCAAGTCCGGCTGGGGGATCGACCAGCTGCGCGAGCGCGCGCGGGCGAGCCTGAAGGAGAACGGCGGCGGCGTCGACGAGGAGGCGTTCGGGAAGCTGTCCGCGCTCCTGCGCTACATCGACGGCGATTATGCGGACCCGGCGACGTTCCAGAAGCTCCGCCAGGCCCTCGGGGCGGCGAAGCATCCGACCCACTACCTGGCGATCCCGCCGAGCCTCTTCGGCGCCGTCGTCGAGCAGCTCGGCAAGTCCGGCTGCGCGGACGGCGCGCGCGTCGTCATCGAGAAGCCGTTCGGCCACGATCTCGCGAGCGCGCGGAAACTCAACGAAACGCTCCACTCGGTGTTCCCCGAGCCGTCCGTCTTCCGCATCGACCACTACCTCGGCAAGGAGGCGGTCGAGAACCTCCTCTTCTTCCGGTTCGCCAACACGTTTCTCGAGCCGATCTGGAACCGGAATTACGTGGACTGCGTCCAGATCACGATGGCCGAAGACTTCGGCATCCAGGGCCGCGGCAAGTTCTACGACGAGACCGGCGCGATCCGGGACGTCATCGAGAACCACCTCCTCCAGGTCGTCGGCTACCTCGCGATGGAGCCGCCGATCTCGGTGGAGGCCGACCGCATTCGCGACGAGCAGGTCAAGATCTTCCGGGCGATCCGGCCGCTCGAGCCGAAGGACGTCGTCCGCGGGCAGTTCGAGGGTTACCGGAAGGAGCCCGGGGTCAGGCCCGACTCGACCGTCGAGACCTACGCGGCCGTGCACCTCGAGATCGACTCCTGGCGCTGGGCGGGCGTGCCGTTCTTCATCCGCGCGGGCAAGCGCCTGCCGGTGACGGTAACCGAGGTGATCGTGGACCTGAAGAAGCCGCCGCTGTCCCGCCTGTCCGCCGAGGAGAGCAACTACTTCCGCTTCCGTCTCGGGCCGTCGATCTCGATCGGGATCGGCGCCCGCGTGAAGAAGCCCGGCACCGCGATCGAGTCGATGCCGACCGAGCTGATGGCCGTCCAGGACGCCGGCCGCGACGAGGTCAGCGCCTACGAACGCCTCCTGACCGACGCGATGCGCAGCGATCCGACGCTCTTCGTCCGCGAGGACGCGGTCGAGTCCGCCTGGGCCGTCGTCGACAAGGTCCTCGGCGACGCCACTCCCGTCCATCCGTACGCGCCCGGAACCTGGGGTCCCCCCGAGGCCGACCGGCTGACGACGGGCCTGGAGGGCTGGAGCAACCCGGCCGCGGATCGGTGAGGCCGAAGCCCGCCGACACGGCCGAGGGGCGCCGCCTCGCGGCCAACGACCGCCGCTGAGGAGCACTGGAACCGCTGGGGACCGTACCTCTCCGAGCGAGCGTGGGGAACGGTGCGCGAGGACTACAGCCCGGACGGCTCGGCCTGGGACTACTTCCCCCACGATCACGCCCGCTCGCGCGCGTACCGCTGGAACGAGGACGGGCTCGGCGGCATCTCCGATCGGCATCAGCTCCTCTGCTTCGCCCTCGCGCTGTGGAACGGCCGCGACCCGATTCTGAAGGAACGGCCCGTTCGGTCTGACGAATGACGAGGGCAACCACGGCGAGGACGTCAAGGAGTACTGGTTCTATCTCGACGCGACACCCACGCACTCCTACCTGAAGTACCTCTACAAGTATCCCCAGGCCGAGTATCCGTACGTCCACCTCGTGGAGGAGAACCGGCGGCGGACGATGGACGACCCGGAGTACGAGCTCCTCGACACCGGGATCTTCGACGGCGGGCGCTACTTCGACGTGTTCGTGGAATACGCGAAAGCCTCGCCCGAGGACGTCGTCATCGAGATCACGGTGTTCAACCGCGGCCCCGAGGCGGCGACGCTCGAGCTGCTTCCCTCCGTCTGGTTCCGCAACACCTGGTCGTGGAAGCCGAATCGGCCTCGCCCCGCGGCTTCGGCCGCGGAGCGACCCGACGGTCGGAGCGCCATCGTTCTCGACGAAACTTACGTCGGGCGGCGGTACCTGCACGTCGAGGCGGGCGCCGAGCTCCTCTTCACCGAGAACGAGACGAACGCCGCGCGGCTGTTCGGGTCGGCGAACCCGTCACCGTACGTGAAGGACGCCTTCCACCGGTACTTGATCGAGCGTGACGCGTCCGCGGTCAATCCGGAGCGGCGCGGGACGAAGGCGGCCGCGCGTTTCCGCCTCGAGGTCCCCGCGGGCGGAAGCGCCCGGCGGCGCCTCCGTCTGACCGACGAGTCCTGGGACGCGGGCGATCCCTTCGGCGACGCGTTCACGGAGACCCTCGCCGTCCGGAAGGCCGAGGCCGACGAATTCTACGGCGCGGTCGTCGCGGAGCGCCTGTCGCCGGAGCAGAAGAGCGTCGCCCGCCAGGCGTTCGCCGGGATGATCTGGTCGAAGCAGTTCTACAAGTACGACGTGCGGCGGTGGCTCGACGGGGACCCGCTCCAGCCGAAGCCTCCGGCGTCGCGCCTGAAGGGCCGCAATGGCGACTGGCGCCACGTGTTCAACGCCGACGTGCTGTCGATGCCGGACACCTGGGAGTTCCCGTGGTACGCGGCCTGGGACCTCGGGTTTCATTGCGTCGTGTTCTCGCTCATCGACGCGCAGTACGCCAAGGACCAGCTCGTGCTGATGCTGCGCGAGTGGTACATGCACCCGAACGGCCAGATTCCCGCGTACGAGTGGAACTTCGGCGACGTGAACCCTCCGGTGCACGCGTGGGCGGCGCTGCGGGTGTTCCAGATCGAGCGGGCGAAGACGGGGAACGCCGACTACGCGTTCCTGGAACGCGTCTTCCACAAGCTGCTCCTGAACTTCGACTGGTGGGTGAACCGGAAGGACGCGCTCGGCAACAACATCTTCCAGGGCGGATTCCTCGGGCTCGACAACATCGGCATCTTCGACCGCAACATGACGCTCCCCCACGGCTGGGTGCTCTCGCAGGCCGACGGCACGAGCTGGATGGCGATGTACTGCCTGAATCTCCTCGGCATGGCGCTCGAGCTCGCGAGCAAGGACCCCGTGTACGAGGACGTCGCGAGCAAGTTCTGGGAGCACTTCGTCTACATCGCCTACGCGGTCCAGCGTCCGGACCTGCCCGGCAGCGGGCTCTGGGACGAGCAGGACGGGTTCTTCTACGACGAGATCCATCACGAGGACGGACGCCAGATTCCCATTCGCGTGCGGTCGGCCGTCGGACTGCTGCCGCTGACCGCCGTCGTCACCGGCGACTCGGAGCTCGTCGACCGGTTTCCGAGCTTCAAGCGGCGGATGCAATGGTTCTTCCAGTACCGGCCGGATCTGACGCAGTCCTGCACGGCGGCGGCGGCGCGGGGCAAGCACGAGCGCCTCCTCATGTCGGTCGTGCGGCCGGAGCAGCTGACGCGGATCCTCGGCTACATGCTCGACGAGACGGAGTTCCTCTCGCCGTACGGCATCCGATCGGTGTCGCAGTACCATCGCGATCATCCGTACCAGCTCGCGGCGGGCGGACGGGAATTCCGCCTCGACTACGAGCCCGGCGAGTCGCGCACGAAGCTCTTCGGCGGCAACTCCAACTGGCGCGGGCCGGTCTGGTTCCCGCTGAACTACCTGATCCTCGAGTCGCTGAAGCGATACCACCTCTTCTTCGGCGACTCGTTCACGGTCGAGTGCCCGACCGGATCGGGAAACCGCATGACGCTCCACCAGGTCGCGCACGAGCTCGCCCGGCGTCTCTCGAGCATCTTCGAGCCCGACGCGTCGGGGCGCCGCCCGGTCTTCGGCGGCCGCGAGATCTTCCGCACGGACCCGCACTGGAAGGGCCTCGTCCTGTTCCACGAGTACTTCCACGGCGAAACGGGGCTCGGCCTCGGGGCGAGTCATCAGACGGGGTGGACGGGACTCGTGGCGAAGCTGCTGGACGAGATCGGGTAAGAACCCGGAGAGCCGGGTCGCCTTCGCAGGCGAGCGGGCGAGGAGAGGGATCCCTCGCTACGCTCGGGATGACATGGAAAGAGCGTCGGCGACGACAGCCACGCCCTTCTGTCATCCCGAGGAGCGAAGCGAGGAGGGATCCCTTTGGTCGCCACGCGGCCGGCTCGACCCGCCGAACCGAAAACCCTCAACGCCTCCGGATCCGGGTACTCGAAGTCGTGCCGTACCCCGGCCACTGGTCGCCGATTCCCGGGCCATACCAGTGGCCGTTGTTCAGGTCGTAGTACATGCCGACCTGCGTGTAGGGGAAGCGGAGCACGTCGAAGGCGAAGTAGAGGATCTTGCTCCACCACTTGTCCGGCGGCACGCGGAGCGCTTTCAGGATCTCCTGGAAGTTCAGGCCGGCCTCGAACCCGATCTGCCGCTCGCGGACCTCCGGGTTCGCGTAGGGATATCCCTTCGCCGAGTACGAAATCGAGAACAGGAAGAACCGCCCGGGGCCGGCGGAGAATCGCGCCCGGTCCGCGAGACCCGCGATCTTCAGGTCGCCGGTGTAGATCTCCTCCGAGTAGTCCTTGCCCGTGCCTCCGTAGGGACAGCATGGCGCCGTCGGCGAGGGCACGCGACCCGCGCGGAACCCGATCAGGTCGTCGAGGCCGTAGTGCGAGATCGCGATCGACGTCGCCGCCCCGAGCCAGTCCATCGTGATGTCTTCCCACGAGAACCCGTACTTGTTCCCGCCGTCGCCGATCTCGGTCGCGAGGCCGGCGAGGGCCGACACCCCGGCGCCGAGGAGCACGGCGGGGTCCTTCTTCATGCCGAATTCCTGGTACACGCCCGACATCAGCTTCCCGACGATGTAGTAGGAGACGAAGTGCGACGCCTTGTCGCCGCCGCCCGCGTACGTGTTCTGGCCGAACCAGCCCTCCCGGGTGAAGTGGAAGGGGTACTGCGGACCGTCGCTGCGGGCGTTGTAGTACGAGCCGCCGATGGCGAGCAGCGAGAGGCCGGCGATAATCGCGTACTTCGGCTTCTTCACGACGGGCGGGGCCGAGGCGTCGGGAAGCGCCGTGAGCGCGAGAGCATCGAGCTCGATCGTCTGCGCCGACGGCAGGGCGGGGGCCATCGCGGCGGCGAACGACTCGGAAAACCCCGTTCCCTCCGCGGCGGCCGGCAGGAAGCCGAAGGAGGCCTCCGCGCAGAGGCCGCCCGCGGCCAGCGCTCCCGCGAGCGCTCCGGCGAGAACGCGCAGCGCGGACCTCAAGCGGGGAACGGACCTTTCGGCGGCGGCGAGGCGGGAGTCTCCGGCGGCGCGGGCGCCTCCGCCGAGCGCACGTGCACCGTCTGCGTCGGGAAGGCCACGGAGGTCCCCGCCTGTTCGACGATGCCGAGAAGGCGCAGGAGCAGCTCCTCCTGCACCCCCAGGAAATCGGCGTAGGACTCGGCCCGGACGTAGGCGAACACGTCGATGTCGAGCGAGGACGCGCCGAGGCGCGCGAAGCGGGCGCGCGAGCCGTCGGTCTCGATGCGCGGGTCGGCGACCATCAGGCCGCGGATCGCCTCCAGGACCTTCTGCATCTGCGCGGGCGTGGTGCCGTAGTCGAGGCCGACCGTCGGGTGAAACCAAAACTTGTCCCGCCGCGTCAGATTCTCGATCTGGCCCGCCATGACCGCGCCGTTCGGGATGCTGACGATCGTCCGCTCGTTCGTGCGGAGCCGCGTGGCCCACAGCGTGATGTCCTCGACCTCGCCGAGCTGGCCGCCGATCCGGCAGGTGTCGCCGACGGTCAGCGGCTTGTCCGAGAGCATCGCGAGGCCGGCGAAGACGTTCTCGAGGCTCTTCTGCGCGGCGAACGCGAGCACGAGGCCGCCGATGCCGAGTCCGGCGAGCGTCGCGGTGACGTTCACCCCGAAGGCCGGCAGGGCGAGGATCACGACCAGCAGGAAGGCCGCTCCCCGCAGCGCGCGCCGGCCGAGCGAGATCGACGCGCGGCCCGTCCGCCCGCCGGGCATCACCCGGCGGAGGAAGTGCCGGTCGACGACGTCGACGAGGCGCAGCAGGAGCCATAGGAAACGCGAGGAGCAGCAGGATGTAGAGAAGCCGGTTGTAGTAGATCCGGTAGAGGATCGGCATCCCGACCCAGAAGACGGCGACGCGGTGGAGCAGCAGGGTCAGGAGCAGCGTCCCCGGGTTCCGCGCGGAGGCGGCCCACTCCTTCGCGACCTTGCGCCGTCGGATCAGACCGACCGCGGCGAAGATGCCGGCGAGCAGCACCCAGGAGACGCCGTAGAGCACGGGAAGCAGGAGGACGAAGGCCACCACCTGCCAGAGCGCGAGGGGGCCCAGGTGCGTGCGCACGAGGAACTCCGGCAACCGGCTCTCGATCTCGGGAAGCGGGAGCTCCCCGTACAGGCGCCGCGCCTCGCGGATGGTCTCCCAGGAGAAGAGCCACAGCGGCGCCGCGCCGGGCTTCTCGACCCGGACGAGGAGGACGTCGAAACGGCCGTTGCCGCCGAGGATCTCCCCGACCTTCTCGACGTCGGGCGGGAGGCCGTCGTCGAGAGAGCCGCGGGAGCTCTGGCTGACCCGCTCGAGATTCGCCGAGAGGAAGCGGTGGTCGAGCACCGCCTGGAGCTCGCGCGCGATGGTCTCCCGCTGGGCGTGCATCGAGGCGGGCAACTGCAGATACTCGGCGGCCTGGGCGTAGCTGCCGCGGTCGACCGCGTGGAGGAACCCGAAGAAGCAGCCGTACGGCGTCTCGCGCCCGTACGGATCGGAGGTCGCCTCCTCGGCGGGAGAGGGGGTCGGCGACGGCAGCGCCGGAATCTGGGCCGGTGCGGGAGCGGCCGCCGCCGCGCCCCCGAGGAGCGCCAGAAGGAGGGCCGTTCTCGTCCATCGGGCGGTGCGCCCGCCTCTCTCGGGAGCCGGCATCGTGGCGGGATCTTAGCCGACGCGCGGCGGCCGGGCCGGCGGCAGCGCGGCCTTCAGGTCCGCGAGGAACTGCGCCATGATCTCCGCGAGCGCCTGGTTCCAGGCCGCGACGACGGACGCCGCCGTGTGCTCGGAGATCGGCCGCTTTCCCGTGTACGTCTTCAGCAGGATCTCCCGCCCGGCCGCCGACGCCGGGGCGGGAGCGAGCACCCGAAAGTGAACGACGATCACGGCCTCGGGAGCGGCGCCCGTGAAGTCGCCCGCGATCTCGATCAGCGCCGGCTCGATCTCCGCGTCCACGGGAACGCCCTCGCCGGGCTCGACGACGTCGCGCACGTCGTCCGCATCGCGCAGGTAACCGCGCACGGCCGACGTCAGCAGCCACGCCGGAGGCGCCGCGAAACTGGCATAGGGATCCCGCTCGATCGCGTGGGGTCCCACGCGGTACACGAACTCGGCGCCCGAGTATGCCGGTGCGACATCCGCGGGCCGGAGCGCGAGAACGCGCGTCGCCCCGGCCGGGGGCGCGGCCCGAGGCGGCGGCGGGTCGAGCGTGAACGTCTGCGGCGACCGTGGCAGCTTCGAGGCACACGCGCCGGTGAGAAGGGACGCGGCGAGGACGACGAGGGTTCGGGCGGCGCAGCGGCAAAAGGCGTCTGGTGTCTTCACTTCTTCTTCTCCTCGAGCGCGGGCGCGAGCGGCGGCGCGCCGCCGAACAGGAACCCGGACGGATAGCGCTTCAGCTCGTCGAGCGCCTGGTTGAGGCTGCGCGCCGCGTCGCGCGTGCCGGCGAGCGTCTCGTTCAGGGAACGCACGTCCACGCCGGAGAGCTTGTCGATCAGGATCGACAGCTTCGCGTCGAGATTGTCGAGCAGCCGGTCGGCGTCGCTGCCGACGGCCTCCAGCTTCATCGCCTTCAGGTCCGTGCGCGCGTCCTGCGCGAGTCCCTTGATCTCGCGGATCGCGGCGCCCGCGTCCTGCAGGGTGTTGCTGGCGCTGTGCGAGAGACCGCCGAGGTCGAGCCGGTTCAGTCCCTGGAGCGTGGTGTCGGCCGTGTCGAGCACGCGCGTCAGGCTCCGCGAGATCGCGCCGACGTCGAGCTTCTCGAGGTTGCCCAGCGTCCGGTCGACGGAGGCGAGCAGCCGTCCGAGCTGGCTCGGCGCCGATGGGACGTAGAGGTACTCCGGCGTCCACGGGACCTTGAGGGGCGGGTACAGCTTCGGGTCGAGCGTCTGGAGCGCGATGATGCTCGAGCCGGTGATGCCGTTCGTCTGCACCACCGCGCGGAGGCCCTGGTCCACGACCTTCCGGACGTCCTGCTTCCAGTCCGTCCCCCAGGACCTCGGGGTGATGTCCTGCTTGACCGCGCAGCGGACGACGACGCAGGCGGGCGGCTTCGCCTCGTACAGGTTCCAGCTGAAGCCGACCTCGACGACCTTGCCGACCTCCACGCCGCGCAGCGTCACCACCGAGCCGACGGCGAGCCCCTCGACTTCGCCGGTCGTGTACGTCTCGAACTCATGCGTGGGCTGGAAGGCGCTCCGGATGCCGAACAGGAACAGGGCGGCGAGCACGATCGCGACTCCGATCGTGACGAAGATGCCGATCCGCAGCGCGCTGGCCTTCTCGCTCATGGGCTCTGACTCTCCTGTGAGACCGCCGCGGCCGGGTCGGCCTGGCGGAGAAAGAACTGACGCACGTACGGGTCCTCGGCATGGTCGCGCAGGTCCGCCGGGCGGCCCTCGGCGATCATGGTCTTCGTCCGGGCGTCGAGCATCACGCAGCGGTCCGCGATCGCGTAGATGCTCTGGAGCTCGTGCGTCACGACGACGAACGTGATGCCGAGGCCCTTCGACAGCTCGCGGATCGTCCGATCGAGACCCGCCGACGTGATCGGGTCGAGGCCGGCCGACGGCTCGTCGAGGAAGAGGATGCCCGGGTCGAGCGCCATCGCGCGCGCGATGCCCGCCCGCTTCTGCATGCCCCCCGAGAGGGCGGACGGCTTCCGGGCGGCGGCGTCGAGCAGGCCCACCTGGTTCAGCTTCGCCGCCGCGACCAGATCCTTCTCGGTTCGGCCGAGGTCCGTGAACTCGTCGAGCGGCAGGCGGACGTTCTCGAGCACCGTCATCGATCCGAAGAGCGCGCCGCTCTGGTACATCACGCCGAACTTGCGGAGGAGCCGCAGCCGGTCGTCCCCGTCGGCCGTGACGATGTCCTCGCCGTCGTAGAGGACCCGTCCCGCGGCCGGCCGGTTGAGCCCGATCATGGTCTTCAACAGCGAGCTCTTGCCGCAGCCCGATCCGCCGAGGATCACGAACACCTCGCCGCGACGGACGTCGAAGGACACGTCCCTCTGCACGACGAGGTCGCCGTAGGCGATGGTGACGCCCTGCACGGAGATCACGACCGGTGCGGCGCTCATACGTGCAGCACGTAGGTCAGGACGCTGTAGACGGCGTCGACGAGGATGATCATCAGGATGCCGGCGACGACCGCGCGCGTCGTCGAGTCGCCGACGGCGTTCGGTCCCTCCTTCGTCTGCATGCCGCGCAGGCAGCCGAGCCCCGCGATGATCGCCCCGAAGACGAAGGACTTCGAGATCCCGACGATCACGTCCCAGACGCCGAGCGCGCCGACGAGCTGCGTCCAGATCTGCGCGAAGGGAAATCCCATCGTCATCATGACGACGATGCCGCCGAGAACGCCCCAGACCATCGAGTACGCCGCGAGCACCGGCATCAGCATCGTGCCGGCGAACACGCGCTGGATGACGAGGAACCGCAGCGGGTCGAGGCCCATCGTCTCGAGCGCGTTCAGCTCCTCGTTGACCTTCATCGTGCCGATCTCGGCCGCGAAGGCGGAGCCCGACCGCCCCGCGAAGATGATCGCCGTGAAGATGGGCGAGAACTCGCGGACCATCACGAGTCCGATCATGTTCGCGATGAAGATCTGCGCGCCGAACATCTCGAGGGGCTGCGCCGCCTCGAACGCGATGACGAGGCCCATCAGGAAGCTGATGAGCGAGACGATCGGCAGCGCGTTGACGCCGGCCTTCTCGAAGACGACGCCGACCTCGCGCCAGCGCATCGCGCGCGGGTGGCGGAGGACGGCGAGGTAGCCGAGCACGACCCCGCCGAGGAACGCGAGCTGCTCCCTCAGGTCGGCAAAGACGGAAGCGGTCGCCGCGCCGACCTGCTCGAGAAAGCCCCGTCGGGGCGGCGGCGCCTCGACGCTCGCGAAAGCCTCGGCCGAGGGAAACGCCGACAGCAGCGTCTGGAACTCGGGCCGGAGCCCCCGGATCGTGGCCCGAACGCCGGGAACCACGCGCCCCTCGGCGAGCTCGTAGAGAAGCGACATCCCCGACATGTCGCCCCGCTCGATGCCGCTGCCGTCCACCTCGAGGGCGGACACGCCGGCCTCGGCGAGCTTCTCCTCGACCTCGCGGCGCACCTGGGCCGTCGACGAAACGTCGAGAGCGCCGGCGAGCCTCAGCAGGGCCCGCGCGTCGGGTTGGCGGTCGACTTCGACAAGCGTCGCGGAGCCGCTCATGCCGCGCGCCTCACTTCGGCGCTCCGGCAGGTCGTGTCGAGATCTGCAGCGACACGAGGCGGGCGATCAGGATCGCCGGGTAGAGCTGTCCCACGAGGGCCTCGGCGGAGGCGAGCGACCGTGCGACCGGATGAACCGGGGTGATGTCGCCGTAGCCCACGGTCGTGAGCGTGACGAAACTGAAATAAGCGAGCCGGTGGCTGAGGCGCCCGAGCATCGGGCGAGTCGTCTCGGGAAAGTGAAAGGACCCGGGCGAAAGATAGTCGAGCAGCTGGTAGGCCAGGCACCAGAGAACTCCGATCAGGAGATAGACGGCGATGGCGCCCCGGATCCGATCCGCCGTGATCGAGCCCTCGCGAAACACGTGGCGCAGCATGAAGGCGGTCAGGAGAGCGAGGGCGATCATCGCGAGGACGACGTCCAGAACCTCGAGTCCCGCCTCGGGAAGGGTCAGGGAGAGCCACCGCACCACGAGCGACGCGAGAGCGGCCACCGCCACGACCCCGGTGATCCACCCCCGCCCGGCCATGGCCACGACTCCGGCCACGAAGAGGAACGTCATGGCGACGCCGACGACCGTCGCGCTCACGACACCGAGCGCCTCGAGGGGCAGCGCGACGAAGAGCGCCAGCACCAGGAACACGAGCATGGCGGACAGGCCCCACTCCTGCCACCAGACCTGGGAAAAGGCCGCGGGGCGCCTCACGGCGTCACGGTCTTCCCGGTTCCCGCTCCGGTCGTCGAGTCCAGAACGCGGTTCAGCTCCTCGAGCGCCTTCCTGTCGGACAGGATCCCGACGTGCGTATCGCCGTACCCCATCATCCGCGTCGCCGCGAGCTGGACGCGCGGGTCGAGCTGGCTCGGCAGCGAGATCGTGCCGTCTCCCGCCGGACTGGGGCCGTTGCTTCCAGCCTCGCCCCAGCCGAAGAAGACGTGGAACGGCAGATCCTTCGGGATCGGGGTCTGGTAGAGCCGGGTCAGAAAGGGACTGCCCGCGGCCACGTCGATCCAGGAGGGCACGAGCTCTGTGCCCCGCTTGACGGCCCCGGCCGCCGACTCGACGCCGCCGTAGGGTGTGTCGAACGACGCGTACACGCGCAGGTAGGGGGGCTTGCCGCCCTTGCAGAGCTCGTTGACGGCGCGACGGCCCACGAGGCCGCCCATGCTGTGCGCCACGATCGCGACGCGCGGGTTCCTGGCCGCCTCGAATCCCGCGAGGCGCTGCACGCTCTGCGCGAGCGCGAGGCCGAGCTGGTCGAGCCGCAGACCGGACGGATAGTAGAAGAGCCAGATCTGGTAGCGCGACCGGTCGATGTTCTCGATCAGTGTCCGGAAGTCGCGCGGCGTGCCGTCGATGCCGTGCACGAGCACGAGATGGGCCTTCGAGAAATTCGGCACGCCGAGCGAGAAGAACCAGCTCTGCGTCTTCGCCAGGAACCGGTTGGGGTAATACACGCCCACCTCGCCCATCTCCGGGGCAAAGATGGGATCGTCCACCGACTCGACGACGAAGGGCTGCGGGACCATCTTGACGCGCACGACGACGTCGATCGAGGATGGCCGCCCGTAGTCGAGCGATACGTTCGGCGCCGGCACGACCATGCCGTCCGTGGTCTCCTTGGCGCCGACCGGGACGGGGGCGTCCGGAGGCGTCCGGCCGACGACCTCGTTCGACTCGTAGAAGCCGTCGCGGTTTACGTCGGCGAAGAAGATCAGGTCGTAGCTCGCGGCCGGCAGCAGCAGACCGTAGTAACCGGTCTCGGGCACGATCTCCCGCGATCCGACCGGCCCCGCGCCCGGGTTCGCATGATCGAACGCGGCCACGAGGAGCGGCAGCCTCTGGTCCTTGGGCACCTCCACGCGGCCGACCAGGCCGAAGCAATCCTGCGGGGCATAGTCCTTCTCCAGCACGAGGTTGCCCGGGCCCTTCTCGAGCTCCGCGCGCTGGGCGGCCTTCTCGCGCCGCCACTGGAGGTAGGAACAACCGTCGGCGGTGAGCGCACAGGATCCCGGCGGACACGACGGCGCAGAGCAGCCGCCGAGGGACCGACGGAAGCACCCGCATGACGCGAGTCTATCCCGGTGACGCCGGAACCCGGCACGAGGTTTGAATCAGTTCGCCTGCGTATGGTATCCCCGCCCATGCGGCGCCCCTCTCGGGCGGCCCGAACGAAGGAGAAATCCATGATTCGCACCGTTGCCCGAGTTCTCTTGGCCGCCGCCGCGATCCCCGCGGCTTTCGTCCTCGCCGCCGACGTGCCCGTCGCCGTCGTCCAGTTCCCCGACCGCTCGGGCATCGACGTCCCGCTCGCGGCCACCAGCCGCGTGTCGCCCGCCGAGGCCGAGGCCGACGTCAAGATCAAGGACGGGCAGGCGGACGTCGAGGTGGAGGCCAAGAAGCTGCCGCCGGCGATCCTGTTCGGCGGCGACGTCACCTCCTATGTCGTTTGGGCCATCTCGCGGGACGGTCAGGCCGAGAACCTGGGTGAGCTGATCGTCAAGCCGAACAACAAGGCGGACATGCGTTATCGGACCGGACAGAAGGAGTTCGGCATCCTCATCACCGCCGAGCCGTACAGCCTCGTGCTCCACCCTTCGGACCTCGTCTGCTTCGCGTCCGCGCCGCCGAAGCCGAACAAGGCCCGGAGCACGCCGGTGACCGTGACGAGCCTCGCCCCGGTGACCCGCGTCGGGAACCCTCAGATCGGCGCCATGAAGTATTCGGGCGCGGATCCGATCGAGCTCGTCCAGGCGCAGCACGTGCTCGACCAGGCCCGCGCGATGGGCGCGGAGCGGTACGCCGCGGACACGCTGAGCCAGGCGCAGACCGCCCTCGCCCAGGCCGCGAACTCCTTCCAGGCCGGCAACACGAGCGTCGGCGTCGACTACGCGCGGCGCAGCCTCTCGCTGTCGTCGACCGCGATTCGCGACACGCAGCGCAACCTCGCGGCCGAGGCCGCGGCGGCCGAGGCCTCGCGCCAGGCCGCCGAGCGCCGCGCCCTCGAGGAGCAGCGCACCGCGGCGCAGGCGCAGGCGGCCGAGTCGCAGCAGCAGGCCCTCGCCGCCCGCGAGGCGGCGTTGAGGGCCCGCGAGGACGCCTACGCCGCCCAGCAGCAGCTCGAGCAGTCGCGGCAGCAGGCCGCCGCCGCGCAGCAGCAGGTGACGACCCTGCAGCAGCAGGCCGCGGCGGCGCAGCAGGAGGCGGCCGCCGCGCAGCAGCGCGCCGCCGACGCGAGCCTCTCGGCCGGCGCCGCCGAGGCGGCCCGCCGCGACGCGGACGACGCCCGCCAGCGCGCCGAGGCGCTCGCGACCCGGGCCAGCGCGGCCCAGGCCGAGTCGGACCGCCGGTCCGCGGAGGTCGCCGCCGAAGCCGCCGCTCTCGAGCGCAAGAACGCCCAGCTCCAGCAGCAGAACGAACAGCTGACGAAGGAGCGCGACGATCTGGCGGCCCAGCTCGACAATGCCCTCTCGTCGGTCGCGCAGATCACCAAGACCGCCCGCGGCGTCGTCGTGAACCTGCCGGACATCCTGTTCGACATCAACAAGGCGACCCTCAAGCAGAACACGCAGGTCGCTCTCGCGAAGCTCGCCGGCATCGTGCAGCTCTTCCCGAAGATCAACCTGCGGATCGAGGGCTACACGGACTCGACGGGCTCGGACGAGCTCAACCAGCGCCTGTCGCGCGATCGGGCGGAATCCGTGCGCGCCTTCCTCGAGAGGCAGGGGGTCGCGGGGAGCCGCCTGACGGCGGCCGGCTACGGGCCGCGCTTCCCCGTCGCCGACAACGCGACGCCCGAGGGCCGCGCGAAGAACCGCCGCGTCGAGATCGTGCTCGCCGAGGGCGTGGTGCCGGGGGCGGGACAGTAAAAATCCCCCGCCCGTCATCCCGAGCGCAGCGAGGGATGAGGCGCTGGATGACTCTCAGGGAGTCTCCGGCGTCTTCTCCTTCTCGATCTCGCCCGTCATCGGCACGAAGCGGACGGGGATGACGTCCTTCTCGGTGATCCGGCCGTCCCGTTCCTTCGTGAAGACCTTCAGCTCCTGGAAGAAGCCACCGACCGGGATGACCATCCGTCCGCCGACGGCGAGCTGATCCACGAGGGGCTGCGGGATTCGCTCGGGCGCCGCCGTCACGATGATGCCGTCGAAGGGAGCATGCTCGGGCCATCCCCGGTAGCCGTCGCCGGCGCGGACCTCCACGTTCCGGTAGCCGAGCTGCTTCAGCTTGTCGGCCGCCGCTTGCGCGAGGTCCGGCAGGATCTCGATCGAATACACCTCGGCCGACATCTCGCCGAGCACCGCGCTCTGGTAACCCGAGCCCGTGCCGATCTCGAGGACGCGCGCGTGCGGCGGCAGCTCCAGGAGCTCGGTCATCAGCGCGACGATGTAGGGCTGCGAGATCGTCTGGTTGTTGCCGATCGGCACCGGGCGGTCCTCGTAGGCCTCGCCGCGAGCCGCGGGATCCACGAAGAGGTGCCGCGGGACCTTGCGCATCGCGGCGAGCACGCGCGGATCGCGCACGCCCCGGGCCGCGATCTGCGTCTCGACCATGCGGGCGCGGCGCGAGGCGTCGGGATCGGAACCGCTCGAGCTCACCGAGGGCGCCTCCTGCTTTTCGCGACCGCACCCGACGCCTCCGAGCGCGAGCACGATCGTCAGGAAGGATATCGCCGCGGCCGCCGCTCGCTGCGCTCTCCCGACCCGGCTCACGGGGCGGCGGCTCCATACCGGATGCGGCCTCCGACGATCGTCATCACGACCGGCAGATCGGGGATCTTCCGTTCGGAGACCGTCATCGGATCGCCGCCGAGGACGGTCAAGTCCGCGTCGAATCCCTGGGCGATGCGCCCGCGCGTGCCCTCCTCGAAGGCGGCGTACGCCGCGCCGGCGGTGAAGAGGGCGAGGGCCTCCGGCCGCGTGAGGCGCTGGCCGGGTTCCCAGCCACCGGGAGGCCGTCCCTCGAGGTCCTGCCGGGTGACGGCCGCGTAGAAGCCGAGGAGCGGCCGCTCCGACTCGACCGGCGCGTCGCTGCCGCCCGCGAGCCGGACGCCCGCCGCGACGAGCGTGCGCCACGCGTACGCTCCTTCGAGCCGCCGGGCGCCGAGGCGGTCGATCGCCCACGGCATGTCGGAGGTGGCGTGCGTCGGCTGGATCGAGGCGATGACCCCGAGAGCGGCGAAGCGGGGGAAGTCGGACGGCGCGATCACCTGGGCGTGCTCGATGCGGGGACGGTCGCCGCCTTCAGGCGCCCGGGGCATCTCCGCGGCGGCCTTCGCATAGGCGTCGAGCGCGTTCCGGTTGGCGCGGTCGCCGATCGCGTGGATCCAGAGCTGCCAGCCGTGGCGCCGCGCGTCGACCGCGGCCTCGGCGAGCCGGTCCGGCGGCGTGACGTCGAGGCCGCGCGACCCCGGCTCGTCGGCGTAGTCCTCGAGGAGCGCCGCGCCGCGGCTGCCGAGCGCGCCGTCGGCGTAGGCCTTGAGCGCGCGCACCGTCAGGAAGTCCCGCCCCGAGCCGACGCGGATTCCCCGAGCGAAGAACGCCGCGCGCGCCTCCGGCTTCGAAGAGACGGTCGCATAGACGCGGACCGGCAGCGCGTCGCGGGCGGCGAGCCTCTCGAGGGCGGCGATGCCGTCGGCGTCGTAGCCCGAGGCGTCCTGGATCTCCGTCAGCCCCGCGCGAGCGCAAGCCTCCCCGCCGGCGGCGAGCCAGCGTTCCCGGTCGGCCGCCGACGCCGGCGGCATCGCGGTTTCGACGAGCGCCATCGCGTTGTCGACGAGCACGCCCGACGGCGCGCCGTCCGCCCTCCGGAGGATCCGGCCGCCCGGCGGGTCCGGCGTCGCCGCGCCGATCCGGGCCGCCGCGAGCGCCGCCCCGTTGACCCAGAGCGCGTGGCCGTCCACGCGCCGCGCAATCGCCGGCCGGTCCGGCAGCACGGCGTCGAGGACGCGGGCGTCCGGGAACGCGTGACCCGCCCAGAGGTTCTGGTCCCAGCCGCGGCCCTCGACCCACACGCCCGGCGGCAGCGCCTCGGCCGTCTTCGCCATGCGCGCGGCGGCGTCGGCGGCGTTCTCGGCGCCGCGGAGACGCGCGATCTCGAGCGACTTGCCGAGGCCGAGCAGGTGCAGATGCGCGTCCATCCAGCCCGGGAAGACGACGCGGCCCGCGAGCGAGACGCGTTTCGCCCCACCGCCCCTCCGCCGGGCCTCCGCGGGGTCGCCGACGAAGGCGATCTTGCCCGCGGCAATCAGGATCGACGCGCGCGCCGGTCGCGCGTCCGCCGCGACGTAGACGGTGGCGTCTTCGAGCAGGAGGTCCGTCGGTTGCGCCGGCGCCATCGAGCCAGGGAGCACGAGCATCAGCAACGCGAGCACCCGGGGATCTTAACCGCAGCGCGAGCCGGGTGAGCTCGGGCGCGAGCCCCGCTGGCGTCGATCACAGGGAGAGGGCGCCATAGCGACGTCCCCTCTCTCGTTCGTGGGGCCGCGAAGCGGCCCGTTCAGAGTCCGAGCGTTCGTTTTAGCAGCAGCAGCGTCTGATCGTCGTATTGGGGCGCGTCGCCGGCGAAGGCCGAAACGGACTCGAAGATCGCCTCGCACACGCGCGCCGGCGAGTCGACCGACATCAGCTCCGAGAGCCGCTCGAGGCCGAACTCCTCTTCCGCGGTGTTCAGCGCCTCGGTGATGCCGTCGCTGTAGACGCAGAGCAGGTCCCCCGGCTCCATGACGGCCGTCTCCTCGCGCCAGGTCGCATTCGGGAACATGCCGAGCGGCACCCCCGTGGCGCCGAGCTGCTCGATCGCGCCGGAGCGGCGCCGCAGGAGCGCCGGGTTGTGACCGGCCGACACGTACCGGAGCATTCCCGTGTCGGGCTCCACGAGGCCGAAGAAGCACGTCAGGAACTTGCGCGTCGCGGCATATTTCTGCAGGTGGCGATCGATCCGCCCGATGAGCTCGGCGATCGTCTTCGCCTCGTCGATCTGGAGGTGGACCGCGGCGTGCACCGTCGACACGAGGAGCGCCGCCGGCACGCCCTTGCCCGAAACGTCCGCGACCAGGAACGCGAGACGCCCCCGCGAGAGCGGAAACACGTCGAAGTAGTCGCCGCCGACCTGGCGGGTCGGGCGGTTGCGCGCGGCGATCTCGAGGCCGGCCACCGCCGGAAGGTCGCGCGGCAGGATCTGGCGCTGAATGGCCGCGGCGAGCTCGAGCTCCCGTTCGATGCGCTCCTTCTCGATCGCGTCGCGGTGCAGCCGCGCCGTCTCGATGGCGCCCGCCGCCTGGTTCGCGAAGAGCGACAGGAGCCGCGCGTCCGTCGCGGTGAAGTCGAGCACGCGGCCGTCGCGCGATTCCTTGTCGGCCACGGCGAGGATCCCGAGCCGCCTGCCCGGCACCGCGATGCCGACGGCGAGACACTTCTCGCAGCTCGCGAGCTTCATGCCCGCGGTCGGCACGGTCGCCGCCTCGTTGTTGATGACGCCGCCCTCCGGGAGGCCCCAGGCCGCGGCGTCGCGAGCCGAGACCACCTCGCCGCCCACGCTCCGCTCGAGGAGGACCGTGCCCGACTCCTCCATGAGGACGAGCGTGCCCTTGCCGGCGTCCGTCAGCGAGATGGAGCGGAAGAGCACCTCATCGGCGAGCGCCGAGAGATCGAGTTGGCCGCCGAGGGACAACCCGAGGTCGTAGAGGGATTCGAGCTCGAGGAGGCGGGCCTTCAGCTCGAACTCCGCGTCGCGCACCTGCTTCGAGAGACGGTTGGTGCCGACGACGGCGCCGAGCAGGAACGCGAGGAGCGCTGCCCCGTCCGGAGCGCCCTCCGGAACGTCGCAGAGGCGCAGCAGCCCGTGCAGCTCCCCCTCGGCCATGAGCGGAAGCCAGAGGTCGCCCTCCTTGTGGTACACGGCGGTCGGCAGCGGCTCGGGGAGCTCGCCGGGAGAGGGACTGACCGAGGCACCCTCCCCGGTGCGAACCCATGCGTCCCGGTCGCGCAGGTAGAGCGTCGCATCGCGAGCCCCGGTGGCCATCAGGGCGGCCTCGGCGATCCGCGACGGCAGCGGCGCGTCGGTGTGCAGCGCCGGGCCGATGCGGTTCCAGAGCTCGTCGAAGCTGGCCGTGGCGGAGGCGGGAACCGGGCCGGTCATGGTCCCTCTTAGGCGGGTTGCGGGTTGACGCCCCGGAGCGCGTCCTCCTGGGTCGGGTAGATCTCCGCGTACTGCGCGAGCCCCATGATGCGAAACGTCTTGTCGATCGTCGGCGTCAGGCCGCAGAACGCCAGCATGCCCTTCCGATCCATCACCTTCTCGAGCACCTCGATCAGGATCGAGATCCCGATCGAGTTGACGATGCGGGTCTTCTCGAGGTTGAGCACGAGCGCCCGCGCGCCGCTCTCGATCTGCGCGTAGGCCTCGCGAGCGATCTCCTCGCCGCCCTGGTTGTTGATGTAGCCGTCCGTCCGAAGGATGGCCACGTCCCCCCGCCGCTCCGCCGAAACCTTGCAGGCCTCGCTCACTTGTATTTCCTCATGAGGATACGCGTCCCCCCACCGCCCGACGTGATCTCGACCTCGTCCATGAGGCTCCGGATGATTTGCAGTCCCCACCCGCGCTTCCGATGACCGGAGAAGCTCTTCTCGATCGACGGCGCCTCCACATGGTTGCTGTCGAAGCCCTTCCCCTTGTCGAGGACCTCCACCTCGAGCCACTCCCGCCCCTTCTCGCGCCCGAGCCGAAAGGTCAGGTGCAGCTGCTCGTCGCGACAGTCGGCGTGTTCGAAGGCATTGATGCACGCCTCGACGAGCGCGAGCTTGACCTCGTCGATCTTATCCCGCGCCATCGCGATGTATTCGCCGAGGGCGGCCGCCTGCGCGGTCGCGACGATCTCCATCTCCGGGGCGACGGGGATCGTCATCGACACTTCACGCGCGCCGGCGAGCCCGGGCGGAGCGGATCCTCCCTGCGACATGGGACGCTCTCTCGGACTCCCTAGAAACGGAGGAAGAGCTGCAGCGATCGAATCAAGACGGAGGGCAGTCTATCGGACGCGAGAAGCGTCAGAGCGAGGGACACTTCGCTCGCCGCGAGGACCCAGAGAAGGTGGGAGGCCTCGATGGCGCTGCGTCGAAGGGCGAGGGCTTTTCTCATCGCTGTGAGCAGACAGAGAGGCAAGGGCCCTGCCAGCCCGGGAGGGGCACGGGGAAAGCGTACAACTCATTGATCGGTATAGACTTCGGGCTGGAATCGGCCTGCTGTGCCATCGAGCCAGTATCGTATCAGAATGGCACATTGCGTTACAAGCAGACGAAGTCCATATTCATAAGCAACTGATTCATAGCCTGTTATATCTGAAACGAGACTTTATGTCCCAGTGACTTTCTGTCCCACTACGGCACTTTTGCGGTAGAGCGTCCGGCGGCTGATCCCCAGAAGGCGCGCCGCGCGGCTCTTGTTGCCGCCCGCTAAACGCAGGACGCGCTGGATGTGCCGATCCTCCAGGGCCCGCAGGTCCGGCACCTCGCCCTCCTCGCCGGGCGCCGGGGCCTCGACCCGCACGGGCCCGCGCGGCAGCCACTGCAGGTCCTCCCGCCGGATCGTGCCGCCCTGCGAGAGGGCGGCCGCCCCCTCGAGGAGGTTCTCGAGCTCCCGGATGTTGCCCGGAAAGTCGTGCGAGAGCAGGGCGGCGTACGCGTCGCGGTCGAGCGCCAGAACGTCCCGACTCTCCCGCGCGGCGAAACGCTCCAGGAAGTAGCGCACCAGACGCGGGATGTCCTCGCGCCGCTCCCGCAGCGGCGGAAGGGCGATCTCGACGACGCGCAGCCGGTAGTACAGGTCCTCGCGGAACTCGCCGTCGGCGATGCGCTCGCCGAGCCGTGCGTGCGTCGCGGCGAGCACGCGCACGTCGATCGGAACGCGGCGGCGGCCGCCGACCCGCTCGATCTCCCGCTCCTGCAGGACGCGCAGGAGCTTCGACTGCAGCGAGAGCGGCATGTCGCCGATCTCGTCGAGAAAGAGCGTGCCGCCCTGCGCGGCCTCGAAGCGGCCCGCGCGCGCCTCGACGCCCGTCGCCACGCCGCGCTCGATGCCGAAGAGCTCGGATTCGAGCAGGCTCTCGGGCAGCGCCGCGCAGTTGATGGCGACGAAGGGCTTCTCCACCCGTTCGCTGCGGGCGTGGATCATCCGCGCGACGAGCTCCTTGCCGGTGCCACTCTCGCCCGTGATGAGGACCGAGATCTTCGAGGGCGCGACGCGGGAGACGAGGTCGAGCACCCGGCGCGCCACCGGCGAGTCGCCGACGAACAGTCTTCCCGCCGCGGCGCGGCCGGTCTCGTCGAGGAGGCGGCGATTCTCCTCCTCGAGACGTTCGCGTTCCCGCGTCAGACGCTCGAGGTGCCGCCGATTCTCGATGGCCATGCCGCAGAGACCCGCCAGCGAGACGAGGAACCGCCGGTCCTCCTCGTCGAACACGGCCGATCCCCCGCCGCGGCGCACCTCCTTGTCGGCGAGCGCGAGCACGCCGAGCGGCCGTCCCCCTCCCATGATGCGGACGCCGACGACGGACGTCACGGGACGCCCCAGGAGCCTGCCCCGGTCGCGCACGACGGCGCCCTCGGACCCGAGAACCTCGCGGAGGAACTCGTCCCCCGCGACCACGGCCTCGGGCGGCCGCTTGGGAAAGCCCACGCGCGCCTCGGCCCGCCGCGCGCCGCCGTCGACGAACGTGGCCAGGTACCCGCGGGAAGCATCGAGCACGCCGACCACCCGGCCGAGGACGTCGTCGACGAGCGCGTCCTCGTCGGGCATGGCCCCGAGCGACAGGCCCGCGTCGTAGAGCGTCTCGAGGAGGAGAAGCCGGTGCTGGGTCTCGAAGTGGCGGGACCGTTCCATTATTTGGAGGCGGCCATCACCTTCGCGCGGCGAGCCTCTGCCACGAACACCTCGGACGCCCGGCAGGGCGCCCAGCTCGGGTTCCACTTGCGGTTCTCGGCGATGAGCTTCTCGGCGCCGTCGAGATCGCCCTTGCGCGCGAGGATCTCGGCGACCTTCGCGCGTCCCTCCATGATCCAGCGGCGCGCCTCGAAGTCGTAGAACGGGTTCGGCGGATTGGCGTTCGCCTGGTAGTAGGGTAGCGCCTCGTCGATCTTGCCCTGCATCTCGAGCGCCTTCCCCATGAAGAAGTTCCATTCGGGGTAGTGCGGCTTCACGCCCGGGGGAACCTTCCCCGCCTTGGCCCGCTCGTCGAACTTGCTGTCGAGATATGGCTTGATCTCGCGGAGGCGGCGCTCCGCGTCGGCGGGACGGCCCTCCGAGATGTCGGTCACGACCGCGATCAGTATCGGCTGTGTGTGCACGTAGTCGCTCTTCGGGTCGACGGGCAGCTTCTGGAGGCGATCCAGTGCCTGCCGGACCTTCGCCGGGTCCTTCGACAGCATCGCCGAACGGATGGCCATCGTGAGGTACTCGCGGCGTGTGCCGTCCGTATCGGCCAGGTCGGCCGCCTTGTCGTACGCCTCGATCGCCTTGTCGTACTCGCCGAGCCCGTCGTGCACGACGCCGAGGTGCCAGTACGCCGGGAAGAAGTCCGGCTTGATCGCCAGAGCGCGATTGAGGTTCTCGATGGCCTCGTTGTAGTGCCCCGCGTTGGCCTGGTTCTCCGCGAGCGAGTCGAGGGGATTCGCGTTGTCGCGGGAGATGAAGCGGTAGCGCTCCAGGTTGTCCATCGCCTTGTCGTACTCGCCTCGGTAACCGTAGTAATAGCCGATCTGGTTGTAGGCCTCGGCATTGTTGGGATCGGCGGCGATGAGATCCTCGTAGGTCTTGATCGCCGTATCGCGGTCGCCCTTCAAGAGGGCGGCGCGCGCGACGATGCCGGCCCCCACGACGTCGGCCGGGTACTTCGCGTGGAGCTCGCGGGCGACCTGGAGCGCCTGGTCGCTCTTGCCGTCGGCGTTGTCGAGCGCGATGTCGACGTGATACTTCTCGCGATCGTTGAGGCGGTCCCTCTGGCGGGCGGCGCGCCGGACCAGGGTGACCGCCTGGTCGTGCTCCGACATGTCCGCGAGCGAGAGCATCGCCATCGCGAAGTTCGGGTCGAGCTCGAGCGCCTTGGCGAAGCCGACTCGGGCCTCTTTCAGGTAGAAGCGGTGCTGGTTGAGCAGCGCCTCCTCATAGGCCTCGTACGCCGCATGGGAAGAGGTCGTCACGTCCCGACGGTTCGCCAGGAACAGCGCGGCCGCTCCGGCCACCCCGGCCACCAGCAGGATCCCGAGAACCCAGAAAACGCGGCGCTTCTTCATCCCTAACCCCTTCTTACGGATGGCGAACCGGGGGGTTTCGCCTCAGAAAAGTCCAAGAATCCGGACACGGTTTCCGCCTCACTCCACCCTCAGGAACAGAAAGGTCATGTCGTCGTATTGCTCGGCCCCGCCGACGTGCTCCCGGATGTCGGCCAGGACACCCTGGGCGACGCCCTCCAGGGGCCCCTCCCGCCGGGCCTCCATCGAGGCCATCAGCCTCTCCTCGCCGTAGGGATTCATCGTCCCGTCCATCGCCTCCGTGAACCCGTCCGTGTAGAAAAAGAGCAGATCGCCGCGCTTCAAGTAGAGCTCCCGGGTGTCGTAGGCGACGTCCCGGAAGGCGCCGAGCGGCAGCCGGTGCTCGGGGGGCTCGAGGAGACGGGGCCCGCCGTCTCCCGAGCGGAGGAGAATCGGCAGAGGCTGGCCCCCGATCGCGTAGCGGAGGACCATCGCGTCGGCGTCGAGCAGGAAGAAGCCGAGCGACACGAACATCCGCCGCTTGATCGAGTAGATGCGGCGGTTCGACTCGCGGAAGAGCACGCCCGGATCGCTCGTCGTCAGCGCTCGCGAGTACACGATCTCCTTGGCGGCCACCATCAGGAGAGACGCCGGCACGGACTTGCCCGAGACGTCCCCGATGACGATGCCGAGCCGGCCGTCCTCGAAGGGGATGAAGTCGTAGAAGTCGCCGCCCACGACCCGCGCGGGGATGCTGCCGCCGAAGAAGGAGAACCCGGGGACCACGGGAACCCCGCGCGGCAGGAGGCTCGTCTGGATGTCGCGCGCGATCTCCAGGTCGCGCTTCAGCTCCGCCTGCCGCGTCATCTCGTCGTGGAGGAGCGCGGTCTCGATCGCGAGGGCGGCCTGGTTCGCGAGCGTCGAGAGGAGCGACTGGTCGTCGCGGTCGAAGCGCTCGCCCGACAGCTTTTCCTTCAATGCGAGGATCCCCATCAGCCGCTCGCGGTAGACGAGCGGCACGAGCAGGCGAAAGCCCTCCTCCTGGAGCCGTGCGCGGAACTCCTCGCTCTC
Source organism: uncultured Acidobacteriota bacterium (assembly GCA_963763535.1). Taxonomy (GTDB): domain Bacteria; phylum Acidobacteriota; class Thermoanaerobaculia; order UBA5066; family Gp7-AA6; genus DAHUXD01. The sequence goes on from CAVXOX010000005.1 coordinate 675,456, forward strand.
GGCGTCGGCGAAGTGCAGCGAGATCTCCGCGAGCTCGGAGGGCTTGCCCTCCTGCCGCAGCACGCGCCGCAGCGCCGCGGTCGGGCCGAGCCGGTCGTCGCGGCGGCCGCGCCGCTCGAGAAAACCGTCCCGGTCGCGGAGCCAGATCGACGCCTTCTCGAGCCGCATCGTCGCCGCGACGCTCGACGTCAGGTAATCGGCGATGCGCCCGAGATCGAGCTCGCCGGTGATGGCCTCGCTCATCTCGAGGAGGGCCGCCTGGTAGTCGAACTTCTCCCGGAAGAACAGCTTGTCGAGCGGGGCCTGGAGCCGGCGCCGCAGGACCTCGAAGAGCGAGATCCCGACGAGGAAGAACCCGAAGTTGAACACCGGCGAGGCCGACAGGCGCGAGCTCGCGAACACCACGTTCGCGAGCGCGACGACGAGGGCGTACAGGCCCAGGAGGACCGCGGTCGTGGCGGCGTAGAGGAAGGTCCGCCGCACGATCACGCGGACGTTCAGCATCTGGAAGCGGACGATCGCGTAGGCGAACGTCAGCGGGATCAGGATCATCGGGATGATCCCGTAGAAGGCGTACTCGTCGATGCCGAAAGCCGAGGGCAGGACGATGAAGAAGAGGACGAACGGCACCGTCCCGACGATCGTGCCGACGAACACGTGGAACGCCTGGCGCCGCTCGCGCTGGTCCTCGAGCGTGAACGCCGAGTGCGCGAGAGCGAGCAGGCCGAGCACGAGGTAGTCGCCGAGGAGGATCCACGAGGAGAGCGGCGCGCCCGAGAGGACCGTCACCTTCTCGCCCTGCATCTGGCGGAACACGTCGTAGAGGAAGACGAACGGGGGAATCGCGTAGAGCACGTAGAGGAGCTCGGGGCTCGTCGAGAGGAAGTCCTGGAGGCGCACTTTCCAGCGCGACGGCGGCGCGCCCGTCCACTCGTCCGGCTTCGCGAAGTGAAGGCGCTTCGCCCGCGGAAAGACGAGGAAGAAGTGCAGGAAGACCGCGGGGAGCAGGAACAGGCTGACCGTGCCGGTGTTCTGCACGAAGATGTCGATCCACCAGTAGGAGGCGGGACGCAGCCGACAGACGAAGAAGAGCAGGAACAGGATGCACAGCACGAAGAAGATCCGCGCCGAGCGCTCCTCGGGCACGCGCGCGAAGACGAAGAGGCCGATCAGGTAGAAGAGAAATCCGACGACGACCGCGTAGAGATAGGTCTTCCCGCCGAGACGCTCCGAGGAGAGCCGGAGCCGCAGCTCCCGGAGCTCGCCGGCCGGCGCGGCGCGCGGCTGGCTCGGGCAGGGCGCATTGCGCACGAGGTAGGCGACCTCCTCGCCGATCCGGTGGCGGCGCAGCTCCGCCGAGGCGTCCGAGCTCGAGCGGACCATGCGCCGGCCGATGCCGAGCACGCACTCCCCCGGCTTCAGGCCCGCCTTGTCCGCCGGGCTGCCCGGCACGGTGTCGCGGACCTCGATGCCCTCCCGGCCGTACGGCAGCGGCACGATGCCGTCGTAGGGTCGGGCGGAAAACATGTCCGCGATCGAGGCGATCGCGATCGCGAGGCCCACGAGGCCCGCGGCGAGGATCCAGCCCGAGATTGCCCCTCCGGCGGAGGAGTGGCGGGGAGTCGTTTCCGTCATCGACCTTGCGCCCAAAGGGATGTCAACGTCCGCCATGTTAACGGAGACGTGCGCCGCGGAGAGGAAGCCCGCGCCGCCCGGTCGAAAGTGGTGACTACGGCAAAACCGCGCGCCGGAGCGGTCGATTCCCGATTTCCGGCGGAGCGGCGAGCGACCCGGTTTATGCTCCCCGCCGATGCCGTTCGTCACGTTCGAGGGCGTCGAGGGCTGCGGCAAGTCGACCCAGCTCTCGCTCGCCGCCGCGCGCCTGCGCCGCTCGAGCCACGACGTCGTCACGACCCGCGAGCCGGGGGGCACGCCGATCGCGGAGAAGATCCGGGGCGTGCTGCTCGATGTCGCGCACACGGCGCTCGATCCGATGGCCGAGTGGCTCCTGATCGAGGCCGCCCGAAGCCAGCACGTCCGCGAGGCGCTGCGGCCCGCCCTCGCCCGGGGGGCATTCGTCCTCTGCGACCGGTTCGCCGACTCGACGGAGGCCTATCAGGTCGGCGGCCGCGGGCTCGACGCGGCCCTCGTCGCCGCGCTCGACGCCCGCGTGCGCGACGGGCTCGCTCCCGACCTCACGCTCCTCTTCGACCTCGACCCGGCCGAGGGACTCGCGCGAGCCCGCCGCCGCGACGCCGGCGCCGGGCGCTTCGAGGCCGCCGACCTCGCCTTCCACGAGCGCGTGCGCGCGGCGTTCCTCGCGATCGCGCGCCGCGAGCCCGGGCGCGTCGCCGTGGTTCCCGCGGGCGGAACCCCGGAGGCGGTCTTCGATGCCGCGTGGCCCATTCTCGCCGGGCGCTTCGGGCTGTCGTGAGCGCCGCCGCCCTTCTCCTCGAGCGTCTCGCCGCCTCGCCCGAGAGATTCCCGGGCACGCTGCTCCTGACGGGACCTTCCGAGGCCGCGCTCGACCGCGAGTCGTTGCGGCTCGCCGCGCGCCTCCTCTGTCCCGGCGACGACCCGGAGGGCGCCTGCCGGAGCTGCCGCCGCGTCGAGGAAGGCATCCATCCCGACCTGCTGACGCTGCTTCCGGAGGGCGTCGGCCAGATCCGGGTCGAGCGCGTGCGCGAGGCGCTCGCCTTCGCCGCCGGGCGACCCTACGAGGGCGCGCGCCGGGTCGTTCGCATCCCGAGCGCCGAGCGGCTCGGCCTCGAGGCCGGCAACGCGCTGCTCAAGTCGCTCGAGGAGCCGGGCGCCCGCGTGCGCTGGATTCTCAACACGACGCGTCCCGAGGCCCTGCTTCCGACGATCCGTTCGCGCGCGGCCATGGCGAGCCTGCCCGGACCCGGCGTGCGCGAGCGCGAGGCGCTCTGGGGCGAACGAGGGTTCGGCGAGGAGGACGCGCGAGACCTGGTGGTCGCGGCCGCCGAGGACGAGAAGGACCCGGCCGAGCGCCTCGGGGAGTTCCGCGACCTGCGCGAGAGGATCGTGGCGGCGCTCGAGGAGGGCCTGGCCGCGCGCCGGCTGCCGGCGCTCCTGCTCTGCGCCGAGGCGGTGGCGAACGAGCCGCGCGACGGCCGGCTCCTGACGGAGCTCCTCGCCGACGCGGCCCTCGCGACCGCCGCGGTTCCGGCGGAGGCGCTGCGGCATCGCGCCGTCGCGGGTCGTCTCACGGCGCTCGCACGAAGGCTTTCCCCCGGGGCGCTGCGCGATGCGGCCGTCGCCGCGGCCGACGCGCCGCCCGACCGCCGGCGCGGCAATCGCCGGCTCCACTTCGAGAAGATCCTGATCGGCCTGTATGGAGCCGTCCGGCAGGACGGCGGAAGTTCCGGTTAAACCTCGAAGGAACCGAGGAGAGTCTCCGGGCCAACGGGCTTCGGAAGGATCGGGAAGAGTGCGGACCTGGGAGCTATCGAGACTGACGGAAGGTGTGGCAAAAGAAAGACAGACGCCATCGGTCCTTCGCGCCCCCCAATCGATTCCTTCGAGTGCATTCAGTATATGGCGAAAACCCCGAGGTCAACCCTCGGGGTTTTGCCGAAACCGACGAAATCTCGACCGGCGAGAGGGCCTGCGCCCTCCCGCCGGACTGTCGAACGGGGCTATGGAGCGAGGGAGATATCCACCGTCTCGCTCTTGCCGGGGCCGACGACCACGGTTCGCTCCTCGCTCTTCATGCCGGGGCGCGACACCGTGATGGAGTGCTGACCCGGAGGCACCTGCAGGCCCCGCGAGAGGGTTGAAAGCTCTTCGCCGGTGCCGACGAAGCGATCGTTCAGATAGATCGCGGCGTCGGCCGGCTGCACTCGGAAGATGATCCGCGAGCGGCCTTTCGGCACGGCGTCGGGAGCCGGACCCGGCTGACCCGGAGGCGTCATCGTCGCGTCGCTGCCGGGCGGAGGCCCGGAGGGAGGCTCATCGAGCGGCGGAGCCTGGCCGCCGTGATGCGAACCGTCCGGATATCCCTGCGGCTGGACCGAGTACTGGTCGCCGCCGCCCTGCATTCCGCCCTGGATGTCCACCGGGTGCGCAGGCCCGTTGTTCTCCTTGGCCCAGAAGCGCTGCACTCCGCCCTCGGGCTCGGGATTGTCGTACGAGCCGTACTGCGCCGATCCCGGGATCTTCTTCAGCTTCTCGCTGATCTTCATCTGGGCGCCCGGACGGGCGGTGACGTTCACGGTCTTCGTCTCGAATCCGTCGAGTCGGAACTCGACCGCGTAGGTGCCTTTCCTCAGATACAGGTAATCGGGCCCGTTGAAGTCGCTGGTCATCCCGATGAACTGCCCGTCGAGGAAGACGCGCGTCGTGTCCGGCGAGACGTCCGTCTTCACCATCGACCACTCGGAGGGATTCAGCGAGTAATACGGCGACGTGCTGACGTAACCGCCGGGCACACCGCCGTAGTAGCCGCCGCCGTAGTAGGCGCCCCAGTATCCCGGCCAGCCCCAGCCGCCGTACCAGCCCCAGTAGGGATAGCCGCCCCAGCCCCAGCCCCAACCCCAGCCCGGGTAGCCGTAGTAGCCGCGGTAGTAGCCATGGCCGCCGTAATAACCGCCGTGGTAGCCGCCGCCGTGCCAGGCGCCTCCGCCGTGCCAGCCGCCACCGCCGTGATAGCCACTTGCCGCCATGGGAACCGCCGCCCCCGCCATGGGAGCCGCCGCCACCGCCATGGGAGCCGCCGCCGCCACCGTGTCCGCCTCCTCCGCCATGCTGGGCGAAGGCCGACGGGACGATCGCGAGCGCGAGGGCGCTCGCCAGAACCAGCGGCCGGATTCGGGACCCGATACCGCTTTGCGTCTTCATTTCCTCAGTCCTCCGGCATTGTAAGGGAGCAAGAAGAAGGCCATCGAACAGCCTGCTTTGCTGGCTCCAAACCACTGCGTCTTCATGAGTTATCAACCGTCCCCCGCGGAGGGCAGAGCGGCTCTGACCTCCGCATGTGTCAGGACGTCACCCCCGAGAAACGAGCGGCCTCTCGCAGGCCGCGCCTCAACCCCCGGAGGTAGTCGTCCCTGAGAACACGCTCGACCGCCCTCCGGCTTCCCGGCACTTCGTGACGCTCCGCGAGGGAGGCCCACGCGGGAAGCAGGCGAGCGAGCGTGCCGGGCTTGTCCGAAAGCGCGAGCGCCTGCGGCACGGCCAGGAAACCGCCGAGCTCGGGATGCTTGGCGTAGAAGATCGCCGCCGCCTCGCCGGCCCTCTCCTGGCGGCGCCGGAACGACGCGAAGGTGATCGCGTGATGATGCCGGGCGACGGCGGCGGACCGATACCGCATCCGCATGCCGCGGCGCATGAGCCGGTACGCGAGCTCGATGTCCTCCCACGCGGCATGCGGGAAGGTCGTGTCGAAGAGTCCGGCGGCGAGCATCAGGTCGCGGGGCAGAGAGACGTTCGACGTGTAGAAGAAGTTGAAGGGCACGTCCTCGGGGTCGGCGATGAGGCGGTAGCCGAACTGCAGCCCGTACTCGTTGATGTGGTGCAGAAACGGGGACACCCGAGTCCCGCGCGGCCAGGTCGTGTAGCCGAGCACCGCGAAGGGATGCGGCCGCTTCTCGGCATGCGCCGCGGCGTGCGCGGCGAGCAGGCCCGGCTCCGGCACGGTGTCGTCCCCGAGGAAGAGGACGAGGCGCCCCGCGGCCTCGCGCACGCCGCGATTGCGCGCGCCGGCGGGCCCGGCGTTCTCCTGCGAGAAGAAGCGGAAGGGATACGGCGCGCGGTGCGCGGCGAGGCGCTCCGGGGTCTCGTCCCCGGAGCCGTCGTCCACGACGACCACCTCGAACGGCGGAGCGTCGGTCTGAGCACCCAGCGCGTCGAGCACCGCGAACAGCGTGTCGCACCGGCGGTAGGTCGGGAATGACGACCGAGAAGCTCAACCCCCGCCCTCGAAGATCTCGGCGAGCGTCGTCCGGACGAGCGGGGGCGCCCCCTCGAAGAACGGCGCGAAGAACGGCGAGGCGAGCCGGTCGTCGCCCGGGTACGTCGGCACGAGGCGCAGCGGAAAGCGACGGAAGATCTCGGCGTCGTCCCGCCGGCGGGCCGCCTGCACGGCGCGCCGCTTCTCCGCCAGCGAGGGCTGGCGCCGGTGGATCCACGCGAGCGCCCGCAGCTGGGCGAGCGTGAGCGGATCGTCCACCTCGACGCGCCGCGCGTCCTCCTCGGCGATGCCGAAGAGGAGCCGGGCGAATCGCGCGCCGGTTCCCATCGGCGTGGGCGCGTACGGGTCGCGGTCGAGCTCCGCGGCGCCCGGGTTGCGCGCGACGAGCATCTCCGCGACGCGGTTCAGGAACGCCATCGCGATCGCCGGCATGAGGTCGTGGAACGCGTCGGTGCCGAGGTTCTTGTACGCCGTCGCGAAGGCGTTCTTCTCGAAGAGGAATCCACGGGCGAAGACGCCGAGGGCCTCGCCCGTCGCGCCGCCCCGGTGGCGCGCCCACGCCCGCGGCTCGGCGACGATGCGGCGGCCGAAGATCCACTGGCGCCATCCGAAGTCCACGTCCTCGAGGTAGGCGAAGTAGTCGTCGTCGAAACCGCCGGAGGACAGGAACGCCTCGCGGCGCACCGCCATGAGCCCGCCGCACGCGAACAGCCGCTCCGCGCCCGGAGGGGCGGCCGGCAGCGCGTCGAGCGGCTTGCCCGCGTCGGCGGCGAACGCGTGACCGTCGAAGGTCAGGAAGCCGTCGGAGAAGTCGTTGCGCATTCCGGTCCGGTCGGTCAGCCGGCCGCCCGCGGCGACGACGTCCTCGTCGGCGCCGGCGAGCGCTTCCAGCAGCAGGCGCGGGGCGGCCGCGTCGACCGCCGCGTCGTCGTTGACGAAGAGGACGACGGGAGCGGCCGCCGCCTCGACGCCGAGCCGGCACCCGGCCGCGAAGCCGACGTTCGTCGAGGACCGCAGGCGCCGCACCGAGGGATGCCGGCGCGCGACCACATCCCAGGACGTGTCGGAGGCGTTGTCCACGAGGAGAACCTCGGCCGTGATCCCCTCGCGCAGCGCGGCCGCGAGCGCATCGAGCGCCTCGAGCAGGTGCTCGGCGCCGCGATGGTGGACGACGACGACGGAAGCTTCGGGTGCGGCCACGGCGGGACCGATTATGACCGGAAGAGGCGTCTCCAGCGGGAGACCGGAGCGGGCGCGGGCGTGCGGTTCGGGTCCACCCGCGCCCCGCGGCACCAGGCGCGGAGCGGCGCGGCGACCGCGCCCCAGGCCCGCTCGGCGGCGAAGGCGCGCGCCGCGGCCGCGGCGCGGCGGCGGGCGTCGGCGTCGCGGAGCAGCCCGCCGATCGCGCGCGAGAGCGCCGCCGCATCCCGGTCGCACTCGAGGGCGCCGCCGGCGGCCGCGAGCTCGCGGGCGATCGTGCCGCCGCCGACCGTCACGGAGGGCAGGCCGCCCCATGCCGCGTCGAGGACGCGCGTGCGGTACGCGAGCTCCGTCTCGAGCCCGGCGGACGCGATCGAGACCGCCACGTCGGCCGCCGCGTAGACGTCGGCGCGCGCGGCGTAGGGCTGCCAGGCCGAGAAGAAGATCGAGCCTCCGGACGGATCGATCTCCCGAGCGCGCTGCCGGGCCCGGGCGAAGGCCTGCTGCGGCGTCGACTCGGGATTCGGATTCTCGAAGAAGACGAGGCGCGCGTTCGGGTGGTCGCCGAGGAGCGCCGGCCACGCCGCCAGCAGCGGCTCGGGGTCGTACCAGTCGTAGATCCCGCCGAACAAGACGAGCGGACCGAACTCCGGAACCCCGAGCGCGCGGCGGCCGCGACCGCGGTCGCCGAGCGCCGGCTCCTGCGGCACGCCGAACGGCACGATCGCGAGGAGACCCGCGAGTCCGGGGTCGGCCGCGAAGTTCCCGCCGACGATCCGTCCGGCGGCGAAGAGCGCGCCCGCGTAGAAGAGCCGCTGCTCGGGCGAGGCGCACAGGAAGAAGTCCGCGCGCGCGAGCGCGAGCGCGAGGCTCTCGCGATCGTGCCGCGCCGTCGCCTCGCCGAGCAGCGCCGCGTAGTGGAGGTTCTCGACCGGGTACGGATCGTAGAGGTCGCAGGCGACCGGAACGCCCGGAACCTGGTGGAACCACCAGTTCGCGGCGTGCCCCGCGACGACCGCCGCGCGCACACCGCGGGCCGCCGCCGCGACCGACTCCGGCGCGGCGCGCACGACCTCGAGACCGCCGGCGACCTCGCGCGCCTCGGCGGGATCGTTCGGCACGAGAAGCCGCACGGGGAACTCGGAGGCGAGCGCGCGGGCGAGCTCGAGGGCGCGGATGCCCATCCCCGCCATCCGCGGCCTCACCGGCTCGGGAGCGAGGACCGCGACGGGCTCGCTCACCGGCCGCGCAGGCGTTCCAGCAGGAGGTGCAGCTTCCAGGTGCGCGACCGGTAGATCTGGTCGAGCGTCGCGCGCCACGCCTGCGCCTCCTCGAGGCGATGGTCGATCTCCGCGGCGCGCTCGTGCAGGAGCTCGTTCTCCGCGCGCAGCCGTGACGTCTCGCTCGCCCGAACGGCCTCGGATCGCGCCAGCGCCTCGGTCGCGCGGCGCAGGCTCTCGCGCAGGTGACGAAGCTCGCCCTGGGACAGTCCGTCCCGGTCGTACCACGCGGCGACCTGCGCGCGCATCCGGTCGAGCACGCGGCCGAGCCCGGCCTCCGTGCGCCGGGCCGCGTAGCGCTCGAAGATCTTGCGCCGCGCGTCCTGGAACGCGCCCGACCCGGCCGCGGCGTGGCCCGGGTCGTTGGCGACCGGCTCGAAGACGCGGTACTCGCACGTCACCGCGCGAATGTGGCGCATCGGCGCCTCGGCGGAGAGCCGGATGAGGAAGTCCCAGTCCTCGGAATACTCGAGGCTCTCGTCGAAGCCGCCGACCTTGCGGTAGAGCTCGCGCGGCAACAGCAGCGTGTGGATCGGAATGTAGTTCGCGTAGAGCAGGTAGTCCGGGTCGTAGTCGAGCGAGTACTGGAGCGCCCGGACCCGCGGCTCCCAGCCCGCCGCGCCGCCCGGCCCGTAGACCACGGTCACGGCGTCCGAGTAGACGGTCGGCTCGGGCCCCTCCCGCTGCGCGCGGGCGAGGATCGCGAGGTGGTCGGGAAAGCAGACGTCGTCGTCGTCGAGGAAGGCGACGAGCGGCTCGGCCGCGAGCGCCACGCCGCGGTTCGCCGCGGCCGACCGGCCCTGCCGCTGCCGCGGCTCCTCGAGGACGAGCGCGAAGGCATCGCGGAACGCGTCCGTCACCTCGCGCGGCGAGGCGCCGCCGTCGTTGACCACCACGACCTGCCTCGGGCGCGCGGTCTGGGTCCGAAGACTCTCGAGCGCCTCGCGCAGCAGCGCGGGGCGGTTGCGCGTCCGGATCACGACGGAGACGGGCGCCGGCCCCGACGCGCCGCCCGCGATCGCCGACGGGCCGATCGCCCGCCGGAAGTCCTCGAGCGACGTCGTCGATGCCTCGGCGTAGGTCACGACGCGGAACGCCTCGACGGGCCCCCTTCCGTCGAGCGTCAGGCGGCGATAGGCGTTGAGCCCCTGGATCGCCCCCGCGTAGTCCCGCACCGCCTGCTGAGACGCGAACGCGACGAGCGCGTCTTCCTTCTTCCGCGCCTCGGCGGCGATGTCGACGAGGACGTTCGGCAGGAGCGGGTGGGAGAGCTCGTAGAACGCGAGGCGCAGGAATCGGAAGCGGTCGTGGTCCGGATCGCCGGCGCGCGAGGCGGCGACGAGCGCGTACAGCGCGTCCGCGAGCGCGCGATGATCCGGGTGGATCTCGACCGGCGACGGCGCGAGGACGAGGTCGGGCGAGAACGTGTCGAGCTCGGCCGCGAGCGCCGCGCGCAGCGCCTCCGGGTCCTCGGCGAGGCGCCGGTCGGCGAGGCCCCCGAAACGCGGCGGCTCGGTCAGGCCCAGGGCGGCGGCCGCGCGGACGGCCTCCTCGCGGCGGCGCGCCGCGTAGGCGGCGAGGTCGCCGGGCCCGACGCCCTCCTGAGACGTGCCGTCCGTCGCGATCCAGACGCGGATCGCCTCGGCCTTCCCCGCGTTCTTCGCGATCGTGCCCCCCGCGCCGAACGACTCGTCGTCGGGATGAGCGGCGAGAACGAGGATGCGGGCGCCCGTCAAGTCGGAGGCCGCGTAGGGAATCAGAGCGTCTTCACGCTGGATCAACGCCGGGAGTTTACGTTAGGTCGTAGAGCGACGGGACCAGGTGCACCCGCTCGCGGAAGCGCTCGACCGCCGGATCGTCGAAGACGCGGACGATCACGGGAAATCCCGCGTCGGCCGAGGTGCCCGGCAGCGCGGCGATCGGCGCGCGTCCCGGTCCGCCGGGCGTCTCCCAGAAGACGAGCGTCCGGGCGCCGAGGCCCCGGGCCGTCTCGGCGGCGGCGGCGAAGAGGGGGGGCAGGTCGCGCCCGTCGGGCTCGCGGCCGAGATAGTCGGCCACGGTGGCCTCGGGTCCGACCACCGACAGCGCGGCCCACGACAGGAGCTCGCCCCGCTGGCGCCGCCACACCATGCGGTAGTAGCGGGTCGGGCGCGCGTGGAAGCGCCAGTTGACGCGGGCCCGGTCGCGCCATGCGCCGTGCGAGAAGGTCCGCTGGCCGGCCTCCCAGAGCGGATCGAACCCCTCGTCCACGGAGTCGCCCGACTCGACGTCGGCGGGCGGCGGCCCGAGCGCGTCGACCGGCGTCCTGCGGAGCACCACGGGCAGCAGCGTGCGCGAACCGACGATCCGCTCGCTGACGCGCAGCGCCCGCGCGTTCGGGAACCCGAAGCAGAAGGGCACGTCCCGGCCGACATGGCCGTAGAACGCCTCGGTCATCGCGCGGTAGATGCCCCGCCGTCCGCCGAGCGCGCGCACCGCCGGCTCCGTCGCGACGTCGCCGACCGCGTAGAGGAGGCGCGGCTCCCCGTCGAGCCGGAATCGCATCCCCCAGCCGGCGTAGTTGCCGACGATGCGTCCGTCGACGACCGCGACGACGCCGTACCAGCCGTCGGGGTCGCGCGCGAACTTCCAGGACCACTCCTCCTCGGAGAGCGGCGTGCGGAACACCCGCTCGAAGAGCGCGCGGATGCCGGGCGCGTCGGCGGCCGTCGCCGTCCGGATCTCGAAGCTCACGCCTTGTGCCAGACGAACGTCTCGAGCGGCCGGCCGTCGGACTCCCGGAACACCCGGAGATAGAGGGGCCCGGCCGGGAGGGACGCGAGAACGTCCGGCGGCAGGCGGAAGTCCCGGTCGAGGGCCGCGCCCGCGAAGGGGACGAGCGACGGATTCGTCGACACCGCGACCCAGACGCCGGGGCGCGCCGGGACCGCCGGCTCCGAGAGCGCGGTCGCGTCGGGCAGCCGCGGCGGCCGCGCGGCCGCCCGCTCGAGCAGCGCGCGGCCGGCCCTCCCCCACCGGCGCTCGCGGTAGAGCCGGCGCGAGACGGCGCGCCGCCGCTCGGTGTCGGGATTGCGCGCGGCGCTGCGCGCGTAGAGGTGCCGCACGCGCGCGGCGGGAACGAAGCGGAGACTCAGTCCGGCCGCGCGCACGCGGTCCTCCCACTCGGTCTCCTCGTATTCGAAGAGGAAGCGCTCGTCGAATCGGCCGACCCGGTCGAAGACGTCGCGGCGCGCCGCGAGCACCGCGCCGGGCAGATGGTGCGAGTCGCCGCCGCGGCGCCACAGCTCGAGCGTCCGGCGCGCGAACGGCGCGAAGTGACGCTTCCCGAGCTCGCCGAAGAAGCCGGAGGCGGAATCGGCCGGCAGGAAGAGCCGCTCGCCCGCGTCCCAGAGGCAGAGGGGCGCGGCGGCGCCGACCCGCCGGTCCTCGAGCGCCGCGAGCAGGGCGGTCAGCGCCCCCGGCAGAAAGACGACGTCGGCGTTCGAGAGCACGAGACGATCCGCGCGGGCGCGCGCGAGGCCGGCGTTGGCGCCTCCCGAATAGCCGCGGTTCTCGTCGAGGAAGACCTCGGCGTCGGCGCCGATCCCGCGGAGCGCGCGGACCTCGTCCTCTCCCGAGGCGCAGTCGACGAGGACGATCTCGCCGGGGATCGCCTCCCGCACGAACGCCGCGCGCAGCGACTCGGCGCACGCCGCCGCCTCGGCGGCGCTGCGATGGCTGACGACGACGACGGAGACCCGCGGCGTCACGCCGCCCTTCCCGCGAGCGCCTCCCGAAACGCCGCCTCGAGCCGCTCCGCCACGCGGGCCGCGTCGTGGCGCGACGCCTCGGCCGGACCCGCCGACCGCGCCCGGGCCCGCGCCTCGGGGGAGAGCAGCGCCGGCAGCGCGGCCGCGAGGCCCGCCGGATCTCCGTCGGCGAAGTACCACGCCGCGTCCCCGGCGAGAGCGCGGTGGCGCGGGGTGTCGGAGAGAAGCGTCGGCACGCCGCACGCGAGCGCCTCGAGCGAGGGCAGGTCGAACCCCTCGACGCGAAGCGAGGGCCCCACGTAGACGTCGGCGGCGCGGTACGCGAACGGCATCCGCGCCGGCGCCAGGCCATGGTGGTACTCGTCCGTCAGCGCGCGCCGGCGCTCGGCGTCGGTCGGCGGCGTCGCCGAGATGCGCCGGAGCCGGAAGCGGCCGCCCCGCTCGCGCCAGAGGGCGAGGCCGTCGAGCGCGATCGGAATGCCCTTGGTCGGGCCCTCGAACGGGCCGACGAGCAGGACGACGGGAGGGTCCGCGGGATCGCGCTCGGGGCCCGGCGAGAACTCACGCGCGTCGAAAACCTGGCCGACGTCGATGGCCGGACCGAGCCCGCGCTCCTCGAGGCGCTCCCGGAGCGGGGCCGAGACCGCGAGCTTGCGCGTCGGCAGCCGGTACGCGGCCTCGATCGCCGGCCACGCGTCGCGGTAGAACTCGAACTCGCCCTCGAACCCCTGGCACAGGTGGAACACGGGGCCCCGCGCGCCCGCGATCGCGGGAGCGGCGGTCGTCCAGAAGGTGGCCACGCGGACGTCCGCTTCCGAAAGCGCCGGCGAGCGCTCGAACTCCGAGCGCTCGAAGCGAGCCGATCGCATCGGATGCCACGGCGGCGGGGCGTCGGGCGAGACGACGGTGACCCGGTGGCCGCGGCGCGCGAGCGCCTCCGCCTGCTCCAGGGCGACCTTCACGCCGCCGCAGAGCTCGGTCGAGGCGAGGAGGTACGCGATCCTCATGCGGCGGCGGCCGTGGCGACCCACTGGTAGACGAGCAGGCCCTCCGCGTCGAGGCCCGGCCATCCGGCCACGATGGCGAGGAATGCGTCGGCGTCGGGCGGCGGCGCGCCGGGCTCTCCCTCGATCGAATCGACGCGCCAGCCGGCCTCGGCGATCGACTCGGCCAGAAAGGACCGCGTGAACCAGCGCAGGTGGCGCGCGTCGGTCAGCCCCGCGGGGATGGGATCGAACCGTCCGGCGACGAGGTCGCGGACGAGAGAGAGGTGGCCGGCGTTCGGCACGCTCACGAGGAGACGGGCGCCCGGCGCCGCGACGCGGCGGGCGGAGACGAGTGCCGCGACCGGATCCTCGAGGTGCTCGAGCACGTCCGCGAGCACGACGGCATCGAAGCGCTCGCCGGCGCGCGCGAGCTCGGGCAGCACGCGCCGGAGGTCTCCCTCGAGGACCCGCGCGCAGCGCGAGCGCGCGCGCCGCGCGAGCTCCGGCTCCGCCTCGATGCCGGTCACGCGCCAGCCGGGGCGGCGCGGCCCCGCGGCGGCGATCGCGGCGCCGGCGCCGCAGCCGGCGTCGAGGATCTCGAGCGGACGATCCGGCAGGCGCCGCGTCAGCTCGGGGCGCTCCGCCTCGGCGGGGGCGGCGAACGGCACGGCGGCGAGCCGGGCGTCGTCGACCGCGGCGTCCGCGCGGCCGCGCAACGACTCCAGATGCGCCGAGACGGTCTCGCCCGGCGCCGCCGGGAAGTCCGCGGGGCGGAAGAGGAGGGCCGCGGGCTCGGCGCCGCGCCGAAGGCTCAGCCGCGCGCCCTCGAGCTCGCGCACCGTGTGCACGTGCGGCGGGTCCTTTGGAGTCGCGTCCGCAGCGTGGACCACGCGGCCGGGCTGCGCCGCGGGCGGCTCCGGCGAAAAGATGGGCAGCGCGGCAGCATCGAGGACGACGAGCCACTCCGCGGCGCCGGCGAGCGCGCGCTCGGCGGGATCGCCCGGGTCCCAGGACGAGGCCGACGACGCCCGGGCGAGGCGACGCCAGCGCAGGCGCTGGAGACGCGCGCCGTAGTCCCGGTCGCGCGCCGGTCTCGAGAAAGGCGACGGCGAGGCTCAAGACGAGGCGGCGACGCCTCGGGCCGCCGGGATTGCCTCGGGCTCGGCGTCGCCGTCGGCGAGCGCCCACTGATGGCGGGGCGCGACGACGCCGACGACGTACTCCGGCGCGGCCACCGAGAATCCCGGCTTCAGGATCCGCACGTCGTGGACGTGGAGCGCCTTCTCGTCGCCGAGGTACGCGTACACCTCGAAGTCTCCCTGCGCGAGCGGCAGCTCGGGCAGGACGAGGCGGAGACGGTACCGGCGCCGGCCCGAGAGCGGCGCCCACGCCTCGTCCCGCGTGTCGACGGCGAAGGCCTGCATGCCGTCGTCGCGATCGACGCCGACGCGGACGTGGAAACCGAGCGAGGGGTCCTCGGTCTCGAAGGCGACGTCGACGGCGAGCGTCTCGCCGGCGGCGAACTCGGTCCGCGGGAAGCCGGAGCCGTCGTGGACGAGGACCTCCGTCAGCCGGGCGGGCTTCCGGCCGTCCGCCGCCACGGGGCGCGCGGTCTCGAACTCCGCGCCGGAGCGCGCCTGCTCCTTCTTCCGAAGAAACGACTCGTACTGGCGCACGACCGGAAGGGCGCTCCCCTGCGCGGCGACCGAGCCGTTCTTCAGCCACACCGCGGAGTCGCACAGGAGCGCGACGTAGTACATCGCGTGCGAGCAAAAGAGGAGCGTGCCCCCGCGCCGGTGGAACTCCGTGATGCGATCGACCGATTTCTTCTGGAAGTAACCGTCGCCGACGGAGAGCGCCTCGTCGATGATGAGGACCTCCGCGTTCCCGTGGGTCGCGACGGCGAACGCGAGCCGCAGCACCATCCCGGACGAATAGGTCCGCACGGGACGGTCGAAGAAGTCGCCGAGCTCGGCGAAGGCGTCGATCTCCGGAAGGCGGCGGCGGATCTCGGCGGGGCCGAGGCCCAGGATCGCGGCGTTCAGACGCGCGTTCTCGCGGCCGGTGAACTCCGGGTGAAATCCCATCCCCAGCTCGAGAATCGAGGCGACCGTCCCCCGGCGCTCGACCGTGCCCGACGTGGCGCGGGTCGTCCCCGCGACGATCTTCAGCAGCGTGGACTTTCCCGCCCCGTTCTCGCCGATCAGGCCGAGCGCGCGGCCGCGCGGCAGGTCGAAGGAGACGTCCGACAGCGCGCGGAACTCGCGGTGCCGCGGACGGCGGAAGAGGAGCTCGCGCAGCCGGTCGCCGCCGGACGCGTACACGCGGTACGTCTTCGACACGCGGTCGGCGCGGACGGCGAGCTCGCTCACGGGCGCGGGCCTATCGGTGCGACCATCGCCGCCTTCCGCGGGCGGGGGCAAGCCCCGCCCCTACACGGATGGCCCCTTCCCTGAGGTTTGTAGGGGCGGCCCTTGCGGCCGCCCGCGGGCGGGGACGAGCCCCGCCCCTGCGGCGCGGATTCGTCCCTATTCCGCGAAGCATCATTCTCCGAGCGCGAACTCGCAGCGCCGGCAGAGGAAGTCCGCCGGGGCCTCCTCGACGCCGTACGTCCATCGCCGCAGGCGCGCCATGGTGTCGCCGGCGAGCAGTCCGGCCACGGTCTCCTGCCTCAGATCGCCGATCGTCAGGTGCTCGTAGTAGTCCTGGCAGCAGAGGACCGCCTTCGCCGTCGCCGTGACGTGCAGGTGCTCGAACGGACGCGAGCCCATCAGCTCGCAGCCGCGCAGCCGCTTCTTCGGCGGCGGCTCCGGCAGGTACGTGCCGCTCGACGGCCGGCTGCGGATCTTGAACGGCTTGACGTCCCAGCCCTTCGGGGCGAAGCGCTCGCGGATCGCGGCGACGTCGCGCCGGTGCGCCTCGTCCTCGTCCCCGAGGACGACGATGGCCGTTTCCTCGGCGAGCTGGCGCGCGCGCAGGGCGTCGACGTTGGCGACGACGCGCGCGAGGTCCTTCGTCCCGTGCAGCTTCTCGTACCGCTCCGGGTCGAGTGTCGGCAGGTTGATCCCGACGTAGCGGAAGCGCCCCATCGCCTCGATCCGCGCGGCGCGCTCGGGGTCGAGGTGCGAAGCGTTCGTCAGGATCGAGACGGGCAGCCCGCGGTCGAACAGCACGCGGCACCGCTCCTCGAAGAGGGGGTCGATCGTCGGCTCGTTGTAGTTCGAGAGGAAGACGACCACGTCCCTCCCCGCCGCGGCGACGATCTGGTCGACGAGCGAGGTGAAGAGCTCCTGGCTCATCACCTCCTTCTCGCGCGGGTCGACGGACACCGGGCAGAAAGGACAGCGGTGATTGCAGCTGGTGCACGTCTCGAGCGAGACGTAGAGCAGGTGCGTGCGGCGCGCCTCGGCGAAGACGTCCTCGATCAGGAAGCGCGCCGAGCGCAGATGCTCCAGCAGCGCGGGGTCCGCGGCGGCGGCCGGATCCTCGCCCGCCTCGATCCGCCGGAGGGCCGCATAGGCAGGGTCCGTCCTTGGCGAGCGACGCTCCCGTCAACGGGTTGTACACCTCCGTGACCGCGATCGTGCAGAAAGGGGGTGGGCCGCTCCGCCGCGAGCACCGCGCCCCGGGAGCCCTTCGAGGGGCCGCTGTCGCTCATCCGAATGATCTTACCGCCGCCACTCGCGCTCGGGAGGGGAAGGGGATCCGAAGCCTCCCCTCCCCCCGGATTCCGGAGGGAGGGGAGAGAAGTCGAAGACTAAGGGCTTCCGCAGACGAAGGTGCCGAAGTCCTGCACGGGCGCGAAGGCCGCCCCGTCCGGATTGGCGTAGACGTGGCTCAAGCCCGTCTGCGTGTCCGTGACGGTCATGGTCACGCCCAGATTCGTCAGACCGCTGGCGAACACCCAGAAGTGGCCGCCGATCGAGCAGGCGTCGAGCATCTTGACGATGACCTCGGTGTTGGACGAGCTGAAGAACCAGAAGTATCCGGTGTCCGAGGTCAGGCTCGTCGCCGTGCCGTGCCCGCTCGTGGCCGAGGCGCCCGAGCCCGTGGCCCAGTCCGCCGTGACCGTGAAGCGGCTGTTCGTCAGATGCAGCGTGTAGGGATCCGTCACCGAAAGGCGGATCGTCGCGGAGGAGGTGCCGTGCGTGTTCGTCTCGTCGCCGACGACCGTCAGTTTCACGTTGATGCTGCCGCTCGTCGTGAAGGTATGCGTCGCCGGGTTGTCGGTCGACGTCGCGCCATCGCCGAAGTCCCAGGTGATCGAGGCGGCGTTGGTCTCGAGCGCCGAGAAGGTCACCGGCACGTTGACGGCGGCCACCCACGGCAACGACGGCGACGTGCGCGTCGCGCCGCTCGTGATGGAGTAGGCGACCGAGGGCGGCGGCGGTCCGGTGGACGGACCGACGGTGACGCTGACATCCGCGCTCGCACTCTGAGCGCCCGACGTCGCCACGACCGTGACCGGGTAGGTTCCCGGATTCGTGAACTGGTGCGTGTTGGTGCCATCCGCGGGTCCGGGGACGGGAGGGCATCCGATGGAAATGCAGCCGTCGAAGTCCCAGGCGTAGGAAACGGTCCCCGTGAATCCCGATGCGGTGGCCGCGAAGTTGACCGTGTCGTTCACCGCCGGGTTCGCCGGATCGGGCGGCGCGAGCGTGACGGTCGGCGTCGCCGTCGTCGCGGCCTGCGCGATCGCCACCTCGCCGGCGGCGCACACCTCGTACTTCGTGTCCTGGATCGGCAGGAAGGCCGTGCCCTCGGAGTTGTTGTACGTCTGCGTGACGCCAGTGACCGTATCCGTGACGGTCAGCTGGATCTCGAGGTTCGTCAGGCCGCCCGCGAACACCCAGTGGAAGCCGTTGACGTTGCAGGCGTCGAGGACCTTGACGACGAGCTCGAGGTTGGTGGGGTTGAAGAACCAGAAGTACCCCGAGTCGGGCGTCAGCGTGACGGCCGTGCCCTGGCCGCTCGTTCCCTGCGAGTGGCTCGCCCATGCCGCCTTGATCTGGTAGCGGCCGCTCGTGCCGACCGAGAGCACCGTCGGATCGAAGACCGCGAAGCTCGCGGCGCCGGTGCCGGGGCCCGTGGTGGTGTTGGTGCCGTCGCCCGTGACCGTGAGCGTCACGTTGGGCGACCCCACGGCGCTGAATACGTGTGTGACGACCGGACCGCTGTCCGTGGTCCCGTCGCCGAAGCTCCAGTCCCACGACAGGGCATGCGTCTCCGCGGCGGAGAACGTGACCGGCGTGCCGACGGCGGCCTGCCAGACGCCGCCCGAGAAGGCGGCGCCCGCGACGGTGAAGTTGCCCGACGGCGCGGGGGTCCCGGTGACGGAGATCGCGAAGGTGGCCGTCTTCGTCGTCGAGCCGTTGGTGGCGGTGACCGAGACGGTGTGCGTGCCCGTGTTGGTGTAGCTGTACGTGTTCGGATTCGGTCCGGCCACGGCAGCCGCCTGAGGAGGCGCAACGACGCAGGACGACGGACCGCCGAGGCAACCTCCTCCGCCTCCGCCGCCGCCGCCTCCACCTCCACTACCACCGCCGCCGGACGCGACGTCGCCGAAGTCCCACAGGAACTGGGTCGGCGTGTATCCATCCGCCGTCGCGGTGAAAGTGACGGGTGCCCCGATGGCCGCGGTGGTTGGGCCCGCGAGGGACAGAGTCGGACCGCCGCCACCCCCACCGCCACCGCCCCGCTGGAGCTGACGACGTACCCAGCCACGCCGACGATGCCACCGACATTGAGCTTCAGGTAACAGCTCGAGGTGCAAACGACCGAGGCCGGGAAGGTCACCGGACCGATCCCCACGGCCGTGCCGATGAGCGTGTCGTTCGCGAGCGCCGCCGGATCGGTCGAGTTGTTCGTGCTCTTGTAGAAGGCCGAGCCCGGATACGTCACGCCCGGCGGAATCGTCTCGTCGTCGAAGAGGTAGTACGTGTGGCTCACCGTCATCTGGTAGCCCGCGCCGATGTACGCGACGTCGCCCGTGTGGTTCGAGTTCGTGTACGCGCCGAGCGAGGGGTGAGGCGTGAAGTCGGTGACGCTCAGGGGCAGCGAGACCGGCGCGAAGCCTGCGCCTGGCCGTTGTGGTCGATGTAGTTGTAGGTGAGCGTGACCGTGAAGGATGCCCGACGTCGACGGCGCGGCGATCGTCGCCATGCCGTTGACCGGCAGGAACGACGTCGCCAGGCTGCCCGAGCCTCCGCCGGAGCTGATCGAGTAGGTGACCGAATTGAGCGTCGCCGCCGTCGCCTTCTGCATCAGGTTGTGCAGCGTCAGCGTCGCGCCCCGCAGGACGGGGTTCGGCGCCATGGAGAAGTTCGGCACGAGGTCGACCTGGGAGACCGCGCCCGTCTTCACGACGGTGTAGCCGCCCTTGTACGTCGCGGTCAGCGAGAAACCCGTCGCGCTCGACGGCACGGTCACGACGGTGCCGTTCGCGCTGCCCGAGGGCGAGAAGGTCCAGAGAAACGACGCCTCGGCCGTGTTGCCCTGGGAACCGCTCGCGTCGCCGTTGTTGGCGTTGCCGGCGAGGACCTGGAGCGTGGTCCCGTCGAAGCCGACGATCGAGACGGCCGGCGGCAGGACCGTCAGCCCGGGAGAGACCCACGGCGGCACGCCGTCGCCGTTGACGTTGTGCGTCTGGTCGCCCACGTAGAACGTGCCGCCGGAGGCCGGCGAGCCCACGCTCTGATAGCAGCTGGTCCGCCGTCGTGGGATCGCCGCCGTTGGCGGGCTCGCAGGGCAAGTAAATCGGCGAGAGCGTATTGAGGGGCCCCACGCCAGGGTTGCCATAGGCGCCGCTGAAGGCCGCGTCCGCGACGAAGTTGGCGACCGAGCCGCCGGGCACGTTGATGTCCCACTTGATCGTGTCGATCGGAGCGTACGAGACCGACTGGTCGGAGAGGTAGAACTTGTCGCCGAGGAAGTTCGTCGTCCGGCTCTGCGCCTGCGCCGTCAGGTTCGTGATCGACGCGGAGTTCACCGGCGGCGCATTCGGGTCGGCCGCGATGCACGAGACGTCGAACGTGTCGGTGCGCATCGGGCTCTCGATCGTCGGGCAGGCCCGGCGGCGGCGGCACGAGCTCGCGGTACAGGTACGCGGTCAGCGTCGAGCCCGTGGCCTTGACCAGGACCTCGAAGCCGTAGTTGATGTAGTGCGCGCCGTCGCTCGAGCCGAAACCGGGAATCGAGCGGGCGTGCAGGGGCGAGCCGCCCTCCGTCAGCCACTTCGTGTCGTACACGTCGATCGAGGAGGACGATGCGTCGCCGCTGTGGATGAAGAGGCCGGGGAAGGGCTGCGGTCCGCGCACGACCACGCGTCGCGAGTTACCCGAGAACAGGTGGACCTGGCTGACCGTGCCGGAGGTCGGATCGTACTTGAGCACCTGAGTCCCCGCGGCGCCCTCCGCCGCGAAGATGAAGATCTGTCCGTTGACGGTCGCGATGTCCATCTGCGACGGGTTCGTGACGACGGCGCCCGAGGCGACCTCCGTGAGCGCGCCGGTGGCCGCGTTGATCTCGGCCAGGTGGAGCACCAGGTCGGATGTCGTGCCGACGAGGATGTACTTGTCGTACCCCGGGACGCTGACGTGCTTGGCCTTCATGCGGACCGCGGTCTGTCCGCTCTGCCAGCCGATCGCGACCGAGGTCTCGATCGGGTTGTGGTAGTCGGGCACGCCGCTGGGGCTCGAGAGGTCCGCGAGGTAGACGTTGTCGCTCTGCACCGGGAGGTAGCCGAAGTACTTGCCGTTGCCCGTATAGATGGCCGCCACGCGGCCGCCGAGCGAGACGCGGTCCGGCAGATCGATCTGCTGCCCGAAGCCCGGGGCGCCGGAGCCGGTGGCCATCGTGGCCTGCGCGGGCAGGCCCGAGAAGTTGTGGTTCGGATCGTTCGGCGGCGGCGGGCCGCCCTGCGTGTAGGGAATCCAGTCCTCGATCATGCGGGCCGTGCCGCTGCCGTCCGAATTCTCGGCGATGTCGAAGAAGCTCGAGCCCTGGTGGCAGTCGCACACGATCGGAATGATGCCGACACTCGAGCCGCCCTCCTTTCCGACGACGACCTGGTTGTAGCCGGTCGGGTCGGACGGATTCGAGAGCGAGACCCGCGCGATGCCCCACTGCGTCAGGACGTAGAGGTAGTCCCCGTTGACCCCGATGGCCATGTCGCCCGACGCCGGAATGACTCCCGCGGCCGACGGGAGCGGCGTCGTCAGGTTCGTGGGCGGAGTCTGATCACAGATCTGCGCGAGAGCCAGGCGAGGCGAGCGCCAGAAGGCCGAGAGCCACACCGAGAGCCAGGGGTTTCCTGAACATGAGGAGCCTCCGGACGGGGTTCGGCGATACTCGAGGCCGACGAAATCCAGGATCCGATTTCACTTTTCCCCCGTTGCCACCACGAGGGCCGCCAGGGAGAAAACAGAATCGGACCATTCGGGATCGGGCTGGAAGCAGCGAACCACCATGAAAAGAAAGGTGGGCGGGGCCCATGCCCCGCCCACCGAAGAGATTCGATTAGATGCCGATGCCAGTCGGGACGGCCGGGACGGCCGGAAGAATCGTGAACGTGGACGACTCGTAGCCGAGCGGGTTGCAGGACGACGGATCGAGCTGCGTGCCCGGGACGAGGATCGACTCGAGAGCGATGTTGCCTTCGAAGGTGTAGTCGACCCACGCCTGGTCGAAGACGCTGCCGTCAACCGTGTTGACGAAGTTCATGCTGACCCAGCCGGCCGCGGCCGTCGGGTGACCGAACGCGTTGATGTTGGTCTGCTGCGTCTCGAGCGGGAAGTTGTCGACGGTGGTGGAGCAGGGCGAAATGCAGCCGCCCTGGGTGATCGTGTTCTCGTCCTCGTCGAAGAACGTGAGAAGGACGGTCGGGCCGTTCACGTCGCAGCTCGCGCCGTTGTACGGTCCGCGCCACACCTGGAAGTTCGACGTCAGGATCGAGAGACCCGACGTCGTGTCGAGTCAGATCGAACCAGCGGGCGCCGTAGCGGAGTCCGAGGGGCTCGCGCATGTCGCCGTAGCCGATGTTCCAGGGCGAGGAGAGGTTGAGGTCGGTCGTCGGATCGCCGGAGCCGCAGTTGGCGCACGTCGGGCCGCCCGTGGTCGTGCCGGTGATGCCGCTGTTGTCGCCCTGGTTCCAGTAGCGCGCGTAGAACGTGCGCACCGGGGTGCCCGAGACTCTGCGCCGCGAGACCGAACGCGGAATCGGCCTCGAGGTTGACCGTCGACATGCCGTAGGTCGGAAGACCAAAGCCCGAGGTGAAGATGATCTCACCAAAGAGGTTGTTCTCCATGCCCGCGGCGTTGTTCTGCCAGTAGGCCGGATCCGAGGGGTTGGACAGGTTGCAGTAGTTCGCCATGTCGATCGTCATGTAGCCGATCGCCAGATCGTCCGTGCCGCCGGCGCAGTCGTTGCGGAGCGAATGGATGAGGCTGGCCGAGAAGGCCGGGCCAAACGCCGGGCTCGGGTAATCCGAGATCGCGCGGCTGTTGTCGAGGCCCGTCGCCGGGGAGGGCGGGATCACGCGCAGGAAGCCGGCCGGGTAGACATCGCCGCCCTCGTGCTGGCAGACGCCGCCGCCGACCGTCGGTCCCGCGCTCGGCAGGTTGCCGGCGAGGATGTCCGAGACGCGCATCGCCTGAACGTCAAAGCCCGTCAGCGCGATATTGAAGTCGAGAAGGAACGACGAATTCCGGTCGTACACGCTGACGTGCGCGACCATCGGAGCCGACGAGGCGTTGGCGATCGTGACGATCGTGTCACGCGCGCCGGCGCCGGTCGAAACCAGGTTCCCCGAACCGTCATAGCTGACCTGGAAATACGGGACGAGCAGCGTCGCAGCCGGGTGCTGGTCGCTGGTGCACGTCACGGCCGACGCCGAGTTCGCGAACGCGAACACCGCGGCGACAGCCAGACACGCGATGAGAACTTTCTTCATTGAGATCTCCTCGTTACGGTTAACTCTTCGAAAACACACGATCGAGATTTCCTTCCCTCGAACGATCCCATCACCTCCCGCACTTTGATTTATTACACCTGGAAATTTGAATTCACGCTCCTGGCGGGCCTTCCGGCCCGTGTATGCGTCGGATGATGGGCTTCGTCCCGCGCCCTGTCAAGGAAAAAAGCCCTTTTTTATGCTTCGAGGTCATAAACGGGGCTCAACCCCTTCTCCCCCGCCTACTTCTTTCGGTTGAGGTAGACGTCGAATCCGCCCTTTTCCGCGGGATTCGAGGCGACGACGGTCCGGGACACGATCACGTCGAGCCGGCCATCCCGGTCGAGGTCGGCGAGCCGAACGCACTGACCCGGCGAGGCGAGACGGGGCTCGTCCTTTTCGTCGGACTCCGCAAAAGATCCGTCGGCCTGCTGATACAGGATACGAACGCGGCGGGCATCGCTGTCGAGAAAAACGACATCGTCCAGCCCGTCGCCATCGAGGTCGCCCATCGCGAGGCCGAAGACGCTCGAGCGGGGGTTCTTCGCGCGCCAGAGGCGACGGGCCGTCCACTGGCCGGCGTCGAGCGAATAGAGAGTCACGCCTTCCGTTCGAAGGGACTCGTTGCTCCCGAGCGACAGCACGATGAAGGACGCCGCAAAGGCCGCCCCGCGCGCCTTTCCCCAGGTCCCCGGCGCCGTCGCGTAGGTGTAGGCGAATCCCTGGACCTCCGGAAAGTAGACCGACGGGAAGGTGTCGTTTCCCTCGTTTCTCCAGAGGAGAGCCAGGCCGCCGTAGTTGTGACTCGCGGTCAGCAGGTCCTTGCGGCCGTCGCCGTCGTAATCCCAGGCCGTCAGGCAGTTCGAATAGTTCGCGTTCTGGATCCCCTCTTTCCGGAGCTCCCAGCCCTTGTCCCGCCCGCGGAAGAGGAAGAGGCGGACCTGCGACTTGTCCAGCGCACGCTCCTCCTGCGGCGGAGCGTCCCGCGAAGCGAGCAGGTCGAGCTTGCCGTCGCCGTCGGCGTCGATCAGGGCCGCGGCCTGGCTCGAGAAGTCCCGCGCGGGAAGGCCCGCGCGGACGACCTCGAAGCCGCCCTTGCCGTCTCCGAAGAAGGAGACGAGGCCGGTGCCGTGCGACGCCGAGACCACGTCCGCGTGGCCGTCCCCGTCGATGTCGCCGACGGCCACCCCGCCGTAGTCGATCGGCGCGCGCGCGAGCGGCTTGCCGCCCTCGGTGAAGCGGAGCGGCCAGTCCGTGAACCGCCCCTGGCCGTCGCCGATCCACACGTGCAGGCGCGCGTCGCCGAGGCGCGCCGGCGGCGCGACGAGGTCGGGGATGCCGTCGCCGTTGACGTCCGCGACGACGAACGAGGCGCGCCACATGCCCCCGTCCGGCAGCGAGGTGTTCGCCACGGGCTCGAGACGGATGCGTCCCGGAATGCGCGGGGGCGTGACCTCCTCGAACTCCGAGGCGGGGAGGGACTTTCCGCCCGCCGGCGGCTCGTTCGGCGCGGGCGCGCCGGAGTGCTCGGCCTCGGCCGTCGCGCGGCGCTGCCGCTCGGCCTCGATCTCCTCGGGCAGCGCCTTGCCGACGCGCACGTAGTAATACCGGTCGTCCTCCCTGAAGAACTCGATGGGCGACTCGATCATGGGGTTCTTCACATGGGTGGCGTCGACCTTGATGTAGTCCTTCTTCGGCAGGCGCTCGACGTAGTAGGTGTCGGTCTCCTCGACGACGTTCGGGTTGATGCGCTCGAGCACGCTCGGCGTCGGCGCGGGCGCGGGGGCGCTCGAGGGAGGGGGCGCCATGGGCTTCGGGCTCGAGCTCGAGCAGCACACGGTGGCCAGGGCGAGCAGGAACGCCGTCCGTCTCATCGAACCTCCTTCGGGGAAAGCCATCGGGAAAGCCGGGGGATGGCGGTGCCTGAAACTCGGCCGCACCGCCGTTTATTCACGGTCTCCGTCGCGGGCGACATTCAGATCAGGTCGGCGAAGTGCGCGCGCGCCCGGGAGAAGAGGGCGCCTCCCGCGAGGCCGGCCAGCACGCTCGCGACGACGAGCCACGCCAGCGGGGCCGCCGGCGGCGGGGCGTGCAGCGTGAAGGCGCGGCGGTACAGGTCGACGAGCGTGCTGACGGGGTTCGCGTCGATCCAGGGCCGGAACCGCGCCGGCACGAGCGACGCGGGATAGACGATCGGCGTCGCATAGAAGACGACCGTGAGCGCGATGCCGACCGCGTGCGCGGTGTCTCGGAGAAACACGGTCAGCGTGGCCGCGATGCAGCCGAGCCCGAAGGTCAGCAGTCCCTGCAGGACGAGCGCGGGCACGACGAGCCACAGCCACGCGAGCGACAGGTGCCCGAGCAGCGCCACGTACACGCCGTACACCACGAACGCGATCACCTCGTTGACGATCGCGGCGAGAACGACCGACAGCACCAGGGTCTCGAGCGGGAAGACGGTCTTCTTCACCATCGGCGCGTTGTCGATCAGGCAGGACGACGACCGCGAGATCCCCTCGGAGATCGCCATCCACGGCAGGAGTCCCGCCATCAGGAACTCGGGAAAGCTCGCGTAGCCCGGATCGACGGGCACGCGCAGCACCAAACCGAAGACGCCGGTGTAGAGCAGCATCCAGAGGATCGGCATCGCGAAGGCCCACAGCACGCCGAGGCCGGAGCCGGCGTACCGCGCCCGCACGTCGCGCGCGACCATCTCCTTCAGCAGGAAGAGCTTGGCCCCCAGGGGGCTCGGAGTTTCCGACATGCGCTTCGAAGCGGGCGATTATATTTCCGACCCGACCTATGGTCTAATAGCATTTCCGGAAAAACACGCATGTCCTCTCACTCTCCCCGCAAAGTCGCCCTCGTCGGCTCGCGCATTCGCGAGCTGCGCAAGGGCCGTCGCCTGACGCAGACCGAGCTCTCCGAGAAGATCGGCGTCGCGCAGTCGGACCTCTCGCGGATGGAGCAGGGCGAGTACAAGGTCGGCCTCGACACGCTCTTCAAGATCCTCCAGGTCTTCGACCTGAAGATGGGCGAGTTCTTCGGCGAGACCGAATCGCCCGCGGAGCGCGAGTCGCGCGACCTCGTCGCGGAGTTCCAGACGCTTTCGGACGAGGCGCGTCAGGAAGTGCGCGACTTCGTGCGCTTCAAGAAGCTCCAGGAGGCGTCGGAAGAGTCGAGTGATGCGGCGCACGTCGACGATCCCGACGGGGAAGAAAAGCCTTGAGTCGGCGCCTTCCGAGCCTAGAATGACCGGATGCGATTCCGGGCCGGAGGACATGAGCGACCGGCGTAAGCATCTCGAATTTCTGCGCAAGACCGCCCGCGAGGCGATCTGGAGCGGAGATTACGAGCGCGCGCTGACGCTCTACGAGGACGGGCTCGCCCTGGCCCGCTCGTGGAAGGACCGCGAGCTCGAGGACCTCTTCACCTGCAACCGCGCGACCACCCTCCTCGAGATGGACCGGCAGGACTTCGACCTGTCGCGCCTGAAGGAGATCGTGCTGCGCAGCTCCGGCAGTCCGAACGCCGTGCTCGCGGGCTATGCCGCGGCGCACGCGCACGAGGTGCGGGGCGAATACGCCAAGGCGTCCTTCTACGCCCAGGGGGCGCTGCAGAAGAGCCGCGAGCTCGGGCTCGAGGAGTGGACCGCGGCGTCCCTGAACCTGCTCGCGAATCTCGAGCTCCACGAGAGCCGGTTCGCGCAGGCGCGCGGCCTCTTCCAGGAGGCGCTCGACCGCTTCGAGTCGGAGGGCCGCTCCGAGTGCGCCGAGGCCGCGGTCGTCGCGGACAACCTCGGGTACTGCCACATCGCGCTCGATGCGGTTCCGGTCGGGCTGCCCCTGGTCGAGCGCTCGCTCCGGCTGCTCGAGGGACTCGGCTCGCGCCAGGCGATGGACTATCCGTGCCTCGACATGTGCTTCGCGTCGCTGAAGCTGTCGAGGATCGACGCGGCGGAGACGTGGGGGACGCGGGCGCTCGAGCTCGGGCGCGAGTTCGGCCGCAACGACGTCGTGAAGAACGCGCACTACCTGCTCGCCGAGACTTACGGGGAGATGGGCCGCGAGAGCGCCGCCGACGTGCACTACGAGGCGCTCGCGTCGTACTACCCCGACTTCCCGGCCCTGAAGAACTACCTCCATCAGATCAGCCTCATGGGCCTGATCAACCTGAGGGCCTGATGCGGCGCGCCCGATTCCTTCCGCTCTTCGCCGCGCTGGCGCTCTCCCTGGCCGCGGGATCCGCGCGCGGCCTCGAGGAGGTGTCGCTGCTGACGACCGACGGGACGCTGCACGACCTGCGCTCGGGCACCGCGATCGAGCTCGGCGTGGACGGCCCCGGCATCCGCCCCGATTCGAACCTGATCGAGTGGGCGGCGAAGGCGCAGGACGGCACGGTGTCGATGGCGATCCTGCCGGACACGGTCTCGGGAAGCGTGAAGCGCGGCCTTCAGCTGGCCTACGACGACCAGACCGGCACGCTCGTCCTGCTGTGGACGGAGGACGGCTCCTACTCGCAGGTGCGAGTCGGCACCTACTCGAGCGGCACCTGGACGACGGCGTGGCTCCTTCCGAGCCAGGGCATCTCCAAGGCGTACAACCCCCAGATGCAGATCACCCACCAGCCGGTGTTCTGGCTCGACAGCTCCGACACGCCGCAGACGAAGACGGCGTCGATCCTCTCGATCGTGTGGTGGGAGGAGGCGCTCGTCGGCCAGGCGCGCCTGGCGACGGTGTTCCTCGACGAGCAGAGCTTCGATCCGGCGAACCTGACGATCTACGACCTGCCGTCTGTGACGGGCGGCGGCGGGCCGGTCTCCTACGACGGCATTCCGGGCGGCGCCTATCTCTACCCCGCGGTGCAGGCCGACGGCCTGTCGGGCGCGGTGCTCGCGAGCTTCGCCGACCTGAACGCCCAGAAGGAGCGGGTGCTCCGCCTCCAGTTCCCGAACAACTGGGGGAAGCCCTCGGACACCGACCCGAACTCTGCGAACAGCGTGAACTGGAAGCGCCGCCACATCCCCATCGTCGGCGTCGCGAGCGAGGGTCCGGTCGCCCGCATCGCGCCCGAGGCCGCGGAGACCCGCGACGGCGTGCGGACGATCATCGGCCGCGGCTACGCGCCGACGTTGTCGTGGGGCACGGCGGCGAACTCGGCGGTGAGCTACACGCGCTGGAACGGCACGGACTGGGATCCGGTGCGCTCGATCGCCATCGACGACACGATGAGCTACGAGAAGGCGCTCGGTCTCGTGTCCGGCATGGCCCAGCGGAACTGAATTTCGCGCGTCGCGCGAAATTCATCCCGAGGGCGTGAGCCCGAGGGATCCCTTTCTTAGCCTTTCAGGGACTTCAAAGGGATCCCTCGCTGCGCTCGGGATGACAGTACTTCTAGCTTCCCTGAACTAGACTCCTCCGCCCGGAGGACGTGAATGGCATTGCTCGAGATCGGCGACAAGGCGCCCGCATTCAAGGCGCAGAACCAGGACGGCGAGACGGTTTCGCTCTCCGACTTCAAGGGAAGCAAGGTCGTTCTCTACTTCTACCCGAAGGACGACACGCCGGGCTGCACGAAGGAAGCGTGCGCGTTCCGGGACGGCTGGTCGAAATTCAAGAAGCGCGGCGTCGCGGTGCTCGGCGTCTCGACCGACGACGAGAAATCGCACCGGAAGTTCGCCGAGAAGTTCTCGCTGCCGTTTCCTCTTCTCGCGGACCCCGAGAAGAAAATCGTGAACGACTACGGCGTCTGGGGCGAGAAGAGCATGTACGGACGCAAGTACATGGGCACGCACCGCGTCACGTACGTCATCGACGAAAAGGGAAAGATCGCGGCGGTGTGGCCGAAGGTGAAGCCCGAGGGACACGCGGACGAGATCCTCGAGGCGGTCATCCGGGCTTCGTAGGGGCGGGGCTCGTCCCCGCCCGCGGGCGGCCGCAAGGGCCGCCCCTACATGCCCTACGCGTGGAGAGGAGGGGCGCCTACAACCCCTTCGGCAGGTCGGCTCGGACGTCTCCCTCGTACAGCGAGTCCAGCAGCGTCGCGGCGTCCGAGCCGGCGGGCGTCACCGTCTTCGGCACCATCACGCGCACCTCGTAGATGTGGTCCCCCACCTGCCCGGTGCGCGGGTCCTTCGCGCCCCGGCCCCGGAGCCGGAACTTCTGGCGGCTCTGCGTCGCCGGCGGGACCTTCGCGCGCATCGTGCCGTGGACCGTCGGCACGTCGATCTCCGCGCCCGCGTACGCCTCCTTCACCGTGATCGGCACGATGCCGTGGATGTCGTTGCCGTGGCGTTCGAAGTACGGATGCGGCGTGACGCGCACGGTGACGTAGAGGTCGCCCGCCGCACCGCCCGAGGCGCCCGACTCTCCCTTCCCGGGAAGACGGATCACGCCGCCGTCCTCCGTGCCTTCCGGGATGCGCACGCGGACGCGCTCCGACTCGGCGACGGCGCCCGAGCCGCGGCACGTCGGGCACGTCGACTTGCCCTGGCGTCCGGTGCCGCCACAGGTCGGACACACGCGCTCCCGGCGCAGGGCGAGCGACGCCGTGCCGCCGAGGACCGCGTCGCGGAACGGCACCTCGATCTCCGCGCGAAGGTCGCCGCCCGGCTGAGGGCCGGCCGGACGGCCGCCCCGCCGCCCGCCGAAGAGGTTCCCGAAGATGTCGCCGAGATCTCCCGACTCGAAGTGGAAGGTCTCGAAGGGCGAGCCGGCGCCGGCCCCGCCGCCCGCCTGACCGAAGCCCCCGGGAAACCCGCCCCCGCCCGTCCGCGGATCGAACCCCGGCCCTCCGCCGAAGCCCGGCCCGGCGCCGGGACCCGCGTGCCCGAACCGCTCGTAGGCCCGGCGCTTATCCTCGTCCTTCAGGACCTCGTAGGCCTCCTGGACCTCCTGGAAGCGCTTCTGGGCGGCCTTGTCGCCTGGATTGACGTCCGGGTGCAGTTTCCGGGCGAGCCGGCGGTAGGCCTTCTTGATGTCGGCCTCCGAGGCCCCCCGGGCGACCCCCAGGACCTCGTAGTAATCCCGCTTCGCCATGCCCTTGAAGGGATTATAGAAGAGCCCAAATTAGGCCATTGACAGCCTGCGGAAGACTAATATTATTAGTCTTAACCTTCGAAGTATCTAATCTTATAAGGCTGATTAATGAGCATCGACGAGATCGACCTGCGGATTCTGGACATGCTCCAGCGCAACGGGAAGCTCTCGCAGGCCCGGATTGCCGGTGCCGTGGGTCTGACCACTCCATCTGTCAACGAACGGATCAAGAAGATGGAGCGCCACGGCATGATCCGCGGATTCGTCGCCCTCCTCGACCACGAAAAGATGGGATTGCCCCTGACGGCGTACGTGGACGTCTCGCTCGAGCATCCCCGGTTCGAGAAGGGCTTCGTCGACGATCTCGAGAAGCTCCTCGCCGTCCAGGAGTGTCATTACCTCGCGGGCGAGTTCGGGTACCGGCTGAAGGTGAAGGCGGCCGACCCCGGCGCGCTCGCCGATTTCCTGCAGCGGCGGATCATGGGAATCAAAGGCGTGACCCGCATCCAGGCCCAGATCTCGCTGTCCTCCAAGAAGGAATCGACCCTGCTGCCGCTGATCCCGGAGAAGCCCGAGCCGAAGGAGACGAAGCCGGAAGCTGGCAGCCGGAAGCCAGGAGGCGAGTCCTAGACCCGCTCCTCCGGCTCGAGGCTCGCGCGGCGACCCCCGCTCCTCAGAACCTCCCCACCAGCCCCGCATCCGCGTTGAAGAACTGCCGCCGGGGCGAGGCGGAAATGTTGTGGTACGTCAGCCGCATGACGATCCCGAGGTGCTTCGTGACCCGGAACTCGCCGTCGACGCCGAGGTTGAAGCCGAAGTACTTTTTTGCAGGATCCTGGTAGGCCTCGAACCCGGCGGGCATCGGGTCGGGCCGGTACTCGTAGCCGCCGATCCCGCCGAAGATCCCTCCCGTGTAGAAGTCCTCGCCGAAGAGGTAGGAGGCGTCGGCGGTGACGTAGTTCACATGCTCCTTGGCCGAGGGCACGAATACGCCGTTGATCGTCTGACCGACCAGCGCCTGCTGCGTCCACATCGATCCGTACGTGAAGCGCAGCAGCGTCGTGCGCTCCGTCCGGTAATCGAAGAACACCGTGTACTCGCTCGGCTTGAATCCGGAGAGGTCGAAGTGGTGGCTGATGTCGTTGACGGATCCATAGGTGGCGCCGATCCCGAACATCTGCGCTCGTGCCGGCGCCGCCAGCGCGAGTCCCGCAAGTCCGCCGAGCAGCCATCGCTTCCAGGTCCGCACGTGCCCTCCTCGTGTCGCCGCAATTCGAAGTCATCCCACTCTAACGGATAACGCGCGGCGGCGCCGTCGCGAGCGGATACAATCGCGCCGCTTTCCGGGTGTACGGAGGCCGCCACGCAAACGCTGGGGACAACGTTGCTCGCCCCGCTCGCGCGCCGCGCGGCGAGCTTCCTCTTTCCCTCCCGCTGCCTCGCGTGCTCGGCCGGTTCCGTCGAGCGCCTCGGGCGAGGCGGCGTGTGCGACGCGTGCTGGAGCGGCCTTCCGGAGCTCGTCGCGCCGCGGTGCGGCGGCTGCGACGAGGCGCTCCCGGGCGCGGCGCCGGACGCGCGCTGCGGCCGGTGTCTGCTCGACCCGCCCGCGTTCGACGCGCTGCGCGCCGCGACGCCGTACGCGGGATCGGCGCGGCGCATCCTCCTCGCCTTCAAGTTCCGGGGGGCGGACTACCTCGCCGGCCATCTCGCCGGCGCGATGACCTCCCGCCTGCCGCTTCCCGATGCGGACGAGGTCGTCGCGGTGCCGGCGACCTCGCGGAGCCGCCGCGAGCGCGGCTACCATCCCGCCGCCCTCCTCGCGTCCTCCGTGGCGCGGCGCCTCGGGCTCCCGCACCGAGCCGGACGGCTGCGCAAGGTCCGCGAGACCGAGCGGCAGAGCCTCCTTCCCGCCGCCCGCCGGCCGGCCAACGTCCGCCGCGCCTTCGCCGTCGAGGGACCGCCTTCCCCCCGCGTGCTCCTCGTCGACGACGTCGCGACCTCCGGGGCGACGGCGCGGGAGTGCGCGGCGCGGCTGCGCGCCGCGGGCGCCGAGCGCGTCGTCGTGTGGTGCTTCGCCCGCGCCTCGCGCACGGACCCGATCGATCCGGAGGCGGCGCCGTGAATCCGCTCCACCAGCTCATCGTCCGATCGCTGCCGCTCGTGCCCCGCTCCGTCGTGCGCCAAATCGCCTCGCGTTACGTCGCCGGCGAGACGCTCGACGACGCGCTCGCGACCGTGCGGTCGCTCAACGGCGAGGGCTGCATGGCGACGCTCGACGTGCTCGGCGAGGACATCACGCGTCTCGACGAGACCGAGCCGACGGTGCTCGAGTATCAGCGGGCGCTCTCCGAGATCGCGGCGCGCGGGGTGGACTCCAACGTCTCGGTGAAGCTGACCGCGCTCGGGCTGAAGCTCGACCCCGATCACTGCCGCCGCGAGTTCGGCCGCATCGTGGAGGCCGCGCGGGCCCACGGGATCTTCGTCCGCATCGACATGGAGGACTCGTCGGTCACGGAGATCACCCTCCAGGTCTTCCTCGAGTTTCTCCGGCGCTACGAGAGGATCGGCATCGTGCTGCAGGCGTATCTGCACCGCAGCGCGGCCGACGCGCGCCGCGTCGCGGAGGCGGGCGGCAACGTGCGCGTCTGCAAGGGCATCTACGTCGAGCCGCCGTCGATCGCCTTCCAGGATCGCGAGGAGATCCGCGGCAGCTACATGGAGCTCGTCGAGTCGCTTCTCTCCGCCGGCCGCTACGTGGGGATCGCGACGCACGATCCCGTGCTGGTCGACCGCTCGCTCGCGCTCGTCGCGCGCAGGAAGCTCGACCGGAGCGCGTACGAATTCCAGATGCTGCTCGGCGTCGCGCGGCCGCTGCGCCAGCGCCTGGTCGCCGGCGGGCACCGCCTCCGCGTCTACGTGCCGTACGGCAAGGCCTGGTACGCCTACTCGGTCCGGCGGCTGAAGGAGAACCCCGCCATCGCCGGGCACGTCCTGAAGGGCCTCTTTCGTCCCGGGGAAGGGTCCGCTCGTCCCTGACGGACGACGGTTTCGCCCGTGGATCCGGAAATCCGAAGGTTTTCACCCCGGGCCGAGGGGGGACCCCATTGGCAATTGACTTTGCAGAAATCTATACTCCGCCTTGGACCCTCGGGGCCCGGTATATGAAACGGCACCGCCTCGTCCTCGCCGCCACGGCCCTCTTCCTCGCTCTCGGAGCGGGTCGAGCATTTGCGGGTCCGCCCGCACCCCCGATTTCCGGTGTCGTGCGTCACGCCGACACGCCGATCCCCGGCGTTCTCGTGATCTTCGTCAACATCGGCGACAACTCCCTCACGCGACTGCGGACGGCGAGCGACGGCACGTTCGTGCTCCCCTCCGCGCCGGCGGGCGTGTACGACCTCGTCGCCTACAAGAAGGGCTTCGAGCCGGCGCTCCAGCGTCTCTGGCACCAGGCGGAGATCGCGCAGGTGTCGTCCGTCTCGATCGCGCTCACGCCGAAGGGCAAGCGGGCGCCGAGCGAGCCCGAGCCCCAGACGATCTGGGACATGCGCGAGCGCCTCCCGACCGACGTGCTCCGCGAGATCGCGATCGAAGAGGTCGCCGACAAGGAAACGACGCCCGCCCAGCGTCTGCAGCTGAACAAGCTGATCGCCGGCCAGGTCAGCACGATGACCGAGGCCGCGAACTCGAACGCCGCTCTGTCCCGCGCCGCCCTCGGGCTCCACGGCGGACTTCCGAACGGATGGCAGTACGGCATCTCGGGCGACTACGCGCGGCTCGGCAACATGGACACGCCGAGCGAGGTCACGACCGGCAACGCCGCCGGCGTGGCCCTCGACGTGACGCCCTCCACCGGCGAGCACGTGCTGGTCTCGACGCGGCGCAACAATCTCTCGTTCTCCGACAACCCCGCGTCCCTCCAGACGCACTCCGTCAGCTGGAGCCGCGGCGAGGAGCAGGGGCGCGTCGAGTCGGTCGCCGCGCGCTACATCGAGGAAACGAACCTCTACCGCGAGACTTCCCTCGGCGGCACGATCTTCCCGATCGCGTCGAGGACCTGGGTGGTCGACGCGCAGTACGGCCGCCCCGCGTCGCTCGACGCGGCGGGAGTGTCCGTCGGGATGACGTACCGTCACTGGGAGGCGAGCGTCGGCCCGTCGGGCATCGGCGCGGACGGCGGACTCGTGCAGGCGGCGCCGGATGCGGACCTGACCGCCTCGACGTCCTTCAAGGTCACCGATCGCGCGGAGGTCGAGGGCGGCGTCGTCGCGCGGTATCTCGGCGCGTCGGCGGGCGCGTACGGCATCGCGCCGATCGCCACCGTGCGTTACAACGTCGGCGGCGCCACGGTCTACGCGCGCGGTCTCTACCGCGTGCTCGGCTCGACGTCGCAGGCGACCGCCGTCATGCCGCGCATCGCCTCGGTCGAAGAGAGCCTCGAGCCCGCCTCGACGCGTTCGCTCGCGGTCGGGCTGCAGCGCAAGGTGGGCGCCGATTCCCAGGTGAGCCTCGAGGTTTCGCAGGCGCGCATCGGCGAGATCGTCCGCACGTTCTTCCAGGGCGACTTCCTGACCGACTTCGACAGCGTGTATCTGCTCGACGGCAACTCGGTGCGGCAGTACAAGGCTTCGGTGACGCAGCGGCTTTCGAACACCGTGTCCGCGAACATTTCGGCGCGCTACGGATCGATCGACGGCAACGTGGCCGCGCCGAGCGCCGAGGCCTACGGCATCGCGAACAACGCCGGCCGGTTCTGGTCCGCGAGCGCGTCCGTGGAGGTCCTGCCGACGCGGACCGGCGTCGCGGTCCTCGTGCGCAACATCCGGCAGCAGGTCGCGACACCCGCCGCCGTTCTCGCGAACAACTCCGACAAGCTCGCTCTCCAGGTGTCGCAGGACCTCTCGGTCCTCGGGATCACGCCGCTCGGCGCCGACTGGAAGCTCCTCGTCGCGCTCGAGAACGCCAGGGGAACGGGACTGGTCGACCACAAGGACGAGCCGGTCACGACCAACCGCCTGCTCGCGGGAGTCGGCGTAGCGTTCTGACGCTCGTCGCTTTCGCGGCGAGCTCGAACCGGTCCCCGCTACCCTCCCTCCAGCCAGGCGCGGGCGGCCTCAAGGGCCTCCCCTACGCGGACGTAGGGGCTTCCGTGTAGGGGCGGGGCTCGTCCCCGCCCGCGGTCTCAGGATCCCTCCAGACGGCGCGCCCCACTGCACACAGCAGAGTCAAAAGGCTTTCAGCGTGAGATGGACCGAAAATCCCAGGATCCAAAACTTTTTTGGACTATATTCAATAAGTTGATTTGCGGTCGAGAACGAGCCAAATGGCTCGCGAGTCAACTACTGAAATGGAAGGGTTTATCCCGGAAAATTCCGTCACTCTCCATGGCATTCGGATTGCTGAATCCGTCCGCGTGCCCAGGCTCGTCAAATCGGCGATCGTCGCGCTGCTGTCGGCGCTGACGGTTTCGACCGTCGCGATCGGCTTCGTCTCCTTCGCGCGGAAGGTCGACAGCTTCTCCTCCCCGGGATTCTCCGCGACGCGCGACGGCAGCTCGCTGGTGCTCGGCTCGGTCGAGCGGGACGGCGCGGCGGGGCGCGCCGGGCTGTCGGCCGGAGACCGGATTCTCCTCGCGGACGGGCAGACCGCCGGATCGCTCGACGAGCCCGAGAAGCAGCTCTCGCGCAAGCCCTTCCCGCACGCGCTCGTCGTCCTCTCTCCCGAGGGCGAGGTCCGCGGCGTTTCGCTCGGCGCGCCCTCGGTCCGCTTCGATACGACGTATCTCTTCCTGGCCTTCGTCGGCATCCTCTACCTGATCATCGGCCTCTTCACGATCGCGCGGGACCGCACCGGCCCGGCGCTGCTCTTCTGGGGCCTCTGCCTCTCGTCGTTCGCGATCTACCTCATCACGCCCGCCGGCCCGCGCGACGCGGTCTGGCGGGTGGCGTGGCTGGTCGAGGACTTCTACCGCGCGTTCCTGCCGGCCATCCTGCTGCACTTCTTCCTGCTGTTCCCCCGTCCGATCCAGCGGCGGCGGATCGTGCCGCTCCTGTACGCGCCCGCCGCCGTCTACCTGATCGCCGAGTTCTCCGTGCTCGGCGCGCGCGCCACGCCGGCGGCGGCGGCGTACCTCGAGGCGTGCGAGCGCTTCTGGTTCGTCTACTTCGTCGTGTATGTGTGCGGCGTCCTCGCTCGCCTGCTCGACCTCATGCGGCGGCGGCGCGACGATGCCGAGGCCGAGAAGCAGGTGCGCTGGATCGCGCTCGGCGTGATCGTGGGTCTCGCGCCCTTCCTCCTGCTCTCGGCGCTGCCCCGCGCATTCGGGCTGGAGTCGCCGCTGCTCTCGAGCCTCGCGGTCGTGCCGCTCGTGCTGATGCCGCTCGCCTTCGCCTACGCGATCCTCAAGTGGCGCCTCTGGGACGTCGAGATCTTCGTCCGAGAGGCGATCGGGACGACCGGCGCGGTGCTCCTGGGCGGCCTCGCCTTCGTGCTCTTAAACTCGCTGCTCGACCGCACGCTGGTCGGCATGGCGGCCGCCGGCAAGAACGTCATCGCGTTCTCCTCCGGGATCGTCCTCGCGTCGCTCCTGGTGCCGGTGAAGAAGCGCATCACCGACGTGCTCGAGCGGATCCAGTACCACGACACGTACCGCGCGCGGCGCGCGCTGCTCGACATCGCCCGCGACTTCGCGACACCGCGTCCGCGCGAGGAGCTCGTGCAGACGATCGTGCGCCGCGTCGAGGAGGCGCTCCGCGTGGTGCCGTGCTCCCTCTTCCTGTTCGAGGGGCCGGACCGCCACGCCGACGCAGCCGCCCTCGCCGAGGCGCTCGCGCGGGACGAGGGGCTGCGCCTTCGGGGCGCGGCGTTCGGTCCGACGCCGCCGGCGGCCCTGCTGCGGCTCCATGCGCTCGGCTACCGCGCGTTCTTCGCGATGCGCTGCGGCGGCGAGCTCGTGGGCGCTCTCGGCGTCGGCCACAAGGACGGCCGCATCCCGCTCTCCTCGGAGGACGAGGCGCTCCTGACCGCGG
This sequence comes from uncultured Acidobacteriota bacterium, assembly GCA_963763535.1. Taxonomy (GTDB): domain Bacteria; phylum Acidobacteriota; class Thermoanaerobaculia; order UBA5066; family Gp7-AA6; genus DAHUXD01. Next base: position 712,618 of record CAVXOX010000005.1, read on the forward strand.
TCCTCGCGCAGGCGAGCCTCGCGTACGAGAACGCGCGGCTCTACGGCGCGCTCGCCGAGCGGCTCGCGGAGATCCGGACGCTCCAGGAATACCAGGAGAGCGTGATCCGCTCCTCGTCCTCGGGCATCGTCGTGCTGGACGCCGACGGCCGCATCCACACCGCCAATCCGGCCTTCGCCCAGCTCGTCGGCCGCCCCGAGTCCGAGCTCGCCGGCATCGCGCTCTCCGAAGCGTTGCCGGGCGTCTCGCTGGGCGAACCCCCGGCCGACGGCCGCGAATGGCGGTTCCAGGCTCGCATGGACGGCGAGAATGGATCGGAGCGAGACCTGCAGCTCTCGGTATCGGCCTTCCGCGGGGCGCCCGATCGGCGCGTCGTGGTCGTCGAGGACATGACCGACCGCATCCGCTCGGAGCGCGCGCTCGCCGAACGCGAGCGCCTGGCCTCGCTCGGCGTTCTGGCGGCCGGCGTCGCCCACGAGGTCAACACGCCGATCGCCGGACTGTCCTCGTACGCCCAGCTCCTGCTGTCGGAGACGGGTCCCGAGGACCCGCGGTACCCGATCCTGAAGAAGATGGAGCGGCAGACGTTCCGCGCGGCGCACCTGGTCAACAATCTCCTCGAGTTCGCCCGGCCCCGGTCGCGCACGCCCGTCGAGACCGACCTGCGGGGCGTCCTCGTCAATGCCGCCGAGTCGGTCGAGACCGCGTTCGCGGGCCGCCGGCTCGAGGTCGAGACGGACCCGGCGGGACAGCCCGCCCGGGTGATCGGAGATCCGCGCGACCTCGAGCAGGTCTTCGTCAACCTCCTCGCCAACGCGCGCGACGCCTCGCCCGAGGGCGCCGTCGTGACCTGCCGCCTCGAGCGGCGCAACGGCACCGTGCGGGTCACCGTGGCCGACCGCGGGCCCGGCCTGACGCCGGCGGCGGCCGAGCGCGCGTTCCAGCCCTTCTACACGACGAAGAAGTCGGGCGGCACGGGGCTCGGGCTCGCGATCTCGCGCGACATCGTGCAGAAGCACGGCGGCACGCTCGTTCTCGCGCCGCGGCCGGGCGGCGGCACGGAGGCCAGCGTCGAGCTGCCGCTCGTGCCCGAGGGGCCGCCGTCGTGAGAGTGCTGGTCGTCGACGACGAGGAGGTCATCCGCGACGTCCTCGGCACGCTGCTGACCCGGGAGGGTTACAAGGTCGCCGCGGCGGCGTCGGCCGGCGAGGCGGTCGCGCTCTTCGAGTCCGAGCCGTACGACGTCGTGCTGCTCGATCTCATGCTGCCCGACCGGCCGGGCCTCGACGTGCTGCGCGACATCCTCCGCCGCGATCCGGACGCGGTCGTGGTGATCGTGACGGCGTACTCGTCGATCGAGGGCGCGATCGAGGCGATGCGGCTGGGCGCCTTCCACTACATCCCCAAGCCCTTCCAGAACGAGGAAGTCCTCCTGACGGTGCGCAAGGGCTCCGAGGCGCGCCGCCTGACGGAGGAGAACCGCCGGCTCCGGGAGGAGCTGTCGCAGCGTTACGGCCTCGGCCGGATCGTCGGCAAGTCCGAGAGCATGCGCAAGGTGTTCGAGCTCGTCCGGCTCGCGGGCCCCTCGCGCTCGACCATCCTGGTCGAGGGCGAGAGCGGCACCGGCAAGGAGCTCGTCGCGCGTGCCATCCACACGCACTCCCTCCGTTCGAGCGCGCCCTTCGTCACGGTCAACTCCGGCTCGATGCCGGCCGACCTCCTCGAGTCGAACCTCTTCGGACACGTCAAGGGCGCGTTCACCGGCGCGATCGCCAACAAGAAGGGGCTGTTCGAGGTGGCCGACGGCGGATCGATCTTCTTCGACGAGATCGGCACGGTGAGCCTGGAGACTCAGGCGAAGCTCCTGCGCGTGATCCAGGAGAAGGAGTTCATGCGCGTCGGCAGCGTCGAGACGCAGAAGGTCGACGTCCGCATCATCGCGGCGACCAACGTGGACCTGAAGAAGATGGTGGCGGAGGGCCGCTTCCGCGACGACCTCTACTACCGGCTCTGCGTCATCACCATCTCGATCCCGCCCCTCCGCGAGCGGCGCGAGGACATCCCGCTCCTCGCCGAGCACTTCATGCGGCTCTACGCCTCGGAGAACGCGAAGCCGATCGGGGGCATCGATCCCGAGGCCTACCGCGCGCTGATCGACCACGACTGGCCGGGCAACGTCCGCGAGCTCGAGAACGCGATCGAACGGGCGGTCGTGCTCTGCCCTCCGGGGAGCCAGATCGGCCTCGGCCTGCTCCCCGAGACCGTGCTGACGCCCGACCGTGGCGAGCTTCCGGTGCGCCTCCCGGAGAACGGCGCGACGTACAAGCAGCTCGTCGAGGACTACGAGCGGCGTCTGATCCGCACCGCGCTTCGGCGCACGGGAGGCGTCCAGAAGCGCGCGGCCGAGCTCCTGAAGATCAAGCCGACCACGCTGCACGAGATCATCAAGCGGCTGGAGATCCGGGAGCAGGAGGCGGTGCTGAGGAGAGAAGCCGGGGGCTAGGTCGGGGCGTCGGTCAGGCCGGCAGTCTCCGCACCATCACCAGCGTCCGGTCGTCCGCGTAGGGCTCGCCCTTGGCGTGCTCCTCGAGGGCGTCGCCGAGCGCCTTCTCGACGTCCGCCGCCGACTTGCCGAGCTGGATCCCGAGGAACTCCTTCAGGCGCGGCATGCCGAACTCGTTTCCCTCCGGATCGTTCGCCTCCGTCACGCCGTCCGTGTAGAGCAGCAGCAGGTCGGTCGGCGCGAGCGTCAGCTTCGACGAGCCGTAGGGCTTCCCCGGAAAGAGGGCGAGGGGCAGTCCGTGCGAGCCCAGCTCCTCGATCGCCCCGCCGCCCCGGAGGAGCAGCCCGGGATTGTGGCCGGCGTTCGTGTACTCGACCTCTCCGGTGGCCGGGTCGAGCAGCAGCAGGAAGAACGTGATGAACCGATCCGGCCCGGTGCGGCGCGAGATCGCCTCGGAGAGCCGTCCGGTCATCTCGGCGACCGGAACGCCCTCGTCGGCCCAGGCGTGGAAGGAGGCCTGCAGGGACGCCATCAGGAGCGCCGGGCCGACGCCCTTGCCGCAGACGTCCGCGATCGTCGCGTAGATCTTCCCGTCGGGGCGCGGGCGAAAGTCGAAGTAGTCGCCCGAGACCTGGCGCGAGGCGACGTTCGAGCCGTGCAGCTCGTATCCGGCGAGGGCCGGCGGTTCCTCGGGAAGGAGGCGCTGCTGGATCTCGCGGGCGAGCGCGAACTCGCGGTCCATCTGACGCTTCTCGGCGTTCTCCTCCTGGAGGCGGGCGTTCTGGATCTTGGCCGCGGCGACGTTCGCGAGCGAGGTCAGCAGGCGCAGGTCCGCCTCCTCGAAGGACTTGTGACCGACGCGGCAGTCGACGTAGATCAGGCCGACGACCTCGCCCGCGTTCTCGAGCGGCGCCGCGAGCACCGACTTGATGCCCGACAGGCGGATCGAGTCGGCGAGCGACACGCCCGACCCCGTCATCGTGTCCATCAGGAGCAGGCCGTTGCGCTTCTCGACGACGGCGGCCACCAGGGTCTTCGACAGGCGGATGTCCTCGGCCGAGATGCCCTCGGCGACGCGCACGACGGCGGGCACGAGCTCGCCCGTGGCCCGGGACTTCAGCAGGACCAGCCCGCGGTCGGGCTTCAGCGTTTCGAAGACCTTGTCCATCAGGAAGCCGAGAAGCTCGTCGACCGAGATGTCGCGGAGGAGCTCGACCGTCAGCTCGTTGACGACGCGCAGCGACTCGATGAGCTTGCCCATCTGCTCGGCGGGCAGGCGAGGGTCCGTCTCGGTCGCGTGGGCCCGCAGGAGCTCGGCGGAGGCCTTGAGGATCGTGTTGTCGAGCGGGTCCTCCCCGCCGCCCTCGATCCGGACGCGGGTCGTGGATTCCGACTCGACCTTGAGCGTGACGCCGCCGACGGTGATCCGGTCGCCGGGCTTCAAGACCTGGACGGTCGTCAGGCGCTCGCCGTTCAAGAAGGTGCCGTTGCGGGAGCCGAGGTCCTCGACGGTGAAGCCGCCGTCGCTCGTCCGGACGATGCGCGAGTGCTGCCGGGAGAGCATTTTGTCCGAGATCGGCAGGTCGTTCATCGAGGACCGTCCAATGGTGGTGACGGGACGGTCCAGAGAGACCTTGCGCGCAGCCATGCCGGGAGCGGTGACGTACAGGTAAAACACGGCGTTACTTGAGGTTTGCGATTCTACCCTCATTGGCGCCGGGGTCCGGACGTGGCCCCTCCGTCCGGGGCGGCCGCGGGACGGGGGGTTGCGCGCAGGGGCGCGACTGCGTAGAATCCGCCGTCCCATGAAAGAGAAGATCCATCCCGAGCTGCACGAGGTCCTCGTCCACTGCGCCTGCGGCGAGACCTGGACGACGCGCTCCACGAAGAAGGAGCTGCGCATCGAGATCTGCAGCAAGTGTCACCCGTTCTTCACGGGCAAGCAGAAGCTCGTCGACTCCGCGGGCCGCGTCGAGCGGTTCCGGCAGCGCTACGAGAAGAAGAAGGCGGCCGGCTCGGCCTCTTAGCGGGCTCGCGACCCACGGGGATGCGCTCCACCGCCCCTCGACCGTTTCTCTTCGCCGCGCTCTAGCGGTGACGCCCAACGTCCGTCTGGCTGACAGCTGACCGCTGACGGCCGAAAGCTCTGCCATGTTCGAAAAGCTCGAAGACATCCGCCGCAAGTACGAGGAGGTCAAAAACCGCCTCGACGACCCGGACTTCGTCCAGGACCACCGGGCCGTCCGTGATGCTCAAAAGACCCTCTCGGAGCTCGAGCCGGTCGTCGCCAAGATCGCCGAGCAGCGCCGGGTCCAGAAGGAGCTCGAGGGCGCCCGCGAGATGGTCGAGTCCCTCGCCCCGGGCGACGAGCTCTACCAGATGGCGGCCGCCGAGCGCGCCGCGCTGACCGAGCGCCTCGCCGCGATCGAGCAGGAGCTGAAGGTGTTGCTCCTGCCGAAGGACCCGAACGACTCGCGCAACGTCTTCCTCGAGATCCGGGGCGGCACCGGCGGCGAGGAGGCCGCGCTGTTCGCGGCGGAGCTCTTCCGCATGTACCAGCGGTACGCGGAGCGCATGCGGTGGAAGGTCGAGATCGTGGACCGCGAAGACACGGGCATCGGCGGGCTCAAGAACGTCACCGCGCTGATCGAAGGCGAGGGCGCCTACTCGAAGCTCAAGTACGAGGGCGGCGTGCACCGCGTGCAGCGCGTGCCGGCGACCGAGTCTTCCGGCCGCATCCACACGTCCGCGGCGACGGTGGCCGTCCTCCCGGAGGCCGAGGACGTCGACGTGAAGGTGGAGGACAAGGACATCCGGGTGGACCGCTTCTGCGCGTCGGGGCCGGGCGGCCAGGGCGTCAACACGACCTACTCGGCGGTGCGGCTGACGCATCTGCCGACCGGGCTCGTCGTGCAGTGCCAGGACGAGCGCAGCCAGATCAAGAACAAGGCGAAGGCGATGCGCGTCCTGAAGGCGCGCCTGCTCGAGATCGAGCAGGCCCGGCAGGAGGGCGCGATCGCCGCCGAGCGCAAGAAGATGGTCGGCTCGGGAGACCGCTCGGAGAAGATCCGCACGTACAACTTCCCGCAGTCCCGGATCACCGACCACCGCATCGGCTTCACGACCCACCGACTCCAGGACGTCCTCGACGGAAACCTCGAGGAGCTCGTCGGTCCGGTCTCCGCCCAGTTCCAGGCCGAGCGGCTGAAGGAAGAGCTGGCGAAGGCATGAGGCGGGGACCTCCAGCGGTCCGCTTCGCGGACCGTGGAAATGGGAGGGGAAGTCGCAGCCGGACCCTCTCCCTGTGATCGACCTCCGGGCGGACGCATCATGACCATCGGCCAGCTTCTGAAGGAGGCGGCGGAGCGCGCCGCGAAGGGCGGCGCCGACGCGAGCATCTGGGACGCGCGGCTGCTGCTCGGCCACATCCTCGGCGGCGTCCCGCCCCTCGCGCTCGACCCGCGGCAGACCCTCGACGAGATCGTCGCCGGCCGGTTCCTCTCGGTCTGGGAGCGGAGGCTCTCCGGGGTTCCCGTCCAGCACCTGATCGGCGAGTGGGACTTCTACGGCCGGACGTTCCGGGTGGACGGCCGCGCGCTGGTGCCGCGCCCCGAGACCGAGGTCCTCGTCGAGCTCGCCCTGAAGGAGGCCCCGGACGCGAGGCGGCTGCTCGATGCGGGCACGGGCAGCGGAATCATCGCGATCACGTGCCTGCTCGAGCGGCCGGAGGCCCGGGCGGTCGCGCTCGACGTCTCGCTCGACGCCCTCGCGCTCGCCCGGCACAACGCGATGCTCCACGGAGTCCAGTCCCGGCTCTCCCTGCTCGCGTCGGACTGGCTGACCGCCGTGTCGCCGACGCAGTTCGACGTCATCCTCTCCAACCCGCCGTACCTGGCGCTCGGGGAATCGCCGCACCTGCCGCCCACCGTCCGCGACCACGACCCGCGGCGGGCCCTCTTCGCGGGCGCCGACGGGCTCGCGGCGATCCGCCAGCTCCTGGCGACGGCCGCGCCCTATCTCGCCCCCGGAGGCCTGCTCGCCTTCGAGATCGGCTTCGGCCAGGGCGAGGCGGTGCGCTCCGAGATCCTCACGCGGCCCGTCTGGCGCTTCCTGAAGATCGAGCCCGACCTCGAGGGCATTCCCCGCATCTGCCTCGCGCGCCTCGAGTCCCAGGCGGAGCGAGTCAGTAGAATCCGCAAGCCGTGGACCGGTTCGTAATCGAGGGCCCCGTCCGTCTCGCCGGCGAGGTGACGGTCTCGGGCGCGAAGAACGCCGCCCTCCCCTGCCTCGCCGCCGCGCTGCTGACGTCGGATGCGGTGCGTCTCGAGAACCTTCCGGACGTCGCCGACATCCGGACCCTCGGCAAGCTGCTTCAGCACGTCGGCGCGGAGGTCGTGCGCGACCGCCGCTGTGCGGTCATCGAGGCGCGCACGATCGGATCCGCCGACGCGCCGTACGACCTCGTCAAGACCATGCGCGCGTCGGTGCTCGTCCTGGGACCTCTCCTCGCGCGCGTGGGCGAGGTGCGGGTGTCGCTGCCCGGCGGCTGCGCGATCGGGGTGCGGCCGATCAACCTCCACCTCGCCGCGTTCGAGAAGCTCGGCGCGGAGGTTCGTCTCGAGCACGGCTACGTCGAGGCGCGCGCCTCGCGCCTGAAGGGCGCGGACGTCGCCTTCGACAGCGTGACCGTCACCGGCACGGAGAACGTCATGCTCGCGGCGACGCTGGCCCGCGGCACGACGCGCCTCCTCAATGCGGCGCGGGAGCCCGAGGTCGTGGATCTCGCGCGGCTCCTCGTCGCGATGGGGGCCCGCATCGAGGGCGCGGGCACCGACACGATCCTCGTCGAAGGCGTCGAGACGCTCCACGGCGCCGATCACGCGGTGATCCCCGACCGGATCGAGGCCGGGACCTACGCCCTGGCCGCCGCGGCGACCCGGGGCGACGTGCGCATCGCGCGCTGCGCGCCGGAGCACCTCGGCGCGCTCGTGTCCCGCCTGCGGGCGACGGGCGCGGTCGTCGAGGCGGAGGGCGACGCGCTGCGCGTGCGCGGCGAGGGCGCCCTCCTGTCGCACGACGTCGCCACGGCGCCGTACCCCGGCTTCCCCACCGATCTCCAGGCGCAGTGGATGGCGCTCGCCACGGGGCTCGAGGGCATCGCGACGATCACCGAGACGATCTTCGAGAACCGGTTCCAGCACGTCGCGGAGCTGGTCCGCATGGGAGCGCGCATCCGCCTCGAGGGGCGGTGGGCGGTCGTCGAGGGACCGTCCCGGCTGACCGGCGCGCGCGTGATGGCGAGCGACCTGCGCGCCTCGGCCGCGCTCGTCGTCGCCGCGCTCGCGGCCGAGGGCGAGACGACGATCGAGCGCGTCTATCATCTCGACCGCGGCTACCAGCGCATGGAGGAGAAGCTTCGCGCGCTCGGGGCGCGCGTGCGGAGGGTCTCATGAGCGACTGCCTGTTCTGCAAGATCGTCGCGGGCGAGATTCCGTCGAAGAAGGTGTACGCGGACGAGCGGATCTACGCCTTCCACGACATCGCGCCGAAGGCCCCGACCCACGTGCTCGTCGTGCCGCGCCGTCACATCGGCCGCCTCGCGGACGCGGGCGCCGGAGACCGGGAGCTCCTCGGCGACGTCGTCGCGGGGGCGGCCTCGGTCGCGCGCGACCTCGGCCTCGAGCACTACCGCCTCGTCGTCAACAACGGCGAGGGGGCGGGCCAGACGGTCTTCCACCTCCACGTGCACCTGCTGGGCGGACGGCCGATGAAATGGCCGCCGGGCTAGGAGGCTCGGAACGTCGCTCCAGAGCCGCTCGGCTTACATGTCATCCCGAGCGAAGCGAGGGATCCCTTTCCGAGCGGCAGCAAGACTAAAAAGGGATCCCTCGGGCCGTCGGCCCTCGGGATGACAACCTCAGAAACTCTCCAGCCACTCCTCCGCTTCGGCGAGGTCGCGAAACGTTTTGATCGCGGCGAAGTGGGCGCGGGCGAGGACCTCGAACATCCGCGCCATCCCGAACATCGACTCCTTGTTCGCCACGATCGCGCAGGCGCCGAAGACGAGCCCCTCCACGAGGCTGACGCGGTCCGCGACGGCCTGCAGCTGCGGCGCCTCCGGGGGCGCGGCCATGTCGCGCAGGTCGAGCAGGACGTCCAGACGATCCGGCCGGTTCGGGTCCCGCTGCAGCGCGTCGAAGTGCGCCATGACGTCGGGCAGCCGCACGTGACCAAAGCAGGTCGTGCGGATGAGATTCCGGGTGGCGTCGATCTCGTAGGTGATGGGCATGAGGAGAGGCCCGAACGATGATTATCGCTCGAATCGCGCAACCGCGTCGCGCGTCGCAGGTCGCCTCAGTTCGGGGCGCCCGGGGCGTCGGGGCATCCGGCACGACGGGCAGCACGAGCCGGGAGGGGTGGGCGGCGTCGTGATGGATCGTGAGCCGGGCGGGGCGCGTCTTTGCCGAGGTCGCCTCGGAGAGCCCCGTCTGGAGGTTGCGCGAGAAGTGCGGCATGAAGCTGCCGCAGAGCACGAGGCGCACGCGATGTCCCTTCGCCGAACCGGTTGCCGGTCCGGAGATTCGGGAACCGCAGGAGGACCGGCTCGCCGGCCACGAGGGGCCGAGGCGGGCCGGGCTCGCGTTCGCTCGCGCGCCGCACGTCGGTGCCGGGGCTCGAGAGATTCCACGCCGTGCCGTCCGGAGCGACGTCCTCGAGGAGCGCCCAGAGGTCGGCGTCGGGAGCGTCCGCGGAGAGCCAGATCTCGACGCCGACCGGTCCCACGACCCGCATGTCCTCGGGCAGCGGCGGGGTCTCGAAGACGGCGACGTCCGCCCGCTTCGCGAGCGCGCGGTAGTCGTGGGCGCCCTCGCGGGTGCCGTACGGGTCGACGACGGGGTGGGCCGGATCCGAAACGAACGCGGTCGACGCGGCTCCGGCGGACGCCGCATCGGGGGCGCCGTCCTGCAGGGTCCCGGGCGCCGCGAGATAGAGAGGCCGCTCGCGGGTGCCGGGCAGCGGCATCGTGTCGCCGGAACGCCATGCGTTCTCGCCCATCACGAAGGCCTTCACGCGGGGATCGCGATCCGCGCCGTTCTCGATGCCCCGCACGTAGCGGTCCATGAACCGCAGGATCATTCCGGCATAGTCGATCGGCGCGGACGGGCCGAACCGGCGCTCGCCCGAATGATCCGCGTCCTCCCCGCCGTGGGTCCAGGGACCGAGCACCAGCTGCGTGCGGGGGTCCGCCTGGCCGCGGCGCGCCTCGACGAGGCCGAGGAAGTTCGTGATCGCCCCCTCGGGCCCGTACGCCTCGTCGTGCCAGCCCGAGAAATTGAGCACGGCCGCGCCGACCCGTCCGTAGCGGCCCCGGAGCTCCGCCCAGTCCCACCACGCGTCTTCGGGCCGGTGCGCCAGCCAATCGAAGTAGTAGGGCGCGACGTCGCGGAGCTCCGGCACGTCCGTCAGCGGCAGCCGGTACGGCAGGACGTCCTCGAGCCGCTTCCACTCCTTCGCGGCCTCGCGCCCCGTGCGCGGCCCGGCCAGGTTCGCGCGGACGCGCTGGTTCGGAGCGATGTTGTCCCAGATCCAGGGGATCCAGGAGAGATCCCACGCGCCCCCCGCGTAGAAGAAGTTCCGCGGCGACGAGAACGTCATCGCGGGGACCATGGCCTTCAGGTGGGGCGGAGCCTCGACCGCGGCGAGCCACTGCACGGCGCCGGGATAGGAGAGACCGAACGTGCCGACGTCGCCGCTCGACCACGGCTGCGCCGCGGCCCACTCGATCGTGTCGAAGCCGTCGCGCCCCTCGTTCACGTAGGGCGTGAAGACGCCGTCGGATCCGTAGCGGCCGCGCACGTCCTCGAGCACGACGGCGTAGCCGCGGGACAGCGCCTGGACGACGACCTCGTTCTCCTCGTTGCGCGTCCGATCGTACGGCGTTCGGTACACGAGCGTGGGATAGCGGCCCTCCCGGGCCGGGCGGAACACGTCGGCGCGGAGCCGGACGCCGTCCCGCATGGACACCGGGACGTCCCGCTCGACGAACGGCCCGGACGGCGTGGCGGCGAGCGCCCCCAGGGCGAGCGCCGCGGCAAGGAGAAGCGGGGGCCTCATCGCGCCGGCGTCCGGACCGGCGTCGGCGCCGCGAGAAGCACGACGGGCGCCCGATCCGTCGGCACCGCGACCGGGATGCGGAAGATCGAGATCCGCGCCTTCTCCCGCAGTTCCTTCAGCCACCGCGCGACCTGCTCGTCGAACGCACGCACGGAGTACCGCCGCCGCATCTCGGCGGCGACCTGGTCGTACGGCGCCGGGGTCCGCCCGGCCGCCTTCTCCTCGGGCACGAAGCGCTTCTCGTACTCCTCCCGCGCCTGCTCCTCGTCGGCGTAGGACACGGGCGCAAACCGCTCGCGCACGTACGCCGCGATGACGAGCTGGCGTTCGATCGAGGCGCGCACCTCGTCGACGCTCATCCCGGCCGCGGCAAACTCGGCGTCGGGATCCTTGCCGGCGGCGCGCAGGCGCTCCCGCAGGTTCTCCATCGCCTTGCCGATCTCCGCGGCGTCCGGAGGCGCCAGCCCGAACCGCTGCGCGTCGTCGTACTCCAGGCGCTCCTCGATCAGGGCGTCGAGCACGCGCTCGCGATAGGCACCGGCGCTCTCGCCGGGCAGCGGATCGAGCGCGGACACGACCATCGCGCGGCGCAGCTCGCTCTCCGGAATGGCGGAGTCGTTGACCGTCGCCGCGATGCGGTCGACGACCTCGGCGGGGGCGGCCGCGCCGAGGAGCCCGAACACGATGGCGAGTCCCCGGCACGACGCTCCCATGCGCGCGCATGATACCGAACGCCTCCGTGCTATTTTTTGCGTCCCGGTGACGCACTCTCGAAATCGCGGACGCCTGCTCGTCGTCGGGACGCCGATCGGCAATCTGGACGATCTCTCCCCGCGCGGCCAACGCGCTCTCGCCGAGGCCGACGCGCTCTTCTGCGAGGACACGCGCGTGACCGCGAAGCTCGCGTCCCGCTTCGGACTGCGCGCTCCGCGCGTGGCGTGTCCGGCGCCCCGCGAGGCGTCCTGCGTGCGCGACCTCGTCGAGCGGCTCGGCCGCGGCGAAACCGTGGCGCTCGTCTCGGACGCGGGCATGCCGACGCTCTCGGACCCGGGCATGCGCCTCGTCGAGGCGGCGCGCGAAGCGGGCCACGAGGTCGCCGTCGTGCCCGGACCCTCGGCGTCCGCGGCCGCCCTCGCGCTGTCGGGACTGCCGGCGGTGCCGCACACGTTCCTCGGGTTCCTTCCCGCGCGCGAGGGCGAGCGCCGGCGATTTCTCGAGGCCCTGCGCGGGCGCCCGGAGACGCTCGTCTGGTTCGAGGCGCCGCACCGGCTCATGGTCTCGCTCGAGGCCGCGGCGGCGGTGCTCGGCCCGCGGCGCGCGTGCGTGGCGCGCGAGCTGACGAAGGTGCACGAGGAGGCGCTCCGCGGCACGCTCCCGGAGCTGGCCCGCCGCTTTCGCGAGCGCGGGACCGTCCGCGGCGAGATCACCGTCGTCGTGGAGGGCGCCGCCGCCGGCGCGCCGGAGGCCGCGGCCGAGGACCTCGACACGCTCATCCGCGCGGGACTCGAGGCCGGCGAGCCTCTGAAGGCGCTGTCGCGGCGGCTCGCGCGGGGGTCGGGCCTCGGCGCCCGGGCCATCTACGCCCGCGCGCTGGCGCTGCGCGCGCCGTGAGCGGAGCGATCGTCCGCGTCGAGCGGCTGACGAAGGTCTTCCGCTCGTACCGCCGCGAGGAGGGCCTGCGCGCCGCCCTCGCGTCGCTCGTGCGCCGGAAGGCGACCGAGGTCGCCGCCGTCTCCGACGTGACGTTCTCGATCGGCCGCGGCGAGATGGTCGGCTACATCGGCGCGAACGGCGCCGGCAAGTCGACGACGATCAAGATGCTCACGGGCATCCTCACGCCGAGCTCGGGCGACGTCGTCTGCAACGGCTTCGTGCCCTATCGCGACCGCACCCGCTACGTCGCGACGATCGGCGTCGTGTTCGGCCAGAGGACGCAGCTCTGGTGGGACATCGCCGTGGTCGAGTCGTTTCGCCTGCTGAAGGAGATCTACGGCCTCTCGGAGGCCGAGTACCGGGATCGCATGGCGCTCTTCGACCGCGTCCTCGGCCTCGCCGCCTACCTGCACCAGCCGGTCCGGAAGCTCTCCCTCGGCGAGCGCATGCGGTGCGATCTCGCCGCCTCGCTCCTCCACCGGCCGCCGCTGCTGTTTCTCGACGAGCCCACGATCGGCCTGGACATCGTCGCCAAGGCGAACGTCCGCGAGTTCCTCCAGGAGATCAACCGCCAGGAGGGGACGACCGTCCTCCTGACGACGCACGATCTCGCCGACATCGAGACCCTGTGCCGCCGGGTCATCGTGATCGACCACGGGCGGCTCCTCTTCGACGGGGCCCTGAACGAGCTCCGCGACCGCATCCTGCCCATCACGTCGATCGTGTTCGACGTCAAGCGCGCCCCGGAGCCGGGGCAGCTCGAGTGGAACGGCCGGACGATCCGCGAGGTCGGCCTCCACCGCTACCGGCTCGACATCGACCGCCGCGAGGTCGGCGCCCGCCACGGCCGTCAAGGAGATCGTCAACCGATTCGACGTCTCCGACCTGAAGATCGAGGAGCCGGAGATCGAGGCGGTCGTCAAGCGCATCTATCAGGAGGGCATCTCGTGAGCGCCGCGACGGCGCTCTCGCCGTGGCGCGCCGCGATCCCGTTTGCGCGGATCGGGTTCCTCAACATGCTGGCCTTCCGGGCCCGCTACTACGTCGGCGTCCTCACGTACCTCTTCAACGTCGCGGTCTACTACTTCCTGTGGCGGGCCGTGTTCCACGCCGGCGCGACGACCGTCTCCGGCCTCACGCTGTCGGACATGGTGACGTACGTCGCGGTCGGCTGGGCGATCCGCTCCTTCTACTTCAACGAGATCGACCGCGAGCTCGGCACCCAGGTGCAGGAGGGCAAGCTCGCGATGAACCTGATTCGACCCGTGGATTTCCAGACCGTCATGATCGCGGACGCGGCGGGCCAGTCGGCGTTTCGCGCCGTGCTCTTCACGATTCCGATCTCGATCGTGCTCGCCCTCGTCTTTCCGCTCAAGCCGCCCGCCTCGGTCCTCGCCGCCGTTCTCTCCCTCTTTTCGGCGACGACCTCGTTCTTTCTCGTCGCCGCGATCAACTTTCTGGTGGGACTCCTCGCGATCCGGTCGAAGTCGATCCTCGGCATCCTGCGGGCGAAGTACCTGCTGCTCGAGCTCCTCTCGGGACTCCTGATCCCGACGACGTTCTTCCCGGAGCCGCTGCGCTCGATCCTGTTCGCGTCCCCCTTCCCCCACATCAACTTCACGCCGGCCGCGCTCTACCTCGGCAAGGCGACGGGGCTCGAGGCCGCGAAGCTGCTCGGCCTCCAGCTCGGCTGGACCGTGGCGCTCCTCGCCCTCGGCCAGTGGGCCTGGCGGGCGTCCCGCCGGCGCATCACGATCCAGGGCGGATAGAAGATGCTCCGGAGCCTGCGCCGCCACGCCCGCCTCTTCGGCCTCTACTTCTCGCAGTACGCGAAGGCCCGGCTCGAATACCGCCTCGACTTCTTCTCGAGCGTGTTCGCGTCCTTCCTCGGCACGGCCGCCGCATTCGGGTTCCTCCTGATCGTCTTCTCGCGCGGACCGGTGGTGAAGGGCTGGAGCTTCGAGGAGATGGTGTTCCTCTACGGCTTCGCGCTCATTCCGCTCGGCCTGTTCAACGTCCTCTCCTGGAACCTGTACCTCTTCTCCGACCGCTACCTGATCGAGGGCCGCTTCGACCGCGTGCTGGTGCGGCCGGTCAACTCGGTCTTCCAGGTCCTCTTCGAGGCGTTCCGCCTGGAGTCGCTGCAGGAGAGCGTGACGGGCATCGCGGCGGTCGTCTGGGCCTCGCGGCGCATGGGGCTCTCGTTCGCGGCGCCGGAGATCGCGCTCTTCGTCGCGTGGACGTTCTGCGGCGCGGCGATCTACCTCGCGATCTTCATCGGCCTGACCGCGACGTCCTTCTGGATCGAGGACCGGATCGGCGTCGTGCCGCCGGTCTTCAACCTGATCCAGTTCGGCCGCTACCCGCTCACGATCTACGACGGCTGGATCCGCTTCACGCTGTCGTTCGTCATCCCCTTCGCCTTCGCGTCCTTCTACCCGGTCGTGCGCTTCCTGAAGCGGGGCGAGTTCGGACGGGAGTTCTGGGCGGTGCCGCTGGTCGCCGCCGTCTGCATGGGCATCGCGCTGACCGTCTGGGACCGCGGCGTGCGCCGGTATCACTCGACGGGGAGCTGAGCGTGCGGGGGCGAGTGATCGGCGTCCTCCTCGTCACCGGCGCCGCCGTCGCGGCCGCGGTCCTGCTCTTCGGCGCCGGGTATCCGTCGCCGATCTACGACGGCTGGGGCTACTACGAGCTCGCCGTCGTCCTCCGCGCGCGGGGCCTCGCGGGCTTCCCGGCCGGCATTCGCACCTACGGCTACCCGCTGTTCACGCTGCTCGCGACGGGATTCCGGCCGCTCTCGCCGGAGGGATTCCGGCTGGCCGTGTTTCTCGCGCAGCTCGCGCTCTACCTCGCGGTCGCGGCGCTCGCCGCCCGGCGCATCGCCAGGGTCGTCGGCTCGCCGGAGGCCGGCCTCCTCGCGTATGCGCTTGCGGCGCTGAACCCCGCGCTGCTCGCGCAGACGACCGAGCCCCTCTCCGATCTCGTGTCGGCCGCCCTGATCCTCGCGGCGGTGGCGCTCGCCTGGCGGATGCCGGGCGCGCCGCGGCCCGGCGGTCGCGCCTTCCGCGAGGCCCTGCCCTCGTTCGTCTGCGCGGGGCTCGCCGTGGCGGTTCGCCCCGTCAGTCTCGCCGCGGCCGCCGGGCTCGTCGCCGCATGGGCGCTGCGCACCGCACGCTGGAGGGAGCCGCGGGCGCCCGTGCTCGCCGCGGGATTGATCGGTCTCCTCGCGCCGCTCGTGCCGCAGGCGCTCGCCCGCCGCGCCCAGACCGGTGCGTTCCTCCCGCTGGTCGATTCCGGTCTCTATCGCGACCAGGCGGCCTGGGGCATGCGCGCGCTGAAATACGGCACGCTCGTCATGGACGGACGAATGCCCTTCCTGCTGTGGACGAACCCGCTCTACCGCGGCGCGGCGACGCCCGCGGAGTTCGCCGCCCGCGATCCCCTCGCCTACGTCGGCACCCTCTTCCTGCACGGCTTCGCGATGGTCGATCGGGATCTCCCGTTCACCTACGTCACGGATCTCGATCCCTGGTACGCGCGCCCGATGGCCGTCGCCAACCTCCTGCTCCTCGGGCTCGCGGTCGCCGCCCTGGCCGCCGTTGCGGCGCGGCTCGTTCGCCGACGCGACCTCGACGAACCCGGGTTCGCGGCCGCCGCGATCGTCCTCGTGGGCGGCGCATCCCTCGCGGCCTGCCTTCCCGTCGCGGTGGAGGCGCGATTCGGCGCGCCCGTCCAGGCGCTCGCGCCCGCGGCGATCGCGCTCGGCCTCGCGGGCCTCCGCGGCCCCGAGGCGGCGAGGACGCGGGGCGCCGTGCTCGCGGGAGCGGCGCTGCTCGCGGGCGGGGGGCTCGTCCTCTCCGGCTGGTTCGCCGGGCGGCGGACCAATCCCCCGGACCTTCGCGCGCTGGCGCCCGCGGCGGTCAGCCGAGAGGCGAGCCCGGCGCCGGCGCCGCCGCCCCCTCGGGGACGCTGAAGCCGCTCGCCGGCGAGGCCGCCGGGGGCGGCGCCTCGGTTCGCCGGCCCGAGAAGAGGCCGAGCGCCGCGACGGCGAGGAGCAGCGCCGCGACGACCCCCGCGCCGCGATCCGCGGCGGCCGGCTGGACGAGGAGCTCCAGCGCGGCGCGGCCGCCGAACGCGAAGATGCCGAAGAGCGCCCAGGCGGCGGCATGGTCCCGGAGGAGCAGGAAGGCGCAGACCGCGGCGCAGGCGGCGAAGAGAAGTCCCGTGAGCAGCTCGAACCCGAACTCCGGTCCGGAACGCAGCTCGGAGGGCACGAGCGCGAGCACGAGCGCGGCGACGCCGAGCGCGCGGCCGGCCCGCGAGCGGAAGAACGCGCTCTTCCATGCCAGCGCGGCGGCCGCGGCGACCGAGGCGACGACGAAGGCTCCGCGGGCCGCGGCCCAGACCGCGTCGATGCCGGGGACGGCGGTCGCGAGACTGGCCGGGAGCGCGGGATCGGGCTCGTAGAGCGACGGCACCCGGAGCGCGATGACGTGAAACCACCGCGCGAGGCCCGCCGCGATCGCGAGCGAGAGCGCGACGCGCACGAGCGCGTCGAGAAGCGAGCCTCGCCGGCGCAGCGCCGCCGCCCAGCCCGGCCGCGCCGCGCCGAGCAGGACGAATCCGAGGGTCGCCGCCACGAGGATCGCGGCGACCGAGAGCGTCAGCGACAGGACGAGTCCGAGGCGGAAGAGCGTCATCGGCTTCTCGGTGTCGTAGACGCGGAAGAGCGCCGGCCACGTGTTGGCGAGCCCAACGCCGGCGACGAGCGCCGTGCCGCCCAGGGGTCGGATGAGGCGGCGCCAGCGAAAGTCCGGCTCCCGCACGCGCCGCAGGAAGAGCACGACCGCGGCGCCGACGAGCGAACCGGCGGCGAGCACCCGCACGGCGGTGAGCACCACCTCCGTCGACGTGCGCCGCCGCTGCTCGCGCAGATAGGTCTCGGGCACGTCGATCGACGGGAGAAACGATGCGAGACGCGGGCCGTGGAAGACCGCGGTGAGCCGCGGCCGCGCCCGGCCGACGCCCGGGGGCCGGGCCTCCAGCACCACCGTCGTGTCGACCCGCTTCGGGCGGGCCTCGGTCCCGACCTCGAGCACCGAGTACTCAGCGGCCGGATAGCCGAGAAGACCGGCCGCGGCCGCGGCCCTTCGGCGGCCGGCGGCGTCGGAGACCGGCGGTCCCTCCGGCGCGTCCTCGCCGATCGGGTGCACGAACGCCACGACGCGCGCGCGCCGCGCGTCGAGCAGGACCTTCCATTCCTCCTTGCTCTCGGGCCGATAGAAGCGCACCACCCAGTACGCGAGCGGCAGCTGGCGCTCCGTCATCCGCCGGAACGCGCCGACGCCGCCCTGCTCGATCACGTAGCGGGCGGCGGTGTCGGAGAAGCCCGGCACTCCCGAGGCGTCCTGCGGCCGCGCCTCGCGCACGCTCTGGTCATACGGAAAGCCCGTTCCCGTGTAGGCCGCACTCGACCAGCGTGCGGGGTCGGCGCCGTTCGCGCGCAGGAAGCGCCGCGCGATCGCCTCCGCCTCGGCACGGCCGGTCGCGTCCTCGACGAGCGGCCGCTCCCCGTTCCCCGGAACGAGAAAGGAGGCGCCGAGCAGGACGGCCGCGATCGCGGCGAGCACGAGCACGCGCCGCGGCACGGGACGCACGGCCGGCACCGCCTCGTCCGTCAGCGCCGCCCGCGGCGGCTCGGGCACGAAGCCCGCGTCCGCGTTGGTCAGGCCGAGCGAAGGCAGGAAGCCGCCGCGCCGCGCGGCGAGCGCGACGGACAGCAGCAGCGGCAGCACCAGGATGAACGCGGCGAGCGCTCCCGAGACGACGTAGTAGGGGTTGCCCGACCGCAGCAGCACGAGCGCGGTGTAGAGCGCGTCCACGGTGAAGTGCCAGACGAGGAGCGGCAGGACGCCGTAGCGCAGGAAGACGAGGCCGATCACGACTCCGGCGCAGCCGACCTCGATGCCGCGGATGTAGAAGGGCTGATTCGGATAGGTCGAGTGGCCGAAGCCCCAGAGGAACGCCGGCACGACCACCGCGACGAAGCGTCCCGCGCCGAGCCGGTCCAGGAACGAGATCGAGAACATCCGGCTGATGCCCTCCTCGGACACGGCCGGAAGAAATCCGATGAGCAGCACCTCGGCCCAGGGAAGCGCCGTGTTGAGCATGTCGCTGTACGGCACGTCCGCGGGCGCCCACGCGCCGAAGCGCGCCGCCACCACGTAGAAGACCGCCTGGTACGCGAAGAAGAACGCGACGAGCGCATAGCCGAGCGCGACGCTCCGCAGGAACTCGCGCGTCCGGATGCCGCGCAGCGAGAAGGCGCCCGAGAGCGAGAGCGGCCTCGGAAACCGCTCGCGGTAGATCGGCTCCGCCGCCGCCACCACGATCGCGATGCCCGCGCCGGTCGCGACGGCGAGGAGGATGCCGAGGACGACGCGATTGGTGAGGTACGCCGACAGGGGACTCGCGGTGTCGTAGCCATACAGCGTGAGCGGCAGCTCGTTCAGCTGCGACAGCAGCTGAAGCAGGAGGGCGACGCCCCCGAACGCGGCCACGAGCGGCCAGGGCACGTCCTTGAGGACGATCTTCCGGACGAGCACCGCGAGCATCGCCACCAGGGTCGCGAAGAGGCCGAAGGTCGCGACCTGCCCCGCCGCCTCGTTCTTCGAGCGGAGACGCTGGTAGTCGCGCGTCCAGGCCTCCGGGACGTGGAGGAACTCGCCGTACGCCGTGACCCGGTCGCCGGAGACGGTCGCCTCGTAGCGGAGCGTCGCATCGGCGAATCGCACGCCCCTCTTCTCGAAGACGAACTTCCAGTCCGAGCGGTTCGGACGGGCGACCGGCGTCGCCTCGACGGGGGCGAGATCCCCCGCGGCGAGCCCGCCGCGTGCGGCGATCTCGCGCAGCGCGAGGGCGCGGGCGGCCTGCTCCGTCAGCCGCGCGCCCGGCGCGTCCTCGGGCAGGACCGAGCGGTAGTCGACGAGAGCGCCGAGCGGCGAGACCGCGACGCGCTCCTCGGCCTTCACGCCGGAGCGGAACCAGCGCATCCGCCACTGCCAGATCTTGACGTCCCGGCCGTAGATGCGGCTCGCGCGCTCGAGGCCGAGCTCGCGCTCGAGGTAGACCTTCGCGGCGTCGTCGACGTCGAACTCTCCGGCGAAACGCGCGCCCGAAAGATCGCGGCCGCGGGCGGCGAGCAGCTTCTCCCCCAGCGCGCGCGCCTGCGTCCGGTTCACGCGGAACTCGATCGAGGCCTCGGGGAACGCCCGCCGGAAGAGGGCGCCCGTCACCGCCGCGCCGAGGACGATCGCCGCCGCGCACGCCGCGAGGAAGCGGCGGTCCCGGCGGTCGAGCTTCTCCATGGGCCCCCGCCGCGGGCGGTCAGCCCGCCAGGACGCTCCCGCCGTTGACGTTGACGACCTCGCCCTGGAGGTGGCGCGCGAGGTCGGAGACGAGGAAGAGCACCGGTCCGGCGATGTCCGCGGCCGAGGCCACGCGGCCGATCGGAATGAGCTTCAAGATCTCCGCGTACTCGGCGGGGTTGGCCAGCGAGCCGGCCGACATGTCGGTGTCGACCCAGCCGGGGGCGACGCAATTGACGCGTATGCCGCGGGGCCCGAGCTCCGCGGCGAGGGACTTCGTGTACGAGATCAGCGCGCCCTTCGACGCGGCGTACGCCGAGTGGCGCGCCTCGCCGCGCTGGCCCGCGGTCGACGACACGAACACGATCGTGCCGCCGGTCTTCTCGAGGTGGGGCACGGCCGCATCCGCCACGAGGAAGGAGCCGCGCACGTTCACGGCGTAGGTGCGGTCCCAGACGTCGAGGCGGCCCTCGCCCGCCGGGTCCTCCTCCCAGATTCCGGCGTTGTTGATGACGATGTCGAGACGCTGCCAGGCGGCGACGACGTCGCGCACGAGCTGCCGGGCGTCCTCCGGCCGCGACACGTCGCCCGCGAGCGCCATCGCCTCGCCGCCGGCCGCGCGGATCTCCTTGACCGCCGCGTTCGCCGCCGCCTCGTCGCGCACGTAGTTCAAGGCGACACGGGCGCCGGCGCGGGCGAGGAGGTCCGCGCAGGCGCGCCCGATGCCGCGCGAGCCGCCGGTGACGAGCGCGGTGCGGGGCGAGAGGTCGATCGCGTACCCGTCGGCCACGGCGCTCTTATATCCCAGACGAGGCGCCGCTACGCGCCCGCGACGAGCTGTCCCACGTACCGCGAGAACGTCTCGAGGACGGGCGCGGAGGTCTTCAGCGCGACGTCCACGTCCGCGGCGCGGGCGAGCGCGCGGGCGAGCTCGGCCGTCGAGTATGCGGCGCACCGTTTCGAGCTCATGTACAGCGCGTACGGCTTGGGCGGCCGCGCGTAGAGGGAGCGCCCGAAGGGAGCGATCGGAGCGACCAGTCCCGGGTACAGCCGGGACTCGAAGGCGCGCGGCGACATCCCCGCATCGAACCCGCCGACCTCGTCGAGCCGCGCGCGGAGCCCGAGCATCCGCCGGATCTCGCCGGTGATGATGCCGAGGAGCTGCTGCGGCCAGATCTCCTCGGCGACCTCCATCTCGTTTCTCCCCTGCCGGACCGCGCGCCGGTCGATCTCGAGGAGCCGCTCGATGCGCGTCAGCGCCGCGGCGGCGTCGCGCCGGCCGAGCGCCTCGAAGAAGTCGTACACGTCCTCCGAGGACTCGTCGACGACGCTCGCGACGACGTCGGCCGCCCGGACCTTTCCGCCCTTGCCGGCATAGTCGAAGAGGCGTTTCAGCTCGGCCGTGAAGAGGGCGGGGTCCGCATCGGTCCGATCGATCAACCGGTCCAACGCGGCCGGCTCGAGCGAGACCTCGCTCTTCTTCGCGAGCGCCGCGGCGAGACGTCGCAGCTCCGGACCGGCGTCGTCGCCGACGCTCTTCTCGAGCACCAGCCCGCGGGCGGCAATCTCCTCGAGCAGGTCGACCCCCGCCGGGGGCGCGACCGCCGTCAGGACCGCGACGGTCCCGTCGTTCCCGCCCCGCGCGAGGAGCGCCCGGACGGCGCCGCGCAGGACCGCGATGCCGCCGCCCTTCTCCTCCGGCAGCTCCCGCAGGACCTCCGCCAGCGCGGCCGCCTCGCCCTTCCTGCGGGCCCGCCGCGCCGCCGCTTCGGCGTTCTCCGCGGGGTCGGCCGACGGCGAGAGATCCAGCGCCGCCAGGAGGGCCCGCGCGTTCTTGAAGGCCTTTCTCCGGCCCGCCCCGCCTCCCTCGGTCCAGCCCGCGAGCGCGGCCTCGAGCAGCGCGCCGGGGGTCTCGGTGCCCAGCAGCCGCGAGACGTCCAGCGACACGATGCGGCGCGCGGCGAAGAGTGAGCGGTTGAGCAACGCGTCGGAGACGGCCTCCGCCGTCGCGTCGTCGTCGAAGCGGAGGACCTCGCTTTCCTCCTTCGCGAGCGCTTCGCGCACACGCGCCGCCGCCTCCTCGACGAAGAACTCGATCGGCCCGCAGACGAGGACGACGGCAGGCGACTCCTCGAACGACGGGACGGCCTCCTCCGAGAAGGGCTGGCGCATCGCGAGGCAGTCTAGCGAAAACGAAAAGGCCCCCGCCGGCGAAACGGCGGGGGCCATGCGAGCAGAGGAACCGTGAAGGCTGGAGAGATGGAAGGCTAGTTCTGGAGCATCCCCTTCTCGGAAAGCTCCTGGCAGTCGAGGCAGTACGGCGCCCAGGGCACGGCGTTCAGCCGCTTCTCCGTCATCAGCTGGCCGCAGTTCAAGCAGAGGCCGTACGCGCCCTCGTCGATGCGGGTCAGCGCGTCGTCGATCTGGAGCAGCGTCGTGCGCTCGCCGTCGGTGAGCGAGTAGAGGAACTCCCGGGTGTACGACGAGACCGCCTTGTCCGCGATGTCCTGCGTCGACTCCTCGGTCGTCTCCTCCTCGGCGCTGCGCGTCTTCGCGATCTCGGCCGAGAGCGTCGACTTCTTCTCTTCCAGGAGCCGCCTGTACTTCTCCATGTCCTTCTTGGTCATGCGGACGGCTTTGGTTGCTGTCGAAGCCATTCGTGGGTCTCCTTTTCTTACGGCCCACCCTAAGCAAAACCCGGGCCGCTTCGCGGGATGCGAGATGATACAAGAATCCCCTTCGAAGTCCAGACCTATCCGTGACTTAACGCACTTTTTGCGACTTCGCTCTTTCGCGTTCCCAGAGGAATTTTCGGGACACGCCGAGGCGTTTTGCGGCGAGCGATCGATTCCCTCCGGCGCGCCGCAATGTTTCGACGATGTACGCGTCGGTCAGCTGCTTGAGCGTCCAGCGGTCCTGGATCGCGGTATCGAGCAGGGACTCCGGAGCGCCGAGCGTTCCCGCCGGCAGGTCCCCGGGGCCGACCTCCGCCTCTCCCGCGCCGAGCACGGCCTTCTCGACGACGTGCGCGAGCTCGCGCACGTTGCCCGGCCACGGGTGTCGCGCGAGCGTCGCCTCGGCCTCCTTCGTGAATCGCCGCGCCGGTCGCGCGTACGCGCGCGCCGCCTGGCGCAGGAACCCGCGGGCGAGCGGCAGGATGTCCTCGCGCCGGTCCCTCAGCCGCGGCAGCCGGATCGACACGACGTCGATGCGGTAGAAGAAGTCGTCGCGGAACGCGCCCTTCTCGACGAGCGCCGCGAGGTCCCGCCGGGACGAGACGACGAGCCGAGCGCGAAAGGAATGCGTGGTGACGCCCGAGAGGCGCCGGAAGCTCTTCTCCTGCAGCACCCGGAGGAACTTCGCCTGCGCGGCCGGCGACAGCGACGACACCTCGTCGAGGTAAACGGTGCCCGCTTCCGCGACCTCGAGGAGGCCGCGCTTCGACGCGACGGCGCCGGTGAAGGCCCCCCGCTCGTGGCCGAAGAGCTCGCTCTCGAACAGGTCGTCCGAGAGATTCGCGGCGTCCACCCTCACGAACGGGCTCGCCGCGCGGTTCGAGACGTCGTGGAGCGCGCGGGCGAGACGGTCCTTGCCGGTGCCGCTCTCTCCGAGGATCAGGATCGTCGAGGGCGAGTCGACGGCCCGTCCGAGCGCGTCGAGCTCCCGCGCGAGCGTCTTGTTCCGGGTCGGGAAATGCGACCTCAGGGAACCCGGCGTTTTTCCAGCCATGGGATGTGACGAATGCGGCCGCTGACTCTCGTCGGCCCGTCGAGGGCCGCCTTAGAGCCGCTTGCTCTCGTCCGGCGCCCTCGAGGCGCCGCTCAAAACAGAAAACACCCCGGTCTCGTTCGGGGCGTCGCCCCAGAGGCGCTCGAGCGCGTAGAACCGGCGCGCCTCCTCCTGGAAGACGTGGAAGACGACGTCGCCGTAGTCCATCAGGATCCAGTTGGCGGTGCGCAGGCCCTCGACGGACCGCGCCGGTCCGAGCTTCTCGGCGATCGCCTCGGCGATGGCGCGCGCCTGCCGGTCGGAGCTGGCCGTCGACAGGACGAAATAGTCCGCCATCGTCGTCAGATCGGTCAGGTTGAAGACGAGGACCGCGGCGGCTTTGCGGTCGAGCGCCGCGGTGAGACCTTCCCGGACCTTGTCCCGGGAGGAGAGGCCGGGCTTCAACGCTCGGACGTCCCGGGCTTGTAGAGACCCTGCTTCGTCATGTACTCCGCGACCGGCCCCGGAACCTTTCCCCCGATGCTCCTGCCCGCTGCCAGCGCGTTCCGGAGTTCCGTCGCAGTGATTCTAACCGATCCGGCATCGAAAACGGACAGGCGATCCGCGAGCCCCGGCACGGCCGGCACGCGGACGCTCGCCCCCGCGAACGGCTCGCGCTCGAAGGCGGCGACCCGCGCGAGCGCGAGGATCGCCTCGGGCTCGCGCCAGCGATCGAAGCCGGCGAGGATGTCGGTGCCCATCAGGAGCCACAGCTCGTCGTCGGGGTGCCGCGCGGCGATCGCGCGCAGCGTGTCGATCGTGTAGGACGGCGGCTCGCGATCGAGCTCCTCGAGGTCGATCGACCAATCCGGCCGGCCCGCGAGCGCGAGGGCGAGCATCGCGACGCGGTGCCGGGCGTCCGTGGGTGCCTCCCCCTTGTGCGGCGACAGGCGCGCGGGAACGTAGAAGACGCGCCGGAGCTGGAACTTCTCGGCCGCCGCCTCGACGGGAAGGAGATGGCCGAGGTGCACCGGATCGAACGTGCCGCCAAAAACGCCGATGCGCATGGGCGAGGCTACTCCGGGTCCTTCCCCGACGGACCGTCGGCCGCGGTCGGAACCGGCGGCGCCGCCGCGAACTCGTGAAAGAGAAATCCGACGAGCTCCTTCAGCCCGGCGCCCGTCGCGGCCGAGATCGCGAGGAATGGCAGACCGCGCCGCTCCGCGGCCGCCCGGATGGAGTCGACGCGAGCGGCATCGGACAGGGCGTCCATCTTCGACGCCACGACGACCCGGGGCCGCGCGGCGACCTCGGGCGAGAAGGCGGCGAGCTCGTGCTCGATCGCGGCCACGTCCTTCTCGGCATCGCCCTCCGCCGACGCGTCCACGAGATGGCACAGGAGCCGGCAGCGCTCGACGTGCTTGAGGAACCGGATCCCGAGGCCCGCGCCGCGGTGGGCGCCCTCGATCAGGCCCGGAATGTCGGCGACGACGAGGGTGCGCGTGTCGTGGTGGGACGTCACGACGCCCAGGTGCGGCACGAGCGTCGTGAACGGGTAGTCGGCGATCCTGGGCTTCGCCGCCGAGATCGCGGCGATCAGCGTCGACTTGCCGGCGTTCGGGAAGCCCACGATCGCGACATCGGCGAGCAGCTTCAGCTCGATCGCGAGCCGGCGCTCCTCGCCGGCCAGACCCGCCTTCGCGAAACGCGGGGCCTGGCGCGTCGGCGTCGCGAAGTGCTGGTTGCCCCAGCCACCGTTGCCGCCCTTCACGAGCAGGACCCGCTCGTCCGCGCGGACGAGGTCCGCGATCCGCTCGCCGCTGTCGACGTCGGTGACGACCGAGCCGAGCGGCAGGTGCACCTCGACGTCGGCGCCCGTCTTGCCGTGGCGATTCGAACCCATGCCGTGCTCGCCGCGTTCCGCGCGAAAGCGGTTCTGGTGCCGGAGGTGGTAGAGCGTGTTGTACGCGGGGTCCGCGACCGCCCAGACCGAGCCGCCGTGGCCGCCGTCGCCGCCCGACGGTCCCCCCTTGGGGACGAACTTCTCGCGGCGGAAGGCGATGCAGCCGTTGCCGCCGTCGCCCGCCTTCACCTCGATCTCGGCGGAATCGATGAACATGGGCTTGGAGCTGTAGGGGCGGGGCTTAACCCCGCTCGCGGGCGGCCGCGAGGGCCGCCCCTACGGTGAGGGCTTACGAGGCGACGGGCTCGACCGAGATGTGGCGCCCGAGACGTCCCTTGTCCTCGAAGCGGACGGTCCCCGTCACCTTCGCGAAGAGCGTGTCGTCCTTGCCGCGGCCCACGTTGACGCCCGGGAAGAACTTCGTGCCGCGCTGCCGGACGATGATGGAGCCGCCGGGGACGACCTGCCCGCCGAAAACCTTGACGCCGAGGCGCTGGGAATTGGAGTCCCGGCCGTTTCGGGAGGAACCCTGACCTTTCTTGTGTGCCATCGGTTCCTCCTAGCCCTCGATCGCTTCGATCCGCACCTGGATCATGGTCTGGCGGTGCCCCTTGGTGCGGCGGTACTGCTTGGTCCGCTTCTTCTTGAAGACGAGGACCTTGCGCGTCCGGATCTCGCCGAGGACCTTCGCCTGCACCGTGACGCCCTTCAGGGCATCCGCCCCCGTGCGCACGCTGCCGTCGCCCGAAACGAGGATGACGCTCCCGCCCGAGAGGGCGAGCGTCTCGCCCTTCTTGAGGGCCTCGCCCGAGGGCCGCTCGATGCGGACGACGTCGCCCGCGGCGACCTTCAGCTGCTTTCCGCCGGAGCGGACGATCGCGTACATGAGAGCCGCGAATCATAAGGGTTTTCGGCGCAAAGTCAAGCCCCAGCGGGCTCAGAGCTTTGCGCCCGGACCGGCTAGTCGTGGTCGATCGAGTCCGGAAGCTCGTTCCGGTCCCTGGATCCCCTCGGAAAGTGGCGTGCGAGGACCTCGCCGACGCGCTCGACGCCGGCGACGACGCCCTCGGTCAGCGCCCCCTTCCGGAAGTGCGCCTCCATGGCGGCCGCGACCTCTTTCCAGAAGTCCTCGCCGCACTTCTCGTGGATCGCGGTGTCGCCCAGGATCCGGAACTGCCGCGCCCGCGGCGCGATGTAGATGAGGACGCCGTTGCGTTCGGCGGTCTTCGTCATGCCGAGGAGGTGAAAGCGCCGGACCGCCCGCTCCTCGAGGTCCTTCGGCACGCGCCGCGTGAGGTGGACGCGGATCTCGCCGGACGTCCGCTTCTCGGCCGCCGCGATCGCGGCGACGATGCGGTCCGAGTCGAACTGCGCGAAGGGGCTCGCCATACGTTTCCCTACCAGCTCCCCGAGGCGCCGCCGCCGCCGAAGGAACCGCCGCCGCCCGAGAAGCCTCCGCCGGAGAACCCGCCGCCCCCGCCGCCGAAACCGCCGAAGCCTCCGCCGCCCCCGAAGCCTCCGAAACCGCCCCACCAGCCTCCGCCGCCGTGGCTGCGGAAGCGATTGCGGCGAAACAGGATCGGCAGGACGACGAAGACGCCGAGGAAAATCGCAGCCGTCAGACAGTTTCCGAATTGTTCGCCTTCGCGCCGGCGATGCCCCTCGTCCACGGTCCGTCCCGTCCCCTTGTACTCGCCCTTGATGGCCGCCATCATCGCGCTCGCGCCGGCCGTGATCCCGCCCGGGAAATCGCCCGAGCGGAAGTGCGGCACGATCTCGCCGTCGATGATGCGCTTGGCCGTCACGTCCGGCAGCGCCCCCTCGAGTCCGTAGCCGACCTCGATCCGGACCTTCCGATCCTCGGTGAAGACGAAGAGGACCGCTCCGTTGTCCTCCTTCTTCTGCCCGGCCCCCCACTTCTGCGCGGCGCGGACCGTGAAGTCCTCGAGCGTGAACCCCTCCGGGACCTTCCGGTCGATCCAGACGAGGAGCTGGTCGGACGTGTCGCGCTCGAACTGCTCGAGGCGGGCGTTCAGCGCCTCGGCCTCGCCCGGCCCGAAGACGCCCGCGCGGTCCGTGACGTAGCGCTGGGGCTTCTCGGGGACGAGCGCGTCGTAGCGGTCGGCGAGGGCGGCGGCGGACACGGCCACCGCGACCGCCGCCACCAGGGCGAGGCGCCGCGCGCGCGGACCCGGAAGGGTCACGTCTCGGCTTCCGGCTTCCGGCTTCCGGCTAACGGCTCACGGCCTCGGCGTCAGTGCGCCGGCGCCGCCGTCGGCGTCGCGTTGCCGAAGTTGAACTGCACCTTCGGGGCCTGCTCCGCGCCGGGAGTCGTGGCCTTGAAGTACGGCCGCTCCTTGAAGCCGAACATCCCGCCGATGAAGTTGGTCGGGAACCGCTTCAGGACCGTGTTGTACTGCTGGGCGGAGTCGTTGAACCTCCCGCGCGCCACCGTGATGCGGTTCTCGGTGCCCTCGAGCTGCGCCTGGAGGTCCCGGAAGTTCTGGTTGGCGCGGAGCTCGGGGTAGCGCTCCGAGACCACGAGGAGCCGCTGCAGCGCGGAGCCGAGCTGGTCCTGCGCCGCCTGGTAGCGGGCGAGCGTCTCCGGATCCGTCGGCGCCTTGCCCGGCGTGATCGTGGCGCGGCCGACCGACGCGCGCGCCTCGGTGACCGCCGTCAGCGTCTCCTTCTCGAAGTTGGCGGCGCCCTGCACCGTCTGGACGAGGTTCGGAATCAGGTCGGCGCGGCGCTGATACTGGTTCTCGACCTCGGACCACGACTTATCCACGTCCTGCCCGAGCGTCACGAGCTTGTTGTAGGTGCCCGCGAACGAGATCGCGGCGATCACGATGACGACCAAGAGGATCCCGAGGCAACCGAGCGCGAGCTTACCCATGCCGTTCCTCCTGATGGTTTTTGGGGAGCCGAGTCTACAGGAGAAGACCCAAAACGGAAGGAGGCGCCGGCCCCCCCTCAGTCGGACGCGGCGCCGAGCGACGCCAGGACCTTCGGCGGCAGGAGCGCCCGGAGCGATCCCGGCCCCGAGCCCTCCCAGGAGACGCGCGCGACCGCCGCCTTCTTCATGGGAATCGAATGTCCGCCGCGGCCGAGCACGAGGCGGCCGAGGAGCGCTCCCATGTGGGGCTCGTGGCCCACGAGGAGCACCGACTCGACGCGCTCCGCGCGGACCTCGTCGAGGATCTCGTCCGGATCGCGGTCGGGCTCGAGCGCGGCGGTCTCGCGCAGGCGCCCGGAGAGCTTCAGGGCGCGCGCCGCGGGCTCCGCCGTCTGCCGGGCCCGCGCGAACGGGGAGGTCAGCACGAGCCCGATGCCGGGCTCGAGGGCCGCGAGCCCGCGCGCCACTTCCCGGGCGCGCTTGTGCCCGTCCTCGGTCAGCGTCCGGTCGGCGTCGCGTCCGGAGGACGCCCGCTCCTCGGCCGACGCATGGCGCAGGAGCCAGATTTCCACGGCCGCTCAGTCTAGCGCGATATTCTTGGCACGATGGCGCTCTCCGCCGGCGAGCAGCTCGGTCCGTACGAGATCCTCGCGCCGCTCGGCAAGGGCGGGATGGGCGAGGTGTATCGCGCCCGGGACAATCGGCTGCGGCGCGAGGTCGCCCTGAAGCTCCTCTTGGACGCCGCCGCCAACGACCAGGACAGCCTGCGCCGCTTCGAGCGCGAGACCCGCGCGGTCGCCACGCTCAATCATCCCTCGATCCTCGCGATCCACGACACCGGAACCTTCCGAGCGGTGCCCTACGCCGTCACGGAGCTCCTCCAGGGGGAGACGCTCGCCGATCGGCTGCGCGGCGGCACGCTCCACCCGGAAAAGGCGGTCGAGGTCGCGTGCCAGATCGCCGAGGGCCTCGCCGCGGCGCACGGGAAGGGCATCATCCACCGCGACATCAAGCCCGACAACATCTTCCTGACGAACGAGGGGCGCGCCAAGATCCTCGACTTCGGCATCGCGCGCATCGAGCAGCCGGCGCGCACGGCGGGTCTCGCGGGCGACACGATCACGGGCCGGCGCGGCTCGAGCTCGCAGTTCCTCGTCGGCACGGCGGGGTACATGTCGCCGGAACAGGTGCGCGGCAAGCCGATCGACGCGCGCACCGACGTGTTCTCCCTCGGGGTCACGTTCTTCGAGATGCTCACGGGACGCCGCGCGTTCTCCCGCGACAGCCCGATCGAGACGCTCGGCTCCGTGCTGCGCGACGATCCGCGCAAGTTTCCCGAGGCGGAGAAGATCCCGGACTCGATCCGGGGCTTCGTGTTCCGCTGCCTCGAGAAGGACCCGGCCGACCGGTACCAGTCCGCCTCCGACCTCGTCCTCGATCTGCGCGCCTACCAGGCGGAGCGGATCTCCCGCGCCGCGGAGCGCGTCACGTTCCGGTCGGAGCCGCCGTGGAAGCACCGCCGCCCGCGCATCCTCCTGCGCGCGATCGGCGCGGTCGTCCTCGCGATCGCCGCGTTCTGGGCGGGCTCGTGCTGGGAGCACGGCCGGCACGGCTCGATCTCCGTGCGCCAGAGCCCCTCCGGCCGCTGACGCCGAAATCCCGCTCGATTTCCGGCAAGCTTCTTGAATCGTCCGTTGGCGATGGCAAACGGCTTGCAGAGACGGCTTCTACTGGCCGCTGCGGCTCTCTGGTCCGCGTTCGCGGGCTCGGGCTGCATGGTCGTCACGGCGATCGTCGGCAACGAGAAGCGCGAGGTCTACAAGTTCGACCGCGACCTGCGCGTCACGTCGCCGGACTTCCGGAGATCCGCCGAGGCCCTCGGCAACCCGATGGTCGGCGGCAACACGGCGACGCTGCTCGAGAACGGGGACGAGATCTTCCCCGCCATGATCCGGGACATCCGCGCGGCGAAGAAGAGCGTGAATCTCGAGACGTACATCTTCCAGCCGGACCACGCCGGACGCATGATCGCCGACGCCCTCATGTTCGCGGCCCGCCACGGCGCCGAGGTGCGGCTGCTCGTGGACGCCTGGGGCAGCAAGTTCAAGGACCTCAAGCAGGAGCTCGACGACGCCGGCGTGGACGCGCGCAAGTACCGGCCGCTCCGCCTCTTCGCGATCCACAAGGTGGGACGGCGGACGCACCGAAAGATCCTCGTCGTGGACGGTCACATCGCATACACCGGCGGCCTCGGCATCGACGACCGCTGGCTCGGCGACGCCCGCAACACGAAGGAGTGGCGCGACACCCAGGTGCGCGCCGAGGGACCCGTCGCCGCGCAGATGCAGGCCATCTTCAGCGAGGACTGGACGTTCACGACCGGGGAAATCCTGACCGGCGAGCGCTTCTATCCGAAGATCGAGGCCGACGGCGGAACGCTCGCCCAGGCGATCAAGTCCTCGCGCGGCGACTCGACCTCGCTCGCCAAGATGCTCTTCTACATCGCGATCGAGAGCGCGACGAAGTCGATCTGGATCGAGAACGCGTACTTCCTGCCCGACAAGCAGGTGCGGGAGGCTCTCGTCGAGGCGGAGAGGCGGGGCGTGGACGTCCAGATCATCGTCCCCGGCCGGAACATCGATCTCCCGATGGTCCGCTTCGCGTCGTGGAAGTCCTATGGGGAAATGCTCGAGGCGGGCGTGCAAATCTGGGAGTACCAGCCGACCATGATGCACAACAAGACGATGGTCGTCGACGGCATCTACTCCACGGTCGGCTCGATCAACTTCGAGGCGCGGTCGATGTCGATGAATGCCGAGGAGTGCCTCGCCTTCTACGACAAGGCCTTCGCCGCGAAGATGGAGGCGATGTTCGACCAGGACCGCAAGCGCTCCGAGCAGATCACCTATGCGGTCTGGAAGCACCGCGGGTTCCCGAAGAAGATGTCCGAAACGGTGTTCTGGGCGTTCTCGCCGTACTACTAGCTCGGGTCGCCCATTCTTGTCATCCCGAGCGAGAGCGAGGGATCCCCTTTCTAAGCGACGCCGCGGCTTCTCAAGGGATTCCTCGGGCCTGCGGCCCTCGGAATGACAAGAGATGGGTTCAGGCTGAGGCGACGTTCGAGTCCAGCGCCTCGCCGAGCACCGGCAGCCCCATCGCCGGCTTCGGCTCGGGAATCGGACCCGTGCAGCACGGCTCGGAACACGCGTCGTAGAGCGTCCGACGCTGGACGGGCGTGTACCCGGCGTCCTCGATGATCCGCCGCATCTCCGGCTGCGTCATCCGGTTCCGCGCTCCCGCGGCGTAGACGACGTTCTCCTCGATCATGATCGAGCCGAGGTCGTCGGCGCCGAAGGACAGCGACACCTGGCCGATCTTCGGCCCCTGCGTGACCCACGACCCCTGGACGTGCGCGACGTTGTCGAGGAAGAGGCGCGACACCGCGAGCGTCTTCAGGTACTCGAAGCCGCCGGCCTCGTCCACCTTGCCGTCGAGCTCGGTGTTCTCCTTCTGGAACGTCCACGGGATCCATGCCGTGAACCCGCCCGTGCGGTCCTGGAGGCCGCGGACGACGCGCATGTGCTCGACGCGCTGGGCGTACGTCTCCCCCACGCCGAACATCATCGTCGCGGTCGTGCGCATGCCGAGGCCGTGGGCCGCCTCGTGCACCTCGACCCACTTCTCGGTCGGCGCCTTCGTGAGCGACCAGATGCGCTTGCGGACCGAGTCCTCGAGGATCTCCGCGCCGCCGCCCGGGATCGACTGGAGTCCCGCGTCCCTCAGGCGCGCGATCGACGTCGCGCATCGGCTTCTTCGTCAGCTTCTGGAGGAAATAGACCTCCGGCGCCGAGAGCGCGTGGAGGTGGATCGTCGGAAACGTCGTGCGGATGTACCGGAACATGTCCTCGTAGAACTCGAAGGGCAGCCCCGCGTGCACGCCGCCCTGGAGGAGAACGCCCGTGCCGCCGAGGTCGATCGTCTCCTGGATCTTCTCGCCGATGTGCTCGTGCGAAAGCACGTACGCCTCGGGGTGCTCGGCGGAGGGGCGGTAGAACGCGCAGAACTGGCAGCGGTAGACGCACACGTTGGTGTAGTTGATGTTGCGATCGACGATGTACGTCGCCACGGCGGGGTCGGCGAGGCGGTTCCGCACCTCGGTCGCGGCCGTGCCGAGCGCGAGGAGGTCTCCCTCCTCGAGCAGCGTCACCGCGTCGGCTTCGGAGAGACGCTCTCCGGCGCGAGTGCGGTCGAGAATTGCCTCGGTCGATCGGCCCATGTCTCGGATTCTAGCCGACCCGGCGCCACGGTTCGGGAGACGATCGGCGAGCCGCGTCCCCTCTCTCGTCGGTCGGGCCGCGAAGCGGCCCGCTCAGGATCCGAGCCGAGCGGGGGCGCCGGTTCTCGGATCGCGTCGCTGCGCCATGTCGCGGAGGGTCAGATTCTCGAACGCGAGCGCGACCTGACGCGCGAGCGCGACGAGCGCGCGCGCGTCGGGCGCCCCGGCGACCGCGCTGCGGCACACGAGAATCAGCGTCACGGCGCCGACCACCGTCATCGGGATCATCAGCGCCGCGACGACGCCGCTCGCCCCCTTGGACGCGGGCACGAGCTCGCCGCCGGAAGTGCGGCGCACGAGGCCGGCGTAGGGCCGCTGCGACGTCCTCACCATCTCGAGGACGGGGACTTCCTCCTTCGCAAACACGGTCTTGCCGGTCGTGTACGCGTCGGCGCCCCAGACGAGCGGCGAGCCGAACTGGCCGAGGACCTTGAAGCCGGCGGGCTGGCAGTGCACGAGCGCGCCGTCCGAGTACAGCTCGCTCGCGTAGCGGAGGAGCACGAGGCCCATTTCGCCGCGGCCCTGGACCGAGAAGAGCTCCTCGGAGAGCGACAGAAACTTCCGCGCCGCGCGGAACGCGTCCGGGTCCGCGGCGTCGGCTCCCTCCGGAGTCGACTTCTCGTTGAGCGAGAGCAGCAGCGCCTGCACCTCCTCCTCGGCCTGCTCCTCCTGCGTCTTCGGCGCCCGGCGCACGAGCGGCGCGGTGTCGTCGGCGCTCCGCCGCTCGGTGAGCTCGACGAGGATGCGCTGCGGCTCGACGCCTTCCTCGAGCAGGAAGTCGCTCGCCGACGGCGCGTCGGCGCCCGGCCACAGCACGCCGACGCGGAACTCGAACTGTCCCCCGGTCCACGAGACGAGGCTCTGGACGGTCTCGGCCATCATCGCCCGGACCTCCGCCTCGACGCGCCCGCGGGTCAGGGCGCCGTTCTCGACGAGCGCGTCGCCGAGGCGCATGCCCGGGAAGGACGCCATGTATGCCGACGACTCGTCGAGCTGGGCCCTCGTGATCACGCCGCGCTGCTCGAGCCGCTCGCCGAGCGGCTGGTAGTTCGCCGCGCCGGTGATCTGCACGATCCGGCCGTTGCGGAAGAGGATGACCGCCGAACGTCCGTCGCCGTGCGTCAGAAAGAGGCCTCCCGTCTTGCCGCTGACCTGGAGCACCTGGAGGATGTCGCACAGCGGCAGATCCTCCAGGCGGCCCTCGAGGGCGCGCTCCGGCGGCGTATCGGGAACGGCGGCGGCGTCCAACGGGCTCATCCCTTCTTGATGAAGTCCATGACGCGCCGGACGGTCTTCAGCTTCCGGTCGATCGCGGCGAAGGACTGCGAGGAGACGAGCGCGACCGCCGCCTGTCCGGAGAGCAGCTCGAGGAGCTCACGGTCGAGCGGCGTGAACGCCGCCTTGTGCGAGAGCAGGGCGTAGATCGAGAGGAGGCCGATCAGGCGGTCCTCGTGGAGGAGGGGCACGCAGCAGATCGGCCCCTCCTGCTCCTCGACCGCGAAGAGCGTGCGCTTCTCGACGACCGCCGCCTGCTCGAGCGGGTAGACGGGCTCCGGCAGGTGCGTGATCTCGGGCGGCTGGTCTCCCTCGCGGACCCGCAGCGCGAAGTCGCTCTGGCCCTCCTCGAGCAGGTACAGCGCGAACTCCGCCCCGCCGATCAGGTTGACCGTGATCTCGACGATGCAGTTGATCACCGCGTCCGGATCGAGCGTCGCGTGCAGCTGATAGGTCGCCGCATAGAGGTTCGCGAGGTTCGCCGAGTGCTCCTCGAGCTGGATGCAGCGCTGCGCGAAGTCGCGGTTCTCGCGCTCGAGGTCGCCCTCGGGACGCGCCGCCGGACGGCGAAGCGCCGGCGCCCTCCGGGCCGTGGCCGTGGCCGTTGCCGTTCCCCGCCGGGACCGCCGCGGCGAGGAGCGCCTCGGCCGCGCCGAGGTCCTGCTCGAGCTCCTTCGCGCGGCGCGCGAGCCGTTCCGTGTGCTCGGCGAGGTCGATCGAGAGCGCGCGGCTCTTCTCGGACAAAGCGCGCACGAGCGTCTCGAGGTGCGTGGCCTCCTTCACGCGCGCCCTCCCGCCGCCGCCGCGCGGGCCGCGCGCTTCAGGATGGCCGCCGGCAGCCGGTCCAGGGAGACGACCTCTTCGACCGCGCCCCGCGCGATGGCCTCGCGCGGCATGCCGAACACGACGCAGGACGCCTCGTCCTGGGCGAGTGTCGCCGCGCCCGCGTCGCGCATCTCGAGGAGGCCCTGAGCGCCGTCGTCGCCCATGCCCGTCATGAGGACTCCGATCGCCGACGATCCGGCCGCCTGCGCCACGGAGCGGAAGAGCACGTCGACGCTCGGCCGATGCCGCGAGACGAGCGGGCCGTCCGAGAGCTCGATCCGGTATTCCTCTCCGCGCCGGCGCACGAGCGCGTGGCGGTTGCCGGGCGCGATGAGCGCACGGCCCGCCTGCACGCGGTCGCCCTCGGCCGCCTCGCGCACGTCCATGCGACACAGCCGCCGAAGCCGGTCGGCGAACGCGGCCGTGAATCCCTCGGGCATGTGGAGGACCGCGACCACGCCCGGCCCGTCCTCCGGCATCGCCTGGAGCAGCGCGGTGAGCGCCTCGGTGCCTCCGGTCGAGGTGCCGATGGCCACGATCCGGTCCGCCGCGACGGCCGACTTCGGGCCGGGACGGGGCGGCAGCACCGCGTCGGCGGTCAGACGCGGCGAGGGGACGGGACGGCGCTTCCCGACGCGCGCCTGCGCGGCGCCGCGCACCGCATCGAGGAGCACGACCGCGGACTCGTGGAGAAACTCGCGGATCGCGATCCGGGGCTTCGTGACGACGGCGAGCGCGCCCTGCTCGAGCGCGCGCAGCGCGAGGTCGGTGCCCGAGCCCGTCAGCGCCGAGCAGACGACCACCGGGATCGGGTCCTCCTCCATGAGGCGCGCGAGGAAATCGAGGCCGTGCATGCGCGGCAGCTCGAGATCGAGCACGATCACGTCGGGCCGCTGTCGGGCGATCTTCTCCATCGCGATCATGGGGTCGGCCGCCACGGCCGCCTCGATCCCCTCGAGGGCGAGAAGCTGCGTCAGGGTCTGGCGCACGACGGCCGAGTCGTCCACGACGAGCACGTGGAGCGGCTTCTCGCGCTGCCCCGCCCGGGCACCGGCCGCGGCCCCTGCGGGAGGGCCGGGAGACACCGCGCGCCGGCTCATGCGGTCCTCGCGGCCGCGGCGGCCATGCGGGCCGGCTTCGGCGGGGCCGGCGCGTAGACCGTCGGGACGACCGTCGTCACGCGGTCGGTCATGGCGTTCAGGCTCTCGGCGTGTCCGAGGAAGAGCAGCCCGTCCGGCGCGAGCACGTCGAGGAGCCGGTGGATCACCCGGAGCTTCGTCTCCGCCTGGAAGTAGATGAGAACGTTGCGACAGAAGATCAGCTGAAACGGTCCGCCGACGGGGTATCGCTCCTCGTTGAGATTCACGCGCTCGAAGCGCACGAGCTCGCGGATCTCCGGCGCCGCCTTCATGCGGCCCTCCTGGGGCCCTGTCCCGCGCATCATGAAGGCCCGGCGATAGGACAGCGGGATCTCCTCGGCGCGCTCGATCGGCCACACGGCGGCCTCGGCCCGCGCGAGCGCCCGCGTCGAGACGTCGGTCGCGAGGATCTCGATGTCGCGGCCGCCCCCGGACGGGAAATGGTGGCGCAGCATCATCGCGAGCGAGAACGGCTCCTCCCCCGTCGAGCAGCCGGCGCTCCAGATTCGGAGCGGCCGCGGGCCCCGCTGCTTCCAGGCCGGGATCACCTGCCGCTCGAGGAATTCGAACTGGCGGGGCTCGCGGAAGAAGTGCGTCTCGTTCGTGCTGACGCAGTCGAGCATCTCGATCCGTTCCGCGCGGTCGTCGTCGTCCACGATGCGGCGGTAGTACGCCTCGAAAGTCGTCAGCCCCAGCGCCCGGAGGCGCTTCGAGAGCCGGCCGACGAGGAGCGCCTTCTTCGCGGGCGCGAGGTAGATTCCGACCTCGCGCTGGATGAGCGTCTGGAACAGCGCGAACTCGCGATCGGTGATCGCGTGGATGCGCTCGCCGGCCTCGAGGACGGCGCGCCGCTGCGGGAGCGCGGGCGTCACGGGCGGCCTCCCGGCGGCAGGAAGGGCGCTCCGGCCTTTGGGGCGGTCCCCGCGAGGGAGGCCTCGGCGGGAGCGGCCGCCACGCCGGACAGCTCCTCGGTCGAGAGGACCCGGTCGGTGTCGAGGACGAGCACGAACCCGTCGCCGAGCTTGCCCAGGCCCTTCAGGAAGTCGGCACGGACCGGCGCGCCGAAGGACGGCGGCGGCTCGATCTCCCCGTGCGCGAGCTCGATGACCTGATTGACCGCGTCGGCGAGAACGCCCATGACCACGCGCTCGCGCTCGGAGGCGGCCTCGACGATCACGATGCAGGTGCGCTTCGTGACGGGACTCTCGGCCAGCCCGAACTTCCGCGCGAGATCGACGACCGGCACGACGCTGCCCCTGAGGTTGATGACCCCGCGGACGAAGCTCGGCGTCGAGGGCACGCGCGTGACGGTCTCGTGCTCGATGATCTCGCGCACCGAGAGGACGGCGATCGCGTACTCGCCTCCCGACAGGGAGAACGTCAGGTATTGCGCCCGGTCGGGCGTCCTGGCGGCAGCGGGCATCGGCATCATCGTGCGGCGTCTCCTCTCAGAACCGCCGGAACTCACGGTCCCGGAATCCGCTCGCCGGAGCCGTCCGGAGCGCCGGCGCGAACGCGGCGGCGGGAAGCGGCGCGGGAACGGTCGTCGAGGGCTCGGGCGCGGCGGCGGCGGACCGCGCCTCGCCCGCGTCCGCGTCCGGAATCGGCGTCTCGGCCGGGGGCGGCGCCGCCGCGTCGGTCCGGAAGAACGCGACGATGCGATGGAGGCCATCGGCGTGGCCGCGCACGTCCTCGGCCTGCCGGCGCATCGCGTCCGCCTGCGCGGCCATTTCCTCGGCCGTCGACGACAGCTCCTCCGCCGACGAGGCGTTGCGCTGGGTGATCTGATCGACGTTGCCGAGCGCGCGGTGGATCTGCGCGACGCCCGACGACTGCTCGGACGAGGCGGCTGCGACCTCCTGGACGAGCTCGGCCGTATTCCGGATCGCCGGCACGAGGTCCGCGAGGAGCTGCTTCGACTTCTCCGCCACCTTCACGGAGGTCGCGGCGAGGCCGCCGATCTCCTTCGCGGCGGCCTGGCTGCGCTCGGCGAGCTTGCGCACCTCGGCCGCCACGACCGCGAAGCCGCGGCCGTGCTCGCCCGCCCGCGCCGCCTCGATCGCCGCGTTCAAGGCCAGCAGGTTCGTCTGGTACGCGATCTCCTCGACGATCGAGATCTTCTCGGCGATCGACCTCATGGCGGTCACCGTGTCCTCGACCGAGCGGGCGCTCTCGTTTCCGTTGCGCGCGCCCTCGAGCGCCATCCGCTCCATCGAGCGGCTGTTCTCGGCGTTCTGCGTGATCGAAGCGCTCATCTGCTCGAGCGAAGACGTCGTCTCCTCGACGGAGGCGGCCTGCTCGCTCGTGCCCTGCGAGAGCGCCTGCGCGGATGCCGACACCTGGGAGGACGCCGACGAGACCTGCCCCGCCACGCCGACGACCTGCCCCGAGGTCCGCGAGAGGGCATCGGCGCCCGCACGCACGTCCCCGACGACCGTCCGTAGCCGCTCCGCCATGCGGCCCATCGCCGCGAGGAGCTGCCCGACCTCGTCGGGGCGCGACGCCGGCACGGCGACCGCGAGGTCCCCGCGGGCGATCGCCTCGGTCACGGCGACCGCCTGGCGGATCGGCTCCGTGACGCCCCGCGCGAGCCGGGACGACAAGGCCGCGCCGAGTGCGACGGTCAGCATCATGACCGCGACCATCGCCCGCGCGGTCCACGCCTTGAGACCCGCGAGCCCCTTCTCCCGATCGGCCATCCGCTTGAAGTTCGCCGCGGCGACATCCCCGGCCGCGGTCTCGAGGCGCTCGACCGGCGCCTTGTAGGCGTTCATCTCGCGCGCCACGTCGCCCGTCGTCTTCAGCGACCGCTGCCGCACGAGGCCGACGATCCGGTAGAAACCGCTCTCGTACGCGGCGAGGTCCGTGCGCATCGCGCGGGTCATCTCTTGCTCCTCTGGCGCCTGCGTGTCGCGCTCGAGAGTCGCGAGCCGCTCGTTCAAGCGGTAGCGCTGGTCGTTCCAGCGCGCGAGGTCCTCGGCCTCCTGGTCCGAGTTGCCGACGTGGAGGGCGAGCTCGCGCTCGAATCGCCGCATCGCCTGCACGTCGGCGCGGGCGGATGCCGAGACCGACGCGAGGCTCGCCTCGTGCGCGAGCATGGACGCGGTCATGTCCGAGACCCGAGCGATGCCGCTGTAGCCGAGCACCGCGACCACGACGGACGTCGCGAGGCACAGGCCCATCGCGACCCGGAGGCGGACGCCGATTTTCGCCGATCTCAGCACGCGGTCCTCAGGACTCCCAGGTCCGCCGGAAGTCGCCGTCCGCGGCCCCGCTGCCGCCTCCGTTGCCCCGGGCGGCGAGGAAGGGCGCGAACGCCGCCGCCTCCGTCGCCCCGGCGACGGCGTCCCAGGCGTCCGGCGGCTCGGGCGAGGCCGCCGATGCGGGCGTCTCGTTCGCGGCCGGCGCGGCGTTCCCGGCGCCGCCGATGCGGAAGAACGCCATCAGGCGATGGAGGCTCTCGGCCTGCTGGAGCACGGCCTCGGCCTGCCGGCGCATCGCGTCCGCCTGGCTCGCCATCTCCTCCGCCGTCGAGGAGAGCTCCTCCGCCGACGACGCGTTGCGCTGCGTCACGTGGTCGACCTGGCCGAGCGCGCGGTTGATCTGCGCGACCCCGGAGGACTGCTCCGCCGACGCCGCCGCGACCTCCTGGACGAGGTCCGTCGTCTTGCGGATCGCGGGCACGAGCTGCTCGAGAAGCGCCTCGGAGCGCTCGGCGAGGCGGACGCAGGAGCCGGCGAGCCCGCCGATCTCCTTGGCGGCGGTCTGGCTCCGCTCCGCGAGCTTCCGCACCTCGGTCGCGACGACGGCGAACCCGCGGCCGTGCTCGCCCGCGCGCGCCGCCTCGATGGCGGCGTTGAGCGCGAGGAGGTTCGTCTGGTAGGCGATCTCCTCGACGATCGAGACCTTCTCCGCGATCGCCTGCATCGCCAGCATCGTCTCCTTGACGGAGGCCGCGCTCTCCTCGGCATCCTTCGCGCCCTGGAGCGCCATCTGCTCCATCTGGCGGCTGTTCTCGGCGTTCTGGGTGATCGACGCGCTCATCTGCTCGAGCGAGGACGTGGTCTCCTCGACGGAGGCCGCCTGCTCGCTCGTGCCCTGCGACACGACCTGCGCGGAGGCCGAGACCTGCCCCGAGGCCGACAGGACCTGCCCCGAGACCCCGACGACGTGCGACGAGGCGCTCGTCACGGCGCTCGCGCGGGTCCGCACGTCGCCGATGATTTCCGCCAGCCGCTCGACGAACCGGTTGAAGAGCGACGCCATGTGGCCGATCTCGTCCTTCGTCGCGACCGGAATCCGGCGCGTGAGGTCGCCGCCGCCCTGGACCATCTGCTCGAGGTGGAACGTCATCGCGGAGAGCGGCGCCGTCACGGCCCGCGTGACGACGAGCGCGACGGCCATCGAGGCCACGAGGCAGATCAGCGCGATCGCCGACATCGCGCCCCACCGCCAGTGCTGGCTGGCGCGCGCGGCGGCGAAGGCCGCCTGCACGGCCTCGCGGTCGTGCCGCGTCCGGTCATTGAGCGTCAAGGTGATCTGGTTGAACTCCGTCGTCATCGCGGTCAGGCTCGAGGAGAGATCCTCGCCGGACTTCGCCGCGATCATCCGGCGGCTGACGGTGCTGGAGAGCTCCCAGTAGCTCTGAAACGCTCGGACGAGCTTCTCGCGCTCGTCGCGATCGATCACGGGGTTGTCCTTCTCGTCGTCGAGGCGCTTGAGGAACAGGTCTCGCAGCGCGGCCGCGTTGGAGAGGCCTTCGGCGTCCTGCGCCGCGACCGCGTCCTGAAGCTGCCGCTGGAGGGCCGTGAGCGCCTCCTCGAGGTCGCGCGAGAGCTCGAGCGAGGGCACGAAGCCCGACTCGATCTGGCGGAGCTGTTTCTCCTCCCGCTGGCCGAGCACGAAGTTCACGGCGAGGAGCAGCAGGAATCCCACCGCCGCGAAGCACGGCAGGAGGATGACCTTCCAGCGGAGCGTGAGGTTCTTGAACATGGATTCTCCTTCGGCGCGCGCGCTCAGTCGACGACCGTCACGATCTTCACGCCCGACAGATCCGCACCCGAACCGACGTAGCCGATCGCGCCCGGCGTGTCCCGCACGAAGGCCAGGATCTCTGCATCGTTGGCTTTCTCCGGCGGCGGAATTCCCTTGCCGGAAAAGATCATCTGCTGCCAGTAGGCCGATACCGCGACCGTCGACTTGCCGAAGATCTCCTGCGTGAACCGCTGGCGCGTCGCCGTCCGGGTCGAAGCCTCGACCGGCATCACGGGATGCCCGTCCGGCCAGCGCGGAGCCTTCTTCAGGAACATCTCGCCGATCTTCAGCCGGGTCAGCTGGGTGGTCGGGTTGGCGGGGTTGACGATCACCCTGTAGGCGCCGGCGTCCTCCGCGCCGACCGATCCGGCGACGAGGCCGAGGAGGACGAACAGGAGCGCTCGAGCGATGCGTTTCATGGAGACTCCTCAGGCCGCCGGGGCGGCCGCATTCGGGGAGAGCGTCTTCTCGAGAAGGCCGGGCACGTCGAGGATGAACGCCACGCGGCCGTCCCCGAGGATGGTCGACCCGCAGAGGCCGCGCACCCCCTCGAAGACGCCGCCGAGCGGCTTGATGACCGCCTGCCCCTGGCCGTGCAGGCGGTCCACCACGAGACCGGCGCGAGTCAGATCGTGACGGACCACCACGACGCTCTCGCGCTCGGGCGCGGCGCCGCGCACGCCGAAGAGATCGCGCAGGCGCACGAACGGGAGCGCCTCGCCGCGCAGCCGCAGGAGGCCCTCGCGTTCGCGGCCGGCCGACCGCGCCGGCAGCTCCATGCACTCGACCACCCGGTCGACCGGGATCACGTAGGTCTCGCCGCCGATGCCGACGCCGAAGCCCTCGATGATCGCGAGCGTGAGCGGAAGGCGGATCTTGATCGACGTGCCCGCGTCCGGCCAGCTCTCGATCGCGATCGAGCCGCGCAGCGCGGCGATGCGTTCGCGGACGACGTCCATGCCCATGCCTCGTCCGGACCATTCGGTGACGCGCTCGGCCGTCGAGAACCCGGGCTCGAAGACGAGGCGATAGAGCTCCGCGTCCGGCAGGCGCTCGGGGTCCTCCGCGAGGCCGCGGCGGCGCGCCTCCTCGACGATGCGTTCCCGGTTGAAGCCGGCGCCGTCGTCGGCGAGCTCGATGACGATCGACCCCGCCTCGCGCCACGCCGAGAGCGCGACGGCGCCGCAGGGGTCCTTGCCCTTCTCGCGGCGCACCTCCGGCGGCTCGATCCCGTGGTGCAGGGCGTTGCGGATCATGTGCGTCAGCGGATCCCGCAGGTGCTCGATGATCGTCGTGTCGACCTCGACGTGCTCGCCCTCGATCGCCAGGCGGGCCTGCTTGCCCTGGGCGCTCGCGAGGTCGCGCACCGTCCGCACGTACTGGCGCAGCGTGGGACCGACCGGGACCATGCGCACCTGCATCACGAGATCCTGGAGCTCGGCGTGCAGCTGCGCCGCGTCCTGGTGGACGGCGAGCGCCGGCGCCGCCGAGCCCCCCTCGAGGAGCTCCCGCACGCGGCCGCGCGAAATCGCGATCTCGCCGGCGAGCGTCATGAGGCGGTCGAGCTTGTCGATGGCGACGCGCAGTGTCCGCCCGGCCTCGGGCGGGCGCGAAGCGGCCTCCGGGACCGGGATCGACGCCGCGGCGGACCCGACCGCCGGGACCGGCGGCGCGACGGGAACCGTCAGCGCGGAGGCGCCCGCCGCGAGGCGCCGCAGGACCTCCCGATGGTTCGGCGCGATCTCGTGATTGCCCTCGACCGCCACGGGCAGCATCTCGCGGAGAGCGTCGACCGCGTCGAGAAGCGCCGTCACGAGCTCGGGGCCCGGCGCCCGCTCGTGCTGCCGCAGCTTCTCGAGCTGCTCCTCGAGCGCGTGCGCAAACTCGGCGACGCCGGAGAACCCGAGCGAGGCCGAGTTGCCCTTGAGCGTGTGCGCCATGCGGAAGACGAGCTGCAGCGTCTCGATGTCGTCGGGCTGGCGCTCGAGCGACAGGAGTCCCTCCTCGATCGCGCGGAGGTTTTCCTCCGTCTCCGCGATGAAAGTCGAGAGCAGGGCTTCGGCGTCGAATTCCATCGCGGACCTAGAGGCGCGCCACCCAGGCATGGCCGGTGTCGCTGTGGAAGATGAGCTTCCGGCCGGAGCGTCCGCCCACGTCTCGGGAGACGACGGGGATGCCGATCTCCGCGAGCAGGCGAAAGGCGACGACGGCGTTCTTCTCGCCGAGGTGTCCCGGGCGCGCCTGGAATGCCTCGAGCACGCAGGCGCCCCCGAAGACCTTCGCCTGCAGCCGCCCGCGCAGGGCCCCGGCCGCCTGCAGCCGGTCGAGCAGCTGCGCGACGGCGACGTTGCCGAAGCGCGCCGTGCCCGGACCCGCCCCGGCGAAGAACGGCAGCAGGTAGTGGTTCATGCCGCCCACGGCGGCGACCGGATCCCAGAGGCAGATCGCGACGCAGGAACCGAGCACCGTCGTGACGGCGCTCGGCTGAGGCGACGCATAGAGCTGCCCGGGCTGAAGGTACACGCGGATGAGGTCGCGCGCCTCGGCCGACGGCGACGGCGGCGACGACATGTCGCGTTCCTCGGCGAGCTCGCCGGCCGCAGCCGACCACGCCCGCTCCGAGGTCATCGCACGGCCTCCGCCACCCTCACGACGCGCGCCTGCAGCTCGGTGCAGTAGAGCGCCCGGGCTGCGTGCGTCGCGATCAGCTCGAACAGCTCGTGGTCGAGTGCGACCAGCCCGGTCTTCTGCGGCAGCAGCCGGAAGATCGCGACGGCCCCGAGGAGCTGCCCCTCGAAGTGGAGCGGGATGCAGGCGGTCAGGTCCTGTTCTTCCGGCCGTCGGCCGGCGTCGTCGTCGCGGCCGGCGAGATACATCTGCCCCGTTCGCGCGCAGCGCCCGATCAGACCGCGGCCGAGCGGAACGCTCCGGAACGGTGCGGGCTCGATGCCCAGCGAAACGGCGAGCGAAATCGCGCCCGAGGCGTCCGCCTCGAAGATCGCGATCTCCTCCGAACCGATCAGATTGCAGATGATGTCCTGGACGATCGCCAGCGCCTCGCCGCGGTCGAGGGTCGCGTGCAGGCGGTAGCTCGCGACGTAGAGGCTCGCGAGATCGGTGTTCTGCTGCTCGACATCGACGTACTGCTCGGAGAAGCG
Source organism: uncultured Acidobacteriota bacterium (assembly GCA_963763535.1). Classification (GTDB taxonomy): domain Bacteria; phylum Acidobacteriota; class Thermoanaerobaculia; order UBA5066; family Gp7-AA6; genus DAHUXD01. The sequence continues at coordinate 756,533 of CAVXOX010000005.1, forward strand.
GCGGCTCTCGTCCTCGATCGACGCGATCGACTTCTGCAGCCGCTCGCGTTCCGCGCAGTGGCTCTCGATGTCCTTCTGCAGGCTCGCGATCTGCTCGTTCAAGAACCGGTTCTCGCTCTCGAGCGATGCGGTCAGAACGCGGAGCTTCCCGTTCTCCTCGAGCAGCGCCTGGACGTACCGACGGGTGTCGTCGCGGACCTTCTCGACGTAGGACTCGGGCGAGGGACCCGGCGGCTTCATCGCCGCTCCACGCCGAGATAGCTCTCGATCTTGGTCAGGAGCTCGAGACTCGAAAAGGGCTTCGTGATGTAGTCGGAGCAGCCGCTCTGGAAGCCGTTCTCGACGTTCTCGCCCTCGCCGCGCGTCGTGACCATGATGATCGGCACGCTCTTCATGCCGTCGTCCTCCCGAATCTTCCGGCAGACCTCGAACCCGTTCATGCGCGGCATGATCACGTCGAGCAGGATCAGGTCCGGGCGCTCGGCGAACGCGCGCTCCACGGCCTCGGATCCGTCCCGGGCGGTCACCAGGTCGTAGGAGCCCTTGTTCAGGATCATGCGCTCCATCATCAGGACCGTGCTGGAATCGTCGACGAGCAGGATCTTCTTGCGCGACATCGTCTCCTCACTCTCTCCGTTTTCTCGAAAGGCTCATGACGCGCGGCCGATCAGGCCGGACGCGATCTGCGCGACTTCCGCGAGCGGCTTCGGCTTCTGCAGGAAGGCGTCGGCGCCGAGTCGCCTCGCCTCGGCCTCGATCTCGCGCGATCCGTACGCGGTCAGCAGGATGATCCGCGTTCGCGGCGACTGGGCCCGCACCGAAGCGACCAGGTCGAGGCCCTCGGCGCCGTGCGTTCCGGACAGGCGCAGGTCGAGGATCGCGACCGCGTACGCGTTCTCGTGGAGGAGCGCCTGCGCCTCCGCGACCTCCCGGGCGCAATCGACGGAAAAGCCCTTCGTCGCGAAGTACTCGCGCATGGCGAACAGGATCGGCTCCTCGTCGTCGACGATCAGGATTCGGGACGTAGTGGCGCAGGAGAGTGCAAGGCGGCGGCCAGAGGGAGCGGCCGGAGACAACCGCAAGCCGACGAGAGACTTACGTGGCTACCGCCCTGCCGCGACTGCCGCGAATTGTCTGGGCCTCAGACGAAACGCGTCTGAATTCCGGGATCGGGACAGAGCGAGTCAGGCAGAGCGCGGCTTCTCCGGGGCTTCCGTTTCGTGGTCAACGGACCTTCGGCACCGCGATCCCGAATCGCTTGATCTTCTGGTAGAGCGAGCTCCGCGGAATGCCGAGACGCTTCGCCGCGGATTCGACGTGGCCGCCCTCCGCGCGCAGCACGCGCTCGATGTGCTGCCGCTCGACCTCGATCAGCGTCCGGTCGAGATCGTACGGCGCCGCCTTCGGCTCGGCCGCGTCGAATCGCAGATCGCGTTTCCGGACGACGCTCGCGCCCGACAGCAGCACCGCGCGCTCGAGCACGTTGCGCAGCTCGCGCACGTTGCCGGGCCACGCATACGCCGACAGCGCCGCCGCCGCGTCCGCCTCGAGCGCGATCTTCGCGTGCCCCCAGCGCGACGCGAGGCCCTCGAGGATCCGGGCGGCGATGACGGGAACGTCCTCCGCGCGCTCGCGCAGCGCCGGCACGCGCAGGGGAACGGTGCAGATCCGGAAGTAGAGATCGCTGCGGAAGCGCTTCTCCCGCACGAGTTCCGAGAGGTTCTGGTGCGTCGCGGTCAGCATCCGGATGTCCACGCGCCGGTCGCGGACGTCGCCGACCCGGCGGAACTGTTTCTCCTCGACGACCTTGAGGAGCTTCGGCTGCACCTGCGCGTCCACGTCGCCGATCTCGTCGAGGAAAACGGTGCCGCGGTGGGCGACCTCGAGGAGCCCCGGCTTCGCGGCGATCGCGCCGGTGAAAGCGCCCTTCTCGTGGCCGAAGAGCTCCGTCTCGAGGAACTCGCGCGAGAGTCCCGCGCAGTTGAGGTCGACGAACGCCTCCTCCGCGCGGGGCCCGTGGTCGTGGAGCCACCGTGCGAGCACGCCCTTGCCGGCGCCGGTCTCGCCCTGGATCAGGACGGGGCTGTCCGACTCGGCGACGCGGCGCGCCTCGCGCTCGAGATCCCGGATCGCCGCGCTGCCGCCCAGGAAGGGATCGCGCAGCTCCCGCGCGAGCCGCGTGCGCCGCGCGAGCTGCTGCTGGCGGTTGCGCTGGTTCTCGATGAGCCGCTCCAGGATGACGGCGAGCGCCTCGAGCTGCACGGGCTTCGTGAGGAACTGTTCCGCGCCCTCTTTGATCGCGCGGACGGCGAGATCCACGGAGCCGTGGGCCGTGAGGAGCACCACCGGAACCGAGGGATCGACCTCCTTCAGGCGCGGCAGGAGCTCCAGGGCGTTTCCGTCGGGAAGCGAATAGTCCACGATCGCGACGGCCGGCGGCGCCTTGCGGAACGCCGCGTCGGCCTCGCGGCAGCTCCCCGCCTCCTCGACGACGAAGCCGCGGCCGCGCAGGAAGTCGGAGACGCCGAATCGCACCGCGGGCTCGTCGTCGACGAGGAGCACCCGGCGCGGAGCGGGCGGGGCCCCCGAAGGCGGATCAGCCACGAGTCTGGCCCTCCCCGGCCGGGGCGGCGGGCAGCCGGACCGTCATGACGGCGCCGCCCTCGACGCGGTTGCCGGCGAAGATCCGGCCGCCGTGGTCCTCGACGATCCGCTGCACGATCGAGAGGCCGAGCCCGGTGCCGCCGCGGCGGCGCGTGAAGAACGGCTCGAAGACGCGCGGCAGGTCCTCGGGCCTGAACCCGGGCCCCTCGTCCCGGACGCGGCAGTCGATCCACGCCTCGCCGTCGACGCGGGCGTGCTCCGCCTCAACCGTGACCGCGCTGTTCGCCGGCGAGTGGCGCACGGCGTTGTCGAGCAGGTTCTCGAAGACCTGCAGCAGGCGCCGCCGGTCCATCCTCACGGGCGGGAGCGCCCCGTCGACCCCGTTGCGCACGGCCACCTGCGCCTTCTCGGCGAGCGGACGCGCGGAGAGCACCGCCTCGGCAACGACCTCCGACAATGGACCCTCCGAGAACTCGAGCGTCGTCGGCTTGCCGTACTCGAGGAGATCGCCCATCAGGTGCGAGAGCCGCGCGAGCTCGCCGCGCAAAACCGACACGTACTGCTGATACTCGGGGCGCTGGCCGAACCGCGCCTCGAACGCGTCGAGGGTCGCCGAGATGCCGAACAGCGGGTTGCGCACCTCGTGGGCGACGCCCGCGACGAGCGAGCCCATCGCCGACATCGTGCGCCCGTGGTGGAGCTTCTCCTGCAGTCGGACGATGCCGGTGACCTCGCGAGCGACCAGGATGATCCGCTCCGACTCGGTCGATGCGGCCTTCAGCAGGCTCGCGCCGACGTCCCAGGTCCTCCCCGTGGCAGCGTCGCGCGCCTGGCCCGAGAGCGCCGTGCCGCCGCCGCGGATCGCGTGGGCGAGCTCGGAGGACTTCTGCCACGGCTCCGCCGGCCCGAGCGCCTCGATCGCGAGGCCGATCGTCTCCCGGTAAGTCTTTCCCGAGAGGACCTTGGCGGCGCGGTTGAGCCGCCGGATGCACGCGTTGCCGTCGAGCACCAGCACCGGCGACTCGATCGCGTCGAACGTGCGCTGCCACTCGCGGGCGGCGTCCTGGATCGCGAACTGGAGCCGCGCCTGGTTCTCGTCGGCGGTCTTCCGCTCCGTGACGTCGCGCAGCTGGACGAGAAAGCCGGCGACGCTCGGGTGATGCGAGAGGTCGCTGCCGACCGCCTCCATGTGCCTCCAAGTGCCGTCGCGGTGGCGGAAGCGGAACTCGGCCGATGCCGAGCCGGAGCCGTGGACCATCGCCGCGAACATCCTTCGCACCGTCTCGCCGTCGTCCGGATGGATGGCGTCGAAGAGCGGCTCGGCGACGAGCTCCTGCGGCCGATAGCCCAGGAGCCGCTCGAGCGACGGGCTGCCGAAGCGGATCGTGCCATCGGCCTCCACGATCATGATCACGTCCGCCGCGTTGTCGATCAGCGAGCGGAAGTACTCCTCGCTCTCGCGCAGCGCGTCCACGGCGCGGCGGCGCTCCGTGACGTCGATCAGCGTCCCCTCGACCACGGGCTCCGGGGGCCGCCCCTCGTCGATGAGGCTGGCGCTCTCGAGCGCCCAGACCGTGCCGCCGTCCGCCCGGCGCAGCCGCACCTCGACGCCCGTCAGCGCCCCCTCGCGGCCGAGACGGGCGAGGAACGCCTCGCGCTCCGAGGGGTCCGCCGCGAACTCCCGCAGGGAACGGCCGCGCGCCTCCTCCCGCGAGGCGAGGCCGAGCATCCGCGCGAGCGCGGCGTTGGCGTCGAGGATGCGGCCGTCCGGCCGCGCGCGATATCCGCCGGCGAGGCTCCGCTCGAAGTGGTGGCGGTATCGCGCCTCCGCGCTCCGGCGGGCCTCCTCGATCTCGCGCAGCCCGGTCACGTCCGACGCGATCCCGGTCGTGCCGAGCAGGTTGCCCCGGGTGTCCCGGATCGCCGCCGTCTTGAAGGCGAGGGTGACGAGGGTGCCGTCGCGCCGGCGGTGGCGGGTCTCGTGCTGGACGTAGCGCTCGCCCTCGAGGATCCGCTCCAGCGCCCGCAGGTCGCGCTCCGCGTCCGCGCCGACCATCCAGTCGGTCATCGCCCGGCCGATCATCTCCTCCGGGGCGCAGCCGTAGATCCGCCGGGCGGCCGCGTTGACGAAGGTCCAGCGACCGTACGCGTCGGCGGACCAGATGAGCTCGTTCGAGTTCTCGACGAGATCGCGGTAGCGCTCCTCGCTCGACCGGATCGCGTCGGCGGTTTCGCTGGTTCTGATGGAGACGATTCTAAGCCGGGTCGGATCCGTCCCGGCGGCTACCCGGCCGCGAGAAACGCCGCCGGCGCCAGCGCCGCGGCCGTCGCCGCCGCGACCCACGCCCGTTCGCCGGTCGCGCGGGCGAGCCCGAAGGCCGCGCCCGCGCCGACGACGAAGAGGAGATCGATCGAGTGACGCGTGCCGCCGTACGGGTAGACGTCGAGGAGCCCTCCGGCCGCGGCGAGCCCGAGCGGGAGAGCGAGGAGCATCGCCGCCGCGGGCCGCCGCCGCCCGAGCAGGACGAGCGCCGCGCCGTAGAGCGCGAGGGCGACGATCGCCGGCCCGGTCGCCGAGAACAGATAGTGGAAGAGGGAGAGGGTCTGACGGAGGAGAAAGGCGGCCGCGCTCTCGCCCGCCGCCCGGTACGCCTCCCGGAGCCAGGTCGCGCGCGCCTCGGCTTCGAGCGCTCCGCCCCGGAGCCCTCCGGCGTGCGTCGCGAGGAGGGCGGCGGCCACCGCGGCGAGCGCGGCGCACGCGCCCGCGCAGGCCGCCCGCAGCCGCCGGGGGGCGGGCGCTCCGAAGAGACGCACCGCGCCGTACAGCGCCGCCGCGGCCAGGGTCCGGAAGGCGGCGTAGTGGCTGAGAAGCGCGAGCGCCCCGAAGACACCGAACCCCGCGAGCGCCTCCGGCGACTCCTCGGCGAGGCCTCGCTCGAGCGCGGCGAGGGCCGCCGCCGTCGTGCAGAGCAGCAGCGCATATCCGCGGATCTCCGACGTGACCAGGACGGCGGACGGCAGCAGCGCGTAGAGCGCCAGGGCGACGAGGCCGGCGGTCGCGCCGAGGAGGCGCCGCGCCCAGAGCCATCCGGCCGCGAGTCCGAGCGTGCCGAGAAGGACCGACAGCCATCGCAGCGTCCACTCGCCGCGCGCCGCCTTCATCCAGAGATGCAGCAGGAGCACGAAGAGCGGCGGGTGCGCGTTGCCGAGCGAGGCGCGGTACACGCCGGCGAGGGTCGGCGCGCCCGCGATCTGGAGGTGGAGCGCCTCGTCCGGGGTGAGGAACGGCGCGTGGGCGGCGCGAAGCCGCGCGAGCGCGCCGAGGCCGATCACGGCGATCGCGAGGAGGACCTCCCGCCGGGGGATGGCGGCGCCGGCGGGCCGGCCGCTCACGAGGCCGGCACGAACGCGAGCGGGCGCGCCTCCGGGATCAGCCTCTCCTCCGCGGCGAGACGGTAGAAGAGCCGGAGCCCCTCGAGGTCCCCGTCGTCGAGATCGTAGTGCAGCGCGTGGCGGAGGTAGTCCTCCACCACGGCTTCCGAGAGACCGGTCGACCCCGCCTCCTCGGCGACGAGCGCGCCGAAGTGCTCGCGCCCCGCGGCGTGCGAGGCCCGCAGCAGGGCCCCGACCTCCGCGCTGGCGTGCTCCTCGCGGACGGCCCAGAACGCGAATACGAACGGGTGCCCGCTGAAGGCGCGCCACTCCGCGGCGAGGTCGAGGACGACGTGTCCGTTCAGGCGCGTCTTCAGAGCGGGGTCGCCGATGATGAGGCGAGCATCGGCCCGGTTATCCTCGCCATGGGGAGCCTCGCTGTACGCGGGCGAGAGGCCGTACACCCGCTTCAGCAGGATCCGCGTCAGCGCCGCCGAGGTGCGAGAGGCCGGGTCGAGGGCGACCGAGCGGATCCGCTCGCGCGAGACGTCGGAGACGAGCAGCACCGAGCGGACCTCGGACGACGCGGCGATGCCGAGCCGCGGAACGGCCCGAAGTCCGGGAATCCGCTGGTACTCGATCGAGGGAATCAGCCCGACGTCCGCCTCTCCCGAGGCGAGCTTCGCGGCGCAGACCGACGGCACGTCCCGCGACACCCGGACCCCGGGCGGCGGCGCGTGCAGGAGGCCCCAGGTCAGGGGGCGCGCGTTGAGGAAGTCGACGAGGGAGATCCGGAGCTTCTCTGTCATCCCGAGCGAAGCGAGGGATCCCTTTAGAGTCTCGTCGCGGCGAAGAAAGGGATCCCTCGGCCCTGCGGGCCTCGGGATGACAGAAGGCGCGTCACCCTTGACTCATCAGGCTCAGGAACTCTCCGTTCGTCTTCGTCTTCTCGAGCTTCTCGGTCAGGAGCTCCATCGCCTCGACGGTCGAGAGCGGATTGAGCACCTTGCGCAGGACCCACACGCGGTTGAGCTCCTGCTTGTCCATCAGCAGCTCTTCCTTGCGCGTGCCCGACTTGTTGATGTCGATCGCCGGGAAGACGCGCTTGTCGACGAGCTTGCGGTCGAGGTGGACCTCCATGTTGCCGGTGCCCTTGAACTCCTCGAAGATGACGTCGTCCATGCGCGAACCCGTGTCGATGAGCGCCGTCGCCATGATCGTGAGCGAGCCGCCCTCCTCGACGTTGCGCGCCGCGCCGAAGAACCGCTTCGGCCGCTGCAGCGCGTTCGAGTCGACGCCGCCCGAGAGGACCTTGCCCGAAGGCGGCACGATCGCGTTGTAGGCGCGGGCGAGACGCGTGATCGAGTCGAGCAGGATCACGACGTCGCGCTTGTGCTCGACGAGGCGCTTCGCCTTCTCGATGACCATCTCCGCCACCTGGACGTGACGCGCGGCGGGCTCGTCGAAGGTCGAGGAGATGACCTCGCCCTTGACGGACCGCTGCATGTCGGTGACCTCCTCGGGCCGCTCGTCGATGAGCAGCACGATGAGCGTGATCTCCGGATGGTTCGACGAGATGGAGTTCGCGAGCGACTGCAGCACCATCGTCTTGCCGGTGCGCGGCGCCGCGACGATCAGGCCGCGCTGGCCCTTCCCGACCGGCGCGACCAGGTCGAGCACGCGGGAGGTCATGTTCGGCGTCTCGAGGCGGATCCGGTCCTGGGGATAGAGCGGCGTGAGGTTGTCGAAGAAGATCTTCTCGCGCGCGACGTCCGGGTGCTCGAAGTTGACCGCCTCGACCTTGATCAGGGCGAAGTAGCGCTCCCCCTCCTTCGGCGGGCGGATCTGGCCGGAGACGGTGTCGCCCGTGCGCAGGTCGAACTTCCGGATCTGCGACGGCGAGACGTAGATGTCGTCCGGACCCGGCAGGTAGTTGTACTCGGGGGCGCGGAGGAAGCCGAAGCCGTCGGGCAGGCACTCGAGCACGCCCTCGGAGAAGATCAGTCCCTTCTTCTCGGTCTGGGCCTGCAGGATCTTGAAGATCAGGTCCTGCTTGCGCATCCCGGTCGCGTTCTCGACCTCGAGGTCGCGCGCGATCTTCAGGAGCTGCGGGATCTTGATGTCGTGGAGCGCCCGGATGTCGAGCGTGTCGCCGTGCTCGACCGCCGCCTCCTCGCCCGTCGTGTCGGGAAGCCCCTCGGTCGGGGCCTCGAGCGTCTCGACGTCGGAGTCGGTGGTTCCTTTTCGTCTGGCCATTGCTGTGTCCTTTGCTTGTGATGCGTCGGCGGAACCGCCGGGAATTGCGTTCAGGAATGAGGCGGAGTCCGTGGCGGCTCGGGAGGGCGCCCCGCGGCGCCGCTCATTATTCCAGAATTCAAGGACCGGAAGGGGAATTCCTCAATTCGCGACGACGCCTCCCTCGGCGGGCTTCGTCTCGGGCTCCACCACGGCCGGGGTCGGCCGGGGGCCCTCCATCGCGACCTTGATGACCTCGTCCATGGTGTTGACGAGGTGGAAGTCCATCTCACTGCGGATCTCGGCGGGGAGATCGTCGAGGTCCTTGTCGTTCTCGGCGGAGAGGACGATCGTCCGGATCCCCGCGCGGTACGCGGCCAGGATCTTGTCCTTGATCCCGCCGACCGGCAGCACCTTGCCGCGGAGCGTGATCTCGCCCGTCATCGCCACGTCCTTGAGCACGGCGATCTTGGTCACGGCCGAGAAGAGCGACACGGCCATCGTGATGCCGGCCGAGGGGCCGTCCTTCGGGATCGCCCCCTCGGGCACGTGGATGTGGATGTCGTACTTCTCGTGGAAGTTGGGATCGGCGTCGTACATCTCCGCCCGGCTGCGGACGTAGGACACGGCCGCCCGCGCGGACTCCTGCATGACTTCGCCGAGAGAGCCCGTGATGGTCAGGTTCCCCTTGCCCTTCAGCAGGCTCGTCTCGGTCATGAGGATCTCGCCGCCGGCCTCGGTCCACGCGAGACCGGTCGCGATGCCGACCTCCGACACGTCGCCCTTCTGGCGCTTCCGGAACCGCGGCTTGCCGAGGAAGTCCTTCAGCGTCTCGGGCGTGACCTTCACCGGCGTCTCGACCTTCTTCTGAACGATGCGGCGGGCGACCTTGCGGCAGACGCCGCCGATCTCCCGTTCGAGGTTCCGGACCCCGGCCTCGCGCGTGTGGTGCTCGATGATGCCCATGACCGCGTCGTCGCCGATCTCGAGCTGCTCGGGCTTGAGACCGTGGGCCTCGCGCTGCTTCGGCACGAGGAACTGCCGGGCGATCGCGACCTTCTCATGGGGCGTGTAGCCCGACAGCGGGATCAGCTCCATGCGGTCCTTGAGCGCGGCCGGGATCGGGTCCGCGACGTTCGCCGTCGCGATGAACATGACCTTCGAGAGGTCGTACTCGACGTCGAGGTAGTGATCGACGAAGGAGTGGTTCTGCTCGGGATCGAGGACCTCGAGCATCGCCGACGCCGGGTCGCCCCGGAAGTCGGAGGACATCTTGTCGACCTCGTCGAGGAGGAACACCGGGTTGACCGTCCCCGCCTTCTTCATCATCTGGATGATCTGGCCCGGGAAGGCGCCGATGTAGGTGCGCCGGTGGCCCCGGATCTCGGCCTCGTCGCGGACGCCGCCGAGCGACAGGCGGACGAACTTCCGGTTGAGCGACCGGGCGATCGACTTGGCGAGCGAGGTCTTGCCGACGCCGGGGGGGCCGACGAAGCAGATGATCGAGCCCTTCGTCTTCTGGACGAGCTGGCGGACGGCGAGGAACTCGAGGATGCGCTCCTTGACCTTCTCGAGCCCGAAGTGATCCTCGTTGAGGATCTGCTCGGCCCGGGCGAGGTCCTTCGATTCGCGGGAGGACTTCTTCCAGGGCACGCCCACGAGCCACTCGATGTAGTTGCGCGAGACCGTCGCCTCGGCCGACACCGGCGGCATCGCCTCGAGGCGGCGCAGCTCCTGCTCGGCCTTCTCCCGGACCTCCTTCGGCATTCCGGACGACTCGATCTTCTTGCGGAGGTCCTCGACCTCGTCGGTCCGATCTTCCTTCCGGCCGAGCTCCTGGTGGATCGCCTTGATCTTCTCGTTGAGGTAGTACTCCTTCTGGGCCTTCTCCATCTGCTTCTTGACCTTGTTGTTGATCCGGCGGTCGATGTTGACCTTGTCGATCTCGACCTCCAGCAGGTCCTGGAGCTTCTGAAGACGCTCGTACGGAGACTCGGCCTCGAGGAGGGTCTGCTTCTCGGCGGTGGCGACCGAGAGATGGGCCGACAGCGTGTCGGCGAAGCGCTCGGGGTCGTCGATCTTCAGCGACGCGGCGAGCCCCTCGAACGCGAGGTGGTGAGAGAGCCGGGCATACTGCTCGAACAGGGAGAGCACCTTCGCCATGTAGTCGCGGAGGCTGTCCGGATCGGCCGCGCGCAGCGGGATCGGCTCGACCGCGACGGCGAGGTGGTCCGGCCGCCGCTCGAAGGCCATGATCCTCCCGCGGCGCAGACCTTCGACCATCACCTTGATGTGGCCGTTCGGGAGCTTCAGCGACTGGGCGACGGTCGCGACGACGCCGACGTCGTAGATGTCCTCGGGACGAGGCTCGTCGAGCTGCGGGTCCTTCTGGGCGGCCAGGAAGAGCCGCTTGACCGGGTTCGCGAGCGCCGCCTCGAGGGCGCGGATCGACGACTCGCGGCCCACGACGAAGGGCTGCATCATGTGCGGAAAGACCACCATGTCCCGCAGGGGGACCAGCGGGAGGCTTTCCAGACCCCGCCCGGAACTATCGGTTTTCATGTGATTTCACCACCCTAGAGAGTAAACCCGAAATCGGAATTTCGAAATCCGAATTTCCCAGTCTACCCCGCCTTGCGGAGGATCGTGATCGGGTTGGTGTGGTGCTTGACCACGTCCCGGGTGATCACGCACTCCTCGATGTCGTCGTCCGACGGGATCTGGTACATGACGTCGAGCATCAGGTCTTCGATGATGATCTTCAGTCCCCGCGCCCCGACGTTGCGCGCGAGCGCCTCCTCGGCGATCGCCTCGATGGCGTCGTCGGTGAAGCGCAGCTGCACGTTCTCGAACTCGAGCATCGTCTGGTACTGCTTGACGAGCGAGTTCTTCGGCTCGCGGAGGATCTCGACGAGGGCGGACTGATCGAGCTCGGAGAGGGTCGCGACCACCGGCAGGCGGCCGACGAACTCGGGGATCATGCCGAACTTGATCAGGTCCTCGGGGTGCACCTTCTCGAGGAGGACGCTCGAGCGCTTCTCCTTCTTCGTCACGATCTTGGCGCCGAAGCCCATCGTCTTCTCGGTCATGCGGCGGTTGATGATCTCCTCGAGGCCCACGAAGGCGCCGCCGCAGAGAAAGAGAATGTTGGTCGTGTCGATCTGGATGAACTCCTGGTGCGGATGCTTGCGGCCGCCCTGCGGCGGGACGTTGGCCACCGTGCCCTCGAGGATCTTCAGCAGCGCCTGCTGGACCCCCTCGCCGGAGACGTCGCGGGTGATCGACGGGTTCTCGCCCTTCCGGGCGATCTTGTCGACCTCGTCGATGTAGACGATGCCCCGCTCGGTCTTCTCCTTGTCGTTGCCCGCCGCCTGGTACAGCTTCAGGATGATGTTCTCGACGTCCTCGCCGACGTAGCCGGCCTCGGTCAGGGTCGTGGCGTCCACGATCGTGAACGGCACCGAGAGGAGCTTCGCGAGCGTCTGGGCGAGAAGGGTCTTGCCCGTTCCCGTCGGCCCGATCAGGAGGATGTTGGACTTCTGGAGCTCGACGTCGAGCTTGCGGTTCTTCTCGAGATAGTCGATCCGCTTGTAGTGGTTGTACACCGCGACGGCCAGCTTCTTCTTGGCCTGGTCCTGCCCGATCACGTAGCCGTCGAGAAAATCCTTGATCTCCTTCGGCTTCGGGAGCTTGGTCTCCGGGGCCTGGGTCTCGAGGACGCGGTCTTCCGCGATGATGTCGAGGCAGATGTCGACGCACTCATCGCAGATGTAGACCGTCGGGCCCGCGATGAGCTTCTTGACGTCCCGCTGGCTCTTGTTGCAGAAGGAGCAGCGGAGGACGTCACCGTTGCCGGTTTTTTTCGACATTCAGCCTCCGGAGGGATGAGGGAATTCTAGGGTCGCCCTCCCTCCCCGTCAACCACCGCCTGAGAATTTAGCACACCCTCACCGATCGTAACGCGCACGCCGCGAGGGGGTATTCCGCGGCAGGAGACAGTACGCGGCGGGCCGGGCGCCAGATTCAAAATTCCGCGCGCAGCGGCCCCCCGCCGCCCGCTCCCGAGGCCCGACCGCCTAGCCGGCGGCCTTCAGCGCCAGGTCGTCGCGCCGGTGGTAGATCGAGTCCACGAGGCCGTACGCCTTGGCATCCTCCGCCTCGAGAATGAAGTCGCGGTCGGTGTCCTTCGAGATCTTCTCGAGCGGCTGGCCCGTGTGGTTGGACATGATCTGGTTGAGGCGCTCCTTCAAACGGATCAGATCGCGCGCGTGGATCTCGATGTCCGTCGCCTGCCCCTGCATGCCGTAGGCGAGCGGCTGGTGGATGAGGAACCGCGCGTTCGGGAGCGAGTAGCGCTTGCCGGGGGCGCCGGCCGCCATCAGCACCGCCGCCATTGAGGCCGCCTGCCCGACGCAGATCGTCGTGACGTCGTTCTTGACGTACTGCATCGTGTCGTAGATCGCGAGCCCCGAGGTGATCGAGCCGCCGGGCGAGTTGATGTAGAAGGCAATGTCCTTCTCGGCGTTCTCCGACTCGAGGAAGAGCATCTGCGCGATGATCAGGTTGGCGATCGTGTCGTCGATAGGCTGGCCGAGAAAGATGATGTTGTCCTTCAGGAGGCGCGAGTAGATGTCGTACGCGCGCTCGCCCCGGCTCGTCTGCTCGATGACCATTGGAACCAGAACCATGCCGCCTCCCTCGTAGTCGTCGTCCATGTGCGAACCCTGGGAACTCATTTGACTTCCACGGGCATTCCCGAGGGTAGCACCTTGGCGCTCCCAATCAAGAGGTCCGCCGCCTTGGCCAGCCGCATCTCGTCGCGGAGCGCCTCGATCCCGCCCGCCTTCGCCATCTGCTCGCGCAGCACGGCCGGCTCGACGCCGCGCTCGGCGGCCGCGCGCTTGAACTCGGCCTCGAGCTCGGTGTCGGAGATCTGGATGCCCTCGCGCTCGGCGATCGCGTCGAGCAGGAGGTACTCGCGGACCCGGCGCTCGGCGCCCGGGCGCGCCTCCTCCTGCAGCTTCGGCCAGTCCTCTTTCTCCGGATCGACCCCGCTCTGCGCGAGATAGCGCGCGTAGTCGCGGAGGGCCGCCGTCGTCTCGGACTCGACCAGGATCTCCGGCGCCGGGATCTCGCGCTTCCCGACCAGCGTGTCGAGGATCGAGCGCCGGAACCGGCGCCGCCGCTCGATGTCCTTCTCGTGCCTCAGGCGGGCGCGCACCTTGTCGCGCAGCGTCTCGACCGTATCGCCCTCGGCGACGGTTCGGGCGAACTCGTCGTCGAGCGAGGGCAGGAGCTTCTCCTTCAGGGCGGCGAGCGTCACGTCGTAGTCCACCGTCTTGCCGCGGAACTGATCGTTCGGGAAGTCGTCGGCGAACGTCTTGCGGAAGCGGCGCGTCTCACCCGGGACCGCGCCCCGCAGGGCGTCGTTGATCTCCGGCATCGAGTCGGCGTGTCCGACCTCGAGCGTGATCTTCTCGTCCCGAAACGTCTTCGGGTTCTGTCCCGGTTCGAGGATCTCGACGAAGGTCCCCCCGATGTCCGCGACCGCGAAGTCTCCCGGAGCGGCCGCGCGGCCCTCGATCGGATGGAACTCGGCGTGGGCCTCGCGGATGCGGTCGATGACCTTCCCGACCTCCTCGTCGCTCGGCTCGACGCTCATGTCCGTCACGACGACGCCCTTGTATTCCCCCGGATCCACCGCGGGCTTGAGGTCGAGCCGGGCCACGAAACGGATCGCGCCCGGCGGCTCCCACTTCAGGTCTTCGATGTGGGGCCGCCCGAGGACGGACAGCTTGCGTTCCTCGATCGCCGCCGAGAGCGCCTCGGGCAGGATGGCCTCGAGCACGTCGCCGCGGATCTCGTCGGCGAAGCGCCTGGACACGACCGACTCGGGCACCTTTCCCTTCCGAAAGCCCGGGATCGCGGCGCGGCGGGCGTAGGCGCGGGTGACGGCCGAATAAGCCTTGCCCACCTCGTCCGCGGCGATCTCGATCTCGAGAACGGTGCGGGTGTTCGACTCCTCTCGCGCGGCGAGAACGACCATAGGGCGGGGAGTTTATCTCGGGCTCGGATTCTCGGCGGGCTCGGACTTTGAGCGGGCCGCTTCGCGGCCCGACCGGAGAGAGAGGGGACGTCGCTACCGGACCCTCTCCCAATCCACTCGCCTTACGGCCGAGGACCGAGGCGACGGGGAGTCGGCGGGAGGATCGGGAGGCGGACGAGGTCGTCGCGCTGGGTGACGGTCAGCGCGTAGGCGCCCGCGACGTCGAGGCGACCCCAGCCGAAGTAGGGATTCGGCACGTCCTCGCCCGAGAGTCCGCCGCAGGATGCGGCGAGGCGCAGAGGCACCGCGCCGAGCTCGAGCAGCTGCTCCGTCCGGCCGACATCCCCTCGGAGCGCCGGCGCGGCGGACCAGAGCAGCGCGATCGCGCCGGCGACCTGCGGGGCGGCGCCGGAGGTGCCGCTGAACGACGTCGTATACGCGCCGCCGGGGGCGGCCGTTCGCAGGGAGACGCCGGGCGCGGTCAGGTCCGGTTTGATGCGGGAGGACCCGTCCGCGGCGACCGGTCCCACGCTCGAGAACGGCGCGAGCGTGTCGTCCGAGGACGTGGCGCCGACGCTGAACGAAGCGGCGTAGATCGCCGGCGCCTCGTTGACGGTGGAACAGAGGGGGCCCGCCGCCGCCAGGCTCCCGTCGTTGCCGGCGGCGAACACGACCGCGATGCCCGCGGCGCGGATCGCCTCGACGACCGCCCGCAGAATCTCGGGATCGGTGCAGCCCTCGCTCGGGGGACACGTCCACGAGTTATTGATGACGTCGGCGCCCAGGTCGACGCGCGGGTCGTCGCCGTAGGCGTTTGTCGGCGCCAGCAGCCACTCGAAGCACTCGGTGTAACGGGCGGGCGTGCCGTTGCCCTGATCCATGTTGCGGCAGCCGATCAGCGAGGCGCCGGGCGCCGCCCCGATGCCACCCTCGCCGACCGCGAGCGCCGCCGTCCCGGTGCCGTGGCCCTCGTCGTCGCACGGCTCGGGCGCGTCCGAGCCGCAGCGGTTCCCCGGCGCCGCGTCGTGCACCGCGTCGTGCCATGCATAAGAGGAATCGCCGCTCGAGCCGCGATAGCGCCCCGCGAGAGCCGGGTGCGTCCACTCGAACCCGGTGTCCGCGAGGCCGACGACGATGCCTTCACCGGTGAAACCCGTGCCCCAGAGCGATGGCGCTCCGATCCTGACGATGTTCGTGTCGGCGACGGCTCCCGCGTCCCTCGGAGAGGCCCGCGGCGGAAGCGCCTCCGGGCGACGCAGCGGCGCGGCGACATTGGCGACGATGCGCGAGACGTCGTCCCGAGCCGAGAGCTCCCGCGCGAGCGCGGCGCTGCCCTCGGTCTCGATCATGTCGACGAGCCAGTGGGAGCGGAATCGGACGCCGGCCTCTTCGAGCCGCTTCACGAGCGGCGCCTGCGCCGCCGCCGCCTCGGCGCGGAGGCTCTCGTACACGAAGCGGCGGCGATCCATGCGGTCCGCGATCGTCGGCGCGCTCGAGACGTCCGCGGCGTCCCGCATCACGACCAGGAACGATGCGTGTTCGCCCTCGGCCTTTCCCGCGAAAATGCGCGCATCGACGGACGCGTGCGCGACGGCGGCCTGCGTGGCGGCGAGGATCAACGGTGCGATGGCCAGCACGGGACGCAGAGGATGCCAAGTCCGTGCCAGACGGACGCGTGTCTGGGCGCACAAAATTGCGACACCGCCAGGTCGCGAGGGCGTCGGCAGGCCCCTAGCGCCGCGAAGCTGTTTACTGGGAGAGGCTTCCTGAGCGACTTCCCCTCTCATGTCGGTTGGTCGCGAAGCGACCGCTAGGAGTCATTGCGAGAGGAGGGACTCGAACCCTCACGGTTTTACCCACGGGATCCTAAGTCCCGCGCGTCTGCCAGTTCCGCCACTCTCGCGGTGCGGCCATGTTAGGCCGCGAGAGCGTGCGTTTCAACGAAACGGGACGCCCGATTCGGGCGCCCCGTCAACGAGACGACGTCCGCCGCCAACTACTGCGGCTGCGTCTGGGTATCGTGCTTCTGGTTGTAGATCTGCCTGGAAAGCCGATCCTGCTGCTGGTTGACGACCGCCTTGTCCTTCGGCGTCAGCTTGCCGCCGTCGAGCGCGCGCATGTCGCGCGTCTCCTGATTCACCGCGGTCTCCTTTCCTTCGAGCCGCGACGCCTCACCCGCGGTGAGCTGCCCGCTCTGAATGCCCTGTCCGATCCGGTCCTGCTGGTTCTCCTTGCGCTGCGCGATCTCCCCGGTGCCGTTCCCCTGGCTCTGGGCATCGTGCTTCTGCGCATAGATGTTCTTCGACAGCCGGTTCTGCTGCTGGTCGACGACCGTCCGGTCGGCCGCCGTCAGATGGCCGCCGTCGAGCTTCCGCATGTCGCGGACCTCGTGGTTTACGGCCGACTCCTTCCGCTCGAGCCGCGCGGTCTCGCCGGCCGTCAGCTGTCCAGTCTGGACGCCCTGAGCGATCCGATCCTGCTGGTTCCCGGCGCGCTTCTTGATCCCCCCGGCTCGCGCCGAGGCCGGGATCGAGACGAGCACCGCGACCGCGAGGGCCGCCACGTTCCCACCGATGTTTCTGAGTCTCATCCGTCACCTCCACCCCGAGAGACGAACGGGACGAGGGCGCGGTTTACGGCGGGGTGGGCCGGGCGCCGGCCTCCGGCATCTCCATGCCCCAATAGAAACGATTCATGAACGGCATCCAGTCCTTGCCGGTTCGCGTCTCGAGGAGCGCGGCGAAGCTCCGTGTCGAACCGAAGCTCCAGGCGCGGCTCGCCTGATACGCGCGGAGCGCCTCGAGGAACGCGGCGTCGCCGATCTGGCCGCGGAGCGCGTCGAGCACCAGCGGGCCCTTGCCGTACAGGAGCCCGCGTCGGATCTCCGAGCGCCGGATGGCGTCGTTCGCAACGTAGACGCGGCTCGCCATCGGGATCGGCGCGGCGTCGACCGCGAAGGAGGCGGCGCGGCGCCACTGGCTCTTCAGCGAGTCGTAGACGGACGCGCCGAGCCGTTCCTTCAGGAACATCCCGGCGCAGTACTCGGCGAAGGACTCGGCGAGCCACTGCTCGGAGTACGCGGGAATGCGGACCGAGATGCCCCAGTACTGGTGGGCGATCTCGTGCGCGAAGGTGCGCGCGACGCTGCGCGACGAGATGCGGCTCATGTCGCCGAGGAGCGGGTCGAAGGCCTCCTTCGTGATGAAGAGGATGCCGGGGGGCGCCTGGCCGTAGCCGTAGTCGTTGATCTCGACGATCTCGAGCTCGTCGAACGGAAAGGGACCGAGGAAACCGCGATAGAAGGCGATGACGTCGCCGGCGACGCCCGCGAGCTGCCTTCATGGAATGCTCGTTCTCGAGCGCGTAGGTGGATACGCGGATCACGACGCCGTCGCGGGTCTCCTCGCGGGTCTGGTAGACGCCCGCGAGGATCACGGCGGCCTGGATCGGATGATCCACGCGCGTCTCGAGCACGTTGCGGCCGTCCTCCTTCGCGCGAAGCACGGTCTTTCCGGACGCGAACGCGACGAAGGGCTCCGGCACGCGCACGACGGCATGGAACGTGTACGCCTGCTCCGAGAGATACGGCTGCGGGAACCAGGACGAGACGCCGAGCTCCCAGTAGTTGTCGCCGCCGGGCCGGATCAGGAAGTCCCCCTCGATCTCGAAGCGGAGCCGCACCGGCGCGTCGGCAGCGGCGGCCTCGGCGAGCTCGACGACGATCTCGTCTCCCCGGTGGTCGAAGGCGAGGCGCCGCCCGCGCTCGTCAACGACGGCGCTCACCTTCTCCGAGCGCCTCGACAGGTTGGATCCCGCGGTCGCGTACCAGACGTCGGTCAGGTCGAGCCGCAGCGCGCGGATCGGCGCTCCGACGGGGACGAACGTCTCCTCGACCGCGAGCTTCGCGTCGTTGCCGCCGCTCGCGTCGAGCCGCAGATCCACGGCCGTCAGCAGGAACCGCGGCGGCGCGGGCTCGCGAGCATCGCGGTCGATCGGCTGGTGCGACAGCGCCACCGGCCACAGGAACTTCCGCAGCTCCGGGTCGCGCGACTCGCTCGAGTGGAGGAGCAGGAGCGCCTCCGACGGACGGTCCACGCGATCGAGCTCGTAGACGAGGTCCTCGCGGCCGCCGTCGAGCTCCGCCCAGACGAGCGGCGCGTCCGGCGCGTTCAGCGCCTGCACGGCGAAGTCGTGGGAGAGCGGCGCGCCGTGGGCCCGCGAGAACTTCGCCCGCTGCTTGCGGAAGGAATCGGAAAGCGCGGCGGCCGGCTTCCCGTCGAGCGCCGGAATCGGCGCCCCCCGCGCGAGCCAGAGCAGCCGGCGGAAGCCGTCGCGAATGACGACCCCGCGGTCCGACTTCTCGGCCTTGAGCGACGAGCCCTTGCGCACGTCGAAGAGCACCACCGGCGCCTCGACCGGATCGGTCGGACGCGTATTCCATGGCGCCATCGCCCTCGAAGAAGATGCCGACCGTCTCCTCACCGGCGCGCACCGGAGCGGCCCGCCCGGAGGCGAGGCGGCAGACGAAACGCCCCGCCGAAAGCTCCAGGTTCCGGACCTCGGAAGCGTCCCCCACCTGCAGATGGTCGAAACGGTCGACGAGCGCCGGCAGCGCGGCGGAAGCGACAGGCGATCCGCGCCGCGAGCCCGGCGAGCGAGGACGAGGCTCGCGGCGGCGCGACCAGGGCGTCACCTGTTCATTCTAAGTTCAGGGTGCGGCCGCCATACAATGCGGCAGGCTCCCGAATGACTCTGCAGCCGGGCTCCCGCCTCGGAACGTACGAAGTCGCCGACCTCCTCGGCGTCGGCGGCATGGGCGAGGTTTACCGGGCGCACGACCGCAAGCTGGGCCGCGCCGTCGCGATCAAGGTCCTCCCCGAGGAGTTCGCCCGCGACCCCGCCCGCGTCACCCGCTTCGAGCGCGAGGCGCGCATGCTCGCCGCGGTCAACCATCCGACGATCGCGGCCATCTACGGCGCCGAGGAGGACGGCGCGACGCGCTACATCGTCATGGAGCTCGTCGAGGGCGAGACGCTGGCGCAGCGGATCGCCGCGCGGACCGCTCGCCGTCGCCGATGCGCTGCGGGTCGGGTCCCAGATCGCGGAGGCCCTCGAGATCGCGCACGAGAAGGGCGTGATCCATCGGGATCTGAAGCCGGCGAACATCAAGCTGACGCCGGAGGGCAAGGTCAAGGTGCTCGACTTCGGGCTCGCCAAGGCGATGTCGATCCCGTTCGTCGGCGACATGTCGCGCTCGCCGACGCTCGTGATGTCGGACTCGCGTCCCGGGGAGATCGTCGGGACCCCCGAGTTCATGAGCCCCGAGCAGGCGCGCGGCAAGGAGACCGACCGCCGCACCGACATCTGGGCGTTCGGATGCATCCTCTACGAGTCGCTCACCGGCAAGCGCGCGTTCACCGGCGAGACGGTGCCCGACGCCGTCGGTGCGATCCTCCACCTGGAGCCGGACTGGACACAGCTGCCGGCGCGGACCCCGGAGCGGGTGCGCGAGCTGCTGCGGATGTGCCTCGAGAAGGACCCGGGACGGCGGCTGAGGGACGCGGGTGACGCGCGGCTCGAGATCGAGTCCGCGCTCGCGGGCATGTCGGGGGCGGGCGCGCTTCCGGCTGCGGCGACAGGGGGCGGAGGGCGCGTGGCCTGGATCGCGGCAGCGGCGATCGCGGCGCTCGCCGCGGGCTACCTGCTCCTTCGCGGCAAGGCGCCGGCGGCGCGCGCTCTCTCCGTGCGCCAGCTCGCCGTGCTGCCCTTTCGGAACCTGACGAACGCCGCCGAGGGCGAGCTCTGGGGCCTCGCCCTCGCCGACACCGTGAGCGCCCGGCTCGCGAACGTCAACGGCCTCCAGGTGGTGACGCCGCGCGCAGCGGTCGAGGCGTCCGACGGGAAGGCCACGATCGCGACCGTCGCGCGGAGGCTCGGCGCCAACACGCTCCTCGAGGGCTCGCTCCAGCGCGAGAACGACCGCTACCGCATCACCTACCGGCTCGTCGACGCGAGCGGCGCCCAGATCGCCGCCAACGCGCTCGACGGGTCGGAGCTCTTCGCGCTGCAGGATCGGATCGCGGACAGCGTCGTGAAGGATCTGAGCCTGAAGCGCGGACTGCGCCGCACACCCACGCCGTCGGGCCTCGACACCGCCGCGCTGCAGGAGCGGTATCTCGAGGCGATCGGACTCCTTCAGCGGTACGACCGCCGCGAAGCGGTCGAAAGGGCCGTCGCGATCCTGCAGAAGGTGGCCGAAGAAAGGCCAAACTCTCCCCTGATCCAGGCGGCCCTGGCGCGCGCCTATCTCGCGATGTACCGGAACACGAGAGACCGCTCCTGGGCGGATCGCGCCATCGCCGCGAGCGACGCCGCACGGTCACTCGACCCGGACCTCGCCGAGGTGGACGTCACGACCGGCGAGGTGCTGCTCGCGACGGGGAGAGCCAGGGAGGCTTCGGCCATCTTCGGCCGCGCGCTGTCGGCTCGCCCGGGCAACGTCAGCGCTCTGCTCGGCCTCGGCCGGGCCAAAGAAACGGAGGGCGATGCCGACGCGGCGGAGTCGGCCCTTCGACGGGCCGTCGCTCTCGAGCCCTCCTTCGCCGCGTTCAATCAGCTGGCCGCTCTCTACTACGACCTCGGGCGCTACGGGGATGCGGCCGAGGCCTTTCGCCGGGCGAGTCAGGCGGCTCCGGACAGCTATAGCGCGCTCAGCAATCTCGGCGGGGCGGAAACCATGCGGTGCGACTTCTCCGCGGCGCTGGATGCGTATCGGAAAGCCCTCGCGATCGACCCGAAGAACGGCGACGCGGCGGCCAATCTGGGCCTGACCGAGCTGTGGATGGGTCGGGAAGTCGACGCGACGAAGCACCTCGAGCTCGCTGCCCAGCTTTCGCCGAACAACTGCACGGTCTGGGGAAACCTCGGCGACGCGTACCGGCGCACGAAAGAGGCGCAAAAGGCGAGTGAGGCCTTTCGGCGGTCGATCGACCTGGCGCACGAGCAGCTGCGCGTGAATCCGGCGGACACGGAGGCGCTCGGCGCTCTGGCCACGGGGCTCGCGAAGACGGGCCACGCCGCGGATGCGATCGAACCCATCCAGCGCTCCCTCGCCACGGCTGCCAGGGATCCCGTCGTCTATTCCGACGCGGCAACCGTTGCCGCCTTGTCGGGCCGCGACAAGGACGCGCTCGCACTCCTCCACCAGGCCGTCGCCCTCGGCTACTGCAGAGAGATCCTCGGGCGTCAGCCCGAGTTCGAAAGATTTCGCGACAATCCGGAGTTTCGTTCGATCGTCGCCGCGCCACAGAAAGCGGCGCGGATGTAGGAGGAGGCCACCATGGGCACATCTTCCCGGGTTTTCCTCGTTCTGGCACTCGTCGTGGGCATTCTGATCGGCCACTTTCTTTGGCCATCGAAGCAGAAGGAAGTCGCCCGCTTCGACAGAGGCATCGCCGGCGCCAACGCCGTTTACGTGGGCCCCACGGCGAAGGACGTCAATCCGGCGATGCTCGTCGTCAGTGTGGACGAGAATCCGGTCGTGTACTGGAAACCCTGGCTGCCGGGTCAGGGCCACACGGTGGGGATCACTTTCGAGGAGAAGAACTATCCTGCGAAGGCGAACGACGAGCCGCCGTTCGAGAGCGGTCAGAAGGGGAAATCGCAACAGATCTCCTGCCCCGAGGGAACCTGCTTTTCCTACCACCTCAACAAGAACGTCGTCGCCTTGTTCAGCTCGTCCAACGATCTGCCCTGCCCCGCCGACCTCCCTCCGCCACCGCCGGGGCACAAGCCGTACACGCAGTGCCTCGACTACAAGTATTCGCAGACCCTCGACGACAAGACGGAGGACGGCCGCATCATCATCGTCAAGCCCTAGGTCCGCTGCTTCTATCGCCGCGTCGCAGGGCGCGCCGCGGATTTGCCAAAGGAGGAAGCCATGGACAGGCGCCTTTCCATCGTGCTTGCCATCCTCATCACGGCGGCGATCGGCTGCGGCTCTCCGCAGGGTGAACCGCCGGGGACTCCGACGCCGGGCAACCCCCCCGCGACGAGCGCGCCGACGACGAGCCCCTCTCCTTCCATGGAAGGCACGGCTTCGATGGGAGGCACGCCGATCCTCACGGGAACTCCGCCCACGACGACGCACTCGGTCTCTCTGACGACATCGACCTCGCCCGGAGGCTCGGGCTCACCCTCGATCGTGACGTACATTTCCGAGAGCGGCCAGGACACGATGGCCTGGAGCGTACCGAGCGGCACGGTCTCATTCCCGAATGGCACGAACCTCGGGGTCTATACGCCGACCTGCGCGTCGACCCGCTGCACGTCGGGAAACTTCTCGATCAACTCCGTCAACTGTCCGACCGGGACCTGCGTCGGGCAATCGTTCGACTACACCATTCAGGCCGGAACCCACGTCATCTACGGCCGCATCATCATCAATAGATAAGGCGCTTTCGTCGGAGACGCGGACGAGTCGACCGCGTCTCCGACACGCCTCCGAAAGCCACCGTCTCAGCCCGTCCCCAGCCTCAGCCCGAATCCGTTGGCGACGAGGAGCGCCGTCAGAAGAATCATGACGACGGTCGTGACCCACGCGACGGCGTTGAAGGCGGGGCCGTTGACCTGATCGCCCATGAGCTCCTCGCGGTTGACCAGGAGCAGCATGAAGACGAGCACGAGCGGCAGCGCGATGCCGTTCGCGACCTGCGAGAGGAACATCACCCGGATGAGCGGAAAGCCCGGCCAGAGCACGACCGCGGCGCCGAGCACGATCATCGCGGTGTAGATGCCGTAGAACGCCCGCGCCTCGCCGAACTTCTTGTCGACGCCCGCCTCCCAGCCGAACGCCTCGCAGACGTAGTACACCGTGGAGAGCGGCAGGATCGCGGCCGAGAAGACGGACGCGTTGAGCAGGCCGAACGCGAACAGCGCGGCGGCGTGCCGGCCCGCGAGGGGCTCGAGCGACCGCGCCGCGTCGGCCGCCGTCTCGATGGCGACGCCGTGGGCGAACAAGGTCGTCGAGCAGGCAACGATGATGAAGAACGCCACGATGTCGGTGACGAGGCAGCCGACGACGACGTCCCACCGGGTCACCCAGTACCGGTCCTTCCGGATCCCCTTCTCGACCACGCTCGACTGCAGGTAGAACTGCATCCACGGGGCGATCGTGGTGCCGACGAGGCCGACGAGCATCGCCACGTAGCCCGAGTCGAACGACACGCGCGCGGGAATGACCGTGTCGCGCAGGACGCTGCCCCAGTGGGGATGCGCGAGGAACGCCGATACCGGGTAGACGAAGTAGAAGACGCACGCGACGAGGAACACGCGCTCGACGAGCCGATAGGTGCCCCGCACCACGAGGAGCCAGATCGCGATCGCGACGAGCGGCACCGACACCGCCTTCGGCACGCCGAAGAGCTCCATGCTCGCGGCGACGCCGGCGAACTCGGAGACGGTGTTGCCGTAGTTCGAGACGAGCAGCGCCAGCATCAGATAGAAGGTCAGCTTGACGCCGAAGTTCTCGCGGATCAGGTCGGCGAGCCCCTTGCCGGTGACGGCGCCCATCCGCGCGGCCATCTCCTGAACGACGACGAGCGCGATCGTGATCGGAATCAGGGTCCACAGCAGCCGGGTCCCGAACTGGGCGCCGGCGAGCGAATACGTCGTGATGCCGCCGGCGTCGTTGTCGACGTTCGCCGTGATGATCCCCGGGCCGATCACGCCGAGGAACAGGACGACCTGTCTCCAGCGGGCGGGCCGCGCTGGATGGCGGCCCGTCAGAGTCGCAGTTTTTTCTTCCATGCCAGCGGCAGGACCTCGGTCAGCACGTCGTCCACGGTGATCATGCCGACGAGCACGCCGTCGGCGTCGGTCACCGGGACGGCGGCCTGGTTGTACTTCTCGATGACCTCCGCGACGTAGGAGGCCGAGTCCTCCGGGCGGATCCGGATGGTCCACGGGGCCATGACGTCCTTCAGCGGAACTGTCTCCGGACCCAGGAACAGCCGCCGCATGTTGACGATGCCGACGAGGCGGCGCCGCTCGTCGACGACGTAGAACTGATAGAGGAACTCGACGTCGGGCGCGATCTCGCGCAGCTTCGCGAAGGCGTCGCCGATCGTCATGTCGCCGCGGAAGGTGATGAGGTCGGTCGTCATCAGGCCGCCCGCGGTGTCCTCCTCGTGCTCGAGCAGCTCGGTCACCGCCCTGGCGTCTTCCGGCTGCATCCGTTCGATGAGGTCCTGGGCGTCCTCCTCCGACAGCTCGCCGAGCACGTCGGCCGCGGCGTCGGGAGGCATCTTCTCGAGGAGATCGGCGGCGCGCTCTGGGTCGCTCTCGGCCGGGAGCAGATCCTGCTGGATCGTCGGGTCGACCTCCGGCAGCACGCGGGCGGCCGTCTGGAACTCGAGGGCGTCGAACACGGTCTTCCGCGAGCCCGCGGGCAGATCCTCGAGGATCTCGGCGAGATCGGCCGGGTGCAGCCGGCCGATCGACTTCTGCGAGAACGCGAGGCGCAGGCCGGCGGGGTCGCCGAGCGTCGGCAGCACGTACTTCCACCCGATGAGCCCGTCGTCCTTCGTGAGGTACCGCGCGCGCGGGTGCACGGCACGCACGACGGTCTCGATGCCGCGCTCCCATCCGAGGCGCCGCGCGAGGCCGCGGAGCCCGACGTCGATGTGGGCGAGAACGAGCTGCCCTTCGCGCGCGATCAGGAAATGCAGGTCGTTGACGCGCTCGACCTTGGCGCCCGAGACGTCGACGACCTGCTTGTCGAGCAGCGCCTCGCGCAGGAGGATCTCGGTCTTGTCCTTGCGGCGGCTCGGCCGCAGCTCGCGCACGCGCACCGCGAGCGGGATCCGGCGCTCGGCCCACGATCGGACCTGGTTTCCCTCCGCGACCAGCAGCAGGTCGGCCTGTCCGGGAGGACGGATCAGGATCTGCGTCACCATCGGGTAGGGCTCCGGCAGACGGATGGACAGGTCCCAGAGGCGGCCGATGGGGGCCCCGTCCGCGTCGACGACCGGGCGCGCGAGAAGGTCCGAGAAGTAGACGAAGCTCGGCGCTTTGGCATCGCCGGGAGGCCCCATCGCGGTTTCCGTCGTCACTCCCACAGTTTGGGACGAGTGCGTCGCGGCGATCAATCGCTTTCGTTTTGGAGCGGGCCGAATCGGTCGCCACGGACCTGTTCCCTCGGCGGGCCGGCCCGCGCCTGCCCTTGCGTGGCACTCGGCGCCATGCCGGTGGACGTTTCTCGTCACTCGCGGCGCCCCAGGAAAGCCCAAGTCGCGGCAACCAAAGGTTTTAGGCCCCCTGGCGTCACCCTTGCTCCTTTTCCGGCCCGAAAGGCTCTCCATGTACAACGTCAGCGTGGACCGCAACGCGATGCGGCAGGAGATTCTCGGGCCGCTCTTTCAGCGCCACATCGTCAGCCTCGCCGGCACCGTCGACGAGCAGTGGCTGGAGTCCTACGAGCAGGTCTCTCGCGATTCCGACTCGTTCCAGCGGTACCGCCTCGAGGCCGCAAAAGGACTCGTCTCCTTCACGTGCCGGGCGGCCGACGGGCCGAAGGTGATCGAGACGTTCATGGAGCGGCTCGCGCTCTTCGTCGAGATGGTGAACCTGCACGCGACCTGCGCGTCGGCGTCGGCTTCCGGTTCGGCCGGCGACGCCGAGCCCCAGGCGCTCGGGTTCTGATCCTCGCCGCGCCCGATCAGGGCGCGGGCGCCGGGTCCACCGTCTGCCGCGCGCGCGCCTCGTCGCCTTCGCCGGAGAGCAGCACGGGCGGATGCTTCGACCACTCGACCCCTTCGACCGCCATCTTGTACGCGAGGTCGAAGAGCGAGCGCATGTACGCCGTGTCGAAGTCTGTGGTGTGCGGCGTGTCGAACGTCGCCGGGATGTACGCCAGGTTGAAGTCCACGTGATCGCGTTTGGTGATCGAGTAGATCCGGTAGAGATCGCCGATGCCCTGGTACTGGATCAGGCAGGTGATCGCCCGGAGCGCGATCGGTAGCGTCCGCCGGTCGACCTGGGCCCACTCCGGATCGAGGCGGGCGTTGCGGATGACGTAGAGCGTCCGGCCACGCGTCGCGTCGTTCTCCTTCGACAGCTTCGCGAGATCGGACGCGGCGGGATAGACGAACACCTGGTTCGCCGTTCCGCCGTCGACGTGCATCTCCTGGTAATGCTTCCCGTTCTCCTGCACGTCGATCATCACGGGCGGGAACGTGCCGGGAATGGCGGCCGACGCGAGCAGGATCTTGTGGACGAGAGCCAGTGCGTCCGGCCGCCGGGTCGCGGCGATCTCGGTCACGTTCCAGACCACTGCGCGGCGCGCGTCCAGGTTCGTCGTCCCGATCAGCAGCATGCGGCCCTTCGCGTACTCGGCGCCGATGGCATCGAGCACCTTCTGCGTCACGGTCTTCTTGACGAGCTCGGCGAGCGGCGCGGTGTCCGCCATGGCGTCCCCGAACAGGACGTCGACGATCCACCGTTCCTTCGCGATGTCCTTCAGCGAGACCGACGTGTAGATCTCCCGGAGCGTCCGGTCGTAGTCCGGCCCGAGGAAGGCGAACGGCGCGATGAGGGCCCCGGTGCTCACGCCCGTGACCATCTTGAAGTTCGGACGCGTTCCCGCCTTCGTCCAGCCGTTCAGGAGGCCCGCTCCGAACGCGCCGTTGTCTCCGCCGCCCGAGATCGCGAGATAGGCGGCCGGCGGCAGCGGGGCGCCCGGAGCGAGGCCCAGGGCGGCGCGCTCCCTTTCCCACGACGTCACGAAGTCCTCCTCGAACTGACGGACGTCCTCGAAGTCGCGCGGGTAGTAGCGGATGTCATTGGGATAGCCGGCGACGTCGGCCCGCGGGGCCTCCCCCGCCGGGACCGCGGACTCTCGGGACGTCGAGGTGCACCCGGCGCGAGGATCAGCAGGGCGCACATCCACCAGGCGCTCCGAAGAGAATGCCTCAATACCGATGACATCTGGGCCGCGGATGATACCGCGTCAGACGGGAGCGACCGCGACGCCTTCCTCTCGGCGCCGCTCGCGCTCGAGGGCCTCCGAGCCGCTCACGACGATGTCGAACGCCGGGGGTTGCTGGAGATGCTTCTTGACGCTGCACTGCTCGACGGCGTGCACGATCGCCGTCCGGTACTTCTCCGGAAAGTCGATCGGCGTCGAGATCTCGAGCCGCACCCGCACGACCTTCTTGCGTTCCGAGTCGCGCTCGGCGGTGAGGGAGAGCGCCAGGCCGTCGGTCCGGAGGTTGCGCTGCTGGCAGAAGCGCAGCGCGTAGAACCCGGCGCACGTGCCGATCGAGGCGAGGAAGAGGTCGAACGGCGAAGGGGCCTTTCCCCCTCCCCCTTGCGCCACCGGCTGGTCCGTCCGGATCCAGAACCCCTGATGGAGGGCCTCGACGCGCAGCCCGCCCGGAAAGCAAATGTCCACGTTCCATAAGGTAGGGGCGCGGGCAAGAGCCCGCCAGATACAAAGACATCATGCCGGCGGGAGGCTGCGGCAGGCCAATGGATCGAGAGGTTTACGCGGGAACCGTCACCGGGGGAAGGCCGAGGCGTCGATTCCCGGGATCACCCTGAGGGCGTTCTGGAAGTAGACCTTCTTCAGCACGTCGTCGGGCAGGGCGAGGCCGTACATCTTCCAGAAGGCGTGGCGCTTACGGTAATAGTCGAAGTACTCGTCGCCGGTCTCCAGGACACGGAAGTAGACGAGGTATTCGTCCGCGGCCCAGGCGTCCTTGCCGAACATCACCCGGTCCGCGTAGCGCAGGAACCAGTCGCGGGCGAAGCGGGGCTGCCGGCCGAGCTCCGCGAGAACGGCGCCGATCTCCGTGTAGACGTTGGGGAGCCGGTCGAACAGCGCGCCGAGACGCGCGAGGTCCCCGCCGAGCCAGCCGAGGTGCGCGTCGATGAAGCGCGTCTTCGGGTGCTTCTCGAAGAGGTGGTGCTGCTCCCGGAGGATCTGCTCGAACGGCGGGAACTTGTCGGGCGGGCGGGCGCGCTGCGGGAACTGCTTCAGCTCGAGCCACCGCTCGTTCGACTTGTCGATCGGGTCGAAGAAGGACCGCGGCTCGCCCGAGTGGATGAGCACGGGAATGCCGAGCGCGGCGCACTTCTCCCAGACCGGATCGATGCGCGGATCGTCGACGGGCACGCGCCGGCCGCTCGCGTCGGTGACCGTGAGGCCGAGGTTCTTGAAGATCTTCAGGCCGCGCGCGCCGTGCCGGTAGTCCTCCTCGAGCTGCGCCGCCGCGCGCTCTCCCCAGCCGGGCTTCTCGATGCCGGAGAAGTCGAGGTTCGCGAACACGACGAATCGGCCGGGGTATCGGCCGGGGAGGTTGCGATATCCCTTCTCGAACTCGGCGCCCTGGCCGCCGGAAAGGTTGACCATCACCCGAAGATTGATCCGATCCATGTCGGCCACCAGCTGCGCGGCGTCGGGCGCGGACATGTCCCGGTCCTGGTGATTGTGCACGTCCACGAACGGGTACTTCGCGCGAAGCGGCTTGTGTTCCGGGACGACGAGCGTCGACTTCGGTTCGTACTCCTCGATCGACATCGTCTGGGCGCCCAGCGAGGCCGCGGCCAGTGCGGCCGCCAGGACCGGCAGCGCGGCGCGGCGGACGTCAGCGAGCCGCACGGCGCCGTTTCTTTCTGCGGAGAATCGCGTCGATCTGCCGGGTGTGGTTGACGTCGTGGCCGGCGAGCAGGCGCGCGATGTCGGCGATCGAGAGGCCGCCGAACTGGGAGTGGCGCCCCCGCCGCGCCAGCGCCTTCGGCGGGAGCGCCGTCAGCAGCGCGACGTTCGACCGTCGCAGCGCGGTGAAGAGCGCCAGGCTCTCCCGCGGGTCCCGCCGCTCGTAGCGCCCGACGCGGGCCCAGACCTCCTGGTCCATCCCGACGATCTCGGGCTCCTCGCGTTCGAGCAGCGTGCGCACGCGGTAGCCCCACAGGAGCTCGATCTCCGAGAGGTGCGCCAGGATCTCGCCGACCGACCACTTCCCGGGGGCGGGCCGGGCGGTCATCCGCCGCCGCGGCACGCCGGCGACGCGCCGGGCAAGCGCCGCGGGCGCCGCCCGGAGCATCCGGCGGGGATCCCGCTTCCCCACGTAGGAGAAAATCCGGGCGGTGTACTCGTCGAAGGTCTCGTTCGTCATGGTCGGTCCGTCGAAGGATACCTACGAACAAATCCGGGAAACGGCTCAGAAGGTTGCGACCGGATCCGCACGGCTCCGCCTTCGCCGGCCGGCGAGATTTTCCGGGCTCGGAGGTCCCGCGCCGGCATAAACTCCGCGGTTTGGGCGGCCCCGTCCCTCGGAGGGGACAGTTTCCCCGGCGCATGGAATCCTCGGGACGAATTCCGGCTTATTTCGTAGTTGAAGTCGTCGGCGCGTGTTCTTCCGCCCGCCGACGATTCCCGTGGTCCTCCCTGGAGGACGGTCGTATGAAGGTGGAGGTTTGGATCCGATGAAGAAGCGGATGTTCCTGATGATCGTGGCGATCGCCGCCTTCCTGACGGCGATCGGCGCGGTCAAGTACGGTCAGATCAAGAAGGGCATGGCCCAGCAGGCGTCGTTCCAGATGCCGCCGGAGGCCGTGACGACGGTGGTCGCCAAGGCCGACCGGTGGCCGAATTCCCTGACCGCGATCGGTACGGTCGCGGCCGCCCAGGGTGTCACGGTCAGCGCGGACCAGCCCGGCATCGTGGAGCGGATCGCGTTCGAGTCGGGGCAGAAGCGTGCGCCAGGGAGACCTCCTGGTCCAGCTCGACGTCCGGCAGGAGAGGGCGCAGCTCGCGGCCGCGGAGGCGGCGCTCGAGTGGGCGCGCGTGTCGCTCGACCGGGCGAAGCGGCTCGTGGAGACCCAGATCGGATCGCAGGAGACCCTCGACAACGCCGATTCCCTGTACAAGGCGGCGGAGGCCAAGGTCGGCGAGCTGAAGGCCACGATCGAGCGCAAGACGATCCGCGCGCCGTTCACCGGCGTCCTCGGAATCCGCCAGGTCAACGTCGGTCAGTACCTGCAGAGCGGCAGTCCCGTCGTGCCGCTCCAGGCGCTGCAGCCGATCTACGTCAACTTCTCGGTGCCCCAGCAGGAGATGGCCCAGCGTGCAGCCCGGGACCCAGGTCACGGTCACGAGCGCGCAGGTCGGGACGAAGGCCTCCGGCAAGATCACGGCCGTCGACTCCGTCATCGACCCCGCGACGCGCAACATCGCGGTGCAGGCGACGTTCCCCAATACCGACGCCAAGCTCCACCCGGGCATGTTCGTCGACACGAGCATGGTGCTCGGCACGACGAACGACGTCGTCGCCATCCCGGCCTCCTCGATCAACCACGCGCCGTACGGCGACTCCGTCTACATCGTGTCCGAGCTGAAGGACCCGAAGTCCGGCAAGACCTACAAGGGCGTGCGCCAGGAGTTCGTGAAGGTCGGACCCGGCCGGGGCGACCAGGTCGCGATCCTCTCCGGCATCAAGCCCGGTGAGGAAGTCGTGACGTCGGGAGTCTTCAAGCTCCGCAACGGCGCCGCGGTGCAGGTCAACAACACGACGCAGCCCGGCAACAACCCCGCGCCGAAACCCGAGGACAGCTAAAGGCCACCGCATCGAGCGGGAGGAACGCTTGAAGTTCACCGACCTCTTCATCCGCCGGCCCGTGCTGGCGATCGTCGTCAACCTCGTGATCCTCATCGCGGGGCTGCAGGCGATCCGCACCCTGTCCGTAAGGCAGTACCCGCGCAGCGACGTCGCGGTCGTGCAGGTGACCACCATCTACGTCGGCGCCAACGCCGACCTCGTCCGCGGGTTCATCACGACGCCGCTCGAGCGCGTCATCGCGAGCGCGGACGGCATCGACTACATGGAGTCCTCGAGCGCGCAGGGCGTCAGCACGATCACCGTCCACCTGAAGCTGAACTACGACACGAACGCGGCGCTGACGCAGATCCAGGCGAAGGTCGCGCAGGTCCGCAACGACCTGCCGCCCGAGTCGCAGGCGCCGGTCATCGATCTGCAGACGGCCGACTCCCAGTTCGCCTCGATGTACCTCGGGTTCGGCTCGAACGAGCTCGACCAGAACCAGATCACCGACTACCTCACGCGCGTGGTGCAGCCGAAGCTCTCGGCGATCAGCGGCGTGCAGCGCGCGGACATCCTGGGCAGCCGCGTCTTCGCGATGCGGATCTGGCTGAAGCCCGATCGAATGGCCGCCCTGGGAATCTCGCCCACGAACGTGCACGACGCGCTCGCCGACAACAACTACCTATCGGCCCTCGGCGCGACGAAGGGCTCCATGGTGTCGGTCAATCTCGTCGCCAACACGAACCTCCAGACGGTCGACGAATTCAAGAATCTCGTCGTCAAGCAGAAGGACGGCGTGGTCGTCCGCCTCGGCGAGATCGCCGACGTCGAGCTCGGGGCCGAGACCTACGACGACGACGTCCGCTTCAACGGCCAGACCGCGACGTTCATGGGCATCTGGGTGCTGCCGACGGCGAACTCGCTCGACGTCATCAAGCGCGTTCGCGCGGCGCTCCCGGAGATCAAGTCCGGGCTGCCGGCCGGCATGACGGTCGGGATTCCCTACGATGCGACGGCCTACATCCAGGACGCCATCGACGAGGTGCTCCAGACGCTCGGCGAGACGCTCCTGATCGTCGTGATCGTCATCTTCCTCTTCCTCGGCTCCTTCCGCGCCGTGATCATCCCGATCGTCGCCATTCCGCTGTCGCTCATCGGCGCGGTCTTCCTGATGCTCATCGCGGGATTCACGATCAACCTGCTGACGCTGCTCGCGATCGTGCTCTCGGTCGGTCTCGTCGTCGACGACGCCATCGTCATGGTCGAGAACGTCGAGCGGCACCTCCACCTGGGCGAGAAGCCCTTCGACGCCGCGATCCGCGCCGCCCGCGAGCTCGTCGGCCCGATCATCGCCATGACGATCACGCTCGCCGCGGTGTACGCGCCGATCGGCATCCAGGGAGGACTGACGGGCGCCCTGTTCCGCGAGTTCGCGTTCACGCTCGCCGGGGCCGTCATCATCTCGGGCGTCGTCGCGCTGACGCTCTCGCCGATGATGGGCTCGAAGCTCCTCCGGGAGAAGGACAGCCAGCGCGGGTTCGCCGGGATGATCAACCGGCACTTCGAGAAGGTGCGGCAGCTCTACGGGCGCGTGCTCAAGAACAGCCTCCGGTACCGTCCGGTCACGTTCGTGCTCTGGGTCATCGTGGTCGTGATGATCGTGCCGTTCTACATGTTCTCGGCCAAGGAGCTCGCGCCTCAGGAGGACCAGTCGGTCGTCTTCGGCGTCATCCAGGCGGCGCCCAACGCCACGCTCGACCAGACGAAGCTCTTCGCCGACAAGGTGTACGACGTCTACAAGGCGATGCCCGAGAACGAGAGCGTCTTCCAGATCACCAACCCGAGCGGCGGGTTCGGCGGCATGGTCACGAAGCCGTGGAGCCAGAGGAAGAAGAAGACCACCCAGCTCCAGGTCGAGGCCGCCATGGGACTCTCGAAGATTCCGGGCGTGCGGGTCATCTCGCTCATTCCGCCGGCGCTGCCCGGCGGCGGCAGCTTCCCGGTCGACTTCGTCATCGCGTCGACCGCCGAGCCGCAGCAGCTCGTCGACTTCGCGAATCAGCTGATCGGCAAGGCGTACAAGAGCGGGATGTTCATGTACGTCGACTCGGACCTGAAGTTCGACCAGCCGCAGGCGGAGGTCGTCTTCGACCGCGACAAGCTGCGCGCACAGGGCGTCAGCCTCTCCGACGCGGGCAAGGACCTGTCGACGATGCTCGGCGGCAATTACGTCAACCGGTTCTCGATCCAGGGCCGAAGCTACAAGGTCATTCCGCAGATCAAGCGCGCCGATCGGCTCACGCCGGAGCAGCTCGAGAACATCTACGTCACGGGCGCCGGCGGCAAGCTCGTGCCGCTGTCGACGTTCGCGACCCTGAAGACGACGACCGAGCCGCGCGACCTCAAGCGGTTCCAGCAGCTGAACGCCGTCCGGATCCAGGGCGTGATCCCGCCGGGCGTGTCGCTCGACAAGGCGTTGTCGTTCCTCGAGACCGAGGCGAAGGCGATCCTGCCGCAGGGCTTCACGGTGGACTACGCGGGCGAGTCCCGGCAGCTGCGCGTCGAGGGCGGCAAGTTCCTCTTCACCTTCATGCTGTCCGCGATCCTGATCTACCTCGTGCTCGCGGCGCAGTTCGAGAGCTTCCGCGATCCGTTCATCGTCCTCGCGGGATCCGTGCCGCTGGCGCTGTCGGGCGCCCTCCTGTTCTCGTTCCTCGGCCTGACGACGCTCAACATCTACAGTCAGGTCGGCCTGATCACGCTCGTCGGCCTCATCGCGAAGAACGGCATCCTGATCGTCGAGTTCGCCAACAGTGTGCAGGAGCGGGGCATCGGCAAGGCCGAGGCCGTCGTCGAGGCGGCGATGACCCGCCTCCGTCCGATCCTGATGACGACGGCCGCGACCGTCATGGGTCACATGCCGCTCGTCTTCGCGAGCGGCCCCGGCGCCGGCGCGCGCAACTCGATCGGCATCATGCTCGTGTCGGGCATGATCATCGGCACCGCCTTCACGCTCTTCGTCGTGCCGGCGATCTACGTCCTGGTCGCGAAGACGCACCGGGCCGAGGCCGCGCTCGCGGAGCCCGAGGGGCCGCACAAGATCGGAGAGCTCGAAGAGGCGGCGGTCTAGCGGATCGCGACTCGAAGCGAGTGACATTCCCCCCGCGTTCCTCTCCCGGCGGGAGAGGGACAGGGGAATCCTCGGGCGCTAGACTCCCCTGCCGAATGGCACCGACTCTCCGCCATCTCCTCCGCCGCCTGTTTCGCCGCCCTCTCGGCGACTGGGCGGGGCCGGACGGCGCGCGCGAGGCGGCGCGAGCCGCGCTGCCGGTCGAGAAGAACGACGCCTTCGACGTCGTCGTCCCCGACGACGAGTTTTCGGCCGACGACCCGTTCCTCCGGTCCCTGACGGCCGCCGGACATCGCGTCTTCCGCGCCGCCACCGCACCCGGCGACCCGATCGCGTCGTTCGACCGGCTTCGCCGCGAGAATCGGCTCGGGGCGACGATCCTCCTGCGGCGCGGCGATCGGCCGTTCGACGGCCTTGCCGAGCGTCTCGGCTGGGCGAGCCTTCGACTGGAGGTGGGGACCGCTTCGGCGAAGACGATGCGCTCCGCGTTCCCGCTCGCCTCGATCGTCATCGTCACGCACGACAACCTCGACCTGAACCGCCTCTGCCTCGAGAGCCTCGTCGCGCGGACGGAGTGGCCGCGCTACGAGGTGATCGTGGTGGACAACGGCTCGACCGACGGCACGCCCGAGATGCTCGCCCGTTTCGCCGCGGCGCATCCGCGCGTCCGCGTCCGCGCGCTGCCCGGGAACCTCGGCTTCCCCGCCGCCGTCAACCTGGCCCTGGCGGAGACGGCGGGCGATCCCGTGGTCCTCCTCAACAACGACACGGTGCTGACGCGCGGCTGGCTGACGGGCCTGCGGCGGCACCTCGCCGCCGATCCCTCGCTCGGCCTCGTCGGGCCGGTGACGAACGCGATCGCGAACGAGGGACGCGTCGCCGTCGGATACGCCGACGTCGGCCGCCTGCCGGCGTGGGCGGCGGACTGGTGCCACGCGCACGACGGCGAGACGTTCGAGATCCCGATGCTCGCGTTCTTCTGCGTGGCGATCCGGCGCAAGACGCTCGAGGAGATCGGACCGCTCGACGAGCGGTTCGGCCTCGGGCTCTTCGAGGACGGCGACTACAACCGCCGCGTGCGGGCCGCGGGCTGGAAGGTACGCTGCGCGAGCGACGTCTTCGTCCACCACTGGCAGAACGCGTCCTTCCGACGCCTGGGGCAGGACGCTTACTTCGCGCTCTACGAGGAGAACCGCCGCAAGTTCGAGGAGAAGTGGGGCGCGTCGGTCTCGCCTTCTCCCTAGACGGCTCGCTCGAGCGCGCGCCGTAGCGCCTCGCCGACGAGGCGCTCGTGGTCGAGGAGGAGGCGCGCGTGCGCGCCCGGCGCCCGGACAATCGCCGGACGCGCGGCGGACCGGCTCCAGGCCTCCGCGTGGCCCCGGCGGGAGAACTCCTCGCTCTCGACGAGGAGGACGTCGCCGTCGAAGAAGCCCGGCCTCTCGGCGAGCGCGGCGGAGACGTAGAGGTCGCGCGCGTCCCGCGAGCGCGTTCCCGCCGGCTCGGCCGGACCCGCGATGCCGCTCGCGGCCACTCTCCCGAAGCGGAGCGCGTAGGCGAGACGGCCGGCCGGAGCCGAGCGCAGCGCGGCGGCATGGTGGCGCAGCCGAGCGCGGAAGTAGACGATGCGCTCCCATGCGCGCGCCGCTTTCGGGAAGCGCGCGCGAAGCCACGCGCTCCGCCGGCGGCCGGCCGACGGGAAGGGGGCGTCCACGAGCGCGAGCAGGTCCACCGCCTCGCCCGCCTGGCGGAGACGGCCGGCGATCGCGAAGGCGACCGGTCCGCCGACGCAATCGCCGACGATCGCGTACGGACCCCGCGGCTGCGCCGATCTCAACCGCCGCAGGAAGGCGTCCGAGACGGACGCCCCGCGCGGAAGCCCGGCCGAGCGGAGGGCCACAAAGGAGAAACCGTCGCCCACGGCGCGGGCGATTCGGCGGGCCGCGAAGAGGTCCGGGCCGTCGCCCGCCCCGCCGGGAACGACGAAGACGCGCCGGCCGCTCCCGTCGCCCAGACGCACGAGCCCCTCTTCCGAGCCGCAGCCCCTCTCCCGCGCGCGCCGCGACAGCAGAGAAGGCGTCGGCGCCTCGAGGAGGTCTGCGGCCCCCAGTCTCGCGTCGAGATCGGCGGACAGCTCCGCGAGCGCCGCCACCGCCGCGAGCGAGTCGCCGCCGAGATCGAAGAAGTCGTCGTCCCGGCCGATCCGGTCGAGTCCGAGCACCGAGCCGAAGACGCGCGCGACCGCGCGCTCCGTCTCGTCCGCGGGTTCCGCGTACGGGGCCGCGAGCGGCGGCCGCTCCCGGCCCGGGTCCGTCAGCGCGCCGTCGTCGACCTTGCCGGCGGCGGTGCGGGGCATCGCATCGAGGAAGACGAAGCGCGAGGGGATCATCGACGGGGCGACGCGCTCCGCGAGCATTCGCCGGAGGTCCTCGGCCTTTCCCGGTCCGCCGGCCTCGGGCACGATCCACGCGCACAGCGACGTGCGGCCCCCCGAATCGCGGCCGCGCACTGCGGCGTCCCGGATGCCGGGCACCGATCGCAGCGCGCTCTCGACCTCGCCGGCCTCCACACGGTGCCCGCGGACCTTCCAGCGGCCGTCGCGCCGGCCGCGGTGCAGGAGGAGCCCGTCGGGCAGGAGCTCGCCGAGGTCGCCGGTTCGATACTCGCGGAACCCGGGCCGGCCGGGCACGGACCGGAACGCCGCCGCCGTCGCCGCGCGATCCCTCCAGTAGCCCACGGCGAGCGTGCGCGCGCGGATCGCGATCTCGCCGACGCCGCACGTCTCCCGGCCGTCCTCGTCGAGGAGGACGACCTCCGTCTCGTCCACGGCGTAGCCGAGCGGCGTGCCCCCCGGCCAGGCCGCATCGTGGCGGCCGGCCCAGTGACGGATCACGTTCATCTCCGTGGCGCCGTACCCCACGTGCAGGACGGAACCCCGCGGGAACCGGTGGCGGAAGAGCTCGAAGTCCGCGGCGTGGACGGCCTCGCCGCCGAGACGCACCGCGCGCAGGCGCGAGAGGTCCTCCCGGCCGTCGAGCGCGCGCGCCATCGTGCGGAAGACGCTCGGCACGGCGTGGAAGATCGTGATGGCTTCGCGGCCGAGGAATTCGGGAAGGAGCCGCAGCCCGTCGCCCGAGAGATCGTAGGGACAGACCGCGGCGCCGTGCAGGAGCGCGCCGAAGACGTCCGTCACGGAGGCGCCGACGCCCACCGAGGCGACGAGCGTCAACCGGTCTTCCGGCACGATCGCGAGCGCCGCGCCGACCTTCCTGACGTTGTGGAGGACGTTGCGGTGACTCTGCATCACGCCCTTGGGCGCTCCGGTCGTCCCCGACGTGAAGAGAACGTACGCGAGATCGTCCGGCCGAGGGACGAGAGGCGGGCGTCCCGGCGGAGCGCCTCCGGCGACGAGGTCCTCGACGGTCCACACCGGGACGGACGAGCCGGCGAGCTCCTCGCCGAGGCCGCGCCGCGGCGCGTCGACGATCAGCGCCGCCGCGTCGAGGCCGCTCCAGATCGCCCGAAGCCGGGCCGCCGGGAGCCCCGGGTCGAGCGGCGCATAGAAGTGGCCGGCATCGAGCGCGCCGAGCATCGCCGCGAAGAGCGGGGCGCCGGGCGCCATGGCGAGAGCGAGCGGCCGCGCCCGCGATGGCAGCCGCTCGGCGAGCGCGTGGGCGATCGCGCGGACGTCGGCGGCGAGCCGGGCGTAGGTCGTCTCACCCTCGGGCCCTCGGACGGCCGGGCGTTCCGAAAACGCGCGCGCCACCCGCGCGAAACGCTCGCCGACCGATCCCTCGATCTCCTCCTTCGCGAACGGCAGGACGGCGGCCGCGTCGATCTCAGAGGTCGCCATGGAGCGCCTGTGCGCGCGTGTAGAACTCGACGTCGCCCGAGCCGCGCTCGGGCGGCCCCAGGCCCGAAGCCTTCCACCCTCCGAAGGGCGCCTCCGCGTCCGCATCGGCGGTCGAGACGCCGCCCTTGAGGATGCCGGCCTCGGCGCGCTCGCGGAATTGGTCCCGCCTCGGACGCTCGCCCGCGAAGATCGCCGCGACGAGACCCTGGCGAACGCCGTTGGCGAGGTCCAGCGCCTCCTCGAAACTGGTGGCGCGCTGCACGACGAGGACGGGTCCGAACGTCTCCTCCTGCACGATCGGCGCGGACGCCGGCGGCGCCACGACGATCACGGGCGCCAGATACGCGCCGCGGGACTCGAGCGCGCCCGCGCGTCCGGAGCCGGCGTGCGGCACGACGAGGCGCTCCGCCCGCAACGCGGCGGCCTCGATCGCCTCGCGCGCCGCATCGCGCGCGCCGACGGAGACCAGCGGCCCGACCTCGGTCTCGGGCTCGAGCGGGTCGCCCCAGCGGAGCCCCGCCGTCGCGGCCCCGACCGCCTCGACGAACGCCGTGAAGAGAGAGTCGCGCACCACCGCGCGCCGGTTCGCCGTGCACCGCTGCCCGGCGAACTCGAACGCCCCGCGGGCGATGCGCCTCGCCGCCTCCGCGAGGTCCGCGCCGTCCCACACGATCGCGGCGTTGTTGCCGCCGAGCTCCGCCTGCAGCGGCACGCGGCGGCGCGCCGCGATCTCCTGCGCGCTCCACCCGGCCGCCGAGGACCCCGACACCGAGATCCCGCCGATGCGCGGGTCCGCCATCACGGCCTCCGCCGCGCGCCGGTCCCCGCAGACCAGGGCCAAGGCGCCGTCGGGCAGCCCGGCGTCGCGCGCGAGCTCCAGCGAGCGCAGCGCCACGCGCGAGGCGGCGGGCGCCGGCTTCCAGACGACCGTGTTGCCGAGCGCGAGGGCCGCCGCGATCTTGCCCCAGGGAATCGCGAGCGGATTGTTCCAGGGCGTGACGATCGCGACGACGCCGAGCGGCACGCGCCGCGCGGCGGCGCCCGGCCCGACGAGGATCGGCGCGCCCGGCTCCAGGGCCGCCGCGCGGCGGAGGAGCGCCGAGGTGCGCGCGATCTCGAGCGCGGCGAGACGCACCGGCTTGCCGACATCCTCGGCGATGAGCGCGGCGAGATTCGCCGCCTCGACTTCGAGCCGGTCCGCGAGATCGAGAAGCGGGCGCGCTCTCTCCTTCGCCGCGGCCGACCGCCATTCCGGCGCCGCGCCGGACGCGGCCCCGGCGGCCGCCGCCGCCTCCGCCGTCCCCGCGCCGGGAACGCGGAAGAGCGCCGTCGCCGTCTCCCGCGGCGAGCGATGCAGCCGGAGCGGCGCACCCTCGCCGTGAAGGTGTTGCCCCGCGACGACCGCGGCGGGCAGAATCTCCGGTTCGATGGCGCCGGCGCGCGCTTCCGCGCCCCGCCCGCCGAACAGTTCGGCGATCTCCTCGACCGTCAGGAACCGCGCCGCGCGTCCCTCGAGGTAGCGCCGCGTGATCGCCGCGTGGAGCGGATCGTCGCTGCCGACCGCGTCCTCCGCCACGACGACCTCGAGGCCCCGCTGGTACGCGTCGAGCGCCGTCTGACGGACGCAGCCGTGGAGGTGGACGCCCGCGAGCACCACCGCATCCGCGCCGTGCGCGGCGAGGAACGGGGCGAGCGCTTCCGCGGAAAACGCCGAGAAGAACGTCTTCGGGACGACCGCTTCGGCCGGACCGGGAGCGAGCGGAGCGGGTGCCTCGTGGCCCGAGGTACCGGGAACGCAGCGCCGGTCGTCCCGGCGGGTCCAGTGCGGCATGCGGCCGTTCCCGTCCGGGCGCACGGACGTCACGACGTGCAGGACCGGAACCCCCGCCCGCCGCGCCGCGGCGAGCAGGCGCGCCGCCCCGCGCACAACCGCGCCCGCGGGAGGCTCCAGGCCGGCCGCGCCGAGAAAGTCGTTCTGCAGATCGACGAGGACGAGGGCCGGCTTCATTCGGCCGAGCGCGCGCGGCGCCGAACCGCCTCCGCGATGCGCTCGCCCATCTCCGCGGTGCCGACGGTCCGCTCGCCTTCTGCGGCGACGTCGAAGGGGCGGTGGCCGAGCGAGACGACCTCCGCCACGGCCTCCTCGATCCAGGCCGCTTCGGTCGAAAGCCCCAGGCTCTCGCGCAGCAGCATCGCGAGGGAGCAGATCTGGCCGATCGGGTTGGCGCGGCCCTGCCCCGCGATGTCGAGCGCCGAGCCGTGATTCGTCTGATACACCGCGGCGCCGTCCTCCGAGAAGTTGCCCGAGAACGACGCGCCTCGCGACGCCAGGAGAACGGCGCCGACGTCGGCGAGCACGTCGCCGAAGAGGTTCGAGGCGGCGATCACGTCGAAGGAGAGCGGCTCCCGGACGAGGAGGTACGCGGCCAGGTCGATGTCGAGGACCCGCAGGGCAACGCCCTCGCGCGCCGCCGCTTCTCGGGAGAGGTCCCGCCAGAGCGCGCTCACCGACGGGAACCCGCCGTCCTTCACGACGACGCGCGAGCCGCCCGCGTCGCGCGGCCGCGAGACGCGCCGCCGCCTCGACGAGGCGCCGCACCTCGCGCTCGGAATAACGGAAGGTGTGCTCGCACACGCGCGAACCGCCGTCCGGCGTCTCGTCCCGCCAGGTTCCGAAGTACTCGCCGCCGGCGTTCTCCCGCACGATCAGGACGTCCGCGCGCAGAGCGTGCGCGGGCTTCAGGCTGCCAGCGTCGAGGAGCGGCTCGAACGGCCGCAGCGGAGACAGCTTGCAGAAGAGGTCGAAGCGCCGCCGCAGGTCGTAGACGAAACGGCCGCCGCCGGGGCCCGTCAGCACGGCGCCCCCGTTCGCGAAGGTCTCCGCGCAGAAGGCGGCCACGTCGTCGGTGAGCGGCCGGCCCGACATCACCTCGGCATCGCGGCCGATCGGACCCCCGGTCGTGACGTCGAACCGTCGGGCGCCGCTCTCGAGGGCCGACAGCACCGTGAGCGCGGCGCCGACGACCTCGGGGCCCACGCCCTCGCCGGGCAGGACGCCGATCGGGAAGCGGCCGTTCGTGGGACGCCGCACCTCGCGGAAGACGAGGTCGGTCCAGCGCAAAGCGCTGCGCGTCAGGTCCGGGACGGGTCTCAAGCGAGCAGTCTCGGGCGCGGAGTCTAACTCGGACTGTGAGCCGGCCGCTACGCGGCCGGACGAACGAGAGAGGGAACGTCGCGATCGCAACCTCTCCCACGAGGCGCGGGCGCGGCGGGAGAACGAGCCCGCCGAGGAGGCCTCAATCCTCCCGGAGGACCCGAAGCGGATCGATGCGGCCGGCGCGAAGGGCGGGCACGAGGCAGGCGCCGAACGCGACGAGGCTGAGCACCGCCACCACCGACGCGAGCGTCGCGGGATCGGCGGGACCGACGCCGTACAGCAGCGCCCCGAGGAGGCGCGCGAGGCCGAGCGCGCCGACGAGGCCGATCGCCACGCCCACGAGCGTGGTGCGCATGCCCTGCAGGACGATCATGGCGAGCACCGTCTCCGTCCGCGCCCCGAGCGCCATGCGGATGCCGATCTCTCGCCGGCGGCGGCGGACCGAGTAGGCGAGGACGCTCCCGATCCCCACGGCCGCGAGCACGAGCGCGAGCAGCGAGAACCCGCCGAGCAACTGCACGCCGAACCGCTGCTGCGAGAGCGACGTCGCGACGAGATCCTCGAGCGAGCCGCTCTCGATGATCGGCTGCGCCGGGTCGATCGCGCGGACGGCTGCGGCGGCGGCCTTCAGCGTCGCGCCCGGAGTGCGCGTGCGCATCGCGAGCTCCATGCCGGTCGACGGGATCTGCGCGAGCGGGACGTACATCGCGGACACGGGCTCCAGGACGTCGAGCCCTCGCAGCTTCACGTCGCCGACGATGCCGACGACCTGGCGCGTCTTCTCGGGATAGAAGGCCGTCGTCAGCCTCTTCCCGATCGGGTCCTCGCCCGGCCAGAACCGGCGGGCCATGGCTTCGCTGACGACGACGACGCCTGGCGCGCTCGCGTCGTCGTGCGCGTCGAAGGCGCGCCCCCGCTTCAGGGGGATGCGCAGCGTGCGGAAGTAGTCGCCGGCCACGATCTGCGCCATGACGTTCGGTTGCTGCGACACGGGCGGCGTCGGCCGCCCCTCGAACGCGACGGGCCAGTTCGACCCTCCGTTGAGAGGAAGGTCGCTCGTCGCGCCGGCCGCCTCGACGCCCGGAAGCGCGCGGAGCCGCTCGAGCAGCGAGCCGAAGAACGCGGTCCTCTTTTGGGCGTCGTCGTACCGCTCCTTCGGAAGGATCACGGCGATGCGGACGACGCCCCGCGGATCGAAGCCCGGATTGACACGGTTCAGCAGCCACAGGCTCCGGACGAGGAGGCCGGCGCCCGTCAGCAGCACGAGCGCGAGCGCGACCTCGGCCACCACGAGCAGACTGCGCGTGCGGCGGCCCGCCTCCGACGTGCCCCGCGCCGATCCCTGCTGAAGCGCCCGCGCGAGGTCGTGCCGCATGGCGCCCCACGCCGGGGCGATTCCCGCCAGGAGGCCCGTCAACGCGGAGATGGCCGTCGTGAAGGCGAGCACGGGAATCGAGACGCGGACCTCCGCGGCGCGCGGCAGACGGTCGGCGAGGAGCGCGACGAGGGACGGCAGGCCGAAGGCCGCGAGGGCCAGGCCCAGCGCGCCGCCGGCGACCGAGAGCAGCAGCGACTCCGCGACGAGCTGACCGAGGAGGCGGCGACGGCTCGCCCCGAGCGCCGCGCGCACCGCGATCTCGCGTCGGCGCGCCAGCGTCCGCGCGAGCATCAGGTTGCCGACGTTCGCGCACGCGATCAGGAGAACGAAGCCCACGGCGCCGAGGAGGACGAAGAGCAGCGGCCGGACGTCCCCGACGAGATCGTCGCGCAACGGCACGACCAGCGCGCCCCATCCCGCGTCGTCCTCGGGATATTGCCGCGCCAGCCGATCGGAGATCACGTTCATCTCGCTCTGGGCCGCGGCGAGGCTGACGCCGCGCTTCAACCGCGCCACCGTGACGCAGTTGTGGTTGACCCGCATCGCGCGCTCCTCGGCGTCCATGATGAAGGGAACCCAGGCGCTGGCGAAGTCGGGCAGCCGGTCGGTGGGCCGCATGATCCCGACGATCC
The DNA here is from genome assembly GCA_963763535.1 of uncultured Acidobacteriota bacterium. Taxonomy (GTDB): domain Bacteria; phylum Acidobacteriota; class Thermoanaerobaculia; order UBA5066; family Gp7-AA6; genus DAHUXD01. The sequence goes on from CAVXOX010000005.1 coordinate 799,538, forward strand.
GGACCATCCGGTCGTTCAGGCGGATCTCGCGGCCGACGACTTTCGGATCGGAGCCGAATCGCGTGCGCCAGAGCGCGTCGCCGAGCACGATCGCCGGCTCGGCGGCCGGCCGGAAATCGTCCGCCGTCAGCGTGCGGCCGAGCGCCGGGGAGGCGCCGAGCACCGAGAAGAAGTTCTCCGTCACGCGCGCGGTGGGAATCGACTGCGGCTCGCCCTCACCCGACCAGTTCAGGTTCGCGAAGCCGATCAGCGCCATCTTCTCGAAGACGTGGTTCTGCGCCTCCCAGTCGAGATAGTTGGCGTTCGACACGGCGAAGGTCTTGACTCCCGGAAAGCCGGACTGGGGGGGCGTGTGCCAGACGCGGACGAGCCGAGCGGGGTCGGGATACGGCAGCGGCTCGAGGAGGACCGCATGGACGATGCTGAAGATCGCGGCGTTGGCGCCGATGCCGAGGGCGAACACGACGAGCGCGATCAGGGTGAAGCCCGGCGCACGCCGCAGCATCCGGATCCCGTGCTTCAGGTCCTGGCGAAGTCGCTCCATGCACGTGCCCAGGGGGCAATCCTCGTGCCACCGGCCGCGGGGACCGAACACGCGAGAAAGAAACAACTTGAGAGAGCCGCCCTGGAATACCACGGCCACGCACCGTCCGTAACCGGACAGTCCGTCCCGCGTGCGGACAGCCGCGCGAGATTGCATCTACAATGACCCGCGGGAGACCCCAATGACGAAACGATGCTGGCGAATCGTCGCGGCGCTCGCGGTCGGCCTCGCGGTCCTGGCGGCGCCGGCGCTCGCGGCCACCGCACCCCTGCAGGTGACGTACTACTACCTGCCCGGCTGACCGATCTGCGCGAAGATCAAACCCGCCGTGAGCGGGCTCGAGCAGGAGTACAAGGGGAAGGTCAAGGGCGAGAACCTCGACGCGACGACGCCCGAGAACCAGAAGGTCGTCAAGGAGCTCGGCTTCGACAACCATGGCCTCGTCATCCGCTCCTCGAGCGGCAAGGTTCTCTGGAAGGAACCGGACCACGAGGTGAGAGTCGAGGACGTCCGCAAGGAGCTCGACAGGCTCCTCGCGAAGTAGCGTCCGGAGCCGGCGCTGGCCGGCGACCGGCTCTTCCTACGGCTTCGAGGCCGTGACGTCCCGCAGCCGCACCGGCTCGCCGGAGTAGTTGGAGATCTGGACCTTCCCGTCCTTGCCGACCGACGCCTTCGCGGCGAGCACGATCTTGCCCTCGCCCTTGGCCGCGCCCTTCGGGAAGTGCAGCTCGATCACCGTGGCGTCGTACTGCGAGACCGTCGGGGCGTTGGCGGAAATGCCGATCGCGCGGTCGGTCCCGATGACGACCTGACGCGTCCCGTCGGGAAGCTCGTTCGACCGCGCGTAGAAGAGCGCGACTCCCATCGAGTTCGCCGTCTTGATGAAACCGACCTGCGGCATCTTCTGCAGGTCCGCGATCATCGCCGGCTGGCCGGACTCTTTCAGGACGTCGAGGAGGCGCTGGCGCTCCTCGTCGGTCGACCATCGCGTGATCCGGATCTCCACGGCGCCGGCGCGGCCGCTCTGCATCTGAACGGCGAACGCCTTGAAGATCTCGATCGGCTTGTTGCCGGGCTCCGGCCTCTTCTGCGGCGGGCGCTGGGCCAGGGCGGCGGGAACGGTCAGGAAGGACAGGACGGTAAGCCCGGCCAAGGTTCGGATCACGCTCTTCTTCATGGTGCTCCTCCTCTGGTTAGAACGATCCAAATCCGCGCGGCATTCTAGACCGAAGCCGGGAGACGGCCGCCCGGCCGACACTCAGGTCAGCGCCAGGTACTCGTGGGCGAGGCGCACGACCATGGAGCCCTCGCCGACCGCCGACGCGACGCGGTTCATGGCGCCGGCCCGGATGTCGCCCGCGGCGAAGACGCCGGGGACGCTCGTCTCGAGCGGCAGCGGCTCTCGCGCCTCCTTCCAGACGCGCGCATAGGCTTCCGCCGCGATCAGATCGCGGCCGGTCAGCACGAACCCCTTCGCATCGCGAATCACCGCGGCGGGCAGCCAGTCGCTCCGGGGGCGCGCGCCGATGAAGACGAAGACGGCGTCCGTCTCCTCGGCCCGGCATGAGCCGTCCTCGAGGGAACGGAGCGTGACGCGCTCGACGCGCCCATCGCCGTCGACGCTCACGATCTCGGTCCGGGGCCGCAGCCGGATGTTGGGCGTCTTCCCGATCTGCTCGACCAGGTACTGCGACATCGTCTCCCTCAGATCCTCGCGGCGAACGACGATCTGAACGTCCGCGGCGTAGCGGGCGAGGTGCATGGCCCCCTGCCCCGCCGAGTTGCCGCCCCCGACGACGATGACCCGCTTGCCCCGGAACGCGGGCGCCTCCGTCGTCGCCGCTCCATAGTAGACGCCGGCGCCGCTGTGCTCGGCGACGCCCGGGGCGGGGTGCTCGCGGTAGGCCATCCCCGTCGCGGCGAGCATCGTGCGCGTGATCAGCTGCCGGCCGTCGCCGAGCGCGAGATGCTTGTAGAGGCCGTCGACCGAGACGCCGGTCACCTCGAGGGGGACCAGGAACTCCGCGCCGAGCCGCTGCGCCTGCGCGACCGCCCGGCGGGTGAGCTCGCTGCCGCTGACGCCCGAGGGGAATCCGAGATAGTTCTCGATGCGCGAGCTGGTCCCGGCCTGTCCGCCGGGCGCATGGCGGTCGAGGAGCAGCGTGCGCAGCCCCTCCGAGGAGCCGTAGACCGCGGCCGCGAGGCCGGCGGGACCCGCCCCGACGACCACCAGGTCGTAGACTTCGAACGCCGCGGAGAGGGGGCGGCCGAGGCGCTCCGCGATCTGTCGGGGCTCCGGGTTCGTGAGGACGCTGCCGTCCTCGAAGAAGAGGGCCGGAAGCGCATCGGTCCCCATGCCCGCCGCGTCGAGCAGCACCTTCGCGTCGGCGTCGCGCTCCACGTCCAGCCAGCGGTACGGCACCAGGTTGCTCGCGAGAAAGTCCTTCACGGCGTGCGAACGCGTCGCCCACTGGTGACCGACGAGCCGGAGTCCCGTCGCCTCCGGCAGCGACTCGGCTTGCCAGCCGTCGAGGAGGTCGTCGACGACCGGGAAAAGCTTCTCCTCCGGCGGATCCCATGGCTTCGAGAGGTAATGATCGAGGTGCGCCTCGTTGATCGCACGGATGGCCGCCTCGATGTCGGAGTAGGCGGTGAGCAGGACGCGGCGGGCGAGCGGGTAGACGTCGCGCGTCCGGGCGAGCACCTCGCCGCCGAGCATGCCCGGCATGCGCTGGTCGCTGATCACCATCGCGAGCGCGTCGCCGCGGCTCTTGAGCTCCTTCTCGGTCTCGAGCGCCTCGGTGCCGGAGCCGGCGCTGACGACCGTGTATTGCTCGCGGTAGCGGGAGCGCAGGTCGCGCCGCACCGCCGCGAGCACCTGCGGGTCGTCGTCCACCACCAGGAGGACGGGCTTGTTCACGCCGGGACCTTCGCGTCCGCGGAACCGTCGATCGGCAGGCTGATCCGGAACTCCGTCCGGCCCGGCTGCGAGTCGACGTCGATCGTTCCATCGTTGTGCTGCACGAGGCGCCGGACGATGTCGAGGCCGAGACCCGTTCCCTGGCCGGCCGCCTTGGTCGTGAAGAAGGGATCGAAGATGCGGTCGCGGATCTCGGCGGGAATGCCGGGCCCGTCGTCCACGATGCGCACGAGCACCCGGCGCGTGTCCGTTTCGACGAGGACGTCCACGTGCCCCGATTCCCGCACCGCGTCGAGCGCATTGTCGATGAGGTTCCCCCAGATCTGGTTGAGCTCCCCGACGAAGCCGCGCACGGGCGGAAGGTTCGGATCGATCTTCACAGCCACGGCAATCGCCTTCGCGCGCGCCTTCGCCTTCAACACCGCGACCGTATTGCCGAGGCTCTGCGCGAGGTTCACGGGCTCGGCGGCCGTCGCCTGGTCCATGTGCGTGAACCCCTTGACCGCGAGGACCAGCCCCGCGATCCGCGTCCCCGCGTCCTGGATCTCCGAGGCGAGGCGTCGGACGGAACACCCCGCGGCGGCCCAGCGCAGCGCCGCGTTGAGCGCGGGGCCCTGCACGATTCCCGCGAGGTGGTCGAGCGCCTCGGTCGACACCACCGTGTCGGCGAGCGCCTCGGCGGACGCCGCGTCGAGGCCGCGATCGTCGAGCCAGTCGGCGATCGCCTCCTCGCGCTCGGCCTGCTGGATCGGCGATCGCACGCCTGTCTCCGGCGCGACGGCGCAGGCGTTGCGCAGCGAGTCCACGGCGTCGAACTGGGCCTCGTTCAGACCGGCACCGCAGAGCGAGCGCGCCGCCTTCTCGAGCTCCTCGATGCGCCGGCCGAGGAGCGCGGCGCTCCGCTCGATCGCCGCCGCCGGGTTGTTCAGCTCGTGGGCGAGACCGGCCGAGAGGCGTCCGAGCGAGACGAGTTTCTCGTCGTGCAGCTCGTTCGACGTGAACTCCCGGGCGCGGTCCACCATCCGGTGCACGAGAATCGTGGTCAGCTCGGGACACTCGTGGATCACGGCGCGCATGTGCTCGCGCCCCAGGACGAAGATCTCGCAGGGCTCCTCCGCGTACGAATTTCCCGGCGACTTCACCAGCCGCGAGTACGGAAGCAGGCCGGTCACGTCGCCCGCGTGCCACTCCGCGAGCTTCCGGGGAGCGCCGCCCCTGTCCATGAAGATCGTGAAGCGCCCCGAGAGGATCGCGTACATTCCCTCGACGGCCATCCCCGTGTGCGCGAGCTGCTCTCCGACGGCGAGACGCTCAACGCGTCCGCGCGCCGCGAGCCACTCGAGCTCCTCGCGCGGGGCGGCGCCGAGGGTTCGGTGTTTCGAGAGCCGCTCGACGAGATCGGGGTCGGTCATGGGAGGCGACACCAGAGGCCGAATCCTACAACGGCGAACGACAGGAACCGCGGTTTGGCCCGATACCCCGCCGCTCCTCAGGGCCCGTACAGCGGGAACCCGAAGGTCTTGACCAGGAAGACCGCCATCTGTCCGCGGATGTTCGGATCGTTCGGGCAGTAGTTGCCACCACCGCAGCCCGCCGTCACGCCCTCGTTCTTCAACTGCTCGACCCAGTCCGCGAACGTCGACGGACAGGCGACGTCGCCGAAGAGCCCCGCGCACGGCGGCGGCACGTACGCGGCCCCGTGCTCCGCTTTGAGCAGGAAAACGGCCATCTGCGCGCGGGTCACGGGCTGGCTCGGGCAGTAGTCTCCACCGCCGCACCCGCCGGTGATGTCGAGCGAGGCGAGCTCCTCGATCCAATCGGCGGCGAAGTCGCCGATGTGGACGTCGAGGAAAACGGTTCCGGTCGCCGGCGGCGGCACGTGGCTCGAGCCGTACAGGCCCTTGAGCAGGAACACCGCCATCTGCGCCCGCGTCACCGTGCCGCTCGGGCAGTAGATTGCCGCCGCCGCATCCGCCCGTCGCGCCGCTGTGGAACAGGTTTTCGATGTAGGCGTAGAAGGGATGGGTCGTCGGCACGTCGGCGAAGCTGTTGCCGACGTGGATCGTCCGCGCCCACGTGGTCGTCGCGCCGTTGAGCTTCTCGGTCAGCACCGCGTCCCAGTGCGCCACCGGCCGCGCGCCGGAAATCGTGATGAGGTAGCAGTCGCCCGTCGCGTCGTGGCAGTCGGCGGTCGCCCCTCCGGCGACCGACCCATAGTTCGCGCTCGCGTCGGCGATCGCGTACGTAGGCCCGGCCGGTCCCGTCAGCGCGGCCGCGACCCCGGAGACCGGCTGCGCCCCGCCGAGCGTGTTCTGCCACGCGGGGGACACCTCGACGGTCTCGCCGGGCTCGAGGACGCTGTTCACATTCGAGCTCGTCCCGGCGACCCCATGAGCATCCACGGATGCGTTCTGGGCGGCGAGCGAGGACATCGCGACGCGGCCGATGGCGTTGCCGGAGATCTCGGTGAACCACAGGTGTCCGTCCGGCCCGGAGACCAGAAAGCCGGGGGCGGATCCGGACGTGGGAATGTCGAACTCCGTCACGACGCCTTTCGGCGTGATGCGGCCGATCTTGTTCGCCTGGTCCTCGGCGAACCAGAGATTGCCGTCCGGACCGGCCGCGATCCCGAGCAGATTCGCGTTGGCCGTCGGAATCGGGAATTCCGTGACGGCGCCCGTCGGCGTGATGCGGCCGATCTGGTTGGTGCCCGTGTCGGTGAACCAGATGTTCCCGTCCGGGCCGGCAGCGATCCCCTGGGGCTCGCTGCCGGACCGGTTCGTGGAGAATTCCGTGAACGTCCCGCCCGGAGTCAGCCGGCTGACCTGCCCGGTGTCGAAGTTGGTGAACCACAGGTTGCCGTCCGGGCCCGTCACGATGTGGAACGGGGAGCCTCCCGACGGCACGTCGAACTCGGTCACCGTGCCGCTCGGCGTGATGCGGCCGATCTTCGCGTTGTCGGTCTCGCAGAACCAGACGTTGTCGTCGGGGCCCGTCCCGATGCCGACGAGGCCGCCGGGCGTCGGGATCGGAAAGTCCGTGAAGTCGCCGGTCGGCGTCATCCGGCCGATCTTGTAGACGGCCTGTTCCGCAAACCAGACGTTCCCGTCGGAGCCGAGCGCGACGAGCTGGGGGTTGCCGGCTGCCGGGAACTCGGTGACGACGCCCGCGGTCGTGATGCGGCCGATCTTGCCGACGAAGAACTCGGTGAACCAGAGATTGCCGTCGGAGCCGACCGCGATGCCAAGCGGATCCGAGCCGGGCGTCGTGACCGGAAACTCCGAAATCGTCTGGGAATGGCCGGCGCGGGCGGCGAGCCCGGCGAAGAGGACGGCGGCGAGGATGCGCGCGGCGAGACGGTCGAATCGCATCGGAGACCTCCGTTGTTACCGACGGCGGCCGGGATGCTATCGCAGGCGCGACAGCGCGCCGGCGGCCGCCGCAGGGGCGGCACGCCAGGGGCTAAGATCCCGCCCAGCGCATGCCGCTCTCCGCCGGATCCCGCCTCGGCACCTACGAGATCCTCGGGTCGCTCGGCGCGGGGGGGATGGGCGAGGTGTATCGGGCGCGGGATCCGAGGCTGGGCCGCGACGTCGCGATCAAGGTGCTGCCCGAAGACGTGGCGCGCGACCCGGACCGCCTGGCCCGCTTCGAGCGGGAGGCGCGCTCGCTCGCCGCCCTGAATCATCCCGGCATCGTCACGATCTTCGCCGTCGAGGAGGCGGAGGGCACGCGATTTCTCGCGATGGAGCTCGTCGAGGGCGACGGCCTCGACACCCTCGTTCCCCCCGGCGGTCTCCCGTTGCCGCGCTTCCTCGAGATCGCGGTGCCGCTCGCCGAAGCCCTGTCGGCCGGGCACGAGCGCGGCATCGTGCACCGCGACCTGAAGCCGGGCAACGTCATGGTCACGCGCGAGGGACGGTCAAGGTGCTCGACTTCGGCCTCGCCCGGGTCGAGGCGACGGACTCGAACACGGACCTCACGAGCACGCCGACCGAAAGCCGCGTGACGAACCTGACGAGCGAGGGGCAGGTCTTCGGCACGGTCGCCTACATGTCGCCGGAGCAGGCGCGCGGCGCGAAGGTCGACGCGCGTTCGGACGTCTTCTCGCTCGGCATCGTGATGTACCAGATGCTGACCGGCGAGCGTCCGTTCCACGGCACGACCGCCGTCGATCTCATCTCTTCGATCCTGCGCGACCGGCCGGCGTCCGTCACGGACCTGCGAGCGGATCTCCCGCCGGACCTGGCGCGAGTCGTTCGCCGGTGCCTCGAGAAGGAACCTCGCGACCGCTACCAGACGTCGCGCGACGTCTACAACGAGCTCAAGGAGCTGCGGGCGGTGGCCTCGACGGCCCCGGAGGCCGGGCCCACGCCGGGCGGCCCGAGACGCCGAGGGTGGATCGCGGCGGCGGTCGCGGCGGCGGTTGCCCTCGTCGCCGCCGCCGTTTGGATGGCGCGCCCGCGGGGCCGAGCGGCGCGCCCGACAGAGAGCACGGCGGCGCAGGCCGTTCGCTCGCTCGCCGTGCTCCCTCTCGACAACTACTCCGGCGACCCATCGCAGGACTACTTCGCGGAAGGGATGACCGACGAGCTGACCTCGGACCTCGCGAACATCAGCCAGCTTCGCGTGATCTCCCGCGGCTCGGTGATGCAGTTCAAGGGCGCGCACCGGCCGCCCACCCCGGAGATCGCCAGAATCCTCAACGTCGACGCGATCGTGGAGGGCTCGGTGCTTCGGTCCGGAGACAAGGTCCGGATCACCGCCCAGCTGATCGATGCGCGCTCCGACCGGCACCTCTGGGCGAAGAGCTTCGAGCGCAACTCCCGCGACGTGCTGGCGCTGCAGGACGAGCTGGCGTCGGCGATCGCGGGAGAGATTCACGTCCGGCTGACCCCGGAGGAGCAGTCGCGCCTGACGCGGGCGGTGAGCGTGAATCCCGAGGCGTACGACGCGTACCTCAAGGGCCGCTATTTCTTCAACCGCCCGAGCGATGAAAACCTGAGCAAGGCGATCGAGAAATTCGAAGAGGCGATCCGGCTGGATCCGAAGTTCGCGCCGGCGCACTCGGGTCTTTCGGACGTCTACCTCTGGGCGGGGTACAACGAGGGAGTGCTGACCAACGCCGAAGCGGGACCGAAGGCGAAAGCAGCGGCGCAGGAGGCGATCCGGCTGGACGACGCCTCCGCCGAGGCGCATGCGTCCCTCGCCACGTATCTGGGCTGGTACGCTCACGACTGGCCCGGATCCGAGGCTGAATACCGCCGGTCCTTCGCCCTGAACCCGAACTATTCCTTCGCGCACGACCAGTTTGGCATCCTGCTCGCGCTCGAAGGCCGGCTCGAAGAATCGGTGGCCGAGGGCCAGCGCGCGGCCGAGCTCGACCCGCTGTCTCCCCAGATTCCGGTCGACGCTCTCATGGCCTACGCCTGGCAGGGCAAGTATGTGGAGGCGAGGGATCTCGCCCGGAAGGCCGCGAATCTCGATCCGACCTACTTCTTTCCTCCCTTCATGGAGGGCTGGATGGAAATCCAGGCCGGGAAGGTGAAAGACGCCATTCCGCTGCTCCAGAAGGCCCGAACGCTCGGGGCGCCGCCGTTCGTGGCCGCCTGGCTCGGGTACGCCTACGGGGTGACGGGCGATCGACCGCGCGCGCTGGCGGCGCTCGAGGAGCTGAAGGCCGCCTCCCTGAAGGGCGACGTGCCCCCGTTCAACCTGGCGATCGTGTCTCTCGGCCTGGGCGACCGCGGGCGCGCCCTCGACGAGCTCGAACGAGCCTACGACCAGAATTCGCAGTGGATGGTCTACGTCCGGGGCGATCGGATCTTCGATCCCCTCCGGTCGGAACCTCGATTCGCGGCGCTGATGCGAAAGATGGGATTCGAGAAGTAGGGCTCAGCGGCTCGCCAGACCCCCGGCGATCTCTCCGCCGTCGATGATCACGGGGTGCCCCGTGATGTACGGCGCCTCGTCCGACGCGAGGAACGCGTAGAGCGCGGCGATCTCCTCGGGTTTCGCGTGGCGGCGCAGCGGGATCTTGGCGTCGACGGCGGCCTTCATCTCCGGCGTGTACTCCGCCTCCTGCATCGGCGTCCAGACGTAGCCGGGACAGACGCAGACGACGCGGATCGTCGGCGCGAGCTCGAGCGCCATCGTCCGCGTCAGCTCGATCACGCCGGCCTTGGCGGCGTCGTAGTCGGCGTAGCGCGGGTAGCCGTTCATGCCCGACGTCGAGCCCATGTTGAGGATGACGCCGCCTCCGCCCGCGAGCATGCGCCGGGCCGCCTGCTGCGCGACGTAGAACACGCCGTCGAGGTCGACGCCCATGACGCGCCGCCACTCCTCGGGCGTGATGTCCATGAAGTCGTGGCGGATGCTGATGCCCGCGTTGTTGATGGCGACGTCGAGACCGCCGAACAGCGCGTCGACCTTCGCGAACGCCTCGGCGACCGCGGCGGCGTCGGAAACGTCGGCGTCGAGGACGCCGGCGAGGTCCGGATGCTTCGCCGAGATCGCCCGGTTCGCCGCGGCATCTCGGTCGATCACCGCGACCCGCGAGCCCTCCTCCAGGAATCGCGCGACGATGGCCGCGCCGATGCCGCTCGCCCCGCCCGTCACGAGGACGCGCTTCCCGGTGAGCCCCTTCATCGGCCGCGTCAGTCCGCGATGCCGCCGCCATCCACGACGAGCGCGGCGCCCGTCATGAACGACGAGTCGTCCGAGGCCAGGAAGAGCGCGGCCTTCGCGAGCTCCTCCGGCGTGCCGACGCGGCCGAGCGGCCGGTTCGCGGCGCCCTTCATGTAGTCCGCATAGGAGAGACCGCGCTCCGCGGCGTCGGCCGGCAGCATCGGCGTGTCGACGTCGCCCGGACAGAGGCAGTTGACGCGGATTCCCTGCGGCCCGTGATCGATCGCCATCGCCTTGGTCATGACGACGACCCCGCCTTTCGCCGCGCAGTAGGCGACGGCCAGATCGCCGCCCTGGATGCCCCACCCCGACGCCTGGAGGATGATCACGCCGCGGCGCTGGGCGATCATCGTCGGCAGCGCGTACTTCGACATCAGCCACGCGCCCTTGAGGCTCGAGTCCACCGTCGCGTCCCACTCCTCTTCCGTGCAGTCGACGGCGTTGTGCGGGAAGTACACGCCGGCGTTGTGGAAGAGAACGTCGAGCCGCCCGCCGAACGACCGCAGCGTCTCGGCCACGAGGCGCTCGCAGTCCGCGGCCCGCCGGACGTCGGCCCGGATGAAGACCGCCGTGCCGCCGGCGGCCCCGATCGCGGCGACGACCTTTCCGCCGCGCGCCTCGTCGCGGCCCGACACGACGACTTTCGAGCCCTCCGCGGCGAAGAGACGCGCCGCGGCCTCGCCGAGTCCGGAGGTCGAGCCGGTGATTATGGCCACGCGGTCTCTGAGCTTCATCGCGGGATCCGATCTCGCGGGTAGCTTATCGCGCGACCAGGCGCGGGCTGCAGTGCGCCGGCGGGTCTCGGCCGCAGGGTCCGTAGAGCTGGAGCCCGAACGTCTTGACGAGAAACACCGCCATCTGGCGCGCGTGTTCGGATTGCCGGGACAGTAGTTGCCGGATCCGCAGCCGCCCGTCACGTTCTCGTGGAAGAGCTCCTCGATCCAGTCCGCGAACTGCGAAGGACAGGCCACGTCTCCAAAGACCCCCATGCAGGTCGGCGGCACGTAGGTCGAGCCGTGCTTGGACTTCAACAGGAACACCGCCATCTGCGCGCGCGTGACGGGATTGTTCGGACAGTAGTTCCCGCCGCCGCAGCCGCCGGTGATCCCCTCGTGGAAGAGCTGCTCGATCCAGGGGGCGAACGCCAGATTGCACGAGACATCGGGGAAGATCCCCGTGCAATCGGGCGGCGTGTAGAGCGAGCCGTGCTTCGCCTTGAGCAGGAAGACCGCCATCTGGCCGCGGTTGACGGCCGTCGTCGGACAGTAGCCGGGAGCGCCGCAGCCTCCCGTGATGCCGTTGTGGAAGATGTTCTCGATGAACGGATAGAAGTTGGAGAGAGGTCGGCACGTCGGCGAAGCTCTCGCCGACGTGAAGCGTCCAGGTCTTTGCGAATCCGTCGGACAGGGTCTCGTCGAACGTGGCGTCCCAGTGGGGCGCCGGCCGGGCGCCGGAGACGGTCATCAGGAAGCAGTCGCCCGTCGCGGTGAAGCAGTCGTTCTGCGCCCCCGCGCCGAGGAGGCCGTAGCTCGCGGCGTCGTCGCCGATCGTGTACGTCGGTCCGGCCGGTCCCGTCAGGTCCGACGCCGTACCGGAGAGGCTCACCGACGAGGCGTGCGGTCTTCCATGCCGTGGCGACCTGAACCGTCTCGCCGCCTCCAGGCCGTTGGTGTTGGAGCGCGCCGGCGACCGAGCGCGCGTCGATCGCACGGGAGCCCGCGCCGCCTCAGAGGCGAGCTGGGCGGCCGTATCGGACCGTCAGTCCGTAGGTCGTCAGCCGACGACGAAGTTTCCATTGCCTGTCAGCGCGACGCTCGGATGCGCGCTCTGATTCGCCGTATCGGAATTGATCTGGAATTCAGAGCCGACAGGAATCCGCCGCCGTCGAAGCGCTGCCGGAGATATTGCCGAGTTCTTCCAGACGACGGTGAGCTTCCGACGAGTCGATCGCGACGCTCGGCGAGGTGCTCCCGTACTGCGGAGGGCCGTTGACCTGGAACACGCCGCCTGCGCGTTGCCGGCGTTGTCGAAGCGCTGCGCGTTGATGTTCGAGAGGAGATGCCCAGGCGACGACGAATCCGCCGATCGACGCGACGTCGGGTGATCCGACGGAGTAGTCGAGCCGATCTCGCCGCCTGCGCGACGCCGGCGCTGTTGAAGCGCTGCGCCGCGATGCCGCTGTAGGCGCCGCCGCCCGCCGGGCCTGGACCGCGTCCCCGCCCCCGAGTCCCCCGGGGATCCATGGCGACGCTCGGGTTGCTCTGAATCCGGTCGTGTACGTGTTGACCAGCGAATCGCTCCCCTGCTCGACGCCGCCGCTGTCGAGGCGCTGCGCGTAGAGCCGTAGCCGAGCCGTCCGGATAGCTCGCCATGCCACGACGAAGTTGCCCGTGGAATCCATCGCGACACCGGCGCGTACTGGCTCGCCGTGGTCTGCGTGTTGACCTGGAACTCGCTTCCCTGGGCGACGCCGGCGGCGTCGAAGCGCTGGCCGAAGACCCCCTGGGCGGACCCGTCCTGGGCATTGCTTTGCCAGACGACGACGAAGTCGCTGACGGGATCGATAGCCACGCTCGGGCGGGCCTGGTTGCTCGTCGTGTACGCATTCACCGGGAATTCCGCGCCCTGGGGGTGCACCGTTCGCGTCGTAGCGCTGGGCGAAGATCCCTCCCTGCGACCCGTCCTGGTTGCTGAGGTTGCTCTCCCACACGACGACGAAATTTCCGGCCGCGTCCGCCGCGACCTTCGGGAAGACTGGTTCACGGACGTGTAGGTGTTGACCTGAAACTCAGGAGCGAAGGAAGGGGCCTGGGCGAAGGCGCGCGGCGCCGAACGCAGACGAGGGCCGCCAGGAGCACCAGAACCCTGCGCGACATTGTTCCTCCCGCTTTGGCGTGGGGATCTTAGACGAGTCGCCAACGAGCGCTAAACGAGATCGAAAGATTGTCACCGGGTCCTTTCGATCGCCGGCGCCGGCGATCCGGACCACCGGAAGCGGAAGCGCTCCCCCTGCCGGACGTTCCCGACGAGCGCGGGACGGAAGCATGCGACGCACGTCCCCTTCGGCCGCCGCACGCTCGGGTAGACGACGCCGAGCGAAGCGGCGGCGAGCAGATCGGCGGCGAGCCGCTGCGACGCGACGTAGCTCGCGGGATCGAGGCACGCACGGAACTCGCGCCGCCCCCGCAGGTCGTGGAACTCCGCGCTGAAGTCGGCGCGGTACTCGACGTAGGTGGCCTCCTCCTCGAGCCAGCCCACCTCGGAGAGCTCGATCCACTTGTGATGAGCCGACCTCCGCCTGCGCCGTCTCGAGCTCGAAGCCCGCGTACCACGCGCCCCGGTCCGGGCCGTTGAAGCGGCCGCCGCTCGGATGCGCGTGGGAGAACGCCGCGTTGACGATGCGGAACCAGGGCACGCCGAAGACGAGCTCGTGTCCCGGCATGCCGGCCGCGCGGTCGTTCTCCGCGAGAAGACGGTCGTTGGTCGCCTGGTCGAGCGCGAAGAGATCCTGCAGGTGGGCATCGTCTTCGGCGATCTTCGACAGGACGGTCTCTTCGGCATGCTTCGAGGGAACGAGGCGGGAGGTGTCGTTCGCGCGGACGAGGCGGACCGGCGGCCGCCTCACGAGCCGCCGCGTCGGGCGTCGAGGAGGCGGCGCACCGTCTGGAGGGCGGGAATTCCGCCGGCGCGCAGGTAGGCCAGTGGAGTGTCGCCGTTGAAGATGGAGTTGAGGTTGGGCAACTGGATCCAGGCGTCCGCAAGCTTCTCGGAGTAGAGGATGTGGAGCGCCTTGAAGATCCCGATCAGGTAGGACACGCGGAGCAGCTCGTCGGCGCGGAGCGTCTTCGGCCGATTCCGGAGGTTGTAGAAGGTTCCGTTCGAGACGCCGCCGAGGAGGTCGCGCGCGGCCTCGTCCGGCAGCTTCCAGCGCTCGGCGATGCGGAAGAAAGCCTTCACGGCCGAGGGGCTCAGCTTCTCGCGGGCCGCGCGGGACTGCAGGTCGACGAGGGGCTCGGGCCCGTAGCGGCTGGTCGGGTACGCCAGGCGGTCAGCCAACCCGTATCTCCACAATTGGATGATAACTCATCCAGACTTGGACCGCCGAAGAACCCGGACCGGTCATGGCAGGGCTGATCTCCCCCCTATTTTCCGGCCGAGGGAGCGCCGTACCGGGAGAGAATCCTCCCAAGTGAAGGAAAGGAGAACTCCCATGAGGGCACGAACCGGAGGATTGCCGGCCATTCTCGGGATTGGATTTCTGGCGGTGTTCGGAACGATCGCGACGGCTCAGCAGCCGAGCAGCACGAGAATCACGTCGACGGGACAGCCCCAATCGACGACGAGCACGCGCCTGGTCAACGCGACCGTGGTCAGCGTGGACGGCAACAACGTCGTCGCCGAAGACGCCTCGGGCCATGCGACGCAGTACACGATCCCGGACGGCTTCAAGTTTCAGTTCGAGGGAAGGGACATCGGCGTCGCCGAGCTGAAGCCCGGAATGCACGTTTCGGCCACCGTCACGACCACGACCACCACGACGCCCGTGTACGTGACGGAGATCAAGACGGGCAAGGTCCTCGTGGTCTCGGGCCACAGCATCATCGTCCGTGGGCCGCAGGGCAATCGCGTCTTCTCGAACAAGGACGCGGAGCAACGCGACGTCACGGTCATGCGCAACGGCCAGAAGGTCTATTTGAGCGACCTGCGTGCCGGGGACAACTTCACCGCCGTGATCGTCAGCGACGAGGCGCCGAGGGTCGTCACGGAGAAAGAGGTCCAGGCCATGGCGCACGCGGCGCCGGCGCCGGCCAGCGCTCCGGCCCCCACGGAGGCCGCGGCCGCCGCACCCGTGGCGGCCCCCACGGAAGCCGCCGCCGCCGCACCCGCTTCCGTCCCGACGGAGACCTCCGCGTCCGCTCCCGCCGCGACTCCCGCGGAAGCCCCCGCGATGGCCTCATCCACGGCCACCGCTCCCGCCCCGGAGACGGCCGAGACGCCGAGACGGTTTCCGACCTGGCTCCTGATCGTCCTGGTCGTCGTGATCCTGCTCGTCGTGTTTCTCCGCCGGCGCCGCCGCGAAGCCCTGACGGAAGCCTCCTGGAATCGCCGTGCCGCCGGCCTTCGGGGCCGGCGGCTACGGCCGCCGCAAACCCGGGAAGGATCCCGCCTTCGATGGCCCTAGGCGGATCGAGTCGGGATCCCCTCCTCATCTCAGGATTCGAGGACTCCTCCCGATTCGGGCGACCCGGCGCGGCAGGCTCACTTCCCCGCGTAGAGCTTTTCGACCTTCGTCAGCAGCGCGGGCGTGGCCGCAGGAATGTGGGCCGCCCCCTGCACGATGATCTCGGTCGAGGTCACGGCCTTGCCGAAGTACGCCTTGTTGTAGTCCGCGCTCGGCTTGATCACGGCGCCCGAGACGTCGACGCCGCCGTAGAGTCCCTTCGAGCGGCTGTAGTAGACGATGTCGGCATCGACCGACTTCCCGGTGCCGACCGGTCCGGCCGCGACGCTCGCCCCGGCGCCCAGCTTGAATTCGCTCGACATCAGTGAGTCGAGGGCCTTCTGGGTCATGACGAGGCCGATGATCGCGGAGGTCTGAACGCCGGCCTGGAACCCGGCGCTCGCCGTCCCGACCGTGTAGAAGGCGGGGCCGTTCCAGGTCCCGCCCTGCTTCGCCACGAAGACGCATCGACCTCCGGAGCCGCCGAAGATGAATCCCGCCTTCACGACCGTGGGGCAGATGAACAGGCCCTTGGCGTCCTTCGCGTGCTCGCGGAACCAGCTCATGTCCGGGTCGGCGACGAAGGTGTCGAGCGTCTTGCCGGCGGCGACGACCTCTTTCTGGGCGTCGGCGTGCTTGGTGGCCGCGAAGACGGGAAGTGCGGCCGCGGCCAGGACGAGGATCAGGAACGAAGCTCTCCGAGTGGAGTGGCGCATGACAGGAATCCTCCCTCGGCCGGAACCTACCATGCCCGGCGGAAACGGATGTAAAGCGGCGGATCAGCTGGCTTCGACCACGCAACCGTCCCATGCCGAGCGGCGAAAGACCGGGAGAGGAGCCTAAAGCCGATGTTCCCTCTCACGTCGGTCGGTCGCGAAGCGACCGCTAAGAGTCCTAGGGTAGGTAGGATCGAACCTCAGGTCCGTTCACAACGGGTCAGTCACTTGAAGCGCGTGTCCGAGTCCTGTGTCCGAGTGTCTTGCGGCCGAGTCACGACAGGGATCCATTTCGCGGCGTCGCGATCGGCCTTCGAATCCCGGCGCTCGATACACATCGCGGAGCCCCCCACCGATGCGCGCGAGAATCCTGACGGCCGAAGATCGCTCCCGCGGAAAGCGTCATTGGCCCTGGCGCCCGAGCCGCGACTGCCACTGGACGGTCACAACGATCGCATCCACGTTCACGGCGGCCATGTTCACGACCGCCAGAAACCCCTGTCCGTCGGCCGTGACGTCGTAGTCCTGCCAGCCTTCCGGATTCATGCGAAAGAGAGGCCGTGACGCGCCGACTTTCACGTTCGAGCCGAGCTCGATTCCCGTTGCGACCATCTCGTTGCTCGCGGACATGAAGTAGAGCTCGCGCCCGTCCCTCTTCCAACGTGGCGTCGCTCCACCCGATACCGATACACGCACTCGCTCACCCGGCTCCGGGAAGGAGGTGACATAGACCTCGGATCGCCCGGCCTCGGGCGCGCAGTACGCAATCCAGCGGCCATCGGGAGAGAACTGAGCATGGGTCTGGTCGGTGGGCTCCGAGACCGACACGAGCCGGCGCGGCTTGGGCTCGCCCTCCAGGTTCAGGACCCAGAGACCGTTGCCCGATTCGGTCTGGGCGGCGAAATAGAGGATCGACCTGCCGTCGGGCGACCAGTCGTCGGGGTGCTGGATTCCTTCGGGCGGGAGGATCGGTTCCGAAGCGCTCGCGTCGCGCAGGGAAACGACATAGAGCGACGGGGCGTGGCGCATCGAGCCGACACTGAAGACGATCCGCGTGCCGTCCGGCGACCAGATTCCGGAATGGTAGTCGTCCGAACCGAGGTCGAGGCGCGTGAGCACTTCGCGGGCCACGTCGCCGGCCCAGAGATTCAGCAAGCCGGTGCGAAGGTCGACCCCGCTGACGAGAACCTTTCGCGAATCGCGTGAGAGGCGCACCGATCGAAACTGGGCGGGGGATGCGAGAGACCCGGTCTCCCGGCCGGTTCGGTCGAGCCAGGCCAGGCGCGTCGGACCCGCCTTGCCGCGGGACGCGAGGACGCCGTTGTCCGAGGCCGAAAAGGGGCCCGCACCGATGAGTGCGTGCTGGAAGACCTCCTCGCCTGAGGCAACCGCGTCCCCGGTCAGGCGCAGCCGAGCGGCGTCGAACGGCTGAATCAACAGGTTGCCGTCGCGGGCGTACAGGAGGCGGCCGGATTGCCTGTCCGCGGCCGCATTCGGGTCGCCGGACACATACTGCGCCCGCGAACAGTTCATCAGCAGCGGCGACGTCCGGCCGTCCTCGAGGCTGGCCACGCGGACGTAGGTCTGCTTTTCGGCGTCGCTGCGCCCGACGTAGAGGAAGTGGCGCCCATCGGGAAGAAAGCTCGGCCAGCACACGCTCACCTCGTGGCGGGACGCATCCGCCCTCAGGATGACTCTGGAGGCGCCGCCGCCTTCCGATACGAGATTCACGACGGGCTGGGTCAGGCCGGCGAAGAGGATCGAGTGCTCGCTGCCCCAGGAACCCGAGGGAAACGCAACCGCCACGTCGCAAATCGTCACGGGCAGCCCCCCCGCCGCGTCGACCTTCTTGAGCTTCCCGTCTGCAAAGAAAGCAATGAACCGGCCATCCGGCGACCAGAAGGGCGCCGCGGCGCCTTCGGTGCCAGGGAGAGCCGCCGCCGACAGCTCCGCCAGGGACCTCACCCAGAGAGAACTCAGCCCATCCGGCCTGCGCGCAGCAAACGCGATGCGCCGGCCGTTCGGCGACAGGGCGAACAGGTTCTGCATCGGGGCCCACTCGAACCGGGTCACTTCGGGTGCACGAATCTCGAACCGGACGGGCGACGCCGGCGGCACGGGTGGACGACGCAGCGCGAAGAGCGCGGCAAACACCGCCGCGGCAAGAAACACCGCCGCGGCGAGACCGACGAGCCATCGGGGACTCGAAATATGTCCTTTTGCGGCCGGCGCCACGCTGCTCGTCTCCGCAAGACGCTCCTTGAGTGCCGCCAGATCGTGCGCCAGGTCGCGCGTCGCGGCATAGCGACCTTCGGGGCTCTTCGCCAGGCAACGATCCACGATCCACCGCAGAGGTGCCGGCGCCAGGGGGTTCAAGTTCGCGATCGGCTCCGGCTCGTCACGAATGATCGCGGTGAGTGTCTCGGGCACGCTGTCCCGCGCGAACGCGCGTTTGCCCGTCGCGAGCTCGTAGACGATCGATCCGAAGGAGAAGTGGTCGGACCGGAAATCGACGGGCTTTCCCATCGCCTGCTCCGGCGACATGTAGCCCACGGTCCCCATCACGATCCCGACGGCCGTCTCTCCGGACATCGTCGGGGCTTGCGTCATCCCATTCACTTCCTCCGGCTGCGTCAGCTTCGCCAGCCCGAAATCCAGGATCTTCACGAAGCCGTCTCGGGTCACCATGACGTTCTCCGGCTTCAGGTCCCGGTGAACGATCCCGGCCCCGTGCGCCTTTGCCAGCCCGTCGGCCACCTGGGCAGCGATCGCCTGGAGCCGCTTCATCGGCAGCGGCCCTTCCGCGAGCAATTCCCGCAGCGTCTGCCCATCCACCATCTCCATTGCGATGAATGGGGTCCCGCCCGATTCGCCGATGTCGTGAATCGTGACGATGTTGGGGTGGTTGAGCGACGATGCCGATCGCGCCTCCGTCTCGAAGCGTCTCAGGCGGTCCGTGTCCACGGAGAGCGAGGGCGGCAGGACCTTGATCGCCACGTCGCGCCCGAGCCGCGTATCTCGCGCCCGGTACACCTCGCCCATCCCCCCTGCGCCCAGGGGTGCCTGGATCTGGTAGGGACCCAGGCGGGTGCCGGCCGGAAGCGTCATGGTGGGGCCGCGGCGGGGGTTTTCGGCAACTCAGGCCGAGAGAGTGCGCGCGGGCTCCGCAGCAGGGCGCCTCCGTCTCCCCTCCAGGCGCTGCCGTGCATGCGGGCGAGAGTCGTCGGCTCGGTCGCGGCGAGGGACTCGAGAATCGGGCCGGCGTTCTTTGAACGCGAGGCGTGGTCCATCGGCTGCCGAAAGGCCTCGCTCGATCCGGACTCGGCATTCGTGATCATTTCGCCGCCTGATGCTCTGGACGGGCAAGTCGTACTCTTTGCTCTCCACCGTCTCGAGAATCTGAGCCCGCGGGCTCTGCATGACGGTCCCCTCGACCCTCCGCCATAGGTCGCCGAGCGCGGCTCGAAAAGCTTCCGCTTCACCCGAGCCGTCGAACTCGAGATCGACCGTGACGAAGTTCCGGTCGTCGACGGGCCGCAGGATGCGGTAGCGACGCACCCCCGATGCCTCGCGGTGGACGGGATCGCCGTGGAAGGCCTTCCGCCAGGCGTCGAAGTCGGGAACGGGATGTTCGATGCGAAGTGTCACCATTTCATCTTCCAGTCAGGCCTTCGGCTGCGGATCCCCGACGCGTGAGACCTTGCGTCGATTCAGGTTCCGGACGCTCGTCACATCGGCGCACTGCTCGCAATCGTGGTCCCGTCGCGAGCCACAGCGGTCTTGTTTGCCCGGCTGCATTTCTCGCAGACCCAGAATCTCAGGACGTATTCCACGGTGCACTCCGCTTCTCGCCGAAGGCCGGCGACGGGCGGGCACGGATTGGTCCGTCGGGGGGGATCGGGAGCGGCAGCCTATCACGCCGCGTGCATCCCAAGCGCAGCTCAGTGAGCGGACTGCGTTACGTGTAGTGCCCTTCAGGGAAGGCTCTTCGGCCCTTGTGGTGGTGGCCATGCGGCGATGCGACCCACACCTCGCACTTCTGAATATCGGGGGAGAAGTGAGACAACCCCTCCACCCGCTCGCGGATCTTTGCCTCGACCGCTTCCGATGCCGGCATGTCGAGAAAATGAATGAACGGTTCCATGACGCCTCCACTTTCCCGCGCGCCTGATCGTAAGTGCAGGTCGTCCCGGCTGCATGAGCGGAACTCACCAATCTGACTCGAGGTTTGATCTTCGTGACTAAACCGGCGAGAAGAGGTCGGAGATCTCCCGGAGCGGTTCCTGTCGGTCTTGCCGACGAGCATCCCAGTCGAAAACGAAATCAGCCTTCCTGATCGCTTACGCCAGCTTACCCGCCGCGGCCGCGCCCCACTTCCAATGGCGGATTTCCGGCATGTCTTCACCATACTTGTCGATATAGAGCTTGTGCTCGATGAGCTTGTCCTTGAGCTGCTGCTTCAGGTAGATGCCCTTGCTCGCCGGTCTGCGGCAGGCGGTCGATCGGTGTCCATCACGAGGTGAAACCGGTCCAGATCGTTGAGGACCGTCATGTCAAAGGGCGTGGTGATGGTGCCTTCTTCCTTGTAGCCGCGGACGTGGATGTTGTCGTGGTTGGTGCGGCGATAGGTCAGGCGATGGATCAACCACGGGTAGGCGTGAAAGGCGAAAATGATCGGCTTGTCCTTGGTGAAGAGATCGTCGAAGTCCCGATCATTCAACCCGTGCGGATGCTCGGTCGGCGGCTGCAGCTTCATGAGGTCGACGACGTTGACCACGCGGATTCTCAGGTCGGGCAGGTGCTCGCGCAGAATGGAGACGGCGGCGAGCGTCTCGAGCGTGGGCACGTCGCCGCAGCAGGCCATGACCACGTCCGGGTCCGCGCCCTGATCGTTGCTCGCCCACTGCCAGATGCCGATCCCCGCGGTGCAGTGCTTGACGGCGGCGTCCATCGTCAGCCATTGCGGCGCGGGGTGCTTGCCCGCGATGACGACGTTGACGTAGTGGCGGCTGCGCAGGCAGTGGTCCATCACCGACAGCAGGCAGTTGGCATCCGGCGGCAGATAGACGCGCACGACCTCGGCCTTCTTGTTCACGACATGGTCGATGAAGCCGGGGTCCTGGTGCGTGAAGCCGTTGTGATCCTGACGCCAGACATGGGAGGCGAGCAGGTAGTTGAGCGAGGCGATCTGGCGCCGCCACGGCAGGCGCGACGTGACCTTCAACCACTTGGCGTGCTGGTTGAACATCGAATCGACGATGTGGATGAACGCCTCGTAGCAGTTGAAGAGCCCGTGCCGCCCGGTGAGCAGGTAGCCCTCGAGCCAACCTTCGCACTGGTGTTCGCTGAGCATTTCCATCACGCGCCCGGCGGGCGCGAGAAATTCGTCGTTCGGCAGCAGTCGCGGCGTCCCATTGGCGTTTGGTCGCTTCGAACAGCGGCTTCCAGGCCGTTGGAGAGCGTTTCGTCGGGACCGAAGACCCGGAAATTCCGCTGCTCGTCGTTCAGCTTCGATCACGTCACGGAGGAAACGTCCGAGCACATGCGTGTCGCCGATGCCGCGCACGCCCGGCGAGGGAACGTCGACCGCGTAGTCGCGGAAATCCGGCATCCGCAGGTCGCGCAGCAGAATGCCGCCATTGGCGTGGGGATTCGCGCCCATGCGTCGTTCGCCCGTCGGGCGCAAGCTCGGCGAGTTCCGGTTTCAGGCGGCCCTGCTCATCGAAGAGCTCCTCCGGCCGATAGCTCCTCAGCCAGTCTTCCAGCAGTTTGAGGTGTTCGGGGTGGTCGGCCGGGTCGGAGATCGGCACCTGGTGCGAGCGAAAGGTGCCTTCGATTTGCCGGCCATCGACGATCTTCGGGCCCGTCCAGCCCTTGGGCGAATTGAGAACGATCATCGGCCAACGTGGACGCGCGAGGTTGCCGTCGGACCCGGGCGTCGCGCTGAATCTCTTTGATCTGCTCCACCGCCCTGTCGAGCGTCGCCGCCATCGCCTCGTGCATCGGCGCCGGCTCGTGACCTTCGACGAAGATGGGGGGTCCACCCGTAGCCACGAAACAGCTGCTCCAGTTCCTCGCGCGGTGATGCGGGCGAGGACGGTCGGATTGGAGATCTTGTAGCCGTTGAGATGCAGGATCGGCAGCACCGCGCCGTCGGTCGCCGGGTTGAGAAACTTGTTCGAATGCCACGCCGTGGCCAGCGGGCCGGTCTCCGCCTCGCCATCACCGACGACGCAGGCGACGACGAGGTCGGGATTGTCGAACACCGCGCCGAAGGCATGGCTGAGCGAGTAGCCGAGCTCGCCGCCCTCGTGGATCGAGCCCGGACACTCCGGGCGAGGCGTGGCTGGGAATGCCGCCGGGAAAGGAGAATTGCATGAAGAGCTTCCGCAGCCCCTCCTCGTCCTGGCTGATGTCGGGATAAATCTCGCTGTACGTTCCCTCGAGGTAGGTGTTGCCGACGACGGCCGGTCCGCCGTGCCCGGGGCCCGAGACGTAAATCATGTCGAGGTCGTACTTCTTGATGACCCGGTTCAAGTGCACGTAGATGAAGTTCTGCCCGGGCGTCGTGCCCCAGTGTCCGAGCAGCATGGCTTCACGTCCGCGAGCGTCAGCGGCCGCTTGAGCAGCGGATTGTCGTAAAGATAGATCTGCCCGACCGAGAGATAGTTGGCGGCGCGCCAGTAGGCGTCCATCTTGCGGAGCAGTCTCCGGTGTCAGCGTGTTCGTCGTCATGGGTCATGCTCTCCGACGCTGGCACGAGATTGAGGACGCGGGTCACGGACTTCGCGATCATGAGCTCCTCGTCCGTGCGGATGACCCGCACCGTGACGCGGCCACTGTCCGGTGAAATCACGGCGCCGCGTTCCGAGCATTGCGCCTCCGGTCGAGGTCGACGCCGAGAAAGCCGAGTCCCTCGCAGATTCGCTGCCGGATGCGCGGCGCGTTTTCGCCGATGCCCGCCGGCGAAGACGAGCGTGTCCAGGCCGCCGAGCGCCGCGGCGAAAGACGCCAATCCATTTCTTCACCTGGTAGCAAAACAGCGCCACCGCCTCCGCGGCTCGGCCGTCCTCGGCTTCGCGCGCGAGCAGGTCGCGCATGTCGGAGCTGATCTCGGACACGCCCAGCAGCCCGGACTCGTGGTTCACCATCCGCTGAAATTGCGCGGCGGTCATCCGCTCGGTGCGCGCCAGGTAGTAAACCAGGCCGGGATCGAGGTCGCCCGAGCGGGTGCTCATCACCAGGCCTGCCGTCGGGCGTGAAGCCCATGCTGGTATCGATGCTCCTGCCATCGCGCACGGCGGCCAGGCTGGCGCCGTTGCCGAGATGCGCGAGGATCACCCGGCCCTTCGCCGCCGCCGGATCGAGCGCGGCCGAGTTCCTCCATCAGATAGGCGTACGACAGGCCGTGGAAGCCGTAGCGCTCGACGCCCTTCGCCGCGTAGCGCCGCGGAATCGGCAGCAGCTTGGCGACCCGCGGCATCGTGCGGTGAAACGCGGTGTCGAAGCACGCGACCTGCGGCAGCCGCGGATGCCGCCGCCGGAATCGCCTCGATCAGCTCGATCTCGCTCGGCAGGTGCTCGGGATCAAACGGCGTGATGCGGCGCAGTTCCGCGAGCAGCTTCGGCGTGACCCGCTCCGGTTCGGAGTGCTTCATGCCGTGCACCAGGCGGTGCCCAACGGCTTTGACCGACGCGAAGAGCGGCTGCGCCTCCAGCCAGTCCAGCAAGAAAGCCTGTCGCCGTAATGTGGTCGGCAGCGGCTATGCGTCGGCGGACGCGGCAGCTTTCCAGTCGGATCATTGACCGATCAGATTCGTGCCGCTCAGACCGATGCGATCGATCTTGCCATCGAGCGCGCCGCCGGGGCGTCTCGGCCGGCCTCGTACACGGCGAACCGAATGCTCGACGAGCCGCTGTTGATCGTCAGGACGCAGGGTGTCATCGATACTCGGCGATGCGGCGGCATTGCCGTCGCCGCGCTTACTCGCGTCCGGCCCCGCGGCGCTGGTAACACCATCTCACACCCTTATTCAGCAGTCTGCTAGAGCAACGCGTGGCGGCGATAGAACCACGATCTTAACGGCCTGCACCAGCAGGAGATAGGTCACGGCGAGAACCGCGATCGCGCCCAGCAACGACAGCGGGTAGCGGACGTAAACTGCAGCAGGCTCCCGAGAGGCGTGTACGGCAGCACCGCGGCGATCGCCACGACGACCAGACACGCTGATCAGCAACGGCCGGCTGGGACGGCTCTTGAGCGGGTTGCCCGCCGTCCGGATCACGAACACCACGAGCGTCTGCGTCGCCAGCGATTCCACGAACCATCCGGTGTGGAACAGCGGCGCGTTCGTGGAAGCATGGAACACCCAGAGCAGCACCCCGAAGGTGAGGAAATCGTAGATCGAGCTGATCGGACCGATGATCATCATGAACTGGCGAATGAACCCGATCTGCCATCGCTTGGGCCGGCGCAGCAGGGCGGGATCGACATTGTCGCTGGGGATGCTGATCTGCGAAACGTCATAGAGAAAGTTATTCAGCAGGATCTGCGTCGGCAGCATCGGCAGGAACGGCAGAAAGAGCGACGCCGCGGCCATGCTGAACATGTTGCCGAAGTTCGAGCTCGTGCCCATGATGATGTACTTCATGATGTTGGCGAAGCAGCGCCGCCCCTCGATGACCCCGTCGTTCAGGACCGCAAGGTCCTTCTCCAGCAGGATGATCTTCGCGGCGTCCTTAGCCACCTCCACGCCATTCATCGACGGAAATGCCGACGTCCGCGGTGTGCAGCGACGGAGCGTCATTGATGCCGTCACCCATGTACCCGACGACGTGCCCGCGTGCCTTGAGAGCGAGGATCACCCGGTTCTTCTGTTCCGGAGACACGCGGGCGAAGATGGCGCCATTCTCCGCCTGGTAGGCCAGCGCGGCATCGTCCATGCGTGTCGACCTCGTTGCCGGTGACGATGCGGTCTGCCGCCAGCCCGACGTCGCGGGCTACCTTCTGCGGTCACATACTGGTTGTCGCCGGTCATGATGACCACCGAGACGCCATTCTGTTTCAGCGCCTCGAGAACCGGGACGAATTCCCTCCTTGGGCGGGTCGAGGAAGGCCGCGAACCCGGCCAGCGTCATATCATGCTCGGCCGCCGCGCGTGTAGACATCCTGCTCGTCCACCTTCAGCACGGCGACCCCGAGAGCGCGGTACCCGTCGGCGCTCAGCTTCTGGAAGGTCTCCGCCGCCTGCGGCCCGCCGGCGTTCGTCGAACGGCTGCGGCGAGCCATCGACGCTCACGGTCTGGCAGATGGCAAAGACGCTCTCGGCCTCGCCCTTGGTGATGAGGAGGCGCTCGTCCCCGTGCCGCACCACCACCGAGAGGCGCTTGCGGTTGAAGTCGAAGGGGATCTCGTCCACCTTCTCGTACTCCGACGATCGAGAGGGCGCTCGTGCTTCAGGACCGCGTCATCCAGCGGGCTCTTGATGCCCGCCTCGAAAGTAGCTGTTCAGGTAGATGAGCCGCAGGACGTTCTCGTCGTCCTTGCCCTGGACATCCACGTGCGCGGTCGAGCACGATCTCGCCTTCGGTGAGCGTGCCCGTCTTATCGCTGCAGAGGATCTCGATGCTGCCGAAGTCCTCGATCGCCGCAAGCTGCTTGACGAGAACTTTCTTCCTGGTCATCCGCCTCGCGCCCTGGGCCAGGGTGACCGTGATGATCATCGGCATCATCTCCGGCGTCATCCCGACGGCAAGCGCGACGGAGAAGAGGAACGACTCCAGCAGCGGGCGATGGAGAACGATGTTGACCAGCAGGACGAAAAGAACGAGCACCATGATCACCCGCGTGATCATCAGCCCGAAGTGGCGTATGCCGCGGCCGAACTCGGTCTCCGGCGGCCGCATCGCCAGCCGCTGGGCAATCGTCGCCGAAGGCGGTGTCTCTGCCCGGTGCAGACGATGACCGCGGTGCCGATCCCCGTCTGAACGGCGGTGCCCAGGAAGACACTGTTGCTCGCGTCGGCGATCGCCGTGCTTTCCCGCCGGAAGATCAGCCGCCGCCTTCTCGACCGGCAGCGACTCTCCGGTGAGCGCCGACTCGCGCACGTGCAGGTCCTTGACCTCCAGCAGGCGGGCGTCCGCCGGCACCAGGTCTCCAGCATTGAGCCGGACGACATCCCCCGGGACCAGCTCGGCGATCGGCAGCTCCTGTTCCCGTCCGTCGCGCAGGACGGCGGCGGTGGTGGCAACCTGCTTGCGGATCTCCTCCACCGCGTGCCGGGCCTGGAACTCCATGAAGAAGTTCAGCAGCACGCTGAGCAGGACGATGGCGATGATGATCAGCCCGCCGATCGGGTCACCCAGCGCGAGAGATATGCCGCTGGCCACGAGAAGGATGATGACGAGCGGATTGGCGAAGAAGCGAAGAAGACTCGAAGAGCGCTGCGAAGCGCGACTCCTGCACGAGGCTGTTGGGGCCATAGAGACGCAATCGCTCGCTTCGCCTCGTCGGACAGTCAACCCGGCCGGAGTTGCCTGCAGCAGTCCGGAGCAGGTCGCCCAGCGGCCGATCCCAGAAACCCACCAAAGGCGTCTCGCGTGGTTGCCTGCGCCCCCGCTCCGTCATTGCGACGCCTATCAGACTCCCGCGCCATGCCCGACACAAGACGTGAGTGGCGTTCTTTCGTATTTCCGTGAGGCCGCCCGGCGGGCGACAAGCCCGTTGTCGTCTGGTGGGCCGCCTTCGCTTTCGAATGGTGGCCCTCGACTCTGGCGACTCGCTTTCCGCATCGCCCGGTGCCACCGCATCGGGCTGGCGAGTGCGGACAAAAAAAGCCGAGCTGTTTGACGGCTCGGCGTTGGAAGAACGAAACGGAGAAGGTCAGGGCAGCCGGAGGCGACTTGACCTGGAGATTGTCGATCACCCGGACCACACCGGAGACCTTGCCGGCCTCGCTCTGCGCGTCCGCCTTGACCTGAGCGTTCGGGACTTCTCCCGCCAGCGTCACCACGCCGTGGGTCACGTTGATGTCGATGTTCACGAGATTCGAAAAGCGCTCTCCCGTGAGCTTCGCCGAGACGGCGGCATGAATGCTCGTATCGTCGATCTGGCTGCCCGCACTCTGGGTCGTCGAGCAGCCGGCGACCAGCAGAGCGAGGGTGAGAGACGCGGCGACGGTCAGGAGTCCTCGAGTGCGACGATTCAGGGTCTCTGATCTTTCGGAGCGGTTCCTTCGACCGGGACATCCCGGTCGATCGGAAACGCCAATGAGACGCGATGGCAGCCGATCATGCGGCGAGTCGGTCCCCTCTCAAGAAGTGCACCAGGACGGCGATGATCGCCAGAACGACGAGTACGTGAATGAAGCCCGTCGTGACATGAAACGCAAACAGACCCAGAGCCCAGAGAACCAGCAAGATGATTCCGATCGTCAACAACATGAGAGCCTCCTCCTGTGCGCCTTGGCGCGTTCTTCGTGACCCCATTGGGATCTCGTCTTCGACCTTCAAGGCTCACCCGAGTCCCCGTAAGCCACTAGCGTGGTCTTCGCGAGTGGCGAACCGCGCGCATGGTCCTTCGCGGATACCTCTCGCGCGAGCCGTCGAGTTTTTCGTGTGCTTTTCACCGTGTGACCATCCAGGCCCGGCGTGCGGTTTTTTTCGGCCCGATGTTTCCGACATCCGCAGGGCCCGAGCGCGCATCGCCGGACCATCATCATGGCGGCCGCGGCGGCGCTGCGTCCAATCGTTTGTTTCGTTCGAGTTGAGGCCCGCGAGCGATGGAGGGCGGCGCTCGCGTCACGCATCGCAGTGCGGGCGGCTCTGTCCCGCGACCGTGCGGGCGCTCCCGCCGAGGGCGATCGGGGAATCGTGAAGGAGAAGGTGCTCCCCGCTCCCGGGCGGCTCGTCGCCCAGATTCTTCCGCCGTGCGCCTCGATGATCGCCCGGGAGATATAGAGCCCTAGCCCCAGGCCGCGGGCGTCCGACTCATGGAGCTGACAGAAGCCCTCGAACACCCGATCCAGGTCGCGTTCGGCGATTCCGGGCCCTTCGTCCCTCACGGCAATCTCGAGGTCGTGGCCGAACCTCGTCGCCTGGACGGTGATGCCGCCCTTCACCGAGCTGAACTTGATGGCGTTGGAAAGAAGATTCGAAAGCACCTGAAACATCCGATCCTGGTCGGCCCTCACCCGGAGAGGGACGCCGGGAATGGCGAGAGTCAGGGTGAGCGATTTGGCTGTGGCGAGCGGGCGGAAGATCTCGACGGCCTCCCGGAGGAGTTTTGCGGCGTCGACTGCCCGGGGGACGATCTCCAGCTTGCGGGCCTTGAGTCTCACGTAATCGAGCAGACTCGTGATCAGCCCGTCCATGCGGCTGACGGCGAGCCGGACGCTCCGAGCGCTTTCGACGGCCTTCTCTCCGTCCCGCCGGAGGAAGAGCTCCGTGTGGAGGCTCAGGGCGTTGAGAAGACCTCGGAGGTCATGACCGAAGATGCCGATCATCCGGTCCTGCTGCGCCAATATCGTGTCCGCAACTTCGCGTCGAACGATTTCGCCCGCGACGAGGAGGGCTGCCGGATCGACCTCGTCTTCGCGGCGGCGGCCGAAGGATCGGCCCCTTCGGGTCAACGGACTGGCATCGCCGAACGAGTCCCGCGCACGAGAAAGATGAGGCTGTCCCGGAGAATCCACCTGTGACATCTAAGCCGAGAATATGGCCAATACTCGGCCGCGATTGATCGTTTGATTCGATGGACTTCAGACGTTTGAAAAATGGATCGAGTGCGCGACGCGGAGTCCGCTCTATGCCGGGCCGCGAGAGCGGCGGCCCGATGCTCCCGGTAGTGCCGGTAAGTCACCGTCAGGACGACGATGGCCGGTATCGC
Organism: uncultured Acidobacteriota bacterium; assembly: GCA_963763535.1. Taxonomy (GTDB): domain Bacteria; phylum Acidobacteriota; class Thermoanaerobaculia; order UBA5066; family Gp7-AA6; genus DAHUXD01. Next base: position 828,512 of record CAVXOX010000005.1, read on the forward strand.
GAGGAAGATCCCGACGAGGCCCCCGAGCTCCGCTCCGCACAGGATGGCGAGGATGATGGCGAGAGGATGGAGGTGAACGCCTCTGCCGACGATCTTCGGGTACACGACGTAGTCCTGCGCGGCCCTCAGCACGACGAGAAAAATGAGAACGGCCAGCGCCTGTCCGACCGAGTGGAATGCCGCGAAGCTCGTGGCCACGAGGCCGACTGTCAGCGGGCCAGCCAGAGGAATGAATTCGAGCAGACCGGCCGCGACCCCGAGCACTATCGCGTAGGGGATGCCGATGGCGACGAATCCGATCGTGCAGACCACTCCGATGAGCAGACATGCCGTGACCTGGGCCCGAATGTACGCCGCCAGCGTTTCGTTGAGCTCATCGAGAAAGTCGACCCCGCGCGATCGCGAGCCCTTCCCGGGCAGAATCCGCAAGGCAAGATCCCGTAGAAGCCGCGCGTCCTTGAGAAGGAAAAACGCCAGAATCGGTACGAGCAGGAGCCAGGGCAGGTACGTCAGCCAGCCTCCAATTCGCGGAAGCAGGTCGGCCGTCACGTACGTTTCGCCGGCGTTCGCTCCCTGTTGCAGCGCTCGATCGACAACCTGGCGCAACTCTCCGGGAAGCACCCGGAGTTGATAGCCCGCTTGCCAGAGACGCCACTGGTCCTGAGCCCGCGCGAGGTAGCCCGGGGTCTCTTTGGCGAGCTCGGCGATCTCCCGATTCAGGACCGGAAGAAGCAGGACGACGGAAGCCGCGAGCGCGCCGGAGATCGCCGCGTAGATCACGCCGATTGCCAGCGGCAGCGGAAGCACGAAGCGGCGCCACCGCGCGGCGAGCGGTCGGCGCAGCATGCGAACCAGAGGCGCGACCAGATAGGCGAAGAACACCGCCAGGACCAGCAGGAGGAGGAGGCCTCTGAGACGGTACAGGGCCCACAGCCCGAGCGCCATGCCGATCAGGACCACCGCGACCTGAGCCGTTGCTCGGACGAGAGAACGCGGTGCCGCCGTGTCTGCGGCTTCCTCAGAGACGGGCATCGAGCGGATGCCCGCTGAGCGTTCCCTCGTCAGGGGTTTCCTCCTTCAGGCTTCTTGTCCTTCTCGTCGGGTTTCCCGGAGTGCGACGTGGGCTTCGGGGCATGCTGGGCCGGCGATTTCTCGACCGGTTTCTCCTTCGCCGCCTCCGGCCTCGGCTTCGAGGTCTGTTCGGCCGGCTGACCCGCCTCGGGCCTGGGCGGCGGCGCCTGTTGGCGCGCCGCAGGCGCCTCGTCCGGCTGGTGATGCGACTTGTCGACCGGTTGCTCGTTCACCGACGGCGGCCTGGGCTTCGAAGTCGGTTTTGCCGGCTGGCGATGGGATTCCATGGCCAGCGCGTCGGAAGACGTTTTGGAAGCCTTCGCGTTCCCGGGCTGACGGTTGGCCGGCGCCTCGGCGTGCTTCTGCTCCTTCGAAGACTCGAGGGCACGAGTCTGCGGCCGGGCGGCCACGGCGGCCTTCACCTCGCGCGCGGGAGCCACGACGGCCAACCGGGCGGTGCCGGCCGACACCGGGCGCGGCGCCGTTCCGGCGGTCTGGATCTGTCGGGTCTCGATCCTGGCGCCGGAAGCGCGCTCGATCGTCGCCATCGGAAGGGCCGTATTGCGGACGATGCCACCCGACACCGCAAATCCCGTCACGGGTCTGGTCTCCCGGAAAATCTGAGCGCTCTGCCGCGCCGGAAGGCGAACGGCGGTCACGTTGTTGCCAACGAAGCGGTTCGTGGGCACGAAGACGTACTGCGTCTGGCTCACGACGATGGGACTCCCCGAATAACCCGCAGAGCCGAAAACGACGGTGGGCGGCAGGGGCGCCCAGCCGACGTAGTTGTTGCTGTAGCTCCAGGTCACCCACGCCGGCGCCCAGACGGTGCCGGGCACCCACGACCAGCCGTAGCCCGGAATCGAGGCCCAGGTCCCGTAGTGGTAAGGGTTGCCACCCCACGGGTCATTGGACACCCACGTCCATCCGTATTCCGTGTAGATCCACTGGCCGTTGCTGTACGGCTGCCAGTCCGCCGCCACCTGTCCCGGCACCCAGCACTGACCGTAGTTGCAGTCGACCCACCGGCCGTACGGGGCCAGCTCGTCGTAGAACCCTCCGATCGACACGTTCACGTCGACCTGCGCCCGCGCCGCCTGGGCGGCAAAGGCGATCACTGCCGTGATGACGAGCAGGGTTCGTATGGCGAATCTCTTCATCTTCGTTCTCCCTCGAGGTAAGACTGAGCAAACTCCGAAGTCAGCCGGATCGATCATGGGACCGCGGCTCAGGCAAATCCAATCGTTTGTTACGGTAGTGTTGAGACGCCGGAGTGATTGAAAGAAGATGCCAGGGAACGGCACCGGCGGCTTCACGCCAGAAGCGTCGCGAAAGTCCGAGGAGCGGTTGCCTCGGACCCGCAGTGACGAGACTTCAGTTGGGGCGGCGCGCGAGATCGGATTTGAACCGGGCGAGTTTCGACGCGAGGAGATGAACCTGGCCGCCGTCGGGCGGTTCCGAATAGGGCAGAGCTGGAGCCGGCTGTTGTGATCCCCCGACAAACTCCCGGCTGTCGATGGTCCAGTGGCGAAGAGTCCGACCCGTGATCGCGTGCACTGCCTGGCTGCTCATGAGGGTACCTTCTTGCTTGCGGAAAGCCGCGTGAGAGGCCTTGGGGCCGGTCACAGAGGATGACCAACCCCAAGTGAACACTTCATTCCATTCTGTCTCTAATGCCTTTAGATCGTTTTCGGCGTTGGATTGACTGCTTCACCGGTCTTGTGTGCGGCCCAGCTCCGGGAGGCCATCTCGATCATGGGTCGCCGGCGAGAGCAGATCCAATCGTTTGTTTCGCTGGTGTTGAGACCTCGAAGCGATTGAAGGGGCCACCGCCGCAGTCACCTCGTTGAAAGTTTCCGCTGAGCTGCTCCTCCATCCGCATTCGGGTCGGAACCGCCGCCCCGAGTCCACTCGCCTGAGTCCTCGCCTTCCTCGAGAGGAGGCGGCGTTTTCAGTCCCTGAGGCGCCGGATTCTCTTTGAACCCTTGAGCATCTCGGGGATTCGGTTGCTTCGCCTCTTCGCTCGACCCTTCGTGATTGCGAGCTTCGTCCATGCTTCCTCCGAGTTGCAGAAAGGTTCGTCCGAAAACTCGAGGTGCAAGACTCGCTCCCGCGGGTTCTCGAGGAAACAGGCCGTTGCGCAGGCGCGGCGATCGAGGAACTCTCCTCAACACGCGCCGCCCGCCGCAGCCTGAACTGCCGGGAGCAAGGTGGCCAGACCGAAGGCACTCTCGTGTTCCAAGGAATTGATGAAGAAAGTTGGGACCTCGGCGACGCCGTTCCGAACGCCCTCTTCTCGCACCACGCGAACCCTTGCCAGGTGAACGTGTCCCCGCATGTCACGTCGAAACTGACGGGCATCCAGGCCGACGGCCCTGGCGTGCTTTTCCAACTGAAGCTGGCTCGACGCACCCTGGTTCTCGAACATCCGGTCGTGGATCTCCCAGAACTTTCCCTGGGCCCCCGCGGACTCCGCGGCTTCGGCGAAGCCCTCGGACTTTTCGTCGAGCGGGTCTCGAGGGAAGCTGCGAAAGACGTAGCGGAGTCGGGAGCCCATCTCCGCCTGGATCTTCTTGACGGCTCGATACGAATTCGCGCAGTCCGGACACGTGAAGTCTCCGTAGCCGACGAGAGTGACCTTGGCCAACGGGGATCCCCGGACGTGGTCCTTCGAGGAGACCGGGGCCTCGAGGTTGCGGGCTCGACCCTTTTTCGTCATTGGAACCCTTCACCGGGGTCAGAGGCTGAATTTCGATCTAACGCCGCCCAGAGCTTTGACTCGGCGGGCTTGGAGATCCCGGAAGAACGAGCATGAGGGCCTGGCAGGCGCCGGTCCAATCGTTTGTTCCGATAGAATTCGAAGCAACCAACGATCAGAGAGGTCTTGATTGGAGCTTCGTCATCTTCGATATTTCGTCGGGGTCGCCGAAGAACTCCACTTCGGCCGGGCGGCGACCCGCCTGAACACGTCGCAATCGTCGCTGAGTCAACAGATCCGAAATCTCGAAAAAGAGCTCAAGGTCGACCTGCTGCGGCGGGTCAAACGGCACGTCGAGCTCACTCCGGCCGGGAAGCGTTTTCTCCAGGAGGCGCGCGGCATTCTGGCCGCCGCCGAGCGCGCGGCCGGGTTGGCCAGAGAAACGGCGCGCGAAGAGTCCCGGAAAATCGTGATCGGAATTTCCCCGGAAACGGACTGGGTGTTCCTGGGCAGGGCCCTGCGGCTATTCCGGGAGAACGCTTCTTCGGTCGACGTCCTTTTTCAGAACCTCACGCCCGAGGCCCAGATCACGGCGCTGCGCGGGGGTCTCATCGACATCGGATTCGTGGGACTTCCGATCGAGGCGGACGGCATGGTCAGCGAAGCCACCGGGCGCGAGAGACTCGTGGTCGCGCTCTCTCAACACCATCCCATGGCTCGCCGGAACAGGATCGGACTGCGGGAGCTGTCCAAGGAAGCCTACACGCTCTGGCCCCGGCACCTGTCGCCGGGCTCGTACGACCAGTTGCTCGCGATTTTTCAGCGAGCCGGATTCGGCCCGCCGATCACGATGGAGGGCGGCCTTCCCTCGACCGAAACCGTGCTGGGCATGGTCGCGGCGGGTTTGACGATCGCCCTCGTCGACCCGGCGATCCAGCACCAGGCGATGCCGGGGGTCGTCTTCCGCCCCATCGAGGGCAACGGAGTCTTCACCGAATCCGGGGTGATCTACCGGCGGGACGACCCCTCGCCGCTGCTGGCGTCGTTCCTCCAGGAAGTCCGGCTCACTCCTCGCCGAGGGCCGGACGCCGCGGCCGAAACCGGGAAAGCGACGACCGCCTCATCGAAGCCTCGAACCGTTCGGGGCAGGGCCCGGCGGACGGGTCGCGGCCCCAAAAAAAGCGCCGGGAGATGATGGCTCCCGGCGCGAATGCGTCGCGATGGACTGGTAAGGGAATTACTTTGGAAGGGGCGTGGGAGCCGCGGCATCCACGGTGGTCGTCGTCGTGGACGTCGTCGTCTGAGGCGTCCCCGAAGGCGCGGGCGCCTCTCGACTGCTCGTCGTTTCCGTGGTGGTCGTTGTTTCCTTCTTCTGGCAACCCAACGATAGCCCCACGATTCCCACCGCGAGCAGGGAGCCAAGCGTAAGCAGCTTCTTCATGATGCCGCTCGTCAAGCCTTGGTCGGATACGCCACGATCGTCGTGACCTTGTCTCCGCCGTCGGACTTCGTGAAGGTGACCTTGACGCGCTCGCCAACGGTCACGGCCTTCTTCAGACTCGCCATGTCGGTCAGATCGAAGCTGTAGTCCTTGTTCTTGGGCCCCGTCACCTTGATCGATTTGCCAAGCTCGTACTCTTTGACGATTCCGACGACCGTTTCCGTCGTCGTCTTCGTGCTCGCCGTCGGGCCGCTGCTCTTCGTTACCGTCTCCGAATGCATTTTCGGAGCATCGGCCGCCGTCGCCGCGTTGGCCGTGGCCTCGGAGACCGCGACGACCGTTTCCTTGCCGTCGGTTCCCTTCGTGTAAGTCACCGTCGCCGTCTGGCCGACGACGATGGTTCCTTCGACTTTGGCGTCACCGCGAAGGTCGAATGAGTAAGACTTCTCGCCCGGACCCGAAAGCTGGATCGTCTTGCCGGCCTCGTACTCCTTGACCGTCCCCAACACGGATTGCGTCTCGGACTTCAGAGTCGCCCCGGGAAGCGTCTGCAAGGTCGTCGTCGTCTCGACGGCCTGCTTTTCCGGCGTCTGAGCGATGGCCTGTGATGCGGCCAGCAGGCAGAGGCCCACGGCCGTTCCCATGATTCTCTTCATGATGCTCAACCTTTCAAAGAGCGGACCGAAATAGGCCCGCACGCGTTCCCGATGGCCTCGGGAACTCCGACAGACTGATGTGGTCGACGGAGGAGTCATGATCCGGCTTCTTCCGTCGAGGATCCAATCGTTTGTTACGTCGAGACCGAGCGCCGAATCAGCGAAGCCGTGACTTCAGCGACCCGGCCTCCACGCCCTGGCGGGCGCCAGGACCGGTCGCCAGCGAACGCAGCTCGATCCGCTCGTAATAGACGAAAGCAGGTTGGAGGCGAAACGAAACAGTTTCCGAGCCAACGGGTAGAGAGGCCGAACTTCGGCCACGTCCGTACAGTACTCGCACTTTGCGATCCCGTCTTGCGCCACCAGAGTCTTGTTATGCCGTCCACAGTTCCGGCAGTTCCAGCCTCGGAGGAGGGACTTCACAGTGCACCGATCCCGCTCGATAGCGACTTCAACTTGGATGCGATGAGGTTACGCTGTCGGCCATCCGCCAGACCCCAGTCGCCCATTCCGCGTGTCGTGGCGGCCGCCTTCCCCCTGAAGACCAAGCTGTCCGTAGTCCAGTGGCGAAGCACCGTTCCGGCACGCCGCCGCGCGGTGGCCGCACACGCCCCGCAGCTCCTGTTTCCATCTCTGAGGACATCGGATCCCATCGGCCGTCCGCAGATTGCGCAGTTCGATCGCTTGAACGCGATACCCATGGTCCATACCCCACTTTCTTCGCCGAGACCGGCGGCGGGGCCACTCGATTGTCTTGGGGAGTCGGTCCGTTCGGAGGAGTCGGAATCAAGACGCTATCACACATCGACCCACAGTCCCTTTGGCCATCGGGCCTGTGCATGAGGGTCGAGGAAAAACAAGAGGCCCCTTTCGGGGCCTCTGAACCACCGGCGCGTCGCCGCGCCGAATCTCTGAATCAGGCCGTGACGAACTGGAGAGTCGTCACACTGACGTCGTAGGTTTCGAGCTTCGGGGTTCCGACGAGCAGCGGCTGAAGGGTCTCGACGACCTTGGGATACGTCGAAGACTGATAGGCCTCGGCGTTCTTGCGATCTTCCCAAAGACTGATGCCGATGGCGCGATCCTTGTTGACGAATGTATCGCGCGAAGTGAAATCGAGCGGCTATGTCCGGCATCAGGGCGTGTGTCCGACAGAGACCGGAACCGTCTTACGCCGGACGCGAGCTTGTGGACGGATCGCTTCCCCGGCGATGGCGGCGCTCCTGTCATTCTCCACCGTTTTCGGACCGTCACCGCGTGCGTCCCGCTGTTCCTCGTACCAGTTCTTCGCGCCGAGGAGCCTGAGCTTCGTGGCGGCGGGTTGCAACTCGAGCCCGACGCTCAAGCCCCCGGACTCGATCAGGAAGGCACCGGCCCGGGTCGTCTTGTCGCGGAGGTAGTGACCCTGGATGTGATAGTTGCCGCCCATGGCGTCGAGTTGTTCGACGCGAGTGAGCGAGCGGCCGAGGGACACGGTGCCCGTCACGGAGAACTCGTCGAGGTCCACGAGACCCCGAGTCCAGGCCGGGAGGTCGGCCGCCAGCAGCGCGAGCAGCGGCCGCGCATCTCGTGTCTTGCCGTCGATGTGCATGGTCGTGGTCGAGTCGATCTTCCCCGACGGTATGTCGAACCGGCCCCACCAGTGCCGCGAATCGTCCGAGCCGGAGGCGCGGACGTTCGAGAAAGCGACCCGGCTGCCCGAGATCTCGAGGGGGCCGTTCATGAGATTCCACGCGGGAATGCGCAGGCGCAGTTCGGCGTCGCCTCGGAGCGCGAGTTTCTCCAGACGCACCGACCCGTCGTGAACCGCGAGTCGGACCTCGCCCTTCGCGATTCCCCGCTCGATGCCTGCCTGGATCGTCGCCTTGCCCGCTCCCTCTTCGAGCCGCGCGCCTCCGGAGGAAAAGAGATGCCCGAGCGACTCGAGCCGGTCGAAGCGCGCGTCGAGCCTCACCGCTCCCGACATCTTTTGCCAGACCTCGCTGCCGTGCACCTTCGGCGGCTCGAACGGCTCGAAGGCGCCCTCGATGCTCCCCGATATGGAAACGCCGACAGGCGCCTGGCCGATCTGCACGGCGCCGCTCTCGACGGAAACACGCGCGGGGCCGATCCAGACCATGAGGCCCGGCCGCAGGAAGAATGCCCCGTCGAGGCGCGCGGCCCCCCGGTAATGGCAGGCGTCGAACCAAATTTCGTCGAAGTGGTCGATCCCGATTCCGCGGACCTCGATGCGCCACGGATTGCCCGCGACCTCCGGCCCCTGCGCCGCCGGTGACCGCAGCGGCGGATCGGCGAAGCCGGGAATCGGCGGCAGCACGGACAGGTCCGCGTTCTTCGCCTCGCCGGCTTCGAGCTTGTTGCGGACGAAGAAAGAGAGGCCGGTTCCTCGGACGCGCTCGGCTCGAAATGTCCTCTTCGCGAGCGAGAGAACCGAATAGTCCACGCGCGCCTCGGCCAGCCGGAGGATCCACTGGACGTTGTGATCGCTGCCTCGGATGCGGAGATTCCGGATGGCCACCCGGCCCGGCCAGAACGACCTCGCCTCGTCATAGTCGAGTGTGAGCGACTCGGGATTCGTGTTGATCAGGGCTCGAAGCCTGGGGCCCGAAAGAAACCAGCGGGCCGCCCCGACGTAAGTGGCGAGCGCCAGGATCGGGGCGAGGACGAGCAAGACGAGCAGTCGGAGCGGGTGGCGGGTCCGCGGCGACAGCTTTTTCCGAAGATGGCGCTCCAGGCGCGTGAGCGAAGACAGAAGGTCGAAGGGCATCGGCGACTACGGTGGCGTGAGCGCGCTAGTCGACCCCGACGCCGGCGCCGGCGCCGGCACGAGCGAGCTCCACGTCGACCCGGCACGCCGCCTGAAAGCGCTCGGCGACGTCCTCCCAGTTCCACACGTTCCACACCGCGTCGAAGAATTCGGTCTTGCGGTTCTGATACTGCAGGTAGAACGCGTGCTCCCATGCGTCGAGCACGAGCAAAGGAGTGCCGGCCTGCGCCAGGTTGGACTGGTGGTCGTAGATCTGCGTGACGATAAGCTTCCTGCCGAGAGGCTCCCAGACGAGCGCCGCCCAGCCGGAACCCATGATGCTTGCGGCGACGGCGTTGATCTGCTTCTGAAGCTTCTCGAAACTGCCGAATTCCTGCTGGACCACGGCCGCCAGCTCGCCCTGCGGCCGCCCGCCCGCCTTCGGGGCCATGTTGTTCCAGAACATGGAGTGGAGGACGTGGCCCGACAAGTTGAACGCGAGCGCACTCTCGAGAGAGGCGATGTCGTCGAACTGGTCCTTGTCGCGCGCCTCGGCGAGGCGATCGAGGGCGGCGTTCGCTCCCTTTACGTATCCCGCGTGGTGCTTGTGATGGTGGAGCTCCATGATCTTTCCGGAGATGTGGGGCTCCAGAGCGCTGTAGTCGTATTGAAGTTCGGGAAGCGTGTAGGTCGCCATTCGGAAATCTCCCGGGAATGCGGCGGGCCTTCGATCGACACCGTGCGACGCCACGATGCCGCCTCGCAAGGTTCTTGTGCCTCACGATCATGGCCAGCATGTCGGACCGACCGGGCGCAGTCCAATAGTTGTTTCCGCTCGATTCCCCACTCGGCACCGATCATTTTGGGTGCCGCAGTGTCTCGCCGATCTCCATCGGTGGCGGCCGGCGCGAACAGACTGTGGTCTGCCGTCGATGGCCCGAACGTCTCTACCGTCTAACGGACGCCGGATTCGCCGCCGACGCGCTCCGCGAGAACGACGAGGCGAAAGGGGGCGGCCCCGACCCAGGTGAACGGGTAGCAGGTCACGAGGGTCAGTCGCCGCTCTCGAGTCGGCCCTGCCAGCTCCATTTCCTCGGGCCCGACGATGCGGCGATCGACGACGCGATACCGGTCGATCCTGTTCTCGACGTGGAGCAGGATGTCGTCGCCGTTGCGGACCTGGCCGAGGCGGCGAAAGAAGGAGTCGCGGTGCCCGGCGAGAACGCAATTGTTATAGCGCGTCGTCGGCCCCGGCGGGGCCGTCTCCGGCATGTGCCCGGGCCCCTTGCGGAGCACGGCGTCGGAAACCCCCTCGAACACGGCGTCGTCGAGATCGATGGAAGGAATCTGGATGCGCGCGATCAGATCCCCCTCCCTCGCCCGATCGGAGTGGGAGAGTTGTGGATGCGAAAGCGAAGCTCGCCGCTGAGCAGCGATCCCGGTGCCGTAATGAGCCGTCGCGGCGACCAGAAGACTTGCGCCGACCGCGATCATCGCCGCCGACAGAAGACCCCGACTCCCCTGGCTCGCCCTGGAGGTCGCCATCTCGGGAGCGGGATCCACCATCGGTGCCACCGTCCGCCGGGGGTCTAGGCCCGCCGGCGAAGGACGATGCCTGTCATGACGAGAACGAGCCCCGCCCCCGCGGCGAGGGGATAGCTGGTGCCGGTCTTCGGGAACGAATGACTCGCGGCGGAGCCGTCGCTGGACGGGACGGCTCGGGCGATTGGACCGCCGGCTCCGTCCTTGGCGTGGCCATGGACTCGGTCGGCATCGCCGGGAGGCGGGCATCGGTCACCGCGGGCTGCGCCACCGGCGCCACCGCCGAGCCGTTCGCCGGAGTCGACTCGAAGCCGATCACCTTGCGGTCGATGACCTCGCCGGCCTTGTTCATCGCCAGAAGAGTGATGCGGTGTCTTCCGGGCTTCACGTCGTCGAGCGTCAGCACGTTGTCCAGATCCCTGAGATCACCCCGGCGCTCGTCGTCCAGGAACACGACGACGTTGGGCTGCGGCATGGTGTTCCCGTCCTTGCGTTCGTCGGCCGGCTGCCCCGGTATCTCGAGGTTCACCGTGACCTGCACACGGGTTCCCGCAATGATCGCGCCCTCCGCGGGCTCGACGACCCGAAGGCGGTAATCGTTCCGGGTCGGTCCGGCACCGTTCTTGTCGGCGTTCTGACCCAGAGCGAGGCTAGACGCCAGGCCCATTGCCAGCACGGCAAGGATTCGTTTCGAGGCTTTCATCCCTGTGCTCCTTAATCTCTGGCGGACGACTCTTTGTCGTCCAAAGAAGGTCGAGGCGTCGCCATGATTCGCCGCCCCGGCGCCGGAGTCCAATCGTTAGTTACGTTCGGTTCCAGACGCCGAACCGATGAGCCCTCGATGGTGGTCGAGGCGACGAAACGCGCGTGGGCCTCGTCCTGGGGCCGAGCCCCGTCGCGAGGCCGTCAGAGCCAGACGACGCCGACGGTCATCCGCACCTTGCCGGGCCGCCGGAGCGGGAAAAACACGGAGGCCTCGTGTTGGGTCCCGCAGCCCTTGCAGGCCACGTCGACGATCTCCCCGGGCTCGGCACCGGGATCGATGACCGTCTCGTGCCGAGCGCGGCAGAGGGGACATGTCCAACTCATGTCCTGTCTCCGGTGCGCCTCGTCCGTCCGCGGCGGACGAGACCACGAGGCGATGAACTCATTGCATCGCGTTCGCAGGCGACGCATCAGCGTCTCCCCATCCTCCGCTTTCCCGGAGCCGGGGAAGAGATCACCGCGAGACATCCCAGGAGGCTCGAGCGGCTCGAGGCCGCCCTCGGCGTGTCGGCGCTGGGGAACTTTTTCGGCGGACATTTCACAATCTCCCACGGTTTTCAGCGAAGTTGGGTGACATCCGTCTCGGACAGCCCCGAGCTCGAAGACGCCGCTCACCGGCCTCAGGATGTCCGAGTCACGGCCGCACCGTCCAATCGTTCTTTGCGCTCGATTCCAGAGGTGGCGCCGATCAATCCGGCTCGCGGCCCGCTCGGGAGGGGATGGGGATATTGCCTCGATCGTTTTGAAGTCTCGAGTCCGGCCGAAGCAACGATTGGACGCCGCGGCGTCCCAGTCAGGATGATGGCGTGTCACCCGAGTCTCGGGGGCCGGCCGCTCGGTGTCCGCAGGATGGCCGCCGCGCTCCCTCGCGATTCGGACAAGGAGGCTGCGTCATGGGTGTCATCGTTCTGGTCGTCCTTCTTCTCCTGCTCCTCGGTGCCCTTCCCGCGTGGCCCCATAGCCGGAACTGGGGATACCGGCCCAGCGGAGCGCTGGGAGTCATCCTCGCCGTCGTCCTCGTTCTCATGCTGGCGGGGCGCCTCTAGAGGCGACGGCATGGCGTGCGGGCCTCTCGCACGGGGAGTGGATTCGATTGGATCAGGCCGTCAACAGCGGTCAGGGCAAAGGATGCGAGAAAGAATGCGAAGAGGAAGCGGGAACGTGATCGAGCCAACGTCACCAACGCGGCGGTAACACGCGCTCACCGACGAGTATGAACTCGTCGCCATCCAAGGAAACGGCAACTCGTATCGGCCGAACAGATCTCAAAGGAGGCATCATGCTGTGGACAATCTTCGTCATCCTCCTGGTGCTCTGGGCGTTGGGTCTCGTTACGGGCTACACGATGTCGGGCTTCGTCCATGTCCTTCTGGTGATCGCGGTCATCGTCCTCGTGATCCAGCTGGTCCAGGGACGGCGCGTCGGCTGAGTCCGGGGCCTGCCTGCACTCGCTCCCGCCGGCGCGGTGGCCCTTCACCGCGCCGGCCTCCCGGCGACTCAGCCAACCGTTCCAAACAGGGCCCCGACGCCTGCGGTCAGCGCCATGGCCAGGGCGCCCCAGAACGTGACGCGGATGGCGCCCTTCCACACTCCGGCTCCGCCGACGCGCGCCGCCACGCCGCCGAGAAGCGCGAGGAACAGGAGCGACGTCCCCGAAACGAGAGCGATCAATCCGGCCGCCGGGGCCACGATGGCGACCAGGAGGGGCAAGACGGCCCCCACCGCGAAGCTTCCCGCCGACGCCAGAGCCGCCTGAATCGGGCGCGCGCGGAAGGTGTCGGAAATGCCGAGCTCGTCGCGGGCATGCGCGCCGAGGGCGTCGTGGGCCATCAGCTGATCGGCGACCTGCTTCGCGAGCGACGGATCGAGGCCGCGGCCGACGTAGATCGCCGTCAGCTCTTTGCGCTCGCCCTTGTCGTCCGCCTCGAGCTCCGCCCGTTCGAGCTCCAGCGCGGCCTGCTCGCTGTCCGCCTGCGAGTGGACCGACACGTACTCGCCGGCAGCCATCGACATGGACCCGGCCACGAGACCGGCGACGCCGGCGACCAGGATGTTGCCGTGGGTCGCATGCGCGGCGGCGACACCGAGCACGAGACTGGCCGTGGAGACGATGCCGTCGTTGGCGCCCAGCACCGCCGCGCGCAGCCAGCCGATGCGTCCGGTGCGGTGTCGCTCCGCGTGGCCGACGGGGATGGGCCTCGAACGACCCCTTCCTCACGACCGGCGGGCTCTTCTATTCCTGGAACCGCTGTCGGGCGACCGCCGCGATCTGATGGTCCGTCATCTTGTCGGCCGTTTCCACGGCAGCGATGTTCTTGCCGAGCCCGGCATCCCGGAGGCGCTTTTCGACCTCGTGCCTGGCTTCGCCGGGACCCAGGATCAGGATGGACCTGGCGTCGCGGATTGCCGCGATGACCTTGTCGTAGTACTGGTTGAGATGCCCCTCGAAGCGTTTATCCCGGGAATCTTCTGCGCCATCCTGGCGCGACGAAAAACGGACGTGCTTCTCGAGACCCGACACGATGCGTGTGAGGTCTTCGGTGTCCCCGGCGACGGCCGCAATCACGGCCTGCCGGTGATCGATCCACAGGGCAACATCTCGCTGCATCGTTCTGCCTGCGGTGCACATCATATCCGCGCGGTGGCGGACCCAGTCGCTTTGATTTCCAGCTCAGCTCAGTTCACGGGTATCGCTGGCCATTTGCCGAAAATGGGCGCCCCGCGCGCCTTCTCGGATGACCCCCCGCTTCGACTCCGCACGGCCGGTTCAGGCACGTCTGCCGCGGTACCAGTATCCGCCACCACCGAGAAGAAAGACAACGAGCAGCACGATGACTATGGTTCCCATGTATTTGTCCTTTCAGATTCGAGAGTCACGATCCATGCTGTGATCATCCCGCGTCGACAGGCCGCCTTCCAATCGTTTGTTGCGGTCGAGTTGAGATGTGAAACGGCAGAGAGCGATGAGGGACCAGCCGTATCCCTGAGCTACAGTGGCGGCGTTGCCTGTCGATGAGGTTGCCATGGATTCGACCAGCACCAAGCCTAAGGCCGAGATCGCGAGGCTGGTCAAGCTGGATAGCGCCGCGGCCGAAGTGGCCTTCTTCCTCGCTCTGTCTCTAGTGCCCTTCGTCGGGCTCGCGATCGCGCTGGCAAGCCGATTTTCCGTCGGCCTGAGCGCGTCCATCGGGAAGGTGCTGCACAACGTGCTGCCGGGGGAGTCTCCGGTCGCCGGCGAGGTGCTGCACTGGGCGCATTCCTCGGCCAGCAGGGGGTGGCTGACGGCCGGCTTTCTGCTCGCGCTCTGGAGCTCGTTTCGGTTCGTGTCGCTGTGCCTTCGCGCGCTCGGCTCGATGATCGCCGACGATGTCCGCTCATCTCCCTGGACCTGGCGGTCGGCCCTCCGATCTCTGCTGATGCTCGCGGTTTGGATGGCGGCGCTGGTGTCTACGGCGCTCTTCCTGCTCGCGGCGCCCTCCATTCAGCGTGGACTGCTCGGGTTGCCCGCGCTGTCCGACGTTTCGTCCCTGGTCTTTTCGACGCTGCGGGTGCTCCTCGTCCCGAGCATTCTTTTCGGTGCGATCTGGTTGACTTACCGAGTGGCCGCCGGCGCACGAGTGCGGTCGTGGCGGGTGGCGCTGGTCGCCCTCCTGGCTTCACTCGGTTGGATTGGCGCCAGCCTGGGGTTTTCTCTCGCCGTCCCGATTCTGTGGAGCGGCGCGCGGCTCTACGGCACGCTCGGCAGTCTGGTTCTGTTCCTGATGTGGGCCTACCTCATCGCCTGGATCCTCCTGCTTGGCGGGGTCCTGCTGGCGCGGCCCGTTTCGTCGCGAAGCGCCCGCTAGCAGGGACTGAGCCGTTCCTTGCCCGGCACACGCCGGAGCCAGGTCTGATTCTTCGCTGCATCGTCTGAAGTCGAGCGAAACAAACGATTGGACGGTGCGCACTTCGACGGGAGACGATGATTCATCACCCGGCTCAAAACCGGGAACTCATCCAAAAGCCGCGAGTCCCGCACTGGGGGCGTTAGCGGCCCTTCCTTGCCTTGCGCCGGACACGACTGCATCGTCCGATCGACTCAACTCGAGCGAAAAGAACGATTGGACCCGGCCCGATCGCGAACGACATGATCATGGTGGGCAAAGGCATATCGACTTCGCTCTTCTCCAGGGAGGTACGCATGCATGACGAGAAAACACTTGTGCTCGACTCGGAGTCCGCGAATCGCGACCCGAGCGGAGCGCTAAAGACCGTCATGGGAGCGGCTATCGGGTCGGTATTGCCCGCTGTGGCCGGCCACACGCCTGGCGAGGCAGTCAATCCGACGATCGAACGCGAATACTGGAGCGAGAACTTCAGAGATCGGCCCTACTACAGGCCGGGCAAAGAATATTCGCACTACGAGCCCGCCTACCGCCTCGGCTGGGAATCGGCGCAGCGCCCGGAATACCAGGGGAAACAATTCGACGACCTCGAGCCGGAGCTCCAGCGCAGCTGGAGCGTGGACCTCGGCGCTGCCGACCCCTGGACCGACGCGCGCGACGCCACACGTGATGCCTGGCTGAGGGTCCGCACCCGGTGACCCTGAACGCACCGACCGCCGGCTCTGTATCGAAATAGAGACGGCAGACCCCACGGCCTCGAACCGGATCGCGGCGGTTTCTCTGCAGGTTCGGTCAGAACCGCCTCATCGCTGTGAGGTCCAAGAACGATCGAAAGTAACGATTGGACGACGCGGCGCGCGAGAGCAGATCATCCATATTTGGGGGGCCTTGGTCGACGATCGAGGTCACGTGCCCGTCAAGAGAGATCTCTGTCGTAACAAAACCCATCAATCCGCGGCGGCGATCCAATAGAAGAGGAGTTTTCCATGAAAGTGGGTAGAACGATCCCGGTCCTGCTCGTGTCTCTTGCCGGCGTCGTGCCTCTGTGGGCACAACAGCCGACGCCTCCGCCACCCGCCGCACAGAAAATGGAGATGCCGGGCAAGCCGGGCATGACGGACGGAAAGATGTCTGAGGAATCCATGATGGCCCATCACAAGGAGATGATGGCCAAGATGGAGGCGGCGGACGCGCGACTCGATGAACTCGTCAAGACGATGAACGCCGCGACCGGAAGCAAGAAGACGGACGCCATGGCCGCCGTCATCAACGAGCTCGTCGCCCAGCGCAAACAGATGCGCAAAGACATGATGGCCATGCAGCCGGAAATGATGAAGCACATGATGGCGCACATGGAAGCGGGTATGGCGAAGGGCATGGAGGAGTCGATGGCCAAGTGCCCCATGATGAAGGGCATGGCGCCGGCGAAAGAAGGCAACTGATGGGCGGCGGTGACGGCATGATGGGTGGGATGAACGCCTGGTGGATCCTCGGGGTCGTGGTCGCGGTCGGCATTCTCTGGCTCGTGCTCAAGAGCTTTGGCCAGCAAAAACCACCGGGCGGCTCCTCCTAACGGTGGGATCCCGAATCGCCGCTAAGCGGTGCTCTCCAAGGGTTATCGACGGGCTCTAAATCGAGAGAGTTGCTCATCGCGAATTCCTGGATGATTTCGAGTTACTCCTCCGGTTTGTTCGGGTTGTCGTCCGCGATGCTGATCGGCGACCTCGGCCTCGGGACGCTGCTCGACGGCGTGCCCGAGTCGCTACAAAGAGATCGGGATCCTTTTCCACGAGCCGGAGCTGGCCGCCGCCGCGGTGAAGCACTTCGACGAGCGTGTCGAGCAGGCGGCTTTCCTGGTGGAGCTCTCCGGGGGGCAAGGGCGCGGAACGCTGAGGTGGACCGGGGTCGACGACGGAAAGAAAGTCGTCTTCGACTCGGAACCGTACGCGAGCGTCTGGCAGAAGCTGGGTGCGAACCTGGCGCGGGTGCTACCGATCGACTCCATGTTGTAACCGATTCTTCCGCTTCAGAGATCGGGGCACGGCGCGCCCGGCAGGAGGCAGAGTCGTGAAAGTCACTTGTCTCCTTCTCGAGCCCGCTGGCGGCATCAGGCCGGAGGCCGAGGCTACGGCGTTGGCGGGATGGCGAGCCGGCGCGGGCAACTACTGGATCGACATCGTCGGCGGCCGGCCGGAGGACGTGACGGCCTGGCTGGCCGGTCTCGGCCTGGACCCCGGCCTGCTCGATCTCCTGCACCTCGGAGAGGACGACACGAGAATCCTCCCGCTGGCCGAGTCCGTGTACTTCGCCTACCCCGTCGCGCCGGCAGCAAAAGCCGGGAAACCCGCGCATTTCCGCTGTCTCTGCCTCGACCGGCTCGTGATCACCATGCACGACCAGCCCGAGGACCTTTCGGCGCACGACGAAGGCCCGGTAACGAAGCTCAAGCTCCCGAGCGGGACGACCGCAGGAGCCGTCTGCGCCCTCACCCTGCTCCATTCCGGGCGGCTGCGACGCCTCGTCGTGAAGCTCCGCAGGGAGGGCGACGCGACCGTCGAAAGGATGGACGAAAATCCGGAGGCGGTCCCTCTGGCAGAGATCCTGTCGTTGAAGCGCCAGGTGCTGGCTCTCGGCGGCGTCCTGGACGAGCAGTTCGCCGTGCTCGACGTCCTGAAGGCCATCGACAAGCCCGCGCTGCCGCTGCTTCGCCTCGCGGAGCCATTTCAGATCGTCGTCGAGACCGCGCGGGCGACCGATCGCGACATCGACCGGCTCGATCGCCGCGTAAGCGATCTCCAGCAGCGGTACGTGTCGGTCCAGCAGGACAAGATGAACCGCCGCCTCGCCCTGCTCACCGTTCTCTCGGCCATCTTCATGCCGTTGACGCTGTTCACCGGGATCGAGGGGATGAATTTCGAGAACATGCCCGAGCTTCACTACCGCTACAGCTATCCCGTCGCCCTCGCGGGGATGGCGTTGATCGCGGGAGGGCTCTATTGGTACTTTCGGACCCGGTGGGGGTCGAAGTGGTGAAAGTCGCGGCGGCTGCTGAAGAGCCGAAAGACCCGTGTGAGCTTGCGTGAGTTGAAAGGCGGAAAGTTGCCATGACACAAAGATTCCTGAGCGGAGCGCTGACGCTTCTCGCGGCAATCCTGACCGGCTGCGCCTCGTCCCTGCCGCCGGCTCAGCCGGCGACGAGCATCGAGAGCATCGTCGGAAAGTGGGAGGGGTCCATCACGGACCGCCAGGGGGAGCCCCTGTACACCGCAACGCTGGTGATACGGAAAGACGGCACGTACGAGAGCAGTGTGCCGGTGCTGAAGGGGTCGCCCTTCACGGGGACCATCGTCATCCAGGATGGACAGTTCCGGTGGACGGAATCCAAGACCGGCAGCAAGGGCGACTTCGTGCTGCACGAGGGAGACGGCAAGCGCGTGCTGATCCGGACTGGCCAGGGGAGCGACTCGACCGGGGAATATAAGCCGGCTAAATAGGGGAATTTTCGGGCGAAGCGACACTTTGATGCCGCTGGATCATGCCGCGCAGGACGCTTTGGTTACATGTTTCGTCAGTATGGGTGAAGGCAGCCTCGAAGAAGTGACCTCTAACACGGTGGGGAAATCGCTCCACGGTGGTGATCACGGTATCCAGTAAAGGGAGGACGTCATGAACAAACCCGAAAAGCCCGAAACGATGGTCTTCTACGCCGGCGTCTACGCAAATGTCTCGGACGCGAAGAGCGACTTCGACGTGATCAAGGCCGCGCACAAGGAGAGCTGGATCGGCACATACGACGCTGCTCTCTTCGATAAGAACACCGAGGGCAAGGTCAAGGTGCTCGACACCGACGCCACGCAGCGCGGCACGGGCGCCAAGATCGGAGCGATCACCGGTGCTGTGCTCGCGCTGATCTTCCCGCCGTCGATCCTGGTTTCCGCAGGCGTGGGCGCCGCCGCCGGCGCCGCTCTCGGCAACCTGACGAAGGGCTTCAGCAAGGGCGACATCAAGGATGTGGCAGAGAACCTCAAGCCCGGAGAGGCCGGCATCCTCCTCGTCGCCAACGCAACCGTCGACGTCGGCGCCCAGAAGCTGATGAAGAAGGCCCGGAAGGTGGCCACGCAGCGCGTCGACGAGCTCAAGGCCGAACTCGCGAACGCCTAGACACTCGTCGCCGCGCAGAGCGCGGTGCGAACGCGGAAGGCCGCCCGCTCGGGCGGCCTTTTCTTGTTCGATCGACGGCTCTCCTTTCCTGCACGCCATTCGTGGCGTCCTGCGTGCGCCGCTCCGGAATGCAAGAGGAGCCCGACCCTTTACGCGTGGGGCGGCCGCTTCCCGGCGACTCCGGCATGGAGCTCCGGAGCGTCCGGACCGAGCGCCGCGATCCTCTTCGCATAGAGCGCGATGCCGGGCTTCGCGCTGAGGCCGTGGGCGAAGATGCTCAGCAGCACCGTGGCCATGACGGTGAGAACGATGGTCCGCTCCCCCGGCAGGTGCGTCCTGCCCTCCAGATAGACGAGGCCGAGGACGATGGAAGCGAGGCCCCGGGGACCGAACCATCCCATGAAGATCACGGTTGCCCGGTCGAGACCCGTGCCGACGAGCGCGAGGGCAACCGGCAGCATGCGAATCGCGGTCAGACTGAGCAGTGCGTAGACCACGATCGGGACGGAAAAGCCCGCCCCGGCCCGTGCCACGTGCAGCCCGAAGAGATAGAAGACGAACAGGTTGAAGAGCTGTCCCCACTGCTCCGCGAACTCGACGCTCTCCTCTCCCGCCTTCTCGAAGCCAACCTGGACGGCCAGGCCGCAGACGAAGGCAGCGATGAACATGCTCGCGTCGACCGCCTCGGACGCAACAGCGCAGAGCAGGGGCAGCGTCACGAGCGCGATCTGGCGAAAGGCGGGCAGAACCATCCCGCGGCGGCTCGCGCTGCCCAGCAGCCACCCGCCGGCGAGGCCGATCCCGACTCCGAGGACCGTCCCGTACCCGAGTTGCTCGACGACGAACGTCCAAAGGTACGCTCGCCCCCCCTGTCCGCCCGACTTCGCGAGAGCCAGGAAGAAGAGGAGGAAGGGCACCGAGAGGCCGTCGTTGAGGCCGGCCTCGACGTTCAGCGCCTGGCGAATCCGCATCGGCACCTTCTCGCTCGAGACGACGACCTGTCCGAGGCCCGCATCCGTCGGGGCGAGAATCGCTGCGAGGATCCCGGCCTCCCAGAGGGAAAACGTCGGAAAGAGAGCCAGCGCGCCGAGGGCCCCGAGCAGAAGGGTCGACAGCATGCCCGTCGTGAGGAGGCGCGTGGGCGAACTTCGAATGCTTCGGAGGATCCGCAGGTCCGTCCGGCTCGCGTCCGTAAAGAGAAGAAGCACGAGGCCAGCCTCGGCGATCCGAAGCAGCACTTCGGGATCCCCGTTGCGGTCGCGCAACGACGGCACGGCCAGGAAAGCGCCCACGCCCCCGAGCGTGAACACGATCGGTGGCGTGACGGGCGTACGCTCGAGCCACGCCGACACCAGGCCGTAGGCGAAAAGGAGCAGGAAGAAGACCACGAGAGTCGTCATATCGGAGTGCCGACGGTCAGCCTCCCCAGGAGGCGCGGTCGGTCAGCAGGAGAAACCCGTTCGCTCGACACGAACCCCGCCGGGATCGACCGGCTCCACCGTTAGCGCCCCTCTCGCGCGCTGATCTGCAGCGAAACGAGCCGAGAGATCAGGATCGCCGGATACAGTTGGCCGACGAGAGCCTCGGCGATCGCGAGGGAGCGGGCGATCGGGAGAACGGGCACGGTGTCGCCGTAGCCGAGCGTCGTCAGCGTCACGAAACTGAAGTAGGCGAAGTGAGCATTGTTCTTCAGGGTGGAGCCTCCGCTGGCCTGGATGGCCCCGGGCGAGTAGCGATCGACGAGGATGTAGCCGAAAGTCCAGACCAGCCCGAGCAGCAGGTATGCCGCGACGGCGCCCCGCACCCGGTCGGCCGTGATGGGGCCCTCCCGGAAAACGTGCCCGAGCACCAGGCCGGTCAAAATCAGCAACGTCAGCAGCGACAGCCAGGTCTCACCCGCACTGTCGACCCCTTGTTCAGACCGGTACCGCGACCAGCGCAAGGCGAGCCAGATCACTCCGCTCACCGCCACCGCGCCGGCCAGCCAGCGCCGGCGCGAGAAGGCGATCACTCCCGACGCCAGCACCAGGGAGAAGAAGAGATCGAACGGAAGCTGTCCCAGTTCGGTACGGAGCGGCGCTCCGACGAATAGCGCCAGCACGAGAAAGACGAGCATCGCGGTCAGACCCCACTGCTGCCACCAGACAGGAGAGAAGGCTGCCGGGCGCCTCACGACTCCCCCGCCGCGGTCGTCGCATCGAGAACGCGCGAGAGTCCTTTCAACGCCTCGGTGTCGGAGAGGTTCCCGACGTGCGTGTCGCCGTAGCCCATAGTGCGCCTCGCTGCAGCCTCGCCAATCGCCAGCAGCGCGAGGGTCTCGTCGGGGCCGAGACGAGTACCAGCTGAGATTGTCATTCGGCAACCGCAATCCGGATTCTAGACCGACTCCATAAGTGGCGAGGCGTGCGGGGCTCGAACAGGCGACCCAGCCGGCTTGATTGCAGGCCAGGTCCTCTGCGCGCGAAGTGAGTGGTGAGCCGTGCAGGACTCGAACCTACGAGAAGTTCACAACAGGCGACTCCAGGCGCCGCCCCAGGATCCTGGGTATCGCGCCTTCGAGCTACGGCTACTTCTTCTTGGCCACGGCGGCCCGCCCTCGGCTCGCCGTAAGGACTCTCGGTTGCCTGCGCCGTGCGGCCCGGGCCAGAGCAAGGTCGTGAGCCGTCTGGAGGTTGACCCAGAACTCAGCGGTCGTCCCCAGGGCGGCCGAGAGCAAAAGAGCCGTGTCGGGCGTGACGCCACGCTTCGCCCTTACGATCTCGTTGACCCGCTGGAGCGGAACACCGATGTGAGCCGCGAGACGCGACTGCGTCAGGCCCATCGGATTCAAGAACTCCTCCGCGAGCATCACTCCTGGGTGCGTCGGGATTCGTTTCGTTGGCAACATTTCAGCCTCCCCTGTCGACCCCGTCAGTGGTAGTCGACCAATCGGACGTCCCGAACGAAGCCGTCCTTCCAGCGAAACACGAGGCGCCACTGATCGTTGACCCGAATGCTGTGGCAGCCGGACAGAGCCCCCTTGAGCGCCTCCAGCCGATTTCCAGGCGGCACCTTCAGATCCTCGAGGCTGTGAGCTGCGTTGAGCATGTCCAGCTTCCGGACCGCGGTCTTCAGAACCTCCGAGCCGAACTTCCGCGCGCGAGCCGAGGATTCCCCGTTGTAGACGTCCTCGGTGGCGGCATCCCCGAAGGACACGATCACGACCCGGATAATACACGATTACCGTGTAACCGTGTAATACCTTGCCCGTCGCCCGGGGGCGACCGTGGTCGGGCTCCAGATCGGCGGAATGAGTGGTGAGCCGTGTAGGACTCGAACCTTCGAGAAGTTCACAACACGTCAATCACTTGGATTGACGTGTCCGAGTTCTGTGTCCGAGTCCTCCATTGACTCGCGAGAGCCGTGGCTCGTGTCCTCGAGAATCCCACGACCCGCAGGGACTGAGTCAGGACGAGAGCCGCTCCGACACCTGCCCTGCGATGCCGTTGGCCCGCCTCAGAAGCCGCGCAAGTTTCTCTCGGCACTGCGCCAGATCTCCCGGCGGGGCCTCCCAGAGCACTCCTGAGAGTGAGAACGCCGCATCCGCGAGAGAGGGCTCCCCGTCTTCGAGTCCGCGAGTCCACTCCTCGCGAATCATGCTGCGCCGCGCCTCACGAATGGCCTCGACGGCGCATCGATCCTTCGAGCTCAGGCGAAAGCGCAGCGTCACCTCTTCCGATGGCCGCGACCTTTCCTCTGCCGGCGTCACGATTTCCACAAGACCCACTGGAGACCTCGAGCCGACCTCGCGACCGCGCCGCCTGGTCTGCCACGCCTGCATGTTCACAGTAGGCCTCCTGATCGCTCGCTAACCCACGGCCGGGAGTGTCCCAATGAATTCACTCCGCAGTCATCTCTGCTTTTATAGCCATTCGGTGATGTCGCTCTACCTAGACCTCGGTCTAGTCACTTCGCATGCACCGCCGGCCCGTCGGAACTCGACCGATGCCTAGAGCGCTCCGAAGATCGGAGTCAGTTCGATGCCGATCGTCCAGCGTGGAAACGAGCTCGATGGGCGTGCGGCGTAGTACCCGCCCTCGAGCGAGAAGCTGAGCGGCTGCTTGCCGATGGTGAAGACCTTGCCGACCTGCAGTCCGACGGGGAACGTGGCGGCGCCGTGGTCCTTCCAGTCGAACACCCAGTTGAAGTCGCTGTAGCCCGCGAACCAGCCCTCCGGCAGGTTGTAGGTCAGCGACGGCGTGACGATCAGGTTGTTGACGTCCGGCCGATTCGGGCTGCCGGCATAGGAGATCGGGTTCTGCAGCACCGCTCCGACGATGAGGTGCTTGACTCCGGTGTAGATCAGGGCGAAGGACGGGCCCGCCTGCCACTTGCCATTGCCCAGGACCGGGGAGCTCGCCGTCGGGAACACGAGCGCCGGGCCGAAACCCCATCGGCCCCAGGACTGCGAAATCGTCACCAGATCGAAGACCTGAAGATCTCCGACCCCGACCTCGCTGACCGGCGATGGAAGCGACGGAAAGGGGAGCGTGATCTTCATCAGCTGGGTGAAGGGAATTGCCTTGGAAGCCAGGATCGGAAGGACCGGCTGGAGTTGAAAAATATTGCCAGGTGCGCAGGGTCTCTACGGCAGCTGGCGACGGCTCCGGCAACCCAACCGACCCGAACGCGGGGACCTGCACCGGTCCCGGGCAGGGCAGCCCGGCCAGCCGCCAGCAGTCCTAGCGCGAGACCGACGCACCTGAAACACATCCGTCAGTGCTGCATCGAACGGCTGCTGCCACTTCGAGATCGGAGTACCGGAGGCACCTACCTCCACGAGCTCCGGGCTCACTTCGACGCGGCTTGCCGTGCCGGCCCCTTTTTGCCAGCGCACCGTTGCGGACAACAGGTATCCGACATCGAGCTCCTGTGCGATCTGCGTCGGTGTCTTCGCTGTCTTCTTGTACGGCATCGAACTGCCGCGGGCGATCACTTGAATTCCGGAAAGCGACGTCAGTTTGCCCCGAACCGCATCGGCGATGCCGTCCGCGAAGTAGTCGTCCTCGGGAGCGCCAAGGTTCTCGAAGGGCAGGACCGCCACGCGCTTGACGCCACCGGCCTCGCCCCCGCCCCGGTGGGGACGCCGCAGTATAAGAACCCCGACGGCGGCCAGAACGACGACCACCGCGACGGCGGTGAGGACCTTGCTCTTGCGGCCCGGCGGCGCCGCGAGGTGTGCCCCAACTGCGCCGCTCACGACGCTCGATGACGATTGCTCCGAGAGGGCGAACGCAACATCACTCGCTGACTGGAATCGCCTGCCCCGATCCTTCTCCATACAGTGCTTCACGACGCGGTCCAGGGCCGGCGAGATGTTCCGCCCGGACTGCGTAAGCTCCGGCGGCTCCTCGTTCATGATTGCCGCCATCGTGTCCGCGACGGTTTGCCGCTTGAATGCCCGGCTGCCCGAGAGCAATTCGTAGAGGATGGCCCCGAGAGAAAAGATGTCCGAGCGGTGATCGACGGGCAGCCCCCGAACCTGCTCGGGCGACATGTAGCCCATCGTCCCCATCACCACGCCTGGCTCCGTATGCCCAGAGACTGTCGGAGCGCTTGTCTCCTCCCCGGGTGATGCTGTGCCGATCTTCTTCGCGAGCCCGAAGTCAAGGATCTTGACGTGGCCGTCCTTCGCCACGAATAGGTTCTCGGGCTTCAAGTCCCGGTGAACGATACCCTTCTCGTGGGCGGCGGAGAGACCCTTGGCGATTTGGAGCGCGTAATCCACAGCCTGCTTCTGCGGGATCGGACCCGAGTCGAGCTTGCCGCGCAGGGTCTCGCCTTCCAGCAGCTCCATGACGGCGTAGGCGATGCCGTCCTGGTTGCCGAAGTCAAAGATCGAGAGAATGTTCTGGTGGGAGAGGGCTGCGACCGCCTTCGCTTCCCGTTCAAACCGAGCCAGGGCGTCCGGATCGGCCGCGAGCGACTGCGGCAACACCTTAACCGCAACGTCCCGGTCCAGCTTCTTGTCCCGCGCCCGGTACACCTCCCCCATACCGCCCGCGCCGAGTGGCGACAGGATCTCGTAGGGGCCGAGGCGAGTCCCGGCTGAAAGTGTCATCGGATGGCCGCAAGATTACACCGCGACTCTCGGGAGCGAAGGCGCAGGAGGCTAGCGGCTCCTCATCTAGTTCCCAGTTGGAACCCTTCGGGGACTGGCTGCGAGAATTGGTACGTCTGCGCGCCGCCCCGTAGCGCCCGGACTACTTCCCGCCCGCGACGAGCTTCTGAAACCTCGGGTTCTTGCGCAGCGGGTCGAAGTTGGGATCGATCCTGAGCCAGCCGGGCGACAAGAACGGCGTCGATTCTTTCCGGTGCTAGAACGTCACCTTCAGGGCGAACCGGAATTGCCGCGGGGAGATCTGCGCGGTGGTCTTCCTGTAGTCCGGATTGTCGGTGCACGGAGCGGCAGCGCTCGCCGGACAGAGGTTTCCATTCGGCCCCGTCGTCCCGGGCTGCACGCCTGCCTGTCCGTAGAAGGGGCTCGTCGGGTCCGTGACGAACGTGGCGTATGGATTGAAGGCCTGGTTGATGGCCGTCGTGGTCTGGCGATTTAGGAGCTGGAAAGCGTAGAACTGGGGCGTCACGGTCACCGGGCCGACGTTGAGGTTGTACGCGATCGACAGGTTCATCTCGTAATCGGTCGGCAGGCGTCCGGCGTAGCCGCGCTGCGAGAGGTAGAGCCCCGTCGCATACCCACCGTAATCGCCGAGAATGGATGTCGGCGTGCCGGTGCGGACGTAGAACTGTAGTCCGGCGGAGAGGCCCCAGGGCGCGTTGTACACCGCGTCGAGACGCCCCTGGTTCGGACGGTCGAGCTCGAGACGGCCGGAAGCATTCTGGAGGAAGGCCGGGTAGTCGAAGTCCGCGTTGATGCCCGGGTCCGTCTGGCCCGTGGACTCCTGGATCGCACCGGAGTAGTTGCCGGTGAGTGTCGAGCCGAGATACGAGAGCTGGGCCCAGATCTCGTTGGTGAACTGCTTGCGCAGGACGAGCTCGATCCCCTTGAAGATGCGCTTGGCGTCGGGAATCGGCGTGCCCTGGCCAGGGGGCGTGCAGATCCTCTGGCCGTTGTTGGGAGGGTAGGCCGCGCTGTTCGGGTCGGTCGGATTGGCCGATCCGTCGCAGCTCGAATACAAGCCACTGGCCGCGGGATTGTCGATCCCCCGCGCGCCCGGGTTCATGAGCGCGCACGAGGCGTTGTACGGAGCTGTGTTGTAGTCCAGATCGCAGCGGTCCTCGACGGTCCGGCCGAGCGAGCGGTAGGTGCCCTTGAGGCTCACCGACAGCGTGGGATCGAGCGCCTTCTCGATGCCGATCGTGAACTCGTCCTGGTACGAGGCCTTGATTCCCGGATCGACGGGTTCCCCGAATACGGTTCCGACCTGCGTGAATGACGGCTGCGGAACGCAGCCGGGCGTCGGTTCTCCCGGAGAGCACACGGTAGGACCCTGAGCGAGGTCCGTCGGCCTGTAGTTGAAGACGCTCTGGAAGGTGTTGGCCGTGAAGACCCGGACGTTGAGGTCGGTCGGGAGCGCATAGTAGAAACGGCCGGCCGAGGCGTAGAGCTTGGAAGTTCCGTCGTTCGTGAAGTCCCACGTCACGCCGAGGCGGGGGGCCCATTCGTTGGTGAGTTTGAAGGCGACCTGCTGGAGTCCGTTGTAGAACGACTCCGTGTCGTACCGGACGCCGAAGTTGAGCGTGACGGACGGAACGACGCGCCACTGATCCTGGGCGTAAGCGCCGTAGCGCTTCGTCGGCGTGTCGAACGGAGCGTCGCGAATGATGCTCGCCGGGTCCTGGTTGGCCGAGTAGAAGAAATGCTGGTAGAAGACCGGATACGTGTAGCCTTGGAAGTTCGTCCAGAGGGGCGCCGCTCCGGCGTCGCAGGTTCTGTTCCCTGCTTGCGTGCAGGCGCGGACCACGACCACCTGACTGCCTGTGAAGTAGCTCGATCCCGCCGTGTGGACCCTTTCGTAGTCGCCGCCGACCTTGAACTCGTGATTGCCGAGATACCCCGTAAAGGAGGCGGCGCCCGACTGCCGGGACGAGTGATTGTTCGAGACGGTGCCGAACACCCCGCCATAACCGCCGATGTAGTCGAAGGCTCCGAAATCGGTCGGCGCGGTCGTCTGGTCGATGATCTGTGCAACGTCCAGCCCCGTCGGCTTGATCTGGTAACGGTCGGCGTGCTGGCCGTAGGCAAGGGTCAGGATGCCGCTCGCGCCGAAGAGCTGGTTCAGCCTCGCGCCGTAGTCCGGTCCGCCGACGTCGATGCGGCCCTGGGTGGCGTTCGGATTGAAGCTCTGCGGGTTGGTCGCGATCGTGCCCACCTGGGACTGCCGATCCGAGAAGTAGACGCCTTGAAGCGTCGTGTTCGGTGCGAGATTCAGCGTCAGCTTCAGGGAATACTTGTTCTCGGTGTACGTCGCCGGGAAATCAAAGCCTGCGGTCTGGCCGCTCGTCGGCTGGATCGAGGTCCCCGTGATCACCCGGTCGTACGCGGCGAAGAACCAGACCCGGTCCTTCCACGCGTAGCCGCCGAGATCCATTCCGCCCTCGGAACGGGTGTTCTTCGTGGCGACCGTCGTCGTCTGGGAGTTGCCGACTTCCGAGAAGGGCGGCGTCGTGACCTGCTTCTGGCCGGCGGCAAGCGAGAGGTCGTTGTAGTAGCCGAAGATCCCGCCGTGGAACTCGTTGCCGCCCGACTTCGTGATGACGTTGACGACGCCGCCCGTGTTGCGGCCGTACTCGGCCTGGTAACCCGACGTCTTGACCTCGACCTCCTGGATGAACTCGTTGTTTATGTCTTTGCCCTGGATGCCCTTGATCACGTTGGTCGTGTTGATGCCGTCGATCAGGAACTGGTTCTCGGCCGAGGTCGAGCCGTAGATCGAGATCGCGAGCGAGCGACCCTGCGTCTCGCCGTTGTCCGCCTGCACCCCCGGCTGCGTGAAGACGATGTCGGCGTAGTTGCGGTTCGGGAGGGGCAGCTTGTCGATGACCTTGCCCGCATAGTTCGAGCCCGCGGTGGTCGAGGAGACGTCGATCAGCGGCGCCTCGCCCGTGACGACGACATCGGCGGTGGCCGCGACCGTCATCGGGATGTTGGCGGTCGTGAGCGCGTCGAGTGTGACCGTCGCCTTCTTCTGCGCCGGCGCGAACCCGTCGAGCCGCGCCGTGACCGTGTAGTCGCCCGGAACGAGGGAGAGGAAACGATACCTCCCGTCCGCGCCGGTCACCGCCGTCTTCGTCCCCTGGAGCCGAACGCCCGTCAGCTCCACCGTCGCGCCCGGGAGCGCCGCTCCGCTCTGTTCGGTGATCTGACCCTCGAGCGTGCCCGTCGTCTGCGCAAGGAGAGCGCCCGCGGATAGAAAGAGGGCCAGAGACTGCGCGGCGAGCGTGGACCGGCGCGTCCCCACCTTCATACCCCCTCCTCGACCGACCGTGCGACGTTGAGATCATTCTGTGGCGAGCCGGGGCAAGGGTCAACGAAGATGTCTTACGGCCGGGCAAAAGCCGGAAGTTGGCCGGAACTTGACCGGAATTGGGAACTGTCGAGGGCTTACGGCGCCCGGTGGCCAGTCCTTCCCTTACTTCAGCCCGTCGAGCACGAAGAGGTCCGCGAGCCAGCCGCTGTACATGTGGACGTAGGACTGGCCATCGCGGGAGAGAAGCACGTGGCCCCACATGTCGCCGATTCCCGGCCTCGACCCGGTGTCCGGAGGCCGCAGTTCCCTGAAGAGCCGCCTCTGCCCCGTCGGCCGATCGAGCAGCCAGACCTTGCCCGGGGAATCGTCCCTCTGCAGATAGAGAGCCTTCCCGTCGTTGCTCCATTGAGTCGGCAGGTCGCCGGGCAGGAGCCCCGGAATGGGCAGAACATCGCCTCCCTTCACTGGATACAGAGCCGCGACACCTTCCCGGATGCCGACGACGAACTTCCCGTCCGGCGACACCGCTTGTGAAAGGCCGACCATTCCGACTCCCTCCGGAGTGATCGGCTCGGGCGGGGACCCCTTCACGGACTGGACGAACAGGCGCTCTGGATGGCCGGGCTGCTTCGCGTTGAAAACGATTCCTTCTCCGTCGGGCAGCCAGTCGACCCCGAGCGCCATCGGGTACTCGAGACCTCCGTTGGGAAGATCGCGTGTCTCGCCGGAAGTGGACTGGAGCCGGAGGCTCGGCGCCATCAACTCGGACCGGCACACCGCCCACTTGCCGTCCGGAGAAATCGCCCTGCAGAACCCCTCGCCGAGCGGCACCGCGGGTGACCCGTCCGTCCTGCGCAGGTAGCTCGTCGCGTCATTCCAACCCGGCTCCTTCTCGGCAAAGAGAAGCAGCTTCCCATCGGCCGACAGGTCCTGCGGCACCGTCTGGTCGAGCCACTTGTAGCCATGCTCGTGCTCGTCGCCGGGGAAGCGCCCGAGGACCTCCCACTGTTCGGTGCCGCGCTCGAAGAGGGCTCGTCCCTCGCGGGAAATGTCGTAAAGAGTGAAGTCTCCCGGAAGAGAGGCGAGCATCCGCTCCCGCCCGCCGAGGCTGACCGCGAACAGGTGTGTCGAGCCATCGACGATTCGGGTGAACCAGACCTCGTCGCCACCGGGCGACCAGCCGAACTCCTGGGCACTTCCGGCCAGCCTCGTCTTCTTCTTGTTCCGGTCCACCACGGCGAGCTGGTGGGGTCCGTCCAAGACAGCTACCCTGTCCCCTCGCGGCGAGACGCGTATGCGCCCACCGCATCCCTCGCAGAGAACGTTCCCGCTCGGGAACTCGACGCGGGTCCCCTTGTCCGTTGCCCGCAGGATGGCGAGGGTCTTCCCGTCGGGCGCCCAATCCGCTTCGTCGACGTCACGTTCGCGGACTCGAGGCTCGCCTCCTCCGAGAGAGGCGATCGCCAGAACCCCGACGTCGCCGGACTCCTGCCAGAGCGCCATTTCGCCCGATGCGGAGACGGACTTGATGATCGCATCGCGGATGCCGAGGGATCGTGACCCATGGCTGCCCGCCCGCGTCTGGAGGAGCTCCAGCTTCCGGCCCCCTCGCCGCACCGTGTAGACGATCGTCTGACCATCCGGTCCGAAGCGCGCGTTGTAGATGTTCTCCTTCTGAAACGTCACCTGCTGGAAGCGGGGCACCGAGGCGCCTTTCGACAGCCAAAGCCAACGGGCCGCGAGGGCCCCGACCGCTAGCGAGACGGCCAGGGCGCCGAGCAGGAGAGCGCGAGGGGATCGCCGCCGTCGAGCCACGGTGGGCGAGCCGCCCGAAGTCACCGCCTCGGAGAGCCGGTCGCGGACGGTCGCGAGGTCGCGCGCGAGATCGTCCGTCGAGGCGTAGCGCTGACGCGGTTCCTTCGCCAGACACCGCTCCGCGATCCAGCGCAGCGGTAAGGGCGCGTTCGGGTTGAGGGAGGCGATCGGCTCCGGCTCCTCGTTCAGGACCGCCGCCAGCGTGTCGATCGGCGTCTTCTTCTGGAATGCCCTCTTCCCCGTCACCATCTCGTACAGGATCGAACCGAGCGAGAACTGGTCGGACCGGAAATCGAGGGATTCGCCGCTCGCCTGTTCCGGCGACATGTAGCCCACCGTCCCCACGACCGTACCCGGAATCGTTGCCGTCATCGTCGGCAGGTGCGAGCCTTCCCCGCTGCCGGACATGGTCGACGTCAGCTTGGCCAGACCGAAATCCAGGACCTTCACCAGCCCGTCCTTCGTCACCATCACGTTCTCGGGCTTCAAGTCCCGGTGAACGATCCCCGCCTCGTGCGCCTTCGCGACCCCTCCGGCCATCTGCGTAGCGATCGGGAGCAGTTTTTTCAGTGGCATTGCGCCGCCGGCCAACACCTCCCGCAACGTCGAGCCCTCGACCCGCTCCATCGCGATGTAGGAGACCCCGCCTTCGGATCCGATGTCGTAGATCGTGACGATGTTGGGATGGTTCAGAGCCGAAGCCGAGCGCGCCTCCTTCTCGAAGCGCTTGAGCCGATCCGCGTCCGCTGCCAGATCCGCCGGCAGCACCTTGATCGCCACCTCGCGCTCGAGCCGCGTATCCCGCGCCCGGTACACCTCTCCCATCCCGCCCGCGCCCAGTGGCGCGAGCACCTCGTACGGGCCAAGACGTGTGCCGGCAGCCAGAGTCATCCTGAGCTCGCTGCCGCGATGTTATCGCGCAAGAATCCCCGAGTTCGACCCGCCCGGAACCCTCTATCTCAACCCGTCCGCGATGAAGAGGTCCGCGGAGTATCTGTGGTAACCATAGACGTAGGACCTCCCGTCGGGCGTGGAATCACGACGATGGCCATGAGGCGGGTGTCGAGACCAGTCATCGCCAGCTCTCTCCAGGGCACGCGACGCCCGGTCGCCAGGTCCAGTCGTAAGACCTTCACGAGTCCCGCATCTTTCTCCTCCACGAAGATGGAACGGCCCTCGGCGGGACTAGCTACCACCCGCGACGAGCTTCTGGAACCTCGGGTTCGTGCGCAGCGGATCGAAGTTGGGGTCGATCTTGAGCCAGCCGGGCGAGAGATAGTACGGGATCTTCAGCAACAGCTCGAGCTGGTCGAGCGCCTTCTCCGGCTCGCCGACGAGAATGTAGATCCGCACGAGCTGGTGCTGGTTGTAGGGGCCATTGAGCGCATCCTTCGAAACCGGATCGAGCGCGACGCCACGCTCTCCCTCCCGGATGGCTTCCTCTTTCCGCCCGAGGTACGCCAGCGCGAGGCCGAGAAGGACGTGGCGCTGAGCATCTTTGGGTGTTCTGCGGAGCTGCTCCTCGAAAGCCTTCCTCGCCTCCTCTGCATGTGTTCGTACGCTAGCCGCGTTGCCTTTGAGGGCATAGGCTTGAACGAGGCAAAGGGCCAGACGCCCCGGTCGTTGTCGAACGCGCTCGGTGTGAGCCGCAAGAGGAGGTCTCGCTGCTGCTCGTCGAGGACCCAGACAAGATCGCGGTAGGTCGCTACGTAGGCTACTAGTGCGGTGGGCTCAACTTCCTTGGGCGCTCCCTTGAGCACTCGCCTGGCACCGGCGAGGTCTCCCTCCCCGAGGAAGGTCGTCGCCTGGTCGTCGATAAGGGCGATGCTCGTCGGAGCCAGGGACAAACCCCGGTTGATTACGTCGCGCGCCTCCGGGTACCGCTGAAGGCGGAGCAGCACGTCGGTGAACGCCTCCGAACGGCCGACGGAGCGGGGATCGAGGCGCTCCGCCATCCTGAAGTGCTCCACCGCCGCGTCCCAGCTCCCGAGGGACCCCTCTGCAATGGCCATCCCTCGGAGAAGTTCGGCAGTGGCTGGCGCGACGCGCTCTCCCTTCGCAAATTGCTCCAGGGCTCCCTTGGGGTCACCGACAACCAACTGCTCGTAAAAGCCGAGAGCTGCGTACCCCTCAGGGCGGCTAGGGGCGAGTGCCAGTGTCCTCTCAGCTGCCTGCCGCGCGCGCTCCGCCAGCGCGGGTGTGGGAGTGCTGAAGTAGTACAGCATCGAACTGGCCCGGGAAACTCTGGCCCACGCCTCCGAGAAACCAGGGTCCAACGCCACGG
Organism: uncultured Acidobacteriota bacterium; assembly: GCA_963763535.1. GTDB lineage: Bacteria > Acidobacteriota > Thermoanaerobaculia > UBA5066 > Gp7-AA6 > DAHUXD01. Next base: position 861,045 of record CAVXOX010000005.1, read on the forward strand.
CCTGCTCGTAGAACTCAAGCCCCTTGCGAACACTCGAAGGCTCAATGACTCCCAAGCCTTTCGAGGTCTCTTCGCCCTTCAGGAAAGCATCATAGGCGTCAAGATTCTGGGTCGGCTTCTCGGAGAGCCGCTTCGCTTCGCCCGCCCGAAGGGCGACACCCAGAGCCTGGGCTACCCGAGAGGCGATGTCCGACTGTACTTGAAAGACATCCGTCAGGGGCGCATCAAAGGGCTGCTGCCACCTCGAGGCAGCCGCACCGGACTTCTTCACCTCAACCAGCTCGGGGCTGACTTGAACCCGGCTGGCATTCCCGCTCCTCTGCCAGCGCACCGTCGCTGTCAGTAGAGTATGTCGCGTCCAGTTCCTGTGCAATCTGTGTTGGCGTCTTTGGGGTCTTCTTGTACGGGACGGAACTACTTCGAGCGATCACCTCGATACCCGGCACAGAGGTGAGCTTCCCGCGAACCGCGTCTGCAACCCCGTCGGCAAAGTAGTCATCCTCCGAAGCGCCCAGATTCTCGAACGGCAGCACCGCAACGCGTTTTGCATCCCCGGCCTCGCCCCCGTGTCTGTGCGACAGACGCCAGAAAAAGACGCCCGCGACCGCTAGGACGATGATCGCCATAGTGCTGACGAAAACCTTGCTCTTTCGGGTGGGTGGCCCCGCCAGCGGTGCGCCGCCCAGGATGGGTTGCGAGGCATGCTCTGAAAGGTCAAAGGCGATGTCCTTGGCCGACTGGAACCGATTGTCCCGGTCCTTCTCGAGGCAATGCTTGACGATGTGATCCAGGGCCGGTGATACGTTCCGCCCCGACCGCGTCAACTCCGTCGGCTCCTCCTTCATGATTGCTGACATCGTGTCCGCCGCAGTGGGTCGGCTGAATGCCCGCTTGCCCGATAGCAGCTCGTACAGAATCGCCCCTAAAGAGAAGATGTCCGAGCGGTGATCGACCGGCAGCCCCCGCACCTGCTCGGGTGACATGTAACCCACCGTACCCATCACCGTCCCAGGCTCCGTGTGACCCGAAACCGTAGGCGCGCTCGTTTGCTGCTCGGGGGAGACCGCCTCCACCTTCTTTGCCAGGCCGAAGTCGAGGATTTTGACGTGGCCGTCTTTCGAGACGAAAAGATTCTCGGGCTTCAGGTCGCGGTGGACGATGCCCTTCTCGTGGGCAGCGGAGAGGCCTTTGGCGACCTGGAGCGCGTAGTCCACAGCCTGCCTCTGTGCGATCGGACCCGAGTCGAGTTTGCCGCGCAGCGTCTTGCCCTCCAGAAGCTCCATGACGGCGTAGGCCGTTCCCTCCTGCGTCCCGAAGTCGAAAATCGAGAGGATGTTCGGATGCGACAGCGCGGCGACCGCCAGAGCCTCGCGCTCGAACCTCGCCAGGGCATCGGGATCAGCGGCGAGCGACTGCGGCAATACCTTGACCGCCACGTCGCGCTTCAACTTCGAGTCCCGAGCCCGGTATACCTCGCCCATCCCGCCCGCGCCGAGCGGCGACAGGATCTCGTAGGGGCCGAGGCGCGTCCCGGCTGGGAGTGTCATCGCGGTGCCGGCGGCCAACGGCCGGATCGGGAACATCAATGCTCCTACCGCGCACGTCCGAGTCGGCTGATTACCCTTCTACTGGCCGCCCTCGCCCTGCCCCGCTCTGGCCTATGTTTTGGACGGTGCGCTAAACCGCAATGCCAGCTTGAGATGAATCAGACATGCACGCATACGCCCGAGCGGGGAGCCTCCTTCGGACCGCCTTGCGAGCCTGTTTTCCCTCTGACTTGGCGCTCTGGCCGGCCCGTTCCTCGTTCCCCGACTCATTCCCGACACACATGCATTCACGGCTATTCGCGCCTCTTCATCGGATGGCGCCAGAAGGCCGGTACCTATTGCATTTTCGAGGATTTGAGTGGTGAGCCGTGTAGGACTCGAACCTACAACCTAGAGATTAAGAGTCTCTTGCTCTACCAATTGAGCTAACGGCCCACTCGGGAGCGCGGAGAATACCCGATGGTATCCGGGTGCGCAAGCAAGCGAGCCGCGCGACTCAGCCTCCGCCCACGAGCTCGACGACTTCGTAGACGTCCCCCTCGGCGAGCGCCGTGTCGGCATAGCGCGACTTCGGCAGGATCTCGCGGTTGCGCTCGACCGCGACGCGCGGCGTCTCGATCTTCAGGCGCGCGAGGAGGTCGGAAACCGACGCGCCCGCCGGCAGCCGCATCGGCGCGCCGTTGACGGTGATTCCGACGTCGGCCGTCACTTCTTCTGGATCGGGTACTGGACTTCGGAGCTCGCCCTCCCACCGGTCACCCGGAAGACCGCGGCCGCCGAGCCGTTCGGGAAGGCGGGCACCATGAACGAGACGTAGCAGGATCCGTCGGCGGCCGTCTTGCCTTCGAAGGCCGTGGTGGCGCGGGCGGACGTGGAGAGAATCCGCACCTGCACCGAGGCTCCGCCGAGCGGCCGGGGCGGCGACCCCGACGTCGCCTTGAGCCGGGTCTGGATCGACCGGCCCGAGACGAAATCGGGCATCGGCGAGAGGGCGACCTCGACCTCCTCCGGCACCTCGTCCGAGATCAGGTACTCGAGCACCATCTGGTCGAGGCTGCGGTCGCCCTCGGGAAAGGGTGCGCGCATTCCCGCGCTGGCCGTCGCGTCCGCCTTCTCCGCGCGCGCGGCGCGCGCGGCCTTGTCGGGCCGCTCCCCGCGCGGCGCCCGGGCCGCCGCGGGTGTGGAGGGCGGCGGCTCGAGCGTGGGAGCGCTCGGACCCGCGCTCGCCGCGGCGCTCGGGGCCTCGGGCGCCGACATCCCGTCGGGCACCTGGACCCCGCCGTTCGGGCCGTCGAAGCGGCCGCGCTGGATCGCCGCGATCATCGTCCGGTGCTGCTGCTCCATGAGGTCCTGCACCGCAGGGTCGTCGCGCCCGTTCTGGACGACCTCGGCGTACGACGTGCGCTTCGTCGCCAGGATCTCGCCGCCGACGTAAACGAGCGATTCCACGTAGGGATTCGCCTCGCCCTTGTCTTCCGTCTGAATGTGGAAGACCCGGTTCTTGTGCTTGACGTCGGTGTTGAAGCCCGTGATCACGGCGGGGAAATTGTAGCGCGGCGGGCCCGACCCCCCGGTCAGATCGGCTCGAAGCGGGCCGTGAAGTGGCGAAGCACGGGAGCCTGGCGGACGATCCGCACGCCGCGCAGCGCCGACGGATTCGCGTGCAGGCCGGCCGTGACCTCCGCCACATACTCGAGATGCGTGTTGGTGTAGACGCGCCGCGGCACGGCGAGGCGTACCAGATCGAGGTCGGGCAGGAGCTCGCGGCCGGGACGCTCGGGGTCGGGTTTGCCGAACATGACGCCGCCGATCTCGACCGCGCGGATCCCGCCCTCGAGGTACAGGGCGATCGTCAGCGACTCCGCGGGATACTGCTCCGGCGGCAGATGCGGCGCGAACGCGCGCGCGTCGATGTACACCGCGTGGCCCCCGATCGGCTCGACGACGGGAACGCCCGCGGCCGAGAGCGCCTCGCCAAAGGCCGTCACCTGCCCGACGCGGAAAGCGAGATAGTCCTCCTGGAGCACCTCCTCGAGGCCGATCGCGATCGCCTCGAGGTCGCGCCCCGCGAGACCGCCGTACGTCGGGAAGCCCTCGATCAGGATGAGCTTGTTCTTGAGCCGATCGACCCACGCCTCGTCGCGCAGCGCGAGAAACCCGCCCATGTTCGCGAGGCCGTCCTTCTTGGCGCTCATCGTGCAGCCGTCGGAGAGCGAGAAGACGTCCCGCACGATGTCCGCCACCGGCCGCGCCTCCTGGCCCTTCTCGCGCTGCTTGATGAACCAGGCGTTCTCCGCGAAGCGGCAGGCGTCGATCAGGAGCGGCACGCCGTACTTGCGGCACATCCCGCTCGTCCCGCGGACGTTCTCGAGCGATACGGGCTGCCCGCCGCCGGAGTTGTTCGTCAGCGTGAGCATGACGAGCGGCACGCGCCCGCGGTTCTCCGCGAGGCACGCCTCGAGGCGGCCGAGGTCCATGTTCCCTTTGAAGGGGTGCCGCGTGCGGGGCTCGCGCCCCTCCGGGATCACCAGGTCGATCGCGATCCCGCCGTTCGCCTCGACGTTGGCGCGCGTCGTGTCGAAGTGCGTGTTGTTCGGGACGACGTCGCCCGGCTTCAGGACCGTCGAGAAGAGGAGGTTCTCGGCCACACGGCCCTGGTGCGTCGGGATCACGTGCGGGAGGCCGAAGATCGATCGAACGGTCTCCTCGAAACGATAGTAGTTGCGGCCGCCGGCGTACGACTCGTCGCCGCGCATGAGCCCGCTCCACTGGACGTCGGACATCGCGGAGGTTCCCGAGTCGGTCAGGAGGTCGATGTAGATGTCCTCGGAGGCGATGCCGAAGACGTTGTAGCCGGCGCGCCTCAGGCGCTCCTCCCGCGTCTCGCGATCGATGCGGCGAATCGACTCGACGACCTTGACGCGCCAGGGCTCGGGCTGCGTGTTCTTCATCATGGCGCGCGGAGTCTAAGCGATGCGAGTCTGGCGATGCGGCGAGTGGCGGTTCCCCTCTCCGACGCGGGCGTGAACGGAGGGACTTTACGGTTTCGGCGTGGTCTGGCGGTGAAACACGAGGAGGGACTCCCGGTTCTGATCCTTCTGGACCGTCCACGTCCGGCGCGTCCACGTGTTCGGATCCTTCAGCACCCACTGCGCGCGCTGGAAGGCGACCTTCGTGCCCTGCTCGTCCTTCGTGACGGTCTGGATCCAGAGCGACTTCCGATCCTTGGCCCAGGCGGCCTGCACCGTGCCCTTCATTCCGCGGCCGACGGCCTTCTCGTACAGCCGCCCGTCGACGACGATCTCGTCGGAAGAGAGATATCGCCGCGAGCGGTCGACGGGCTCGATCCAGATGCGATCGCCGTTCTGCGCGAATCGAGATCACCGCGCCCTGCATGTTGGCCGAGACCCCGTCGCTCTGCGCGGCGTCGATCTCCCAGGTGCCCGAGAAGTCGATCGGCGCGCGGGCCGGCTTCGCGGCCTTCCCGGGCGGCGACGGGCGCTTCGTCGGCGCCGGCGACGGGTTCGGCGGCGGCGCGATCTGCGCCGGAAGCGCGGCCGCGGTGAGCGCGAAGAGAAGAGCGCCGGCGGCCGCTCGCCTCATGCCCGCGCGCGGCGCCGGGCGTCCCCGAGCATGCGGCGCAGGAACTGCCCCGTATGGGAGCCGCGGACCTCCGCGACCTCTTCGGGCGTGCCCTCCGCCACGACGCGCCCTCCGCCCTCGCCGCCCTCCGGACCGAGATCGATGACGTGGTCGGCGGTGCGGATGACCTCCAGGTTGTGCTCGATGACGATGACCGTGTTGCCCTTCTCGGTCAGCGAGCCGAGGACGCCCAGCAGCTTGTGGATGTCGTCGAAGTGGAGGCCGGTCGTCGGCTCGTCCAGCAGATAGAGGGTCCGGCCGGTCGATCGGCGCGCGAGCTCGCGGGCGAGCTTGACGCGCTGGGCTTCGCCACCCGACAGCGTCGTCGAGGACTGGCCGAGCTGGATGTAGCCGAGGCCCACTTCGACCAGTGTACGGCAGATGTTGGCGACCGCCGGCACGTTCTGAAAGACCTCGAGCGCCTGCTCCGCCGTCAGCGCCAGGATGTCGGCGATCGACTTTCCCTTGTAGTGCACCTGGAGCGTCTCGCGGTTGTACCGCTTGCCGCCGCAGACGTCGCAGGTGACGTAGATGTCCGGCAGGAAGTGCATCTCGATCTTGATCTGCCCGTCGCCCGCGCAGGCCTCGCAGCGGCCGCCCTTGACGTTGAAGGAGAAGCGACCCGGCTGGTACCCGCGGGCGCGCGCCTCGGGCGTGCGGGACATCAGGTCGCGGATCGGGTTGAAGACGTTCGTGTACGTCGCCGGGTTCGAGCGCGGCGTCCGGCCGATCGGCGCCTGGTCGATGTTGATGACCTTGTCGATCTCGAAGACGCCCTCGATGCGGTCGTTCGCGCCGGGTTTGTCCGACGCGCCGTGGAGCGCCCGCGCGAGCGCGCGGTAGAGGATGTCGTTGACGAGGGTCGACTTCCCCGAGCCGGAAACGCCGGTCACGGCCGTCATGACGCCGAGCGGGAATCGGACGTCGATGTTCTTGAGGTTGTGCTCGCGCGCGCCGCGCACCACGAGCGCCTTGCCCGAGCCCGTGCGCCGCCGCGTCGGGATCGGGATCTCCCGCTCGCCCGAGAGGTACTTCGCCGTCAGCGACTCGGGGAAGCGGACGAGCTCCTCGGGCGACCCCTCCCCCACGATCCGGCCGCCGTGGAGCCCCGCTCCGGGACCGAGGTCGATCACCCAGTCCGCCGACCGGATCGTCTCCTCGTCGTGCTCGACGACGATGACCGTGTTGCCGAGGTCGCGCATGGACTGGAGCGTGTCGATGAGCTTGCGGTTGTCGCGCTGGTGGAGGCCGATCGACGGCTCGTCGAGCACGTAGAGGACGCCCATCAGCTTCGAGCCGATCTGCGTCGCGAGGCGGATGCGCTGGGACTCGCCGCCCGAGAGCGAGGCCGCGCCGCGCGCGAGGTTCAGGTAGCCGATGCCGACGTTCGCGAGGAAGCGCAGCCGGTCCTGGATCTCCTTCAGGATCTTCCCCGCGATCTCCCGCTCGCGCGGCGTCAGGCGGAGGTCCTCGAAGAAGGCGATCGCGTCCTCGATCGTCTCCGACGAGACCTCGTCGATCGCGCGGCCGCCGACGCGCACGGCGAGCGCCTCCGGCTTCAGCCGCCGGCCCTTGCAGGCGGGACACGGCTCGGCCGACATGTACGCCTCGAGCTCCGCGCGGTGCTCCGGGTTCTCGGTCTCGCGGTACCGCCGCTCGATCATCGGGATCAGGCCCTCGAACGAGGAGCGCCAGTGGTACTCGCCCTTCTCGGCCACGTAGGAGAACTTGATCTCGTCGTCGCCCGAGCCATACAGGATGACCTTCTGCGCCGCCTTCGGGAGCTTCGAGAACGGCTGGTCGAGCTTGAACTTGTAGTGCTTCGCGAGCGTGGCCATCTGCCGCGACCGCCAGTTCGTCGAGCCGGGCTTCAGGATCGCGATCGCGCCGCCCTCGATCGACTTCGACGGGTCGAGGACGAGCCGGTCGGGATCGGCCTTGAGGTTCGTGCCGAGCCCGGAGCACTTCGCGCAGGCCCCGTAGGGCGAGTTGAACGAGAAGAGGCGCGGCGTGATCTCGGTCAGCGACGTGCCGCAGTCGGGACACGCGTAGTTGGCCGACAGGATCTCCTCGGGACCGTCGGCGACCGACAGGATGACGAGGCCGCCGGAGACGCGCGCCGCCGTCTCGATCGAGTCGGCGAGGCGCTTGCGATATTCCTCGTCGTCGGCCGGCTTCCCGACGAGCCGGTCGACGACGATCTCGATCGTGTGCTTCTTCTGCTTGTCGAGCTCCGGGCGGATCGTCGAGGTCGACCATCTTGCCGTCGACCCGCGCGCGGAGGAAGCCCTCCTTGACCATCTCGGCCATCTGCTTCTTGTACTCGCCCTTCTTCCCGGCGACGTAGGGCGCGAGCACGACGAACTTGCTTCCGGCGGGCAGCCGCAGCGCGCGGTCGACCATCTCCTGGATCGTCTGCGCCTGGATCGGGCGGCCGCACTGGGGGCAGTGCGGCTTGCCGATCGACGCATAGAGGAGACGCAGGTAGTCGTAGATCTCGGTGACGGTGCCGACCGTCGAGCGCGGGTTCTTCGAGGTCGTGCGCTGCTCGATCGAGATCGCCGGCGAGAGTCCCTCGATCGAATCGATGTCGGGCTTCTCCATCTGCTCGAGGAACTGGCGCGCGTACGCGGAGAGCGACTCGACGTAGCGCCTCTGCCCCTCGGCGAAGATCGTGTCGAAGGCGAGCGACGACTTGCCCGATCCCGACACGCCCGTGATGACGACGAGGCGGTTCCGCGGGATGTCGCAGGAGACGTTCTGGAGATTGTGCTGCCGCGCGCCGCGGATCCGGAGGAAGTCCATGGGGAGGGAGATTCTATGACTCGAAGCGCTTTTCACGTCGAGCGGACGGAGCTTGGGGAGAGCGATCTCATCGATTTGGAATCACTGCGGATATCAATGACAGAATTTCGGGGTTCGCGACAGCCTGCGCATGCGGGCGCGGCGGAGCCCCAGCGTTTCGAGGGACTCCGCGCCTTGCTCACCCTACTTTTACTCCTTCCTCCCTCTCCCTCCGAAGCCGCCGTCGACTGCGCGACGCCCGGGCGGGACGGATCGGGCAGCCTCACCGGCGTGGTCAATACGTACTGGCCGGGCACGGCGACGGCGGCGTCAGGCGCGACCTCGATCACCCTCGGCGCGGCCCGGGGCGCCCCGGCGGCGCAGATCGCGATCGCGTCCGGCGACCTCGTCCTCGTCATCCAGATGCAGGACGCCTCGATCAACTCGACGAACAGCGGACTCCTACGGGGACGGAGCGGCCGGCGGCAACGCGAGCGGCTGGACCAGCCCGAACAACTCGGGCAAGTACGAGTACGTCAGGGCCACGAGCGCGCTTCCGGTCGCGGGCGGCACGCTGACCATCCAGGGAACGGGGTCGGGAAACGGGCTCCTCAACACGTACACGAACGCCAACGCCACCGCGACCCAGGGGCAGCGGCGCTTCCAGGTCATCCGCGTCCCGCAGTACAACTCGGCCACCCTGACGGCCGGTCTGACCGCGGCGGCATGGAATGGCGCGACCGGCGGCATCCTCGCCATCGACGTCGCCGGAGCGCTCGATCTCGCGAGCGCGACCGTGAGCGTGGATGGTCTCGGGTTCCGCGGCGGTGGCGCGCGCCAGCTCGCCGGCGACACGGGAGGCGCCAACACGGACTACGTTCGGGCGTCGTCCAAGAACTTCCACGGGGCCAAGGGAGAGGGCGTCGCCGGAACGCCCAACTGGATCTACGACGTCGGCTCGGGAACCACGGTCGCCTCGGGAACCGACTACCCGAACAACAACGCGACGGTCGACGGGGGAATGGCCCGCGGCGCGCCGGGCAACGCCGGCGGCGGCGGGACGGACGGCCACCCGTCGGCCAACGACGAAAACTCCGGCGGCGGGGGCGGCGGCAACGGGGGCGCGGGCGGGCACGGCGGATTGACCTGGAACTCGGGGCTCGATCGCGGCGGCTACGGCGGTGTCGCGTTCAACGCCGCCGCCGCGGCCGTCGTCCTGGGCGGCGGCGGCGGCGCCGGCACGCGCAACAACAGCGCCGGAGCCGTGTCGAGCGGCGCGGCCGGCGGCGGCATCGTCATGTTCCGCGTCGGCAGCGTCGTCAACACGGGCACCGTCACCGCCAATGGAGCGACGGGACCGGTGCCAGACAACGACGGGGGCGGCGGAGGCGGTGCGGGCGGCGCCGTCCTGATCACGACGCTCAACGGAAACCTGTCGAACCTGGTCGTGGCCGCCCGGGGCGGAGCGGGCGCCAACGCGTGGCCGGCGTCGGGTCCCGGAACCGGGTGCGGCAACACCCCTCCGGGAGGCAACTGCAATCACCATGGTCCCGGCGGCGGCGGCGGCGGCGGCGCGATCCTCCTCTCGAGCGCCCCATCGGGCTCCGACGTCACGGGCGGCGTCAACGGCACGACGACGACCGACCAGAACGCCTATGGCGCCACCGCCGGTCTCAACGGCCTGGTGGCGACGAACGTCCTGCCGTCGCAGATCCCCGGCTCGAGCTCCGGAGCCGAGTGCCTGCCGACGCCCACGCCGACGTCCACGAACACGCCGACCCAGACCTTCACCAACACGCCGACCCGCACCAACACACCGACCAATACGCCGACGAACACGCACGCCGTCCCGACGCCGACGAACACCCCCACCCAGTACCCGCACGAACACGCCGACGCGCACCAACACCCCGACCAACACGCCGACGAACACGTCACGCCGTCCCACGCCGTCCAACACGCCGACGCAGACCTTCACCAATACCGCCGACCCGCACCAACACGCCGACCAATACGCCCACGAACACCCCGACCAACACGGCCACGCCGACGCTGACTCCTTCGAATACGCCGACTCAGACCCCGACGAACACGGCTACCAATACACCGACCAATACGGCCACCAACACGCCGACCAACACGCCGACGAATACCCCGACGAACACCCCCACCAACACGGCGACTCCGACGTTGACCCCGTCGAACACGCCGACTCAGACTCCGACCAACACCCCGACCAACACTCCCACCAACACGGCTACGAATACGCCGACCAACACGCCGACGAACACAGCCACGAATACGCCCGACCAACACGGCGACGCCGACACTCACCCCGTCGAACACGCCGACTCAGACTCCGACCAACACCCCGACGAACACAGCCACCAACACGCCGACCAACACAGCGACGAATACCCCCACGAACACCCCCACCAACACGGCGACTCCGACGTTCACCCCGTCGAACACACCGACTCAGACTCCGACGAATACCCCGACGAACACGGCTACGAATACGCCGACCAACACGGCGACTCCGACGCTCACCCCGTCGAACACGCCGACTCAGACTCCGACCAACACCCCGACGAACACGCCGACAAACACGCCCACGAACACACCCGACCAACACGGCGACGAACACCCCCACCAACACGGCGACGCCGACGCTCACGCCATCGAACACGCCGACTCAGACTCCGACGAATACCCCGACGAACACGGCTACGAACACACCGACCAACACGGCGACTCCGACGCTCACCCCGTCGAACACGCCGACTCAGACTCCAACCAACACCCCGACGAACACGGCCACCAACACGCCGACCAACACAGCGACGAATACCCCCACGAACACCCCCACCAACACGGCGACTCCGACGTTGACCCCGTCGAACACGCCGACTCAGACTCCGACCAACACCCCGACCAACACGGCGACTCCGACGCTCACCCCCTCGAACACGCCGACTCAGACTCCGACCAACACCCCGACCAACACTCCTACCAACACGGCCACGAATACACCCACCAACACGGCGACGAATACGCCCACCAACACGGCGACGCCGACGCTCACGCCATCGAACACGCCGACTCAGACTCCAACCAACACCCCGACGAACACGGCCACCAACACGCCGACCAACACAGCGACGAACACCCCCACGAACACCCCCACCAACACGGCAACTCCGACGCTCACCCCGTCGAATACGCCGACTCAGACTCCAACCAATACCCCGACGGCTACCAACACGGCGACAAACACAGCCACGAATACGCCCACCAACACGGCGACTCCGACGCTCACGCCGTCGAATACCCCGACTCAGACTCCGACCAACACGGCGACGAATACCGCGACGAACACTCCCACCAGCACTCCGACGAACACGCCGACCAGCACTCCCACCAGCACGGCGACTCCGACGCTGACCCCCTCGAACACGCCGACTCAGACTCCGACCAACACGGCCACGAACACGCCCACGAATACCCCCACCAACACTCCGACGAATACGCCGACCCACACCCCGACCAATACTTCGACTCCGACGCTGACCCCGTCGAATACGCCGACTCAGACTCCGACAAACACCCCGACGAACACTCCCAGCAGCACTCCGACCAACACGGCCACGCCGACGGTGACTCCGTCGAACACACCGACTCAGACCTCGACCAACACCCCGACGAACACGGCGACGAACACGCCGACCGGCACGACCACAGCGACGGCGACGAATACGCCGTCGAGCACCGCCACGCGGACGCCGACGAGCTCGCCGACGCCGACGCTGACGTTCACCCACCCGACGCCAACGGGAACCGACGCGACCGCAACGTGAGCGACCCCGACGGCCACGCTCACTCCCACCCGCACGGGCACGCCGGGCACGCCCACGCTCACGCCATCGCCGGCCCGCACGCCGACCGTGACGCCGGTTCCCGGCGCCGACCTCGTCGTCTCCAAGTCCGTGAGCGGCGGGTTGGTGAACCCCGGACAGGAGCTCACCTACACCGTGACGGTCGCCAATCTCGGGCCCGACGACGCCGTCGCCGTCGTCCTGACCGATCCGCTCCCTGCGGGAACGAACTTCGTCTCGTGCGCCTCGGTGCCGGGAACCTGCGTCGGTCCCCCGGCGGGGACGAACGGCACGGTGACGGCGGACCTGGGCACCATGGCCGTGGGCGCGACGGCCCGCGTCACGATCGTCGTCCGCGTGACCACCGCGAACGGCGCGCTCGTGAACACGGCCCGCGGCTCTTCCTCGACGTCCGATCCGAACCCGGACAACAACCATTCGACGGTGGTCACGAGCGTCGGCGCCGGCATCCCGATGGTTTCTCCGCCACTCCTCGGGCTCCTCGGGCTCCTGCTCGCCGGCGCCGGCGCCTGGTTCGCGCGCCGCGACGCTTAGTCGCGCCCCCCCGCCGCCACCACTAGAATCCGCCGATGTTCTCCTCCGCCGACGCGAAGTTCGTCGTCCTGGCGTTCTCCTCGCTCTTCTCGGTGATCAACCCCATCGAGGCGGCGCCGATCTTCGTGTCGCTGACGGCCGGGGCGCCGCAGGATCGGCGGCGCATGGCGTTCCGCGCGAGCGCGGCCGCGGCGTTGATCCTCGCGATCTTCGCGGCGACGGGCGGCGCGATCTTCTCCGCCTTCGGCATCACCCTTCCGGCCTTTCAGATCGCCGGCGGCATTCTCTTCACGACGATGGGCCTGAGCACGCTGGTGCACGACGAGCGGCACCAGCGCACCGGGCCCGAGTCGACGGCCGATCCTTCGATCGTGCCGCTCGGGATGCCCCTCATCGCGGGGCCCGGCGCGATCTCGACGGTCATGGTGCTGGTCGGTCAGGCGCGTGACGGCGGTCACCGAACGGCGCTGGCGATCGCCATCGCCGCGAACATTCTCGCTGACGCTGCTGATCCTGCTCGCCGCGCCGGGTCTCGTCGCGCGCATCGGAGTCACGGGCCAGCGCATCGTCTCCAAAATCATGGGGTTGATCACCGCCGTCATCGGCGTGCAGTTCGTCCTGAACGGGGTCGAGACGGTCGCCCTCGCGATTCTCCGGGCGGCGCGCGGCTGACGCCACCTGTCCCTGGGGTCTTTTTTCCCGGTGAAGGACAGGAGACGAAAGGCACTGGCCTCTCTATAATTGCCCGCACCCGACATGAGCATTCCGATTCGAGTCCTGCTGGTGGACGACCGTCCGTCCGTCGCCGACCTGCTGACGGACACCCTCGGCCGCGGCGGCTTCGCGCCGGCCATCGATCGCGTCGCCTCGAGAGAGGCCTTCGTGCGTGCACTCGCCGGGCCCGCGGCCGACGTCGTCCTCTCGAATCTGTCGGCACCCGGGCTGGACGCGCTCGACGCGCTCGCGATCCTGAAGGACGCCGACTCCGACGTTCCGTTCCTCGTCGTCTCCGACCGTCTCGACGAGGACGGGATGGTGCGGGCCCTGCGCGCGGGGGCGCGCGACTGCATCCCGCACGCTTCGGTGTCCCGCCTCGTCCCCGTGCTCGAGCGCGCGCTGGGAGAGACGCGCGTGCGGCGCGAGCGGCGCCTGGCGCAGCAGGCCCTCTCCGAGAGCGAGCTGCGCCTGCGCGATCTCGCGGAGGCGTGTCCCGACGCCGTCCTCTTCGTCGACGGGGCGGGGTCGCTCCTCTTCGCCAACCTCGCGGCCGAGGCGCTCTTCGGCCATCCCGTCGCCGCGCTGATCGGCCGGCCGGCCGCGGCCCTCCTGCCGGCGTACGACGCCTCCGCGCCGGCGCTCGCACGCGGCGCCGCGTCGGAGGCCCGGCTCGCCTCGGGCCGGACCCTCGCGGTCGAGATCTCCGCCGGCGAGGTCGTGCGCGACGGAAAGCGGCTCGGCGTCGTCTTCGTGCGTCCGGCGGGAGCGCCGGAACGAGACGGCGAGCGCCCGGCGTCGGAGGAGCTCTTCCGGCGCGCGGCCCTCATGGCCGCCGATCTCGTCCAGGAGTGCGATCGGGCGGCCGGAACGATCGCGTGGCACGGCGACGTCGACCGCCTGCTCGGCTTCGCTCCCGGCGAGTTCCCGCGCACCGTCGAGGCGTGGGAGAAGGCGATCCACGTCGAGGACCGGGGGCGCGTCGGCGCCGCCGCCGCGCGCCACTTCCAGACCGGCGAGCCGTTCTTCGAGGAATATCGCGTGCGGACGCGCGACGGCCGCACGGTGCACTGGCATCACTCCGCGAGCCTTCTGCCCTGCGGGCGGCGGCCGTCCCGCGAGGAGCATCGGCACCGTGGCGGACGTCAGCGGGCGGCGCCAGATCGAGGAGGCCCTGCAGCTCTCCGAGCGGCGCTACCGGGCCCTCTTCGAGCGCAACCTCGCGGGCGTCTACCGGTCGACGATGGAGGGGCGGATCCTCGACTGCAACGAGGCGTTCGCCCGCATCTTCGGTTACGGCTCGCGCGAGGAGGTGCTCCGCCAGGCGGCGTGGGACCTGTACGTGCGGCCGGAAGACCGGCGGGCCGCGCTCGCCAAGCTCGTCGAGCGTCAGAACCTGACGAACTACGAGCTGTGCCTCAAGCGCAAGGACGGAAGCACCGTCTGGGTGCTGCAGAACGAGAACCTGAGCGAGGGATCCGACGGCCTCCTGTCCGTGATCGAGGGAACGATCATCGACATCAGCGAGCGCAAGCGCGCGGAGGAGCAGGTCAAGCATCTCGCGTTCCACGATCCCCTGACCAATCTGCCGAACCGACTGCTCTTCAACGACCGCCTGACGCTCGCCGTCGCGCAGGCGCACCGCCACAACCAGCGCCTGGCGGTCCTGTTCCTCGACCTCGATCGATTCAAGATCATCAACGACTCGCTCGGCCACTCCGTCGGCGACGAGCTGCTGCGCCAGGTCGCCGAGCGGATCCAGGAGCACGTGCGCGAGGGCGATACCGTGGCGCGCCTGGGCGGCGACGAGTTCACGCTCCTCGTGCCGGGGATCTCCGCCGACGAGGATGCCGCGAAGATCGCCCGCAAGATCTGCGCCGCGATCCACGATCCGTTCTGGATCGACGGCCGGGAGCTCTTCGTGACGACGAGCGTGGGGGTATCCGTCTACCCCGCCGACGGGCACGACGCGGAGACGCTCGTCCGCAACGCCGACTCCGCGATGTACCGGGCGAAGGAGCAGGGACGCGACAACTACCAGCTCTACACGCCGGCGATGAACGCCCGGGCCGTCGAGCGGCTCTCGCTCGAGTCCCGGCTGCGCCAGGCCGTGGCGCACGACGAGCTCGAGCTGCACTTCCAGCCGTTCATCGACCTGAAGACCGCGGAGCTCCTGGGCGCCGAAGCCCTCCTGCGGTGGCGGCACCCGGAGCTCGGCCTGATCCCGCCGGGCGACTTCATCCCGATCGCCGAGCTCTCGGGCCTCATCGTTCCGATCGGCGAGTGGGTCCTCCGCACCGCCTGCGCCGAGGCGCGCAAGTGGCACGAGAAGGGATTCACGGAGCTCACCGTGTCGGTCAACCTCTCGAGCCGCCAGTTCCAGCACACGGATCTCGTCACCCAGGTCACCCACGCGCTCGACGAAACGGGCCTCGAGCCGAACAAGCTCGATCTCGAGATCACCGAGTCGAACGCGATGCAGAACGCCGAGCACTCGATCAACACGCTGTGGGGGCTGAAGAAGCAGGGCGTCCGGATCTCGATGGACGACTTCGGGACCGGATACTCGTCGCTCAATTACCTCAAGCGCTTCCCGATCGACCGGATCAAGCTCGATCAGTCGTTCGTGCGGGACCTTCCGACCGACAAGGACGACGCCGCGATCGCGATGGCCGTCATCGCGATGGGACGCAGCCTCGAGCTCGAGGTGATCGCCGAGGGCGTCGAGACGGAGGAGCAGCTCGCCTTCCTCAAGGGCCACGAGTGCGACCAGCTGCAGGGATTCCTGCTCTCGAAGCCGCTCGCCGCTCCGGATTTCGACCGTTTCCTGGACAATAGCCGCGAGCCGGCGGCCACCCGGGATCGCGCCCGCTTCGCTCGCGCCCATTGAGCGTTCGGGCCGGAAAAGGCCCGGGCGACTTCGGGTACTATCCGGCCGAGTGAACGCGTCGCAGCCCGCCGCCCTCCCGGTCCGCCACCGATCGATCTTCACTCCGAGCACCGATGCCGAGCGCGCCGAGAACTTCGAGTCCTACTGGGCGTTCACGCAGCGCCATGACGGCGAGATCCTCGAAGACCGGCGGGAGCTGACGCGCAAGAACGAGCTCCTCGCCGCGTTCCAGTCCCACCCGGTCCGATCCCGACAGCCCCTGCCCGATCCGGAGCGCTTCTATCGGAACTACGTCCGGATGGTGGACGACCCGAAGACGTTCGACCGCAAGACGCTGCTCCTGACCTTTCTCTACAAGTTCGCCCGGCACGAATGGGTCGGCATCTCCGCGGCGTGGGACCAGATCCCCACGATGGCGGAGTCGACGCGGACGAGCGAGCGCATCAGCCGCTACCATCTCTGCGAGGAGTTCTGCCACGTGCGTCTCTTCCACGAGATGTTCCGCACGTTCCACCTCGACCGCGTCGAGTGGGTTCCCCTCGGAAAGTGGATGGGGCGCGTGTACCGGCTGTTTCCAAAGTTTCCGGAGGCGCTGATGTCTCCGCCGGCGTTCGTGAGCGAGCTGATGGGACTGATGCTCTACCTGCACATCGACGCCGTCCTCGACGACGTCTTCTCGGACGAGCCCGAGGCGCGGGAACGCGTTCGGGCGCTGCTCCGCGAGATCATGACGGATGAGATGGCCCACGTCGGCCAGCGTCGGAACTTCATCGGGCCCGCCGGGATCCGGGTGTCTCGCGCGATCGTCGGCCCGATGTTCCGGGCCTTCTACAACGACATTCCCGAGTCCCGCCTGCTCTTCGACATCGATCGCATGGTGCGCGAGGCGAAGGAGTTCGACTACAGCGTCATGCCCGCGGACGTGATCCAGCGGAGCTGGATTCCTTCGTACTGCCTCTGAGGCTCGGATTCCGAGCGGGGCGCTTCGCGGCCGACGGACGAGAGAGGGAACGTCCTTCCCGGCCGCTCTCCCATGGAAGCCTGACCGCTAGATGTCCCTCACCATCTCGTAGCCGTCGAGACCGCGGCCGTAGTAGCTCTTGAGCGTTCGCGTCCGCTCGAAGCCGAGCGATTCGTAGAAGCGGATCGCGCCCGCGTTGCGGACGTCGACCTCCAGCCGGACCTCTTCCGCTCCCGCATCGCGCAGGCGCCGCGCGGCTTCGGCGAACAGGCGGCGGCCGAGGCCGCGGCGGCGCGCGGACTCCGCGATGTCGATGGTGATGAGGTGGCCGGTGCGTCCGCGTCGCTCCGCGATGGCGAATGCGGCGAGCCGCCCGTTCTCCTCGATCGCGAGGCCGATCGCGCCCGGACGCTGCATCAGCATCCGGAGCTCCGCGCGGCTGTACGCGATTCCGGGCTCGAAGCAGGCGCGATCGAGGGCGTGGGCGGCGTCGAGGTCCTCGGCCAGGAGTTCGCGCAGCGGCGGGGCGCCCCGGGCGGTCACCTTTGCCGCATGTCGCGGTCCGCTTCGCGCTTCAGGTCGCGGTCGCGGATCGCGTCCCGCTTGTCGTGGAGCTTCTTTCCCTTCACCAGAGCGATCTCGACCTTCACCCGCGAGCCCTTGAAGTAGAGCGACAGGGGCACGCACGCCACGCCCCGCGTGGCCACCGCGCCGCTCCAGCGATCGAGCTCGCGGCGATGCAGCAGCAGCTTGCGGTCGCGCTCCGGAAGGTGGTTCGTCCACGAGCCCGGCCCGTAGGCGGAGATGGTCGCGTTGACGAGAAAGGCCTCCCCGTCCCGAAACTGCACGTACGAGTCCTTCAGCTGGGCCCGGCCCGCCCGGAGCGACTTGACCTCGGTGCCGGTCAGCGCCAACCCGGCCTCGGTTCGATCGTCGATGAAGTAGTCGTGGAACGCCTTGCGGTTCGTCGCGACGACCTTGACGGCCACCGTCTTCGGGCCGGCGGAGGGCTTCGGCTTCATGGGGGGAGGCAGTCTAACGGCTCGGCGAGCGGGCTCCGGGAGGAAGGCGGGGGGAGCCGGAAGACGGGTCAAACGAAGCAGCCAGGATTGGCTCAATTCTGGCAAGGCTGTCCCTCTCTGAAGACAGGGGGCGGAGGGGAAAACCGACACCTTTGTGCTAAGCTTTTCCGGAATAACGACATAGAGCACCCGGTTCTGTCCGGCGAAAATCGGCATTGTTACTGCAATAGGCCAGCGCGCGTTAAAGACAGCATGAGGCAGCAGTCCACACTGCGTACGACCGTCTCGATCGATGGGGTCGGACTCCATTCCGGCCACCCAGCACGAGCCCATTTCCACCCCGCTCCGGTCAACCACGGCCTCGTCTTCGTCCGGCGGGAGCACGCCGACCAGCCGATTCCGGCCGACCTCGACTCCGCCGCCACTTTCGACTATGCGACCACCCTCCGGCGAGGGGCCGTCTCGATCGGGACGGTCGAGCACGTCCTCGCGGCGGCGGCCGGCCTCGGCCTCGACAATTGTCTGATCGAGATCGAGGGACCCGAAGTCCCGATCCTGGACGGCTCCGCTCTCCCCTTCGTCCGGCTCTTCCATGCCGCCGGCTTCGAGCGGCAGGACGCGATGGTCAGGCCCCTGGAGATCCCCACCTCGGTCGAGATCCTTCGGGAGGACAAGCGGATGTCGTACGAGCCCGGCGGTCCCGGGCTCACGATCACCTACGAGATCGACTTCAACCATCCCTTCGTCGGCCAGCAGGAGCTGACCTACGTGCTCCGCGCCGAGGAATTCGCCTCCCGCATCGCTCCCGCCCGCACCTTCGGTTTCGCCCGCGACGTCGCCGAGCTCCGGGCCCGCGGCCTCGCCCGCGGGGGCAGCCTGCACAACGCCGTCGTCTTGGACGACACCGGCATCCTCTCGGGCCCGCTGCGCTTCCGCGACGAGTTCGTGCGCCACAAGGTGCTCGACCTGATCGGCGATCTGGCGCTCCTCGGCCAGCCCCTGCAGGGACGGATCCACGCCCGGAAGGCGGGACACGCCGTGCACATCGAGTTCGCCCGCGCGCTCCACGCCGCCCTCACGGCTCCGATCCAGGAGGCTCCGTTCCTGGAGGTCGAGGAGAGCGAGTCCGTGCGGTTCCCCGTGCGCAACCGCCGCCAGCGCTCCTAGGGTCCGTCTCCCGTCAATCCTCGAGGAGCTTCGTCTCGAGCACCTGCTCGGCGCTGAAGCCTTCGAGCCTGAGGTAGTGCTCCGCGGCCGCGAAGAGAGCGTCCGCCGGGGACAGGCCCACGATCTCCGAGCCGACGACCGGCACACCGTGGCGCTCGGCCTCCGCGCGCACGCAGTCGAACACGCGGTGCAGCGGCGTCTTGCGGAAGTTCGTCATGTTGATCGAGACCTGAACGAGGCCGCGGTCCGCGAGCTCGACGCCCATCGCCTTGACGTAGCGGAACCCGCCCGAGATGTGGCGGATCGCCCTGGCGATGCGGTCCGCGACCGCGAGGTCACGCGTGCCGAGATTGATGTTGTAGGCGATCAGGAATGCGCGAGCGCCGATCGCGACGGCGCCGGCGCTCGGGTGCGGCGCGAGCGGACCGAAGTCGGGGCCCCAGCGCGAGTCCTTCATCTTCTCGGCGAACCCCTCGAACTGTCCCTTGCGCACGTCGGCGAGGTTGCGCCGGTGCTCCGCCGAGGCGGAATCCTCGTACAGAAAGACGGGCACGCCGAATTCGGCCGCGATCGCGGCGCCGACCTCGCGGGACAGGGCGACGCATTCCTCGACGGTGCTGCCGCGCACCGGGATCAAGGGGACGACGTCGACCGCCCCCATCCGGGGGTGTTCGCCGCGGTGGGCGCGCAGATCGATCCGCGGGAGGGCGGCGCGAAACAGCGCGAGCACTCCGGCCCGGATCGCAGTCGCGTCGCCGACGAAGGTCAGGACGCTCCGGTGGTGCGCGGCATCGGAGGAGACGTCGAGCAGCCGGACGCCCGGCGCCTCACGGACGGCGGCGGCCATGGCATCGATCGAATTCCGGTCACGGCCCTCGGACACGTTGGGCACGCACTCGATGATCGTTCTCATGTAAGTTCCTGACCGGACAGTTTATAATCTCTCTCATCTTGACCGAATCCGCTCCACTCCGGCCGGGCGCGGGCGAGAGGCCCGCATGAGCGCCGCGCCTCCGGGGACCTATCCCGGCAACCCCTCGCTGCCCCGGGAGGTCCGGGACAAGATCCTTTCCACCTTTCGGCACACGCTGAACCTGTACAAGGAAGGCAAGGCCGAGGACTGCCTGATCGGCTGCGACTTCATCCTCAAGATGGACCCTCGCTTCGGCCCGGCCCGTCAGCTGATGGAGAAGGCCAAGAACCCGGCGAGCGTGGTCGACGTGTCGGCTCTCGAGACGGTCGTCGCCGAGGCGCCCGTCCGCGCGGAACGGGCCTCCACCCCCGAGACCGACCGCCTCCTCGTCCGCGCCGCGGAGAGCTTCAACACGCGGGACTTCGACGCGGCGATCGCCTCGGCCGAGCAGGTGCTCCAGGTCCTTCCCGGCAACCACGACGCGACCGAGATTCTCCGGAAGGCCCGGGAGCGCAAGAACGCGCAGCCCCAGTTCGAGGTCGCGCGGCAGCGCGCCATCGCGGCGCTCGACAGCCGGCGGGACGGCGAGGCGCAGGCGGCGCTCGAGAAGATGCGCTCCCTCGACGCCGACCACCCGGCCGTGGCGCTTCTCGAGCGGCGGCTCGCCAGGCCCGCCGCCGCTCCGGCGACGGAGCTGGGCGAGTCGACCAATCCGGGACTGGACCCGGGAACCGCCGGGGCGGCGCCCGCGGCGACGCCCCCGCCGCCGCCCCGGTTTCACGACGAGCCGGCGGCCGGCGGACTCGGCGAACTCTCCCTCGACTCGCTCTCGCTCGACGACGACAGCTCCGCCGTCGTGCCGCCCCCTCCGGACATGGGCGCGTCGGCGGGCGGGCCGCTCTCGCTCTCGTTTTCGGAACCCCCGGCGGCGAGCGACAGATCGACGCACGACCCGGTTCCCGGGGCTCCGAATCTGTGGAGCGATGCTCCGGCGGAGAGCGAGTTCGGAGGTCTGTCGCTCGACATGCCCTCCGAGGAGCCGGCCGCGTCCGCGCCGGCGCCGGCGTTCGGAGGCCCGACTCCCTCGACTCCCGCGGCTCCCGAGCCGCCGTCTCAGCAGCAGGAGATCGCCTCGCTGCTCGAACGCGGCGACGCGGCCTCGAACGGAGGCAACCGGCAGCAGGCGATCGAGATCTGGTCGCGCATCTTCCTCATCGACATCAACAACGCCGAGGCGGTCGCGCGCATCGAGAAGGCGCGGCAGGAGATGGCCGAGGGGAACAAACGCATCGTCGAGGGGTTGAAGCGGGGCCGCGAGGCCTTCGAGGCGGGCGATTTCACGGCGGCGCGCGAAGCGTTCCTGCAGGTGCTCGCGTTCGACGAGACGGATGCCACCGCCCGCTCCTACCTCGATCGCATCGAGGCGGAGCTCGCACGGCCCTCCTCGGGTCTCGACCTCGCCAAGAAGACGCCGCAATCCGACATCCTGTCCGAGGAGATGGCCGACGCGGCCGCGATCGAAGAGGCGGCGCCGTCGGCCGTCGAGGACGCCGCGCCGCCTCGCATCGAGAAGCCTGGCCGCGCGCCGCTCGACCGCCGCTTCGTGGCGGCGCTCGGAGCGGCGTTCCTGCTCGCGATCCTCGTCGGCGGGTACTTGATGCTGCGCGGCCGCCGTGTGCCCGCGGCGTCGCCGGCCTCCGCAGAGGGCGCTCCGTCTCTCGAGCATGCGACCGCCCTCTTTCGCGACGGCAAGATCCCGGAGACCGTCGCCGAGCTCAAGCGGATCCCCCGCGAGAATCCCGACTACGCGCGGGCGCAGAAGCTGCTCGCGTCTCTGACGAAGAGGAGCGCCGAGTCCGCCGACGCCGGCACGGGCGAGGCGGGAACGGCCGCCGAGAAGGCCGAGATGCCCGCCGCGGCACCGCCGCCCGAGGCCGTGCACCAGCGGCAGGATGCCGAGAAGGCGCTGGCGGAGAAGCGGTACATCGACGCCCTGACGGCCTTCAACCTCGCGGCGCCCGCGTTCGAGAAGGATCCGACCTTCGCGCAATCGCTCGGCGCCGCTTCGGAGAAGGTCAGCGAACTGACGCCAGCGGTCAAGCTCTACAACGAGGGCGAGTACGAGACCGCGATTCCGATCCTCTGGCGCATCTTCCAGGCGGACCGGGAGAACCAGGACGCCCGCTCGTACCTCCTGCGCTGCTACTACAACGAGGGCATCGGTCAGCTGCAGAACGGCCTCTACGGGAAGGCCGCCGACACCTTCAAGGAAGTCATCGCGATCGATCCCTCGGACGCGGACGCGACGCGCCACGAGAAGTTCGCCCAGCACTACGCCAAGGGCGACCTGGACCTGATGGGCCGCATCTACGTGCGCCACATCCAGCAGAGACCGTAGCGCACGACCATGGTCGAACCCGATTCGGCCGCGCGGCTCGAGGATTTTCCCCTCCACGCGGAGGCCGGGCTCGAGCGCACGCCGCTCTTCCCGGCGGCGGAGCCGGCCCCTCCCGCTGACGCCGGGGCGCCGCTCCTTCCCCGCTTCTACGCGGCGGCGGCCGACGCGGCCGTCGTGATCCTCGTGACCGCGATCGCCATTCTCGCCGCTCGCCTGGCGGCCGGCCGCAGCCCGCGCGGCGCGGGTCTCGCATGGGCTCTCGGCTTCATGCTCTACCTGTCGTGCGTCGCGACCGTCCTTCCGCTCGTGCTGTTCGGCCGCACCATCGGCATGGCGCTGTCCGATCTCTCCGCGCGCGGCGACGGCGCGGGGCTCGATCCCGCCGCGGCCCTGCGCCGCTGGGCGGGCACCCTGGCCACGGCCGCGACGGGGGGCCTCCTCCTCCTCGCGACGCGCCGGAGCTCCGACCTTCCGACGCCGGCCGACCGCCTTTCCGGGTATCCCCTCTCGCTTGACTAGCCGGCGGGCACGGGCACCGCTCCGCATCGCGGTCGCGCAGATCGACACGACCGTCGGCGACTTCGAGGGCAACGCCGAGAAGATCGTCGCGCACGGGAAGCGCGCCGAGGCCGCGCAGGCCGACCTCGTCCTCTTTCCCGAGCTCGCCGTCTGCGGCTACCCGCCGAGAGACCTCGTCGAGCGCGCGTCCTTCGTCGCCGCCACCGAGCGCGCCGCCGACCGGATCGCGCGCGCGTCCGGCGAGGCGACCTGGGTCTTCGGCGCGCTCGCCGCGAACCAGGGCGCGAGCGGCCGGCGCGTCTTCAACGCGGCCGTCGCCGCGCGCCGGGGACGGCGCATCGCCATCTACCGCAAGCGGCTCCTGCCGACCTACGACGTCTTCGACGAAGGGCGCTTCTTCCAGCCGGGGGATCGCCCGTGCGTCCTGCGGGTCGCCGGCCGCCGCGTCGCCGTGACGATCTGCGAGGACATCTGGAACGACAAGACGTTCTGGAAGCGGCCCCTCTACGACACCGATCCCGTGGCCGAGTTGAAGCCCCTCGCGCTCGATGCGCACGTCAACATCTCCGCCTCCCCGTACACCCTCGGCAAGAACCGCCTGCGCCGGCGCATGATGCAGCGCATCGCCCGCCGCTCCGGCGTTCCGCTCGTGCACTGCAATCTCGTGGGCGGCAACGACAGCCTCGTCTTCGACGGCGCGTCGACCGCCTTCGACGCCGGCGGCCGCCTCGTGGGCGCCGCCCGCCGGTTCGAGGAGGACTTCTGGACGATCGACGTGCCGGGCGGCCGGGGTCCCGACGCGCCCGAGCTGCCCGCGGTCCCGGGGCTGCGCCGCGCGCTCGTTCTCGCCCTGGCGGACTACGCGCGCAAGTGCGGCTTCCGCAGCGCCGTGCTGGGGCTCTCGGGAGGCATCGACTCGGCCGTCACGGCGGCGCTCGCCGTCGACGCGCTCGGGCCCGAGCGCGTGCTCGGCGTGGCGATGCCGGGTCCCTACTCGTCCGAGGGCAGCCTGCGCGACGCGAGGGACCTCGCCGCGCGTCTCGGCGTCCGCCTCGCCGTCGTCCCGATCGCCGACGTGCTCGAGGCGTACGGCCGGACGCTCGCCGACCTCGTCGGCGTCGAGAGCCCCTCGCCGACGGAGGAGAACCTCCAGGCGCGCATCCGCGGCGCCATCCTGATGGCGCTCTCCAACCGGTTCGGCCACCTGGTGCTCTCGACCGGAAACAAGTCGGAGATCGCCGTCGGCTACTGCACGCTCTACGGCGACATGGCCGGCGGCTACGCCCTCCTCTCGGACGTGCCGAAGACGCTCGTGTACGAGCTCGCCGCCGAGATCAACGCGGCCGGCGAGCGCATCCCGCGGGCGTCGATCGAGAAGGAGCCCTCGGCGGAGCTCCGCCCGGACCAGCGGGACTCCGACTCCCTGCCTCCCTACGAGCGGCTCGATCCGCTCATCGACGCGCTCGTCGACCGCGCGCTTCCCGTCGCCGAGGCCGCCCGGAAGACGCGCACCCCGCGCGATCTCGCCGAGGCGATCGCCCGCCGCATCGACCGCAACGAGTACAAGCGGCGCCAGATGCCGCTCGGCCCGAAGGTGACGGCCCGGGCGTTCGGCGAGGGCCGCCGGTATCCGATCGCGCAGAAGTTCTGTGGCTGAGCGCGCCGAGCGGTACACCTGGAAGGAGATCCCCGGCTCCTCGCACGACTGGCTGCACCGCCGCATCCTCGAGCTCCCGGCCGGGCTCCGGCTCCTCGACGTCGGCGCCGCGGGAGGCCACCTGGGCCGCGCCGTGCGGAAGCGGTGCGGGTATCTCGCGGGCGTCGAGCCGGACCCCGGGCTTCCCGCGAGCGCGCGTGAGGGCTACGACGAGTGGCGGGCGACGGACCTCGCCGCCTGCGGCGCGTGGAGCGAGCCCTTCGACGTCGTCGTCTTCGCGGACGTCCTCGAGCACGTCGCGCGGCCGGAGGAGGTGCTCGCGAGGGCGCGCGACTGGCTCCGCGCCGGGGGCCGGCTCTTCGTCTCGCTGCCGAACGTCGCGAACGTGACGGTCCGGGGCGCCCTGCTCCTCGGCCGATTCTCGTATGCCGACCGCGGCATCCTCGACCGCACCCACCTGCGCTTCTACACGAGGAAAACGGCCCGACGCCTGATCGAGGACGCCGGATTCGTCGTGCGCTCCGCGATCGCGACCGCGATGCCGTACGAGCTCGCGGTCCCCCGTGCGGGGGCGACGGCGAGGGGCCTGATGCGCTCTTTCGCGAGCGCCTCGGCCCGGCTCTGGCCGACCCTCTTCGGCTATCAGTTCGTCTTCGAAGCCGAGAAGCGCTGACCCCGCCCCCGGAGGTCCTCTCCGATTGTAAAATCGCCGGCCATGCCGTCGAACCCCGAGGCGCCGCGCCCCGAGACACCTGTCGCCTCACTCGTCATTCCGGCGTACAACGAGTCGGGGCGCATCGAGAACTGCATCCGCTCGGCCGCGCGCTGGGCCGCCGGGCGGCCCGGCGGGCGCGCGTGGGAGGTCATCCTCGTCAACGACGGATCGACCGACGACACGGTGGCGCAGGCGCGCCGCGTCGCCGAGGCCGAGGGACTGCCGCTCCGGATCGTCGATTACGGCGAGAACTGCGGCAAGGGGGCGGCGATCCGGGAGGGCGTTCGCGAATCCTCCGGCGACCCGGTCCTCGTCAGCGACACCGACCTCTCGACGCCGCTGACGGAGTGGACGAAGCTGGCCGAGCGGCTGCCGACCCATCCGATCGCGATCGGCTCGCGGTCGATCGAGGAGGCGCTCGTCCGCAGGAAGCAGCCGTTTTACCGGCAGTGGATGGGTCGCACCTTCAACCTGGTCGTGCGCATCTTCGCCGTTCCGGGGATCGGCGACACGCAGTGCGGGTTCAAGCTCTTCCGCGGCGACGTCGCGCGCGACCTCTTCCGCGAGGCGCGCGTCGATCGGTTTGCTTACGACGTCGAGATCCTGTATCTCGCCCGCCGCCGCGGTCTCGCGATCGCGGAGGTCCCGGTCGTGTGGATCAACTCGCCCGAGTCCAAGGTTGCCGTCGTGCGCGACTCGCTCCGGATGCTCTGGGACGTGCTCTGGATCCGCTGGATGCACCGCCGCAGCCGGCGCCAGCTCGCCTAGCGGGAAGCGGACCGGGCGTACCGTGCGCCCACCGCCGCCGCCGCGAGCGGCGCGAGCCCCGCGGTCGTGCGCGGCAGCGCGGTCGCGACCAGCCACTCGGGGCCGCCCACGGCGAAGGCGGGCAGAACCAGGTAGGCGGCGAACCCGCACGCGGCGAGCGCGAGGAGCCGGCCCGCCTCGGGCGACGGCCGGCCGAGGGCGAAGAGGACGCCGAGGAGGCCGAGGACGCCCCAGCCGTACGCGCCGGGCAGGCGCGCGGCGGCGGACAGCGCCGCGGCGAGCCGCGCCGGCGAGAACGCGGCGAGGTCGAAGTCACGCAGCGGCAGACGTCCGCGCCAGGCCACGTGGAGCGCATGCACCGCGAGCGCGGTGGGAAGCGCGGCGAGGGCGACCCGCGTGCGGCGGGCGCCGCCGACGCCGAGGGCGAGCGCACAACCCGCGGCCGCGAAGAACAGTCCCTCGTTCTTCGTCGCCGCGATCAGCGCGGAGGCGACCGCGAGGCGCCGCAGCGCGCCGGGCTCTCCGTCGAGGGCGTCCACGAGCGCGGTGCCGAAGAGAAGGAGACCGAGGGAGAGCGGCACGTCCGCCAGGCCCGTCATGTACGCGGAGTAGAGGGGCTCGAAGCCGGAGAGGATCGCCGCCGCGAGCCACGCCGCGACGGGCGCGACCCCGCGCCGGCGCAGCCACCCGAAGAGAGCGGCGAGGGTCGCGAGCTGGAAGATCGGGAAGAGGAGCGCCATGGCGTGGTCGTCCCAGCGGCCGGTCAGGAACGCCACGCCGGCGTAGAGGAACGGCAGCCCGAGCGGGTACTCGGGATGCGAGAAGCCGACCGAGGGATCCCGGAAGAGGCGCGCGGGGACGCTCACCGTCGCGTGGATCGTCTTGCCCTTCAGGCCCCAGATCGCGACGAAGTCATTCGACCACATCGGCTCCGTCAGCGCCCGCAAGGCGTAGAGCAGCACGCCGGCGAGAACGAGCGCCATGAGGGCCATGCGGAGGCCGCCCTCGACGGGCTCGCCGGCGGATTCCGGGACGGCGGCGGCCGCCGGCCCCGGGACGCGCAGCCACCGGCCGAGGACCGCGGCGACGGCGGCGAGCGCGAGCAGGCCTCCCCAGCCCGGCACGAAGTCGGCGACGAAGGAGAGCGGGACGAGCGCGGCGACGAGACCGGCGCCGATCGCCCAGCTCCAGGCGATCCGCTCCGCGCGATGGGACCGCCCGCCCGGCGCGATGGCCGGGGCCGCGAGAGCCCCGGCGGCGGCGGCGGCGACCACGACGGCGGCGACCCGGCCGAGGGAGATCAGGAACGCGATCACGGCGCCGGCGTCGCGAGCGTGCCGCCGTCCCAGTGCGCGACGATTCGCGCTCCGGGAGGCGTGGCGCCTCCGTAGATCGCCGCGATCCAGCCGGGCGGAAGGCGGTCCGGGGCCATCCGGACCGGCCGAGGCGCGAGCGCGTAGCTCGCGAGGTAGAGGTATGGCTCCGCGTCGGGAGCGCCGTAGATCGCGACACCCTTCGAGTCCGCCGGAAGGCGGCGCCGCGCGTTCTCCAGGAACGCGAAGAAGGCGCGATCGAAGGCGGTCCCCGAGCCGCCGAGCCGCCGCACGGCGAGCTCGCGCGGCGCGAAGCGAGCGAGCGAGCGAAGGCGCCGGGGCACCTCGCTCCAAGGCTGCGCCAGGAAGACGAGCGCGAGCGCCGCCGCGGCGGCCGCACCCGCGGCGGTCCGCCGCGTCACACGAGCGGAAACGCCGCGCAGAGCTCGGCGACCTGGCGCCGCGTCTCCGCGCGCGCCGCCGCGTCCTCGCCCGCCTCGAGCGCCCGAGCGATCGCCGCCCCGATCGTCTCCATCTCGGCCGGGCCCATGCCTCGGGTGGTCACCGCCGGCGTCCCGATGCGGATTCCCGAGGCGACCATCGGCGGCCGCGTGTCGAACGGGATCGTGTTCTTGTTGACGGTGATCCCGACGGCCTCGAGCATCTTCTCGGCGTCGCGGCCGGAGATGCCGCGAGCGCCGACGTCCACCATCATCATGTGATTGTCGGTGCCGCCGGAGACGAGCCGGAAGCCGCGGCTCGACAGCGCCGCCGCGAGGGCGCGGGCATTCTCCACGATCCGCCGCTGATAGGCGACGAAGTCCGGCTGCGCCGCTTCGGCGAACGCGACCGCCTTGGCGGCGATCACGTGCTCGAGCGGACCGCCCTGGATCCCGGGAAAAACGTTCCGGTCGAGGTCCTTCGCGTGTTCGGCGCGGCACAGCACGAGTCCGCCGCGCGGGCCGCGCAGGGTCTTGTGCGTCGTGGTCGTGACGTAGGGCGCGTGCGGGACCGGCGACGGGTGGAGGCCCGCGATCACGAGGCCGGCGATGTGGGCGATGTCGCACATCAGCGCGGCGCCGACCTCGCGCGCCACCTCGCCGAATCGCGCGAAGTCGATCTCGCGCGCGTACGCCGACGCGCCCGCGATGATCATCCGCGGCCGGTGCTCGCGCGCGAGCTCGGCGAGGCGATCGTAGTCGATGCGCTCGTCCTCGCGCCGGACACCGTACGCCACGACCTTGTATTCGCGCCCCGAGAAAGACAGCGGGTGGCCGTGCGTGAGGTGGCCGCCGTGCGAGAGGTCCATCCCGAGGATCGTGTCTCCCGGCCGGAGCGCGGTGAGGTACACGGACATGTTCGCCTGCGAGCCCGAGTGCGGCTGGACGTTCGCGTGCTCCGCGGCGAAGAGCGCCTTCGCGCGGTCGATCGCGAGCTGCTCGATTTTGTCGACGAACTCGCAGCCGCCGTAGTAGCGCCTGCCGGGATAGCCCTCGGCGTACTTGTTCGTCAGCACGGAGCCCTGCGCCTCCCGCACCGCGCGGGAGACCCAGTTCTCCGAGGCGATCAGCTCGAGCCCCTCGTTCTGGCGGCGCGCCTCGGCGGCGATCCAGCGGGCGACGTCCGGGTCGACGACCTCGAGGTCGCGGTCCATCAGGGCGGCGGGAGCGGTCAGGGTTTCGGACATGGCGCCTTTCTATCCGGTCACTCGACCACGAGCTGCCGGTACTCGGAATTGCAGTAGCTGTCGGTCATCCCCGCGATGTGGTCGGCGATCGTGCGGTAGTACTCGGGCCGGGGATGATAGTTCTCGGCGACTTCGCGCTCGATCGCGCCGAGCGAGACCTCCCGGAGGAACCGCACGGCGAGGTCGCGCTCGAGACCGCGGAGGATGTCGTCCGGCAGGAGCCGCGGGTTGTCGCGGTAGGCGGCGAAGAGCGCCGCGAGCACGCGGCGCGCATGCCCGTCGTGCCGCGACACGGGGAACGAGTGGATGATGTGCCGGTACACGAACTCGCGAAGCTCGACGTAGAGCCGCCGCCCCGCCTCGCTGAAGCCGACGAGATCGCCCGGGAGCCGGTCGCGCCGCGCGTAGAAGTCGTCCGCGGTCTCGATGCCCGAGGAGGAGATCCAGCGCTCGATGCGCGTCCGCGAGGAGTCGACGAGGTCCGCGGACAGCGTCGCGATCATGCCCCGGATCAGGGAGGCGCGCCGGGACGTCGGGTCGCTGCCGTAGCCGTGCGCCGCGCGCACGAGACGCGCGATCGACAGCTCCTCGATCGCGGCCTCCTCCGTCAGCGGGAGACCGTCCTCGAGGTCATGGGTCTGCTGCGCGATCTCGTCGGCCCAGTTGACGACCTGCGCCTCCAGGCTGCCGCCCGATTCGAAGCGGAGGCCCTCGACGAAGTCGAGCGGAAAGGGAAAGTCGCGAGGCCACGACGTGTGCTTGAACATCCCCTCCCGCACGTCGTGCGTGAGGTTGAGCCCGGGCTCCTCGTACCGCTTCTCGAGCCGGTCCACGACCCTCACCGACTGGAAGTTGTGCTTGAACCCGCCGGCCTCCGGATGGCTCTCCCGGAGCACCCGGTCGAGCACCGCCTCGCCCGAGTGGCCGAACGGCGTGTGGCCCAGGTCGTGGCCGAGCGCGATCGCCTCGGTGAGGTCCTCGTTCAAGCCGAGCGCCCGGGAGACGCTGCGGGCGATCTGCGCCACCTCCAGGGTGTGCGTCAGGCGGGTGCGGAAGTGGTCCCCCTCGTAGGGGATGAAGACCTGCGTCTTGTGCTTCAGGCGCCGGAACGCTCGCGAGTGGATGATGCGGTCGCGGTCGCGGGCGTACCCGGTCCGCGTGTCGCCGGGGCTGGGGCTCGCGGCGCCGCGAGGCCGCTCGGCGCGCGCGCTCTTCGAGGCCACGAGGGCCAGGCGCTCTTCCTCGAGACGCTCGAAGTGTTCGCGGGAGTACGGTGCGGCGACGGTCGTCATGGCCTCATTGCGAAAAAGCGTCCTCGAGAAGCAAACCCCGCGCCTCGCCGACGAGATACAGGGAGCCCGCGACGATTATAAGTTCGGCCCCCGGGTCGCGCAGCAGCTCGTCGAGCGCGGCCGCCACGCCGGGCGCGACGCGCGCGTCGCCGCGTGCCCCGAACCGGCGCGCGAGCTCCTCCGGAGCCGCGGCGCGCGACGAGGCGGCCGGAACGAACCGGACGCGCCGCACGACCGGCCCCAGCGCGGCGCCCATGCTCTCGACGTCCTTGTCGGCCATGGCGCCGAAGATCAGGTCGGTGCGGCGGCCGGATTCCGACACGAAGCGGGCGAGCGCCTCGGCTCCCCCGGCGTTATGACAGCCGTCGAGCAGAATCGGGCGTCCGGCGCGCTCGAAGCGCTCGAGGCGACCGGGCCAGCGCACGGTCGCGACGCCGCGCTCGATCGCTTCGCTCCCGATGCGGAAGTCCGCGGCGAGCAGCTCGGCGGCGCGCACGGCGACGGCCGCGTTCTCGGCCTGATGCGCGCCGGGAAGCGGCGTCGCGAGCGCGTAGCGGCCCTGTGGCGTCGTCAGCCGAAACCGGGTCCCGCCGAGGTCCGACGTCTCCACCTCGAGGCGCGCCTCCTCGGCGAGCAGATGCAGCGTCGCGCCGGTGCGCGCCGCGCTCTCCCGGAAGACGGCGACGACCTCCGGCACCCGGCTCGCGACGAGAGCCGGACGGCCCGCCCGGAACACGCCCGCCTTCTCGAAGGCGATCGCGGCGACGGTGCCGCCGAGGTCCTCCACGTGGTCGAGCGAGATCGAGGTGACGGCGGAGAGGACGGCCGGAGCGACGTTCGTCGCGTCGAAGCGTCCGCCGAGCCCGACCTCGAGCACGGCGAGGTGGAGGTCGAGATCCGCGAAGTGGGCGAACGCGGCCGCGGTCATCGCCTCGAAGTAGGTCAGGCCGATCGCAGGCTCGCGGTCCGCCGCCGCGAAGACCGTGCCGAGCGCCGCGTCCAGAGCCTCGGCGCGGACGTCGTCGCGGCCGATCCGGATGCGCTCAGTGACGCTCTCGAGGTGCGGCGAGGTGTAGAGGCCGACCCGCCGTCCCGCGGCGTCCGCAATCGACGCGAGGGTCGCGGCGGCCGAACCCTTGCCGTTCGTGCCGGCCACCAGGACCGAAGGGACGCGGCGCTCCGGCCGGCCCAGGCGTTCGCAGACCCCGTCGATCGCGGCCAAGCCGAGCTTCATCCCCCGCTGGCCGAGGGACTCGAGGCGCGCGAGGTGCGGGAGCGCGGACGTCGGCGGCGGGCGCGGCGCCGCTACGCGGCCGGCCGCCCGTCCCACAGGAGGCGGAGGCAACGCGCGAGGGTCGCCTTCATCTCGGAGCGGTCGACGATGAGGTCGAGCATGCCGTGCTCGAGAAGAAACTCCGAGCGCTGAAAGCCCTCCGGCAGCGTCTGCCGGATCGTCTGTTCGATGACGCGCGGTCCCGCGAATCCGATGAGCGCGTTCGGCTCCGCGATGTTCAGGTCCCCCAGCATCGCGTACGAGGCGGTCACGCCGCCCGTCGTGGGATCCGCCATCACCGAGACGTAAGGGACGCGGGCCTCGGCGAGCCGACCGAGCGCGGCCGAGATCTTTCCCATCTGCATCAGCGAGAGGATGCCCTCCTGCATGCGGGCGCCGCCGGACGTCGACACCACGATCAGCGGCCGCCGCTCGGCCATGGCGCGCTCGGCGGCTCGCGCGACCTTCTCGCCCACGACGGAACCCATCGTGCCGGCCATGAAGAAGAACTCCATGGCGCCGATGATGACCGGAATGCCGTCGAGCGTCCCCGAGCCGACGACGATCGCGTCCGAGGGTCCGACGCCGTCCTCCGCCTCCCGAAGGCGATCGCGGTATTTCTTGCTGTCGCGGAACCGCAGCGGATCCGAGGAGCGCAGCGCGGCGTCGAGCTCGACCCACTCCTCGTCGTCGAAGAGCATGCGGAGCCGCTCCGGCGCCGAGAGGCGGAAGTGGAATCCGCACTTCGGACAGATCTTGAAGTTCCGCGCGAGCTCCTTGTTGTAGAGGATCTGGCGGCAGCTGTCGCACTTGACCCAGAGACCCTCGGGGACCTTGCTCGGGCGGCCCTCCCGGGGCTCCTTCGGGGCGCGATCCTTGCGGAACCACATGGGGAGGGGGATGGTAGCAGGAACGTTAAGTCGGCCGCCCCGGCGCTCGCAAACCACTCGCGACAAAAGGCTTGCGCCTGACTCAGAGGTCGCCGGTCCCCCCGGGAAGCACGGCGCTCCGGACCCGAAACGCGCCTCCCCGCGCCTCGAAGGGCGCGCCGAAGGCGCGCGAGAGGTTGTCGGCGGTCAGCACGTCGGCGCGCGGGCCGCGGGCGATCGCACGGCCGGACTTCAGCAGCAGCACGGAGGCGGCGAGCGCCGCCGCGAGCGCGATCTCGTGCGTCACGAGCAGCACGGTCGTCCGGCGCTCGCCGTGCACGCGCCAGAGCGTCTCGAGGAACTCGAGCCGATGCCGGGGGTCGAGCCCGGCGGTCGGCTCGTCCAGCAGCCACACCTCCGCCTCCTGCGCGAGAGCGCGCGCGAGGAACACGCGCCTCCGCTCGCCGCCCGAGAGCGCCTTCGCGTCGCGGTCGGCGAGGTCCTCGACGTCGCAGGCGCGCATCGCCTCGCGCGCGAGCCGGAGGTCCTCGGCCGTGTCCGCGACGAAGCCGCGGCCGTGCGGCGCCCGCCCCTGGAGGACGAGGTCGAGGCTCCGGATGGGGAACACGAGGTCGACGCTCTGCGGCACGTAGGCGATGCGGCGGGCGGTCTCGCGACGCGGCATCTCCGACAGGGGACGGCCGCCGAACAGGACCTCGCCGCCCGACACGGGGAGGACGCGCGCGAGGACCCGGAGAAACGTCGACTTGCCCGACCCGTTCTCCCCCAGGACGGCGACGACCTCGCCGCCGGCGATCGACGCGTCCAGGCCGTCGAGCGCCCGGCTCGTTCCGTATCGGGCCGAGAGGGCGCGCGCCTCGATCAGGTTCTCCGTCACGGCGTCCTCAGGAGCAGCCATGCGAACAGCGGCGCGCCGAGCGCGGCGGTGATCGCGCCGATCGGCAGCTCCACGGGCGCGAGCGCGGCCCGCGAAACGGCGTCGGCCGCGACGAGCAGGGCGGCGCCGGCGAGCGCCGAGAGCGGCAGCAGAGTCCGCTGATCGTTGCCCGCGACGGCGCGCACGCCATGCGGCACGAGGAGACCCACGAACCCGATGACGCCCGCGAACGCGACGGCCGCCCCCGTCAGCAGCGACGCGGCCAGGAACACCACGCGCTTCGTCCGCTCGGTGTCGACGCCGAGCGCCGCCGCGCTCTCCTCGCCCACGGCGAACAGGTTCAGGCGCGGGGCGGCCGCGACGAGCACGGCGGCTCCCGCGAGCGCATAGGGCGCGAGCGCGGCCACCTTCCCCGGCGTCGCGTCGGCCAGGCTCCCCATCATCCAGAAGAGCATCGTCCGCGAGGCCTCGCCCGAAGCGATCGAGAACGCGGCGAGCAGCAGCGCCGAGAAGAACGCGTTCGCGATGAGCCCGGCGAGCAGGAGGCGCTCGAGGTCGAGGCGGCCGCTGCGCCGCGCGAGGGACGCGACGCCCAGGGACGAGGCCGCCGCGCCGAGGAATGCCGCGGCGGGCGAGACCAGCGGCGACGCCCCCGCCAGGGCCGCGCACGCCGCGCCGGCCGCGGCGCCGCCCGAGGTGCCGAGGAGAAATGGATCGGCGAGAGGGTTCTTGAGCAGCGCCTGGAGCGCGGCGCCGGCCAGGGCGAGGCACGCGCCGACGAGCGCCGCCAGGAGCACGCGCGGCACCCGCAGCGCCGCGAGCATCCGGGCGGTCTCGCCGGCCTCCCCCGCGCCGCTGACGAGATCTCCGAGCGACAGCCGCACCCCGCCGACGGAGAACGCGATCGCGAGGACGGCCACGAGGAGCAGCATTCCGGCGGCGAGGGCCGGCCCGCGGCGCATCGCCTTCACCGCGCGGCCTCCGCCAGCCGCTCGAGCGCATCGAAGACGCGCGGACCCGGCCGCGTCAGCTCCGCCTCGTCGATCGAGACCCGGCGAGCGCGTGCGATCGCGCCCTCGGAGAGCGAGCCGCCCGGCGCGAAGGCCCGCTGCCACGCGCCGCGCGCCTCGACCGAGTCCGGCATGACGAGCAGCGCGACGGGCGCGGTCGCCAGGTACTCGCGCGAGAGCACGGGCCAGCCGCGCCGGTCGGCAACGAGGTTCCGGGCGCCCGCTTCCGTGAGCACGTCGTTCAAGAACGTCTCCCCTCCCGCCGCCTGCGGCGGGTCGGGCCACACGAGAAGCAGCGCCGCCGGCCGCGGCCTTCCGGCGACGCGCTCGCGCACGGCCTGACGGCGGGCCGCCAGCCGGTCCGCGAGGCGTCTCCCTTCCTCCGGCACGCCGAGTCGCTCCGCCACCAGGCGAATGCTCTGCAGGACGGCATCGAGGGACCCGGAGGGCGTGACCGTCACGGGCAGGCCCGCGGCCTCGAGCGCCCGCACCGCGCCCTGGGCGTTGCCCTCGGCGATCGCGAGCACGAGATCGGGACGCAGGGCCGCGACCTTCTCCGCGTCGACCTCGAGGCCGCCCACGCGCGGGACCGCGCGCGCCGCCGCCGGATAGTCGGAATACTCGGACACGCCCACGAGGCGGTCTCCCGCCCCGAGCGCGAACACGATCTCGGTCAAGTTCGGCGCCAGGGCGACGACGCGGCGCGGCGCGCCGGCCGCGGAAGCCGGCCTCGATGCGCGCCCGCGGCACGCCAGCGGAAAGACGGCGACGAGGAGAAGCCCGGCCGCGATCGCCCGCCGCCGTGAGAACGCAATCATGTGAGGTGAGTCTAATTGCGGGAGAGGGGACTCCTAGAACCGTTCCCGCTCAGGTCGGCGCGTGGAGCGCCGCTCAAACAGCCCGCCGCTCAAAAAGCGCGTGGAGCGCCGCTCAAACAGCCGCCGCTCAAAGCCCGTGGCGCGCCGCTCAAACAGCCCGCCGCTCAAAGAACGCTCAAGACTGTGATTCGGCCTCTTCCAGTTCGTTGCGAACGCCGAGGCGCTGGCAGGCGGCGTCGTACATCTGCCGGGCCGCCTTCTGCGCGTTCTGGAGCTCCGCCAAACGGTCCTTCACCTTCGCGAGCTCCTCCTGGATCTCGCCCTCGAGCTCCTGGATCTCCTTCTTGGTGACCGTCAGCGTGTTCTCGTAGAACTTCTTCTGATCGTTCGAAAGGGCCATGCGGGTTGTCCTCCTGTGTGCGCTTTTGGAGTTTACGGTTTCACTTCGATGATGACGGGACGCCACATCTTGACGGGAATGCCGTTCTTGGTCGCGGGATGGAAGCGGGCGTTCTTCACCGCCTCGAGCACGGCCTCGTTGACGGCCGGCTGCGCCACGCCCTGCTGAATCCGCGACTCGGCGACTTTGCCGGTCTCGTCGACGAGGACGAGGACGATCACGCGTCCCTGGACGCGCTGCTGCCGCGCGATCTCCGGATAGACGATGCGCGGCGGCGCCGCGAACGCGGGCTCGACCACTCCGGGACCCGGACCGACGAGGTCACCGCGCTGCGTCTCCGGCTCGCGGACGGGGGGCGGCTTCGGGGGCTCCGGGACGCGAGTCGGCGGCGGCGCTTCCGTCGGGACCGCGGTCGGAAAGGGAATCGCCGTCGGCGGGATCACGGCCGGCTCGACGGGAGCGGGCGCGGGAACCAACGTCGCCTCGGCGGCGGGAGCCGAAGCCGCGGATCGGCCGGCCGCCGCCGTCCTCTCGAGCTCCTTGCGCCGCGTGGCGAGCTGCCGCTGGACCTCGGCCTCCACGGCCTTCGCGTCGATCGCGGGAGCCGCCGTCGGCACGATGACGGCAGGCGCACCGGTCGGTGCGAGCGTGGGCGCCGCGACCGGGGCCCGCGTGGTCACGGCCGCCGTCGACGCGCCCTGCGGCTTCATCGAGCGCCAGACGAAGAAGCCCACGAGCGCGGCCGCCGCGAGACCGACGGCGACGAGAAGCGGGGTCCGGCTGGACCGCTCCCCCTCCTCCGATTTCGCCGCGAGCGATCCGAAGACCTCGGGGCGCGAGACCGATGCGGCGGGCGGCGGCGAGGCATCGCTCGCCGCGGGCGGCGGCGCCGCCGGAGGCGGAGAAGGAGGAGGGGGCGGCTCGGGCGCGGGCTCCGCCGACGCGGCGGGTCTGTCGGCGGGAGGCGGCGACGCCCTGCGCGAGACCGGCGCCCCCTTCGACTTGCGCTTGCGGGCCGCGGCCGGCTCGGCCTCGTCGGCGGCCTGGGCCGCCTCGCGCGCTTTCGCGTCGGCCACCGCCTCCTCCTCGGCCTGGAGGCGGTGCAGATAGATGGCGACGTCCGCGCTCCCGGGAGCGGGCGTGTACGAGTAGAGCACCGAGTCGAGATCACGCAACAGGTCGGAGGCGTTCGCGTACCGCTCGTCGGGCTCCCGCGCGAGTGCCTTGAGGACGACCGCGTCCAGGTTGCGCGGCACCTCGGGGTTCGAGCGCGAGGGCGGAGGCGCCTGGGCGTTGCGCACCTTCTCGAGCACGTTCATGTCCGTGTCGCCCTGGAAGAGCCGTTCGCCGGTCAGGAGCTCGTGGAGGACGACGCCCAAAGAGAACAGGTCGCTCCGACGGTCGATCGGACGGCCCCAGGCCTGCTCCGGCGACATGTATTGGATCTTTCCCTTGAGCGCGCCCGACTGGGTCTTCGACGCCTTGGACGCCGCCTTCGCGATGCCGAAGTCGCAGAGCTTGATGTCACCTTCGTAAGAGATGAGGATGTTCTGCGGCGAGACGTCCCGGTGGACGATGTGGAGCTCGTTTCCTTCCGCGTCGCGCCGGCGGTGCGCGTAGTCGAGCGCGGAGGCGACGCGCGAGGCGATGTAGACCGCGAGCGGGACGGGCAGCGGGATGTTCAGCGCGCGGTCCGACTGCTGGATCGCGCGCAGGTCGCGGCCGTCGACGTACTCCATGGCGATGAAGTAGCCGCCCGCCTGGATCTTCCCGAGGTCGTAGATGTGAATGATGTTCGGATGGTTCAGCTGCGCCGCGAGCTTCGCCTCGTCGGCGAACATCGTCACGAAGTCCTCGTCGTCGGCGAGGTGCGGGAGGATCTTCTTGATCGCGACGATTTTCTGGAAGCCCTCGACGCCGGTGCGCTTCGCCTTGTAGAGCTCGGCCATGCCGCCCGAGGCGATCCGCTCGAGGATCTCGTACTGGCCGAATCGGTCCGGGCCCGACGAGGGCACGGCGGCCTCGGGCTCCTCGCGCTTGCGTGGCGGAGACGCCGGCGGCGCGGACGCGGGCGGCGGCGTGACGCCGGGGGCGGTCTTCGGCTTCGGCTTCGACAGTCCCGAGAGGGTGTCCGAGATCATCCGATCCACGTCGGTGTCGGAGGAGAGCCTGGGGCGGGCGGGGGTGACGGGCGTGACCGGCATCGCCGAAGAGAGGCCGGGGAGGGCCGGCGCGGGCGTCTTGCCCGATCCGGTGTCGGTCTTCACGCCGGCGCCGGGGCGAGGCCCGAGCATTCCGGAGAGCGTGTCGCGGAGACGCTTGTCGACGTCGCTCTCGACGGACGACGCGCGCGGGGGCGCCGCGGGCGGCGTCGGCGACGGCGCCGCCGGAGGGGGCGCGGCCGCGGCTTCGAGAGCGGCGGGCGCGGCGGCCGGCCGCGCGGGCTTCTCACCGGTCAGCTCGTCGAGCACGTCGGAGAAGATGTCCGAGGACGTCAGCGGAGATGCGGCCGGTGCCGCCTGGGCGACGTCGATGCGCATCGTGCGCGCCCCGATGTCGGTCGACTCGACGGCCTCGCCGACCGCCGCGAGAAACTCCTCGTCGGAGAACGGCCGCTGGAGGATGTCGAAGGCGCCGACCTTCTGCGCGTCGGCCTTCCGGTTGTTCCCGCGGTAACCGGTCATCATGAGAATGATCGGGGGCGCCGTCGCGCCGCCCTTCTTGCGGATCTCGCGGATCACCTCGGCGCTCGGGAGGCGCGGGAGCATGCCGGAGAGCAGAACGAGATCGAAGCGCGACGCCCCGAACGCCTGGAGTCCCGCCTCCCCGTCATGGGCCTCGCTGAGCGTGTGACCCCGGGGCGTCAGGAGAGTCCGAATCCGCTCGATGTACCGCGGCTCGTACTCGATCAAAAGAACCTTTTTGGGCATGAACTGGAGCTATTGTCGCTGGAAACGCAAGGAAATCAAGGAGAAGGGGGAATCCGAGGAGCGCGACCGTCGTCCGGGATGGAGGATGCGGGACGCCGGATGCAGGATGCGGATGCGCGAGATCGCCGGGTTCCTGGATCCCGCGTCGTGGATTCCCCCCACTCATATAATCGCCTTCACTGAGGAGACGCACATGTCCGGCCACAGCAAATGGAGCACCATCAAGCACAAGAAGGGCGCCGCGGACGCCAAGCGCGGGCGCCTGTTCACGAAGCTGATTCGAGAGATCACGATGGCCGCCCGGCAGGGCGGGGGCGCCGCCGAGTCGAATCCCCGGCTGCGGAAGGCGATCGACGACGCGAAGGCCGTCAACATGCCGGCCGACAACATCAAGCGGGCGGTGCAGCGGGGCACGGGAGAGCTCCCGGGCGTCAACTACGAGGAGATCATGTTCGAGGGGTACGGGCCCGGCGGCACCGCCGTGCTCATCGAGGCGCTGACCGACAACAAGAACCGCACGCTTCCCGAGATCCGGACGATCTTCTCCAAGCACGGCGGCAACCTCGGCGAATCCGGATCGGTCCGGTTCATGTTCCAGAAGAAGGGTTACATCACGATCGAGAAGGACAAGGCGAGCGAGGACGCCGTCATGGAGGCCGCCATCGAGGCGGGCGCCGACGACGTCCAGACGACCGACCAGTACCACGAGATCCAGACCTCGCCCGAGAGCCTCGACGAGGTGAAGAAGCAGCTCGAGTCGAAGGGGCTGCCGCTCGCCCTCGCGGAGGTCTCGATGATTCCGACGACGGAGGTCAT
Organism: uncultured Acidobacteriota bacterium; assembly: GCA_963763535.1. Classification (GTDB taxonomy): domain Bacteria; phylum Acidobacteriota; class Thermoanaerobaculia; order UBA5066; family Gp7-AA6; genus DAHUXD01. The sequence continues at coordinate 900,478 of CAVXOX010000005.1, forward strand.
GCTCGATACGCGGAAGGCGGAACAGATGGTCCGCCTGATGGAAGCGATCGAGGACCACGACGACGTCCAGAACGTCTGGGCCAACTTCGACTTCGCCGAGGCGCCCGCGGAGAAGTCGTAAGCCCGGCGGTGAAAATCCTGGGCCTCGATCCCGGAACGGCCGCGACCGGCTTCGGGATCGTCGTGTTCGACTCGGGCCGTCTCGTCCTCGAGCGCTGCGGCGTGTGGCGGCCTCCGGCGGGCGAGCCGCTGCCGGGCCGTCTCCACTTTCTCGCGGCCGCTCTCGAAAGGCTGATCGCGGAAGCGGCGCCGGCGGCCGTGTCCGTCGAGACCGTCTTCGCCGCCGCCAACGTCGCGTCGGCCTTGAAGCTCGCCCACGCCCGCGGCGTCCTCCTCGCCGCCGCGGCCGGGGCGAAGCTGCCGGTCTACGAATACGAACCGCGGCTCGTCAAGAAGGCTCTCGTGGGATACGGACAGGCCGAGAAGCAGCAGGTTCGCGCCATGGTGCTCTCGCTGCTCGCGCGTCAGCGGTCGCGCATTCCGCTCGACGCGGCCGACGCGCTGGCGGTCGCGATCTGCCACGTGCACGCGGCGCCGCCGCGGCCCGGAATCTAGCCAGGCCGCTCCGAGGCCGGCCGGGGGACGCGGCGAGGAAACCCTCTCGCGCAACCCCCTCAAATCGGCCCAGATGCTACGATTCCGGCGCCTATGTCCTTCCAGGGGTCCATTTCGGAGCTCCCGGTTCCCGACATCATCCAGCTCGTTTCGGTGTCCGGGAAGACGGGCATGTTCCTCCTCCTCCGCGGATCGGAGCGGGGCTCGATCTACCTGCGCAACGGCCGGATCGTGCACGCGGAGGTGGACGGCGTCAGCGGCGAGGAGGCCGTGTACATGCTGGCGATCTGGGCGACCGGCGACTTCCAGTTCACGCCGGGCAAGGAGAGCGAGACCGTCACGATCGACAAGACGAACACGTCCCTCCTGATGGAGGCGGCGCGGCGTCTGGACGAATGGAAGGTGCTCGCCCGAAAGATCCCGGGAGTCGACTACATCCCGGTGCTCAAGGCGCGTGAGCTCGGCGAGCCCGTCACGCTCTCGCCACCGGAGTGGAATCTCGTCATCCGCATCGACGGGCGAAAGACGGTCGAGGAGCTCGCCCGCGCCACGTCCTCCAACTCCTTCGACACGGCGAAGGTGCTCTACGGGCTCGTGACGTCGGATCTCGTGGTCCTGCGGCCCGGCTCGCGGGCCGGCGCCGCGGCGCCCGCTCCCGCTCCCGCCTCCGCGGCGGCCGAGCCCGCCGTCGCGCATGCGGCGGCGTCGGCCGGGGCCGCCGCGGCCGCGCCGCGCCCGCCGGCGCCCGCGCTCGGCGACGAGAAGAAGATCCTGATGATTCTCTGCACGCGCGTGAAGCAGGAAGCCGAGGGCGCGATCGGCGAGGCCAATCTCCCCGGCATCGACCGACCCTACAAGCAGGCGCTCGCCGAGATCGACCGCGGCCGCGGCGTCGAAGCCGTGCGCGACCTGATCCGCCAGACCGAGAAGGCCATCGCTTCGATCCGTGGACCGGCGATCATGAAGGCCTTCCAGGAAAAGATGTCTCTGGTGATGCAGCCGAAGGTGTAGCGGGCGCGCCTTTGGGGCCGGCGAGTTGAAGCAGACGCCGGGCCTCGCCGGCGGACGCGACACGATGACCCGTCCGCCCGGCGCTGCTTAACTCGCCTGTCAAAACGCCACCTCCGTGGGCGGACCGGTGGTCATCGAAGCCGGTCAGATCGGCGACCGGCGTTGCTCAACCCGCCTTCCCAAAACGCCACCTGTCCGGAAGGACACCTCCCTGACCTAGCAGAAGATGTTTGGCAAATAAGGGCTTTTGCCTTATCCTATTCGGCACAAGCGTTCCCCGTCCAGGTTCGAAAGGAGACAGTGCATGATGGCGAAGCGGACCGCGCTCCTCGGGATGCTGATCTGTCTGGCTGGCGCCGTGGTCTACGGACAGCCCGCCGTGATCGCCCCCTCCGCCAACGGAGACATCGGACTCTTCACCATGTCCACCGCGGACGGGCCCCGGGCGGGGCAGTTCACGATGGGCTTCTATGGCTGGTACGCGCCCCGCGTGGCGGCCGAGGCCTTCCCGGCCCAGTCCGACTCGTCGCGCTGGTTCGTCCAGTACGGAGCGACCGGCTCGCTCGGACTCGGCCTGACGAACTGGTGGTCCGTGTTCGTCGCGGGCGGCGGCCAGGTCACGAAGACCGGCGGCGGCTGGCAGGGCGGCATCATCACCGGGACCCTCTATCCGACCGCCTTCCACGTGTCCGAGGGCGAGAAGGTCCGCCTGGGAACCAAGGTCAGCTTCCACTCCGAGAACGATCCCGACCTCCGGTTCGGCATCTGGCTGGCGGGGCTCATTCCCGTCACCAGCGGCAGCGCCACGAACGAAGACGGCACGATCAATCGCGTCCAGACCAGCCGCGGCGACTGGGAGTGGGGCGGCGCGATCAGCAAGTCCTGGTTCACGGGCATGGTCTCGTACACGCTCGCGGGACAGCCGACGGACGTGGACGTCCGCGTCCCGAACACCCTGCGCTTCGGCGTCGGCGCCGAGATCCCTGTCCTGCCGATCGTCCACATCATCGCCGAGGGCTGGTACAACGTCTATGACGGCGGGGATTTCCACGAGCCCGATTACGGCCAGCTCAACGCCGGCGCCCGCGTGTGGATCGGCCACACCGGCTGGGCGGTCTCCGCGGCGGTCAGCTCGAACCTGAGCATGCTCTTCGCCCACGGCGACAACCCGAACCCCTGGGGCGGCGTGATGGGCATCAGCTACGCGGCATGGCCGCCGCCTCCCCCGCCGCCCGTCGTCGTTCCGGCCGCGGCCGAGCCCGTGGTCGAGCAGCCGGCGGCGGCGCCGGCCCAGGCCGTGACCGCCCCGCCCCCGCCGCCGCGCCCGGCGCCGCGCACGACGAACGACGAGATCTTCTTCGACGGCAGGAGCGCGCGGCTGACGAACATCGCCAAGGCGGTGCTCGACGGCGTGGCCCTGCGCATGAAGAACGACCTGAACTCGACGGCCGTCATCGCCGGCTACACGGACAACACGGGCGCCGAGAAGGCGAACGAGGAGCTCGGGATGAAGCGCGCCCAGGCCGCCAAGGAATACCTCGTCACCCGGCACGGCATCGACCCGGGACGCGTGACCACGGTGTCCAAGGGCGCCTCGGAGCCGGCGTATGATAATTCGACGGCCGAGGGAAAGGTGAAGAACCGCCGGGCGACGATCGTGGTCACCCTCGTCTCGGGGACGTGAGACGGGAGGCGCTTCCGAGCTTCTTCGAACCCCCTCCCCGCGAGGGGGTTTTTTGACCGCCGCAAACGAAGTCGAGGTCCCGCACAGCCCGCCCCCGCGCGTCGTCGGTCTCACCGCGATCTCGACCGCCGCCGTCGTCGGGCTCCTCTACTACGGCCGCCCGCTTCTCGTTCCGATCGCATTCGCCCTCTTCCTCGCCTTCGCCCTGCGTCCCTTCGTCTCCCTGCTCGAGCGCGCGGGGGTCCCGCGGGTGCTCGCGATCCTGCTGATCCTCTTCGTCATCGTGGGCGGCGTCGCGCTGCTCGTGATCAACGTGACGGCGCAGCTCAACCAGTTCTTCGCCGCCCTGCCCCGCTACCAGACGCGGATCCGGGAAACCGTCGGCCAGATCACGGACTTCGTCAACCGCATCCGCGAGCGGATGGGCTCGATCCTGCCCGAGGAGTCGCGCGCCGGAGTGCGCGAGGTCAAGGTCACGGGCTCCCAGCTCGAGGCGACGCGGGCGGTGTTCATCCAGCTCGGCGAGACGCTCGGCACCTTGCTCTACGCCGCCTCCGTGCCGTTCCTCACGTTCTTCATGCTGAAGGACCGGGAGAAGTTCAACCGCGTGCTCGCCGGCATCTTCACGCGCAACGAGCGGCTCGGCGAGTCGGACGTCACGGGTGCGATCGCGCGCACGATGACCGCCTACGCGCTCGGCCTCGGCTTCGTCATGCTGATCATGGCGGCCGTGACCACGCTGACGCTCATGGCGCTCCGCATCGACTACTACTACGTGCTCGGACCGGTCGCCGGCCTGGCGATCCTCCTGCCCTACGTCGGCGTCTTCCTCTCGACGCTTCCCGCGGTCGCCGTCGCGTACTTCCAGTACGACGGCGAGAAGGCGCTGCTCGTCCTTCTCGCCTACAGCCTGCTGCAATTTCTCGAGGGCAACGTCCTGACGCCCTTCATCGTGGGCGGGAAGGTCCGGCTCTTCCCGCTGACCGTGATGATCGCGTTCATCTTCTGGGGCACGATCTGGGGGATTCCGGGCGCGGTCCTCGCGGTCCCGCTGACCTCCGCGATCAAGGTCGTGTGCGAGCACGTCCGCGGCTGGGAGGGACTCGCCCGGCTGCTCGGCGAGCCGGACCTGCCGCACTTCCGCAAGCGGCACCGGGAGCACGTGGCCGAGGCGCACGCGGACGTGCACATCGAGCCGCACCCCGACGAGGCCCGCTCCAGACGGCGGACAAGACCTAGAAGGACCCGCCCCGTCCGGCAAACCGGATCGAGCCGCCTACCCTCCCGCCTTCTTCGCCTGGAGCGCCGCGATCGCGTCGGCGAGCTCCCGATCGCCGGTGTGGCGCGCGCGGGCCGCCTCGAGGACCTTCAGGGCCTCGCTCGTCCGGCCGGCGGCGTCGAGCGCGACGGCGTACACGTACACGTAGTGCGGCCGTTCCGGCGGAATCTCCGCCGCGACGCGGAACTCCTTGACCGCTTCGGGCAGGCGCTTCTGGCGCACGAGCGCGAGCCCCAGCGCGTGATGGACGCCCGGATCCCGCGGCGCGGCCTCGAGCCCGCGGCGCAGCGTCTTCTCCGCCTCGTCCTCCCGTCCCTGCGAGCGGTAGAGGTCCGCCAGGTTCGCCCAGGCCGCGCCGATCCCCGGCGACCGCGCGATCGCGGTCCGATACTCCGCCTCCGCCGTCGCGAGGTCGCCCCGCGCCATCGCCACCGAGGCGAGGTTCAAATGGGCCTCCGCGCGGTCCGCGTCGACGTTCTGCGACTTCACGAAGTCGGCGAGGGCCGTGTCGAAGTCGGCGCGCTCGGCCGCGCTCATCGTCTCCTTGGGAACGCCGAGGAGCGCCCGCGCCGCCTCGATGCGGACGGTCAGGACGGGATCGCGCAGGAGCGGCGCCGCGAGGGGCAACCGCGCCTCAGGCGCTACCGCCTCGATGCCCGCGACGGCGCCGAGCCGCACGAGGGGGTTCGCGTCCGCGGCGGCGCGCGCGAGGGCCGCCGCGATCGCGGCGGGATCTCCGGCGCCTTCCCCGCCGAGCAGCGTTGCGGCGCTGGCGCGACGGATCCCCGGCTTCTTCGCATCGGAGACGTAGGCGGCGAGGCCGGCCGACGCGCCGGCCAGCTCCTCGCGCCCGGCGTGGACGAGCTCGCCGTAGTGCGGCTCCTGGCGGATCCGGTCGCCCCACCAGCGGAGCGCCGCGTCCGCGGCCCACCGCGGCGGCTTGTCGCGGTGGCAGCCGGTGCAGGCGTTCGGAGTCCCGATCGAGACCGTGAGGTCCGGCCGCGGAATCCGGAAGCTGTGGTCGTGCCGCCCGTGCACGACCATGTAGTCCCGGGTCGGCATGTGACAGGCGGTGCAGCTCGCGCCGCGCGAGTCGGCCTTGTGGAAGTGGTGCCTGGGCGTGTCGAACCGGTCCGGCTGGTGGCAGCCCGCGCAGACGCGGTCCGCCGACCCGGCGACCTTCAGGTCGTGGGGATCGTGGCAGTTGGTGCAGCTCACCCCGGCCGCGTGCATCTTGCTCTGGAGAAACGAGCCGTACTCGTAGTCCTCGTCCTCGATCTGCCCGTCGGCGTAATACGTGCCCTCCGTCAGGAGCGCGGGCCGGTGCGTCTGGATGAGCGGCTGTCCGTAGACGTAGTCCGCGGCGACGACGGAGCGCCGCGCATGACATCGTGCGCACGTCTCGATCTCGGTCTGGGAGGTTCGCGGGATGCTCCGCTTCGCGATGCCCGTCGCCGGATCGAACACCCACTCGGCCGGGCCGCCCGGGTCCTTCAGCACCACGGCCATTCCACGGTCGCGATCGTCCTTGCGCGCCCGACCCGCCGCGACCGCGTCGGCCCATGCCACGTGCGCGGACCCGGGACCGTGGCACGCCTCGCAGGAGACGTCGAGCTCGGACCAGGTCGTCGTGTAGGCGTCGGACGCCGCCGCGTAGCCCTTCTTCACGTTCGTCGAGTGGCACTCCGCGCACATGAAGTTCCAGTTCTGGTACGGGCCCGTCCAGTGCAGCGGGTCGTCGTGCGCGACCGCTTCCTTCGGGTACAGATGAAACCAGCGCTGGCCCCCCCGGGAGCGGGGTCTCGTGTCCCAGCAGACGTTCAGCGCCTGATAACGCCCCCCGGGGAACGCGATGAGGTACTGCTGGAGCGGGTCGACGCCGAACGTGTAGGCGATCGGGTACTCGTGGAGCTTTCCGTCGGGCCCGTCGGTCCGGACCCAGAACCGGCCTTCCCTGCGGAAGAAGGTCGACGTGACTCCGAAGTGCGTGAAGCGCGCGTTCGCGAAATCGCCGAGCACCGTCTTCTCGTTCGCTTCCTGCATCGCGAGATCGTGGTGCGAGCCGCGCCACCGGCGGTCCTGCTCGGCATGGCACCGCGCGCACGCCGGTCTCCCCACGAAAGTCGCATTCACGGCGAGCGGCGTGGGGACGGCCGTGGGCGCCGGAGAGGAAACGGCCTCGGGCCCCCGGCCGCAGGCGGCCGCGGCGGCACACGACGCGAGGAGAACGGCGAGCGGGAGCCGGGGCAGCGTCACGGCACGGATCATAAGGGCTCGAGCCGCGGCGCCACGCCGCCGCGCCGGTGATACGCTCCTCGATTCGAGGAGGCTCCCCATGCGCACCCGCATCGGCCTCGCCGCCCTGATGGTTTTCGCCGGAGCGCTCGCTCTTCCGGCTGAGCAGAAAATGTTCAAGGTCCAGCTCAACCCGACCGGAACGATGATCTCGCTCGATCAACCCGTTCTCATGAACGGCCACTACGTCTTCCACGCGTGGCCGGACGGCGAGCAGACCGCGCTCCGGCAGGTCTCGGTCCTTCGGATCGTGCCCCTGACCGGGCGCGGGCAGAGCACCGTGTATCGGGTCGCGCTCAGCCCGTCGGGCTCGCTGCTCGCCCGCGACATGCCGGTCCTCCGGACGGACGGGCTGTACGTCTTCCATGCCTGGAGAGGCGCCGAGCTCATCAGCCTCCGCGAGGCCGATGTCCGGCAGATCACCCGGCTGACCGGAGACGACGCCTTCTGGGCGATCCAGCGCGCCAACGGAGAGGCCTCGATCGGCGGCACCCTCGCGATGCAGGGCACGAGCAACGTCGTCTCGATCGGCACCCCGCCGCAGACCCAAAGTGCTCAGGCGGGACCATCGAGCCTGAGCACCCTCAACAACAACAACCCGGGGATCAGCGGGGCGAACCCTTACGGCAACTGGGCGTACCAGGGAACGCCGGGCGTCTCCGACGCCTGGTCCCCCGCGAACGCGACGATGCAGGGCGGCGTCCCCACCATGCCCGGGGCGACCAACGGGATGAACGCACCCACCCTGCAGCCGCCGCAGTAGGCGAACGGGTCTCCCTCGGTCAGGTGATGCGCGTGGCGCGTCGCGTCTGGCGCTTTCCGAGCGAGAGGAGGCTCCCGAGCAGGCCGGCGGCCGCGCCCGCGGCGGGCAGCAGGAGCGCCTTCGGCAGCGCGAGGAAGCCGACCCACAGGACCGCGAGCACCGGGTGCGGATCGCGCGCCAGCCAGTGCGCCGCGAACCGGTACGTGCCATACAGGAGACCGAGGGCGAGCCCTCCGCCGACTAACCCCTCGGTCGTGGCGTAGAGCCAGAACGGCGCGCGGATCGCGGACTCCGTGGCGCCCATCAGGCGCATGATGCCGACCTCGTCGCGGTGCAGGTCGAGCGCCAGGCGCACCGCGGAGGCGACGGACAGGATCGCCGCGAGCGTCAGCACGGCCCCGAGAAAGAGGCCGGCGTTGCGCACGAGCGAGATCGCGTCCCGGAAGCGCCGCGAGAACTCCTCCTCGGACTCGGCGGACTCGATGCCGGGCCAGACGCGCGCGGCGGCGGCGATCTCCTGGCTCGCCGAGCGCGCCGCACCCGCCTTCAGGACCACCTCGATCGAGGGCGGAAACGGCGCCTCCTTCAGGTCGGCCACCGCGGCGCCGATGTCGGGATAGGCGCGCCGGAAACGCGCGAGCGCGGCGTCGCTGCTCACGATGCGGACGAGCTTGATCCGGCCGTCCGCCTGGAGACGCGTCGCGATCGCGCGGGCGTCGGTCTGCGGCTCGAGCGTCAGCACGACGGACGTGGGATCCGCCTCCTCGACGGCGAGGCGCGAGAGGTTGTGCGAGATGAGCGCGAGAAGGCCGGGAACGTACAGCGCGAGCGCGATCAGCGTGATCGCGGCCGCGGTCTGGCGCGGGCTCGAACGCGCGATCGACCACGCCTCGCCGAAGACGTAGCGGGGCCGGGGCATCTCAGCTCAGTGCAGCGGAAGGAACGGCGCCTCCCGCACGATGGGCGCGCTCTCGCGCACGCGGTCGGGATCGTGGAGGCGTCCGCGCTCGAGGATGAGCGTGCGCTTGCCGGTGCGGCGGATCATCTCGAGGTCGTGCGTCGCCACGACCACGGTCGTCCCCCGGATGTTGATCTCGACGAAGAGGCGCATGATCTCCTCGGCGAGCACCGGGTCGAGGTTGCCCGTGGGCTCGTCGGCGAGGAGCACCGTCGGCTCGTTGACGATGGCGCGGGCGATCGCCACGCGCTGCTGCTCTCCGCCCGAGAGCTCGTCGGGGTACGCGTTCATCAGGTGATGCAGGCCGACGCGCTTCAGGACCTGGTACGCGCGCCGCTTCTGCTCGACGCGGGCGAGGCCCAGGACGTTCTGAACGAACGCGATGTTCTCGAAGATCGTCTTGCGGGCGATCAGCTTGAAATCCTGGAACACCACGCCCATCGTGCGCCGCAGATAGGGGATCTGGCTCGGGGGGAGGACCCCGATGTTCCGGCCGTTGACGATGATCTGTCCGGCCGTCGGCGTCTCTTCCATGAAGAGCAGGCGCAGGAGCGTCGACTTGCCGGCTCCCGACGGACCCGTCAGGAAGACGAACTCCCCCGGCTCCACCCGGAAGGAGATGTCGGCCAGCGCGTCGCGGAACGTGCCGTACCGCTTGGACACTCCGAACAGCTGGATCACGAGGCGGCGCTCTCCAGGGCCCGCGTCAGGGCCTCGCGCACCGCAGCCGGATCCGCGCGCCCGCCCGTCTTCTTCATGACCTGGCCGACGAACCACCCGAATGTCTGCGTCTTGCCCGACTTGTAGAGCGCGACCTGGGACGGATTGCCGGCCACGATCTCGGCCACGGCCGCCTCGAGCGCGCCCGTGTCGCGGATGCGGCCGAGGCCCTTCTCGGCCACGATGGCGGCCGCGTCCGCGGACGAGTCGAGCATGGCGACCAGCACGTCCTTGGCCGATGCGGCCGAGATCTCCCCGGCGTCGACGAGCTTCAGCAGCCCCGCCAGCCGCTCCGGCGAGACGGAAAACGACAGCGCCTCCTCGGTCGAGATCCGGCGCTCCTTCATCCAGCGCAGCGCCTCGCCCGTCACCCAGTTGGCGGCGAGCCGGCCCGGGACACCAGCTCCCACGACGCGCTCGAAGTAGTCGGCGAGCTCGCGCGCGGACACGAGCGTCTCGGCGTCCTGCGGCGCGAGCCCGTGCGCCTTCGCGAGACGCGCCCGCCGGACGCGCGGGAGCTCGGGCAGGGCGGCCCGCGCCTCGGCGATCCACGCTTCCTCGAGCACGAGGAGCCCGAGGTCGGGCTCGGGGAAGTAGCGGTAGTCGTGCGCCTCCTCCTTGCTCCGCATCGCGACCGTCCGGCCGCCCTTCTCGTCCCAGAGGCGCGTCTCCTGGACGATCGACTCGCCGCGCGCGAGCGCCTCGGCCTGGCGCTCGATCTCGTGCTCGATGGCCTTGGCGACGAAGCGGATCGAGTTGACGTTCTTGATCTCGACCCGCGTGCCGAAGGGGGCCGTCGCCGACGCGCGCACCGAGACGTTCGCGTCGCAGCGCAGGCTGCCCTTCTCCATGTCGCCGTCGCAGACGCCGGTGTAACGCACGAGGCGCCGCAGCTCCGTGAGGTAGCTCGCCGCCTCCTCGGCCGAGCGGATGTCCGGCTCGCTCACGATCTCGACGAGCGGCACCCCCGCGCGGTTCCAGTCGACGAGCGAGACGTCCTCCGGCACGTCGTCGAAGGGCGTGTCGTGCAGGAGCTTCCCGGCGTCCTCCTCGAGATGGATGCGGACGAGCCGGACCGCCTTCTCTCCCTCCGCCGTGTCGATCGCGATCGAGCCGCCGGTCGAGAACGGCCGGTCGTACTGCGAGATCTGGTAGCCCTTCGGCAGGTCCGGGTAGAAGTAGTTCTTCCGCGCGAACTGGGATTCCGGGTGCAGCGTCGCGCCGGTGGCGAGCGCGAGCCGCAGCGCGAGGGTGACGGCCGCGCGGTTGAGGACGGGCAGCGTCCCCGGAAAGCCCAGGCAGACGGGGCAGGTGGCGGAGTTCGGCGGCGCGCCCACCGTCACGGGACAGGCGCAGAAGATCTTCGAGCGGGTCAGGAGCTGAGCGTGGACCTCGAGCCCGATGACGGGGAAAACCTCGATTTTTCGGGGCGTTTCGACGGCCGACACCGAGGAATTTTAGCAGACTCGGACTCTGAGCGGGCCGCTTCGCGGCCCGACGGAGTGAGAGGGAGAGTCCCTACCGGCTCCTCTCCCGGAACGAACCAGCCCGCCTACAATGCTTTCCATGCATTGGCTCGACGAGACGACGGCTGGCGTGCGCGTGATGCAGCCCGTAGAACCACCGACAGGACTCGTTGTCGCCTTCTCCGGCCGGGGTCACGCGCCCGATGACGAGGCGAGACCCACGCCCTTCCTCGCGCGCCGTCTCGCCGACGCGCTGTCACTCGATGGCACCCGGATTCACTGGGCGAAACAGGTCCACGGCGTCACCGCGCTGACCGTGCGCGCGGACGGGGCGGCGAAGGAGATCTGCGCCGGCGAAGGCGACGCACTCGCGACCGACCGGCGCGGCGAGGCGCTCGTCGTCCAGACCGCCGACTGCGTGCCGATTCTCCTGTCGGGCGCGCGGGCGATCGGCGCGGCCCACGCGGGCTGGCGCGGCACCGCGAGGAACGTCGCGGCGGAGGCGGTCGCGGCGCTGCGCGCGCTCGGCGAAGAGCCCACGGCTCTGCGCGCCTGGATCGGGCCCTCGATCGGCGCCTGCTGCTACGAAGTCGGCGGCGAGGTCGCGGCGCAGTTCGCGGGCGAGTTCGTCCGCGCCGGCTGCGGCGGCGGCTATCGCCTCGACCTGCGCGCCGTCAACGTCGCGCAGCTGTCGGAGGCGGGAGTGCCGCGCGACGCGATCGCCGTCCACCCCGCGTGCACGAAGTGCGGCGGCGAGACCTACGCGAGCTGGCGCCGCGACGGCGCGAAGGCGGGTCGCATGATCGCCCTCGTCGCACGGAGAGCCTGAGGCGCCGCCGGATCCGAAGAGCCGGATTCCGGCGGCGCCTCGCCGCGTCTACGGGAGGTGAAAGGTCTTCACGAGGAAGACGGCCATCTGGCCACGCGTGACCGAGTTGAGCGGGCAATAGTCACCGCCGCCGCAGCCGCCGGTGACCCCCTCGGTGTAGAGCTGCTCGATCCAGTCCACGGCGAAGGCCGGCGTCGGCGTGCACTCGACATCGCCGAAGATTCCCGTGCACGACGGCGGGACATAGCTGGAGCCGTGCTCCGCCTTCAGGAGGAAGACGGCCATCTGGGCGCGCGTGACCGGGTTGCTCGGGCAGTAGTTCCCGCCCCCGCAACCGCCCGTGATGCCTTCGCGAGAGAGCTGCTCGATCCAGTCGACGGCGAAGGCCGGCGCCGGCGTGCACTCGACGTCGGGGAAGAGCCCGGTGCAGGGAGGCGGCGTATAGCTCGAGCCATGCTCGCCCTTGAGGAGAAAGACCGCCATCTGCGCCCGGGTGACGCTCGCATTGCGGCAGTAGTTGCCGCCGCCGCATCCGGCGGTCACGCCGTTGCGCGCGAGTGTGTCGACGTAGTCATGAAACGGGTCTGACGGCGGCACATCCAGGAAGTCCACCTGCGTTCGGGCGTTTCCGGTGGGCGACGTGCAGGCAGCCGACGGTATCGGTGACGGACAGCGAGATCGTGGTCCCCGGCGGTCCGGCGTCGAAGAGGATCTGGGCGGTGCCCTGCCCCGAGGTGATCGTTCCGCCGGTGATCACCCACGCATACACGGCGCCGCCGATGCTCGGCGTGCTCGCCGGGATTCCGGTGGCCTTGACGACGACGGAGAGCGGCGCCGTGATCGCTGGCGTCGTGGCGCCGCAGCCCAGTCTGACTCCGCCCCAGAAGCCTCCGTTCACCGTGAAGGCGCCGCCGGACACGGTGCCGGCATCCTGTTGGCCGGCCGTTGCGCCGAGCGAATAGGCCGAACCGCTCTCGAACGTGACGCCGCCTCCCGAGATCTTCGACCAGGAGAGGTCGTAGGCACCGCCGGTCTGGGCCGTTGCGCTGGCCGAAACGGCGAGACCGGCGACGAAGAGGAACCGACGTGAACGGAACATGACCTCCTCCTCACCGATTCCTGGGATCGTGCTCGGGCTCGTTCCAGTCGGCACGCTGGTCCCAACCCATGCGTTTCGCCGTGCTCTCGTTGACCGTCCCGTCGTCATTGAGGATTCCGTTTCGCTTCAGGCGCCGCACCGCCTCGGCGGGAAGCTGGGCCAGGCGGGCGTCGGCGGCGCGCCGGGGCACGAACAATCGATTCGACCGGATCGGCTCGAACCCCTCGTAGCCGGCCCGCACGCCGTTGACCACGTAGTCGAACTCGACGTCCGACGAGCCCCGGAACACGATCTTCTCGAGATCCTTGTTCATGCACACGATCGTCGCGGCCGCGCCGAAAGGCGTCGCCACGACGGTCATGCCCTGCTCCGACGTCACGAGCCGGAACGACTCGGGAACCGCGACCTCGGCATAGCCGCCGACGAGACGCGCCGTGCCTCGAAAATACGTACCCGACTCGGGGCCCTCGAGAGCGACGAACGCAATCTCCTTCGATGGATCCGCCGGGTGAGGCACGACGAAGTTCTTCGACCCGAGGACATTGAGATCGCCGCCGACCCCGACGAAGTTGGAGAAGTCTGCGATGCCATACACCTGAAGCGCGAAGGACCCTGGGCCGCAGAACTGTCCCGAACAGGAGGCCGTTCCGACGGCCTGCACGCCGTCTCCGGAGTCGAACGTGCTCGGATCGCCGGCGGAGTATCCGTAGACGCCGTTGCCTTGGGCGCCGTTGACTCCCGCCACCGCGCTGTTGTTGCTGCTCGTGTCACCGTGCACGCCGTCGAAGGTCGTGCTGCTCCCCCACACGCCGTAGCCCGTGCCGCTCGACCCGCGCACGCCGGTGTTGAACTGACTGAAGCCCTCCACTCCGTTGGCGCCGTTTCCGATGCCGTAGACGCCGTCCCCCGTCGCCGTGCCGTTGCCGTAGAGTCCCGCGCCGCCGCCGTCGCTCTCGCCGTAGACGCCGGCGCCGAAGCTGCTGTTGACGCCCGCGACGCCCGAGGCGGCGCCGTTCGTCGTGTGGCCCTGAACGCCGTTGGAGCTCGAGCTGTCGCCGAAGACCCCGACGCTCAGCGCGCTGACGCCGTAGAGACCGTACCCGCCGGCGCCATTTCCGTAGACGCCGGCTCCGGTTCCGAAGTTGGTGCCGGTGATGGTCGCCGTGCTCGAATTCTGGAGGAGGCCGAGCGGATTCTGGAGCGCGAGTGGGGCATCGACCGTGCCGTTGCCCATGATCGTCGCCCCGTCCGACTTCACGGACGCGCTCTCCGCGTAGATGGCATTGGGGGCCGGCGCCATCGCCTGCCTCGGCGTCAGCGTCGTGAAACTGCCCCCGGAGGGACACGTCACCGCCGTCTCGAGCCAGCGGGCCTGCCCGACGAAGCTGTTGACGCCGAAGTCGATCGAGACCGTGAAGAGCCCGTTCGCGACGCCGACGCCCGAGAGCGTCTGCGTCGAGCCGATCTGAGTCCCTCCCGTCGCCGCGGTGAAGAGCTTGAACCGGAAATCGCAAGGCCCGCTCTGCGGCGTGCCTCCGTTGATCAGCTGACCCTGATAAGTGAAGCCCGTTCCGACCGGCTGCGCGAGGACGGCGGCGCCGACGAGAAGCGCCGCGGCGAATATCGACGAGGTCCTGAGAGACATGCGTTTCTCCTTTCTTTCGAGGCGGCTTCCCGGAGGACCCGGAACGAGAGATGAGCGATGCGGCTTCATGTCCATCTCCTTCACGGCCACTGGAGCCCGAGCGCCTTCGCCAGGAACACCGCCATCTGGCCGCGCGTGAGCGGGCTGTCCGGGCAGTAGTTCCCTCCGCCGCAGCCCGCCGTGATGCCGGAGGCGTAGAGCGCCTCGATGAACTGGAAGAAGGGATGACCGTCGGCACGTCGCTGAACGTCGGCGGCCACGGCGCGGGGCTGACCTGCAGCCGGTAGTAGAGGTTGACGCCGGCGAACGCCTGAGTGCCGTCGGACTTGTCGATGCGCCCGACGAGGAACAGCTGGTTGTTGTACCAGTTGACCTGGTAGTTGAGCCCGGTGAGATCGGCGCTCTCGAACTCGCCGCAGCCGTTCGAAGAGCTGCTGTAGACGGCGGCCCCCAGGTAGGTGTCGTTCGTGCCGTCGTACCACGAGCTGTGCAGCTCGACGCCGAGCAGGTAGTTGTGATTCGGCTCCGTGTTGCAGAAGTAGGCCTCGATTCCGGTGAGCAACGCGCCGTTCGGCAGCCGCGGTACCGCGTAGAAACAGGAGGTCGTGCATCCCGGACTGAACCGCGCGAGCGCGCCGGGGAAGAACCAGTCGCGGAAGCCCCAGGCGCTGTCGAACGGCACGAACTCCGTGATCGGGACGTGGTAGATCGAGTCCTGACCGGTTCCGTAGGTCTTGGGCCTCGCCGCAGACGCAATCGATGCCTGCGCCAGCAAGGATGCCGTTGCGAGAAAGAGAGAGAGACCGACGCATGCCGCTCTGTTCATGACGTTCCTTTCGCGAGACTTCATCGTCCGAGCCTCAGCGCCGTGGCGTCGCGATCGAGGTCGACGTCTCTCCCGGCGTCGTCCACCGCATGGAGGCGCGCGTGGACCCGAACGACGCCAGCGGATGCCCGCAGGAGAACCAATGCGAGCCAGACGATGCTTCCTCGTGAAACCCGGATCGTCCGAGTGCTCATCTGGGTCCTCCTTCCGAATCCGTAGCGACGACGGCGGCGACCATCGGGGGTCCCGATGGCGCGGTGGCCCTCGGAGGCGGGCGATTCGATCGGAAGAGGCACGTTCCTGCTCCGATCAGCGTCAGGAGACCCGCGGCGATCGCGAGAACCCTGATCCGCTGACCTCGCCCGTCCACCCGCCGCCCGCAATTGCTGCAGTAGCTCTCGTTACCGGCGAGCGGGCATCCGCAGCGGGAACAGCCGTTTCCGCGACACGGCGTCGTTCATGCGCGACAGCCTGCGCTCGGCCGGCGCGGCAGGGTCTTGAACCGTTCCGTGGTTTGTCCGTAGACTTTCTTTCGTCAATCTGTCTTCCAATTCAAAGTCCTTGAGCCCCAGAGAGATCTTCGCGTTCGGTCCCTTCCGTCTGGAGGTCGCCGAGCACCGACTCCGGGAGGGCGATCGCCTGATCGCCCTCAAGCCGAAGGTCTTCGAGACGCTCGTCCTCCTCGTCCGGAACTCCGGGCATCTCCTGTCGAAGGCGGACCTGATGAAGGCCCTCTGGCCGGACGCCATCGTCGACGAGACGAACCTGAACAAGAACGTCTGGCTGATTCGCCGCGCATTGGGCGGCAGCGGCGACTCTTCCGAGTACATCGAGACCGTCCCCCGGATCGGGTACCGCTTCACGGCGACCGTCCGGCGGATCGACACGGAGACCGACGCCCCCTCGAATCCGGCGGCAACGGAGACGGCACCGATGATCGCCTCCCCGCTCGCCTCTTCCGTTGCGCTCGCGGCGGAGCCCGTCTCGCGTCCCGTCGAAGCGCTGGAGCCGAGCGAGCCCGGATCGCGGCGCCCCCGACGCCGTACCGCCGTCGCCGTTGCGGCGACGGTCCTCGTCGCCGCCGCGGTCGCCGTGATCGCATGGTGGCGATCCGGGGGAGCCCCCAGCGCGGCCGCGTCGCGTCCGACGATCTCGGTCCTCGGCTTCCGTAATCTCTCGAATCGTCCGGACCTCGACTGGATCGCGACCGCGCTGTCCGAGATGGTCCAGACGGAGCTCGCGTCGGGATCCTCGTACCGCCTGATGCCCGTGGAGACCGCGGAACGCCTGCGCCGCGAGCTCGGCCTGGAGCGGCCCGGGAGTCTCTCGTCCGAATCCCTCGCCCGCCTGCGGCGGGCCGCCGCCGTGGACGAGGTCGTCGGTGGCTCGTACGTGTCTTCCGGGGCGAGCTCGACCGAGATTCGCATCGACGTCCTCGTCCAGGACGCACGGACCGGCGAGACCGTCGCCTCGGCGACGGAGACCGGAGAGATCTCCCGCCTCCTGGACCTGGTCTCGTCGGTCGGCGCCCGCCTGCGGCTCGCGCTGCGCGAGCCCGAACGCCTCCCTTCGGACGGAAGCGTGCGCGACACGCTCCCGCGCGACGCGACGGCCCTGCGCCTCTACGCCGAGGGCCTTCGGAAGCTGCGTGACTCGGACGCGCTCGCCGCGCGCGACCTGCTCGTGGAGGCGGCGGCGGCGGAGCCCGGCTTCCCCCTCGCCCACGCGGCGCTCGGCCGCGCCTATTCGACGCTCGGCTACGAGGAGAAGGCGCGGCTGGAGCTGCAGCAGGCGCTCGAGACATCGAGGGGGCTGCCACAAAAGGAGCGGCTCGAGATCGAGTCGGCCTACCGTGCCGCGAACAAGGAATGGGACAAGGCGATCGCGTTGTGTCAGGAGCTCGAGCGCCTCTCCCCCGACGATCTCGAAAACGGACTCCGCTTCGCCGCGCTGGCCCTCAACGCGACCCGCCGGCAGGAGGCGATCGCCGTGCTCCAGAGGCTGCACCGCCTCCCGCCTCCCACGGGAACCGACCCGCGGATCGACCTGCTCGAATCGCGCGCCCTCGACGCGACCGACCCGAAGGCCGCGCTCCGGGCGGCCGAGCGCGGGCTGTCGGAGAGCCGGGCGCGGCGCGAGCGCTCGCTGGAGGCGAACGCGCTCCTGGATCGGGCGGTCGCCACGCAGACGCTCGGCCGGTCCGAGAAGGCGCCCGTCGAAGAGGCGATGCGGATCTTCGCCGAGGTGGGAGACCCCGGCGGCGAGGCGCGTGCGGCGCACGTCCTCGGGAACATCCAGTTCGACGCGGGCGACGTGAACGGGGCGAGAGCGTCCTTCCAGCACGCGATCGACGTGTCCGACCGCATCGGCTACGTGCTCGAGAAGGCCGCCGCCGTCGCCAGCCTGTCGCGGGTCGCGTCGCTCCGGGGCGACAACGCCGAGGCGGAGCGCCTGATCGCGGAAGCCAACTCGATCTGGCGGGCCGTGCCCGACTACCGTCAGCTGCCCTGGGGACTGAATGCCCTCGGATCGATTCGCCTCGGCCAAGGCCGGCTCACCGAGGCCGAGGCGCTCCACCGCGAGGCGCTCGAGATGTGCCGCGACACAGGCAGCTACCGCCACGAGGGCTACAGCGGGTTGATCGCCGCGCTCGCGGCCGAGGGGCGGCTCGCCGAGGCATCGCAGGTCGCGGAAGAGGCGATCAAGGCGAGCCGCGAGATGGGGGATCCGAGCTGGGTGGCGCAGCACGCCGCCGAGGTCGGCACGCTCGCCTTCGAGCGGGGACGCCTCGCCGACGCCGACCGCATGCTCGCGGAGTCCCTCGCGATTCGGCAGCAGAAGGAGGAATACACGGTGCCGGAGAGCGAGATCCTGATCGCCCACCTGCGCCTCGAGGAGCGGAAGTGGGAGGACGCGCGGCGCCTGGCCGAGAAGGCGTCGGGGGAATTCGCCGCCGCCGGGCGCAAGGCCGACCAGGCCGGCGCCGACGCGGTCGAGGCCGAGGCCCTGCTGTCCTCCGGACGGCCGGACGAGGCGCGGAAGATCGTCGAGGCCGCCGGACGCCTCCTCGACGAGAAGACCTCGCCCGACGCGCGCATTCCCGTGCTCCTAGCGCGGGCCCGGGTCGAGGGCGCCCTCGGCCGGTGGCAGGAGGCGCGCTCCGACGTCCAGGCCGCCGAGGGTCTGGCGGAGAAGATCGCGTGGAAGAACCTCGTGCTCGAGACGCGCCTCGCGTCGGCCGAGCTCGACGCGGCCTCGGGCGCGCCCGCCGGGAGCGCGCCGGCGGCGAGACTCGCCACGGACGCGAGGACCCTCGGATTCGAGCGGATCGCGGGCCGCGCGGGCCGGATCGCGGGGATACCCGCCTCTTAGGGCGAACCGCCTACGCCGGCGTCAGGTCCGCGTAGCGCGCGACGAACTTCTTCTTGCCCGCGCGGTCGAAGTAGACCGTCAGCCGCGTCTCCTCGCCCGAGCCCTCCTCGGTCAGGATGACGCCGTATCCGTAGCGGGGATGGCGGACGCGCTTGCCGCGGCGGAGCGGGCGATCGTCGACGGGCTCCGCCTCGTACGCGCGCGCCGCGAAGATCGTCGGCGCCGGTCGCCCGAACATCCGCTCCTCGAGGGACGCCTTCGGGAGCTCGTCGACGAACCGCGAGGGCCGGCGCGGCTCGACGCGGCCGTAGACGAGGCGCCGGTCCGCCAGAGTGAGCGTCAGCGCGTCGCGCGCCCGCGTCATCCCGACGTAGAGGAGGCGCCGCTCCTCCTCGAGCTCGTCCTCGTCCTCCGCCGACTGGCCGTGCGGCAGATACCCCTCCTCGAGCCCGACCACGAATACGACGTCGAACTCGAGCCCCTTGGCGGCGTGCAGCGTCGATAGGGTGACCGCGCCTCCGGAGGCCGCGGCCGCATCGGCATCGGTCGCGAGCGCGACCGTGTCGAGGTACTCGCCGATCGTGGCGCCCTCGGCGTTGCGCCGCTCGAACTCGCGGGCCGAGGAGAGGAGCTCCTCGATGTTCTCGCGCCGCGCGACGTCCTCCCGGTCCTCGGAGCCCGCGTAGAGCGCGCCGTATCCGGTGACCGCGAGCAGGTGGTCGAGCAGCGCCGAGGGCGTCCAGGTGCCGGCCTTCTCGTGCAGGTCGACGACGATCTCCCGGAAACGCGCGAGCGCGGTGCGCGCCCGCTCCGTCACGCCCGACAGGTCCGCCGAGGCCTCCCACCAGGACTTGCCGGTCTCGCGCACGACGGCCGTGATGCGGTCGAGCGTCGCCGCGCCGATCCCGCGGGCCGGCACGTTCACCACGCGGCGGAACGCGAGATCGTCCTCCGGCCGCGCCGCGAGACGCAGGTACGCGAGCACGTCCTTGACCTCGGCGCGCTCGTAGAACTTCATGCCGCCGACGACGACATACGGAATCCGGCGCCGGACCAGCTCTTCTTCGAGCGGCCGCGACTGGGCGTTCGTGCGGTACAGGATCGCGATCTCGCCGGGCGCCTTGCCGGATGACGCGATCTCCCGGGCGACCGCCTCGGTCTCCGCGCGATCCTCCTCGAAGCGCCATAGCCGGACCGCCGCGCCCTCGCCCCGGTCGGCGCGCAGGCGCTTCACGCGCCGCCGCCGGTTGTGGGAGACGAGGCCCGCGGCGGCCGCGAGGATCTTCGCGGTCGAGCGGTAATTCGCCTCGAGGGCCACGATGCGGGCGCCCGGAAAATCCTCCTCGAAACGCAGGATGTGCTCGACCTCCGCGCCGCGCCAGCGGTAGATCGCCTGGTCCTCGTCTCCCACGGCGGCGAGCGAGTCCGCGCCCGCGCCGAGGAGCTTGACGAGCGCGTCCTGGGCGGAGTTCGTGTCCTGGTACTCGTCGATGAGCAGGTGCCGGATGCGGCGCTGCTCGTCGGCGCGCACCGCGCCGTCGCTCGAGAGCAGGCGCACCGAGCGCGCGATCAGGTCGTCGAAGTCGAGCGCCCCCGCCGCCGCGAGCTTCTTCTCGTAGAGCGCGTAGACCTGCGCGATCCGCTCGCCCGCGTAGTCGGTCTCCATCGAGGCGAACCGCTCCGCGGTCACGAGCGCGTTCTTCGCATTCGAGATGCGCGCGCGGACGGCGTTCGGCGGCAGCACCTGCTCCGAGATCGAGAGCTCCGCCATCGCCTCCTTGACCATCGCGAGCTGGTCCGACGAGTCGGCGATGGCGAACCGGGGCGGCAGCTGCGCCTCCCGGTGCCGCCGGCGCAGAAAGCGCAGGCTCCAGGAGTGGAAGGTCCCGATGAACGAGGCCAGGGCGGCTCCGCCGAGGAGCGCCTGCGCGCGCTCCCGCATCTCCGCCGCCGCCTTGTTCGTGAACGTGACGGCCGTCATCGACCGCGGATCCACGCCGCCCCGGACGAGGTGCGCGAGGCGGTGCGTGATGACGCGCGTCTTCCCGGAGCCCGCGCCGGCGAGGACGAGCAGCGGGCCCTTGCCGTGGAGGACGGCCTCGCGCTGCTCGGGATTCAGGGACGAGAGGAGATCGGCGCCGGGCACCGGGGGATTCTAAGGCAGACCGACTACTCCACGGTGACCGACTTCGCGAGGTTCCGCGGCTGGTCGACGTCGCAGCCGCGACGCACGGCGACGTGGTACGCGAAGAGCTGCAGCGGGACGACCGAGAGGATCGGCTGGAGCTCCGCGATGGTCTCGGGCACGAGCACGACGTGATCCGCGATGGCCGCGACCTCCGGGTCGGGGCGCGTGCCGAACACGATCGCGATGCCGTCGCGCGACTTGACCTCGCGCAGGTTCGAGAGCGTCTTCTCGCGCCAGGAGTCGTGCGGGGCGAGGACGATGACCGGCATGTTCTCGTCGATGAGCGCGATGGGCCCGTGCTTCATCTCGCCGGCCGGATACCCCTCCGCGTGGATGTACGAGATCTCCTTCAGCTTCAGCGCGCCCTCGAGCGCGACCGGATAGTGCAGCCCGCGGCCGAGGTAGAGGAAATCGCGCGCGTGCTGGTACTTCCGCGCGAGCTCCTCGAGCTCGCTCTCGACCGCCAGGGCGGCGCCGACGGCGCGCGGCAGATGGGCGAGCGCCTGGCGCTCCTCGGGCGAGAGCGTGGCGGCGAGACCGCGCGAGGCGCGGAGCTTGGCCGCGATCAGGTACAGAACGGCGAGCTGCGTCGTGAACGCCTTCGTCGACGCGACCCCGATCTCGGGACCCGCGTGGGTCGCGAACACCGCCTCGACCATCCGGGCGATCTGGCTGCCGGGCGAGTTGACGATCGCCGCGATCGGCGAGCCGGCGCGGCGCGCCTCGGAGAGCGCGGCCACCGTGTCCGCCGTCTCTCCGGACTGCGAGATCCCGAGCGTGAGCGTCCGCTCGTCGACGACGGGTCGCCGGTACCGGAACTCGCTGCCGTAATCCACCTCGACCGGAATCCGCGCCATGCCCTCGATCAGGAACTTGCCGACGAGGCCGGCATGCCACGACGTCCCGCACGCGAGGAGCAGGACGCGGTCGAAGCTCGCGACGCGCTCGGGCGAGAGGAGCGGCGCGTCCAGGTAGAGCTCGCCCGTCTCGAGCGACACCTTGCCGCCGAGCGTCTCGGCGATCGCGGTCGGCTGCTCGTGGATCTCCTTCGCCATGAAGTGCCGGTAGCCGCCCTTCTCGGCCGCGACCGCGTCCCAGAGGATGCGATGGACCGGCCGATCGAGCCCGGCGCCCGCGTGGTCGACGACGCGGGCTCCCGACGCGTCGACCCGCGCCACGTCGCCGTCCTCGAGGAAGATCACGTCGCGCGTCCAGGGCACGAGCGCGACCGGGTCCGAGGCGACGAAGTTCTCGCCCTTTCCGAGGCCGAGCACGATCGGCGGTCCGGAGCGCGCGGCCACGAGGACGCCGGGCTCGCGGCTCGACGTCACGAGCACGGCGTAGGCGCCGGTCAGCCTCTGGACCGCCGATCTCACCGCGGCGAGGAGGTCCCCGCGGAACGCCTCCTCGACCTCGTGCGCGAAGACCTCGGTGTCGGTCTCGCTCCGGAACCGGTGGCCCTTCGCCGCGAGCTCGACCTTGCGCTCGGCGAAATTCTCGAAGATGCCGTTGTGGACGACGACGATCTGGCCGGTGCAGTCCGTCTGCGGATGGGCGTTCAGCTCGGTGGGCCGCCCGTGCGTGGCCCAGCGCGTGTGGCCGACGCCGGTTGCGCCGGGGGAGGCCGAGCCGTTGAGCTTCTCGACCAGGTTCCCGAGCTTGCCGGGCGACCGATGGATCGTGAAGCCGCCGTTCGACAGGGTCGCGATGCCGGCGGAATCGTAGCCGCGATACTCGAGGCGCTTGAGGCCCTCGAGGAGAAGGGGGACTGGCCTGACGGGGACCCACGTAACCGACGATGCCGCACATGGCCTAGGCCTCCGAGCAAAAGTCACCGGAAACCCGGGTGCAAAGAGCACGTGCGGCCGGGACCCGGGAAACGATGAATTGTCATGGGAGGACGATTTTACCCGGAATCGCCTTCTTCGCCTTCGCCCGGCGCCGCGCCGCCCAGCCGGGCTTGTTGACCTGCCGGGACGCGCGAAATCGCGAGCGCGCCGTCGGGCACGTCCTGGGTGACGGTCGTTCCCGCCGCCACGTAGGCGCCCCTCCCCGACCGTCACGGGAGCGACGAGCTGGCTGTCCGCTGCCGAGGAAGGCTCCCTCGCCGACGGTGGTCCGGTGCTTCTTCTCGCCGTCGTAGTTGCACGTGATGACGCCGGCGCCCATGTTGGCGCGGGCGCCCCGATCTCGGCGTCGCCGAGATACGAGAGATGCTGCGCCTTGACGCCGCGGCGCAGCGTCGCGTTCTTCGTCTCGACGAAGTTGCCGACGCGGACGTCTTCCTCGAGCACGGTGCCGGGCGCGCAGCCGGGCGTAACGGACCGACCCGCGGGCGCGTGGGCCGATGCGGGCGCCCTCGGCGTCGCAATGCGGGCCGATCGCGGAGCCCTCTTCCATGCGGGTGTCGGCGAGCCGGGTGAACGAGAGGATCTCGCAGCCTTCGGCGATCGCCGTCTCTCCCTCGAGCGCGACGAAGGGATGGAACGACGACGTCGTTCGCGAGGGAGACGCGCGGCCCGATGCGGACGGTCGACGGGATCGAAAACCGTGACGCCGGCGTCGAGCGCGCGCTCGATGGCGCGCCGGTTCTCGAGCTCCTCGGCGGCTGCGAGGTCGCGCCGCGTGTTGACGCCCCAGGCCTCGCGCCAGTCCTCGGCCTCCACGGCGGCGAGACGCGCGCCGGCCTTCGCGAGCAGCGCGATCGCATCGGTCAGGTAGAACTCGCCCGAGACCGGATTTCTCTCGAGGCGTTCGAGCGCGCGCCAGAGCGCGTCCGGCGCGAAGCAGTAGACGCCGGCGTTGACCTCCGCGAGGCGCCGCTGCCGCGGGGAACAGTTCCGGGCCTCGACGATCGCGATCGGACGGCCCGCCCGGTCGCGGACCACGCGGCCGAACTCTCCGGGGTCGGGCGGCCGGAAGGTCAGGAAGGAGGCGGCGAGGTTCTTCTCCCGCTGGAGCGCGAGGAGCTGCGACAATGTTTCAGGACGGAGCAGCGGCGTGTCGCCGGCCAGCACGACGATGGGTCCCCCGTCGCCGAGCGCCTCGCGGGCTTGGCGGACGGCGTCCCCGGTGCCGAGCGGGGGGTCCTGCACAGCCCAGAGCACGCCGCGCCCGTCGAGCGTCGCGGCGATCCGGTCGCGCTCCCGGCCGACCACGACGACCGTGCGCGAGGCCGACAGAGGCGCGGCGGCGTCGAGCACCGCCTCGAGGAGGGTCCTTCCCGCGACGCGATGGAGGACCTTCGGGAGCGCCGAGCGCATCCGGGAGCCGACGCCTGCGGCGAGGACGACGACGCGCGGCGGCTCGCCCTCGCCGCGCGCCGAGGGGCGCGGGCGGGGCGGATTCGATCGCTTCACCGGTCGAGTGCCCATCGGCTCCGGAGGCGGACGTCCGTCGTCCGCCGTTCTGCGGTCGGAATCTACGAGGCGAGCAGCTTCTGGAACTCGGGCATCTCGCGGACGGGGTCGAAGTCCCGATCGTGGCGGGCGAGCACCCGGTGGCGCTGGTCCTCCTCGATCGCCTTCTGGAGGTGGGCGAGCGCCGTCGTGAGGTCGCCCTTCTGCGCGTGGCAGCACGCGAGCAGGAAGTCGACGCGGCCGCCGCCGTTCTTCCGCGCGGCTCGCTGGAGGTGCTCGATCGCCTCGTCTAAGTTGCCGCGGTTCTTCTCGAGCACCGCGGCGTAGTAGAAGTCCTCGGGCTCGGAGAGCGCCGGCCGAGGATCGCGGCGCTGCCGCTCGCAGATCGTGAGATACACGCGGGCGCGGTCCACGAGCTCGCGCTCCTCCGGGTACTTCTGGATCAGGTCCATGAAGTGGCGCTCGGCCTCCTCGTGCTTCTTCTTCTGGAGCGCCCCCACCCCCCGGTCGTAGTCCTTCCGGGCGTTCTCGGTGTGCTTCGACAGCTCCTTGAGGGTCTGGGCCTTCTTCGGCGCGGGCGCGTCGGCGGGCGTGCCCAGGAGCCCCAGCTTCTCCATCTTCTTCTCGAGATCGTCGATCCGAACCGACAGGGCGTCGGCCAGAGCCTGGACGCTCATCTTCGTCGCATTGTCCTTGAGGAACCTCAGTTCGGCTTCCGACCAGCGTTTGATCATTCGGCTCTGTCCTCTCCTTACTCGGTGCCCGGCCCTCGGTCCCCTCGGCCCGGCCGCCGACGCGGCGTTCCTCGCCGCGAGACCGCCATCGAAAAAACGGCGTATTGTAGGGACGCCCCACTCCCGTGTCAAATGCGGGAGAAGAACGGCGCCGGGGCGGCGCGCATTCCCTCGGAGGTGGCGAAGGATGAGACGGCGGACGATCGCGGGCGCTTTCGTCGTCCTGGGGGTCGTCCTGGCCGCCGCCCTCGAAGGCCAGAATCCCGGCCGCACGCAGACGGCGACGGGAACGGTCGCGAAGATCGAGGCCACCGAACGGGCCGTCACCGTGACCCTGCCGGACGGCTCGCAGCAGCGGTTCTACTGGACGAACGACACGAAGTTTTCGGGCGTGCTCGCTCCCGAAGCGCGGGTCACGATCCGGTACGGCGTCTCCCCGGACGGGAAGAACCTGGCGCAGCAGATCAGCGTCTCGCGCGGCTGAGGGGGCTTTCGGCCGCAGGCGTTCGCGGCGCGAACGGCGGCCGAGAGTTTTCAAGCCGGCGCGTCGACAGCGGCTACGCGGCGAATTTCGATCGTGAACGCTCGAGCACCATTCCCGGGCACCCTGCTAGAATCCGCCGGCGGCCGTCGATCGGACGGCAAGGAGGATCGAATCCATGGGGATGTACATCATCGCGGAGCCCTGCATCGGCACGAAGGACACCGCGTGCGTGGACGTATGTCCGGTCGACTGCATCCATCCGCGCAAGGACGAGGCGGACTTCGCGACGGCCGAGATGCTCTACATCGACCCCGACGTCTGCATCCAGTGCGGCAACTGCGAGCCCGCCTGCCCGGTGACGGCGATCTTCACCGAGGAGACGATTCCCGAGAAGTGGAAGCACTACCTGCAGGTCAACGCGGACTGGTACAAGAATCGGAAGTAGGCGGGCGGGCCTCGCGCCCGCCCGCGTCGTCAGGGCCGCGCGCCCTCCCCGGGCGCCTATCCCCTCAGCACCTTCTTCAGAAACGCCTCGGTCCTCGCGTCGGCATCCATGGCCGCCTGCGGATTCTTCGGGTTGTTTCCCGATGCGAATCCATGGCCGGCGCCCGGATAGATCTTGAAGTCGACGCTCTTGCCGTCTTTCTTCGCGAGCGTCTCGAACTCCCGGACCGTGTCGGGCGGAATGCCCTGATCGTCGGCGCCGAAGTTTCCGAGGAGCGGGACTTTCAGGGCCGCGATCGTCTTCGGATCGGTCATGAGGTGCCCGTAGTAGATGACGGCGCCGGCGAGCGTCGGCTCCGCGACCGCCAGGTCGAGCGACATGCCCCCTCCCCAGCACCAGCCGATCGAAGCCATCTTCGAACCGTCGACGTCGGGACGGCTCCGCAGGTAGGCGACGGCGGCCTTCATGTCCCGCACGGCGCGGTCGTCGGGCACGCCGCGCATCAACTGATGCGCCATGTCCGGATCGGTCGCGACCTTGCCGCGGTAGAGGTCGACGGCGAGCGCGACGTAGCCCTCCTTCGCGAACGCGTCGGCCTTGCCCTTGACCCATTCGTTCAGTCCCCACCACTCGTGAATGACCACGATCGCGGGCTTCCTGCCGGAGCCCTCCGGCGCCGCGAGATACCCCGAGACCGTCTCCGAGCCGCTCGGATACGAAACCATGGTGCCGCCCGACGCGAGCGCCGCGAGCGCGAAGACGACGAACCCGCCAGCGAGAATCCTGTGCCGCATCGCTGCCTCCTCCGCGGGCCGCTCGACCCGCTGATCTTTGCCGGAAGCCGGGTACGGGCCGACGCCCATCCCCGGGTTCCAGGGCGGCGTTCTATCGCCGCCGGGGTAATCTTATTTCCGGTGCAGCTCTCCTTCCCCATGGCGGAGCCCGACGCCGGGGCCCGCCTGCAGCATCTCTACGACCGCCTCGCCGAGCGCTTCGGCCTGGGCGCCGCGCGCGTGCGCGTCTCGCCCCGCAAGCTCACGGGCGGCGAGATCGTCTATGGGAAGCCCCACCGGATCACGATCTCGGGCCACATGTCGGCGGCCGCCCAGGAGGACACGCTCCGCCACGAGGCCGCGCACGCGTGGGCGTACCGCTTCGAGGGAGCCCGCGAGGCGCACGGACCGCTCTTCCGGCGCCTCGCGCGGCGGCTCGGGGTGCGCGGAGGACCCGCTCCCGAAACGGACGCGCTGCGGCGATTCCGCGAGGCGCGCGTCCGCGTGGTCTACCGGTGTCCGGGATGCCGGCGCCTGTTCCGGCGCTTCCGGGCCTTCCGCGGCGTGCGCGAGTGCCTCGCCTGCCTCCGGGCCGGACGCCCGGCGCGACTCGTCCGCGTGCGTCCCGCGCCCGGGCCATGAGTCCGGAGCGGCGGGGACTCCTTCTCGTGGCATGCGCCGCGCTCCTGTGGTCGACGGGAGGCATCGGCATCAAGTCGCTCGCCGAACCGCCGCTCGTGATCGCCTTCTATCGGTCGGCGACGGCGGCCGTGGCGCTCTTCCTGATCT
The DNA here is from genome assembly GCA_963763535.1 of uncultured Acidobacteriota bacterium. GTDB lineage: Bacteria > Acidobacteriota > Thermoanaerobaculia > UBA5066 > Gp7-AA6 > DAHUXD01. The sequence goes on from CAVXOX010000005.1 coordinate 927,812, forward strand.
TCCGGCCGCGCCTGTGGCGGTGGACGCCGGCCTTCCTCGTGGGGATCGTCAGCTACGCGGCGTGCCTGACGACGTTCGTCCTCGCCACGAAGTGGACCTCGGCGGCCAACGCGATCTTCCTGCAGTACTGCGGCGTCGTCTGGGTGCTGATCGCGTCGCCGCTCGTCCTGAAGGAGCCCTTCCACCGGCGCGACGCGATCGCCGTCGCCGCCGCCTTCGCGGGCATGCTCCTCTTCTTCGTCGGGCGTTTCGAGGCGCGCGGCTATGCCGGGGAGCTCGCGGCGCTCGCGTCGAGCGTCTTCTTCGCGGTGCTCGTCCTCGCGCTGCGGAGCGAGCGGGGCGGCGGCTCGGAGGCGGTCGTGACGTACGGCAACGTGCTCGCGGCGGCGGCCCTCCTGCCCTTCGTGAAGAACCAGCTCGCGGTGACGCCGCGCGCGGCCGTGATCCTCGGACTCCTCGGCTTCGTCCAGATCGGCGGCGCGTACGCGCTCTTCGTGGCGGGTCTGCGCCACGTGACCGCGACGCAAGCCTCGCTCATGGGCATGCTCGAGCCGGTGTCCAATCCGATCTGGGTCTTCCTCTTCCTCGGCGAGCGCCCCGGCGCCTTCTCGATCCTCGGCGGCGCGATCGTCCTGGCCGCGATCGGGTACCGGACGCTGACGAGCGGCCCCGCGGTCGCGGGTCCGCCGCCGGATTGAGAACGCCCCCTCACTCTCGCCCGCGTCCGGAGGGAGAGCTGAGGGATGGTGGCGACGGATCGCCCCTCACCCCTACCCCCTCTCCCGGGGGGAGAGGGGTGTCGTTTTTTTGTATCCTCACCAGCGACAGCATCACCGCCGACCCCTTCCCCGGTCCCATGAACCGGTCGATCGAGTAGCTGCCGTAGGTCGCGCAGCGATCGAGCACCTCGTACCGGTACGGAAGCTCCGCGAGCGCCGCCTCCATGCTCGAGCGCATCACGACGAAGGCGGTGCGATGCCGCATCAGCGCCGGGATCTCCCGCCCGGGATCGATGACGGGCATCCAGTCGAACCCGGAGTAGAACTCGAGACTGGTGACGTCCTCGCCAAAGACGAAGCCGTCGCAGCCCGCGGCGCACGCCGCGCGGGCCCGCTCGCCCCACGCCGGCAGCGGATCGAAGCGGCCGAAGCGCTCGTCGGCGAGGCGCCCGCCGAGCGCGACCAGGCCGCACGCGAGCGCCACCGCCAGGGCCGCCCGAGGGCTCCGCGGCGCCGCGGCGCACGCGGCGAGGCTCGCGACCAGCAGGCCGAGCGAAATGAGGAGGAACCGCACGACGCCGACGCCGGCCGCGCGCGTCAGGAACGGAAACGCGCGGACGAGGACCACGACGACCGCGATCGTGAGCGCGGCGGAGAGGGCCCAGAGGAAGCGGCGCGCGCGCTCGCGTCCGCGTCCGGCGGCGAGGAAGCCCTCGGCCACGAGCGCCGCCGCCGCGGGCAGGAGCGTGACGCCGTACACCTCGCGCTTCATCACGAGCGGCGACCAGAAGGCGAGCCCGAAGGCGAGCGCGCCGAGCGGCAGGCTCGACGGCCGCGCGCGCCGGATCGAGACCGGGAGCAGGAGCGACCACGGGAAGAGGCCCCACGCGAGAAGGCCGACGTAGAAGAGCGGGCCCCGATTCGGACGCATGTAGAGGTGGCTCGCGCCCCGCAGGAACTGGTTCTTCCAGTAGAAGACGTCCCAGAACTCGCGGCCCAGCCGCCGGTGCATCGCGACGTGATACGGCGCGAGCAGCAGGAGGAGAACGAGGAGCGCCCACCCCACGCGCGCCCGGATCCGGCGCGGAAACCGCCGGTCGATCAGGAGCGTCGCCGCCACCGCGCCGCAGGGCAGCACGATCCCGACGAGGCCCTTGAAGTAGAACGCGAACGCGAGCGCCGCGCCGCTCGCCGCTCCCCACGCGAGGTCGGAGCCCTCCGCGCGGCAGGCGCGGTCGAGCACGATCGCCGCGACGAGGATGGCCAGAGTCAGGAAGGCGTCGGCCACGAACGTCATCCCGGTGAAGACGAAGAGGAACGAGAACGCGAGCGCCAGGGCGGCGAGGACGCCGGCGCGCTCCCCCGAGCGCCTCCCGATCCAGAGACCCAGGAGCAGGCACGTCGCGAGCCCCGCGAGGGCGGCGGGGAGCCGTTCGGCGGCGACCGACACGCCGAGGACGCGATAGCTCGCCGCCACGACCCAGATCGGCAGGATCGGCTTGTCGAGGAAGTGGTCGCCGCGGTAGAGCGGGACGAGCCAGTCGTGGTTCAGGAGCATGAGCGCGGGCGGCGACGCGTACATCGCCTCGTTGCCGCGCTGCAGCGGCGTGCCGCCGAGGCGTCCGAGGTAGAGGTAGAGCGCGAGCGCGATCGCCAGCGCGGCGAGCGCCCGCGACCACGGATCGAGGCGCTCGCCGCCGCCTCCGAAGGAGACCGAGGCCGGGAGCTTCGGCCCTCCCGCGCTCATCGCGGCAGATCGAACTCGCGGCGCAGCCGGTCGCCGTCGGCGTCCAGGGCCGGCGGAAAGCGCACCGCCCCCGGCGCGCCCTCGACCCTGATCGGCGAGGCCACGAAGCGCCGCCCCTCGGCCTCGACGACGCTCCCGAGCGCGCGGGCCGTCTCGGAGCTCAGCGCCTCCAGCGGCCCCCGCACCGGACCGGCCGGGATGCCCGCGGCGCGGCAGCGCGCGACCCAGGCCTCCCGCGGCGCCTCGCGGAAGATCGCGGCCAGCTCCGCCTCGAGCTCGCGTCGCCCGCGCACGCGCTCCGCGTTCGTGGCCCAGCGTCCCGCCGCCCACTCGGGCCGTCCGAGCATCCCGGCGAGCCGCTCGAACTGCCGGTCGGTGCCGACGCCGAGCACGAACGCGCCGTCCGACGCCTCGAACGCGCGGTACGGCACGATCTGCGGATGCGCGTTGCCGTGGCGCACCGCCTCCTCCCCGGTCAGGAGCGCGGTCTGGGCGACGTTGATCAGCGAGGCGAGCGTCGACGAGAAGAGGTCCGTCTCGACGTGGCCGCCCCGCCCGTTCCGCCCGCGTCCGGCGAGCATACCGAGGATGCCGATGGCCGCGTAGCAGCCGGCGAGGAGGTCGGAGACGGCGACGCCGACCTTCAGCGGCCCGCCCTCGGGCGTTCCCGTGATCGCCATCAGGCCCGCGCCCGCCTGGGCGAGGAGATCGAATCCCGGCGCGGAGGCATCGGGTCCGGTCCGGCCGAAGCCCGTGATCGAGGCCGTGACGAGCCGCGGGTTCGCCGCGCGCAGCGTCTCGAGCGAGAGCCCGAACTTCTCGAGGCCGCCCGGCGGGAAGTTCTCGACGAGGACGTCGGCGCGCGCGGCGAGGCGGCGCACCGACTCGGCGCCGGACGGCGACGCGAGGTCGAGCGCGATCGACTCCTTGTTCCGGTTGACGGCGAGATAGTAGGCGGAGAGGCCGGACTCCGCGTCGTAGGGCGGTCCCCAGCCGCGGGTCACGTCCCCGTCCTCCGGGTGCTCGACCTTCACGACGCGCGCGCCGAGGTCGCCGAGCATCATCGTGCAGAAGGGGCCGGCGAGGACCCGCGAGAGGTCGAGGACGAGCACGCCCTCGAGCGGCGCCGTCACCGCGCTGCGGCGAGCGCCGGGCGCCAGCCGAGCGGGCCCGGCAGGAAGTGAAAGAGGCCGAGCGGCGTGACCTCGACGTCCTCGACGCGCTTCGCCATCGCCCAGTACTGGTTGGCGCTCCACAGGAAGTCGGCGGGCGGATCGTCGGCGAAGATTTTCGAGACCTGGCGGTAGAGCTCCAGGCGCTTTCCGGGATCGAGCTCCCGGCGCGCCTGCTCCATCACGCGGTCGGCCTCGGCGTTCGAGTAGAAGCCCTGGTTCTGGCCGCCCGGCGCGAACTGGCTCGAGGCGTAGTAGGGATAGGGATCGAGGATCGGCGGGACCCAGACGCGCGACGCGAACTGGACGTCGCACTCCCCCTTCTCGGAGCGGTCGATGAAGGCGGACCAGTCGAGCGGGCGCAACACGAGCTCCACGCCCACCTTCTCGTAGGCCTGACGGAAGATCTCCCCTATCTCGACGTAGATCGGCGACCCCGCCGGGTAGATCATCTCGATCGACGCCTTGCGAGAGCCCTTGCGCCGGATGCCGCCGGGGCCGATCTTCCAACCCGCTTCATCGAAGAGCCGGGCGCTCTCGGCCGGATCGAACTTCGGGGGCTCGAGACCGGGCGGATTCTCCGGCGCATCCGGCGGATACGGGCCGGTCACGAACGCGGCGCCCTCCGGCGGATAGAGCCGCTTCCCGGTCTCGGCGCGCGGCCAGGATTGCGCGAGCGCGCGGCGCACCCGCGCATCGGCGAGGAACGGATTCCGGCAGTTCCAGATGAGGAGCACCTCCAGGAACGACGGCACCTTGAGGGTCCGGAAGCGTGCGGTGTATTCGGGCGCCGCCTCCGCCTTCTTGCGCTGATCGCGGGAGAGGCGGAACTCGTCGAGCTCGCCCCGGAGCCCGGCCTGGTAGCGCACCGAGCCGTCGGGGATCACGCGGAAGACCATCTCGTCAAAGAGCGCGTCCGCGTTGCCGGGGCCGTCGCGGCGCACGATCTTCAGCTTCTGGTTCGTCTCCCAGGCGTCGAGCCGGTAGGGGCCGCTCCCGACGGGGTGACGCACCGTCTCTGACGGGTCCCTGGCGTGCTCGTACGCGGCGGCCGAGACGATCGGCAGCGTGAACGTCAGCATCCGCTCGGCGTACGGACGCGAGAAGCGCAGCCGCACCATCTGCGGGTCGGGCGTCTCGATCGCCGCGAGGTCCTCGAACATCGCGCGCCAGGTCGGCGCCGCCACCTTCGGGTCGCGGACGTGCTCGATCGTGAAGCGCACGTCGTCGGCGGTGACCGGCGAACCGGTCTCCCACGTGTACCGGGGATCGAGCTTGAACTCGTAGACGAGCCCGTCCGGCGACATCGTCCACGAGGCGGCGAGGCCGGGCACCGGCTGGCGCTTTCCGTCGACGCCGACGAGCGGCCGGAACAGCATCTCCCACACGAGCACGCCCGGCTCGTCGGTCGACGTGGTCGGGTCGAGAGACGCCGGATCGCCGACCAGATGCCGGACGAGCGTCGTCCGCGTCGCTTCGGGAGCCTTCGAACGGCCGCAGGCAAGGGCCGCCAGCACGCAGAGGACGGCCAGCAGCCGCGAAAGACGCTTCATCGTGGACTGGTCAGAGAATAGCATCCCGTCGGTGGCGACCGTCGTCCTCGACATCGAAACCGCGGGTCACGAGTGGGACACCCTCGACGACGCGCAGCGCACGTATCTGCGCCGCAACGCGCGCAGCGAGGAGGAGCTCGAAAAACTACCGGAGACGCTCTCGCTCTGGCCGCTGACCGGCAAGGTCATCGTCGTCGCGATGCTCAATCCCGACACGGGACGCGGGCGCATCTGGTACGAGAAGTCCGGGGGACGCGTCGAGGAGGCCTCATCGGACGGCCGCTTCAAGTTCGTGGGCGATACCGAGCCCGTCTTCCTCGCGGAGTTCTGGCGGGCGATGCGGCGCTTCCAGCGGTTCGTCACGTTCAACGGGCGGGGCTTCGACGGCCCGTTCCTGATGCTCCGCAGCGCGGCCCTCGGCATTCCCGTCACGCGCAACCTGGTGGGCTACCGGTACGCGCTGCGGCCCCACACGGACCTCCTCGAGGCGATCACCTTCTTCGGCGCATCGCGCAAGTGGAACCTCGACTTCGTCTGCAAGGCGTTCGGCGTCGAGAGTCCCAAGGAGCACGGCATGGACGGGTTTTCCGTCGGGCCGTACTACCGGGCGGGTCGGATCCGGGAGATCGCGGCGTACTGCCGGCGGGACGTCGAGGCGACGGCGGGTCTGTTTCAGAAGCTCGAAAAAACGCTTCTGCCGGTGCTCCAGGTCCGGTAAGAATGCGCCGAACCGCTGTGTTAGGATTTCGGCCACATCGAGAATTGAAAGGCGTCCCGGAGCTTTGACGGAGCGTTCCATGCGGCGCAGACCGGCCAACGAAAGAGCTTCCGAGCGCGTGCGCATCGGCGCTCCCGCCTCACTCAAGTGGGCCGATCAGGAGCTCACCGGTTTCGTCGAGGTCGTAAACGTTGCGGGAATGTACGTCGCGACGCCGAGGACGTCACAGCCCCAGATCGGCGACTACGTCGAGCTCGTGTTCTCGCTGCCCGGCGACAACCGCAGCTTCCGCGTCCGTGGCAACGTCGTGTTCCTCGAAGATTCGGGCGGCGCGGAGCCGCGCCGGCCGGGCTTCGGCGCGCGCTTCGAGCGCGCCCCGGTGACGCTCCTCGACGCGATCCGGAACCTGAACAAGGAGCACTAGAAGAGTTTTCTCTTCGTCCCTCAGTCCGCCTTCGCCTGGGTCTGGGTCATCGTGTCGAAGAGGAAGGACACCGTGGCGGCGACCTCCGTCTGCGTGCCGGTGCCCTGGGCGTTCACCGTCGTCGGCGTAACGTTGGTGAACTCCCAACGCACGAGGATCGTCCCGTCGGCGGTCCGCACGGCGAGGGCGACGGCATGGGAGACCGGGGAACCGGAGTTGGTCGCGCTGTTGATCCAGTCCTGAAGACGGTTCAGCCCCTTCTGCGTCACCTGGACCGCGAGAATGCGCTGGTCCGGCGTGTAGGCGAGGTCGAGTTGCCGCGAGTCGGCGCGGGACACGGTGCTGTGGTTGAACGTGACCTGGTAGCCGATGACGCCGGCCGTCAGGACGCCGTCGACGAAGAACTGGTAGCTCGCCTCGCGCGGATCGGCCGCCTGCGCGGAGAGAGTCGCCGCGGCGAGCGAAAGCGCAAGGACGAGGCTGAGCAGGGTGCGAAGACGAGACATCGGTGTTCCTCCCAGAGAGATACGGACGGCAGGAGAGTAGCATTTCGCGGAATCGAAACGGCGAAAGGCGGGCCCGATGGGACTGGGGTTTTTCCCGGTCGCCGGAGCCTCGAATTCGCTGCCCGAAAGTCATGCCACCTCGATCGCGAAGGCGACATCAGGCCGGCGGCGGCGAACGCGTCGATGAGAGAGCGTCCGGACTTCCGAAGGGAATCCGCCTTTTTTTGCGGGCTACAATTCGAAAGGAGGAATCCGAATTTGACGCCCGACGACATCGCTCCGGAGTTCCGGACGGATCCGAAGGACTACGCGAAGCCGGCGCCGATCGAGGGCGTGAAGACGCTGCGGCTGACGCGCTTCACCGACGACCGCGGCTTCTTCCTCGAAATCTTCCGGGGACGCGGCAACGGCGCGGCGGGGCGCGAGCTCGCCGAGTTCTTCCAGGGCGTTCCCGTCGCGCAGATGAACTACTCCGTGGTGGACGCCGAGGGTCACATCAAGGGACTCCACTACCATCTCAAGCAGGACGACATCTGGTTCGTGCCGCCGCCCTCGAAGGCGAAGTTCGTCCTCTTCGACGTGCGGAAGGCCTCTCCCAGCTTCGGCCGGACCCAGGTGATCGTCGCGGGCGGCGGCCAGGACGTGCTCGTGCGGATTCCGGCCGGCGTCGCGCATGGCTACCGGCCGCTGACCAATCCCTGCGCGCTCCTCTACTTCGTCACGGAGACGTTCGACCCGTCGTCGCCCGACGAGCTCCGGATCGCCTGGGATCACCCCTCCGTCCGGCACCTCTGGGACGTGCCGAACGGCTAGCGCCCCCGCCCACGGCCAGGCGCTTCATCGCATCCTCCTCGAGCACGTACTGCACCCACGTCTGTCGCGGCGCTCCGCCGAGCCGGCGGTAGAACCGCATCGCATCCACGTTCCAGTCGAGCACGGCCCACTCCATCCGCAGGGCGCCGCGCGCGACGCCCTCGCGCGCGAGCTCGGCCATGAGCGCCGCGCCGACGCCCCGCGAGCGCGCCGCCTCCGTGACCGCCAGGTCCTCGAGAAAGAGCATCGGGCGGGCGCGGAACGATGAGCCGATCCCCTCCGAGAAGATCGCCATCCCCTCGACCGACGCGTCGACCTCCGCGACGAATGCCTCGAGGCGTCCGGCGTCGAAGATCATCGCGCCGAGCCGCACGGCCTCCTCGTCGTTCGGAGGCGGGAGGCGCTCGAAGGCGGCGAGCTCCCGGTAGATCTCGACCATCCGCGGCCAGTCCGCCCGGCTCGCCCTGCGCACGCGGACGCCGCCGGTCCGCCCGCGCGGCGAGAGAACGCCGCGCCCGAAGTGCGGGCCGGACCCGGTCGGGGCCGACCTTCGGGAGGAAGACTTCACTTCGCCGCCGCGATTCGGGCGAAGTCGACGTGCGAGAGCAGCTTGATCGCGGTGTCCCGGTCGACGTTCGCGCCCTGCGCGAGCACGAGCCGCGATGGCAGCACGAGGACGGTCACCAGGGTCGTGGGGCTGCCGGTCGAACGGTCGGTGACGGCGAAGGCCTTGAGGCCGGCGATCGCGACGTCGCGCGTCTCGACGTTCGGATGGGTCGCGGCCTCGGCCACGGCCTTGCGAATCTCCGGCTCGAGGTTCTTGTCCTTGCCGTAGTCCTGGACGACCAGCTGGAACTGACGCGTCACGGTCGAGCTCTCGATCCGCTGGAAGAACCGCGCGACCTGGGTGAAGACGCCCATCTCGTTCTCGTCCGTGTCCGGGAGCGGGTCGGTCGGCGCGGCCTGGTAACCCGGGAGCTCCTTCGGCAGACCGTCCGCGAGCGAGAGCGGCCAGGAGGCCTTCTTCTCCTTCTCCTTGTCCTTCTCCTGGGCGGCGAGCGACAGCGCGCAGAGCGCGAGGAGGGCTCCCGCCGCCAGCTGCCGCCACATCCTGCCGAGGATAACGCAGGTAGAATTGCGAGAGACCGGTTCACCTCTTGGCGAAAGAAGACGGCGCGCGCATCCGCGTTTTCTTGAACGACCCCGCGGCGCGGGGCGATCGCCTCGTCGACGTCGCGCCGCCGACGGAGACCGATCGCGGGCCGTGGGGTTTTCGCGTGCAGGGCGCGGCGCCCCCGCCGCGCTCCTACGCTCCCGACACGAACGAGTTTCTCTACTGGCAGCTCGCCGCCGCGCTCGACCGGGGCAAGCGCCTGTGGACGCGCCTCGCGCCGAGACCGGGCACGTGGACCCCCGGTCCCGTGCTCCCCGCGGTTCCGATCGCGGGCAAGGACCTGAACGCCTTCTACGACCGTCAGGCGCTGCGCTTCTTCCGCGACCTCGACGCTAAGACCGGCGCGGTCGTCGAGTCGGGCGAGAGCCCGGACGTCTCGACGCACGAGCAGGGGCACGCGATCCTGGACGCGCTGCGGCCCGATCTCTGGAACGCGCCGCACTTCGAGGTGGCGGCCTTCCACGAGGGCTTCGGCGACCTCGCGGCGATCTTCGTCGCGCTCGCCGAGCCCGCGCTCGACGCGGACGTCGTCGGAGCCACCCGCGCCAATCCGGCTCGCTCGAACCTCGTGTCGCGCCTGGCCGAGCAGCTCGGCGCGGCCGTGCGCGACAACGACGGACCGGACGCCGCGCCGCCCGGCGCCCTCCGCGACGCGGTCAACGCATTCCGGTACGAGGACCCGACGAAGCTGCCGGACTCGGCGCCCGCGGCTTCCCTGTCCGCCGAACCGCACTCCTTCTGCCGGGTCATGACGGGCGCCGCCTGGGACATGCTCGTCGCCCTCTTCCGCCTGGCGCCGGAGCGGGACCGCGCCGCCGCGCTCGCGGCCGCGGCGGAGCGGACCGCCCGGATCTGCGTCGCGGCCGCCGATGCCGCCCCGTCGGGGGCCGACTTCTTCGGCCGGATCGCGCGCGGGCTCGTGCGCGAGACGGCCGCCCGCGAGGGCGCCGCGGCCGCGCGCGCCGTCGGGGAGCTCCTGGTGAAGCGGCGCCTGCTCGACAGCCCGGACGTGCCCGCGGAGCTGTCGCCCGACGAGGATCCCGGCCTCTCCGTTCCGCCCGACGACGCCACGGGAAACGTCGCGCTCGTCGGCGCGATCGACGCGCGGCTGCCGCGCGCCGACGGCACGCTCCTCGCGCGGGGCACGCGGGGCGCGCTCCCCGAGCACGCGGCCGGACTGCGCGTGCTGCGCGGCCGCCGGCGCCGCGATCTTCCGCTGCACGGCAGGGAGTTCGGCCCCGCCGACGGCGCTTGCGTCGAGATCGCGGACGGCTTCGCGCTCGGCTTCAACGGCGGCGGCTTCCTGCGCGCGTCGCGCGTGCACCCGGTCGAGGACCGCGACGTCGAGGACGCGAAGGCCTTCGTCCGCTTCCTCGTGCGCCGGCGCCGCATCGCCGAGGTCGCCGGCTTCGCTCCCGACTCCGTCGCGCTCGCTCGCGAGCGGAAGACCCACGCCGTGGTGCGCGATCCGGACGGCGTGCGGCGCCTCAAGCGGATCTGGATCGCCCGGGAGACGCCGTGAAGACAATCGCCGGCCGCGCGCCGTCCCGCTCGCTCTCGTCCTTCTCGCCGCGGGCTGCGCCTCCGCGCCGCCCTCCGAGCCCGCGCGCCCGGAGGAGGCGATCGCGCCGGCGGACTTCGTCGCCGCCGTCGCCGACGTCGCGGCGGGCCGCAATCCCGCCGCCGCCGAGGCGGGCCTCGTCCTGAAGCGCATCGAGTTCCACCTCTCGGTCGGCACGGAGACGAAGATGGGGGCGAAGGTCGAGATCCTGCTGCTCGACGCGGAGGCCTCCCGCTCGGCCGAGACCTCCTTCGTTCAGGAGCTGACGCTCCAGATCCCGGCGGCGGGCGCGCACCGGATCGCCCCGGCGCCGACGGTGCCCGGAGTGCGCGACTTCGTCGACGCCGCGATGAACACCGCGCGGGACCTGGCGCGCGCGGCCGCGGCCGCCGGAATGCCGCAGCGCCTCTCATCGGTCGAGCTGACGGCGAAGATCACGCGCTCGAAGAAGGCCGGGGGCGGAATCTCGGCGGAGATTCCCGCCTGGGTGCGTCCCTCGGTCGGCGCCGACGTCTCGGCGACGCGGCAGGAGGAGAATACGGTCCGCCTCGTCTTCGCCGCGACTTCCCCCGCGCCCTAAGAACAGGCGCCTGAGAGCGCCAGCGGCGTCGCTTTCGCGAGGCGGCGGCGCACGCGACACCGGCTTGAAAACTCTCGGCCCCCGTTCGCGAAGCGAACGCCTGGGGCCGAAAGCAAAGCGGCCCCTCTCGGGACCGCTTTCATCTCCTCGTCGAGGAAAAACTACTTCTTCACGCCGAGGATCGCGTCCTTCGCCTTCTTCGAGACGCGGAACTTCACGACGCGCTTGGCGGGAATCTTGATCTCTTCGCCCGTGGCCGGATTGCGGCCCATGCGCGCCTTGCGGTTGACCAGGACGAGCTTGCCGACACCCGGGATCGTGAAGCTGTTCTTCGCTTCCTTGTAGGCGAGCGCCGTCAGGTCATCGAGGAACTGCGTCGCGACCCGCTTCGTCGTGCCGGTGGACTTCGACAGGTGATCGGCGATCATGGACTTGGAAAGCGCCTTAGAGCCAGTTGCCATATTTCCTACCCCTTTTCTATCTGGAATCGCCCTCGCGGGCGTTACAAACTGGGGCGTATTCTAGACCCCACCCCGCGCCGCCGCGCAAGAGTATTTTTCATCCTGGCGCGCGTTTTCCTCGCGTCGGTGCGAGAAAAAACCCGCGGCGAGAGAAAAGAAAAAGAGTCGGGCGTATGATCGCGCGGCCGATGGAGGAGCGCTCGAGCCGCCGGCGATTCGCGATCGCCCTCGCGCTCCTGGTGCTGACCGGCGCGCCGGCGTGCCGCCGGGAGGCGTCGCGCACCGCGGATCGCGTCCTCGAACGGTTCCGGAGATCGAGCGGCGCCAAGCCCTTGGCCGCGAGCGGGATGATGCGGCTGTCCCTGGCGGGGCCGCCCGGGACCTCGGGCCTCGACGAGATCCGCTGGGAACCTTTTCGCTACCGCGAGGAGATCCGGTCGGCGGGCCTCGCGACCGCGCGGGGAATGGAGTCGGGCCGGGCCTGGTACACGGACGGCGACGGCGTCACCCGCGTCGTCTCCGACGAGGTCCTGCGGGAGCTGAAGACCCGCTCGTATTTCTTCCGGCGCGCGTGGCTCTTCGCGGACCGCGAGAACGCCTGGGTCGAGCTCGGGCCGTCGGACGGCGAGCGCGTCCGCCTCGACCTGACGCCCGAGGGCGGCGATCCCCTCCGCCTGACGTTCTCGCGCCGCGACGGCCGTCTCCTCGCCGCCAGTGCTCCCCGGCTCGCGCTCGACTTCGAGACGCTCTCGGCCTGGACGGATCGGTCGGACCCCTCGGCGGCCGTGCGGGTATCGGTCGCGTGGAGCGGCCTGCCGACCGGACCGATCCCCGCCGTGAACGTCGGCGGCGGCCGCGCGGTCGTGCCGGACCCGCCTCGCGACGCTCCGTTCGAGCGCCGGTCCGGAGCGGTCCTCGTCGACGCCTCGGTCTCGGGACGCCCCGTTCGACTCGCGATCGACGCCGCCGAGAGCGGCCCCGTGGCGATCTCCCCCGCACTCTCCGAGCGCCTCGGCCTGCGTTTCGAGACCGACGTGTGGGGCCGCCGCATCGCGCAGGGCGCGTCGCTCGAGATCGCCGGCGCGACATGGCCCTCGCTCTGGGTCCGCCGCGAGGAGGCGCTGCCGGCCGGAGCGGAGGCGCGCGCCGGCGCGCCGCTCTTCCGCGAGACCGTCGTCGAGATGGAACCGACCGCGGGCGTCCTGCGCGTGCACGACCCGGAGCGCCTCGCGCTGCCGGACGGGTTCTACCGGGCCGTCATCGACGACGACGGCGACGTGCCCGTCGCGATCCTCTCCCGCGGCAAGAAGAACCTGCGGCTCGCGGCCGGCTCGGACACCGGCAGCTCCGCGCTTCGAATCGCCGCGGCGAGCGCCGAGCGCGCCGGCGTCGAGCGGGGCGAGGCGCGCGGCTTCGCGTGGGGACCCGTGCTCCTGCCGGCGTTGCCCGCGAGCGTGACGACCCACGGTTTCTCCCCCGATTGGGGGGACGACGGGCTCCTCGGCTTCCCGCTCCTGCTGCGGTTCCACGCCTTCGTGGACATGCCGCGGCGGTGGATCTACCTCAAGCCGCTCGAGTGATTCGAACGATTCGATCCACCCGCCCATCCCTCGATTGAGGGAGACGTTCCGGAAACGACTTTCCCTCTCTCGTCGGTCGGGCCGCGCAGCGGCACGCTCAGAGTCCGAGTCCGCCTTCGCGCGCCGCGACGAGCGGGATCTCGGTGTCGCAGCGGCCGCACAGGAGATCGACGTCGTCCTCCAGCCACTCCGCTTCCAGGCGGAGCGACGACGCGCACGTCGGACACTTCAGCGCCACCCATCCGGGGGCGTTCTCTTCGTACTTGTCGACTGCGCCGCGGCGCGCCGATCCTCCCCGCCGCGCGGGATCGAACGGGATAACGTTGTCGTGCTTCACCGTCGTTCCTCCTCTGCGAAATGCCGCTTCTCAGCCGAAGCGGCGGGGCCTTCGAGGGGACGGGCGAGGGAAAGTCGCGCGGGATCGCGCCGGGTGCCGCGGCGCACGGCCGCGAGCGCCACTGCGACGACGAAGAGGACCGCGCCGGTCGTGAGCAGGCTCGCGAAGACCGCGCGCACGGGACGCGGCGCCTCGGCCAGATCGCGGCCGCCGGCGCCCACCACCACGCCGCCGAGAAAGATGCAGAGCACCGAGACGAGGAGCAGGTTCCGCGGGCGGTCCTCGACCCGTCGGGCGGGCTGCGACCAGACGAGCCTCATCGACGGCACCGGGAGGCCGGAGGCGCGGAGGGACTCGTCCCCCGCCGGGGCGATGCGTTCGGAGCGAGGTCGAATGCCAATCGGCCCTCCGAAGCGTCGGGGACCGCCGGCGCTCGATTCGCCGTTTCCGTCCCCGATTTGGACGAACTCATTTTACCCGCCGCCGGACGGGGCGGCAACGGATTTATGCTTGCGCCGCCTTCTCGAAAGGAATCCATGAAACGTCTCGTTGCCGCGCTCGCGCTCGCCGTGTTCGTCGCCGCGTCTCCAGCGCCGGCGCCGCCCTCTCCTCGGGGCTTCTTCCCGGAAGGCGCCGCCGAAGAGCTGCGCATCGAGCGCGCGTTCCGCGCCCTTCCCGACGCCGCCGTGGCGCGCGAGTCGATGCGTCGCCTGTCGGAGGCGCCGCACCATCTCGGCTCGGCCCAGGACGCGAAGAACGCGGAGTGGATCCTCGAGCGCTTCCGCTCGTGGGGACTCGACGCGCGCATCGAGTCGTTCGACGTGCTCTTCCCGACTCCGAAGGAGCGAGTGCTCGAGCTGGTCGCGCCGACGAAGTTCCGCGCCGCGCTCGCCGAGACGCCGGTTCCCGGCGACCCGACGTCCGGCCAGACCGCGCAGCAGCTGCCGACCTACAACGCCTTCTCGATCGACGGCGAGGCGACCGCGCCCCTCGTCTACGTCAACTACGGAAACCCCGACGACTACGAGGCCCTCGATAAGCTCGGCGTCGACGTGCGCGGCCGGATCGTGATCGCGCGCTACGGAGGCGGCTGGCGCGGCATCAAGCCGAAGGTCGCGGCGGAGAGGGGCGCGCTCGCCTGCATCATTTATTCGGACCCCCGGGACGACGGCTACTTCCAGGGCGAGGTCTACCCGAAGGGCCCGTTCCGTCCGGAGCAGGGCGTGCAGCGCGGCAGCGTGGCGGACATGCCGCTGTACTCCGGCGACCCGCTGACGCCCGGCGTCGGCGCGACCCCCGATGCGAAGCGCCTCGACCGGAAGGACGCGAAGACGATCACGAAGATCCCGGTGCTCCCGATCTCGTACGCGGACGCGCGGCCGCTTCTCGCCGCGCTCGAGGGTCCGGTTGCGCCGGAGTCGTGGCGCGGAGCGCTGCCGATCACGTACCGCGTCGGCCCGGGCCCGGCGACCGTGCACGTCAAGCTCGCGTTCGACTGGAACATGGTGCCCGTGCGCGACGTCGTCGCGCGCGTTCCCGGCGCCGTGTGGCCCGACGAGTGGGTGATCCGCGGCAACCACTACGACGCGTGGGTCAACGGCGCCGAGGACCCGATCAGCGGCCTCGTCGCGATGCTCGAGGAGGCCCGCGCCGTCGGCGCGCTCCTTCAGAAGGGATGGCGGCCGAAGCGCACGATCGTCTTCTGCGCCTGGGACGGCGAGGAGGAGGGGCTCTTCGGCTCGACGGAATGGGTCGAGGCGCACGCGGACGAGCTTTCGGCGAAGGCGGTCGCCTACATCAACTCGGACGGCAACGGCCGCGGATTCCTGAACGCCGGCGGCTCCGCCGCGCTCGAACCGCTCGTCGCCGGCGCGGCGGCCGAGGTCGAGGACCCGGAGAAGAAAATCAGCGTGCTCTCGCGCGCGCGGCTGAAGAAGGTCGCCGACGCCGACAAGCCGGAGGATCGCCAGGAGGCTCGCGAGCGAGCCGGACTGCGTCTCGAGGCGCTCGGATCGGGCTCCGACTTCACGCCGTTCCTCCAGCACCTCGGCGTCGCCTCGCTGAACGTCGGCTTCGGCGGCGAGGACCAGGGCGGCGTCTATCACTCGATCTACGACGACTTCACGTGGTACACGCGCTTCGGCGACGGCGACTTCGTGTACGCGCGCGCGCTCGCGCAGACGGCCGGTGGGATGACGCTTCGCCTCGCGAACGCCGACCTCCTGCCGCTCGACTTCACGGCCGCCGCCGAGGCGATCGCGAAGTACGTCAAGGAGGTCCAGACGCTCGCCGACACGCGCCGCAAGGACACGGAGGAGCACAATCGTCAGCTCGAGGAGAACCTCCCCTGGGCGGTGGCCGACCCCCGCAAGCCCTACGTCGCGCCGAAGGCGGAGACTCCGGTGCCCCACTTCGACTTCTCGTCCCTCCAGAACGCCTCGGACGCGCTGACCGCGGCGGCCGGCGCCTATGCGCGGGCCTTCGACGCGGCGTTCGCGCCCGGCGCGGCGCGGCCCTCGCGGGAGCGGCTCGCGCGCGTCAACGCGGCGCTCCGCGGCTTCGAGGCGACGCTCACCGCGTCCGAGGGCCTGCCGGAGCGGCCCTGGTATCGCCACTTCGTGTACGCGCCCGGCGCCTACACGGGCTACTCGGTCAAGACGCTGCCCGCGGTGCGCGAGGCCATCGAGCAGAAGAAGTGGGACGAGGTCAACGCGGCCGCCGCAAAAACCGGAGCGGTGATCTCGAAGGCGGCGGAGCAGGTGCAGGCGGCGGCGAAGATGTTGACCGGATCGTAGGGGCGGCCCTCGCGGCCGCCCGCGACGGGGGGGGGGGAGGAGGACGAGCCCCGCCCCTAAGGCGCCACTCCCCCTCCCCGCATTCTCTCGTAGATCTCCTGGCTGTCCGACTTGCCGAGCGCGATCGCGCACGTGCCGTCGCACCGCGCGGTCACGCGGCCGTCGGCGTCGAGGATCTCGGCCGCGGCGAACACGAGGTTCAGGCCCGCGCGCACGAGCCTCGCCTCCGCCGCGATCCGGTCTCCACGGGTCGGACGGAAGAAGGTCATCGAGAGGGTGACGGTCGCGGAGCGCGTGTCGGGGCGCGTGAGCCAGCCGACGGTGCCGATCACGAGGTCGAAGAGACCCGCGAGCACGACGCCGTTCACCGCGTCGGTGCCGAGCCCGCCGCGGTGCACGGCCGTGACCGGATCGATGACGGCGCGCACGCGGTCCACGCGGTCGAACTCGAGGCGCGCGCCGAAGTGGCGCATGGCCGGCGAAGCGTTCCACATCTCGCCGAGGGTCCGCAGGGATTCGAGACTCGGGTAGGCCGGCGAGAAGGGCTTGGCGTCGGAGGTCACGGGTCGAACGATACGACGGGAGCGCCGGGGGTCAGACCCATTCGGGGGTCAGACACCGCCATCACTTGAGGCCCTCGACGACGAAGAGATCGGAGAGGAGCCGCGTGAAGCAGTAGGCGTAGCCCTTGCCGTCCGGCGTGACGAGCACGTTCGAGATGCGCTCGACGCCCGACGGGTCCACGGGAATCAGGTCGCGGAACGACTCACGCTTGCCGGACGCGAGCTCGAGCCGCGTGACGTGCGCCGGCACGTCGCCGCGCTTCCAGAGGTAGAGAGAGCGGCCGTCCGCGGAGAATCGCAGCGGGACCTCCTCGTCCGCGATTCCGGAGAGCTCGCGCGGAACGCCGCCATCGACCGGGAAGAGCATCGCCTTGCGCTCGGGTCCGATCGCGGCAACGGACTTACCGTCGGGCGAAACGGCGAAGCCGGGCAGCGCCGCGACGATTCCCTCGGGCGAGATCGCGCGCGGCTGGTCCGCCGTCGATCGACTGCACGTAGAGACGAAGGCGGTGGCCGGGCTCGCTGCCCGCGAACACGATGCTCTTGTTGTCCGGCAGCCAGGTGGCGGCCTGTTCCGGGCTGACGCCGCCGGTCTTGATCTCGCGGTGCTCGCCCGTGCCCGTCGGGCAGGAGGATGAACGGCGAGTCGGGCTTCGGCAGCATCGAGAGCGCCCACTTGCCGTCGGGCGAGATCGCCATCGCGTTGCCCTCGCCGAGGCGCACGACCGGCGAGCCGTCCGCCTTGCGGACGAAGACGGTGTAGTTGGCGCCGCCGGCCTCGCCCTCCTCGTCGAAGAGGAGCACGCCGGCGTCCGGCGTCAGGTCGGCGGCGAAGGAGTAGTCGAGGAACGACATGTCGCGCTCGCGCGTGTCGCCCTGCAGCATCCCGCGCACGCCGACGCGCGGGCTCTCGCGCGTCAGAAGGACGCGGCCGCTCCGCGCGACGTCGTGGAGCTTCAGTCCGCCGGGCACGCGCGTGACGACGCGGAGCTTCCCCGCCGGCGTCACCGCGTAGAGTGAGCGGTTCGCCCCCGCCTCGGTCGCGGTGAACCACACCTCGTCGCCGGAGGCCGACCACGCGAGGCCGCCCTCGCTCGCCCACTTCGAGGTCAGCGTCGTCTTCTTGCCCGCGAGGTCGATCACCGCGACGGTGCCGGCGTCGTCGAGCGGGAAGGGATGGTCGAGGAACGCGATGCGGTCCGCCTTCGGCGAGAGGCGCGCGTAGCTGATGTGGCCCGACGTCTCGTAGAGGATCTTGCCCATCGGGAACTCGAGGCGCGACTTGCCGCCGACGTCGCGCACGACCATGAAGCTCGATCCGTCGGGCGCCCAGTCGGCCTCCTGCACGCCCTCGGCGACGTCGCGGGGCGAGCCGCCGGTCAGCGCGGCGCGGGCGAGCGTCCCCGCGCAGACGCCGGGATGGTTCGAGCGGCAGTCGATCGCGATCGCCATCTCGCCCGACGGCGAGATCGAGAGCAGGTTCGCGCTCGGCAGCTCGAGGGGCAGCGAGTCGGGGCTCGACGGGTGCTTGAGGAAGAGCTTCAGCGGACTGCCGTCCCAGGCGGCGCTGTAGACGATCGTCTGGCCGTCCGGCGCGAAGCGCGCCGCGCGGATGGTGCCGCTCCCGAAGGTGATCTGCTGGTAGGAGGGCGGCAGCGACTTGACGAGCCCGCGCTGGAGGAGCATGCCCGCGCCGAGCGCCGCGAGCACCGCCAGCGCGATCGCCAGGGCGCCGAGCCGCGAGCGCCGCTTCGGGGGCATCGCGCGCGGTGGCGCCGGAGACCTCGGCGGCCGCGCCGCTGAAAGCCTCCGAGAGGTGCTCGCGCACGCCCCGGATGTCGCGGGCGAGGTCGCGCGTCGAGGCGTAGCGCTCCTCCGGGTCCTTCTGCAGGCAGCGCTCCACGATCCAGCGGAACGGCGCGGGAACGGCCGCGTTCAGCTGCGGGATGGGCTCGGGCTCCTCGCGGATGATCGCCGTGAGCGTCTCGGCGGACGTCCCGCGCTGGAACGCGCGCTTCCCCGTCGCCATCTCGTAGAGGATCGAGCCGAGCGCGAACTGGTCCGAACGGAAGTCGACGACCTTCCCGCTCGCCTGCTCGGGCGACATGTAGCCGATCGTGCCCAGGACCATCCCCGCCTGCGTCGCCTGCGCCGTCGGGAGATTGGACGTGTCCTCCGGCTGCTCCTTCAGGAGCTTCGCCAGACCGAAGTCGAGGATCTTGACGCCCCCGTCCTTCGTGACCATGACGTTCTCGGGCTTCAGGTCGCGGTGGACGATGCCGGCCGCGTGCGCCTTCGCGAGGCCGTCGGCGATCTGGTACGCCAGGGCGAGCAGCCGCTTGGTCGGGATCGCGCCGGCGTGAAGGGCCTCCCGCAGCGTGCCGCCGTCGACGAGCTCCATGGCGATGTAAACCGTGTTCGCGTCGGCGCCGATGTCGTGGATCGTGACGATGTTGGAGTGGTTCAGCGCCGAAGCGGAGCGCGCCTCCTGCTCGAATCGCTTGCGCCGGTCCGCGTCGGCGGCGAACTCGGGGACAGCACCTTGACCGCCACGTCGCGGCCGAGGCGCGAGTCCCTCGCGCGGTACACCTCTCCCATGCCGCCCGCGCCGAGCGGGGCGATGACCTCGTAGGGACCGAGCTTTGTTCCAGCGGGAAGCGTCATCCGGGCGGGCCGGATTGTAACCGCGAGTCGCCGTAGAATGGCGCGCGTTTTGACAGCGAGAGAGCAAATCGCGCGAACGATCCGGGCGTCGGCGCTCGTCCTCGCCGCGTTTTCGGCGGCGGCTTCCGCCGAGGTCGTCGCGGTGAAGGCCGGACGCCTCATCGACCCGAAGGCGGGGTCCGTCGTGTCCGGCGCCGTGATCCTGATCGAGAACGGCCGCGTGAAGGCCGTCGGCGCCGGGCTCGCGATCCCGGCGGGCGCCGTGTCGGTCGACCTCTCCGCGCTGACGGTGCTGCCCGGGTTGATCGACTGCCACACGCACCTCGTCGGCGACTACGCCCACGACAAGGACCCGCTCTCCGACCTGAAGAAGAGCGCCGCCGATCGCGCCTTCGAATCCGTGCCGAACGCGCGCGCGACGCTCGACGCCGGCTTCACCACGGTGCGCGACGTCGGCACGTACCGGGCGTTCGTGGACGTCGCCATGCGCGACGCGATCGCGCGGGGCGACTTCCCCGGCCCCCGGATGTTCGTGGCCGGCGCCTACCTGACGATCACCGGCGGCGGCGGCGCGATCACCGGCTTCGCGCCGGACGTCGCGCTCCCCTGGGACCTGCGCTTCGGCGTCGCCGACGGTCCGGACCAGGTGCGCCAGCGCGTGCGCGACATCGCCCAGCACGACGTCGACCTGATCAAGGTGCTGGCGACCGGCGCCTTCCTGACGCACGGCTCGAATCCGCACGCGATCGAGTACACATATGACGAGATCCGCGCCGCCGTCGAGGAGGCGGCCCACAAGGGGCTCCGGGTCGCGGCGCACGCGCACTCGACCGAGGGGATCAAGATCGCCGTGAAGGCGGGCGTCGCCTCGATCGAGCACGGGACCTACCTCGACGACGAGGGAATCCGCCTCATGAAGGAACACGGGACCTACCTCGTCGCCGACATCTACGACGCCGAATGGATCCGGCAGGGAGCCGCGGCCGGTTATCCCGAGGACTTCGCGAACAAGCAGCCCGAGGCCGACGAGATCCAGCGCCAGGCGTTCCGGAAAGCCGTTCGGGCGGGCGTGAAGATCGCGTTCGGCACGGACGTCAGCAACTTTCCCCACGGCCTGAACGCGCGTCAGTTCGCCTGGCAGGTGAAGTACGGGCAGACGCCGATGGAGGCGATCCGCTCGGCGACCGTGAGCGCCTCCGATCTGATCGGCCGCGACAACGACGCGGGCTCGCTCGAGCCGGGCCGGTGGGCGGACCTGATCGCGGTCAAGGGCGATCCGCTCCAGGACGTTTCCGTCCTCGAAAACGTGGTCTTCGTCATGAAGGCCGGTACGGTCGTCAGGGACGCCCGGTAGGCTCAGCGCCGAAAGTCGCGTTCCACCCTTACGCCGCGCGGCGAGTCTTTCGGCGCCGGCCCTCGTTCCACTCGGCCCGGACGCCGACGCGGCGTTCCCTCGCCGCGCGCCTGTGGGACACTGGCTGCTCGATCCCTTCCGGCGAGATCGGACGGGGGTCGCCGCCGCCGATGTCCTGGACGTAGAGCCTCATGGGACGCCCCGACGCGGCGCCTGCCAGAACGACTCGGCGGTCGTCGAGCCATTCGGCCTCTTCCGGGTGGACTCCGCCCGTGGGGAGAGCGCGTCGCTCTCCCGTCCCGGTGGCCAGAAGCACCAGCGGCGACGTCGCCGCTGAGAAGCCCCGTCAGAGCCCACTTCCCATCCGGGGACAGCGCCAGAGCGGACCCCTCTCCGAGGCGAACGACCGGCGAGCCGTCCATTCCGCGAAGACAGACGGCGTAGCCGTTTCCCACGGCGACGTTGGTCTCCTCGAAGAGAAGGGTCTTGCCGTCGCGAGAGATGTCCCGGGCGAGCGACCAGTCGAACCAGGTCAGGTCGCGTTCGCGCGCCTCTCCGATCATCCGGCCGGCGATCGGCACCCGTGAGGTGTCCTGGCTCGAGCAGGACACGCGCCCGTCGCGAGCGATGTCGTGAACCCGGATGCTCACCGGGAACCGCGCCGACGAGCCGCTCGCGCCCGCCGAGGGTCACGGCGTAGAGGGACGAACCTCGCGCCGACGTCCGCCGCGGTGAACCAGATCTCGTCGCCGCCGGGCGACCAGGCGAGCCCCTCGATTCCCTCCCACTCCTTCGTGTAGCGTTCGCCGGTGTCCGACCAGATCCATGATCGCCACGGACCCCCGGTCGTCCACCGGAATGGATGGTCCACGAACGCGATGCGGTCCCCCTTCGGAGAGAACCGCGGGAAGCTCGTGTGCCCGACGGTCTCGTAGAGGACCTTGCCAAGGGGGTACTCGAGGCGCCCGCGGCCCGCGACGTCGCGGGCCACGACCAGGCTGTCACCGTCCGGAGCCCAGTCCGCCTGCTGCGCGTTGTCGGCGACCGGCCGCGCCGCGCCCGCCGTCATGGGGGCCCGCGCGAGCGCGCCGCTGCAGACGCCGTTGTGCGTCCAGCGACAGTCGGGCGCGATCGCCATCTCTCCGCGAGCGCGAGATCGAGAGGATGTCGGCGCTCGGGAAGCGCGATCGGCACCTCGTCGGGGCTGTCCGGCCGCTTGAGGAAGAGCCGAGGGGGTTTGCCGTCCCACGCCGCCGAATAGACGACCGTCTGGCCATCCGGGGCGAATCGGGCGGACAGGATCGAGCCCCGGCGGTAGGTGACGGGCGTGAAACGACGGCGGCGGCACGCGCGCGAGACGCCGTCCCGCGAGGACTCCCGCCACGGCGACGAGCGCGAGCAGCGTAGCGGCGGCGAGCCAGAAGGCGGGTCGCGTCGGCCGCCGCGGCGCGCGCGACCGGCCGACGCCGGAGACGGACAGCTCGGCGAGGCGGTCGCGCAGCGACGCGAGGTCGCGCGCGAGGTCGCGCGTCGCGGCATACCGGTCGTCGGGCTTCTTGGCCAGGCATCGCTCGACGACCCAGCCGAAGCGGCGGCGGACAGGCCGGCGCGACGCGGGTGATCGACCTCGGGCTCGTCCCGGATGATGGCCGACAACGTCTCGGAGGGGTGCTCGCCCGGGGGAACGCGCGCCGCCCGGTCGCCATCTCGTAGAGAATCGAGCCGAGCGAAAACTGATCGGACCGGAAGTCCAGAGGCTTCCCCAGCGCCTGCTCCGGCGACATGTAGGCCACCGTGCCCATGACGATGCCGGGCTCCGTCCCGCCCGAGACCGTCGGCGCCGCCGTCACCCCGCTCGCCGCTTCCGGCTCCGTCAGCTTCGCCAGGCCGAAGTCCAGGATCTTGACGAACCCGTCCTTCGGACACCATGACGTTCTCGGGCTTCAGATCCCGGTGGACGATCCCCGCCGCGTGCGCCTTCGCCAGCCCGTCGGCCACCTGCGCTCCGATCGCGAGGAGACGCTTCGCCGGCAGCGGCCCCCTCGCTCAGGATTTCGCGAAGCGTCTCCCCTTCCACGAGCTCCATCGCGATGAACGACACGCCGTTCTCGGACCGCCGACGTCGTGCACGGTGACGATGTTGGGATGGTTCAACGAGGAGGCGGCGCGCGCCTCGTTCTCGAAGCGCTTCAGGCGCTCCGGATCCGACGCCACGGCCGCCGTCACCACCTTGACCGCCACCGTCCGGCCCAGCCGGGCGTCCCTCGCCCGGTAGACCTCCCCCATGCCGCCCGCGCCGAGAGGGGCGAGGATCTCGTACGGGCCGAGTTTCGAACCGGTCGGGAGAGTCATCTCGGGCGCGCCAGAGTTCGAGCCGTTTCGGAATTCTATCCGCGTGTTCGGCGTGGGCTCGTCCCTCGAACGAGCGGCGCCGTCCCTGGAATCGGCCGCCCCGTCACGAACCCGTGATGCGGGCCGCGCTCCCACCGCCTCCTGTGCCACACTGGCCGCTCCGGGAGGAGCCGCGATGGACTTGAAATCGGTGCAGCGCCCGCTCAAGGAGCGCTACCGGAACGACCCGGCGAGTTCGCGGATCACGCTGCGCGCGACGGGAGGCCAGACCCCGACGCCCATGACCTGCTCGGTCGACATCGGGCGCGCCGTCTACGCGGCCGAGGCGCACGCCGGCACCGGTGGACCGGGCACCGGCGCCTGCTCGGGCGACCTTCTCCTCGGCGCGCTCGCCGCGTGCGCGCAGATCACGTGCCAGCTGGTCGCGACCGCGATGGGGATCCCGGCCGAGCGGATCGGGGTCACGGTCGAAGGCGACCTCGACCTGCGCGGCACGCTCGGCGTGGCGAAGGACGTGCCCGTCGGCTTCGAGGACATCCGCGTGCGGTTCGACGTCGCCGCGCCGGGAGCGACGGCCGAGCAGCTCGCCGCGCTCCGGGAGAAGACCGAGCAGTACTGCGTCGTCCTGCAGACGCTGGCGAAGCCCCCGGCGATCCGCGCCGAGTGGAGCGCTTCCGCATGAGATTCCGGCTCGCGTTCCCGCTCGTCCTGGGGCTCGTCGCGCTCGTCGCCGCGGCGCAGGAGCCGAGCGACCGCCGCGGCGCGGTGCACGAGGAGGCGGTCGTCGAGCGCGTGGTCGTCGACGCCCACGTGGTGAACCCCGACGGGTCCCCGGTTCCGTCGCTCGGTCCGTCGGACTTCGTCGTGACGGTCGACGGCCAGACCGTGCCCCTCGAGTCGGTCGACTGGCTGCCGGCGGGCACGCCCGAGATCGATCCGCGCGCGCTGGCGGCGCTCGATCCGTCCGGCGCGCCCGTCGTCTCGCCGGACGTGCCGCCCGGGCGCGTGATCATCCTCTTCTTCGAGACGGACCACGAGATCTCGCGTCTCCACGGCCTGCTCCGCATGGGCATCCAGGCCCGCCGCTTCCTCGCCAAGCTCGAGCCGACCGACCGCGTCGCGGTCGTCTCGTACGACTCGCACCTGAAGCTGAGGCAGGACTTCACGGCGGACCGTGGCAAGCTCGAGCGCGCGATCTACGCCGCGATCCGCAAGGGTGACGCGTCGCCCCCCGATCCCGACAGCCATCCCTCGCTCGCGCGTTCCCTCGACGACGGCGAGGCGCGTCGGTGCGCGACGCCCGAGCGGGCGCTCGAGATCGTCGCCCGCGCCGCCGCGCCGATCCCGGGCGGCAAGTCGATGCTGTTCTTCGGCTGGGGGCTCGGCACGGTCGGCGGACTCTCCGGCCCGAACGCGAGCGAGCAGCAGGCCTGGACGGAGGCCATGCAGCGGATGGCCGAGGCGCGCATCAACATCTTCACCCTCGACGTGACGGATGCCGACTACCACTCGCTCGAGGGCTCGATCCAGCAGATCGCCGACTTGACGGGCGGCCACTACGACAAGACGAACCTCTTCCCGGAGCTCGTGATGGACCGGGTCGGCCGCGCGATCTCGGGGCGCTACGTGCTGGTGTTCGTGAAGCCGAACGTTCCGCGCGGCGAGCATACGATCGCGGTGAAGCTCGCGGGCGGACGCAGGGGCCGCGTCTTCGCGCGGCAGTACTACGCGGACCGCTAGCATACAAAGTGACGACACCCCTCTCCCTCCGGGAGGAGGGGGTAGGGGTGAGGGGCGTGAGTTCGCCGCTCCCTCCCTGCCTCAGCGCCTCAGTACCTGCGCGCGGTTGTCGCTCTCCCGGGCGAGCCCGTCGCCGGCCAGGAAGGCGCGTGCGCCGGCGTCTCCCTTGAGAAAGGCCTCCCAGAAGGCGAGCGTCGCCGCCTTCACGTCCTGGAACATCGCGACTTCGGCCTCGGCGGTGCTCGTCTTCCTGCCGGCCTTCGGCAGGGCCGCTCCCGGTTCGGCCGACAGGCCGGTCAGCGTGACGTGGCTGGCGCCTTCGATGAAGACCGCGAACTTGTCGCCCGCCGCCGAGAGCTGGTAGGGGTCGAGCCGCCACGAGGCGTCCTTGTTCCTCGCCCCCGGGTCGCGGGTACCGGTGACGACCATGAGCGGCCGCTCGACGGCGCTCCACGACTTCTCGGTCAGGCCCTGCTGACCCCTTCCGGGCGGCGAGATCAGAAGAAACGCTTTCGGAAGCGGATCGGCGAAGCTCTTCGCCCGCTCCTTCTTCGAAACGTCGACCGTCGTGCCGGCGAGCAGCATCGCCGTGAAGGCGCCGAACGACTGGCCGCCGACGCCGAGCCGGCTCTCGTCCAGCTTGAGCCCATCGACGCGCGTCTCGATGGCGCCGGTCGCCGCTGCGACGAAGGCGACGTCGCGCACGCTCGTCTCCCACACTCTCGGATCGGGCGAGGCGTCGGCCGCCGACTCACGGGCCGCGTCCGCGTCCGTCGCCGGTGAGCCCGCCGCCTCCGCGCGCCCCGGCACGAGGACGGCGAAGCCGCGCGTGGCCCAGAAGCGCGCCAGCAAGTCGTACGAGCGGGCCGATGCGCCGGCCGCCGGCGAGAACACGATCACCGGGTCGGGTCCGGGACCCTCGGGATACGCGACCCGCACCGGAACCTCACGATTGCGGGAGGAGTCGCGGAGCGTCACGTCGGTCTGCTTCACTACGGCGAGACCGCTCCGGGCGAGCTCGGCCGCGGGCGGCGCCGACGGCGGCGGCGGCGGGGCCGGCGGCGCGGCCGGTTTCGAGGCGCACGCCGATGCGGCGAGTGCGAGCAGGGCGGCGACCGGGAGCGCTCGGAATCTCATGGTCGGTAGACCAGCTGAGCATATCCGCGGCCCGCGCGGATCCGCGGCAAGTCGCTGACGATCCAGCCGCCGCCGACGCGGAAGGAGACCGTCGCGGCCGAACTCCGCCGGGATCAGGCTCTCGAGCCGGACCTCGGCGCCGACGACGCGCACCGGATCGGGACGCGCCGCGCTCCAGGCGCGCAGCCACTCCGCGTACACGACGAGCGGGATGCCCGACGCCTCCGCCTCGGCCCGGTAGACCTCGAAGCGGCGTCCCGCCTGGACGTCGGCGGGCAGCGCGGGGCTCGCGATGCGATTGCGGTCGAGCCCGGGCGGCAGGATGGCGTTCGTCGCGCCACCGACGGCATATAGGTCGAAGAGCGACGGCGTTCCCCCCGTGTCGCCGCCGCGCGCGGAGGCGGAGAGGACGACGAACGGCAGGATCGCGGACACGCGCCCGCCCGCCGACCACTGCGTCCAGCCCGCGCCCGCGCTCTCCCCCGCGGCGCCGCCGAGGTCGCCCTCGGCGCCGAACCCGACGCGCCCCCGGGTCCGCCGGAAGACGAGGCGCGCGGACGCCGAGCCGAACGCGCGCGTGAAGACCGAGCCCTCGGTCAGCGCGTCGACGCGCGAGCCCCCGCCGCCCGCCCGCGCGTCGAACGCGCCCCAGGAGAAAGGCCGCGACCATGCCGCCTCCAGGAATCCTCCCGCGCGCTGCTCGTCGAACGCTGGCCGAGGTGCGAGACCCTGGTTTCCGGGCTTCTCCAGCGCGGCGAAGAGCTGCGCGGTCAGCGCGACCGGCCAGCCCCGGAACGCCGCGGCGAGGGTGCCGCCCCGGGGACCGACGGCGTTGCCCGCCGAGCCGAGCGCCAGGAGGTGCAGGCGTTCGAGCACGTCGGCCGAGTCGGCGCCGAGCTGGACCGTGTTGCCCGAGGGACCGAACGAGAAGTTCACGAGCGGGCGGACCGCCTGCGTCGCCCAGAGATCGTAGGGCGCCGACGCGGCCGTCTCTCTCGCCGCGACGGTCGCCGCCGCGGCCGGAACGGACGGAGTCGGCGGCGCCGCGACGGCGCTCGCGCCGGAGCCGAGCGGCAGACGGCGGATCGACACGCCCCGCGCGCCGAACTCGAGAAAGTAGAGGCTTTTGCCGTCCGGCGCGGGCGCCGGAGAAAACGCGCCGCCGAAGACGCGCGTGAGGACGCGCGGGGCCGCCGCCCCCGAGGGGTCGGCCGACACGAGATTCCAGACGCCGCCCACGGCCGCCGCGACGAAGATCCGCGCGCCGTCGGAGCTCCAGGCGGGTGCGCCGACGGGCGCTCCTCCGACCGGAAGCTCGATCGACGCGCCGCCGTCCGAGGGCGCCACGACGAGGCGCCAGCGCCCGCCGGCGTGCAGCAGGGCCGCGATGCGCCGGCCATCGGGCGAGACGCGGGGATGGCTCCAGACGGGCCACTCCTCCGGGACCGGCGGCGCGACGTCGAGCGGCCGGCCCTCGCCGGTCGAGAGGTCCACGCGGACGAGCGCGGAGGTCCCGAACCGTCCGCGCACCGCAACCGCCCAGCCGCCGTCCGGCGCGGGATCGGCGTCGGCCGCATCCGCGAGACGCGTCACGCGCGCCGTGCGGCCGGCCTCGTAGTCCCAGCGGTAGAGGTCCCAGCGCAGCCGGCCCGCCGCATCGGGGCCGCGGCGGGCGAAGAGCACCGCGCGGCCGTCCGGCATCCATCGCGGATCGGACGCCGAAAAGCCGTCCTCGCGCGGCAGCTTCCAGAGCGGCCGCGAGGGCGGCGTACCGCCGCGGGGCTCGTCGCCCTCCGTCGACGAGCCCTCCGCCTCGCCCGCCGACGCCGCGGCCCAGATCGCGACGTAACGTGTCCGAAGGCGACGGATCGCGGCGCCCGAGGAGATGACGGCCATCCGGCGACACGGACAGAGCGAGGGTGCCGCCGCGCATCCGCGCCCGAAGCTCCCCGCGCACGAGCCCCTCTTTCTCGAGGCGCTTCTCCTCCTCGATCGCGGCCGCCTCGGTCTCCGCGCGGAAGCGGTCGTAGAGCGCGTCGGGCGCGTCGCCGAACACGCAACGGAAGGCGCCGCCGAACGTGCCGCCGGAGGACGCCATTTCGCGCCAGAGCCGCGGCAGGGCGTCGGGTCCCTCCCGCGCGGCGAGCCACTCGAGGAACGCCGAGCCGACGAGGTACGCGAGCGACCCGCCGAGCCAGGAGGTCGAGGCGTCGAGCGACGCGTAGTCCGGCAGCTTGCCCGCGGCGCCGAGCGAGCGCAGCACCATCCCGCGGAACGCCGAGTGCGGGCGTCCGGATCCGGTGAGCGCGCCCTCGACGAGCGTGGCGTATCCCTCCATCACCCAGCGCGGCGACCGGAGCGCCAGCGGCCCGAACGGCGCCGGGGACAGGCGATACAGCGCCGCGGTCCAGCGATCCGCCGGCCGCGTCAGGTGCGCGACGTGCGCGATCTCGTGCGTCGCGACCATCTCCATCCAGTCGCCGAAGTCGCCGATCGACGACTCCGACTCGGGCGGCGACGTCCACAGGAGGACCTCCGGCCGATCGAGGAACGGAAGCGCTTCGCCGTTGGCGTCGGCGACCGGGTCCGCGACGACGACCTCGATCGGCCGCGGCGGCGCGTAGCCGACGAGCGCCTCGACGCGCGCGTGCACGTCCTCGATGCGCGACGCCGCGTGCCTGGCCCACGCCTCGAACGCCGCCGGGTAGTGGACGCGGAAGTGCGCGGTCTCGATCGTCCGCCAGTCGCCCCAGGGCTCCTGCGCCCGGACGGCCGCCGCGATCAGGAAGAGAAGGAGAGCGCTGCTCCGGAAGCGCACCGGCGAGAGGCTATCAATCCGGACGCCTCCCGTCGGAACCCGGAATCGAAACCTCCGTCGCGGAGGCGACGTCTCCCTCTGCGACAGGGAGGAACCATGCCGCATTCCGCCTGGAGGACGACGCTCCTGACCGCTCTGCTCGCCGTGCCGCCCATCGCGCTCCTCACCGCGCAGCCTGCGCCGCCGCCGCCGCCCGACGCGCCCCAGCGCGGTGCCCGCGCCGCCGAGACGCGCCCGAACCGCCGGTTCCGCCGGCGCCCCCGCGCGCGCGGCGGAAACAAGTCGTCGTGGCCTCGCCCGACGAGGAGATCGTCGTCGACGGCGACCGCATCCTCATCGACGGCGACGAGTTTGATCCCGAGCGGTTCGCCGACCTCGGCGGCTTCGACGGGCATGCGTTTCCGTGGAGCGACGCGGAGCACGGCCGCGGCTTCATCGGCATGAAGCCCGTCGAGATGACGCCCGAGCTGCGCCAGCACTTCGGCGCGCCCAAGGACGCCGGCGTCTTCGTCGGCTCGGTCGAGAAGGATGGCCCGGCGGCGAAGGCCGGAGTCCAGGTCGGCGACATCGTGACGAAGGTGGACGGCGACACGGTCGCGTCGAGCCGCGAGCTGGTCCGCGCGATCCGGCACCGGAAGGCGGGAGAGACGATCCAGGTCGACCTCATGCGCAATGGCGCGGAAAAGACCGTCAGGGTCACCGTCGCGGAGCGAAAGGATCGCGAGGTCCGCGTGGGCGAGTGGAACGGCTGGGGCGGCGGCCGCGGCTCGAACTGGAGCCGGGACTGGAGCCAGGACTGGAGTCGGGACTGGAACCGGGACTGGAACCGGGGGCTCCCGTCGCCGAATTATCCCCAGCTCGAGCAGCGCCTGAAGGACCTCGAGAAGAAGCTGAAGGACCTGGAGGGGCGGCTGCCGAGCCGCTGAGCCGGATCGCAGATCCTGGATGGCAGACCGCCGGCTTGCGGCGCGTCTGCCGTCCGGCGATCTGATACAACAGCCCCCCTACGAAGGGGGTGCGCGTGAGTCAGCCGGCCGGGGCCCGCCATCACGGGGTCGAGCTTTCCCGGGAGCTTTCCCTCTTCGACACCATCAACATCGTCATCGGCACGATCATCGGCTCGGGCATCTTCCTGGTGCCCTCCGAGGTTGCGCGCGCCGTGCACACGCCGGGCTGGATGCTCGGCGTCTGGGTGATCGGCGGCATCCTGACGCTCCTCGGGGCCCTCTCGCTCGCCGAGCTCGGCGCCGCGATGCCGGAGGCGGGGGGCATCTACACGTTCATTTCGCGCGCGTTCGGCCGCCTGTGGGGATTCCTCTGCGGCTGGATGCTCTTCACGGTCGCGACCTCCGGTTCGATCGCGACCCTCGGCGCCGCCTTCCCGATCTATCTCGGCGCGTTCGTGCCGCTGAATCCGGTGACCACGAAGGTGGCCGGCGTGCTCGCGATCGCGGCGCTGACCTGGATCAACATCGTCGGCGTCAAGAACGGGGCGCGCGTCGGCAACGTCCTGACCGCGCTGAAGGTCGGCGGTCTCGTCGTGATGGTCGCCGCGATCTTCATTCTCCCCGGGCCGACGAAGGAGGCCGCCGCCGCTTCGGCCGCGGCGGCGCCGCCCCTGCCGATGGGAGCGGTCCCGATGTCCGCGGTCGGCGTCGCTCTCGTCGCGGTGCTGTGGGCCTACGAGGGCTGGCACGACGTCAGCTTCGCGGCGGGCGAGCTCAAGGACCCGCAGAGGAACTTCCCGCGGGCCGCGATCGGCGGCGTCGCCATCGTGATCGTGCTGTACCTCCTCGCGAACCTCGCCTACCTCTCGGTGCTCTCGCCCGCCGAGATCGCGGCGACGGACAAGCCGGCGCTGCTCGCGATGACGCGCGTGACGGGCGTGTGGGGCGGCAAGATCCTGACGGCCGCGATTCTCTGCTCGATGCTCGGCGCGATGAACGCGCTCATCCTCGCGGGCCCGCGCGCGTACTACCAGATGGCCAAGGACGGCCTCTTCTTCGACCGCGTCTCGCGCGTGCATCCGAAGTGGCGCACGCCGGTCGAAGCGCTCATCTTCCAGGGCCTGTGGGCAACCTTCCTCGTGCTCTTCATCGGCGGCTTCTCGCAGCTCTTCACGTACGTGATCTTCGGCGGCTGGATCTTCTACGCGCTCGCGGTCCTGTCGGTGATGGCGCTGCGGAGGAAGGAACCGAATCTCGTGCGCCCCTTCCGCGTTCCCGGCTATCCGATCGTGCCGATCCTCTTCGCGCTGACCGCTTTCGCGATCGTCGCGAACACGCTCGTCGAGACGCCGCGCGAGGCGCTCTTCGGCCTCGCCTTCATCGGCCTCGGCGTCCCCGTCTACTACGTGCAGAAGGCCTATCGGAAACGGCGCGCCTGAGCGCCGGGCGTCAAAGAATCTTGACGCGCCGTGCGACGTCGTTTCTGCCGCCCGCCGGCGCGCTCGGCGGATATATTGGCCGAGGAGGTGTCTATGAAGACGAAGGTCTCCTGGATTCTCGCCGCGGCGTTCGTGTTCTCGTCCGCCGTCATGCTCGCCGACCATGAAAAGGAGGCGACGGTCGTCAAGGTCGACTCGGACACGAAGACGATCGTGGTCCAGGACAAGAAAGGCGTGCAGTCGACGCTCTACTGCAACGCGTCGACCAAGCTCAAGGACGGGATCACGTGGTCCAACCTCAAGGCCGGCGACAAGATCGAGTTCGAGTACAAGCAGAAGGACGGCAAGATGATGGTCAACGAGATCGAACGGGAGCATTGAGCGGCGACACGAAGCTCGATGACTTCCCGCACTGACTTGCCCGCCTGATCACGAGCGCCTCTTCCACGTTGCTCCGGCCACTCGATCGCCGGGGCGACGCGGAAGACGGCGATCGCCTCTCGACCCCGCCGTCCCAGGACTGAACCGGCCCCGCCTCTGGCCCGGATCTTGAAACACCCCAGGGCGGAGGTATGTGTATGAAGACGAAGCTCTGTCTCTGGGTCGCCGCGGCATTCCTGGTTTCCTGCGCGGCGGTGTTCGCCGACGATGCCCACAAGCAGGAAGGCAAGATCGTCCAGATCGATCCCGCCAGCAAGGTGATGGTCGTCCAGACCGAGAAGGGCGATCAGTCGACGCTCTACTGGACCGAGACGACCAAGCTCGAAGACGGCCTGACGTTCACCGAGCTGCGTCCGGGCGACACGGTCGAGTACCACTTCATCGACAAGGACGGCCAGAAGTACGTGACGAAGATGTCGAGCGGGAGCACAAGGGCGATCGCCACTGAAGCTCGAGCCGAAGTGAGGGCCACTCGCACCGTTTCCCTCTCCCCCCAACGGGGGGAGAGGGCAAGGTGAGGGGGGCAGTTCCAACCCGGTACTCCGCTTCGACCAATCGAAGCTCTCTCCGCCGTGAACCTGCTTCGGCCGGAACTAGAATCCCTGCATCGTTCGTCATCGAGCCGGGCGGGGGGTTCCTTTCCTGTCGCGCGCGATCGCGCTCGTTCTGCTGCTTCTGCCGGCACTCGCCGCAGGAAAACCGAATGACTCGCCGAACTCCTTTCTCGATGCCCTCAACAAGGAGCGATCAGTGCGCGATTTGCCACCGCTCCGTCTCTCCGCCGAATTGACGAAAGTCGCGCAACATCGTGCCAACGAGATCGGCAACTCGGGGCGGCTGGATTTCGAGCTCCCTTCGGCCGGCAAGACGCAGCGGGAGGCCAAGGCATTGGGATACTCGTCCTGGTGGGTCCAGGAATTCGATGCCGTCGGCGTGGAGACGGCCGCCGAGTTCATCGAGCAATGCCGCCAGCGTGTCGAGAACGCCGACGTGTATCTGCGGCATGAGGCGCGGGACGTCGGAATCGGACAGGGGCGCGTGGGCGATCAGCCACTCGTCGTCGCCATTCTGGCCGTCCCGCCTTCGCTCGACCCGTTGCGGAAAAGGGATCCCGGCGTGGCGCCGCGCGAATGGCTCATCGCCGACCTCACGAAGAGATTGAACGAGCGTCGAACCGGACTGGGGCTGGGCTTCATCGAAAGAACGTCGGATCTCGATCGGATCGCGCAGGCGAGCAGCGCACGGATCCTGGAAGCCACCGGCCTCGACGGCGCCGGCACGATGGCCATGGAGGGCTCCCGAGGCGTCGCGCTCTACTACAAGGGAAAGGCCCTGAACGTCTCGACTCCCGGTCTCGCCGTTCGGACGTGGTTCGAAATGTTTCGCCTTCCCCTCACTCGACGCGGAACGCTCGAGGCCGGTATGGGTCTTTCCAGCCGCGAGCGGGCAGGTCGCCTCGAAGCGGTCTGGGTCGTGGTTCTGCCGTCGTCGGAGAAACCTTAGTCGAGAAGGCCGAAGCCGCTTCCCTCCTCGAGATGCACGTTCCACCGAGCCCGCTCGCCGGGCACCCAGACGATTCGCTGCCGGTCGAGATCCGCCTTCAATCGTGAGACCGCCCTTTGGAGCGCGGCAACCGACGAAATATCCTCGACATCGACGGATTCTCTGTTCCAGTCCGCGACGCCGGGACCGCTCAGCCGCCACACGCGAAACGGAACGCCCAGGGTCTTCAAATAGCCGGCGACCTGTGCGGCCGAGAACTGGCTCACGTCGCGGTGCTCGTCGCCCTCGATCAGGACGACGGCGCGGCGAGTACCGGATGCCGCCGCTTCCATCCCCGCCACCGCCACGGCGTCACGGAACCGATACGGCGGCTCCGAGGGACCCTTTCTCGACACCCGGGTGAGCAGCCAGACGAAACTCCCGTCGTGGCCGGAGAAGTAGGGCACCGACTCGATGAGGCTCGTTCGGGACGAACCGCCGGGCAGGACCGTCGCGATCGGCCAGACATAGCGAAGACGATCCGCGGGGTCGAATCGCATCGGATAGGCCTCCGACGGCCACACGACCCGGCTGGCCTCCAGGCTGCTCGGGTTCCGGACGAAGACGATTGTGGCGATGCCCTTCTCGACGAGCACTGGAACGAGCGCCTCGTCGGCGTGCCGAAGCCTCCGGCCGATCGAAACGGTCGTGAGAGAAACGCCGGGGTCGACTCGAACGGGGATCGCGGAGAGGCGCGACTCGGCCTCGTCGGCCGCTCCACCGCCGAAGGCGACGTCGGCGCGAGCCGTCGAGATCTCCGCGAACTCCGCCTCGCCCGACAAAAAGTGTGTCTGCTCGAGGTCGAGGACCGGAAGGTTCGCCCGATGGTCCGCGAGCGCGAGCGGTGCGCCGTCGAGAGTCAGCGACTCGCGGACCGGGAGATCGCGAACGACACTCGTCGCGACTAAACGTGCCGCCGCCGGTTTCCCCGTCCGATCTCTCTCCAGAACGATGTCGAGCCGGGCGGACGGCTGCGAGACGTTCACCTCTCGCCGCGCACGCCCGACCTCCCGTCCTTTGGCGTCGCGTCCGACTGCGACGATCTCGTGCGGCCGGAGCGCCGCACCGAAGTCGATCGGCACCCGCCAGGGCGGATCCGCGACGCGGGCCACTTCTCGACCATCGAGCAGGTACTCGACGCTCGCCGCACGAGCGCTCGCAGCGACGTCGACGGCGACCGGCTGGACGCCGACCAGCAGCCCGATCAGGAGCGAAGAGAACGCGACGGCGCCGGTGGGCGGCATCGAATCGCTCGACGCGGCTAGCGCGCTCCGGCCGCCTCGAACGACTTCCCGGATGATCGCGAGCGCCTCTTCCACGTCGCTCCGGCCCACCGTCAGCGCCGGGGCGACGCGGAAGACGTTGCCGAAGAGGCCGCTCTTGCCCACGAGCAGGCCTCGCTTCCTCGTCTCCTCGAACACCCGATTCGTCAGCGCGTTGGCCGGCGTCCGATCGCCCGCCGTCTCGTCCTCGACGAGCTCGATCGCCTGCATCAGTCCCATGCCGCGCACGTCGCCGACGTTCTTCGGGTAGCGCCGCTTCAGCTCCTCGAAGCCCTCGCGCAGGATTTTTCCCATCCGCTCCGCGTTGCCGGGGAGGTCCTCGTCCTCGATGATCCGGATGGTCTCGTTGGCCGCGGCGCAGGCGACGGGGTTGCCGCCGAACGTCGAGATCGTCAGGGCCTTCAGCGACGCGGCGATCTCCGGCGTGGCGATGCACGCGCCGAGCGGCAGGCCGTTCGCGATGCCCTTCGCCATCGTCATGAGGTCCGGATCGACGCCGTAGTGCTCGATGCCCCACATCTTCCCGCCGGTGCGGCCGAAGCCCGTCTGGACCTCGTCGCAGATGAAGACGCCGCCGTACTTCTTCACGATGCCGACCGCGATCTGAAAGTACTCGAGCGGGGGCGTGATGAAGCCGCCGACGCCCTGGATCGTCTCGGCGAGGAAGGCCGCGACACGGCCCGACGTCGTCGTGCGGATCAGCTCCTCGATGTCCTTCGCACACGCGACGCCGCAGGAGGGGTACGTCAGCTTCAGCGGGCAGCGGTAGCAGTACGGCGACAGCGCGTGCTTGACGCCCGCCACCTGCGCGGGCAGCGGCTTCCAGGTCGAGACGGCCGTCAGCGACTGCGCGAGCATCGAGCGGCCGGAGTAGCCGTGCCGCAGCGCGATGATCTCCGTCGAGCCCGTGTGGAGCTGCGCGAGCATGACCGCGGTCTCGTCGGCCTCGGTCCCGGACGTCGCCAGGAACGACTGCCGGAGGCGGCCCGGCGCGATGCGCGCGAGGCGCTCCGCGAGCTCGACCACGGGGAGCGTGGGGTAGAGCGTCGAGACGTGCGAGAGGCGCGAGATCTGGGCGATCACCGCGCCGTTGACGCGCTCGTCGGCGTGGCCGATCGAGACGGTCAGGATGCCGCCGAAGAAGTCGAGGTACTCGTTGCCGTCGGCGTCCTGGATGCGGAGGCCCTTGCCGTCGGTGAGGACGAGCGGCTCCTGGTAGTAGAGGATCGTCGCCGGCAGGATGTACTCCTTGTGCTTCTCGCGCGTCTCGCGCGAGAGGGCGCTCGCCGGGGCCTGGGTCTTGATCGTCGTGCTCATGCTTCGCCTTCCTCTCTCAACGGTCATCCGGGCGCAGCGAGGAGTCCCTTTCGAGCCACGGTCGCCGCTGGGAAAGGGAACCCTCGGGCCTTGGACCCTCGGGATGACAGATGGCTCAGAACCACCGTCGAAATGACCACCTTCTTGTCCGTGTAGAACTCGTACGCGTCGCGGCCATGCGCCTTCAGGTCGCCGAAGAAGCTGTCCTTGGCGCCGCCGAAGGGGAACTGGGCCATGGGGGCCGCGACGCCGATGTTGACGCCCACCATCGAGGCCGTCGCCAGGCGCGCGTACTCGCGCGCGGCCTTGCCGCTCGAGGTGAAGATCGAGGTCGCGTTGGCGTTCGGGTGCGCCCGCATGACCGCGATCGCGTCCTCGAGGGTCTTCACCGGAACGATCGAGGCGACGGGGCCGAAGATCTCGTCGCGGCCGATCGTCATGTCGGGCCGCACGCCGTCGAAGAGCGTCGGCCCGAGGAAGTAGCCGTTCGGACGGTCGGGCACCGAATGGCCGCGGCCGTCGAGGACGAGCCTCGCGCCCTCCGCGACGCCCCGCTCGATGTAGCCGAGGACCTTCTCGCGGTGCCCGGCGCTGATGACGGGTCCCATCCCGACGCCCGGCTGCGCGCCGTCGCCGACCTTGAGCGCCCGCGCCGATGCCTCGAGGCGGTCGCGCGCCTCCGCGTGCGCCGATCCGACCGGCACGAGCACGCTCCCCGCGAGACACCGCTCGCCCGCGCAGCCGAAGAAGGACTCCGTGATGACGTCGGTCGCGCGCCCGAAATCGGCGTCGGGCATGACGACGACGAAGTTCTTCGCGCCCCCGAGCGCCTGCACGCGCTTGCCCGCATGGGTCCCGCGCCGGTACACCGCCTTCGCGACCGGCGTCGACCCGACGAAGGAGACCGCTCGGATCTCGGGGTGGTCGCAGATCGCCTCGACGACCTCGCGGCCGCCGTTGACGAGGTTCACGACGCCGGGCGGCAGGTCGCACCGCTCGAGGAGCCGGGCCATGGCCCGCTGCGTCAGCGGCACCTGCTCGGAGGGCTTGAGGATGAACGTGTTCCCGGTCGCGACCGCGAATGGCAGGAACCAGAGCGGCACCATCGCCGGGAAGTTGAACGGGGCGATCGCCGCGCAGACGCCGAGCGGCTGGCGGATGACGTTGCAGTCGATGCCGCTCGCGATGTTCTCGAGGCCGTAGCCCATCATCAGCGACGGGCTGCCGCAGGCGACCTCGACGCTCTCGATGCCGCGGCGCACGCTCCCCCGCGACTCGTCGAGCGTCTTGCCGTGCTCGCGCGTCACCATCGCGGCGAGCTCCTCGAAATGCTCCTCGAGCAGCTGGCGAAAGCGGAACATCGAGCGCGCCCGAACGACCGGGGGCGTGTCGCGCCAGGCCGGGAAGGCCCGTTTCGCGGCCTCGACCGCGGCGTCGAGGTCCTCGCCGGTCGAGAGGGGCGTCCGGGCGATGGTCTCGCCTGTCGCGGGATTGTGGACGTCGAAGAAATCGGAGGTCCGCGAAGGGACCCACCGGCCGCCGATCAGATTCTCGAGAGTTTCCAAGTCGCGCCTCCGGACGGACGTCGCGAAAAAACGCTATCACCGCCGGGGCGGAGCGTCCTGATGCGTCCGGAGGATCCCTCCGGCGATCCGGGCGCCGCTACTCGTCGCAGTCGGGGCAGCCGAGGAACGGGATCCGCTCCGCGGGCACCGGGTGGGCGTCTCCCGCGATGCCGGCCCATGCGCCGCCGTGGGCGTGCCAGAGATAACACTCGAGCTGGTACGCCTCGCTCGCGCTCTCGGCGAGCACCCATCCGAACAGGACGTTGACGCCGCTCTCCCGCGCGTGCTGAAGGAGCCGCTGCCGCAGGTCGACGTCGTCGCGGCCGACGCGCTCCCGGACCTCCCCGTCCGCACTCACGCTCTTGACGAAAAAGACGCCCGGGCGGCCGGGAGGGACCGTCCGGGCGACGTTCGCTTCCGTCAGCCGGATGGCCGGCTGAACGCGAGCCGAGGGAGGGAGCCCGGGAAAGAGGGAAAGCTGCGCCGGGTTGGGAGGAGGAGGTTCGCGGCGGGGCCGCCCGGCAACCCTCATCGGTGCATCAGTTTAGCGCGGTTCGGGCCCCAGCGCTATCCTTCACCGCAACGAAACGAGGAGGAGTCATGAAAAGCCGATTCGCTCTGCTCATCGCTCTTGCGTTCACCCTCGCTGCCGCCGCCTCCGCCGAGACGAAGATCTCGGGCGAGGTCCAGTGCAAGGCCGAACCGCCCGCGCCCGTCGCCATCCCCGACCAGCCGAACCACTCGTACGCGATCGTCCAGGCGAACTGCACGTGGACGAAGCCGTTCGAGATGGGAGGTTCCCAGACGAAGGACGGCAAGGAGACGATCTCGACGGAGATGTGGGGCGGCAGGGCGGCGGACCACGGCTACTTCGCCGGCACCATGGCCGGCGGCGACACCTTCATCGTCAAATTCGCCGGCACCTCGCGGTCGAAGGACGGCAAGCCCACGGGAAGCGAAGGGACCTGGTCCTTCACGGGCGGAACGGGGAAGCTGAAGGGCCTGAAGGGCAAGGGAACGTACAAGGGAAGCCCCGGCGCCGACGGGACCTCGACGGTCCAGGTCGACGGCGAATACTCGCTGCCATAGAAACTCGAAATTCGAAATTCGAAATTCGAAACTGGAGAACGGAGCCTCGATGAGAAAAGTCTGTTCCGCGCTCGCCCTGCTCCTGCTCTTCGCCGGCATCCTCGTCGCCGCGGACCCGGACGAGCACTGGGAGATGACGACCTACCAGGTCGCGTTCCTGAAGAGAGGTCCGAACTGGACGCCCGCCGAGACCGAGGAGACGAAGGCGATCCAGGAGGGACACATGGCCAACATCCGCAAGATGGGCGCGTCCGGCAAGCTGATGATCGCAGGCCCCTTCGAAGACGGCGGCGATCTGCGCGGCATGTTCATCTTCCGGGTCGCGACGCTCGAGGAGGCGAAGGCGCTCGCCGAGCAGGACCCCGCGGTGAAGGCCGGACGTCTCGTCCTCGAGTGGCATCCCTGGTTCGCCGCGAAGAACGTGACCGTGACGGCGACCGCCCCAAAACCGTGAAGAACGCTTAGAATCGCGCCCGGAATGCCGTTCCTGTTCCCCGTCCGGGTCCTCCTCGCCGCGCTCCTCGCCGCCGCGCCGCCCGCTTCCGCGCGATCGCCCGAGACGCGGCCGGCGTGTCCCGCGATCGACGTTCCGGCGCGCGCCCGCGCCGCGCGTCCGCGCCTTCATCGATCCCGCGACCGGCCGCCTCCGCGAGCCCACCGCGGACGAGCTCCGCCGCATCGCGGAGGAGCGCCTCGCGGCGCATCCCTCCCCGTCGTCACGCGTGTTCGTCGTGGTCGAGCACCCGGATGGCATGAAGTCGGTCGACCTCGGCGACGCCTTCCTCTTCGACGTGAAGCTCGAGACGCGGGAGGACGGCGCCTCCCGGCTCGTCTGCGTGCCGCCCTCGGGCCTCCCGGCGAATCCCGCGCAGTGAGACCGATCTCTGCTCCGCGGCGCGGCGCTCGCCGGCCTGCTCCTAGCCCTGGCCGTGCCCGCCCGCGCGGGCGTGCAGATCACGATCATCAACGGGAACGCGGCCGGCGTCGGGTTCAACGACCCGACGCCCGCGGCGCCCGTCGGCGGCAACACCGGGACCACGGTCGGCGAACAGCGGCTGCAGGCGTTCCAGTACGCCGCCGGCCTCTGGAGCGCTCTCCTCGAGGGCGACGTCGCGATCCAGGTCCAGGCCACGTTCGAGCCGCTCGACTGCACCGCGACGACCGGCACGCTCGGCGCCGCGGGTCCGACGATGGCGCTCTCCGACTTCCCCGGAGCGCCGGAATCCCGGCACCTGGTACGCGGCCGCGCTCGCGAGCCGCATCGCGGGCGCCGACCTCGTTCCCGGATCGGCCGCCGAGATCCGTGCCCGGTTCAACTCGAACGTGGGCACGGCGAGCTGTCTCGCGTCGACCCAGTGGTACTACGGCCTCGACGATCAGCACGGCGACTCGATCGACCTCGTCACGGTGCTGCTCCACGAGTTCGGCCACGGGCTCGGGTTCCTGACCTTCGTGGACTCCACGACCGGCGAGGAGTTCCAGGGGCAGCCGGACGTCTACGAGAAACACGTGCGGGACGACTCCCTCGGCGCGACCTGGGACGCGATGAGCATCGCGGAACGCCAGGCGTCGGCGATCCGGACGGGGTCCGTCGCGTGGGACAGCCCGCGCGTGAACGCGATGGCGCCCGCGATCCTCGCGGCCATGCCGACGCTGAGCGTCGACGCTCCCGCCGCGATCGCCGGCGAGCGGGAGGTCGGCACCGCGGACTTCGGCGGCGCGCTCAGCGTCGCCGGAGTCACGGGTGAACTGGTCGCCGCGGAGGATCCGTCCGACGTCGCCGGCCCCTCGACGACCGACGCATGCTCGCCGCTGACCAACGCCGCCGCGGTGGCCGGCCGGATCGCGCTCGTCGACCGGGGCACCTGCGTCTTCACCGACAAGGCGCGCAACGTCCAGGCGGCCGGAGCGATCGGCCTCGTCGTCGCGAACAACGTCGCGGATCCGACCGCGCTCTTCATGGGCGGCTCCGACGACACGATCACGATCCCGCTCGTCAGCATCACCCAGGCCGACGGGGCCGCGCTGCGCGCCAACCTCGCCGCGGGCGTCACGGCGACGCTGCGGCTGGATCCGAGCCGCCATGCCGGCACGGATCCGGCTGGGCGCGTGCTGCTCTACGCGCCGGATCCCGTCGACGGCAGCTCGTCCATCTCCCACTGGGACTCGAGCGCGTTCCCGCACCTGCTCATGCAGCCCAACCTCGCCTCGGACCTGAAGCACGACGTGGACCTGACGCTGCCGATGCTCCAGGACCTCGGCTGGTCGAGCGAAGCGGCGATCCCGACCGCGCCGCGCGACGAGGTGCAGCGGGAGGGACCCGAGGCGCCGCCGCGGAAGGTCGGGCCGCGCCCCTGACGCCGCGCGGAGGTCGCTGGTTGTCAGCCCTTCGCCATCTTCTCGATGCCGTCCCACTCGCGGTCGGAGACCGGCATCACGGAGAGGCGCGAGATGCGCACGAGGGGAAAGTCGCGATACGCGGCGCTCGCCTTGATCTCCGCGAGCGTCACCGGCCGGGCGAGTTTCTTCACCGGCACGACGTCGACCGCGTAGAGCTTCCCCGCCGCGTCCTTCGGGTCCGGATACGCATCGTCGGCCGCGCGGGCGATGCCGACGACCGCCTTCTCGTCGCCCGTGTGGTAGTAGAAGATCCGGTCGCCCTTCTTCACCGAGCGCAGGTGCTTCTGCGCGAGCGGGTTCTTCACGCCGGTCCAGCTCGTCTTCCCGTCCCGGACGAGATCGTCGTACGCGTAGTGCGTCGGCTCTTCCTTGAAGAGAAAGTTCATGGTTTCTCCGCCGGCCGCGCCGGAGCCGGCGTCGGCCGCATCCGATATCGCTCGTACAGCCGCTTCTGCCGGTCGGTCAGGTCGAGCGCGCGGCCGTCGAGATACGCGGCCACGACGCGCGAGCGCAGGTCGAGGATGTCGCCGTCGGTGACGATGAGGGTCGCGTCCTTGCCCGCCTCGATCGAGCCGAGACGCTGATCCACGCCGAGCAGCCGAGCGGGCTCGAGCGTCATCGCCGCCACGGCCTTCTCGCGCGGAAATCCGAAGGTCACCGCCGTCGCGACGAGGTGCGGCAGGTTCCGGACGTTGGTTCCGTCGTCGCCGCCCTCGTTGAACGCGACCCGCACGCCCGCCTTCGAGAGCTTTCCCGCGTTCGCGAACGCGGTGTCGTACGGCTCGTCGTCGCGGCGCGGCAAGTCGAGCGGCGAATCCACGACGACCGGGACGCCGGCCTTCGCGAGCTCGTCGGCCATGCGCCACGCGTCCGCGCCGCCCCAGATCACGAGCCGCAGCTTTTCCTCCTGCGCCCAGCGCACCGCGTCGCGGATCTGCGCGAGCTCGTTGGCCGCGACGACGACCGGCACATGTCCCTCGACCGCCGGGACGAGCGCCGCGAGCTTCGGGTCCACGGCGTGCCGGGGCACGCCCGCCTTCCCCTCGGCGCCCCGGGCCGCCGCGTAGGCCCGCGCGTCGCGGAAGACGTTCTTCAGCTTCTCGAGCGCGGCGTCACGGCGCTTCTCCTGCGTCTTCACGGAGACCGAGGCCGCGGGCGATCGGTCGATCGTCAGCGCGGGCCAGTACACGGTCACCGCCGCCGGATCCCGCAGCGTCGCGTCCTCGCGGGTCCAGCCCTCCATCTTCAGCGCGGCGACCGTGCCCGCGACGATGCCTCCGGCCGGCGTGACGCCGGCGACGAGGACGCCGCCCGAGCGCGCGACCGGCAGGAGCTCGGAGTCGAAGTTGACGGCGAGCGACGCGCGGGCGTCGGGGTTGATCTCCCCGAGCTCGCTCTGGTCGACCGTGGCGCGCACGGCGCCGATCTCCTTCAGCCCGAGCGCCGTCAGCGGCGGGAAGAGCGACGGGTATACGTGCTTGCCCTTGCCGTCCACGACCGCGACGCCCGCCGGCGGGGGGGCGCCCGCCTCGACCGACACGATCTTCCCGTCGCGGACGACGACGGTGCCGTTCGGCACGTCCGGCCCGGAGGCCGTGTGGACCGTCGCGCCGACGATCGCGAACGAAGCCGGCGCGGGGGCGGCTTCCGGCGCGCGTCCGAGGGCGGCGAGCGGCACGAGCAGAAGCGCGAGCGAGGCGGCGGCGAGGCGGCGCCTCACGGGAGCTCCTCCGCGCGGGCGGGAGCCTTCTCGGCCTTCGCCTCCGCGCTTCCCTTGCCCTTCTCGAGCTTCGCCTTCGCGCGGTCGACGAGCGCCGCGCGCTCCTGGTCGAGCGCCGGGCGCGCGGCGAGGTCGGCGGCGCGGTCGAAGTACTTCTTCCCCTCGATCCACGTCTCGAGGGCCATCGACGACGTGTCCAGCGGATCGCCGCTCCACACGACGAAGTCGCCGTCCTTGCCCGCCTCGAGCGAGCCGACGCGCGCCGCGATGCCGAGCTGCTTCGCCGGGTTCGACGTCACGAACGCGAGCGCATCGGCCGGCGCGACGCGCCCGTACTTCACCGCCTTCGAGGCCTCGAAGTTGAGGCGGCGCGCGAGCTCGTCCGAATCGGAGTTGTAGGACACGACGACGCCGCGCTCGCGCATCAGCGGGAAGGCGTACGGGATCGCGTCGATCACCTCGTACTTGTAGCCCCACCAGTCCGAGAACCCCGAGGCGCCCGCGCCGTGGCGCGCGATCTCGTCCGCGACCTTGTATCCCTCGAGGACGTGCTGCAGCGTCGCGACGCGGACGCCGAACTCCTCGGCGGATCGGAGCATCTGCAGGATCTCGTCCTTGCGGTAGGAGTGGCAGTGGATCCAGCGCTTGCCCTCCAGGATCTCCGCGATCGCCTCGAGCTGCAGGTCCGGCTCCGGGGGCACCGGGTGCGCGCCCTTCACGGCGGCGGCCTTCCGGTACTCCGCCTGCCGCTCCCGGTACTCCTGCGCGGCCTGGAAGCGCTCGCGGATCGACTCGGCGACGCCCATCCGCGTGCGCGGGTAGCGGGGGCGCGGGCTCGACCAGTTCGACTGCTTCGGGTTCTCGCCGAGCGCGAACTTGATCCCCTCGGGGGCGCCGGCGAAGATCATCTCGTCCGGCCCGCCGCCCCACCGCCACTTCACGATCTGCGTCTGGCCGCCGATCGAGTTCGCGGAGCCGTGGAGGACGTTCGCGATCGTGGTCCCTCCCGCGAGCTCGCGGTAGATCGCGACGTCGAACGGGTTGATCACGTCGCGGATGCGGACCTCGGCCGTCACGTTGTGCGAGCCCTCGTTGACGTCGCCGTCGACGGCGCTGTGCGAGTGCGCGTCGATGATGCCCGGCGTCACGTGCTTGCCGCGGCCATCGACCTCGAGGGCGCCGGCGGGCGCCGCGATTCCCTGGCCAACGGCGGCGACCCGTCCGCCGACGACGAGGAGGTCGGCGTTCTCGACGATGCCCGAGGGTCCCTGCGTCCAGATCGTGGCACCGCGCACGACGACCGCCGGCGGCGCCGCGACCGGGCCCGCCTCGCGCGCCGGCGCCGGCCGCACGTCCATCTTCGGGGCCGCGGGCTTCGCCGCCGCGGCCGCGGACCCGTCCGCCTTCTCCGCCTTCTCCGCCTTCTCCGGCCGCGGCTCGATCCGCACGCCGTCGACCCAGATCTCCGTCACGCGGCTCTTCTCGTCGAAGGGCTCGCCCGTCTCGACGACGAGGTCGGCGATCTTGCCCGGCGCGATCGTGCCGAGGCGGTCGGCGAGGCCGAGCTGCCGCGCCGGCACGGTCGTCACGGCGGCGAGCGCGTCGTCCTGGGAGAAGCCGCGCGCCCGCGCCTCGCGGACGCGGGCGGGAAAGTCCTTCGGGTCGTCGAGGCCGTTCGTCGTCAGCGAGAACTCGAGGCCCGCGTCGCGCAGCCACTTCGGGTTCGACGGCGCGCGGTCGATCGCGCGGAGCCGCGCAACGGGCACGTCCAGCCATTCCTCCTCGCGATCGAGGCGGTCGGGCTGCGGGAAGGCCACGGGAAGAACGAGGTCGGGCTTCGCGGCCGCGACCTCCGCGAGGAGGCGGTACGCATCCCCGCCGCCGACGTAACGGGCCCGGACGTTCAT
This sequence comes from uncultured Acidobacteriota bacterium, assembly GCA_963763535.1. Lineage (GTDB taxonomy): Bacteria > Acidobacteriota > Thermoanaerobaculia > UBA5066 > Gp7-AA6 > DAHUXD01. Next base: position 972,230 of record CAVXOX010000005.1, read on the forward strand.
CTCGCGCGCGACGCGCGCGGCGCGCAGCAGCGCGAGCACGTCGCCGGTCTCGAACACGACGGTCTCGCGGCCCTCGGCGGCGGGCACGAGCGCGGCCATCGCCGCATCGAACCGGGGACGCGCCTGGCCCGTCGGCTTCGCGGCGTACGCCGCCTCGGCATCGCGCCACCAGCGCGCGTCGAGGAACGCCTGGCGCGTGAGGGCCACCGCTCCCATCTTCGAGACGGGATAGTCCGCCGCGTCCGGCTCCGGCTCCAGGACGACGTACTGGCCGCTCTGCGCCGACAGGATCCGCGCCGGGCCGGCGGTCTCGGAGAGGCTGACGATCGCGCCCGCGCCGCGCAGCACGCCCTCCGGGGGCGCCGCCGCGACGACGGCGAAGCCGAGCCGCCGATAGGCATCCGCCACGTCGTCCTTGATCACGAGGGAGTCGATCACGCGCTCCTCGGCGCGGTTCGCGGGAGAGGGATGGGCCATGGCCGCGCGGGCGCGCCGCTCCCGCCGCGTTCCTCCGCCCGACTCCTCGTCCTCCGGAGGCTTGCGCGGCGGCTTGCCGGCGAGACGGTCGGCCGAAACGCAGGCGTCGATGAATGCGGCGTGCACGACCCGGCCCTTCGCGTCGATCACCCGCGCGTCGGGAGGAACCGTCGTCGTTGCGGCGGGACCGGCCGCCTCGATGACGCCGCCGCGGACGACGACGACGCCGGGGTCGACGACGTGGCCCGGCGCGAGGATGACCCGGCCGCCGGTCAGCGCGAACGCGAGGCGATCGCTTCCGGGGCCTTCCGCGGTGGCGGCGGGGAGGCTCAGGAAGAACGCGAGGGGGCACGCGAGGAGCCGGAGTCGGAGAGTGCCCATGCCGGCGCGGGATTCTATATGCTTCGCCCTCGCGGATTGGCCCGAACCCGCGGGCCACCGAACGACAACACTGCGACAGGAGGACACAATGGCTCGCAAGGCATCCATCCTCGGAATCGCCCTGCTCATCGCGGGGGTCATGGCCGTGACGGCCCAGGAGCGCAAGCCGCTCTCGCCGGCCGGCACCGCCTCGGCGATGGTCGGCGGCAAGTGGGGCGCCCCGGACAAGGACGGCGAACGCCAGTACTCGGGCGGCAAGTGGATCGAGGTGACCTACAGCCGCCCCATGCTGCGCGGCCGCAAGGACATCTTCGGCCACGGCGCCGACTACGGCAAGACGGTCGACGGCGGCGCTCCGGTCTGGCGCGCGGGCGCGAACCAGACGACCAAGCTGAAGACCGAGGTCCCCCTGATGATCGGCGGCAAGAAGATCGACGCCGGCACGTACGACGTCTTCGTCGACCTGAAGGAGAACGGCTGGACGCTCATCCTCTCGACGCAGCCGACGCAGGAGAAGTACGACGCGAACGACAAGACGAAGATCTGGGGCGCCTACGGTTACGACCTGAAGTTCGACGTCGTGCGCGTGCCGATGACGATGATGACGCCGGCGGTCTCGATCGACCAGTTCACGATCGGCTTCGTCGACATGTCGGATGCGGGCGGCAAGCTCGCGATGGGATGGGACAAGACGGCCGCCGTCGTGCCGTTCACGGTGGCGCAGTAGCGCCGTTCGCTTGGCCGCTCGTCTCGGCACTGTAGGGGCGGCCCTCGCGGCCGCCCGTCTCGTGGCGGGAGGGGGCAAGCCCCTCCCCTACGTTTTCGGAATCCTCCTCGGCGCGGCATCGCTCTTCGCCCAGGACCGCGCGATTCCCTTCTGGCCCGACACCGTTCCCGCCGCGATCCACGCGGAGGTCGACGGCGTCGCGGCGCTCGAGACCGTGCGGGAGCTCGGCCGATTCCACCGCGTGCAGGGCTCGCCCGGCTTCGCCGCCGCGGCCGAGATGATGAAGCAGAAGGCGATCGCGGCCGGCCTCTCCGCCGTCGCCATCGAGCGCTTCCCCGCCGACGGCAAGACGAAATACGCGCACTTCCTCTCCCACGTGGGCTGGACTCCCGTCTCGGCGACGCTCGAGGAGGTCTCGCCCACGCGGCGGCTCATCGAGTCGTTCCCGGACCTTCCGGTCGCGCTCGCCGACTACAGCCAGGACGCCGACGTCACCGCCGCGCTCGTGGACGTCGGCAAGGGAACGTCGCCGAAGGACTACGAGGGCCGGGACGTGCGCGGGAAGATCGTGCTCGCCGACGGTCCGCTCCCGGCCGTGCATCGCCTCGCCTGCGAGGAGCGCGGCGCGGCCGGCTTCCTCTCGGACTTCCCCAACCAGGCGACGCCGTGGGCCGGCGACGACCGCGACCTGATCCGCTGGGGTCACATGTCGCCCTACCAGCGGCAGAACCGGTTCGCCTTCATGATCTCGAAGCGGCAGGCTGCAGGAGCTCCGGGCGCGCCTCGCCGCCGGCGAGAAGATCCAGCTGCGGGCGCGCGTCGCGGCGAAGATGGTGCCCGCCACCTACGACGTGGTCGTCGCGACGATCCCGGGGACCGACGCCTCCGCCGGCGAGGTCGTCGTGACCGCGCACCTCTGCCACGAGTCCGCCGGAGCCAACGACAACGCGTCGGGCAGCGCCGCGATCCTCGAGGCCGGCCGCGCGCTCGCCGCGGCGATCCGCCGGAAGACGCTCGCGCCGCCGCGGCGCACGATCCGCTTCCTCTGGGTGCCCGAGATCACGGGCTCGCAGGCGTACCTCGTGAGCCACCCGGAGATCGCGGCCCGGCTCGTGGCCGGCGTCCACATGGACATGGTCGGCGGCCTGCTCGCGACGACGAAGGGCATCTTCCACGTCTCGCGCACGGCCGAGTCGCTCCCCCACGTCGCCAACGTCGTCGCCGAGGCCTGGTTCGCGCAGGTGGTGGCGGCCTCGCAGCGTTATGCCGAGGGCGCGAATCCGACGGCCTATGGCGGCGGCCCGGGCGACGCCTATGCCGGGTTCGTCTGGCCGCCCGGGTCGCGGGAGATGCTCCTCGGGGACGTGCGCGGCATCAACATGGGCAGCGATCACGAGGTGTTCGAGGCCGCGGGATTCCGCGTGCCAATGGTCTACTTCCACGACTACCCGGACGTCACGATCCACACGCAGAAAGATCAGCCCGAGAACCTCGACGCGACGAAGCTCGGCCGCGTCGCCTACATGGGGGCCGGGTACGTCTACACGCTCGCCGCGCTGCCGGACGCGGAGGCGCCGCGCCTCCTCGCCGTCACGCGCGCGGAGGTCGAGGCGCGCATCGCCATGTCGGGCGCGGCGGACGGGCCCGACGCCGCTATCGTCCGGCGCGAGGCGATCGCGTCGGGCATCGCCACGCTCGAGTCCCTCGCGCGGCTGTGGCCGGCCGCCGCTCCGGAGATCGCCGCCGACGTCGAGCGCCTGCGTCGCGAGATGCCGCCAGCGCCCCCGCCCTCCGACCGGCGCGTGCCGGTCCGCAATCCGGCGATCGTGGGGCCGCTAAACGTCTACTACTACGACTACTTCGCCGACATCCCCGGAGCGGACCTGTCCAGGACCGCCCTGGCGGCCCGCGACGACGGGGACGTGCTCGCGTATGAGGCGCTGAACCTCGCCGACGGGAAGCGGTCGGTCTCCGAGATCCGCGACGTCCTCGCCGGACGCTACGCGCCCGTACCCGTCGCCGCGATCGCCGAGTACTTCGACTTCCTCGCGAAGACCGGAGCCGTCACGCTCCGGTGAGGATCGCGCAGATCGCTTCGATCTGCTTCGCGGTGCCGCCCCGCTCCCACGGCGGCACGGAGGTCGCGATCGACCTGCTCACGCGCGGGCTCGTCGAGCGCGGCCACGACGTGACGCTCTTCGCCTCCGGCGACTCGACGACGCCGGCGCGGCTCCATGCCGTCGTGCCGCGCGCGACGCAGGACGATCCCTCGTCGACGGACTACCTCGAGCGCGAGATGGAGGTGCGCAACGTCGCCGAGGCCTACGCGCTCGCCGGCCAATTCGACGTGCTGCACTCCCACTGGCCGACGCCCGCCGCCTACTTCTCGCCGGGCGCGAGAACGCCGAGCGTCATGACGTACGCGTACGTCGAGAAGGCGCTCCACGAGTACTACCGCTCCCGCTTCCCCGGCCTCCACCCGGTCTGCGTCACCGAGGCGCAGAACCGGATGCTCGGCGGCGGCAACGCCGTGATCCGCTACGGCATCGACGTCGACCGCGTCCCGTTCTCGCCCGCCGCCGGCGATTACCTGGTCACCGTCGGCCGGCTCGTTCCGCACAAGGGCGCCGACCGCGCGATCGACGTCGCGAAACGCGCGGGCCTGCCGCTCGTGATCGTCGGCGACGTCACGCCGTATCTCTCCGAGAGCCAGCCGTACTTCGAATCGCGCATCCGCCCGCGCGTCGACGGCGCGCGGGTGCGCCACTTCCGGACGCTGCCGAACGCCGAGGTGCTCGCGCTCGTCGCGGGGGCCCGCGCGTTCCTGTTCCCCATCTCCTGGGAGGAGCCGTTCGGCCTCGTCGTGGCGGAGGCGCTCGCCGCGGGCACTCCGGTCGTGGCGACGCCGCGCGGCTCCCTGCCGGAGCTCGTCGAGGACGGCGTCACGGGCTTCCTCGCCGAGTCGGACGAGGCCCTGGCGGCGGCCGTCGCGCGGGCCGGCGAAATCGACCGGGGCCGCTGCCGCCGGGAGGCCGAGGCGCGCTTCGGCTACCGCCGCATGGCCGCCGAGTACGAGGCGTTCTATAGGAAGATCGTCGGCGGATGAGCTTCGACTTCTCCCCCGCTTCCCTCGACCGCGAGTTCCCCGTCCGGCGGAACTTCCTGTACTTCAACCACGCGGCGGTCTCGCCGCTGCCGCGGCGGGTCGCCGACGCGATGACGGCGCACGTCGCGCAGGTGCGGGACCGCGGCGCCGCGGACTGGCGCGCCTGGGCCGGCATGGTCGAGCAGACCCGCGAGAAGGCCGCGCGCCTCCTCGGGGCGTCCACGGCCGAGGTCGCCTTCGTGCCGAACACGAGCTGGGGGCTGAACCTCGTCGCGCTCGGCTTCCCCTGGAAGGCGGGCGACAATTGCGTCAGCGACGACCTCGAGTTCCCGTCGAATGCGTACCCTTGGCGTTCGCTCTCGGACCGCGGCGTCGAGTGCCGCGTGGCGAAGAGCCGCGGCGGCCGAATCGAGCTCGACGACCTCGCCGCGCTCGTCGACGCGCGCACCCGCGTCGTCGCGGTCTCCTTCGTCGCGTTTCACAACGGGTTCGTCTTTCCCGCTCGCGGAGATCGGCGCCTTCTGCCGCGAGCGGGGCATCCTCTTCGTCGTCGACGGCATCCAGGGCCTCGGCGCGCTGCCCATGGACGTGCAAAAGGCGAAGGTCGACGTCCTGTGCGCCGACGCCCACAAGTGGCTCTACGGCGCGGAGGGCGGCGGCATCCTCTACGTCGCCGAGACCGCGAAAGAACGCGTCCCCGCGCGCGCGTGGGGCTGGTGGAATCTCCAGACCGAGGGCGAGTACCTCGAGTACCGCGGCGCGCTGTACTCGGGCGCTCGGCGCTACGAGCCGGGCTCGCTGCCGACCGCGAACCTCGCCGGCCTGGGCGCGGCGCTCGACCTCCTCGCGGACATGGGCGGCGGGGCCATCCGGGCGCGCATCCTCGAGAACGTCGCCGCGCTCCGCCGCGGCCTCGCGGAGCGGGGCTGGCGCATCGCGACACCCGAGCCGCTCGCCTCCGGGATTCTCGCCGGGGCGCCGCCCTCGGCGGACGCACGGAAGTGGGCGAAGGCGCTGGAGGAGCGCGGCGTCATCGTCGCGCCGCGCGAGGGCGCCGTCCGGTTCGCGCCGCACGCCGGCAACGACGTCGAAGAGGTCGCCCGCGCGCTCGCCGTGATCGACGCGATCGGCAGCGTGCGCTGAGAAAAACGGCCCCGAGGCCCTGGAGCCGAAGGGCGATCAGGGACGGGGAGACACGGACCGGGGCGCGGGCGGCGTCGCGCCCGCGCGGGAGATGGCCGCCCGCGCCGCGGTGACGCTCCTCTGGAAGACGCTCCCGCCGCTGGTCCCCGCGAGGAGCGTGCCGTCGCCGAGATACGCGAGCGAGAAGACGACCGGGTTGGTGAGGCCGTTCGTCTCGGCGGTCCAGCTCGCGCCGCCGTCGCCGCTGGCGAAGACGCCGTTCGCGCTCCCGGCCACGAGCTCGCCCGATCCGCCGTTCCCGGCGAGCGCGAAGACCGCGCCGGAGCCGGCCGCCGCCGGAGTCCAGGACGACCGGTCGGCGCTCACGAAGAGACCCGAGTCGGCGCCGGCGAGCACCGTGCCGGACCGCGAGACCAGCACCGCGTGGACGACGCCGCCGGGACTTCCCGGCACCTTCGACCAGACCGCGCCGGCGTCGTCGCTCCGATACACGCCGTCGTCCGTGCCGGCCCAGAGCGTCGACGCCGCCGCCGGGTCCGCGGCGAGCGAGAAGATCTGGCGCGACGCCAGGTCGCCGGAGCCGGGCGACCAGCTCGTGCCGTCGGCGGACTGGTAGAGCCCCGTCGACGTCCCGGCGAACATTCCCTGCAACGTGCCGGGCTGGGTGACGAGCGCGCGAACGACCGTCGGGTTCGAGCTCGGCACGGTCGAGGGAGTCCAGTTGACGCCGGCGTCGGTCGAGCGCCAGACCTTCCCGCCGCCGCCCGAGTACGCGATGCCCGCGTTGCGCGGATCGAAGTAAATCGCGATCGCCGCAAAATTGGCCGACGTGGCGCCGCCCAGGTTGGCGGACGGAGGATCCCATGGTCCGGAGGCGGATCCCGGCTGATAGATGAAGAGCTGCGCGGTCGTGGCGACCAGCGCCCGCGAGCTCGTCTGGGGATCCGACGCGATCGCCGCGACGACGAGGACCGGCAGGCGCGCCACACCGAACGTCGCCCCCCCGTCCCAGCGCCCGAGGCCGCCCGAGTCGAAGGGAATGTTGCCGAACGCGGCGTACAGCGGCAGCGGCCCGGTCCCGATCGACATCGCGTTGATGTAGCCGCTCACGAACGGCAACGCGGTCCAGGCGGGATCGCTGGGCCCGCGGAAGGCAATTCCCTGCTGGAGGGCCACGAATACCGTGCCGTTCCCCGCCACCGCCAGCGTCACGACCTGCGTCGTGAAGCCGAGGTCGCCGTCGTAGTTCCAGTTCGAGGCGCCGTCGTCCGATCGGTACACGAGCGCGTCGGCCGTGCCGGCGTAGACCCGAGAATGATTCGTGGGGTCCACCGCGAGCGCGGTGATGGCGAGCGTGTTGCCGAGCGAGTCGAGGAGGCCGCTGTTCTTCGGCGTCCACGAGCCGCCGCCGTCGTCGCTGCGGAAGAGACCGCCGTCGAGGGTGCCGAGGTAGACCGTCGACGAGTGCGTCGGGTCGATCGCGAGAATGCGCGGCCTCTCCGATGTCACGGCCGCGTTCCCGATCGCCGTCCACGAAGCGCCGGCGTCCGTGCTGCGCACGAGGGTTCCCGATGCCCCGGCCGCGTAGACGGTCGAGGCGTTCGACGGGTCGATCGCCAGCGCGTCCACCTGGGCGGCGGGAAAACCGTTCCCCAGGGCCGTCCACGACCGTCCGCCATCGGTCGTCTTGAAGGCGCCCGCGGATCCCCCGGCGTAGACGACCTCCGGATCGGAGGGCGACACGGCGAGACAACGGATCGTCAATTCCGAGAGGCCGGCGTTCGCGGCGCGCCACGTCGCGCCCGAGTCGTCGCTCGCGAACACGCCTCCGCCCCGGCTCGACGCGTAGACGGTCGAAGCCGCCGACGGCGCCGCGGCCACGAAGTTCAGGACGCCTCCCGCCGGACCCAGCGAGGACCACGTCACCGCGGCGCGCGCCGCGAGCGCCCCTCCGAGGAAGAGCGCGGTTCCGATGGCGGCCGCCTGACGAAGACGGCGTCGAGTCCGGGGATCCATGCGGCTCACGGAACCCACAGCATATTCCTTGCCGACGGCGGCACGGTCCGCGGCGCCGACCCGCGCGGCGCCGCCCCGCGCGGCGCTGCCGCGAATGTCGCCGGCACGGGACAGTCCGTCATCCGGCGGCCACGCTCCCGATGCGCGGAGGCGGAGCGGCTAGTCCGGCACGGCGTCGATCGCGACGCCGGAGTCGTCGGCGAGCGCCGTGCGATTGCGGCCGCCGTCCTGCGCGCGCTTCAGCGCGACGGTCGCGGCGCGGAGGAGTCCGTCCGCCTCGGAGGCGGCCTCGCCGCCCTCGGACGACACGCCGAGCGAGAGCGTCACCGCGACCGGGCCCGCGGAGGTGTGGACCGGCCGCCGGGCGAAGGACTCGCGGATGCGCTCGGCCACCGTCAGCGCGCCGAGCCCGTCGGAGCCGGGCAGCACGATCAGGAACTCCTCGCCGCCGTAGCGCCCGACGGCGTCGTACGGCCGCAGGCCGGCGCTCAGACGCCGCGCCGTCTCGCGCAACACCTCGTCGCCGACCGGCGTGCCGAAGGACTCGTTGACGTTTCGAAAGGCGTCGAGGTCGGCGAGGACGACCGCGACCGAGCCGCTCTTGCGGCGCGCGCGCTCGCGCTCCCGCTGGAGGGCCTCCAGGATCGCCCCCCGGTTCCACGTTCCGGTGACCGCGTCCCGCGTCGACTGCACGCGCAGGGCGTCCTGCGTCGCGCGGAGCGCGGCCTCGATCTCGACGATCCGCGCGCCGGTCCGGACCCGCGCCTTCATCTCGTGGGGATCCACCGGCGAAAAGAGGAAGTCGTCCGCGCCCGCGTTCAGGCCGTCGAGGAGGTCCTCGCCGTCGCGGCGGTCGGTCAGGAGCAGCACGTAGGCGGATGGAAGGTCGGGCTGGAGCCGGAGCCGGCGGCACACGTCGATCCCCGGCATGCCCTCCATGCGCCAGGCGAGCACGACGAGCGTCGGCTCGCGCTCCCCCTCGACGGCGCGCCACGCCTCGACGCCGTTGCGGAAGGCGCGCACCGAGTGCCCCCACTTCGCGAACCAGCCCTCGACGAAGCCGCAGCCGTTCCGGGTCGCTGTCGGCGACCAGCGCTCTCATCCGGGACCTCTCTGGCCGGGAATCACTCCGGCCTCGATGCTAGCGCATCCGCGGCGCGAGCGCCTCGAAGCCGACGAGACGGATCCGGCGCGAGCGGACGATCCGCCGGATCTCGGGGTCGCACAGGATCTCGCGCTCCGCGTCGCGGACGTCCGCGTAACGCGAGCCCGCGCGCAGCGTGTCGTCGACGATCGCGGGATGGCACATCAGCTCGGTCACGCCGTCCGGCAGCTCCTCCAAGATCCGGGCGAGGCGCTCGACGCGGACGCCGTCGCCGTGGAAGCCGTCCTCGAACCGGTCGGGCGTCCGCACCCGGGCCGCCCGGAGCGAGCGCCGCGACGCATCGTCCGATGCGCGCGCGGGCAGGCTCCGCGCCGCGGCGAAAGCGGCGAACACGGGGGCGATCGAAGGGTGCCGCGCGGCGTGGTGGTGCGAATCCAGGTGGCTGGGGTCCTGGCGCGCGAGCATCTGGAAGACGGCGATCTGCGCCTCGAGCTCGGCGCGCACCTCGGAGGCCGGGATCTCCGCCGGGAGCTCCTCCGGGAGGCGGCGGAAGCTCCCTCCCGGCGCGAGCGTCGGCAGGGCGCGCGCCGGCGCGGCGGGCGGTCCTCCGCCCGTGACGCAGAAATGCAGGCCGAGCGAGAGCCGCGGGGCCCGTTCGGACGCCTCGCGGATGCCGCGCGCGGCCGCCTTCTCGAGGACCATCACCGTGGCCGAGGTGACGATGCCGCCGAGGTGCGCCTCGAGCACGCCGGCGTTGACGCCCGGCGTGCGGCCGAAGTCGTCCGCGTTGACGATGAGGCTCTTCACGCTCGCTCAGGCATTCTTTAACAGATCGGGACGCCGCTTTGCCTCGGAGATAATCGCCGCCCATGGCGACGCGCGGCGTCCGGGGCGCGACGACGGCGGACCGCAACGAGGCGGACCACATCGCCGAGCGCACGCTCGAGCTGCTGCGGATTCTCGTGGAGCGCAACGGGCTCGCGCCCGGAGACGTCGCGAGCGCGACCTTCACCGTGACCGAGGACCTCGACGCGGACTTTCCGGCGAGGCCGGTGCGCAGCCTCGCGGGCTGGGAGGAGGTGCCGCTCCTCTGCGCGCGCGAGATCCCGGTGCCGGGCTCGCTCGGCCGGTGCATCCGCGTCCTGCTCCACTGGAACACCGAGCGGTCCCAGACGGACGTCCGTCACGCATTCCTCCGCGGGGCCCGCCCGCTCCGGCCCGCCTGGGCGGTGCGGGTCCCGGGCGACGAGGAATGAGCCGCACCGCCGTCGTGGGTCTCGGCGCGATCGGCGGCTCGATCGCGCTCGGGTGCCGCGGGCGGGGATTCGACGCCGATGAGGGCGTCCGCGAGCGGGCGCGCCGCCGCGGACTGGACGTGGCCGAGCGGCTGTCGGACGCGCTCGGAGACGCCGATCTCGTCGTGCTCGCGACGCCCACGGCGACGATCCCGGCGCTCCTCGCGGAGGCGGCGAGGCTGGCGCCGCGGGCCGTGCTCACCGACGCCGCTTCGTTGAAGCGGCCCGTCGTCGAGGCCGCCGTTCGGCTCCCCGAGGGGGCGCGCTGCGTCGGCGGCCATCCGATGGCGGGCGGCCGCTCGCCCGGCATCGACGGCGCCGATCCGGAGCTCTTCCGCGGCCGCCCGTGGGCGATCGTCCCCACCTCGCGGAGCGACGAGGACGCGATTCGCCGCGTCGAGGGCCTCGCCGTATCGCTCGGCGCGCGGCCCCTGCGCCTCGACGCGGACCGGCACGACCGGGCGATGACGTGGGTGAGCCACCTGCCGCTCGCGGCGTCGGCCGCGCTCGTGCTCGCTGCGGCGGAGGGCGCCGGTGCGGACCTGCCCGCGCTCGCCGGTCCGGGAATCCGCGACGCGACGCGGCTCGCCGCGACGCCCGAGGCGCTCGCGATGGAGCTCGCCCTCGCGGACGCGGAGGCGCTGGCCGCCGCCGCCGACGCCGTCGGGAGGCACCTTCGGCACGTCGCCGAAGCGCTGCGGCGGGGCGATGCGGCCGCGCTCGCGGCGTTCTTCCGGGCCGGCCGCGCCGCCCGCGCGCCTCTCGATTCCTAGTCCCTTTTTCCCGAGTTCGCGCGGCTGCGCTAACATCCGCGCCCCGTCCCACCGTCCCCGGACACGCGGACGACAAGGAGGTTTCATGCATTCGACGAAGAACGATCTCCCCTCGAAGGTCCGCTCGAAGGTCGTCGGCATCCTCGGCGACCGCCTCGCGGATGCCACCGACTTCATGCTCTCCTCGAAGCAGGCCCACTGGAACGTGAAGGGAAAGACCTTCTTCCAGCTCCACGAGCTCTTCGACAAGATCAACGAGGCGGCCGAGGAGTGGGTGGACCTGATCGCCGAGCGCATCGTCCAGCTCGGCGGCACCGCCGAGGGGACGGTTCAGGCGACCGCGAAGCGCACGTCCCTAGCGCCGTATCCGATCGAGATCACGCGCGGCGAGGACCACGTCGAGGCGATGTCGAACGCGCTGGCGAGCCTCGGCAAGAAGGTTCGCTCGGCGATCGACAAGACGGGCAAGGCCGGCGACGCCGACACCGCGGACATCTTCACCGAGATCTCGCGCGACGTCGACAAGTACCTCTGGTTCGTCGAGGCGCACAATCAATGAAAAGCTCCCCCCTCCCTCCGGGAGAGGGGCCACACAGAAAATCGTCACCCCTCTCCCTCCGGGAGAGGGGGTAGGGGTGAGGGGCCTCAACCCAGCTTAGCGGGCGAGCCTTTCCCCTTCAGGCCGTGCCGCGCCGCGACGAACGCGGCCGCCGCGACGCCGGCGACCAGACCGACGACGACGAGGCCGCTCAGACGGATCCAGTCCGACGTCTGCGCCGGCGCGAGGATCCTCGCCGCCGCCCGCGCCACGTCGACGGACGCGCCCGGGACGCCGCGGGCGGCGCGCAGGGCGGAGAGCAGGGCCGAAACGGCGAGCGCGGCCGCGAAGCCGACGCCGAGCCCCGCGATTCCCGTGGCGAACGCCCGACTCCGCGAGACGGGGCGCGCCTCGACCGGCTCGAGTGCCTCGAGCGCCGGCTCTCTCCCGCCGAGCGGCGCGAAGCGCTGGAGGAGCAGCAGCCCGGGAATCGAGGCGGCGGTCGCGCAGAGATAGAACGGCGTCCAGCCGATCGCGTCGGCCGTGAAGCCCGCAATCGGGCCCGTCACGATGCGGCCGACGGCGAAGATGCTCGAGAAGAGCGCGTACTGCGTCGCGGAGAACTGCTTCTGGGTCATCCGCAGCAGCATGACGCCGAAGGCTCCCGTCGCCATTCCCTGGCACAGGTTCTCGACGCCGATCGCCGCGAACATGACCGCCCGGTGGGACAGCGGCTGCACGATCGCGCCGACGACGCCGCCGGCGCAGGGGCTGCCCGGCGTGAGGCGGTCGATCGCGACGTACCCGAGGAAGCCGACGGACTGGATCACGCCGAAGAGCCACAGGCTGCGGGTGAGCCCGATCCGGTCGGTCGCGACGCCGCCGAGAAAGGCGCCGACGATCAGGGCGGTCAGCCCGATCGTCGCGGTCCCGACGCCCACGTCCTCCGGCACGTAGCACTTCAGGATCAGGAACGGGCGGACCAGCGCCGTGGCGAGGTTCTCGCCGAACTTGTAGAGCACGAGGAAGCCGAGGATCGGGAGCGCCCCGGAGCGGCGGAACAGCTCGATCAGCGGGTCGAGGACGGCGCGGCGAAGCGAGCGCGGCGGCGACGCCGCGGTCTCGGGTTCCGGCGACCAGACGACGACGCCCGCGAGCGGCACGAACAGGAGCGCGAGGACGGCGAAGACCGGCGACCATCCGAGCCGCTGGCCCGCCGTGATCGTCAGGGCGCCGGCGACGAGCACGGCCGAGCGGGCGAGCGCGTTGCGCGCTCCGACCGCGAGCCCCTGCTCCGACCGCTCAAGCACCTCGACCGCGTAGGCGTCGATCACGATGTCCTGCGACGCCGAGCCGAAGGCGATCAGCAGCGCGAGCGCCGCGATCACGCCCACGTCGGTCGAGTGCGCGAACCCGGCGAGCGCGAGGATCGACGCCATCAGGAAGAGCTGGCAGACCAGGATCCAGGAGCGCCGCCGCCCGACCGATCCGAACCGCGGCCCGTAGCGGTCCATCAGCGGCGACCAGAGGAACTTGAAGCTCCACGGGGCCTGCGCGAGCGAGAAGAGGCCGACGGTCCGGATGTCGACGCCGCGATAGGTGAGAAACGCCGGCAGCGCGATCCAGACGAGGCCGAGCGGCAGTCCCGAGGAGAACGACTGCAGGGTGACGGCGCCGATCGAGCGGGACGACGCGGCGGCCTTCAGGCTCGCCCAGGTCCCGACGCGTTGTCCGGACGCCATGCGAAGCCAGTGTACGATCCCTGCCCGTCATGACGCACCTCATTGCGATTCCCGCTCTCGCGAGCCTGCTCGCGCTGCCCGCGGCCTCGGGTTCCCCGGCGATCGCGCCGGTCGACGCCTTGTATCCGGACCTCGCCGCCTTCTACCAGGACCTGCACCGCCATCCGGAGCTGTCGCTGCACGAGGAGACCACCTCCGCGAAGGTGGGCGATCGCCTCCGCGCGCTCGGCTACGAGGTCACCGACCACGTCGGCGGCTTCGGCGTCGTCGCCGTCCTGAAGAACGGCAAGGGGCCGACGCTCCTGATCCGCGCCGACATGGACGCGCTGCCGGTCGAGGAGAAGACGGGACTCCCCTACGCCTCGACCGTCCGCGTGAAGAACGACGCGGGCGACACGGTGCCGGTGATGCACGCCTGCGGCCACGATGTGCACATGACGTCGCTCGTCGGCGCCGCGGCGCTCCTCGCCAGAGGGAAAAAATTCTGGCGGGGAACGCTGGTCCTCGTCGCCCAGCCGGGCGAGGAGGGCGGCGATGGCGCGAGGGCGATGCTCGGCGCCGGCTTTCTCTCCCGTTTTCCGAAGCCCGATTTCGCGATCGCCCTCCACGACGACGCCCGGCTCCCGGCGGGAGAGATCGGCTACACGCCCGGGTTCTCGATGGCCAACTCCGATACCGTCGACATCACGATCTACGGGCGCGGCGGCCACGGATCGGCGCCCCAGAACGCCGTCGATCCGATCGTCATCGCCGCGCGCACCGTGCTCGCCCTGCAGACGGTCGTCGCCCGCGAGAACAATCCGCTCGACCCGGTCGTGGTCACGGTGGGGACGATTCACGGCGGCACGAAGAGCAACATCATCCCCGACGAGGTCAGGCTCGGGCTGACGGTCCGCACGTACAAGGAGGACGTTCGGCGGCGCACGCTCGCCGCCATCGAGCGGATCGCGAAGGCGGAGGCCACGGCCGCCGGCGCGCCCAGGGAGCCGCTCGTCCGGACCCAGCTCGGCTACGACGCCACCTACAACGATCCGGAGCTGACGCGCCGCGTGGCGCAGGCACTCGGCAACGCCTTCGGCAAGGATCGCGTGAAGGAGCTTCCCCCCGTCATGGGAGCCGAGGACTTCGGTCAGTTCGGCCGCGCGGCGGGCGCGCCCTCTCTCGAGTTCTGGCTGGGCGCGACGCCCCGTTCGAAGTTCGAGGCGGCGCACGGCGACGCCACCAGGCTGCCGGGACTCCACTCGTCGCTGTTCGCCCCCGACCCCGAGCCGACGCTGAAGACCGGCGCCGCCGCGCTGACGATCGCGGCGATCGAGCTCCTGCCCGCACGCCGCTAATCAACCGTCTCCATATCGATCGGCGTTTGTAGGGGCGGGGCTTGCCCGCCCGCGGGCGTTCATAAGGGCCGCCCCTCGCAGACCCAGGGCGAGCAACCCCGGGGGTGCGAATCACAGGCGCCCCTTCCGGCACGGAAGCTGCAATCTCCGGCGTCCAGGAGGACTGCCATGAACAGCGACGAACGCGAAGGAAAGCTGGAGAACGTGAAGGGCCGCGTCAAGGAGGCGGGAGGAATCGTCACGGGGAACAAGGACCTCGAGCAGGAAGGCGCCGACGAGCGGTCCGAAGGCGCCGTTCGGGAGGGTCTCGGGCGCGCGCGGCGCAAGGTCGGAGAGGCGCTGGAGGATCTCGGCCAGGACGTGAAGGAGTGATCGTGGCGCGCGACGAGATCGCGGGTCGAAAGGCCCGCGCCGGCGGAAAGCCTCTCCCCACGGGCGAGGACGTCACCGAGGAGCGCCGCCGCGACCGCGAGAGCGCGGACGGACGCGCCGGCGGCACGGGACGAATCGTCTCGCCCGAGGAGGAAGACGTGCCGCGGAAAACGCCGGGGACCGACCGCGATCGAAAGGGATTCGACGGCGGCGGAATCTAGCTCGCTTCCGGGCGCCGTGGGTTAGCATTCGCGCGTGGCCAGCGCCCGACCGATCCGCCGCCCCCGCCCGACGTCGGGCGCGCGGTCGCGTCTCGAGGCGCGGCGTTTCGCCGACGCGGCGACTCTCTACGGCATCCCGAACTGGGGGAAGGGCTTCTTTCACGTCTCCGAGGACGGCGACCTCGTCGTGCGTCCGACGCGCGAGGCGGGCCGCGGCGTCGCGCTCAAGCAGATCGTCGACGAGGTCGCGGCGCGCGGGATCTCGACCCCGATGGTCATTCGGTTTCCGCAGATCCTCTCCTCGGCCGTCTCGAACTTGAACGACGCGTTCGCCCGCGCCATCGACGAGTACGGCTACGGCAACGTGTTCCGCGGCGTCTTTCCCATCAAGGTCAACCAGAAGCGGGTCGTCGTGGACCACATCGTCGAGGCCGGCCGGCGCTACGGCTACGGCCTGGAGGCGGGCTCGAAGCCGGAGCTGCTCGCCGCGATCGCCGCGGACCTCGGTCCCGACTGCCTCATCACCTGCAACGGCTACAAGGACGAGGTGTTCGTCCGCATGGCGCTGAACGCCGTGCGGATGAAGAAGAAGGTCGTGCTCATCCTCGAGAAGGTCTCGGAGCTCGAGCGCATCCTGAAGGTCGCCCGCGACCGGGGCGTGCGTCCCCTGATCGGCATGCGCGCGAAGCTCTACGCGCGGGGCTCCGGCAAGTGGGCGAAGTCCGGCGGCGAGGCGGCCAAGTTCGGCCTCACGACGCCCGAGATGCTCGAGGCCGTCAAGATCCTCCGCTCCCGGAAGATGCTCGACAGCCTGGTCATGCTCCACTTCCACATCGGCTCGCAGATCACCGACATCCGCAAGATCAAGGAGGCGATCCGCGAGGCGGGCCGCGTCTACGCGAAGCTCCGGGCCCTCGGCGTGCCCATCCAGTACCTCAACCTCGGCGGCGGCCTCGGCGTCGACTACGACGGCTCGAAGACCGCCTTCGACTCCTCGATGAACTACTCCGTCCAGGAGTACGCGAACGACGTCGTCTACACCGTCAAGCAGATCTGCGACGAGGAGAAGGTTCCGCCGCCCGTGCTCGTGACGGAGTCCGGCCGCGCCGTGACCGCGTACCACTCGGTGTTCGTCACCAACGTCCTCGACGTCGCCGACCGGATCGAGAGCGGGCGCCGCGTGCGCGTCACGCCCTCGGACCCGACCGTGCTGCAGGAGCTCGCGTCGGTCTACGACACCGTCAACGCGAAGACGCTTCGCGAGAGCTACCACGACGCGCAGCAGTACAAGGAGGAGCTCTTCACGCTCTTCAATCTCGGCCACCTCTCGCTCGAGGACCGGTCGAAGGGCGAGATCCTCTTCTGGCAGATCTGCGAAAGGATCCACCGGGACCTGAAGAACCTGAAGGAGGTGCCGGAGGAGTTCGAGGACATGGAGACGATGCTGTCGGACAAGTACGTCCTGAATTTCTCCGTGTTCCAGTCGCTGCCGGACATCTGGGCGATCGACCAGCTCTTCCCGATCCTGCCGATTCATCGGCTGAACGAGCGGCCGACCGAGTTCGGCACGCTCGCCGACATCACGTGCGATTCCGACGGGAAGATCGAGAAGTTCATCGACCTGCGCGACATCAAGGAGACGCTGCCGCTCCATCCGCTCCGCCACGGCGAGCCGTACTACCTGGGCGTCTGCCTCATGGGCGCCTACCAGGACGTGCTCGGCGACCTCCACAATCTCTTCGGCGAGGCCAACGAGGTGCTGGTGACGGTCGACGAGGAGGGGCGCTCGCACGTCGTGGACGTCCTCCCGGGCGAGTCGTGCCAGCGCGTGCTCGAGTACATGAACTACGATCGGACGGAGATCCTCGACTCGATCGACCGCCAGCTGCGCCGCGTCGCGGGCCGTCCGCTGAAGAAGGAAGAGGCGCGCGCGATCTTCAAGGACTTCGAGGAAGTCTTCCCCCGGTACACGTACCTCGAGCGATGACGCGCGTTCCGGCGGCGCTCGCGGCCGTCCTGCTCGCACTCGCGGCGGCGACCGCCGGAGCCGCACCGCCGCCGGAGGCGTCCCGTCTCGGGAACCGCACGTGGCGCGTCGGCATCTTCGAGGCGCCGCCCTACACGTGGCGAACGGAGAACGGCGAGTGGCGGGGCCTCCTCGTCGAGCTCTGGAAGGAAGTCGCGAGCGAGCTGAACATCTCCTACCGCTTCGGCGAAGCGAACGCCGACACGATCATGGACGATCTCGCGCACGACCGCCTCGACGTCGCGGTGGCGCCGTTCGCGATCACGATCGACCGCGAGCGGACGATCGACTTCAGCCACGGGTTCCTCCACGCCCGGACCGGCATCGCCGTGCGCCGGGGCGCCGACGAGGAACGCTGGATCACGGTCGCGCGCGCCCTCGCGACGCCGACCGCGCTGCGCCTCTATCTCGGCATCGTCCTGCTGGTTTTCATCTCCGGCGTCCTCATGTGGCTGCTCGAGCGGCGGCGCAACGCGCAGTTCGCGGGCCGCGCTCTTCCGGGCATCGGGGACGGCATCTGGTGGTCGGGCGTGACGACCGTGGCCGTCGGATACGGGGACAAGGTCCCCGTCACGTTCTGGGGCCGCCTCATCGGCCTCCTCTGGATGTCGATCAGCCTCATCCTCGTCACGGCGTTCACCGGCGTTCGTGACTGCCAAGCTCGCCGTCGCGGAGTTCGGCCGGGTGGTCGATGCGTCGACCCTGCGCAACGGCACGGTCGGCACGGTCGAGGGCGCGGCGGTCGGCGAGCTGCTCCGCCACGAGCGCATCCGGCACCGCGTCTACGCGTCCATTCCGAAGGCTCTCGACGGGCTGCGCGACGGCGAGGTGGCCGCCGTCGTCTGGGACGTGACGGTCCTCGACTACTACGTGCAGCGCGACAGGCGCCGCGATCTCGAGGTCCTCGACTCGACGTTCGACCACCAGATCCTCGCCTTCCCTCTGCCCGACGGGAGTGCTTTGAGGGACCCGATCGACGAAGTCCTGCGCCGCTACCTCGCCCAGCCGGGTTGGCAGGACCTCCAGGATCGCTACCTCAGCGCGGCTCGGCCGGAGGCGAGGCAACGGTGACGACGCGGCGCAACGTCTCGAGCGGCGCGCCCTGGGAGCCGGTCGTCGGGTACTCGCGAGCCGTTCGCGTCGGCAACGTGGTGCACGTCTCCGGCACCACCGCCACGGGGCCGGACGGCGGCATCGTCGGATCGGGCGACCCGTACGCCCAGGCCGTCCGTCCGCTCGAGAACGTTCGCGCGGCGCTCGAGGGAGCCGGCGCGCGGCTCGAGGACGTCGTCCGCACGCGGATCTTCGTGACCCGCATCGGCGACTGGGAGGCGATTGGCCGCGCGCACGGCGAGCTCTTCGGACGGATCCGCCCCGCGTCCACGATGGTCGAGGTTTCGCGGCTCATCGACCCGGCGATGCTCGTCGAGATCGAGGCCGAGGCGATCGTCGAGTAGCCCCTCGGCCGTCGCATCGGAATCCGGCAGCGCTCTTGCTAGGAAGGCGGCATGAGCAAGAACGCGGCGGCGGAGTCGGCCAAGAAACCGGGCGGCACGGGGACGCGGGCCTCCGCCGAGGAGATCCACGAGAACGTCCTGGTGGACGCGCGGAAGGAGCTGCGGCGCCCTCTCGCGGCGCTCGGCTGGTCCGGGCTCGGCGCCGGGCTGACGATCGCGTTCAGTTCGCTCGGCGGCGCCTTTCTCGCCTCCCTCGCCCCCCCGCACCTGGCTCATGCCGCCCGGGCCGCCGCCTATCCTCTCGGGTTCCTGTTCGTCGTTCTGGCGCGCGCTCAGCTCTTCACCGAGAACACGCTCGAGCCGGTTCTGCCGATGCTCGAGGAGCCCTCGGCCGAAACGGTCCGGAAGGTCCTGCGGCTCTGGGGCATCGTGCTCGCCTCCAACCTCGCCGGATCCGCCCTGATCGCGCTCGCCATCGCCCGGACCGACCTCCTTTCCACTCCGGTGTACTCCGCCCTGCTCGCTCACGCGCGCGAGACGACTTCCGGCGGCTTCGGCCGCGTCTTCTACCTCGCGATCTTCGCCGGATGGCTCGTCGCTCTCATGGCCTGGCTCGTCGCCGCCACGCACGCGACCGGGGCGCAGATCACGATCGTGTGGCTCACCACGGCCCCCATCTCGGCGCTCGGCTTCCGCCACTCCATCGCGGGCTCCGTCGACGCCTTCGCACGGGTGTGGGCGGGAGACGCGCCGCTCGGACAGATCGCGGGAGGATTCCTCGCGCCGGCGATCCTCGGCAACGTGATCGGCGGCGTCGCGCTCGTGGCGCTGCTCAACCACGGCCAGGTCGTGGCCGGAAGGGAGTAGGAGCTCGCCGTCAGGACGCGACGGGCGTGACCGCGGCCTGGTCCTCTTCGCCGGTGCGGATCCGGTAGACCTTCTCGACGGGCAGGACGAACACCTTGCCGTCGCCGACCGAGCCCGTGCGCGCGGCGGTGAGAATCGCGCGGACCGTCGGCTCGACGAAGTGGTCGGAGACGCCGATCTCGAGGCGCACCTTCTCGGAGAGCTCCATCTTCACCGTCGTGCCCCGGTAGGTCTCGACGCGCTCGGTCTCTCCCCCGTGGCCCTCGACGCGATGCAGCG
The DNA here is from genome assembly GCA_963763535.1 of uncultured Acidobacteriota bacterium. Classification (GTDB taxonomy): domain Bacteria; phylum Acidobacteriota; class Thermoanaerobaculia; order UBA5066; family Gp7-AA6; genus DAHUXD01. The sequence goes on from CAVXOX010000005.1 coordinate 992,092, forward strand.
TCAGGCCGCGCACGTCCGCGCGGAAGAGCGCCTCGAGGACCTCGGGCAGCTTCTCGGGGCGGACGATGGCGACGACCAGTTTCACGGGGACTCGGATTCCTGGCGGCCCGCTGCGCGGGCCAACCGACATGAGAGGGGAAGTCGCATGGGGATCCACGCCCTCGCTCGGCCAGGGACGGCCGCCTCGGGGACCGCCGCCGGGAGGCCGAGGCTCGGGGCCAGCGTCTCCGGCAGAACGAGGATGGCGCCCTCGCCGCGGGCGTACGCCTCCTCGCCGTGCTGCGTGACGTCGAGGCCGAGGCCCTCCTCGCGCGCGGCCGCGCGGAGCGGCGCGAAGACGCCGACGAGCTTCAGGAGCCCGAACGTCGCGGCGCCGCTGTACGCGGCGACGGCGAGCACGCTCGCGGCCTGGATCGCGAGCTGGCGCGGGTTGCCGAAGAGGAGGCCGTCGGCGGTCCCGTTCCAGGCCTTCTGGGCGAGGACGCCGGTCAGCAGCGCGCCGACCGTGCCGCCCAGGCCGTGCGCCGCGACGACGTCGAGCGAATCGTCGAGGCGCGTGCGCGCGCGGTACTGAAGCGCGAAGTAGCTCGGGAACGCGGCGACGCCGCCGAGGAGGATCGCCGAGATGGGGCTGACGAAGCCGGCCGCCGGCGTGATCGCGACCAGCCCGACGACCGCCGCCGTCGCCGCGCCCACCGCGGTCGCGCGGCCCGTGCGCGCGAAGTCGAGGAGCGTCCAGACGACGAGCGTCGCCGCCGGCGCGAACATCGTGTTGACGAACGCCAGCGCCGCGGGCCCGCTCGCGGCGAGCGCGCTGCCGCCGTTGAAGCCGAACCAGCCGAACCACAGGAGACCCGCGCCGAGCAGCGTGAACGGCACGTTGTGCGGCAGCACGGCCTGGCGGGCGTAGTCCTTCCGAGGCCCGAGCACCAGCGCCGCCACGAGCGCCGCCGCGCCGGCATTGATGTGGACGACGGTGCCGCCCGCGAAGTCGAGCGCGCCGAGCCGCCCGAGGAAGCCGCCGCCCCAAACCCAGTGCGCGACGGGCGCGTACACGACGAGTCCCCAGAGCGTGAGGAAGGCGAGGTACGGACCGAAGCGCATCCGCTCGACGATCGCGCCCGAGATCAGCGCCGCCGTGATGATCGCGAACGTTCCCTGGAAGGCCATGAACAGGAGCTGCGGCACGGTGCCCTGGGGCTCGAGACCCACGCCCTTCAGCAGCAGCCTCGAGAAGCCGCCGGCGAAGTCCGTTCCGGGCGCGAACGCGATCGAGTAGCCGACCAGCGCCCAGCCCACGCCCACGAACCCGAGCGACGCGACGCTCATCATCATCGTGTTGAGGGCGTTCTTCGAACGGACGAGCCCTCCGTAGAAAAAACCGAGCGCGGGAGTCATCAGGAGGACGAGGGCCGTCGAAACCAGCAGCCAGGCGGTGTCGGCTTTGTCCATGCCGCAAAGGGTACCAGACGCGGGCGACCGAGTGACTACGAAAACTTGCTCGAGATGCAGTTTTCGGTCGTCAGCGACATCATCTCCAGCGCGGGAATCGCGGATTGCACTCGAAAGTGTGCAGCTCAGTCACTTTTTCGAGGTCATCCGTTTCCGAGCAGGAACCGCTGGATGAAGAGAATCTCCGCATAGAACTGGTAGTCGCGATTCGACTTCTTGGCGAAGCCGTGCCCCTCGTCCTTCGCCATGAGGTACCAGACGGGTGTGCCCACCTGGCGGATCCGCGCCACCATCTGCTCGGACTCCGAACGCGGCACGCGCGGGTCGTTGAAGCCCTGGATGACGAAGAGGGGCTTCCGGATCTTCTCGGCGTTGGTCATCGGCGCCGTCCGCTCGAGGAAGGCGCGCATCTTCGGCTCGCGCTCGTCGCCGTATTCGACGCGGCGGAGATCCCGGCGATAGCCGGACGTATGCTCGAGGAACGTCACGAGGTTGGACGGTCCGACGACGTCGATCGCGCATCGGAGGCGGTCGCTGTAGAGATACGAGACGGCAAGAACCATGTGGCCGCCGTAGCTCCCACCGTTGACCATGATGCGGCCGCCGTCGAGCTCGGGTCTCCCGGCGATCCAGTCGACGAGCGCGCCGATGTCCTTGTAGGAGCCCTCGCGAAGGAGCCCGTTGTCGAGGAGCGAGAACGTCTTGCCGAAGCCCGTCGAGCCGCGGACGTTGGGCAGGATGACCGCGACGCCGAGCTCGTTGACGGCGTAGTTCCAGGCGCCGAGAAAGTCGGGGCGCGCCTGCCCCTCGGGCCCGCCGTGGATCTCGACGATCACCGGCCGCTTTCCCGGGAATCGCGCCGGGTCGGGGCGATACAGGAATCCCGTGATGTCGCGGCCGTCGAAGCTCTTCCAGGTGACGAGCTCCGGCTCGATGAATCGCTCGGGATTGAGGCCCCCGAGCTCGCTCGTGGTCCACCGCTCGAGCTTGCCGGCATGAACGTCCCAGGCATACGCGTCCGAGCTCCCCCGCGCGGTCTCCATCGTGAAGCCGACGACGGTTCCGTCCCGGTGCCAGCGGAGGCCCGACACCACGCCGAGCGGCAGCTTCGGAGCGGGCAGCTCGCGCCGCGAGGCCGTGTCCATGAGGTGAATCGCGCTCACGCCCTTCTCGTCGGTCGTGTAGGCGAGTGTTCGGCCGTCGAGCGCCAGGTCGACGTCCTCGACGTCGGCCGCATCGGGGGTGAGGAACTCGACCCTCTTCGTCGCGAGGTCCATGCGCGCCAGCCGCTGAAACTCCGATCCCCGATCCGTCGTCACGTACAGGCTCCGGCCGTCCCGCGCGAAGAGGGCATTCAGGTAGGCGACCTTCTCCTTGCCGCGCGGGGTCAGCTCGGTCTTCGCCCCCGACGCGACGTCGACGAGCCACAGGTACGTCTCGTTGACCGAGACCTCCTCGACGACGAGCAGCTTCGCGTCGTCGGGAGACCAGTCGGCGACCTCCCAGCCGCCGCCCTGGAGCTCGACGACCCGTCGATCGGTCTTCGGGTCCTTCGGATTCTGGACGTACACGTCGACGTCGTTGCCGTTGCGCCGCGTCGAGCCGTAGGCGATCGAGGCGCCGGCGTTCGACCAGCGGGCGCCGGTGTTGCGCGATCGGCCGTCCGTCAGGAGCGTCACGCTGCCGTCGGAGAAGTCGTAGCGGTAGAACTGGAAGAACTCGCCGCCGCCCACGTCCTTCGAGAAGATGAAGGAGTCTCCCGTCTTCGGGTCGAACTTCGCGCCGGAGACGCGGTCGGGGAAGAACGTCAGCTGGGTGCGCGCGCCGCCGGGGAACAGGACGCGGTGGGCCTGGGTCACGTTGCCGAAGCGCGTCGCGATGAGCATCTCGTGGCGGGTCGGATGCCAGGAGGAGAAGCCGGCCGAGCGGAAGTCCGTGTACCGGCCGACCTTCTCCGCGAGCGACGCCGGAATCGGCGGCACGCCTTCGATGACGAGGTTCTCGTTGGGCTTGATCTCGTCCGTCTGGGCGACGCAGAGCGCCGTGATCGCGAGCAGGACGACGGCGAATCGAATTCTCATGGCGCTTTCCTCCCGAGGAAGATGGGAGGCGGGCGCCTCCCGGTGCTGTCGGTTACGACCCGGCGATGCAAAGGTTCTGAGCGGCCGCCCGCGGGCGGGGACAAGCCCCGCCCCGACACAGCCCCGGCACAAAAGGAACTTCGGTGACCCGGACGCTATGGGGACCAGTCACCGACGGGATACAGCGTCGGCCCGACCGGATCGCAGTCGGCGAGGTCGCCCCCGACGTGCACCCAGCCGGAGCGATACCAGAGGACGACATCCCCGTTGAGGCTCTCGTTGTTCATCCAGGGCGAAAAATCGACCGGGCAGTTGCCGAGCCCGTGGCCGTCGTCGATCTCGTTGGCGTGGTAGCGCACGGCCCACAGGTCGCCCTCCGAGAAGCCGTCCGCCGGAAGACTCGTCTCCACCCCCGGGACGAGGCGGTATCCCCGGTGCGCCGCCGGATCGGTCACCGACCAGGTGATGCCCGGGTAATCGACGAGGCGCATCGTCTCGTTGCCGAGCGTGACGATGCGGGGTCGTGGGCCCGGTCGGCTCGGCGACTCGCCCGGGGCGGGGTTCGGCCCTTCGGTGACGATGTTCGGCACCGCGCCGTCGATGTCGAAGTCGAAGCGCCAGTAGGCGTGATGCTTGTGGGTGCAGCTGATGCATCCCGCCGACACGGCCGAAAATCCGAAGACCGGCTCGATGCGGCCGTCGAGGTAGAAGCGCCAGCGCATCGTGTACCGGTACCAGCCGGCCTCGAACTGTGTCGTCAGCACCAGCCGGTCGACGTAGCTCTCCACGGCGACGCCGTCGAAGCAGTTCGGCTGGCCCTGCTGACAGACGTCCTGTCCGCCGCCGACGTCGCAGACGGTCTGGGCGGGCACGTTCGGCTCGGCGAGCAGGTGCGGCGTGATGATGTTGACGGCCGAAAAGAAGTCCTGCTGGTACTCCCAGTCGCGGTAGCAGTCGCAGCCGCAGCTCGTCTGGACGTACTGCACATTCAGCATGGGAACGTGGGCGCGCTTCAGCACCATGTGGCCGTTGTAGGAGACGTCGCGGATCTCGAGCGCCGACCCGTTCGAGCCGCTGCTCTCGCAGGGACGCAGCCACGAAATCTGCCACACGGGACTCCCGGTGGGCCAGGAGATGGTCTGGGGTCCGTAGCACGTGCTCCCCGGACAGGCCGGGCACGTGGACAGAGGCGAGACCGGATCGGCGCCGGCGATCGCGGCGGCGGCGAGCACGCCGAGCGCGAGACCGAGGGCGCGTCCCGCCTTCACCGCGCCCTCCCCATCGACGCGCCCGGCGCGAAATCGTCGTAGGCGACGCGCTGCTTCGCCAGATCGACCACCACCTGCCGGATGGTTCCGGCGCGGTCGGAGGATAAGAGAAACACGCGCAGGCAGCGGCTCCCCGGGCCGCACGGCCGGCCGAGCTGCTCCGTGAAGATGAACCCGCCCTCGAAGACGACCTTGAAGCGCTTGAAGAGGCGCGAGAACTCGGGATCGTCGCGCACGATCTGGAAGGCCTCCTCGATCTCGACCTGCGAGGGCGCCGGGTGGCCGGGACCGAGCGTCTTGCGGCCGAGCGGCTCCCCCTCGATCGTCGAGTACGCCTCGTAGCCGACGCCCTTCTCGTAGTCGAAGAGGACCTCGACGCGCCGGGGCGTCTCCGCGCCGCCGGCCAGCTTGACCGTCTCCTCCCAGCTCCGGAGCAGACGGAGAGGCCGCGAGGTCTCCGTCACGTCGCGGGCCGACTGCGCGGCGACGAAAGCTGCGGACGCCGCCGCGGCGATCGCGAGGGCGAGGGTAACCAGGTTCTGTCGGCGCGTGATGGCCATGTCGGTCAGAGTCCCGACATCCTAGCAAAGCCCCGGCCGACGAGGCCCGCTATTTCGGCCCAGGCGTGGGCGTCGGGGCCGGCGCCTTCTCGGCTTTCGCGGCCTCGTCGGCGGGCTTCTCCGTCTTGGTCGGCTCCTCTTTCGGCACGGGCTTGCGCGGGAACATCGCGTCACGCATCGCCGCGTCGTAGACGAAGGACGCCATCACGACCGAGGCCTGCATGAGGTCTTCCTTCACCAGGCGCTCGTAGAGATCCATGTTCGTGTGGTGCGTCCGGGTCTCGTAGTCGAGCTGGTCCTGGATGAACTGGAAGCCCGGGAGACCCACCTGGTCGAACGACTCGTGGTCGGTGCCTCCCGTCCGGTTGAGCGTCACGGTCGTGGCGCCGAGGTCGTGGAAGGGCTCGAGCCAGGTCCGGAAGATCGCGGCGGCGGCCGAGTTCTCCTCGGCGTAGACCCCGCGGATCTTGCCGGAGCCGTTGTCGAGGTTGAAGTAGACCGACAGCTTCGAGAACTCCGGCTTCAGGGTCAGCGGCCACTTCTCCTTGCGCCGGTACCAGGGAAGCTCCTCTTCCTCCTTCGTCAGCTTCGGGCGCGAGGCGAAGTGCTGGTCCACGTAGGCTCGCGAGCCGTAGAGCCCCTGCTCCTCGCCGCTCCACAGGGCGACGCGGATCGTCCGGCGCGGATGGACGTTCAACGCCTTCAGGAGGCGCACCACTTCCATGCACACGACCGAGCCCGCGCCGTTGTCGGTCGCACCGGTCCCGCCGTGCCAGGAGTCGAGGTGGGCGCCGAGCATGACGACCTCGTCCTTCTTGTCGGTGCCGGGGATCTCGGCGACGGTGTTCCACTGCATCTGGTCCTGGTCGACGAGCGTCGTCTTCACGTCCATCTCGATCTCGACGGGAACCTTGCGGTCGAGGAGCCGCGTGACCCGGCCGAAGTGCTCGGATTCCATCGAGAGCTGGGGATACGCCGGGATCGGGTGCGAAACCTTCCAGTCCTCGCCGAGTCCCTGGAGGGCGAGCGTGCCGTAGTCGCCGCGGCCGTCGTCGACGACCGCGAGCGGCTTCTCGTCCTTCAGGAACGCATCCACGGCGCGCCGCAGCTCGCGGCGCTTCATGTACTCCTCGCGGTTGTAGCGCGGAGGACCGCCGGGCATCTCGTACTGCGCTTCCTTCTCCAGGTCTTTCTCGTCGAAGCGCTCGATCTCGGCCTTGTCGCGCGGCTTCGAGGGCCGCTGACCTCGCCGTAGAAGACGATCTTTCCGGCATACTGGCCCTTGAGCTTCTCGAGCTCGTCCTTCGACTTCACGTTGAGGCGGATCGCCGCGCCCCGGACCGTTCCGTTTGTCGACGCCGTCCACGCCACCGGCAGCGCGAGGAGCTCGGCGTGGTCGGGCGCCGTCATGCGGATCGCGCAGGCCTGATACGACCAGCCGCGGCCGAACGGACCCCACGACTCGAGGTGGGCGTTCGAGAGCCCCCACTCGGCGAATTTCGAGCGCGTCCAGTCGTTCGCCTCCTTCATCTGGGGCGAGCCGGTCAGGCGCGGGCCGATCCGGTCCATGAGCTCGCTCGCCGTCTCCATGACCTGCGAGTGGTGAAACTCCTCGAGGCGAAGCTTCGTGACCATGTCGTAGTCGACGCGCTCCTCGCCGGGGAGCGCCGGAATCGCGAGGCCGAGCAGGCAGACGAAAGCAGCGAGACGCTTCAAGGAAACACCTCCTGTCGGGAGCCGCGGCACGGTACCACCGGCCGTTTTCGGGGGTCAAATCGGTATTAATACGGGACGATACCGAGGTCGGGACACGGCCTCCCTACGTGTGAACGCCGCGGGCGCCGGAGAAGTTACGCGCGGCTACTTCAGCCCGTCGACCAGGTAGAGGTCGGACTCGTCGCGCCGGTAGGTGTACGCGTAATAGCGGCCGTCCGGGGTCAGGCGGATCGCGGTGGCCGATCCCTCGGGATCGTCCGGCGCGAGCTCCTTCCAGGCTTCGCGCTTCCCCGTCGCCATCTCGATCCGATCCACCTTCCTGGGCCGGCCTCCCGCGCCGACGACGTAGAGGAAGCGGCCGTCTGCGCTCCAGCCGCCGGGGGCGTCGTCCTCGGTGAACATCGTGAGCTCGCGCGGCTCGCCGCCCTCGACGGGGTAGAGAAAGATGCCGTCGCGAGGCCCGATGACCGTGACGAACTTCCCGTCCGGGGAGATGCCGTGAGCGTACCCCCGGAAGCCCTCCGGCGAGATCGCGCGCGGCATTCCGCCGGCGAGGTCCTGGAGGTAGAGGCGGACGCCGTGGCCCTGTTCTCGCCCCCAGAAGAGGATGCGCTTTCCGTCCGGCATGAAGTCCCCCCCGATGACCCGCAGGCGGTCGTTGGGGAGCGGCCGGGGCTCGCCGGGGCCGATCGGGTACAGCACGAACCGCGGCGCGCCCGCCGTTTCGACGATGGCCAGAACCCATTGGCGATCCGGCGACAGGCTGAGCGGGTCCCCCTCTCCCAGACGGATGGCCGGCGAGCCGTCGGTGCGGCGGAGGAAGGCCGAATAGCCCGGGCCTCCGCCTTCACCGCCTTCGACGAACAGGACCTCCCGTCCGTCCGGGGAAATCGCTTCGGCCAGCGAATAGTCGAGCCAGGACAGGTCCCGCTCCCGCGTCTCGCCCGGGGCAAGCGCCATGAGGCGCTGCTTGATGTGCTCGTGCGTCAGCAGAACGCGGCCGGAAGCCGCCACGTCGTCGAGCCGGATCGAGCCCGCCACCCGGGCCAGGACGCGCTGGCGGCCCGAAAGATCCACGGCATAGAGGGCGCGCGCAATCCCGGTGGGCGCGCCCGTGAACCAAACCTCGCTCCCGTCCGGCGACCACGCGAGGCCCCACACCGCCGCAAATGCGGTGACGAGCGTCTTCGGGTTGCCCGCCCGGTCGACCACGGCGACTCCTCCGGCGTCGTCGGCCACAGCGGGATGATCGAGAAACGCCACGCGCTGCCCATCCCGGGAGACGCGAGGATGGCTGATGTAGCCGGCCTTTTCCTCGTAAAGCACCTTTCCGATCGGGTACTCGAGGCGGCTCTTCCCTCCGACCTGCCGCACGATCGCCAGGTCGCGCCCGTCCGGAGACCAGTCCGCCCAGAAGACGTCCTCGAGAACCTCGCGCGGAGCGCCGGAGCTCGCAATTCCGAGACGGGCGAGTGTGCCGATGAGCTTGAACGGTTCGAACCAGCGCCGACGGAGCGACAGCGCCATCTCTCCCGACGTCGATACGGCGAGAATGTCGGCTCCGGGCATTCCGACGGGACGGAACTCCGGACCATCGCTCCGGCCCAGGAAGATCTCGATCGGCCGGCCATCCCAATAGGCGGAGTACACGACGGTCTGCCCGTCGAGGGCGAAGCGAGCGGACTCGACATGGCCGTTGCGAAACGTCAACTGGTGGAAACGGGGAGGCTCACTCCTTCCGCGACGGAGGTTCAAGGCGAGTCCGCCGAGGAGTCCGAACGCGAGCACGGCCGCCACGGCGGCCAGCCGCCCGACCCCTCGCCGCCGCGGCGCGGCCGCGAGTCCCGGCGGCTGGCTGCTCAGATCGGAGAGATGTCCCCGAAGCAGTGTGAGGTCTCGGGCCAGGTCTTCGGTCGAGGCGTAGCGATTCCTGGCGTCCTTGGCGAGGCAGCGCTCGATGATCCAGCGAAGAGGGGCTGGCACGCGCGGGTTCGACGAGGCGATCGGCTCGGGCTCGTCGTGCAGGATCGCCGCCAGGGTGTCCACGGTGGTGTGGCGCTCGAAGGCCGGGAGGCCGGTCGCCATCTCGTACAGCATCGATCCGAAGGCGAACTGGTCCGATCGGAAGCCGGCATTCGACCCACCGGCCTGCTCCGGCGACATGTAGCGCACGGTGCCGATGAGGACGCCGGGCTGCGTGGGCAGTGGCAGGGTGCCCTCGTCCGGCGCCGCACCCCGCTCGAGCGGCGAACGCGTCAGCTTCGCGAGGCCGAAATCCAGGATCTTCGCGAGTCCCTCCGCGGTGACCATGACGTTGTCGGGTTTGAGGTCCCGATGCACGATGCCCGCCTGGTGAGCGCAGGCGAGCCCCTCCGCAATTTGCGCCGCAAGATCGAGCAGCTTCCGCACCGGAAGACCGCCCGGTTTCAGAAGGTGTCTCAGCGTCTGCCCTTCGATCAGCTCCATCGCGATGTAGACGCCGGCCTGCGCCTCGCCGATCTCGAAGACCGTCACGATGTTCGGATGGCTGAGCATCGAGGCCGCGCGGGCCTCCTGCTCGAAACGCCTCAGGCGATGGCGGTCGGCGGCGAGATCCTCCGAGAGCATCTTGAGCGCGACGTCGCGCCGGAGGCGGACGTCGTGCGCGCGATAGACCTCACCCATGCCGCCGGTGCCCAGGCGCGAGACGATCTCGTAGGGACCGACGCGGGCGCCCTTGCGCCGCGCGTCCGACGCGTTCGTCACTGGGTTCGCGCCGTCTGCGTGGCAGCGGCGGAGAAGCGGCGCAGAATCATGACCGCCGTGCCGATCCGGATCTCGTCGCCGTCGGCGACCGTGGTGGGCCGGAGCACGGGAACGCCCCGCGCGAAGGTGCCGTTCTTGCTTCCGAGATCCTCGAGCACCGCTTCGTCTCCCGAGACCACGATCTTCGCATGCTGGCGCGACACGCTGTAGACGTCGATCCAGGCGACGGCTCCTCGGTCTCTCCCCAGAACGTTTTCGCCCTCGCAGAGCGAGATCTCCCGGTCGCCCCAGATGAGTCGGAATGCGGACGACCGACGTTTCCGACAGCCCCAACGGATTCGCCTCCGCCTGGAACGCATAGCCGAAGCGCTGGACCGTCCGGATGATCCTTGCATCACGGGCATCGTCCCCGAGCGCCTCCCGCAAGTCCGCGACGAGATTCGCGAGGTTCGCGTCGGAGACGAACGTGTCGGGCCAGAGCGCCTCGTGCAGTTCCGTCTTCGACAATGCCCTGGGGCGCGCGCGGACGAGCGTTTCGAGCAGCTGAAAGACCTTGGGCGGCAGTGGAACGGTCCGGCCATGGCGGAGGAGCTCGCGCGCGTCGCAATCGAGCACGCAATCGTCGAAGCCAAGACGCATGGATGGAGGTCTCTCGACAAATCCTACCCCCAGGTTCGGCCGCACGGTCCGGCCGCTGGCGAAAAGGTAGAAGTCGGCTGCAGGCGCGTCACGTCCTGCCGGCTAGCGCAAAGGTATCGAACCGCTGCGACTTTCGAGCGCGCCTACATGATCATGGCGCGCGGAGGAGGCGCCCACGCGCAGGACGTTCCGACCGAGATTTCCGGGCACCCGTTCAACCGAATGGATCGGAAGCGTTGTCGATGACGTCTCCCGGCGCGAAATCACGCCTTCTCATTGGGACGGAGTGGCGCAGATGAAAAAAGAACCAAGCCTCCCGCCGTCCGTATGGTTCTGAGAGAGAATCGCCGTTCCATGAACCGGGCGTGGCTGTGGGCGTCGAGTTTCCTCCTCGCGATGGCTGCCGCCGCGCAGGAGGATGCGGGCCCCGGCTTCGTGCTCCAGGGAGAAGGAGGACTCGTCACCGCGTTCGCCCTCGACCCGAGCTCTCCCGCCACTCTCTATGCCGCGACCGGCCGCGGCCTGTACAAGACGACCGACGGCGGCGAAAGCTGGCTCCGCACGGGCGCGGGACTCCGGGACCAGTCGGTGCTCGCGCTCGCCGTCGATCCCGCAACGCCCTCGAACCTCTATGCGACGACCAACTCGTCGGGCGTGTTCCGCAGCCTCGACGCGGGCCAGCACTGGACCGAGGCGAACCGCGGCCTCGACGCGCGATACGTCGGCGCGATCGCGATCGATCCGCACCGCACCGGGGGCCTCTACGCGGGCGCGGAGGCAGGCCGCGTCTTCCGGAGCGACGACGCGGGCGAGAGCTGGCGCGAGCTCCCGGCGCCCACGTCGGCGGTTTCGGTCACGGTGATCGCCGTCGATCCCCAGAAGTCCGACCGCGTGTTCGTCGGCACCAACAGCGAGGGCATCTTCTGGAGCTCGGACGCGGGCACCACCTGGGCGCGTCCCTCGGGTCGCCTCAGACGCGGCACCGTCTGGAATCTCACGTTCGACCCCGCCTCCGGCGAGATGTTCGCGGGAACGCATGACGGTCTCTTCCGGAGCGCGGATCGCGGACTGACGTGGGTGCCCACCAACACGGGCTTGCGCAGTTGGAACATCATGACTCTCGTCACGAACCCCGGCTCGCCGGAAACCTTCTACGCGGGCACTGCCGCCGCGATCTATCGCTCTTCGGACCGCGGGCGCACCTGGACCGAGCTGAAGCACGACCTCTACGTGACCGCGCTCGCGATCGACCCGCGGTCGCCCTCGACGCTCTACGCCGCGACGCACCTCGGCGTGCTGAAGAGCGAGACGTCGGGAGCGCAGTGGAAGCCGCTTCGCATGGCGCCGTCGCTGGCCGACCCGACGGCGCCGGGCGTCCCCGGAGGCGCCGGACGCCGGCCGTCGGAGGGATCGGCGACCCTGCCTCCCCTGCCTCAACGCAGGAGCGCTGCAAGGGCTCCGGCGCCGGCGCTGCCGGTGCTGCCCGTTCAGCCGTCGCCGCCCTCGACCAGCGGCGGCCGCCCATAGAGTCTCCGGCAGCGTCCATCCGCTCCGGGTCCAAAACCTGCCGAATCCGTGTCGAATCGCTAGGACTTCGCGATTCGCCGGCGTCAACGTGCCTCCCAACACGGAGGAACGCGCCATGAAGCAAGACCGTCGGCAGGATCGGCGGACATCCTCTCGTCACGCTCCGCAGGTCTCGCGGGCGCGCCGCCTTCGAGCCCAGATCGGGCGCGAGACGATCCGGGATGGTCGACGGCCTGGCCCTCGCTCGGGACGCGCAACCGCGCTCGCGCTCGATGACGCGAACCCGTCCCGTCTCTTCGCGGGCACCCGCTCGGGGTCGCAGACGAGCGTGGACGGCGGGCGTTCCTGGAGCGCCCTTCCGGGCACGCCCGCACGCTGCGCGCATCGTTCTGGATCGACCGACGCCTCGCGCTGTTCGCCGGCTCGGATCAGGGGATGTTCGTCAGCCGGATGGCGGCGCCCACTTCACGCTCACCTTTTCGTCCCACCGCGGCGCTCGCCGATCGATCCCGCGCGCCCGCAGAACGGTCTACGCCGGCGGAACCGGAGGACCCAAGTGGGAACGAAGGTATTCGGAAGAGCGCGGACGGGGGGCGGGACTGGCGCATCGACGTCGATTGCCGTTCGGCGAAAGCTCGGGTCGCCTCGCTGATCGTCGACCCGTCAAACGGCGAACAACGTGTTCGCGGGCATCGGCGACCGGCGATTTCGTCTACAGCTATTACTCCGTCCAGGCCGGCCACGATCTCATCGGCAGCCGGGACGGCGGGCTGTCGTGGCGAATACTTCCTCGACGCCGACCGGTACCGGCGAAAACGGTCAACGCCTCGCCTTCGATCCCCGCTCGAGCCAGACCATCTACGCGGCCTTGGCCCAGGTCTATCGCTCGACGAACGGCGGCGCCCACTGGACGCCGGGCACGTTCGCCTCGGGCTCGATCATCAGCTCGCTCGCGGTCGACTCCGTGAACCCGGACACGATCTACGCCGGCACGGAGCTGGGGGTCTTTCGCAGCACCGATGCCGGCTCCCACTGGGCGCCGCTGCCGCAACTCCCGGGCCAGGAGGTCCGCGCCATCGCGCTCGACGCGCGCGGGCCAGATCCTCCACGCGGCGACTCCGCCGGCGTCTACGAAGATGGCGCTCGCCGCCGAGGCGCCGTCCTACCCGTGCCGTCCGCCGACGACACGCTCTGCCTTCTCGGCTCTCGCTTCCGCGTCCGCGCCCAGCTCCTGGGACCCGCGCTCGGGCATCTTCGCCACCGGTCACGCCGTGCCCCAGTCCGACGGATTCGGCTACTTCAGTCTGCCTCATGTTCACGGGAGACGCGTCCTGCCCGAGATTCTCCTCAAGATGGTCGACGCCGAGATTCCCCCCTGGAACGCCAACTGGGTCTTCTTCGATGGCCTGACAGACTCTGGTACATCCTGACCGTGACGGACACGGTCACCGGGACGATTCGTTCGTACCAGAACGACCCCGATTCGCCCTATTGCGGCGGCGCGGACACCGCTGCGTTTCCGGCCGCGACCCTTCCCGGGACGGCGCCGCCGTCGTCGTTCCCGCCGCTCGAGGCGCAGGGGGACACGCTGGTCGCTCGTCTCGGGACGTTTTCAGCTCACGCTCTCCGCCCCCAACCCGCACACCGGCCAGGCCACCCGGGCCGCGCGATCGCTCGGGCGGACGGCTTCGGCTATTTCAGCCTTCCGGACCTGACCGGCGATCCCACGCTCCCGAGGTCTTCGTGAAGATGATCGACGGCCGGCCCCTCTCAGGGACGTTCTGGCTCTTCGTGAGCGGGTTGACGAACGTTTCCTACACACTCGATCTGGTCGACACGATCGGCGGCACGAGGCGGACCTACGCGAGCCCGGGCGGCAGCGGCTTTTGCGGCGGCGCCGACACGTCGATCCCGGGGACGCCCTGACGACGGAACGTCACCTCCGGGCTGAAATCAGCCGACCAAAAACAGCGTCAGCGCGAAATGGGCGTCCGGGTCGATCCACTGCGCGTGGCAGCGGAAGCCCCGCGCCTCGCCGAGCGCGGAGATCTCGGCCGCGTCGTACTTGTAGGAGCTCTCGGTCCAGATCGCCTCGCCCTCGGAGAGGGAGACCTCCATCCCCGCGCGCGGGATGCGGACCGTCTGGGCGCGGCGGGAGACGAGGTGCATCTCGACGCGCCTCGCGTCCGCGTTCCAGAGGGCACGGTGGTCGAAGGCGCGGAGGTCGAAGTCGGCGAGGAGCTCCGTGTTCAGGCGCAGCAGGAGGTTCTTGTTGAAGGCGGCGGTCAGGCCGAGCGGATCGTCGTAGGCGAGCATCAGCTCGGCCTCGGGCTTCACCAGGTCCGCCCCGAGGAGGAGCCCGTCGCCGGGCCGCAGACAGGCGCGGATCTGATCGAGAAATCCGCGGGCCGCCGGCGGGTCGAAGTTGCCGAGGTTCGAGCCCAGGAACAGGACGAGCATGGCGCCGCGCGCGGAGCGTTGTCGCGCCGCATGGCGCAGCCCCTCCTCGTACGTCGCGCGGTGACCGACGACCGAGACGTGCTCGAGCGCGCCGAGCGTGCGCTCCGAGAGCTCGAGCGCCGAAGGCGAGATGTCGATCAGGTGAACCGCGACGGGCCGCCGGCGCACCCGCAGCGCCTCCGCGACCATCGCGAGCTTTTCGCCGCTGCCGCAGCCGAGCTCCGTCAGCGTCACCGGGTCGCCGACGGGCGCCACGATCTCGGGCGCAAACCGCGCGAGGAGGCGTCCCTCGGCCCGCGTGATGCGGTACCACGGCAGGTGGCAGATGGCCTCGAAGAGGGCCGATCCGAGGCCGTTGTAGAGGTACTTCGACTGCAGCTGCTTCGGCGTCGCGGCGAGGTCGCGGCGCACCTCGTCCGCGAAGTCGCGGACCGTCTCCGCGGGCGGCGGCTGCGCGCTGACCGGGATCGTCACGACGAAGCCGTCCGGAACTTCGCGTACATGTAGGGGTACGTCCCGCGAAACCAGTTGCGGAAGCTCGGGCGGATCAGCTCCCGCGCCGTCGCGGGCGAGGCCCCCTTCAGCACGTAGTGCTTCCCGTCGAAGAAGTCGGCCGAGTACTGCGGGTACGACGCCATCGGGCGGAAGCCGTCGAACCCGGCGAATACCGTCGACGTCCACTCCCATCCATTGCCGACCAGGTCGTGCACGCCCCAGGCGCTGGCCCCGCGGGGATGCGCGCCGGCGGGCGCCGGGTCCCACTCCGCGAAGTCGAACCGGCCCCGGAGCGCGTCCGGCGCCGCGTCGCCCCACGGAAACGTCCGCTCCTCGCCGCCCGGCGTTCCGAACGCGGCCCGGTGAAACTCTGCCTCGGTCATGAGGCGCCGCCCGCGCCAACGCGCATATGCGCTCGCCTCCGCCTGCGTGACGTAGACGGGCCACGCCATCGGGAGCGGCACGAGGTCCCACATGCCGCGCCAGAACCACTGTCCGCGATGGAGCTCCCAGAAGAGGGGGTAGAGCACCGCGTTCGCATCCCGCCATGCGCCCCCCTCCTCGTCCCAGAGCGCGTCGCTCGCGTACGCGCCGCTCTCGACGAACTCCAGGAAGTCGCGGTTCGTGACGCTGTGCACGTCGACGGAGAACGGAGGCACCTCGACCGGGTGCCGCGGATGCTCGTTGTCCCAGCCGAAGGGCTGATCGGGAGCGGCGCCGAGCGTCGCGGTGCCCGCCGGGATGCGCGCCTCGCGCCGCGCGGGCGGCTCGGCGCCGGTCTGCGGAGCGCGGAGGCCCTCCGGACGGCGCTTCCGGTCGTAGGGCAGGCGGTGCCACATGTAGCGGAGCGTCTCCTGATGCATCGGCTCGTGCTCCAGCACGGTGAAGACCGCGAGGCCGTTGGCGAGGACCGGGTTCGACGGGTCGGCGATCTCGCGGCGCGCGAACGCGTCGAGCAGGGCGCGGTCCGCCGCGTCTCCATACGCGCGGATCTCGTCGCGCGAGGGCCACCGTGAGCCGGGCGAGGGCACGCCCTTCTCGTCCTCCGGGTCGATGCCTCTCTCGAAGAGCACCTCGTACTCGGAGTCGAGCGCGGCGTCGCCGAGCCCGCGCTTCAAGAGCGTGTTCACGGCGAAGGCCGGCATGTGTCCCTCGTAGAAGCAGATCGGATTGCGCAGCGGGATCGGCCGCGAGGCGTAGGCATCCGGGTGCACGCTGTCGAACAGCGTCTCGGAACGCTCGCGATTGCGCGCGTACCAGGCGGCGAGCAACTCGCGATCCAGCGTCGTTTCCGTGAGGACCTCCCGCGCGCCCATCCTGCAAAGATAATGCTAGATTCCCGCGGGTGAAGGCGGCCGTACTGCTGGGGACCCTCCTCTTCGCCGGCCCCGCCGGTCTCCGGTTCGCCCCGGACATCCCCGCGGAGCTCGCGAAACTCCCGCGCACCCCGATCGACTACGACCGCTCCGTGCTCGACGCCCGGGAGGCGGGCGCGCTCGCCGAGCTGATCGAGGCCTCGAGGCCGATGGGCGAGATCTTCCTGCGCCAGGTCTCGCCGAAGAATCCGGAGCTCCGGCGGCGCCTCACGAGCGCGAGCGCGCACGGTGTCGAAGGCGCGTCGGACGCGCTCGCCTACTTCCGCATCAACGCGGGACCGTGGGACCGGCTGCGGGCGGACGCGCCCTTCATCGGCGCGGCGCCGAAGCCCCCCGGCGCCGGGTTCTACCCGCCGGATCTGACGAAGGATGACTTCGAGCGCTGGGTCTCGGCGCATCCGGGCGACCGGAAGACGTTCGAGAGCCCGGTGACCGTCATCCGACGCGACGGGAAGAACCTCGGCGCCGTGCCCTACTCGCGCGAGTATCGCAACTTCCTCGAGACCGCGGCCGCGCACCTGCGCCGCGCCGCCGCGCAAACCGGGAACGCCTCGCTGCGGCGTTACCTCGAGCTCCGCGCCAAAGCCCTCCTCGACGACGACTACTTCGCCTCGGACCTCGCCTGGATGGACCTCGATGCGGACATCGACGTCGTGATCGGCCCGTACGAGGTGTACGAAGACGGGCTCCTGAACTACAAGGCGTCGTACCAGTCCTTCGTCACCGTGCGGGACCGCGCCGCCAGCGACGCGCTCGCGGTCTACGCGAAGCACCTGCCGGAGATGGAGGCGGGCCTGCCGATTCCGGACGAGCACAAGAACACGAGCCGCAAGTTCGAGTCTCCCATTCGCGTCGTCCAGGAGGTCTACACGTCGGGCGACGCGCGGACCGCCATCCAGACGAGCGCCTTCAACCTGCCGAACGACGAGCGGGTGCGCGAGGCCAGGGGCTCGAAGAAGGTGCTGCTGAAGAACGTCATGGAGGCGAAGTTCCGCGCGTCGGGCCAGCCGATCGCGGACCGCGCGCTCGATCCGTCTCAGCGCGACCGCGTCACCTTCGAGGCGTACTTCGACCACACGCTCTTCCACGAGCTCGCGCACGGCATCGGTCCCGGGATCGTCACGGCTCCCGACGGCCGGAAGGTGGAGGCGCGCCTGCTCCTGAAGGACCAATTCTCGACGATCGAGGAGTGCAAGGCGGACGTCGTCGGGATGGGAACGCTGCTCCAGGGCATGGACGCGGGATGGTTCACGGCGTTCGACGCCGACACGCTCGCGGTCACGGTCTCCGCGCTCCTCCTCCGCTCGATCCGCTTCGGGGTCGAGGAGGCGCACGGCGGCGGGACGGCGGTCCAGTGGAACTGGTTCGCCGAGAAGGGCGTGCTGGTTCCCGCGGCCGGGGGGCGCGTCCACGTCGACCCGTCGAAGTTCCGCGAGGCCGTGCGGTCGCTCTCGAACGAGCTCCTGATGATCGAGGCGACGGGCGACCTCGCGCGGGCCGAGCGGCTCCTCTCGAACTATGGAAAACTGACCCCGGAAATGCAGCGTCTGTCCGAAATGTTGAGAGGCATCCCGGTCGACATCACCCCCGTCTACGTCGCGGCCGGAGAAAAATAGGAAACGAGGGAAACCATGGAAGACCACGAAGGCCCCGGCACCGTCGTCGAGATCGCGTCCACGAAGCGTCCGAAGGCTCCGGCGCGACGCACCGGCGCGAGCCGGGCGGCCGGAAAGACCCGCAAGCCGCGCAAGACGGCTCCGCGCGCGAAGGCGCCCGCGAAGCGCCGGCGCCCGTCCTCGAACGTCTCGATCGAGGGGTTGATCCGCTCGATCGCCGGGGGCGTCGCGATCGCGCGCGCGGCGCTCGCCGAGGCGTCGGGCGAAAGCGCGGTCGCGGTGCGGCGCGTCGCCGGAAACGCGACCCGCGTCTCCCGCGAGACCGTGACGAAGCTCGCCGAGGAGTGGCGGGCGCTCGATCCCGGGCGCAAGGCGCGGCTCCTCGCGGCCCTGCTCGGGGCCGCGGCGGCGGCCTCGGTGCCGCTCGTGCGCCGCTCGCTGAAGAAGTAGCGGGTGCGCGCCGACCCGGGAAGACGGCCTCCGGGGCTGCGCGGCGTCGCCGCGCTCCTCGCCGGCGCGCTCGCCGCCTTCTTCGTCCCTTCGGTCGCCCGCGCCGAGGAGGCCGGAGGCCCCGCCGCCTCCTCCTATGCGCTCGCGCCGCCGACGACCGGCGGCCTCGAGACGGTCGACCGCACGCTGCGGCGTCTCGCGACCCATCGCCGCCTGCTCGTCATCGGCGCGCACCCCGACGACGAGGACACGCAGCTGCTCGCGCTCGTGGCGCGCGGCATGGGCGGCGACGCGGCGTACCTGTCGCTCTCGCGCGGCGAGGGCGGACAGAACCTCGTGGGCCCCGACCTCGGCGTCGGGCTCGGCCTGGTGCGGTCCCAGGAGCTCGCCGCGGCGCGGCGCCTCGACGGCGGCCGCCAGTTCTTCACCCGCGCCTTCGACTTCGGATTCACGCGGTCGGTCGACGAGACCTTCCGGATGTGGCCGCGCGAGGCGCTCCTCGAGGATGCGGTCCGCATCGTGCGCCGCTTCCGCCCGCAGGTCGTCGTCAGCATCTTCTCGGGAACGGAGCGCGACGGGCACGGCCAGCACCAGGCCGCGGGCCTGACGGCGCGCGCCGCCTTCGACGCGGCCGGAGATCCCGCGCGCTTCACCGGCCTCTCGGCCGAGGGGCTGACGCCCTGGCAGCCGCGCGCGATGTACCGCGAGACCCGCTGGTTCGACAAGGAGTCGACCACCGTCACCCTCGAGACCGGAGCGATCGACCCGCTGACGGGCCGCTCCTACTTCCAGATCGCGATGGCGAGCCGGAGCCTTCACCGCTCGCAGGACATGGGACAGCTCCAGCCGCCGGGCCCGCAGGACACCGGCGTCGGCTGGGTGGCGGGCGAGGCCGGTCGCGGAGGCAAGGACCTCTTCGCCGGCGTCGACACGAGCCTCGCGGCGATCGCCGACGAGGTCCCCGACGCGGGACGCCGCGCGGAGATGGCCCGGCACCTCGCGAAGGCCGCCGCGTTGACCGAAGAGGCGCTCCGCCGCCTCTCGACGCCCGACCTGCGGGGCACCGCGCCCTCGATCGCGAGCGCGCTCGGCGAGCTCCGCGCGGCGCGGGCGCTCGTCCGGGCGGGCGACGGCGGCACGGCGATGCTCCTCGACGAGAAGATCGTGCTCGCCGAGTCGGCGCTCGCCGCGTCCTCCGGGGTCACGCTCGACGTCCTCGCCGAGCGCGAGACCGCGGCGCCCGGCGAGAGCGTCGGCATCGCGGTGTCCGTGTGGAACGCCGGCGCGGCGGCGGTCTCCGTCGAGGGCGTCGCGCTGGTCAGCCCGGAGGGCTGGGGCACGGGCGCCCCCGCGGCGGGTCGCTCGGTCGCGGCCGGGAAGCTCGAGGAGTGGAAGGAGACGGTCGCCCTGCCGCCCGACGCGCGGCCGACGCTCCCCTACTTTCTCTACCGGCCGCTCGTCGGCGACCTCTACGACTGGAGCGCGGCGCCGGCGCCCGTGCGCGGCGAGCCGTTCGCGCCCGCGCCCCTCTCGGCGCGGGTCCGGCTCACGATCGCGGGAACCGAGGTCGTGCTCGAGCGCGACGCGGCCTTTCGACTCCGCGACGAGGCGATCGGCGAAGTCCGTCGGCCGTTCCGCGCTGTCCCGGTGCTCGACGTGGCGGTCGAGCCGCGCCTCCTCGTGTGGCCGCTGTCGCAGGACGGCAAGCGGCTCGAGGTCACGCTCACCACGAATGCCCAGGCGCCGCTGTCCGGCCGACTCGAGATCGGGGCGCCGCCCGGCTGGCCGGCGCCGACGCCTCTCCCGTTCTCGCTGTCGAAGCGCGGCGAGCGCGCCTTCCTGGATGCGACGCTTTCGCCGCCGCCGGGCATGAAGCCGGGCCGCTATCCCGTCGGGCTCGCCGCCGTGCTCGCCGACGGCCGGCGCGAGCGGCTCGGCATCCGTATCATCGACTATGGGTACATCCCCCGCACGCCTCGGCCCGAGGAGGCCGATGTCGCCGTTTCCGCCGCCGACATCCGCTTCCCGAACCTCCGCCGCGTCGGGTACGTGCGCGGCGCGGCCGATCAGGTCCCGGAGGCCCTCCTCGCCGTGGGCGTGCCGCTCGAGGTCCTCGGCGAGCGCGACCTCTACTCCGGCGACCTCTCGCGCTACGACGCGATTCTCGTCGGCAGCCGCGCCTACGAGACGGACCCGGCGCTGCCCGAGGCGAACGGCCGCCTGCTCGACTACGCGCGCCGCGGCGGCCTGGTCATCGTCCAGTACCAGCAGTACGACTTCGTGCGCGGCGCCTACGCGCCGTACCCGCTCGACATCGCGCGGCCGCACGACCGCGTCACGGACGAGACCGCGCAGGTCACGCCGCTCGACCCCAACGATCCCGTCTTCCGCGTCCCGAATCCGATCGGCCCGTCCGACTGGGACGGCTGGGTCCAGGAGCGCGGCCTCTACTTCGCGCATACCTGGGCTCCCGAGTACCGGCCGCTCCTCTCGATGGCGGACCCCGGCGGGCCCGCGCAGAAGGGCGGCCTCCTCGTCGCGCACGTCGGCAAGGGGACGTGGATCTACACGGGACTCGCGTTCTTCCGCCAGCTCCCCGCCGGAGTGCCGGGCGCGTTTCGACTCCTCGCGAACCTGCTGGCGCTACGATGAAGACCGTCCACGGAAAGGAGGCTCGACCGTGAAAACCACCGCGATCGCTCTGTGTCTCGCCGTCGCCGGAGCGCCGGCCGCCCTCGCCCAGTTCGAGGGCACGGCCGACTTCAAGGTCACGACGATCACCGGCAAAGGAGAGGTCGTGCCCGGCAACGGCAGGATCTCCGCCGACAAGAACGGCTACCGCATGGAGTGGCAGACCGACATCTCGAAGATCGTCAAGGGCCGCGCCGTCCGCTCCGGCGACGGACCCCAGCAGGTCAAGGTGACGATGATCGGCAAGGCCTCCGCGCCGGACAAGCTCTACCTCGTCGACGACGCGAACAAGACCTACTCGGTCTGGGATCTGAAGAAGGCGCGCAGCGAGTCGAGCGCCGACACGGCCACGACGTACACGGTCACACGGCTCGGGCCCGACAAGGTCGCTGGCCTGACCTGCCAGAGGGCCCAGCTCGTCTCCTCGAAGGGCACCGTGATCGACGTCTGCGTCGCCGGCGAGCTCAGCGTGTCGCTCGACTGGCTCTCCGCCATGGGCCGAAAGCAGAAGGAATCCACCTCCTGGATCACGGCGCTGCGCAACAACAGCCTCGCCGGCTTTCCCGTCCGGTACTCGATGCGGGAGAAGGACGCGGCCCAGCCCTTCGTCACGATGGAGATGACGAAGATCGACCGCGGCCCGGTCAACGCGGCCCTCTTCGAGGTGCCGGCCGGGTACAAGGAGACCGACTTCGCGATCGGCGGCCTCTCGCCCGAGCAGCAGAAGGCGGTGTCGGACGCGCGCGCGAAGATGCGCGCGGCGCTCGAACGCATGACGCCCGAGCAGCGCAAGGCCTACGAGGACGCGATGAAGAGGGCGACCCACCCGACGCCCAACTCTCATTAGTCCGGACGCGGCGCCACCTCTCTCGTCTCCCGCCAACCCGAGCGCCGCGTCCGCACCACCCTCCCCTCTCCACCCGCGACAGCGGGGGGAGAGGCCGGGTGAGGGGGGCAAGCCCCCGCTCGCATCACCAGATCGTCTTCAGGTCCGCGACCGCGCGCAGTCTCGCGTCCTTGGTGACGACGGCGGCTCCGGCGTCGAGGGCCGTCGCCACGATCATCCGGTCGGCAGGGTCGGCGATCGACGAGGCCGGGAGCCGAGCGGCGCCGACCGAAACTTCCGGCGTGAGCGGCAGCAGCTGGACGCGCGGCAGGGCGAGGGCCTGCCGCAGGAAATCGAGCACTTCGCGATCGAGACGCATCCGCTGCTTCTCGACGAGCATCGCGATCTCCCAGCAGCTGATCGCGCACACGCCCAGCGCGTCGGCCTGCTCGAGCGCGTGCCGCGCCCGCGACGACAGCCGCGGAGACTCGTCGGCCCACCAGATGAATGCATGGGTGTCGAGAACGATCATCGTTCCGCGGACCAGTCCTCTTCGATCGGCGAGATCAGGTCGCCCTCCCAGACCACGCTCCCGCGGAGGGCGGGCGGCTGTTCGACGGGCAGGAGCCGGGCGACGGGTCGGCCGCGTTTCGTCACGACGAGCTCTTCTCCGGTCTCGGCGACCCGGTCGAGAAGGGCGAGGCAGCGGGCCTTGAACTCTCCGGCGGGAATAGAAGCAGGCTTCTTGACCATGGTCATGTGATTATAGTCATTTCGAGAGCTGCTAACATCCGGCCCGTCATGCGCTTTGCCCTGCGCGCCGCGGGTTACCTCCTGATTGTCGTCACGGCGTCGTCCTGCCGGCGCGACGGGCGCACGCCGCTCGTCCTCTACTCGCCGCACGGCCGCGATCTCCTCGGCCTCGTCGAGAAGGAGTTCGAGGCCGCGCACCCGGACATCGACGTGCGCTGGCTCGACATGGGCTCGCAGGAGGTCTACGACCGGCTCCGCTCGGAGAAGGCGAATCCCCAGGCGGACGTCTGGTACGGCGGCCCGGACACGATCTTCGCCCGCGGCGCGCGCGACGGGCTCCTCGCCGCGTACCGTCCGACCTGGGCCGAGCACGTCGCCCCCGAGAGCCGGCATCCGGGCGACCTTTACTTCGGCCTGTACCGGACGCCCGCCATGCCGGTCTACAACGACCGGCTCGTGAAGGCCGAGGACGCGCCGCGGGAGTGGGACGACCTCCTCGATCCCAAGTGGAAAGGGAAGATTCTCATCCGCGATCCGCTCGCGTCGGGGACGATGCGCGCGGTCTGGGGCTTCGTGTTGTCGCGTTCGGTCCGCGAGACCGGATCGCCGGACGCCGGCTTCGCGTGGCTCGCGCGGCTCGACGCGCAGACGAAGGAGTACGTGTTCAACCCCATTCTCATGTACGAGAAGCTCATTCGCGGCGAGGGACTCCTCACGATCTGGGACCTTCCCGACACTCTCCTCGAGCGGCAGCGGGGCTCCCCGCTCCAGTACGTCTTCCCGAGGAGCGGCACGCCCGTCATCGACGATGCCGATCGGCCTCGTCGCCGGCGCCCGCCACGGCGACGCGGCGCGCCTCTTCATCGAGTTCGTCGGCGAGAAGCGGCTCCAGGTCCTGGCCGCGGCGAAGACCTACCGCCTCCCGGCCCGGACCGACCTCGGCGACGAGCTGCCGGCGTGGGCGCGCGACGTCGAGCAAACGATGGTGCCCGCCGAAATGGACTGGGCGCTGATCGACCGCGACGGCTCGGCCTGGATGTCGAGGTGGGACCGGACGGTCCGGGGTAAGGGCAGTCAAAAAACAGACACCCCTCTCCCCACGGGAGAGGGGGTAGGGGTGAGGGGCGTCCCCCCGCCAACCTCTCCGACACCCCGGGGGTAGGGGTGAGGGCGTGACTCCGCCGAGATGAAACGCGCCGTCGGGCGGCTCCTCTCGCACCACGTCATCCGCTCGCTCGTCTTCGAGCGGCTGCTCCTGACCGCCTCGGCGCTGCTCGCCGCGGCGGCGCTCGTCTCGGGACGCGTCGCCCCGCGCGAGGTGCCGCGCCTCCTCGACCGGCGCCTCCTCGCGCTCTTCCTGGTCCTGACGATCGCCGTGGAGCTCGGCAAGGCGTCGGACCTCTTCGACCGTCTCGTCGCGGCCGTCGCGGCCCGCGTGCGGACCGCGCGCGGCCTCGCCTTCGGCATGGTCGCCGTCTCGGGAGCGCTCGCCGCGGTCCTGACGAACGACGTCGCGCTCTTCCTCGTCGTCCCCTTCACGATGCTGTTCCGCCGCGTCGCCGACGTCGCGCTCGCGCCCGTGATCGTGCTCGAGGTGGCCGCCGCGAACGTCCTCGGCTGCATCAGTCCGCTCGGCAACCCGCAGAACCTCTTCCTCTACGCTCGCGGCGGATTCACTCCGGCCTCGTTCTTCGCCGCGCAGGCGCCGTGGTGCGCCGCGGCGGCCGTCCTGCTCGCCGCCGCGGTGCCGCTGCTCGTGCCGGCGAAGGCGCTCGCCGCGCCGCGCGTGGAGCCCTTCGGCGTGAACCGCCTCCAGGCGGGCGCGTGTCTCGTCCTGCTCGCGGCCGAGGTCCTCTCGCTCTTCGGCCGTCTCGACCACCGGGTGCCGCTCGTCCTCGCCGTCGGCGGCGCGGCGCTCCTCCGGCGACGGCTCCTCGACACGGATTTCTCGCTCGTCCTCGTCTTCGCGCTGCTCTTCGTCGGCGTCGCGGGCCTCGAGCGCGGCCGCGTCTACGAGCTCCTCGACCCCGTGCGGATCTTCGGCCACCACGCCCGGGGCCTCGTGCTCTCGGGCGCCCTCCTCTCGCAGTTCGTCTCGAACGTGCCCGCCGCCATGCTGCTCGCGCCCGCGGCCTCCGGCGCGGCCGGCTTCCGGGGCCTGCTCTACGGGGTCAACGCGGGCGGCTGCGGCAGCCCCGTCTCCTCGATCGCCAACCTCATCGGCGCGCAGCTCTTCGTCCGCGAGGGCGGCGACGCCCGCGAGTTCTGGCGCGCCTTTCTGCCGGTGTCCTTCGCGCTCCTCGTCCTGCTCGCCGCGGCTTCGCTCCTGCTCGTCTCGTGAATAATGCGGACGCCATGTCCGAGTTCCTGGGGCTCGAGGGCCTCGAGAAGCGCTTCGGCGAGGTTGCCGTCACGCAGGGCGTCTCGCTCTCCGCCGCGCGCGGCGAGATCGTGGCCCTGCTCGGGCCGTCGGGAAGCGGCAAGACGACGGTCCTCCGCCTCGTCGCCGGCTTCGAGGTCCCCGACTCGGGACGCATCCGCGTCGAGGGGGAGGACGTGACGGACCTGCCGCCCGAACGGCGCCGCTTCGGCATGGTCTTCCAGCACTACGCCCTGTTCCCCCACATGACGGTCGGCGAGAACGTCGCGTTCGGGCTCCGGTCGCGCGGCGCGGCCGCCGCGGGGATCCGGGAGCGCGTCGACGAGACGCTCGCCCTCGCGGGCCTCTCCGGCTTCGAGGACCGCCGCGTGACCGAGATCTCCGGCGGCCAGCAGCAGCGCGTGGCGCTCGCGCGGGCGCTCGCGCCGAACCCGCGCGTGCTGCTCCTCGACGAGCCGCTCTCGAACCTCGATCCCGCGTTGCGCGAGCGCACGCGCCGCGAGCTGAAACGCGCGATCCGAAAAGTGGGCATCACGACGCTCTTCGTCACGCACGAGCAGGAGGAGGCGTTCGAGCTCGGCGATCGCGTCGCGGTGCTCCACCGCGGCCGGCTCGAGCAGATCGGCACGCCCGAGGCGCTCTTCGAGCGGCCCGCGACGCGTTTCGTCGCGACCTTCATCGGCCGATCGAGCGTGCTGCCGGCGGTCTGGAACGGCGGCGCTCGCCTGGAGGGAAGCGTCGTGTGGCCCGCCGAGGCGGCCGAGCCGCTCGCGGAGGGAGCGCCGGCCGATCTCGTCGTGCGTCCCGAGGCGCTCGTGCTCGCGGCCGCGGCGCGGCCGGACGGCCTCGCCGGAAAGGTGGTCGAACGCCGGTACGCCGGACGGAGCGCGTACTACCGCGTGGCGACCGGCGCGGGAGAGGTCGAGGTGCTCGCCGCGGCCGACGCCGCGCGCGACGGCGACGCGGTTCTCGTCGCGCCCGCGTTCGGGCGGACCGCTCCCGCTCGCCTTCCCGAGGGAGCCGTGAGGAAGCGCCGCGGCGCCCTCGCTCCCCTCCTCCTCGTCCTCCTCCTCTTCTGGCTCGTCGGCTACCCGCTCGTCCTGACTCTCCTCGAGGCGCTCGGCGCGCCTCGACTGGACGCTCGCGCACTTTTCGGAGTTCGCGCGTCGGAGCGCCGAGTGGGCGGCCCTCTGGGCGAGCCTCTGGATCTCGCTCGCGACCGTCGCGCTCGCGGCCCTCGTCGGCGTGCCGCTCGCGTTCGTCTTCGAGCGCCGCGAGTTCCCCGGCCGGCGCCTCCTCGGCGCGCTGGTCGCGCTGCCCGTCGCGCTGCCGCCGCTCATCGGCGTGCTCGCGTTCCTCTTCCTCTACGGCGAGAGCGGATTCGCCTCCCGCGGCATCCAGGCCGCGCTGCGGCTCTCAGCGCCGCCGTGGCGGCTGTCGGGGCCCATCGCGATCCTCCTCGTGCACGCCTACTCGATGTACGTCTACTTCTATTCGTTCACGCGCGCGGGGCTCGCGCGGCTGGACGGCTCTCTCGTCGAGGCCGCGGCGAGCCTCGGTGCGGGCCGCGGCCGCGTGCTGCGCGCCGTCACGCTGCCGCTCCTCGTGCCCGCGCTGTCGGGAGCGGCGCTCCTGACCTTCATGACCTCGCTCGCTTCGTTCAGCGCGCCGTACGTCTTCGGCGGGAGCTTCCGGGTGATGACGACTCAGATCGTGGCGTCGAAGCTGAACGGCGACAGCGCGCTCGCCATGGTCGAGACGGTGACGCTCGCGGCCGTCGGACTCCTCGGTCTCTGGCTGCTGCGCCGCCTCGAGGGCGCGCGGCCCGCGGCGGGCGGCGTCCGCGGCATCGCGCCGCGCCGGCGGGTCGTCGGCGCGGGCCGCTGGGCCGCGACGGCGGCCGGTTGGGGGCTCGCCCTCTTCCTCCTCGCGCCGCACGCGACCCTGCTCCTCGTCTCCTTCGTGCCCCGCGACACCTGGACGACCGAGGCGCTCCCGCCGGTGCTCTCGAGCGTCAACTACCGCGCGCTCTTCGAGGACCCGACGCGGCTGACGCCCATCGTCAACTCTCTCTGGATGGCCACGGCGGCGACGGCGCTGGCGATCGTTCTCGGCCTCGCGGCCGCGATCGTCGCCGCGCGGCGCCGCGGCCGGTGGGGCGGCGTCATCGAGGGCCTCGTCGCGGCGCCCTGGGCGCTCCCCGGCACCGTCTTCGCGGTCGCGCTCGCCGCCGCCTTCAGCGTGCACGCGCCGTGGGCCGGCAGGTTCGTCCTCGTCGGAACGGCCGCGATCCTCCCGCTCGGCTACCTCGTGCGCAGCCTGCCGCTGACCGGGCGCGCCGCGTTCGCGGGGCTGCGCCAGATGGACCCCGCGCTCGAGGAGGCGGCCGCGTCGCTCGGCGCCTCGCGCGCGGTGCGGCTCCGCCGGATCGTCATCCCCCACGTGCGCCCCGCGCTCGCCGCCGGCGCGAGCCTCGCCTTCCTCGCCGCGGTCGGGGACTTCGTCGTGTCGATCGTCCTCTACACCTACGACACGCGGCCGATCTCGATCGAGATCCTGTCGTCGCTTCGGATCCAGGAGATCGGCGTCGCCGCCGCGTACGGCGTTCTCCTCACGATCCTGTCGGCGGCGGCGTTCCTCGTGTGGGGCCGCCGCGGCGAGGCTTAGGGCCTCTCGACCACGCGGGGCGCGTGCGGGGGCCGCGGCGGCGGGGGGATCGCCACGTAGCCATAGCCGCCCTGGCGCACCGCCGGTGAAACGCCCGGGTTCGCGACGGTGACGTCGACGAGTCCAGCCGGGTGGGCGGGCGCCGTCGCGACGATGAGCGTGTCGCTCCGCACGTCCACCGACGCCGCCGGCCGCACGCCGAAGAGCACCGTCGTCTGTCCCGTGAAGTGCGTGCCGGTGATCGCGACCCCCTGTCCGCCGCGGGTCGAGCCCGACGCCGGCGCAATCGCATCGATCGTCGGCGGCAGCGCCGGCGGGGGCGCCACGGCGTACAGCACGCCCTGCGTGCCGACGTAGAGCTCTCCCTGGGCGTCCTGGCCGAACGAGGTCAGGTGCGCGGCGGTGACCGGCAGGGGCGCCGTCGTCCAGATGCCGCCCTGCTGCGACGCCGCCCAGATGTTGCCGGTGCAGAAGTCGCCGTAGACGTAGAGGCCCTTCAGGCCGGGGATCGCGCTGCCGCGGTAGACGTACCCTCCGATGACCGTGCAGTTGCCGTTCGAGTGCGAGTACTCGAGGATCGGAGGCGTGTACGCCGGGTCGCCGCACGGCGGGGGCGGCACGACGCAGCCCGAGCTCCCTCCGGCGCCGCACTGCGAGCCCTCCATCACCTTCCAGCCGTAGTTCTGTCCCCCGCCGCTCGTCAGAGGCTGGTAGTCGATCTCCTCCAGCGAGTCCTGGCCCACGTCGCCGATGTAGAGGTCGCCGGTCGAGGCGGTCGAACGAGAAGCGCCACGGATTCCGCAGCCCGATCGCCCACGCCTCCGGGGGCCCCGTCGTGAAGACGAACGGGTTGTCGGCGGGGATCGCGTAGTACGGGGGATTGGGGTTGTGGTCGACGTCGATCCGCAGCAGCTTGCCGAGGAGCGAGTCGCTCGCCTGCGCATGGCACTGGGGATCGTTCGCCGATCCGCCGTCGCCCATGCCGATGTACAGATCGCCGTCGGGCCCGAACTGGAGCTGTCCGCCGTTGTGGTTCGTGTACGGCTGGTCGATCGTCAGGAGGATCACGGCGCTGAAGGCGTCGGCGACGTTGCGATCCGAGTCCGAGACCCTGTAGCGCGCGATCACCGTCTGGCCCGTGAGGTTGGTGTAGTCCACGAAGAAGAAACCGTTCACCCCGTAGTTCGGGGAAAACGCGACCGAAAGGAGCCCCTGCTCGCCGCAGCAGACGATGAGCGGAGAGACGTCGAGGAAGGGCGTCGGCAGGACCTGGTTGCCGTCCCAGATCACCACCTTTCCGGTCTGCCGGGTGACGAAGAGCCGGTTGTCGCCCGCGCTGGCGATCGAGGTGATGTCGGGAAGTTCCGTCGTGAGCGGGATCAGCTGCAGGTCCGGGACCGTTGGCGCCGCCTGCTTCGGCCGTTCCGCAACGACCCGGGCGGAAGATGCGCGGCCCGAGGCCGCCGCGAGCGCCGCGCCGGCGGCCGCGAGAAGGACCAGGGCGCGGAGCGACCGGGGCACGGCCTCGATCTTACGGCATCGACCTCGGCCTTTGGGATCGCCTCAGCGCAGCGGCACGCGGAGGATGACGGCGTCCTTCAGGTCTTCGGGCTTCGGCGGATTCTTCACGTCGTGGAAGCGGTGGCCCTGGTTGTTGGCCGAAAAGTACAGGACGCCGTCCACGACCGTGCCGAGCGTCGGCTCGTCGAGCACGGGATGATTCATGACCAGGATGCGGGACCGTGCGATCGAAGCGCCATCCGGAGACAGCTCGAGCACGATCGCGCGCTGCGGCTCGATCCCGTTCTGGATCGCGGCGAGCCGCCCCTCCGCATAGACGAGGCCGTCGATGCCGTCGAGCGCGAGGTCCGCGGGCGGCAGCAGCCGCGACGCCTTCCGCGACGCGACGTCGACCCGCCAGATGTCGCGGTAGTCCGAGACGTAGAGCGTCCTGCCGTCGGGCGTCGGCGCGAGGCCCTGCGTCCCGCCCATCTCGTCGGATTCGAGCCACAGCTCGAGCGCGTCTCCCCCCGGGGCGAGCGTGTAGATCCTGGGGTTGAAGCCGTCGTTGACGTAGACGCGCCCGTCGGGCGCGACGCCCAGATCGTCGCAGTGCGGCGGCCTCTCGGACGGCGGCGGCGCGTAGCGCTTCCGGAGCTTCCCCGAGTCGAGGTCGAACGCGAAGAGGGCGCTGTCCGGCGGGTCGCCCTCCTTGCCGCCGTTCAACGGCGGGATGGACTCGCTGACGACCCACAGCGTCCGCCGCTTCGCGTCGATCGCCATGCCGAGCGGGCTCCGCAGGCCGCCCCCGGAAGGCACGAAGACGGAGTTCTTTCCGTCGGGTCCGATGCGGTACACCTGGCCCCGGTTCACGCTCGCCACGAAAAACGCCTTCGCGGCGGGGTCGTACGCCACGCCCTCGGCGACGACGCCCTTCTCGGGGATCGTGAACGCGGGCGCGGCGTCGCCGCCGATGCGCTCCTTCCGCAGCGCCTCCATCTGCGCGACGATTCCCCGGTATCCGTCGGTGTCCCGGATCGAGTCGAAGTCCTTCTCGCCGGCGAGGTCCATGGCGACGCGGCGGCCGGCGACGCCGGACAGCGCCTGGAGCGCCGCCGCCGTCTCACCGTTGACGGCCCGCGCGCACGCGAGGTTGTAGAGGATCCACACGTCGCCGGGACGCCGCCGGGCGATCTCCTCGTAGTCCTTCAGGAACGCGGCGCGGTCCCCGCGCTGGTACGCCTCGCCCGCCCGCTTCATGAGCTGGCGCACGGTCGGCGAGCCCGCATCGGCGGGAGAACGCCGCGTCGGCGTCCGGGCCGTCGCAGCCGGGCTGGATGCCGAAGAAAGACTCGCCGCGGCGCACAGGAATCCGGCGATGAGTCGGCGCAGTCGCACGGCGTGTCTACTCCGCCGTTGGTACGGACGGAGCGCGCGCGAGTTTCGGATCAGGTCAGGACGGCGTACGCGCGCACGGGGAAGCTGCCGAGGCCCCGGAACGGGGCGGGAACGCAGTGGAACCGGAACCCCGACTCCGGCAGCGCCGAGAGGTTGCAGAGGTGCTCCACCACCGGAATGCCCGCCCCGAGCAGCAGGGTGTGCGCGGGCCGCACGCCGTCGGCCGTGTCGTCCACGTTGAGCGAGTCGATCCCGACGAGCGCCGGGCGCGCGTCGGCGAGGTGCTCGGCGGCGGATCGCGTGAGAAAGGGGTGGCCCTCGCCGTAGCGGGGCGTGCGCCAGTGCGCATCCCAGCCGGTCCGGACCAGCACGGCCTTGCCGGCGACGTCCCGGGCGACGAAGCGATCCGCCTCGATGCCGCGTCCCCCGCCGGCCGCGTCGACGACGACGCCCTCGAGATCCGCGAGCCGGTCGAGCGGAAGCGCGGCGACGTCGGGTCCGTCCGCGTAGCGGTGGAACGGCGCGTCGACGTACGTGCCGGTGTTCCCGACCATGCGCACGCGCGCGATGTGGAACGTGGTCCCGCCGGCGTAGTGGCCGCGCGAGGCATCGCGTCCCAGGAAATCGGAGATGACCGGTCCGGGCAGGCCGGGGTACGTGACCATGCCGTGCTCGATCGGGTGCGACAGGTCGATCAGGCGCGCCATGGCGCGCAAGGCTATATCGATTTGAGCGCGCTCGACGCGCCGAACGGAGAGGGAACGTTCCGGGTTGGACCCTCTCCCTTTACTCGCCGGCGGCGCGCGACTGGTCTGACCGTTGTTTCCAGAGGCGCTTGATCAGCTGGATCTGTCCCGTGTGGTAGACGTCGTGCGACGCGACGCCGTAGATGAGCGTGTCGGCGGTCCGCTTGCTGCCGCGCGGCTTGCGGCGCAGGGCCGCCGGCCGCGTCGCGGCCACCGCGGCGCGGAGCTTGCGGTGCTCGGCCTCGAGGAGCGCGAGGTCGGCCCTCCACGCGCGCTGCGTGACCGGGTCCGGCCGCGCGAACCAGTTGCTTCCCTTCTCGGGAAACGACCCGCGCTTCTCTCCGGTCAGCAGCCGTCGCACCGCATACTTCCAGTAGGCGGCATGGAGCACGAGGTCCCGGATGCTGTGGCGACCCGGCGACGGACGCCACGCCGCCTCCCGGGCGCCGACGCCGCGCAGCGCGCCGCGCAGGTTGGGTCCCTGCCAGGCGCTTCTTTCGTACGACTCGTCGAGCATCCGGAGCAGCAGCGCGATCTCGCTCATCGGCGTCCTCCCTGGGCGCGCAAGGGGGCGGGTTCCTCCTCCGGCCGCGCCGCCGGGCGCGACGCCCCGTGTCGAATGATCAGCGCGACGGCCGCGACGATGACGGCGGCGGAGACGAGCGTCCGCGCCGTCACCGCCTCGCCGGCCGCGAGCCAGCCGAGAAAGACGGCCACGATCGGGTTCACGTAGGCGTAGGTCGACACGCGCGCCGGCGTCGTCGCCCCGAGCAGGAAGATGTACGCCGAGAACCCGAGGAGCGAGCCGGCGACGATGAGATAGCCGAGCGCGAGGAGCGAGCGCGCGGAGACCGCCGGGAGGGACACCGCGCCGAGCTCGCCCGTCAGCCCCGCCACGGCGAGCAGGATCACGCCGCCCGCGACCATCTCCATCGCCGTCGCGAGGAGCGTCGACGGCGGCAGCGCGACGCGGCGCGAGACGAGCGAGCCGATCGCCCAGAGGAGCGAAGCGGTCAGCAGCGCGGCGGCGCCGAGCGGGTCGATGCGGCCGCCGCCGGCGAAACGGCCGGGCGCCGCGAGAAACGCGATGCCGCCGAGTCCCAGCGCGAGCCCGGCGAGAACCACGCCGTGCGGCCGCCGCCGCGACAGCAGCGCGTCGAGGACCGTCATCCACAGCGGCACGGACGCGACGATCAGCGCCGCGAGCCCCGACGGCACGCGCTGCTCGGCCCACGTCACGAGACCGTTGCCGCCGAGGAGCAGCAGCCCTCCGACGAGCGCGGCCGATCGCCAGTGCCGTGGCTCGGGGCGGGCCGCCCGCTTCGTCCCGCGCACCCACGCGTAGAGGACGACGCCGGCCGTCAGGTGCCGCAGCCCGGCGAGCACGAACGGCGGGATCGTCTCGACGCCGATCC
Organism: uncultured Acidobacteriota bacterium; assembly: GCA_963763535.1. Taxonomy (GTDB): domain Bacteria; phylum Acidobacteriota; class Thermoanaerobaculia; order UBA5066; family Gp7-AA6; genus DAHUXD01. Next base: position 1,024,853 of record CAVXOX010000005.1, read on the forward strand.
GGATCGCGAGGTAGGTCGAACCCCAGAGGACGTACACCGCCCCGAAGGCGAGCAGGATCTCGGCGCGCGGCTTCCCGCGGGCGGGCGCGTCAGGCATGGAGCGTCTCCGGCGCCTTCTCGCAGCCGAGGTCCGTCTCGCCCGGAGGCACGACCTCGGCGTCCTCGCCGCCGTGGCGGATGATCCACGCGACCGCGCCGACGATCCCCGCCGTCGCGAGCGCCACGCGCGCCGTCAGCGGCTCGCCGGCGATCGCCCAGCCGAGCACGACGGCCACGATCGGGTTGACGTACGCGTAGGTCGACAGACGCGCGACCGTGGTATTCCGGAGCAGCCACAGGTACGCGGAAAAGCCGACGAGCGAACCGAAGACGAAGAGATACACGGTTGCCAGAAGCGACCGCGCCGAGACGGCCGCGGGATCGAAGCGCGCGAGCTCGCCCGAGGCCGCCCCGACGAGCGCGAGCGCGAAGCCGCCGCAGACCAGTGTCACCGCCGTCGCCATCCACGGCGACGCCGGCAGACGCGAGCCGCGCGAGAAGAGCGAGCCGCCGGCCCAGCAGAAGGTGCCCGCGACGAGGACGAGGAGCGCCGAGACCGCGAAGCGCTCGCCGCCGAGCAGGTCGCCGGGGCCCGCCAGGACCGCGAGCCCGGCCGCGCCGAGCGCGAGGCCGGCCAGCATGGATCCTCGAGGCAGGCGGCGCCGTCGCACGGCCTCTATCAACACGAACGCGGCCGGTTCGGTTGCAACGATGAGGGCGGCGACCCCCGAGGGAATCAGGCGCTCGGCCCACACGACGCCGCCCGTGCCGCAGACGAAGAGCAGCACGCCCGCGACGGCGCCGCCGGCCCACTCGCGCCGGCTCGGGTGCGCCGCTCCTTTCGAGCGCGCCCACGCGTACATCACGGCGCCCGCGGTCAGGAAGCGGACGCCCTGCGTGAAGAAGGGCGGCAGCGTCTCCATCGAGATGCGAATCCCGAGGTACGTCGAGCCCCAGAGGACGTACACGGCCGCGAACGCGGCGATCAGCCGCCCGAGCGGGGGACGCCCGGCCGCGACTCGCGGATCAGACACGGACGACCTCCGGCAGCGACCCGCTCGGGTTCTCGATGGGCAGGGCCGAGGTCTCCTTCACCGTTTCCAGCACGATGGTCGTGCGGGTCGAGGTGATCGAGTCGATCCGACCGATGCGCTCGCGCAGCAGCCTGCCGAGGGACTCCGTGTCGGCGGCGCGCACTTTCGCGAGGAAGCAGTCTTCGCCGGCGACGTCATGGACCTCGAGCACCTCGGGGATCGCCGCGAGGCGCGCGGCGGTCCTGTCCGCTCCGGGCGTATCGTCGGAGCGCACGAAGACGAACGCGAGCAGCGGCAGGTCGACCGCCTTCGGATTGACGCGTGCGACGTAGCCTTCGAGAACGCCGCGCTCCTCGAGCTTGCGGATGCGCTCGAAGATGGCCGAGGGCGCGAGGTCCACCTGACGGGCGATCTCCGCGTTGGAGGTTCGGGCATTTGCCTGCAGTATCTTCAGTATTTCGGCATCGGTTGCGTCGATCATTCTGTATATATACTGTTTTCAAGATGATTCGTCAATACAGTCTAAACAATTGAAGGCCAGTGATTTCTCTCAAAACGCACGACGAGACCGCGACGTCCAAGCGGGCATGAAGACGCCGCGCCTTTTCCTCGGTCTCGTCGTCCTGCTTCTCGGCGCCGCGCATTCACCCGCCCAGACGCCCTCGCCCTTCGACGCCGTCGACGCCTCGATTCGCGCGGGCGACTTCAAGAAGATCACGAGCGTCCTCGTCGCCCGGGACGGAAAGATCCTCCACGAGGCGTACTTCAACGGCGCGGACGCGTCGACCCGGCACAACACGCGCTCCTGCACGAAGACGATCACCGGCGCGCTCATCGGGATCGCGATCGACCGGAAGCTCATCCCGGGCGTCTCGGCGCCCGTCCTCCCCTACTTCGCGGATCGCCAGCCGCTGCAGAACCCGGATCCGCGCAAGGCGAAGATCACGATCGAGGACTTCCTGACGATGAGCTCGCTCCTGGAGTGCGACGACTGGAACGACATGTCGCGGGGCAACGAGGAGCGGATGTACCTGATCGAGGACTGGGTGAAGTTCACCCTGGACCTGCCCATCCGCGGCTTCCCGGCATGGACGAAGAAGCCCGCCGACTCCCCCTACGGCCGCAGCTTCAGCTACTGCACGGCCGGCGTGACGACGCTCGGATCGCTCCTCGAGCGGGCGACGAAGCGCCCCGTGCCCGACTTCGCGAAGGAAACGCTCTTCGACCCGATCGGCGTCGGAAAGGCCGAGTGGCAGTTCACGCCGCTCGGTTCGGCGATGACGGGGGGCGGGCTGGGCCTCACCAGCCGGGACCTCTTCCGGTTCGCCGAGCTGTACCGAAACGGCGGCTCCTGGAACGGCGCGCGCGTCGTTCCGGCGGCCTGGGTCGAGGAGTCGCTCCGGCCCCACGCGCGGATCGACGACGACACCGAGTACGGCTATCTCTGGTGGCTGAAGACCTACAAGTCCGGCGATCGGACCTATCGCTCGTATTACATGAGCGGGACCGGCGGCAACCACGTGCACGTCTTCCCGGACCAGGACCTCGTCGTCGTGATCACCACGACGAACTATCGTGAGCGCGGCCCGCACGAAATCACGGAGAGGCTGCTGACGGAGAAGGTGCTGCCGGCGGTTGGGCATTAGGAGCGAACGGGCACGCCCCTCACCCCTACCCCCTCTCCCGCCGGGAGAGGGGTGGCGATCTCTATTTGCCCTCTCCCGCCGGGAGAGGGGTGGCGATCTTTAAGTGGCGAAGTAGCGCGCCTGAGGGTGGTGGACGACGATCGCCGAGACCGACGCCTCGGGGTCCATCATGAAGCCCTCCGTCAGCGCGACGCCGATCTTGAGCCCGTCGAGCAGCCGGAAGAGCGTCGCCTGGTCCGCGAGATCGGGACACGCCGGATAGCCGAAGCTGTAGCGCTTGCCGGCGTAGCGGGCCTGGAACCGGTCGCGCATCGTCGTCTCGGGCGGATCGGGGATGCCCCAGCGCTCGCGCAGCGTCCGGTGCAGCCACTCGGCCGCGGCCTCGGCGGTCTCGACGGCGAGGGCCTGGAGCGCGTGGCACAGGAGGTACTCGCCCGCGCCCTTGAGCTCCTCGGCGCGGTCGCGGACTCCTTCGCCGGCGGTGGTGATGAACATCGCGATCGAGTCCGGGTGCGCTCCCGTCGGACCGGGATTGACGAAGTCCGCGAGGCAGAGGCGCTCGCCGGCGACCTGGCGCGGGAACGTGAAACACGCCTCGCCGCCGCCGGGCACCGCCACGTAGAGGGTGTTGCCGTCGGAGCGCGCGCGGAAGTAGCGATACATGGCGCGGGCCGAGATCCAGCCCGCGTCCTGGACGCGCGCGATGACCGCCTCGAGCTCGGCGAGCTTCGGATCGCCCGACTCCTTCAGCTTCCAGTAGCTGCCGCGAAGGCCGAGGTGCTTGGCGTAGAGCATGTGCGGGTTCAGGTGAGTCCAGATCCCGGCGAGATCGAGCGCGGAGAGGACATGCTCGTCGAGGTCCGGCGGCGGCAGCTCCTCCGCGACCCGCACGTCCGGGCTCCGGACCGCCGGCGCGGAGAGCGGGATCTCCTCGTCGGCACGCGCCGCCGCCGTCGCGGCCCGGCGGCGCTCCGACTCCGCCGCGATCTCCGCGCGCGCGGCCTCGCCCGACTGGATCCGGTCGGCGAGCGCGAGGCCGCGCATCGCGTCCTCGGCGTAGGCGACGAGCGCGCCGTACGCCGGCGCGATGCGGTGATCGGTGAACTTCTGCGAGAGCGCCGCGCCGCCGACGAGCATCGGCGCCGAGACACCGGCCGCGGCAAGATCGGAGGCCGTCGTCACCATCTGCTGCGCGCTCTTCACGAGCAGCCCCGAGAGGCCGATCAGGTCCGGGCGGTGCGCCGCGAAGGCCTCGATCAGCCGCTCGGGCGGCACCTTGATTCCGAGGTTGATGACCTCGTAGCCGTTGTTCGAGAGGATGATCTCGACTAGGTTCTTGCCGATGTCGTGGACGTCGCCCTTGACGGTCGCGAGCAGGACCTTTCCCTTGCGCGCGCCGCCGGTCTTCTCCATGAACTTCTCGAGATGGCTCACCGCCGCCTTCATCGCCTCGGCCGACTGCAGGACCTCCGCCACGATCAACTCGTTCGCATTGAAGAGACGGCCGACCTCCCGCATCCCGTCCATCAGCGGCCCGTTGATGATGTCGAGCGGAGCCATCCCGCCCGTGCGCACGGCCTCGAGGTCGTCGACGAGCCCCTCCTTCGAGCCCTCGAGGATGTAGCGCGGCAGCCGCTCGAGCGGCGTGCCGGCGCGCTCGGCCTTCGCCTTCGGCGCCGCGCCCTTCCTCTTGAAGTGCTCGGCGAAGGCGGCGATCGGATCCGCGCCGCGGGCGTACAGCAGGTCCTCCGCGAGGCGCTTCTCGGCGTCCGGGATCGAGGGGTAGCGGACGATCTTCTCCGAGTTGACGATCGCGAGGTCGAGCCCGGCGCGGGTCGCGTGATAGAGGAAGATCGAGTTCAGGACCTCGCGGCCCGCCTCGGGCAGGCCGAACGAGACGTTCGAGACGCCCAGGATCGTCTTCGACTCCGGAAACGCCGCCTTGATGAGGCGGATCCCCTCGATGGTCTCCTCGGCGCTGCCGACGTACTTCGCGTCGCCGGTGCCGCACGGGAAGACGAGCGGGTCGAAGAGGATGTCCTCCGCCGGGAACTCGTACTTCTCCGTCAGGAGCGTGTAGCTCCGCCGCGCGACCTCGAGCTTCCGGTCGCGGGTCACCGCCATGCCGTTCTCGGGGTCCTCGTCGATCGTGCCGACGACGAGCGCGGCGCCGTACTTCCGCGCGAGCGGCACCACGGTGCGGAACCGCTCCTCGCCGTCCTCGAGGTTGATCGAGTTCAGGATCGACTTGCCCTGGCTCCACTTCAGCCCGAGCTCGAGGACGCCCGCGTCGGTCGAGTCGAGCATCAGCGGCACCTTGACCATCTTCGTCGCGCGCTCGAGGAAGGCGTTCGCGTCGGCGGCCTCGTCCCGGTCGGGGTCCTGCAGACAGACGTCGATCACCTGCGCGGCGTTCTTCACCTGCGCGCGCGCGATCTCGGCGGCGGCCTCGAACTGTCCCTCCGCGACCAGGCGCTTGAACTTGCGGCTGCCGAGGACGTTCGTCCGCTCGCCCACGAGCACCGGGCGGTTGTCCACGTCCACCTCGAGCGCCTCGATGCCGGAGACGAGCGTCTTCGCGTGGATCGCGGGCCGGCGCGGCGCCTTTCCCTCGGCCGCCCGGGCGAGCGCGCGGATGTGGTCGGGCGTGGTGCCGCAGCAGCCGCCCACGATGTTGACCCACCCCTGCGCCATGAAGCGCTCGAGATCGCGCGACAGCGACTCGGGCGTCTCGGCGTACTTCCCGTCGGCGTCGGGAAGCCCCGCGTTCGGGTAGCAGGACGTGCGCGTCTTCGCGAGCGCGGAGAGCGTCCGGAGGTGATCGGTCATGAACTCGGGACCCGTCGCGCAGTTGAGCCCGACCGAGAGCAGCGGCGCGTGCATGATGGACGCGTACAGCGCCTCGACGTCCTGGCCCGCCAGCATCGTGCCCATCGGCTCGATCGTGACCGACGCCATCAGCGGCGTGCGCCAGCCGACCTCGGCGAACGCCTGCTCGACGCCGATCAGGCCCGCCTTCAGGTTGCGCGTGTCCTGCACGGTCTCGAGCACGAGAACGTCCGCGCCGCCCGACAGGAGCCCGATCGCCTGCGTGCGGTAGTGCCCGATCATCTCGTCGAACGTCACGCCGCCGGTGACGGTCATGGCCTTCGTCGTCGGGCCCATGGAGCCGAGGACGAAGCGCAGCCGCGCCGGCGTGGACGCCTCGGCCGCCGCCTCGCGGGCGATCTCCGCCGCGCGGCGGTTCAGCTCGATCGTCTCGTCGGCGAGGCCGTACTCCGCCAGCACGAGCGGCGTGCCGCCGAACGTGTCGGTCTCGACCATGTCGGCGCCGGCGGCGAAGTAGTCCGCGTGCATGCGCCGCACGACGTCCGGCCGCGTGATCACGAGATTCTCGTTGCAGCCCTCGAGCTCGGGACCGCCGAAATCGTCGGCCGACAGGTCCTGCGCCTGCATCCACGTGCCGGTCGCGCCGTCGAGCACGAGGATCCTCTCGGCGAGGAGCTCCGTGAGCGCCTCGGCGCGCTCGCGCTGACCGCTGCCGTCGGGCGTCTTGGCCATGGAACCCGCAATTATGCACGGCTGCGGCGCTGCGACGCGCGGCTTCGCGGGAGCGCCGGGGCCGCTTGATATCCTCCCGGCGCGCATGAGCCGCACCCCCACCATCGTCGTGATCGGCGGCGGCTTCAGCGGTGCGGCCGTCGCCGCGCAGCTCCTGCGCCGGGGACGTCCGGCCCGCATCGTCCTCGTCAACCGGTTCGGGCCGATCGGGCGCGGCGTCGCCTACGGCACGGCGTTCGAGGCCCATCGACTCAACGTCCCGGCGGGGGCGATGAGCGCCCTGCCGGACGACGCGGACCACTTCGTCCGCTGGGCGCGCACGCGCCACGACGCGATCCGGCCCGAGACCTTCGTCAGCCGGCGGCTCTACGGCGAGTACCTCGAGAGCCTCCTCGGCGAGGCGGAGCAGCACGCCGTGCGGGGCGCGCGTCTCGAGCGGCTCGTCGGCGTCGCCCGCGACGTCGTCCCGAGAGCGAGCGGCGGCGCCGAGGTCGTATTCGCGGGAGCGCGCCTCCCGGCCGACCGCGTCGTCCTCGCGCTCGGCAACTACTCGCCCGCGAACCCGCCGGCGGTCGGCGCCGAGTTCTACGACGGCGACCGCTACGTCCGCGACCCCTGGGTCCGCGGCTCGCTCGACCGCATCCGTCCGGGAGAGTCGGTCCTCCTGCTGGGCACCGGGCTGACCATGATGGACATCGCGCTCGACCTCGCGGCGCGCGGCGCGCGGCTCCCGCTCTTCGCCGTGTCGCGGCACGGCCTCCTGCCTCGCGCGCACGCGGCCCGCCCGCCCCTTTCTGCGGCGGAGGCGCTGCCGCCGGAGCTCGACGGGCCGCCCCGGACCGTCGCCCGATACGTCCGCGCGATCCGAAGGCACGCACGGGCGCGCGCCCGAGCCGGCGGCGACTGGCGGGACGTTCTCGCGGCGCTCCGGGCGCGCACGCCGGAGCTCTGGTCGGGCCTGACCCACGCCGAGCGCGCGCGATTCCTCCGTCACGTGAGGCCCTGGTGGGACGTGCACCGTCATCGCGCGCCGCCCGAGACCTCGTCCGCCGTGGAGAGAATGCTCGTCACGGGAGACCTGTCGGTCCGCGCCGCCCGCATTCTCGGCTACCGCCCCGTCGCCGGCGAGGTCGAGGTGACGCTGCGGCCGCGCGGCGCGACGGAGTCGGTGCGCATCCACGTGCAGCGGGTGGTCAACGCGACCGGCCCGTCGACGGACGTCCGGCGGATCGGCGATCCGCTCCTCGACGCCCTGCTCGCCCGCGGCCTGCTGCGGCCGGATCCGCTCGGCCTCGGCCTCGAGACGGCGTCCGACCTCGCCCTCCTCGAGGCGGACGGAAGGCCTTCGCGGTTTCTCTATCTCGTGGGACCGCTGCTCAGGGCAGGCTACTGGGAGGCGACGGCGGTGCCGGAGCTGCGCGAGCATGCGGCGTCGCTCGCGGAACGCTTCCTCCCGTAGGTCATAACGCCTCCAGGGTCTTCGCCTCGCCGGATCCCGCCGCGCGCGCCCGCGCCCACCAGTCCCTCGCCCGCTCCTCCCGCCCTACCGCGGCCGCGGCGCGCGCGAGCTCGAGCAGCGAGACATCGTCGGTGCACGTCCACAGCGCGGAGAAGTCGTGCCCCCGTCGGGCCGCGAAGAGCGCCTCCGCTTCGTCGAGGCGAGCCGCCCCCTCGCCGGCCCGCGCGAGTCCCGCGAGCGCCTGGACGAGGAGCTGCCCTCCGCCGAGCCCCCGCGGACGGCCGCGCAGGTGCGCCACGGCCTGCCCGAAGGCGGCGCGCGCGGCCTCCCCGTCCGACTGCGCGAGCGCGGTGCGGCCGAGCGCCGTGAGACAGATGCCGCGGAACGAATCGCGATACATGCTGTCGGAGCGCTCGACCGCGTCGAGTCCCTCGAGACAGCGCCGCCGCGCGTTCTCGAGATCCCCGGCGCGGCGCAGACCCTCGCCGAGACAGCCGCTCGCGCCGACCGTCGGGTGCGGTCCGCCGAGCCGCTCGAGCGTGACCGCCTTCTCGAGGCACCACAGCCCCTCCGCGGCGGCCCCGAGCTCGACGTGCGTCCAGCCGAGACCCATCCACGCCCAGGCGTGCCGCTCATCCGCCTGGAGCGCGCGCTGGTAGAAGGGCAGCGCCTCGGCGTGCCGGCCGGCGAAGCCGAGTGCGCAGCCCGAGAAGTAGTACGCGAACGGATTCGAAGGGTCGAGCTCGGCCGCCCGGCGCTCCTGCTCGACGCCCTCCTCCGTGCGGCCCTGCCGCATCAGCGCGTATCCGAGCCAGATGCGCGGCTCCCCCATCTCCGGATCGGACGCGATCGCGCGGCGCGCGTAGGCCGACGCCGCGTCGAGCTCCGCGGGATCCGTCAGGAAGGTGAAGCGCATCGCGTGCACCGCGGCGAGGCCGGCGAGCGCGGGCGCATAGTCCGGATCGGCGCCGATCGCTTCCTCGTACGCGCGGCGCGCCTCCTCGAAGGAGCCCTTCGCCAGCCGGAGGAAGAAGCGCCGTCCGCGCGCGTGGCGCTCGAAGGCGTCGATGCGCGGCGGCGCCGACGGCGGGCGCGGCGCCGCGCCGTCCTTCGCGAGCCGCTCGACCGCGGACGCCGCCAACTGGTCCTGGATCGCGAAGAGGTCGTCGAGGACGCCGTCGATCTTCTCCGACGCGACGGCCTCGCCGGTCGCCACCTCCGCGAGGCGGGAGGTCACGCGGAGTTTCGGGCCGACGCGCTGGTAGCCGCCGGAGAGGATCCAGCGGCACGCGAGCAGGCGCCCGACCTGCAGCGCGTCGCCGCCGCGCGCCCGCGCTCCCACCACGCGCACGCGCGGCACGATCGTCAGGCCCTCCACGCGCGCGAGGTCCGCGGCGAGGCTCTCGGCGATCCCGCTTCCGATCCAGTCGTCGTCGGGGTTGCGCGAGAGATTGTCGAAATCGACGACGGCGAGCGTGTCGGGGAGCGCCGCCACGAACTCGCCGGACGCGGCGGCGCGCAGATCCGCGAGGAAGGCCGACGCCGACGGCGGACGCCGCGCGGCGTCTTTCGCCAGCGCGCGGGAGAGGACCGCGGCGATCTCCGGCGGGACGCCGTCGGGCGCGGCGGGCGGCGGATCGGAGGACAGGATCGCGGCGATGCGCTCGGCGGCCGTGTTTCCGGGGAACGCCGGGCGTCCGGTCAGCGCCTCGTGCAGGACCGCCGCCAGCGCGAAGAGATCGGAGCGCTCGTCGAGCGGCGCGCCCTTCAGCTGCTCGGGCGACATGTATCCGATCGTTCCGATCACCGCGCCCGTCTCGGTCAAGGCCGTCGCCGTCGCCGAGTCGTCGTCCGCGTCCTCGCCCTCGCCGCCGAAGAGGCGCGCGATGCCGAAGTCGAGGAGCTTCGCGAGCTGGTCGCCCGTGAGCATCACGTTCTCGGGCTTGATGTCGCGATGGAGAACGCCCGCCGCGTGCGCGTGGGACAGCGCCTCGAGAAGACAGCCGGCGATCACCAGCGTCTGCGGCGCGGTGAGCGGTCCCCGCCGGAGGCGCTCGCGCAGCGTCTCGCCGGGCACGAACTCCATCGCGAGGAACGCGACCCCGCCCGCGTCTCCGGCCTCGTAGAAGCTCGCGATCGCCGGGTGCTGCAGCCGCGCGCAAGCCTCCGCCTCGCGCAGGAGCCGCGCCGTCAGCTCGCCCGAGAGCGGCTGCGCGATGAGCTTGATCGCCGCGGGCCGGCCGAGCGCGAGGTCGCGCGCGAGAAACACCTCGCCCATGCCTCCGGCGCCGAGGCGTCTCTCGAGGAGATAGTGGGAGAGCGTCTGTCCGATCACAAGTGTCGGTCGAATAGAATTCCATCACCTTGCCGGCCTCTTCGGGTAGCCGCCTCGGACCCTACGAGATCGTCGCGCCTCTGGGCGCGGGCGGGATGGGTGAGGTGTACCGGGCGAAGGACGCCAAGCTCGGCCGCGAGATCGCGATCAAGGTGCTCCCCGCGGCGGTGGCCGGGGACCACGGGCGACGACAGCGCTTCGAACAGGAGGCGCGCTCCGCCTCCGCGTTGAACCACCCCAACATCCTCACCGTCTACGACATCGGCGAGGCCGACGGCGCTCTGTACATCGCCATGGAGCTCGTCGAGGGAAAGACGCTCCGCGAGCTGCTCGCTTCGGGAGAGCCGCTGCCGACGCGCAGGCTCCTCGATCTTTCCGTCCAGATCGCCGAGGGACTGGCCAAGGCGCATGGCGCCGGCATCGTCCATCGGGACCTGAAGCCCGAGAACCTGATGGTCTCGAAGGACGGCTACGTCAAGATCCTCGACTTCGGCCTGGCCAAGCTGACCGAGACGCCGGCCCAGGACGCCTCCGTCCTTCCGACCGCGATCGCCGCGCCGACCGAACCGGGAACGGTCATGGGCACGGCCGGCTACATGTCTCCCGAGCAGGCGAGCGGGCAGCCGGTGGACTTCCGCTCGGACCAGTTCTCTTTCGGCGCGATCCTCTACGAGATGGCCACGGGCCAGCGCGCCTTCCAGAGGAAGACGGGCGCCGAGACGCTCGTGGCGATCATTCGCGAGGAGCCGGAGCCGCTCGCGCAGACGGCGCCGAAGTCCCCCGCCCCCGTGCGCTGGATCGTCGAACGCTGTCTCGCCAAGGATCCGGAGGAGCGCTACGCCTCGACGAAGGACCTCGCGCGGGACTTGAAGAACCTCCGCGATCATCTGACCGAGACCTCCGCCTCGGGGGCGCTCGCCCCCGCGGAGCCCGCAAGAACAAGACGTCGCGGAAGACTCGCTCTCGCCGCAGCCACGCTCCTGATCGGAGTCGGCCTCGGCTTTCTGGCGCGCAGTCTCGCCGGCGGCGGCCATGCACCGCTGAAGCTTCAGCGGTTGACCTACGCGCGCGGCTCGATCCACTGTGCGCGCTTCGCGCCGGACGGCCAGACGATCATCTACAGCGCGTCGTGGGAGGGCCGGCCCGTGGAGATCTTCTCCACGCGAGCCGACAGCACCGAGTCGCGCTCCCTCGGCCTCGCCGGCGCCGATCTTCTCGCCGTGTCGCCGCAAGGCGAGCTGGCGCTCTCTCTCAACCGCCGGCATTTGTTCGGCTTCGAGACCGCCGGGACGCTCGCGCGCGTGCCGCTCGCCGGCGGCGCGCCCCGAGAAGTCCTCGAAGACGTCGAGGACGCCGACTGGGCGCCCGACGGCAAGACTCTGGCGGTGGTGCGACTCGCCGGCAACACGTGCCGCCTCGAGTACCCGATCGGGAAGGTCCTCTTCGAAGCCCCCGGCTGGATCAGCAACGTGCGGATATCGCCGGACGGGCGGTCGATCGCGTTCGTCGACCATCCCCAGAAGGGCGACAACAACGGCAGCGTCAAGGTCGTCGACGTCTCGGGAAAGCTGCGCTTCACCGGACCGAATGCCCAGAGGGGCCTCGCCTGGTCCCCCGGTGGCGAGATCTGGTCCACCGGAGGTGACGACGGCATCCTGGCGACGTCCCTGTCCGGCAAGAGTCCGGCAGACCTGGAACTCGCCGGGGGTGAACCTCGCCGACATCGGCCGGGACGGCCGCGTGCTCTTCCAGTCCAACATCTCCCGCCGCGAAGTCGTCGCCGTTTCGGGCCAGGACGGCGTGGAGCGCAATCTGACCTGGTTCGACTGGTCCTTTCCCATCGATCTCAGCCGCGACGGCAAGACGCTGCTCTTCATGGAACAGAACATCCAGCCGCCCGGCGTCTATCTGCGAAAGCTCGACGGATCGCCCGCCGTTCGCCTCGGCGACGGTTACACGTTCGGTCTGTCTCCCGACGGACGCTGGGCTCTCGCCAGCCGCGATCCGGCGAAGGGAGAGCTGAGCCTCCTCCCGACCGGCCCGGGAGAACAGAAGGATCTGAGCTCGACGGGTCTCAACATGCAGGGAATATCGTGGATCCCCAACACGAACCGCGTCTTGATCTCCGGCAACGAGCCCGGACGCCGCTCACGGCTGTGGGTCCTGGACGTCTCGAGCGGCAAGCCGCGCGCCATCACCCCGGAAGGGGTCAGCGTCGCTTTTTCGACGGCCTCTCCCGACGACCGATGGATCGTGGCCCTCGGTCCGGACCGCCGCTATGGCCTCTATCCACTCGAGCCGGGCGAGCCGCGACCATTGCCCGGCCTCGATCCCGACGAGGTCCCGGTGCAGTGGTCGCCGGACGGCCGTTCCGTCGTCGTCTACCGACCGACGGAGGCGCCCCTGCGCGTCGAGCTCTTCGACGTCGCGACGGGCACCCGGAAGTTGTGGAAGGAGATCCGACCTCCGGATCCATCCGGCGTCGCGCAAGTCGGGCCGATCCTCATCTCCTGGGACACGGGCTCCTACGTCTATTCCTATCGGCGCAGCCTCGACGACCTCTACCTGGCGACCGGGTTGAAGTGAGGGGATGACCGTCTCGCCCGGATCGCGCCTCGGCCCGTACGAGATCGTCGCGCCGCTCGGCGCCGGAGGGATGGGCGAGGTCTATCGCGCCCGGGACGCGAAGCTCGGACGCGAGATCGCGATCAAGGTGCTGCCGGCCTCGATGGCCGAAGACCGGGGGCGCCGCCAGCGCTTCGAGCAGGAGGCGCGCTCCGCTTCGGCGCTCAACCACCCCAACATCCTGACGATCTACGACATCGGCGAGGCCGACGGCGCGCTCTACATCGCCATGGAGCTCGTCGAGGGAAAGACGCTGCGAGAGCTCGTCGCCGCGGGCGAGCCGCTGCCGACGAAGCGCCTGCTCGACCTCGCCGTCCAGATCGCCGAGGGACTCGCCAAGGCGCACGCCGCCGGCATCGTCCATCGGGATTTGAAGCCCGAGAACCTGATGGTCTCCAGAGACGGCTACGTCAAGATCCTCGACTTCGGCCTGGCCAAGCTGACCGAGGCGGCGGCGCCGCAGGACGCCTCGGTCCTCCCGACGGCGGTCGCCGCGCCCACCGAGCCGGGGACGGTGATGGGCACCGCCGGCTACATGTCGCCCGAGCAGGCGAGCGGCCAGCCCGTCGACTATCGCTCCGACCAGTTCTCGCTCGGCGCGATCCTCTACGAGATGGCCACGGGCAAGCGCGCGTTCCAGCGGAAGACCGGCGCCGAGACGCTCACCGCGATCATCCGGGAGGAGCCCGAGCCGCTCTCGCAAACGGCGCCGAAGTCTCCCGCGCCGGTGCGCTGGATCGTCGAGCGCTGTCTCGCCAAGGACCCGGACGATCGGTACACCTCGACGCGCGACCTCGCGCGCGACCTCGAGAGTCTGCGCGAGCATCTCTCGGAGACGTCCGCTTCGGGCGGCCTCGAGGCGGCCGAACCCGTCCGGGCGAGACGGCGCGGATGGGCGCTGCCCGCGGCCCTCGCCCTCGCGGCCGGGATCGCGGTGGGCTTCGCCGTCCGCGGCATCGTCGCGGGCCGAACCAGCGCGACCGAGACGTTCCAGCCGCTGACGTACCAGCGCGGGGCGATCCTGAACGCGCGCTTCGCTCCGGACGGCCAGACGGTCGTCTACGGCGCCGCTTGGGAGGGGCGCCCCCTCGAGATCTACTCGACCCGCGCCGACAGCACGGAGTCGCGGTCCCTGGGACTCCCTCCGGCCGATGTCCTCTCGATCTCCTCGGCCGGCGAGCTCCTGATCTCGCTCGGCCGCCGCTACGTCGCGGGATACGAGACGACCGGAACCCTGGCGCGCGTGCCGCTCGGCGGCGGCGCCCCCCGCGCGATTCTCGAGAACGTCGAGGACGCGGACTGGTCTCCCGACGGCAAGAACATCGCGGTGACGCGGCGCGTCGGGAACCGCAGCCGGCTCGAGTATCCCCTCGGCAAGGTCCTCTACGAGGCCCCCGGCTGGGTCAACAGCGTCAAGGTCTCGCCGGACGGCCGCCATCTCGCCTTCGTCGATCATCCCCGCGGCGCGGACAACGACGGGTTTCTCAAGATCATCGACACGGCCGGCAGGCTGAAGGCCGAGGGACCGTTTGCGTGCTGCGGACTGGCGTGGTCAAAGGGCGGCGACGAGGTCTGGTCGGCGGGTTACCACCTCGACGCCACGTCTCTGTCCGGCAAGACGCGCATCGTGCGCTCGCTCGCGGGCTTCGCCTGGCTCTACGACGTGGCCCGCGACGGCCGAACCCTGATGGCCGCCATCAATCCCCGGCGCGAGATCGTCGGCGTCTCCGGCGACGGAGTCGAGCGCAACCTGACGCTGCTCAACTACTCGTTCCCCGCGGACATCTCGCGCGATGGGACCGAGCTGCTCTTCGACGAGGAGAACGTCGTCCCCAACGCGGTCTATCTGCGGAAGCTGGACGGATCCCCGGCCGTCCGGCTGGGCGAAGGCGCGGCGTACGCGCTCTCGCCGGACGGCGCCTGGGCGCTCACGGTTCCGGGTCTCGCGAGCGACCACCTCATCCTCCTGCCGACGGGAACCGGCGAGCCGAGGCCCATGCCGAAGACGAACCTGCGGTACCAGTGGGGGGACTGGTTTCCGGACGGAAAGCGCGTGCTCGTCGTGGCCAACGAGCCCGGGCACGGGACGCGGCTCTACGTGCAGGACCTTCCGGACGGAAAGCCCCGAGCCGTCTCGCCGGAGGGCGTCAGCGGCCAGTTCCACGGCGTCTCCCCGGACGGGAAGTCCGTCGCCGTCAACGGTCCCGACGGGCGCATCACGATCTATGCGATCGACTCGGGACTGGCGCGGCCGCTTCCGGGCGTCGACTCGACCGATCAGGCCCTGAGCTGGACGGCGGATGGACGTTCGCTCTACGTCTGGCACTCCACCGCGCCTCCCGGCCGAATCGATCTCGTCGACGTCTCCACCGGCCGGCGGACGCTCTGGAAGGAGCTCCGCCCGCCGGACCCCGCCGGCGTCCTGCAGGTCGGACCGGCAGTCATCGCCGCTAACGGCAAGGCGTTCGTGTACTCGTACCGTCGGATCCTGTACGAGCTCTATCTGGCGACGGGGCTCGGACGATGAGCCGCTGACATGACCACCGCACCGGGATCTCGGCTCGGCCCGTACGAGATCCTCGCGCCGCTCGGCTCGGGCGGCATGGGCGAGGTCTATCGGGCGAAGGACACGAAGCTCGGCCGCGAGGTCGCGATCAAGGTCCTGCCCGCGGCCGTCGCGCAGGATCCCGCGCGCCGGCAGCGCTTCGAGCAGGAAGCGCGCTCGGCCTCCTCGCTGAACCACCCGAACATCCTGACGATCCACGACATCGCCGAGGCCGACGGCGCGCTCTACATCGCCATGGAGCTCGTCGACGGCAAGACGCTGCGCGAGCTTCTCGCCTCGGGCGAGCCGCTGCCGACCCGCCGTCTCCTCGACCTCGCCGTCCAGGTCGCCGAGGGTCTGGCCAAGGCGCACGCCGCCGGCATCGTTCACCGCGACCTGAAGCCCGAGAACCTGATGGTGTCGAAAGACGGCTTCGTGAAGATCCTCGACTTCGGCCTCGCGAAGCTGACGGAGGCGGCGGCGCCGCAGGACGCCTCGGTGATGCCCACGGCGGTGGCCGCGCCGACCGAGCCGGGAACGGTAATGGGGACCGTCGGCTACATGTCGCCCGAGCAGGCGAGCGGCCAGCCGGTCGACTTCCGCTCGGACCAGTTTTCCTTCGGATCGATCCTCTACGAGATGGCGACGGGAAAACGCGCCTTCCAGAGGAAGACCGGAGCCGAGACGCTGGTCGCGATCATCCGGGACGAGCCGGAACCGCTCGCGCAGGCGGCTCCCGCCGCGCCCGCGCCGGTGCGCTGGATCGTCGAGCGCTGTCTCGCCAAGGATCCCGAGGAGCGCTACGCCTCGACCAAGGACCTCGCGAGGGACCTGAAGAGCGTCCGCGACCACCTGACCGGAGACTTCGGCCTCCGGCGTCGTCGCGGCGGCGGGCCCGCGCGGCCCCGTCGAAACCGCTGGCTCGCCGGCGCCGCGATTCTTGCCGTCGGAATCGGCGCGGGCCTGCTCGTGCGCGGCGCCCTCCCGTCGAGGCCGCGACTCTCCGATCCGCTTCGCGCGGCTGACGTTCTCGCGTGGACGGTCCTGATCGGCTCGCTTCGCGCGGGACGGCCAGACGATCTACTACGGCGCCGCCTGGGAGGGCGGACCGCTCCAGATCTATTCGACGCGGCGCCGACAGCGCGCAGTCGCGGGCGGTCGAGCTGCCCCGGCCGACGTCCTCGCGATCTCGCCGGCGGGCGAGATGGCGGTCTCTCTGCAGCCGCCGCTACGTCGTGGGCTTCGAGGCGCGGGGCACGCTGGCCCGCGTCCCGCTCGGGGGCGGGGCCGCCGCGCGAGGTGCTCGAAGACGCATAGGACGCCGACTGGGCCCCCGACGGGCAGTCCTCGCCGTCGCGCACTTCGCCGAGGAGCCGCTACCGGCTCGAGTACCCGATCGGCAAGGTCCTCTACGAGGCGCCCGGCTGGCTCCGAAGCGTTCGGGTGTCGCCGGATGGAAGGCTGATCGCCTTCGTCGATTGCGCCCAGCGCGGGAACACCGACGGTCAGCTCAAGGTCGTGGACACCTCGGGCAACGTCCGACTCGCCGGCCCCTACCTGCGCAACCGCAACGGGCCCATCGCGTGGACGCCGAAGGGTGACGCGCTCTGGTTCGGGTGCATCGAGGCGATTTCGCTCGACGGCAAGGCCCGGTCGGTGTGGAGCTCTCCGTCCGGAGCCATTCAGGACCTCGCTCGCGACGGCCGGGTGCTCTTCGACCAGTCGGTGTCCCGCCGCGAGCTCGTCGGATTCGACCGCGACGGGGCGGCGCACAACCTGACGGCGCTCAACTGGTCCTTTCCGAGCGACATCTCGAAGGACGGCGACACGGTCCTCTTCTACGAGCAGATCCGGACGCCTCCGGGTGTCTACATTCGCAAGATCGACGGATCGCCGGCCGTTCGTCTCGCCGACGGCGAAGGCTACGGCATTTCTCCCGACGGCCGGTGGGTGATCGGCATCAAGCCACCGAACCGCGGGACGCTCTTCCTCATCCCGACGGGCGCCGGGGAGCCCAGAGTCATCGACCTGCATGGAGTTCAATTCGGCTGGGGCAACTGGTTTCCGGACGGCAAGCGCATCCTGATCAGCGGCAACGAGGCCGGCCACGGATCGAGGCTCTTCGTCGACGACCTTTCGGGTGGAGCGCCGAAGGCGATCTCGCCCGAGGGCGTCGGGTTCGTGGCTCAAGTGATCTCGCCCGACGGGAAGTCGATCGCGGCGAAGGGACCCGACGGCCGGATCGCCATCTACTCCACCGAGGGAGGCGCGCCGCGTCCCGTACCGGGGATCAACCCGGAGGACCTTCCGATTCGCTGGTCGGCGGACGGTCGCTCGCTCTACGTCGGGAAGATGTCGGCACTTCCGGGAATCATCGATCTCGTCGACGTGGCGACCGGGCGCCGCACCGAGTGGAAGCGATTCCAACCCGCCGACCCGAGCGGCATCGAACAGGCCGGTCCGCCGATGATCGCTCCGGACGGGAGCACGTACGTCTACTCTTTCCGCCGGAACCTCGGCGATCTGTTCCTCGCGACGGGGATGCGATGACGATGGGGCCGGGATCGCGCCTGGGTCCGTACGAGATCGTGGCGCCCCTCGGCGCGGGCGGGATGGGCGAGGTGTACCGGGCTCGTGACGCCAAGCTCGGCCGCGAGATCGCGGTCAAGGTCCTTCCCGCCGCCGTCGGGGACGATCGCGGACGTCGCCAGCGCTTCGAGCAGGAGGCGCGCTCGGCCTCGGCCCTGAACCATCCCAACATCCTGACCATCTACGACATCGGCGAGGCCGACGGCGCGCTCTACATCGCCATGGAGCTCGTCGACGGCAAGACGCTGCGCGAGCTCATCGCCTCGGGCGAGCCGCTGCCGACCCGCCGTCTCCTCGACCTCGCAGTCCAGGTCGCCGAGGGACTCTCCAAAGCGCACGCCGCCGGGATCGTCCACCGCGACCTGAAGCCCGAGAACCTGATGGTGTCGAGGGACGGCTACGTCAAGATCCTCGACTTCGGTCTGGCCAAGCTGACCGAGCCGGTCTCCGCGCAGGATCAGTCGGCGCTACCCACCGCCGTCGCGCCGCCGACCGAACCGGGAACGGTCATGGGGACGGCCGGATACATGTCTCCCGAGCAGGCGAGCGGACAGCCCCTCGATTTTCGATCGGACCAGTTTTCGTTCGGTTCGATCCTCTATGAGATGGCGACTGGCAAGAAAGCATTTCAGCGAAAGACCGGCGCCGAGACGCTCGCCGCGATCATTCGCGAGGAGCCCGAGTCGCTGGCGCAGGCGGCGCCGGCCGCGCCCGCCCCCGTACGCTGGATCGTCGAGCGCTGCCTCGCGAAGGACCCGGAGGAGCGCTACGCCTCGACGAAGGACCTCGCCAGAGACCTGAAGAGCGTCCGGGATCATCTCTCGGAGACCTCGGCTTCGGGCGGCATCGCGGCGGCGGCGCCGGCGCGGCCTCGACGGAACCGCTGGCTCGCCGGCATCGGCCTCCTGGCCGCCGGAATCGCGATCGGAACGTTCGCTCGCCTCGTGCTGCCCTCTAGGGCGGACTCGCCCATTCGGTTTCGCCAGCTGACGTTCCAGCGCGGCACGATCTACTCGGCGCGATTCGCCAACGACGGCCAGACGGTCTTCTACGGCGCGGCCTGGGACGGGGGACCCCTGCAGATCTACTCGACGCGATCCGACGGACAGCAGTCGCGCTCGCTCGCCTTGCCTCCCGCCGACGTCCTGGCCGTGTCCCCCGCGGGAGAAATGGCGATCTCGCTCGGTCGGCACTTCACGGTCGGATTCGAAACGTCCGGCACGCTCGCCCGCGTCCCCCTCGAGGGCGGCGCGCCGAGGGAAATCCTCGAGAACGTCGTCGACGCGGACTGGTCGCCGGACGGCAAGGACCTGGCCGTCGCCCGCGTCGTCGAGGGGCGTTACCGGCTCGAGTACCCCTCGGCAAGGTGCTCTATCAGCCGACGGCCTGGCTTTCGCACGTGCGCGTCTCGCCGGACGGCCAACTGGTGGCGTTTCTCGACCACCCCGAGGTGGGAGACAACCTGGGCATCGTCAAGGTCGTGGACAAAACGGGGCGCGTCCGTCTGACCGGTCCCGCCGACCGGATTTCGCTCGCGTGGTCGCCGAAGGGGGACGAGGTCTGGTCGAGCACGCCGCTGGGGGCGACTTCGCTGTGCGGCAAGACGCGAACCCTGTGGAGCTCTTCCGGCCGGCAGGACCGCATCGTGGACGTCGCCAGGGACGGGCGCATGCTGTTTGCTCGCTCCTCGACGCGGCGGGAGATCGTCGGCGTCGATACGGAGGGCAAGCCGAGGAACCTGACGTGGTTCGAGTGGAGTTACCCCTCCGACATCTCCCCCGACGGACGCACGGTCCTGTTCGACGAGCAGACCACCCTGACGCAGGTCTTCGTTCGGAAGCTCGACGGCTCCCCCGCCGTCCTCCTCGCCAATGGAAAGTCCTTCGCGTTCTCGCCGGACGGCCGCTGGGCGCTGATGACGACTCAGATCGGAGCCGGTCGGCTTCTCCTCGTTCCCATCGGGACGGGCGAGCAACGCGTGGTCCTCGGAGGCGAGCAGAACATCCAGTGGGGAAGCTTCATGCCGGACGGCAATCGCGCCGTCATCGCGGGAATCGAGCCAGGACACGGCACACGGCTCTACATCATCGACCTCCCATCGGGGACGCCGAAGCCGTTCACGCCCGAAGGCGTGTTTCACGGGCCCGGCCATGCGGTATCCCCCGACGGCTCCCGCATCGCCGCGCTCGGCCCGGCGGGAGTGATGCGGCTCTATCCGATCGGACCCGGGCAGCCGGCCGACATTCCGGGCGCGCGCCCCGGCGAGTTTCCCGTCCGATGGACGAGGGACGGCCGGGGCCTCTATGTCTCCAAGCCGGAGATGCCGGGCCGCGTCGACATCCTGGACGTCGCCACGGGAGAGCGCCGTCTCTGGAAGGAGATCGTGCCGCCCGATCCGGCCGGCGTCTCGCAGATCGAGCCTTTCATCGTTTCGGAAGACGGCTCGGCGTTCGTCTACTCCTACCGCCGTCTGATCGACGAGCTCGATCTGATGACCGGCGTCCGGTAACGGCCCAGAAAAAAGACGAAGGCGGGCTCGCCGCCTTCGTCCCGTGACTCGCATCGCCCGATGCTTATTGCGGGTGCGTCTCGGTCGTCTTCGTCGTCCTGGTCGTCGTCGTCACGCTCCGCACGACGGGCTTCGAGGACCCTTCGACCGTGCGGGTCGTGATCGTCACCGTCTTGCCCACCGCGATGTCCTGCGGCAGGGTGGACTGGGCGTCGATGACGTAAGTGACCGAACCCTTGCCGGGCTCATCGAGCGTGATGAATTGCTTCGGCGAGTAGGCCGTCACCTTCCCCGAGTACGTCGTGGTGGTCTGCGTCGTCTGGGACTGGCTCGTCCCGCTCTGAGTCGAGGACGAGGTCGACGAGGCGGACGGGCTCGACGGGCTCATGCTCATCGGGCTCATTGTCATGTTGTTCGGATTCGACGAATCCGCGGGATTGGCCTCGCGCACCTCGACCCGGGTTACGGTCGCCTGGCCGCCGTTCGCGCCGGGCTCCGTCGAGAGCGTCACGCTGCGGCCGATCTGCACGTCGGCGGGCACCTGGACGCTCGGGCCGAGCGTGTAGGTGGTCATTTTCCCGTCTGTGCCTCTCAGGACGATCGTCTGGCCGGGCGAGTATCGGACCACCGATCCGCTCACGCTCGTCGTGGTGGTCGTGGTCGTGGTGGACTGCGCGGACGTGGCCTGCTGCGCCATGAGCGCACCGCTCATCGCGCCGAAGGCCACGGCCAGGAAACGTGTTTTCCAACTCATCGGACACTCCTTCGAAAGAGGCGCGCGGGGAGTCGCGCGTCGAGAAGAGAAAGGCTGCAAGGTCCGTGCCCCGCCCGGGAGTAGGATGCGAGCGGCGCCCCCGTGAAGAGCCGTGAGGAGAAGTTTGCGGTCCTCGTGGAAGAGCATGCCCGCGTCATCGCGAGCGCCATCCGACGCGTGTGCGGCCGGAGGCATCGCGTGCTGATCCCGGACATCGAGCAGGATGTCCGCGCCGCCCTGTGGAAGAGGCTCCAGGGTGGGAAGGAGATCGCCCATCCCGTCTCCTACCTTTATAAGGTGGCACTGACCACGGCGCTCGCCGCCGTTCGCCGATCGCCCGAGCTTTCGAACGGGCCCGTTTCCGACGTCTCGGGAGCGCCGGTTCCGGGCGCGTTCCTCGGCCTCCTTCCCGCCGAGCAGAGCCGTCTGCTCGCCGAGGCGTTGGCACGACTGCCAGCGGACGAAGCGCGCGCCATCCGTGCGCACCTGGCGGGCTTCAACCACGAGGAGATCGGCGCGCTCTACGGATGGACGGCGTCGGTCGCCCGCCACCGCATCTACCGTGGGATCGAGAAGCTGCGAGGCCTGCTGAGGGAGGGAGCCGCGTGAGCGCCGGATCCGAACGCGACGACCGCGAGATCGAAGCTCTGCGCGCGGCGTATCACCGGCTCCAGGCGGAACGCTCCGAGAGCTGTCCGCAGGGAGAGGCGCTCGCGGTGCTCGTCACGGGCGAGGCGGAGGGCGAGGAGCGGCTCCGCCTGGCCGACCACGTCACCGGCTGCCGGGCGTGCTCGGAGGACTATCGCACGCTGCTCGAGGTTCACGCGCAGGCGTCCGGGCTGCTCCGGCCCCGGGCGCCCCGTCGGACGATCTGGATCGCGGCCGCGGTCGTCGCGCTCGTGGCCGCCGGCGCCGTCATCGCCGTGCGTTCCGGGCGGCGCGAGGACGCGTTCCGCGGAACCTCCGCGGCCGCGGCTTCCGTCGAGCCCGCCGACGGCGCGACGCTCTTGGGCGCTCCCTCCGACTTCCGCTGGCCGACGCAGCGAGACGCCGAGGGTTATCGCGTCAAGCTCTTCGCGCCCTCGGGCGATGCGCTGTGGGAGATGGACGCGCAGAAAGCCGAGCGTGTCGCCCTGCCCGAGGCCGTCCGCTCCCGGCTCGAGGCCGGGAAGAGCTACCACTGGACCGTCGAGGTCCGGCTGCCCCTCGAGCGCCAGAGGCTCGGTCCCTACTCCTTCACGATGCCCCGCTGACCCGACCTCCGCCGCTTCGAAAAGGACCACGCCGCGAGACCGACCACCGCGAGCGCCGCCCCCGCTGCCATCGCGGTCCGCGAGTAGGCGGCGTCCCGAGCGAGTCGAATCGTTCCCGAGGGCTCTCCGATCAGGACGAACGCCGCCCAGTAGCGCGGCGACAGGTCCGGCTCGCGCTCCAGCAGGTCACGCTTGGCGGCCTGCAGCGCAGCGGCCTTGGACTCCCCACGGGCGAGGTGGTCGTAGAAGCGGGACATGAGCTCCGCGGTGCGGCGGTCGCTGACGTCCCAGAGGCTCGCGACGACGGATCGCGTGCCGGCGTGAAAGAAGGCCTGGGACAGGCCCTGCACGCCTTCGCCCGGCAGGACGCGGCCACGCGCGGTCTGACAGGCGGACAGCACGACGAGCTCGCTCGAAAGCCTCAAGCGATAGATCTCGCGGGCCGGCAGAAGGCCATCGTCCTTCGCATCTGCCGACTCCGCCAGCACGAGGGCCGAACGGGCCGGGACCCGCTCGTCCAGCAGCGCATGCGTGGCGAAGTGGATCACCCCGAAACGGTCGAGCGGCGCAGATCGCACGAAGCGCTCGCTCGCCTGCGCGCCGGTGCGCAGCTCGCTTCCTGGGCCGCCGTGCCGGAACACGGCGCGGGCCTCGTTCCGAGCGGACTCGAGGGGGCCGGTCTCGAAGCGTTGGCCTTCGAGCTCGCCGTTGGAGCGCAGGAGCGCGCGCGGAACACCCGGATCCGCGAGGACGAGCAGAGCCGCCGCACCGACCGGCGGATTCGTTCGGGACGGGGCCGCGAGCGCCGTCAGCACCGTGGCCGAGGGCGCGTACGACATCGTGAGGTCCTGACCGAGATAGCGTCGGGCCGCGCCGGGCGCCGGCAGGCTCTCGAAGGGCAGCGAGTTGAGGGCGCCGTCGGGCACGAGGACCACCGCGCGGGCCTTCGGGCCGAGCCGGCTCCGCCAGGGCTGGACCAGCTCCGCGTACAGCCGGCGCCCCAGCTCGCGGGAGGCCTCGGCGGAGCCGCGCGCGATCAGGCCGACGTAGTTCTCGACCCGCTCGGCCAGGTCTCGGGGCGGGACCGCGAGCCGCAGCGCCGTGACGCCCGTCTTGTCGAGAATGAAGACCGCGACGCGGTCGTCGGTGAGCGAGTAGGAGACGAGCGCCGAGTCCCGAGGAAGCGCCGCCGCCGCCTCCTCGGCCGAGGCCGGCTCCGGATACACGAGCGCGGCGTAGCGCGGAGTCCGGAGCCGCATCTCCGACACCAGCCGGTCCCATTCCTCTTCCGCCTGCGCGAGCCGATCGTCGTCGGGAGAAGACGAAGACCCGCGCAGCGTTCGGATCCTCTCCTCGAGCTCCTGCTCGCGCCGGCGCAGCTCGAGCGGCAGCTCCTGCGTCAGGTCGAGGTGCGCTTCCGCGATTCCCTCGAGAAGGCCTCGCACGCGGCCCCGTTCGTTCGCGGCGAAAGCCAGCGCGGCGTAGCCCCCACC
Organism: uncultured Acidobacteriota bacterium; assembly: GCA_963763535.1. Taxonomy (GTDB): domain Bacteria; phylum Acidobacteriota; class Thermoanaerobaculia; order UBA5066; family Gp7-AA6; genus DAHUXD01. Next base: position 1,048,695 of record CAVXOX010000005.1, read on the forward strand.
CGGCTCGCGTCGATCGAGCTCCAGCAGAACGTCGACCAGGACGGCGTAGGCGTCCTGCTTGGCGGCCATGAACGAGGACCGAAGCGACTCGCTCGAGACTTCCGCGCGAATCGTCTCGACGAGAGCGATCGATTCCTCCGCGTGCCGGCGCGCCGAGGCGAGATCCTGTCGGGCGAATTCCGATCGGGCGAGATTCGCGAGCACGCCCGCCTCGACCGGACGGTTCCCGAAACGCTTCGCCACCGAGAGCGCCTCGCTCCACGTCTCGCCCGCCTCCGCGTGCTCGCCGGCCGTGTCGAGGGCGAGGGCGACGCCCGCAACAGCCCACGCCTGGCGCGGGTCCCCCAGCCGTTTCCAGATCGCGTTCGCCTCCCGGTAGTGCCCGAGGGCGATCGCGCTCCTGCCGAGGCCCAACTCGGCCACGCCGAGGTTGCAGAGCGCGAGCCCCTCGCCCCGGGCGTCGTGGAGCGCGCGGACGACCGGCAACGTCTGGACGACGGCGTCGTACGCCTTTTGCGACGCTCCGATCGACCAGTAGGAGAGCGATAGGCCCTGGAGCGCGACCGCCTCGCCCGCGAGGCTCTTCAGGGCGCGCCAGATGCGGAGCGCCTCCTCGTAGGAGCGGATCGACTTCTCCGGCTCGGAGAGGGCCCAGTAGGTGAAGCCGAAGCCGAAGTGCGCCCAGGCTTCCGACGTCGGCAGCCGCGCCTCGCGCGCCAGCGGCAGCGCGCGCTGATAGCACTCGAGCGCTTTCTGGTATCGGCCGAGCAGGTACGCCGAGTAGGCGGTGTTCTCCAGCGCTTCGATCTCGGTCTCGCGGTCCTCGATCGCATCCGCTTGAACAATCGCCGGCTCGAGCATCTCGAGCGCCTCGGCGGGGCGGCCCGAATTCGCGATGAGGAAGCCCCAGCGGCACGCGATGCGAGCCTCCATCTGCCGGTCGCCGGCCGAGCCGCGCCGTTTCGCGCGCCCGGGCGTAGAGCTCGACGGCGCGAGCATAGTCCGCGGCCAGGGCCCGCCCGATCGCCGCCAGGAAGAGCGCGACCACCTGCTCGGATCGATCGCCGATCCTGCCGTACCGGACGACCGCGTCGTCGTAGAGCGCGTTCGCGTCGGCAAACCGACCCAGCCCCTGGATCCGCTGCCCCTCCACGATGTCGCGCTCCGCCGCGAGGCGCTCGCGATCGTTCGGGGCCGAAGGCCGCAGCTCGGCGATCCGGATGGAATAGCGGCCCGAGACGACGTCGGTGTAGAGCGTCGTCACGCGGATGCCGAACGGTGCCGGCTCGCCCCGCCACGAGCGAGATCGTCTCGTTGCCGCGCGACCCGTTGGGGCGATCCATCCTCAGAATCTCGGCGCCGGAGGGGTCGAGCGACGTCACCACGACGTCGAGGCCGCGCTGCTCGACGACCACCTCTCGCGAACTGTCCCCGTTCGAGCGAGATCGCGTATTCCGCGACCTGGCCCGAGGAAAGCTCGCGCTCCAGGACGGGCCGGAGACGAGGCGCTCCCTGTCTACCGCTCGGACCGGCGAAGCCGTGGCGAGAGCGAGGAGGCCGACGATCGGCCACCGCGGGGAGCGTGAGAACCCGTGCGCACGGGAACATCGGAACGGCCGCTCGAGCCTGTGGGCCGCCGGCGAGTATAGGCCTCGGGCCTGAAAGACGGCGGCGGAGGCGCGGGAAAAAACGCTCCGGATCCGCCTCTCATCCCATAGGAGGTCCCGCTGCCGCGGGGCCGGGAGGTGGTCATGCTGCGTGGGATCCTCGCGTCTGTTGCCTTCGGAGTCGCCGCATCCGGCCTGGCGCAACCGAGCCTCGTCGAGTACCCGGCCGAGACGAGCACCTTCTTTCCCCCCACGCCGACGGGCATCGCGAGCGGCCCCTCGGGGCTGGTCTGGTTCGTCAACTTCAATGCTGCGCACTCCATCGGCACAGTGACTCTCGACGGAGACACGACCGGAATCGCCCAGCCCCCTGGCGACGTGGCGACCGGAGCGATCACGGGTGCGCCCGCCACCTACCTGTGGGCGGGAGGCAGCAAGAACATCCTCAAGATCACGCGGGACCCCACCCCCACCTTCGGAGTCACCTTCGCGCTCTCTCCCGTGCCCGACGCGTCGCTATTCCACTCGATCGACAGCATCGCCTGGGACGGCGCATCGACCGTCTGGTTCACGGACTTCGTCGGCGGCGCCAGGAAGCTCGGCCGGCTCGACACGACCAGCGGGTCCGTTCAGGAGAGCGCCCTTTCGAACGACTGCATGTTCCCGGCGGGCTTCGGCAGGGACATGGTGAGAGCCTCGGATGGAAATGTCTGGTTCACGTCGAGCAGCGGTGCCTGCAAGATCCTGGCGGACGGTTCCGTCCTCTTGCAGCCGCTGACTTCCCCGGCCGGCGGGATCACGAGCGGCCCGGACGGCAGGATCTGGGTCGCCGAATACACGGGCACCGCCCATCTCGAGGCGTTCGACCCGCACGACTGCCCCGGGGCGGCCTGCCAGATTGCGACCTACGACCTCCCCTCCCCGGTCCATGACCTGCACGGCCTGGCGGCGGGCCCCGACGACAGGATCTGGTTCGTCTCACACGGAGCGCCGGACGTTGCCGGCTCGGTCAAGACGGACGGCTCGGACTTTCAATTCGTGGCGCTTCCCTCCGGCAGCAAGCCGGAAAAAATCACGGCCGGCCCGGTCGGCGACAACTCCGTGTGGTTCACGGAGTCGGGCACGCTGAAGATCGGGCGCATCACCGGGCTGGCTGCGTCGCCGGTTCTGTATCTGCAGAACGGCCGCTTCAAGGTGGAGGTCTCCTGGAGCGTTCCCGACCAGAACCGCAGCGGTCAGGGCATCCCGGTATCGCTCACCGGCGACACCGGCTACTTCTGGTTCTTCAGCGACAACAACATCGAGCTCGTCCTCAAGGTCCTCGACGCGACGGGCGTCAACGGCCACTTCTGGGTTTTCTACGGCGCGTTGTCGGACGTCGCCTACACGATCACGGTCACCGATACCGCGACGGGAGCCCGAAAGGTGTACGACAACCCGTACCATCGCCTCGCCTCCTTCGCCGACACGTCGGCTTTCGCGGCGGGCGTGGGCACGCCCGGGCTCGCGAGCCGGGCGGTGGAACGCGACGTGGACGAGATGGCCGCCGACGAGCTCTACGCGCTCTACGGCCGGCTCGACGCGCGTCCTGCCCGACGGACGAGGCCGCGGCCGCGCCGTGCGCGGTTGGCGGCGAGACGCTCTGCCTGAACGCCGGTCGCTTCCAGATTACCGTCACGTGGGCCTCGCCGAACCAGTCCGGCACGGGTAAGGCGATGCCGATCACGGGCGATACCGGCTACATGTGGTTCTTCAGCGACAACAACGTCGAACTGATCATCAAGGTCCTCGATGCCCGAGCCCCTGAATGGGCACTTCTGGGTCTTCTACGGCGCGCTGTCGAACGTGCAGTACACCATCACGATTCTCGACACGCAGACGGGCACGACGAAGACGTACACGAACCCGCAGGGAACGCAGGCGAGCCATGCCGACACGTCGGCGTTCTGAGGAGGCGGCCCATGACGAGGAAACTTCTGCTCCACGCCGCCGCGGCGGTCCTCGCGGCGCCACTCGCCGCCGCCACCTTCACGGTGACGAACACCAACGACAGCGGGGCCGGGTCGCTCCGGCAGGCGATCCTCGATGCCAACGCCAACGCCGGCCAGGACACGATCGCCTTCAACATCGCCGGCTCCGGCGTGCAGACGATCTCGCCGGCAACGGTCCTGCCGACGATCACCAGCCCGGTGACGATCGACGGCTATACGCAGCCCGGCGCGAGCGCCAACACGGATCCGGTCGGAGACGACGCCGTGCTCGTGATCGAGATCGAGGGCAGCGCCTTCTCCTTCGGGGAGAACGGCCTCGTGCTCGGCGCGGGAAGCGATGGCAGCACGATTCGCGGCCTCGTGATGAACCGGTGGCCGGGACCCGCCATCCAGGCCACCAACAGCGGCAACAACACGATCGCCGGCAACTTCCTCGGCACGGACCCCTCGGGCACGGTCGCCAGAGTCAACGCGAACCCCGGCGTCGCCATGGGCGTGTACATCGTTGGCGCGTCCATTTCCAACAACGTCGTCGGCGGGACGACGCCAGCGGATCGCAATCTGATCTCCGGAAATCCGCTGGGCGGGGTCCAGACTCTCTACGGCACGGCTCACAAGATCCAGGGCAACTTCATCGGGACGGACGTCACCGGGACCCTTCCGCTCGGCAACGCGATCGGCGTCACCATCACTCTCGGCGAGCAACGAGCTCGCGGACCGCGGCCGGCGCCCGCAACATCATCTCCGCCAACACGAGCAACGGCGTCCTCTTGCAGGGCAACGGGGCCTCGAGCTTCGTCCAGGGCAACTTCATCGGCACCGATGTGACCGGAATGAACCCTCGGCAATGCGGCCGGCGGCGTTCTGATCAACTCCACGACGCCGGACGTCACGATGGGCGGCCCGAGTCGATGCACGCAACGTGATCTCGGCGAACGGAGGCTGGGGGGTCTCGGTTCTGGTCACGTCGGGCACCGTGATCCAGGGCAACCTGATCGGCACCGACGTGACGGGCACCGCGCCGTCGGCAACGCCTTCTTCGGGGCACAATTCGGCGGCATCTTCCTCAACGGGTCGACGAACACCGTCATCGGCGGCCCCAACTCCGGCGAGGGCAACGTCATCGCATTCAACGCCGGCGACGGCGTGACGGTCTTCGGCTTCGGCACGGAGACCGGCAACACGATTCGTGCAACTCGATCTATGGCGAGGTTCACTTCACGGTTCCGTTCCATCCGCAGCTCGCGATCGACCTCGGCGACGACGGCCCCACGGCCAACGACGTCGGCGACGGGGACTCGGGCGTCAACAACCTCCAGAACTACCCGATCGTCGCCTCTGCTACGCCGCTCGCCCCGTCCTCCGGCACGCACGTCCTGGGCGTCCTCCACAGCGCGCTGTCGACCGCCTACACGCTCGACTTCTACGAGAACGCTCCCGTCTGCCCCACCCCCACGACTACTACGAGGGCCAGACCTACCTCGGCGCGGCCAACGTCATGACCGATGGCTCGGGCACCTCAGCATCGACGTCACTCTCGCCGCAACCATCGCCGCCGGCGATGTCGTCGTTGCCACCGCGACCGACCCCAACGGCAACACCTCCGAGCTGACGCCGCGCATCGTGTTCTCGATCGACCCGACCTCCGGACCGTCGGCCGGGGGCACCGCCGTGACCGTCAAGGGCACGGAGTTCGAGGACGGCCTGACTCTCACGATCGGCGGCCAGCCCGCAAGCAGCGTCGTCGTTGCGGACGATCACACGATCACCGCTTCTTCTCCGTCCTCGGTCCGGCACGTGGAGCGACATCATTGTGACCGACCCGAGCGGGATCACTGGCACGCTGATCAAGGGCTTCCTCGTCGATTTCCTCGACGTGCCCCCGATCCAGCAGTTCTACACCTTCGTCACGACGCTCGTGCAGAACGGCATCACGGTCGGCGTGAGGAGGCGGCAACTATGGAGGTCGACCAGCCGACGCTGCGCCAACAGATGGCCGTTTTCATGCTGAAGGCCGAGCACGGCCTCTGCTACACGCCCCCGCCGTGCATCGGGCATCTTCGCGGACGTCCCCTGCTCGTCGAACGTTCGCCGAGTGGATCGAGGAGATGGCGAACGAGGGCATCACGGGCGGCTGCGGCGGCGGGAACTACTGCCCGACCAATCGGGTCGCGCGCGGGATCAGATGGCGCGTCTTCCTCCTGAAGGGCGAACACGGTTCGAGCTATGTCCCCTCCGTGCGCGGGCATTTTCGGCGACGTGGCGTGCCCATCGACGTTCGCCGACTGGATCGAGCAGCTCGCGACCGAGGAGATCACCGGCGGGCTGCGGCTGCGGAACTACTGCCGCAGAACGACGAACACGCGCGGGCAGATGGCGGTGTTCTGGTGAAGACGTTCGGCTTACCATAACGGCCGTTAATGAGGCGTCTTGCGTTCATCAGCGGTGCCGGTTTCGTCTTCACCCTCGCGGTGTTCGGTGGATCCTCGCGTCTTCGAGCCCAACCGACATACGAAGTCGTCCACAGGGCGTGACGCCGGGAGGCCAACCGAACGAACCGCTCCTCGTGGAGAGCGACGGACGCATCTACGGATCGATGCAGACGGGGGGCACGTTCGGGCGCGGCTCGATCTTCGCGCTTACGCCCGACGGCGGCGGCGGCTACATGTTCGAGGAGCTCTACTCCTTCTCGGGACCCGATGGCTGGTCACCCGTGCAGGGGGTCGTCCGCGGGACGGACGGCGCTCTCTACGGCCAGACGAGGCAGGGCGGCGGCCAGGGCGTCGGCACGTTCTTCCGTCTCGATTCGCGAAACCGCCTGACCGTGATTCACCACATCGCCGTCGGCGAAGTCAGCTTGGCGTCCCCGATGACCCTGGGCCCGGATGGATTCTTGTACGGATCCTCGCAAGGCGGCGGGGCTTTCGGAGGCGGCGCCCTCTTCCGACTGTCTCCCACGGGCGCTTTCACCGACATCTACGACTTCCCGGGCGGGGCGGAGAGGCGCGATGCCGAGCGGAGGGCTCGTGCTCGGGCCGGGACGGGCGCCTCTACGGAACGACGGCTCTCGGGGGACCGAGCGGTGTGGGAACCGTCTTCGCCGCGACGACGGGAGGCGCCGTCACGACGCTCCACCGTTTCGCGACGACGGACGGAGCAACGCCGCAGCAGGGCGTCGCGCTCGGGTCGGACGGCATGCTCTACGGGACCACGAACCTGGGCGGCATCTCCCACTACGGAACGGTGTTTCGGATCACGACCGGCGGGGCGTTCACGAAGCTCTTCGACTTTCCGGGAACCGCGCCGCAGGGCGGCGTTGCCGTGAGCCGACTCGTCCAGGCCGTCGACGGCCTCTATGGAACGACCGCGCTCATCCCGCAGGATCCGTTCCCCCCGATTCAATCGACGCTCTTCCGCGTCGATCCTTCGGGTACGGTGACTACGGTCAATGCGTCGGGCGCCGCGACCCTGGGGGGAGCGATCGTTCGGGGCCCGCGAGGACCTGCTGTACGGCACGGCCGCACCCGGCGTTCCGTCGCCCGTTGACGGCGGCGCGGTCGAGCGCATGGATCTCACCGGCGCGGTGACGACCGTCTACACGGTGCCGTTCATCCGGGAGGCGCAACGCCCGTACGGGACACTGACCGAGCTTCCCGACGGGACCTTCACGGGACTGGCGGCCTCGCTCGACTACGGAAACGACATCCTCTACAAGCTCGACGCGCAGGGTCAGACCTCGACGCTGCACGTCTTCGATGGTCTGACGGTCGTGGGCGGCGTGCTCCTCGCCTCCGACGGCCTCTACTACGGCGCGGCGATCTTCGCCGGCGGTGCGAACTTCGGGAGCCTCATTCGCATCGAGGCGAACGATTCCGAGACGACGCTCCACGTGTTCAACGGCACGGATGGGCAGAGCCCGTTCGGGCTCTTCGAGCTCTCGGGCGAGATCTGGGGAATGACGAGTCAGGGAGGCACGACCGGCGGGGGCACGATCTTCAAGCTCGACGCCGTGCGGACGTTCCACATGCTCCACGACTTCACCGACACCGGGTCGTGGCCCTCAGGCCGGTTCGCCCTCGGTTCGGACGGCAATCTCTACGGCACGACGCTCTTCAGCAACAACGGAGGGACGCTGTTCCGGGTGGATTCGACCGGATCCGTCACGTTCCCGCATGACTTCACCGGCACGGACGGAAGCCAGCCCGGGTGGCTCATCGCCGCCTCCGACGGCTTCCTCTACGGAACGACGAGCAGCGGTGGCGCGTCCAACCTCGGCACGGCGTTCCGAGCGGATCTGACCGGGGCCCTGACGCCGCTGCACGACTTCGACACGGACCACAACCTCTCGCTGACCGAGGCGGATCCCGGCTCCTTCTACGGCACGACTCCGGGGTTCGGCAGCGGGTTTCCGCCGGACGACGGCTCGGTGTTCCGAATGGACGCCATGGGACAGGTCACCGACGTGCACGACTTCCGCGGCGATTTCGACAATCTCAGCACGCCGCTTTCGCCCCTGCTCGCCGCGACCGACGGCAACATCTACGGCACGACCCGGGACGGCGGGTTCGCCGGAGTGGGCGGGATCTTCCGCATCGTTCCGGGACTCCGCCTCCGGTGCTCGCTTCGATCGTGCCCGCCTCGGGAAGCGCCGCGGGCGAGCCGCCGTCGTCGCGAACGGCCATCACTTTCGCGCGGCCTTTCTCTCGATCGGCGGAGTCCAGACGGTGACGACGTTCATCGCGCGGGAAGCGCTCGCGACGACTGTCTCGCCCACGCTGCCGCCGGGAACCGTACAGGACGTCACGCCTCACCAACGTCGACACGGCGACCATCGCCACTCTGCCGGCCGCGTTCTTCGCGGACTTCCTGGACGTCGCGAACGATCAGCTCTTCCACGACTACGTCGAGTCGCTCGTGCGCAGCGGGGTGACGGCGGGATGCGGCGGCGGCGACTACTGCCCCACCGCCCCCGTGCGTCGTGACCAGATGGCCGTCTTCCTGCTGAAGGCTGAGCACGGCTCGGGCTACGTGCCTCCGGCATGCGCCGGACTCTTCGGCGACGTCGCCTGCCCATCCCTCTTCGCCGACTGGGTCGAGGCGATCGCGGCCGAGGGCATCACCGCGGGGTGCGGCGGCGGTGACTACTGTCCGGTCGAGTCCCGTGCGACGCGATCAGATGGCCGTCTTCCTCCTGAAGGCGGAGCACGGCGTTTCGTTCGTTCCGCCGCCGTGTGCCGGCATCTTCGGCGACGTGCCGTGCACGCGCGGACAGGGTTTCTCCGATCTGGATCGAGCAGCTCGCGGCGGAGCAGATCACGGGCGGCTGCGGCGGCGGCAATTACTGTCCGCAGAATCCCAACACACGCGGGCAGATGGCGGTGTTCCTCACGAAGACGTTTCAGCTTCGTGATGGTCGCGGTGCGCTGCGACGTTCGGTGACGATGGGCGATGATGCGCGCGTGCGTTTCGCCGTGTGCCGCCGCCGTGCTGGATTGGCCGCGACGGCGCGCGCGTACCGCCAGGACCTGTCTGCGCGCGGGCTCTGCGCGCAGGTGTGCGCGGCGTGCCGCGGCGCTGACGGGAGGGCTCGTCCGCTGGCAGGGGCTGGTTCTCGTTCCCGACGTTCACCCGTGACCGGCGTTGGACTGCGCGGGCTACTCGTTCGGCGATGCCCGCGTTCGGCGAGGCGCTCGACCCGTCGGGCATCCGCGAGCTCGTGGCCGACCTGCGCCGCTTCTGCGCGGACTGGGAGAAGTACCCGCCCGGCGACCTGAACTTCCGGCGCCCGATCGAGATCCGGCAAGGCCTTCCCCGAGCAGGAGGACGTGCTGCTGCCGGAGTAGCGCGCCTCGGCGGCTGGTAGCCTTCTCCCCCGCGCCCTCAAAAGGCCACCTGGACCTGCCCGACGAAGCGCCTCGGCGGGAAGGACGTGCGTGCCGCCGAAGACCGAGAGGATGTTGTAGACGCCCTTCGTATCGAAGGCGTTCAGGACCATGAACTGGAGCTGCGAGGGCAGGTGCACCTTCGAGAGGTCGTAGCCGATCTGGAAGTCCGTGATCGTGTGCGGCTTGATCCGGTTCGGGTCGAGGTCGGTGCCGCTGTTGACCTGGACGTAGGGCGCGGCAAAGGCGTTGTCCGGGTCCTGCAGGAGATCCTCGGGGCTCGCGTCGGTCACGAGACCCGAGTCGTACCGGACGTTCACGCCGAGCCAGAGCCCGGTCTTGAGCAGGTCGTAGTAGATGCTCGCCTGAATCTGGAGCTTCTGGTCGTGGTCGATCAGGAACGGTCCTCCGGTGATCGCGTCGACGGCTCCCTGGTCCAGAAAGAGACCGCCCTGCGGCGGCGGGTCGTAGATCGCGTGCACGTGGCCGGCCGAGACGAAGCCGCGGAAGCCGTCGGTCGGCGCGAGGTCGAGCCGCAGGTCCCACCCCTGGTAGTGGCCGCTCGCGAACGCGATCGGAAAGACGATGCCGGTCGTGAGGAACTGGTCCTGGTCGCCGGAGAACTTCGAATTCCGCCACCAGTAGTCGAAGTCGAGGCGGAGCTTCGAGCCCAGGGCCTGCTGGATGCCGACCGTCCACGCCGTCTGCCGCTCTGAGTTGACGGGCAACTCGCCCCCGCCGAGCTGGCGCGACTGCTGCACGACGGGCGGCACGATCGAAGCGGCCGCCGCGGAGTCCGACAGCAGGATGTTCTCGAACTCCGGCGTGTACAGGATGCGGCTGTACGTGCCGCGCAGGACCGAGCCCGTCTGCTCGATGAAGTACGCGAGGCCGAGCCGCGGGGACCACTGGACGTTGGTGACCGGCAGGTTGTTGTTCTCGTACCGGACCCCGATATTGGCCGTCAGGTTCTTCCAGCGGATCGTGTCCTGCACGTACGCCGCGTAGTACTTGTCGGTGCTGGTGTCCGAGAAGACGAAGGGGACGCCGCCCCGGGTCAGGTCGTAGGGGGCGATGTTGGGGTTGTAATCCGGGGATGAGGGATCGTTGAAGTTCGGGTCGGTGATCGCGAAGCGGAAAAACTCCTGCATCGGGTAGGCCTTGAAGACGCCGCCGGCCTTGAGCTCGTGGATCCCCGTCGACCACGTGAACGACGGCGTGATGCCGAAGTTGTTGAGCGAGCGGTTGGAGTCGGCCGTGATCGGGGTATCCCCCGCCGAGGGGTACAGCGTGAAGCGGGCCAGCCGCGCGTAGGCGGTGACGTCGAGAACCGTCGAGGCCGACATCACGTTCTGCCAGCCGAGGTTGTAGTTCTGGTCGTACGTCTCGACCCTTTGGGCCTGCCCATTCGCACTCGACGTGTACGTGTTCGGCACGTCCCGATCCGTCCGGCCGAGCAGGGCCGAGAGCCGGAAGGCGTTGGAGAAGCCCGGCGACGCGGAATCGAGACGGATGAACCCGCGCTGCGTGTTGCCGGAATCGTTCAGGTAGTCCGGATTGGGCGCATCGGCGAAATGATCCGACCCGGCGGCGTTGACCGAGGCGAACACGCCGAAGCTCTGCGTGCCGCCGCCCATCGAGAATCCTCCCTGGTAGGTGTCGAACGTGCCGTAAGTGCCGACGACGTCGCCCTTGAAAGGCGCGCCGAGACCGGACTTGGTCGACATGTTGATGACGGCGCCGATCTTCTCCCCGAATTCGGCCGGAACGTTGCCGTAGATGACCTCGAGCGACTGGGCGATGCCGGGGTCGATCGAGTTGGAGAACGTCACGCCCGTCTGGTCCGCGATCGTCTGTCCGTCGATGACGTACTCGCTCTGGCTGTGCGCGCCCTGGAAGTGGTAGCGGCCGTTTTCGTCCATCGCGAAGCCCGGAGTGGAGGTCACGATCTCCTCCATCGCGCGCATGGGAATGGGCGCCGGCGCTCTCTGGATGTACGACTTGTCGATGTCGATGTGCGAGGTCGTCACGTCGGTCTCGAGCTGAGCGGCCGTCGGCTCTCCGGTGACGCTCACGGACTCCGCGACCGCCGGCAGCTCGAGCTGGATGTCGACGGTCTGGGGAATGGAGGTGCGGATCTCGAGCCGCTGATGGACCGGTTTGAAGCCCTGCACCTCCACGTGCAGCTCATAGGGATTGAAGGGCACGTTGAAGAAGTGGTAGCTCCCGTCGCGGCCGCTGGTCGTTTCCGCCTTGAAGCCGGTGATGTCGTTGCGCAGCTGCAGGAGCACGGCGGCCAGAGGCTTGCCGTCGGGACCGAGGACGCGTCCCTGAATGATGCCGGAGGTTCCCGCGGCGCGCAGCGACGACGACGGGACCAGGATCAGCCAGACCGCCAGGAGACAAACAAACGAACGCCATGGCGATTTCGTCATGATTCGAGCTCTCCTCGAAGTGACGGGACGCAGCGCCCAAGGCGCCGTGCGCCCTCCTTCGAGGAGAGCGACGCCCGTCGGTTTCGGTTCGCGGAGCTAGAGGAGAGCGGGAGGGGCGCGGGATCCGTGGGAGGCGAGGGCCGCGGTGGCGGGCGCCGCCGCGATCTTGCTGCCGTGGAAGAGGACGGCGGCGACGACCGCCGCATCGTGCGCCTCGGGCGAGAGCCCGGCGGCGCGCTGCCCGTGACAGGCGAGGCACGGGTCGTCCTTGACGCGGACGGCCGAGTGCCAGTGGGTGGCGCGAGAGAGAGGATTGTGGCTCGAGAGGACGCGCTCGGAGGGAGCGCCGACGACGCCGGCCAGGTCCTCGTGGTGGTGCAGGCCGACGCCCGCGAGGGCTCCCAACAGGAGGAGCCCGGCCGCCAGGCGGCGGAGGAGGCCGGCGCGCGCCGTCATCAGACCTTCAGGCTACGGGAGCCGCGCGCCCCCGTCAATCGATTTGCGCTACTCGATCTTCTTGATCGCCGCCTCCGCCGCCCAGCGGATCCGCGGGTGCTCGGCGAGCTTCCTCAGGATCGGCAGCGCGGGCGTCGCCGCGGGCTTGCCGATGGCGCCGAGCGCCGAGGCGCACGCGCGCAGCACGTGGATCTGGTCGTCCTTGACGGAGCAGGCCGCGATCGAGCGCCGGGACCGCGGGCGCCGCGTCCTTGCCGATCGCGGCGATGGCGTTGCCCGCCATCATCCGCACGTTCGGGTCCGGGTCCTTCAGCGCCTTCTCGAGCGCCGGCAGCGCGGGCAGCGCCGCCGGCCCCTTGTCCTTCAGCGCCATCGCGGCGAGGCCGCGCGTCGTCGGATCGGGATCGGAGAGCGCCTTCGCGAGGTCCGGCACCGAGCCGGACGGCGTCTTCGGCTCCTGCACCTTCGCGGCGGCCGCCCACGCGGCCGCTCCCGTCTTCGCGAGCACGATGTCGTCGACGCCGACCGTATAGCCGCTCGAGGCCTCGCGCTTGCCGACGCACACGAACGTCAGCGTGTGGCGGCCCTTCGTCAGGCGCGGCCAGCCGATCTGGAAGTCCGCGCCGACGTACGTCTCATAGGCGTAGCCGTCGAACTCCGTCTGGGGCCGCACGTCGGCGCCGGGCTCGTGCTCGAGAACGGGCGCCTCAGGCTTCTTCCCGTCGAGGAGCGCCGTGTACACCCCGTAGTCGGAGCCCTGGGCCATCTGCGCGTACAGCTCGTAGTCGCCGTCGTCCGGCACGTCGAACGGGATCGTGATCCGCGCGCCGGGACCCTCGCCCTCGAACACCACGACGTCCTTCGACCAGAAGAGGTCCGGAAAGACGGAGACCTTCCCCTTCTCGCCTTTGATGTCCTTCAGCGCGTTCTCGACCTCGATCTGCAGCGCGTTGCCCTGCGGGAGCCGCGCCGATCCGTACGGCACCGGCGGCTGGTCCTGGGCGATGCCCTCCTGGTACCAGAAGGCGACGCTCGAGTAGAGGTCCACGCGCTCGCCGAAGCCCGACTTGACCGCGCCGTCCGCGTTGAAGGTCCAGCCCTTGTGCTCGATCTCGACCCTCAGCGACTTCTGGAACGGCACCGGGTCGACGAGATGCCAGCGGTACGCCGTCATGCGCGAGCCGAGGCCCGTGCCCTCGGCGACCGTGCAGCCGTAGTAGGGCGCGTCGTTGACGTGAAGACCCCAGGCGTCGTTGAAGTAGTCCTCGCTGCCGGTGCCCTCGATCGAGGGGTACTTCTCGCCGTCGACCCAGAAGAAGTCGTCGCCCTCGCCGAACCAGCCCGCCTCCGCCTGGACGACCGACATCACGGTGCCGACGTAGTGGCCCCTGCCGGTCACGCTCAGGAACTCGTAGGGTTTGCCGTCCGCCGGCGCCGGCAGCGCCTGCCGGTAACGCGCATGGAAGTACGGCGTGTTCGCCGGCAGCGACGGCAGCTTCTCCCAGTCGACGTGGTAGTAGAGGTTCGCGACGCGGCGGTGGCCCTCGTTGGTGATCGTGATGCGGCAGGACTTCCGGAACGGCATCGGCCAGTAGCTGTTGCGCGCGCGGCCGTCCGAGCTGTCGACGACCATCGCCGACTGGACCTTCGCCTCGAACCCGTGGCCGACCGCGAAGAAGTCGCCGACCGGCGCGTCGACGCTCGGCACGGAGCTGCCGTCGTAGTAGACGCGCAGCCGCAGGAGCCGCGGCCAGCCGTACTCGTTGTCTGCGATCGTCACCCACATGTGCGTCACGACGCCGGGGCCCGTCAGATCGGCGAGCACTTGCGTCTCTCCCGGGATCGGCCGCTTGCTGTCGTCGTTCGAGTTCCAGTCGGGATTGTTCGACGACGAGCGATGCGCCGAGAAATCCTTCGGCACGAGGAGACCGTACGGATCCGGCAGTCCGGGAGCCGGTTCCTGCGCGCGCGCCAGCCGAGTAAAAACGGTGAGAAGCGTCCCGAGGAACAGACAGAGTCCCGCCCTCGACGGTCTCCGCGATCTCATGGATCCTCCGTGCGGGATATCCTATCGCCCCCATGAAAGTGACTGTGGCGCTCGTCTTCGTCGCCATCGCGTCCGTCGCGGCCGCGGAGGACCCCGTGCTCGTCGGCGCGGGCGACATCGCGGACTGCACCCAGCTGTCGGGAGCCGCGAAGACGGCTGTGCTCCTCGACGGCGTTCCCGGCACCGTCTTCACGCTGGGGGACAATGCAAATCCGAGCGGCACCCCGAAGCAATTCGCCGACTGCTACGGGCCGACTTGGGGGCGCCACAAGGGGCGCACCCACCCGGCCGCCGGCAACCACGACTACCGCACGCCCCACGCGAGCGGCTACTTCGAGTACTTCGGCGCGGCGGCGGGCGATCCCGACAAGGGCTGGTACAGCTATGAGCTCGGCGCGTGGCACGTCGTCGTGCTCAACAGCAACTGCGCGGAGATCGGGGGCTGCCAGCGCGGATCGAGGCAGGAGACCTGGCTGCGCGAGGACCTCGCGGCGCATCCGGCGCCCTGCGTCGCCGCGATGTGGCACAACCCGCGCTTCTCCTCGGGCGGCGAGCACGGCGACGACCCGACCGTTCACGATCTCTGGCAGGCGCTCAACGACGCCGGCGCCGAGTTCGTGCTCGCCGGGCACGAGCACGTCTACGAGCGCTTCGCCCCGCAGACCGCCGACGGCAAGGCCGATCCCGAGAACGGGCTCCGCCAGTTCACGGTCGGCACCGGCGGCCGGGAGCTCTATGCGTGGGGCCGCACGAAGCCGAACAGCGAGGTGCGGGACAACAAGACATTCGGCGTGCTCGAGCTGAAGCTTCACCCGGATTCGTACGACTGGGAGTTCGTTCCTGTCGACGGCGAGAAGTTCACCGACAGCGGCAGCGCGAAGTGCCATCCGAAAAAGGGAGGCCATTGAAGCCATGGCCGACGCTCACCTGAAGCAGGTCCGCGACGTCGCCCCGAACACCGACGGTTGCGAGGAGTGCCTCGCGATGGGCGACACGTGGGTCCACCTGCGCCTGTGCCTGTCGTGCGGCCACGTGGGCTGCTGCGACGATTCGAAGAACAAGCACGCGACGAAGCACTTCCGGAAAACGAAGCATCCGATCGTCCGCTCCCTCGAGCCCGGGGAGGACTGGCGCTGGTGCTACGTGGACGAGCAGTTCGTCTAGCGCGGGACGCTCACCGCTTCGACGCGTCCCACATCGGGTGCTCGAAGCTCAGGTAGGTGAGCACCGAGTATTGCCCTTTGGAGGGGCCCACTCCGATCGGGAACCCCACCCCGGCGACGATCTGGAGACCGCTCTTGAAGTTCCACGCGTAGCGGATCCCGGGGCTGACGAGCGCCGTTTCGCGGATCGTGATCGAGTTCGGCCCGGCCACGGACTCGGTCCGGACCCAGAGCCCCTCGACGAGCGCGTTCCAGTTCGACTGCGCCAGGAAAACGAGGCTCGCGCCGGCGTAGGGCACGACGAGGTGGGCGCGGTCGCCCTGCAGGTCCTTCGCCTGCGGCGTCCAGAGCGCGCCGACGTTGCCGTGGGCGACGAACCGGTCCGACAGGACGACGCTGACGGGAATGCCGACCTGCACGCCGGCCGAGCCCGCGCCGAGACTGCTCGCGTAGCTGCCCGTCGGGAAGAAGACCGTCAGGCGCGGCGCCATCGCGACCTTGGATTCCCCGCTGCCGATCAGCTGGTAGCGATAGTTGAGCGCCAGATCCCCGAGCCCCGTATCCGTCCCGCCGCCGTGCTCCACGCGCGATAAGAGCACCGTGTAGGAGAGCTGGTTCTTCTGGTCGGGGACCGGCCACTCCTGCGTGAAGGTCCACGCCCAGCCGCCCGACTTCCAGTCGTAGAGGAAGAGGTTGATGTGCTGGACGACGCCCGCCTCCTGGTTGTAGGCCTCCTCGATGAGGAAGCTGTTGTCCTGGATCGGAGCGCTCGGTTCCTGGGCCGACGCCCACGACGCCACCGCCGCCGCGAGACAGGCCATCGTGATCGCATTCGCCTTCACCGCTCGCGAAGGATAGCTTCGATGTTCTCGGGCAATCAGAATGCGTAGGTCAGGCCGGCGGTCACGGGCAGACTCCAATACCAGCTCGATCGGTAGTAGTAACAGCCCGCGGCGTCGCAGAACGCCGGGGCGCCCGGATGGTCGACGTTGCCGTACATCGCGTCCCAGCGCACGTCGGCGCGCACGGCGAAGTGGCGGCCGAGGAACGCCTTCGCCCCGACGCCCAGAACGGCCGTGAAATCCGTCCCTCCGAACGACGAGCCGGTACTCGCGCCGCCGACGCCGAAGATCCCGTAGGGCTGGAACCCGCCGCGGCGGAAGTACCAGAGGCTGTCGAGCTCGAAGACGTCGAGCCGCACCGTCCGGATCGGCGTCGGCGGCGATCCGGCGTACTGCTGCGCGGGGTTCGTCTGCATCCAGGAGAGCTCCAGGCCCGCGAGCCGCGAAACGTCGAGCCCGGCGCTCACGCCGAAGGCGGGGGCGTTGCCGAATCCGACATCGGCCGTCCCGGAAGGGGTTCGATAGAGGTACGCCGTGCCGATCGCGTTCCAGCCGCCGCCGAACAGCGAGAGCTGCCAGGGACCGTGGGGAACTCCCGCGTCGGTCTGCGCCGATGCCACCGCTCCTCGCAGCCCGGCGGCGCACAGGAGCACGGCGGCCGCTTCGATGCGCCTCATGGAGCCGCCCCGGGGAATGCGTCGCCGATCGTCGGACCGTGCCAGCGGCCGTGGTTCAGGTCGTACTGGTAGCCGATCTGCGTGTACGGAATGCGGACGACGTCGAAGAGGAAGTACAGGATCTTGCCCCACCATGCCTTCTCGGGCACGCCGGCCGCGCGCAGGACCTCGACGAAGTTGATGCCGAGGAAGAGCCCGATCTGCCTCTCGCGGATGTCGGGGTTGGAGTACGGGTAGCCTTTGGTCGAATAGGTCACCGAGAAGAGGAGAAACCGCGCCGGGCCGGCTTCGAGGCCCGCCCGGTGGGCGAGTCCGGCGAGGCGGAAGTCGCCGGAGTAGATCTCGTCCGAGTAGTTCTTGCCGGTGCCGCCGTAGGGACAGCAGGGCTCGACCGGGCCCGGCACGAGCCCGGCCGAGAAGCCGATGACGTCGCCGAGGCCGTAATGCGCGATGCCGAGCTGCGTGGCGGCGCCGAGCGAATCGACGAGCAGATCCTCGTAGGAGAACCCGTACTTGCCGCGGCCGTCGCCGAGCTCCGTCACGAAGCCCGCCGCGACGGAAGTCGCCGCGCCGAGCAGCCGAGCGGCATCGGTCTTCATGCCGAGCTCCGCGTAGACGCCCGTAAGCAGCTTCGCCACGATGTAGTACGAGACGAAGTGCGACGCCTTGTCGCCGCCGCCGGCGTAGGTGTACTGCCCGAAAAACCCCTCGTTCGTGAAGTGGAACCGCCGGTTGGGCCCGTCGCCGAAGGAGTTGTAGGCCGAGCCCGCGAGCGTCGCGAAGGCGACGGCCGCGATCCACACGGTCTTCGGATTCCCCGGCTCGTCCGGAGTCATCGCCGCCTCGCCGGCCGTCTCCACGAGATCGACGGGAGGAAGCGCGGAGTCCCGATCGAGCCCCGCCGCCTCCGCCGCCGCGTCCACCGAATCGCTCACCGACCGTTCGAAGGCTTGCGGCGGCTGTTCCCGGATCGTGCGGAAGGGCGCCGCCGTCGTGGCCGGCGCGCAAGCGGCGAGAAGGAGCGCCGAGGCGATCGCGGGGCGGATGAGGCGGCGCATCGGTGCGGCGCCACTATAGGGGAGGTGTCGAACGCCGCGCGATCGAGTACCGCCCCGTCGGGAGTTTCCCCTAACTGCGCGCTAAACCCCGCGCCGGGCGCGCGGATACAATCCGCTCGCGTGCAGAAGCAGCGCCGGCGATTCTACGAGCTGCGTCCGATTGCGGTTGTCATCTCGTACCTGTGGTGGCTGCTCAACGTCGTCATCGTGCTCCTCTGGGCGCCCTTCATGGGAGTCTTCCGCCTGCTCACGCGACGCCGCGATCCCGGACGTCACCGCATCGGCCGCATTCTCCGCAACGCCGGCGTCGTCGGGGTCCGGCTGAACCCGTTCTGGGACTTCCGGGTGATCGACGCGGTGCACCCCGACGCGCGGCGGCCGTACCTCTTCGTCTCCAACCATCGATCGATGGCGGACATCTGGATCCTCTCGATATTGCCGTGGGAGATGAAGTTCCTCTCCAAGGAGTCCGTGTTCCACGTCTGGGTGCTCGGCTGGGAGATGAAGCTCGCCGGCGACATCCCGATCGAGCGCGGCGACAAGGGAAGCGCGCGGCGGGCGCTGATCGAGATGCGCCACCGCCTCCTCGACGGAAGCTCGGTCGTCGTATTTCCGGAGGGGACCCGCGGCGCCGAGGGCACCCTCGGCCGCTTCCGCGACGGCGCGTTCCGCCTCGCGATCGACCTCGGCGTCGACATCGTGCCGCTCGCGATCGCGGGCACGGGAACGGCGCTGCCCAAGCACTCGCTCGTCTTCCGCCGCACGACCGCGAGCGTCGAGGTGCTGCCGCCCGTGTCGGTCGCCGGCCTGGCCCCGGGCGACGCCACGGCCCTCGCGGAGCGCGTGCGCGCCGACATCGCACGCGCCCTGAACCTGGAGCGCGAGGCCTCGTGACCGCGCTCGACATGTCCCTGGTGCTGGAGGCGCGCCGCGTCCTCGAGGGGCGCATCCGGCGCACGCCGGTCGAACATTCGCCGGAGCTCTCGGAGAGGGCGGGCGCGCCCGTGTTCCTCAAGCTCGAGAACCTGCAGCTGACCGGCTCCTTCAAGATCCGCGGCGCGTTCTTCGTGCTCTCGCGTCTCGATGGAGAGGCGCGCGGCCGGGGCGTGGTCACGTGCTCGGCCGGCAACCACGGCAAGGCGGTCGCGCACGTGGCGCGCGACCTCGGCATTTCCGCCGAGATCCACGTGCCGCGCTCGGTCGACGAGTCGAAGCACCGCGCGATCGTCGCTCTGGGCGCGCGCGTGGTGCGGTCGGAACACGACGGCTTCGACGAGACCGAGCGCCTCGCCCGCGCCGCCGCCGAGCGCTCCGGGCGGCCCTTCCTCACGGCCTTCGACGACGAGGCCATTCTCGCCGCCAACGGCGGGACGCTGGCGGCCGAAGTGCTCGAGGACTGTCCCGAGGCCCGCGCGTTCCTCGTGCCGGTCGGCGGCGCCGGTCTCGCGGGCGGGTTCGCCTTCTACGCGAAGACCGCGCTGCCCGAGGCCGCGATCGTCGGCTGCCAGCACGCGCTCTCCCCCGCGCTCGCCCTCTCGCTCGAGCGCGGCGAGGCGGTGCTGACGCTCCCTCCGGTCGCCACCACGGCGGGCGGGCTCGAGGGCGGGATCGGCCGGACGGGCTTCTCCTACCTGAAGGACCGCCTCGCCGGCGTCGCGCTCTCGACCGAGGAGGAGATCTTCGACGCCGTGCGCTTCCTGCTCGACCGGCACCAGTACCTCGTCGAGCCGTCCGCGGCCGTCACGGTCGCGGCGCTCCTGACCGGGAAGGCCGGCCGCATCGAGGGACCCGTGGTCGCCGTGCTCTCGGGCCGCAACGTCGCGCTCCCGACGCTCCGGAGGATCCTCGCGCCATGAGAGTCGTCTCGTTCGAGGACGTCCGGCGGTCCGTCCCTCCGGAGGCGGCGATCGGGGCGATGCGCGAGGCGCTCCTGGCGCAGGCGCGCGGCGAGTGCGACACGCCGATGCCGATGCACCTCGACGTCTCCGCCGGCGGCGGGGGCGAGGTGCACATCAAGTCGAGCTACCGCCGCGGCGGACGGCACTTCGCCCTCAAGGTCGCCGGGACCTACGCGCGCGGGCCCTATGGCTCGATCGTCCTCGTCGACGTGGGCTCCGGCGAGACGGCCGCGTTCCTCGACGACGGCGGATATCTCACGGACCTGCGGACGGCCGCCGTCGCCGCGATGGTCGCGCGGGAGCTCGGCCGCCGGGACGGCGCGATCGGGATTCTCGGCACGGGCGTGCAGGCGCGGCTCCAGGCGGAGATCCATGCCGCGGTCCTGCCGCTCGAGCGCGTCCACGTCTGGGGGAGGAGCCCCGAGCGGGCGGAGGCCTGCGCCCGCGACATCGCCGTCCGCCTGCCGGGCGTCCGCGTCGCGGCCGTCGCGTCCGCGGCCGAGGCGGCGGCCGGCGCGCGGCTCCTCGTGACCGCGACCGCCTCGCGCGCGCCGCTGCTCCGCCGGGGGGACCTCCAGCCCGGCACGCACGTCTCCGCGGTCGGCGCCGACACGCCCGGGAAGCGGGAGCTCGATCCGGAGATCCTCCGGAGCGCCGCGCTCCTGCTGGTCGACTCGCTCTCGCAGTGCGAGCGCCTCGGCGAGCTCCAGCACGCGGGCTCCGAACGGAGCCGCGCGGTCGAAATCGGCGCGTTCCTCGAACGTCCCATGGCGTTCGATCGCGCCGGCGTCACCGTGGCGGACTTCACGGGCCTCGGCGTCGAGGACCTCTTCATCGCCGAGGCCTGCCTCGCGGCGCTCCCGGAGGCCCGGTGACGGGCGCCCGCACCGCGCGGTCCGGGATCCAGCCCGACGGCTTCCGCTGGCGCGGCGGCGAGATCACGCGCGTCGAGGGCTTCAGCGACGCCGTCTTCGCCTTCGCGATCACCCTCCTCGTCGTCTCGCTGGAGGTCCCGAAGACGTTCCACGAGCTCGTCGGGACCATGCGCGGGTTTCTCGCCTTCGGCGCCTGCTTCGTGCTCCTCATCATCGTGTGGCGGGAGCACTACGTCTTCTTCCGCCGCTACGCGCTCGAGGACGCGGCGACTCTGTGGCTGAACTCGGCCCTCCTCTTCGTCATGCTCTTCTACGTCTATCCCCTGAAGTTCGTGTTCCGCCTCGTGTTCGCGCCCGTCGTCGGCGAGCCGCAGACGGTGCCGTCGGCGGGCGGCGGCATGGAGCCCGTCATCCGGACGCCGGAAATCCGGACGCTCTTCTTGATCTACGGCGCCGGCCTCGTCATGCTCTACGTCCTGCTCGCCCTGATGTACGCGCACGCGCTCCGGCGGCGGGCGGCCCTCTCGCTCACGCCGGTCGAGGTCTTCGACACGAAGGCCTCGATCGTGGGCCACCTGCTCGCGGCCGGCGTCGGTCTCGTCTCGATGGCGGTCGCCGTGCTGGTCCCCGAGCGCCTGGTGGGACTCGCGGGGTACACGTACTTCCTCTTCGGCCCCGTCATGGCGCTCCACGGCTCGATCTCGGGCGGGCGCCGGCGGCGGGTCGAGGCGCGGAGCGCCGCGTGAGCCGGTTCTTCTGGATCTGCCTCGGGGGCGCGGCGGGCACGGGCGCGCGGTACCTCCTGTCGGGCTGGGCGCTCGCCGCACTCGGTTCCGGCTTCCCGTGGGGAACGTTCGCCGTCAACGTGATCGGTTCCTTCTGCGTCGGCCTCCTCATGCAGGTGGGCCTCGCGACGCCGCTCCTCTCCCCCACGCTTCGCCTCGCGCTGACGACCGGCGTCATGGGCGGCTTCACCACCTATTCGACCTTCAACTACGAGACGATCCGCTACGTGCAGGACGGGGCATGGCGCCTCGCCCTGGGCAACGTGGCGCTGACCCTGGCGGCATGCCTCGCGGCCGGCTTCGCGGGCCTCGCCCTCGGCCGGTCGCTCTTCGGAGGTTGAGCCCATGCGCGTGCTCGACGGCGAACAGGTCCTGATGCGGATCTTCATCGGCGAATCCGACCGCTGGCACCACCAGCCGCTGTGGATGGCGCTCCTGCAGCGCCTGCGCAAGGACGGCTATGCGGGCGCGACCGTCTTCCGCGGCATCGGGGGCTTCGGCGCACGGAGCGTGCTCCACACGACGCTCCTCGAGCGGCTGTCGCAGGACCTGCCGCTCGTCATCGAGATCGTCGACACGTCCGAGCACATCGAGCGCCTGCTGCCCGTTCTCGACGAGATGGTCTCCGAGGGGCTCGTCACGATCGAGAAGGCGCGGGTGCTGAAGTACTCGCCGGGCCAGCGCCCGCTCGACGAAATTCCCTAGGCGTCAGGCTTCGGCGGCGTCTCCTTCGCCTTCTCTTCCTTCTTCTCCTTCACGACGCGCCGGAACACGAGCGACAGCGGCACCGTCTCGTCGCCGCGCTTCACCGTGAACGCCGCCGCGTCGCCCCAACGCTTCGCGGCCACGAGGCGCGCCAGCGTCTCCCGGTTCGCGAGGTCGACGCCGTCCATGGTCAGCAGCAGGTCGCCGACCTGGAACCCCGCCGCGGCCGCGGGCGTGTCCTTCTCGACGTCGAGGACCTCGAGGCGCTGGTCCGGCCGCACGTGGTTCGCGAGGCCGAGGTCCGGGTAGAGCGAGCCCACCTCGCCCGGGACGCCCCAGACGAAGTTCGCGTACGACGCCTGGACGCTCTCGACCCGGCCCGTCTTCTCGTCCTCGACCGCGACGGGGATCACCGATGCGATCCGTCCCGCGTACCACTGCCGCGCCTGGCGCTCGATGCCGAGGCCGTACTGGACGTGTCCCATGCCCGCGAGAACGACCATCACCGCCTTCGGGTCCGGGTCCTTCGAAAGCGGCGCCGCGGCGTTCCACGCCATCGTCGCGTCCCAGACGCACTGCGCGTTCAGCATCGCCTGCCACTGCGCGTCGCTGCCGCCCATGTGAAAGCTCGCCTCCTCGTCGAAGGAGGCCTTGAAGAGCCGAAGGTGATCGGGGCTCTTCGTGTCGATCTGCTTCGGGATGTGCGCGGCCTCCTCCGGCGTCAGGCTCTCGAAGCCCTTCTGCCGCACCTTGCCGACGATCGACAGAGGCGCGTTGATCGCGACCATCCGCAGGCGGTGCTCCCGCGCGAAGAGAAAGATGTCGCGGTAGTAGAGCCAGTTGTAGCCCCAGCTCCGGTACCAGCCGTCGAGGAACGCGTCCTCGGAGATCCTGCCCTCGGTCCAGTCGTCGAGCCATCGCTGCTCGGGATACGGATACATCTCGAGGCCGATGAGCACGCGCCGGCCGGCGCCGTGGAGCGCCTCGATGACGCGCCTCTCGACGCGGTGCGAGTCCATCGAGATGTGTTCCTCGCCGACGAGGACGAGGCGGACGTCGGAGAGGCGCGCGGGGAGATCCGCCGGCGTCAGCAGCGCGCCGGACGCGGTGTCGGTGATCGCGTCGAGGACGACCGGCGCCTGCCGGTCCCGCCTCGCCGGGTCGCCGATCGGGAGCCGCAGCAGCTCGTCGGCGGGCGCGGCGAGACCGGCGAGCGCGGCGACCAGGACGAGAAGCACGACGAACCGCATCCTTCTCGCCGGTCGGCCTCCGGTTCCCTCGGCCCGTCCGAGGACGCGGCGTTCTCCCGCCGCGGGCACTCTCTTCGCCGGCCCTCCTCTCGGCCCTCGGCTCCCTCGGCCCGGCGGGCGACGCGGCGTTCTCCCGCCGCGGGCCTCACGCCGTCCAGGGAGCGATGGCCAGCACGTCCGCGGAGCCCTCGGGGAGCGTGATCCGGTCGCCCGGCTTCGCGCCGAGGAGGCGCGACGCGAACTCGGACTGATACGAGTAGACGCTCTCCTCGGGCTTCGAGTCCCAGGGTCCGAGGATCGTGACCTCCCGCTCGGCCCCGGTCGCGGCGTCGCGCAGCCGCACGCGGGCGCCGACGCGGACCTCCGAGACGTCGATCTTCGTGGGATCGAGCGCGCGCGTCCGCGACAACTCGTCGGCGATCGTCGCGATCCGCGCCGAGAGGTACTCGTGCTTCTGCCGCGCGGCGTGGTATTCGAAATTCTCGCGCAGGTCGCCGTGCTCCTTGGCGGTCTTCATCGCCTGCGCGTTCGCGGGCAGCTCGACCTGCTTCAAGTGCAGGAGCTCCGCCCGGCGAGCCTCGATCGCTCCGGCCGTCGCATAGAGGTATTCCCGCGCGGGCGCCCGCAGCTCCGGGAACTTCATCAGGAGCGCCTCGCGGACGGTGGCGCGCCGGTGCTCCTCGAGTCCGGCGACGCGTTCGAGGGCGTGGATCATCTGCCGCGCCTCCTCCTCCGTCGTCGCGGTGCGGACGAGCGCGACCGCGAGTCCGCCGGGCTCGAAGAACTCCTTCAGACGCGCGCGCAGTCCGGAGAACTCGTCCATGCGCAGGGCGTCCGTCAGCGCGAAGAAGAGCGCCGGGTTCTCGACGCGGTTCTCGGCGTGCATCCGCTCGACCAGCCAGACGAACGCGCGCGGCGCGGAGCGGGGCGATCGGAGGATCTTCCGCGAGAGGTCCGCGGCGCCTTCGCCGAGCGCGTCGAAGAGGGTGGTGAGAACGCGGCCGTCTTCCTCGCGGGCGATCTGATCGACGAAGAGCGACGCCCAGTCGGGCCGCGTCTCCCGCACCGCGAGAAGGGCCCTCTCGCGGGAACCCTGGTCGCGGATCTCCGCCACCACGCGGCCGACGTCCGGAGCGGCGAGGAGCGCCGCCGCCGGGAAGGCCTCGGGCTCACCGGGGGCGAGGCGCTGGGCCGCCTGCGACAGCTCCCACGCGAGCGCCGGCTTCGACGCCGCGACCTTCCGGGCGTCGTCGGCGAGCGTGCCAGCGAAGTAACGGGCGAGGTCCTTCGAGCGCTTGGCATGCTTGCGGGCGAGATCGATGCGGGCCGAAGGGTTCGCCTCGCGGAAGGCGCGACGCACGCTCTCCTCGGCCGCGTCGGCGCTCTCGCTCCAGCTGACCTTCGCCGACTTCGACGAGCCCGAGACGAGCACCTGCCGGTTCTTCCGCGCCGCCGTCCAGAAGGCGGACCACCGCTCCTCCGGCACCACTCCGGCAAAGTGCTCCTTGACCTCCTGCATCGTGAGCGGGCGCCCGAAGCTCTCGAGAAGGAGGTGCAGAGACTCGGAGGGCTCCTTCTCGGCGAGCTCGGCGAGACCCTTCGGGTCCTCCACCTTCCGCCGCAGGAAATGGCTCTCCGGGAGGGGCACCAGGTTCTTCTCGGCGGACACGAGCGAGAGCGGGACCTTCGCCCCGCCGACCTCGAGCCGCATCACGTCGAGCGCGGGGTTCATCTCGACGAGGCGCCCCGCGCCGCGGCCGGGCATGTAGTAGATCTGTCCCGCGCGGAACGACAGCCAGCGGGCGATGCGGCCGGCGACGTCGGAGGGGTCCTGCGCCTTGTCCACGGGGAACTGCGCGAGGACCGCCGACAGCGCGGGATGGCCGGCGTACCGCTGCCTCAGCGTCGCGGCGAGCTCCTGCCGCACGGAGGGGTCGGTCGGCGTCATCCGGGCGATCTCGAGCAGAACCTTCGTCTTCGTGTCGCCGTCGGCCGAGCCATGGAACTCCGCCAGGAGGCGCAGCCAGGCCACCGCCTGCGCGGCGCCGCCCTTCTTCTTGACGGCCGCGGCGAGCGCGAAGAAGAACGGGAGATCGGCGCCGTCTTCCTCGACCCGCTTCGTCCACAGGGACTCGAGCGCGTCGAACTTCTTCTGGTCGACCAGGGCCTGGACGTCGGCCGGAAGGAACGGAACGAAGGACATCGAGGCCGGAATACTAGCAGCCCTCCCGGATCAGCCCGAGATCTCGACGGCGGGCTTCCGGACGAGCTCCGGCCGCACCACGATCCCGAGCCCGGGGCGGTCGGGCGCGGCCATCCGGCCTTCGCGCCGCTGCGGCGCGCCCTCGGCCGTCGAGACCGTGACGTAGCTGTTGAAGTCGGTGGCGGTGAAGAGGAGCTCGGGCGGCGTCGAGTGCGCGAGGTGGGCGATCGCCGCCGTCGCGACGTCGCCGCCCCAGGTGTCCTCGATCGTCATCGCGACGCCGAGGGAGACGCAGAGGTCGCGTGCCTGCCGGGTCCGCGTGAGCCCTCCCAGCTTCGAGATCTTCAGGTTCACGACGTCCATCGCGCGGTCGCCGGCGGCGCGCAGCAGGACGCCGATGCCGTCGATGGTCTCGTCGAGCACGAACGGGTGATCGGTGCGGCGGCGGATCGAGAGGCATTCCTCGTAGGTCGCGCACGGCTGCTCGACGTACACGTCGACGTCGCGCACGGCGCGGACGACGCGAGCGGCCTCGTGCATCAGCCATCCCGTGTTCGCGTCGGCGACGAGCACGTCCGAGCCCCCCAGGACGGCGCGGACGGCGCGGATCCGCTCGACGTCGACCTCGGGCGCGCCGCCGACCTTCAGCTGGAACCGCCGGTACCCCTCGGCGCGGTAGCCCGCGACCCGCCGCGCCATCTCCTCCGGCGCCTCCTGCGAGATCGCGCGGTAGAGGACGAAGTCGTCGCCGTAGCGCCCGCCGAGGAGGCTCGCGACCGGCAGCCCGGCCGCCTGCCCGAGGAGATCCCAGCAGGCGACGTCGATGCCGGACTTCACGTACGGATGCCCCTTCATCGCGGCATCCATCCGGCGGTTGAGGCGGTCGAGGGCGCGCGGGTCCTCGCCGAGTAGGTGCGGGGCGAGCACCGCGAGACCGGCGCGGACGCCCTCGGCGTAGGCGGGCAGGTAGGCCGGGCCGAGCGGACAGACCTCGCCCCAGCCGACGTGGCCGGTGTCGCACTCGACCGCGACCAGCGTGCTGTCGAAGACCTCGACCGACTTGCCGCCCGACCACTTGTAGCTCCCCTCGCGCAGGGGCAGGTCCACCCGGTAGGCCGCGATGCGGCGAATCTTCATGGCGCGGATGCTAACAGGCGGCGCTCGACGCGCCGACATGAGCCGGGAACGTCGCGAGTCAGCAGGCGGCGCTCGACGCGCCGACTGAGCCGGGAACGTCGCGATTCCGTCATTCGGTTTTCCCGTCGACGGTCCGGCCGGGAGCCGCTCCGGCACGGCTGAGGATGGATTCGCTCCAGGTTGATTTACACTCCGCGCCACATGCCCGGCGCCAAGACGCTCCTCTTCCTCGCCCTCGGCGCGGTCACGCTCGTCTTCGTCGTGGCGTGGACGATCTCCGCGCGCCGCGCCTCGGAGCGCGCGCAGCCGGGGCCGTTCGCCCTCGCGATCGGATTCGTGACGAATTTCTTCGACACGCTCGGGATCGGCTCGTTCGCGCCGACGACGTCGATCTGGAAGCTGAAGGGGATCGTCCGCGACGAGAAGATCCCCGGCACGCTCAACGTCGGCCACGCGATCCCGACGATCACGCAGGCCTTCATCTTCATCGCGATCGTCGAGGTCGAGATGACGACGCTGATCGGGATGATCGCGGCCGCGGTGGCGGGAGCGTGGCTCGGCGCGGGCGTCGTCGCGGCATGGCCCCGCCGGAAGGTGCAGGTCGGCATGGGCCTCGCGCTCCTCGCGGCGGCGTCGTTCTTCGCGATGACGAACCTCGGGCTCTTTCCGGCGGGCGGCGACGCGCTGGGCCTGACGTCGCCCATCCTCTGGGCCGGACTGTTCGGCAACTTCGTGCTCGGCGCCCTCATGACGCTCGGCATCGGACTCTACGCGCCGTGCATGATCCTCGTGGCGCTCCTCGGCATGAATCCGCGAGCCGCTTTTCCGATCATGATGGGATCGTGCGCGTTCCTGATGCCGATCGGGGGACTGCGCTTCGTCGCGCGCGGCAGCTACAGCCTGCGCGCGGCGGTCGGCCTCACGATCGGCGGCATCCCGGCCGTGCTGCTCGCCGCGTTCGTGGTCAAGTCGCTGCCGCTGACGGCGCTGCGCTGGCTCGTGTTCGGCGTCGTCCTCTACACCGCCGTCGCCATGCTGCTCTCGGCGCGACGGCGCGAGGCGCCGGTCGAAGTGCTCGCCTGAGGGCGCGCCGGCCTTTTTGCTCGGCTTTCCGCCCGCGCCGTCATATCCTCCGCGGCAGGAAGAGAGTCTCCGTCCGACAGCCCGGAAGCCTTCCCGGCGGGACGAGCCCTCATGCTTCCGGGAGGATTTCGATGCGGTCTCGTCTCGCCTTTTTCGCGAGCCTCGTCGTGGCGCTCGCGTTTTCCGCCGCGGCCTGCAAGAAGGGAGCGCCGGCCGCCCCGCCGACGCCCACGCCGGCTCCGACGCCGAACACCGCCGCCCACGCGGCGGCCGCGCAGGAGCTGTTCAAGGCGCTGAAGCTCCAGTCCGGCCTCTCCGACACGGCGAACGCGATGATCGACTCGGAGATCGGCCGCAATCCCGGCCTCACGCCCTACCGCGAAGTGATGCTCGCGTGGCTCAAGAAGTACATGACGTGGGACGCGATGCAGCCGGAGCTCACGAAGATGTACACGGAGACCTTCACCGAGCCCGAGCTGAAGCAGATGGCCGTCTTCTACGGCTCTCCCGCCGGACAGAAGTCGCTCGAGAAGCTGCCCGAGATGATGCAGCGCACGGCGATGGCCGGCGCGCGCATCTCGCAGCCGCACCAGGACGAGCTGCGGGCGGCGATGGAGGCGCGGAGCGAGGAGCTGAAGAAGCAGGCAGGGGGCGCGGGCGGACCGGGCGGCCCCGGCGCACCCGGCGGCGCACCGCGGCCGCGGGCCGGCCAGCCGAAACGCGCGCCGTCGGGAGCGCCGCCGTCGGGCGCGCCGGCGCCCGCACCCGCGCCGACGCCGTAAGAGACGCTCCTCTCCTTCCCGGACGAGAGCTGAGGGGCGGCGAGACTCAGGGCGCCTGAGTCTCGCGCTGGTGCTGCCGGTGCGCCGCGAGGGACCGGAGCACGCTGCCCGGGAGCGTGCCGCGCACCGTCACGCCCTCCGAGTCGCCGTCGACGTGAAAGCCCCGGATGACCGAGACCATCTCGGGCGACTTCTCCTGCACGGCGAGGCGCCACATCGCGAGGAGCCCGCGCAGCGAGTCCTGCAGGAGCTGACGGTTCTCGGCGTCGTTCGACAGGCCGGTGGCGGCCACGTCGATCGCGTCGCCGTGCACCCTCGCCTCGAGCGCGAGGAGCGACATCGACTTCATCGCGCCGACGATCGCTCGGGTCGGTTCGTCCTTGCCCTCGACCTGCACGTGGACGCCGACGTGCATCTCGCGGTTCTGCGTGACGGGATAGCGCGTGAGGTCCACGAGCGCCCAGGCCGAGGCGTCCCGGTCCACCCGGGAGAGCTGACGGCCGAGTCCCTGTCCCGCCATGAGTCCTCCGGAGCCACCCGACTCGCGGCGTCCCAGCGCCGCCGTGACCGCCGCCTCGCTCCCCGCCACGACGAGCCGCGGATTGACGAGCGCCACCGCGCCCGCATGGCCGCCGCGCTCCTCGGGCAGGCGGTAAAAGTCTCCGGAGGCGCTCTTCTGAAGCGTCGCGCCACGGGACGTCAGGGCGGCGGCGATCCGCGCGACGTCGAACCGTCCCTCGAACAGGACGAGCGCGTCGTCCGAGGATCCGGCGCGCTTCGACGTCGCGAGCACGATCGTGTCGATGTCCTCGCGCGGCGAGAGCCCCGTCTCGCGGAGAAAGCGCGACGCGTCGCCGTCCGTCGAGACGCCGTCCATGCGATCGAGCACCTCCGCTCCGAACGGGCTCGAACGGAGCTCGTTCCAGTGGATCACCGCGACCGTCGCGGCGTCGCCGGGCACGAGCGCGAGCGGGTCCTCGGTGCGCCGGACCGCCCGCGCGGTCCCGACCGACGCGAGCGCGAGGAGGGCCGCGAGACCGAGACGGGAGACGACGCGGGGAGCGTTCATGTCAGAAGTCCTTTCTGGAAAAGATCCACGAGGCCGCGGCGAGCGAGGCGAGGGCGAAGAGCGCGGTCGAGCCGTACACGCCCGCGGCGCTGAAGTGCGTGAGCCGGTCGGGAGCCGCCTTCCCGGCCACCAGCGCCACGGTGGCCTGGCCGAGCTCGGCCGTCTTCGGCACGACCCAGTAGAGCGCCTGGATCATGCGGGCGGCGGCCTCCGTCGAGACCGCCGCCGAAATCCGGTCGTGCGCCGCGAGGACGGCGCCGAAGAAGAAGAGGGCGTACGTCGCCATGAGCGACACGCCGGTCGAGGACGTCACGACGCCGACGAGGAACGCGAAGGCGAGCAGCGCCGCGAACGTGAACAGGATCACGACGCCCGAGAGGAGAAACCGCGGGTGGAGCACCCGCGTCTTCCAGACCACGATCGCCCACATCGCGCCGATCAGGTAGAGCAGGTTCGCCGCCGCGAGGAGCAACCCGGCGAGGTAGCGCGAGAGCAGGAGCGGCGCGCGGCCGACGGGGCGCGATAAGTACAGGTCGATCGTGCCCTTCTCCTGCAGGCGCGGCACGAGGTGCGCCGTCGCGAAGAGCGCGAGGAAGGTCCCGACGAGGTAGAGGAAGCCGGAGAAGCCCGACTCGAACCCGAGGACGACCTGATCGACGTCGATCGATCGTCCGCCGAAGTCGACCGAGCGGCCGAAGAGGCGGGCGCCGGCGAGCGCGCCGTCGACGATGTCGAGGTTGACGGCGGCCGCGAAGACGAGGATGAACAGCGACGACAGCGCGAAGTAGGCGACGAGCGTCCAACGCGCCGCGGCCTCGCGGAAGACCTCCTCGATCGAGGCGGCCAGCGCCTTCACGAGGGCTCCCCCTCCCGCGCCGCGTCGCCGCCGACGAGGCCGACGAAGACGTCCTCGAGGCTGGAGCGCACGGGCGTGAGCTCCTCGAGCCGGCCGCCCGAGGCGCGGAGCCGGTCGACGAGCGCGTTGAGATGGTCGAGGTCCCGCGCGCCGAGGTCGAAGTGGCCGTTGACGCGCTCGACCGTCGCGCCCGTCTCGCGGAAGGCCGCGAGCAGCCGCTCGTCCACCCCGGTCGCGACGAGCCGGTAGCGCGACGTCTTCGCCGTCAGCGCGTCGATCGACCCCTCGGCCGCGACGCGGCCCTGGCGCAGCACGGCCACGCGGCCGCAAGTGCGCTCGATTTCGGAGAGCAGGTGCGAGTTCAGGAGAATGGCCTTCCCGCGCGAGGCCTCCTCCTGCAGCAGGTCCCGGATCTCGCGCCGTCCGACGGGGTCGACGCCGTCCGTCGGCTCGTCGAGGAGCAGCACCTCGGGATCGTGCACGAGCGCCGCGGCGAGGCCCAGTCGTTGCGTCATTCCCTTGGAGAACTTACGGACGCGGACGTCCGCCCATCGCTCCAGCCGCACCCGCTCGAGGAGCGCTCCGGCCCGGAGGCGGAGCGCCGGGGCGTCCATACCCGACATCCGGCCGAAGATCTCGAGCGTCTGGCGGGCGGTCAGGTAGCCGGGGAACCGGTGTCCCTCCGGGAGGTACCCGACGCGCCGCCGGCTCGCCGGGTCCGCGGCGGGCAGGCCGAGGAGCCGGGCCGAGCCGGACGTCGGGAAGGTCAGGCCGAGGAGGATCTTGACCGTCGTGGTCTTGCCGGCGCCGTTCGGGCCGAGCAGGCCGAAGACCTCCCCCGGCTCGACCCGGAGGTCGAGCCCGTCCAGGGCCGCGATGGTCCGCCCCCCAGGCGGGAGAGGTACACCTTGCGCAGCCCTTGCGCCTCGATGGGAATCGCCATCGCCTATGCAAACGAAGGACGGCGGGGAAAGTTCGGGCCCCGCGGCGAGCGGAACGCCGCGTCGCAGCGGGGGGCCGGGGGAACTGAGGGCCCGCCTGCGAAAAGAGAAAGCGATTTACCAGCCCAGGATCGCGACGCCGACGCCCACCCCGACGATCACGGCTCCCGCCGCGGCGTCGGCCCAGCGCTCGAGCCAGGCGAATCGAAGGGCCTTCGCGCCGGCGCGGGCGGGCAGGACGAGGAGGACCATCGTCGCGATCGTCGCGATCTCGTAGACGAGCACGACGGCCGTCGCGGCGCGCGCGCCGAGCGGAGCGGCCGCGAAGAGAATCGGGACGACGGCGATGCACGGATCGGCCGAGAAGAGAACGAAGAGGCCGCCGACGGTGGCGCGCGCCGGCTCGTGCACGTGATCGTAGTGCGCGTGCGCGTGGCCGTGAACGCGCTGGCCCAGCGCCCGACGCACTCCCCAGACGGCGTAGATGACGCCGAAGGCGACGAGGAGGATCCCCGCGGCCGCCTCCATCCGCCGGCCGAACGCCTCGACCATGCGGAGGCCGAAGAGCAGGCCGAGGAGGCCGAGCAGGGCCGAGACGGTCACGTGGCCGAAGCCGCAGAGCACCGTCACGAAGAACGTGCGGCGGGCGGACCAGCGCTGCGCGCGCGCGAGCGCGGCGAACGGGACCCAGTGATCGGGCGCGAGCGTGTGCGTGCTGCCCACGACGGCCGCGGTCAATGCGAGCGCGGAGAGGAGCGGCGGGCTCACGGCTGGCTTTCTTTCGCGGCGTTCTCCTGCCGCTGTCTTTCTTTCGAATCGGGCACGGCTCTGCCGTCCCTGATTCCGACGCGGTCTCCTGCCGCCGGCGTCCTCCCTCGAACTGCGCGGGCCGCCGCTCGAAGAAGCTCGAGAGCCCCTCCGCGAAGTCCGCGCCGTCGGCGATCCGGGCGAGCGCCTCGATCTCGCGGTCGAGGTGGAAGTCCAGCCGCTCGACGCCGGCCGCGAGGTGCACGAGCCCCTTCGCGACCGCGAGCGCCTCCGTCGGGCCGGCGGCGAGGCGCGCCGCGAGCGCGAGGACGTCTGCCTCGAACGTGTCCTGCGGGAAGACGTCGTTGATGAGGCCGATCCGCTTCGCCTCCTCGGCCGAGAGCCTCGGGTTGACGAGCACCAGCTCCATCGCCTTCCGCAGGCCCACCAGCCGCGGCAGGAAGAACGTCGAGCTCTCGGCGCCCGTGAGCCCGGTCTTGCCATACGCCCACTCGAAGGCGGCGCGCGGCGAGGCGTAGACGAGGTCGCACGCCATCGCGATCCCGAACCCGCCCGCGGCCGCGATGCCGTCCACGGCCGCGAGGAACGGCTTCGGCGCGCGCTTGATCTCCGAGATCGTCGAGTGGATGTACTCGAGGATCTGCTGGAAGACCTCGCCGTATCCCGACGGCGCCGGCCGGCTCCCCTGCAGCCGGCTCCCCTGAAGATAGTCGAGGTCGGACTTCTCCCCGCCCGCGCGGATGTACTTCAGGTCCGCCCCGCTGCAGAAGACGCCGCCCTCCGCGCGCAGGACGACCGCGCGCACGGCCGGGTCGCGCGCGAGCTGGAGGCCCGCGGCGCGGAAGTCCCGCGCGGTGGCGACGTCGAACGAGTTGAAGCGCTCGCGCCGGTCGATCGTGAGGACGCCGACCGCCCCGTCCCGCCGGACCCGGATCGTCTCGCTGTCCATGCGCTCAGCAGATCCGCGGGAGGAGCTCGCCCTCGGGCTCGGCGAGCAGCCGCTTTCCGAAGCCGGTGTCCAGGATGACGTTGCCCGGCCGCTCCGCGATGCACCGCGCGACGATCGCGGCCTCCCGCCCCAGCGGATGCCCCTGCAGCGCGGCCAGCACGGCGTCGGCCGCGTCGGGCGAGACGCCGATCACGGCCTTGCCCTCGTTGGCGACGTGCAGCGGATCGATCCCGAGCAGGTCGGCCGCCGCGCGGACCGGCTCGTGCACGGGCACCGCGGCCTCCTCGAGGACGATGCCGACCCCGCTCTTCTGCGCCATCTCGTGGAGCGCGGAGGAGAGGCCGCCGCGCGTGGGGTCCTTCATCGCGACCACGCCGTCGCCGCCGGCCGCGAGCGCGGCGCGGACGAGTCCGTTGATCGGCGCCACGTCGGAGGCGAGGTCGCCCTCGAGCTTCAGGCCGTGCCGCGCCGCCAGGATCGCCAGGCCGTGGTCGCCGACGGCGCCCGTCACGATGATCCGGTCGCCGACGGAGAGTCCCCGGTCGCGCACGACGCGCCCGGTCGCCGCGACGCCCGCCGTGTTGAGCACGATGCCGTCGATCTCGCCGCGGCCCATGACCTTCGTGTCGCCCGTGACGATCCGGGCGCCCGCCTCCCGGCACGCCGCCGCCATCGACGCCTGGATCCGCTCGAGGTCGTCGCGCAGGAAACCCTCCTCGAGAATGACGCCGCACGTCAGGCCGAGGACCTCGGTCGCTCCCATCATCGCGAGGTCGTTGACGGTGCCGCAGATCGAGAGCCGCCCGATGTCGCCGCCCGGGAAGAAGATCGGGTGGACGACGTGCGAGTCGGTCGTGACCACGATCCAGCGGTCGCCGATCCACAACGCCGCGCCGTCGTCCATCGCCTCGGGCCCGACGTCTTTCGGCGACGAGGGTCCGACGCCCCCGAGGAACACGTCCTCGATCAGCGCGCGCATCGCGCGGCCACCCGCGCCGTGGCGGAGCGTGATGCGTTCCCCGGCGACCGCGGCGAGCGTGCTCATAGCGCCTCCAGGTTCGGATGGCCCCCGTACTGATGCCAGATCCGGCACGCGCCCTCGGAGGACACCATGCACGCGCCGACCGGCGTGTCGGGCACGCACTCCTTGCCGAAGAGCGTGCAGTCCGTCGGCGAGGAGATGCCCGACATGATGTCGCCGCAGACGCAGTCGGCCGCGAGCGCGGGCGGGACGCCGTCCCACAGCGCGGCGAGGTCGATCGTGAAGCGCCGCCGCGCGTCGAGGTGGGCCCACTCGTCGCGCAGCCTCAGGTTCCCGTTCGGGACGTGCGCGATGCCGCGCCACCGGCCGCCGATCGGCCGGAAGACGCTCCAGAGCTCCTCCTGCGCGCGGAGGTTGCCCTCCTTCGTGACGCAGCGCGGGAACATGTTGACGACGGTGGGCTCCTTGTCGCGCACGAGCTCGACCAGCCGCGCGAGGCCGGCGAGGATGTCGAGCGGCTCGAAGCCGGCGACGACGACGGGGATCCGGTGCCGCTCGACGAACGGCTCGAAGATCCCCCAGCCGGTGATGGTGGCGGCGTGCCCCGCGGCGAGGAACCCCTCGACGCGCGTCTCCGGCATTTCCGCGACGATCTCCATCGCGGGCGGAATGTACTTGTGCGCCGACAGGATCGAGAAGTTCTTCGGCAGATTCCCGCGGACGATGGCCGCGGTCGCGACCGCCGTCGTCTCGAACCCCGTGGCGAAGAAGACCACCTCGCGGTCCGGCATCGCGCGGGCGAGCTCGACCGCCTGCGTCGCGCTGTAGACGACCTCGACCGTCGCGCCCTCGGCCTGCGCGTCGTTCAGGGAGAGAGCGGTCCCGCGCACGCGCAGCATGTCGCCGTAGGACGCGACCACGCAGCCCTGGCGCGCGAGGGCGACGCCCTCGTCGACCTCCGGCATGTCCGTGATGCACACGGGGCAGCCCGGGCCCATGATGACGTTCAGATCCTTGGGGAACGTCGCGCGCAGGCCGAACTTCGAGATCGCCTGCTCGTGGCTGCCGCAGACGTGCATCACCGAGACGGGCGAACGGCCGATCTCGTGCGTCACGCGCTCGATCGTGCGGACCAGCCGGCGCGCCGTCTCCGGGTCGCGGAACTTCAGCTGCCGGATCGCCGCCTCGGCCCGCGGGCTGACGGTCATCGCTTCCCCGTTCCCGCGATCTCGCCGCGCACGTCGGCCGCCATCAGGTCGCCGGGCGCCTCCTCGAGCAGCGACTCGTAGAGCGCGAGCGTCTGTTCGATGTCTTCGGCGGGAATGCGCCGGATCGCGAAGCCGACGTGATTCAGGATGTAGTCGCCGGGAGCGACCGGCTCGTCCACGATGTCGAGGCACACCTCGCGGCGGACCCCCCAGAAGTCGACCTCGGCGAATCCCTCGCGGACGGACACGACCCGGCCCGGAACTCCCAGACACATCAGGCACCTCCCGTGCGAGCGATGGCCGCGGCGACGACCGCCTGGCCGAGCGCGAGGCCGCCGTCTCCCGGCGGCACGCGGCGATGAAGGCGAACGGGCACTCTCTGCGGGCGCAGGCGCTCGAGCGTCCGCTCCGCGAGCAACGCGTTCTGGAAACAGCCGCCCGTCAGGACGACCGGGACGTCGCCGGCGCGCTCGCGCGCCTCCGCGATCATCGAGGCGGTCGCCTCCGCGAGGGTCTCGTGGAATCGCGCCGAGATCGCGGCCGCGTCCCGGCCGGCGAGGAGGTCGTCCACGGCGGCCCGGAGCGCCGGACGCAGATCGATCTCCGGCTGGGGCCGCGTGCGGTCGACGGCCCACGGGTAGGCGCGGATCTCCGACGGATCGGCGGCGAGGTTCCACTCGAGCGCGACCTGGCCCTCGTAGCGCGACTCGCGCCGCGCGAGGCCGAGGGCGCCGAAGGCGTCGAACCAGCGGCCGACCCCGCGGGCGAGCGGGACGTAGACGCGCTCCCGGATCGTGCGGCGCACGAACGCGAGCTCGCGCGGATCGATCGACGAAAACAGGCGGAGCCGCTCGAGGGGCGGCGCTCCCTCGTACGCGTCCTCGAGCGCCGCGAGCGCGACGCGCCAGACCTGCCGCACCGCGAGGTCGCCGCCGGGAAGCCCGACGGGGCGGAACGTCGCCAGGCGCTCGAAGCCCGTGAGGTCGGCCAGGAGGAACTCGCCCCCCCACGACGTGCCGTCGGTGCCGTACCCGGTGCCGTCGTAGGCGACGCCGAGCACTCGGCCGTTCAGGCCGTGCTCGGCCATCGCGCTCGCGACGTGCGCGTGGTGGTGCTGCACCGCGATCTTGAGGCCGTCGCGGGAGCGCGCGTAGGCCGTGGTCGCATACAGCGGATGCATGTCGTGGGCGATCAGCGTGGGGCGGACCTCGAGGAACTCCTCGAGGCGCGCCACGGACGACTCGAAAGCCGCGACGGTTTCGAGCGTCTCGAGGTCGCCGATGTGGGGTCCGAGGTACGCCGCGCGGCCGAGCCCGATGCAGAACGTGTTCTTCAGGTGCCCCCCGCAGGCGAGCACCGGCGGCGCGAACGCGAACGAAGTCTCGACCGACGCGGGCGTGAAGCCCCGCGAGCGTCGAAGCACCGTCATCGAGCCCGCGATCTCGCGGACGACGGAGTCGTCGCAGCGGGAGGCGATGTTGCGGTCGTGCAGGAGGAAGGCGTCCGCGATCCCGGACAGCGTCTCGAGCGCCTCGGCGTTCGTCGTCGCGATCGGCTCGTCCGAAAGATTGCCGGACGTCATCACGAGGGGCCGCCCCGCGTCGGCGAGCAGCAGGTGGTGGAGCGGCGTGTACGGGAGGAGGAGGCCCACGAACGGGTTGCGGGGCGCGACCTCCGGGGCGAGGGCCGCATCCGGGCGCCGGCGGACGAGCACGATGGGCCGCTCCGCCGACGTCAGCGCGTCGCGCTCGCCGGCCGTGAGGAGAGCGAGCGCCTCGGCGGCGGCGAGGTCGGGAACCATGACGGCGAGCGGCTTCTCCTCGCGGTGCTTGCGCCGCCGGAGGCGCGCGACGGATTCGGACGACGTCGCGTCGCACGCGAGGTGGAACCCGCCGAGGCCCTTGAGCGCCACGATCATCCCGGCCCGCAGGGCTCTGGCGGCGCCCGCGATCGGATCCTCCCAGTCGAGCGGCTCCCCGGCCGAGTCCGTGGCGGAGAGGCGAGGCCCGCAGGCGGGACACGCGTTCGGCTGGGCGTGGAAGCGGCGGTCGAGCGGGTCGTCGTACTCGCGCCGGCACGCGGCGCACATGGGGAAGCGCGCCATCGTCGTCGCGGGACGATCGTACGGCACCTTCAGCGCGATCGTGAAGCGGGGACCGCAGTTGGTGCAGTTGGTGAAGGGATAGCGATGGCGGCGGTCGGCGGGATCGGCGATCTCGCGCCGGCAGTCGGCGCACGTCGCGAGGTCGGGCGGAATCGAGACCTGGAGGCCCTCCGCGGCGCGGCTCTCGACGATCACGAAGTCCCGCGCGCCGCCGTCGGGAGGAATCTCGCGGCACTCGAGCGCGCGGATCCGCGCCGCGGGCGGCGGCGACTCGCGGAGGCCGCGGACGAAGTTCTCGAGCGCCTCGTTCGATCCGAACGCCTCGATCGTCACGCCGCGCGAATCGTTGGAGACCCGTCCCGCGACGCCCTTCTCGTGCGCGAGGCGGTAGACCCAGGGGCGGAATCCGACGCCCTGGACGGTCCCGCGGATCTCGATGCGAAAGCCGGCCTCGCTCACGATGGGTTCATGCTAGGCGCGGCCCCGGGGCGAGACCTGATGCAGCTGCATCAGTTCCGCGAAAGGTGCGCCGGAGATCCAAGGCGCTAGCCCAGGATGACGCGGCTTCCCCGGATCGAGGCCGGGACGGCGCGGAGCGGCCGGGGCGGCGGCCCGGCGATCGGGTTGCCATCGGCGTCGTAGCGGCCCTGGTGGCAGGGGCAGAGGTACTCCCGAGCCTCCGCTTGCCACCGCACCACGCAGCCCATGTGCGTGCAGCGGAGCATCCGCGCCGTCACGGTCTGACCGGTGCGGACGACCTCGACCGGGTTCTCGCCGAGAATCACGACGCGGCGCTCGCCCTCGCGAAGCTCCGAGAGCGGAATCGCCATTTGACCCGGCGAGAGCGCTGGCTCCGCGTCCCTGGAGCAGCCGATCGGCGGCAGGGCGAGGCCGATGAGGGCGCCGGCGGCGGCGAGGACCTCCCGGCGGTCGAGCTCCCGCGCGGTCACGCGGGAACGGCGGCGGCGACGGCGGTGCGCTTGCGGGCGCGCGCCTCCTCGAGAAGCGCGTACCACGCGTCCATGCCCTCCCCCGTCCGGGCGGAGACGACGAGCACGCGGGCGGACGGGTTCAGGGCTGCGATCTGAGATACCACCGCGTCGAGATCGAAGTCGACATGCGGCAGGAGGTCGGCCTTCGTCAGGACCGTCACGGCCGCGCGCGCGAAGATCGCCGGGTACTTGAAGGGTTTGTCGTCGCCCTCGGTGACCGACAGCAGCGCGACCTTGAAGTCCTCGCCCAGGTCGTAGGAGGTCGGGCAGATCAGGTTGCCGACGTTCTCGATCAGGAGGACGTCGAGCCCCGAGAGGCGCTCGCCCTCCTCGGCGAGCGCGGTCTCGATCTGGCGCGCGTCGAGGTGGCAGGCGCCGCCCGTCAGGATCTGCCGCGCGGGGATGCCGGCGTCGCGCAGGCGCTGCGCGTCGCGATCGGTCGCGATGTCGCCGTCGAGTCCGCCGAGGCGGAGGCGGTCCCGGAGCGCCCGCGCCGTGGCCTCGAGGAGCGTCGTCTTGCCCGAGCCCGGGGAAGAGATGAGGTTGACCACGAGGGTGCCCGATTCGCGGAACGACGCGCGCAAGCCGCGTGCCGCGGAAGCGTTGGCGGCGAGGACCTTCTCCCGGACGTTGACCTCGGTCATGCGGCTCCCCTCTCGCGCTCCGGCGCGCCGTCGGAAAA
The DNA here is from genome assembly GCA_963763535.1 of uncultured Acidobacteriota bacterium. Taxonomy (GTDB): domain Bacteria; phylum Acidobacteriota; class Thermoanaerobaculia; order UBA5066; family Gp7-AA6; genus DAHUXD01. The sequence continues at coordinate 1,088,122 of CAVXOX010000005.1, forward strand.
GACCACCCGGAGCACGTCGAGCGCGTCGCCGCCGGTCACTCGAAGCGGCTCGCCGCACGCCGGACAGAGGCGCAGCCACGAGCCCGGCGCGCGCTCCGCGATCTCTCCGCAGGCGGCGCAGTCCTGGCGCGCCCGTTCCCACTCCACGACGAGACCGGCGCCCTCGTCCGGACCGCCCTCGACGGCGGCCCGCCACGCGAACTCGAGCAGCGGCGGCTCGACGGCGGCGAGGTCGCCGACGGCGACGGTCACCGACTCGAGCGGACCGCCGCCGTTCTCGTCCGCGACGGCGCGGGCGATGCGGTAGATCTCGGCCGCGAGCCCGATCTCATGCACGGGCGGAGAGCTCGACCCGGAAATCCACCGCGCTCTCCCACCACGGAGCGGGTGTCGGAGCGAACGGGCGCGGCCGGGGCGGAAGGCCCATCACGGAGAGACGCCGGACGACCTCGCTCACGGCGGCGCCGACCGCCAGCCGGACCGGCGGCGACAGCCGCACGGCCTTCTCGACTTTTCCCGGCACGACGCCGACGAGCACGACGTCGCGCGGCGCCGCGCCCGCGAGCTCGAGCGTGAAGAGGGCCTCGGTCAGGCCGGGGTCGTGCGGCGAGACCCGCGGCAGCGGCGCGCGGCCGGCGAGCTCCCGGCGGCCGTACACGAGGAGCGTGCCCGGCGGCGCGGTGGCCTTGACCGTATCGACGAGGATCACCGTGTCGGCGTCGGCGAGAAACGGCGTCAAGTCGAGGCCGGGCGTGCCGACGTCGACGACCGACACGTTCTCCGGAAACTCCCATCCCGCCAGCAGCGCCTCGACGACCCACGGGCCGAGGGCGTCGTCGCCCATCAGCACGTTGCCGAGGCCGAGGACGCGGACGCGGCTCGAGGGTTTCCATCAGAGCGCCCGGACCGTGGCGATCTCGCGTCCCTCGGGATCGAGCGTGTGGATCGCGCAGGCGAGGCACGGGTCGAACGAGTGCACCGTGCGCAGGACCTCGAGCGGCAGCTCCGCGTTGGCGACGGGGTTGCCGACGAGCGACGCCTCGTACGGCCCGGGCTGGTTCTTCTCGTCGCGCGGCCCGGCGTTCCAGGTCGAGGGCACGACCGCCTGGTAGTTCTTGATCTTTCCGTCCTCGATGACGATCCAGTGCGAGAGCGTGCCGCGCGGCGCCTCGTGGAAGCCGAAGCCGCGCTGCTCGCCCTTCGGGAACACGGGCTGGTTGAAGATGGCCGTGTCGCCCTTGCCGATGTTCTCCGCGAGCAGCCCCCAGTGCTTCTGCGCGAGCTCCGAGATCACGCAGGTGCGGATCATCCGCGCCGCGTGGCGGCCGAGCGTCGAGTGCAGAACGGCCGGCGAGAGCTTCGTCTTCGCGACGGCGCCGGCGGTCTCGAGCGTCTTGACGGCCCAGCTTCTTGGTCGGCTCGTGGCCGAGCGCGAATCCGACGAGGACCTGGGCGAGCGGCCCGACCTGCATGACCTTGCCCTGGAACCGCGGCGACTTGACCCACGAGTACTTCTTCGAGTCGTCGAACTTCGTGTACTTGGGGACCGTCTCCTCCTCGTACGGGTGCTTCGACCAGTCGCCGTCGTACCAGGAGTGCGCGATCGACTCGGTGACGTTCTCCTTGAAGTACGGATCCTGGAAGGTCTTGATCTCCTTTACGCTCGCGAGGTCGCCGTTGAAGATCGTGCCGCCGGGAAGGTCGAACTTCGTGCCCTTCGTGTCGAGCGGCAGATCCGGCACCGCGAGGTAGTTGGTCACGCCGGCTCCGTAGCCGAGCCATTCGGGGTACATCCCGGCGATCGCGCAGACGTCCACGAAGTAGACCTGCTGGATGAACGCGTTCATCTCGTCGAGGATGTCCTTGACGCGGAAGAGGCGGTTCATGTTCAGCGTCGCCTCGTTGTCGAGGTTGATCGCGTTCGCAACGCCGCCGACCGCGAGGTTCTGGATGTTCGGCGTCTTGCTGCCGAGGATCGTCACGACCTGGTTGACCCGCCGCTGGTAGTCGAGCGCCTGGAGGTAGTGGGAGACCGCGAGGAGGTTGACCTCGGGCGGCAGCTTCATCGCGGGATGGCCCCAGTAGCCGTTCGTGAAGATCCCGAGCTGGCCCGCCTCGACGTAAGTTTTGACCTTGTCCTGGACGGCCTTCAGCTGCTCCTTGCTGTTGCCCGGCCACGGCGAGAGGCTGTTGGCGAGCGCCGAGGCCTTCGCCGGATCGGCCTTCAGGGCCGAGACCACGTCCACCCAGTCGAGCGCGGAGAGCTGGTAGAAGTGGACGATGTGGTCGTGCATGGCGTGAGCCATCACGATCAGGTTGCGGATGTACTGGGCGTTCAGGGGGATCTCGAGCCCGAGCGCGTTCTCCACCGTGCGGACCGACGCGATCGCGTGGACCGTCGTGCAGACTCCGCAGAAGCGCTGCGTGAAGATCCAGGCGTCCCGCGGGTCGCGCCCGAGGAGGATCGTCTCGATGCCTCGATACATCTGACCGGAGGACCAGGCCTTCTGCACCTTGCCGCCATCGACCTCGCAGTCGATCCGGAGATGCCCCTCGATGCGGGTGACGGGGTCGACGACGATGCGTGTCATGGCTTGTCCTCTATGAGTGTGCGGCCGCACGCTGCGGCGCGCCGCTGATGATCGGGAAGAGCTTCACGATCGTGACGTAGCCGACGACCTCGAGCGACACGAGGCCCAGCGTGATCAGCAGCTCGGGAACGCTCGGGAAGTAGTGGACGTCGTCGAACGGCCGGTACGCGACGAGGTAGGTGTTGAAGCGGTACACCGCTCCGGCCAGCATCATCGACATCGCGGCGCGGAAGAGGTTTCCGGGGTCGCGCCTCCGGGCGGCCGGGGCGAGAAGCACGAGGGGCAGCGCCATCAGGGCGATCTCGACCCAGAATGCGAGCGCGAAACGGTCGAACGCGAACGCGAGACCGAGCTTTCCGCGGTAGGCGAGGTCGCCGAACCGCAGGACCAGGAACCCCCCGAGCACCGGGAGCATCGCCCCGGACAGCCCGGCGAGCATCTCCGTCTCGGGCCGGCGGCCGAAGAAGCGCGTCGAGAGCGTCGACTCGAAGACGACCGCCGCATACCCCATCGCGATGCAGGAGATCAGGAAGAGCAGCGGGAGGAACGGCGACCACCACAGCGGGTGGAGCTTGGGCCCGGTCAGGACCATCAGGCTCCCGAGCGACGACTGGTGCATCGTGGGGAGCAGCAGCCCGAGGCCCATGATCCAGAGGAGCGACTTCTCGAGGATCGGCAGCGCCTTCTGCGCAAACCGTTTCCCGGCGGACTCCGGCCCCCCCGCGAGGCGCTCGAGGAACGCCGGGGAGAGCTCGATCCACAGCACGAACATGTAGGTCATGATGCAGAGCGCGACCTCGAGGAGCGCGGAGTGGAGATTCCAGGACCAGAAGAACAGCGGAACCTTCCACATGATCCAGGGCTTGCCGATGTCGAGGAAGACCGAGACGCCCGCGATCGTGTAGCCGAGGGCGCTCGTGAGGATCGCGGGCCGGACGAGAGGGTGATAGCGGCCGCGATTGAGGACGTAGACGAGAAGGCCGACGGCGTAGCCGCCGCACGCGAGCGCGGTCCCGACGACGACGTCGAACGCGATCCAGATGCCCCACGGATAGCCGTCCGAGAGCGCCGTCGTCGCTCCGAGGCCGGCGGCGAGCCGCCACAGGATCATGATGGCCCCGATCGCGAAGAGCGCCGCGAAGAGACGCACGGGACGCGTGAAGATGGGGCCGCCGACGGCTCGCGCGCGTTCGTTCATGACGGCGCTCCTTTCTCACCGGAGCCGCCGGAGGGCGGCGGCTTCTTGCGGTTGCGCCAGATGGCCGCGGTGAGGAGACCGTAGAGCGCGATCGGCGCGACGAAGCCCTGGTAGATGCCGTGCTGGATCGTCTGCTGGACGTCCGGGACCGAATCGTTCGAGAGCGTCGGCAGGCGCAGCTTGTCGAAGGGGACATGCGACAGGTACAGGCACTGCGTGCCGCCGCCGTCGAACTCGCCGTAGATCTTGTCGACGTAGCGGCCGGGGTTCTCGGCCATGCGGCGCTTCGCCTCGGCGAGGAGCTCGTCGCGCGTGCCGTAGATGACCGCCTGCCGCGGACAGACCTCGGCGCAGCCGGGACCGTGGCCGGCGGGATAGCGGCTGAAGCCGCCGCTCTTCGTCAGGGCCGCGCCCTGGACGCGATGGCGGCAGAGCTCGCACTTGACGATGCCGGGCCAGTTGCTGGTCCACTGGAACTTCGGGATGTTGAAGGGGCACGCCATCTGGCAGTAGCGGCAGCCGATGCACTTGCTCGCGTCGTAGGAGACGATCCCGTGCTCGCCGGGCCGCTTCTTGAGCGCGCCGAGCATGCAGGCGTTCGTGCAGGCGGGGTCCACGCACTGCATGCATTGCGCCTTGAAGTAGGACCACTGGGCGCCGTCCGCGGACTTGTAGAGCCTGATGACCGTCTTGGTGTCCCCGTCGAGGTCCATGGGGGTGTCCCAGATGCCGCCGGGAGAGTTGCCGGTCTCCGGCTTCGTGTCGTTGGCCTGCCGGCAGGCGACGACGCAGGCCTTGCAGCCGATGCAGCGGGTCGTGTCGTAGAGGAGGCCCATCGCGTCGGGAGCGGCGGTCGGCCGCGTGCGCGCCTCGGCCGTGCCCTTCGCGACCGCCACAGCGCCGGCGGCGGCGAAGGTCTTGAAGACGAGCCGTCGGTTGACCTGCTGCACGTCAGGCCTCCTTTCCGGTTCCCGTCCCCTCGTCGGGCGGGGGCCCTCCGAGCTTGCGCGAGGCGGCGAGACCCGCACCCAGGAGCGCGCCGCCGATGACGCCGGCGATCCCCGTCGCGAGCGGGCTGATGTGGCCCTGCGCGGCCTGGATCGGCGGGTACGTCGCGGGCGGCATCGCCCGGTCGACGTCCACCGTGTCGTGCAGCGCAACGCGGAACGCGAGTGCCTGCTCGGTGCAGCCGAAGCACGGGTGGCCGATGCCGATCGGCCACGCGTCCGGGACCTCGCCGAAGTGCTGCACGGAGCAGTTGGCGTGCGTCGCCGGGCCCTTGCAGCCCATCTTGTAGAGGCAGTAGCCGAGACGGGCGTTCTCGTCGCCGAACTGCTGCACGAACCGGCCGGCGTCGAAGTGCGGCCGCCGCGGGCACTGCTCGTGGATCGTGCGGCCATAGGCGAACTTCGGACGGTTCTTCTCGTCGAGGGCGGGAAGCGTGCCGAACGTGACGTACTGGAGAACCGTGCCGAGGAGGTTGTACGGGTTGGCAGGACAGCCGGGGATCGTCACGACCGTCTTGCCCTTGAGGATCATCGGAGCGCCCGTCGCGCCGGTCGGGTTCGGGTCCGCCGATGGAATCCCTCCCCAGGACGCGCAGGAGCCGATCGCGATGATCGCGCCGGCCTTCTCCGCGCAGTCTCGGGCGATCTGCATCGCCGTGCGGCCGCCGATCTGGCAGTAGATGCCGTCTTCCTTCGTCGGAATCGCGCCCTCGATGATGAGGACGTACTTGCCGGCGTTGTCCACCATCGCCTTCTGCAGCGCGGCCTCGGCCTGGTGGCCCGCGGCGGCGAACAGCGTCTCGCAGTAGTCGAGCGAGATCAGGTCGAGGATGAGCTCGGCGACCTCCGGGTGCGAGGTGCGCAGGAGCGACTCCGTGCATCCCGTGCACTCCTGGAAGTGGAGCCAGATGACGGAGGGTTTCAGCTTCCTCGCCGCGACGGCTTGAGCGGCCTTCGCCGCCGCCTCGTAGGGAAGCCCGATCGCCGCGAACGCCAGCGTGCAGACCTTGATGAAATCGCGGCGGTCCACGGAGGAGAGCTCTCTCGCGTCCACCGTCGCCGTTGCCGTACTCGTCGAAGCCATAAGCCGTCCTCCCGGGGGACATGCATGAGGCAACCGGGCGCCCCCGAAAGCCCTTGAGACGCAGCGTGCTTCCGGGGCCGGGGACCGGCATCATGCAAATGAATCATTCGGGAAGAGCGCCGGCGAGGCCGGAGGCGAGTGCGGGATGCGCGATCCGGTCGGCGCATCCCGCATCCCGGCGGGGCAGGAGAGATTCGGGGCTAGGAGTCGCCCCGCGGCTTCATTTCTCGACCTTCGGCGCCGGGGCGACCGGCGGCACGCCGGCCTGCGCCACCGCCTGGTTGAACGCCTTCACGTCTGTGTCGACGATCTTCCGGTAATCGGCGCGCGACGATTCGAGGCGGCCGGTGAGGAGCTCGTAGTACTGGACGGACGAGGCCAGCGGCTTCGCGTCGGCGCTCGCGACGATCCCCGCGAGGTACACCCAGTCGTGGTCGAGCTTCGGCTCGTAATTCAGGTCGTCCTCGTCCGCCACGATCTCCGGGTTCGTCAGCTGGTTCTCGACCGCGGTCAGCTTCACGCCGATCGAGGCCGCCTGCTTCGCGAGCGCGTCTCCCTTGCCGAGGCGTTCGGCGCGAGCGCCGATGTCCTCCATCTGGCCGCGCACGTCGCGGATCTGGAGGACGGTTTCGTGCGTCTCCGAGAGACGGTCGCGGATCGCCTTGAGGAGCTCGTGCTGCGCCTTCAGGTCCTGCGCGGTCGCGGAGACGCCGGGGTGCGGCTTCACGACGAGCGGCTGCGTGTACGCCTTGCCGCCCACGGTCAGACGCACGCTGTAGGTGCCGGGCGCGATGCGCGGCGGCTTCTTCGTGCCCTCGTTGAAAACGGCCTTGGGCGCGAGCGTCGGGCGCACGATCCGCATGTCCCACACGAAGCGGTTCACGCCGGCCTTCGGGTCGAGCGGCTTGTCCCGGTCCTTGCGCTGCTCCTCCTGCTCGGCCTGCTTCTTCAGGTCCTCCGCCTTCGGCGGCTTCTGGTTCGAGTACGAGCGGAGCACGGTTTCGCCGTCGAGGAACTCGAGCGTCACCTTCTCCCCCTCCTTCGGCGCCTCCTTCAGCCAGTAGTCGACGAGCACGCCCGCCGGCATGTTCTTGCCGGCCGTCTGGGGCTCGTCGTCCTCGTCGCGCGGATCGAGGTCGAAGCGCACCGTCGGCCGCGGCGGGAAGAGCGTCACGCCCGACCCGGCGACGGCGTCGCCCCACTGCCGCAGCGCCGTCAGGTCGTCGAGGATCCAGAAGGCGCGTCCCTGGGTCGCGACGACGAGGTCGTCGTTCTTCACGGCGAGATCCGCGATCGGCACCGCCGGCAGATTCCGCTGGAACGGGAGCCAGCTCGCGCCGTCGTCGAACGAGACGTAGAGGCCGAGCTCCGTGCCGGCGTACAGGAGACCCTGGCGGGCCGGGTCCTCGCGGACGACGCGGGTGAAGGCGCCGTCGGGGATCCCGTTGACGATCTTCGTCCAGGTCTTGCCATAGTCGGACGTCTTGTAGAGGTACGGGCGGAAGTCGTCCCACTTGTACATCGTCGCCGCGACGTACGCCGTCCCTTTGTCGCGCGGCGAGGCGTCGATCGCGTTGATCTGGATCCACTCCGGCATGCCCTTCGGCGTCACGTTCTGCCACGTCTTGCCGTCGTCGCGCGTGACGTGCACGAGCCCGTCGTCCGAGCCCGCCCAGATGACGCCGGGATCGGCCTTCGATTCGCCGAGCGCGAAGATCACGCTGTAGAGCTCGACGCCCGTGACGTCGGTCGTGATCGGGCCTCCCGACTTGCCCTGCTTCGACTTGTCGTTGCGCGTCAGGTCGGGCGAGATCTCCTCCCACGTCTCGCCGCCGTCGCGCGTGCGCAGCAGGATCTGCGACGCGTGGTAGACGGCCTTCGGGTCGTTCGGCGAGATCATGATCGGCGCGTTCCACTGGAATCGATACTTCAGGTCCGAGGTCGCGTGGCCGTCGGCGAGCTGCGGCCACGCCATCACGACGCGCTCCTGCCGCGTGCGGTGGTCGTAGCGCGTGATGATCCCGCCGTACTCGCCGGCGTAGACGATGTTCGGATCGTTCGGGTCGACGGCCATCCAGCCGCTCTCTCCGCCGCCGGCCGAGTGCCAGTCGCTGCGGCCGATCTCGCCGCCGGGAACGCCGCTCGGGATCGCAGACGTTCGAGTTGTCCTGCTGCGAGCCGTAGACCCAGTACGGGAACTGGTTGTCGGTCGTGACGCGGTAGAACTGGGCCGTCGGCTGGTTGTAGAGGGTCGACCAGCTCTTGCCGCCGTTGTACGTGACCGTCGCGCCGCCGTCGTTGCCGACGATGAAGCGGTTGGGGTCGTCCGGGTCGATCCACATGTCGTGGTTGTCGCCGTGGGGCACGTGCATCTCCGCGAAGGTCTTTCCACCGTCGCTCGACTTGTGCATCTCGACGTTGGGGAGGTACACGACGTCCGCGTTCTTCGGATCCGGATAGATCCACGAGTAGTACCAGGCGCGCTCGCGGATCTTGTGCTCGTCGTTGACGTGCGTGAACTTGCCGCCGAAGTCCTCGCTCCGGAAGAGACCGCCGTGCTTCGCCTCGACGAAGGCATAGACGCGGCCGGGCTTCGACGGCGCGACGGCGACGCCCACCTTGCCCCAGATTCCGTCGGGGAGACCCTCGGTCACCTTCTTCCAGGAGTCGCCGCCGTCGGTCGACTTCCAGAGGCTCGAGCCCGGGCCGCCGGAGACGAGCTCCCACGGATGGCGGACCACCTGCCAGAACGCGGCGTAAAGGATGCGCGGGTTGCCGGGATCCATCGCGAGGTCCGATGCCCCCGTCTTGTCGTCGACGTAGAGGATCTTCTTCCAGGTCTTCCCGCCGTCCTCGGAGCGGAAGATGCCGCGCTCCGCGTTCGGTCCCCAGACGTGCCCCTGCGCCGCCACGTACACGATGTCGGGGTTCTCGGGATGGATGCGCACGCGCGCGATCTGGCGCGTATCGCGCAGGCCGACGTTCTTCCAGGTGCGCCCGCCGTCGGTCGACTTGTACACGCCGTCGCCGTGCGAGACGTTGCCGCGGATCGGCGCCTCGCCCGTGCCGACGTAGACGACGTTGCGATCGGACTCCGACACGGCGATCGCCCCGATCGAACCGGTCTTGAAGTCCTTGTCCGAGAGGACCTGCCAGTTGGAGCCCCCGTCCGACGTCTTCCAGACGCCGCCGCCCGTCGCCCCGAAGTAGAAGGTGTACGGGTCGTGGCGCACGCCGGAGACCGCCGTCACCCGACCGCCGCGGAACGGGCCGATCAGCCGGAACTGCAGACCCTCGAAGCGGTCGGACAGCGACTTCTCGGAACCCTCGCGCGCGGGAGCGGGCGCCGCCGATGGAGCGGCGAGGCCGCTCGACGGCCGCAGGACGGCGAGAATCAGCGCGAGGCGAGGCCCGAAGCGGCGGACGAGAGTCATGGGTCTCCTTTCGCAGGCAAAGGCCGGTGCGACCGGGTGAGAGATTATAACGAGCGATGCCGCGCCCACTCGTGACCGGCGGTTTTCTGGCCGCGGGCGGCGTCCTCCTCCTCTTCGTCCTGCTCGTCGGAACGCTCGTCCTCCGCCAGGAGCGCCTGATGTTCTACCCGACGCGGCGGCTCGCCGCGTCGCCGGCGTCGTTCGGGCTCGACGCGACGGAGTTGTCCGTCGTCGCCGAGGATGGCGTCCGCCTGCACGGCTGGTGGATCCGCGGCGCGGGACGGCGCGTGCTCCTCTACTTCCACGGCAACGCGGGCAACGCCGCGGACCGACTCGAGCGGGCGCGCGCGCTCCACGATCGGTTCGGCCTCGACATCTTCCTCGTCGACTGGCGCGGCTACGGGCGCTCGGAGGGCTCCCCTTCCGAGGAGGGCCTGCAGCGGGACGGCCGCGCCGTCTACCGGACCGCGATCGAGGCCGGCTTCCATCCCGATCAGATCGTTCTCTTCGGCGAGTCGCTCGGGGGCGCGGTCGCGATCGAACTCGGCGCGAAGTGGGCGTGCGCCGGCGTCGTGCTCGAGACGCCCTTCCTCTCGGCGCGGGCGCTCGCGCGCGTGCACTACCCCTGGGTGCCGCTCTCCCTCGTCCAGGACCGGTGGAACAACGAGGCGCGCGTCGCGGACATCCCGGTGCCGAAGCTCTTCCTCCTCGCCGAGCGCGACGAGGTCGCTCCGGCCTCCCAGGGACGGCGCCTCTTCGAGACCGCCCGCGGCGTCCGCGAGCTCCTCGTCGTCCCCGGCGCGCACCACAACGACGTGTGGATCGTGGGCGGCGAGGCGTACTGGAAAGCCTGGCAAAAATTCCTGGCGCTGGTCACCGCCGGCGCGTCGCGCTGAGACGCACGAATCGGCGTTCCTAAACGATTCACGAAAACGATAGTCTTTCCCCCGTGGCGCTCGCCGCGGGGACGCGACTCGGCCCCTACGAGATCCTCTCGCCGCTCGGCGCCGGAGGCATGGGCGAGGTCTACCGGGCTCGCGACGCGCGCCTGGGCCGCGACGTAGCGATCAAGGTCCTGCCCGCGGACCTCGCTTCGAACGAAGAGCGCCTCAAGCGCTTCGAGAAGGAGGCGCGCTCCGCCTCCGCTCTGAGCCACCCCAACATCGTGTCGGTTTTCGACATCGGCACGGACGGCGTCTCGTGGATCGCGATGGAGCTCGTGGACGGGGACAACCTGCGCAAGCTCCTCGCCGGCGGACCGCTGCCTCTCAAGAAGCTCGTGGGGATCTCGACGCAGATCGCCGAGGGGCTCGCCAAGGCGCACGCGACCGGCATCGTCCATCGGGACCTCAAGCCCGAGAACGTCATGGTCACTCGCGAGGGCATCGTCAAGATCCTCGACTTCGGTCTCGCCAAGCTGACGTCGCCGACCGGAGAGACGGGCGAGGTGACGCAGTCCCCCACGGTCTCGGCGGGGACCGAAGCCGGTGTCGTGCTCGGCACCGTCGGCTACATGTCGCCGGAGCAGGCGCTCGGCGAGGCGCTCGACTTCCGGTCCGACCAGTTCTCCTTCGGCGCGATCGTCTACGAGATGGCCGCCGGGGTTCGGGCCTTCGCGCGGCGGAGCGCGCCGGAGACGATGACGGCGATCATCCGGGAGGAACCGGAGCCTCTCGCGAAGGCGGCGCCGAGCTCTCCCCTGTCTTTGCGATGGATCGTGGAGCGCTGCCTCGCGAAGGAGCGGGAGGATCGCTACGGATCGACGAAGGACCTCGCCCACGACCTGGCGCGGCTGCGCGACGGCGCCGCCAACGGGAGCCTCTCGGGCACGGCCGCGGCGGCCGGACTCCCCGCGGCGAAACGGCCGACACGGCTGGGCTTCGTCCTGGGAATCGCCGGACTCGTCGCCGGGGCAGCGGCCGCGGCGATCCTGTTTCGGGGCACGCAAAACGGTCCGCCGACCTACCGTCCGCTCAGCTTCCACCGCGGCGCGATCGGGAACGCGCGGATCGCACCGGACGGAAAAACAATCCTGTACTCCGCGGCCTGGGAGGGCAAACTTGCTCAGATCTATTCGACGCGCATCGACTCTCCGGAGTCGACGGCGTTACCTCTGCCGAGCGCCGACGTCCAGGCAATCTCGGCGACGGGCAAGGTCGCGATCCTCGTTCTCCACGACTCGGAGCCGCCGGCGATTGCCGAGGTGTCCCTCGCCGGCGGTGCGCCGCGGGAGCTCGTCGCGGCCGATTCCCCCGAGGCGCTCCAGTTCTCGCCGCAGATCGCCGACTACGCGCCGGGCGAAGACCGCCTGGCGGTCGTGCGCAACAACCAGCTCGAATTTCCCATCGGGAAGGTCCTGATCTCGTCGGCTTCCGGCGGGGTGAACGGGCTGCGGTTCCTCCCGGACGGGAAGATCGCGTACATCGCCGCCCGGGGAGCCGACAACATGGCCCTCGGAATCGTGGATCCGGCCGGCAAGTCCACGATCCTGACGTCGGACTGGGAAATCATATCGTCGATCGCCTGGAACCCGGTCGCGAAGGAGATCTGGTTTTCCGGCCGCCGGAAGACGAACCACATCGGCGTCGTCGAGCTCCATGCGATCTCGCTGTCCGGCAAGGAGCGGCTCGTCGCGCAGAATCCCCAGCTGATCATCGTTCAGGACATCGCTCAAGACGGGCGGGTCCTCGCGCGCAGCGACGACTGGCCCGAGACGATGGTGTGCCTCGCTCCCGGCGCGGCGCGGGAGGCCGACCTGACCTGGCTCGACTTCTCCGAGAGCGTGGCGCTGTCCGACGACGGCCGGGACCTCCTCTTCGTCGAGGGTGGCGCCGGAGCCGGCGCCGCGGGGGGCTCCTACATGCGGAAGACCGACGGGTCGTCAGCCGCGGTGCGCCTCGCGGACGGCTGGATCCGGAGACAGGCCCTGTCCCCGGACCGCAAGATCGTCGCGCAGATCGTCGACGGCGCGGTCAACCTGGTCCCCGTCGGCGCCGGGGAGTCGAAAACGATCCGCGACAAGGACCTGCGGTACAGGCGCCCGATGTGGTTTCCGGACGGAAAGAAACTGCTCCTGGCGGGTGAGAATACCGGCCGGCCGGGGCGCATGTGGGTGCGCGAAATCGATGCCGGACCGCCGCGCCCGGTCACGCCCGAGAACGTCGCCTCCGGAAAGATCTCCCCCGACGGGAAGCTCGTCGCGGCGGCGAACTTGAAGACCGGCGAATGGGCGCTCTACCCGGCCGACGGTGCCGGGGACCCGCGGACCATCTCCGGCATCCGGACGGGAGAGGAAGTCCTCGGCTTCGACGACAGGGGCCAGGGGCTGAACGTGTATTCCGGCGATTTGAAGATGCGAATCGAGCGGCTCGACCTCGCCACTGGAAAACGGACGCTCGTCCGCGAAGTCACGCCCGCAGATCCCACCGGCGTGGCGCGCATCTCGACCCTTCAGATGACCCCCGACGGCCGCGCCTACTGCTACAGCTTCATGAGGTCTCTCTCCCGCTTGTACATGGTTCACGGGCTTCGCTAGTCGACGTCGCGCCCCGGATCGGCGCAGGAGGACGGGGATGACTCTCGGTCGCTCCCGGTCATTCTGGTGGGTCGTCGTGCTCGGAATCAATGCGATCGGCCTGGGCGCGCAGACATTGCCCTCGACGGGCAGCATCTTCGGGACCGTGGTGGACGCGCAGGGCTCTCCGTTGCCCGGCGTCGAGGCGAGACTGCTCGGCGCCGGCGACCGAGCGCCGGCATCGACCGACGCGCTCGGGACGTTTCGCTTCCTGTACCTCGCGCCGGGGACCTACGCGCTGAACCTGTCTCTCGACGGATTCGCGACGGTGGATCTCCAACAGATCGACGTCACGGTCGCCCGGAGCACGCCGGTACGCGTCACGATGCAGCTCGCGCCCGTGTCCGAGACCGTGACCGTCACCGACACGACGCCGGCGATCGACCCGCGGCGGACGGTGACCGGCGCAACGTTCGGCGTCGTGGAGCTCCAGCAGATCCCGAGCGCGCGCAACGTCTGGGCGACGCTCTGGGAGGTTCCCGGCGTCGTCGACAACCAGGTCAACGTCGGCGGCAACACCGCGGTCCAAGCGAATCCGGTTTCGAAGGGAAAGGTGGGGCCGACGTACAACCTGGAAGGCGCCAACATCACGCTGGGCGGCCTCTCGCCCACGTTCTACAACTTCGACTCGTTCCAGGAGATCCAGGTCGTGACGGGCGGCTCGGACGTGACGCTCTTGAACGGCGGCGCGACGTTCAACATGGTCACCAAGCGCGGCACGAACGCGATCCACGGATCGGCGCGCTACTTCTACGCTCCGGAGCGCTGGGAGGCGGACAACACGCCGCCGGAGGTGAACGCCGGCTCACCGGGCCTGCAGACCAGCCGCACCAACGTGCTCCGCGACTACGGCGTCGAGGCGGGCGGCCCAATCTTCAGGGACCGCCTCTGGCTGTGGGGCGCCTGGGGCAAGAACAACATCGATCTACAGAAGCTCGGCCCACCGACGACGGAGGGCAAGCCGCCGGTCGAGAACTCCACGCTCGAGAACTTCGACGCCAAGCTCAATGCCCAGATCGCCGCCTCGAATTCGCTCGAGGTCTACTACCACCACGGGGATCGCACCCAGTTCGGTCGGTTTGCGAGCATCGACGTCGCGCCCGAGGCCGCGATCGATCTGACGCAGCCGGTCCCGATCTACAAGGTCGAGGATGCGCAGGTCTTCTCGTCCAGCCTGACCGCGTCGGCGTTCTATTCGTACATGAACTTCACGCAGACCTCGACTCCCGTCGGAGGCCTCGACGCGACCATGTACTTCGATCCGGACAACGTCCTGCGCGGGAGCAACTTTTTCAACGACTTCCACTCGATCGTGAACCAGGCCGGCGCGTCGGCCTCCAAGTTCTTCACGACCGGGAAACTCTCGCACGAGCTCAAGTTCGGGTTCGGCTACCTTTCGACGGCGAACGATTCCATTTCCGTGGCACCGGGCAACCAGTCCGTCGGCTTAGAAGCGTCGAGTCTCGCCCTCGTCACGCGCCCCGGGATTCTCGCCACGAAGCGGCAGCAATTCGACGGTTACGTCAGCGACACGCTGACGGCCGATCGGCTGACGGTCACGGCCGGCGTTCGTTACGACTACGGTCGGGCCCGCAACGAAGCGACGAACGTCCCCGCGAACCCGCAGTTCCCGGACATTCTGCCGGCGGTCTCCTACGCGGGCGACCAGGGATATCCGATCGCGGCGGGAAGCTGGCAGCCCCGCGTCGGCGCGACGTATGCGCTCGGAAGCGATCGCCGGACCCTGCTGCGCGCGTCCTATGCCCGGTTTGCCGATCTCTATCTCGACGGGATCAGCTTCTCGAGCCCGTTTCCCTCCGCCCAGTTCATCTACTACTACTGGACCGACGCCAATTCGAACCATCGCGTGGATCCCGGCGAACTCGATCTTTCCCAAGTCCTGGGCTCCGGAAACGTCGATCCGTCGAATCCCGGATCCTCCACCGCTCCCAACCAGATCTCCCCCAATCTGAAGCCATCGACCATCGACGAGTTCGTCGCCGGCGTCGACCGGGAGCTCTTCGGCGGGTCTCACCGGCTCCGTGCACTACACCTACCGCTCGATCCGGGGCATTCTCTTCACGCCCTACATCGGCGTGTCCTCCGGCGGCGGCGGCTATGCCTACGCGGGCAACGCCGCCGGGTCTGTCACCGATCCCCAGGGCTTCCACGTCACGTTCGACGTCCCGTACTTCGGACTCACGATTCCAACGCCGACGGGAGTCGTCCTGGAAAACCGGCCGGGCTACAGTCAGACCTATCAGGGTGTGAGCCTGCAGCTGGTGAAGGCGCTCAGCGACCGGTGGCTCTTCCGCAGCACGTTTTCGTGGAACCACTGGATCCAGTCCGTGTCGCCGCAGGGGATCTTCGATCCGAACGACACGCTCGGCGGTCCCAATCGAAACGGCGGCGTGGTCAGCGCCCCGTTCAGCTCCGATACCTCGGTGGCCTCGAACTGGACGTTCAGCGCGAGCGCGCTCTATCAACTGCCGCTCGGCTTTGCCGTTTCGGGCGCCGTCGCCGGCCGACAGGGCTTTCCCCAGCAGTACTACGCCCTGGTCGTGACGAACGACACGAAGGGCAACCGTCTCAATATCCTGACGTCGCCGGTCGGAACCTATCGGCTTCCGGACGTGTACGAGATCGACCTGCGCCTGCAGAACACGTTTGCCGTGGGGCCGGTGAGCATCACGCCCTCGTTCAACGTGTACAACGCGGCCAACGCGAACACGGTGCTCGCCCGGCGCGGTCGGACGGGAACATACGATGCGCTGCGCGAAGTCCCGTTCCGGCCGGACACGCGATTCAACGAGATCTCGGACTTCCAGAGCCCGCGCATCTTCCAGGTCGCGATCCAGGTGGCGTTCTGAGCCGAGGGGCCGTGAACGAGACTTAGGGAGCCGCCAGCCGGCCGTACTTCTTCAGGATTCTCTTCAGCTCCTCGTGCGGCAGCGCGTCGACGACGACGTCGTTCGCTCCCTTCATGGTCTCGGCGCCGACGATCGCGTTGACGATCGCCTCCTCGACCGCCTGGACGGTCGCGGCGAAGAGCGGGGTCATGCGGTCGTTCGGCAGGTCCGTCGAGCGCCGCGACGCCGGTCGGCTTCGCCGCGCCCGGATTCGCCGTCGAGAAAGCGATGAAGATGTCGCCGGAGCCGTTGGCGGCGACCGAGCCGTCGCGGGCGAGGCCGAGCGCGGCGCGGCGCGACAGGCGTTTCAGCTGGTGCGGCAGGAGCGGCGCGTCCGTCGCCACCACGATGATGATCGAGCCCGAGTCCTCCTCGCGGACGCTCGGGCCCGCCAGCTCGCGGCCGACCGGGACGCCCGCCACGACCAGGTCGCGCCTCCTCCCGCAGTTGCACTGCACGAGCGCGCCGACCGTGTAGCCGCCGGCCTCCGCCGACAGGACCCGCGACGCCGTTCCGATGCCGCCCTTGAAGCCGAAGCAGATCATGCCGGTCCCGCCGCCGACGTTGCCCTCCGCGACCGGTCCCGGCTTCGCCGAGGACAGCGCCTCGCCCGCGTGGGCCGGCCGCACGTGGAAGCCGTTGATGTCGTTGAGCTCGCCGTCCCACGTCTCCGCGACGACGGGGTTCGACCACCAGTAGCCGGTCGGGTCGGGCCCGGCCTGCGCCACGCGCCAGGCGATCGTGCCCTCGTGCACCGCGCCGACCGAGTGCGTGTTCGTGATCATCACGGGTCCCTCGAGGAAACCCGACTCCTCGACCCACGTCGTGCCGGTCATCTCGCCCGCGCCGTTCAGCGCGAACCAGCCGGCGAAGACGGGATCGTCGAGGCTCCCGCGGCCGCGCGGCAGGATCGCGGTGACGCCGGTGCGCACCGGTCCCTTCCCGGCCACGAGCCGGCCCTGTCCCTCGATGAGCGTCACGTGTCCCACCGTCACGCCCGCGACGTCGGTGATCGCGTTCCCGGGGCCGGGCGTCCCGTCGAACGGCACGCCCAGGTCGCGGGCGCGCGGCCGATCGGCGGCG
Source organism: uncultured Acidobacteriota bacterium (assembly GCA_963763535.1). Lineage (GTDB taxonomy): Bacteria > Acidobacteriota > Thermoanaerobaculia > UBA5066 > Gp7-AA6 > DAHUXD01. The sequence goes on from CAVXOX010000005.1 coordinate 1,105,002, forward strand.
AGCGCCAGGGTCGATGCGAGCAGGCAGGCCGCGGCCGGAGCGATGCGGGCGAGTCTCATGCGCCGAGTCTATCCGGGCGGCGCGCTTTCTCGCTCCTCGACGTCCTTGTGGTAGACAGCGGGGCATGACGGGCGTCGGCATCTTCGGTTTCGGGCGCATCGGCCGGAATCTCTTCCGGCTGCTCTACGGCCGCGAAGACGTCCGCGTCGCGGCGATCAGCGACCTCGCCGAGCCCGCCGCGCTCGCGTACCTCCTGCAGTTCGACACGCTGCTCGGCCGCTTTCCGGAGCCGGTCTCGCTCGAGGGCGGGCGGCTCCGCGCGGGGTCCCTCTCGATGCCGCTCCTCGCCGGCAAGGACGCGCCCGCGATCCCGCCCTGGGGCGATCTCGGCGTCCACACGGTGTTCGAGGCCACCTCGCGCGGCCGCACGCGGTCCGAGGCGGAGGCGCACCTGGCCGCCGGCGCGCGCCGGGTGATCCTCCTCGCGCCGCCGCTCGAGAAGCCGGACGTCACGCTCGTCCTCGGCGTCAACGACTCGGCGATCGATCCGGCGCAGCGGATCGTCTCCAACGCGTCGTCGACCGTGCAGTGCCTGACGCCGGTGCTCGCGATCCTGGACGCCTCATTCGGCATCCGCCGCGCGATCTTCACGACGATCCACTCCTACACGAGCGCCCACCGCCTCGCGGACGTCCCCGCCGAGGACATGCGGCGCGGGCGCGCCGCGGCCGAGAACATCATCCCGCAGGCCTCGCGCTCCCCCGCGATGGTCCTCGACCTGCTGCCGGCGCTGCGCGGCAAGCTGACCGGCTACGCGATGAACGTGCCGGTCTCGAACGGCTCGGTCGTCGATCTCGTCTGCTGGCACGAGCGTCCCGTCACGAAGGCTTCGATCGACGACGCCTTCCGCGCCGCCGCGGGCTCCGACCGCTGGCGAGGCGTGCTCGCCTACGAGGACGCGCCGATCGTCTCCTCCGACGTGGCGCGGTCGCCCTTCTCCGCGACCTTCGACGCGCTCGCGACGATGACGCTCGGCGACCGCGTCTCGAAGACGCTCTCCTGGTTCGATTCGGGCTACGGCTACGCGCAGCGCGGCATCGACCTGGTCGCTCGCTACGCGGCGCTGGAGGCGCGATGAGCGTGCGCGTCGGCATCAACGGGTTCGGCCGCATCGGCCGCAGCGTGTTCCGGATCCTCGTCGGACCGCCCCGACGTCGAGGTCGCCGTCGTCAACGACCTCTTCGACAACGACCACCTCGCCTATCTCCTGAAGTACGACACCGTGATGCGCGTCTTTCCGAAGGTCGTCACGACCGACGCCGAGAGCATGACCGTCGACGGTCGGCGCGTCGTGATGACCGCCGAGAAGGACCCCGCTCGGATCCCGTGGGGGAGCCACGGCGTCGACGTCGTCGTCGAGTCGACCGGGAAGATCCTGACGCGCGAGGCTCTGTCGAAGCACCTCGCCGCCGGAGCGCGCCGGGTGGTCCTGACCGTCCCGGCCAAGGACGAGATCGACGCGACGATCGTCGTGGGCGTCAACGACGGCGAGCTGCGCCCCGAGCACCGCATCGTCTCGAACGCCTCGTGCACGACGAACTGCCTCGCGCCGCTGGCGATGATCCTCGACGAGCACTTCGGCATCGAGGAGGGCCTCATGACGACGGTGCACGCGTACACCAACGACCAGCGGCTGGCCGACGTGCCGCACAAGGACCTGCGCCGGAGCCGCGCCGCGGCCGAGAACATGATCCCGACGACGACCGGCGCCGCGAAGACGCGTGGGCAAGATTCTCCCGCGCCTGAAGGGGCGGCTCGACGGCATCGCCATCCGAGTGCCGGTGCCCGACGGCTCGATCGTGGACCTGACCTGCCGTCTGACGCGCGGCGCGACTCGCGGCGGACATCAACGCCGCGGTGCGGGAGGCCGCGCGCGGACCGCTCGCCCGCATCGTCGAGTACAGCGAGGTCCCCCTCGTCTCCTCCGACATCATCGGGAACCCGCACTCCTCGATCTTCGACGCGCTCTCGACGCAGGCGGAGGGCGACGGCTGGGCGAAGGTCGCTCGCCTGGTACGACAACGAGTGGGGCTACTCGAACCGGGTGGTGGACCTCATCGATCTCCTTGCGGCGCTCTAGCGGGCTCGCCGCCGCCCTCTCGGTCGCGCTCGGCGCGGCGACTCGTCCGCGCGGGCAACCCCGGCGCGGGAACGCTCACCGAGAAGATCGTCTGCCGCGACAAGCCGGAACAGACGTATGCCCTCTATGTGCCGGCCGTCGGGGCGGCCGGCAAACCCGCGCCGATCCTCTACCTCCTCGACGCGCGCGGGCGCGCCCTCCTGCCGATCGAGCGTTTCCGCTCCGCCGCCGACGCGTTCGGCTGGATCCTCGCCTCGTCGTACAACTCGCGGAGCGACACGAAGGACGACCCCAATACCCCGGCGCTTCAGGCGATGTGGAACGACACGCACGCGCGCCTCCCGATCGACCGGCGCCGCACCTACGTCGGCGGCTTCTCCGGCGGCGCGCGCGTCGCCGCCGCCCTCGCCGCGCAGGCGCCGGGCGCGATCGCCGGCGTCGTCGCCTGCGGCGCGGGGCTTCCCGAAGAAACGCCGGCGCGCGGCTTCCCCGTGCCCTACTTCGGCACCTGCGGCGACCGCGACTTCAACTATTACGAGATGCGCGCCCTCGATGCGTCGCTCGCGAAGGCGAAGGCGGCGCATCGCATCGCGTTCTTCGACGGCGGCCACGACTGGCCGCCCCCCGACGTCGCCTCCCGCGGGCTCGCCTGGCTGGAGCTCGAGGCGATGCGGTCGGAGGCCCGGCCGAAGGACGAGGCCCTCGCGACGATGCTCCTCGCGGCCGACGTCGCCGCCGCCGAGGCCCTCGAGCGCGCGGGCGATGCCGCGGGCGCCTGGCGGCGCTATGCGGAGGCGGCGGAGGACGAGCGAGGCCTCGCGAACACCGGGCCGGCCGCCGCGAAAGCCGCGGCGCTCGGCGGGTCCGACGCCGTGCGGAAGGCCATCCGCGACGCCGAGCGGCGGGACGACCGCGACCGGCGAGCGCTGGAGACGCTCTCTTCGAAGATCCGGGCCGCCGCGCGGGACCCCGAGATCCCGGCTCGCGGCCGTACTGGCGGCCGAGCTCGGCATTCCCGCCCTCAAGGCCCGCGCGGCCGGCGGCTCGCCGGAGGAACGCCTCTCCGCCGAGCGCCTCCTCGCGAACCTCCGCGTCGAGACCGGCTTCTACCTCCCGGAAGAGATGCTCGCGCGCAAAGACGCGGCTCACGCGCGGCTGATGCTCGCGGTGGCCATCGAGATCGACCCCGAGGAGCCGCGGGTCTACTACAACCTCGCGAGCGCCGAGGCGCGGAGCGGACAGACGCGCCGGGCCCTGCGCGAGCTCGACCGGGCCGTCGCGAAGGGCTTCCGCCGCTTCGACCGCCTCGACGAGGATCCCGATTTCGCCCGCCTGCGCGAGGACCCGGAGTTTCGGAGCTGGCTCGCGGCGGCCCGGGCCCGGGCGGGCGGCGAGGTTCCCTAGGCCCTGGCTTCCTGCGACGCCCGGTCCTTGTAGCCCGGCATGCGCGAGCGGATCACGCGGATCCGTTCGGCGCTCCAGGGCACCATCGCGATCGCCCGCTCGAGGTTCCCGAGGAGCCGCGGCGACTGATACTCCTGCCTCAGCGCCGGCACGAACTCGCCGAGCTTCGCCCACACGAAGAGGGCCTCGCCGCCCGAGTCGAAGAAGAGCTCCGGGTGCAGCACGCCCGCGCGCGACGAAGGACGCCGCCATCTCCCAGTAGGTCGTGACCATCCGGTAGTGCGTGTTCTCGATGCCGGCGCCCAGGGCGACGGCCTTGACCTCCTCGAAGCTCGCCGGGAAGAACTTCGCCTGGAACCACTCGCGCGCGGCCCGGAGCTTCTCCTCCCGGCGCAGCTCGTAGAGTCGCAGGACCAGCGTGGCGTCTTCGTAGGTCGGCGGAATCGACACGGCCATCTCTTCTCCCTCGGAAGGCCCGGAGAATCTACAGCAACTCGCGCCGCGGAACTATCGCGCGAGGAGGACGAGGACCGAGTGGCCCTCCTGGCTCGCCACGATCGCATCCGCCTTCCGATCGCCGTTGACGTCGCCCAGGAGAACGCGCTCGGGCGCGAGCGGAAGCGGCACGTGAGCGAGGCGCGAGGCGGAGAGGCCGCCGGGACCGCCGAACGCGACCGTCAGGCCCGAGCCGCCGTGGTCTGCGGTCGCCGCGTCGGCGATGCCGTCGCCGTCCACGTCGCCGGCAGACACGTGGAACGGCCCTTGTCCTGTGGGCAGGCGCGGCCCGGCGCGAAAGCCTCCCCTGCCGTCGCCGAGGAGGAACGTGAGCGCATCCTTGCTCGGATCGGTGATCTGCCCCGAGTAGTTCGAGAAGACGAGGTCGAGACGGCCATCGCCGTCGAGATCCGCCACGTCCACCGCGAAGGGAGCGGGCCCCGCCGGAATCCCGTCCCCCGCGCGAAATCCGCCGTGGCCGTCGCCGCGAAGCACCGTGACGACTCCTGCATCGTAGGTCGGCGCCACGAGATCGCACCGGCCGTCGCCGTCGAGGTCGCGGGCGACGACGTTGCGGTACGGCTTGCGCCCGACGTCGATCGGCGTGCCGGGCGCGGCGAAGCCGCCATGGCCGTCGCCGCGGAGGAGCGTCAGCCGGTTCTCTCCCCAACTGTCGATGACGAGGTCGAGGTTTCCGTCGCCGTCGGCATCGCAGCCGGTCACCGTGTGCGGATGCGGACGGCTGCGCACCGTCAGGGGCGAGCCCGGACCCGGTCGGAAGCCGCCCCGGCCGTCTCCGAGGAGAATCGTGACGTACGGCGAATCGTGGTTGGCGATCGCCACGTCGAGGCTCCCGTCCCGGTCGAAGTCGGCGACGAAGAGTTCGTTCGGATTCGGGCCCGCGGGGAACGAGCGCCCGACACGGAAGGCGCCGCGCCCTTCTCCGAGGAGCACCGTCACCTCGTTCGTGCCCCCGCTGCCGACGAGCACGTCGATGTGGCCGTCCCCGTCGAAGTCGCCGGCAGCGAGACAGGCCGGCTCCCGTGCTGCACCGAGCGCGATCGCGACCGGCGGAGAGAAGGGCGATGACCTCGGCGCGGGGGAAGGAGGTCCCGCGGCCACGACGCCCACGAGGAGAAGAAAAGCGAGCGGCGCCCTCAATGCCCGTCCGTGAACACCCGGGCGTAGTCGCGGGCGAACTGCCGGAAGGTCCGCGGGTTCTGCTTCGTGACGTCCGCGACCGTGTGCGTCACCGTCGCGCCGTAGCCGTCGCGGAAGGACGCGGCGAGCACGAGCATGTCGTCGACCAGCCAGCGCGGCAGGCCGTCCGACAGCATCTGCTTCTTCGTGTATTCCGGCGGCACGTGGGCGAAGGCCACGCGACGCCCGATCGCCTCGGAGATCGCGTCGGCCATCGCGTCGTACGAGAGCGCCTCGGGCCCGGTGAGGTCGTAGATGCGGCGATCGTGGCCCTCTTCGGTCAGCGCTTTCACGCCGACCGCCGCGACGTCCCGGGTGTCCACCACCGCGATCTGGCCGGCCCCTACCGGCGCGGAAAAGGTGCCGGTCGCCGCGATCGAGGGCGCGTAGGCGCACATCTGCTGCATGTACAGCGTCGGCCGCAGGAACGTGAAGCCGAGCCCCGACGCTTCGATCTGCTTCTCGGTCGCCCAGTGCCAGCGGCCGATCTGCGTGCCGGCGTCGGGGCCGCCGGCGACCGACACCTTGACGATCCGCCGCGCGCCCGCGCGGCGGGCCGCCTCGAGCGCGTTCGACTGCAGCTCGACCTGGTCGGGCGCGGCCGGCGTGGCCAGGAAGACGGCCTCGACACCCTCGAACACGGGGGGCAGGGTTCCGGGACTGGCGAGGTCGCCCCCGACGATCTCGATGCCGGGGAGACGGAGGAAGGAGGCGCGCGTCGGGTCCCGGACGAGGGCGCGCGCCGGGACGCTCTCGGCGGCGAGCTGCCGCACGACCTCCCGTCCGACTTTTCCCGTGGCGCCCGTCACCAGGATCACCGCCACCTCGTTCCGTTGACGGAGATCATTTCATGCCGGGCGGCGCTTTAGGGAACGAGGAGCACTTTCCCCGTCGTCTGGCGCCCCTCGAGCGCGCGGTGGGCCGCGGCCGCCTCGGCGAGCGGAAACTCGCGCTCCATCGTGAGTTTCAGGCTGCCGTCGGCCACCCAGGAGAGGACGTCGCCCGCCCGCGCGAGGAGCGCCTCGCGGGTCGCGGTGTAGTGGGCGAGCGTCGGCCGGGTCAGATACAGGGAGCCCTTCTGCGAGAGGACCTGCGCGTCGAACGGCGGCACCGGCCCGCTCGACTGGCCGAAGAGCGCCATGAGGCCGCGAGGCATCAGGCACGCGAGCCCCTTCTCGAAGGTCGTCTTCCCGACCGAGTCGTAGACGACGTTCACGCCGCGTCCATCGGTGAGGCGCTTCACCTCGGCCTCGAAGTCCTGCTTCGTGTAATCGATGGTCGCGTCGGCACCGGCCGCCCGAGAGCGCCGCGCCTTCTCCTCGGTCGAGACGGTCGTGAACACGCGCGCCCCGCGGCGCTTGGCGATCTGGGTCAGCAGAAGGCCGACGCCGCCCGCGCCGGCGTGCACGAGGCAGGTCTCGCCCGGCGCCGAGCGGGTGCGTGCTCGTCGCGAGGTAGTGCGCGGTCATTCCCTGGAGCATCGCGGCCGCGCCCTGCTTCGCCGAGAGGCCGTCGGGCAGCCGGACCAGGCGCGCCGCCGGAACGGCCGCCTTTTCCGCGTAGGCGCCCAGGGCGGAGGCCCACGCGACGCGTTCGCCGACGCTCACCTCCCGAACGTCGGGCGCGACGGCGACGACCGTCCCCGCCCCCTCCTGCCCGAGCGTCACCGGCATCGCGGTCTTGTAGAGACCGGTCCGGTGGTACACGTCGATGAAGTTGACGCCCGCGGCCTCGACGCGCACGACGGCCTCGCCGGGCTTCGGCTGAGGATCCGGCAAGTCCTCGACGCGCAGCGCCTCGGGTCCGCCCGGCGCGTGGACGCGAACGGCCTTCACGACTTCGAGTCCGCCGCGGCCTTCTGTTCCGCCGGCGGCGCGTCGGGGAAGGAGTTGACCTTCTTCTTCACGGGTTTCAGCGTCTTCAGGTAGTCGTAGATCGCGCCGAGATCCTCCCGCGTCATTCCGCAGAATCGGACCCACGGCATGACCGTGTTCTTTCCCGGGGGCGCGACCGGCGCCGTCTCCGCCGTCATGCCCTCGAAGGCCTTGAAGCGGCCGATGAACTCGTCGCGGCTCGCCTGCCCCATGTAGTTCTCGGGATCCGGCGTGAGATTGGCGGTCACGACGCGTCCCCACGGCCCGGGCATCAGCCAGCCGCCCGAGTAGTCCGCCCCGGCCACGCGCTGGCCCTTGTCGTCGTGCGGCGTGTGACACTCGCGGCAGCCCGCGACGGTCACGAGGTACCGGCCGTAGGCCACCGTGTCCGACGGATTCGGCGCCGTCACCGGCTCCGTGACGGGCTTCGGCGCGAACTTGATCATCAGGTTCACCGGAAAGTCGAGCTTCCGCGGCGCGACGGGTCGATGGATGGGCGGCAGCGTCCGGAGATAGACGACGACCGACTTCGCGTCCTCGTCGCTCATCTCGTGGAAGTACTCGTACGGCATCATCGGGAAGAGGGCGACGCCGTGGCGGTCGACGCCCTCCCGCATCGCGCGCAGGATCTCGCCGTCGGTCCAGTTTCCGAGCCCGTAGTCCTTGTCCTCCGTGATGTTCTGCGCCTGCACGAGACCCGGCACGCCGAGCTTCGCGTCGAACGGGTAACCGCCCTGCCCCTCCGTGCCCTTCTTGATGGGGCAGCTGAATCGGTCGCCGTGGAAGTCGGAGTGGCAGCCCACGCAGTCGGCGACGTGGACGACGAGGTACTCGCCGCGGGCGAGCCGCGCCGGCGTCGCCTCGATCTTCTCGCTCGACGGCGGCCGCATGGCCGGAGAGCGCAGCGCGAGCCAGGCGAGCCCCGCGCCCGCCACGAGAACGACGACGATCAGGATTCGGAAAACGATGCGCATCGAACGATCCCTCCTCGACAAGCTCCGGAAGCGATGAAGAGAAACGGGAACGACCCGGGACCCTCCGTCAGTTGACCGGCTCCTCGGCCTCCGGCTCGCCCGTCGGCGAGGGCGAGGCATGATGATGCACGAGACGCCACTCGCCCGAGACGCGGCCGAAGAGGTTCGTGGCCTGCATCCGCGCCGCGTCCGAGTCCGCCTCCGCGCCGAACGGCACGATGACCTCGACGCACGTGACCCACGCGAGATCGCCGGCGAGCGCGATCCGCATGTCTTCGCACGAGACCGCCCAGGGCCGCGAGTTGGCGAAGATGTTGGCCCAGGAGCGCTCGACCTCGTCCCAGCCGTCGAGGCGGTGCCAGCCGGGATGGACGCAGCTGACGGCCTCGTCGTGGTGCCACACGGCGGACATGGTGTCGAGGTCGCGGGCCTCGAGCGCGCGGTAGAAGGCGAGGTTCGCTTGGGCCACGGCCGCGGCTTCGGGCGTCACGGCGGATACGATATACCCCGAGTCGGACACCCTCGCCTCAGCGTCGAGCGGCCACCCCGGCGAACGTCTCGAGATCGACGTTGCCTCCCGAGACGAGCGCGACGACGTGCGTCCCCGGCTCGAACGAAATCTTCCCCGCGAGGATCGCCGCCGTCGCGGCGGCGCCCGCGCCCTCGACGTAGAGCTTCGCGCGGGTGGCGAGCATCCGCATCCCCTCCCGGATCTCCTCCTCGGTGACCGTGACGATCGCGTCGACGGCCTCGCGCGCGATCTCGACGGCGAGCGCGCCGACGAAGGGCGGCGTCATGCCGTCGGCGACGGTCTTCGGACGCGGCGCCGGCACGGGCTTCCCCGCCGCGACCGCGGGCCCGAGGCCCGGCCCCTCCGCGAGCTCGACCGCGATCACGCGGCTCGCGGGCCGCGCCTGCTTCACGGCCGACGCGACGCCGCCGAGCAACCCGCCGCCGCCGACGGGAACGACCACGGCGTCCGCCTGGGGAAGGTCCTCGACGATCTCGAGTCCGGCGGTCCCCGCTCCTGCGAGCACGACGGGATCGTCGAACGGATGGACGAAGGTCAGCCCGCGCGCCTCCCGTACCTCGTGCAGGCGGTCGAAGAGGGTCGGACGGTCGGCGTGGAAGACGATCTCGGCCCCGTACCCGCGCACCGCGTCGACCTTCGAGACCGGCGCGTCCGAGGGCATGACGACGACGGCGGCGCAGCCGGACTCGCGCGCCGCCCACGCGACGGCGGCGGCATGGTTCCCGGCCGAGACCGTCACGAGGCCGCGCGCGCGCTCCGCGTCGGCGAGGGACAGCACCTTGTGGAGCGCGCCGCGCGCCTTGAACGAGCCCGTCTTCTGGAAGCACTCCGCCTTCAGCCAGAGACGGACGCCCGCGGGCTCTCCCAGCCGCCGCGCCGAGAGGATCGGCGTCCGGTGCACGCGCCCCGCGAGCCGCGCCGCGGCCTCTCCGATCGCCTCGCGCGGGATCACGACCGGCTCCTTCGCTTACGAGGCGCCGAGGGCCTTCAGCCGCTCCGTCGCGTGGACGCGCGCCGGGCCGTTCTGGTCGACGTTCTCGTTGCCGGGCTGGCTCGCGACTTCGATGCTCTTCTTGTACATCGCGATCGCGCCCGCCGTGTCGCCGCTCTTCTCCAGCGCCTCGCCGAGGCTGTCGTACGTGTTCGCGGAGTTCGGGTAGAGCAGCGTGTTGAGACGCAGGATGGCGATTGCCTTCGGGTAGTCCTTGTTCTGCACGTAGCCGTAGCCGAGCTGGTTGAACCGCTGCTCGGAGGCCATCGTTCCCTTCGGGTCGGCCGCCTGGATCTTCCGATAGCCGGCGAGGGCCTCGTCCATCCGGCCGTCGAGAAGATCCTCGGCGGGGACGCGCAGCTTCGGGTCGACGCGGGGCGCGACGCCGGAGTTGGTCTTGCCGTCGATGACGAGCTCCGCGCCTCCGTCCGGCCGGCGCTCGAACGCGTACCGCGTCTCCTCGTCTCGCCGGACGAACGCGCGACTCGACACGGGCACGAGAACGAAGTCATGCCCGAGCGGCACCTTCACCTCGAGACCGGCTCCCGAAGCCGTGACGATGAAGATGGTGTCGGCGTCGAGCCGATACCGTCCGGCCAGGAGGGCGAGATCCGCGGGCGAGACCTTCGCCGTCGGCATCGCATCGATCTGGTACCCCTCCCAGTAGTAGGCGGCGGCGATCGCGCGGATCACTTCCGGCATCAGGCGCCAGCCCGCGTCCGAGTTCGTCATCACGACCGCGCCGTACCCGCGCCGCACGTTCGCGATCAGCTGCGCCTGGAAGCCCTCGTCGGAGCCGCCGTGCTCGAAGTACTTCGAGTCGCCCTCCTCGCGAATCCCGAGCCCGAGGCCGTAGCCCTCGAGCCGCGGCGTGAGCATGTTGTCGACGCTCGCCTTCGTCAGCGGTCCCCGGCCGCCCGCGTCCATCCGCTGCACGCCGATCGCGAAACGCGCCAGGTCCGAGGGCGTGGTCCAGAGGCCCGCCGCCGCCATCTCGGGATAGACGTGCCGCTTGCCCTCGACCGGCTTGCCGTCCTCGCGGTACCCCGCGGCCGCCAGGGGGACGAGCGCCGCCGGCAGCGGCTGGTCGTACGTGCTCTCCTTCATCCCGAGCGGCCCGAGCACGAGGCGCTGCATGAGCGCCGGGAACGTCTGCCCGGTGACTTCGGTCATCGCGAGCTGGGCGATGGTGTAGCCGCCGCCCGAGTAACGGTACTGCGTCCCCGGGTCGAGGTCGACGCGCACGGGCGCCGTGTTCGCGGGAGCCGCGCCGTCGAGCACCTGCGGCACCGTCGGGACGGCCGCGCCGGCCGCGTAGCCGGGGAAGCCGTGAACGGTCAGCCCGGCGGTGTGCGAGAGCAGCCGCTCGAGCGTGACCGGCGCCTTCGCGGTGTGCTCGTTCGACGGCACCTTCCAGGTCTTCAGGTACGTGTTGATGTCCGTCGTCAGCGAGAGTTTGCCGTCCTGCACCAGGACGAGCGCAGCCATCGCGGCGACCGGCTTGCTGATCGAGCCGGCCTGGAAGAGCGTGTCGGCCGCGACGGGCTTCTTCTCCTCGACGTCGGCGAGGCCGTAGCCTTTGGCCCATTCGATCTTCGAATCGCGGATCACGGCGATCGAGAGGCCCGGCACGCCGTAGTGCTTCATCCGCTCGGCGATTGTCCAGGTCTTGTCCCCTTCGAGCAGCACCGGGGGACGCAAACCGTTCTCGACCTGCTCGATCCGCGCGTCCGGGGCGGGAACCGCGATCGCCAGGCCGGCGAGAAGCGCGGCGGCGGCAGTGAAAAGAACGAAACGTTTTTGCAAGGGATCCCCCTCTCTCCGCGCGGACGCGCGATGCACGCGGATCGTATCCGAAGACTTTTCCGGCGGCGACCCCGGCACCCTCCGGCGTGCTGGAAAAGGTGGGCGTCCCTGAGTCAGTCGGAATGCGGCGGCTGCGACGTTCCCTCTCATGTCGGCGCGTCGAGCGCCGCTCAAACCGTCCCGAAGTCCGCCACGACGGGGGCGTGGTCGCTCGTGCCGACGTCGGCGCGCACGGCGCAGGCGCTCGCCCGTCGGGCGAGCGAGGCGCTGGCCAGGACGTAGTCGATGCGCCAGCCGATGTTGCGTTGCCGGAGGTTGCGCCAGGGCGCCCACCAGGTGAAGAGATCCTCGTTGTCCGGGTCGAGGGCGCGGCCGACGTCGACCATTCCCTCCGCGAGGATCGCCTGGAAGAGCGCCCGCTCGTCCTCCCGCTGCCCGATCACGCCGGCCTTGCGCTGCTTCGCATGGACGTCGCGGTCGGTCAGCGCCACGTTGACGTCGCCGCAGAGGAGGAGCTCCCGACCGTCTTCGCGGTTCTGCCGCGCATAGCCGACGAGCGCCTCGAGGAAGCGGAGCTTGGCCGCGTAATCCTTCCCGCCGTTCGGCACGTAGACCGAGGCGACGGTCACGCCCGCCACGTCGGCCGCCACGATGCGCGTCTCATGGTCGAACTCCGGGTGCGTGAAACACGGCCGCTCGCCGCAGAGCTCCTTCCGGACGTGCAGCGCGACGCCGGAGTAGCCGCCCGCGCCGTGCCAGTAGCACCAGTAACCCTCCGACTCGAAGAGCATCGCGGGGATCTGGTCGGGCCGGGCCTTGATCTCCTGAAGGCAGACGGCGTCCGGCCGGTCGCGAGCGATCCAGTCGCGGACCTGGGATTCGCGCGCGCGAATCCCGTTGACGTTCCAGGTGGCGACCCTCATCGAGATTCGGAGGGCGCCGGGCTCGCATTCAGCCGCTCCAGCAGCTCGGCGCGCGCGGTCTCGAGGGCGCTCCGGCGGGTCGGGTTCCGGGTCTTCGCGAGGAGGTCCTCGACCCGCGCGAGGGACAGCTCGAGTCCGCGGCGCCGCGCGATCTCCTCGGCGTGCGAGCGTGAGGGCCGAGCCGCCGCCTTCTCGGCCGCCTCCCTCGCGTGCTCCTTGTCCGCTCCCTGGTCCTCTTCGCTCTTCCCCCAGCCCCGCGCCACGCCTCAACGCTACACCGAAAGTGCCGCGCCGGGGCAAGGCCTCCGGGGGGTAAGCTCTTCCCACGCGCAGCCTCGCGCTCCCCCGAGCCTTCGGCGCCGATCGCGTCGAGAGCGGACCGGACGGTCGTGTCGTCCTCGTCTGTCCGGTCGCGAAGCCCTGGACCGCGCGGGTTCCGCGCACGCTGACCTCGGTGGAGCATCCGGGCACCGCGGTCGAGTGGGACGGCCTTCTTTACGAGGTGCGCGAGGCCGAGCCGCAGCCGGACGGGGGCATGCGCTATTGCCTCGCGCCGTGGGAGGAGAGCCACGTCATCCGCCGCGCGGAGCGCTACGACGCCCTCACCGAAGAGATCCGCGAGAACGAGCGGCGCGATCGCAGCGGCGACGTCGCGCGCCGGCGCCTCTCGATCCTCTTCGCCCCGGTCCTCGGCCTGCTCCCGGGCGAGACCCAGAAGAAGATGGAGCGCGACTTCGAAGCGCCGGCGGTCGCGATGACGATCGCGTCGGCGCTGCCGCTCCTCGTCGTGGGATTCCTCGGCGTCTTCGCCGCGCTCGCGCGTCTCGCGGGCGGGTCGGCGACGCTGCCGACCTGGCTCGCGCCGCCGACGCCGATCGCCGTCTATCTCTTCGTCGAGTCGGCGCTGCGCCTCGCGAGCGCGATCGCCGCCGGCGAGCCGATGGGGACGCTCGCGGCCGAGATCGCCGCGGCCCTGGCGCCGCGCCGGGCAAGCGCCGCAATGCCGCCGCCGGGCGAACCCGACGCCGACGCGGAGCGCGACCGCGAGCTCTTCGGCGTCCTCGAGCCCGTGCTCGCCCTCCTCCCCCGCGCCGACCAGGACGTCCTCGTGCGCCGCTTCGGCTTCGACGCGCTCCGCCGCGGCCGCGCGACCGCCGCGTTCCTCCTCGCCGCCGCCGTGCTCAACACCGCCGTGTCGGCCTCGATGTTCGGGTCGCGGGAGAGCGTCGCCGCGGAGCTCTTCTGGTCACTCCCGGCCGTCTTCCTGGCCGTCGAGCAGGTCCGGCGGTGGCGCGCCTTCGCCCGCGGGCAGCCCGCCGGCAGCATGCTCGGCGCGCTCGTGCGGCCGTTCGCGCGGCCGCTCCTGGGCTGACGCCTCGCCTCAGGCGGGGAGCGCCGCCACGAAGTCCGCGGCGGCGGCGATCGCCTCCTCGACGTTCTGCTTCTCGGTGCGGCCCGACTTCGCCGGCGGCTTGAAGGAATGGTCGCCGCCATCGATCCAGCGGATGCGGATCGCGGGCGAGAGCCGGTAACCCGCCACCTCCTCCGGCGTGCCGAAGGCGTCGCGCGTGCCCTGCACGATCAAAGCCTTCGTGCGGAGCCCGGCGAGGTGCGCGGTCCGCAGCTTCGCGGGCTGGCCGGGCGGATGGAACGGGTAACCGAGGCAGACGAGGCCCCGCGCGCCGACCTCGTCGGCGATCATGCTCGCAATCCTTCCGCCCATCGACTTTGCCGCCGACGACGACGCGCGCTCCGCCGCCGAGGCGCTCGACCATCTCGGTCCACGTCGCGCGCAGGACGGGCTCGCGATCGGGCGCGCCGCGCCGGCCCTCGCGGCGCCGCCGCGCCATGTACGGAAACTCGAACCGCGCGACGCGCCACCCGCGCGCGGCGAGGCCTTCCGCGACGCGGTGCATGAACGGCGAGTCCATCGGCGCGCCCGCGCCGTGCGCGAGCGCCACCGTGAGCGGCGCCTCGGAGGGTCCGTCGAAGAGCAGGTCGTTCGCCACCGCGGCATCGTACTGCGCCGCCCCTCTATACTGACCTCCGTTGTTCCTCGCGCTGCTCTTCCTCGCCTCCGCCGCGCCCGCCCCGGCGAGCTCGTGCGGCCCTCGAGGCGCGCTTCGCCGAGATCGCGGCCTCCGCCGGCGGCGTCACGGGAGTCTCCGTGCTCCACCTCGAGTCGGGAACCGGCGCGTCGCTCCACGGACACGAGCGGTTCCCGATGGCGAGCGTCTTCAAGCTTCCGCTCGCCATCGCGCTCCTCGCGCGCGTGGACCACGGCGCGCTCCGCCTCGACGAGAGCGTCGCGCTCGGCCCCTCCGACATTCGGCCGGGCGGAGGCGGGGGCACGATCGCCGAGCGCGCGCCGGCCGGGGGAATCGCGCTGTCGATCGGCGAGCTCCTCGAGGCGATGATGGTTTCCAGCGACAACACGGCCGCGGACGCCCTCCTGCCGCTCGCGGGAGGCGGCGCCGCGATCACGGCGCAGCTCGACGCGGTCGGGCTCTCCGACATCCGGATCGACCGCTCGGAGGCGGAGCTCTGGTTCGACTCCTACGGCGCCACGCCGCCGCCGCGTGCGCAGTGGACGCCCCGGGGAATCCGCGGCGCGATCGCGGCGGCGCCGGAGGCCGAGCGCCGGGAAGCGCTGCGGCGCTTCCTCGCCGACCCGCGCGACACCGCGACCCCGGACGCGCTCGTCCAGCTCCTGCGCCAGCTCCACGAGGGAAGACGCCTGTCGGCGGAGAGCCGGGAGCGGCTCCTCGCGCTGATGACGCGCACGGAATCCGGAGCAAAGCGCCTGCGGGGCGACCTGCCGGCGGGGACGAAGGTGGCGCACCGCACCGGATCCGGCGCCGACGTCGCCGGCGTGAACATCGTCACGAACGACGTCGGCATCGTGACGCTGCCCGGCGGGCGGGGACACCTCGCGATCGCCGTGATGATCAAGGGGTCGGACCGCTCGATCGAGTCGCGCGAGGCGGCGATCGCGAGGATCGCCCGCGCGGCCTGGGACTACTGGGGGCGCTGAGCGGGAGCGGGCGGCGCCGCGGCCCGGCGGCGCGAGCGGCCGCCGACGGCGAGGCCCAGGGCGAAGAAGACGACCGCGCCGACGCCGGCGCCGATCGCCTGTCCGCGGATCAGACGCGTGGTCGCGTAGCGCACCACCTGGGGCAGGTTGACCATCGCCGCCGGCTGTCCGCCGCCCTGCGACAGGTAGCCCGCCTCGTTGTACCAGGAGAGCATCGGCGGAACGACGAACGACGCGGCGACGCCGCCGAGCAGGGCGCCCGCGAGAATCCAGATGAGGATGCTCTTCACGCGGCGGAGTCTACAGGGTCAGGACCGATCCGGCTCCACCACCACCGCCGTGCCATACGCCAGCACCTCCGTGACGCCGGCCGACACCTCCGTCGCGTCGTACCGGAACCCGACGATCGCGTTCGCGCCCATCTGCTCGGCGTGGCGCGTCATCAGATCGAAGGCCTCCTGGCGCGCGTGCTCGCACATCTCCGTCCAGAGCGTGATGTTGCCGCCGAAGAGGCTCTGGATGCCGGCGCCGATCGTGCCGACGATCGAGCGGGAGCGCACCACGATCCCGCGAACGATGCCGAGGTTGCGCTTGATCCGGTAGCCCGGCAGATCCTGGCCCGACGTCGTGAAGGCTCGGTCCAGCATCGGCGTGCGGCTCGTTCGGGTCCTAGCCCGCCTGCTCCGGAACGAGCTCGGGCTCGAAACGGATCAGCGGGAACTCCTCGCGCGCCGTCTGCCGCAGGCGCGGGAACACGCCGGCGCGATTGCCACCGGCCAGGCAGGCGACGATGAAGAGGCCCACCCCGGTGCCGACCGGGAACGCGAATAGCGAGAAAGCGGCGAAGGCAAACGCGAAGTTTCGAGCCCACAGGCGGTGCCGTCGCAGGTGATAGCCGACGAGCACGTAGGAGCCCGCGAGCAGGAATGAAATGGCGGGCAGCGCGAGGTCGGAGGCCTTACGGCTCGCGGCGAACACGCTCACACCGACGGCCCCCGTCAGCACCGCCTGCACCGTGAGAAGGTAGAACACGAAGCCGGCCACGCGGACGAGTGTGCGTCCCCAGCGCGCCGTCCGGAGATCCCCCGTTCCCATCAGGTTCATCTCGCACCTCCATACGTCCCTTAAAAATCCGGCGGCGCCGGAAAAAAGAAGCGGGCGCCTTTCAGCGCCCGCCAGAATCACGAGTTTCGGCTGCGGAACCGCAATGTCCTCTGCGCTCCTTACATCTTTCGGATGCAACCCGGCGCAGCCGGGTTTCTAAAGTTTTTATAGCACGCGTTACGGCGGAGGAGAACCAGAAATTTTTCGGGAGGAGAAATTTTTCGACGCGGTCTCGCGGAGCACACGAAACCCGTAGTCAGAATACCGGAACGACGGCGGCAGACTGCTTCGCGCTCGCGGCGAGGACCAGCGGATCGCGTGACGCCAGGAACCACCGCGGCTCGCGCGCCGACCCGGCCCGCTCCACTCGAGGCACCACTCGTGCACGATCGTCCCGATGTCGCAGAGCCCGTAGCCGTTCGGCGTTCCTCTCCCGACTGGCCACGGTCCCGCGAGCGGCCCCGCCGGGACTTCGCCCTCCGGAATCGCGTCGCCCCAGCTCGTCGCCGGAGCGTCGAGCCCGCCGCTCGCCGCGAACTCCCACTCGACCTCGGCGGGCAGCCGCCACGCGCCGCCGGCGGACTCGACGAGCCATCCCGCGTACGCCGAAGCGTCGTCCCAAGACACGCCGACCACCGGCTGGTCCGGCGCCGAGAAGTCCGGAGCTGACCACCACGGCGGCGCGGGCGCGCGGCCCGTCGCGAGAAAGGGCGCGTACTGCGCGTTCGTCACCGGGGTCCGTCCGAGGAAGAAAGCGACGCCGCGGCCGTCCGGCGCCGGAACGGGCACCGCGACGATGCGGGAGCTCCACTCCACGATGCGATCCGTCAGGGGGCGGCGGAGAGCTCGGCGAGTCCCCCCGACCGCAGCGCCCGGTTGACCTCGGGGACCCGCGACGCCACGAAGTCGTTCCACGCCGAAAGCCCCTGATCCACGGCCGCGCGGCGTTGTCCGAACCCGGCGACCGCGTCGGGAGTGGGCGCGGCGTCGGCGCTCTCGACCGTCTGCTGGAAACGCGCGAGCACCGCGTTCAAGCGCAGCAGGCTCGTCGGCGCCGCGTCGAGGAGGTTGTAGAAGAGCTCGGGGACGACGTTCGGGCCGACCAGCGGAACGAGGTCCCTCAGGAAACTCGCGAGCGCCGCCGCCGCCTCGCCGGAGGCTTTCGCCGAGAGCTCCGTCGCCTGCTTCCGCAGCGACACGGCCCGGGCGAGCGCGGGCGCGACGCGCAGGCGCTCGGCCTCGACCGAGCGCGCCAACTCGAACTGCCGCATCAGGTCCTCATCGGCGAGCTCGACGCGCGGGTCCTTCTCGACGGTGAGCGGCTGGGTGAGCGTGCGGCCGTCCACGCTGAGGCGCACGGTGTACCGGCCAGGCGGCGCCCAGATCCCGGAGCCGCCGCGGCGCCGGTGGGACAGTTCGGGGGGCGCCGGGTAATGCAGGTCCCACTCGAAGCGGTGCATCCCCGCCGAGGCGTCGGGCGGCGCCGGAGGAGCCACCCAGTCCTCGGTCACCTGGATCTTCTGCAGGTCGGGCGGCTCCGGTCGATCGTCGCTCGCGAAGCGCCGCACGAGCCGCCCCTCGGCGTCGAGGATCTCGAGGACGACCGGTCCCGAGGGCGCCGTCCTGACGAAGTAGTCGAGGACGGCTCCCCGCGGCGGGTTCTCGGCGAACGGCTCGTCCTTCGGCTCGGGCGTGCCCTGGAATCCCGCCGGGTGGAGGCGAACGGCCGTCCGCGGCGCGAAGAGCCACACGGGGGCCGCGCTCGACTTCGCGTCGAGCTGGCGCAAAGGCGAGAGGTCGTCGAGGACCCAGAAAGACCTTCCGTGCGTGCCCGCGACGAGGTCGCCCTGGTGGACGGCGAGGTCGCGCACGGAGCAGTTCGGCAGGTTCGCCTGGAGCGCCTGCCATTGCTCGCCGTCGTCGAAGGAGACGTAGACGCCCGTCTCCGTGCCCGCATAGAGGAGTCCTCGCCGCTCGGGATCTTCGCGCACGACGTTGACGAAGCTGCCGTCGGGAATGCCCCGCGCGATCGGCGACCAGGTCTTCCCGCCATCGCGCGTCCGGTAGAGGTACGGCGCGAGGTCGTCGAGCCGATGGCGGTCCACGGCCGCGTAGGCCGAGCTCGCGTCGTAGTGGGAAGGCTCGATGATCGCGACCTTGGACCAGGCCGAGAGCGCCGGCGGTGTGACGTTCTCCCAGTGCGCGCCGTCGTCGCGCGTCTTCCAGACGAGCCCGTCGTCCGTGCCGGCCCAGAGAAGACCGTCCATGACGGACGACGCGGCGATCGTGTAGACGACGCCGCGGCGCGGACCCGGTGCGGCGGTGTCGGCGACGGTCGCGGGATCGAGCGACGCCGGAGCGCCCGGATTCTCCCGCGTCAGGTCCCGGCTGATGCGGTCCCAGTGCGCGCCGCCGTCGCGGCTGCGGAAGACGAACTGATTGCCGAAGTAGATCGCGTGCGGCCGCCGCGGCGCGATCGTCAGCGGCAGCGTCCACTCGCCGCGGTAGTCGCCGGGATGGGCGAGGGTCGGGTCGACGTCCTGCTCCTGCAGCGTGCGCGCGTCGAATTTCGAGACCGATCCTCCGTACACGATCTCCGTGTGGTCCGGGTCGGGAGCGAGGTAGCCGTTCTCGCCGCCGACCGCGACCGGCCGCCAGTCGCGCAGCGTGATCGACCGGTAATCGGTCCACGCCGGCGATGCCGCCGCGCCCGAGTCCTGCTGCGCGCCCCAGATCCAGTAGGGGAAGCGGTCGTCCGCGATCGCGTGGTAGAACTGGGCGGTCGGCTGGTTGTACCAGGAGCTCCACGTGCGGCCGCCGTCGACCGTCACGACCGCGCCCTGATCGCTGCCGAGAATCATCCGTCGAGGCTCGGCCGGGTCGATCCGGAGCTCGTGGTAGTCGTCGCCGCCCGGCGCGCCCTTGATGGGAACGAACGTCCTGCCGCCGTCCTCGGACCGATACATCGCCGTGTTGCACGCGTAGACCACGTTCGGGTTCCTCGGATCGACCGCGATGGAGCCGAAGTACCAGCCGCGCTCCCAGATGCGCGGGTCGGCGCTCGCGCGGCGCCACGTGCTGCCGCCGTCGTCCGAGGCCCAGAGGCCGCCCTCCTTCGCGTCGACGACCGCGTACACGCGCCGCGGGTCGCTCGGCGCGTAGGCGAAGCCGACGCGGCCGAGCCCGACGGTCGGGAACCCGCCGTCCACCGGCTTCCAGGAGTCTCCCCCGTCGTCCGACTGGTAGACGCCGCTGCCGGGACCGTTCGAAGGCGGATAGGTGTTCCACGGCGGACGGCGCGTCTGCCAGAGCGCGGCGAGGAGACGGCGGCGGTTGGAGGGATCGATCGCGACGTCGATCGCGCCGGTGTCGGCGTCCTTGAAGAGGACGCGCTGCCAGTGCCGGCCCCCGTCGATCGATCGGAAGACGCCGCGCTCCGGGTTCGGTCCGTATCCGTGACCGAGGGCCGCGACGTACACGCGGCTCGCGTCGCGCGGATCGACGACGATGCGGCCGATCTGGCGCGTCGCGGCGAGCCCGATGCGCGACCACGTGCGTCCTCCGTCGTCGGAGCGGTACATCCCGTTGCCGTGGGAGATGTCCGAGCGCATGTCGGCCTCGCCCGACCCCACGTAGACCACGCGCGGATCCGACGGCGCCACGGCGATCGCGCCGATCGAGGCGATCGGCTGACCGTCGAAGATGGGCTCCCACGTGCGGCCCGCGTTGTGCGACTCCCACACGCCGCCGCCGACCGCGCCGAAGTAGAAGTGGTCGGGCTGTCCGGGCACGCCGGAGACGGCGAGCACGCGGCCGCCGCGAAACGGTCCCGCCATCCGCCAGCGCAGGCCCGAGAACGTCGCCGGATCGAACGGCTGCGCTGCCAGCGCTCCGGCCGCCGCGAACGCGGCCACCGCGATGCGGATCCGCCGAGACCCTCTGCTCATCAGCGCCCTCCGAAAATCGGCGGCGATTATACGAGCGCCTGTGTCATCGGGTCACAGGCGCGCGCGGCGAGGCGGCTGTGACACGCCGGCGCACTCGAAATATTTCTGCCGCGGCGCCGAAACCCTGACCGCGAAGAGCCGTCTTTCTCTATGTCGGTGAAGGACCGACGCACTATCGAAGGAGAAGCCGATGAAGAGAATTTCGCTCGGACTCGTCGCGGCGGCCGGACTCGTTTTCGGCGCGGCCGCGTGCTCGCAGAACTCTTTCGGGACGGTCGCCGTCACGAAGGACCCGAACGCCGTCTCCGGTTGTGAGAAGGTCGCGGAGATCGAGGCCAAACCCGGCCGTTTCGATGACAGCTCCGCGCAGACGCAGCTGACGCGCGTTGCCCAGTCGAAGGGAGCCAACACCGTGCTCGTCGCGGACGACACCACCGGCCGCGGAACCGCGTACCGGTGCTCGATGCCGTCCGTCGCCGCGACCGGCAAGTCCGGCAACAGCGGCTCGCACTGACACCCACGACGCCCTGAACTCTTTCTTCCTCCTGCCGCGACGAGAGTCGCGGCACTTTTTTTGTCTTGTCATCCCGAGGGCGCAGCCCGAGGGATCCCTTTAGGAGCCGCACCGTCCTTCTAAAGGGATCCCTCGCTGCGCTCGGGATGACAGAAATGGAGCGAGCGCCGCGATCTGGGAGCACCGTCGCCTATCCATTCGGATAGGAGATTCACCGAACGGATAGAGATCGCCT
This sequence comes from uncultured Acidobacteriota bacterium, assembly GCA_963763535.1. Taxonomy (GTDB): domain Bacteria; phylum Acidobacteriota; class Thermoanaerobaculia; order UBA5066; family Gp7-AA6; genus DAHUXD01. Next base: position 1,126,175 of record CAVXOX010000005.1, read on the forward strand.
CGTCACGACGGAGTCCGGCGCGCGCGCGGCGCGTCGTACCGCCCACGCATTTCGCCCAGCATTCACGGGTGTTTCGTGCGCCTTCGTCCCGCTCACGATGCGTGCGTTTTCGCACACGCGCGAATCGGGCATGCGCGTTGCTCTCTACGGGGAGCGAGTCGCAAGAAGGAAAACGAAAACAACAGAGTCGAAACAGAAACACAAACGAGTTTTAAAAAAGGAGAAGGTCATGAAGAAGGTCATCGGAGTTGCTCTGGCGGTCGCGGTCCTGGTGGCGATGTTCCCGGCTTCGGCGTCCGCGTTCGACACGATCGGCGGCAAGGGCTGCCGGGCCACGCTGCTCCGGCCCTGCCCGAACACGATGCCCCCGAGCTCCTCGGGCAACAACAACGGCTGGACGCGCGGCGGCGGCAACACGGGCTCCGGCTCGGGCTCGGGCACCTCGACCCGCGGCGGCGGCGTCAACACCCGCCCGGCTCCGCCCTCCGGCAAGTAGTCCCTCTTCTCTCCCTCCGTTCCCTCCGCCGCCCGGCGCAAGCCGGGCGGCTTCATTTCTTGCCCTCCCTCTCCCTCCGGGAGAGGGCCGGGGTGAGGGGCGTGATCGCGAGGCGCTCTCCTTACTCCCCTCTCAGCGCCTCCAGCGGATCCACTCGCGCCGCCCGGGCGGCGGGAACGGCGCTCGCGGCGGCGGCGAGCAGGAGCAGGCCCGCCGGCACGACCGCGAACGTGGCCGCATCGTGGGGAGCGACGCCGTAGAGGAGGCCTTCGAGCGCCCGCGCGGCGGCGAGCGCGAACACCGAGCCGACCGCGATGCCGGCGGCCGCGTACGCCACGCCCCGCCGCACGACGAGCCCGAGCACGCTGGCGCGCGAGGCGCCGAGCGCGAGACGGATCCCGATCTCGCGCCGGCGGCGGCTCACGAGGTAGGACAGGACGCCGGCGACGCCGACGCCCGCGAGCAGCAGGGCGAGCCCGGCGAAGATCGCCAGCAGGGTCCCCGTCAGGCGGGGCGTCGCGAGCGACGCGTCGACCACCTCGGTCATCAGACGCGGGTTGGCGACGGGCATCATCGGATCGATCCGCCGCGCCTCCGCCCGGATCGGCCCCACGAGCGCCATCGGATCGCCCTTCGCGCGAACCACGAGCGTCATGCCCCGCACCGCATCCCCGCCGCGCGCCTTCGGAAACTGCGCATAGGGGACGTAGAACTTCTCCTTGATCTCCGCGGTCACGCCGTTGTGGCGCTCGTCGCGCAGCAGACCGACGACCCGCATCCAGGGACGATCGCCCATGGCGTGCATGCGCAGGTGCTTGCCGATCGGATCCTCGCCGGGCCAGTACGTGCGTGCGAGCGTCTCGTTGACGAGCACCACCGGCAGCGCGTCCGCCGAGTCGGATGGGAGGATCGGACGTCCCCGCAGGAGCCGCTCGCCGAGCGCCTCGAGCGCGCCGTCGGAGATGACCTGCCAGTCTCCCTTCGCGTGCTGTCCCGGCGGCGCGACGTAGCCCTCCGCGGAAAGGCCCCAGTCGCCGATCTCGGCCGCGAGCGGCAGGGAGCGCACGAGGCCGGCGGCCTGAACTCCCGGAAGGGCCCGGACCCGCTCGAGCAGCGAACGGTCGAACGCGACGACCGCTTCGGGCTTCGGATAGGCCGCCTCGGGCGGGCGGACCTGCACCGTCAGCACGTGCCGCGGCTCGAAGCCGAGGTCGACCGCCATGAGCGCCGCGAGGCTCCGCAGCATCAGCCCCGCGCCGAGGAGCAGGACGACCGCGAGTCCCATCTGCAGGGCCGCGAGCGCGCCACGGATGCCCTGGCGGCGCAGACCGGCCGACGTGTTCGAGGCCGTGTCCTTCAGGGACGTGGCGAGGTTGAGGCGCAGCGCCTGCACCGCCGGCGCGAAGCCGAAGAGAACAGTCGTCACGGCCGCGAGGACGAGCGCGAAGCCCAGGAGCGATTTGTCGAGGCCGAGGGGCGCGAGCGCCGGCAGACCGGCCGCGCCTCCCGCCGCGATGATCCGGACGCCGGCCCACGCAAGCGCGACGCCGAGGAGGCCGCCGGAGGCGGCGAGCACGAAGCTCTCCGTCAGCAGCTGGCGAATCAGCCGCACTTTGCCGGCGCCGATCGCGGCCCTCACCGAGATCTCGCGCTGCCGCCCCTCCGCCCGGGCCAGCAGCAGGTTGGCGACGTTCGCGCACGCCATCAGCAGCAGAAAGAGCACGGCGGCGAACACGAGGCGAAGCGCCACTCGGGCCGGCCCGCGAATCTCGACGTCGACCGGCTCGGCGAAGGGCTCGAAGCGCATCTCCGCCGGATAGACGCCCTGGCGCGTCAGCGTCGCGGCGAGCGTCCGCAGCTCGGCCGTCGCGCGCGCCGCGGTCGCCCCGCGCCGGAGCAGCCCCGCCGCGTACAGGCCATGGTTGTCGTGCGACAGCTCTTTCGGATCGAACTGGACCGGCACGAAGATTTGCGACGGCTCGGACGCGCGGACCGTGAAGTCGGTCGGCAGCGCGAATCCGCGCGGCATCACGCCGACCACGCGGCGCGACACGCCGTCGAGCTCGATCGCCCGGCCGACGACTCCCGGATCTCCCCCGAACCGGTTCTGCCAGAGGCCGTAGGCGAGCACCGCGACGGGCTCACCGCCCGGCGCGTCCTCGGCCTCGGTGAACCCGCGCCCGATGAGGGGACGGGCGCCGAGCGTGTCGAAGGTGTTTGCGGTGATCTGACCGATGCCGACCCGAACGGGCTCGGAGCCGCCTCCCGTCAGGTTGGCCTCGTCGGCGCCCCATGCCGCGACGCTCTCGAGGCTCGACACGTAGCGCCGATAGTCGACGACCTCGCCGTCGGAGACCCAGGTCTTCGGGAAGCCCGTCCAGCGGCTCCAGATCATCACCCGGCGCTCCGGCTCGGCGTACGGCAGGGGCGCGAGCAGGACCGATCGGATCACCGAGAAGATGGCGGTGGTCGCGCCCATCCCGAGCGCCAGCGTCAGGATCGCGGCGGCCGCGAACCCCGGCGAGCGTCGGAGCCCGCGCACCGCATAGCGGACGTCCTGGAGAAAGACTTCCATGCACCCCTCCCTGCAGACGGGGACGCCGCTGGCGCCGGGAAGTTCCGCTCGACCCCGCTGTAACGGACCTCCGCCCCCCTCCGTTCTCCCGGTTGGAGACATCGAAAGGAGACCCGCCCATGAGACACCGGATTCCCATTTTGATCGCCGCGGCCCTCGGAGCGGCGGTCGCCGTCCGCGCGGACCAGAACGCGGGCGGCCCCCATCATCCGATGGGCATGCCCCTCCGCGGCCTGGAGAAGTGCCTCGCCAGCGCGGACATCTCGACCGAGGCCCGGGGCAACGCGCAGGCGGCGCTGACCGCCGGCAAGGACGTCCTGAAGACCGACGGCGCCGCGATGAAGGCGGCGCACGAAAAGATGCAGACCGACATCGCCAACGGCGCGGACAAGTCCGTCGTCGGACAGGACGCGATCGACGCCGACGCCGCGCGGACGAAGCTCCAGACCGACGCCCGGACGATCCACGACCAGGTGCTCGGGGCCCTCTCGGCCGACGAGCAGTCCGCCGTGAGCGCGTGCATGGCGTCGAACGCCGGCCACTGGAAGCGCGGGCACGGCGGCGCACCGCCGGCGTCGTCGCCGAATCCCTAGACGACCCCTCCGTTGCGGCCCGGGGATGCGAGGCCCCGGGCCGCTTTTTTTGTGTCGGACTCTGAGCGGGCCGCTTCGCGGCCCAACCGACGAGAGAGGGAATGACGCGACGTCACCCTCTCCCAGGACGGGTCAGCTCGTCACGTTCCTCTTCACTCTTCCGCCATCGCGCCCTTCGCCTCCTGGTAGGCCCGGTCCACCGCTGAGCGCGCGAAGAAATCGTCGAAGGCGGCCGCACGGTCGAACCGGTCGCCGGCGAAGGTCTTCCGCAGGGCCGAGAGGTCGACGGCCTCCTGCGTCTGCTCGAGCGTGGCGCCGCGGCGGACCTGCTCGCTCACCTGGCGCTCGATCTCCACGAGCAGCGCGGCGACCCTCCTCGCATAGCTCCAGTCGCGCTGCACGGGCCCGTGGCCGGGCACGATCGCGGCGGCGTCGATCGAAGTCAGCGCGTCGAGGGTCCGGATCCACTCCGCGGGATGGCACCCGTACCCGTAGGGCACCGGCGCCACGAGGAGGTCGCCCGTCGCGACGACCCTCGCGTCCGGAACGATCACGACGGCGTCGCCCTCCGTGTTGCCCTTTCCGAGAAACGCGACGCGGACCTCGCGCTTTCCGAGGTGGACCCGGAGCTCGCCGTCGAACGTGAGCGTCGGGACGACGATCACGGCGCCGGACAGCTCCGCCATCTCGAGCCGGACGTCGTCGATCTGGCCCGCGAGGTACCGCCGGAGGTCGTCGGTCATCGGCGAGCCGTCGCGCCGCTGGCCGCCCGCGATGCGCTCCTGCAGGTACTGCACGTAACCGGCGTCCGTCTTCTCGAGGTCGCGCACATACGGGATCTGCTTCTCGGCCATCTTGCGCCGGGTGAACGCAGTCGAGACGAAGACGATCCCGGGGAATGCCTCGCGGAACACGGCGTCGGAAGCGATGTGGTCCAGGTGCCAGTGCGTGTGCACGAGGTACCGCACGGGCTTGTCCGTCCGGCGGCGGATCTCCTCGACCATCCGGCGCGCGAGCGTGGGGAAGCGCCCGGAATCCACGACGAGCACGCCGTCGTCGCCGACGACCGCGACCACGTTGCCGCTCGGGATCGGTCCGTTCGTCTCCGGCGCGACGAACGCGTACACGCCGGGGCCGACCTCGACCGTCTGGTACATCCGCTCGCCCGGAAACTCGGCCGGCGCCGCGCCCGCCGCCAGGAGCCCGGCGGCCGCCCATACATAGAGGACTGCCGATTTCATCCGTTTGCCCTCCTCGACACCCAGCGGTCCAGACGAAAACGTGCCGCCAGGGTTTCGGCGGCACGGGACCGAACGGCCGTTTTCGCGGACCGACCCGTGTTTTTTCGGAAGTTCGCCGCGATATCCTTTCGGCACTTGCTCCGGACCCCGCGGGGACATCTCGCGATCGCGCTGTGCGGCACCCTGCTCATCGGCAGATCGACGCGCGCCGATGAGCTGACGGAGCTCCTCTCGCGCCCGCTCTCCCCCGGCTCGCTCGCGCTGCTCCTGTCCTTCCCCGGAAAGCCCGGCATCTTCGAGCGGTGGCAGTCCGGCTTGCGCAGTCCGGATGCCAAGACGCGGGGCGCCGCGGCGCGCGTTCTCGACGTCGCGATGCTGCGCGAGGCGGCTCCCGCCCTCATCGAGGCCCTCGCCGTCGAGACGGACGCCGCCGCCGCCATCGAGGAGATGCGGGCGCTCGCCGATTCGGGCAATTCGGAGGCGGCCGCGACGGTCCTCGACGCCGCCCGGCGTTTCGCGCCGCGGCTCGATCCCTGGGTGGTGCTGATTTTCGCGCGCGCCGAGAGCATCGCCGCTCTCCCGCTCTACTTCGAGTCCCTCCGACAGCTCGACGTCTCCGAGCACACGCGCACGCTCTTCTTCGCGGAGGCCACGCGCGGGCAGCCGGACGCCCTCGTGGCGGCCGCGGCGCTCGCGTTCGGGCGCCGGGACGCGAAAGCGTGGCAGGCGGTGCTGAATGCCGCGACGCAGACGGGCGCGTCGATCCACTCGCCGCTCCTCGAAACCGCCCTGCGATCGGACCAGCTCGTCTTCCGCGGCGAGGCCGCCTGGTACCTCGCCAGGAAATACTGCGGCGATCCGCCGCCCCAGAACGCCGCGCTCCTCGCCGCGCTCGCCGAGGGGGAGCCGGATGCCTCCGTTCCGATCGATCCCGAGCTGCATTTCGGCTCCGAGCTCCTGCGCCGCGTCCTCGGCCAGGCGCCGGTCGAGGACGCCGCGTGGATCGCCTGCCTCGAGTCGAGCACGAAGTGCCACCTCGATTCCGACTTCGGCGAGAGCCCCCTGCTCCGCTATCTCACCGACCGCGAGCGCGAAGCCGTCGCCCGCCGCAACGAGGCCAATCGGTCCGAGGAATCCGGAAGCGAGCACCGGAAGAGCGCCGGACCGATACCGACGCCCGTCCCCGCGCCGGCGGACAAGACCCTTCTGCGCCTCGTCACCGGTCTTCCCGATGGCGTCGCCGAAGACCTCCTGAAGATCGAGCCGTGCCGGTCGCCGTCGAGCCGCTACAGCGTCGCGATCCTGGAGTTTCGAGGCGACGGCGCGCCCCGCCGCGTCCAGCCAAGGCTCGTCGCTGCCGGCGCCGCGTGCGAACGCGTGGCGAACGCCCTCTTTCTCATGTCACGGGCGGCGGACGACGTCGCCGATCCGTCCGCCAACCGCGCTGCGTACCTGGCGCTGCTCCTTCCCGCCGCCGTCGCGTGCACGGATCTTCCCCTGCCCGTGACAGGACCTTCGGCCGAAGACACGAACGTCGTGCGCGTCCGCGGAAGGGTCGAAGCGCCGAAGCTCGAGGCCCGCGTCGAGCCCCGATATCCGGAGGACGCGCGGAAGCGGCGCGAGCAGGGCGTGAGCATCTACGAGGCCATCGTCACGACGACCGGATGCGTCACCAACCTCCGTCTGCTCAAGTCCTCCACCCCGGAGCTCGACATGATGGGAATGGAGGCGATCGCGCAGTGGCGCTACCACCCCGCGCGCCTGAACGGCCGTCCCGTGCGCGTCTACCTGACGGTCACCGTCACGTTTCGGCTGAACCGATAGCGTCTACTCCGTCGCCATCACCTCGAACTGCTCGATCTTCCCGTCGGGCATGTCGCGCTCCCAGATCGCGAGCGTCTTCGACGCGAACTTCGCCTCGAACAGGCGGAAGCGCATGCCGCCGCGCTCGCTCGTCGACTCCTGCCGCACCGACTGCGGCGCGCCGAGGGGCGCGAGGCTCGCGGCGAAGTCCTTCACGGCCTGCTCGGTGAAGTAGAAGCTCCCATTCGCGGTCAGCTCGGCGCGGTCGATCCGGCCCGCCTGCAGCGACTCGAGCATGCGCTTCGCGCGCGCCTCGGCCTCCGGGGCGCTTCCCGCCAGGAGCCGGTCCGCGATCCGGCCGGCGATGACGGCCGACGTGTCGATCGAGTCCTGATTGACGAGCACCGTGACCGCCGCGCGGTCGTCCGGGAAGACCATGTTCGTCGACGTGAAGCCGGACACCTCGCCGCCGTGCTGGAGAACGCGATGACCGTTGCGCCTCTTGACCTCGATGCCGAGGCCGTAGCCGATCCCGACGCCGTTTTCGAGGAGCACCTCGGTCTGCATCTGACGGTAGGACTCGGGCCGCAGCAACTTCCGGTCGATCATGCCGACGTTCCAGCGCGCGAGGTCCTCCGCGGTCATGGCGAGCTCGCCCGCCGCGAAGAGCCAGCCCTTCCCCTCCTTCGGCGCCGATCGCGGCGGACCGAGCGCGTAGCGCAGGTACCCGGTGGGATCGGTGTCGCCGAGCCGATCCTGGTCGATGTTCGCGACGCTCGCCATCTGGAGCGGGCGGAAGATCCGCGCGGTGAGATAACGGCAGCAGCGGCGTCCCGGCCGCCTTCTCGACGATCATTCCGGCGAGCACGTATCCCGTATTCGAGTACTGGTACTGCGTTCCCGGAGGGAAGTCGAGGGGCTTCTTCGCCCAGCGGTCGAGGATCGCGGCCGCCGTCGTCGGCTGCAGCATGAAGGGCGGGACGTAGTCCTGGGGCCAGTAGTCCTGGTAGCCGGAGGTGTGCGACAGGAGCTGTCGGATCTTCACCGAGCCGGCGCTCGATAAGTCCGGGGCGAAGCGGGACACGGGATCGTCGAGAGAGAGCTTCCCCTCCTCGGCGAGCATCAGGACGGCGGTGGCCGTGAACTGCTTGCTGACCGATCCGATGCTGTAGCGCATGGCCGCCGCGGCCGGCGCTGGCGGATCGAGGCGCGCCGAGCCGTACGCCTGCACGTATGCGATCCGGCCGTCCCGCACGATGGCGATCGAGGCGCCCGGGACGCCGCTCGAGGCGAGAGCGTCGCGCACGACGGCGTCGATCGCGGCGCGGGAATCGGCGTCGAGCGCCGGCTCGGCCGCCCGGCCGCCGGGCGGCGGCAGCAGGATGAGGACGGCGAGAACCGGGACGAGGGCCCGAGGGAGCGGACGGCGCATGGCGACTCCTTTTCGAACGCTTCGGAAGGAATCCTGAGGCTCCCTTCATCGTATATAAACGCGGCCGCCAGGAAGGAGACCGAGACCATGCCCGTTCGAAAGTTCACGGCCTTCGGGATCGCCGCGCTCGTCGCGGCGGTGGCCGTCGCCGCGGTGCTTCACGCCGAGATCTCGGACGTGGGAAAGCCCTGATCGGGCGGTTTCCCGACCGCGACTTCACAAGAAAGAGGTTTTCGATGAACTCGCGTTCCCTCGCTCCGGTGTCCCTCGTCCTCGGCGCCGCGCTCGCCGCACCCGCCGCGCGCGCCGAGCTCCCCGCCTCGAATCCGTTCGCGGCCCCGAGCCCCCTGCTGTACCAGGCGCCGCCGTTCGACCGCATCAAGGACTCCGACTATCTGCCCGCCTTCGAGGAGGGCATGAAGCGGCAGCGCGCCGAGATCGACGCGATCGCGGCGAACCCGGAGCCGCCGACGTTCGAGAACACGATCGTCGCGATGGAGAAGACGGGCGAGCTCCTGACGCGGGTGTCCAAGGTCTTCTTCAACATGGACCAGTCGAACACCAACCCGGCGATCCAGAAGATCAAGGCCGAAGTCGCGCCGAAGCTCGCCGCGCACAGCGACGCCATCTACCTGAACCCGAAGCTCTATGCACGGGTGAAGGCGATCTACGAGAAGCGGGACGGGCTCGGCCTCGACCCCGAGTCGAAGTACCTGGTCGATCGCGATCGCCTGGCCTTCATCCGGGCCGGCGCCGAGCTCTCGGACGCGGACAAGACGACGCTGACGGGGCTCAACCAGGAAGAGTCGACGCTCACGAGCGGCTTCATCGACAAGGTGCTCGCGGACACGAAGGCCTCCGCCGTCGTGGTCGACGACCGCCGGAAGCTCGCCGGCCTGCCGGAGATCGACGTGGCCGCCGCCGCCGAGGCCGCGAAGGAGCGGAAGCTCGAGGGCAAGTGGGTGCTCGAGCTTCAGAACACGACCCAGCAGCCGCCGATGACGTACCTCACCGATCGCGCGCTGCGCCAGACGATCCTCGAGACGTCCGAGCGGCGGGGCGCGCACGGCGGCGACGACGACACGCGCGCCACGGTCGCGCGCCTCGCGGAGCTCCGGGCGAAGAAGGCGAAGATCCTCGGTTTCCCGACGTACGCGGCCTACGTGCTCGACGACCAGATGGCGAAGACGCCCGCCCACGCCGCGAAGCTGATGACCGACGTCGTGCCCGCCGCCACCTCGAAGGCCCGCGGCGAGGCCGCCCGCATGCAGAAGGCGATCGACGCCGAGAAGGGCGGATTCGCGCTGACGGCCGCGGACTGGGAGCTCTACGCCGAGAAGGTGCGGAAGGCCGAGTACGACCTCGACGAGGCGCAGGTGCGCCCGTACTTCGAGCTCGACCGCGTCCTGCAGGACGGGGTCTTCTACGCGGCGACGCAGCTCTACGGCATCACCTTCAAGCCGCGGCCCGATCTGCCCGTCTACCACCCCGACGTCCGCGCGTGGGAGGTCTTCGACGCGGACGGCAAGTCGCTCGCCATCTACTACGGCGACTACTTCCAGCGGGCGTCGAAGAGCGGGGGCGCCTGGTGCGACTCGTTCGTCGACCAGAGCCGCCTGCTCCGCACCCATCCGGTCGTCGTGAACAACCTCAACTTCACGAAGCCGGCGCCCGGACAGAAGGCGTTCCTGTCGTCGGAGAACGTCACCGTCCTCTTCCACGAGTTCGGCCACGCCCTGCACGGCTTCTTCCAGAACGTGAACTATCCGACGCTCGCCAGTACCCCGAGGGACTTCGTCGAGTTTCCGTCGCAGTTCAACGAGCACTGGGCGTTCGAGCCGGCGGTCTTCGCCCACTACGCGAAGCACAGCGGGACGGGCGCGCCGATGCCGGACGCCCTCGTCGCGAAGATCCGGAAGACGAAGACCTTCAACCAGGGCTACAAGACGACGGAGTACGTGGCGGCCGCGCTCCTCGATCTCGCGTGGCACACGCTGCCGCCGGACGCGCCGAAGCAGGAGCCGATCGCGTTCGAGAAGAGCGCGCTCGAACGCTTCCACGTCGATCTCGCCGCCGTGCCCCCCCGGTATCGCTCAACGTACTTCTCCCACATCTTCGGCGGCGGGTACGCGGCGGGCTACTACGGGTACATGTGGGCCGAGGTCATCGACGACGACGCATGGGCCTGGTTCAAGGAGAACGGCGGTTTGACGCGGAAGAACGGCGACCGTTTCCGGCAGATGATCCTCTCGCGCGGCCACACGGAAGACCTCGCGGCGATGTACCGCGCCTTCCGCGGCCGCGACCCGATCGTGCAGCCGCTCCTCGAGGAGCGCGGGCTGACCGAGCCGAAGTAGAAATCCCTCCTCCGTTCGGACAGGGATTTCTCATTGGCCGGGGCGACTACAGCATGCCGACGGCATGGCTCGCCAGGATCGCCACGATCGACAGCGAGATCAGCGCCTGGAGCATGCAGAGGACCTTCGCCCAGCGCGACAGGATCGCCGTGTCGGTCGGCGAGAACGCGGTGCTCGTGTTGAAAGCCAGGAAGAGGTAGTCCACGAAGCGCGGCGACCACGCCTCGGGGTTCTCGATCGGGGCGCCGTCCATCATCTGCGGAAAGAAGAAGGCGCCCTGCGTGTGTTTCCCGCGCGTCTCCCGGCTGTGCGGGCCGCCGGCGTCCAGGCGCCAGTACCACATCGCGAACACGACGATGTTCGTCACCCAGAGGATCGTCGCCGCCTTGAGCAGCGCGCCCGGGGAATCGGTCTTCGCGGGCAGCCTCAAGATGAGCAGGAGGAGCGACCCGGCGAGCGACAGAGTCAGGAGGCTGCTGATGGCGTAGCCGAGGATCCGGTCCCACCGGTGCCGGCCGGACCGGTGCAGGACGGTCGTCGGCACGAGCAGGAGGACGACGAGCACGAGCAGGAGCCACCGCGGCCCGAGAACCAGCGTGTGGGGCAGCGCCAGCATGATCCCGCCGACGCCGAGGAGCGCGACGAGGACCGGCCACCGCGCCTCGGGGTTGGCGAGCTCTCGGGCGTTGTGGCGCTCCGGCACGCTCCCGATGATAATCCGGCGCCATGGCAAAGAAAGATCCTCGCATCGACGCTTACATCGCGAACTCGGCCGAGTTCGCGCGCCCCATCCTGCGCCGCCTGCGCTCCCTCGTGCACCGCGGGTGCCCGGAGGTCGTCGAGGGCATCAAGTGGGGCATGCCGCACTTCGACTATCGCGGCATCTTCTGCGGCATGGCCGCCTTCAAGGCGCACTGCACGTTCGGCTTCTGGAACCGCGCGATGAACGTCGGCGACCGGAAGGACGCGATGGGTCAGTTCGGGCGCATCGCGTCGCTGGACGACCTGCCGGACGATGCGACGATCGTCGGCCACGTCCGGGAGGCGAAGCGCCTCGCCGACGAGGGCATCCGAATCGGACCCGTGCGCCGGGCGCGGGCGCCGCTGCCGGTGCCAGCGGCTCTCACGTCGGCGCTGAAGAAGAGGGCGGGCGCGTTCGCGCGCTTCCGCGCGCTCTCCCCGAGTCAGCAGCGGGACTATTCGGAATGGATCGGCGAGGCGAAGACCGACGCCACGCGCGACCGGCGCGTCGCCACGGCGGTCGACTGGATCGCGCAGGGCAAGTCCCGAAACTGGAAGTACCAGGCGAAAGCACGCGCCTAGCCGCGTCGGGCGCCGCGGCCGCGCTACTGCCCCGGGTCGTCCGCCGAGGGACCGTAGATCGACGGCACCTTCGCGCCCATCGGGCGCAGGTAGGTCGAGAGCTGCCCGCGGTGATGGATCGCGTCGAAGAGGAAGCCGAAGAGCATGTCGCCGAGCGGCGCCTCCCACGCGACGTTCCCGTCCATGCAGAACTGCGCCTTCTTCTCCCAGGCCTGGTCGTCGAGGCCGTCGAGGCGCTTCTCGATCGCGGCGGCGTTCTTCTCGAACTCGGCGGCCGAGGCGCGCACGTCCGAGGGAGCGGGCCGCGGCGCGTAGTCGACGCGCCCGCGGTCGATCAGCGCGCACGCGTCTCCCCACTCGCTGGCGATCAGCCACACGAGGTCGGCGGCGGAATTCGATTTCGGGTGCGGCTTGTAGGCGGCCTCTCCCGGGGGCACGGCCTCGAAGACGCGCAGGAACTTCGGCCTCTCGGCCCGGAACGACTCGGCGAACAGAGTGCGGACGGTCTTCATGCGGATCCTCCGAAGGAGGCCGATCATATTCCGGGCAGTTCGGGAGGGTGCGAAGGACCCTCTCCTTCCCGCGGCCGTTCTGCAGTAGCCTTCCCTCGTGAAACGGCTCGTCGAGCTGACGGCCGAGGACCTCGCGGCCGAACCGGTCTGGCGCTACGAGGGGGGCACCGGCGCCGCCGCCATGGTGGTTCCGATCCGCCGCGACGCGCTTTCGCGCGCGGACGACGAGGTCTTCCTCGCCGCGACGGACTTCGAGCTCTTCGACGGCAGCCGCCACGTCGGGTTCTGCTTCCCCGCCGACGACTCGAGCATCGATTACCTGCAGCCCTCGATCATCGTGCCCGGCCGCCAGGTCGCGTTCTGGACGGAGGGAACCGCCTCTCCGGAGGATCTCGCCGCGCGCTGGCGCGCCCTCGGTAAGGAGCCGGGCCAGATCTTCCCCGCCTCGTTCCGCTGCCGGATCCCCGTCGACGGCGGCATCGTGAGCGGCTGGATCGCCGGCGTCGAGTCCTCGCGCGATCTCACCGTGGCGATTCGCGAGCTTCCGCCGGCGGCCGGCGGCCGTCCCGCACCGCTTTCCGACGAGATCGAGCGCGCGCCGATGGCGCGTCCCGCGCCCGCGCGGTCGAAGGCGGGCGCGACGCCCGAGCAGCGCACCGCGCGGCGGCGCAAGGCCAGCATGAACGTCGAGTTCACGCAGGGCGAGCTCCACGGCACCGGGGTCGCCGAAAACGTCTCGCGCCGCGGCCTCTTCGTGCGCACGTCCCGCACTCCGGGCGCGGGCCCGCCGCTGCGGCTGACCGTCAACCTGCCCGACGGGCGCAAGCTCGTCCTGACCGGGCGCGTCGTGCGCGAGGCGGGACACGCGACGTCCGGTTTCGGCCTGCGCCTGACGGAGGACTGGCCCAACTACGACTCGTTGTTCCCGCGGACGAAGCGAGGGTAGAAGGCGGGAACGGATTTTCGGCCGACCCGCGGACTTACCGGGCCCGACGCTCTCCGAACCTGCGCTCCATCACCCGCCGGTCGAACACGAGCTGATCGGGCGCGGCTGACGAGCCGAGCCGCCGGCGGTCGCCCTGGCGGCGGTCGACGAGCCGGCGCTCCGGGTGCGTGAGGGTATACGGCCACGCGGAGGAGGGCTCCTCGACCGCGGCGAGGGCGGGTCCGTCCGGAGGCGCCACGGCGAACGGAGACGCCTCCGGCTCCTCCAGGGCGACCTCGAGGTCGGGACGGGTCACGGGATCGGAGACGTCCTGGACGAGCCAGCTCTCGAGCGCCTCAGTCGGAATGTCGCGCGTCGCGTTGATGGCCGCGGCGATCCGCCGGGCGTCGGCGACGGTGCGCCCCCGAACCACGATCGCCCCTCGCGCGTCCCGGATGTAGCGGCCGTCCTGGCTCCAGGGCTCCGGGGAGTGGAAGGTGTCGATCTCGTCCTCGGGGAAGGGATCGGAGTGATCCGTGGTGGCGCCGCGCGTATTGGTGATCATCGAGCGGTTGCTTGCATCATTATCGCACGGAGCGCGGCTCGTTCCGACGCGGATCCCGAATCCGGGAGGCCGCGCGCCGCGCAACCTTTCTCCCGGCGGCCGTGTTGAAGGTGCGGAGGAAAGGCATGGCGTCTTACCGAGTCGTGGCGGTGAGCGAGGCGCTCGCGGAGAAGGTGCGGCGGTCGCGACGGTCGCCCGGATACGGGCATCCCGTGCACGCCGAGCTCGCGACCGGCTGCGGACCCTGCCGCCTGTGCCTGCGCGACTTCGCCGTCGGCGCGGAGCGGCGGCTGCTCTTCACGCTCGACCCGTTTCACGGCGTCGAGGAGTTCGCGCTGCCCGGACCGGTCTTCATTCACGAGGACGAATGCGAGCGGTATCCCGAGCACGGCGGATTCCCCGGAGACCTGCTCGGGCACGACCTGATGCTCGTCGCGTATGCGCGCGGGCGCCGCCAGCGCGGCGAGGAGCGCGTCACCGGCGCTGCGGTGGAGGAGGCGATCGTGCGCCTCCTCGGCCGATCCGACGTGGACTACCTCCACGTGCGCGACACGGCCGCGGGCTGCTATGACTGCCGAGTCGAGAGGGCCTGACCCCGGGAGGACCCTCGGCACTCCCGGGGCCTCTGCGTGGCATCGATGCTGCACCACGGGGGGCCGTGAGCGCTCGCGAGCATTCCCGTTCCCATCCGAAACCCGAGCGCCGCCGAGGCGGCCGAAGAGTCTGGGGCGCCTTTCTCCACGAGCATTCCCTCTCGCTCGCCGCCGCCGGCGTCCTCGTGCTCTGGATCGTTCTCTATCTCCCGGCCGATCCCGACACGCACTCGGGCGCCTTCTTCGGCAACGCGATCGCCGACTGGAGCGGCGTCGTGCTCGTCGTCATCGGCACGAAGTTCCTGTACGAGCGCGGCTCCAAGGAGAGCAAGCCCGTGCGCGGCGCCCGAAAGAGGTTGAAGGGCTTCCTCGTCGAGCACTCGCTCTCGATCGCGCTCGCCCTCTCCGGGGTCGGGTGGCTCGTGCTGTTCCTGAGGCTCGACCCCACCGCGAAGTGGGGCCAGGTCGTCGGCAACATCCTCTCGGAGTGGGTTCAGGTCCTGGGGATCGTGCTGCTGACGAAGCGGCTGTTCGAGAGGGGCTCCGAAGAGAGCAAGAAGGCGCGATGAGAGCGATACGCCCTCCATGGCGTCTTCACGAATGCGCCTTGCGTCTCGACCGTTGCTTCGCCGAGACCGATCGGATCAGGAGCTGCCCCCGGCCCCTCTCGCGAAAGGGAATGCGAGCCTGCGCCACCGCCGCGGCGATGAGCGCCTCGACCTCCGGTCGCGCGAGGACCGATGCCGACTCGAGACGGAGGAAGCGATTCTGCCTGCCCGACCCGAGCAGGATCCCGTGGGGATCCGGCAGCGTCGCGCCGCGGTAGAAGGAGAGTCCGACTCCGTTCGAGGCCGCCGCGAGCGAGACGACCGAGTCCGACGGCCGCTCGCTCGCGCTGTAGCCGATCACGAAGAAGTTGTAGTTGTCCCAGACGAGCTCATTCGCCGTGGGGAGCCGCCGGCGCAGCGCGCGCCGCACCGAGCGGATCAGCGTCCGCATCCGCGGCTCGAATTTGGCGACGAACGCCGCGAGCCGTCGCTCGGGCGAGGCGTCGCGGGGAGGCCGTTCCGCGGCGGCCTCCCGGCGCGAACCACGGGCGCGATCGGTCAATCTCTTCGTCCCCACGTGAGCCACCCTACGACATCCCGGGCGTGCGGCGAAACCTTCGGCGGGGGCATCGAATAGAGAGCTCGTGTCGCAAAAGCCCCGGGAATGCCGCCCCTCGCGGCGCTGGAGAACGCCCGGCTCGGACGCCGGCGGCCGCTGCGCCGCGCGGAGCCCGTTCACGGTCCCGCCGACTTGACAGCCGGCGTAACTTTCATACCAATATGTCGTAATGAAACATATGCACGCCTTCGACCGGCAGCTCAAGAAGGGCTCGACGGAGCTCCTCGTCCTCTCGCTCGTCGAGCGCCGTGCGCGGCACGGATACGAGATCGGCAAGCTCATCGAGACGCGGTCGCGGGGCGCCCTCCGGTTCAACGTCGCGTCCCTGTATCCCCTTCTCTACCGGCTCGAGGCCCGCGGCCTGATCGAGGGACGCTGGGTCGAGAAGGCGTCGCAGCGCCGGCGCCGCTTCTACCGACTCACCGCCGAGGGGCGGCGGACGCTGCGCCTGCAGCAGGGCGCCTGGGAGGCGTTCGTCGAGGCGATGCGGCGGATCACCGAGGCCGAGCATGCCTGACTGGTCGCGCGAGGTCCGCGAGCGCCTGGCCGGCCTCCGCATCGCTCCCGAGCGGGAGGCCTCGGTCGTCGAGGAGATCTCGCAGCATCTCGACGACCGTTACGCCGACCTCGTCGCGGGAGGAGCCGAGCCGGAGGCGGCGAGGCGGTTGGCGCTCGCCGAGCTCTCAGGCCCCGCCCTCGCCCCGGCTCTCGCGGACGCAATCCCGAAGCCCGCGCCGCCGCGTCTCCCTCCCACCGACGACGGCGGCGGCTTCCTGTCGGGTCTCGGCAGGGACTTCCGCTACGGCGCCCGCCGCCTCCTGCTCGAACCCGGTTTCGCCGCCGTCGCCGTCCTCTCGCTCGCCCTCGGCGTCGGCGCGAACACGGCGATCTTCCAGCTCCTCGACGCCGTCCGCCTGCGGAACCTGCCGGTCGCCGAGCCCGAGAAGCTCTACAACGTCCGCGTCGCACCGACCGACGAGGGACGGACGGGCACCTTCTCCGGGCGCTGGCCGCAGCTGACATATCCGATGTGGGAGCGCATCCGTTCGGAGCAGAAGGCGTTCTCGAAGCTCGCCGTCTGGAGCTCGGACAAGGTCAACCTCGCGTCGGGCGGCGAGGCGCGCTTCGCCGAGGGGATGTGGGTCAGCGGCACGTTCTTCGACACCGTCGGCGTCGGCGCCCTGCGCGGACGCATGCTCGGCCCCGCCGACGACACGCCCGACTGCGCCTCCCCCGCGGCCGTCCTCAGCGAGCGCTTCTGGCGCCGCGACTTCGGAGGACGCGACCTCGTTCCGGGCGAGACGATCTCGGTCGGGGGCCATCGGTTCGAGATCGCCGGGGTCGCCCCCGCCCGGTTCTTCGGAATCGACGTCGGCCGCTCCTTCGACATCGCGCTGCCTCTCTGCGCCGAGAGATTGCTGAACGATCAACCCAGAACGCAGAAGCGCGACGACTGGTGGCTCTCCGCGGTCGGCCGCCTCGCCCCCGGCTGGACGATGGAGAAAGCCAACGTCCACCTCGCGGCGATCTCGGCGGGGATCTTCGAGGCGACTCTCCCCGAGAACTACGACGCGAAAGACGCGAAGAACTTCCTGAGTTTCAAGCTCAAGGTCTGGCCGGCCTCGGACGGGTTCTCGGATCTGCGCGAGGGTTACGCCGATCCGCTCTGGCTGCTCCTCGGCATCTCCGCGCTCGTCCTGCTGATCGCCTGCGCCAACATCGCGAACCTGATGCTCGCGCGGGCGAGCGCTCGCCAGCGCGAGATCGCGGTGCGGCTCGCTCTCGGCGCATCGCGCCGGCGCCTCATCCGCCAGCTGCTCGCGGAGAGCCTCGTCCTCGCCGCGGCCGGCGCCGCCGCGGGCGTCGCGATCGCGCGCATCCTGAGCCGGCTCCTCGTGGCCTTCCTGACCACCCGGGACGACACCTGGTTCGTCGCGATGCCGCTCGACATGCGCCTGCTCGCGTTCACGGCGGGCATGGCCGTCCTCACGTGCGTGCTCTTCGGGCTGCTGCCCGCTCTGCAGGCGTCGCGGACGGACCCGATCGAGGCGATCAAGACGAGCGGCCGCGGCGTCACCGGCGCCGGCGCCCGGCTCTCCGTGCGTCGGGCGCTCGTCATCTCGCAGGTCGCGCTGTCACTGGTCCTGCTCGTGGGATCGTTCCTCTTCGTCCGCAGCCTCGGCAATCTCCTCTCGCTCGACGCCGGGTTCTCGCAGGACCACATCCTGGCGGTCTATGCGGACTTCACCCGTCTCCACATGCCTCCCGAGCGCTGGCCGGCGTTCCGGCACGAGATGCTCGAACGCCTGGGGGCCGTCCCGGGCGTGACCTCGGCCGCCGCGCTGCGGGTCGTTCCCCTCTCGGGCGACTTCTGGAACACCTACATCAGCGTCGAGGGAACGCCAGGTGAACCGCAAGACCGCCCTCTTCAACTCGGTCAGCCCGGGCTACTTCCGGACGATGGGAACCGCGCTCCTCGCCGGCCGCGACTTCGACGAGAAGGACCTCGAAGGTTCCGAAGCCGTCGCGATCGTGTCCCAGACCTTCGCCCGCAAGTACCTCCCCGGGACGAGCCCGATCGGCCGCGTCTTCGTCATGCCCAGAAAGGACGGCGTGAACGCGTCCCGGCAGTTCCGCATCGTCGGCCTGGTTCGCGACACCAAGTACGAAAAGCTGCGCGAGGACTTCCAGCCGATCGTCTTCCTGCCCCAGGCGCAGGACCATGGCGAGCGCTCCCACTCCGCCTTCGTGCTCCGTACCGATCTGCCGGTCTCGGCGCTGCGGGGGCCCCTGACGCGAGCGATCGCCGGCCTGAGCCCCGACATCGCGCTCGACTTCCGGCCCCTCCGCGACATGGTGCGCGACGGCCTCGTGCGCGATCGGCTGATGGCGAGCCTCTCGGCTTTCTTCGGCTTTCTCGCGGCCCTCCTGGCGATGGTCGGCCTCTACGGCATCGTCTCGTTCATGGTGGTACGCCGGAAGAACGAGATCGGCGTGCGGATGGCCCTCGGCGCCACGCGACGAGACATCCTGACCCTGGTCCTGCGCGAGGCCGGGGCGATGCTCGGCGCGGGGATCGGGATCGGCGCGGTTCTCGCGGTCGGCACGGCGACGTTCGCTCGGTCGCTGCTCTTCGGCCTCGAGCCGACGGACCCCGTCACGATCGGCCTGGCGTCCGCCGTCCTCGCGGCCGTCGCGATCGCCGCGAGCCTCCTGCCCGCCCACCGCGCGGCGACCCTCGATCCGGTCACGGCGCTCCGCGAGGAGTAGCCTTCGCCATTCGCTCCCACGGTGGGAGAATGCCGCCGTGGTCCGAAACGCCCACGGCAAGGTCTGCTACGTCGAGCTGCCGGCCGAGAACGCCGCGCGCTCGGCGGAGTTCTACCGCGCGGTCTTCGGCTGGACCATCCGCACCCGCGGCGACGGCGCGACGGCCTTCGACGACGGCGTCGAGGTGAGCGGCGCCTTCGTGTCGGGCCGTTCCCCGGCGGCCGACCCCGGGTTCCGCGTCTACATCATGGTCGCCGATGCCGAGGCGACGCTCCGGAAGATCACGGCGCACGGCGGCGAGATCGTCGAGCCCGTGCATCCGGGGGCGCGCGACATCGTGGCGCTCTTCCGGGATCCCGGAGGCAACCTGCTCGGCATTTATGAGGAGCGCGCGCTCGCCGAATCCAGCTCCCCCTAGAGCGGACGCCCCGACGCGGATCCCGCCCCTTACGGCAATGCGAAGGTCTTCGTCAGGAACACCCCCATCTGCGCGCGGGTGTTCGGGTTCGATGGGCAGTAGTTGCCGTTGCCGCAGCCGCCGGTGATGCCCTCGTCGTAGAGCTGCTCGATCCAGCTCGCGAACGGCGAGCTGCACGGAACGTCGCCAAAGACGCCCACGCAGGGCGGCGGCGTGAACGACGAGCCGTGCTCGGCCTTGAGCAGGAACACCGCCATCTGCTCCCGCGTCACGGCCGCGTCCGGGCAGTAGTTGCCGCCGCCGCAGCCGCTCGTGATCCCCTCGTTCGAGAGCTGCTCGATCCAGTCGGCGGCGAAGGCGCCGGGGCAGGCCACGTCGGCGAAGATCCCCGCGCACGGAGGCGGGACGAAGAAGAATCCGTGCTGGGCCTTCAGCAGGAACACCGCCATCTGCGCGCGCGTGACGGAGCCGTTCGGACAGTAATTGCCGCCGCCGCAGCCGGCGGTGATGCCCGCGCGCAGCACCTTCATGATGTCCGCGTAGAACGGATTGGACGCGGGCACGTCGAGAAAGTCCGCGGCGAAGCTCCGCGGCAGCATGGCGTACCGTCCGTCCGGGTTGACGACCAGCACGTCGGCGACGGTGCCCGGCGCGAGCGCGGGCGTGGTCGCCTGGAGCGTCGACGCATCGTCGAAGACGAGGCCGATCGCCTGGGATCCACCGATCGAGAGCGCGGCGTTCGGGTCGAACTTCGATCCCGCGACGACGACGGGAGTTCCGGCGCCGGGACCCGAGCCGGGCGAGATCGAGGCGACGGTCGGAGCAAGGCACGAGGGATCGAAGGGCGTGATCGTCACCGCGCCGCGGACCCGGCACGACGTGCCGTCGTCGAGGATCACGCCGTAGGGCGTCGGCTCGGTGGGATCGACGACGATCTCGGGCGACGTCTCTCCGCCGGGCAGCCAGTCGTAGGCGGCGTAGCTCCCGTCGATCGAGAGGGTCAGCTGACACGCGGCGTCGCGGACGACGGCGACGGGCACGAGCGGCCCGCCCGGTCCCACGGCGAGCGAGAAGTCCCTCGCGGCGGTCGCCATGGCGGCGTCCTGCACCTGCACGGTGAACGCGAAGACGCCCTCCTCCGCCGGCGTGCCGATGATGTCTCCGCCGGCGCCGAGCGCGACGGCGGGCGGGAGGCCTCCACCGACGACGCTCCACGTGTACGGCGGCGTGCCGTTCGCGGCGCCGAGCGGGACGTCGATCGCGTGGCCGCAGGACGCCGCCGGGAGCACGCCGGGAAGCGCCACGATGCCGAGCGTCTCGTCGATCGCGTCGACGATGTAGCCGAGGTCGCCGCGCGTCGACCCGACGTAGACGGTGCTTCCCGACGCGGCGAGGCCGTTGACGGAATCACGAGCGATGTTCCGGCCGACCGGCCCCCAGCGCAGCGCGCCCGTCGCGCCGTCGTAGGAGAGCGTCGCGGTCTGCTGCTCCCCCGAACTCAGAAGACTGACTCCAGTCACGACGGCGTTGCCCGAACCGTCCACGACCACGTCGTAAGGCGAGTCGTTCAGACCGCTGTCGAATGCGACGGGTCCCCACAGATTCGCGCCGTCGCTGCCACGGTACTTGATCACGACATAGTCATCCGTCTGGCCGTTGTGCAGAGCGCCGGTGACGAACACGTCACCGGCGCCGTCGAGCGCCAGGGCGACGCCGTAACCATTGCCTGCCCCGCCCAGGGTCGTCGGACCCCACAGGACGGCGCCCGACGCCCCGCTGAACTTCGTGGTCGTGATTCCCCAGCTGGCGGGATAGCTCTCGCGGAAGACGTCTCCGGCCGGATCGACCTCGAGCCAGGTCGCATAGTCATCCTGAGTCACGGGTCCCCAGATCGTCGACCCGTCGACGGCGGCATACTTGAAGAGAAAGCCCGGAGGCCCGAGGACGTCCGAGTGGCCGGCCAGGATGACGTCTCCCGACGAATCGGTCGCGAGAAAGTCCGGAAAGTCGTCTGAGCCGCTGTCGTACGTCACCGGACCCCAGAGGGTCGCGCCGGTCGCGCCGGAGAGCTTCGCCGTGGCCACGTCGAACCCCTTCCCGACGGAGAGGTAGCCCGTGACGACCGGGTTGCCGCCCGGGTCCAGGGCGAACCCCGTCACGTTGGCTCCGGGCGCGACCGACGAGACCCAGAGCTGAGCGCCGCTCACGCCCGAGTACTTCACGACGGTCATCCCGTCGATCGTCCAGCCCCCGACCAGGACGTCTCCGGCCGCGTCCGTCAATACCCGCCACGGCGAATACGTCGACGTCCATCCCGTGGGAAGAAAGACCGGCCCCCACAGGACCGCTCCGGTAGAGCGCTCGTACTTCAACGTCGCCCACGCCCCGTTCCCATCGAACCCCATGGCCTCTCCGGTCACGACCGTGTTGCCGTCCGGCCCCGCCGTGAGATCCCACAGATGCGCCCAGCCGGCGGCGGCGCCGCTGAACACCGACTCCCCCCATGCCGGATCGCCCGTTGCGCCGTCGCGCTCGAGCACGAGGGCGTCGTCGTCGGTGCCGTTGAAGTAGTTCATGCCGACGAAGACGCGGCCATTGGAAGCCACGAAGGCCGCGCCGACGGCCCCATTCGTGTACGCCTGGGGTCCCCAGACGACGTCGCCGGTGGCACCGTCGTATCGCCACATCTTCGAGTCCGAAGACGACTGGCCGGTCTGGATCTGCGCGTTGAGGATGACGTCTCCATTTCCCGCAAGCGCGAGCTTCGCACCGTAGGTGTTCTCGGTCGGATCCGCGTTCGGAACGGGTCCCCAGAGCAGGGCTCCGTCGGCGCCCCGGAATTTCACCAGCGCCTCGGACGACTGGCTGTTCGCAAACGTGTGACCGAAGATCACGACGCTCCCGTCCGATCCGACGGCCGCCAGGTCCGGAGCCGTGCCGGTGTTTCCGTTGGGAGGAGTCCAGACGGCCGGCCCCCAGATCCTCTGACCCGTCGCGCCCGAGTACCTGTCCGCCTCGAAGTTTCCGGCGGCCGACGACGTGTTTCCGGTCACGACGACGTTCCCGGATCCGTCGAATCCGATGGTGACCGGCTTCAAGTCGTGTCCCGGTTCGACCTTCTGCCAGACGATCGCCCCCGTCGAGCCGGAGTACCGGATCAGCGAGAACGTCGAGGAGGCCCCGAAACTCGCGACATCGACGTCGCCGTTGGCGTCGGCTCCGGCGACGCTGGCGGAGGCGCCGGACGCGGCGACCACCGGCCCCCAGATTCTCTGGCCGTTTCCGCCGTCGAACTTCTCCAGGATGCAGCCGTTGCCCACGTCGTCCGCCGAGTGCAGGACGACGTCGCCTTGCGGAGTCACGAAGAGGTCCAGAGGCGAATCGTTCGCGTGATTGCCGTAGCCGATCGTGACGCCCGAAGGCCACAGCGCCGAGCCGGTGAGCCCGTCGTACTTCATCATCCAGATGTCGCCGGAATAGCCGAGGCCCCCGGAGGCGAAGGATGCGAAGAACACCGCCCCGAAGGGATCGATCGAAGCGACGAATGGAGATGACGGATACCCCGGATAGGAGGTCGCGCTGCCGAGCAGACTCCCCGAGTGGTCGAAATGGAGAGTCGTCAGGCCGTAGTTGTCCCGCACCACGGTGAGCGTCGTGCCGTCGGCGAGCTCGCGCGCGGCGAGGACGTCCTGCCCGCCGCCGCCCGGCAGCGGCCAGTGGAACGTGTTCTCCCAGCGGGTCACTCCCGACGCCGCGAAGAGTGGCGTGGACGCGCCGAGCAGAATCCAGAGGAGGACGCGACCGGGGAAGTTCCGCATTTGCATCGGTGTCTCCCCTCCTGGCCAACGGGTTTGCTTATGATTCTCCAATCGTGAGTGGCCGGCAAACCATGCCTTTCCCGGTGTCGGGGAGTCGAGGGCGGCTGTCGTGACGGGCTCCGGTTCCGACACGAGGTTCGCCGGCGCGGTGCCGCGGGCCTACGAGGCCCACATCGTCCCGCTCATCTTCGCGCCGTACGCCGGGGACATGGCCGGACGAGTCGAGGCGCTGCGGCCGAGGAGGGTGCTGGAGGTCGCGGCCGGGACCGGGGTCCTGACCCGAGCGATGGCCGGGCGGCTTCCGGAGGAGACCGAGATCGTGGCGACCGATCTGAACGCCCCGATGCTCGAGTACGCCGCGGCGCTCGGCGCGGCGCGGCCCGTCGAGTGGCGGACCGCCGACGCTCAGCGGCTCCCCTTCGGCGACGCGGAGTTCGACGTGGTCGTCTGCCAGTTCGGCGTCATGTTCTTTCCGGACAAGCCGACCGCCTATGCCGAGGCGCGGCGGGTGCTGCGCCGGGGCGGATCCTTTCTCTTCAGTAGCTGGACGCCGATCGAAGAGAGCGAGCTCGCCCATGCCGTCCAGTCGGCGCTCGCGGCCGTCTTCCCGGACGATCCGCCCCGATTCCTGGAGCGCACGCCGCACGGCTACGGCGACGCCAAGCGGATCGAGCGCGACGTCGCGGCCGCCGGTTTCCCTGCCCGCCCGCGCGTCGACACGCTCGCGCTGCGGAGCCGCGCCGCGTCGGCGCGCGACGTCGCGATCGCCTTCTGCCACGGCACGCCGCTGCGCGGCGAGATCGAGGCGCGGGGCGCCCCCGGCCTCGCGGCGGCGACCGAGGCGGCCGAGCGGGCGGTCGCGCGTCGGTTCGGCGCGGGTGCGATCGACGCGGCGATGCGCGCGCACGTCGTCACGGCCGAGCGCGGCGGCGCCGGGTCAGGGTGACGCGCCGGCGTCATCCGGGTCGGGTTCGTCGGACGCCGCGGCCTCGGCTTCGTCGGCCTGGAGGGAGGCGTCGTCGCCGCCCGGCGCCCCCTCCGCGGCGGCGACCCGCGGCGCCGGCACCTCGGGAGCGACCTCGATCAGGGTCAGGACGGGATGGAGCTCGAATCCGTTGGACGAGCTGCCGTGCTTCCGGAGGGCGTCGAAGAAGCCGACCCCCGTCACTTCGACGAGAACGGACTTCTTGCGCTTCCGGATCGAGAGGGCGGCCTTTCTCGCCAGCGTGAGAGCGGCTTCCTCCGCGTGGGTCGCGCACAGCGGGCTCGGCAGCTCGACGATCATCCGGACGTGGGGATCGTCCGGATCACGCAGGAGGATGTGCAGATCCTGGTCGACCTCGATGTGCACGGCGGCGATG
The DNA here is from genome assembly GCA_963763535.1 of uncultured Acidobacteriota bacterium. Classification (GTDB taxonomy): domain Bacteria; phylum Acidobacteriota; class Thermoanaerobaculia; order UBA5066; family Gp7-AA6; genus DAHUXD01. The sequence goes on from CAVXOX010000005.1 coordinate 1,150,624, forward strand.
ACGCCCCGGACCCGGAAGACATAGAGCTCGAACGTCGAGCGGCGGCTCCGCCGGCGCCGGTCGGGACGCGGGAGCTTCGTCAGGTGCGCGATCGTCGTGTCGATCGGCTCCCAGTGGATCGCGCCTGCGTCGGGATCGGCGAGCGTCTTGACCGGCCAGCGGTAGAGCCCGCACGGCAGGTGCGCCCGGGAGAGACCCGTGTCCACCGTGCGGCATCCCGCGGCGGCCAGGAAAACGAGGATCCACGCGGCTCGTAGGCGCATCACCCGTGAGGGTTGCGAAGGTTGTGCCGATTCCGGGCCGCTCGACCCGCTCGATCTACCGGCCGCGGCTCGCCGGGGGCACGATCCCGTTCATCCGCAGGTACTCGACCATCTGTCCGTAGTGGTCGTAGGCGTGCGCCGCCCCTTGCGTCGCGCGCTGCAGGCGCGTGGAATTGCCGCTGCCGGGGACTTGCAGCAGGTTCTCCGGCGTCAGCGACGCCGCGGCGCGATGCCCGAGCGCGTACGAGTCCTTCAGGAACCGGAGGATCTCCGCCTTCGTGCGCAGGGTCTCGGGTCCGTTGCCCCCCTTGAAGTTGTCCGGAATGGCGTCGCTCGTCAGCGGCCCCCAGTAAGCGTAGTTCGACGCGGCGATGTGCCGCACCTGGAGACCGAACGAACGTACGCCGTCGTACTTGCTGCCCGGAATCTTCAGACTCTCGGGCGAGAAACCGTACTTGTCCTCCGGCATCGCCTCGGCCGCCTCGTACACGAGCTTCTCGATCCGAGAAATCTGGGCATCGACCGCGGCCGCCACGCTCGCGGGCGGCGCGGGAGTCGCCGCGGGTGTCGCCGCGGGTGGCGCCTGCCCGCCCGCCGCCGTCGCCCCCAGAAACGCCGCGATCAGACCAAACGTTCCGACGATCCTCATCGTGCTCCTCCCTGGCTCTTCGCCTTCTTCCGCGCCTTCGCCTTCTCCAGCGTCTCGGTCGTCGCGGAGAAGGCGACGACCCAGACGAGACCGGTCAGCATTCCCGCGAACGTGTCGGTCGCCCAGTGCGCGCCGAGGTACACGCGCGAAGTCGCGACCGCGACGACGACCCCGGCGGCCGCCATCGCGGCGGCGATCCGCGGCACGGGTTTCTTCGTCCGGTGAAAGACGATCGCGGCGAGCCCTCCGAAGAAGACCGTCGCCATCGTGGTGTGGCCGCTCGGGAAGCTGTAGGTCGTCTCCTTCACGAGAGCGGCCCACTGCTCGGGACGCGCGCGCGCGAGGGCGATCTTCAGGACCGACGAGAGGCCGAATCCGCCGAGCACGCTGCCCGCGAAGAGGAGCGCCGAGACGTGGCGCTTCCTCGCCCAGAGCGCGCCCGCGACGACCGGCATGGCGAAGAGAAAGAAGCGCTGGTCGCCCACGAACGTGACCGCGAGCATCTCCCGCGTTCGCTCCGGGGACCTCTCGGCGACGATCGCGTTGCGGATCCGCGTGTCGACCGGCTGGGGCACGCCCTTGTCCTCCCGGATCTCGTGCGCGAGCAGCCCCAGGCCGGCAGCGAGCGCGGCGCAGGTCGCGAAGCTCAGCGTGAACGAGAGGCCGACGACCTCCTCGCGCGAAAACCGGCGTCGCAGAAACTCCCGCATTCGGGGATCGTAACGTCCCGGCGGAGCGCCGAATTCGTTGCGGAAGGCGCAAATCGGTGTCATACGAAATGACGCCTCCGAGCCACCCATGGACGATAAGAAGACAGCCGACGCGATGACGCCAGCCGAGACCCGGGCCGAGATCGAAAGGCTGCATGCCGCGGGTTTCGCGTGGTCGATGGCGTGCTGCGGCCGCGACCGGGAAAGGGCGGAGGACGTGCTCCAGACGAGTTATCTGAAGATCCTGGACGGAAGGGCGCGGTTCGAGGGACGTTCGAGCTTCAAGACGTTCCTCTTCGGAGTGATCCGCCGGACCGCCGCGGAGGAGCGGCGCCGGGCGGCGCTCGCGGCTCTCGTCCTCGGGCGCGACGGCGCGCGGCCGGAGGCGGCGGGAACCGAAGCCGATCCGGTCGAGCGCCTCGCCTTCGCCGCCGCGCTCGCGCGCCTGCCGCGGCGCCAGCGCGAGGTCCTCGAGCTCGTCTTCGCCCACGGGCAGACGGTCGAGGAGGCGGCCGAGACGCTCGAGATCGCGCCCGGCTCCGCCGCGGCGCACTACGCGCGCGGGAAGAGCCGGCTCGCCCGGATTCTGCGCCCGAGGACCGATTCATGACTTCCGACGATTCCGATCTCGATCTCGCCCGCCGGTTCGCCGAGACCCGGCGCGCCGACGAGTCCGCCGCGCCGGTCCTTCGCGAGCTGCTCGCCCGGCGGCGGCCGGTCCGTGCGAGGCGCTCTCCGGGACGGCGCCTCGCGCTCGCCGCGGCTCTCGTCTTCGTCGCCGCCGCGGCCGCGCTCCTCCTTCGCCCCCGGCCGCCCGTCGGCGGCGCGATGGCCGCCGGGGATCTCCCGCCGGCCGCCGCGCGGCTGGCCGCGTGGAAGTCGCCGACCGCTTCCCTGCTCCGCACGCCCGGCGCCGAGCTCTGGGCCCGAGTCCCCGCGCTCGTGCCGCGCGTTCCCGTCTTCGCCTCCGTCACGCTGCCCCAGACCACGAAAGGAGCCGACCGATGAACGTACTCCGGGGATTCTGCCTCGCCGCCCTGCTCGGCGGAATCGCGCTCGCCCAGGGCGGCGCCGGCGGCGACGATCCGTTCGCCGCCTACCTCTACCCGCCCGAGCGCGTCATGGGCCACAGCCTCGAGATCGGCCTCGAGGACGCGCAGAAGGCCGCGATCAAGAACGAGGTGATGAAGGTCCAGAGCCGGTTCACGGACCTCCAGTTCGAGCTGCAGGGCGAGTCCGAGAAGATGGTCCGCCTCCTCCAGGAGAAGCCGGTCGACGAGGCGAGGGTCCTCGCCGAGGTCGACCGCATCCTCGCGATCGAAAAGGAGGTCAAGAAGATGCAGATCGGGCTGCTCGTGCGGATCAAGAACGTGCTGACCCCCGCGCAGCAGGCGAAGCTCACGGAGATCCAGAAGGGCGCCGCGAAGTGAGGACGCGTTCCCTCGTGGTGGCCGCGTGGGTCGCCGCCGCGGAGGCGTTCGCGCAGGCCCCCGGCGTGCCCCTCCGGGGACCCGTGACGCGGGCCGAGGACCCGCGGCCGGTCCGCGCCGTCGAGGAGCGCCGGTCGCCGCCGCAGATCGTGTTCGCGGCGCCCGGCGTCCCGGGCGACGACGCGGTCCAGGAGCTCTACACGATGAACCTGGACGGCTCGAACCGGCGGCAGATCACGCGCGACGGCCTGAACAAGTTCCTGCCGCACTTCTCGCCCGACGGGAAGCGGCTCGTCTATTCGAAGTTCTATGCGGGGAAATACGGCGACCCGGATCCCGTGACGGACATCGCGATCTTCGACTTCGCGGAGAACGCGGAAGAGCGGCTGACGTGGACCGGCCACGCGTTCGCCGCCGCCTGGTCGCCCGACGGCACGCGCATCGCCTACGGGACCTACCACGGCGAAGGGCTCTGGATCATGGACGCCGACGGCGCGAACCCGATTCGCGTCGGCGGTCCGAGCGGCCGCGACGAGGACCTGCGCTGGAACGACTTCGCGTGGTCGAGCGACGACTGGGTCGTCTTCACCGTCGGCCAGACCGTCGACGGCTGCTTCAAGGTCCGGGTGGACCGGATCCGGCCCGACGGGACGGCGCGCACGCCGATGAGCGCGGGAGGACCCTTCTGCACGCCTCCAGGGCACGAGCAGAGCGGCGACGCGGACCCGGGCATCAGCGCCGACGGAAAGACGATCTACTCCTCGCGCGGGTTTCCGTTTCCGCCGCCCGGCTTTCCCGCGCAGGTCGTGCGCAAGCTCTACGCCTTCTCGAGCGACGGGTGGACGCCCGGAAAACCCGAGGCGGACCTGAGCCTGCCGTCCGAGCCGGACTGCATCGAGGGCGTCCCGAAGGGCTCGCCCGACGCCGCGCGCATTCTGCTCTTCCGCGCCTGCGCCGGCGAGCCGCACATCGGGGTCACGCTGACGGACGCCGCCGGCTCCTACCGGCAGTGGATCGCCGACGGCTTCGGCGCCGACTGGAACCCGGCCTATCGCGAGGACGCCGAGAGGAATGGCAGCGAGTCGGCCGGCAGCCGCGTCATGCGGTAGATGCCGTCGCGGAAGCCCTGCGGGCTGACCGCGGGATTCGCGAACTTCCAGACCGTCCGTCCGTCCGCGGTGACCTCGAGGGCGTACCCCGTCTGCGAGAGTGTCACGAGCGTGTCGCCGTTGCCGAGCCGCTGGCACGCGCCGCGGATGCCCGAGAAGAAATCGGCGTCGGGCGGGGCGTAGCGCCACGTCACCGCGTCGGTGCGCGGATCGACCTCGACGATCTGCGAGCGCGCCGTCCCGTTGTCGAAGATCAGGATGTGCCCGTTCGACAGGATCGTGGGATGGTGCGGCAGGGTCAGGTTCGTCGGACCCCAGAGCCAGATCACCTTCGCGGTGCGTCCGTCGACGATCGCGACGGCGTTGAGGTTCTTCATCCCGAGGAGGAGGTTGCCGCGCGCGAAGAGCGGCGACAGCGCCGCGAGCGAGCCGTCGTAAACCTCGACATGGTTCGCGTGCAGGACGTCCACGGCGTCGGTGCCCTCCGGCAGCGCGAGCCCGAGCGTCTTCGGCAGCAGGAAGGCGTACGGCGAGGCCTGGACCGCGTCGAACAGGGAGATCTCGCGGCGCGGCTCGCCGTCCTTCGAGAGCACCAGGACGTCGTCGAGGAGCAGGCGGTGGCGCGGATCGATCGCCGGAAGGTCGCGGGTCGAGTGGACCAGCGCGTAGATGTCGCCGTCGGCGGCGACGAAGGCGTCGTGGTGGGCGAGCGCGTCGTGACGCCATAGGAGCCTCGAGTCCTTGTCGAGCTTGTAGAACCCCTTCTCGCCGAGGAAGGCGATGACGTCGCCGTTCGGATACACGTGGGTGAATCCGAAGTCGATGCCGGGCTTGACGTCGAACTCGGTGAAGAGCTTCCCGAGCGACCACCGCCACAGGAGCTTGCCGCGGGCGTCCACGAGGAAGGCGTCGCCGCGGCCCAGCGTCGAATAGAAGTTCACGCCCGGCGCGACGGCGCCGGCGACCGCCTCGACGACGCCGGCCGCCTTCGCGTTCGGGTCGACCGATCCGGAGAGGTACGGCACGTTCTTCAGCGCCGCGAGGGCCGGCGAGGCCGAGCGCATCTCGAACGGTTCGCTCCACCCGCGCACTCCGACGAGGACGGCGCCGCGGCGGATCCACTGGATCGGAAAGATCCGGTAACGCTCGGTCGCGAATCCCCAGACGAACACGCCCCCGAGGACGACGAGCGCGAGGAGCAGAAGGGTGACGCGCTTCAAGGCGGCGCGATCCTAATACACGGACGATCGGCTCGTGGCTTCCCCTCGTCGGGAAGCGGGCTTACGGCGTCGAAGGCCCGAGGAACGTCAGGGCCGAGGAGGGAACCCGCGTCATCTGGAAGATGTTCTCGCGGACTCCGCCCGCGGCGACCGACGGGTTCGCGTACTCCCAGACCGTGCGCCCCGCGGGAGTCACCTCGAGCACGCGGCCCCCCTCCGAAAGGGTGATCAGCGTGTTTCCGTTCGCAAGGCGCTGGCAGGCCCCGCGGCTGCCGGAGAAGAAGTTCTTCTCCGGGGCGTAGCGCCACGCCACCAGGTTGGTCCGCGGATCGACCTCCACGACCTGCGAGACGCGGGTCCCGTTGTCGAAGAGGAGCACGTCGCCGTTCTCCAGGATCGTCGGGTAATGCTGGAGCGACAGGTTCGTCGGACCCCAGAGCCACAGGACCCGCGACGTCGCCCCGTCGAGGATGGCGATCGCGTTGAGATCCCGCATCGACAGGAGCAGGTTCCCGCGGCGAAACAGCGGCGACAGATGCGCGAGCCTTCCGTCGTACACCTCGACGTGATTGGTGTGGAGCACGTCCACCACGTCGGTGTCCGTCCGGAGCGCGAGACCGGCGGTCCGCGGCAACAGAAACGCGTAGGGCGAGCCCTGAATGGCGTCGAAGACCGAGATCGTCCTGAGCCGCTCGCCCGACGGCGAGAGCACGATGACGTCGTCGAGGAGCGACGGGTACCGGTCGCTGATCCCGGGGATCGAGCGCTTCTCGTGGACGAGCGCGTAGATGGAGCCGTCGTCCGCGACGAAGGCGTCGTGGTGGGCGAGCGCGACGTGCTTCCAGAGGAGGCGCGAGTCCTTGTCGAGCTTCACGAAGCCGTACCCGTCGACGAAGGCGAGGACGTCGCCGTTCGGGAACAGATGCGTGAAGCCGAAGGCGATCCCCGGTCGGAGCTCGGCGGGGGAAAGCTCCCGCGACAGCGACCAGCGCCAGAGCGGCTTGCCGTCGCCGTCCACCAGAAAGGCGTCCCCGCGCCAGAGCGTCGAGAAAAAGTTCAGGCCCGGCGCGACCTGGCTCCTCTCGTTCACCAGGACGCCCATGTCCTTTGCGTTCGGATCGAAGGAGCCGCTCAGATACGGGATCGACTTCAGCGCGGCGAGCGACGGCGACGGCGGCCGGATCACGGCCGTGCGGTCCCATCTTTTTCCCAGAACGACCGCTCCCCGGCGGATCCAGGACCTCGGAAAGATCTGGTAACGCTCGGTCGCGAATCCCCAGACGAACGCGCCCGCGAAGACGGCGAGCGCGAGCAGGATGGCGAAAGGCTTCTTCAAAGCGGCGGGGATCCTATCGCGGCGAATTCGCGGCGAGAGAACGCCGCGTCGGAAGGTCGGCCATCGCGAAGCGAGGGGCGGCCTTCCAAGAAGACACGGTAACGGCGGAATGGAAGCCCGACGAGGATCAATCCTCCGCCCCCGTGCCGATCTCGACCCGATCGAGCTCCTCCTCCACGCGGTGGAACGCGTCGTCGCCGATCTCGCTCCGGTCGCGCATCTCGAGCACCGCGCAGCGGGCGGCATCGACCGCGCGCCGATGGAGCACGTCGTGCGTCGCGCCGTCGCGGCCCACCGCCGCCTCCCTGCCGGCGCCCGGGCCGAGATGGGCGGCGAACTCCTTGCGCACGGCGTCGGCCGCCGTCGAACGGTCGCCGTCGAGGGACTCCAGCGCCGCCTCCAGCGCGCCCGCACACGCCGCCGCCGTCTCGCGCCCGACCGGGTCGTCGTCGCGCAGGTCGAGCGCGCGGATCAGCGGCTTCAGCGTCAAGCCCTGCAGCACGAGCGTGCCGACCACGACGGCGAACGCCGTCACGATGATGAGGTCGCGGTACGGAAACGCGCCCCCGTCGGCACCCAGCGGAAGGGCCAGCGCGGCGGCGAGCGTGACGATGCCGCGCATCCCGGCCCACGACACGACGAGGCTGCCGCCCCAGGTCGGCGGCGTCGCTCCGGGCCGCGGCGGCCGGTATCCGAACCGCCGGTTCTTCCAGAGAACCACGGCGCTGTGGAGCATCACCCACGCGATCCGTGCGACCACGACCGTCAGCAGCACGATGCCCGCGACGCGCAGGTATCGAGGGCGCATCGCGGGCGGGAGCGCCGCGAGGATCGGCCGGACCTGGAGACCGATGAAGACGAAGGCGAGCACGTTCAGGAGAAAAACGGCCGTCTCCCACACGGCGTAAGACGGCAGGCGCAGGCGCGCCGGCGTGCGGGCGGGGGCGACCCGGGCCACCGCGACCGCGTAGCAGACCATCGTCAGGATGGAGGAGAGCCCGATCCGGTCCGCCACGATCCAGACGCCGTAGGTGGAGATGAACTGGAGGATGATCGCGGTCGGCACGTCCCGCACCTTCTGCGTCGCCCACAGGAAGAGGCGCGCCAGAACGATGCCCGCCACGACGCTGCCCGCGAGCACGAGCAGCATCGTCGGCGCGAGGCTCCCGACCGAGAACGACCGCATCGCCACCGCGCCGAGCGCGAGCCGGTAGATCAGGAGCGCGCTCGCGTCGTTCAGCAGGCTCTCGCCTCCCAGGATGACCTCGATGCGGTGCGGAGGCCGCAGCTGCTTCAGGACCGCCATCGCCGCCGCCGCGTCGGGCGGCGACACGATCGCCCCGAGCGCGACGGCCGCCGCCCAGGGCATGTCCGGCACGATCGCGCGCGCCACGAGGGCCACCGCCGCCGTCGTGACCAGAACGCTGACGACGGCGAGGCTCGTGATCGGGGCCCAGTAATCCTTCACGTCGCGCGGCGAAGTGTCGTAGGCCGCGTCGAGGAGGACCGGCGCGACGAACAGCGCGAGCGCCACTTCCGGATTGATCGAGAATTTCGGCGCTCCCGGGATGAGCGCGAGCATGCCGCCGCCGATCGCGAGGAAGGCCGGATACGGCGCGCCGAGGCGGCGCGCGACGGCGGCGAGGAGCACGGCGACGAGCAGAACCCCCAGGAGCGACTCGAATCCGGCCACGCGCAGAGACTACTTCGGAGGGGGCCTCCGGCTCGCGCGCTCGGGATAATCTGGGGCCGAGGAGGCCCCATGGCGCGATCGATCCAGGGCGACGGTCAGGAGCGGGACTGGAGGCGCCAGATCGAGGAGCTCCAGGAGGAGGGCCGAAGTGCCTTTCTCGCGGGCGACGTCGGCCGTCTCTCCGAGATCTTCGCCGACGAGCTTCTCGTGAACTCGCCGATCCACCGCGTCCACGACAAGAAGACCGTGCTCGATCTCCTCGGACGCGGCGTCATCCGCCACACGTCGACGGTCGAACACATCGAAGTCATCGAGCGCCTCGGCGACCTCGTCGTCGTGATGGGCTGGGACACCGTGACCGGACCGCCGGCCGGAGAGACCGTCCACCGACGTTTCACCAACGTCTGGCGCGCGCACGGATCGTCCTGGCAGCTCGTCGTCCGACACGCCACGCCGTTCGAGCCGACGCCGGGCTGATCCGGGGCGGGGGGACACCACTCGCAGCGGGCGAGCCCCCGACTCGGGTGGCGCCGGCCGCCACTCCTCTCCTGTAACGTACCGCCCGGGGAGGCGGCATGGCGAGACTCATCGAGCGCGTGGACGCGATGATGCGCAAGGAGATTCCGATCCCGCCCGCGGCGCGGCTCGTCGGCTGGGACATCGTCCGCTACGAGCCGGGGAAGGCCGTCTTCGAGATGGTCGCCGGTCCGCAGCACGCGAACCCGATGGGGACGCTCCACGGAGGCATTCTGTGCGACCTCGCGGACGCCGCGATGGGGATCGCCTACGCCACGGAGCTCGGCGACGGCGAGAGCTTCACGACGCTCGAGCTGAAGATCAACTTCCTCAAGCCCGTCTGGAACGCGCGCCTGCGCGCCGAGGCGCGGGTCGTCAAGCGGGGCAAGACCGTCGGACTCGTCGAGTGCGACGTGTTCGACGAGGGCGGCAGCCTCGTCGCGCGCGCGAGCAGCACCTGCCTGACGCTCGCGGGCCAGAGCGCCGAAGGCCGGTAGGCGGCGCCGATCCGGAGGCTGGTTCTCGTCCTGTGTCTGGCGGCCGTCGCGGCGGCGGCGCGGGCGCAGCTCCCCTTCCTGACGGACGACGCCAACGTCACGCCGAAGGGCCATTTCAACCTCGAGTACTCGAACTACTACGCCGTCCTGCCGCGGAGCGCCGCCGCCCGATCACTGGCAGGACACGAACAACTTCGTCGTCCAGTACGGACTCCTGCGAAACCTCGAGGTCAACGTCGATTTTCCGATCATCCTCATCAACCGCTACACGGCAGGCGAGCTGCCGGACGCCTTCGGCTTCGGCGACATCGACTTCGCGGCCAAGTACCGGTTCTTCGAAGAGGACCCGCACGGCTGGCGCCCGGCCTTCACCATGAGCGCGGCCGTCGAGGTGCCGAGCGGCGATGCCGCTACACAGCTCGGCTCGGGGTTCACCGACTTCGTCGTGAACTCGATCGGGCAGAAGTCGCTGTCGGACCGGATCGTCGTCCACGCCAACGTCGGCTACCAGAACAAGGGCAACACGCTGACCGGCGCGATCGGCATCCGGACGCCGGGAAAGATCGTCTCCGAGGGGCTGTCGATCACGATGGACGTCACGCCGGGGCTCAACCTCGGCGCCGACATCAACGGCGCGCAGATCCGAACGGCCCACCGCCAAGACCGCCAGCTGCAGCTGACCGTAGGGGGCACCCAGGCCCTCGGTGCGAAGACGAGCCTGGCGTTCTCCATGTTCACCGGCTGGTACGAGAGCCCGCAGTGGGGCATCCTCGCCGGAATGACCTGGACGCCCTAGCCGATGCTCGCGTCGGCCCGCGTTCGGTAGACTCGGCGCCGGATCTCCGCATGACCGAAGTCTCGAAGGCGACGACGCTGTCCTTCTCCGCCGCGGGAGCCGCGCGCGGGAAGGCCCTGCTCCTGCCCCAGGAGATCGTCGCGAGTCCCGAGTCGAGGCTCCAGTACCGGATCGACAGCCTCCTCGGCCAGGGCGGTTTCGGCCAGGCGTACCTCGCTCGGCGCATGACGCCCTCGCGCTCGGTCCCGACGGTCGTCGCGCTGAAGGCGAGCCGGCACATCGACGGGTGGCTGCGCGAGGCGTACTTCGGCCAGTTGCTCGAGGGGCACCCGCACGCGGTGCGCGTGTTCGACGCGTTTCCGATGGCGCGTCCGGACGGCGCCATCGTCTACTGCCTCGCGCTCGAGTACGCCCGGCTCGGCGACCTGCGCGCTTTCCTCGCGAGGACACGGAAGGGCTGGTCGGAGAAGACCGCGCGGCGCGAGATCGCCGGCATCCTCGAGGTCCTCGGGCGGCTGCACCGCGGACAGCTTCTCCACCGGGACCTCACCCCGATGAACGTGTTCGTCTGCCATGACGGCAGCCTGAAGCTCGGCGACTTCGGCATCGTGCGGCACCAGAGCGACCGGCGCGGCATCAGGACGAAGACGCTCAACCCGTGGGGCGTGCCGAGCGAGATCCGGGACGCGGCGGCTCCCAAGTGGCAGGCGCGGGACGACGTCTACCAGGTCGGACAGCTGATCGGGATGCTGATGAAGGGCACCGCGAAGGCGCGGATCCGCACCGCCGAGGTGCGCGGCCTCCGCTGCACGGATCACCTGAAGGAGATCGTCTACCGCTGCATCGGCGAGCGCGGCAAGCGGTACGAGAGCGCGCAGGAGCTGATCGAGGCCCTGCGCAATCCCCCGGCGCCGCTGAAGGCCGGTCGGCTGCGCACGCTCGACGGCGCGCACGTCGCGTTCACCGGCATCCTGACACGCAAGCGGAGCGAGGCGGCGCGCGCCGCCCGGCGCGCCGGCGCGACCGTGCACGGCGCGCCCTCCGCGAAGACGAACGTCGTCGTGCGCGGCCGCCCGAATCCGCTGCAGGCGGCGGGCCGCGACGCGGGACGCAAGCTCATCGAGATCAAGCGCCTCCGCGAGAAGGGCCACCGCATCACGATTCTCGACGAGGCCCAGTTCTGGCGGCTGGCGGGGAGACCCCGTTAATATCCGCAGATGACGAACTCGTCGGCGCATCGGCTGCCCTTCTTGGCGCTGGTCCTCCTCATCGCGGGGCTCGCCGTCATGAAGGCCGCTCCGGCCAGCGACGACGACCCGTTCCTGTGGCTCGAGGACGTCGGGGGCGAGAAGGCGCTCGCCTGGGCGAAGGCGCAGAGCGCGAAAACCGCCGCGGTCCTCGAGGCGCGGCCCGAGTACGAGCCGATCTACCAGCGCACGCTCGAGATCCTCGACTCGAAGGAAAAGATCCCGACGCCCGAGCTCCTCGGCGACACCGTCTACAACTTCTGGAAGGACGACGTCCACGAACGCGGCATCTGGCGCCGCACGACGATCGAGTCCTACCGCAGCGCGAATCCGCAGTGGGAGACGGTCCTCGACGTGGACGCGCTCGCGAAGGCCGACGGCAAGAGCTGGGTCTGGCACGGAGCGACGTGCCTGCCGCCCGCCTACGAGCGGTGCATGATCAATCTCTCCCCCGGCGGCTCGGACACGCACATCTACCGCGAGTTCGACACGAAGAAGAAGGACTTCGTGGCCGGCGGCTACTCCCTGCCCGAGGCGAAGTCGCAGCTCGCGTGGCGCGACCTGGACACGCTGTGGGTCGGCACGGACTTCGGGCCCGGCTCACTGACGACGTCGGGCTATCCGCGCATCGTGAAGCTCTGGAAGCGCGGCACGCCGCTCGCGGACGCGAAAACGATCTATGAGGGCAAGGTCGAAGACGTCGCCTCGTCGGGAGAGACGGAGATCCTGCCCGACGGCCGTTACGACGTGATCACGCGCGTGCCCGCGTTTTTCCGTCAGGAAACTTTCCTCCTCGCCGACGACAAGCTGGTCAAGCTGGACATTCCCGACGACAGCCGGATACGCGCCTTCTTCCGCGGCCGGCTTCTGCTCTCGCTGCGGAGCGACTGGACGGTGGACGGCAAGACCTACCGCGAAGGGTCGCTCCTCTCCGCCCGGATCGACGACCTGCGGCGCGGCCATCCCATGCTCGAGGTGCTCTTCGAGCCGAGCGCGCGCGTGTCGCTCGCCGCCGTCGGGAACACCCGCGATCGCGTTCTGCTCCAGACGCTCGACAACGTCAAGAGCAGGCTCACGGCGCTCTCGCTCGACGAGGGAGCGCCGCCTGGCAGCGGACCGAGATTCCGACTCCCGGCCTCGGGGCCGCCGACCTGGCGGCCATGAACGACTGGTCGAAGACCTGGTTCTACACCTACGAGGACTTCACGACGCCGCAGTCGCTGTGGGTGTCCGAGAACGGCGGCCCGCCCGAAAAAGTGAAGACGATGCCGGCGTTCTTCGACGCGACGGGAATGACGACCGAGCAGCTCGAGGCGACGTCGAAGGACGGCACGAAGATCCCGTACTTCGTCGTGCGGCCCCGGGGTGTCAGGGACGACGGCACCGCGCCGACGCTGCTGACCGCCTACGGCGGCTTCGAGGTCTCCGAGCTGCCGAGCTACAACGGCGCCCGGGGGGCCGCGTGGCTCGCGCGCGGCGGCGTCTTCGTCCTCGCCAACATCCGCGGCGGCGGCGAGTTCGGTCCCGCCTGGCACAAGGCGGCCGTGAAGCAGAACCATCACCACAACTTCGAGGACCTCGCGGCGGTCGCCCAGGACCTCATCGCGCGCAAGATCACGTCGCCGCGCCACCTCGGGATCATGGGCGGGTCGCAGGGCGGCCTCCTCGTCAGCGGGACCTTCGTCCAGTACCCGCAGCTCTTCCACGCCGTCGTCGCGGCGGTGCCGCTCGCCGACATGAAGCGCTACAGCCACCTCCTCGCCGGGGCGAGCTGGATGGCCGAGTACGGCGACCCGGACAAGCCGGAGGACTGGGCCTACATGCAGGCATGGTCGCCGTACCAGAACCTGAAGAAGGACGCCGACTATCCGACGCCGTTCTACTGGACCAACCCGCACGACGACCGGGTCCACCCCGCCCACGCCCGCAAGATGGCCGCCAAGCTCGAAGCGCTGGGGCACCCGGTCTACTACTTCGAGAACCCGGAGGGCGGCCACGGCACCGGCGCCGTCAACAAGGAGACCGCGAGAATCACCGCGCTGCAGTACGCGTACCTGTGGATGATGCTGAAATGAGGCGCTCGCGGAGTTCCCGCGAGAACCCGCCCAGGAGGAACAAGATGAGATCGCGTTCGATCGCTCTGCCGATGGCGGCTCTGGCCGCGCTCGTTTCGACCGAGGTGCTCGCGGAGGGTCAAAGCTACGGGACCACCCAGGTGAGCTACGTCCAGGTTGCCGGAGCCGCTTTCGTCTCGGACTACGATGCGCAGTCGCCCGGGCTGTCGAACATCGTCTCGGGACGGGTCCTGCGAACCGCCGGGATTCCCTTCGCCTATTTCACCGCGCCCCTCAGCCTTCCCTCGGGCGCCATCGTCAAGTCGTTCGCCATGGATGCCTGCGACGACACGGGGTCGTCGGGCTACGTGCAGGGGTCGCTGATCGAAACCGATCGTCTCGGAACCATCGTCGCCGCCGTCAACCCATTCGTTCTCAGCGACGGGACCGGCTGCAAGACCTTCACCGTGGACACCAGCGGACTGAACATGATCGCCGACAACACGATGAATCACTTTTATCTGATCGCGAACATCAGCACGGCGCCGGGACACACCGCCGGACTCGCGGGGATGGTGGTCGGCTATCAGCTGCAGGTCAGTCCGGCGCCCCCGGCGGCGACCTTTGGCGACGTGCCGACGAGCCATCCTTTCTTCCAGTTCGTCGAAGCACTCGCGGCTTCGGGCATCACGGGTGGCTGCGGAGGCGGCAACTTCTGCCCGGACAATCCCGTCACCCGCGGGCAGATGGCGGTCTTCCTCTCGAAGGCTCTTGGACTGCAGTTTCCGTAGAATCGAAGGACAGGGTTGCGCGGAGGAGGCCGCGCATTGAGGCTCATCGGTCGAGAGATCCTCCCGTCCCTCCGGGCGGGGCGCGTCGGCATCGCGACGACGCGCTCCGAGGAGGACAAGTCTTCGACTCCTCGATACGATGCCGTCCACCCGACGATGACCAACGAGACCCAGTTCCCGACGCTCGGATTCCCGGACGCCGCGCCGGATCTTCCTCCCCCGTCCGAGATCGGCGGCTTCCGGATCGTTTCCGTCCTCGGCCGCGGAGGCATGGGCGTCGTCTACGAAGCGGAGCAGCGGGACCCCGAGCGCCGCGTCGCGCTCAAGGTCCTTCGGGGCGGCCGGCTCGCCGACGAGATCCAGCTGCGCCTCTTCCGGCGCGAGGCCCAGACGCTCGCACGCCTGATCCATCCGAACATCGCGGCGCTCTACGAAGCCGGCCGGACCGACGACGGACTCAGCTTCTTCACGATGGAGCTCGTCCGCGGCGAGCCGCTCGACCAGTACGTCCTCGATCGGATGGGCGGCGCTCACCCGTCGCCCGCGCAGCTCCGCGACCGGCTGCGGCTCTTCGCGACGATCTGCCGCGCGGTGGCCTATGCGCACCAGCGCGGCGTGATCCATCGCGACCTGAAGCCGTCGAACATCCTCGTGGTCGCCGACGAGAAGCCCGAGGGATCGTCGGCGGCGTCGCTCAGCGGACCGCCCGTGCCGACCGTGAAGATCCTCGACTTCGGGCTCGCGCGCATCGCCGACACCGACGTCGAGGCGACGCAGCTCTCCCAGGCGGGCGACATCCGCGGCACCCTCGCCTACATGAGCCCGGAGCAGGCGCGCGGCGACTCGCGCGAGATCGATCTGCGCAGCGACGTCTATTCGCTCGGCGTCACGATGTACGAGACGATCACCGGACGCTTCCCGTACGACCTGAAGACGAGCTCGCTGATGGGCGTGCTCAAGACCATCATCGACGAGCCGCCGAAGCCGATCCAGCAGGCGTTCCAGGGCGGGTACAAGCTCGACCCGGACCTCTGGACCATCTGCGGCAAGGCGCTCGAGAAGGATCCCGACCGGCGCTACGCGAGCGCCGACGCCCTCGCCGAGGACATCGAGCGATACCTCGCGAACCGGCCGATCCTCGCCCATCCGCCGAGCACCGCGTACCAGGTCCGCAAGCTGGTCTCGCGGCACCGGTTCGGCTTCGCGACCGCGGCGGCCTTCCTGCTCCTCCTCGTGGGCGTCGCGGTCCTCCTCGCCGTCCAGGCGGACAAGATCCGCCGCGAGCGCGACCGCGCGACGCAGGAGGCCTCCCGCGCGACGGCGATCAACCAGTTCCTGCAGAAGACCCTCGGCGCCGCCGACCCGTGGCAGCGCGGCACGCGCGGCGTCTCGCTGGTCGATGCGCTCAAGCAGGCGGAGAAGCAGGCGCACGGCTCGTTTTCGCGGGGCAGCCCCTCGTCGAGGCGGACGTCCTCGAGACGATCGCGAAGACGTATCACGGCCTCGGCGAGTATGCGGACGCGGAGCGGCTCCTGCGCTCGGCGTTGAAGACGCGGATCGCGGCCGAGGGTCCGGACGCCGACCGCGTCGCCGAGACGCTCACGACCCTCGGCGGGACTCTCCAGGTCGAACGGAAAGCGGACGAGTCGGAGAAGCTGCTGCGGCAGGCGCTCGCGATCCGGCGAGAAGGGGCACGGGAGGGAGAGCGCCGAGACCGCGGAAGCGCTGAACGAGCTCGCTCGGACGCTCGTCAACAAGGGTGCTTACCCCGAGGCCGAGACGCTCGCCCGGGAGTCGCTCGCGATCCGGGAGCGGATCTTCGGACCGGATAGCCGCGAAGCCGAAGACACTCATCGGACGCTCGGGAGCCTGTACACCGAGCAGGAAGACTGGAAGCGCGCGCTCGAGGAGGGCCGCCGGCAGGTCGCGATCCTGCGCGGACTGCACGACGATGGCCCGCTGCTCGCGTCGGCGTTGAACGACCTCGCCGTGGCGCAGACGCAGCTCGGCGACTACGACGCCGCCGAGAAGACGTTCGCGGAGTCGCTCCAGATCAGCCTCCGTGTTTTCGGCGAAGACCATCCCGAGTACGCGAGCAGCCTCGAGAACCTCGGCAACATCTGGTACCGGAAGGGCGAGTACGCCCGCACGGCGGAGCAGCTCGAGAAGGTCCTCGCCATCCGGCGGCGCGCCCTCGGCGACGACGCCGAACCCGTCGCGCGGACCACGGCGAACCTCGGCAGCGTGTACATGGGCGCCGGGAACGACGCCGCGGCGCTCGCGAAGTACCGCGAGGCGCGCGACCGGCTGACGAGATTTCTCGGGCCCGGACCACCCCGACGTGGCGTCGGTCTGGACGGGCGAGGCGGGGGCCCTGCTTCACCTGGGACGACTGGACGAGGCGGAGGCCGCGGCGCGGCGCGGGCTGGAGATCCGGCTCGCCAAGTTTCCCGAGGCGAGCATTCCGGTGTCGCTCTCCCGGCTTCGCCTGGGAGAGGTCCTGACGGCCAAGAAGCGCTATCCCGAGGCGGACGACCAGCTGCGGAGAGCCGCCGACAATTTCAAGGCCGCCGGCGCGGGCGGAGACACGTTCCGGATCAGAACCATCAAGGCCCGTATCGCGCTCGACAACGCGTGGGGAAAACCGGCGCAAGCGCAGGCGCAGGAGGCGCTCCTCACGGCGGAGAGCGAAACGAAGAGCCGCCGAAATAGGTCGATGTCGTCGGCATCGTATAAAGTCCGGACAAAAGAGCCCGCAGGGTGAAGGAGGACAAGTGAAAAAGCTCTCGACCTGGAGCCTGGTTGCGCTCTTCCTCGTCGCCGCCACGTCCGTTCTCGCCCAGACCCCCTCGCCCGTCATCGCGACGGTCAAAGATGCCCAGTGGGGACCCGCGCCGCCGATGCTGCCTCCGGGAGCGCAGATCGCCGTCCTCGCCGGCAATCCGATGGGCACGGGCTTCTACTCGGTGCGCCTCCGCTTCCCGGCGAATTACCTGATCCCCGGCCACTCCCACCCGACCGACGAGAACGTCGTCGTCACCAAAGGCGCTATGACGTTCGGCATGGGTGACAAGCTGTCGAAGACCGCGGCGGGAAACAAGATGATCCAGGTCGGCGGCTATGCGCTGGCGCCGACCGGCATGAATCACTACGCGTACGCGGGAGCGTCGGGAGCCGAGATCGTCCTCTACGGACAGGGACCGGTCGAGTTCAAATACGTCAACCCGGCCGACGACCCGCGGAACGCGAAACCCGCCGCGAAGTAGACGGAGAGGGACAGGCGGCCCTCACCCCGGCCCTCTCCCGCCGGGAGAGGGCGCTGTGCGCGAATCGAAGCCCCTCCCCCGGCGGCGGGAGAGGGCCGGCGGTCAGCGGGAGAAGGCGCGCGAGACGGCCGTGGTCATTGCGCGGGGCCGGCGACTCCGGTTCTTCACGCCGCGCCCTTCCCGTCGGCGTAGAGTTCGCTGCAAAGACACGAAGACGGAGGAAGCCATGCCGTGCCACGCCGACGAGCTGCGCCAGGTTCCCCTGTTCTCCCTCCTCGACGACGACGAGCTCGCGGTGCTCGCCGCCCACGTCGAGCTGCGCCACTTCGCGCCCCGCCAGCGGATCTACAAGGCCGGCGACCCCGGCGAGCGAGCCTACGTGATGATCTCCGGCCACGTCCGGGTCACGACGGTCGACGAGGACCACCAGGAGGTCGTCGTGGACGAGCCGACGCGCGGCCAGTTCTTCGGCTTCGCATCCATGCTCGACGGGACGCCGCACCAGACGAACGCGCTCGCGTGGGAAGAGTCCGTCTGCGTCGAGGTCGATCGGAACGACATCGAGGCCCTCCTCCAGAGGAAGCCGCTCGCCGGGATGGACATGCTCACGGTGCTCGGCCGCCAGTACCACAACGCGCACCAGCTCGTGCGCCTGCGCGCCGCGCGCAACCCCAACGAGATCATCGAGGAGCGCGAGACGAGGGGCGAGCACGTCGCGGACTCGGTGGCGACGTTCGGGGGCTCCTGGACCTTCATCATCTCTTTCGGGATCGGGCTCACGATCTACACGATCGTCAACGTGTTCCTCGGCAGGAAGGCGTGGGACCCGTACCCGTTCATCCTGCTGAACCTCATCCTCTCGATGCTCGCGGCGATACAGGCCCCGGTCATCATGATGAGCCAGAACCGCCAGGACAAGAAGGACCGCGTCCGGAGCGAGATGGACTTCGACGTCAATCGCCGGTCGGAGGCCGAGATCCAGCGGCTCGCGGCGAAGCTCCACCTGATCGCGGACAAGATCGACGACGTCGAGGACCTGCTGCGCCAGGAGATCGAGGGCAAGGGCGCCCGCGCCACGACCTAGTCTCGCCGGCGGCGCGCGGCCGGAAGCTCACTTCACGGCCGCGACCGTCGCCGGGCGCACCCCGAGCGCCCCGTAGAGCGCCGCGGCGTCGTACATGTTCCCTCCCTGGACGACGGTCACGACTCTTCGGATGTCGGCGATGCGCGCCGTGGGGTCGCCGTCCACCAGGATCAGGTCGGCCGCCTTTCCCGGGGCGATCGAGCCCGTCTCCCCATCGCGCTTCATCACGCGCGCGGCGCCGAGCGTCGCGATCTGGAGCACCTTCGGCGCCGGAATCCCCGCGGCGACGTACTGCTCGAGCTCGCTGTGCAGCTCGAAACCGGCGAGCGCGTCCGTGCCCGCCACGATCGGGACTCCGGCGTCGTGCATCATCTTCAGCAGGCGGAGCATGGCCAGGTAGGAGTCGCGGTAGCGCTGGTCCATTCCTTCGGGAACCGGCAGACCGCCGTTGAGCGCGCCGCGGCGGACCTGTGCGGGCAGGCGGTCCGCGACCTCGACCAGCGTCGGCGCCACGACGCCGGGTCTCGCCACGAACATGTCGTCGAAGACGTTGACGGTCGGATCGAGGACGGTGTGGTGGTCCCGCAGGAACTGGACAAACGCGCGAACGCGCTCGGACCCGAGGTCGAGCTCGGCGGCGTGTTGCGCGACGGCGGTGAAGCGCTCGGGCGTGCGCGTGTCCGGAACCGTGTCGAAGAGAAAGTTCAGGAACCAGAAGTTGGCGTGCTGGACCTCGTCGTATCCCTGCGCCACCGCCTGCTGCATGGTCATGAACGCCGGCACGTGGCCGCTCAATCGGAGGCCGGACCGGTGCGCCTCCGCCGCGATCACCGGAACGAGCTCCGGCTTCACCGAGCTGTAGATCTTGATCTGGACGTAGCCGAGCGACCGGTAGCGCTCGACGTCGGCCTTCGCCTCCTCGGGAGTGTCCGCGAACACCTTCGTCGGCCCCTGGTAGGGCCCCCGCCCGTCGATGAAGCCCGCCTTGAGCACGTGGGGACCGATGAGCGCGCCCGACTCGAATCGCGGCACGAGCTCGTCGAGGTGGTCGATGTCGTTGGCCATGTCGCGCACGGTCGTGACGCCCGCGGCCATGTGCAGGACGCCATCGTCCCAGTCGCCGAGATGGACGTGCATGTCCCACAGTCCGGGAAGGACCATCCTTCCTCTCGCGTCGAGCGTCTCGTCGCCGGGCATGGCCGCGACGGTCGCGTCCGGCCCCACGGCGGCGATGCGAGGGCCGACGATCCGGATCGACATGCCCTCGCGAACGGTCGCGGTCTCGCTGTCGAACAGGCGCGCGCGACGGATGAGGAGCGGCGCGCCGAGCTTCTTCTGGAGACGCCTCGTCGTTTCGGCGCCGCGGGCGGTGACGTGCGCCTTCTGCGCCGAGAGCAGCGCCGGCCAGGCGGACTCGGCCCCCTCGCGGACGATCGAGAACCACTCGCTGCCGCTGGCGAAGAGGCGGCGATTCTCGTCGAGCCAGATGGGGCTCGGCGTGAATCCGAAGCCGATGTCCTCGTAGAGCGTGACTTTCTCCTTGCGGCCGGCGATGTCGACCTCGCGCTCCTCGACGCGCTCGATCGCCGCCTCCCCCTCCGGCAGGAGGGGCAGCCGATGACCGGGAGCCGCGAGGAGGGCGTTCTCGATCTCGTCGGGCACCGTGGCATCGAGCGGCGCGTAGAGAGTCGGCGCGCGCAACGCCTTCTCGCCGTGTTCGGCCTTGTTCTTCCACGTTGCCTGCCCCTCGGCGAGACGGAATCGTTCGTTCACGGGACTCTTGTAGTAGTCGTTCCCGGTCGCATCGAGCTCGGTGATGAGCCCGGATGCGTCGAGGACGACGCGCGTCGTGACGTTCGGGCCGCGGCCTCGATCGTTGAACGCGAAAAAATTGTGGCGTGCGCCATCGGAGGAGGTCCACGTGGCGAGCACCCCGGCCCGGTTGTCGGCCATTCGGACGGCGTAGCGGCGTGCGTCGGCCGGGACGTCGGCCGGGACCGCGATGAGCGAGCCTGGCGCTTCCTGAGCAGCCGTCGGCGCGCCCTGCGCGCTGGCCCGGGGACACGGAAGCGCCGGGAAGAGGACCGCGGCGATCCATGCCGCGAGGCCGCATTTTCGCCAGAGGTTCATGACGCACCTCCGAGGCCGCCGAGCGTTCGAGGGGATCATGCCACGGAGGCGGCGTTCCGCCGCGGACCGACTCACGGTGCATTAGTCTCGAGATCGGTGGCTTCGAAGAACTCCGGCGAGGACGAGGTGGATCGAAAACCCTTCCCGAAGAGCCTCTGTCATCGCTGCGCGGCGCCGCCGCAGTACATCCACACGGAGCGCTCGACGTTCATCCGCTGCCCGATCCTGAGGACGTACCCGCCCCAGCCGGTCGTCGCGTGCGAGGCGTTCGTGCCGGAAAAGACAGACCCTCTCCCCCGATCGGGGGGAGAGGGTCAGGGTGAGAGGGGCGGCCCCGGCTAGTTACCGCGTCGCGCGCGCGATCGTGATCTTGAACCCGTCGGGATCGGTGACCGTGATGTCCCGCACGCCCCAGGGCTGATCGGTCGGCCCGCTGTCCAGCCGGCCGCCCTTCGCCTCGATTCGCTTCGCGAGATCGTCGACGCTCTTCTTCGTCTCGCAGTAGATGCGGAAGCCTTCGCCCTTGCTCCGGTCGCGCCCCTTCTTCCAGTCGTCCTGCCCGATCATGAACGACACGTCGCCGGCCTTGAGCGAGACCCCCATGACCTTGCCGTCCGGGTTCTTCCAGGTCTCCTCGACGCCGAATCCGAGGACGTTGCGATACCAGCCCAGGCTCTTCTCGAGATCGTTCACCGTGAAGCTCGGCGAGGCGGATCGCAGCGCCAGTGTGTCGCGTCCGTTACCGGACCGGCGGGGCGCCGCCTTCGCCCTCGGGGAAACCTTCTTCGTCGACCGACGGCCCTTCGCAGTTTTCTTCGCAGCCATGTCTTTCCTCCAGGCGTCGAGGCTATGACTCGGCCGAGCGCCGAGTCAAAGGTGTGTCGCTTCGACTCGCCTCAGGACCGCCGGGTTGGGCCCCTGGTCAGGTCGATGAACACCTCGGCGACGAAGGGGAGCTCGTTCCGGATCCGTCGATCGAGCTCGTCCATCGCGCGCACGAGCTCGCCGACCTCGAGGGCCGCCGACGGGCGCGCCTTGCCCAGGACGATCACCTCCTCGGGACCCAGGTAGACCGCCTGCAGGAGCAGGAGCTCCTCGATCGCCCTGTCTCCTTCCACGATCGCCCGAAGCCTCGCGAGCAGAGGAGGGGCGATCGACCGGCCCACCAGGAAATCGGCGAAGGGGCGCGCCAGCGCGAACGCCGTGCCGGCGAGCAGCACCCCGATCAGGAGCGACGCGACCGAGTCCGGGACGCTCGAGCCGGTGACGCGGGCTATGAACAGTCCGGCCGCCGCGAGGGCGAGTCCAACGAGCGCGACACTGTCCTCGACGAGGACCGCGAGCACGACCGGGTCGCTCGCGCGGCCGATGTAGCGGCGGACCGTGAGACCGTAGTCCTTCGCCTGGCGACGCGCCTGCCCGAATCCCTGCAGCCAGGACGCGCCGTCCGCCGCGAACGAGATCGCGAGGACGATCCACGGCGCGATGCCGGCGGAGACCGGGTGGCGCCGCTCGAGCTCCCGGATCGCGATGCCGATCGACAGACAGCCGCCGATCAAGAACGACGCGATCGCCGCCATGAATGCCCAGAGGAACCGCTCCCGCGCGTGGCCGAAGGGATGTCGCTCGTCGGGTGGAACCCGCGCCCGGTAGAGACCGAGGGCGAGGAACAGCTCGTTCGAGCAGTCTGCCGCGGAATGCGCCGCCTCGGCGATCATCGCGCTCGACCCGGAGGCGAGCCCGGCGATCAGCTTCGCCACGCCGATGACGAAGTTCGCGAGCAGGGCGATGACGATCGTGCGCGGGCTCTCCCCCTCCTCGTCTCTCCGGAGAGCCGTGGCCGAGCGGCGCCGCGCGAGGATCCGCAAGCGGGAAAGTCTATCCGCCGGGATTCCGGCCCGTGTGACTACAATTCGGGGCTCGACAGCGATGGACACGAAACGGCGTCAGCGAGTCCGCTACCTGCGCACGGAAGACGGCGTCCAGCTGGCCTGGGCCGAGATCGGCGCGGGTCCCGTCCTGATCAAGGCGTCGAACTGGATGAGCCATCTCGAGTACGAGCTCGAGAGCCCGGTCTGGGGACACTGGATCCGCTTCTTCGGCGAGCACTTCCGCTTCCTGCGCTGGGACGATCGCGGCTGCGGCATGACGGACCGCGACGTCGACGAGCTGTCGTTCGAGCGCTGGGTCGGCGATCTCGAGGCCGTCGTCGATGCCTCGGGACTGCAGGAGCCGGTGGCGCTGCTCGGCATCTCGTCCGGCGCGGCGATCTGCATCGCCTACGCCGCGCGGCATCCGGAACGCGTCTCGAAGATGATTCTCTACGGGGGCTACGTCCGCGGATGGGCGCGGCGGGAGGATTCGAGGAGCATGCGCGAGTACCGCGCCATGCTCGAGCTGATGCGCGTCGGCTGGGGCAAGGAGAATCCGGTGTTCCGCCAGGTCTTCACGTCGCGCTTCGTCCCCCGAGCCGGTGAAGCCCAGATCGGCTGGTTCAACGAGCTCTGCCGCCGGACGAGCACCGGGGAAATGGCGGCGCGGCTGCTCGAGGCCCGCTCCACGATCGACGTCACCGACCTGCTCGGAGCCATCCGGGCGCCCACGCTCGTCATCCACACGCGCGACGACGAGGTCTGTCCCGTCCGGGAGGGACGCCGCGCGGCCGCGGGAATCCCGGGGGCGCAGTTCGTCGAGCTCGACTCGCGCAACCACATCCTCCTCGCGGACGAGCCGGCGTGGGGCCGCTTCCAGGAGGCCGTCCTCGACTTCATGGGTCTCCAGGCCGGCCCGTCGGCGCGCGGGGAGGACGCCGCCTTCGCCCGCCTCACCGCCCGCGAGCGCGAGATCCTCGCGCTGATCACCGAGGGGCTCGCCAACGCCGACATCGGCGAGCGCCTCGAGATCAGCGAGAAGACCGTCCGCAACCACGTCTCGAACCTCTTCGACAAGCTCGGCGTCTGGACCCGGGCGCAGGCCATGGTCTTCGCGCGGGACCGGGGCTTCCGGCCGTAGCAGTCATTTCGACAGCGCACGCGCGACGGCCTCGAGCTTCGCCGGTCCCCGGCGGGTCAGCTCGCTCACGATTTTGACGAACTGGGGATGCTCGAGTCCGGAGACGAGGAACGTCCAGCGGTAGGCGCGCTGCGTGCTCCGCTTGATCTCCGCTCTCTCCTCCTTCGACAGCGTCCGTCCGATCGCCTTCTCGAGGCTGCCGAGATCCAGGTCGGCCTGCTGCGACAGCAGCCCGTCGATCGCGCCGCCGAGCTCGAGCAGCTCGTCGACGGCCGTTTCGCGATCCTCGTCCCCGATCTCCCGCGTGATCTCGTCGATTAAGAGCGAATCGATCTTCGCGTGCTGCGCCTCGTCCATCCAGTGATACCGGACGAGGTCTCGGAACAGCGGGTCGAGCTCGCTCCGATCGCGCACGTGCTCGACGTAATGCGTCTGCGTGAACCACTCGATCATGCTGGTCAGCAGGTAGCTGCAGAGCCGCGACTTCGCGAGGACCGCCTTCGCGACCTCCTCGCGGGCCGGGATCAGGCCGCACCGGACTCCGAAGCCCTTCTCGAAGAGCGCCGTCGAACGCCGAAAGAGCTCCTGGTGCTTCGACTCGTCCTCGGCGAAACGGATCAGCGTCCGCAGCCGGGTCTCGTCGCCGTAGATGTCTCTCTCGGCGGCTTCCAGGGCCTGCGGAATGATGTACTCCTCCACGAAGGCGAAGATGTGGCAGTACGCGTTGCCCATGATCTGGTTCAGCTTGAGCTTCTCGGCGTCGTTCAGGCGGCGAATGCCGTCGACTCCGGCCAATCGGTCGGGAAGGAACCGCCTGGAGTAGTCGAAGTCCCGGCCCTCCAGGACCTGCCGCTCCGTCCAGGCCACCTTGAGCGAGTTCTGCAGGATCTCGGAGTACGAGTAATCGTGGGAAAGCATGGCGTCTCTCCTTTCATGTCCACGATCACGCCCGCGCCGTCCACCGACAATGGGAACACCGTCCCGATTCGGCCAAATTGGGACCGGATGGGCGGGACAATTGCCCTGGACCGAAGGGGCCGAGGCGATCCGGAGGAATCCGGGGACCCGGAAGCTGGCCCGACCATTGCTTGAAATCCTCGGCGGAAGCTCTGCTCTCAAGGCGGCGGAGGCACTACGATCCACTCCAGTCGGAGGTTCTATGCGTGACGACTCACGCTCGGCCCGCCGGAAACTCTCGCGCCGGGCATTCCTCTCGAGAACCGGCTCTTCCGCCGCAGCCGTGGCCATCGCGGGGCGCGCCGCGGTGCCGGCGACGACCACCGTGCCCGACACGCCGGCAGGCTCCGCGGACGCCACGGTCCCGGCCGGGGCCGTTCCGG
Organism: uncultured Acidobacteriota bacterium; assembly: GCA_963763535.1. Classification (GTDB taxonomy): domain Bacteria; phylum Acidobacteriota; class Thermoanaerobaculia; order UBA5066; family Gp7-AA6; genus DAHUXD01. The sequence goes on from CAVXOX010000005.1 coordinate 1,175,767, forward strand.
TGACCCTGCGCATCAACGGCAAGGAGCACCGGCTCGCGGTGGACCCCCGCTCCACGTTGCTCGATTGCGTCCGGGAGACGGTCGCGCTCACGGGCACGAAGAAGGGGTGCGACCACGGGCAGTGCGGCGCGTGCACCGTCCACGTCAACGGCCGCCGCGTCAACTCCTGCCTCACCCTGGCGGTGATGCACGACGGCGAAGAGATCACGACGATCGAGGGCCTGGGCACGCCGGACGCCCTGCATCCGATGCAGGCGTCGTTCGTTGCCCACGACGCGTACCAGTGCGGTTACTGCACGTCGGGCCAGATCATGTCGGCCGTGGCGCTCCTCGAAGAGCCCTGCGGGCCCGACGACGCCGCCGTCAAGGAACTGATGAGCGGCAACATCTGCCGCTGCGGGGCCTATCCGAACATCGTCGCCGCCATTCAGCAGGTCCGGCGGGGCTCCGGCGCCTAGCCCCGGGGAAGGATCGCATGCATACCTTCGAATTCCTTCGGCCCGGGGACGCGGCGGGGGCGGTCCGCATGGCCGCACCGACGAGAACCTCTTCCCAGGGGGCGCCGGCGTCGGCCCGGTTCATCGCCGGGGGAACCACCCTGGTCGACCTGATGAAGCTGAACGTCGAAACCCCGTCGCGGCTCATCGACATCAACCGACTGCCGCTCGGGAAGATCGAGGTCCTGCCCGACGGCGGCCTCAAAATCGGGGCCACCGTCCGCAACTCGGATCTCGCCCACCACCCCGCCGTGCAGAAGGACTACGCCGTCCTCTCCCAGGCGCTCCTCTCGGGCGCCTCGGCCCAGCTTCGCAACATGGCCACGACCGCCGGCAACCTGCTCCAGCGGACGCGCTGCGTGTACTTCCGCGACACCGCCATGCCGTGCAACAAGCGCGAGCCCGGAACGGGCTGCCCGGCGATCACGGGCTTCAACCGCACGCTCGCGATCCTCGGCACGAGCGAGAGCTGCATCGCGACGAACCCGTCCGACATGAACGTGGCCCTGGTGGCGCTGGAAGCCACCGTGCACGTGGAAGGCCCAAGAGGCTCCCGCGCCGTTCCGATCGGCGACTTTCACCTGCTCCCGGGCCGGACGCCGCAGAGGGAAACGGTGCTCGAACCGGGCGACCTGATCACGCACGTCACGCTCCCGCCGCCCGTGGCCGGGAACCGGCAGCTCTATCTGAAGCTGCGCGACCGGGCGTCGTACGAGTTCGCCCTCGCGTCCGCCGCCGTCGTCCTCACGCTCGGCGGCGGGAACGTGACCCGGGCGCGCGTGGCGCTGGGAGGCGTCGGGACGAAGCCCTGGCGGTCTCCCGAGGCCGAGGCCGCGCTGGTCGGCCAGCCGGCAAACGCGGCGAGCTTTCGCAAGGCGGCGGACGCGGCCCTGCGCGACGCCAGACCCCAGAGCGAAAACGCATTCAAGGTCGAGCTCGCGAAGCGGTGCCTCGCGCACGCGTTGCAGACGGCCGCGACGACCTAGTACCGAGGAGCGACCATGCCGACGACGCCAGGGCTCCCCCCGCCGAACTCTTCACCGATCGGCCGCCCCACGCCGCGAGTGGACGGCCCGCGGAAGGTCAGCGGAACGGCGCAGTACACCTCCGACTTCCGCTTCCCCGGGATGCTCTATGCCGTTCCGGTCGAAGCCGCGATCGCGAACGGCCGCCTAGTCGGGCTCGACACGTCGGCCGCGGAGAAGATGCCGGGCGTGCGCGCCGTCTTCCATCGCGGCAACGTCGGAAAGATCTATCGGTCGACCCTCGGGCCCGGATTCGAGGGCATAGTGGACGAGCGTCGTCCGCCCTTCGACGACGACGTCATCCGCTACTGGGGCCAGTACATCGCCTGCGCCGTCGCCGACACGTTCGAGAACGCCAGGGCCGCCGCCGACGCGGTCCGCGCCACCTACGACCGGCAGAAACCGAACGTCGACACCCACCTTCAGGCCGACGACGAGCCCGACGTCGTGCCGACCACGTTCGAGGAGACGCCGCGCCTCCAGAGCCATCGCGGGGACGCCGAGAAGGCGTTCGCCGGCGCCGCGGTCAAGGTCGACCAGACCTACGTGACGCCCACCGAGACGCACAACCCCATCGAGCTGCAGGGGGCGATCGCGATCTGGGACGGATCGATGCTGACGATCTACGAGGAGTCGCAGGGCGTCTTCAACCTCCGGGGCGTCCTGGCGCAGATGTTCGGCCTGCCGAAGGAGAACGTTCGCGTCGTCACGAAGTTCGTCGGTTCGGGTTTCGGCAGCAAGCTCTGGCCGTGGACGCACTGTGCCATTGCCGTCGCGGCGGCTCGCCAGCTCCAGAAGCCCGTGAAGCTGGTCGTCAGCCGCCGGATGATGTTCCAGTCCGTGGGCCATCGCCCCCGCACCCAGCAGCGCGTGCGCCTCGGCGCCACGCCCGACGGGAAACTCGTCTCGCTCCAGCACGACTACGTGAACGCGCAGGCGATGCTCGACAATTACCACGAAGACTGCGGCGAGGCGACGGCGTTCATGTACAGCGTGCCGAACCTGCGCGTGGCCTTCGGCCGCGCGCGGCGAAACGTCGGCTCGCCGACGGCGATGCGCGGCCCCGGCGCCGTCCCCGGGCTCTACGCGACCGAGTCGGCGATGAACGAGCTCGCCGAGAAGCTCCGGATCGACCCGGTCCGGCTCCGCGTCGTCAACGAGCCGAAGATCGACGAGTCGCTCGGCCTCCCTTTCTCGTCGCGCCACCTGCTCGAGTGCTACCAGCTCGGCGCCGAGAAGTTCGGCTGGTCGAGGCGGACGCCCGGGGTCGGCTCGATGAAGCGTGACGGCCTGACCCTCGGCTGGGGCATGGCGGCCTGCGCATGGCTCGCGGCGCGGTTTCCCGCCGAGGCCAGCGTCGAGCTCCGCGACGACGGGACCGCCCGCGTCGCCTGTGGCACGCAGGACATCGGCACCGGGACCTACACGATCCTCGCGCAGCTCGTTTCGGAGAAGACCGGCGTGCCGGTCGACGAGGTCGAGGTCGTCCTGGGCGACACGACGCTCCCGCCCGGACCGATCTCGGGCGGTTCGATGGTGACGGGGACCGTGGTGCCCGCCGTCTTCGCCGCGGCGGACGGCGCCGGAACCTCGCTGCGGGCCATCGCCACCCGCACCCCCGGATCGCCCTTCGAGAAGCGCGCCGCGGACGACCTGGCATTCGAAGGCGGCCGGGTCTTCGTGAAGGCGGACGGCCCCTCCCGGGGAGTCCCCTTCGGGGACGTGCTTCGACGCGCCAACCTGCGGCTGGTCTCGGGCCATGGCAAGTCCGAGGCGACCTTCGGGGACCCGAACGCGAAGTTCTCGACGCACTCCTTCGGTTGTCACTTCGTCGAGGTCACCTGGCAGCCCGAGATCGCCCGGCTGCGCGTCGGCCGCGTCGTGACGGTCATCGACGCGGGCCGGATCGTCAATCCTCTGGCCGGCCGTAACCAGGTCGAGGGGTCGGTCGTCATGGGCATCGGCATGGCGCTGCTCGAGCACACGACCTACGACGCCCAGTTCGGCGCCCCGATCAACAGCAACCTGGCCGACTACGTGATGGCGGTCAACGCCGACGTGCCGCCGATCGACGTGCACTTCCTCGACTTCCCGGACATGCACATGAACGCCCTGGGCGCGCGCGGGATTGGAGAGATCGGCCTGGCCGGGTTCGCCGCCGCCGTCACGGACGCGGTCCACCACGCGACCGGCATCCGCGTGCGCGAGCTGCCGGTCAAGATCGAGGATCTGCTGGCGCCGGCCTGACCGGCGTCAGCCGACGAAAGAGCTGTTTGCGCCGTTAGGTCGAAGTCAGCAAATCAGGACTGACCCCGAAGGAGGTTTCGATGCGCACACGGGATCGGACGATCACACGCGGGCTACTCGTCTTCGCCGCGGCCGCGCTCCTGGGTCTGCCGGTCGCCGGCGCCGCCGCAGACTCCGGCTCGGTCACGGGTTCGATGACGGCGGGAGGCAAGACTTACAGGCTCGCGCACGTTTACGCCCGCCGTCAGCCCAACGCGGCTGACCAGAAGCAGACGGTGGTCGTCGTTCTCCTTACCGACAACGAGGTCCCCAGGAGCATCCTGGACGACAAGTATCGGCTGGAGCTGACCGACATGGCCCGCGACGGAAAGATCCACGGTGTCTCCGTGACGATCGGTCTGGACAAGAAGCCCTCCGGAACCGGATGGATCTATGCGAAGGAGTTCGGAGGAGCGATCGTCAACCGGGCCGACCAGCAGAGCTTCGAGTCCGGCCGCTTCGACGACTCGCAGGTTGAGGGAAAGGTCTCGGGCCACGGAAGTTTCGGCGAAGACAAGTGGGAATACACGGCGACCTTCAAGGCGGCGCTTTCGACGACGAAGTAGGACGCCTGTCTCGTCGGGAAGTCAGCATAATCAGGACTCACACTGCGGGGCGGGCATAGACACCCTGCATCCCAGGGATGTAGGATCCCTACATGCCTCCTAGGAAGGCATCCGCCTCCCGCATCGAGCTCCTTCAGGGGACCCTCGATCTCCTGATCCTCCAGACGCTGCTCTGGGGACCGGACCACGGGTACGGCATCACGCAGCGGCTCCGCGCGGCCTCGGGAGACGCGCTGCGGATCGAGACCGGCTCGCTGTATCCGGCCCTGCACCGGCTCGAGCGCCGCAGCGCGATCTCGGCCGAGTGGAAGACCTCGGAAAACCGGCAGCGCGTCCGCGTGTACCGGTTGACGGCCGCCGGCAGGAAGCTCCTGGGAACCGAGCGCTCGCGCTGGCAGCAGCTCGCCGACGCGATCGCCGCCATCCTGGCGCGCACGGCGGAGCGCGAGTCGTGAGGTTCCGCTGGCCGTTTACCCGCGGACGCGCGCGCCGAGAGGACGAGCTCGACGAGGAGCTCCGCGCGCACCTCCGCATGGCCGAGGAGGAGCGGGTGGCCGGCGGCGAATCGCCCGAGGCGGCGGCGGCCGGCGCGCGGCGCGAGTTCGGCAACGTCGCGCTCGTGCGGGAGTTCACCCGGGAAGCCTGGGGCGGCGTCCGGCTCGAGCAGCTGGCGCAGGACGTCCGCTTCGGCCTCCGCCTGCTTCGTCGCGAGCCCGGCTTCGCGCTGCTCGCGATCCTCTGCCTGACGATCGGCATCGGCGCCAACGCGGCGGTCTATGGCTGGATCGAGGGAATCCTGCTCCGGCCCTACCCCGCGGTCGCGCACCAGGAAACCCTGTTCGCGCTGGCCTCGACCTCGCGCGGGTCGCCGGACTTCGACGTGATCTCCTGGCCGGATTTCGTCGACCTCCACCGGAGCGGCACGCTCTACGAGCCCATCGCCGAGAAGATCACCGCCACCACGCTTTCGATCGGCGACCGGGCCGAGCGCGTGCGCGGCAGCCTCGTCTCCGCGAACTACTTCGACGCGCTCGGCGTGAGGCCTTTCCTGGGGCGCGGCTTCGAGCCGGTCGAGGAGACGGGCCGGAACGCCCACCCGGTGACCGTGATCAGTTACCAGCTCTGGAAGCGCCGCTTCAATGGAGATCCCGCGATCCTCGGAAAAACGCAGCGCATGAACGGGATCGAGCACACGATCGTCGGCGTCGCGCCGAAAGGGTTCTTCGGCACCTTCGTCGGGTATGCGTTCCAGTTCTGGGTCCCGGTGTCGATGCAGGAGACGTTCGAGTCGAACGTGTACAAGCTGGAGGATCGGGGCCAACGCTGGATCGAGGGCTTCGTCCGGGTGAGGCCCGGAGCGACGCTCGCTCAGGCGCAGGAGGAGATCTCAGCCGCCGCGAAGCGGCTGGAGCGGGATTTCCCGGCGACAGACCGCGGCCGGGGCGTGCGACTCCTGCCGCTCTGGCGGTCGCCGTTCAACAACGCCGGTGCGCTTCTCCCGACGCTTCGCATCGCGCTCGGCGTCGCGATCGTCCTCCTGCTCATCGCGTGCGCGAACGTCGCGAACCTGCTGCTCGTCCGCGCGTTCGCGCGCCGGCGGGAGATGACCGTTCGGCTCGCGATCGGCGCCGGAAGCGGGCGGCTGGCGGCGCAGCTCCTCGTCGAGAGCCTCGTCCTCTCGGTGTTCGCCGCCGTCGGCGGCCTGGCCGCGGCGTACTGGCTGCGCAACGCCCTCGTGCTGCTCGTTCCGCCCCGAGGCACTCCCATGAGCCTCACCGGAAGGATCGATGGGCGGGTCCTCGCCGTCTCGATCGCCGTGTGCGTCGTCGCGACCGTGCTCGCCGGGCTCGTCCCGGCGATCCAGGCGCGGCGAATCGATCTCGCCGGCGCGCTGCGCTCGGAGTCCGGAGGCGTCGTCGCGGGGCAGGGCCGCCGCCTGCGCCTGCGTTCGAGCCTGGTCGTCCTGCAAGTGTCGCTCTCGTTCCTGCTTCTCGTCGGCGCGGGCCTTCTCCTCCTGAGCATGCGGCGGATCCGCGATGCCCGGCCGGGGTTCGCGACGGAGGACGTCCTCACGACCGGTGTCGAGCTCGCCTCCGCCGGCTACGACCGGCCGCGCGCGCAGCTGTTCCAGGACGCGCTGCTCGCGCGCGTGCGCTCGATTCCGGGCGTCCGATCCGCCGCCCTCTCCCGGATCCGCCCGTTCGGCTATCGGACGTACTCGTCGGCATCGATCGAGACCGAGGGCTACAGGCCCCGGCCCGACGAGCAGCCGACCGTGGACTTCAACGAGGTGAGCCCGTCCTACTTCGCGACCGCGGGGATCCCGCTCGTCTCCGGCCGGGACTTCACGCGAGAAGACGACGAGAAGTCCGCGGCCGTCGCCGTCGTCAACGAGGCGATGGTCGCGCGGTACTTCGGCGGCGAGAACCCGATCGATCGGACCTTCCGCGCCGACGGCCGGCCGGTCCGCGTCGTCGGCGTGGCGCGCCAGTCGAGCTACGAGACGCTCCTCGAGCCGCCGAAGCCTTTCTTCTACCTTCCGCTCCGCCAGAGCTTTTCGGCTTCCGCGGTCCTGTATCTGCGGACCTCGATGCGGCCGGAGCCGGTCGCGGCGGAGCTCGAGCGGGAGATCCAGACCCTCGACCGCAACCTGGCTCCGACCGAGCTCATCACGATGCGCGAGCAGGTCCGGCGCTCGGCTGCTCCGCAGCGCGTCGCGGTGACGCTCCTCGCCGCCTTCGGCGGAGTGGCGCTGCTGCTCGCCGCCGTCGGACTGTACGGCGTCGTCTCGCACGCGGTCTCGCAGAGCAAACGGGAGATCGGGCTTCGAATGGCGCTCGGAGCCGGGGCGCCGGACCTGATGCGTTCGGTGATGTCCCGGAGCTTGAGGCTCGCCGCCACGGGAATCGTGCTGGGGACGGCGGCCGCGGTCGGTCTCACGCGGCTCCTCGGATACCTGCTGTACCGGGTCAGCCCGCGCGACCCGATGGTCTTCGCCTTCGCGTGTCTCGTGATGCTGGCCGCCGCGCTGGCCGCGTGCCTCGTGCCCGCCTGGCGCGCGATGCGGACGGACCCGGTCGAGGCGCTGCGGGGCTAGAGCCTTCGGCCGGGCGAGTCGAGAACCTGAGCCGCCGCTTCCTCACAGCTTGATGCAGACGTTCTTCGCTTCGGTGAAGAACGCGAGCGAATCGAACCCGCCCTCTCGCCCGACGCCGCTCTCCTTCATGCCGCCGAATGGAACGCGGAGATCCCGCAGCAGCCACGTGTTGACCCACACCGTGCCGGTCTCGATCGCCGCAGCGACCCGGTGGGCCTTCTGGAGGTCCCGGGTCCAGATGCTCGCCGAGAGTCCGTACCGAGTGCCGTTGGCGTACGCGATCGCCTCCTCGGGAGAATCGAACGGCGTGACGGTCACGACCGGACCGAAGATCTCCTCCTGCATCACGCGCCGGTTGCAGTCGAGGCCGGTGATCACCGTCGGCTCGAGGAAGTAGCCGTCCCGGACGCGCTCCGGGAGATCCCCCGGACGCCTTCCGCCGATGAGAACGTCGCCGCCCTCTTCCTTCGCGAGGGCGACGTAGCCTTCGACCTTGCGCCGATGCGCCTCGCTGACGAGCGCGCCCACGTCGGTCGACGCGTCCTGCGGGTCGCCGATCCGGAGCTTCTTCGTGCCCGCGAGGAAGCGGTCGAGGAACTCGTCGTAGATCGGCTTCTCGACGAAGAGGCGCGATCCGCAGAGGCAGATCTCCCCCTGATTGGCGAAGCTCGACTGGATCGACGTGGCGACGGCCTGGTCGAGGTCGGCGTCGGCGAACACGACGTTCGGGTTCTTGCCGCCGAGCTCGAGCGACACCTTCTTGAAGAGCGGTCCCGCGTGGGCCATCACGTCGGCGCCCGTCTTCGTGCCGCCGGTGAAGGAGATGAGCGGGACCCTCGGGTGCGACGTGAGAGCGCGGCCGGCGTTCGCGCCGGTGCCGTGCACGACGTTGACGACGCCGGGCGGGAATGCCCGCCTCCACGACGAGCGCGGCGAGACGGTCGGCGGTCAGCGGCGTCAGCTCCGACGGCTTCGCCACGCAGCAGTTCCCCGCGGCGATGGCCGGCGCGATCTTCCAGGTCAGCAGGTACAGCGGCAGGTTCCACGGCGAGATCAGTCCCGCGACGCCGAGCGGCTGCCGGAGGGTGTAGTTGAGCGCGCGATCGTCCGTCATTTGGGCGGTCGTCTCGGCATGCAAGATCGCCGTCGCGAAGAAGCGGAAGTTCAGGACGGCGCGCGGCACGTCCATCCGGCGGGCGAGCGCGATCGGCTTCCCGTTGTCCTCCGATTCGAGCCGCGCGAGCTCGTCGAAGTTCTCCTCGATGAGGTCGGCGACGCGGAGCAGGAGCCGGGACCGCTCCTCGGCGGGAGTCTTCCGCCACGCCTCGAACGCGCGGGACGCCGCGGCCACCGCGGCATCGACGTCCTCGGGACCGCTGTCGGCGATCTCCGCGATGACCTTCCCCGTGGCCGGCTCGACGTCCGACAGGTAACGCCCCGAGCACGGCGGCCGGAACTGGCCGTCGATGAAGTTGAGGATCCGTTTCACGGCGAGGAAATCCTATCGCGGCACGTTGTCATCCCGAGGAGCACGGCGACGAGGGATCCCTTTGAAGTCACACTGAGGCGTAGAGAGGGATCCCTCGCTGCGCTCGGGATGACACCTTCGCTTGTCATCCCGAGGAGCGCAGCGACGAGGGATCCCGGACTCGACGCGCCGACGAATGCCGCGGCTCGGAGCTTGCCGAGAGCGGGATCCCTCGCTATCGCTCGGGATGACTCGGGATGACGGCTCCATGTCCCCGGTTTGAATCGCTCCGTGCGTCATGGTACGAAGCGAGCCCAGATGCCAGACGAGAAGCCTCGCGGTCCCCTCTACTACGCGGACTACCTCCAGCTCCAGCGGCTGCTCTCCTGCCAGCGGATGGAGAGCGCCGTGCACGGCCGGCCGGCGCACGACGAGATGCTCTTCATCATCGTGCACCAGGCGTACGAGCTCTGGTTCAGGCAGATCCTGTGGGAGCTCGACGCGGTGCTCGCGACGTTTCGCGGCGCGTCGGTCCCGGAGGAGGCGCTCGGACAGGCGGTCCTGCGGTGCGGACGGATCGTCGAGATTCAGCGCGTCCTGATTCAGCAGGTCGACGTCCTGGAGACCATGACTCCTCTCGACTTCCTCGACTTCCGGGACGACCTGTTCCCGGCCTCGGGCTTTCAGAGCGTGCAGTTCCGGCTGATCGAGAACAAGCTGGGCATGCAGCGCCGGGATCGCCTGCAGATTAACGACGCTCCCTATACGTCGCGCTTCACCCGCGAGGACGCGGCGCGGGTCGAGGCCTCGGAGAAGGAGCCCTCGCTTTTCGACCTGATCGAGGGCTGGCTCGAGCGCACACCCTTCCTCCACTTCGGCGACTTCGACTTCTGGCGCGAGTATCGGCGCGCGGTTGACGCCATGCTCGCCGCCGACCGCGCTTCGATCCGCTCGAACCCCACCCTGACGGAAGACGAGAAGGCGAAGCAGCTGGGCGGCATCGAAGCGACGGCGGCCAAGTTCGCGGACCTGTTCCAACCGGGCGCGGGCGAGCCCGACGCGTCCCCGGGACGCCACTTCTCCAGGCGCGCGCTCCAGGCCGCGCTCCTCATCCACCTGTATCGGGACGAGCCGATCCTGCACATGCCTTTCCGGCTGCTGGCGCTGCTCGCCGACGTCGAGAGGAACTTCACGACCTGGCGCCAGCGCCACGCCCAGATGGCGATGCGGATGATCGGCACCCGCATCGGCACCGGCGGCACCTCGGGTCACGAATATCTCGACCGCGCGGCCGAGCGCCACCGCGTCTTCGCGGACCTTTCGGCGCTCGCGAGCTTCTTCATTCCGCGGTCGGCGCTTCCCAGGCTGCCTCCCGAGGTGAGGAGCCGGATGGGATTCCAGTTTCAGACTCCCCGGTAGTTCCCCGGCGAGCGGTTCAGCGCTCCGCGATGACCTTCAGCTCGACCGAGATCGGCACCGGGAGCGCCACCACGCCGACGGTCGTTCGCGTCGGCCGGATCTCGCCGAAGAACTCGCCGTAGACCCGATTGAACGCGGCGAAGTCGCGATCGATGTGCCGTCAGGAAGACGGTCACGTCGACGACCCTCTCGAGCGCGCTCCCGGCATCCTCGAGAATGGCCTTCACGTTCTCGATGCACGCGCGCGTCTGAGCCTCGATGCCCTCGGGAATCTGCTCGGTCTCGCGATGCCGCGGGCCGATGCCGGAGAGGAAGAGCAGATTCCCGACACGGCGCGCGTGCGGATAGGGACCGAGCGGCCGCGGCGCGCGCGACGAGACGGTAAAGGCAGCGGGAGTCTTCGGGTCGGAATTCACGCCGCATATACTACGAAAGGAACGGCATGCTGACGAAGGCGTTGAACTTCCAGCGGTGGATCGACGAGAACCGGAGCTTCCTGAAGCCCCCGGTGTGCAACAAGAAGGTCTTCGAGGACGACGAGTTCATCGTCATGGTCGTCGGTGGACCGAACAGCCGCAAGGACTACCACGTCGACGAGGGGCCCGAGTTCTTCTACCAGCTCGAAGGCGAGATGGTCCTGAAGACGATCCAGGACGGAAAGGTCGTGGACATCCCGATTCGCGCCGGCGAGGTCTTTCTCCTCCCCGGACGCGTGCCCCACTCGCCGCAGCGGACGGCCAATTCGGTGGGCCTCGTCATCGAGCGCAAGCGCCTCCCGCACGAGAAGGACGGGCTCCAGTGGTACTGCGACAGCTGCACGACCCTGCTGTTCGAGCAGTTCTTCCTTCTCCACGACGTCGAAAAGGACTTTCCGCCCATCTTCGACCGGTTCTTCGCGGACGAGAAGAACCGCACCTGCAGGAAGTGCGGCACGGTGATGCCCAGGCCCGCTCTGCCGGGCGCCTGACTTGCTGAAGATCGACGTCCACACCCACATCCTTCCGGAGACGCTGCCCGACTTCCGAGGGGACCCGGGAGGCGAACGATTCGTCCGGATCGAGCATTCGACCCCCGGCAGCGGCCGCGCGCGCATGATCATCGACGGCTCCGTGTTTCGCGAGATCGAGAGAAACAGCTGGGACGTCGCGGCGCGGCTCGCCGAATGCGACGCTTCCGGCGTCGACGTGCAGGTTCTCTCGACGGTGCCGGTGATGTTCAGTTACTGGGCGGAACCTGACATCGCGCGCGAGCTCGCGAAGCGCCTGAACGATCACATCGCCGGGATCGTCTCGGCGCATCCCACGCGCTTCACGGGTCTCGCGACGATCCCGATGCAGAGTCCCGACTTCGCGATCCGGGAGCTCGAGCGCTGCGTGGGGGATCTCGGTCTCCCGGGAGTCCAGATCGGAACGAACGTCAACGGCGCGAATCTCGACAGCCCGGAGCTCTTTCCGATCTTCGAGGCGGCGGCCTCGCTCGGCGCCGCCGTCTTCGTCCACCCGTGGGAGGTGGCCGGGCGGGACCGAATGACGCGCTACTGGCTTCCCTGGCTCGTCGGGATGCCCGCGGAGACTTCGCTCGCGATCTGCTCGCTCATCTTCGGCGGCGTGCTCGAGAGGCTGCCGGCCCTGCGCATCGCCTTCGCCCACGGCGGCGGCGCCTTCCCGGGGACCATCGGGCGGATCGCCCACGGCTTCGACGTTCGGCCCGATCTGTGCGCCGTGGCCAACGACGTTTCGCCGCGTGAGTATTTGAAGCGCATCTACCTCGACTCGCTCGTGCACGATCCGCAGATGCTGCGCCACCTCGTGGACCTGATGGGCGCCGACCGGATCGCCCTCGGCAGCGACTATCCCTTTCCGCTCGGCGAGGCTCACCCGGGAGCGCTCATCGACGCGTGCGGATTCGAGGAGGAGACCCGCGCGCGCCTCCTGCACGGCACGGCGCTCGAGTGGCTCGGGCTTCCCCAGGCGCGCTTCGCGGCACCGTGGGACTCGGCCGAGCGGTGAGCGGGACGACCGGGCCGTTCCAGACCGGACGCGAGTTCGCGGTCGCCCTGGATCAGGACGACCCGCTGGGACGGTTCCGCGAAGAGTTCCACGTCCCCCGCCGCGAGAACGGCGACGAAGAGATCTATTTCGCCGGCAATTCGCTCGGGCTTCTCCCGAAGAGAACGCCGAAGTACGTCGAGGAGGAGCTGGAGAAGTGGAAGCGGCTCGCCGTCCGGGCGCACTTCTCCGGCGAGAACCCGTGGATGCCGTACCACGAGCTCCTGGCTCCGCCGATGGCCCGGCTCGTGGGCGCCTCGGCCTCGGCACACTCGAGCGAAGTCGTCGCGATGAACTCGCTCACCGTCAACCTGCACCTGATGCTGGCGACCTTCTACCGGCCGACCCGCGAGCGGCACCGGATCCTTCTCGAGGAGCATGCCTTCCCCTCGGACGACTATGCGATCGAGTCGCAGGCCCTCTTTCATGGACTGGACCCGTCGGACGTCGTCGGGCGGCTGCGGCCGCGCGAGGGTCGGCACTCCATCGACCTCGACGACATCGCCTGGGTCCTCGAGCGCGACGGCGAGACGATCGCCCTGGTCCTTCTTCCGGGAGTCCAGTACTACACGGGCCAGGCCTTCGACATCGAGGCGATCACGCGGCTCGCGCACGCGAAGGGTTGCGTGGTCGGCTTCGACCTCGCGCATGCCGCGGGGAACCTCGTCCTGCAGCTCCACGACTGGAACGTCGACTTCGCCGTCTGGTGCACGTACAAGTACCTCAACTCGGGCCCGGGCTCGGTGGGTGGCTGCTTCGTCCACGAGCGTCTCGGCACACGGCTCGATCTGCCGCGCCTGGCCGGCTGGTGGGGCCACGACAAGAAGTCGCGCTTCCGGATGGAGCGCGGATTCCGGGCGATCCCGGGCGCGGAGGGATGGCAGCTCTCGAACCCTCCGATCCTGTCGCTCGCGGCGATCCGCGCCTCGCTCGACGTCTTCATGGAGGCCGGAGGCATGGAGCCGCTGCGGGAGAAATCGCTCCGCCTGACGGGCTACCTCGATTGGCTGCTCCAGCGGGAAGTCGGCGAATCGATCGAGATCCTCACGCCGATCGATCCGCGTCACCGGGGATGCCAGCTGTCGATTCGCGTGAAGTCGAGCGAACCGGGAAGAGCCATCTTCGAGAAGATCGAAGCCTCCGGTGTCACCTGCGACTGGCGCGAGCCGGACGTGATCCGCGTGGCGCCGGTGCCGCTGTACAACCGGTACGAGGAGGTCTACCGGTTCGTCGAGATTCTGCGGGATGCGCTGTGACTGAACGAGGAATCGCGTCCCCCTGCAGGGGCGGGGCTAGTCCCCGCGCGCACCCACCCGCGCGGGTGCGGGCGGCCGCAAGGGCCGCCCTTACGACCGGGGTGGGCCTGCGGCCACCGCGATGAAGACCCCTCGCTCCACCCCCGAGATCACGCTCGTCGGCGCCGGTCTCGCCGGCTCCCTCCTCGCGATCTTCCTCGCCCGGCGCGGGCGCCGCGTGACGCTCCTCGAGCGCCGCCTCGATCCCCGGAAGACGGGCGCGCTGACGTCCGCCGGGCGCTCGATCAACCTGGCGCTCGCCAATCGCGGCATCGCGGCACTCGAAGAGGTCGGCGTGATGGACAGGGTCCGCCCCGAGCTCATTCCGATGGCGGGAAGGATGCTGCACGACGAGGAGGGACGGCTCAAGCTGATTCCCTACGGCAACAAGCCGCACGAGGTCATCGACTCGGTATCGCGCGCGGGCCTCAATGCGCGTTCTTCTCGACGCCGCCGAAGAGACCGGCAGGGTCTCGATCCGTTTCGGTGAGACCGTCGGCGGGATCGACTTCGCGAACCGCCGGGTGCTGCCGCAGGCGACGCCCTACGACGTCGTCATCGGAACGGACGGGAGCGCCTCGGCGGTCCGCGCCGCGATCCTGGAACGGACCGGGGGACGGCTCGACGAGGAGCCGCTCGGCCACGGCTACAAAGAGCTCTCGATTCCCCCGGCGGAGGACGGCGGATTCCGCATGGAGAAGAACGCGCTGCACATCTGGCCGCGGGGCGAATACATGCTGATCGCGCTCCCCAACACCGACGGCAGCTTCACCGTCACACTCTTCCTGCCGCAGCAGGGAGTCGAGAGCTTCCGGGCCCTGACGACTCCCGAGGCGGTCCGCGCGCTCTTCGAACGCCGGTTCGCCGACGCGATTCCCCTCATGCCGAGCCTGACCGAGGACTTCTTCGGCAATCCCACCGGCCACCTGGAGACGATCCGCTGCGAGCCCTGGTCGTTCGAGGACCACGCGCTCGTCCTCGGCGATGCGGCGCACGCGATCGTTCCCTTCCACGGCCAGGGCATGAACGCGGCGTTCGAGGACTGCGGCGCCTTCGACCGATGTCTCGAGAATCCGGATCGCCCGTGGAACGAGGTCTTCGCGGAATTCGAAGAGCACCGCCGGCCCAACACCGCCGCGATCGCCGACATGGCCCTGGAGAATTACGTCGAGATGCGGTCGACCGTGCGCGAGCCGAAGTTCCAGCTGAAGAAGGACCTCTCCTTCCGTCTCGAGGAGAGACACCCCGGCCGGTTCATCCCCCGCTACTCGATGGTCATGTTCCATACGATTCCCTACGCCGAGGCGAAGCGGCGGGGAGCGATCCAGGAGACAATCCTCGACGACTTGACGAGCCATGCGGCGAGCCTCGCCGACGTCGATTTCGCTCGGGCGGACCGTCTCATCGCCGAACGGCTGGGATGAGACCGAGGCAGGGCGCCCCTCACCCCAGCCCTCTCCCGCCGGGAGAGGGAGTCAGAGCGCTCCTCCGCCCTTCTATCCCCTTTCCACCCGCGCGAGCGGGGGGAGAGGGCCAGGGTGAGGGGGGCGCTTTCTTCAATGCTCGCCAGCCTGTCGCTAGCGAATCGGGTCGATCGGCGTTCGCCTGGGCTCCTTGCCGAATCTCTGACGCGACCGCTCCATCAGCTTCCGGATCTCGACGTCGCGGTCCCTCGGCGGCGCGGCCGTCACCCATCCCCGGATCAGCTTTTCCGCGGCGGCGGCGACCTCGTCGACGGCACGGCGGAACAGCTCCTCGTTCGCCCTGGACGGCTTGTTCGCGCCGCTCAGCTTTCGCACGAACTGAAGGGACGAGGCGCGGATCTCGGCTTGGGTCGACGGCGGAGCGAAATTGGCGAGAGTACGGATGTTCCGGCACATGCCAGGACTTTATCCGGTTCGCGTTGCCTGATCTTCTCGTCCCCTCGTGTCTCGATGGAACCGTTCTTGCTGTCGTGAACCTGCGGCGATGAGAGTCGCCATCAACGGGATCGGCATCGCCGGACCCACGCTGGCGTACTGGTTGAGCCGGGCCGGCCATGAACCGGTCCTCTTCGAGACGGCCCCCGCGCTGCGCACGGGCGGCTACATGATCGACTTCTGGGGAGTCGGCTACGAGGTCGCCGAGCGCATGGGGCTCGTTCCGGCCGTCCGGGAGCGCTGCTACCTGATGGAGCGGCTCCTCATGGTGGACGCGCGCGGACGCAGAGAAGCCGCGCTCGATTTCGCCCCGATGCGCGCGCGACTTCACGGACGGTTCGTCAGTCTCGCCCGCTCGGACCTCTCGGCCGTGCTCTTCGCCGCCTGCGAGCGGACGGAGGCTCGATTCGGCGTCTCGATCACCGGGATCGAGGAGCGCGGCGACGGCGTCGCGGCCACCCTGTCGGACGGAAGTCAGGAACGCTTCGACCTGGTCGTCGGAGCCGACGGGCTCCATTCGCGGATGCGGGAGATCGTCTTCGGACCGCAGGAGCGCTTCGAAAAATCGCTCGACTGCCACGTGGCCGCCTTCCAGCTCGCCGCCTATCCCCGGCGCGACGAGCTGACGTACGTCTCGCATACCGTCGTCGGCCGTCAGGTCGGGCGCGTCTCGCTGCGAAACGACCAGACGCTCATTCTGCTCACTTGCCGGAGCGAGCGGGTCCCGGGCGATGCTTCCCGCGGAGGCGTCAGGGACGCTCTGCGCCACGCGTTCGGCGGCATGCAGTGGGAAGTGCCGGACATCCTGGCGCGCATGGAGGAGGTCGAGGACGTTTACTTCGACCGTGTCAGCCAGATCCGACTCCCCCGATGGTCCTCGGGCCGCGTCGCCCTCGTCGGCGACGCCGCGGCCTGTCCGTCGCTCCTCGCCGGAGAGGGAACCGGTCTCGCGATGCTCGAGGCCTACGTCTTGGCGCAGGAAATCGACCGATCGAACGGCGACTTCGCGCGCGCCTTCTCGGGGTACGAGGGACGGCTGCGCGCCTTCGTGACCGGGAAACAGAAGGCGGCGCTCGGGTTCCGAGGATTCTTCGCGCCGCGGACGGCGCTCGCCCTCGCGGTGCGCAACCTGGCGGTCAACGCGATGGCGGTTCCGTTCGTCGCGAAGCTTCTGCTCGCCCGCTCCCTGGACGAGGACCCCGCATCACTCCTGGACCGCTGACGTCCGGCGGGCGTCCGGATCCCGCGCGCACGATCCGGTCGATCGCGTCATGGGAGCCTCCTCACGTAGACCCTCCCGCCCTTCATCACGAAGCGCACGCGCTCGAGCTCGGTGACGTCCGCGAGCGGATCGCCGTCGACCGCGACGAGATCGGCGAACTTCCCCGGCTCGACCGATCCGACCCGGTCCTGCCACCCGATCATCTCCGCCGCGCTCGTCGTGACCGCGCGGAGGATATCGAGCGGCGGCAGTCCGCCCGCGCGCAAGGCGGAGAACATCGTCGCCGTCGCCTCCCCTCGCGTCTTCCCCGGGTAATACCAGCCCATGTCCGACCCCGCGGCGAACTTCACTCCCGACTTCAGCACCCGAGCAACGAGCGCGGTCGCCTGCTGCCGGCGCCGCGCGTCGCCCGCGGCGAGATCGGATCGGGTTGCGGGCGACAGCGTGACCACCTCGTGGATCTTCGACCACATCCCGTCCCACACCGTCGGCGTCAGGTCGAGGAACATCGCCTTGGCGCGCATCGTCTGCAGCTGCGCGTCGGTCGCGTCGTTGCCGTGCTCGACCGAGTCCGCGCCGGCGTCGATCGCCGTCTGGATGCTGCCGGTGGTTCCCGCGTGGACGGCGACTTTCAGATGTTGCCGATGCGCCTCCTCCACGACGGCCGAAAGTTCCGGAGTGGAGATGTCGTCGCCCACGGCCACCTTGATCACATCGACGTTTTCGAAGACGTTCTGTCGCACCGCCCGCCGCGCCGAATCCACGCCCTCCACCAGCAGGAATTCCTCTCGCAGGATCGCGTCGGCCAGCGCCGGATTCAGGCTCTGGAGGTACGAGCCCTGAGCGATGAGCTTGCGGCCGGACGCCAGGATCCTCGGGCCGGGAACGCGGCCCGCGTTGATCGCGTCCCGCAGCGACGTGTCGCCGTCGATCCCGGAGTGCCCGAGGTTGCGAACGGTCGTGAAGCCGCTTTCGAGATCCTCGCGCGCGAGCTGGGCTCCGATGAGCACGCGCTTGCTCGGCGACTCCACGATCGCGAGCAGCAGTCCCGGCTCGAACTTCGGGTTGTACCGATTCCCGAACTCGGCCTCGGCGGGCACCGTGGGGTTCACGAACAGATGCGTGTGAGCGTCGATCAGCCCCGGCAGCAAGGTCGCGCCGCCGAGGTCGATCGTCTCGGCGCCGGCCGGCGCGTCGGCCTGCACCTTCTCCGGCGAACCGACCTCCTGGATCTTCTCGCCCTCGATCAGGACGGCGACCGGCGAAGTCGCCTTTCCGGTGCGCGGATCGAGCAGCCGCCCGGCCTTCACGAGCGTGGCGGCCGGCGCCGCCGACGTCGCGGCCAGGAGAAGCGCCGCGAAGAGAGCGCGCGGCCTCATGGCTTCGGCGACGAACGACCAGTCTTCTCGAGCACCATCTGCGCGCCGCGCACGAGCTCGCCGCGGAACTGCTCCGTGTCGGACCAGGACGACGCGGGCGCCGCGCGCGCGTTCAGCATCTCGAGCGACTTCTCGGCGTGCCGCCGCGCCAGGTCCTTCTCGCCGGCGTCGAGGCAGGCCTCGGAGAGATTCTCGTGGGCGGCCGCCGTCGGATAGGCCAGCAGCACGAGCTCCAGGACCTCGACCGCCGCCTTCGGGTCACCGGTCCGCTGGTAATCGAAGCCGACGATGCTCGCGGTGATCTCGGGAAAGAGCTGCGCCTCGGGGTCCGCTTTCCGCGCGTCGAGAAGTTGCTGCCGGACGCGCGCGACACCTCCGGGAGTGCGCATCTCGTCGAGCGCCTTCGCCGACGCGAGCGTGTCCGCCGGCGCGTGGCCCGGAGTGCGGATGAGCGTCGTGACGAACCACTGCACGATGATTCCCGGAAGCTCGGGATGGCCCGGAAAGAGGTCGGTCCCGTGTCCTCCACGGGCGGGCACCCTCCCGACCTCGGTCGGCTCGTACCAGAGCCAGGGCGCCTCCTCTGCGGCGACGTAGTGCACGAGCTTCTTGCTGGGGCTCGACGCCGTCACGTACAGGAGCTCCATCGCTTCGACGGTGGGCGGGTATTCGTCGTCGTCGGAGAAGACGTACAGCTGCGGCAGCTGCGACGCCTCTTTCAGGAACCGCAGGCCGTCCAGGAACGTCTCGCCCGAGAGCAACGCCAGCGACCGGACCGCGTCGGGATGGTGCATCGCCGCGCGGATGGCGTTGTCCACGCCTTCGACACCGGCGCCGCCGAGGCCGATCACCGCGCGGTCGACGCCCGGCTGCGCCGTCAGGAATCGAAACGCCGTGTCGAGGTCGCCCACGCGAGTCTGCCGCGCCTTTTCGCGGTTCGGATCGTCGTAACCGTTGCCGCCCGTGTCCCCGTGCCCGCGCATGTCCACGGTGAGCACGTGGATTCCCGCGGCGGCGAGCTGCCCGGCGACGCCGGCCCACGAGTTACGATCCCGGTTGCTCTGCTCGAACAGGATCGCGCCGGGCCCGGGCGCTGGAGCGGCGAAGAAGGTCGCCTTGAGGACCTTGCCGTCGGGTGCCGTCAGATCGACCGCGCGCGGGGCCGGCGATGGCGGCGGCGGAACCGCGGCGAGAAGAAGCCGGGCCGCGGCCATTCCGGCGGCCGCGGCGATGAGGCGGGTTCGGGTCATCGCGTCCCCGGCCGACCGGCCAGCTCCGCGGCATGACGCGAACAGAACTCCCCCATCCCGGCCCGATGCATCAGATTCGCCTGGAAGGCGGACGCGAGCAGGGCCGAGAGCAGGACGAGCACGAAGATCGCGGCCTGCAGCGCATTGACCGCCGGCGAGGTCCGCCGGGGCAGGGCGAGCCTCGAGACGCGATCCGCCAGGTAGGACGAGGCTCCCGCGTGCAGCAGGAGCGTCTCCCCCGGTGTCGCCAGCTTCATCAGCGCGGAAACCAGCTCGCGGCCCCGTTCGCCGCGAATCACGGACTCGTCGCAGGAGAGCTCGCGGTAGAGCGACAGCCGCCCTCCCGCGAACCAGACGAACGGATGGAACCAGAACAGACACACGCCGATCTCGTGCATCAGGCGGATGAGGTTGTCGCGCCGCCGCGCGTGCGCCAGTTCGTGCAGGAGGACCGCCTCGAGCTCCGACGCGGTCAGGACACGCTCGATTCCGGCGGGAAGCGAGATCCTCGGCCGAATCAGGCCGTCCACCGCGGGAACGCCGTCGCTCGAGACGAACCGCACCGGCACGCCGTAGGCGCGGAGGCCTCCCGGGGCATCCCAGGCGGGATGTGGGATTTCGTCGGCCGCGCGAGCCGTCCCGGCGGCGCGAATCCGAAGAAGGAGCCGAGCGAGCATCAGGACGACGCCGGCCGCCCAGGCCGCCGCGAGCGCGGCGCCGAACGCGCCCCGGCGGGCGATCACGTTCCCGAAGTCCTCGAGCGGCAGAGCCCAGGACACCGCGGGTGGCCGGAGACGGTCGACGAGCGCGCCGGCCGGCAGCACGAAGTTGATCGAGGTCGCCACCCAGATCCAGTACTTCGTGGTCGCGCTGACGCGTCGAGACGACGTCACCGCCCAGGCGGCGAGTGCGACGATGCTCGCGAAGGCCAGGTGGATTTCGACCGCGCGCATCACGAGGGGAAAAGTCGGAAGCTCAGTCATCGTCCTGCCCTCGACGTCTGTTACGGCGCCCGGCGCCGCCGGTTGCACCGAGCGGCGCGTCCTGCAGCGCCTTCAGGTCCTTCAGCGTGATCGTGCCGGCCTCGAGCAGGCTGGAGACGAGCAGGCGCGGCGAGCCGCCGAACAGCGCGAGCAGCTCCCGGACGACGCCGCGCCGGTACTCGCGCTCGCCGAGCGCGGGCTCGAAGAGCTGCGCGTTGCCGATCTTCTTGACGCGTCGCACCGCGCCCTTCTGCTCGAGCCGATGCACGAGCGTCTGGACGGTCGTGTAAGCGACGCGCTCGTCTTCGGGCAGACTCTCGAGGATCTCGCGGACGGAGCAGGTCCCGAGCTTCCAGCACTGCTCGAGGATTCGGGCCTCCGCCTTCGAGAGCGGAGTGTTCGAGGCTCGCGGCGGCTTTGGCATCGTCTCCTACGCTGCGCGTAGATGCTACTACATCTGTAGTAGGCCAAGGCAAGGAAAGTTTTTCGCCAATCGGATGAGTGAAGGCGCCCCTCACCCCAACCCTCTCCCGCCCGGAGAGGGGGGTCAGAGGAGAGGAGCGCCGCTCCTCGGTCCTCTTTACCCTCTCCACCCGCGAGAGCAGGGGGAGGGGGCGAGGGTGAGGGGGGCGCCCGGGCCCCTCCGGCGCCTCAGCGCGGGAAGAAGAGCGCCAGGGTCAGGACCGTCCCGATGGCGAGCGAGACCCAGGCGTTCGTGACGAAATAGCCGTACGCCATCAGGGCGATGCCGATGATCAGAGGCCGCGGCTCGGAATTCTTTCGGCCGTAGCGGAACGCCACGAAGCCGACCAGCCCGAACCAGACCGCCAGGAGGATCGTGTAGAGAGAAAACCCGGAGAGCAGCCCGCCGAAATCGAGGCCTTCCATCCCGGACAGGATACGCCTCGACCAGCCCGGCGAAAATCTTGCAGGCGACTCGGTCGGGGGATCGCGGCGAGTGGCCTTCCGCCTGAAGAAGAACGAGAGTGCGAGCGCCGGCATCCGCCGCGTGGCGCGCGAGGAGATCGACGAGGCGATCGAGCTCCTGGAAAATCGCAAGGCCGATCCCTCCGAGACCGTGCACGAGCTCCGCAAGCAAGTCAAGAGGATCCGCGCGGTCGTTCGGCTCGTGCGGGACGAGCTCGGCGAGGAGGTGTTCCGGCGCGAGAACCGGGCGCTGCGCGAGCTGGGCCGCCGGCTGTCGGCGGCGCGCGACGCCAAGGTCCGCGTCTCGGCTCTCGACCTCCTGCGGAAGAGGGAGAAGGGCAAGCTGGCCCGATCCGACGTCGCGCCGATCCGACGGCGGCTCGCCGCCCGGCATCGCGCGGCGGTCCGGCGCGCCCGCCGCCCCGAGGCGCTCGCGCGGATCGGAAAGGATCTGCGCGCCCTGCGGCGGAGAGCGCGGACCTGGCCGCTCAGGAAGGCCGGCTTCGGCTGCCTGGAGCCGGGTCTGCGGCGGGCCTACCGCGACGGACGTCGCGCCGAGGCCGAGGCCTACCGCGCGCGAACCGACGAGGCGTTTCACGAGTGGCGCAAGCGCGCCAAGGACCTGCGCTACCAGGTCTCCCTCCTCGAGCCCGCGTGGCCCGAGATGATGAAGGACGTCGAGCGGGGCCTCCACGACCTGACGGACAGGCTCGGAGACGACCACGACCTCGGCGATCTTCGCCGCGTGCTCACCGGCCGGCGCGCTCCGGGCAACGGCGCGAAACGGGTCGAGCGGCTCACCGACCGCATCGCGCACCGCCGCTCCGCCCTCCAGGCGGAGGCGCGGCCGATCGGAGCGCGGATCTATTCCGAGAAGCCCCGCCGCTTCTCGACGCGGATGGAGTCGTACTGGGACGCGTGGCGATCGTAGGCGCAGGAGGAGCGATGAGAAGGCCGAAGTCGAAGTCGAAGTCGAAAGCGGGATCGAAGGAGAAACGGTCGGGCTCGAGCGGCGGCCGTTCGGGAGCGAGCCACTCGCCGATGGATCTTCCCGCGCGAGATCGCGCGACCGGGCTCGTCCACGTCGTCGTGGACACGCCGAAGGGCAGCCACGTCAAGTTCAAGTACGACGACGCGAAGGGCGGCTACACGATCTCTCACATCCTGCCGGCGGGCGCGGGCTTCCCGTTCGACTTCGGATCGATCCCCGGCACGGCCGCCGAGGACGGCGATCCGATGGACGTCCTGATCCTCCTCGAGTGGCCGACCTTCCCCGGCTGCGTCGTGCCCGTCAAACTCGTCGGCGCGCTCGAGGCGGAGCAGACCCAGGACGGAGAGACCTTCCGCAACGACCGCCTGATCGGCGTCGCCGAGAGCTCGCGGACGTATGCCGACGTCTCACGGCTCGGCGACCTTCCCGGCAAGCTCCTCGGCGAGATCGAGCACTTCTTCGTCTCGTACAACCAGGAGCGCGGACGAGAGTTTCGGGTACTCGCGCGTCCCGGTCCCGACCGCTCGCAGAGGCTGGTGGCCGACGGCGAAAAGCGGTTCGGCAGGCAGAAGGACTGACCCGATTTCAGACCAGCTGATATCGGAACACCTCGGGGCGAACCAGCATGGACCCAAGTCTAGTTCGGGAGTGACCTCCATGGGGGTCAGCCCCGCGCGAACCGAAACGGGGCCGCGCCGCCTAATTCCTTCGGAGAGCGCCATGAGATACACGCTGCAGTCGCGCCATAGGACGCCGGAAACTCCACAGGGTCTCCGGGCATGTCACGTTTCCGCGGCCTGCCCGGTCTCTCCATCGGGCGCGCCGGCTGAAGGCTGCCGACCCATCCAGGAGGCCACCATGAAGAAGAAGGACCGAATCGTCTACGGCATCGCGACGGGGCTCGTCTGCGCCGTCATGGCGTACAGCGCCGTCAACTTCAACCTGAAGAATCCGCTCGGCCCGATGAAGGGCGCGTTCCGGCACCTCGGCTATCCCGACTACTTCCGCATCGAGCTGACGGCCGCCAAGGCGCTCGGGGTGCTCGCCCTGCTCCTGCCCGGCCTGCCGCGGAAGGTGCGCGAGTTCGCGTACGCCGGCTTCGCCATCACGCTCGTCTCGGCGGCCATCGCGCACTTCTCGGTCGGCGACGCCTGGTTCTTCGTCGTCGACCCGCTCTTCTTTCTCGCCGCGCTCGTGACCTCGTACGTCTACTTCGAGAAGAAGCAGCGGCTCGAGTCCGTCGCGTCGGCGGCCGCGGAGACGCCGACCGCACTGCCGGCGAGACGGTCGGCGTCGGCGTGACCGACGACGGTCCGCGCGCGGCGCCGGTCGAGGCCGACGGCTCGGCCGCGCTCGCCGCGTTCGAGGCGCATCGCGCGCTCCTGTTCTCGATCGCGTACCGGATGCTCGGGAGCGTCGCGGACGCCGAGGACGTTCTCCAGGAGGCGTTCCTGCGCTGGCGGCGCGCGCGCGCCTCCGAAGAGATCCGGTCGCCGCGCGCGTTCCTGGTCACGATCGTCAGCCGCCTGTGCATCAACGAGCTCGAGTCCGCGCGCTCGCGGCGCGAGGAGTACGTCGGCGAGTGGCTGCCGGAGCCGCTCCCGACGGCGCCGGGACCGAGCGCCTCGAAGGCCCTCGAGGTGGACGAGTCCGTCTCGATGGCGCTGCTCCTGCTCCTCGAGAAGCTGACGCCGCCCGAAAGGGCCGTCTTCGTCCTCCACGAGGTCTTCGACTACACGCATGCGGAGATCGCGGACACGCTCGGCGTGACGGAGTCGAACAGCCGGCAGCTCCTGCGGCGCGCGCAGCAGCACGTGCGGCTGGAGCGCCCGCGATTCCGGGCCGAGACCGCGGCGCACGCGGAGCTCCTGCGCCGGTTCGCCCGGGCGGCGGGCAGCGGCGACATGGACGCGCTGATCTCGCTTTTGTCCGCCGACGTCGTCATGCACACAGACGGCGGCGGCAGCGCTTCGGCGCTTCGGCTCCCGATCTACGGGCCCGAGAAAGTCGCCCTGGCCGGCGTGCACGGGCAGCGGAGGCTCCTCGCGCTCGGCGTCGAGCAGCGCTTCGAGGAGATCAACGGCCGGCCCGGCATCGTGAGCTACAGGAAGGGACGGCCGTTGTCCGTGTTCACGATCGAGGCGAAGGACGACCGCATCGAGGCGATCTACATCGTGACGAACCCCGAGAAGCTGACTCGGCTCGCCGCCGTCGATCGCTTCTGCTAGGGTCGGCCGATTCGGAGGTGCTTCTTGCGTCAGAAGGTGGCGGGGCTGCTCTCGCTCGGGACCGGACTTCTCGCCGTGGCGGCCCTCGCTCAGACCCCGCGCGCTCCGACGGCGATGCCGGTGCTCTACGACGCGGACCGCTTCTTCGTGCAGCCCGTCACGACCGACGGGCGCAGGCTCACGTTCTACACCGATTCGGGCGGCGGACTCTTCATCTGGCGCGATGCCGCGGAAAGCCTCGGGCTGACGATCACGAAGGTGGGAGAGAGCGAGAACGCGCTCGACGTGGCGGCACTCCCGGCTTTCCGCCCGAATGCGTCGATCCCGCCGCCCCAGGACCGCGACGGCAAGCTCCCGGTCCTGCCTCGTCCGCCGAAGTCTCCCCGCTTCTCATCCTCGATCTCGGAAGGCGACGGGCTCCTCGGACAGGAGTGGTTTGCCGGACACGTCTGGACGTTCGATTACCCGGGCCAGCGCCTCCTGCTGCGCGAGGCCGGCGATCTTCCGAAGGGATCCGCCGCGCACCGTGTCGAGCTCGGATTCAAGAGGGACGAAAAGGGCGAGCGCCTCCTCGACTTTCCGAGAATCCGCGCCGAGATCGACGGCAAGGCCTTCGACCTCCTTCTCGACACCGGGGCCACGGTGAATCTCTCCGAAGCCGCGGCGGCGGCGCTGAAGGATGCGGGACCGCGCGTGCGCGCCACGAGCTTCATCGTCGCCTCGACGTTCGACGACTGGAAGAAGCGCCACCCCGACTGGCGCGTGATCCCGCAGGCCGACGAGCCTCAGAAGGAATCGATGATCGAGGTGCCCATCGTCAAGGTGGCGGGCTATGAGGTCGGACCCGTCTGGTTCACGCGCCGCGCCGACAAGAACTTTCACGAATTCATGTCGCAGTTCATGGACAGGACTGTCGAGGGCGCGCTCGGCGGGAATGCGCTGAAGACGTTTCGGATGACGGTGGATTACCCGGGGTCGGCCGCGTACTTCGAGAAGTGAGGAGACCCGCCGCGACTCACTGCAGCCCGCCCGTGGCGAACAGGATCTGCCCGGTCAACCAGTGCGACTCGGGAGACGCGAGGAAAACCGCCAGCGGCGCGATGTCGCGAGGCTGGCCGGCACGGCCCAGAGGCGTCTTCGCGACTGCGTTTTTCTCGAAATCGCTTCCGGAAAGTCCGGCCGCGTGGAATCCCTCCGTCTCGACGATTCCGGGATTGATCGAGTTCACCCGGATCTTCTTCGGCCCGAGTTCCTTCGAGAGGACTCGCGTCACCGCGTCGACCGCCGCTTTGGTGGCCGAGTAGACGACGCTCTCGGGCGGCGTCAGCGTGCTCGCGAGAGACCCGATGTTGATCACGCTTCCGCCGCCGTCGCCGAAGAGCTTCAGCGCTTCTCGCGTCGAGAGGATCAGTCCCAGGACGTTGATGCCGAACTGCCGATGGAAGGCCTGTTCGTCGACGTCCTGCAGGGGCGCAAACTCGTAGACGCCGGCGTTGTTGACCAGGACGTCCAGTGACCCGAACGACTTCTTCGTCTCCACGAACAGCCGCTCCACATCCGCGGGCTTCGATACGTCCCCCTGCACCGCCACGGCCTTGCCGCCGTTCGCGGCGATCTCCGCCACGACTCTTTCGGCCTCGGCGCGGCTCTTGGCGTAGTTCACCACGACCGAAGCTCCCTCCGCCGCGAGCTCCCGGGCGATCTCCGCGCCGATTCCCTTCGCGGCGCCCGTCACGACCGCCACCTTGCCGTCGAGCTTGCCCATGATCGTTCCTCCTGGACAAGATGGAGATACGCCATGCCGGCGGTCGAGGGTTCCGACGCCGGTCCCGAGCCCGTGCGATCACCGAGTCAAGGCTGGCGCCGACGGAAGGGAACGAGTTGCCGCACGCGGCTGTCCCGCAGGTAGAGGCCGCCCCAGGCGAAGATGGCTGCTCCCAAAGGAATCATCGCGCGCGCCGCGTCCGCGACCCGCGGCTGAGCGGCCACGGCGCCGCCGAGATACCCGGTCATGAGAATGGCGCCGAGGACGCACGTCTGCGGCACGAGGTAGAGGGCCACCAGGACGCACTCCGCGACGGTGATGGGGACTATCGCCGACTCGGGAAATCAGTAGCCCGCGACGATTTCGGCCACCGCGGAGGCGCGGTGGGTGCTCCTGACCCACGCGCTGCTCAGCAGGATCGCGACCGGGACGAAGGATAGGCCAACTGGTCCAGGCCATCCGGCGGGAAACGGAGACCGGGCGGGTCGCTGAGGTAGACATCGCTGCCCTCCCGGAAGTGAAGTCCAATATCGCCAAATCAGGACTGGGCGGTCAGCAGGTCCGGATCCTCCCGGCATAGCGACGAAACACAGGCGAAATCAGCAAATCAGGACGGACCCCGCTTCCCCTCGTTGGGGTCGGTTCCACCACCTCTGGTCCACTCGCCCGAGTCCTCTCCGGGCTCGATCTTGGGCGGCTTCTTCAGACCCTGCGGCGCCGGGTTCTCCTTGAAGCCCTGTCTGTCGCGCGGATTGGGGACCTGAGCTTCCGGGCTGAGTCCTTCGCGATTCCGTTTCTCGTCCATGCGAGTCCCTCCTCGAGGCATGAAGTGCTGCCAACGCGGCTCAGGACTGCAAGACGCGTTCCGGGCTCCGGCGCCCCTGCCTGCCCTGGAGTCGAGAACCGATACGGCCCAATCCCGGCCTAAGATAATGAGTCGCCACAGGAGGCACGCCATGAGTCGACCTGGCATCCGTCTCGTCGTGCTCGCTTCCTTCCTGTTCTCTGCTGCGCTCTTTGCCGAGAACCTCTCCGACCTCTTCCAGAGAGCCAAGGCGCAGGTGAAGAGCCACTCGTGGCAGGAGGCGCTGACGACTCTCGATCGGCTCGATGTCGAATCGGCCAGGCCCGGGAACGAGACCGCCCGCCAGCAACTCACCGCGCCGATCGCCTTTTACCGCGGAGTGTGCGAGGCCAACCTCGACCAGACCGAGAAGGCCGAGGACGACTTCGCGATCTACCGGCGGGCCCAGCCGGACTCGATGATCGACAAGGCGACCTATTCGAACAAGGCGGTCGCGGCCTTCGAAGCCGCGGGCAAGGTCGCGGCGCTCAACGTCGCGGGCAAGGACGCGGCGTCGCCGGGCGGCTCGCTCTCGCTTCTACAGAGGTTCGAGGAGTTCAAGGCTCCGCCGACGATGGGCGAGAAACCGGACGAGCGGTGGGCGGACGGACCGGTCAAGTGGCTCATGACGGCCGACGAAACGGCCGCCTGGGGGGCGCTGACGGGCGATGCCGAGCGTGCCGAGTTCGTGGAAAAGTTCTGGGAGAGACGCAACCCGAACGCCGGCTCCCAGGACAACTCCGCGCGCACCGGCTTCGATCGGCGCGCCGCGTTCGCGGACGCGTACTTCCGGGTGGACGAGCAGCTGCGCGGGAGCCTGACCGACCCCGGAATGGTGTTCGTGCTGCTCGGTCCGCCGACCCGAACCGGCCGCAAGCCGATCCTGACAAACGAGGAGAACAACATCTCGGACGGCAACTCGGTCCCGGGACAATGGTTCATGGCGAACCGCAACTCGGTCCACTTCGACGGCACGACGGTCACCGACGCTTCCAGCGGCTTTCGAGAGATCTGGTATTACCGGCGAGACACCTTGCCGAAGGCGGTCTCCGCGAACGAGCTGAACGTCAGCTTCGTCACCAAGGTCGGGCGCGGCCAATTCGTCCTCCAGCGCGAGCCCGCGATCGACGCCGCCCTCGTCGCGGCTCGCTCGGGAGCTCCCAAAACGGACGTCGCCGAGGGGAAGCGTCCGCAGTAGCGGGGAGTCCGAATCGGCTGCCTGAAGTCAGGAAACCGAGACTCCCATCAGCCGGCTCGCCCGGCGAATTCTCAGGACGGACTGCGTCGAACGAAGCGGCCGTCGCTCTTGACCGCCCAGGTCTTTCCCCCGTCCGTGGACACCGAATAGATGTGCCGGATCGTGTCCGGCGCGACGTCCTGAAGCACGTTCGACGCAAGCACCCGTTTCCCGTCGGGATCGAGGACCCAGCCCTCGAATCGCATCGCGCCGTCGCGGTACGAGCCCTCGAAGTCGTTCGACCGGTTGTCGTCGCCGTTCCACACCATGCGCCAGACGTGCCGGTTCACGTCGTAGAAGGACATGCTCATGCCCCGGGAACCGCTCGCACCCTCCCACCGCTCGACGATCACGCAGCCGTCGTACTCGCGCGTGTTGTGGAGATGCCCCCGCACGGGCCCGTTCGGTTCGTCCCACTTCGTCGCCTCGAAGTCTCCCGCCCAGAAATCGAAGGTGTGCACGGATCGACAGGGGTATCGGCTTGCGTCGGCCGCGGGCCTGGTCGGCTGCTGGCCGAGCAGAGGAGCGAAACCGATCGAGCAGAGGACGACGACCAGTCCGACGGCGCGAATCGAACGCATGACGCACTCTCCCGCCGGTCGTGATCGAGACCGAACGACCGTCTCGAGAGGTACGGCTGTCCGTACCCGCGAGTTTTCCAAGGATCCGTCCAATTTGCAGCGAATCAGGGCCGATCGAGTCTGGGTGGGAGGCGACGAAATCAGCAAATCAGGACTGACCCCTAGGGTCCATACGTGAGCAGCCCATAGGTCTTGACCAGGAACGGCGCCATCTGTCCACGAGTCGTCGCGTTGCTCGGACAGAAGTCGCCGCCGCCGCATCCCGCGGCGATCGAACGATGGAAGAGGTCCTCGATCCATGGAGCAAACGGATTCGAACAGGGCACGTCGGCGAAGACGCCGATGCAGGCGGGCGGAGTGTACGTCGAGCCCAAAAGCGTCTTCAGAAGAAAGACCGCCATTTGCTGTCGCAGCACGGCGCTATCAGGACAATATGCAGGCCCCGCGCCGCACCCCGCGACGACGCCGCGGCGATAGAGCTCCTCGATCCAGGCCGCGAACGGATCGGAGGCCGGCACGTCGACGAAGATGCCCACGGCGGGAGGCGGGACATACGCGCCGCCCTCCTTCGCCTTCAGGACGAAGACGGCCATCTGCTTGCGCAACGTCGCGGCGGTCGGACAGAAGTTCGCGCCTCCGCAGCCCCCGGTGACGCCGTTGTGAAAGACGTCCTCGACGAACGCGTAGAAGAGGTTCGACGTCGAGACGTCGGCGAAGCTCTTGCCGATGTGCAGCTGCCAGTCGAGCGCCCGGCCGTTCGACAGTGTCTCGTGGACCATGGCGTCCCAGTGCGCCGCGGGGCGCACGGCGGGATCGCTGACGGAGACCGAATAGCAATCGCCCGTGTCGAGGCAGCTTCCGAGGATCCCCTGCGAGAGGGTCCCGTAGTTGGCCGACGCGTCCTGGATCGAGTAGGTGGCACCCGGTGGCCCGGTGAGATTCGAGATCGAGCCGGTCAGGACGAGCGATGCAGTACAGAAGTTGTAGACCGACGGACTGAGCTCGACCGTCTCGCCCGGTTCCCAGACCAGATTTCCAGCGGCGTCGACCGCGATCTCCACGGGCCGCGGCACGGACGAGCAGACCGCCGCCAGCGCGTCGACGCGGCCCCATCCGGAGGAGTTGTTCGGAGTCGAGCCGCTCGGGGTACCCCCGCAGGTCTGCGCGGGACTGACGGTAACGGATGCGCATGTCGAAATCAGGAAGGACTCGATCGCGTCGGGGTCGCCTCTGAGTTGCGGGTTCGCCGAAAGGAAAAGCGCCACGAGGCCGGCGGCATGCGGAGCGGCCATGCTGGTTCCACTGAGCACGGCGTAAGTGTTGGTCGTGTAGCTCGACCGGACGTTGACTCCCGGAGCGCTGACGTCGGGCTTGAGGCGATTGCTCGAATCGACGGTCACCGGCCCCCTGGAAGAGAAACCGGCGAGGGTGTCGGTGTTGTTGGTCGCGCCGACCGAGAAGACGGCGTCGTAGATGGCCGGCGGATCCGACACCGTCGAGCATGACGGACCGCCGTTGCCGGTGGCGGCGACGAGCTCGATTCCCGCGGCGCGGACACTCTCCGCGACCGTCTGCAGGACGGTCGGGTCCGTGCATCCGTCACTCGCGGAACAGTTCCAAGAGAGGTTGACCACATCGGGCGCCAGCGAGGATTCGGGGTTCTGGTCGGAGAGATCCGTCGGCGCGATGAACCACTGGAGGCATTCCATGTCGGTGGTCGGCGTTCCGAGTCCGCCATCCAGGTTGCGGCATCCGATCCATTTCGCGCCCGGCGCGACCCCGATCTGATTCGCACTCAGGTCGTCCCCGACCAGCGTTCCCATCGTGTGTGTGCCGTGCCCGTTGTCGTCGCACGGTGCGGGCGCGTCCGCCCCACAGATGCCGCTGCTCGAGTGGATCGCGTCGTGCCAGCTGTAATTGTGGTCCGCCGAGGATCCGAGCCAGCCGCGGTAATGAGGCTTCAGGGCAGGGTGATCCCACTGGTACCCCGTGTCGGCTCCGCCGGCGACTATGCCCTGCCCGGTGAACCCCAGGGCCCAGACGTCCGGCGCATGGATCTGAGAAACGTTCCACTCGATCCCCGCCGGCGCCGACGGCGCCACGATCGCGGGGCCCACGGGACCCTCGAAGCGAACGTACGGGTTCGCATAGACGTGGTAGACGTCGCTGCGAGCGGCCAGATCCTCGACGAGATGCCGATCCCCGCGAACCCAGATCGCGTTCGCTGCCCAGAACGCGCGATGCGGCGCGCCCCGTGCTTGGAGAATATCCAGGATCGGCGCCTGCGCCAGCTCCGCAGTGGACTGGAGCGCGTCGAGCACGAAGGCGCCCTTCTCGTCTTTCGTCGGAAGGCCGCGCGCGCCGCGCAGATCGGCCTGCTGGCGCAGCATCACGACGAAATCGGCGTCGCCCATGCGCGTCTTCTCGAGCACCCAGGAATCGATTTTGCCGAGCGGGTCGTCCGCGGCCGCAGCCGCGGCGCCGCAGAGGATGCATAGCAAAAGAACGCCGGCGATCCGCAGTCGAGTGCGGGCTGTCATTTCGGTTCCTCGAGCCAGATATATCACTCCGAGGATCCTGAAGCCGTCGTTCCGAACGGCCCGGCCGGAGCCATGTCGTGCAGGGACGAATGAGGCAGCTCGGCCGCGACCACGTCGATCGAACCGCCCGGCCGGACGACGAAATCAGCAAATCAGGGACGGACACCGGTCATCCAAGGCCTGGCGAGGCGGAAGATTCCGCCATAGCATCTCCGCCGTGCTCCGGCCTGCTTCGAAGGGAGGAGAAATGCGCGCGAGACTCATCGTGGCGGCCATCGCTCTCGTCATGACGAGCAGCCTGTCCGCGGCCCCGGAGAACAAGGGACCCAAGCCGGATGTCGGAGACGGCCACGCGGCGTGGTTCGACAT
Source organism: uncultured Acidobacteriota bacterium (assembly GCA_963763535.1). Lineage (GTDB taxonomy): Bacteria > Acidobacteriota > Thermoanaerobaculia > UBA5066 > Gp7-AA6 > DAHUXD01. Next base: position 1,207,703 of record CAVXOX010000005.1, read on the forward strand.
CACGACGACCAACCTCACGCGGTCCAAGGCGTTCTACGCCGCGCTCTTCGGCTGGGAGTTCACGTCGACGAAAGGAGCCGAAAACCTGGCGGCGGAGATCGTCTCCGGCGGCCGAGCCATCGGATCGCTTCGCGTCGCCGAGGGGAAGATCAGCCCGTTCGACGGCGTGGTCTACATTCAGGTGAAGGACCTGCCCGCCCGCTGCGCGAAGGCGAAGGAGCTCGGCGGCACGATCGTGCCCGGATTCCCGTTCGACCTGTCCGACGACAGAGGCGCGATCGCCCTCGTCGTCGACCCGGCGGGACACCCGATCGGCATGTATTCGCGAACGGCGCTGCCGGCGGCGGCGAAATAGCCAGGGGGAACGAACGCCATTGGACTCGAGGAGCACACGAACATGAAGCCGAAGAACACGATCTGCCTCTGGTACGACAAAGAAGCGCTGGAGGCGGCGCGCTTCTATGCGGCAACGTTTCCGAACAGCGAGGTCTCGGCCGTCCACAAGGCGCCGAGCGACTATCCGGGCGGCAAGAAGGGCGACGTCCTGACGGTCGAGTTCACCGTTCTCGGCATTCCCTGCCTCGGCTTGAACGGCGGCCCGACGTTCAAGCAGACGGAGGCGTTTTCGTTCCAGGTCGCGACGGACGATCAGGAAGAGACCGACCGCTACTGGAACGCGATCGTCGGCAACGGCGGCCAGGAGAGCGCCTGCGGCTGGTGCAAGGACCGCTGGGGCCTCTCCTGGCAGATCACGCCGCGCGCCCTGACCGACGCGCTCGCCGCGGGCGGAGACGTGGCGAAGCGGGCGTTCGAGGCGATGATGCCGATGCGGAAGATCGACGTCGCCGCGATCGAAAAGGCGTCGAGGGGTCAGTCTTGATTCGCGGGTCAGCCGGGCGAGTCCATCCCCTGATATCGTCGCCCGACGAAGGAGACGCGATGAAGAAAGCCCTCTTGGTGATTCTGTCGGTCCTGGTGGCGGCGGCGACCGCCGTTCCCGCGCGGGCGGCGGACTCCGGTGCCAAGGCGGAGATCGAGCGGGTCAGCGACAGTTTCGTGGCGGCCTGGAACGCCCATGATGCGAAGAAGATGGCCGCCACCTTCGCCGAGGACGGCGACCTCATCAACCCGTTCGGCCAGAGCGCGAACGGTCGCGCCGCCATCGAGAAGTTCTTCGAGAAGGAACAGGCGGCGGCGATGAAGGGCACGACGTACAAGCTCCAGTCGAACTCGATCCGCGAGCTCGACGCGACCTGCGCCATCGCCGACTGGACCGCCGTCATCACCGGGATGACGGACCCGAGCGGGAAGGCTCTTCCGTCTTTCGATCACCACGTCGTCGTGGCCTTCGTGAAGAAGAGCGGCCACTGGCAGGCAGCGGCCGTCCGCGCGTACGCTTTCGAGATGCCCCCCGGCGCCCCGCCGGCCAGGTAGGCGACGGCGCCGGCCCGATCCGCCGGCTCGCGCGGCGTAGGATCCATTCATGCTTCCGTCCGTACGAGCCGCGGGAGCGAGGCAGCTACAAGCTCCAGCCCCCGACGTCGCCGGGGACGCGCCGGCGACGGCCGCGTTCCGCGGCGAGGGCCTCGCAGTCTTCCCGGCCCATGTCATCCACGGCGGTGTGCCCGCCCTGGCGTGGCGGGTCGAGGTCGGGAGGGCGGTGATCGTCTTCAGCGGCGACACCAGCGGCGAGGGCGGCCTCGCCCGGCTCGCCGACGGCGCCGACCTGTTCGTCGCGCACAACGCTGTCCCGGAGGGCGCGACCGGAGTCGAGCGAAATCTCCACATGCCGCCGTCCGTCATCGGCCAGATCGCCGCTGGCGCGCGCGTGAAGCGGCTCGTCCTCTCCCACCGCATGCCGCGCACCCTCGGCAACGAGGCGCAGACCGAAAGCGAGATCCGGAAACGGTACTCCGGTCCGATGCAGTTCGCCGACGACCTCGATTGCGTAGGGGTCAGTCTCGATTTGCCGACTTCAGCATCCGGGGTTCTGCCGTCGCAGAGTCGGTGAGGCCGGACCCGGTTCATTCGCCTCCGAAGTCAGCGAATCAAGACTGACCCTATGAGTGCAGCCGAAACTTTCGGCGGCGTCCGCGTATTGAAGCCTGACGGAGGGCCCATGCTGACGCTGATCGCCGGAATGAAGATCTCGCTCGACGGCAAGTACGAGGGCGCCGACGGAATGTCGGACTGGGTCGAGGCCTGGTCGAACGACTACGGAGTGCTGCCGGGAATCGACGCCTGCATTCTCGGCGCGGGCATGTACTCCGGCTACGAGGGCTACTGGACGGGAATCCAGAACGAGCCGGAGAAGTCCCACTGGATCACCGGCAAGGCGCCCACGGCGGGCGAGCTCGAATGGGCCCGCTCGGGCGCGCGCCTTCCCCACTACGTTCTCTCGAGCCAGCCGGTCTTCCCCAAGTGGACGAACACCCGGCCCCTTCGCACCCTCGGTGACGTCGCGGCGCTCAAGAATCAGCCGGGCAAGAGCATCTACCTCGTCGGCGGAGGTCGCACCACCGCGGCGCTCATCGACGCCGGCCTCGTCGACGAGCTCCGGCTCATCGTCTATCCGGTGATCGCCGGGAAGGGAAAGGAGCTCTTTGCGAGCGCGGAGCGAAGGCGGGGACTCGAGCTGAGAACGGTGAAGCCTCTGGAGAATGGGAAGGTGCTCCTCACCTACGCGATCGAGGGTCGGTCCTGACGCGCTGACTTCCGTCTCTCGTCGTATCGTGTCCGGCGTTGAGTGACGCCCCCAGTCTCCGGCAGCTTCGCCGCTACGCGATCGCGCGCAGCCTCTTCCGGCCCACCACCCTGCCGCGCGCCATCGCGCGCCTGGGATTCGTCCAGGCCGATCCGATGCGCGCGCCCGCTCGCGCCCAGGATCTGATTCTCTTCCACCGCGTCCGGGACTATCGCGCCGGCGAGCTCGAGCGCCGCTACGCGCGCCTGGACATCGAAGAGGCCTACTTCGTCAACTCCGGCTTCCTGCCGCGCGAGACCGCGGCCCTGCTGCATCCGCGGCCGGCGCCTCGCAGCTGGGACGCCCGCATGCGGGCGCACGCCCCGAAGGTCCTCGCCTTCGTGCGAAAGCGCGGCCCCACGTACGCGCGCGACGTGCTGTCGCACTTCGATCATGGCCGCATCCGGCGCTGGGGCGCCGACCTCGACATCGGCAAGCATCTGCTGGAGGGCCTGCACTACCGCGGGCTGTTGCGCGTGGCGCGGCGCGACGCGGGCACACGGGTCTACGAGGCGACCGATCGCCCGCCGCCGAACGATGGCCGCGAGTCCCGTCTCGAGCGCGCCGGCCGTCTGCTCGACGTCGCGGTCCGGCTCTACGCGCCGCTGCCGGCGTCCAGTCTGGTCTATCTGTGCGGGCTGCTGCGAAACGGCGTGCCGCCGGTGGCCGCCGAGACGCGACGGCTCCAGAAGGACGCTCGATCCCGCTATGCCCATGCCCACGTCGACGGCCGGCTGTGGCTCTGGCCGCCGGACGAGAATCCCCTGGCCGCCCGGCACCAGGTCGACGACCGGCTGCGCATCCTCTCGCCCTTCGATCCTCTCGTCTGGGACCGGCGCCGCTTTCGGCTCTTCTGGGGTTGGGAGTACAAGCTCGAGGCGTACCTGCCGGCCCACCAGCGCCGAATGGGCCACTACGCGATGCCCATACTCTGGGGCGAGTCGGTCCTGGGGTGGGCCAACGTGAAGTTCGTCGACGGCCGGCTGCGGCACGAGCTCGGCTTCGCCGGTCCTCCTCCGCGCGGGCGCGCGTTTCAGCGGGCTCTGGAAGCGGCACTGGAGCGGATGCGAGAGTTCCTAAAGGGTCCGTCTTGATTCGCGGACTTCGCGCCAGGCGCCGACCGCGCCTCGCGAAAACCAAGTCGCGACTCTTTCGTACGGGCATTGAGATGAGACGCCTCGCCTTCGCGGCCCTGTTCGCCGCCGCCGTTCTGCCGGCGCAAGCCGCCCCGGCCCCTCCGGGCTCACCCTTCGCCGCCGCCATCGACAAGGAGGTCAAGAGCCTCGAGTCCAGGTTCGTGGCGCTGGCCGAGGCCATGCCGGAGAGCAAGTTCGATTTCACCCCCGAAGGACTCGCGCTCAAGGACAGCGACTTTCAGGGCGTGCGCACCTTTGCGGCGCAGGTCCGTCATGTCGCCGCGGACAACTTCTCCATCTGGGCTCCCTTGACCGGCAAGCCCGAGCCGGACGGAATCGACGCGCCCAACGGGCCGGCACGAATGACGTCGCGAGCCGAGATCCTGAAGTTCCTGAAGGAGTCGTTTGCGTTCGCCCACCAGGCGGCCGCCCAGCTCACGTCGCAGAACGCCGTCGAAACCGTCGAGTTCCGAGGCCGGGCGGTCACCCGGATTTCCCTCGTCTCCCTCGCTCTGACGCACGCGATGGACCACTACGGACAGATGGTGGTGTATCTGCGCATGTGCGGGCTGACTCCGCCGGGCGGCCGCCCCCGTGCGACGCCCACGCCTTCCGCCGGGCGCTAGATCCGGCGGGCGGCGCCGCACGAATCGCCGACCCGATTCGCCGACTCCGCTGCGGTAGAGTCGACTCTTCGATCGAGGAGGCCCTTTGCTCGGAACGACGATCTCTCACTATCGAATCCTGCGCGAGCTCGGCGCCGGCGGCATGGGCGTGGTCTACGAGGCGGAGGACACGCGTCTGCGCCGCAACGTCGCGCTGAAATTTCTCTCGGTAGCCCTCGCCCAGGACGCGCCGATGCTCGAACGATTCGAGCGCGAGGCGCGGGCGGCCTCGGCTCTCAACCATCCTGGCATCTGCACCGTGCACGCCATCGAGCAGGACTCCGGACGCTCCTTCATCGTGATGGAGCTCGTCGACGGCGAATCCCTCGCCGCGCGACTTTCCGGGCGGCCGATGGAGATCGGGGCGCTTCTCGATCTCGGCATCCAGATGGCCGACGCGCTCGAAGCCGCGCACGCGAAGGGAATCATCCACCGCGATCTGAAGCCGATGAACATGATGGTGACCTCGCGCGGCCAGGTGAAGATCCTCGACTTCGGCCTCGCGAAGTTCGAGCTCAACGAGCCGAGCGCCCACACGGGCATGCCGACGGCTCCCCCGCGAGGCGCCGACCTGACGGCCGTCGGCACGGTCTTCGGCACCGTCCACTTCATGTCGCCCGAGCAGGCGCGCGGGCTGACGACCGACGCGCGCACCGACATCTTCTCGCTCGGGGCGATCCTCTATCAGATGGCCACCGGCGACCGGGCCTTCGAGGGAGACACGCAGGCCGTCGTCTTCGACGCCATCCTGAATCGCGAGCCGCCGCCCCTCGAGGAGGTCAACCCGGCGATGCCCGCCGCGCTCGGCCCGATTCTCGAGAAGGCGCTCGAGAAGGATAGAACCCTCCGCTACCAGACGGCGACGGAGCTGAAGACCGATCTGCTGCGGCTGCGCCGAAAGGTCGAGGGAAGCCGGTCCGGCCCGGCTTCGATCGCCGACTCGAAGGCGCCGGCGGCCCGCGCGCAGCGGTCGATCGCCGTCCTCTACTTCGAGAACCTCTCGGGCGTGAAGGAAGACGAGTATCTCCGCGACGGCATCACCGAGGACATCCTGACCGACCTCTCGAAGATCAAGGGGCTGAACGTCTTTCCGCGCACGACCGTCCTCGCGTTCCGCGACCAGAACCCGACGGCGGCGGACGTCTGCCGGCAGCTTCGGGCCGACTACGCCCTCGAGGGGAGCTTGCGGCGCGCCGGGAACCGGCTGAGGATCAACGCCCAGCTCGTCGACGCGGCGACGGGCTTCCCCGTCTGGTCGGAGCGTTACGACCGCGAGATGTCCGACATCTTCGCAGTCCAGGACGAGATCGCGCACAAGATCGCCGAGGCGCTTCGAATCAAGCTGACGCCTCAGGAGCAGGCGGAGCTCGCCGCCAAACCCACGGAGAACCTCCAGGCGTATGACCTCTACCTGCGGGGGCGCAGCTACGCCCGGCGGCGCACGACGCGGGACATGGATTTCGCCCTCCAGATGTTCGAGAACGCCGTCACCCTGGATCCGAATTTCGCCCTCGCCTGGGCGGCGATCGCGAACGGCTGCGCCCATGCGCAGTACTGGTCCGGGCCGGGTGGGACCTACATGGAGCGCGCCCAGTCGGCATCGCTGCGCGCCGTGGCGCTCGCGCCGGACATCCCCGAGGTGCTCGTTTCGCAGGGCTGGATCCTGTACGCCGGCGGCCGGTACGACGACGCCGTCCGCCTGACGCGGGCGGCGATCTCGCGCAAACGCGATTGTGAGGGCGCGTACTACCTGCTGCTGCGGGCGCTCTTCGCCTCCGGCAAGTACGAGGAGCTGGCGTCCCTCGCCGAAGAGGCGATCGAGGCCGCGGGCACCGACTACAACGTCTACATTCCGATCATGAATGCGCTCGGCTCACTGGGCCGGGACAAGGAGCGCCACTCGGTCCGGCAACGGCTCATCCAGACCTTCGAGAACCACCTCCGCGAAGTGCCCGAAGACGCGAGGGCGCGGATCCTCTGCGGGGGCATGTACGCGCAGGAGGGTCGCGTCGACGACGCCGTCCGCGAGACGAACCTGGCGATGACGCTTCGGCCGAACGAAGCCACGGTCCTCTACAACGCCGCCTGTACCTTCGCGCAAATCGACCGACGCGCCGACGCGCTCGAGGCGCTGCGCAAGGCCTGGGAAGCCGGCTACAAGGACGCGGAGTGGACGCGGCGCGATCCCGACCTCGCCAGCCTCCACGGCGACCCGGAGTTCGAGAAGCTGTACCCGGCGCCCAAGGACGAGGGTTAGCCGCCGCTTCCGTCGCAGGCTTCGCGTCCCGGTTGATAGCATCCCTCGATGGCCGACAAGCTCAAGACGTCTTTCGAGCTCGCGATGGAACGGATGCGAGACGCCGATCCGAACACCGGCAGCCAGAAGCCTCCGACCACGGCGCAGAAGGAGAAGATCGCCGAGGCTAAGCGGGTCGCCGCCGCGCGGCTGGCGGAGCTCGAAATCCACTTCCACGACGCGCGGAAGCGCTTCCGCGATCTGGCCGAGCAGGAGAAGGCCGAGGCCGAGTACCAGATCGACCGGCAGCGGGTCAACACGGACCTCGAGCGCGCGATCGCGGAGATCCGGCGCGCGAGAGGGAGCCGGGACCGTTCCTGACCGCGGATCCCTGAGCTCCGACCCACTCCCGTGGCTTCCGTCTTCATCACCGGCTCGACGGACGGGCTCGGCCTCGCCGCCGCCCGCACTCTCCTGGACGAGGGCCACGAGGTCGTGCTGCACGCGCGCAACCGCAGACGCGCGGCCGTCCTCTCCGATCTCGCCCCGCGCGCGAAGGGCATGGCCATCGGGGATCTCGGCAGCGCGGTCGAGACGCGCGCCGTCGCCGACCAGGTCAATGCCCTCGGCCGCATGGACGCCGTCATCCACAACGCCGGCGTCTATCTCGAGTCCGCGCGGGGATCGACACCCGAGGGTCACGCGACGACCCTGGCCGTGAACGTCCTCGCTCCCTACATGCTGACGGCGTGGATCGACCGTCCGGGCCGCCTGATCTACCTCAGCAGCGGCATGCACCGCGAAGGCGGCGGCGGTGGAACGTTCGACGACATCGACTGGACCCGACGGAAGTGGAACGCCAGCAAGGCCTACTCCGAGAGCAAGCTCTACCTCACCGCGTTCGCGCTCGCCGTCGCGCGCCGCTGGCCCGACGTGTCGAGCCACGCCGTCGACCCGGGATGGGTCCCGACGAAGATGGGCGGCCCCGGCGCGACCGACGATCTCGAAGAGGGACACCTCGCCCAGACATGGCTCGCCGTCAGCGAGGATCCCGCGGCGAAGGTCAGCGGCGGGTACTGGCACCATCGGGAGCGGACGGCCCCGGCGGCGGAGGCCCTGGACCCGGACTTCCGGGAGAGGGTCGTCGAGAAGCTCAAGGAGCTGACCGGGGTTCGAGTCCTCTAACGCCACAACGCCCGGCGCTTCGCGATGCGACTCGAATACGATGCCGACATGAGCCGAGCGTTCGAGGCGACCCAAGATACGGAGAAGGCCTCCGTGCGAACCATGGCGCGCCGTCTCGGCCGCGACGACTCCTCGTTCGTTCGCCCCATCGCCCGGCTCGAAGCCAGCCTCGAAAGCGACCCCACGCTCCGCCAGCGGGTTGATCGCATCATCCACCACCTCGCCGGCGCCACGCCGCCCCCGAAGTCAGCAAATCAAGACTGACCCTCAGCGATTCACGGTGAAGTTCAAGCCGAGCGCCTTCGAGAGAAAGATGGCCATCTGTCGGCGCGTCACCGGATTGTCGGGGCAGAAGTTGCCTCCTCCGCAGCCGCCCGTAATGCCAGAGGCCGCGAGCGCCTGGATGTACTGATATCCAGGATCGGTGTCCGGGACGTCGTTGAAAACCTGCTCGTTGGTTATCGGGCCCACCGCGGTCCGCCACCATACCTGGACGGCTCCGATGTACTGGGGGTTGTCGGTGGCGTCGAATTCGAGGCGAAGCAAGTATGCGGCCGCGTCCGGGAAGTTCAGGACGATCCCGAACGGCGAGGGATTGATGTCGGTCTGCCAGGCGGTGTGGGGTGTATTCGAAGTGCCGGCGAGGAAGTACAGGTTGCCGTCGTCGAAACGCCCATATAAAGCCGCGCCGACCACGAGAGGCGTCCCGTCGTTGAGGTTGTTGATTCCAATGTAATCGACGACGGCCCCGGGCGGGAGAAGGAGCGACGTCCAGAAAAGCTGCTGCTGATTGGCCGGAATGAATCGCCCGGCGCTTCCGGAGATGAAGTACTGCTGGCCGCTCGCTGCGGGCTGGAACGCCGTCGCGGAGACATTCGTCACCGTGTAGTGATACGGCTGCGCGGCGGCAATGGCGGCAACAACGAGGCTCGACAGAGCGAAAGCGGCGAGGCGACAGAATCCGGCTGTTCTCGGCATCGAAAGCCTCCTTGGTTGCAACCCCATGTTCCGCACGCTCGGTCCGGGATTTCCGGAGCCAGTTACTTCTTCAGGCTCGTCTTCCAGGTGCCGGTATCGACGACCTTGCCCTTGTACAGCGTCTGGAACGTTCCCGAAAACGTCTCGCCGGTCTTCGTGCCCGTGATCCGGGAGGAGGCCTTGTGGCCCTTGGCCTCGAAGTCGTAGGCGGCCTCGATGGAGTCGCCTTTCACGACGAGCGAGGTCATGGGGGATTTCGTTGGCCGCCCGTCCAGCACGGCGATGACTTCTCCGGTCCAGTTGCCGCCTGGACCCGGAGTGAAAGTGAGTTGATAGCCACCGCTCTTGCCTGCCTTGTTGACGTACTCGCCGACGTAAGTCCCGGCAATACCGTCCTCGGCGAGAGCGGCCACGGACATCAAAATCAGAGCCGACAGCGAGATCGCAAGACTTCGTCTCATGGACGAGAACCTACCATCCCGGCCGGAGGCGAACGGGATGGACCGTTGAGGGACTTGAACCGGTGAGCTGCGTCTCGACTCGCCGCTCAACGAATCAGGGTGAAGCTCAAGCCGAGCGCCTTCGCCAGAAAGATCGCCATCTGTCGGCGCGTCACGGGATTGTCGGGACAGAAGTTGCCGCCGCCGCAGCCGCCCGTGATGCCGGACTCCGCGAGCGCCTCGATGTACTGATATCCGAAATCGGAGAACGAGACGTCGTTGAAGAACTGCGTTTCGGGTGCCGGGCTCACCCTGGTCCGCCACCAGACTTGCACGGCCCCGATGTACTGGGGGTTCGCGCTCGCGTCGAATTCGAGGCGAAGCAGGTAGGCGACGGTGGCCGGGGATTCGATGAATGCGCCGAAGGGCGAGGCATTGATGTCGGTCTCCCAGTCGGTGTGGGGTGTGTTCGACGTGCCGGCGAGGTAGATGAGCTGGCCGTAGTCGTAGCGGGCATACAGGTTGGCGCCGACCACCAAGGGCGTACCGTCGTTGAGGTTGTTGATTCCGATGTAATCGACGATCACCCCGGGTGGCAGGGTGAGCGCGGTCCAGAAGAACTGCTGCTCATTGGCCGGGATGAACCGCGCCGAGCTCCCGGAGATGAAGTACTGCTGGCCGCTCGCCGCGGGCTGGAATGCCATCGCGGAAATGTTCGTCACCGTGTAGTTGTACGGCTGCGCGGCGGCGACGGCAGCGCAAATGAATCCTGACAGAGCGAAAGCGGCGAGCCGACGGGATCCGGTCTTTTTCGGCATCGGGTCCTCCCTGGTGATCACGACCATACGTCAGGAATGGCGCCCGGGACGGCGGCGAGCCGAGGACTGCTCGTTCGCCAGGCCGATCGCCGCGAACCCTGCCGGGTCGGCACTGACCCCGATCTCGTTCTGACGGGATCCAGATTCGCAGCATCCCGTTCAACCGTTCGGATTCCGCGTTCCCCTCGCTCGCTGAAGCGTCGGGCGAAGTGATTGACAGCGTTCGTCGCCTCTCGAACCCGGGTGAATGGCACAGGTCTTGATCGGAAACCATCTGCCAGAAGAGGGAGTGAGACGATGATGCACCAGCGAACGCCTGTCGGCCTTCTCGTCATCCTGGTCATCGGCGCCATGAGCTCGGCAAACCCCGCGGAGTCCCAGGCCCCGAAGACCTCCTATCCCGAGATGGCGCCGGTCGAGCAATACCTCATCGCCAATCGCGCGGACGAGATCGCGCTGGCGCGCACGGCCGCGCCGCCCTCGATCTCGGGGAATGCCACGGTGCTCGTCCTCGGGCGTCACGGCTACGAGACCGCGGTGAAGGGCCAGAACGAGTTCGTCTGTTTCGTCGAGCGCTCCTGGACGGCCGGTTTCGACGATCGCCAGTTTTGGAACCCCAAGCTGCGTGTGCCGAACTGCTTCAACGCGCCGGCCGTGCGGACCGAGCTGCCCGTCATTCTCAAGCGCACCGAGTGGGTGCTCGCCGGGGCCACGAGACCGCAGGTCATCGAGAAGACGAAGTCCGCCGTTGCGAGCCACGAGTTCAAACCGCCCGAGCCGGGCGCCTTATCCTTCATGTTGTCGAAGGAGGGCTACGTCAGCGACGACGCGCAGGGCCCCTGGCTTCCTCACGTCATGTTCTTCCTCCCGCACGGCCAGGCCGCGGTCTGGGCCGCGGACGAGGGCGGTTCGCCGATCCTCGGGAAGGACAACAGCGAGATCGAAACGACGGTTCTCTTCGTTCCCGTGCGCACCTGGTCCGACGGCTCACCGGCCCCGCCGCCGGCTCAGAAGCACGTCATGTGACGAGGTCAGTCCTGATTTTTCCGCTTGGCTGAATCCGAGTCGGCGCACGCAAGGGGCTCGCGACAACGCTAGGAGGAGATGCCCCGTCTCCCGAATCGAGGTCCGGAATCCATGCTGGAGGGTCAGTCCTGACTCTTTGAGTTCACTTGCCGGACCCCAGAACTCAACAAGTCAGGACTGACCCCGTTTTCCCTGAGAATAACAAAGCGGACCGCTGCTACTCGGACGCTCGCGACAATGGGTCACTAGGGGCCGACCGCGAGCCGGGAACTAATTGGCGGGACCCGTCTCGAAGACGCCCTCCGACTTTTGACCCAAAGAAAAACCCCCGAAGAATCGGGGTTTTAGAACCGGATGGAGACGAAACGGAACGAAGCGTAATGGCTGGGGCGCTAGGACTCGAACCTAGTGCTGGAGATCAACGACCACCAAAACTACGGGCGCCTTTCGGCGCCCGCAGCCGGCCTCAAGCGGCCCCACCCCGAACTAGGTTCTAGCTGCAGCCCGACGTCGCCCCGCAGTTCATGCACTTGTAGCAGGCCGCGGACCTGACCATGATCGACCCGCACTCGTGGCACGCGGGGGCGTCCGTGGACGTCTCGAACGTCAGCTTCGACGACTCGCTCGCCGCAGTCCGCGTCACGGCCAGGCTCGTCACCGGCGACGGCTCGTTCGCGCTCGAGTCCCGGGCGATGATGCCGACGCCGAGCTTGTCCTCGGCCGAGAGGAACTTCGAGCCCAGCCACCGGAACACGTAGTCCACGAGCGACTTCGCGATCGGCACCTCCGGGTTCTTCGTGAACCCGGCCGGCTCGAAGCGCATGTGGGCGAACTTCTTCACCAGCGCCTCGAGCGGCACGCCGTACTGGAGCGTGAGCGAGATCGCCGTGGCGAACGCGTCCATGAGGCCCGAGACGGTCGAGCCTTCCTTCGACATCTTCAGGAAGATCTCGCCGGGCTTGCCGTCCTCGTAGAGCCCGACGGTGACGTAGCCCTCGTGGCCGCCCACGTCGAACTTGTGCGTGATCGAGCGGCGCTCGTCCGGCAGCTTGCGGCGGTACGGCGCCGGCACGGGCTGGCGGCCTTGCCGACGTACTCGAGCGTGCCGCGCGCCGTCGGCGACTTCGTGTCCGACTTCGATGCCGCCGTGTTCAGCGGCTGCGTGCGCTTGCAGCCGTCGCGGTAGATCGCGATCGCCTTCAGGCCCTGCTTCCAGCCGTCCATGTAGACGCCGGCGATCTCGTCGGGCGTCGCGTCGGGCGGGAGGTTGACCGTCTTCGAGATCGCGCCGGAGAGGAACGGCTGGACGGCCGACATCATCCGGACGTGGCCCGAGTAGTGGATCGAGCGCGAGCCGTTCAGCGCGCGGAACGCGCAGTCGAAGACCGGCAGGTGCTCGGGCAGGAAACCGGGCGCGCCCTCGATCGTGCCCTTCTCGTCCACGAAATCCACGATCTCGACGATCTGGTCGGCCGTGTAGCCGAGACGCTTCAGCGCGAGCGGCACCGTCTGGTTGACGATCTTGATCGTCCCGCCGCCGACGAGCTTCTTGTACTTCACCAGCGCGAGGTCCGGCTCGACGCCCGTCGTGTCGCAATCCATCATGAAGCCGATCGTGCCGGTCGGCGCGAGCACCGTGACCTGGCCGTTCTTGTAGCCGTGCTCGCGGCCCGACTCGAGCGCCGCGTCCCAGACCGCCTTCTGCGCCTTGTGGAGCTCGGCCGGCACGCCCTTCGTCGGCACCTGCGTCGCCGCGTCGCGGTGCATGCCGATGACGTCCAGGAACGCGTCGCGGTTCGGCGCGTAGCCGGCGAAGGGGCCGAGCTCCGCGGCGACGTGCGAGGACTGGAGGTACGCCTCGCCGCACATCAGCGACGTGATCGCCGCCGCCCACGCGCGTCCCTCGTCCGAGTCGTACGGCACGCCCGCCGCCATGAGCATCGCGCCGAGGTTCGCGTAGCCGAGGCCGAGCGGCCGGAACCGGTACGAGTTCTCCTCGATCGCCGGCGTCGGGTACGAGCAGTTGTCGACCAGCATCTCCTGCGCGGAGATGACGACGTCGCACGCGTGCTGGAACGATGCCACGTCGAAGGAGCCGTCCTCCGCGTGGAAGAACTTCATGAGGTTCAGCGACGCGAGGTTGCACGCCGAGTCGTCGACGAACATGTACTCGGAGCACGGGTTCGACGCGTTGATGCGGTGCGTCGCCTTGACCGGGTTCCAGCGGTTGATCGTCGAGTCGTACTGCATGCCGGGATCGCCGCAGATCCACGCGGAGTCGGCGATCTTCGCCATCAGGTCGCGCGCCTTGTACGTCTTGTACGGCTGGCCGGTCAGCACTTCCTTCGTCTGCCACTCGCCGTCCTTCTCGACGGCTTCCATGAACTCGTCGGTGACGCGAATCGAGTGGTTGGCGTTCTGGTAGAAGATCGACGCGTACGCCTCGCCGTTGAACGAGCCGTCGTAGCCGGCGTCGATCAGCGCCCAGGCCTTCTTCTCTTCGTTCGACTTCGAGAGGATGAACTCCTCGATGTCGGGATGGTCGATGTTGAGGATGACCATCTTCGCGGCGCGGCGGGTTTTGCCGCCCGACTTGATCGCGCCCGCGAAGGAGTCGAAGCCCTTCATGAAGGAGAGGGGCCCGGAGGCGGTGCCGCCGGCCGACAGCCCCTCATGAGACCCGCGGATCGACGAGAGGTTCGAGCCCGTGCCCGAGCCGTACTTGAAGAGCATTCCCTCGGTGCGGGCGAGGCGGAGGATCGAGTCCATCGAGTCGCCGCACGAGTTGATGAAGCAGGCCGAGCCCTGGGGTTTGGGTTCGATGCCGACGTTGAACCAGACGGGGGAATTGAAGGAGGCGACCTGGTTGACGAGGATGGCGGCGAGCTCGTCGTGGAAGGCGTCGCGGTCGGCGGCGGTCTTGAAGTAGCCGCCCTTCTCGCCGTAGCCGGTGATCGTGCCGGCGACGCGCTCGACGAGCTGGCGGACGGAGGTCTCGCGTTCCGGGGTGCCGAGGCGGCCGTGGAAGTACTTCTGGACGACGATGTTCGTCGCGGTCTGCGACCACGACTTCGGCACCTCGACGTTCTTCTGCTCGAAGATCGTCTCGCCCTTCTCCGACGTGATCGCCGCGGTGCGCAGCTCCCACTCGATCGCGTCGTACGGCGACACGGACGGGTCCGAATAGACCCGTGTGAACGTCAGGCCCCGGAGGCCCCTCATGGACGCCTGTGCCGGCGCCTGCCCCTTCTGTTGAGACTCCGTCTCGACCGCCGTCTGCCGGACCCCGACACCCTTCTCCGTCGTGCTCATCCCGCCTCCTCCCTTCCCCCACCGAAGCAAATGCTCCGCCCCGCGTTCCAGAACTGGTCACCTTCCGTGCTTCCGTACCGTGCGGAGGAGCTGCCAGCGTTGAATTCGAGGGTAAGACCGGCCGGGAGCCCAGTCAAGGGAAAATACCAGATGTAGTGGTTTCTGTGCATCGGGGCGCTTGGAATAGTGGCACGGGAGTTGCTGTTCCCACGGTTGTGAAACGAGAAAGTGCCGCTGCTCATCAGATCGACATGTGGGACTCGCGCGAGGCCGCGGAAAAGCCCATGCCGGCGCGCGTTTCGTTTCGGTCGGTCTTTCCGATCGACGACGGGCGCCTCGCGATCGGCAGCTTCAATCGGCCTCTGCTCGAGCCGGAGTGCCGGCGGCTGCGCGCCGCCTGGGAGCGGTCGCACCTGCCCGGCGTCGAGGACTTCGAGGTGACGCCGAGGCAGGTCTCTTTCGTCACGCCCGAGGGATCCGTCGAACCGACGTGGCGTTCGATCGATCGCCTGCTCGCAAACCCCTCGCTCCGCAAGGCTTCCTGAGGCGGTTGCGCCGGTCTCGCGAAGCGGACCATAATCCAGTTTGAGGAGAGCCAAATGTCTACTGTCCCTTCCACGCCGACGCCGATCACCGGGGCTCCCGGATCGGGAGCGCTGCTTTCGCTGACCGACGCCGCGGTGGCCAAGGTCAAGTACTTCGCGGGCACGATGCCCGATTCGGAAGGCAAGCCGCTGCGCATCTTCGTCCAGGGCGGCGGATGCTCGGGCTTCCAGTACGGGTTCACGTTCGACGAGAAGAAAGAGGGCGACGCCGTCATCGAGGCGGGCGGCATCGAGGTCGTCGTCGATCCGCAGAGCGCTCAGTACCTGAAGGACGCCAAGGTCGACTACGTCGAGGACTTCCGCGGCGCGGGGTTCTCGGTCACGAATCCGCAAGCCACCGGCGGATGCGGGTGCGGGAAGTCGTTCCAGGCGTAGAAAAAAGTCATTCAGGGTCCGGATTGGAAAGCCCCGCGAAAGCGGGGCTTTTAATTTGATGCGAACTCGAGCCGCAGTGCAGCGCCGAAAGGGATCCCTCGGGCCTGCGGCCCTCGGGATGACAAGACGAGACGAAGCGGCTCGCCCGGCCGCACTCTCCTTTGTCATCCCGAGCGCAGAGGGATCCCTTTCCCCTTAGTCATCCCGAGCGCAAGAGGGATCGCTTTCCCCTTTGTCATCCCGAGCGCAGCGAGGGATCCCTTTGGAAGCCGCGCTCTTCTCTCCTGAGATGATGCGCGCCATGTCTCGTCGTGGCGCCGCCTCGGCTGGATCGGTGCGGTGCTGCTCGTCGTGGCGCTCGTCGTCCTCGGCCGGCTCGTCCCCTACCGCGCCTGGATCCAGGACTTCGCGCGGTGGATCGAGGGGCTCGGCCCCGCCGCCTACGTGCTCTTCGTCCTCGCGTACGTCCTCGTGACCGTGCTGATGATGCCCGCGATCCTGCTGACGCTCACCGCGGGCTTCGTGTTCGGGCTCGGCCGCGGCTTCGCCGTGACGGTCCTCGGCGCGACGTGCGGCTGCGCCGCTTCGTTCCTGATCGCGCGGCACCTCGCGCGCGATCGCGTCGCGCGGTACGCCGGCGGCAACCCGCGCTACTCGGCGATCGACCGGGCGATCGGCCGGGAGGGATGGCGCATCGTCTTCCTGCTGCGCCTCTCGCCGCTGGTGCCGTTCGTCTTCTCCAACTACTTCTACGGGCTCACCGCGATCCGCTTCTGGCCCTACGTGCTCGCCAGCCTGACGGGCCTGCTGCCGCTGACATTCCTGTATGTGTCCTTCGGCGCGGCGGCGCGCGGCGCGCTCATCGAGCCGACCGGTCCCTCCGGCCCGTGGAAGTGGGCCCTCCTCGCCGCGGGGATCGTCGTCACCACCATCGCGACCCTGTACGCGCGGAAGATCGTGAGGCGGGCGCTGGAGGAGGAGGGGCGTCCCTCATCCCAGCCCCCTCCCGCCGGGAGTGGGGGTTTTTGAGCCTCGCCCCCTCCTAGGCCGGCGCCCTCCGCGCGGCCTTCAGGATCGCGGCGAGATCGCGGTCGTCGCGGAGAACGTTCGAGCGGCCCCCTCCCGCGGACACGAACTCGAATTCCGCCTCCTTGAGGGAGACGCCCTTCGGCAGCTGGCTCTTTCGGTAGTACCAGAGCTCGATTCCGTTGTTTCCCATGGCGGGCGTGCCCGGCGACGTGTTCCGATCCGCGATCGATGCCGGTATGGTGACGACGGACCGTCTCGCGTAGAGCGGCGGGCCGAGGAGGATGAACACCATCCCCCGGTCGGTCATGCTTCCGGGCTTCTCCGTCTTGTCGTCCGGCTTGAGATACGCGTCGGAGAATGCGACGCGCTTGTCGAAGGCCGCGCGAATCGCGTGATCGTTGCCGATCTCCCGAGCCAACCAGAACGCGTCGACGAATTCGGCGCGCTCCGAGTCGGTCTTCAGCTTCGTCCAGGCGGATTTCTCGGCGTCGCTCAAGAGCCAGCTGGCGGGCCCCTTTGCCCACGCCGCGGTGACGGGAACCGCCGACGCCGCCGTGATCTGAAAGTCCTGATACAGGCGCGGGAGCGTCGGCTTCGGCTCCCCCATCACCCGGCGCGCCTCCTCGAACGCCGCGACGGCCTTCGCCGAGTACGCGGCCCTCGTCGATCGAGGCGCCCGGCTGGAGGCGCAGGAACGACTCGAAGTCGGCGCCGGCTTCGGCGGCCTGGCCCAGGTTGGCCTCGCACACGCCTCGATAGAAGGCGATCGGGGCCTCGAGTTGGGACTGGAGCTTCTCGTTTCCCGGCTTCGCGGCCTCCGCATCGAGAAGATCCATGGTCGCGGCCGCCTCACTCCAGGCACCGGCCTTCACCTGATCCTTCGCTCTCTGGAACAGCGCCGGAATCGGCTGGGCCTCGGCGATGACCGCGATCCCGGCGAAGACCGACAGGACGACCGCGAGGCAGACGCATTTCCACATTTCGGGCTCCTGACCTCCCGCAGCGTACTACCAGGCCATCTTAGATGCCGAGGACCGTCGGAACGCCGCAACCCGGCGGACCGCGCCCGCCGCACCCCGACTTCCGCGACCGCCTACTGCGGCTTCAGTTTCGCCGCGGACAGCGTCGTCAGGATGTCCGACTCGCGCTGCAGGACGTCCGTGCCGTAGCCCTTCTTCGTCACGAACACGGCGTCGACCTCGAGGTAGGACACACCCTTCGGCAACAGTTCCTTCCGGTAGTGCCAGACCTCCTGGTAGTCGAGCGTGGACTGCGCCGCCTCCGTGCCGGGTCCGGTGTATCGGTCGTTGGTCGCCGCGAGCTGGGACGTCGATACCTTCGTCGGCGAGCTGGCGATCAGCTGCTTCTGCGCGATGAACGAGTCGTGGTCGCCGACCGACGACATGCCGGCGTCTTCGGCCTTGTCCTCCTTCGCCCCGAGCCGCCGCCTCCCGCCGTACGTCGGCGGCCCGAGCAGCACGAAGACCATCCCGCGATCCGTCAGGCTCCCCCGCGTCTCGCCCTGCTTGAAGTTCGCATCCGCAAACGCCACCCGCTTCTCGAATCCCGGGGCGGAACGTGTGGTCGTCCTCCAGGTCTCGCGCCTTCCAGAACTTCTCCACGTACGCGGCCCGCTGGTCGTCCGTAGTCGCCGAGGCCCACGCCGCGTTCTCCGAGTCGGACATCAGCCACTTCACCGGCCCGTCGCCCCACTCCGCGGTGGCCGGTTCCGGTTTCGACTCCGGCGGCCGGAAGTTCGCATAGGCCCGCGAGATCGACGGCCCCTGCGACGCGATCGCCTTCTGCGCCGCTGCAAACGCCGCTACCGTCTTCTTCGAGTACACCTTCTCGTCGATCGCCGCATCCGGCTTCGCGTTCAGGAACGCCTCGAAGTCCGCCTGCGCCTTGTCCGCCGAACCCAGGTTCGCGTCGCACACGCCCCGATAGAACGCGAGCGGCCCCTCCAGCTGTGTCTTCATCCCCGAGTTCGCCGGCCTGGCCGCCTCGACGTCCATGACCTCGATCGTCACGAGCGCGTCGGCCCACTTCTCCGCCTTCACCTGTTCCTTCATCTGCTGGAACAGCTCGGGGAGCGTCGGAGCCGCCAGACATCGTCCGGCCGCCGCGAGCCCCAGGAGAACGATCCGGAGCCGTCGTGCCGCCATCGTCATGGCCCACCTCCAGACGAGTCACCCCTCGTCACTCTACTCAGGCGGAGAACGAAGGGGTGTCCGGTATTTCTACCTTTTCCACAACCCCCGTCGGCCCTACGACGGCTTCTGCTTCGCCGCGGACAGAGTCGTGAGGATGTCCGACTCGCGCTGCAGAACGTCGGTGCCGTAGCCCTTCTTCGTCACGAACACGGCGTCGACCTCGAGGTACGACACGCCCTTCGGCAACAGTTCCTTCCGGTAGTGCCAGACCTCCTGGTAGTCGAGTGTGGACTGTGCCGCCTCCGTGCCGGGTCCGGTGTACCGGTCGTTGGTCGCCGCGAGCTGGGACGTCGACACTTTGCCGCCGCCCAGCTGCTTCTGCGCGAGGAACGAGTCGTGGTCGCCGACCGAGGACATGCCGGCGTCCTCGGCCTTGTCCTCCTTCGCCCCGAGCCGCCGCCTTCCGCCGTACGTCGGCGGCCCGAGCAGCACGAACACCATCCCGCGGTCCGTCAGGCTGCCGCGCGTCTCGCCCTGGCCGAAGTTCGCGTCCGCGAAGGCGACGCGTTTCTCGAACGAAGGCCGGAACGTGTGGTCCCCCTCGAGGTCCCGCGCCTTCCAGAACTTCTCCACGTACGCCGCCCGCTCATCGTCCGTCTTCGCCGCCGCCCACGCCGCTTTCTCCGAGTCCGTCATCAGCCACTTCACCGCGCCGTCGCCCCACTCCGCGTTGGCCGGCTCCGGCTTCGCCTCCGGCGGCCGGAAGCTCGCGTACGCCCGCGCGATCGACGGGCCCTGCGACGCGATCGCCTTCTGCGCCGCCGCAAACGCCGCTACCGTCTTCTTCGAGTACACCTTCTCGTCGATCGCCGCATCCGGCTTCGCGTTCAGGAACGCCTCGAAGTCCGCCTGCGCCTTGTCCGCCGAACCCAGGTTCGCGTCGCACACGCCCCGATAGAACGCGAGCGGCCCCTCCAGCTGTGTCTTCATCCCCGAGTTCGCCGGCCTGGCCGCCTCGACGTCCATGACCTCGATCGTCACGAGCGCGTCGGCCCACTTCTCCGCCTTCACCTGTTCCTTCATCTGCTGGAACAGCTCGGGGAGCGTCGGAGCCGCCAGACATCGTCCGGCCGCCGCGAGCCCCAGGAGAACGATCCGGAGCCGTCGTGCCGCCATCGTCATGGCCCACCTCCAGACGAGTCGCCCCTCGTCACTCTACTCAGGCGGAGAACGAAGGGGTGTCAGGTATTTCTACCTTTTCCACAACCCCCGTCGGCCCTACGACGGCTTCTGCTTCGCCGCGGACAGAGTCGTGAGGATGTCCGACTCGCGCTGCAGGACGTTGGTGCCGTACCCCTTCTTCGTGATGAACACCGCATCCACCTGGATGTACGACACGCCCTTCGGCAGGAGCTCCCTTCGGTAGTGCCAGACCTCCTGGTAGTTCATGTTGGACTCGGGGGCAACCGTGCTCGGCGAATTCTGGCGGTCCACGAGGGCCGCGACCTGGCTCGAGCTCGCCCGGCTGGCGGTCGCTTGATTCATCGCCCTCGTGTCGCTCATCGGGTTGCGCGAGGACATCCCCGACTCCTCCGAGGAATCGTCGCCCGTCTTCAGCGGCTTGCGTCCGCCATACGTCGGCGGCCCGAGCAGCACGAACACCATCCCGCGGTCCGTCAGGCTGCCGCGCGTCTCGCCCTGGCCGAAGTTCGCGTCCGCGAAGGCGACGCGTTTCTCGAACGAAGGCCGGAACGTGTGGTCCCCCTCGAGGTCTCGCGCCTTCCAGAACTTCTCCACGTACGCCGCCCGCTCATCGTCCGTCTTCGCCGCCGCCCACGCCGCTTTCTCCGAGTCCGTCATCAGCCACTTCACGGCGCCGTCGCCCCATTCGGCGTTGGCCGGCTCCGGCTTCGCCTCCGGCGGCCGGAAGCTCGCGTACGCCCGCGCGATCGACGGGCCCTGCGACGCGATCGCCTTCTGCGCCGCCGCAAACGCCGCCACCGCCTTCTTCGAGTAGACCTTCTCGTCGATCGCCGCGTCCGGCTTCGCGGTCAAAAACGCCTCGAAGTCCGCCTGCGCCTTGTCCGCCGATCCGAGGTTCGCGTCGCACACGCCGCGGTAGAAGGCCAGAGGTCCTTCCAGCTGCGGCTTCATCGCGGCATTCGCGGGCTTGGCCGCCTCCGTGTCGATCACCTCGATCGTCACCAGCGCGTCCGCCCACTTCTCCGCCTTCACCTGCTGCCTTCATCTGCTGGAACAGCTCGGGGATGGTGGCGGCGATGGCGAGGGAGGAAACGAAGAGAAGCGGAAGGAACAGCGCGCGTTTCATGAAGCCTCCTCGGTGACTACTGACCTCCAATTTTCGGCGGAACGGGAATCGACGGGAGGGACTTGGCGTCGCCGTCGGCCGGTTTCCTCTTCGCCGCGTCGAGCGTCGCGAGGGTCGCGGTGTCGCGCTGGAGGACGTTCGTGCCGTAGCCGTGCTTCGTCACGAAGACGACGTCCACCTGCAGGTACCCGACGTGCTTCGGGAGCAGCTCCTTCCGGTAGTGCCAGACCTCCTGGTAGTTGTTGTCCGACTCCGCGGCCTGCGTGCCGGGCCCGCTCATCCGGTCGCCAATCGCCGCGGACTGTCCCGACGTGATCCGGCCGCTCGGCGAGTTGAGCTGCGCGCCCGCCCGCGCCAACGCGATGTCGGCGCTCGTCACCGTCGACATGCCGGACGCTTCCGCGGTGTCCTCGCCGTTCCGGATCGGGCGCCGGCCGCCCCAGGTCGGCGGGCCGAGGAGCACGAAGACCATCCCGCGGTCGGTCATGCTCCCCCGCTTCCTCTCGTCCTGGTTGAAGTGGGCGTCGGCGAACGCCGTGCGGCGCTCGAAGCCGGTGCGATACGTGTTGTCGTCGGGTTTACCCGGATTCGGGTTGCGCGCCTCCCAGAACTTCTCGACGAAGTCCGCCCGATCTCCGTCGTTCGTCAGCGCCGCCCACGTCCGCTTCTCGTGGGACGTCATGATGAACTGAACGGGGCCGTCGGCCCACCGCGCATCCGGAAGGTCCGCGGCGTTCGGCGGCGGCTTGAACTCCTGGTAGGACTGGAACAGCGAGGCCGTTCCCCGGACGACCTCCGGCGCGGCCGCGGCGCCGCCCGGGCCCTGGTGCGCCGCGGTCTCGAACGCCGCCACGGCCTTCTTCGAGTACATCGCGGGATCGATCGACGCGCTCGGCATCGCCGCGAGGAAGGCCTGGAAGCTCGCGCGCGCCTCGTCGGCGCGGTCGAGGTTGGCCTCGCAGACGCCGCGGTAGAAGGCCGTCGGCCCCTCGAGCTGCCGGCGGTAGCTCTCGTTGCCGGGTTTGGCGGCCTCCGCGTCGAGGGCGTCGAGCGTCTTCAATGCTTCCGCCCAGTGACCGGCCTTCACCTGCGCCTTGGTTTTCTGGAAGAGATCGCCGAGCGACTCGGCGCGGAGGGAGGCGGAAACGAGCAATAGGATCAGAGCGAACTTCACACGGGTCATAAACGGGACTCCCCGGTCGGAATTCTATTCCCGCGCGAGGCGGACAGGGGGGGCCGCTGGCCCCGGGATTTGCAATATATTGCCGCCACTCCGATGGGCCAGATCTTCCACCGCAGTACCAACACCCTCTCGCGGGTCTCGGTGTTCGGGGCCGTCTTCTTCATCGGTTTCCTCGGTTGGCTCTTCGACGCGGTCAACCGCTCGCCGTACATCACGCAGCAGGGGATCGCCCGGGTCCAGCCGGTCCAGTTCTCCCACCAGCACCACGTCGGCGCGATGGGCATCGACTGCCGCTACTGCCACACGAGCGTCGAGAAGGCCGCCTTCGCCAACATCCCGCCGACGAAGACCTGCATGAACTGCCACTCCCAGATCTGGAACCAGTCGCCCGAGCTCGAGCCCGTGCGGGAGAGCTGGCGGACCGGGCGCTCGATCGAGTGGGTCAAGGTCTACGACCTGCCGGACTACGTCTACTTCAACCACTCGATCCACGTCGCCAAGGGCGTCGGCTGCGAGACCTGCCATGGACGGATCGACCGGATGCCCCTCGTCTCCCAGCACCCGACGCTGCAGATGTCGTGGTGCCTCGACTGCCACCGCGCGCCGGAGCGATACATCCGGCCGAGGGAGGAAGTCTTCACGATGGGCTACGTGCCCGCCGGGCCGCAGGAGGAAATCGGCGAGCGGCTGAAGGCCGAGTACCACATCCGCTCGACGCGGGAGCTGACCGATTGCTGGACGTGCCATCGATGAAGACATCGATCGAAAAATCGATGAAGACGTCGATCGAAAAGACGTCGAGCGCCGAGAACGTGGACATCGCCGCGGCCCGCTCGCGGCTCGCCGCTCTCGAGGGCCGCGAGTACTGGCGGAGCCTCGAGGAGCTCCTCGAGACCGACGACTTCCGAGAGCACCTGCACCGCGAGTTCCGCGTCCCGATCGACTCGGGGTTCAACCGCCGCGAGATCCTGACGCTGATGGGCGCTTCGATCGCGCTCGCGGGGCTGACGGGATGCGTGCGCCAGCCGACCGAGAAGGTCTTCCCCTACGTCAAGGCGCCGGAGGAGCTCGTGCCGGGCGTGCCGCTCTACTACGCGACCGCGCACCTGATGGGCGGGTATGCGCGCGGCATCCTCGCGAAGAGC
Organism: uncultured Acidobacteriota bacterium; assembly: GCA_963763535.1. Lineage (GTDB taxonomy): Bacteria > Acidobacteriota > Thermoanaerobaculia > UBA5066 > Gp7-AA6 > DAHUXD01. The sequence goes on from CAVXOX010000005.1 coordinate 1,231,061, forward strand.
TACGAGGGACGGCCGATCAAGATCGAAGGCAACGGGATGCACCCGGGGAGTCTCGGCGGCACCGACGTGTTCATGCAGGCGCACGTCCTCTCGATGTACGACCCCGACCGCTCCCAGACGCTGACCGAGCGCGGCGAGATCCGCGCCTGGAGCGCCTTCCTCGCGGCGGCGCGCCTCGCGCTCGAGAAGGAGCGCGACGGCCGCGGCGCGGGGCTGCGGTTCTTAACCGGCACCGTCACGTCGCCGACGCTCGAGAAGCAGCTCGGCGACGTCCTCGCCGCGTTCCCCGAGGCGAAGTGGATCTCCTGGGAGCCGCTCAGCCGCGACCACGTCTACGAGGGCGCGCGCCTGGCGTTCGGCGAGCCCGTCGAGACGCGGCCGGATTATGCGAAGGCCGACGTGATCCTCGCGCTCGAGGCGGACTTCCTCGGCTCGGGCCCCGACATGCCGCGCGCGGTGCGCGGCTTCGCGTCGCGGCGCCGCGGCGAGAATTCGAACCGCCTCTACGTGGTCGAGGCGACGCCGACGCTGACCGGCGCCCGCGCGGACCACCGGCGGCCGATGCGTCCGGCCGAGATCGAGGCGTTCGCCCGCTCGGTCGCCGTCGCCGTCGGCGCGCTCCAGGGCGCGGCGCCGACGGATCCGTTCGTCGAGACCGTCGCGGCGGACCTGAAGGCCCACCGCGGCGCGGGCCTCGTCGTCGCGGGCGAGGGACAGGCGCCCGAGGTGCACGCGCTCGCCCACGCGATGAACGCGGCGCTCGGCAACGCCGGGAAGACGGTGACGTACGCCGAGCCGGTCGCCGGCGCGGCCGCGCAGACGGCGGCTTTCGCGGGCCTCGTCCGCGACATGGATGCGGGCAGGGTCTCGACGCTCGTGATCGTCGGCGGCAATCCCGTCTACGACGCGCCGGCCGACCTCGCGTTCCCGAAGGCGCTCGGCAAGGTGGGCCTGCGCATTCACCTCGGCCTCTACAACGACGAGACGTCGCGCCTCTGCCACTGGCACGTCAACGCGGCTCACCCGCTCGAGTCGTGGAGCGACGCCCGCGCGCTCGACGGCACCGTCACGATCCTCCAGCCGCTGATCGCGCCCCTCTTCGGCGGCAAGACCGCGCACGAGCTGCTCGCGGCGTTCTCCGATCAGCCCGAGAAGACCGGGCACGACATCGTCAAGGAGTACTGGAACGGCAAGCTCCCCGGCGCCGATCCCGAGTTCGCGTGGCGCAAGGCGCTGCACGACGGCCTGGTCGAAGACTCCGCCGCCCCCGGGAAGACCGCGGCGGTCAAGTCGGATTTCAACCTCGAGACGCGAAACCCGAAACCCGAACAGGGCGAGCTCGTCCTGCTCTTCCGCCCCGATCCGACGGTCCTCGACGGCTCCTATGCGAACAACGGGTGGCTGCAGGAGTGCGCCAAGCCGCTGACGAAGCTGACGTGGGACAACGCGGCGATGATCGCGCCCGCGACCGCGCAGCGGCTCGGCCTGTCGAGCGAGCAGGTCGTCGAGCTCTCCGCGAACGGGCGGAAGGTCCGCGCGGCGGTGTGGGTGCTGCCGGGCCAGGCCGAAGACTGCGTCACCGTCCACCTCGGCTACGGCCGGACGCGCGGCGGGCGCGTCGCCTCGGGCTGCGGCTTCGACGCCTATCCGCTCCGCACGAGCCAGGCGCTCTGGACGGCCCGCGGAGCCCAGGTGACGCGGACGCTCGACCGCACGCTCCTCGCCTCGACACAACACCAGTGGAGCATGGAGGGCCGCGATCCGGTCCGCGCGACGACGGTCGCCGCCTACGCGAAGGACCCGGACGTCGTCGCGAAGATGGGCGAGAAGCCGCCCGGCCCCGACGACTCGCTCTACCCGCAGATCCCCGCCGCGGCGTACGCGTGGGGCCTGTCGATCGACCTCTCGACGTGCGTGGGCTGCAACGCCTGCAGCGTCGCCTGCTACGCGGAGAACAACATCCCGGTCGTCGGCAAGGACCAGGTCTCGCGCGGCCGCGCGATGCCGTGGATCCGGATCGACCGCTACTACAAGGGAAGCCTCGACAGTCCCGAGACGGTGTTCCAGCCGCTCCCCTGCATGCACTGCGAGGACGCGCCCTGCGAGGTGGTCTGCCCCGTCAACGCGACGGTCCACAGCGCCGAGGGGCTGAACCAGATGGTCTACAACCGCTGCGTCGGCACGCGGTACTGCTCGAACAACTGCCCCTACAAGGTGCGCCGCTTCAACTTCTATCTGTATCAGGACTTCACGACGGAGATCGTCAAGCTGGGCCGCAATCCCGAAGTCACCGTGCGCAGCCGCGGCGTGATGGAGAAGTGCACCTACTGCATCCAGCGGATCAACCGCGCCCGGTACGAGGCGGAGAAGGAGAACCGGCCGATCCGGGACGGCGAGATCCTGACCGCGTGCCAGCAGGCGTGCCCGGCGGAGGCGATCGTCTTCGGCAACGTCGCCGATCCGGAGTCGGCCGTTTCGCGGCAGAAGGCGCAGAAGCGGAACTACGGCCTCCTGACGGAGCTCGGCACCCGCCCGCGCACGACGTATCTCGCGTCGCTGTCGAACCCCAACCCGGCGCTGCCGCCGGCCGCCGGCGGCCAGGAAGAGCCCCGTGGCTGAGCAGGATCCCCCCACCCCGCGGACCGCCTCGCAGCCGCCGGGACCGGCGCAGGGGATCCTCGCGCCCGGCTACTCCTTCACCACGCTGACCGACAAGATCGCCTCGATCGCGCTTTCGCGGCGCACGCCCTTCGTCTGGTTCATCGGCGCCTTCGTGGGCTTCACGCTGACGATGGTCCTCCTCGTCTCGCTGACCTACCTCTTCGCCAAGGGCGTCGGGATCTGGGGCCTCAACGTCCCGGTCGGCTGGGGCATGGCGATCCTGAACTTCGTCTGGTGGATCGGGATCGGCCACGCCGGGACGCTGATTTCGGCGATCCTGCTGCTCCTGCGCCAGCCGTGGCGCAATTCGATCAACCGGTTCGCCGAGGCGATGACGATCTTCGCGGTCGCCTGCGCCGGCATCTATCCCCTGATCCACGTCGGGCGGCCCTGGCTCGCCTACTGGCTGATCCCCTATCCGAACGCCATGTCGATCTGGCCGAACTTCCGCAGCCCGCTCATCTGGGACGTCTTCGCGGTCTCGACGTACGCGACGGTGTCGCTCCTCTTCTGGTACGTCGGCATGATCCCGGACTTGGCGACCCTGCGCGACCGGGCGAAGCGCCTCGGCGCCAAGGTGATCTACGGCATGCTCGCGATGGGCTGGCGGGGATCCGCCCTCCACTGGAGCCGTTACGAGACGGCGTCGCTGCTGCTCGCCGGACTGGCCACGCCGCTCGTCGTCTCGGTCCACACCGTCGTGTCCTTCGACTTCGCCGCCGGCATCGTCCCCGGCTGGCACGCGACGATCTTCCCGCCCTACTTCGTCGCGGGCGCCATCTATGCCGGCTTCGCGATGGTCATGACGCTCGCGATCCCGCTCCGCAAGATCTACGGCCTCGAGGACTTCATCACGATGAAGCACCTCGACAACATGGCCAAGATCCTGCTCGCGACCGGCCTGATCGTCGGCTACGGCTACGTCGTCGAGGCCTTCATGGCCTACTACAGCGGCAACACGTACGAGCGCTTCATGATCTGGAACCGGATGACGGGGCCGTACCGGAACCTCTATTGGGCGCTGATCTTCTGCAACATCCTCTCGCCCCAGATGCTCTGGTTCCGGCGCGTCCGGCGCAGCGTGCCGATGCTCTTCATCATGGCGATGATCGTCAACGTCGGCATGTGGCTGGAGCGTTTCGTGATCGTGGTCGTCAGCCTCTCGCGCGACTACATCCCGTCCTCCTGGCGCCACTACACGCCGACGTTCTGGGACTGGTCCACGTTCATCGGCACGCTCGGCCTCTTCCTCGCCCTGATGTTCCTCTTCATTCGCGTCCTGCCGATGATCTCGATCTTCGAGATGCGGGCCATCCTGCCCGAGGCGAAGGTGCGGGAGGAGGAGGCATGAGCGGTCCGAAGCTCTACGGCCTCATGGCCGAGTTCGAGAACCCGCAGGACCTCGTCGACGCGGCCCGCCGCGCTCGCGAGTCGGGATTCACGAAGCTCGACGCCTATTCGCCCTATCCGATCGAGGCGCTGACGGAGGCGCTCGACATCCACGACCGCAAGCTCCCGGCCGTGGTCCTCGGCGGCGGCATCCTCGGCGGTCTCTGCGGCTACGCGCTCTGCTACTGGACGACCGTCGTCAATTATCCGCTGATCGTCGGCGGGAAGCCGCCGCACAGCATCCCGGCATTCATCATCCCGACGTTCGAGACGACGATCCTGTTCGCGGCCTTCGCCGCGGTGCTCGGCATGCTCGGCCTGAACGGTCTGCCGATGCCGTATCACCCCGTCTTCAACTCCGCGCGCTTCGCGCTCGCCTCACGCGACCGGTTCTTCCTCTGCATCGAGGCCCGCGACCCGCGGTTCGACCACGACGAGACCTGGGCCTTCCTGACGAAGCTCGGGCCGCGGGTGGTGATGGACGTGGAGGAGTGATGCGACTCCTCGCCGCCGCGACGCTCGCGATGACCCTCGCCGCCTGTCGTCAGGACATGCAGGACCAGCCCAAGTACAAGGACCTGCGCGGCTCCCCGTTCTTCGACGACCAGCGCTCGGCGCGGCCGGTCGTCGAGGACACGGTCGCGCGCGGGTCGCTCTGGCAGGACGACCGCTTCACGACCGGCAAGGAGAACGGCAAGCTCGTCGCGGCCCTGCCATTGCCGCTCAACCGCGGGCTCCTCGAGCGCGGCCGCGACCGCTACGGCATCTACTGCACGCCGTGCCATGGCCTGACCGGCAACGGCCTCGGCATCGTGGTCCAGCGCGGCTTCCGCCAGCCGCCGTCCTTCGACATCGACCGCCTGCGCGAGGTTCCGGTCGGCTACTTCTTCGACGTCATGTCGCACGGCTTCGGCGCGATGCCCGACTACGCCGCGCAGATTCCGGCCGCCGACCGCTGGGCCATCGCCGCGTACCTGCGCGCGCTCCAGCTCTCCCAGCGCACGACGATCGCCGACGTGCCGGCCTCGGCCCGCCCCGCTCTGGAGAACCCGCAGGCGCCGGCGAAGGCGGCGCCCTTCCCCATGGGCGCCGACGACTGGCGTCGGGCGGTCGACGAGGGCCCGACCGAGCCGCCGGAGCAGGAGCACTGATCGTGGACGCGACGAACGATTCCCGGCTCGCGGGCGAGACGGCGCGCCTCTCGCGCGCGGCGTTCATCGTGGGCCTCCTCGCCCTGATCGGCGCGATGGCGTACGGCACCGCCCATCCGGATCAGTTCTTTCACTCCTATCTCCTCGCCTTCATGTTCTGGAACGGCCTCGCGGTCGGCTCGCTCGCGGTCCTGATGCTCCAGTACCTGACGGGCGGAGCCTGGGGAATCTCGATCCGCCGCGAGCTCGAGGCGGCGACGCGCACCCTGCCGCTGACCGCCATCGCGTTCCTGCCGATCGCGTTCGGGATGCACTCCCTCTACGAATGGACGCACGCGGATCTCGTCGCGCACGACGAGCTCCTGCAGAAGAAGATGGGGTATCTCAACACGCCGTTCTTCCTCTTCCGCGCCGCCCTCGCCTTCGCGATCTGGATCGCGATCGCGTGGGCTCTCAACCGCTGGTCGCGCGAGCAGGACGCGAGCGCCGACCACCGGGCGATCGACCGCAAGCTCCAGCTTCTCTCGGGCGGCGGCCTCGTCGTCTACGCCCTGACGACGACGTGGACCTCGGTCGACTGGGTCATGTCGCTCGAGCCGCACTGGTTCTCGACGATGTACGGCGTGCTCTACATGGCGGGCCAGGGCCTCGGCGCGCTCGCGCTCGCGACCTTCGCCGTCGTGCGCTTATCGCGCACGCGCCCGGTCTCCGAGTTCCTCGGCGGCCGCCACATGCACGATCTCGGCAAGATGATGTTCGCGTTCACGATGTTCTGGGCCTACGTGACGTTCTCGCAGTACCTCATCGTGTGGTCCGGGAACCTGCCCGAGGAGATCTCCTGGTACCTCGCGCGCTTCCGCGGCGGCTGGGGCTTCGTGGGTCTCGCGGTGCTCTTTCTCCAGTTCGTGCTGCCGTTCCTGCTGCTGCTCTCGCGGCGCGCGAACCGCGACCCGCGGACGCTGACGCTCGCCGCCGCGCTCGTGGTCTTCATGCGCTTCGTCGACCTCGCATGGATGATCCTGCCCGCGTTTTCCCAGGGCCGCTTCCGGATCCATCCGACCGACCTGACCGTCCCGATCGCGCTCGGCGGCATCTGGGCCGGCCTGTACCTGCGGAACCTCGCGGGCCGGCCGCTCCTGCCCGTGCACGACCCCGGCTTCGAGGAGGCGCTCGCGCATGGCCGCGACTGAGCATCCCGAGACCGGGCATCACGGCGTCGCCGTCGAGCCGGACCGGATCTCGCTCCGGGTCGTGATCGGCATGGCGGCGGCCCTGACGCTGATGGCGGTCGTCGCGGCGGCGCTGATGATCCTGTACTTCAAGATCCTCGACCGGAGGGCGGCCAAGCGCGACGCCGGCGTCGTCGCCGAGGCCGGGCTCGAGCGGCGCGAGCCGGCGCTGCCGCCGTCGCCGCGCCTGCAGGTGCGGGCGGTGCGGCACTGGACCGACTTCCAGACGGCCGAACGCGAACGCCTCGGCTCCTACGGATGGATGGACCGCTCGACCGGCGCCGTGCACATCCCGATCGAGCGCGCCATCGAGCTGATCGCCGAACGCGGCGTCGGGCCGCTGCCCCAGGCTCCCGTGGCGCTGCCCCCATCCGTGCACATGCCCGCGGCCCCGCCCGCCGCCTCCCCCGCGGCGACGCCGCGCCCGCAGGGAGGGGTGAAGTGACGCGGCGGAGCGGCACGCCCCGCCGCGTCATCCCGAGGGCCGAAGGCCCGAGGGATCCCGTGATCGATCGCGGCGCTCTGAGGGCGGGATCCCTCGTCACCGCGCTCCTCGGGATGACACGAAGACTCGCTGGACTCGTGGCGATGCTCCTCCTCCCCGCCCTCTCCGTCGCCCAGTCGATGGAGCCGCCGCCCGACCACATCGTCAGCGCGGACCAGAAGCCGGAGATCCTGAAGGACATCGGCATCGATCAGCGCCTCGACGCGCCGCTGCCGCTCGACGTGCCCCTGCGCGACGAGATCGGCCGCGCCGTCCGGCTCGGCGACTACTTCGGCAAGCGCCCGGTCGTCTTCGCGCTCGTCTACTACAACTGCCCGATGCTCTGCACGCAGGTCTTGAACGGCCTGGTCGGAGCGCTCAACACGATCTCGCTCGACGCGGGCCGCGACTTCGACGTCGTCGCCGTCAGCTTCGACCCGCGCGACAAGCCGTCGGACGCCGCGGCCAAAAAGGATGCTTACCTGACGCGCTACAAGCGCCCGAACGCCGCCGATGGCTGGCACTTCCTCGTCGGCGACCCGCCCGCGATCGCCCGCATCGCGAAGGCCGCGGGCTTCCGCTACAAGTGGGACGAATCCCGCAGTCAGTTCGCCCACGCGAGCGCGATCATGGTCGCGACACCGGACGGCCGGCTCGCGCGCTACTTCTACGGCATCGAGTATTCGCCGCGCGACCTCCGCCTCGGCCTGGTCGAGGCATCGGCCGGACGGATCGGCACTCCGGTCGACCAGGTCCTCCTCTACTGCTTCCACTACGATCCGGCGTCCGGCAAGTACGGCGCCGTCGTGATCCGCATGATGCGCCTGGCGGGAGCCGCGACGATCGCGATCCTCGCCGTTTCGATGTGGCTGATGTCGCGCCGGCGGTCCCGCGCCGTGCGCGCCGCGCACGGAGAGGCTCGCTGATGCATTTCCTCCCCGATGAGGCCTCCACGTTCGCCGGGCACGTCGACGCGCTCTACCTCTTTCTCGTGACGGTGACGGCCTTCTTCTCGCTTCTGATCGGCACGCTCGTGGTCGTCTTCGCCATCAAGTACCGGCGCCGGTCCCCCGACGAGGTCGCGAGGGAGGTGCACGAGTCGGGCGCGCTCGAGATCATCTGGACCGTGATCCCGTTCGTGCTGGTTCTCATCATGTTCTTCTGGGGCGCGAGCGTGTACTTCCGCATCACGCGGCCGCCCACCAACGCGATCGACGTCTACGTGACCGCGAAGCAGTGGATGTGGAAGCTCCAGCACGCGGACGGCCGCCGGGAGATGAACGAGCTGCACGTTCCCGTGGGTCAGCCCGTCCGCCTGACGATGGCCTCCGAGGACGTCATCCACAGCTTCTTCGTGCCGGCGTTCCGCTTCAAGCGCGACGTCGTGCCCGGCCGATTCGCGATCGCCTGGTTCGAGGCGACGAAGCCGGGCAAGTACCATCTCTTCTGCGCCGAGTACTGCGGCACGCGGCACTCGAACATGATCGGGTGGATCTACGCGATGACGCCCGCGGACTACCAGGCGTGGCTCGCGGGCGGCACGCCCGGCGAGTCGCTCGCATCGTCGGGCGCCAAGCGCTTCGTCGAGAGCGCCTGCAACACCTGCCACGGCGAACAGGCGGGCGCTCGCGGGCCGTCGCTCAACGGCCTCTTCGGACGCGCCGTCCACCTCTCGAACGGACAGGCGGTTCTGGCCGACGAGGCGTACCTGCGCGAGTCGATCGTCAATCCGCAGGCGAAGATCGTCGCGGGATACCCGCCGATCATGCCGACCTTTCAGGGTCTGATCAGCGAGGAGGGACTCCTCCAGCTGATCGCCTACATCAAGTCCCTCTCGCCGCCCGCCCCTCAGAGCGCGGCGGCCGCCCCGGCGCCTCCCGTGACGCCCGAAAGGAAAGCCGCAAGGCCATGAGCAGCCCAGCGCCCGCCGTTTCCGCCGGTCCGCAGCGCGTCAATTATCTGAACGCGGCCTACGGCGTTCGGTCGTGGCTCCTGACGAGCGATCACAAGCGGATCGCGATCCTCTACTTGATCGGGGTGACGTTCTTCTTCGGCATCGGGGGCGTGGCGGCCGGCCTCGTGAGGCTCGAACTGCTGACGCCGGCGGGCGACTTCTTCCAGGCCGAGACCTACAACAAGATCTTCACGACGCACGGCGTCATGATGGTCTTCTTCTTCCTGATCCCCGCGATCCCGGCGGTCCTCGGCAACTTCCTCGTTCCCCTGATGATCGGCGCGAAGGACCTCGCGTTCCCGAAGATCAACCTGCTGTCCTGGTACCTCTACGCCGTCGGCGGACTCCTCGCCCTGTGGGCCGTGATCCACGGAGGGCTCGACACGGGCTGGACGTTCTACACGCCGTACTCGACCGTCTACGCGAACGGCTGGGTGGTCGTCACGGCCGTCGGGGTCTTCATCGCCGGCTTCTCGTCGATCCTGACGGGTCTGAACTTCCTCGTCACGATCCACACCATGCGCGCGCCCGGCATGACCTGGACGCGGATGCCGCTCTTCTGCTGGGGCATGTACGCGACGGCCATCATCATGATCCTGGGGACGCCGGTCATCGCGATCACGCTCCTCCTGGTCGCCGCGGAGCGGCTCTTCCACCTCGGCATCTTCGACCCGGCGCAGGGCGGCGACCCGGTGCTCTTTCAGCATCTCTTCTGGTTCTACTCGCACCCGGCCGTGTACATCATGGTCCTGCCCGCGATGGCGGTCATCAGCGAGCTCGTGACGGCGTTCTCGCGCAAGCCGATCTTCGGCTACAAGTTCATCGCGGGCTCGTCGATCGCGATCGCCGCGCTCTCGTTCCTGGTGTGGGGCCACCACATGTTCGTGTCGGGGCAGTCGGTCTACGCGGGGCTCGTCTTCTCGATCCTCTCCTTCATGGTCGCGATCCCGTCGGCGATCAAGGTCTTCAACTGGACGGCGACCCTCTACAAGGGATCGGTGTCCTACGAGACGCCGCTGCTCTACGCGCTCGGCTTCATCGGCCTCTTCACGTTCGGCGGGCTGACGGGACTCTTCCTCGCGGCGATGGGCCTCGACATCCACGTGACCGACACGTACTTCGTCGTCGCCCATTTTCACTACATCATGGTGGGCGGCACGATCATGGGCTACCTCGGCGGCCTCCACTACTGGTGGCCCAAGATCTCGGGGAAGCTCTACCCGGAGTACTGGTCGCGCGTCTCGGCGTGGGTCATCTTCCTCGGCTTCAACCTGACGTTCTTCCCGCAGTTCATCGTCGGCTACCTCGGCATGCCCCGCCGCTACCACCAGTACCCCGAGGAGTTCCAGGTGCTGAACGTGATGTCCACGGCGGGCGCGACGATTCTCGGCGTCGGGTACGTGATCCCGCTCGTCTACTTCATCTGGTCGATGCGGTACGGCAAGGACGCGCCGGACAACCCGTGGGGCGCGACCGGACTCGAGTGGCAGACGCCGTCGCCGCCCCCCACGGAGAACTTCGTCGAGACGCCGATCGTCTCGGGCAAGCCCTACGACTACCTGACGGGACGCGAGGAAGCCGCCGTTGGCTAGCGTGAAGCACGCCGCCCTCCACGACGATTCCCCGCCCGAGCTGCGGCACCACTTCCCGAACCTCGGGACGCAGCGCGAGGCCTCGTCGCTCGGCATGTGGATCTTCCTCGTCACGGAGGTCCTCTTCTTCGGCGGGATGTTCACGGCCTACGCGATCTACCGCGAGACTTACCGCCGCGCGTTCGAGGGCGCGTCGAATCTCCTCGACCTGAAGCTCGGCGCGACCAACACGGTCGTCCTCATCGTGTCGTCGCTGACCATGGCCCTGGCCGTGTGGGCGAGCAGCCTGGGCCGCCGGAAGCTGACCGTGCTGTTCCTGGTTCTGACGATTCTTCTCGGCGCGACGTTTCTGGGGATCAAGTACGTCGAGTACAAGCAGAAGTTCGACCGCCACGAGGTCCCCGGACCGCACTTCGTCGTGCCGCTCGACGAGGAGACGCACCAGCCGCTGCCCCGTCAGAGCGAGATGTTCTTCTCCCTCTACTTCTGCATGACCGGGCTGCACGCGCTCCACATGATCATCGGCCTGGGGCTCGTCTCCTGGCTCGTGATGCGCGCGCGCCGCGGCGAGTTCACCCCGCGATACAACACGCCGGTCGACATGGTCGGCCTCTACTGGCACTTCGTGGACATCGTCTGGATCTTCCTCTTCCCGCTCCTGTACCTTCTCGGGAGGCACACGCTGTGAGCGAGCACGACAAGGGACACGGCGGCATCGGGGCGTATCTCGGGGTGTTCGCGAGCCTGATGTTCCTGACGTTCCTGACCGTCTGGGCCGCCTACCGGCACCTGGGGGTCTGGAACACGCCGGTCGCCCTCGGCATCGCCGCCACGAAGGCGACGCTCGTGGCGCTGATCTTCATGCACCTGAAGTCCTCGCCGAAACTGACCGCGCTCGTCGTCGCCTCGAGCCTCCTGTTCTTCGCGTTTCTCCTCTTCGTCACGGCGTCGGACTACCTGACGCGGCACTGGATTCCGATCTACTTTCGCTGAGGGCTCGGAGTCTGAGCGGGCCGCTTCGCGGCCCGACGTACGAGAGAGGGAAAATCGCTTCGGCTCCCTCTCCCTGGAATAGAGATGGCCGTCCTTCGGCTCAGGTTCCCCGGGCCGTCGTCTCTGCGGTTCGAACGCCTGAAACAGCGGCGAGGAGCACGGCCACCAGGATCAGCCCGGCGCCGAGGAGCACACGGGGCGAGAACGCCTCGCCGAGGATCAGGGCCCCCAGGGAGACCGCGATCACCGTGTCGACGATCGGGATCGTGCCGATCACCGCGACCGGCACCCGGCCGAGGAGCCAGAACAGGCCGGCGAAGGGCAGCGCGGTCCCGAGCAGGGCGAGATAGACGAGCGCGAACACCGCGCGCGGAGTCCAGACGAGCCTCGCCGCCGGCTCGAAGCCCGCCGCGAGCAGGAGCAGCAGCGCCGAGCCCGACAGCGTCTGCAGCCAGGTGTTCCAGTCGGGAGCGACGCCCTTCAGGTATTTCTTGTTGTAGACGTTGGCGTACGCGGCGACGACGGAGGACACGAGAACGAAACCGCTGCCCTCGAGCAGCGGCCGGTCGGGCGCCGAGAAGATGGTCCGGAGCGCCGGCGCTTCGATCACGGCGACGCCGAGGAGTCCGAGGCCGGCGGAAACCGCGATCCGGACGGTGAGCGGCTCGTCCGGAAGCATCCCGTGCGCGAAGAGCGCGACGAAGAGGGGGAAGGTCGCGAAGAGGACCGCCGCGAGTCCGGAATCGATCCGTTCCTCGGCGAGGAAGATGCAGGCGTAGTTGATCCCGATCTGCAGCGTGCCGCTCCAGAAGATCCGCGCCGTGCGCCCGCGCGCGGAAGCTCGGCCGCCGCGGAAGAAGGCGAACGGGAAGATGAGGGCGCACGCGAGCGCCATCCGGATGCCGCCGAACCAGAGGGGCGGCAGATCGCGCAGCCCCACCTTGATCACGAGCCACGTCGAGCCCCAGACGGCGCAGAGAAAGACGTACATCGCGAGGGAACGTCCGCGGAGCGCCGCCACGGGTGAGATCGTAGCCGACCGCCGCGGCGCCCACCGACGGCCCCCGACGAGGATAAGATCGCGACGTGCACACGCAGACGATTCCGCGTGGCGCCCCCAAGCCGGAGCTCTACCGCGAGCTCGCCGTCTCCCTCGGCGGACTGCTCGAGGGAGAGCCGGATCCGGTCGCGAACCTCGCGAACGCCGCGGCGCTCCTCGGACAGTTCCTCACCGGGATCAACTGGTGCGGCTTCTACCTCGTGCGCGGCGCCGATCTCGTCCTCGGCCCCTTCCAGGGCAAGCCCGCGTGCGTGCGCATCGCGTTCGGGCGCGGCGTCTGCGGCACCGCCGCCGAAAAACGCGAGACCCTCGTGGTCCCCGACGTCCTCGCCTTCCCCGGACACATCGCGTGCGACGAGGCGTCGCGCTCGGAGATCGTGGTGCCGATCGTGGCGGGAGGAGAGCTCCGCGGCGTCCTCGACGTGGACGCGCCCACGACCGGCCGCTTCGACGAGGAAGACCGGAAGGGCCTCGAGGCCTTCGTGGCGGCGCTCGTGCCCCGCGTCGACTGGCGGAGGGCCTGATGACCTCGCCCGGGAGCCGGGACCATTGGGAGAACGTCTACGCGAGCAGGAGCCCGGAGGCCGTCAGCTGGTTCCGGCCGCACCTCGAGCACTCGCTCGCCTTCCTGGAGGCCGCGCGGCTGGGCCGCGATGCGGCGGTGATCGACGTCGGGGGCGGCGCCTCCACGCTCGTGGACGATCTCCTGGACCGCGGCTACTCGAACGTCACGGTGCTGGACCTGTCTCAACAGGCCCTGGATGCGGCGCGCGCCCGGCTCGGAGAGCGGGCGTCCCGGGTGCGCTGGATCTGCGCCGACGTCACCGACGTCGCGCTGGAGCCGGCAGCCTACGACCTCTGGCACGATCGCGCCGTGTTCCACTTTCTCCGCGAACCGGCCGCCCGCGAGCGGTACGTGGCCGGCGTGCGGAGAGCCCTGAAGCCGGGCGGGCACGTCATCGTGGCGACGTTCGGGCCGCACGGCCCCGAGCGGTGCAGCGGCCTGGAGGTCATGCGGTACTCGCCCGATGAGCTCCATGCGGAGTTCGGCTCCGAGTTCGCGCGCCTCGCGAGCGCGACGGAACGCCACGTGACGCCGTGGGGAACGGAACAGGAATTCATCTACTGCTACTGTCGAATGCCCGGGTCGGTTTGAGCGGCGCTCGACGCGCCGACATGAGCGGAGAGTTCGTATGGCGGTGAAGAAGCAGTTCGGCGGGAAGGTCACCTGGCTCGGGCATGCGGCGTTTCTCATCGAGTCGCCGAAGGGCGTCCGGGTCGCGCTCGATCCCTTCATCGAGCACAACCCGAAGTTCCCGAAGGGATTCGACTACGGCAAGGTGGACGTGATCGCCGCGACGCACGGGCACTCCGATCACTTCGGCGACGACGCGATCGGTCTCGCCAAGAAGACCGGCGCCACGGTGGTCGGCGTCTTCGAGCTCGGCCTCTTCGCCGGAAGCCGCGGCATCGAGAAGACGTCGGGGATGAACAAGGGGGGAAGCCAGAAGGTCGCGGGGATCGAGTTCCGGATGGTGGGCGCCGACCACTCCGCGGGCGCGACCGGTGAGAAGGGCGTCGTGTATGCGGGCGAGCCCTGCGGCTACGTCATGACGTTCGAGGACGGCTTCCGGATCTACCACGCCGGCGACACGAACGTCTTCTCCGACATGGCCCTGATCGCCGAGCTCTACGCGCCGGATCTCGCGCTGCTCCCGATCGGCGACTTCTACACGATGGGACCGCGCGAGGCGGCGAAGGCGTGCGAGCTCCTCGGGGTCCCGCGCGTCGTCCCGATGCACTGGGGAACGTTCCCCGCCCTGGTCGGAACGCCCGAGGCGCTGCGCCGGGAGCTCCGTGATCGCGGCGTCTCGACGGAGGTCGTGGAGCTCTCCCCCGGGCAGCACTGGCCGGCCTAGCAGGGTGCTGAAAAAGGTGTGAGGCGGCGTTACGAGCGCCGTGGGGTCAGATGCGAGGAAGCGCGACGACGGCGATGCGGGAGCATCGCGCGCCGTGAAGGCGCGTGAAAAGAGTCGAGCGATGACCCCGCACGCAGATGGCCCCGCGCCGCCGTAACCCGAAGGGTGGCCGGAACTCTGCCGGCGCCCGCTTGAGAGGGAGGCAGATCCCCCGGATGGTCAGCGAATAGGGCGCCGGATGCAGAGTTCCGGCCACGACGCCCGCATCCATTTTTCAGCAGCCTGCTAGGGCTCAGGTCAGCGGGAGGCGGCCCCCGAATCCCTCCTCGTACGAGTGGAAGTGGGCGAGCTCGCTCTCGGGATACTTCCAGCAGTAATAGCCGGCGCCCGAGTCGAAGTCGACGAGCCACAGGCCCTTGATCTCGAGGCCGAGCGCCATCAGCTCCTTCGCCCACGTCTCCGCGACGGCGCGGCGCTCGTCCTCGCCCGACATCTTCCCGTAGCGCTCGACCGCCTCGGCGGTGATCTCCTGGACGCGCGGCATGAGCGCCCGCGCCTCCTCGAACGTGAACACCCGCGGCGAAACGGGCGCCCCTTCCTCTCCGGAGCCCCGCGCCGCGGCGACGAGCCGGGCCGCCGCCTCGGCCTCGTCCTCCCCGACGTCGGCGGCCCACCGTTCGAGGACCGCCGCTCCCTCCTCCCTCTTTCCGCCGCGCAGGAGCAGCAGCCCCCGCTCCCGGACGCGGTCGGCATCCGGCGCCGCCAGCGCGTCGGAGAAGTCGAGGGCCGAGAGGGCCTCCTCCCAGCGGTGGCGCTTCTCCCAGGAGCGCCGCAGGTTCAGCAGCACCCGCGCGAGGATCTCGCGGGGCGCGTCGGGACGCAGCGCATCGTCGCCCAGCGCGACCGGTGCGCCGAAGATCGACGAGAGTCGGTGCGCGAGCTGCTCGGAGTCGCCGACGACGCCGCCGTCGAAGGGGTCGAGATAGGCGCCGCCGAGCGCGGGGCCGCCCACGACGAAGTGCCCGGGCAGTCCCACGCCCTCGACGGGGAGTCCGGCGCGGCGGCCGACCTCGACCGTGACGATCGACAGCGTGATCGGCATGCCGCGCCGCTGCGCGAGAACCCGCGCGACGGAGGAGTTCGAGGGATCGTCGTAGCTCTCGCGGTCGCCGCGGAAGCCTTCCTCGTCGAAGAGCACCCGCCGCAGCGCGTCGACGCCGGCGCCGAACGGACTCGCGCGGACGCGCTCCGCGAGTCCCGCGACCGTGCGCCGCGCGGCCTCGAGGTCCTCGGCCGGGTCGACGAGGAGCGAGACGAGGAGCGCGCCCTCGAAGAGGTCGGGCTCCTGACCCTCCGTGAAGATGCGCCAGCGCCGGAGGAGGTCGTCCCCGGCGGGCGCCGACGCGGTCACCCTTCGCGCCGCGCGATCGCGACGCCGTCCCGCAGCGGGACGATCACCGACCGGAACTCGTCGAGCGAGAACAGCGTCCGATTGAACTGGCGGATCCCCTCGGTGTCGGCATCGTGGACGCCCGCGTCCACGACCTTGCCGGACCAGAGCACGTTGTCGGCGAGGAGGTAGCCGCCGCGCCGCACGCGCGGCGCCGCCGCCTTCAGGGCGGCCGGGTAACCCTCCTTGTCCACGTCGATGAACACGACGTCGAAGTACCCGGTCGTGGCCTCCAGGGACGCCACCGCATCCCCGACGCGATACGCGACCCGCTCGGAGAGCTCCATGCGATCGAGGTAGCCGCGCGCCCGATCGGCGTTCCCGGCGCTCCCGTCCGTGTAGAAGACCTGGCCGCCGCGGTCGACCGCGCGCGCGAAGAACGCGGTCGAGTAGCCGATCGCGCTCCCCATCTCGAACACCCGAGTGGCGCCGATCGAGCGCGCCAGGATCTCGAGCAGCGTCCCGACGACGGGTCCGACGATCGGCACGTCGTGCTCGGCGGCGTAGGCCTCCATTTCCGCGATCACGGGATCACGGGACGGGATCAGCTCGCGGACGTACAGGTCGAGCTCGGGCGCGATGATGGGTGTCACGAGGCGATTCTATGGCGGCGCGGGCTCCCGCTGCGGGCTGCCGGAGGCGGGATCCTCCTATAATCCCGCCCCCATGACCCACCTCGACGCGCTCCTGTCCCGTTTTCCCGCGGCCGAGCTCGACGAGGTCGTCGCGACCCGCCGCGACCTGCACCGCCATCCCGAGCTCGCCTTCGAGGAACGGAGGACGGCGGGCGTCGTCGCCGGGCGGCTGCGGTCGCTCGGACTCGCGCCGCGCGAGGGCGTCGGGAAGACGGGCGTCACCGCCGACGCGGGCGGCGCGAGGCCCCGCCTCATGCTGCGCGCCGACATGGACGCGCTGCCGCTGACGGAAGCGACCGGCGCGCCGTACGCCTCCGAGACGCCGGGGCGCATGCACGCGTGCGGCCACGACGGGCACGTGGCGATCGGGCTCGCCGTCGCGCGCCGCCTGACGGCGAGTCCGCCGCCGGGCGCGCTGCGCTTTCTCTTCCAGCCGGCCGAGGAGGGCCAGGGCGGCGCCCAGGCGTGCGCCGACGACGGCGTGCTCGACGGGGTCGGCGCGGCGTTCGGCCTGCACCTCTGGACGCCCCTGCCCGCCGGCAGGATCGGCGTCAACCGCGGACCGCTCATGGCCGCGGTCGACCGCTTCGAGATCACGGTCGAGGGCCGCGGCGGCCACGGGGCCGCCCCCCACGAGACCGAGGACTCGATCCTCGCGTCGGCGCGCATCGTCGACGCGCTCCAGTCCGTCGTCGCGCGCGAGATCTCCCCGCTCGAGCCCGCGGTGGTCACGATCGGCTCGATCCACGGCGGGACCGCCTTCAACATCATTCCCGGCTCCGTGCGGATGGAGGGAACGGCCCGCTCCTTCACCGAGACGGTCGGCCGGGCGCTTCCCGAGAAGATCCGCCGCATCGTGGAGGGCACGGCCGCCGCCTGCGGCGTGCGCGCCACCCTCCGCTACGAGCGCCTGAACGGCGCGACCGTCAACGACGCGAAGATGGCCGACCTGGTGATCGAGGCGGCCTCCCGCGTCGTCGGCGAGGAGAACGTCGAGACGGACACCCGGACGCTCGGCGGCGAGGACATGTCGGTTTTCCTCGAGAAGGTCCCGGGGTGCTTCTTCTTCGTCGGCTGCGGGCTCGAGGGACCGCCGCGCGCGCACCACTCCCCCCGCTTCGACGTCGACGAGCGCGCGCTCGCCGTCGGGACGGTCGTGATGGAGGCCGTGGTGCGCGAAGCGGCGCGGCGGCTCGCCTAAAGACGCCCTCGCCGCGAACCGGCGGCGCCGACGGCCGATGAGTCCCCCGTGCCCGCGCTGACCCTCGCCGCCCTCGCGCTGTACCTCCTCGCGGTGCTCGCGATCGGCGCCGCCTGGCGCCGGCGCGCCGGCCGCGACCAGATCTCCTACTTCGTCGCGGACCGCTCCCTGAACACGTTCTGGGGCTTCCTCGGCCTCGCGTCGCTGACGACCGGCGGCTCGACGACGATCGCGCTCGCCGCGCTCGTCTACACGCACGGAATCGCCGGCCTCTGGCTCGACCTATCGGGCGCGCTCGGCCTGCTCGTCCTCGGGCTCTTCTTCGCCCGCCGCGTGCGCCGCGAGGAGGCGGTGACGCTGCCGGAGATCCTCGGCCGCGCCTACGGACCGTCGGCGCGACGGGTCGCGGGGTTTCTCGTGCTGGTGTCGGAGATCGTCTGGTTCGCGCTCCTGACGGAGGCGACGCAGATCGTGCTGACCGCCGCCTTCGGAATCGCGCCGACCCGCGCGATCATCCTCACGACCGCCGTCTTCGTCGCCTACACCGCGCTCGGCGGCCAGTACGCCGTGGTGCGGACGGACCTCCTCCAGTACGGCCTCATGGTCGCGGGAATCCCGGGCGTCGCGCTCGCCTGCGCGCTCGCCGGAGCCCGCGGCCTCGGCGGCCTGCCCGCGGCCGCCTGGAGCTTTCCGACGTCGCCGACCTTCTCCGCCGGCGACGCGCTCGCGATGCTCGTCCTCGTGGGGCTGCCCCACGTCGTCGGCAGCGACGTGTACCTGAAGCTCTCCTCGTGCCGCGACGAGGGCGTGGCGCGCCGCTCCGCGCTGCTGGCCGCCGGCTCGAAGGTCCTGTTCGGCCTCTCGGTCGCCGCGATCGCGCTCGCGGCCCGCAAGGCGCTGCCGCCCGTCGCGCCGGAGGCCGTGCTGCCCGCCGCGGTGCTCGGCTTCGCGCCGCCGGCCCTCGCCGCGCTGGTGCTCGTCGCGCTCGTCGCGACGATGCAGACCTCGGCGGACATCGTGCTCCTCTCGGCCTCCGCCGTCACGGCGCGCGATCTCGTTCCGGCGCTCACGGGCGGCCGGCCGCTGTCGGTCGCGGCCGCGCGCTTCCTGCCGGTCGTCTACGGCGTCCTCGGCCTGCTGACCGCGCTCGCCCTGGACCGCGACGTGCTCCGGACGCTCCGCCTCGGCTACTCGATCTTCGCCGCCGGCCTGATCCTGCCGACCCTGGCCGCGCTCGCGCCCGAGCGCTTCCGCGTGCCGACGCGGGGAGCGATCGCCGCGATGATCGCCGGCGGGGCCGCCGCGGCCGCCGGCCGCTTCGATCCGGCGCTCTCGGGCGGGAGGGATCCCGTGCTCATCGGCACGGGCGTGAACGCGGTGGTGCTGGCGGCCGCCTACTTCTGGACGCGGACGGTCACTGCCCCGAAACGCCCCTGAGCGGCGCCTCCCCGAGGCACTCGTAGGCCGGCTCCTCCGCCACGCGGATGGTGGCGAAGTCCCAGAGGCTCTTCTCCCCCTCGGCCGGGCGGAGCGGCTGATACACGATCACGTGCGCGGGACAGCCGGGCCGGTCGAACTCGACGATCGCCACGCCGACCTCCTTGACGCTCACCCTCACGTCGCGGGCGTCGGCGAACCGCCGCTTGACCGTCTCGACCGGATCGAAGGCCCACGGCTCGGCCTTCTTCTGCCGGTCGGCGAGCCGGGCGAGATCCGGGGCGAAGACGGGCTGCCGCACGAGACCCCAGTAGGCGAGGTCCGTATCGGCATGCTCGCTCCACTCCGGCTCGACCGTCTCGGAGAGGATGCGGAACTTGCGCTCGCCGAACACGAAGCTCGAGACGAGGGTGAAGCTGCGGTACCGCGGCGGCAGCTCCTTGTTGATGAACGTGTCGACGGCGATCCGGCGCGTCAGCCCGTCCGGCGTGATCGTCACCTCGACCGCCGACCGGGGCGCGGTGAGCGAGAACGTGGGATCGAGGCGCCCACGGTCCATCCGGAGGATCTGCGTCTCCACCAGCCGCGGCTCGCCGGCGTGGACGATCTGGAGCGCCACCTGCGGCCGGTCGTCGAAGCGGAAGAGAACCGTGCGGAACGCCTCGAGCTGATCGCACTTCGAGGGATCGTCCGTCTGGGAGCACCGGAGCGGCAGGTGGCCGACGAGGAGCGGGTTCCACTCGCTGCCCTTGGCCTTCTGGAAGACGGCGACGATGGGGTTCTCGAACGGCAGCCTCGCGCGCGACACGAACCCGACGGCGAGCATCCAGGGCGGAAGGGTGTGGACCGTCCCGATTCCCTCGACGAGCGCCTCGGCCGTGCCGTCGTTGTCGAGGTCCGCCTCCTCGACGCGCGTGATCTTCGAGAACGTCACGTAGGGGTTCTCGAAGCGGGGGATCCGCTTCTCCGCCATCGCGCCCTTCCGAGCCGAGGCGGGCACGCGCTCGGGCGGGACCGGGGTCGGGATCGGCGTCGGCGGCGCGGTCCGCCGGGGCGCCGGCGCCGGCGAGACCGGTGCGCCGCGGGCGAGGCCGGCGCACACGAGGAGTGCGGCGGCGCCGAGCCCGGGGCCCCTTCCCACGAGCCTTGTCATGATCCGTTGCGCACCAATTTACCAGAGTCGGCCGGGGACCATCATGACGGGCGCCCCCCCCCCGCCGTCCTCGAAGCATGGCCTGTCATCCCGATCGCAGCGAGGAATCCCGCGACAGTTCGGGATCCTTCGCCGCAGACGCGGCTCAGGATGACCGGCCGACGACCGGCTGGTTTACCCTACGCCCCCATGCGCGTCTTCGACTGCCACGTCCACGTCCAGCCCTGGGAGCAGATGCATCCCGGTGTCCGCGCGCTGATGTCCGCCGGCCGGCCGGATCTTCCCGAGATCCAGGAGGCCCTCTCGGATCCGGGACGCCTCCTCGCGCTGATGGATCGGGAGGGGGTCGAGCGCGCCGCCCTCATCAACTACGTCGCGCCGGAGGTCATGGGCTTCGACCGGACGGCGAACGACTGGGTCTCCCGTTACGTTCGGGGCCACGAGGACCGGCTCCTCGCCGTCGGCTCCGTGCACCCGCGCCACGCGCCGGACGCGGGCGCGGAGGCCCGCCGCCTCTTCGAGACGCTCGGCATCCGGATGCTGAAGATCCATCCGCCGCACCAGCTCTTCGCGCCGAACGCCTACCGCGACGGGCTCGATGGTCTCGGGGACGTCTTCGCCGAGGCGGAGAAGGCCGGGCGGCCCGTGATGATCCACACCGGCACCTCGATCTTCCCGGGCGCGCGCAACCGATACGCCGACCCGATGGCCGCCGACGACGTCGCCGTCGACTACCCGAGGCTGAAGATCATCCTCGCGCACGCGGGGCGTCCGCTGTACATGGACACGGCCGTCTTCCTGGCGCGCCGCCACCCGAACGTCTCGCTCGATCTCTCCGGCATTCCGCCGAAGAAGCTCCTCGAATACCTGCCGCGGCTCGAGGACCTCTCGGACAAGTGTCTCTGGGGCACCGACTATCCGAGTCCCGGCGTCGCGTCGATGCGGAAGAACGTCGCGGACTTCCTCGCGCTGCCGCTGTCGGAAGCCGCGCGGCGCAAGATCCTCTGGGACAATGCTGCAGCGCTCATGGGGTGAGCGACGCTGCGGCGCTGTTCGGATAGAGTGCGCAAGCGGGCTGCTGAAAAAGGCGTGACAGGGAGATCCACTTGAGTTCGCCGCAGCGTGGCGGAAGCGACGTTCCCTCTCTCGTCGGCGCGTCGAGCGCCGCTCGGAGCAGCGGCCGGATCCTCGTCGTCGGCGCCGGGACGATGGGACGGGGCATCGCCGGACTCTGTGCGCTCACCGGCTACGACACGTGGGTCTTCGACGCGGACCCCGGCGCCCAGGGCGCGGTGCGCGCGTCGATCGAGTCGTCCTGGTCCCGGGCGGTCGAGAAGGGGCGGGTCGCCGCGCCGGACGCCGAGGCGGCGCGCCGCCGGCTGCGCATCGCCGAGCGTCTGCGGGACTGCGCCAATGTCGACTTCGTCATCGAGGCGGTGCCGGAGTCGCTGGACTTGAAGCGGATGGTCTTCTCCGAGCTCGACGACATGTGTCCGGACCGCACCGTGTTCGGATCCAACACCTCGTCCCTGCCGATCACGCGGATCGCGCACGCCACCGGACGCCGCGATCGGGTGATCGGCATCCACTTCTTCAACCCGGTCGCCGCGATGCCCCTGGTCGAGATCGTCCGGGGCCGCGAGACCTCGCCCGAGACGGAGGAGCGCGCCGTCGCGCTCGCCCGCTCCCTCGGCAAGGAGGTCGTGCGGGTCGCCGACTCTCCGGGTTTCGCGACGTCCCGCCTCGGCGTCGCCCTCGGCCTCGAGGCGATGCGCATGCTCGAGGAGGGTGTCGCGAGCGCCGCCGACATCGACCGGGCGATGGAGCTCGGCTACGGGCACCGCATGGGCCCGCTGAAGACGAGCGACGTCGTCGGACTCGACGTGCGCCTCGCGATCGCCGAGACGCTCTCGGCCGAGCTCCCCGCCGAGCGGTTCGCGCCGCCCGAGATCCTCCGCGCGCTGGTGGCCTCGGGAAAGACCGGCCGGAAGGCCGGCGAGGGGTTCTTCCGCTGGGAAGGCGACCGGGCCGTGGGCGAGGGCGGCCGCGCCGCGGAGCTCGCGAAGAAGCGATGAGCGAGGGGAGAGACCGGCGCGGCCTGAACCTCGGCGTGCTGCTCCTCGCCGTCGGAACCTACTTCATCCTCCGACGCTCGCTCCACGTCCACGGACCGGGTCCGCTGCTCCTCGTCATCGGCACGGCCCTGCTCCTCGCCTCGGCCCTGCGCGGGTTCCGCGGACCGCTCGTGGCGGCCGGCGTGCTGCTCGGGCTGGGGGCCGGGTACCTCCTGCGCGAACCGCTCGAGGCCTGGATGCCGGGCTGGGCGACGCTGCTCCTCGGACTCGGGTCCGGCCTGCTCCTCGTCGCGGTGCTCGACCGGAGCGCCGGCCGCGAGCGGCGGCCCACCGCGCTGGTTCCCGGCGTCATCCTCATCGCGATCGCCGTCGTCACGGCGCTCGCGGGAAACGTCCGGATTCCGCAGACCCTCTATGACGCGCTCTGGCGCTTCTGGCCGTTCGCGCTGGTCGCGGCGGGGCTGCTCCTGGTGGTGAGCGCGTTTCGGGGCCGAAGGGCCGGTTAGACCCTTCCGACGGCGGCCTCAGAGGTCCAGGATCTTCGGCGCCGGCTTCGTGGCCGGCTCGGGGCCGGGCGTCTCTTCGCGCCGCTCGACGAGGAGCCGCGCGGTCACTACGACGACGAGCAGCGCCGCCGCGATCTCGAGCCAGAAGAATCCCGTCGCGAGCCGGTGATACCGCGCGAGGAGCACGCGCGAGGGATCGCTCGCCGGCAGGGTGTCGATCAGGCCCGGGGCCTCGCGCCGGATCCGGTCCATCGGCGGGATGAGGAGCTGGCGGATCACCAGCGCGGCGAAGAAGCCGAGGATCGGCAGGCGCGTCAGGAGCGCCCGCGACCCGCGCGCGGCCCCGCGCGTGAGGACCCACGAGGTCGCGAAGAGCACCAGGAAGCTTCCCTCCGCGATGCCGCAGAGCCTCGAGAGGATCGGGCTCTGGAGCGCTCCGGCCATGTCGCGGGTGGGAAGCACCGAGAAGACCGCCGGCGCGACCACCGCGCCGAAGAAGAGGGGCGGCCCGAACGCCATGCCGAGGGCGAGGAGATGGATCGTCAGGGCGAGGGAGTCGAGCCCGGCGACCCGTAGCCGCACCCGTGCCCTTCCCCGGCTCACGGGGCGTACTCGGCGACGACCCTCGGAGTCAGACCGGCGGCATGGCCGCGGTCGAGGAGGAGCTGCACGGCCTTCCGTCCCGCCTCGCCGTAGCCCTGCGTCCAGGCGTTGACGTACATGCCGACGAAGCGGTCCGCCTTGGACCGATCGAGTCCCCGCGCGTACCGCATCGCGTGGTCCAGCGCGTCCCGGCGGTGCGTCAGGCCGTACTCGATCGAGCGCGAGAGCGCCCGCGAGATCCGCGCGATCCGTTCCGGGCCGAGATCACGCCGCACGACGTTGCCGCCGAGCGGCAGCGGGAGCCCGGTCTCCTCCTTCCACCATCGGCCGAGGTCGACGACGGCGAGCAGCCCCTCGTCCGCGTACGTGAGCTGACCCTCGTGGATCAGCAGGCCCGCGTCGAGACGGCCCTCGGTCACCGCCTCCTGGATGCGATCGAAGGGCATCGGGATCGTCTCGACGCCCGGGGCCCACAGGCGCAGCGCCAGCGCCGCCGTCGTCCGCGCTCCAGGCGAGGCGACGCGCACGGCGCCGGAGTCGATCTGCGCCCGCGTCACCGGCGCGCTCGCCACGACGACGGGGCCGTAGCCGTCGCCGAAGGAGGCGCCGTGGGGCAGCAGGAGGTAGCGGTCGGCGAGGTAGGCATAGGCGTGGAACGAGACGGCCGTCACCGCGAGCTCGCCCGCCATCGCCCGCTGGTTGAGCGACTCGATGTCCGACAGCTCGTGGACGAACTCGAGGCCTTCCGTGTCGACGCGCCCCTCCGCGAGCGCGTAGAACATGAACGCGTCGTCGGAGTCGGGGCTGTGCGCGACGGTGATGGTCTCGGCGGCGGTCACGGGCGGATTCTATGCGTGAGCCGGGCAGCCGTGACTCCCGAGCCGAGCGCGCGCCTCTCGTTCGCGCTCGGCTTCCGACCTCCCGCTCACGTCTTTCGCACTCACTCGACTTGACTTGCAGCGGGCGGATCGCCACAATGAAGTCAAGAGCAAATTTGCAGGGAAGCTCGTTGAACGAAAAGCACGTCGAGGTCGAGAAAGAAAACGCCGGATGGGTGGCAGCCCATCCGGCGAAAAAGCAAGAACGTATGACCCATCAATCGTTCGGCAGCGGCAGACTGAAGGCGATACGCCCTTTAACGGGGGCGCAAAAAGTAGCACCTCGCCCACAGGCTGTCAATTGGCTGTCGGGAGGGAGGTGACGTAATGGCCACGAAGAAGAAGGCGGCGAAGAAGGCGAAGAAGACGACCAAGAAGAAGAAGTAAGTCAAGCACTTACAGCTTCGAACACGGTTTCTCGGGGGCCTGCGGGCCCCCTTTTTTTGTCCCCAAACGGGGACGCCCGATCCTGTCCTTCCGGCCGGGATTCGTCCGCAACTATATCGCTATTGATATAGTTTCCCGATGTCGCTGCCCCACGTTCTCCTCGGCCTCCTCCACGAATCTCCGAAGACGGGCTACGACCTCGCGCGCGTGATCCGCGACGAGATGGACCCCGCCTGGAGCGCGGGCTTCTCGCAGATCTACCCGGCGCTCGCCCGTCTCCGGCGTCGGGGCTGGGTGCTCCTCCGGGTCCTCGGCCCCCGCCATGGACCCCGCCGGCTCCTCTACCGGGTGACGGCCGCCGGCCGGCGCGAGCTCGCGCGCTGGCTCGGCGAGACGCCGCCCCCCCGCGGCGGCAACGATCCCGCGCTCGCCCGCGTCGCGCTCCTCGATGCGCTCCCGCCGGGGGAAAGACGCGAGGCGCTCGCCGCGGCCGAGGACGCCGCCGAGGCCGAAGCCGAGCGGCTGCGCCGGCTCCCCCCCGCCGCCGGCGCCCGGGCCCTCGCGCGTCGGGCCGCGATCGACCGCCAGGAGGCGTTGCGGCGCTGCCTCCGCGCGGCCTCGCGGCGGGAAAACGCCGCGTCGGAGTCCGGGCCGGCGAAGCCGGGCCGGATCGAAAAAGGAATCGTCGCCGGCGGCGCCAGCCGAGTCCTCGCGCGGGCCCCGTCCGCGCAAGAAGCGCTGACCGCCCGACGGAGACGCCCCGAGCGAGCGGCCACCCCGAGCCTCGGCCGGACGTATGATCGGAAATCCGGAGGCGCTATGAGCGACGAACCGCGCGGCGGTTTCACACGGCGTGACCTGGTGCGAGGCAGCCTCGTTGGCGCGGTCGCGGCGACGGTCGGCGGCAAGGCGAAGGCGGCCGAGCTCGAGCGCATGGGTCCGGGCGCCGCACCCCTCGAGCTCCACGTCAACGGGTCCGTCCACCGGCTCTCCGTCGAGCCCCGCGTCACGCTCGCCGACGCGCTGCGCGACCGGATCGGCCTGACCGGCACCAAGGTCGTGTGCGGGCGGGGAGCCTGCGGCGCCTGCACGGTCCTCCTCGACGGCAAGACCGTCTGCTCGTGCCTGACGCTGGCGCACGAGGCCGCGGGCAAGCCCATCACGACGATCGAGGGACTCGCCGCGGACGGGCGCCTGACTCCCCTGCAGGAGGCGTTCATCGCGGCCGACGCGCTCCAGTGCGGCTTCTGCACGTCCGGAATGATCCTGTCCTGCAAGGTCCTCCTGGATCAGAACCCGAAGCCCACGCGCGCGGCGATCCGCGAGGCCGTCGCCGGGAACCTCTGCCGGTGCGGCACCTACAACCATGTCTTCGACGCGGTCGAGCGCGCCGCCGGGCTGAAGACCGCGGGCGCCGCCGCGCCGCCCGACGTCGGCTCCCGGCTCCCGGCTCCCGGCTCCCGATTCGACGACGATCCCCGCGTCGCCGCCGCCATCCGCGAAGCGATGGACGAGGAGGGGCTCGCATGAAAGAGAGAATCCGCGTCGGCTTCGAGGGCGACTTCCAGTTCCGCGAGATCGAGATCGAGGGCGGCGATCCCGCCCCCTGGGACCCCTCGCAGAAGTTCTCGATCGTCGGGACGCGCCAGCCGCGGCTCGACGGCAAGGCCAAGGCGACCGGCGAGGCGAAGTACTCGATCGACGTCCGCCTGCCCGGCATGCTCTACGGCCGCATCCTCCGCTGCCCGCTGCCGGCGGCGACGGTGAAGTCTCTCGATCTGTCCGCGGCCCGGAGGATGCCGGGAGTCCGGGCGGCGCTCGCGCTCGCGGAGCCCGGCGAGAAGCTCCGCTTCGCGGGTCAGGAGGTCGCGGCGGTGGCCGCGGAGACGCCCGACCAGGCGAACGACGCGCTCGCGGCGATCCGGGTCGCCTACGACCCCCGGCCCTTCGTCGTCGACCTGGATGCCGCGCGGAAGCCGGGCGCCCCCCTCGTCTTCGAGGGCAAGACGGAGACGAAGACGAGCGGCGGCGACGTGGAGAGCGGGGGGAAGAACCTCGCCCGCAACGGCAACGTCCTCGGGCCGCGCTCGACGAACAAGGGCGACGTCGACGCGGGATTCAAGAAGGCCGATGCCGTCGTCGAGGCGACCTACGACACGCAGGTGCAGACGCACTCGGCGCTCGAGACGCACGGCCTCGTCGCGCGCTGGGAGGGCGAGGAGCTGACGGTCTGGGCGTCGACACAGGGCATCTTCGACATGCGCGACGAGCTCGCCGAGACGCTCAAGATCCCGGTCTCGAAGGTCCGGGTCATCACCGAATACATGGGCGGCGGCTTCGGCGCGAAGTTCGGCCCGCGCGTCGAGGGGCTCGCCGCGGCGAAGCTCGCCCGGGAGGCGGGCGCTCCCGTGAAGCTCTTCCTCGACCGCAAGGAGGAACAGCTCGCGAGCGGCAACCGCCCGTCGGCCCGGCAGACCGTCAAGGCCGGCGCGACGAAGGACGGGAAGCTGACGGCGTTGCAGTTGATCGTCTACGGCAACGGCGGCACCAACGGCGGCACCGGCACGTCCGGACCGATCAAGAACGTCTACGCCTGCGAGAACCTCAAGGTCGACGAGTACGACGTCTTCACCAACGCCGGTCCCGGCACCGCCATGCGCGCGCCCGGCCACCCCCAGGGCGTCTTCGCGCTCGAGGCGACGATGGACGAGCTCGCGAAGGCGATCGGGATGGACCCGCTCGAGTTCCGCCTGAAGAACGATCCCTCGGCCGTGCGGCGCGAGCAATTCCGCGTCGGCGCGGAGAAGATCGGCTGGAAGGACCGGGACGCGCGACGGAAGACGGCGGATCCCGAGATCCTGCGCGGCGTGGGCTTCGGCGCCGCCGTCTGGTACAACACGGGCGGCACCGGCCCGCGGGCCACGGTGACGATCCACAAGGACGGGTCCGCCGAGGTCGAGCACGGAGTCCAGGACCTCGGCACCGGGTCGCGCACGATGATCGCCATGGTCGCGGCCGAGGAGCTCGGGCTGCCGCTCGAGAAGGTCTCGGTCTCGATCGGCGACTCGCGGCTTCCCTACGCCCCGGACTCCGGCGGCTCCACGACGACACCCTCGAGCGCGCCGACGATCCGGCGCGCGGCCTGGCAGGCGAAGCAGGCGCTCGCGAAGGCCGTGGCGAAGGAGTGGAAGGTGCCCGCCGCGTCGGTGAAGGTGGAGAAGGGCCGGGTCTTCGCGGCGGGCGACGCCGGGCACGACGCGACCTGGGAGGCCGCCTGCAAGGTCCTCCCGAGCGAGGGCGTGGCCGCGACCGCCGAGCGCGCCGACAACCACGAGGACGCGTGGAAGCGGTTCACGACCGGGTGTCAGTTCGCCGAGGTGGAGGTGGACACGGCGACCGGGAAGGTCCGGGTGGACCGGGTCGTCGCCGTCCACGACTGCGGCGTGCCCATCAACGTCCTGACGACCGAGAGCCAGATCCAGGGCGGCGTCATCCAGGGCGTCTCGTACGCGCTCTTCGAGGACCGGATCCTCGACCGGCCGACCGGACGGATGGTCAACCCGAACGTCGAGGCCTACAAGATCGCCGGAGCGCTCGACGTGCCGGACATCGACGTCACGCTCGTGTCGGTCTGGGACGGCGTCAACAACACCAACTCGGTCGGCATCGGCGAGCCGGCGACCGTCCCGACGGCCGCCGCGATCGCCAACGCCGTCTCGCACGCGCTCGGGGTGCGGATCAGGCAGATCCCGATTACGCCCGAGGTCGTGCTGGCCGCCGTTCGCGAAAGAGACTCGAAGGGAGGCCGGTCATGAAGCCGTTCGTCCTGGTCCGGCCCACGTCCCTCGCCGAGGCCGCGCGCCTCTCCGCCGCCTCCGACGCCGAGGTCAAGGCCGGCGGCGTCGACCTCGTCGACCGCATGAAGGAAGGGATCGACAACCCGAAGACGGTCGTCTCGATCGTCGAGATCGCCGGCCACGACAAAATCGAGGCGGGGCCGCCGGCGCGGCTGGGCGCGCTCGCCACGCTCGCCCGGATCGCCGACGATGCGGGACTCCGGAAGACGTATCCCGCGCTCGCCGAGGCGGCCGCCGGGGCGGCGACCCCGCAGATCCGCCACATGGCGACGCTCGGCGGCAATCTCTGCCAGCGGCCGCGCTGCTGGTACTACCGCCTCGAGGAGTTCGATTGCCGCAAGAAGGGCGGCAACGACTGCTTCGCCCGCGACGGCGAGAACCGCTTCCACGCGATCTTCGACAGCGACCTGACCTGCTGCTGCGTGCACCCGTCGGCGACGGGCACGGCGCTCCTCGCCTACGGCGCCTCGCTCGACGTCGTCGGCCCGAAAGGCAAGCGGACCCTTCCCATGGACCGCTTCTTCTTCCGGCCGGTCGACGACCCGACCCGCGAGAACACGCTCGAGGCGGGCGAGATCGTGGCGGCGATCGCGATCCCGGCGCCGGCCGACGGCGCGCGGTCGGCCTACCGGAAGCTCAAGGAGAAGGAGTCCTTCGACTGGCCGCTCGTCGAGACGTGCGTGAGCCTGACGATCTCGGGCGGCGCGGTGCGCGGCGCGCGCGTCGTCTTCGGCTCGGTCGCCCCGACGCCCTATCGCTCGAAGGCCGCGGAGGCGGCGCTCGAGGGAGGCCGCCCGTCCGACGCCCTCGCGAAGAAGGCGGCGGAGGCCGCCGTGGCCGAGGCGAAGCCGCTCTCGCAGAACGCCTACAAGGTCACCCTCGCGAAAGTCGAGCTCGAGCGGGCGCTCCGGCAGGCGTGGGCCTGACGGAGTCGTGACGGACGATCCCTACGCGCCCATGCGCCGCTTCGCGCGGCGCGAGGGCGGCGGCGTGGCCGATCCGTTTCTCTGTCGGCACCTGAGGACGAAGAACTGGCTCGCGCCGGACGCCTTCGGCCAGGGCGACCCGCGCCAGTCGCCGTCGACCTCGCAGTACTGGTGCCTTCGGACGATGCGTCCCGACGGCCCGGACGGCGACCTCGCCGTGCCGGAGTCCTGCACCGACGAGCGCATCTGCTTCGAGCCGGCGGTCGCGAGGGGCGGGGAGTCGTAGGAACTCGGAGCCGGGGTCATCGAGAGCGTTGCCCCTGGGGATCCCGGCACTATCAAGAACGGGCTCCCACGCTGCGCTCGGGATGTCCGTGTAATTCCGGGTCGAGCGGCTTGCGGCCGCCGGGTCGCCCGAGTCCAGCGAGCAACGTCGAACATACGTCCGCCGGAAGGGACCGAGTGTCATGAGGACCTCCTTGTCGGTTTGGGAAGGATTCTAGCGAGGCGTCGCCCCCGCGGCGCGTGACGCAGGTCTCCCTCGCGGCGCGTCCACTCGGTCGGGGCGGGTCGCTCGATCGCCTCGAAGACGACCGGCTCAGAAAGGTATCCCTGGCCCTCGCGCGCCACGAAACGTCGCCCGCCATCCCTTCGAGTCCGGGCAAAGCTGCGAAAGGGATCCCTCGCGCCTCACGGCGCTCGGGATGACCGCGCGCGTGCGGCGCGCGGTCACTTCTTCTTCAGGTCCATCAACACCTGGCGCGCCACGGCCTTCAGCGTGTCGAAGACGCCCGCGCCGGTCGTCGCCACCGCCTCGAACGTCGGCTCGCGCTTGATGTTCAGGCGACGGTAGAGGTCGTCGGCCGGCATGGCCGTCGGCAGGTCCCGCTTGTTGAACTGCAGGACGTACGGGATCGTCGCGATGTCGTAGCCCTGCTCCTTCAGGTTCTTGTCGAGGTTCCGGATCGACTCGACGTTCGCCTCGAGGCGGGCCTCCTGGGAGTCCGCCACGAAGACGACGCCATCGACGCCCTTCAGGATCAGCTTGCGCGAGGCGTCGTAGAAGACCTGGCCGGGCACGGTGTAGAGGTGGAAGCGCGTCTTGAAGCCTTTGACGGTGCCGAGGTCGAGCGGCAGGAAGTCGAAGAAGAGAGTCCGATCCGTCTCCGTCGCGAGCGAGATCAGCTTACCCTTCGCCGACGGATTCGTGCGGTCGTAGATGTACTGGAGGTTCGTCGTCTTGCCGCAAAGGCCGGGCCCGTAATAGACGATCTTGCAGTTGATCTCCCGGGCGGCGTAGTTGATGAAGGTCATCGAGACACACTGAGCGGCCGGCGGCGCGCGCGCCCTCGGCCCTACTCCGAGAACAGGCGGTCGATGTCTTCGTCCGTGATCTCGGCGAAGGGAGAATCGAAATCCGCCGTCAGGACCTGCTTTTCCTTCTCCGCCTTGCGCGCGATTTCCTCGAAGATCTTCTCGAGCTCCGCCATGGCGCGGCGGACCCGCAGGCGCACGAGGCCGAGGGAGGTTCGTTCGTCGAAGATCACGACCAGGATGACCCGCTGCGCGACGATCGAGATGTGGATGTTGTCGCGCTCGCCCTCGTGAAACAGGATCGAGAACTCGCGCTCGCCGATCAGACGCGCGAGCCCGTCGGTGGCGGCGACGTTGCCCGCGGTCAGCGAGGCGAGCGAGGTCGTGTCGAGGGTCGTCAGGTCTCCGACCGCGGCGATCTGCTGCCCGTTCTTGTCGACGAGGAACACCACGCTCGCGTTCGCGTCCGAGGCGAGCCGCTGCAGGGACTCCTTGATCTTGCGGAACTCGTCGTCGTACAGGACGAGATCGGGCAACGTCATGGGATTAAGTAATTCTCCAGTCTTGAGTTAATTGTAGCAGACGGGCGAGGTGTGACGCAGGCGGCGGGACCGGAGACCGAACGCGCTCACATCTCGCGGCGATTCTCGAGCGAGCGCGCCATCGTCACCTCGTCGGCGTACTCGATGTCGCCGCCCACGGGGAGCCCGAAGGCGATCCGCGTCAGCCGCGCGCCGGTCGGCTTGAGCCGGCGCGCGAGATAGAGCGCGGTCGCCTCACCCTCGACGTTCGGGTTCGTCGCGAGCACGACCTCGCGCACCTCGGGTGTGACCCGGGCCACAAGGCCGGCCACGTCGATCTCGTCGGGCCCGATCCCCTTCAGCGGCGAGAGCGCGCCCCAGAGAACGTGATAGCGGCCGCGGAACTCGCGCGTCTTCTCGATCGCGACGAGGTTGCCCGGCTCCTCGACGACGCAGAGGATCGTCGAATCGCGCCGCGGGTCCGCGCAGATCTCGCAGGGATCCTCCTCCGTCAGCGTGTTGCACACCGAGCAGCGGCGCACGGCACTTCGCGCGTCGCGGATCGCATCCGCGAGGCGCTCGGCCTCCTCGTCGGAGGAGCGCAGCAGGTGGTACGCGAGCCGCGCCGCGCTCTTCGCGCCGATGCCGGGCAGCCGCTGGAACTCCGCGGCCAGGCGCTCGAGCGATTTCGGCGTGCCCGCCAAGAGCTACCGCATCCCCGGCATCATCCCGCCGAGGAGCGAGGCCGTCTTCTTCTGCACCGCCTCGTCCACGCGCCGGGAGGCTTCGCGGCAGGCGGCGAGGATCAGGTCCTGGAGCGTCTCGACGTCCTGCGGATCGACCACGGCCTTCTCGATCTCGACCGCCTGGACCTCCTTGGCGCCCGACATCGTCACCTTGACCATGCCGCCCCCGGAGGTCGCCTCGACGCGCATCGCGGCGAGCTCCTCCTGCATCTTCGACTGCATGGCCTGGGCCTGAGCCATCATTTTTTGAATGTTCATGGCGTTCGTCACGATTGGCGATTGGAGATTGGCGATCTGTGATTGGGCGAAACAGCTGTTCCTTCGCCCCATTCAGAAATCACAAATCACAAATGCCTACTCCTCCTCCTTGATCTCCGTCAACTCTCCGTGGAAGAGCTCCATCGCGGAGCGCACCATGGGATCCGACTCCGCGCGCGAGCTCGCGCGCTCGCGGGCGATCGTGGCGCGGGGGACCTCGCGGGCCGCGTTGCCGAGATCTCCATCCGCGGGAGGCCCGGTCTTCAGCACGATCCGCATCGCCCGTCCGAACGCCTCGCGCGCGACCTCGGTCAGGACCTTTTTCGCGGCGAGGTCCTCCAGCGCCTCCTTGGCCGCGGCGCGGTCGATGCCGAAGCGCAGGACGAGGTCGTTCCCGTCCACCCGGATCGATGCGGCGAGGCTGACCTGCGCCGCCGTCACCATGCGGCGCCCGCCGAGGAGGTCGTGGAAGCGCTCGAGAGGATCTCCGCCGACGGGTCCGGCGGGTGACGAGGCCGACGGGTCGTCGGGCTCGGGCTCGACCCGGACGAGCGACACGATGCGCGGGCCGGAGCCCGAGCGCGGCGGGGCCGCAGGGGCCGGCGGCGGGGCCGATCCGCCCGGCCGCCCCGGCGGAAGCCCCGAGAGCGTTTCCTCGATGCCGCGCAGCCGGGGCAGCTCGGCGAGACGCAGCACGAGCATCTGCACGGCGAGGCCGGGGTCATCGACGCGTCGCGTCAGGTCGCCGGCCTCGAGCGCGAGCGAGACCGCGCGCAGCAGGTTCTCGTAGGGCATCGCCTTCGCGAGGATCGCGACGCGCTCCCGATCCTCCTCGAGGCTCTCCGGGGTCCCCCCGGCGGCCACCAGAAGGAGCCGCCGCAGAAGTCCCGTGAACTCCTTCAGGACGTGCTTCGGATCCGCCCCGCTCTCGACGAGCCGGTCGAGGTGGGCGATCGCCGCCGCGCGGTCTCCCGAGGCGACCGCGGAGTAGAGACCCTCCAGGAGCTCGCGGTCGACGAGGGCGAGGATCTCCGCGCAGCGCGCCTCGTCGACGACGCCCCCCGAGAGCGTGGCCGCCTGGTCGAGCAGCGACAATCCGTCGCGGAGGCTTCCCTCGGCCGCCGCCGCGAGCAGGCGCAGCGCGCCCGGCGTCGCCTGGATCTTCTCGGCCTTGGCGACCTTCTGAAGCTGCCCGGCGATCTCCTTGCCCGTCAGCGCGCGAAACGCGAAACGCTGGCAGCGCGAGACGATCGTCGGCGGGATCTTGTGGAGCTCGGTCGAGGCGAGAATGAACCGCGTGTGGGACGGCGGCTCCTCGAGCGTCTTCAGCAGCGCGTTGAAGGCCTCGTTCGTGAACATGTGGACTTCGTCGATGATCGCGATGCGGAAACGGTCCCGCTGCGGCGCGTAGCGGACCGTCTCGATCAGCTCGCGCGCGTGCTCGATCTTGCGGTTCGAGGCTCCGTCCATCTCCAGGACGTCGAGGGAGTCGCCGCGCTCGAGGATCTCGCGGCAGGAGGCGCAGACGCCGCACGGCGTGACGGTGGGACCCTTCTCGCAGTTGAGGGCGCGGGCGAGCATCCGGGCCGTCGAGGTCTTGCCGACGCCGCGCGGCCCCGTCAGGAGATAGGCGGGCGCGATGCGGCCGGCCTCGATCGCATGCGTGAGCGTCTTCGCGACGGCCTCCTGGCCGACCAGGTCCTCGAAGGCTCGAGGGCGCCATTTACGAGCGAGCGCGACGTGCATGTTCAGGCTTTCGGGTCGAACGGTCCGGCGGCCGAAGATGAGCTCAGGTTGACCTGCGGCGCACGGGGACGCCTCCTGATCGCTGCTTCCTTCCGGATCTGACGAGGTTCGGAGACTTCCGTCGCACAGGGCCCGAACTCATCCTCGGCCGCCGGAACGGGGATTCTACCGCAGGACTCTCGAGCGGTTGAGGCCGAGGAGAGAGGAATCAGCCCCGTCCCCGAAGCAGCACGAGGAGGAGGACGATCGCGAACACGATTCCCGCGACGAGGTCGGTTCCCGCGAAGCCTCCGAGCGGAGGCCCGGGCCAGACGCCGAGGGCGTGCCCGATCGAGAAGAGCAGTGCGAAACCGGCGAGTCCCGCGAGTCCCGCGGCCGCGAGCCGAGCGTGCGGGGTCCGCGGCGTCACTCCTCCTTCCGGCAGCGCGCGATCACGAACCCCCAAACGGCCTGGGCGAGGTTCTTCGGGACGTCTTTCGGCTTGAGCATTCGCAGGGTGCGGCCGGTGGCGCGGTATTCCTTGAGAAACACGAGGCAGGGGGGGCAATGCTCGAGGTGCCACTCGAGATCGCGGCGGGCCTCCTCCGGCATCGAGCCGTCTTCGTACTCGACGAGGTACTCGAGGATGAGACGCTTGCAGGTGATCGCGTCGTGCGTCACGGCGCGGCCCTCCGCTCGCCCCCGCCGTCGGCCGGCCGGGCGGCCGCGACCTCGAGCAGGCGCTGACGGACGAACAGTCGTGCCCGGTGCAGCCGCGACTTCAATGCCGCGAGCGAAATCTCGAGCACCTCGGCGACGTCAGCCGGTTTCATCTCCTCGACGTCGACCATCCAGATCGCGTCGCGGTAGGGCGGCGGCAACTCGTCCATGAACTCCGCCGCGCGCTCCGCGAGGTCGCGCGCGATCGCCTCGTCCTCGGCGCCGTCGACGAACGCCGCAAACTCGCCCCGCGGCTGCCCGTCGTCCCGGTAGCGCGGGACGTAGTCGTCGAGCGACACCGTCGTCACCGGCTTTCTCCGCCGCGCCCGCGAGTAGGCCGCGTTCAGCGCGACCCGGTAGAACCACGAGAAGAACTTCTTGGACTCGTCGAAGGTCTCGATCTTGCGGTACAGGGTCAGGAAGGCGTCCTGCGTCGCCTCTTCGGCGTCCTCGCTGTTGCGAAGAACTCCGTATGCGAGCGAATAGACCCGTGCGTGATATCGATCGACCATCTCGCGAAACCCCTGCTCGTCGCCCCGCTTGATGCGGCGCACCAGCTCGAGATCCGAGGCGTTCTGGTCTTCGTGTGCCGCCATTAAAACTACGCGCGCTCCTGTGACCCCGGTTCTACAAATCCTCTATACGTTGGCGGAGAGGGGGGGATTCGAACCCCCGGTACGTTTTGCGTACACACGCTTTCCAAGCGTGCTCCTTAAGCCACTCGGACACCTCTCCGGGGGCGGGGAATCCTACCAAACCGGAGAGCGCGACGAGGATTCCGGCTCAGTCGCGATGCGAGTAAACGCCATGCTGCGCATGGCGTTGCCTACTGCCGGGGGTCTGCCTCTGGTGGTCGGCTCCAAGCGTGCTCCTTAAGCCACTCGGACACCTCTCCGGGGGCGGGGAATCCTACCAAACCAGGGCTTCTCGTACGTCATCCCGAGGAGCGAAGCGACGAGGGATCCCTTTCAAGTCCAGATCGACTCCAAGGGGATGGCTGGCGACGCTGCGCTCGGGATGACGATGGAATGGCGCGCCCCTCGCCACGTAAAGACGTCGCGACCTCGATCGGCGTTGCCTGCTGCCCGGGGACGTCCCGTTAGCCGAAAGAGGCCGGCTCCTATCTTTTCCCTCTCCCCCCGACGGGGGGAGAGGGTCAGGGTGAGGGGGGCGGACGCTCCTCGAATCACCCCTCCTCCGAGAGGTAACCCCCGAAACCGCGCTACACTGACGCACCGGTCCTTCCATGAGCAGCACCGTCGAGACGCTGGACTTTTTGTTTCTGGCGGGACACCCCGTGCTCGACTTTCTCAACACCCGGCCCGTCGTGAAGGGGAAGGCGGTCGAGCAACTCGGGACGCTCGAGGAGTTCACGCGCTGGCTGATTCGCGCAGGACGCATCGACGGCAAGGCCGCCGGCGACGCCCTCCGCCGCTGGAACGACGGCCCCGACGGCGAGCGCATCGCCGAGCGGGCGCGGGCCTTCCGCGAGACCCTGCGCGGAATGACCGAGGGCCTCGTGCGCGGACGCGGCGCCTCGACCGAGGGCGTCGCCGCGATCAATTTCGTGCTCGCGGAAAACGACGGCAACCTCCGCCTCGAGCGCCAGGGCACGAAGTTCCGCACCCGCTTCGCCGCGCGATCGACGAGCCCGATCAGCCTTCTCGGCAGCGTCGCCGAGGCGGCCTCCGACCTGCTCTCGCGCGCCAATCTCGCGCTCGTGCGGCGCTGCGGCAACCCCGATTGCGTCCTCTTCTTCTACGACGGCACGCGCAACCACCGGCGGCAGTGGTGCTCGATGGGAACCTGCGGCAATCTGATGAAGGTCCGCGCGTTCCGCCGCCGCCACCGCAAGCCGCGGCCCGCGCCGTAGCGCCTCCTGTGTGCCCGGTCACGGTGCCGGGCGTCGAAAAGGAGGACACTCGATCGAAACCCATGTCGAAGAGCGTCGATCCCCCGGACGGGAGCGCGTCCCCGGAGCGTCGAACCGCCTCGTTCGAGATCGTCTCGGATTCGCTCGAAAGCATCGACTCCCTCGACGGCGACTCCACCACCGTCACGCCGCGCCGGCGGCGCACCGACCCGGGGCCCGAGGCGAACATCATCCAGATCGCCCACCCGAAGGGGCTCGGACTCGGCACGCGCTACCGCTTCCGCCCGGGCTCGGCCGTGATCCTCGGGCGGGGCCGAGACGCCGACGTGAGCCTGCCGGAGGTCTCCGCGATCTCCCGCCGGCACGCCTCGCTGACGTACCGCATCGAGTCCGTCATCCTCGAGGACCTCGGCTCGACCAACGGGACGTTCGTCAACGACGTGCGCATCGAGCAGCCCACCCTCCTGAAGAGCGGCGACCGCTTCGCGCTCGGCGCGGTGCACTTCAAATTCCTCCAGGAGCGGGACGTCGAGAACGCCTACTTCCAGGCGATCCACGACATGATGGTCCGCGACGGCCTGACGCAGATCTCGAACAAGCGCAAGTTCGATGACGAGGCCGTGCGCGAGGTCGCGCGGGCCCGCCGCTACGCCCGGCCGCTGTGCCTGCTTCTCTTCGACGTCGACCGGTTCAAGGCGATCAACGACGGGCGCGGCCATCTCGCCGGCGACTTCGTCCTGAAGGAAGTCGTCCGCCTGGTGTCGGAGTTCTGCCGCAAGGAGCAGGTGTTCGCGCGCGTCGGCGGCGACGAGTTCGCGGTGCTCACCCCCGAGGCGAAGATCGAGGGGGCGAAGACGCTCGCGGAGCGGCTCCGGAGCCGCGTCGCGAGCCACGAGTTCGACTACGGCGGCGCCTCGTTTCGCGTGACCTGCTCCTTCGGAGTCGCGGAGCTGTCGGCGGAGATGAAGTCGCCCGAGGAACTGTACGAGGCGGCGGACCGGGCCTTGTATGCCGCCAAGCGCGAGGGACGCGACCGCGTCGAGACCTTCGCGCGCCCCGCGATTCGCTCGGTCGGCTAGCCGGCCTTCTCCTCGGCGCCGAGGCGCCGCAGCGTCTCGAAGCTGTAGAGGCCGTCGTTGTGCCCGTCGGCCCAGTCGATCTGGAGCGCGTAGCCGCCGACGCGCCGGTGCGTCATCGCCTGGAAGGAGCGCGGCGTCAGCGGGCGCTCGGGGCCCTTGTGGACGTTCCCCATGATGTCCTTCTCGCCCTTGCACATCGCGCACGGGCACGCGCGCCGCAGCTTCTCGAGCGGGAAGTAGTCCTCGCGGCCGTCGTCCCAGACGATCGCGAGCTCGTTGCCAACGAGGATGATGTCGCGCGGAGCGGTGCTCGCCACGAGATCTACCTTATTCCCTCGGCGAGGAAGAGGTCGGAGAGGATGCGGTTGTAGGAGTAGACGTACGCCTTGCCGTCCGGCGAGATGCGCGGCGGAGAGATCGTGTTGATGCCCGCCGGATCCGGAGGCGTCAGCACCTTCCACAGCTCCCGCCGGCCCGTGGCGAGATCCAGACGGTAGACGCGAGCCGGATACTCGCCGCGCGTGTAGACGTAGAGCGCCTTGCCGTCGGGCGTCCAGCCGAGCGGTGTCTCGAGGTCGGCCAGGCCGGTGACCGGTACCGGCTCGCCGCCCTCGACGGGATAGAGATAGTTCTTTCGATCCGGCCCCACGGCCGCCGCGTACCGTCCGTCGGGCGAGATGCTGGACCCGGCCAGCCGGTAGCCCTCGGGCGAGATCGCGCGCGGCTTGCCGCCCTCGATGTCGCGGACGTAGAGCCGGGTTCCGTGGCCCTTCTCGACGGCCGTGACCAGGAGGCGCTTGCCGTCGGACAGGAACACGGCGCCCGAGGCGACCAGGCCGTCCGTCGGCAGGAGCCGCGGCTGGCCGGCGCCGGTCGGCATCAGAGAGAGCTGTCCTGCGGTCGTGATGCCGACGACACCGATCACCCACTTTCCGTCGGGCGAAATCGAGTATCCCGTGCCGTCGCCGAGCCGCACCGGCGGCGAGCCGTCCAGGTCGCGCATATAGGTCGAGTAGCCGGGCCCGCCCCCCTCCCCCGATTCCGAGAACGCGACCTTCCTGCCGTCCGGCGAGATGGCGTAGACGGTCGACCAGTCGAGCCAGGAGAGGTCGCGCTCCTTGTCGGCGCCCGGCGCCATCCCGAGGATTCCCGAGCGCAGCGTGTCGTGGCAGATCAGGACCTTCCCATCCGCTCCGATGTCCTGGAGCGTCAGGTTCCCGGTGACGCGAACGAGCAGGCGCTGCTTCCCTTCCCGGGTCACCGCCCACAGGGCGCGGTTGCCCCCGACCTCCGCGGCCGTGAACCAGACCTCGCGCCCGTCCGGCGACCAGGCGAGTCCGCCCTCGGTCGCGAACTCCTTCGTCAGCGCCGTCTTCTTGCCGGAGAAATCGACGATCGCGACCGATCCGCCGTCGTCGCCCCGCGCGGGATGGTCCATGAACGCGACGACGTCGCCATTCGGCGACACGCGGGAATCGGAGAGCCAGCCCCCCGTCTCGTAGAGGACCTTGCCGATGGGCGACTCGATGCGGCTGCGCGATGCCAGTTCGCGGATGACCGCGAATCCCTTCCCGTCCGGGAGCCAGCTCGCGGACTGCACGTCGTCCTGGATCTCGCGCGGCGTGCCGCCGCCCGTGATGCCGATGCGTGCCAGCATGCCCGCGCGCTCGAAGGCGCCGGCCCAGCGGCGGTGGAGGGATACCGCGAGCTCCCCGCCGGAAGATACCGCGAGCACGTCGGCCTCCTTGAGGCCGAAGGGACGCGACTCGGGGCTGTCGAGGCGCGCGACGAAGATCTCGTTGGGACGCCCCTCCCAGGATGCCGCATAGATGGCCGTCTGGCCGTCCGGGGCGAAGCGGGCGGAAAAGACCTGGCCGCGCTGGAACGTCAGCTGGCGGAAGGCCGGCGGTGGGACGTAGCCGGCCTTCTTGCCGGCGGCGTAGGCCGCGATGCCCGCGGCGGCCGCGATCAAGGCCGCCGCGCCGGCGAGGATCGGAATGATCCCTCCCCGCGACCGCGGCGGAGCCACCGGCCTCACGCCGCTGATTTCGGCCGAGACGGCCGTCTCCGAGAGGTGATCGCGGATCTGCGCGAGTTCGCGCGCGAGGTCCTTCGTCGTCCCGTACCGGTCCTCCGGATCCTTCGACAGGCAGCGCTCGAGGACCCAGCGCACCGGCGCCGGCACCTTCGCGTTCGACTGGGACACGGGCTCCGGTTCCTCGCGGATGATCGCGGTGAGCGTCTCGGCGGTCGTGCCGCGCTCGAACGCGCGCTTGCCCGTGGCCATCTCGTAGAGGATCGAGCCGAAGGAGAACTGGTCGGAACGGAAGTCCACGGACCGGCCCGCCGCCTGCTCCGGCGACATGTAACCGACCGTGCCCATGACCATTCCCGGGCGCGTCGCGTCGCCTGCGGCCGTCCGGAGTCCCGAGACCTCCTGGTCCTCCGGCGTCACGAGCTTGGCGAGGCCGAAATCGAGAATCTTCGCGAACCCGTGCTTCGAGACCATCACGTTCGCCGGCTTCAGGTCCCGGTGGACGATGCCGGCCGCGTGAGCCGCCGCGAGGCCGTCGGCGATCTGGGTCGCGAGCTCGAGGAGTTTGCGCGTCGGCAGCGGCCCCGACGCCGTCAGGTCCTTGAGCGTCCCGCCGTCGACGAGCTCCATGCCGATGTAGACCGTGTCGTTCGAGGAGCCGATGTCGTAGATCGTCAAGATGTTCGGGTGCGACAGCCCGGACGCCGCGCGCGCCTCGCGCTCGAAGCGCGTCCGGCGCTCCGCGTCGGCCGAGAGCTCGGACGGAAGGACCTTGAGCGCGATGTCGCGCTTCAGGCGCTCGTCGCGCGCGCGATAGACCTCGCCCATGCCGCCCGCGCCGAGGGGGGCGAGAATCTCGTAGGGGCCGAGTCTGGTACCGGCGGCGAATGTCATGAATTCTCGCGTCGAGTTCGGGATCCCTCGCTTCGCTCGGGATGACACGGTTCGCCGAGCTTCGCTTCGCCGAACCGTGTCACTTCATGCCTTCGACGAGCTGGAGATAAGAGAGCTCCCGGAGATAGCTGTACGCGTAGGTCTTTCCGTCGGACGTCACGACGAAGCGGCTGATCGAGTTGAGGCCGGCGGCGTCGGCAACCATCAGCTCCTTCCAGAGATCCAGGCGGCCGGTCGCCATGTCGTAACGGTCGATCCGTCCCGGGATGGTCTGATCCTCCTGGATGTACAGCGTCTTCCCGTCCGATGAGAAGCGCGCCGGCCGGTGTCTGTCGTTCAAGCCGGGAAGGGCCTGCGGCTCTCCGCCCGCGATCGGGTACAGATAGATGCGGCGATCGGGTCCGCGGACGACGATGCTCCTTCCGTCCGGCGTGATGGTGCCCCGGAACATGGAGTAACCCTCGGGCGTCAGGGCTCGCGACTTGCCGCCGCCGACGTCGCGCAGGTAGAGCCGCGTGCCCTGGCCCGCCTGGCTGGCCGTGTAGATGATCTGTTTGCCGTCGGGCAGGAATTCGGCGCTGATCGGATCGAAGCCCTCGTAGGAAAGGGCGCGCGACTCGCCGACGCTCGTCGGCAGGAGCACGATCTGCGGCTTCTCCACGGCGGTGATCGAGATGCCCCACGCCCCGTCCGGCGAAAAGGCCTCGGTCGAACCGGAACCGAGCCGCACCGCCGGGGAGCCGTCGGTCTTGCGCAGGTACGCCGAGTACCCCGGACCCCCACCCTCGCCGGACTCGGTGATCAGGATTCTCTGGCCGTCCGGCGTGATGTCCGTGACGAGCGAGTAGTCGAGCCACGAGAGCTCGCGCTCCTTCTCGTCGCCGGGGCCCCGCACGAGGATGCCGAGGCGCGAGCTCTCGTTCGTCATGAGCACGCGCCCGTCCTTGGAGATGTCGCGGATGGTGCTGATGCCGGGGACGCGGCCGACGAGGCGCGACGCGCCGCCGCCCGGAGGCACGGCATGCACGGCCCGATTGAAGCCGCCCTCCGCCGCCGTGTACCAGATCTCCCTGCCGTCCGGCGTCCAGGCGAGCCCCTGGACCGTCGCGTAGACGGGAGTCAGTTCCGTCTTCTTTCCGGACAGGTCGACGACGGCGACGCGTCCTCCGTCGTCGTTCGGAAAGGGGTGGTCGACGAAGGCGATAACGTTTCCCTTCGGCGAGACGCGGATCTGCCCCACCCAGCCCGTCGTCTCGAAGAGAACCTTCCCGATCGGGTATTCGAGACGGTTCTTGATCCCGAAATCGCGGACGATCGCGAGCGACTGCCCGTCCGGGCTCCAGTCGGCGAACTGGACGTCGTCGAGGATGTCCCGCGGGGCGCCGCCGGCGATCGAGATGCGCGCGAGGCGGCCCGTCCGGACGAACGAATGCAGCGGCCGGCGGTTGAGGGAGACCGCCATCTCTCCGGCCTTCGAGATCGAGAGGACCTCCGCCGAGGCGATGCCGAACGGCCGGGACTCGGGACTCTCCGGGCGGTTGATGAAGATCTCGAACGGCTTGCCCTCCCAGCCCGCCGAATACACGATCGTCTGCCCGTCCGGCGCGAAGAGCGCGTTGCCCACCTCGCCCCGGGAGAACGTGATCTGCCGGAACGAGGGCGGCTGGACGAAGCCGGCCTTCTTGCCCGCGGAGTAGACGAACGGGGCCGCGATCGCGGCGCCGAGGAGCGCGGCCAGCGCGAGGAGCGGCCACGGCCGGCGCGCCGGAGCCGCCGGCAGCGGGTGCACGCCCGTCGCCGTGGGCG
This sequence comes from uncultured Acidobacteriota bacterium, assembly GCA_963763535.1. Taxonomy (GTDB): domain Bacteria; phylum Acidobacteriota; class Thermoanaerobaculia; order UBA5066; family Gp7-AA6; genus DAHUXD01. The sequence continues at coordinate 1,273,572 of CAVXOX010000005.1, forward strand.
TCGAGATCGTGGACAGCGCCTCCAGATCGAAAGCGACGTCGCGCGCCGACTCGAAGCGCTCCTCCGGGTTCTTCTCGAGGCAGTGGCGGACGATGCGATCGAGGCCTGGATGGATGTCCTTGTTCGTCTGCGAGAGATCCGGCGGGTCCTTCGTCAGGATCGCGGTGATCGTGTCGGCCGCGGTGTCGCCGCGGAACGCGCGCTGGCCGGACAGCATCTCGTAGAGGATCGTGCCGAAGGAAAAGAGGTCGGAGCGCCGATCGGCGGTCCTGCCGCGCACCTGCTCGGGCGCCATGTAGCCCATCGTGCCGAGAACGACACCCGGCAGCGTGCCGCCGGAGACCGTCTGCAGGTCGGTCTGGCCGCTCTCGTTCTTCTCCGACTTCAGCTTCGCGAGGCCGAAGTCGAGGATCTTGACCCGGCCGTCGTTCGTCAGGAAGACGTTCTCCGGCTTCAGGTCGCGGTGGACGATCCCCTTCTCGTGCGCGGCGGCGAGGCCCTTCGCGAGCTGCACCGCGTAGTCGATCGCCTTGCGGACGGAGATCGCGCCGGGACCCAGTCGACTCCGGAGCGTCTCGCCCTCGAGGAGCTCGGTGACGATGTACGGCGCGCCGTCGTGCGAACCGAAGTCGTAGACCGCCGTGATGTTCGGATGGTTGAGGACGCCGGCCGCGCGCGCCTCCTGCTCGAAACGCTTGAGGCGATCGGCGTCCTGCGAGAACGACGCCGGCAGCACCTTGATGGCGACGTCGCGGCCAAGGCGCGGGTCCTTTGCGCGGTAGACCTCGCCCATGCCTCCCGCGCCGATGGGCGAGAGGATTTCGTAAGGGCCGAGTTTCGTGCCCGCGGAGAGAGCCATCTATCTCAGCCCGTCCACGACGTACAGGTCCGCGAGGCTGCGGGCGAATCCATAGGCGTAGTACTTCTCGTCGGGGGTGATCCAGACCGGCGAGATGAGCCAGATGCCGGCCGGATCCGGTGGCATGAGCTCCCTCCAAAGATCCTTTCGTCCGGTCGCCACGTCGAGTTTCATGATGCGTTGAGGGATGTCTCCTCTTCTGCGAACGAAGAGCGAGCGGCCGTCACGCGTAAACTGCCCGGGGACGTCGCCCTTCGCGAGTCCGGGTATCGGAGTGGGCTCGCCGCCGTCGATCGGGTACAGATAGAAGCGCTGATCCGGACCGAGCGAGGCCACCTGCCTGCCGTCGGGCGAGAGACACTTCGCGAACATCCGATAGCCCTCCGGCGAAACGGGCTTCGGTTTCGCTCCGTCCAGACCCTGGAGCCAGATCCGCGAGCCCCGATCCGGCTCGCTTCCGGAAAAGATGATCCGGCGGCCGTCGGGCAGCCAGCCCAATTGCTCGATGCGGATCGGTGTCGCGGGAAGCGTCTTCGGCTCGCCGGCCCCGATCGGGTAGATCACCGGGCGTGAGAGCTCGCCCTGCTTCTCGAGCGCGAGAGCCAGGCGCCCGTCCGGGGAAAGCTCGGCGCCGACACCGCGTCCCAGGCGCACGGCGGGCGAGCCGTCCGCTTTCCTCACGTAGACCGAGTAGCCCGGGCCGCCGCCCTCTCCCGTTTCGTCAAAGAGGATCATCTGTCCGTCCGGCGTGATGTCGCGGATGAGCCCCCAGTCGAGCCAGGAGAAATCGCGTTCCTTTTCGCTGCCGGGCAGGAGTACGGAGATCCCCTGGCGCGCCTTCTCCTGGAACACCAGCACCCTTCCCGTTTTCGAGACGTCCTGGACCGTCAGTCCGCCCGTCGCCTGCACGAGGATCCGCTCGCGGCCTGACCGCGTCGCCGCGCGAATCGCCCGGTTGAATCCCTCGGAGGCCGCTGTGAACCACACCTCGGAACCGTCGGGCGACCAGGCGAGCCCCTGCGCGCTGGGGAACATCTCCGAGATCACGCTCCGTTTTCCGGAGCGGTCCACGATGCTGGCCGCACCGGCATCGTCGCCCTGCGCGGGGTGGTCCAGGAACGCGACCTCGTCGCCCTTCGGCGAGATCCGTGGATGCGAGATCCAACCGGCGGTCTCGTAGAGGACCTTTCCGGCCGGATACTCCAGCCGCACCTTGCCGCCCTGCTGGCGGACGAAGGCGAGGCTTTGTCCATCGGGCGACCAGTCGGCCCAGAGCACGTCCTCGAGAATCTCCTTCGGCGTACCGCCGCCCGTCATGCCCAGGCGCGCGAGGGTGCCGGTGCGTGTGAACGGGATCGAGCCGCGACGATTCAGCGACACCGCCATCTCGCCCGACGACGAGACGGAAAGGACCTCCGCGTTGGCGATGCCGAACGGGCGCGACTCCGGGCTGTCGAGGCGAGAGACGAAGACCTCGAGCGGGTTCCCGTCCCAGGCGGCCGTGTAGAGGATCGTCTGGCCGTCCGGCGCGAACCGCGCCGACGCGATCGTGCCCCGTCGGAACGTGAGCTGGTGGAACTTCGTGGGCGGCACGTACGCGGTGCGCTTCCCCGCCCAGTACGCCGCGGCCATCCCGGCGAGCGCGACCACGACGCCCACGAGGAGCGGGATCCGTCGGGCTCCGAGGCGCTTCGCCGGCGCCTCGTGGGCCGCCCGCGGAGTGGAGAGGCCCGACAGCGCCTCCAGATCGAACGCAACGTCGCGGGCCGACTCGAACCGCTCCTCCGGATTCTTCTCGAGACAATGCCGCACGATCCGGTCGAGGCCCGGGTGCACGTCCTTGTTCGTCTGCGAGAGGTCCGGCGGCTCCTTCGTGAGGATCGCGGTGATCGTGTCCGCCGCGGAGTCGCCGCGGAACGCCTTCTGGCCCGCGAGCATCTCGTAGAGGATCGTTCCGAACGAGAAGAGGTCGGAGCGCTTGTCCGCGGGCCGGCCGCGCACCTGCTCGGGCGCCATGTAACCCATCGTGCCGAGCACGACCCCGGGCTGAGTCCCGGAGAGCGTCTGCAGGTCCGTCTGTCCGCTCTCGACGGTCTCGGGCTTCAACTTGGCGAGACCGAAGTCGAGGATTTTGACGCGCCCGTCCTTCGTCAGGAAGAGGTTCTCGGGCTTCAGGTCCCGATGCACGATCCCCTTCTCGTGCGCCGCGGCGAGACCCTCGCGCGATCTGCACGCCGTAGTCGATCGCCTTGCGCACCGGCAGTGCGCCGGTGAGCAGCCGCGCTCGCAGCGTCTCTCCCTCGAGAAGCTCGGTGACGATGTACGGGGGAGCCTTCGGCCTGCCGATGTCGTGAACGGCGGTGATGCCCGGATGGTTCAGGATTCCGGCCGCGCGCGCCTCCTGCTCGAAGCGGTGGAGACGGTCCGAGTCCTGCGAGAAGGTCGTCGGAAGGACCTTGATCGCCACCTCGCGCCCGAGACGCGGGTCCTTCGCGCGATAGACCTCGCCCATGCCTCCCGCGCCGATGGGCGCGAGGATCTCGTAGGGACCAAGTTTCGTACCGGGGGAGAGGGCCATTAAGTCCCGGCGATTCTAAGACAGTCCCCGCGGGGTCGGTGGTTTATCCTTCGATCACTTTTCGAGAGGAGACCATGAGATCGAAACCGTGCCTCGGCGTCGGGATGCTGCTGCTCGCCGCCGCGCCTCTCCTCGCGCAGACTCCGAAGGAGATTTCGGTCGCCTGGTGCTACTCGGACGACGGCGAGGCGGTCGGGAAGACCCCGAAAACTTACTGGACCTCCGACGGCGACGTGCTCCTGCTCGACGAGACTCGGCCCGCCGCTTCGCGAACCCTCGAGCGGGTTCGGGCGGCGACCGGCGAGCGCCGGCCCGCCTTCGACGGCGCGAAGGCGATGGCGGGCCTGCGGTCCATTCTCCCGGATGCTCCGGAGGCGCTGCCCTGGCCGGATTCGTTCGATCGAGCCGGCCGACGCGCGGCTTACGTGATCGGCGACGCCCTCTATCTTCTGGAGCTTCCCACCGGCGCTTTCGAGAAGGTCGGCGGCGCGCCCGAGAAGGTTTCGGTCGCGCGCCTCTCTCCGGACGGGAAGAAGGTCGCCTTCGTCCGGAGCCATGACCTCTGGGTCTACGACATCGCTTCGAAGACCGAGACGCGGATCACGTCGGACGGCGGCGCGAGCGTCCTGAACGGCGCCCTCTCCTGGGTGTACTGGGAGGAGGTCTTCAACCACGACCCGTCCGGCTACTGGTGGTCGGACGACTCGAAGGCGATCGCCTTCCTCCGCACCGACGAGAGCGGTGTCGACGAGGTCGGCTTCCAGCAGTACGCGACGGCCGTCCCGGAGGTCGTGACCCAGCGCTACCCGAAGGCCGGAGACAGGAATCCGGAGGTCCGGCTGGGCGTCGCGGACCTCGCGACCGGGAAGACCGCCTGGATGAGCCCCGCGTCCTACGAGTACGTCCTCGGCGTGACGTGGCTGCCCGACAGCCGCGCGGTCGCCGTTCAGACGACGGACCGTCCCCAGACGCGGCTCGATCTCTGGCGCGTGGACCGCGAGAGCGGCCGAGCGGCGCTCGTCCTGAGCGACACGGACGCGGCCTGGGTGGACCAGAAGGAGCTGCAGTTTCTCGGGAACGGCGATTTCGTCCTCTCCTCCGAGAGGGACGGCCACACGCATCTCTACCGCTACGACGCGGATGGCAGGCTCTTGAACGCCGTGACGCGCGGAGACTGGTCGGTGCGCGGCCCGCAGGGCTTCTACGGCGCGCCGCTCGAGTCGACGTGGATCGATCCGAAGGGCGATTGGGTCTTCTTCACCGCCCGGCAGAAGCCCGAGGGCGAGCGGCAGCTCTACCGTGTCCGGATCAACGGCACGGGGATGGCGCGCATCACCCGCGAGGACGGCACGCACGCGATCACGATGAGCCCGGACCGGCGGTTCTATCTCGACGTCTACTCGGCGACGAACACGCCGCCGTCGCTATCGCTGCACGCCGCCGACGGGACGCGCGTCGCCGCGCTGTACGGCCCCCGGACGGACCTGATCGCCCCCTTCGACTTCCAGAAGGCCGAGATCTTCACGGTTCCCGCGGCCGACGGCTTTCCGCTGCCGGCGCGCATCGTCAAGCCCCGCGGCTTCGATCCAGGCAGGCGGTACCCGGCGATCGTCTACATCTATGGCGGACCGGGTGCGCCGACGGTCAACGACGCCTGGGACTACTCGTTCGCCGGCAACGCCCTCTTCGACCAGGTGCTCGCCGCGCGCGGGTACGTGGTCTTCTCCGTCGACCCGAGGAGCGCCACCGGCCAGAGCAAGACGCTGGAGAACCTGGTGCTGCGCCACATGCAGACCGACGAGGTCCTGAACGACGTCGTCTCCGGCGTGAAGTGGCTGAAGGCCCAGCCCTTCGTCGACCCGGCGCGGGTCGGCGTGTGGGGCTGGAGCGGGGGCGGCACGGACACGCTCCTCGTGATGACGCGCTCGCAGGAGTTCGCGGCCGGCATCTCGGTCGCGCCGGTGACCGACTGGCACTTCTACGACACGAAGTTCACCGAGACGTACATGAAGACGCCGCAGGACAACCCGGAGGGCTACACGCTCTTCAACCTCGCGCCGCATGCGAAGGACCTCCACGGGAGGCTCCTCCTCGTCTTCGGCTCGGGAGACGACAACGTGCACCCGCAGAACTCGTGGGCGTTCATAGACGAGCTCATCAAGGCGGACAAGCCCTTCGACCTGATGGTCTACCCGCTCCGCAAGCACACGATCGAGGACCGGCCCGCGCGCATCCACCTCTTCGGGAAGATGCTGGAGTTCTGGAAGCTGTACCTGTAGGACCCGCCCCGGCTAGCGCAGGCCGTCGGCGACGTAGAGGTCCGATAGGACGCGGCCGTAGGAATACGCGTAGGCGCTTCCGTCCGGCAGAATTTGGAACCCGAAGAGGCCCACGATGCCGGTGGCATCGGGCGGCGAGAGTTCCTTCCACTGATCCCCATGGCCCGTCGCAATCTCGACGCGGTCGATCTTCGACGGCACCGCCCGGTTGTTTCGGGCCACGTAGACCCGCCCCTCTCCGGCCGGCCCGACCACGGCGTCCGTCGGGGTCACCCCCGCGATCGGCACGGGCGCACCTCCGTCGAGCGAGCAGAGGCCATAGCTCGTATCGAGAAGCCTCGCGATGAAGCGGCGCGCATCGACGACGGCGACGAGAGTCGAGCCTTCGGGAGTCAGCGGTTTCGGTTCCCCGCCCTCCGCGTCCACGAGATAGACCCGGCTGGCGTGTCCGACCTCCGAAGCCTGCACCAGGAAGTGACGCGAATCCGGAAGCCAGGCGGCCCGCCGGGTGCGCAGCGTCTTGAACGGAAAGAGCTTCTGTTCTCCCGGTCCCGTCGGGTAGAGGACGAGCTGCTGATCGCCCGTCGGGTGGAGGCTCGCCAGCACCTTCTTTCGATCGGGCGAGATGGCCAGAGCGTTGCCCTCACCGAGTCGGATCGCCGGGGAGCCGTCCACGGCCCTGACGATAGGTGGAATAGCCGGCCCCACCGCCCTCGCCCGTCTCGCTGAAGAGCACGACGCGCCCGTCGGCCGAGAGGTCGGAGATCAGACTCCAGTCGAACCAGGAGAGGTCGCGCTCGGCGGTCTCCCCGGGCGCGAGCGCCGTCAGGCCCACTCGATTGACGTCGTGCGTCAGGAGCACCCGGCCATCCCGCGCGACGTCGGCGACCGTCAGAACGCCGGTTCCCTGAAACAGGGTCCGCATGCGGCCGGACAGCGAGACGGCGTGCAGCGCCCGATTGCCGCCGACGTCCGCCGCCGCAAACCAGATCTCGCGGCCGTCGGGAGACCAGGCGAGTCCCTTGATGCTGGCGAAGGTGGGGGGCGCCAGGGCGACCTTCTTTCCGGCGAGGTCCACGACGCTCACTCCGCCGCCGTCGTCACCCTGGACGGGGTGGTCGACGAAGGCGATCCGATCGCCGCGAGGGGAAAACCGCGATTCGCCGACCCAGCCGGTCGTTTCGTAGAGGACCTTTCCGATCGGATATTCCAGGTGGTACTTCCCCGCGATCGGGCGCACGATCGCCAGGTCCTTGCCGTCGGGCGTGAAATCCGCGAATTCGACGCCCTCCAGGACTTCGCGTGGAGCGCCCCCTCCCGTCGCGGCGACGCGAGCGAGCGTCCCGGAGCGCGTGAACGCCCCGGAGAAGCGGGAGTGAAGCGCCACCGCCATCTCGCCCGTCGGGGAGACCGCGAGGAGGTCCGCATCCGCGAGGCCGAGCAGGCGCGCGTCGGGAGCGTCGGTGCGGCCCAGGAAGATCTGCACGCCTCTGGCGTCCCAGGCCGCGGAGTAGAGGACCGACTTGCCGTCCGAGCCGAAGCGCGCGCCCCAGATGGTGCCGCGGCGGAACGTCAGCTGGTGGAATGCCGGCGAGCTCGGCGGCGCCTGCCGCGCGCGCACCCAGTAGCCCGCGACCGCGGCGAGCGCGAGGGCGAGCGCGGCCGCCGCGACGGGGACGGTCGCACGGCGCGGACTCGACCCGGCGGTGGCGTCTTGCGGCGCCGACAACCCCGAAAGCGCCTCGAGATCGAAAGCGACGTCTCGGGCTGAGTAGAACCGCTCCTCCGGGTTCTTCTCGAGACAGTGCCGCACGATCCGCTCGAGCCCCGGCTGCACCGACTTGTTCGTGGCGGATAAGTCCGGCGGGTCCTCCCTCAGGATCGCCGACATCGTCTCCGCCGCCGACTCCCGGTGGAACGCCCGCTGTCCCGACAGCATCTCGTAGAGGATCGCCCCGAACGCAAAGAGGTCCGAGCGCTGGTCCGCCGGCTTTGCCCTTCACCTGCTCCGGCGACATGTAGCCGAGCGTCCCCATCACCACGCCGGGCTCCGTCCCCGCGGTCGCCGTCGGCAGGTTCGTCTGCTGAGCCGCCGGACCGTCCGGCTGCGTCAGCTTCGCGAGCCCGAAGTCGAGGATCTTCACACGCCCGTCGTTCGTCAGGAACAGGTTCTCCGGCTTCAGGTCGCGGTGGATGATCCCCTTCTCGTGCGCCGCCGCGAGGCCCCTCGCGATCTGCACCGCGTAGTCGGTCGCTTTCCGCACCGCGATCGCGCCGCCCGCGAGGCGAGCTCTCAGCGTCTCGCCCTCGAGGAGCTCCGTGACGATGTACGGCGCACCCTCGTGCGTGCCGAGGTCGTGCACCGCCGTGATGTTCGGGTGGTTCAGCCCTCCCGCCGCCTGCGCCTCCTGCTCGAAGCGCCGCAGCCGGTCCGGATCCTGGGAGTACGTCGCGGGAAGCACCTTAATCGCGACGTCGCGCTTCAGCCGCTCGTCCCGCGCCCTGTAGACCTCGCCCATGCCCCCGGCGCCGATCGGCGCAGCGATCTCGTAGGGGCCCAGCTTCGTTCCGGCGGACAGCGTCACTTCACGCCTTCGACCAGGTACAGGTCCGACAGCGTGCGGGTGTACGAGATGAGATAGGAGTCACCGTCCGGCGTCGGGCCGCCCGCGAGACTCCAGACGCCGGCGGGATCCGACGGCATGATCGTCCGAAGGAGCTCCTTCTTTCCGCTCGCGATCTCGAGCCGGTACGCCTTCATGGGGGCGTCGCCGCTGTGATGGACGTAGAGGTACTTCCCATCGGCGCTGAATTGATCGATTCCGTCTCGCGGCTCCAGGCCGGGGACCGGCGCGGGTTCGCCTCCCGCGACCGGGTAGAGGTACACCTTCCGGTCGGGCCCGCGGACCGCGACCCACTTGCCATCGGGCGATACGACGCCGACACTGACGTAACCCTCGGGCGAGAGGGCCCGGGGTTTCCCGCCGGCGAAATCCCTCAGGTACAGGCGCGATCCGTGGCCGGCCTCCCCCCCGGTCATCACGATCTGCTTGCCGTCGGGGGGAAGGAAGGTCGCGCCGAAGACGGCGACGCCATCCTTCGGGAACACCTTCGCCTCACCGGCTCCCGTCGGATAAGCGACGAGCTGGGGGTCGGACGCCGAATGGATGATCGCGAGGGCCCACTCGCCGTCGGGCGAAAGGTCCTGCGTGCTCCCCTCGCCGAGGCGCACGGCCGGCGAGCCGTCCGCCTTGCGGACGTACACGGAGTAGCCCGCTCCTCCCCCCTCCCCCGACTCGGAGAAGAGAACCGTCTTCCCGTCGCGAGAGAAGGCCGCCGGCAGCGACCAGTCGAGCCACGTCAGCGGGCGCTCCTTGGTATCGCCCTTCAGGAGCACGCCCATCTCGTTCCGGCTGCTGTCGCGAGAGACGAGGAACTTGCCGTCGCTGGAGATGTCGTGGAGCGTCAGGTTCCCTGGCACCCGCACCTTGAGCCGAGCGCCGCCGGACGTCGACGCCGTATAGATCGCCCGGTTGCCGCCGACCGGTGTCGCGGTGAACCAGACGTCGCCGGCCGGCGACCACGCCAGCCCCTGCGCCGTGGCGAACGGCTGCGTGAGGACCTTCTTCTTTCCCTGGAGATCGACGACCGTGACGAAGCCGCCGTCGTCCGCGGGCGTCGGGTGATCGACGAAGGCCACCCACTTTCCGTCGGGGGACACGCGGAGATGGGAAACCCACGCGCTGGTCTCGTAGAGGACCTTGCCGATGGGGAACTCGATGCGCATCTTGCCCGGCACCACGCGGACGATGGCCATGCTCTTGCCGTCAGGCCCCCAGTCCGCCCACTCGACCTCCTTGAGGATGTCGCGGGGCGCGGCGCCGCCCGCGACGGACAGTTGCGCGAGCGTGCCCGTCCGCCGGAAGGAGGTCCCGGTCGTTCGGTCGAGCGACACGGCCATGTCGCCCGACTTCGAGATCGCCATCACCTCCGCGCCGACGAGTCCGAACGGGCGCGACTCGGGGCTCTCGGGACGGCCGACGAAGATCTCCATCGGCCGGTCGTCCCACGCGGCCGTGTAGAGGATCGTCTGGCCGTCCGGAGCGAAGCGGGCCGAGAACACCTGCCCGCGCCGGAACGTCAGCTGCCGGAACGATGGAGGTGGTCGGTCCCCGACTTTGCGAATCGCGACGAGCGCGAGCGCTCCGCAGGCGAGGGCGGTCGCCAGGACCGCGCCCGCGACGGCGAGCCACGAGGGACGCTTGGCCGTACTCTGGCTTCGATCTCCGCCACGCCGCTTGGGGTCGAAGAGGCCGGAGAGGGCCTCTAAGTCGAACGCGACATCGCGCGCCGAGTAGAACCGCTCCTCGGGATTCTTCTCCAGGCAGTGCCGCACGATCCGTTCGAGCCCCGGCTGCACCGACTTGTTCGTCGCCGACAAGTCCGGCGGCTCCTCCCTCAGGATCGCCGACATCGTCTCCGCTGCCGAGTCCCGGTGGAACGCCCGTTGCCCCGACAGCATCTCGTAGAGGATCGCCCCGAAGGAGAAGAGGTCCGACCGCTGGTCCGCGGCCTTGCCCTTCACCTGCTCCGGCGACATGTAGCCGAGCGTGCCCATCACGACGCCGGGCTCCGTCCCCGCCGCCGTCGGCAGGTTCGTCTGCGGGCCCGTGCCCGCCTCGACCTGCGTCAGCTTTGCCAGGCCGAAGTCGAGGATCTTCACGCGGCCGTCGTTGGTCAGGAACAGGTTCTCGGGCTTCAAGTCCCGGTGGATGATCCCCTTCTCGTGCGCGGCCGCCAGTCCCTTGGCGATCTGCACCGCGTAGTCCGTCGCCTTGCGCACCGCGATCGGCTCCGCCCGAGAGCCGCGCCCGCAGCGTCTCGCCCTCCAGCAGCTCGGTGACGATGTACGGCGCGCCCTCGTGCGATCCGAGGTCGTAGACCGCCGTGATGTTCGGGTGGTTCAGCCCCCCGGCCGCCTGCGCCTCCTGCTCGAAGCGCCGCAGCCGGTCCGGATCCTGCGAGTACGTCGCGGGAAGCACCTTGATCGCCACGTCGCGCTTCAGCCGCTCGTCCCGCGCCCTGTAGACCTCGCCCATGCCCCCGGCGCCGATCGGCGCAGCAACTCGTAGGGGCCCAGCTTCGTTCCGGCCGAAAGCGTCATTTCGGCCCCTGCAGGCGATAGAGGACCGCCACAGGATCCGGTTACGCATACGCGGCGAGAGCATGCGTCCGTCCGTCCGAGTGTCGACGCGGCGCGGGTACCGAAGAGGGTCGACGCCGACTCGAGTCGATGGCCGCTGAGGAGATCCCGCACGTGGGTGCGGCGGCCGGACGCGACGTCGATGAGATCGATGGGGCACGGGATGGCGCGCTGGGCGACGTAGACGCCCTTTCCGTCCGCGGTCCAGCCGGCCGGAATGTCTCCGGGCCTCGAGGACGCGAGCGGAGTGGGCGTACCCCCGGCGCTCCGGAAACAGAAAGACCCGAGTATCCGGGCCGTTCGCCGCGATCCAGCGGGAATCCGGCGACACGAAGATCCGGGAGGCGTAGATCCCTTCCTCGCTGATCGGCTTCGGCGCGCCGCCGGACGGATCCTGAACCCAGAGGCGCGTCCCCTTGCCCTTGGCGTTGGCGAGGAAGGCGACCTTCGAGCCGTCCGGAAAAAAGGCGCCGCGCGTGAGTGAAGCCGAGGCCGTCGGTGGAAAGATCTTCGGTTGGCCGGCCTTCACGGGCACGAGGACGAACTGCGGCTGGATCCGAGACAATCCGGGTCATCGCCCACTCGGAGTCGGGCGACAGGGCGATCGCGACTCCGTCGCCCAGACGCACCGCGGGCGAGCCGTCGGTGCCGCGGAGGTAGACGCCGCCGCTGGCGCCGCCGCCCTCACCCGACTCGTCGAACAGCAAGAGCTTGCCGTCCGCCGACATACCGCGATCGCCGGACCAGTCGAACCACGTGAGGTCGCTGCCCATTCGGTTTGCCCGGGCCGAAGGCCACAGGCCCGGAGCGGTAGTCGTCCTCGGTGATGAGAGCGGAGCCGTCCGGACGCACGTCGAGCAGCGCCGGCGTTCCCTGCATGGTGCGGATCAGCCGCAGCTTCCAGAGACGGCTGACGCCGTAGAGCTCCCGCTCGATTCCGTCCCGCGCGGCGGTGAACCAGATCTCGCGGCCGGCCGGCGACCACGTCAGCCCCTGGACCGTGCGACATCCGGCCGGTGAGCTCCGTCTTCTTGCCGGCGAGGTCGACGATCTGAGATGTTGCCGTCGTCGCCGGCGCCAGGAGTGCTCGACGAAGGCGATCGAGCGCCCGTCCGGGGAGAAGCGCGGGTTGCCTGATCCACCCGGCCGGCTCGAACGAGGACCTTGCCGATCGGAAATTCCAGGCGATCCTTGCCCCCGGCGTAGTGAGCGACCGCGAGCTCGGTGCCCCCGGCAGCCCACTCGGCGAAGGTGACGTTCGGAGCACCTCCTTGGGCGCCGCACCCGAGAGCGGCACGCGCGCCAGGGTGCCGGTCAGTCGTGAAGCCGTTGGTCTCGTAGTTGGGCTGCGGCGAGGGATCGCCATCTCGCCGAGCCGGCGAGATCGACGAGCAGGCCGCCGGCGGCAGGGGCAGGACGGAGGACTCGGGAGACCCGGCCGCAGCGAGTAGATGCGCGGCGACGCCCCGTCCCACGCGGCCGTGTAGTAGACCGAGCTGCCGTCCGGGGCGAAGCGAGCGGTCGACTGCACGGTGCCGCGCTGGAAGGTCAGGCGCTGGAAGGTCGGCTGGGCGACCGCGCCGGTCCGCCGACCCGCCCAGAGCCCGAGAATCGCCGCAGCGGCGACGGAGCGCGACGACAAGTGGCACAGCGCGGGCGACTTCACGGGCGGGCTCGACGACCGCCACCGTGCCGGAGGCGGACGTCGTCACCTCGCCGAGATGCTCGCGAACGCTCTTCAGGTCCCGCGCGAGGTCGCGCGTCGACGCGTAGCGCTCGTCCGCGTCCTTCGCGAGGCAGCGCTCGACGATCCAGCGAAACGGCGGCGCCGTCTTCGGGCTGACCTGCGCGACCGGCTCGGGCTCGTCCTGGATGATCGCCGCCATCGTCTGCGCGCCGGTCGGCCGCTGGAAGGCGCGCTTGCCCGTCGCCATCTCGTAGAGGATCGAGCCGAGCGCGAACTGGTCCGACCGGAAGTCCACAGGACGCCCGCTCGCCTGCTCGGGGGACATGTAACCGACCGTTCCCATCACCGAGCCGGGCAGCGTGTGCTGCGGCGCCGCGGTCGGGGCCGCCGTCTCGTCGCCGCCGGGCGCGACGAACAGCTTCGCGAGGCCGAAGTCGAGGAGCTTCACGTAGCCGTCGCGGGAGACCATCACGTTCTCGGGCTTGAGGTCCCGGTGGACGATGCCCGCGCCGTGCGCCTTCGCGAGCGCCTCGGCGATCTGGACCGCGACGTCGAGCATGCGCTTCGGCGGCATCGGTCCGGAGGCGAGCAGCTCCCGCAGGCTCACGCCGTCGACGAGCTCCATCGCGAGGTACGTGGCGCCGGCGGCCGAGCCGATCTCGTGGATCGTGACGATGTTCGGGTGGTTGAGCGACGACGCCGCCCGCGCCTCCTGCTCGAAGCGGCGCAGCCGGTCCGCGTCCTCGGCGAACGAGTCTGGCAGCACCTTCAGAGCGACCTCACGGCCGAGACGCGGGTCCTTCGCGCGGTAGACCTCGCCCATTCCGCCGACGCCGAGCGGCGCGACGATCTCGTAGGGGCCGAGTTTGGATCCGTTGCTGAGGGCCAAGCCGCCGCGATTCTACGCGAGCGGGAACCTCACTGGCTCCGGCCGCGGGCCCCCCGCCTACTCGTAGCGGAGCGCTTCGATGGGGTCGAGCCGGGACGCCTTGACCGCCGGATAGAGGCCGAAGAAGATGCCGACGGACATCGAGACGAGGAGTCCGACGAGGATCGCCCAGAATGGGGTCTCGGCCGGGAGCGCCGCGAAGAACGCCTTGACCAGGGCCGGGACCGCGACGCCGACCACGACTCCGATGATGCCGCCGAGCAGCGCGAGCGTCGTCGCCTCGGTCAGGAACTGGAGGACGATGTCCCGGCGGAACGCGCCGACCGCCTTCCGGACGCCGATCTCGCGCGTCCGCTCCGTCACCGACACGAGCATGATGTTCATCACGCCGACGCCGCCGATCAGGAGCGAGATGAAGGCGATGAAGACCATCGCGCCCGTGATGCCGCGCGTGATCCCCTGGAAGCTGTTGATCATCTCGTCCGGCGTCAGGATGTAGAAGTCGTCCTCGGCATTGAAGGGAACGCCGCGCCGCGCGCGCAGGAGCGCCCGGCCCTTCTCGATGACGGTCGGCACCTGGTCCGGCCGGTACGGCACCGTCGCGATGTGGATCGTGTCGCCGTGGCTCGCCTTGATCTGCGGGAACTGCCGGTCGAAGGCGGAGAAACGGGATGAGGAACCAGTTGTTGTTCGAGCCGCCGAAGAACCCGCCCTTGTCGTCCATGACGCCCACGACCGTGTACTTCCAGCCGTTCAGCTCGACGACCTTGTCGAGCGGGCTCTCGCGCGGGAACAGCGCCTTCACCACGTCGGTGCCGATGACGCCACGGGCGTCGCGTGCTCGATGTCGGAATCGGTGATGAAACGGCCCAGCTGGACGAAGTGGTTGTTCGCCAGCGTGTAATCGGGATAGGCCCCGACGACCTGCGGGGCGTTGGACTCGCGGCTCCGGTACTTGGCCATCGGCGTCGTGCCGTCGAAGAGGTAGCGCTCGGGCGAGACGCCGCGGATCTCGGGGATTCTCGCCTTGAGCATGAGGGCGTCGTCGAGGGTCAGGTCCTTGCGGTTGCGCTCCGCCTGCGAGCGGTGCCCGGGACCGAAGCGCATCGAGAACTTCTGGAACTGGACCAGGGTCGCGCCGTAGTCCTGGAACTGCCGGATCATGTTGTTGTTGAAGCCGTTGACGATCGAGACCATCGCGATAACGGTCGCGACACCCACCACGATCCCGAGCACGGTCAGACCGGCGCGCAGCTTGTGCGCGCGCACCGCGAGCATCGCGAACCGGACGTTCTCCGTGAAGCCGCGGCGGAGGTGCAGGATCAGGGACGACATGGCCTACTCGTAACGGAGGGCCTCGACCGGCGGCAGCTTGCTCGCCTGGTTCGAGGGAATCCAGCCGGCGAGCAGCCCGGTCACGGTCGCGACCCCGACGCCGAGCACCATGAACGAAAGCCGGACCTGGGCGGGGAACACCTGCTTGACCGCGATCGCGATCAGGGCGCCGAAGATCACGCCGATGACGCCGCCGATGGAGGAGAGCAGGGCGGCCTCGAGCAGGAACTGGCGCCGGATGTCCTTGCGCCGGGCGCCGAGCGCGCGCCGCACGCCGATCTCCTTCGTCCGTTCGACGACCGACACGAACATGATGTTGGCGATCACGATCGCGCCGACGATCAGGGAGATCCCGGAGATCAGGATCATCAGGGAAACGCGCCCTGCGAGATGCCGCGCCAGAGCGTCTGGAGCAGCTCCGCCGTCACGAGGCCGAAGGGGTCGTCGCCGTTGTAGCCCGTCTTGCGGAGCGAGCGCAGGATCGTGCGCACCTCGTCGGTCGCGGCCGCGACGCCCTCGACGCCGCCGCGCGGCTTGACGAAGATGCCGATGTCCTCGGTCGGCGCGATGTGCTTGTGGAAGACGGTCAGCGGCATGTAGACGACGTTGTCCTGGCTCTGGCCCATCACCGAGCCCTTCTTGGCGAGCGTGCCGATGACCTTGACCGGGTAGTTGTCGACCCTGATCGTCCGGCCGACGGGATCGAGGTTCGGGAAGAGCTCGTCCTGCACGTCCCAGCCGATGACGGCGACGGCGACCGACTGGTTGTACTCGGCTTCGGTGAAGTAGCGGCCGTTGACGATGTCGAAGTTCTGCGCCGCGCTCATGTTGGGCGTGTGGCCCTGGATCTCGACGTCGGCGAGAACGTGGTCCTCGTACTTGACCGCGCGGCGCCGCTCGCCGCGCGCCCCGACCTCCTGACAGAGGCGGCACTCGCGCCGCACGACTTCCATGTCGGTGAGCGTGAGGTCCCTGCGCTTGCGGGCGAGCAGCCACTCCTCGCGGCTCGTGATGATCCCGTACTTGTCGAAGATGACGATGTCGGGGTTCAGCCCGATCACCTTGTCCTTGACGTAGGTGTTCAGACCCGAGATCACGGACACGACACCCACGACGGTCGCGACCCCGATGATGACGCCGAGGAGCGTCAGGAACGCGCGGAGCTTGTGCCGCGTGAGCGCGGAAGACGAGACGCGGAAGAGCTCCGAGGTCGTCATGCCGACTTCGGTCCGCCCTTCTTGTCTCCGCCTTCGCCCTTGTCGATCAGCACCTTGTCGCCTTCCTTCACCTGCCGGAGCACCTTGAAGGGTCCCGTAACGATCTGGTCGCCGGGGTTGGGGCCCTTCTTGACCTGGATCATCAGCTCGCCGGCGATGCCGGTGTCGACCTTCTCGAAGGAAAGCTTGCCGTCCTTCACGACGAAGACGCCCTCCTCGGTCTCGGGCCGCCCGCCGCTGTTCGGCTTCTTGTCCTTGCTCTGCACGTCGCGCACGACGAGCGCCTGGATCGGGATCGCCGTCGCGCCGTCGACCCGCCCCGTGACGATGTCGGCGGTGACCGAGAAGCCCGGCCGAATGGTATCGGGCGGCTCGTCGAGGCGGATCTTCACCTTGAAGTTGATCGCCTCGGAGTTCGCGACCAGCGCCAGGAGATCGGGATCGGTCTTGGGAATCGGCGAGGACCCGACCTCGGTCACCGTGCCGGAGAACTTGCGGTTCGGGTACGCGTCGATCGAAAGGCTCGCCTTCTGGCCGATCTTCACCTGGGGCACGGAGGTCTCGTCGACCATCATGACGGCCTCCACCTCGGCCATGTCCGAGACCGTCATCAGCTCGGTGCCGGCGTTGTTCATGGTGCCCACGACCGTGACCTCGCCCTCCTTGATCGGCAGCGACGTCACGATCCCGTTGATCGGCGAGGTGACCGTCGTCTTCGACAACGAGTCGCGGCTCGCCGCGAGGTCGGCCATCGTCGAGTTCATCCGCTGCTCGGTGGCCTCGAGGGTCGCCTGCGCGGCGTCCATCTGCGACTTGGCCTTCTGGTAGTCCGCCTCGGCCAGGATCTTCGACTGGAAGTTCTGCTTGGCACGCTCGTAATCCGACTTCGCCTGCTCGGCGTTGGCCTTCGCCGCGTCGAGGTCGTGCCGCATCGCGGCGAAACTCGCCTCGCGCCCCTGCGCCTGGGCGGCGAGCTGGACCTTGTCGATCTGGAGCAGCAGCTGCCCCTTCTTGACGTGGTCGCCCTCCTTGACGGCGAGGTTGACGATCTGGCCCATGACCAGGGCGGACATGTCGACCTTGTTCTTCGCCTGGATCTTGCCGTTGGCGGTGACCTTGGCGACGAGGTCGACCTTCTCCACCTTGGCCGTGGTCACGCGCGGAAGGTCCTTGTCCCGCCCCCGGATGGCCGCGGTGAGGGCGCCGACGACGACGACCGCCGCCCCCAGCCCCATGATGATCTTGGTCTTCTTCGACATGGCCTCTACCCCTCCGGCCCTCAGCAGCCTTCCAGCGTACCTTTTTCTACGGAACAACCCCCCGAAAGTTCCGGTAAGCGCAGGCCGTTGAAAATGCGGGGCGTTTTCGTTAGCCTCACGCCCCCTGCGCCCATAGCTCAATTGGATAGAGCGTCTGACTACGGATCAGGAGGTTGGGGGTTCGACTCCCTCTGGGCGCACCAATTCCCCCTGAGATAGCCTGCCCGGCGTGCCGTTTTCCGCCGACGACGAGCGGTTCATGCGCGAGTCCCTCGCCTTCGCCCGCATCGCGTACGCCGAGCAGGAAGTGCCGATCGGGGCCGTGGTCGTGCGCGAAGGGCACATCCTCGGACGGGGGCGCAATCGCCGCGAGCGCCTCGCCGACCCCACCCATCACGCCGAGATCGAGGCGATTCGCGAGGCGGCGCGGGAAGCCGGCACCTGGCGGCTCGATCGCGGCCGTCCTCTACGCCACCGTCGAGCCCTGCGCCATGTGCGCGGGCGCGGCCGTCAACGCGCGGATCGCCCGGATCGTCTACGGCTGCGCCGACCCCAAAGCGGGCTACTGCGGCACGCTGGGAAACGTGCCGCGGGACGAGCGGCTGAACCACCGGTGCGCCGTGGAAGGAGGACTCCTCGCCGAGGAGTGCGCCGCGCTGCTGCAGCAGTTCTTCCGGGCCAAACGGGCGATGTGATCGCGCGGGCCCGAGGGGACCGGGCCTAGTGAACCGTGGCCTCCCGGCCCGCTTCGACGCGGGTCCGGCGCCATCGAAGGGCGTCGAGGGACCACTCCCCCGCGCCGTGGGCGGCGAAGTAGAGAAAGATGAAGCAATAGAGGACCGCGAGCTCGCCCTGGTTCTGCACGGGCAGCAGCGCCCTCGGCTGATGGAACTGGAAATAGGCGACCGCCATCTCACCCGCGAGGATGAAGGCGACGGGCCTGGTGAAGAGGCCGAGGAAAACCAGGAGACCGCCGAAGAACTCGAGCGCTCCCCCGAGCCCGGCCAGGGACCACAGCGGCGCGGGGCCGCCGTTCGGCGGAATGCCGCCGAACCAGCCGAAGAGCTTCTGGCCGCCGTGGTGGATGAAGAGAAAGCCGGAAACCACCCGCAGGAGGAAGTGGGTCACCGCTCGGGCTCGGTCCATGCGTGTCTCCTATTTTCGTTCTCAGCGGCTTCGTGCAAGGAATTCGCCAGGCGGATCGAGCCTGGATTGGTCCGAGGAACGGCTCGGACACCTGAAAGACCGTGACGTCGCCGCCGCCGTGTAAAAAGTCGCCGGCAAGGGACCGCGGAGCGGCGACCCGTCATAGGCTAATCGAGGGAGGGTTCCTCATGGATCGACGTCAGTTCCTGCGTTCGGCGGCGGCCGCATCGGCCACCCTGAGCGTCCCGCGGATCGCCCGCGCGCTCCGGACCGACGACGCCGGGAAGAGTTGGCGGACCTTCGAGGTCACGACGCGCGTCGAGATCCTCAATCCCTCGGGCATTTCGATGGTCTGGCTGCCAGCCGCGCAGCTCCAGCCCGCGCCCTACCAGAAGACGATGGCCAACGACTTCCACGCCGAGGGAGGCACCGCGGAGCTCGTTCCCTACGACGGGTTCGGAATCGTTACCGCGAAATTCCCCGAAGGATCGAAACCCGCCCTGACGCTGACCTGCCGCGTCTCGACGAGGAATTACTCGGTTGACCTCGCACGGCCCGGACACCCGGCCAAGGCAGACCCGGCCGAACTGCAGAAGTGCCTCCAGGCCTCGCGCGTCGTGCCGACGGACGGGATCGTGAAGAACACCGCCGACTCCATCACGCTCGGCGTATCCGGCGACGTCGCGAAGGCTCGCGCGATCTATGACTGGATCGTGGACAACACGTTCCGCAATCCGAAGACCCGCGGCTGCGGGCTCGGCGACATCCGGTACATGCTCGCGTCGAAGGACCTCGGCGGGAAGTGCGCCGACCTGAACGCCCTTTACGTCGGCCTGGCCCGCGCGGCCGGGATTCCGGCTCGCCACGTCTACGGGCTTCGCATCGCCCCGTCTCAAATCGGATTCAAGAGTCTCGGTCTCGCGACCGCCAGCGCGACGCACGGCCAGCACTGCCGCGCGGAGGTCTATCTCGAGGCGTACGGCTGGGTGCCCGTCGACCCGGCGGACGTGCGCAAGGTCGTGCTCGAGGAGCCGCCGGGCAACCTCGCGATCGATGCGGAGGTCGTCCGGAAGGCCCGCGAGCGTCTCTTCGGCGCCTGGGAGATGAACTGGATGGCCTACAACTGTGGTCACGACGTCGCGCTGCCGGGATCGCAGAACGCGCCGATCAACTACTTCATGTACCCGCAGGCCGAAACCGCCGGGAGCCGCGTCGACCCCTTCGATCCCGACCGGTTCCGATACGAGATCGCCGCGAAGGAACTGACTGCGGCCTGACAACCGCAGGCGAATCGGCTAGGATTCGCGCTCCCAACCGCCCGGAGAGGTGCTGGAGTGGTTGACGTTGTTCAGGCCGGTCTCGAGCCGACCACCAACGGCAGACCCCCGGCAGTAGGCAACGCCGAGCCAACGCTGGCCGCAGGCCAGCGTTGCTCTCGGCGGTTACTCGCATGGAACATCCAGCCGTGCGCGCAGTCGCCGCTCACTCGAACTGACAACCGCGAGCGAATCGGCTAGGATTCGCGCTCCCAACCGCCCGGAGAGGTGCTGGAGTGGTTGAACAGGCCGGTCTCGAAAACCGGTGAGCCCGAAAGGGTTCCGTGGGTTCGAATCCCACCCTCTCCGCCACAACGCACCTCACAGAAACTTCACCAGCTCCGCCGTCGTCGCCGCGGGTTGCTCCTCGAGAATCCAATGACCGGCGTTCTTCAGCACGACGACCGTGACGTTCGTGCCGACGAGTCTCGCTTGTTCGCCGAGCTCCCTGCCGAGGGATTTGTCGCCACCCAGCGAGAGAATGGGCATCGTCAGTTTCGTCTTCGACAGCTCGGCGAAGTCCTTCGCCGCCTGCGGGAACGAGACGAAGTAGGCCCATCCGGCTTTCATCCGACCCGGCCTCGAGTAGGCCGCGACGTAGGCTTCCCGGTCCGCCTCCGGAAGCGAGTGGTTCCCGTCGGCCGCGAGGTCGTTCCAGAAGTACGAGAAGTAGGTCCGTTCTCGCCCTTCGACCAGTTTCTCCGGCGTCGGGCCGTGGAAGCGGAAGTGCCAGATGCCCGGATTGTCGTAGATGGCCTCCCAGCCGGGAACGCCTGGAAGAAACGCGTCCATCAGAACGAGCTTCGTCACCTCCGTCGGGTACTGCGCGGCGTAGGCGTACGCGACCATCAGGCCGATGTCGTGCCCGACCACCTCGGCCTTCTGGACGCCGAGAGCGCGGGCGAGATCGTGAACGCGGATCGCGGCGTTCTTCATGTCCAATCCGCTCTCGGGGATGCCCGAGTCCCCGATGCCGGGCAGATCCGGCGCGATGACGGTGAACCGGTTCGCGAGCACGGGAATGACGGGTCGCCACATGCGCGACGTTTCCGCATAACCGTGCAGGAGGATCAAAGCGGGACCGCTCCCCGCCGTCAGGTAATGCAGCTCGATGCCGTCGACTTTCGAGGTGCGTGAGGCAACGGCGGGTTCCTGACCTTCGGCGATGGCCGTCGCCGAAAGGGCGAGGATGACGGAGAGAACGGGGAAGAGGTCGGAGAACCGTCGAACCGAGAGTTTCACGGCAGTCTCCTTTTTTCTGACGCGCCTGCCAGGCCCGGCCCGCGTGACGCGAGTCCATCTCGAAATCGGCCACCGAGTCTAATTCAGCGTTGCGCAGGGACGCGGCGAGCCGATACGGCATGAAGACCCTCTTTTCCGGCGAAAACGCACCGCAGGAGGTCCCGGCTTTTCTAAACCGAATCCCAAGAAATCCGTAATAATCCTCGTTCCCATGGATACCGCGATCGGTCTGAACGGAGTGTCGAAGTCGTTCGGCAAGTTTCGAGCGGTGGACAACCTCTCCCTGTCGGTGCCGCGCGGCGCGATGTTCGGTCTGCTCGGCCCGAACGGCGCCGGGAAGACGACGACCATCCGGATGATCATGAACATCACGGCGCCCGATTCGGGCGACATCCAGATCCTGGGCCACCCGATGGACCGGCGGATGCAGAACCGGATCGGCTATCTGCCCGAGGAACGCGGTCTGTACCGGAAGATGAAGGTCATCGACCATCTCTACTTCCTGGCCGCCATCAAGGAGGTCAGCCGGGACGAGGCGCGGCGGCGCATCGAGGACTGGCTCGACAAGATGGAGCTGCGCCCCTGGCTCAACAAGAAGGTCGACGAGCTGTCGAAGGGCATGCAGCAGAAGATCCAGTTCATCGCGACGATCGTCCACGATCCGGACATCCTCATCCTCGACGAGCCGTTCTCGGGCCTCGATCCCATCAACGTCGCGCTGATGCGCGACTTCTTCATCGAGTTCCGTCAGCGCGGCAAGACGATCGTCTTCTGCACGCACGTCCTGGAGCAGGCCGAGAAGCTCTGCGACGACATCTGCCTCATGGCCCGCTCGCGCAAGATCCTGGAGGGATCGCTCCGCGAGCTGAAGCGCCGCGCCTCGCAGGACCTGCTGCGCATCTCGGTGGACGCGTCGCTCGCCGACGTGCAGAAGCTTCCCGGAGTCGCGTCCGCCAAGGCGCTGAACGGCACGTTCGTCGTGGGCCTCGAGCCCGGGGCCGACCGGCGTGAGTTTCTCCGCCGCGCCCTCGAGCGATACCGGATCGACGCGTTCTCGCAAAAGGAGCCGGAGCTCGAGGAGATCTACATCGACGCGGTCCGCAACGCCGGCATCGAAGACCGCGTGATCGAGTGAGAGTGCGATGAATTGGAAGAAGACCTTCGCCGTCGCCCGCCGCGAGTACGTCGAGCGCGTCCGGACGCGCGCGTTCTGGATCGCCACCCTGCTGATCCCGATCCTGTTTCTCGGCTACGTCGCAATCCAGATCTCGATCTCGAGAAAGACCGGCGGCGAGCGCCAGATGGTCGTCGTCGACCTGACCGGCAAGCTCTACGAGCCGCTCGTCAAGGAGCTGGCCGAGACGGAGGCCAAGCAGAAAGAGAAGGGCTCGAGCTCCAGGGGCCCGCACTGGTCGCTGACGCAGCGTCCCCCCGCCGCGGACCTCGCGGCGCAGAAGGAGGAGCTCCGCAAGGAGGTCCTCCAGAAGAAGATCAACGGCTACCTCGTGCTCGAGCCGGCGAAGCTCGAGAAGGAGGAGGTCGAGTACTACTCCACGACGGTCTCGGACTACATCGCGCAGAACCAGCTGCAGTCCGCGATCGGCCGGATCTGGATGCGGCAGAAGATGACCGCGCGCGGCCTGCCGGCGGACCTCGCCAGGGAGCTCGAGACCCGCATCGATCTGAAGGCCTTCAAGGTCACCGAGAAGGGCACCGCCGAGGAGAAGGGCGCCGGCATCATCGCAGCCCTCGTCCTGCTCGTTCTCATGTACTCGACGTTCTTCATGTACGGCTACCAGGTCATGCGCGGAACGATCGAGGAGAAGTCGAACCGGATCGTCGAGATCATCATCGCCTCGGTGCGGCCGACCGAGCTGATGGCGGGCAAGATCCTGGGAATCGGCCTCGTCGGCCTCACCCAGTACTTCGTCTGGTCCCTCGTCGCGGCGAACCTGTCGCTGCCGGCCTTCGCCTCGCTCCTCTCCTCGAGCGACATGGGCATGCCGCGGATCCCCGTCGGGCTCCTCGGATACTTCATGCTGTTCTTCCTGCTCGGCTACTTCCTGTACGCCAGCGTCTACACGATGATCGCGGCGCCGTTCAACACGGATCAGGAGGCGCAGCAACTGGCGATGATCCCGATGGTGCTCATCGTCGGCGGCATCGCGGTCTATCCGGGCGTGATGAACAACCCGAGCGGCGGGATGGCGCTCTTCTTCTCGCTCTTCCCGTTCACGGCCTCCCTCATCATGTTCCTGCGGACGGCGGTGTCGGAGCCTCCCGTCTGGCAGATCCTCCTGTCGATCGGAATCATGCTGGGGACGACCGCGGCGCTCGCCTGGTTCGCCGGCCGGATCTACCGCGTCGGCATCCTCATGTACGGCAAGAAGCCGACCATCCCGGAGATCATCCGCTGGGCGCGCTATTCGCCCGGGAAGGCTCCCCAACCCGCCGTCAAACCCTCCTAGGCCACTCGCCAGACCCGTCCGGGTCCCTCCGTCGGCCTCGAATGGTCTAAACATCCAATTTACATGGGGCCGCTTTTTGCATATACGAGCGTCATAGACGCAGGAGGAGCAATGAGCGCACGGATCTGGAAGGCCCTGGCACTCGTGGCCCTGGTCGGCTCCCTGGTCGGCCTCTACGGGTGCGCCGAAATGGAGTACGTCCCGGGCGGGCAGTACTTTCTCTACCACAAGGAGTTGCCGGCATCGAAACGGGCCATCGAGGCCGCGCGTGCGGCGGGCAAGGACAAGCAGTGCCCCGCCGAGTTCCAGGCGGCGGAGGCCCTCATGAAGGAGGCCTACAAGCTCTACTACGCCTGCCACACGGCCGAAGCGATCGCCAAGGCCAACGAAGCGATCGCCAAGGCCAACGCCCTCTGTCCGCCGAAACCCACCCCGGTCCCGGCTCCGCCTGCGCCTTCCGCTGCCGCGGCGCCGACCATCTCGTTCTCCGCGGCCTCCGCCTCCGTCGAGGCCGGCTCGTGCACGAACCTGAACTGGACGACCACGGGCGCAACGAGCGCCACCATCGATCCCGTGCTCGGCACCGTCGAACCGAACGGCTCGCGGCAGGTCTGCCCGAAGAGCACGACCACGTACACGCTGACCGCGTCGGGCCCCGGGGGCACGCGCAATGAATCGACGACCGTCTCCGTGGCCGAAAAGGCCAAGCCGACGGACAAGCTGACGATTCACGTCAACTTCGAGACGAACAAGTCCGACATCCGCAAGGCCGACGTGGCGGACCTGCAGAAGGCGGAAGCCTTCGTCCGCAAGTACTCGACCTGCAAGATCGAGATCGACGGTTACACGGATTCGACCGGCAACGACAAGATCAACCAGCCCCTCTCGAACAGGCGTGCCGACGCGGTCCAGAAGTGGCTGATCGATCACGGCGCGACCTCGGCCGATCACATCTCGACGAAGGGCTTCGGAGCCTCCAATCCCATCGCCGACAACAAGACGGCCAAGGGCCGTTTCCAGAATCGCCGCGCCGAGATCCTGGTCTTCTGCCAGTAGCGAGGCGCGTCCGCTCGGAAGGGGGCCGGCACGCTCCGCGCGTGCCGGCCTTCTCTTTCACGATGGCTCGAGTGTTCGGGCGAGGTTGAGTGCGGCGCGATTCAACGTAAGTTTTTCGTGAAGTTCTCCGACCCCTGGCGCATTCAGCAGATGTAAAGACCGCGTGGAGCGATGCCACGACGGCACGGCGCGTCCGACGGATCGCGGTGCGGAAGCACGGGGCGGCGTGTAAGCACGGCGTGTGGACCGACTCCTTCGCGTCGTCCGCGCCGGTGGACACCCCGGGAGCCCTGCGATATAGACCGCTGCATTGCAGGAGGTTTGGATTCATGCGTGCACGAAAGGTCCGCCTACTCATCCATGCGTGTCTCGTCGGAGTCCTCGCGGTCGTCTTGGGCTGCACCACGGAAGTCGAAGTCAAGAAGGCGCGCACCACGCTCGAAGCCGCGCGCGCCGCCGGCAAGGCCACTCAGTGCCCGGCCGACTTCAAGGCCGTCGAAGACATGGTGACCCAGGCCGAGAGCATGTGCACGAACTGCAAGTACGACCAGGCGGACATGCTCGCCGCGGCCGCGGTGACTCGCGCGCACGCGCTCTGCCCGCCGCCGAAGCCCACGGCGCCTCCGGCCGAGGTCCGCACGGTCACGTCGCCTCCGGCCGCTCCGACGGCCTCGATCGCGGTGGGGCCGAGCTCGGTCGACTCCGGCGGCTGCGCCAACCTGACCTGGGCGACAGCGGGGGCGAGCGACGTGTCGATCGACTCCGGCGTCGGCAGCGTCAATGCGAGCGGCTCCAAGCAGGTCTGCCCGACGGCCACGACGCGGTACACGCTGACGGCCAACGGCCCCGGCGGATCGCGCACGGAGTCGACGACCCTCACCGTCAACGAGAAGAACGCGCCTGGACCCAAGCCGACCGACAAGCTGACGATCCACGTCAACTTCGAGACGAACAAGTCGGACATCCGGAAGAATGACCTGGCCGACCTGCAGAAGGCCGAGGCGTTCGTCAAGAAGTACTCCGCCTGCAAGGTCGAGATCGACGGCTACACCGATTCGACCGGCGGGCCGAAGATCAACCAGCCCCTGTCGGTCAGGCGCGCCGACGCCGTCAAGACGTGGCTCCTCGATCACGGCGCCTCGTCGGCCGACCACATCACGACGAAGGGCATGGGCGACTCCAATCCCGTCGCGAGCAACAAGACCGCCAAGGGACGCGCCGAAAACAGGCGAGCCGAGATCCTGGTTTTCTGCCAGTAATCTCCAACTCACATTCCCCTCTCCCCCCGCCGACGGGGGGAGAGGGTTCTCGTCTCACGGCCGGCGCGATCGCGGCGGGCGCGCTTCGCCCGCCAAGCTTCCCGTTTGCCCACCGCCGCGGCCCTGTGCTAACTTTCGCGCCCCGTTCGGCCCCTTCGTCTAACGGTCAGGACGCGGCCCTCTCAAGGCCGAAATACGGGTTCGATTCCCGTAGGGGCTACCAGCTTCCTGCCGGCCCTGTTATGAGCGAATGCCGCGTCCTGCGGACGCAGCCCTCTCAAGGCGGCTACCTTTGCGCGCGGCTTCGCCGCGGCGCGCCCCTTCGGGCGCGACACGGGTTCGATTCCCGTAGGGGCTACCAGCTTCCTGCCGGCCCTGTTATGAGCGAATGCCGCGTCCTGCGGACGCAGCCCTCTCAAGGCGGCTACCTTTGGGCGTGACACGGGTTCGATTCCCGTAG
>CAVXOX010000006.1:0-63598 GCA_963763535.1 uncultured Acidobacteriota bacterium
TCCTTCAGGCGCTCGACGGACTTGCGCAGCCGGTCCTGCAGCAGGCCCTGCGAGTAGAAGGCGAGACCGGTCAGCAGCGAGATCGCCCCGACGATCGGCAGATAAGGCGCGATGTTGCCGAGCGTGAAGCGGATGTGGACGAGCCCGACGACGTCCGCGATCCAGCTCGCGAAAACCCATGAAGCCATGCCGGCGACCGCGTACACGATCGCACGCGCGAGGCGCGGCGCGCGCGTCCGGCGCAGCCAGTCCCGCAGGCTCCACGCGGCGCCGGCGCAGAACACGTAGGCGAGCGCGCCCATGAGCGCGCCGTACCCGGCGACGCGGGGGCTCAAGCGCTCCGATTGCTCGAGCGTCACGAGGAACACGATGCCGAAGCCGATTCCCGCGGAAATGACGAGGCCGCGGGCGTGCTCGACGAGCGGCGATTCCGGCGCGCTGACGTCGGCGTTCGGTGCGGCCACGAAAGAGCATCCTAATCCGGCTGAGCTAGCATCTCTCGCGGCGGGAGAACGCCGCGTCGGCAACCGGGCCGAGGGAACCGAGGGCCGGCTGCCGAAAGACAAGACCTGCTGTCCGGAAGGAGAAGACGTCCCATGGACCCGGTGTGGCTCGCGCGGCTCCAGTTCTCGCTCACGATCATGTTCCACTTCCTGTTCCCGCCGATCTCGATCGGCCTCTCCGCGCTCGTCTTCGCTCTCGAGACCGCGCGCTGGCGCACGGGGCGCGACGTCTACCGCCGCGCGTCGGACTTCTGGATCCGGGTCTTCGCGATCAACTTTTCCGTCGGCGTCGCGACCGGCGTCGTCATGGAGTTCCAGTTCGGCACGAACTGGGCCGGCTACTCGCGCTTCGTCGGCGACATCTTCGGCGCGCCGCTCGCCGCCGAGGTCATCTTCGCGTTCTTCCTCGAGTCGGGGTTTTTGGGGCTCCTCGTCTTCGGGCGGCGGCGCATCTCCTCCTTCGTCCGGTGGCTCGCCTCGGGGCTCGTGGCGCTCGGAACCGTGCTCTCGGCCTTCTGGATCCTCGTCGCGAACTCCTGGATGCAGACGCCCGCCGGCTATCGGATCGAGGGCGGGCGCGCCGTCCTCACGGACGTCCGCGCCGCGTTCCTGAACGCCTCGACGCTGCCGCGCTTCGCGCACACGATCTCGGCGGCGCTCTGCATGGGCGCCTTCGTGATGGCGGGCGTCGCGGCCTGGTGGGCGCGGCGGGGCATCCACCCCGGCGTCGCCCGCGTGTGCCTGCGCCTCGGCGTCGTCGCCGCCTGCGCCGGCGCCCTGCTCGTCTTCTTCACGGGCGACCGGCACGCGCGGCAGGTCGCGCACACCCAGCACGCGAAGTTCGCGGCGATGGAGGGGATCTACTCGACCGAGCGGGGCGTGCCGCTCATCCTCTTCTCCCTGCCGCCGACCCAGCACGGCCCCAGGCCGGGCGCCCGAGATCGCGATCACGGAGCTGACGTCGTTTCTCGCGTTCGGCAACTTCCAGGCGCCGATCGAGGGACTGGAGTCGTTCCCGCTGGACGAGTGGCCGCCCGTCGCGGTGACGTTCCTCGCCTTCCACAACATGGTGATCGTCGCGAACCTGATCGCCTTCGTCGCGTTCGCCGGGCTCTTCCTGCTCGTCCGCGGCCGCCTCGAGGCCTCGCGCCCCTGGCAGCTGCTGATGATGTGGTCCGTGCCCCTGCCGATGATCGCGATCCAGCTCGGATGGCTCACGGCGGAGGTCGGGCGCCAGCCGTGGATCGTCTACGGCGTGATGCGGACGGCCGCCGGCGTGTCGAAGGTCGTGCGGGCGCCGGAGATCCTCTTCTCGATCCTGCTCTTCTCCGTCGTCTACCTCGTGCTCGGCTCGCTGTGGCTCTTCCTCATCCTGCGCGAGGTCCGGCGCGGGCCCGAGCCGGCCGAGTTCCCGGAGGCGGAGACGGAGGCGCGTCATGCCGTGGCTTGAGACGGTCTGGTTCGTGATCGTCGGCGGCCTCCTCGCCGGCTACGCGATCCTGGACGGCTTCGATCTCGGCGCCGGAATGCTCCACCTCTTCGTCGCGCGCGACGACGGCGAGCGGCGCGAGGTCTTCGCCGCGATCGGCCCGGTCTGGGACGGCAACGAGGTCTGGCTGCTCGCCGCGGGGGGCTCGCTCTTCGCGGCGTTCCCGCGCGTCTACGCGACCGTCTTCTCGGGGCTCTACCTCGCGCTGATGCTCGTGCTGGCGGCGCTCGTCCTGCGCGCGGTGTCGATCGAGTTCCGGTCGAAGCTCGCGGACGTCCGCTGGCGCGGGGCGTGGGACCGGGTCTTCGCGGGCTCGTCGTTCGCCGTCGCTCTTCTCCTCGGCGTCGCGATCGGGAACGTCGTGCGCGGCCTGCCGCTCGACGCCGACCAGGAGTTCGCCGGCACGCCGCTCGACCTGCTGAATCCGTTCGCCCTCGTCGTCGGCCTCTTCTCGGTCGCGATGTGCGTCGCGCACGGCGCGGCGTGGCTGCAGGGGAAGACCGCGGGCGCGGTGCGCGAGCGCGCTCTCGCGGCGGGTCGTTTCGCCTGGGCGGCGTGGGCGGCGCTGTGGGTGGCCGTCACGCTCGCGGCGCGCGTGGCGGCGCCGGGCACGGCCCGGGCGTGGACGCGGTGGGAGGCCTGGATTCCGGCGGCGCTCACCGTCTTCTTCCTCGCGCGGCTCCGGATCGGCTGGGGCCGCGGCCGGCCCGCAACGTCTTTTCTCTTCTCGTCGGCGGCGGTCGGAGCGATCGCGGCGACGCTCGGGCTCGTCCTCTATCCGACGATCGTGCCCGCCCTCGGAGCGCCCGAGCGGAGCCTGACGATCGAGAACGCGGCGTCCTCGCCGCTCGCGCTCCGCCTGATGCTCGCCGTCGCCGCGATCGGAATGCCGGTCGTCCTCGGATACACGGTCTTCATCTACTCGCGGTTCAAGGGAACGGTCGTCGTCGACGACCACGGGTACTGACGCGCTCCGTCGGCGACCGCGACCCCCTCACCCCGACCCTCTCCCGGAGGGAGAGGGAGGCGGAGTTCACCCCTCTCCCATCGGGAGAGGGGCAGGGGGTGAGGGGCGTGAATCAGGAGTCCGTCGACGTCTCGTCCACCTCGTCGCGCACCTTGTGCACGAGCGCCTCGACGGCTTTCTCCTCGAGACCCTCGGGTCCCACGCCGCGCTTGACGAAGTCCACCCACTCGCCGTCGACCTTCACCTGCACGGTCAGGAGACGGGCGCGGCCGTAGGCGCAGACGCGCACCGAGAGGTTCGGAAGCGCATAGACCGCCTGGCGATTGCCCGAGTCGTCGGGCGGCGAGGCCTCCTGGGCCTTGTAGCCCATCTGCCGGAAGGCAGTGCCGATGCGGTCGAAGGCGGCGTCCAACGTCAGCATGGTGAACCTCGCTCGGTGCGGGGATTGTATTGCAGTGGATCGAAGGGGAAGATCCTGATCGGGCAGGGTCGAGCCCGCCCCTGCGGAACCCTCCTGTAGGGGCGGCCCTTGCGGCCGCCCGCGAGGCGTTAGCTCCGCCCCCGGTGATCGCTCGACAGCATCAGGAACTGTCCGCGTTCCTCGCGCTCCTCGTGCTCGGCCGCGACGGCGGCGAGGGCGCCTGCGGCGCGGTCCCTCCACCAGGCGCGCGCCTCGGCCGTCGTCCACGGCGGCGTGACGGCGCAGGCCTCGAGCGCCGCGTCGAGCTCCTCCGCGGAGGACGGACGCTCCTCGCGCTGGAACGAGAGGCAGCGCCGGATCAGGCACTCGAGCTCCGGACTCTCCGCGGCGCCGCTCGCCCCCGCGATCACGGCGGGCGGACCCTCGCGCTCGCGCTTGAACACCTCGAGCGCCGTGCGCCCCGGGAAGGGCGGCGAGCCCGTCAGCAGGTAGTACCCGACCGCGCCGAGCCCGAAGATGTCCGCGCGGGCGTCGAGCTTGCCCGGATCGCTCATGCCCTCGGGCGCCATGTAGAGCGGCGTGCCGAGGAGCGAGCCGTCCTGCGAGAGCGCCGCGTCGGAGGCGCCGGGCGCGGCGCCGTCCCCGTGCTCGACGTCGCCGACCTCCTTGACGAGGCCGAAGTCGAGGATCTTCAGGAAGTCGGGAATGCCGCCGTAGACGCAGAGCATCAGGTTCTGCGGCTTGATGTCCCGGTGGATCAGCCCGGCGGCATGCGCCTCGGTGAGCGCGCCGCAGGCCTGGCGCAGCAGGTGCACGACCCGCCCCGGCGTCAGCGCCCCGTCGTACTCGACGAGCTGGCCGAGGTTGATGCCGTGCAGGAGCTCCATCGCGTAGTAGAAGACGCGCTCGTTCGTGCGGCCGTAGTCGTAGATCGCGATCGTGCTCGGGTGCGTGAGGCCCGCCGTCAGCTGCACCTCGCGCTCGAACCGCGCGATCGCGCGCTCGCCCTGGACGCCCGGCGCGAGGAGCTTGACCGCCGTCGGGCGGCGCAGCAGCGCATGCCGCGCCTCCCACACGACGCCCATCGCGCCCTTGCCGAGCTTGCGCACGAGCTTGTAGGGCCCGACCTTCTCGGCCTGCCGGCGCAGGCGCGAGATCGTCCGCAGCGCCGTGATCGTCACGAGGCCGACGAGCGAGACCGCGATGCCCGCGAGCAGCGCCTCCACCGCCTCCCGGCGAGACGGGGTGAACGCGCCGGGCAACGCGAAGACGTCGAGGGTCCAGTGGCGGTCGTCGGGGAGGAGCACGTTGAAGGATTGCTCGAACTCCTCGCGGGCCGGGCCGGCGTTCGCGCCGCCCCGTTCCGCCAGCGGCGGCGCCTTCGGCTCGCTCGGGTCGCGGAGCCGGAGCCCGATGCCGGAGGCGTCGACCTGAGATGCCGCCTTGTCGACGAGCGGCGCCACGCGGAGGATCGCCAGCACGAAGCCGAGCAGCGCCTTCGGCCGCGCCTCCTCGGATCCCGGATCGCCTGCCCTGAAAGACCGGAGCGTAGGCCGCGACGACCGGCGGTCCCTTGCGGCCCGCGCTCTCGATCAACTCGAAGGGAGGCGAGATCGCGACCACGCCCTTGTCGCGCGCCTTGACGGCCGTGGCCCATCGCGGAGCGCTCGAGGCGATGTCGAAGCCGAGGGCGCGCGCGCTCGGCGGCTCCATGTAGAGGATCGGAACGTAGTAGGCGCGGCGTCCGACGGGGGCGATCCGGCTTTCCAGGATCTCCCAGAAGCCGCGGTCCATCACGTGGTCGGACTTCGCCTCGGCCTCGCTGCGCGCCCGGTCGGCCTCATGGACGAGCGGCAGCCACTCGAACGCGTAGATCTCGGGGTTTCGCGCGAGCATCGGGATACGCGAGGAGGCGGAACTGGGCGCGCGTGACGGCTCGGTCGGAGGCGCCCATGAAGCTCTGCAGGGTGTACAGGTTCTCGAACGCGAGCGTCAGGCGCTCGTTGACCTGGGCGTACAGCTTCTGGGCCTTCTGCGCGAACGCGACGTGGACGGCGGTGCGCGTGCGCGCGAAGACGTAGGCGCCGAGCCCGAGCGAGAGCGCGACGAAGACGGCGGCGATCAGGAGATCCGTCGCGCGCAAGCGACGAGCGCCAGAGGAAGAACGCCGAGCGCATCCGGCGGATCGAGAACCGGCTGGTCTCGACCGGTCCGCTGGACGCGGTCCCTCCGCTGGTGATCACGTTGCGGGAAGCTTATGGCGGGAGCGGCGCACGCGGCCAGAAAACGCTCCCCCCGGCGCCGAAAGGGATCCCTCGTCGCGGAGCCTGTCCTGAGCGAAGTCGAAGGGCTCCTCGGGATGACATTGATTTGTCATCCCGAGCGGAGCGAGGGATCCCTTTCGGGTCGGATTGCGGCTAGATGAGCCGCGATGCCATGCGCTCCCTCCCGACCGCCGCCGCCAGGAGCGCCGCCCCGACACATATATAGATGAGGCAGAAGCCGGGCGCCGGCTTCGCCGACAGGGCCGCCGTGAAGTCCGCCGCGGGCAGGTTCGACAGGCCCATGTACCAGACCGCGAGATAGATCCCGGTGAAGAGCTTGCCGCCGCCGGAGAGCGACCCCATGCCCACGGAGATCGCGGCGACGGCGAGGAGGCCGCCGGCGCAGGCGAGCCCGCGCGCGGGCGACGCGAGCAGGCTCCGGACGACGAGCGGCGCGCCGAGGGCGAGGACGACGAGCGCGACCGCCGCGGCCTTCCAGAGCGCCGGCGAGCGCGGGACGGAGGGCTGCGAGAAGACGAGCGCGGCCGTTCCCGCGAGCCGCTCGCGCGCGGCCGTCTCCGAGACGACCGGGACGAGCAGGAGCAGGAAGGCCGCCTGCGCGAAATTGCCGGGCAGGAGTCCCGCGAGGATCGCGGAGACGGCGAGCGGCCACTTGATCCACGACGCGCTCTCCCAGATCAGGCGCGCCTCCGCCAGGACGGCGGACCGTGTCGACGGCCGCGGCGAGACGGGCGTCAGCGTCACGGCGCGCGGCGCGAGCATCCGCCGTCGACCCCGGCGTCCGCATTCCGCCGCCGCGACACGCGGGCGCGCGAGGCGCGCGAAGAGGCCCGGCTTCCGGATCGCGGCGCCGGCCGCGCGCCGGGTCGAAACGGTCGAAGACGAGAACGGCGAGCGCCAGCGGGATGGCCGCCGCCAGCATGTTGACGGCCCGCATCGCGATCAACTCGCGCGTGACGCGAATTCCCTTCCACGGCACGTGCACGATCGTTCGCTTGCCGTAGGACACGTGGCCGGCCGAGACGCTCGTCGCCTCCTTCGGAATCGTGCCGCGGACGATCCACTGGTCCGTGGCGATTCCCGCCGGATCGAAAATCGGGCCGCGAGAGCGTCCGCGTGTCGGCGGGGTCGTCGGGAGCGCCGGCCAGATCCAGCGGAAGCCGGACCAGCCCGAAGAGGAAGAAGAAGAACCAGAGCACGAGTCCGCCTCGCCCGCGCAGCCCGGGCGTCACATCGAAGAAGACCGCCATCGACGCGACGACGACGACCACCGGAATGGTCAGGACGAGGTAGGGGCCGGCGAACGACGACGGCGAGAAGGACCCGACGCCGAACCGCAGGAAGGCGACGAGCCCGGTGAGGAGGGCGAAGACTTCGAGCACCATGAGATAGGCGACGTGCGCCGCGAACTTGCCGCCGAGGTACGCCGTCTTCGAGAGCGGCGTCGCCGCCAGAATCGCGCCGACCCCCCGTTCACGGTCGCGCCGCACCGAGCCCGCGACCAGGTAGAAGCCGCACGAGCGGCACGAACATGCCGGAGAGGATCGAGACCGAGAGCCCGACATAGGCCGCGCTGTAGACGGGCGCCTCGATCCGGCCGTCGATCTGCCAGGTCAGCGACGCGGCGTTGCTCCCGGGGTCCGGGATCCAGAAGAAAGCGGCCGCGCAGAAGGCCGCGAGCGCGATCGGCGTCGCGAACGAGCGCAGCCGCAACTTCAGCTCGGCGGCGATCTGCGCGCGTATGGGAGCGAAAGCGCCGGCGCTCACGCCGCCTCGAGATTCGTCAACAGGTATGCGTCCTCGAGGTCCGGCTCGACCGGCGTCGAGCCCGGCAGCGCGGCGCCCGCGCCGTTGGCGACGTAGCGCAGGTGGACGCCGTCGGCGCGGCGCACGAGGTTCGAGACGTGCACCGCCCGCTGCGCCTCGGCGAGGCGCTCGGCCGGGACGACGGCGCGGAAGACGCGTCCGGAGGCTCGCGCGAGCAGCGTCTCGGGCGTCGCGTGCGCGACCAGGCGGCCCCGCCGCATCACCGCGATCTCCGACGCGACGGCCTCGACGTCCGAGACGATGTGCGTCGAGAGGATCACGACCCGGCCGTGCGCGATCTCGGCGAGCAGGTTGCGGAAGCGCACGCGCTCCTCCGGGTCGAGGCCGACGGTCGGCTCGTCGACGATCACGAGCTTCGGATCGCCGAGGAGCGCCTGGGCGATGCCGATGCGCTGCCGCATCCCGCCCGAGTAGCCGCCGAGGCGCCGATCGGCGGCGCCGTGGAGGTTGACGAGCTCGAGCAGCTCGCGCACGCGGCGGTCGAGCTCGACGCCCGAGAGGCCCTTCAGCCGCCCGAGGTAGAGGAGAAACTCGCGCGCGGTCAGCCGGTCGTAGACGCCGAAGTCCTGCGGCAGGTAGCCGAGCTCCCGGCGCAGCGGCAGCGGGTCGCGCGCCGCGTCCCGGCCGCGCCACAGGAAGGCGCCGGAGGTCGGGCGCGTGACGGTCGCGAGGATCGACATGAGGGTCGTCTTGCCCGCGCCGTTCGGGCCGAGCAGGCCGAGCACGCCCTCGCCGACCTCGAGCGAGAAGTCCTCGAGCCCCACCGTGCCGCCCGGATACCGCTTGCCCAGGGATTGAATCGAGAGCATCGCGCGTTCCCTCTGGCCGACGGTACGGAAGTCGGAGGCCAGGAGTTCCCGAAGGCCCCCCTCACCCTCGCCCTCTCCCCCCTCCGGGGGGAGAGGGAATTAAGAGACAGGGTCGGGCTGAGGGGGGCGGCTCATTCGAACATTCCCCGCGGCGATTGCGTATAAAGGACACGTGGCCCGAGTTTTCTCTGCGTTTGGGGGGTTTCTCGTGAAGAAGAAGAAGTGGATCGGCATCCTGGTGGTGCTCCTGGCCCTGGGGGGCGTCGCCTTCATGAAGGCGAAGAACGGCAAGGACAAGGCCGACTCGAAGGGCGAGAACACCCCCTTCCGCCTCGGAAAGGTCCAGCAGGAGAACCTGCAGGTCTCCGTCCGCGAGGTCGGCGTCGTCGATCCGGTCACGAAAGTGGACGTCAAATCGGCCGTCTCGGGGCGGGTCGTCGTCCTCAAGGTGCGCGAGGGCGCCGTCGTCAGGCAGGGAGACGTGCTCGCCGAGATCGAGCCGGACGTCAACCAGGCGCAGTCGCTCTCCGACGTCCAGGCGAGCGTGAAGGACATGGAGCTCAAGCTCCAGGATGCCGACCGCGACTTCACGATGCAGAAGGCGCTCTTCGATCAGGGGCTCATCGGCCATGACGCGTACCGCTCCTCCGAGATCAAGCGGGACCAGGCGAGGGAGAACCTGCGCGCCGCGCAGATGCGCTACCAGATCGTCGAGGACCGCGGCATCCCGATCTCGGGCAACGCGTCGTCCCAGATGGCGCGCGTGACGGCGCCGATGAGCGGCGTCGTGATCAAGAAGGGCGTCGAGCTCGGCGAGACCGTGACGTCGGGCGTCTCGTCCTTCAACGCCGGCACCGTGCTCTTCACCGTCGCCGACTTGAAGTCGCTGATCATCCGCGTCAACTTGAACGAGGTGGACATCGGGAAGGTCGCGGTCGGGCGGCTGGTCCGCGTCTCGCTCGACGCGTACCCGCAGAAGATCTTCACCGGCAAGGTCACGTTCGTGGCGCCGTCGGCGGAGCTCGTCGAGAAGATCAAGGTGTTCAAGGTCGAGGTCACGCTCGACGAGCTCGCCGAGTCCTTCAAGACCGGGATGAGCGCCAACGTCGAGATCCTCGGCGAGAAGCGGGACAAGGCCACGTCGATTCCCCTCGAGGCGCTGCAGAAGCGCGACGGCCAGACCGTCGCGTACCGCCTGAAGGCCAATCTCCTGCCCAAGCAGCTCGCCACGGCGAAGGAGGGGCTGTCGGGCCGGAACAAGTTCATCTGGCTCTCGGACCACTGGAAGGACTACTTCGACGTGGTCCCGGTCCAGGCCGGCATCGCGACCCTCGAGCGCGTGGAGGTCCTGTCGGGACTGAAGTCGGGCGAGCAGGTTTCGCTCGAGGATCCGACGAAGAAGCGCGTCGAGAAGGACGACGAGGACAACTGACGTGCATCCCTCGCACGGCGAGGGGATGCACGTCATCCCGAGCGAAGCGAGGGATTCCGCTTTCTCAAGCCGCACCCGGACTGCAAAGGGATCCCTCGTCGCGTCGCTCCTCGGGATGACAGAAGGGTGAATCGACCATGATCGCCATCATCCACACCACCGCCCTCACCAAGACCTTCGGCTCGAACGGCACCGCCGTCCACGCGCTCCGGGGCATCGACATGCGCGTCGAGCGCGGGGAGTTCGTCGCGCTGATCGGGCCTTCGGGCTCCGGCAAGTCGACGCTCATGGCGATCCTCGGCTGCCTGGACAAGCCGACCGGGGGGACCTACGCGCTGGACGGCCGCCAGGTCGAGAACCTCTCCGGCCGCGAGCTCGCCGAGATCCGCAACGAGAAGATCGGTTTCGTCTTTCAGCAGTACAACCTGCTGCCGAAGGCGTCGGTCGTGCGCAACGTCGAGCTGCCGATGCTCTACGCGGGCGTCGGCCGCAGGGAGCGGCGCCGCCGCGCGCAGGAGATGCTCGAGCGCGTCGGCATTCCCGAGAAGGCGAAGGTCCTGCCCGCCGCGCTCTCGGGGGGACAGCGCCAGCGCGTCGCGATCGCCCGCGCCCTCGCGAACCGCCCGGCGCTCCTTCTCGCCGACGAGCCCACCGGCGCTCTCGACCAGAGGACCGGCCACGAAGTCCTCGAGCTCTTCGCCGACCTCCACCGGCACGGCAACACGATCATCATCGTCACGCACGACCTCTCGATCGCCGCGATGGCGCAGCGCCAGGTCGAGATCATGGACGGACTGATTCAAGTGGAGGAAGCGGCCTAGCCTCCGTCTCCCCTCCCCCGGGAGAGGGGAAGGGGGTGAGGGGTTTCACTTTCACCATGACCTTGAACGGCAAATTCCGCGAGCGGCTCCGCAACGCCTGGGTGGAGATGCGGGAGAACATGACCCGCTCGACGCTCCAGTCGCTCGGCGTCATTCTCGGCGTCGCGTCGGTGCTCGGCGGGATGTCGATCTCCGACAGCATGCGCCGCCGGTCGATGGAGCTCTACGTGCGCATGGGCGGGCTCGACAAGCTCAACGTCCGCCAGTCGGCCGTCGTCAAGGAGGGCGCGCCCACGGCCATGCAGATGGCGAACCTCGGCCTGCGCTCGGCCGACGCCGACGGCGGCGACGGTCTCGATGCGTCGAGCGTCGACGGGATCTCCCTGCGCCGCGACGCCCGGGCTCGCGTGCGCTCGCCCTACGCCGACCAGGAGCGCGACATCCGCGGCGTCGGCGGCGACTTCCTGGCGCTCGAGGGGTACGAGGTCGATCAGGGCCGCGCGTTCAGCGCCGGCGACATCGACGACGCCACGCCGATCGCGGTCCTCGGGACCGAAGCCGTCGCGATCTTCTTTCCGAACGGCGACGCCCTCGGGCGGACGATCCGCATCGGCGACACGTCGTGCCAGGTGGTCGGCATCCTGAAGGAGCGGGTCTTCCGCTTCCGCAAGTCGAATCGCAACTGGTTCCGCTGGCGAAATCGGATCATCGCCGTGCCGAGCACGCTCGTCGCGCGGCGCTTCGAGGGCGACCAGTATCACCGCGTCGACCGCATGACCTTCCGCATCCGCGACATCGACGCGATGTCGAAGTTCAGCAAGGGCCTCGTCTCGCTGCTGAAGGCGAATCACCGGCAGCAGGAGGACTTCCGCATCGACGACGTGGGCGCCCGCTACCGCAAGCAGCAGTCGCAGGGAAACGTCTACGACATCATCTTCCTCCTCTCCGGCTTCCTGTCGCTCATCGGCGGCGGGATCGTCAACGTCAACATCCAGATGGCGACGTTGAAGGAGCGCATCCGCGAGGTCGGCGTCAAGATGGCGATCGGGGCTCCCGGAGGCGAGATCTTCAAGGAGTTCATGACGGAGGCCCTGGTGCTGACCGCCGTCGGCTCGATCGCCGGCCTGATCATCGGCATCGGGTTCTCGAAGATCATCACCGCATCGCTCGGCATTCCGCTCCACATCGACCCGAAGAGCTTCGTGTCGGCCTACGCGCTCGCCGCGGTCTTCGGCTTCGTCTTCGCGCTCTTCCCCGCCTGGAAGGCGTCGCGGCTTTCGCCCATGGAGGCGCTGCGCTATGAGTAGCGAGACCGCGCTCCCGCTCCCGGCGGCCGCTGCGGCCTCGGAGGATCGCCCGCCTCGCCGCCTCTCCTTCGGCTCCAAAGTCGCCCTCGGCTGGGAGATCGTCAAGGGCGGCCTCGTCGAGCTGTGGGCCCACAAGCTCCGCTCGACGCTGACGCTGACTCTCCTGATGCTCGGCGTCTTCGCGCTCGTCGTCATGACGTCCGTCATGGACGGCGTCATGGACAAGATCGCCATGGGCTTCTCGGGGATGAGCTGGGACGGGACCGTCATGCTCGCTCCCGACGCGCCGGCGACGACCGAGGAGCAGAAGCGCTTCGCGATGAGCCCGGGACTCCGGTGGGAGGACCTCCCGCGGCTGACGGCGCCCGATCCGAAGATCCTCGCGTTCCTGCCGCGCGCCACCAAGGAATCGGCGGTCAAGATCGCGGGCGGCACCGAGCGCTGCTGGGTCAACGGCGTCTGGCCGGACTACGCGAAGTGGATGAACCGGCCGATCGCGATGGGGCGCGGGCTGACCGACGACGACGAGCTGCGGCGCTCGACGGTCGCCGTCGTCGGCGCGACGCTCGGCTCCAAGCTCTTCGGCGGCGCGGACCCCGTCGGCCGCGACATCACGGTCGAGGGCGTCCGGTTCCGGGTGGTCGGCGTCCAGGCGCCGAGCCAGATCTTCACCGAGGAGCTCTGGTACGACGCCAACGGCATCTCGATCCCGCTCCAGACCTACGTGGACCGGATCGATCCGGACCACAAGCTCTCGAACATCGCGGTCAAGCTCGCGAAGAAACGCGACACCGCCGAGGTTTCGGCGCTCATGATCGGCCGCGCCAAGCAGGCGCACCACGGCATCGAGGACATCAAGATCGTCGATCTCGAGGCGGAGGCCGCCCGCGCGTGGGAAAACTTCATGAACCAGATCCACGGATGGAAGGTCGTCCTCACGAGCCTCGCGGCGACGGTCCTCCTCGTCGGCGGCGTCGGCGTGCTCTCGGTCATGCTGATCTCGTTCTCCGACCGCCGCTACGAGATCGGCCTGCGCAAGGCGATGGGCGCCTCGGATTACGAGATCCTGATCCAGTTCCTGCTCGAGGCGTGCGTGCTCGCCGCCGTCGGCGCGACGCTCGGCACCTTCGTCGGCACCGCGGTGTGCAAGGCGCTGTCGGCGAGCTTCCCCTATGGCCTCGTCGTCAACCCCATGGGCCTGCTCATCGCGTGGGCGTCGGCCCTCGTGCTCGCCGTCGTGTTCGGGATGTACCCGGCGGTGCGCGCGTCGAGGCTGTCGCCGATGGAAGCCATGAGATAGCCGCCTCGCCTGTACCAGTGTCTATACTGGTATCAGTACTGGTATAATCGCGCGCGCATGGAAGCGAAGAAAGTCACGGTTGAGCTTCCGGCCGATCTCTTGGAGCGAGCCCAGAAATCGACAGGCCAGGGGATCACGGCCACGATCCGAACCGGCCTGTCGCTCGTTGCGGCGCGAAAGGCGTACGAGGGCCTGCGCAAGCGGCGTGGGCGCGTCGTGTTTTCGATCGACCTCGATCGCCTTCGCGAAGACCGTCCTTGATCGCCGCCGACACGAGCACCGTCATCGCCTTCCTCGGCGGCGGCGCCGGAACCGACGTCGAGGCTCTGGACGTCGCGCTCGCGGAAAGCCAGGTGTGCCTGCCTCCGGTGGTCCTGACCGAGCTGTTGAGCGATCCGAAGCTCCCGCCCTCCGTGGCACGGCTCCTCGAAGAGGTGCCCGTTCTGGAGATTCACGACGGCTACTGGCAGCGGGCCGGGCGGCTTCGCGCGCGTCTGCTCGCGGCGAAACGAAAGGGCCGCCTCGCCGACACCTTGATCGCGCAGAGCTGCCTGGATCACGACGTGGTGCTTCTCACCCGGGATGAGGACTTTCGCCAGTTCGCGCGCGTGGCAGGACTACGGCTCGCGGTCGAGGCGAGATGAAGCCGCGGTCGAGCTTCCGAGACTTCTACCCCGAGTACCTGGCGGAGCACCGCGATCCGACCTGCCGGCGGCTCCACTTTGCGGGGAGCGCGCTCGTCCTCGCCGCTCTCGGGACGGCGGCCGCGAGGCGCGACTGGCGCTGGTTGCTCGCGGCGCCCATCGCGGGCTACGGCCTCGCTTGGATCGGCCACTTTTTCCTTCGAGCACAACCGGCCGGCGACGTTCCGGCGGCCGTTCTACAGCCTCGCCGGCGACTGGGTGATGTTCCGGGACATCCTCGCGGGACGGATCAAGCTCTCGGCGAGGCTCACGCGTCTCCGAGGCGCATCGTTCCGAAAGGCGACCTCTTCCCGAGGGAGGTGAAGAAGGCCCAGACGGCGAGCGCCAACAGGACGAGCATGCAGAACCAGGAACGCCCGGAGTACCATCGGGAAAAATCGAACGTCGGCTGTACGTGCAGCAGCAGGGACCACGCGAACCAGGCCGAAACCAGCCCGACGAGACCCCCCTTCACCAGGACGAAAACGATCAAGGCCACCGTCACCAACGCATAGGGAAGAGCGAGGCGGGGGTTCTCGTCGCCCAGCGAGAAAAGCAACGGGAGGATGCCGGCGAACACATACGACAGCCACCGCCGGCGAAAGAGGATCTGCGCCAGCGAAAACAGCGAGAGGATGGTCAGGGCGCGAATGATGGAAACGTACGCTCCCCGCGCGATCAGGGATACGACCGGACTCACTCCGAGCAGGAGGGACCGGGATCCCGGCTCGGGAGCAACGCCGGGAATGTCGAACCAGGTGGGAAGCGCCACCTCGAGGATCGACCACAGGGCAAGCAAGACGCCGATCCCCAGGCCGCTCAGGACGTCGCGGCCGACGAGCGCGTCGCGTAGACGCCCCTCGACGACCCTGCCCCACGAGATCAGGAGCTCCGGCGCACGCCTGCGAACGTAGGGCTCCAGAGCCATGTACATCAGCCAGGCCCAGGCGGCGCTGAACACGGCGCCGGTGAGCGCCGAAATCCAGAGGTTGAACTCTCCGAGGAACTCGGCGACGTGGTGGACGTCGAAGAGCCAGGCGACGAGCGGCAATCCCATGACGATCATCGCGAGCGTCCAGGCGCCTCGCCGGTCCCCCCGCTGGAGGCGCACGTTTCGGCGCGCCAGGATGGCGCAGGCAACGAGAAGGAAGAGGAAGGCGAGCATTGCGGCGCCGATGCTCAAGCGCTCGGTCGCGGCGATCGGCTTCGGCGCCATCCTCTCGGGTTTCGACCACGGACCGAGCAATTCGAAGTAGACCGGCCGCCCGTGAAACATCGCGGCGACGACGTGGATCGGCGTGCCGGACTGTCCGTCGAAGGACCCGTT
Source organism: uncultured Acidobacteriota bacterium (assembly GCA_963763535.1). Lineage (GTDB taxonomy): Bacteria > Acidobacteriota > Thermoanaerobaculia > UBA5066 > Gp7-AA6 > DAHUXD01. The sequence continues at coordinate 15,172 of CAVXOX010000006.1, forward strand.
CCACTCCGCGCGGGCATCGAACGCCGTCGGCGGAACCCATTGCGGAACGGACGGCGTCAGGCGGCTCGGATCGAGGCCGGCCTCGGAGAGGAGCGGACGCCAGTCGGGCTCCGGCGACGCGGCTCGCGCCTCGTCGACCTGCGGGGGGACGGCGCGGAAGCTCGTCAGGCTGCCCCTCGCGTCGACCTCGACGAGGATCATCCCCGAAACCTCGAGCGGAGGATCGTCCCTCGAGACCTCGGACCCATTGGTCTGGTCCAGCGGAACGAGAGGGCGCGGGCTCGAACGGTACCAGAACCGCCACGGGTGGGGTCGCGACTCGCCGAGCTCCTGCCGGGCACGCGTCGAGGGGCGCCGACGCCCGAGCTCCTTCACCTGGTCCTCGTCCTGTCTCCATCCCACGACGCTGTCGGTGGCTGCCGTCGAGCCGAACCTCGCGGCGATCTGTCGGGCCCGATCTTCGAGGATCTCGGTGCTTTTCGGAAGCGGAGCGAGCCCGAAGTCGGTTCCGGCGGGCGCGAGGAGGCCGACGCCGACAACCGCAGCGAAGATGCCGCCGAGAATCGTCCAGGCTCGGCCCGGCTCGAGCGCTCCCTCGCCCCCTGCCGCTGCGACCGTCTCGGGCGAGGGCGTCTCCCCCGCCGCGAGTGCCGCGGCCAGAGGATCGCCGCCCGGCAACGCCGCCGCGATCTGCAAGGCAGAGGCCGGACGTTTGTTCGAGTCCGACTCGAGGCAGCGCAGCACGATCCGGTCCACGGCCGGATCCACGTCCCGCGCCGCGTCTTTCATCTCGGGCGGCGGCCCCGACTCGCGCTTCTTCTTCAGCTCCTCGAGCGAGGACCCCGTGAACGCCCGCTTCCCCGTCCATAGCTCGTAGAGAACGAGCCCGAGCGCGTAGAGATCGCTGCGGACGGTGGCGGCCTGTCCCGCAAGCTGTTCGGGAGCCATGTACGCCGGCGTGCCGGCGACTTCGCCCTCGACGATCTCTCCCACCGCCGCGGCGAGACCGAAGTCGGTGATCCGGGCCCGGCCTCGCCCGTCAAGCATCACGTTCGAGGGCTTCAGGTCCCGGTGCAGCACGCCGCGCTCGTGCGCCGCGGCGACTCCGACGCACAACTGCCGCGCGATCTCGAGCGCCTTGTCGTTCGGCAGCCGGCCGATGCGGCGCAGGAGCGAGGCGAGGTCCTCCCCGTCCACGTACTCCATCGAAAGATAGTGCTGGCCGTCGATCTCCCCGACGTCGTGGACGCGGCAGACGTTCGGGTGCGACACCTGGCGCGCGATCCGCACCTCGGCGAAGAAGCGCTCGCGCCGGACCGGGTCCTCGGCGAACTCGGGTGGCAGGAACTTCAGCGCCACCGGCTGGCCGAGCTTTAAGTCGTCGGCGCGATAGACGACGCCCATTCCTCCCTTGCCGATGAGGCCAACGATCCGGTAGCGCTCGGCGAGCATCGTTCCCGGCGCGAACGCGCCCGGGTCGATCGAATCCGACGAGGACAGCCGGCCGACCGTCGAGGACGTCGCGCCGCGCCGCCGCATTGCGTCCGCCATCGACGGCGTCGCGACGTTCGTCGGCATCTGCGACACCGACGACACCGCCTCCCCGCACGACGAACAAAAACGCGCCGACACCGGGACTTCGGCGGCACAGGAAGGACAGCGGCTCCTCGTCGTATCCGCCATGCCGCTACGCCTCGAGGCCGGCCTCGCCGCCGAAGAGCGGCTTCCCGGCGAGTGCGGTCTTCGCGCCCCAAACCGCGAGCGCGGCGATCAAGAGGATGGCAATCATCCCCGCATAGAACGCCCAGTTCGATGGGTCGCCGCTGACGACGTCGTAGGTCACCAGGCGCGCGCACGTTTCCGCCACGATCGCCGCGAGGACCCCGAAACGGACGGTCGTGAAGACGACGATCGCCACCGAGACCACCGCCAGCGGCAGGACCAGGTACTGGCCCCCGCTGGCCTCGAAATACGGGCCGGAGAAGATCAGCGTCACGATCAATCCGGCGAGCCACCCCGTCCGGACGAACCGGCGCACGAGAACCAGAAAAAACACGATGCCGAGGACCCAGAAGATGGAGGTCACCCCGGTGACGAGGCGCCACGCGACGGCCGTGCCCGCATTCACCGGCGCCGCGTCGCTGGAGGCCACCGGCAGGAGCGCCGGAAGCCCGAGTTTCATCGGGAGCAGGACTCGCGCCGGTCCGACGACGAGTCCCGAGACCGTGCCCACCACGGTCCCGATGAGGGCGTCGCGCCCGACGAGCGGATCCCGCCAGCGCCCCGACAGCGCCCGCTGCCACGAGATCAGCATCTCGGGCCAGCGGCGGCGCGCGAAGGGCTCGAGCGCGACGTAGATGACCCAGTAGATGAGCCCCGTCCCGGCGGCGTTGCTCAGCGCCTCGAGGAACAGCCAGCCCTCGTCGGAGTTCAGTACATGGTGCCCGCCGAGGACCCACAAGACGAGCGTCAGGGCGCCGATCGCGATGGCGAGGCGCAGCGCTCCCCGGCGGTCGCTGCGTCCCGCACGGAAGTTGTGGCGCACGAGCAGCGCGCCGCCGAGCAGGCACAGAAAAAGGATTGCCTCGAATACGATCTCGCCATTGATCGAGGCCAGGCTCGCCGCAGAGCCGTGCTGGCGCGGCGTCCACGGCCCGACCCAGCGGAAGCTGACGGGGCGTCCCGCATAGGAGGCCGCTTCGATGCGCATCGTCACGCCGGGCCTTTCGGGGTGCGGCCCCTCCCAGGCGGCGCGGCCGGTCGCGAATCCGCGCGGGGACCATTCGGGCTCGACGGGGATGAACCGGCTCATGTCGAGCCCCGCCTCGCGAAAGAGCCGGCTCCAGTCCGTCGGCAGAGAAGCGGCCGAGCCGTCCCGGACCTCGGGAGGAACGATCGAGAGCCGGAGGAGTCTCCCCCGCGAATCGACCGAGGCTTCGGCCATTTCGGGGCGGACGGGAGCGGGATTGACGGAGGTCACCCACGGTGAAGGAAAGGGACCGGTGATCGCCAGGGCCGGGACCAACGACGACGCGGACTGACGGTAGGTGAAGGCCAGGGCGTCGCGCGAGAGGTCGCCGCCGATTCCGCCGTGATCGCGAGCCCAGACGAGGAAGCGGTCGTCGGTTTCGAACCAGTTCGCCCAATCCACGGGCTTTTCGATTCCGGCGACCTGCAGGATCTCTCGCGCGCGCTCGCGCAGGATCTCCGGCGACTTCTCCATGCCGACGAACGACGCGATGTTGGCACGCGGCGCGAAAACGATCGCGAGCGCGATGGCCGCGGCGAGGCCGAGCAGGAGGAGCCGCGCCTTCGATGGCGAAATCGCGCCGCGCCCTCCCGCGGCGGCGACCATTTCCGGTGAGGGGGTTTCGCCGGCGGCGAGCGCGGCCGCGAGCGGATCGCCTCCCGGCAATGCCGCCGCCACCTGCGCCACCGACGACGGTCGCTGCGCCGGGTCCTTCTCGAGACACCTCAGGATCACCCGCTCCACCGCCGGATCGAACCCCGGCGCCACCTTCGATGGCGCCGTCGGCGCCTCCTCCGTGTGCTTCCTCTTGAGGTCGTCGAGGCTCGCCGCGTCGAACGCCTTCTTCCCCGTCGACAGCTCGTAGAGGACGAGACCCAGCGCGTAGACGTCGCTGCGCACGGTCGCGCCTCTCCCGGCGAGCTGCTCCGGCGCCATGTACGCGGGTGTTCCCGAGACCTCGCCCTCGACGACGTCGGCCGCGGCGACCGCGAGCCCGAAGTCCGTGATCCGTGCGCGGCCCCGACCGTCCACCATCACGTTCGACGGCTTCAGGTCCCGGTGCAACACCCCGCGGTCATGCGCGGCGGCGAGTCCCGCGCAGAGCTCGCGCGAGATCTCGAGCGCCTTGTCCGGAGGAAGCCGCCCGATGCGCTTGAGCAACGACGCCAGGTCCTCGCCGTCCACGTACTCCATCGACAGGTAGTGCTGCCCGTCGATCTCGCCCACGTCGTAGACGCGGCACACGTTCGGGTGCGACACCTGCCGCGCGATGCGGACCTCGGCGTAGAACCGCTCGAGCCGCTCCTTCTCGGCCGCGAACCGCTCCGGCAGAAACTTCAGCGCCACCGGCTGGCCGAGCTTCAGGTCGTCCGCCCGATACACCTCGCCCATACCTCCGCGGCCGAGCAACCCGATGATCCGGTAGCGCTCCGCCAGGACCGCGCCCGGCGTGAACCCGCCCGCCTGGATCGAGTCCGACGACGCGAGTCGGCCGATCCGCGAGGAGGACGGCGGCCGCTGCGCCTTCCGCGCCATCGACGGCGAGGCCACGTTCGTCGGCAGCTGCGACACCGACGACACCGCCTCCCCGCAGGAGGCGCAGAAACGTGCTGAAGCCGGTACCTCCGCGGAACAGGCAGGGCAGCGCGTCGTCACCGGTCCCACTCCGCTCGTCAGGCCTCGGCGAGCGCGACCGCGCGGACCGGAACGGCCATGCGATAGCCCCAGATCGCGACCGCGAGCACGGCGGCGGCGACGATCGGTCCGGTGTAGAAGTACCAGGCGGACGAGTCCGCCGTTCTCACGAAATAGTAGAGAGCGGTCGAAAGGGCGTCCGTGACGAGAGCCGCGAGGAGTCCGAAGCGCGTCGCGATGAAGACGAGCAGCGCGACGCTGAAGACCCCCCCCGCCAGGAACGCCGGGCCGGCTCCGAGGAAGTTCGTGGAAAACAGAGCCGTCACGAGAATCGCCGCGAGCCATTCCAGACGCAGCCACCTTAGAGCGAAGGCGAGGAACAAGACCATGCCGAGAACCCAGACGAGGCTCGATACCGGCAGGCTGACGGCGAGCGCCATTGCGTCGCGCGCGCTCGCGGCGAAAAACGGGGACTGGGGCGCCGGAGAGGCCGGTCCGGGCCAGAGCACGGCAAACAGATCGCGAACGGCTTCGACGACCCCGGCGCCGGCAGCGCCGACCAGCACGTCGCGTCCGACGAGCGGATCCCGAATGCGGCCGCCCAGCAATCGCGTCCAAGAGATCAGCATGTGCGGCCAGTTCCGACGCGCATAGGGCTCGACGGCGAGATAGATGACCCAGATAAAACCGCCGAACAGGAAGGCGTTCGACAGCCCGTTCGCGAAGATCAGCTCGAACTCGAAACTCGCGGGGACGTGATGCGCTCCGAGCGCCCAGGCTGCGAGCTCGCACAGGAAGGCGGCGGTCGCGAGGCGCATCGCTCCGCGGCGGTCGCCCCGGCCCGAGCGCAGGTTTCCGCGCACGAGCCAGACCCCGCCGAAGAGCAGAACGAACAGGATCGCGTCGAAGGCGAGCTGAGCGAACTGGCTACCCGCGGTCCGCACATCGAAGATGTCCCGGACCGGCCGGCTCCACGGGCCCAACCACTGGAACGATACGGGGCGGCCGCGGTTCGCCGCCGCCTCGACGCGCATCGTCAGCCCGGGCCGCTCCGGATGCGGCCCCTCCCAGGCTGCGCGCGTGTCCGCGTAGACGCTCGGGCTCCACTGCGGCTCGACCCGCGTGAAGCGCGCCATGTCGAGCCCCGCGGCGCGAAAGAGCGGCGCCCAGTCGGGCGACGGCGCGGGCCCGGAAGTCTTGTCGAGCTCGCGCGGCTCGACCGCGAGGAACTTGAGCCGGCCCTCGGCATCGAGCGTCATCCGCACGTCGCCCGTTTGCTGAGTCGGGGGCGGGTCGTACTCCGTCACGCGCGGACCCGGAAACGGGGCCGCAAGGACCCTCACGGTGACCAGCACGGTCGGGCTCTGACGGTAGCGGAAGTCGATCGCATCGCGCGCGATCCCGCGCCGCCATCGATCCGGAGACGTGTCGTGGTCGCCGACCCAGCCGATGAAATCATCGTTCGCGAAGAAGTCCGCAGCCCGGTCGGCGGGTCGGTCGGGCATCCCGAGGCTCGCGAGGATCTCGCGCGCCCGGGCCTCCAGCACGTCCGGCGACTTCTGCGAATCGACCGCGGCCAGAAGCCGCGTCTTGCCGACGAGCGCGAAGCCGAGCACGAGCGCGACGACGACCGTCGCGAGAAGCGCCCGGGCCAGCCCCGGCGCGATCTGCTGCTCGTCCCCCGCGGCGGCGACCATCTCGGGAGAAGGGGTTTCGCCGGCGGCCAGCGCGGCGGCGAGCGGATCGCCTCCGGGCAGGGCCGCCGCTACCTGCGCCACCGACGATGGCCTCTGCGCCGGGTCCTTCTCCAGACAGCGCAGGATCACGCGCTCGACCGCCGGGTCGAACCCCGGCGCCACCGCCGAGGGCGCCGTCGGCAACTCCTCCGTGTGTTTGCGCTTCAAGCTCGTCGAGACTCGCCGCGTCGAACGCCTTCTTGCCCGTCGAAAGCTCATAGAGAACTAGCCCCAGCGCGTAGACGTCGCTCGCCTGGTCGACGCCCTTGCCCGGCGAGCTGCTCCGGCGCCATGTACGCCGGCGTCCCCGACACCTCGCCTTCCTGCACCTCCGACGCCGCCACCGCGAGCCCGAAGTCCGTGATCCGCGCCCTTCCACGCCCGTCCACCATCACGTTCGAGGGCTTGAGGTCCCGGTGCAGCACCCCGCGGTCATGCGCCGCAGCGAGACCCGCGCAGAGTTCCCGCGCGATCTCGAGCGCCTTGTCCGGACGGAAGCCGCCCGATGCGCTTGAGCAACGACGCCAGGTCCTCGCCGTCCACGTACTCCATCGACAGGTAGTGCAGCCCTTCGATCTCGCCGACGTCGTACACGCGGCAGACGTTCGGGTGCGACACCTGCCGCGCGATGCGCACCTCGGCGTAGAAACGCTCCAGACGCTCCTTTTCCGTTGCGAAGTGTTTCGGCAAAAACTTCAGCGCTACCGGCTGCCCGAGCTTCAGGTCGTCCGCCCGGTACACCTCGCCCATTCCCCCGCGGCCGAGCAACCCGATGATCCGATAGCGCTCCGCCAGAATCGCGCCCGGTGTGAATCCCCCCGCCTGGATCGAGTCCGACGACGCCAGCCGGCCGACCCTCGAGGAGGACGGCGGCCGCTGCGCCTTCCGCGCCATCGACGGAGACGCCACGTTCGTCGGCAGCTGCGACACCGACGACACCGCCTCCCCGCACTCGGCGCAGAAGCGCGCCGACTCCGAACCCGCGGCCCCGCACCTCGTGCAGGAAGTCAAGGTGCGACGATTCTACCGAGGCGGGGCCGAGAGCTCAGTTCGGCTTCGTCGGCGCGGGCGCGGGAGCGCCGGACGGCGGCTTCAAGCCGCCCGGCGCGGGAGTCACGGCGAGCGGCGGCCTCGCCCCTCCCGGCATCCCGGTCGGCGTCGGCCGCATCATGGCCTTCGTCGACTTGCCGGTCATCACCGGCGTCCATTTCTTGCCGTCCGGAGAGCTCTCCAGGGAGAACGCGTAGCCATCCGGCTTCGCGTCGGAGACCGTGTAGCGCGTCTTGTAGACCTTGTCGCCCATCTTCGACTCGCCCGACCAGGTCCAAGTGCCGTCCTTCAGCGTTCCCGACGCCGTCTCGGCGCGGCCGAGGTTGTCGAAGGTCCACCAGCGGTACACCTTCTTCTCGGGATCCCAACCCATGATTCCCTGGAGCTGGGTCGAGCCCGGCCGGGCTCTGCGTCTCCATCATGCAGCCGGCGAAGAAGTGCCCCGGCATCCACCGGCAGATCTCGCGTCCCTTCGTCGGACCGCCCGCTCCCGTCGGGCCGGGCTTCATCTCGCCCTCGAAGGTCCACGGGCCGAGGAAGTAGGAGAGCGCATCGAGCTCGGGCGGCGGCTTCGGCCCCTCGGGCTTCGCCTCGGGCTTCGTCTCCTGGGCGCGTCGCCACCCGGCGGCGAGGAGGAGCGCCGCCGCGAGAACGGCGAGGGAACCGAGCCGCGTCGTCTTCCCGGCGTTCCTCACGCGCCGAGGCTCGACAGGACCGACAGGCGCACGTTCATCTTGACCCTCCAGGAAGTCTCGGGAATCCTACCGCAGCGCTCCGCGATATCCTCGGCGGATGAGAAAAACACGAACGGTTCTCGCCGCCTCGATCGCCGCGCTCGCCGCCCTCGCAGTGCTCGCCGCGGAGGGGTCCGCCGGCGGCGTGCGCTGGACCGTCCCCGCGCGATGGCAGTCCGCGGGGCAGAAGCCCATGCGCGCGGCGACCTACACGATTCCGGGCGCGACCGCGGCCGACAACGGCGAATGCGGCGTCTTCTTCTTCGGCACCGGCCAGGGCGGCGGCGTCGAGGAGAACCTCCAGCGCTGGGCGGGCCAGTTCGAGGGCGCGAGCGCCCCGAAGAAATCGCAGAAGACGATCAACGGCCTGAAGGTGCATCTGATCTCTCTCTCCGGGACCTATCTCGCGCCGTCGGGACCGATGATGCAGTCGCAGGGAAAGAAGGCCGGCTGGAGCCTCTCGGGAGCGATCGTCGAGGCGCCGGACGGCAACGTCTTCTTCAAGTGCGTCGGCCCGAGCGCAACGATCCAGAAGGCGCAGCCGGAGATCGACGAGCTGCTGAAGTCGGTCATGAAGGCGGGCGCGGCGAAGGCGACTTTGCGCTCGCCCCAGCGAGCGCTGTCGTCCCGAGGAGCATAGCGACGAGGGACCCCGTTCAATCGTAGCGGGATCCAAGGGATGGCTGGCTCGCTGCGCTCGGGATGACGATGCAGGCTAATACCCCTTCAGGAACTCCGCCACCCCGGCCTCCTGCGCGGAGCGCGAGGCGATGCAGAGGTCGATCGCCTCGAGCGCCTGCGAGAGGCTGCGCGCGCCGCCGGGAAGCTTCGCGGCGCGATCCTGAAAGAACGCCGCGACCTCGGTCCGGTGCGTCGCGTCGCAGAAGCTCGCGCCCAGAAACGGCAGGAACCCGGTGATCTCGCGCGGCATCTTCGCGACGATCGCGTCGTAGTTCGCCGTGAAGAAATCCCAGACGAGCCGACGGTTGCCTTCGAACTGGAGCGCCGCGAAGAAGATCTCGTAGGACTCGCGCGCGTCGAACTCCTTCGTGAGGAAGAGGCCGAGCGCCTCGCGCGCGAGCGCCGGATCCCGAAACGCCCCGAGGGCGCGCAGCAAGCGCTGGATGTCGCGGCGGTCCTTCTCGGCCTTCGCGGCGGCGTGCAGCCGGTCGAAGAGCGCGCGGTCGCCGTGCGAGGCCGCCACCTGCAGGACCCGGCCCGACATCTCCGCGCCGACCGCCGCGTGATCGTCGACCCAGCGCAGCGCGAGCCGCCGCGCCTCGGCGACGAGCTCGGCCTCGTTGCCCTCCTCGGCGACGAACGGCACGAGCCCCACGCGCAGGAGCTGCACGTCTTCGCTCTCGCCGGGGCGCGCCGTGAATCCGAGATCCCGGGCGCGGGCGCCGTACATCTTCGAGACGAACCGGGCGTAGTTGCCGCGCACGTCCGGTGAGACGAGGTGCTCCCGGAGGTCATCCGAGATCTTCACCGTCGCGATGACGGTCTCCCGGTCTCGCGCTCCGGAGAATCGCGGCACGAGGGCGAGCGCGTCCGCCATCGGCATCGCGCCGGCGGCGGCCATCGCGCCGACGTCCCGGATGACGCCGACCCGCTCGGGGAGCGTCAGCTCCGTGTCGGCGACGTCGAGGAGCTTCGGCAGGAGGCCCGCAGCGTACCGGGCCCGGTAGTACCCGGCCTCGCCGTCGTTGGCGAGGAGCCAGCCCGGGCACGTGGAGGTCGGCGCCGCGGCGGCTCCGTTCCGCGCCGTCAGGAGCGTGCAGGCGCGGTCGCTCGCGCCGCCGCCTCCCGCCCGCGAGCACACGGGGATCTGCCAGACCTCTTCCCCCGCGCCCTTCGAACCGAGCGGCAGGAGCCGGGTCTGCGACAGCGCGAGCCGCGGCGCGCCGCCCGCGCAGTCGAGCGAGACGTCGACGAGCGGCACTCCCGCCTGGTCGATGAACGTCGAGAACGCCGCCGACACGCCGGGCCGGCTCGCCGCCTCGATCGCCTTCAGGAAGTCGCTCTCGGTCGCGTTCCCGAAGCGATGCGCCTCGAGGTAGTCGTGCACGCCCTTCTGGAACTTCGGCGCGCCGATCCACCCCTCGAACATCGTCAGGACCGCGGCGCCCTTCTGGTAGATGATCCCGCTGATCGCGCTGTTGATGTCTTCGGCGGTCTCCACCTCCTGCCGGATCTTCGGCGCCGTGACGAGCGTGTCCTCGTACATCACGTTGGACCGGTCGACGACGCGATCGACCGCCGTGCCCCACTCCGGCTTCCACGCGGCGATGGTGCGGTCGGCCATCCACGTCGCGAACGATTCGTTCAGCCAGACGTCGTTCCACCACTGCATCGTCACGAGGTCGCCGAACCACTGGTGCGCCATCTCGTGGGCGCTGTAGGAGGCCTGGCGGCGCTGGAAGGCGATCGTCTCCTCGGCCGGCGGCGCGATCAACGCACGTTCGTTCCAGCTGATCAGCCCGGCGTTCTCTTCCGCCCCGAACGTGATCGACTGCGGCACCGCGAGGTGGTCGAGCTTCTCGTAGGGATAGGGCATGCCGAAGTACGCCTCGAGCATCTCGAGGAGCGGCTTCGTCGTCTGCGCGGCGTAGCGTCCCTGCGACGCCTTGCCGCGCGGCGTGACGATCCGGATCTTCGTGTTCTTCGAGCCGGCGGTGCCCGCGTCGAGATAGTCGAAGGGGCCGACGCCCAGCGCGACGAGGTAGCTCGGCAGCGGCTCGGTCTTCTTGAAGCGCACCACGCGCCCGCCGTCCGCCGCGGGCGACTCGCTCTCGATCGGCGTGTTCGAGACGGCCGTCGTCCCCGAGGGAATGCGGAGCGTCAGCTGCCAGGGCGTCTTGTACCCCGGCTCGTCGTAGCAGGGAAAGGCGCGCCGCGCGTCCGTCGCTTCGAACATGCTGAAGGCGTACCAGTCCTCCCCGTCCTTCTCGCGGAAGAGGCCCTGCGTCGAAGTCTCGTCGAGCTTCCCGGTGTACTCGATCTTCAGCCGCGCGGCGCCGGGCGGCAGCGGCCTCGCGAAGGTGAATCCGGCGTAGTTCTCGCCGCCGGGCACCGCCTTCACCGGCCTCGTGTGGTCGCCGACGATCACCGAGGCGGAGGAGATCTCGAGGCCCGTGGCGTTCAACCAGAGCAGGGAGGTCTTCTCCTGCACGCGCAGGTCGATCCAGACGGTGCCGCGGAAGCGGTCCTTCGCCGGATCGATGGTGAGCTCGACGGCGTAGCCCGTCGGCACCGCCGCCGTGGGGAGACGGAGCTTCGGCGGCTCCGGGGCGGCGGTCTTCCCCGGCGGGGCGGGCCGGGCCGCGGCGTGCGCGGCTGCCAGGCAGAGGCCGGCGAGGGCGAAAATCGTGCGGCAATGGCGCATCGTTGCTCCTTTGGACGGACGTCGACTTGAGACCTTATCCGCACCCGGACGCAAAAGGTTGCGTCTCCGGCCGCGGAAACCGCCCCCGGCGATCTCGATAGACTCCACGGCGAAACGGAGGTTTCATGCCGAACGTCATCGGCCGCGCGGCTCCGGCCGCGCTCATCGCGGCGGGCGCACTCCTCGGGGTCGGCCCGGCCGCGCCGCAGGGGGGACAGGGCATCGTGACACCGGCGACGATCGAGAAGCTGACCGGGGAAATCTCCACCAAATACGGCGAATCCGAGCGGCCCCGGATCGAGAAGGGGATCCGCCAGGCGGCCGAGTTCTGGCGCAAGGAGGACGGCGACGAGGCCGCCTTCGGCGCGGTCGTGCGCGCGCAGATCTGCGCCGACTCGACCGCCCGCAACGCGCTCTTCTCGCGCATGGAGTTCGCGCTCGAGTCCTTGAACGGCCACATGAACGAGATCTCCCGCGACTTCCGGCGCCAGTCTGACCTCGACCTCGGCGAGATCTATCCCTTCGACGAGATCCTCGCCGGCTACGACCCGTCGGCGCACGTGGTCGACGATTTCTTCACGAACCGGCTCGCCTTCGCCGTCCTGCTGAACTTCCCGCTCACGACGCTCGAGCAGCGCCTGACCGAGGGCGAGCGCTGGTCGCGGCGGCAGTGGGCGGAGGCGCGTCTCGCCGAGACGTTCGACAAACGGGTGCCCGCGTCCGTCAATCTCGCGATCGCCGAGGCCCAGTCGGACTCCGCCCGCTACATCGCGCGCTACAACATCTGGACGCATCACCTCGTCGACGCGAAGGGCGAGCGCCTGTTCCCGGCGAAGCAGCGGCTCCTGGCGCACTGGAACATCCGGGACCAGATCAAGGCGGACTACGCGGAGGGCAAGGCCGGGCTCGCGCGGCAGCGGATCCTCTCCCAGGTCTGCGACCGGATCGTCACGCAGACGATCCCGGCGGTCGTCGTCGACAACCCGCACGTCGACTGGGACCCGGCGACGAACGCGGTCGCGCTGTCGAAGGAGCGCGACTCGGACACCGCGGCCGATCCGGACATGAAGGTGACGAACGCGCCGGAGCCGGACACCCGCTACGCGACGCTCCTCGCCGACTTCCAGGCCGCGCGCCAGGCCGACCCCTATTCGCCGACGGCGCCGACCATGATCGCGCGCCGCTTCGACGAGAACCGGCAGATCCCCGAGGCGCAGGTCCGCCAGATGCTCGAGGCGGTCCTCTCCTCGCCGCTCGTGCCGCGGGTCGGCGCGCTCATCGAGTCGCGGCTCGGCCGGCCGCTCGAGCCATTCGACGTCTGGTACAACGGCTTCCGTCCGCGCGGCACGCACACGGAGGCGGAGCTCGACGCGATCGTGCGCAAGCGCTACCCGACCGCCGAGGACTACCAGCGCGACATTCCGAACCTCCTCGTGCAGCTCGGCTTCTCGAAGGAGAAGGCGCAGTACCTCGCCGACCACATCGTGGTGGACCCGGCCCGCGGCTCCGGCCACGCGCTCGGCGCGCAGCGCCGCGCCGACAAGGCGCACCTGCGCACGCGCGTCGAGAAGGACGGCATGAACTACAAGGGCTTCAACATCGCCGTCCACGAGATGGGCCACAACGTCGAGCAGACGTTCTCGCTGAACGAGATCGACTCGACGCTGCTCGCGGGCGTGCCGAACACCGCCTTCACCGAGGCGCTGGCGTTCGTCTTCCAGGCGCACGACCTCGAGCTCCTCGGCCTGGCGAAGCCCGATCCGAAGGCGCTGGCGCTGAAGACGCTGAACGACTTCTGGGGAACCTACGAGATCGCGGGCGTGGCCCTCGTCGACATGGGCGTGTGGCACTGGATGTACGACCATCCCGACGCGACGCCGGCGCAGTTGAAGGCGGCGACCCTCGACCTGTGCCGGAGCATCTGGAACCAGTACTACGCGCCGGTCTTCAAGAAGAAGGACGTCGTGCTGACGCTCGGCATCTACTCGCACATGATCGATGCGTTTCTGTACCTGCCGGACTACCCGATCGGCCACCTCATCGCGTTCCAGATCGAGCAGCAGATCGAGAAGTCGAAGAACTTAGGCGGCGAGTTCGAGCGGATGGCGAAGATCGGCAACGTGGCGCCGGACATCTGGATGAAGGAGGCGACCGGCGCGCCGGTCGGCCCGCACGCGCTGCTCGCCGCGACCGAGAAGGCGCTGGTGGTGGTCAAGTAGTTGCATAGGACGGTTGGAGGAGGACTCCCATGGCGAACGACAGCGGCTCGGTAGGATTGGAACCTTCGCCCGAGACGGAGGCGGGGCCCCGCGTTCCCCTTTCGTCGCGCGTGGAGGTGGACCTCGCCGCGCTCTCGCATCCCGGCCGCGTGCGCAAGGACAACGAGGACCACTTCATCGCCGGCCGCTTCGACCGCACGATGCGCACGCTCGCGTCGAACCTGCCCGAAGGGCACGTCCCTCCGGAGGTCAAAGAGACCTGCTTCGCCTACCTCGTCGCGGACGGCGTGGGCGGGGCAGTGGCGGGAGAGCTCGCGAGCCGCACGGCCGCGCAGGCGCTCGTCGATCTGGTCCTCGACTCCCCCGCCTGGATCATGCGCTTCGACGGCGACTGCGCGGACAAGGTCCTTCAACGCACCGCGGACCGCTTCCAGAAGGCCCGCGAGCTCCTCGTCGCCAAGGCGGTCGAGGACCCGAAGCTGAAGGGAATGGCGACGACGATGACGTTCGTCTGCAGCTCCGGACACGACCTGCTGATCGCGCACGTCGGCGACTCGCGCGCCTACGTCCAACGGCACGACGGTTCGCTCGAACGGCTGACGCACGATCAGACGATGGCCCAGTCGCTCGCCGACGCGGGCGCGATCGAGCAGAAGGACGTCGAGCACCACCCGTCGCGCCACATCCTGACGAGCGCGATCGCGACGCGCGGCGCCTTCGCCCAGGTGGAGCTGAAGCACTGGCGCATCGAAGACGGCGACCGTCTGCTCGTCTGCTCGGACGGACTGACGGAGATGGTTCCCGAGGACACGATCACGCAGGTCCTCGCGGCGGGCGAGCCGGCGGCGAAGACGTGCCAGCGCCTGGTCGATCTCGCCCTCGAGGCGGGGGGCAAAGACAACGTGACGGTGGTCGTGGCGGGGTACCGGATCCCGGCGTAGTCGTTCGCCCCGGACAAGAATAATTCCTGTCATCCCGAGGAGCCCTTCGACTTCGCTCAGGGCAGGCTCCGCGACGAGGGATCCCTTTAGAAGCCGCACCGAGACTCAAAAGGGATCCCTCGCTTCGCTCGGGATGACAAGAATTTCTGTGGTCCCGACGGGCGCAGTGACCGCCGAAAACTCAAAAGGGATTCCTCGCTTCGCTCTTGATGACCGAATTTTTTGTCATCCCGAGGAGCCCTTCGACTTCGCTCAGGGCAGGCTCCGCGACGAGGGATCCCTTTAGGCGCTGCAATGACGGTTACCAGCCCCGGGACAGATCTCGCCAGGAACGATTGATCGTCTCGATCAGCTCGGTCTTTTTCTTCCGGCTCCAGCCTTTGATCTGCTTCTCGCGAGCGAGCGCCACCCAGACATCGGACGTCTCCTCGTAGTAGACAAGTCGGTGGACCGCGTACTTCGAAGTGAAGCCATCGACCATTCCGGACCGATGCTCGGCGAGCCGACCAATGAGGTTGCTGGTCACCCCGACGTAAAGAGTCCCCGAGCCGCTACTCAGGATGTAGACCCAATAACTCCTCACGCTTACTGATTGTCGCGGCCAGACAAGCCACGGCACGGCTAAGAAAGGGATCCCTCGCTTCGCTCGGGATGACAAAGCATTCGCACGGGAAGGATCCCTCGCTGCGCTCGGGATGACAAAGCTTCTGTCATCCCGAGGAGCGGCGACGAGGCATCCCTTTGGGCGCCGTACCGTGGCTGAGAAAGGGATTCCTCGCTGCGCTCGGGATGACAAAGTTTCTGTCATCCCGAGGAGCGCAGCGACGAGGGATCCCTTTTGGCGCCGCACCGTGGCTGAGAAAAGGATGGCCGGCGACGCTGCGCTCGGGATGACAAGGCTTGGCCGGCCCGAATAATGCAATCGCATCAGTCCGCGCGGTTCTGCGCCCGCTACGGTGGGAAGCGCCATGGCCCACCCCCACCGCATCACCGTCGACGCCAACGAAGCGGTCGCCTCCGTCGCCCACCGGACGAGCGAGGTCATCGCGATCTACCCGATCACGCCCTCCTCCGCGATGGGCGAGCACGCCGACGCGTGGTCCGCCAGGGGCCGCGCGAACGTGTGGGGCAAGGTCCCGAGCGTCGTCGAGATGCAGTCGGAGGGCGGCGCGGCAGGAGCCGTGCACGGGGCCCTCCAGGCCGGAGCGCTCGCGACGACGTTCACCGCGTCGCAGGGCCTGCTCCTGATGATCCCGAACATGTACAAGATCGCCGGCGAGCTGACGCCGTTTGCGATGCACGTCGCGGCCCGCACCCTCGCGACCCACGCCCTCTCGATCTTCGGCGACCACTCCGACGTCATGGCCTGCCGCGGCACCGGCTTCGCGATGCTCGCCGCGGGATCCGTCCAGGAAGCGCAGGACTTCGCCGCGATCGCGCCGATGGCCAGTCTCGCCTCGCGCATCCCGTTCCTGCACTTCTTCGACGGCTTCCGCACCTCGCACGAGGTCGCGAAGATCGAGGAGCTCTCGGACGAGGATCTCCTTGCGCTCGTCCCGGACGCCGACGTCGAGGCCTTCCGCCGGCGCGCCCTGACGCCCGACCATCCCGTCCTGCGCGGCACAGCGCAGAATCCGGACGTCTTCTTCCAGGCGCGCGAGGCGGCCAACCCCTTCTACCTCGCGTGCGCCGACCTCGTCGCGCAGGCGATGGACCGCTTCGCGGCGCGGACAGGCCGCCGCTACCGCCTCTTCGACTACGCCGGCCACCCCGAGGCCGAGCGCGTCGTCGTCCTCATGGGCTCGGGCGCCGAGACCGCGCACGAGACCGTCGACTGGCTCGCCGGCCGCGGCGAGAAGGTCGGCGTCCTCAAGGTCCGCCTGTTCCGGCCCTTCGACGCGGCGCGGTTCGTCGCCGCCCTGCCGAAGACCGTGCGCGCGATCGCGGTGCTCGACCGGACCAAGGAGCCCGGGGCGCTCGGCGAGCCGCTCTACCAGGACGTCGTGACGGCGTTCGCCGAGGCCGGCGACGCGGTCCACGCGCCCCGCATCGTCGGCGGCCGCTACGGCCTGTCCTCGAAGGAGTTCACGCCCGCGATGGTCGCGGGCGTCTTCGCCGAGCTCTCGAAGGAGAAACCGAAGAATCACTTCACGGTCGGCATCGTCGACGACGTGACGCACACGTCGCTCCCCTGGGACGCGGACCTCGACATCGAAGCCGACGACGTCGCCCGCGCGGTCTTTTACGGTCTCGGCTCGGACGGCACCGTCGGCGCCAACAAGAACTCGATCAAGATCCTCGGCGAGGAGACGGACGGCTTCGTCCAGGGCTACTTCGTCTACGACTCGAAGAAATCCGGCGCGGTCACGATCTCCCACCTGCGCTTCGGCCCCCGGCCGATCCGGTCGGCGTACCTCGTGCACCGGGCCGACTTCGTCGCCTGCCACCAGTTCGAGTTCGTGAACCGCTACGACGTGCTCGAGACCGCGCGCGAGGGCGGCGCGTTCCTCCTCAACGCGCCCTACGGCCCCGAGGCGGTGTGGGACGAGCTGCCGCGCGAGGTCCAGGAAGTGATCCTCCAGAAGCGCCTGCGCTTCTACGTCGTCGACGCGTTCAAGGTCGCGCGCGAGACGGGCATGAAGTCCCGCATCAACACGATCATGCAGACGTGCTACTTCGCGATCACGAAGACGCTGCCGCCCGAGACCGCGATCGCGAGGATCAAGGAGGCGATCTCGGAGACGTACGCCCGCAAGGGGCCCGAGGTCCTGAAGCGCAACTTCGCCGCGGTCGACGCGGCGCTCGGCGGCCTCGCCGAGGTGAAGGTCCCCGAAACCGTCACCGCGCGGCGCGGCCGTCCGCCCATCGTCTCGCCCGATGCGCCCGCCTTCGTCCAGAAGGTCACGGCTCTGATGCTCGCCGGCTACGGCGATCGCCTCCCCGTCTCCGCCTTCCCGGTCGACGGCACGTGGCCGACGGCGACCGCGCAGTGGGAGAAGCGCAACATCGCGACGGAGATCCCGGTCTGGGATTCGTCGATCTGCATCCAGTGCAACAAGTGCGCGCTCGTCTGCCCGCACGCGGCGATCCGCGCGAAGGTCTTCGACCCGGCAAAGCTCGCGGGCGCTCCCGAGACGTTCAAGTCCGACCGCTTCCGCGCCTCCGACTTCGAGGGCTGGAGATACACGATCCAGGTCGCGCCGGAGGACTGCACGGGCTGCACGCTGTGCGTGATGTTCTGCCCGGCCAAGGACAAGTCGAACCCGAAGCACAAGGCGATCGACATGGCCCCGCAGCGGCCGCTCCGCGAGAAGGAGCGCGAGAACTACGCCTTCTTCCTCGATCTGCCGGAGCCGGACAAGTCCCGCATCCGCGTCATGGACGTGAAGGGCTCGCAGTTCGCCACCCCGCTCTTCGAGTACTCGGGCGCCTGCGCCGGCTGCGGCGAGACGCCCTACGTCAAGCTCCTGACGCAGCTCTTCGGCGACCGCACGCTCGTCGCAAACGCGACCGGCTGCAGCTCGATCTACGGCGGCAACCTCCCGACGACGCCGTACGCGGTCGACCGGAATGGCCGCGGTCCGGCCTGGTCGAACTCGCTCTTCGAGGACAACGCGGAGTTCGGCCTCGGCATGCGCCTCGGACTCGACAGCCGCGCCGCGCTCGGCCGTCAGCTCCTCGCCGAGGTCGGTCCCGCGGTGCCGGGCGGCCTCGCGCGCGAAATCCTCGAGGCCGACCAGTCGACGGACGCCGGGATCGCGGCGCAGCGGGAGCGCGTGGTGAAGCTGCGGATGGCGATCGCGCCGCTGAAGACCTCCGAGGCGCGCGTCCTCGCGCAGGTCGCCGACGACCTCGTGAAGAAGAGCGTCTGGATCGTGGGCGGGGACGGCTGGGCGTACGACATCGGCTACGGCGGCCTCGACCACGTGCTGTCGCTCCCCTACGACGTCAACGTGCTCGTCCTCGACACCGAGGTCTACTCGAACACGGGCGGCCAGCAGTCGAAGGCGACGCCGCTCGGCGCCGCGGCCAAGTTCGCGGTCGGCGGCAAGGAGACGGCCAAGAAGGACCTCGGGCTCATGGCGATGAGCTACGGCCACGTCTACGTCGCCCGCATCGCGTTCGGCGCGAAGGACGCGCAGACGGTCAAGGCGCTCCAGGAGGCCGAAGCGTACCCGGGACCGTCGCTCGTCATCGCGTACAGCCCCTGCATCGCGCACGGCTACGACCTCGCCTTCGGGTGCGAGCAGCAGAAGCTGATCGTCGACTCGGGCCTCTGGCCGCTCTACCGCTTCGACCCGCGCCGTCTCGAGCGGGGCGAGGCGCCGCTCGTCCTCGACTCGGGCGCGCCGAAGAAGCCGGTCGAGGCGTTCATGAACAACGAGAGCCGGTTCCGCATGCTCGAGGCCGCCGGTCCCGCACGCTACAAGGAGCTCGCCGCCCGCGCGAGCCAGGCCGCGGCGCGCCGCCTCGAGCTCTACAGGCACCTCTCGGCCTGGAAAACCGCTGCCACGTCGTCCGCGGTCGAGCCGACGTCATCCTCCACGCCGGCTCCCGCGGACGCCGCCCTCGTCCCCGCCGGAGGAGCGAAATGACCATGGACCTGTCGACCAAATATCTCGGCTTCGATCTCCCGCATCCGTTGATGCCGGGCTCCTCGCCGCTCGCGGACGATCTCGACACCGTCCGCCGCCTCGAGGACGCGGGCGCCGCCGCGATCGTCCTGCGCTCGCTCTTCGAGGAGCAGATCGTGGGCGACGAGCTCGCGACCTTCCGCGCCTGGGAGGGCACGAGCGAGTCGCACGCGGAGGCGACGACGTATCTCCCCGAGCCCGACGTGTTCGCCCTCGGCACGCACGACTACCTCGAGCAGATCCAGCGCATCAAGAACGCCGTCGCGGTGCCCGTCTTCGCGTCGCTGAACGGCACGACGCCCCAGAGCTGGATCGAGTACGCGCGCCTGATCGAGCAGGCGGGCGCCGACGCGCTCGAGGTCAACGTCTACGAGCTCGCGACCGATCCGCTCCAGTCGGGCGAGGACGTCGAGGAGCGCACGATCGCGGTGGTCGCCGCGGTCCGCGAAGCGGTCAAGATCCCGATCGCGGTCAAGCTCTCGCCCTTCTACTCTTCCCTCGCGCACCTGGCGGGCTGCATCGAGCGCGCCGGCGCGAACGGCCTCGTCATCTTCAACCGTTTCTACCAGCCCGACATCGACGCCGAGAACCTGGAAGTCGAACCGCGGCTCTACCTGTCGAGCCCCTCCGAGCTGCTCCTGCGGCTGCGCTGGCTCGCGGTCCTGTCGGGGCAGCGGCAATGCTCGCTCGCCGTCACGGGCGGCGTCCACAACGTCCTCGACGTCGTCAAGGCGATCATGGCCGGCGCCCACGCCGTGCAGATGGTCTCGGTCTTGCTACGAAGGGGTCCGGAGACGCTCGCACGTCTCAAGGGCGATCTGGCTCGGTGGCTGGAGGAGCACGGCTACGACTCGCTCCGGCAGATGCAGGGCAGCATGGCCTATGGTCGTGGCGCGAACCCGGCCGCGTTCGAGAGGTCCAATTACATGCGCATCCTGCAGAGCTGGCGTTCGGACGATGCCTAGGAGGTGAACCGGTGATCACGATCGAAGACTTCACGATCATGGCGATCGGCTTCGTCGATCCGCTCGAGGGCGAGATCTCTCAGTGCCCCGTCTGCGGGCGCAACGGTGTCGTCAAGCGCAACGAGACCGAAGGTCCCCATTGCATCCACGCGGAGGCGTCCGAGCTCTGCGGCGACGGGATCCGGACCGACCCGACCGACTGCTGCCGCCTGCCGCAGTAATCCTCCCGGCCTCTCTCCCGTAGAATTCGCCGGACTCGCTCCGACGAAAGGACACGTCATTCGCCGACCGCGTCGGCCTTCCTGCGCGGCCCTCTTCCTGCTCGCGGCCTGCGCGGCGGGACAGGAGGAGCACGCGCCGCCGCAGCCGGGCGACCTGATCCTGACGGACAGCTTCGGCCACGCCGTCGGGTTCTCGCCCGACCAGATCTCGCCGAAGCTCCTGCCGCCCGCGAGCGTCGGCATCGAGCGGCAGGTCCCGAGATCCGCACCGGGGCGGCGCCTTCCAGACGCCGTCCTGCAGCGCATGGATTCGGGGCGTGAGCGGACGTTCACGCTCTTCCCCGCCGTCTCGCCGAGGCTCGAGCCCTACCTCGCCGCCCAGGACGAGCTCGGCAATACCGCGCTTCGGCCCGGCCCCCTCCTCGACGTCACGCCGATCGAGCCCATCGTCCAGGGCGCCAAGTACCGGCTCGGCGCGCACGGACTGCGATACACCGTGGATCAGACCTTCACGTACTCGGGCGTCCCGGACACGCCCACGGGCTCACCCAACCTGGGCTACTACACCTTCAAGTTCTTCGGGAAGTGGGCCGCCTACGTCGATCCCGAGGGCGGCACCGCGGGATGGCTGAGCGCGCAGGTCAATGCCAAGGAGGGGCTCGGGGGCGCGGGGAAGAACCAGAGCGTCGCCGCCAACGTCGGGATGCTGACCGATCCGCAGGGCACCATCTCGAAGCGAAACGGGTTCAAGGTTCCCGAGCTCGCGTGGCAGCAGGCCTTCGCGCGGGGCTCGTTCGTCGCGCTCGCCGGCGTGGTCAACCAGGGCAACTACCTCGACGTGAACACCTACGCCAACTAGCGGGCGCGGGCAGTTCCTCAACTCGGCGCTCATCAACAGCATGGTCCTGCCTTTGCCGAGCCTACAACTTCGCCGTCAACCTGCAGTGGCAGCCGGCGTCGGAGCTCTACGTGCATGACGGGCGCCACCGCCGGCAACGCTTCGGCGGGGCAGACGCCCTGGACGAACTTCAGCTGGCAGGACTGGTCCGTCGTCTCGGAGATCGGCTTCGCCCCGCACGATTTCCTCGGACTCGGCCCCGGCGTCTATCGCATCCAGCCCTTCCTCGCGCAGGCGGGCGGCCCGACGCAGGGGGGCATCGGATTCAACTTCGAGCAGCAGCTCGGCCACAAGTCGCCCTTCGGCTGGTTCGGCCGTTTCGGCGTCGGCGGCGCGCAGGTGTCGGCAGGCGCCTCGGCTCAGGTCGGGACCGGATTCGTCATGGAAGCGCCCGCTCGAGCATCTGGGCCTCGTGCCGCGCCTGACCAACGACTACGCGGGCGTCGGCTTCGTCTGGAGCCAGCCGTCGGCGACTTCCGAAGACCGTCTACCACCGCGACGAATACGTGGCGGAGACCTTCTACACGATGCAGCTCTCGCCGATGCTGCGCCTCCAGCCCGATCTTCAGATCGTCTGGAACCCGGCCTTCAACCCCGATCCCGGGCCCTTCACCGTCGTCCAGGCCCAGTTCATCCTGTCAGCTGGTGAGGCGGCGGCGTCCGGCGAGATCACGATCCGACTTCACACCGTCTTCACATGGACCGCGGCTTCACGAGTGGTGCGGCGCTCATGATGGAATTGCATCAGGAACCTGATTCAGCATGGAGACTCATCCGGTCTGCCGAGCCGTCCGGACGTTCCTTCTGCTCGGGATCCTCGGCTCGCTCCTCGCCGCCGACGCCATCGCGGAGGACACGGCCCGCCGGATCGTCATCCTCTCCGGAGCGGAGGTCATGCTCCCGGCCGGCCAGGCCCTGGACGGGGCAATCCGGAAGGATCTTTCCGCCGCCGACCTCGGGCCGCTCGAGTTCTACTCCGAGGGCCTGGATTCCTACCGATTTCGCAGCGAAGGCTACGAACGGGAGCTCGCCTCGTTCCTGCGCCGGAAGTATGAGGCGAAGGACCCCGCGCTCGTATTCGCGCTGACGGACATCGCGCTCGACTTTCTCCTGCGATACCGGGACGACCTCTGGCCGAATTCTCCGATCGTCTTCACGAACGTCGACCCGAAATACTTCGACGGCCGGAGCCGCCCTGCCTGGGTCACCGGGATCGTCGACGACGAGGACTTCACGCAGACGGTCGAGCTCGCGCGCCGGCTCCAGCCGAAGGCCCGCCGGATCCTGATCGTCGGCGGATCGGGCGATCGGGACGCGACGACGAACGCGCGGGCGGCTCGGAGCATCGCGTCGCTGCGGCCTCCGTTCGAGATCGCGGTGAAGGGGGGCGTCCCGCTCGCGGAGTTTCCGCGCGAATTCGGAAGCCTCTCGGACGACACGATCGTCCTCTTCACGATGATGTTCCGCGACGCGGAGGGCCGGGCCATCGTGCCGCGGGACGCGGCGCGGGCGCTGTCCGCCGCGGCGTCGGTCCCCGTCTACTCGGTCCACTCGACGTTTCTCGGCACCGGCATCGTCGGCGGCGCGCTCTTCGACTTCGAATACTCCGGACGCGCGGCCGCCCGCATGGGAGCCCGGATCCTCCGCGGCGAGAGTCCCGGCGCGATTCCGATCCAGCAGGGATCGCCGCGGCTGCTTGCGGTGGATGATCGGGTCCTGCGCCGCTTTCACATCGCCGAACGCCTGGTGCCGGCCGGCTACACGCGGCAGTACCGGACCCCTTCTTTCTGGGAGCAGTATCGGTGGCGGGTCGTCACCGTGAGCGCCGCCCTCGTGCTCGAGACGGCGCTGCTGTTCGCGCTCTTCTTCGAGCGCCAGTCCCGGCGCCGCGCCGAGAAGGACTCGCGGCTGCGGCGCAACGAGCTCGCGCACGCCTCGCGGCTCGCGACGGTCGGCGAGCTGGCGGCGTCGATCTCGCACGAGATCAACCAGCCGCTCGGCGCGATTCTCGCCAACGCCGAGACCGCCGAGCTGCTCCTCGACTCGAACGCCTCGAACCCGGACGAGCTCCGTCAGATCCTCTCCGACATCCGGCGGGACGACGTGCGGGCGAGCGAGGTCATGCGCCGCGTCCGGGCGCTCGCCGCCCGGCACGAGATCGAGATGCAGCCGGTCGAGGTCAACGCGGTCGCGGGCGCCGCGGCGGGACTCCTCGAGCCCGAGGCACGCCGCCGCGGCGTCTCCCTCCAGAGGGACTTCCGGGCGGGAATTCCGAAGACTCGGGGCGACGAGGTCTCGCTCCAGCAGGTGATCATCAACCTCGCGCTGAACGGGATGGAAGCCATGACGGACGCGCCGGCGGGGAGGCGAAACCTCGTCATCGCCACCCGGAACGGCAACGGCCGCGTGGTGGTTCGGGTGTCCGACACCGGCCGCGGCATCGCCCCGCTCGACCAGTCGAAGCTGTTCGATTCGTTCTTCACGACCAAGCGGCACGGCCTCGGGCTCGGCCTATCCATCTGCCGCTCGATCGTCGAGGCCCACGGCGGCCGCATCGACGCGCTGAACAACGGAGGAGGGGGGGCGACGTTCGAGTTCGAGCTGCCGGCGCTCTCGACGCCTCCTCGCCGGGCCCGACCATGACGCCCGCGCGTGACGCCGGGACTCCCGCGGTCATCCACGTCGTGGACGACGACGACGCCTTTCGGGCGGCGATGTCCCGGCTGCTGCGCGTCGCCGGCTTCGACGTGAAGGAGTACCGCTCGGCCGGCGACTACCTGCTCGAGCCGGCGCACGACGGCGCCGGCTGCCTGCTCCTCGACCTCCACATGCCGGGGCCGGACGGGCTCGAGCTCCAGGAGGCGGTGCACCGGCGCGGCGACTCCCTTCCGGTCATCTTCCTGACCGGCCACGGCGACGTCCGCAAGTCGGTGCGCGCGATGCGCCAGGGCGCCGCGGACTTCCTGATCAAGCCCGTCAACCGCGAGGAGCTGCTCGCCGCGATCCGGGCGGCCCTTCACCGGCAGGAGCGAGAGCAGTCGACTTCGCGCTGGCGCCGCGACCTCGCCGAACGCTACGCGACACTGACCCCGCGGGAGAAGCAGGTCCTCGAGGGCGTCGTCACGGGCGCGCTCAACAAGCAGATCGCGGCGCTCCTCGGCACCTCCGAGCGCACGGTGAAGGCCCACCGCGCGAAGATCATGCTCAAGATGCAGGTCGATTCGGTGGCCGAGCTCGTCCTCGCGAGCGCGGCGTTGCGGCCGCGCGGCCACGGGGGTGCGCCCGGGGACTGAGCCGTTCCGTCCCATTGCACCAAAGGACAATGGGACCCCTCCCCTAGAGACGGGTTCTCCTCCGAGGCCGCCGGCAGGATCCTCGCGCGCAGCCGATGCGGATCTTCCAGGGAGTCATCGCGATCGTGGAGGACGACTTCGGGATGCGAGAGGCGCTCACGCGAATGCTGAAGGCGGCCGGATTCGAGGCCCGCGGCTACGCCTCCGCCGAGGACTTCCTCGAAACCGAATGTCCGCGCGCCGGATGCCTCGTCGCAGACATCCACCTTCCCGGCGCCTCCGGCATCGATCTGCAGCGCCGCCTCACCGAGGACGGCGAAGCCTGTCCGGTCGTTTTCATCACGGCCCACGACTCACCACGGCTGCGCCGCGAGGCCGAGGAGCTCGGCGCCGTGGCGTTTCTCGCCAAGCCCTTCGAAGGCCGGCTGCTCCTGGCGGCAGTCGGCGAAGCGCTCGGCGGCAAGGGAGGCGCCGACTAATACACGCTCGAACATTCGCAGAGGCGTGATTCGCTTTTCGACCTGAAACCAAGAAGGGGGATTCTCATGAAACGTTGGTTCCAATCATCCCGGGTCGCTGCTCTCGTTCTGATTCTCGTCACGGTCGCGGCGGCGGCCTTCGCGGCCGACGCCAAGAAAGCCGACGGCACGGTCACCCTGTCGGAGGGCTCGGTCGCCGTCGGCATCGGCTGGAGCTGGGGTCACGGCACGCTCCACTACAAGGGCAAGACCTACAGGTTCAAGGTCGACGGCCTGTCCGTCGGAGAGGTCGGCGTGACGAAGGCGAAAGCCACCGGCAGCGTCTATGACCTGAAGAGCCTCGAGGACTTCGACGGCGTCTACGCCGCCGGCGGCGCGGGCATCACCGTCCAGGAAGGCAAGGGCGCGACCGCGGTCATCAACGACAAGAAGGTCCAGATCCTGCTGACGAGCGTCACCAAGGGCGCGAGCCTGAAGATCGCCGCCGAGGGTCTCAAGATCAAGATCGAAAAGTGAGCGCAGGGAGCACCATGACGAAGATCTCGGTTCGACTTCTCCTCACGGTCGCGTTCGGTCTTTGCGCGAGCCTCGCGGCCTTCGCGCAGACCTCCGGCGGCCGGCCCAACGTCGTCGTGCTGATGAGCGACGACACGGGCTGGCTCGACCTGGGGGCGTACAGCGGGAGGCGGCCGCGCGCTCGGCCACCCGACGCCGAATCTCGATCGGCTCGCCAAGGAAGGCGCCGCTATTCACGAGCTGGTATGGCCAGGCGAGCTGCACGGCCGGGTCGCGCGTCGTTCAACACGGGGCGCATTCCGATCCGCTCGGCACTTTCGATCGTCGTCGCTCCAGGCGACGAGAACTCCCTCCGCAAGGAGACGCCGACGATCGCCGAGTGGTTCAAGAAGAACGGCTACTCGACGTACTTCTCAGGCAAGTGGCACCTGGGCGACAAACCGGAGGCCTACCCGATCGAGCACGGCTATGAGGTCATGCGGGAGTTCGGCGCGTACTACCCGGGTGTCTACACCTACAGCGACACGAGCCCCAACTTCCACCCGTGGTTTCCCTCGTTCAACCCCGAGTTCGCGAAGGACTACTTCAGCGTCGTGAACATGTTCGAGTGGGAAGGCGAGACCGGGAAAGCCCGCCCGAAAGGTCGCCGAGATCACGTGGGACTACCTCGCCAACTTCGACGTCCGCCAGGCCGACTCAGCGATTCAGTACATCAAGGAGCACGCCAAGTCCGGCAAGCCCTTCTTCATGGACGTCAACTTCATGAAGATGCACAACCCGACCAATCCGGCGCCGAAGTTCGCCGGCAAGTCGCACCTCGGCCGCTACTCGGACTCTGTCCTCGAGATGGACGACAACGTCGGCCGGATCATGGAGGCGATCCGCGCGGAGGCGCCGAACACGATCGTCGTCTTCACGGCCGACAACGGCGCCTGGCAGGACGCCTATCCGGACGCCGGCACGCACCCGTTCCGCGGCGAGAAGGGCTCGGCGTTCGAGGCCGGCTGGCGCGTCCCGGGCATCATGTGGTGGCCCAACCACATTCCCCAGGGCCAGGTCCTCGACGAGATGATGTCCCACATCGACCTCTGGGCGACGCTCTCGCAGTTGTCCGGCGTCACGCCGCCCCCGCATGGCGAGTGGAAGGGCAACGACGGCAAACCCATCTACTTCGACTCGATCGACAACAGCGCGTACGTCCTCGGCAAGGCGAAGCACTCGGCGCGCAACTCCTGGATCTACATCGACGGCGAGAACTTCATGGGGGCACGCGTCGACATCGGCGGTGATCCCAAGAACGACGACATTCATATCGCCTGGAAGTACCTCTACACCGCCAAGGACACCTGGCTCGGCCCCACGCAGAATCTCGGCTCGATCGGCTCGCTCTACTGCCTGACGATGGACCCGCTCGAGAAGTACGACATGGTCTTCAACGGCGCGATGTCGTCGCGCTTGCCAACGTCATCGCCCGGTCACTATGCCGGCGAGGACAACGGCTGGGTCCTGGCGCTGATCTACCCGGCGATCATCGAGTTCGACCAGTCGATCGTCAAGTATCCGAGCATCAAGCGCTTCCCGGGCGGCGCGTCGAACGACCTAATCCCGGACCTCCAGCACCCGGAGAACCCCGTGCCGCTGGTCGACCCGTCGAAGGTCAAGGTGAAGGCGGCCGGCGACTGAGCCGGCACAAGAGAAAAGGGGATCCAAAATGAATGCGACGAGGGTTCGATGGTTCGCTTCGTTGATCGGCGGCCTGCTCGCGGCGACGGCCGTGGCGCAGGACAAGAAACCCAACATCCTTTTCATCATGGGCGACGACATCGGCTGGATGCAGCCGAGCATCTACCACCGCGGACTGATGGTCGGAGAGACGCCGAATATCGACCGCATCGGCAACGAGGGCGCGCTCTTCACGGACTACTACGCCGAGCAGAGCTGCACCTCGGGGCGCAACGCCTTCTTCACCGGGATGCACCCGCTGCGCACCGGCATGATCCCGCCGCAGCTGCCAGGCAGCCCGTCCTATCTGCGGCCCGGCACGCCGGCTCTCGCCAAGTTCCTGCGCGACCTCGGCTACAACACCGGCGAGTTCGGCAAAAATCACCTGGGCGACCATGCGGCCGCGCTACCGACCGCGCACGGCTTCCAGGAATTCTGGGGATACCTGTATCACCTCGATGCGATGCAGCAGGTGAGCTTTCCCGACATCAACTCGTCTCCGACCGTGCAAGGCATAGCGCCGCCCTGCAAGGCCGATCCGGTCAAAGGGCTGCCCGACGCTCCGGGCGCCGTGGATCCGAGAACCACGAACTGCCTGACGCCGCCGCGTCCGGTGATGCTCTGCACTTCCTCCGACGGCACGGAAGCGAATCAGACCTGCAAGGACGAGGGCCCGCTGACGCTGGAGCGTTCGAAGACCGTGGACGAGGAAATCTCCTCCCACGTCGTCGACTTCCTCGACCGCAATGACCCGAAGAAGACGAACAAGCCTTTCTTCGTCTGGTACAACCCGGCCCGCATGCACATCACGACCGTGTTGTCCCCCAAGTACCTGGCCATGGTCGGGACGCAGGGCGGCAAGGACTGGGGCGTCAACGAAGCCGGCATGAAGCAGATGGACGACAACATCGGGGTCGTGCTGAAGAAGCTGGAAGACATGGGCCAGCTCGACAACACGATCGTCGTCTTCACGACCGACAACGGCGCCGAGGTCATCACCTATCCGGATGGTGGCGTCACCCCCTTCAAGGGTGGCAAGCTGACGACCTGGGAGGGCGGCATGCGCGCCCCGCAGGTGGTCCGGTGGCCGGGGCACATCAAGCCGGGCACGATCAAGAATCAGATCTTCGCATCTCTGGACTGGCTGCCGACGTTCGTGGACATCGCCGGAGGTCCCAAGGGCGACGAGCTGAACAAGAAGATCCAGGCCGGCAAGTACCCCGGCATCGTCAAGACCATGCTCGACGGCGTCGACCAGCGCGATTACCTCGAGGGCAAGAGCGACAAGTCGGCGCGCGAGGTCTTCTTCTACTACTCCAACTCGACACCGTCCGCGGTCCGGTACAAGAACTGGAAGATGTACTACACGATGACCAGCACCAACCCGCTCGGCGCGATGGGGTCGAAGGACACGTACGGCTGGACCCAGGTGGACAACCTCAAGCGCGATCCCTTCGAGATCGCGGGCGGGTTGGACGATCCGAAGATCCGCGATGGCGATCGGCGGCGCGTTGGCTGCGCCGATGACCGCCTACCTCTACGACTGGAACATTCTGCCCCTCGGCCAGCTGCTTTGGGAGAAGGAGCTGATGACGTACCAGGAGTTTCCGCCGCTGCAGGCTCCGGAGACCTACAACCTGAGCGGCATCCTCGACGCGATGAGGAAGGCTCCGCACGGAAGCCAGTAGCGCCGAGAGAGTCACTTCACGATGAATAGTCGGGCGGCTCGAAAGGGCCGCCCGCTTCCTCGATAAGGCCAGGTGAGAGCTGACAGGATACCCGGCCGACAAACCGAGAAACACGGCAACGATAGGAGATCAGTGACTACCATGCGTGGATCCGGAAGACTGCCGAGGCCTCTCGGTGCGCTTTTCGTCGCGCTTTTTGTCCTGAGGTCCACGGCGCTCGCCCAGACGCCGGCGAAGAAGCCCAACATCCTCATCATCTGGGGCGACGACATCGGCTACTGGAACCTCAGCGCCTACAACCAGGGAATGATGGGCTACCGCACGCCGAACATCGACCGCATCGCGAAGGAGGGCGCGCTCTTCACCGACTGGTACGGCCAGCAGAGCTGCACCGCGGGGCGCGGGGCGTTCATCACGGGCCAGTCGCCCTTCCGCACCGGCCTCCTCAAGGTCGGTCTTCCGGGCGCCAAGGAGGGGCTTCAGGCCCGCGACGTGACGATCGCCGAGCTCCTGAAGGCGCAGGGCTACAAGGCAGGTCAGTTCGGCAAAAACCACCTCGGCGACCGGGACGAGCAGCTGCCGACCGTCCACGGTTTCCACGAGTTCTACGGTTCGCTCTATCACCTGAACGCCGAGGAGGAGCCGGAGAACCCCGACTACTTCAAGGATCCCGAGATGCGGAAGAAGTACGCGACGCGGGGCGTGATCCACACCTGGGCGAACCCGGACGGCACGCAGAAGATCGAGCTCACCGGGGCGCTCGACACCAAGCGCATGGAGACCGTGGACGACGAGTTCACGAAGGAAGCGCTCCGCTTCATGGACGAGGCCAAGAAGGAGAACAAGCCCTTCTTCCTGTGGTGGAACGCCACGCGCATGCACATCTGGACTCATCTGTCGCCGAAGTGGAAGGGCAAGACCGGTCTCGGCGTGTATCCCGACGGGATGCTCGAGCACGACTACGACGTCGGCCTCCTGCTCGACAAGTTCAAGGAGCTCGGCTTCGAGGACAACACGATCGTCATGTACTCGACCGACAACGGCGCGGAGAAATTCTCGTGGCCGGACGGAGGCACCTCGCCCTTCCGCAACGAGAAGGCCAGCAACTGGGAGGGCGGCTATCGAGTTCCCTGCGCCATCCGCTGGCCCGGCGTCATCAAGCCCGGCTCGGTCTTCAACGACGTCTTCGCGCACGAGGACATGCTTCCGACGCTGCTCGCCGCCGCCGGCGTGCCGAACGTCAAGGATCAGTTGTTGAAGGGCATGAAGGTCGGCGACAAGACCTTCAAGGTTCACATCGACGGCTACGACATCACCGATACGGTCGCCGGCAAGTCCCCGGGCCCGCGCCACGAGTTCTTCTACTTCAACGACGACGGGTCGCTGGTCGGCCTGCGCTACAACCAGTGGAAGATCGTCTTCGCGGAACAGCGCGCGAACGGCCTCGACGTCTGGCAGGACCCGTTCGTGCCGCTGCGTTTTCCGAAGCTCTTCAACCTCCGCTCGGATCCGTTCGAGACCGCCGACCACGAAAGCATCTCCTACGGAAAGTGGCGGGTGGACCACGCCTTCGTGCTCGTGCCGGCGCAGCAATACGTCGGACAGTTCCTCGCCACCTTCAGGGAATTCCCCCCGAGCCAAAAGGCGGGCAGCTTCAGCCTCGACCAGGCTTTGGAAATGTTGCAGACCGCGCCGAAGGCCAGTGACTAGGCGACAGAGGCCCCGAAGGACAACGATGACCAGAACCAAAAGCATTCTGACGGGTCTTCTCGTCCTCCTCGCGAGCGCGACATGGGTATGGGCGCAGGATCCCCTGCCGTCCTGGAACGACGGCGCCGCCAGGAAGGCGATCGTCGAGTTCGTTCAGTCGACGACGGTCCCGGGCGAGCTCGAAGTTCGTGCCGCCCGAGGAGCGCGTCGCGACGTTCGACCAGGACGGCACGCTCTGGGTCGAGCATCCGATCTATTCGCAGTTCGTGTACTGCCTCGACCGCGTGCCGGCGCTCGTCATGGCGAAGCCGGAGCTCGCCGACGTCGAGCCGTTCAAGACGGTGATGTCCGGAAACCGGGAGGCGATCGCCCACCTGTCGGAGGACGATCTCCTCAAGATCGCCGCGGCGACGCTGACCGGGATGCCGGTCGACGAATTTCGGGCCGAGGTCAGGAAGTGGCTGGCGGCGGCCAAGGACGCGCGCTGGAAACGGCCCTACACCGACCTGACGTACCTGCCGATGCAGGAGGTCATGAAATACCTCCGCGCCAACGGCTACAAGACCTACATCGTGACGGGCGGCGGACAGGACTTCGTCCGCGTCTACGCCGAGGCGACGTACGGCATCCCGCCCGAGCAGGTGGTCGGGACGGCCGCGACCACGAAGTACGGCTACGGCAAGGACGGCAAGCCCGTCCTCACGAAGGAGCCGAAGCTGATCCTCGACAACAACAACGCCGGAAAGGCCGAAGGCATCTACCTGATGATCGGCCGCCGCCCGCTCGCCGCGTTCGGCAACTCGACGGGCGACCGGGAGATGCTCGAATACACCACGGCGGGCGACGGCGCGCGTCTGGCGATGCTCGTCCTCCACGACGACGCGAAGCGCGAGTACGCGTACGGCCCGGCGTCGGGCCTTCCCGACACGAAGGTCGGAACCTTCACGCAGGCCCTCGAGGACGAGGCGAAGAAGGACGGCTGGATCGTCATCAGCATGAAGAACGACTGGAAGAAGATCTTCGCGTTCGAGTGACGAGTCGCGTAGACGCTTCAGTGAGAAAGGAGAACTCCCTCGTGAAAAGGTGGACGGTTGCGTGCTCACATCGCTTGTTGCGGTGACTGCGCGGCGCAGACGGCCTCGCCGGCGCGTCAGGCGGGCGGAAAGGCCGTCTCCGGATCGACGGTCACCTGTATGCGGCGGGAGCGCTGCACGCACGAGGCTCGCCGAAGCGAAGACAGACGACAAGGGCGCGTTCAGGCTGAGCGCCGCGAGCGCACCGGCGGGGACAGTCCTCGATGTCGTCGCGAAGGGCGGCGCGCCAGAGGCGAGGCCAGACGGACGAACAACGCCGCGCTGGCGCTGATGGCCGTTCTCGGCTCGACGCCCCCCAAGAGCGTCAAGGTGAACGAGTTCACGACGTGGCGTAGGTATGGACGAACGCGCAGTTCCTCGAGGGCGACGTGCTCAAGGGGCACGCGCTCGGGCTGAAGATCGCAGCGGGCAACGTGCAGAGCTTCGTAGACCTCGCGACGGGCGGCTGGGGCGGCGCCATCCAGGAACCCTGAACGGGCCGACAGACGCCGACGATGGCCAACTTCGCGACGCTCGCCGACCTGCTCTCCGCGTGCGCCACGCGGCTCACGCCCGACGCGTGCGGGCGCCTCTCGCGGCGTGCACGCCCCCCAAGGGGCCGAGCTCCGACGGACACGCTGACGGAGGCGCTCGACGGTGGCGCGTTATCCCTGGTACGAGCGGAGAGCGCCTCTTCGCAGCTCCTCGACGCCTTCTAACGCGGTCCCGAAGGGCAGGACGATGCGCGCGGTTCCGTTCATGCCCTACCTCAACTTCGCGCCGAGCGCGTGGGTGCTGCCTCTGAAATTCGACGGCGGCGGGTATCGCGCCGGCGGCAAGGCGATGTTCGACAGCCAGGGAAACCTCTGGGTCGGCGACAACTTCAACGATCGGCTGGCAGGCGCAGGACACCCTCTGGCAGGGCAACGCGACGTAAGTTCGACCCGAACGGAAAACCTCTCTCGCTGATCACGACCGGCTTCGCCGGCGGTGGCATGCAGGGCGGCACGTTCGGCGCGGCGGTGGACTCGAAGGACCAGGCCTGGCTCTCGAGCTATGGCGGCCAGTCGATTGCGGTCTTCGACAAGAACGGCAAGCCGCTGACGCCTCCGGAGGGCATCACCTTCGGCGGAAAGCTCGGACTGATGCAGGGCATCATCGTCACGCCCGGCTCCGGCGACGTGTAGGTCGGTCGGGGTCTCGAAGAGCCAGCTCCTCTTCTTCCCGGGAGGCGACTACACGAAGGGCAAGATCATCTGCGAGGGGCGCGAGCGTCGAGCCCTGCAAATCGTTCCTCGGGCTGTTTCACCTCGGCATCGATCAGCAGAACCGCATCTGGGTGACGAACGCCTTCGGCGGGCACGTGACTCGGTTTCCGGCGTCGGATCCGAGCAAGGCCGAGAAGTTCAATACCGGCTGGAGCGGCAGCGGACTCGGCATCGACAGCCGGGGCAATGTCTGGGTGACGAACCGGGTCGGCAGCGGGGTGCGCGGCGAGGCGGTGGTCGGCGACATGATCGCGACGCTCAAGCTCGGCGGCAACGGCGACGAAAAACTCAGCGCGCCATGGCGAAGCAAACGGCGCAGGACGGCGGCAGCGTCTCGTCGCTGCGCCCGGACGGCTCGCCGTTCCCGGGCTCGCCCTTCACGGCCGGCGGCCTTCCGGGGCCTTGGGCGGTCGCGGTCGACGGAAACGACAACATCTGGATCTCGAACTTCGCGATGCCGAACAGCCCCATCACGTGTCTCTGCGGGGCGAAGACCGAGAACTGTCCGCCGGGCTTCAAGACGGGAGACCAGATCGCGCCGCCGAACGGCTACGTCGGCGGCGGACTCCAGATGCAGACCGACATCGCGGTCAGCCCGTCCGGCGACGTGTGGGCCATGAACAACTGGCAGGACATCGACCGTTGCTTCAGCTACGACGAAGCGCTGTCGACGCGCTGCGGGGGCCAGGGCGTGACCATCTTCTTCGGCATGGCCAAACCCGTGCGCGCGCCGCAGATCGGCCCGGCAAAACCCTTGTGAAGGAGACTTCGTGAAACATGTCCGGCGTCTCCGGTCCATCCGTACTGCCGTTTCCTCGTCGCGCTTCATGTTCGCGGCCTCCCACGCCGCCGCTCAAGTGACCGAGGAGGAGGCGCATCACCCGGAGCAGGCGGACGCCAACAAGCTCGCGCAGGAGCTGGCGAATCCGGTCTCGAACCTCTGGTCGCTGCAGTTCCAGTTCAACAACGTGCAGCTGACGAACGATCGCTGGAACTACAACCTGAACTTTCAGCCCGTCATGCCGGTGAGCCTCACGCAGGACCTCAATCTGATCACGCGCCCCGTGATCCAGGTCTACAACAGCGCGCCGTATGAGACGTCGACGGGCGAGGACGCGCGGACCACGAACTTCGGCGACTGGACGCAGCTCGAACTCTTCTCGCCGGCGCACAGCGGCCACTGGCTCCTCGGCCTCGGACCGACGTTCATTTTCCCGACGGCCGGCTCGGTTTACACGGGACAAGGGCAAGTGGCAGGCCGGGCCGGCGGTCGTCGTCGCCTACATGACGAAGAAGTACATCGCTCGGCGATTTTTCCGCAGAAGTGGTGGTCCTTCGCGGGCGACGCGAGCCGGCCGGACACGAAGCCAGATGAACCTCCAGCCGATCATCAACTTTTTCTTCGAGGGTGGCTGGAACGTCGGCTACTCCGGAAACATCCTCGCCGACTGGGAGGCGCCGTCGAACAACCGATGGACGGTGCCCATCGGCCTCGGAGTCGGCAAGGTGGTCAAGTTCGGCCGGCTGCCGGTCAAGGTCTCGCTCGCGGGACAGTACATGGTGACGCAGCCCGATCCGGTCGGGCAGCGTTGGAACATCCAGATCCAGCTCACTCCGGTTCTGCCGAAGCTGATCCAGGGGACGCTGTTCTGAGGAGGATTCGACTGTCGTCGTTTAACACTCGTTCACCCGATTCCGAGTCAGAACGTCGCACGCGATTTTCGAAAGGGATCGCACGCGATAGGCTGCACGCTCCGAAGCTCGCGACGCATCCTGACGACGGCGTTTCCAGAAGGAGGAAGGCTTTGCGATTGAC
This sequence comes from uncultured Acidobacteriota bacterium, assembly GCA_963763535.1. Classification (GTDB taxonomy): domain Bacteria; phylum Acidobacteriota; class Thermoanaerobaculia; order UBA5066; family Gp7-AA6; genus DAHUXD01. Next base: position 49,904 of record CAVXOX010000006.1, read on the forward strand.
CCGGAACCCACTCGAAGACGTGCCGAGCGCGACGGGAAGAATACTCCCGTTTCTCGCCGCGTTGCTTCTGCTCTTCGCCGCCACGCCGGCCCAGGCGCAGTTTCCGGGCGACGTGCCGATACGTTCCGGCTGGATCCCGGCGGCATGTACGCCTGGTTCACCACGAACGTGAACTTCCAGGAGAACCTCACCCCCGGAGGGCCCATCGGAGCGAGGAATCGGCCTGCAGACCCGTCACCGGCCTGCCGAGTCCTCGACGGGAGGATCTCGGGCCGCGGATTACTGGCAGCCGTTGAAGCGGTTCTACTCGACTTCGGCTACAGCCAGTTCACGCGCAGCAACACGAGGACGGTCGCCTTCGACGTCCCGTTCGGCGACTCGACGTACACCGCCGGGGCCTCGGTGGCGGACGTCGATGAAGTCCGAGCTTCCCTACGTCGACCTCCGCTACAACTTCGTCCAGAACGACTCATGGAGGCTCGGGGTCTCGCTCGGGGCGCGTACGCGATGCTCAAGGCGGATCTCTCCGCCGCGGCCGGCGTCGTCGGACCCGGCGGCCCGATCGTCGGTCAGACGGTCACGAAGGAAGCGAAGGTTTCGGTTCCGGTGCCGCTCCTCGGCATCGACGCGGACTTCAAGCTAGGGGACCGGCTCTCGACGGGCATGATCTTCAACGGCATTTTCGCGCCCGTCCACCCTACAGTCGGCTCGGTCTTCGTCGTCGAGCCGCACATCGACTGGTTCGCTTCCCGGAACTTCGGCGTCGGAGCGGCTTTCAAGTACAGCAAGTTCCACATCAAGAGGGAGGACCTCAACACGCTCGTCGAGTTCCGGTACAGCTACTATGGACCCAAGGCGTACGTGATCATCACGTTCTGATCGATCGTCGCCGCCGGAATCCCCCGGCGCCGGCCTCGGAATCGAAAAAGGAGGGTCGCCCATGCACCGGAAGTGGACCGGCATCGTCCTCGCCGCGGCGCTGGTGGCGCTCGCGGCCAGCTCGTCGCTCGCCGACGAGAAGAAGATCGACGCGACACTGAAACTGACCGAGGGCTCGGTCGCGGCCGGAATCGGCTGGAGCTGGGGACACGGGACGTTGACCTACAAGGGCAAGAGCTACAGGGTCAAGGTCGACGGACTTTCCATCGGCGAGGTGGGGATGACCGACGTGAAGGCGAAGGGCAACATCTACAACTTGAAGAGCCTCGACGACTTCAACGGCGTGTACGCGGCGGGCGGCGCCGGCGCGACCGCCGGCAAGGGCAAGGGCGCGGCGGCGCTGACCAACGCCAATGGCGTCTCGATCCTCCTGACGAGCGTCACGAAGGGAGCCTCGCTCAAGATCGCCGCCGAAGGCATGAAGCTCCAGATCGAGAAGTAGCCAGCAGGTTTCCTACCCGTGTCCGCGAGGAGGAGCTCCGGCACGATCGCGGCCGTCCTCGGGCTGGCGGTGGCGTCGGCTCCTCTCGCGGCGCAGGATCCATCTCCTGTCCCCGCCTCGGTCCGCCCCTGGAACGAGCTCTCGACGTCGTGGGTCGATCTCCAACTCCACGTCACGGCCATGGAAGACGCGGCGTTCTTCTCGCAGAATACCGCGAACGTCTCGCAGGTCGGCGATCTCCCGAACGCGCAGGAGTTCCGCATCAGCCGGCTCGAGCTCCTCGGGCAGCTCACCGCCCCGTTCCCCTGGAGCTTCGACGTCAACGCCAACTACAACGGTCTCGACCAGAACGACGACGAGAGCAGCTGGACGATCTACGACCTGAACGTCTCGGTGCCGCTCGGCCGATTACGCGACCGTCACCGTGGGCGAGCAGGAGCAGGGCGTCGGCATGGAGCGGCTCTCGCACGGCGAGGACCTCTCGTTCATGGAGCGCTCGACGATGTCGGAGGCCTTCAAGAAATCCCACGAGCTCGGCGTGCGCTTCACGGGCACGGCGGCCGGCGAGCGCATGACGTGGTCGGCCGGCTGGTTCAACAACTGGCTGACCGACGATCTGTCCTTCTCCGAGAGCGGGAACTCGTACAGCTGGGCGCCTGACGGGCCTCGCCGTCGACGAGGACGGCGGGCGCCGGCTCCTCCACCTCGGCGTCTCGGCGGACTACTCGCAGGCGCAGGGCGGATCCGTGCGGGCGCGAAGCCGGCCCGAGGTCCACGAGGCGCCCTACTTCGTGGAGACGCCGTCTTTCGACGCGAATCACACGACGGGCCTCGGGTTCGAGCTCGCGGCGGTCGAGGGTCCTTTTACGTTGACCGCCGAGTACACGCTCGCCGACGTGTCGGCGCCCGCCTCCGGCGAACCTCGCTTCACGGGCTGGTACGTCGCGGCGTCCTGGGTTCTCACGGGCGAAACCCGTCCGTACGAACGGACGAAGGGCTACTTCGGGCGCGTTTTGCCCGCATCGCCGTTCTCGTTTTCCCGCGGCGGCGCCGGGGCCTGGGAGCTCGCCGCCCGCTACTCCTGGATCGACCTGTCCTCCGGCGCAATCCAGGGCGGCAGGTTCGACCGGTGGAGCGGCGCGCTTTCCTGGTACCCGACGAAATGGGGACGCTTCGAGTTCGACTACGGCTACGGACGCCTGCAGCGCTCCGCAACGACGGGACTGGCGCGCTTTTACCAGTTGCGCCTCCAGATCGAGATCTGAAGACGGCGGAACGGAAGGCCGATGCGATAGGCTTCGCCGGATTCGTCACCGGGACCCCAACAAAAACGAACGAAGGAGGAATCATGCAACGGTGGATCCGCGCGCTCGCGATCGCTCTGCCGGCAGTCCTGCTGGTGGTGGGCCGAGCCAACGCCCAGACGCCCGAGCCGACCAAGAAGGAGTCGGAGCTTCAGAAGCTCGAGGGCGACGCCAAGAAGGACGCCAAGGCGGCCGAGAAGGACGTCGACAAGGGGGCCAAGGACGTCGCGAAGGACGCCGACAAGGCGGGCAAGGCCGTCGGCGCGGAGGGCAAGAAGGTCGGCGAGGGCGCCGCGAAGGACGCCGACAAGGCCGGCAAGGCGACCGCGAGCGAGGCGAAGAAGGTCGAGAAGGGCGCCGTCAAGGATGCCGACAAGGCCGGCAAGGCCGTCGGTACCGAGGCCAAAAAGGTCGACGCGGGCGCCGCGAAGACCGGCAAGGCCGTCGGCGCGGACGCGTCGAAGGCGGGCAAGGCCACCGCGAACGAGGCAAAGAAGGTCGAGAAGGGCGCCGTCAAGGACGCCGACAAGGCCGGCAAGGCCACGGCCGGCGAGGCGAAGAAGGCCGGCGAGGCCGTCTCGGACGAGGCGAAGAAGGTCGAGGGCAAGGACAAGCCCAAGGTCGAACCGACGCCGAAACCCTGACCGTCTTTCGGGGCGGCGGTCGCGCGGCCGCCGCCTCCGATTTCCCGGCCGGGACTCCCGGGCGATAGCATCCCCGCCCAGGAGGACCCCCGACAATGCCGTCTCGCGCTCCTCGTGTCGTCCTGGCGCTCGCGTTTCTTCTGTCTGCCGCCGCCGCGGTCGCCCAGGAGGGCTTCCCGCTCTTCACGACCGACTTCCCGCCGGAGGAGTTCGCGGCGCGGCGCGCGAAGGTCTACGAGACGATCGGCGCGGACGCCTTCGCCGTCGTGCAGGGAGCGCCGGTCCCGGCCGGCTACACGCGCTTCCGGCAGTCGAACGACTTCTACTATCTCTGCGGCATCGAGGTCCCCCACGCGTACCTGCTCCTCGACGGGTCCACGAAGAAGGCGACGCTCTTTCTCCCGGGGCGCAACGAGGGCCGCGAGCGCGGCGAGGGCAAGATGCTCTCGGCCGAGGACGCGGACGAGGTCCAGAAGCTCTCCGGCATCGACGCGGTCGCCTCGACCGATGCTCTCGCGGAGCAGATCGAGGGACAGTACCTGCGGCGCGGCCACCGGGTGATGTACACGCCGCTCGCGCCCGCGGAGCTCGGCTCGATGAGCCGCGATCTCGCGCTGCGAGTCACGGCCGACGCCGCCGCCGATCCGTTCGACGGCCGCGCCTCGCGTGAGGGTCGCTTCGTGACGCTCGTGAAGGAGCGGTTCCCCTTCGTCGAGGTCCGAGACCTCACGCCCACGGTCGACTCGCTCCGCCTCATCAAGAGCGAGCGCGAGCTCGCGATGCTCCGCAAGGCCGCACATCTGGCCGGACTCGCGATCCTCGAAGGGATGAAGTCGGTGAAGCCGGGTCAGTACGAGCACGAGCTCGATGGCGTCGGCAAGTTCGTCTTCTGGCGCAACGGCGCGCAGGGCGATGCGTACTTCTCGCTCATCGGCAGCGGTCCGAACGCGTACTGGCCGCACTACAACGCGGGCAAGCGGAAGATGCTCGACGGCGATTTCCTGCTGATGGACTACGCGCCCGACTACGGCTATTACGAGAGCGACGTCACGCGGATGTTTCCGGTCAACGGGAAGTTCTCGACCTGGCAGCGCGAGCTGTACGGCTTCTACCTGGCGTGCTATCGCGAGATCCTGAAGGCGATCGCGCCCGGAAAGACGAGCGGCGAAGTGATCAAGGAGGCCGGCGCGGGGATGGACCGGGTCCTCGCGTCCTCGAAGTTCTCGAAGGCGTCGCACCGCAAGGCGGCGGAGGACTTCGTCACGAAGTACAAGAAGAGCGGAGAGAGCGAGTACCCGTACCTCGGACACTGGGTCGGCATGGCGACGCACGACGACGGCCCGCACGTCGGGCCGCTCAAGCCCGGCATGGTGTTCACGATCGAGCCCGCGCTGACGGTGCCGGACGAGAAGATCTACGTCCGGCTCGAGGACATCATCTTCATCACCGACAAGGGCGCCGAGGTCGTCTCGAACGACGCACCGTGGGACATCGACGCGATCGAGAAGGTGATGAAGGAAGACGGGATGCTGAAGAGGTATCCGCGGGTGTATCCGGCTCCGTAGAGTCGGGACGGCGATAGGGCGCCCCTCACCCCTGCCCCTCTCCCGATGGGAGAGGGGGAAGGGCCTACCTGCCCGGCTCGACCGTGACGGGTTGCGGCTTCGGCGGCAACTCCGGCTTCGGCTTCCCCGCCGACCATTCGATCGAGCCGGCGATCTCGACCACGTGGGCGCCGCCGCGCACCGTTTCGATGGTCATCGGCAGGTTCGAGGGCATCTGGAAGAGCTTCATCTCGCTGTAGGTCTTCGTCAGGAACGGGGACAGGAAGTTGATGACCCACCCGACGACGCCCTTGCAATGCGTCTCGATCTTGACGTCCTTCAGGATGAACGCACGCTCCGCTCTGTCGACGAAGAGGTTGGCCTTCCCCACGGGCGCGCAGAACTGCGAGAAGAGCTTCTTCAGCCGGCTCTTCCCCGTGCGCTTCTCGGCCGTCACCTCGATCTCGAGCGTGAAGCACGTCTCGCCGCACGGCCGGAACATCTTCGGCACGATCGTGAAGTCGACGTGCTTGATCGCGAGGTCCTGCTGCCACTTCGCCGCGAGCGCGACGAGGGCAGCCTGCTCGATCGGGTCCCACGGCGCCCTGAACAGGTAGTTGCCGGTCACCTCGCCGGAGTCGGCGCCCGCATTCCGGAGCGAGAGGGTCGCCGCGAAGGGGCCGTGGAAGTCGAGGTCGAGCTTCTTCTCGGGAATCTCCTTGATCGGGTATTTCACGACGAACGGGTATTCGAGCTGGTAGTCGAACGAGAGCTCGAGCGGCCCCGTGGCCTTCCCGTCGACGACGGTGAGGCCGTCCGTCCGCAGGCGGATGTTCGCCGCCGAGATCGTCGCCCCCTCGCGCGAGAGCTCGCCGGTCTTGCCCGCGAGGTCGAGCTTCGCGAGGCCCGAGAAGTGTCCCGCCGTCGTGACCTTCAGGTCGCGGACGTCGAAGGTCGAGCCGGCGTCGAGCTCGACGCCGAGCCCGCCGGGGACGACGAACTTCCCCGACGAGAGCTCGAAGAAGAGCTGCCGGGCCTGGAGCGACGAGGCGATCCTGCCGTCGTCGAGCGTCGTCAGCTGGAAGGCGGCGCCCGCGAGGCGGCCGCGGGAGATGGTCGACCGGTTCGCCTCGAACTCCATGACGCCATTCTCGATCTCGCCCTCGAGATGGCCGGAGAATTCGACGAAGCTCGGCGCACCGCCGCGGGCCGGCCGGTACGTGCCCTTCTCGATCGAGAGGACCATCGCTTCGCCCGACGCCGGGTGTGACGCGGTGTCGAACTCGACGAAGGGCCGCAGGCGCATGGGCCTGCCGGGAAACGCCGTGACCCTCAGGTCGAACAGACGCACCTCGTCCACCAGGTCCATCATCGAGGGGCCGGCCGCGGGAGCGGGAGCCGGCGCGGGCGCCTCGGATGGAGCCGTCTTCTTCCCCCCGAGGATTTCGCCCTTCAGGACCGACGGAATGTCGGTGCGGAATTCCATCTTCTTCACGGCCGAACGCGCGATGCCGCCGAAGATCGCGACGATCGGCTTCCAGATGCCGATCCCATGGAACTTCATGGCCGTGACGCCCTGAGGCGCCTGGAAGTCGAGCTCCTCGATCGAGACCCTGGGGCGCAGGCCCGAGCCCCGCACGATGAGCTTTCCGTTCTCGACGAGAAACTTCATCTTCGTCACGGCGCCGTCGGCCGCGTCGGCTTCGACGGTCATTTTCGGCGACCCCTCGACGACGAGCGCGTACTTCGGAATCGCCGGGACGCTGCCCGCATGGAGGTCGGCCTCGACCTTCAGGTGGCCGTCCTTGACCAGGCCGCCGAGCAGGTCGACCGGCGCGATCGTCGGCGACGCCGAGGCGTTCGGCACAGCGAGGGCCGGAGACGCGGAGGCGTCTGGGAGGGCCGTCGTCGGAGCGGGAGACGCCTGGCCGCAAACGACGGCCGCCGAGGCCGCGAGAAATGCCGACAGCAATCCGGGTCGGGCCGCGCGCATCCGGTTCGAAATATACGATTGAACGAATGAGCCGCGACAGCGTCGACGCCGTTTTCATGACCGGCCCGGGGCGCCTCGAGAAGAGGAGCGTCCCCGCGCCGCGGCCGCGCGACGGCGGCGCCGTGCTCGAGACCGTCGCGAGCGAGGTCTGCGGCACGGACGTGCACCTCTTTCACGGCCGCCTTCCCGGCGTCCCGTATCCGATCGTGCCGGGTCATGTCAGCGTCGGCCGAGTCCTGGAGAAGAGCGGATCGCTCCGCGACGTCGAGGGCCGCGAGATCGAGGCCGGCACCGTCGTCACGTTTTACGACGTGTACGGGAGCTGCGGCGCCTGCTGGCACTGTCTCGTCGCGAAGGCCGCGACGCGCTGTCCGCACCGACGCGTCTACGGGATCACCGCCGCCGCCTCGGACGGGATCCTCGGCGGCTGGGCGGAACGCATCGAGATCCTGCCCGGCGTGCGCCTCGTGCCGCTGCCCGATGGCCTCGCCCCCGAGGACTTCCTCGGCGGCGGCTGCGGTCTGCCGACCGGCTTTCACGCGGTCGAGCGCGCCGGCGTGCGGATGGGCGACACCGTCGTCGTCCAGGGCAGCGGGCCCGTGGGATTGAACGCGGCGATCTTCGCGCAGCTCTCCGGCGCGCTGCGTGTCCTCGTGGTCGGTTCGCCGCGAACGAGGCTCGAGGCCGCGCGGCGGCTCGGCGCCGAGGACACCCTCGACATCGCCGAGGCGCAGGATCCGGCGGAGCGGGTGCGCTGGGTCCGGGACCGCACGTCGAGCCGTGGCGCCGATGTCGTGATCGAGGCCTCGGGAAACCCGGCGGCCTTGCCCGAGGGACTGGAGATGCTCCGAGACGACGGCCGCTATGTCGTCGTCGGCCAGTACACCGATGCCGGCGACGTCGCGATCAATCCCCATCGCCACGTCAACCGCCGCCACGCGACGGTCCTCGGCTGCTGGGGCTACGAGTTCACGCACCTCCACCGCGCGCTCGCGATGATGCGGCGGCACGAGGCGCGGTTCCGCTGGCGGGAGCTCGTCACGCGCGAGTACGGGCTGGGCGAGGCGGACCGGGCCCTGGAAGACATGGAGAGCCTGTCCGTCGTGAAGGCGCTCATCCGGCCCTGAGACGGAGCGGGGCGCCTACGATTTGCTTTCGGACCTCGCCGTTCGGATCTCGCGGATCGCCTTCACTTCTCTCTTGATCCACAGCGGGTCCGGCACGCGGACCCCGAAGGCGTGCGAGATCACCCGCAGACCCACGATGGTCAGCGCCGCGAGGATCCCGGCGACGCCCGACGGCACGCCGAACCGCAGGCCGCCGATGTAGACCCAGGCGCCGGCGAACGAGGAGATCGCGTAGAGCTCACCCGGGCGGAAGAGCAGCGGGATCTCGATCGAGGCGACGTCGCGCAGGACGCCGCCGAAGGTGCCCGTGATGACGCCGATGAGCGAGGAGACGAAGAGCGGCAGTCCCTTCTCCAGCGCGAAGCCGACGCCCGTCAGCGTGAAGAGCGCGAGCCCCATCGCGTCGACCACCAGTCCCTGCCTGTGCCATCGGCTCGCCCGCGCGTGAAACGGCTTGCTGTACACGAACGCGACGCAGAGCGCGACGATGATGAGCAGGTACTGGTCGTGGCTCACCCAGAAGAACGGGCGCCGATCGATCAGGAGGTCGCGCAGCGTCCCGCCGCCGAACGCCGTCACGATCGCGAGGCAGTACGTGCCCACGATGTCCATGTTCTTGCGCGCGGCCGTGATCATTCCCGAGATGGCGCAGACGAGCACCGCCGCGGCCTCGAGCGCGGTCCCGACGATCATGGTTCTCACGTCAGTGCGGGCGCCGCGGCGCCGCCCCGCGGCGGGGACGCGCGTCGAAGCTCGGGCCGAGCGGGGCGAGGGCCGGATTTCGAGGAGGGTGGGCAGAGGCGAAATGATCGGGAAGCCGTTCGACCCGATCGGAGGCGGCGTCGATCCGGGAGATCCCGGCGGGGCGAGGATCGGGTAGCCGTTCGGGCCGATGCGGCCCGGAGGCACCCGGCCGGGCGGACGGGACGGCGCCGATCCGCCGCCCCAGCCCCAGTCGTAGTAGCCGTACCCATCGCCGGCATAGCCCGCGTCCGAGTACGGCGGACCGGCGGGGGCGTCGACCTGGGGCGCCGGAGCGCTCGGACCCCAGAGGGGCTGGCCGATGTACAGCGTCTCGCCGGGGGCGTGACGGTCCGGCTGGGGCGCCTCCGAGAGGGTCACCACCCTGCCGACCTCAACGGCGGATAAACTCATGTAGGTCCCGTCGGGGTACCGATGGAAGAGGAACACCCGCCCCTTTTGGACGGGCTCGTCGAGGGCATAGAGCCGCGAACCGCCCTTCAGCTCGATCGCGTAATAGGTCGACGAAAGGCCCGCGGCGGCGGCCAGGAGGCCCCCGAACAGGAGTAGAGCGAGACGTTTCATGGACGTTCCCCCCGGTTATCGGTCCCGCAAGCCTCTATGGTATAGACTTATGAGTCTGGGCGGAACAGGGCCGACTTCGGCGCTGGTGGTGGGATACCCGCCCGACTCAAGAACCAGTACACGAGGGTAGAGAATGCCGGTCCGTAAAGACACGGGCTCCGGGTCTGACAGCGCGCAACTCAATCCCATCCAGACCTCCGTCGGGAACGCCGTCGAGGCCTCCAAGCGGTACCTCCTCGCCATCCAGGCCGGGGACGGCCACTGGGTCGGCGGAGCTCGAGGGCGACACGATCCTCGAATCCGAGTACGTGCTGACGATGCACTTCCTCGGGCGGACCGGGGAGGAGCGCGTCCGGAAAGCCGCGGAGCACCTGCGCCGTAAGCAGTTACCGACCGGGGGCTGGGCGATCTACGAGGGGGGTCCCGCCGAGCTGAGCGCCTCGGTGAAGGCCTATTTCGTCCTGAAGCTGGTGGGCGACGATCCCGTCGCGCCGCCCATGGCGCGCGCCCGCGAGACGATCCTGTCCCTCGGCGGCATCGAGGCCTGCAACTCCTTCACGCGGATCTACCTCGCGATCTTCGGCCAGTGCTCGTGGGACGACACTCCGGCGGTGCCGCCGGAGATCGTGCTCCTTCCCGACTCCTTCATCTTCAACATCTACAAGATGTCCTCCTGGTCGCGCGGCATCGTCGTGCCGCTGTCGATCATCTGGGCAAAGAAACCGTTCTGCGCGGTTCCGGACCATGCCGCGATTCCGGAGCTCCACGTGCCGAGGACGGTCGGCGCACGTCTCGCGGAGCCGGCGGGAGCGGTCCTGGCGCGGCTTCTTCACGCGGATCGACGGCTGGTTCAAGCGGGCGGAGGCGGCGGGCTTCACGCCCTTCCGCAAGCGCGCCCTCGAGGTCTGCGAATCCTGGATCCACGAGCGGCTGGTGAAGTCCGACGGGCTCGGCGCGATCTTCCCGCCGATCATCAACACGATCATCGCGTTCCGCTGCCTCGGCTACGCCCTCGACGACCCGCGCCTCGCGGCGCAGGTCCGCGAGCTCGAGAAGCTCGAGATGGAGGACGACGAGACCCTGCACCTCCAGCCCTGCTTCTCGCCCGATCTGGGACACCGCGCTCGTGATCGAGGCGCTCTCCGACGCGGGCCTCGACGCCGTCGGACCCCGTGCTCCTCAAGGCCGGCCGGTGGCTGCTCGATCGCGAGGTCAAGGAGGTCGGCGACTGGAAGAAGGCCTGCCCCGCCGCGGAGCCGGGCGGCTGGTACTTCGAGTACGCCAACGAGTGGTACCCGGACACCGACGACACCGCCGAGGTGCTCACCGCGCTCTCGCGCGTGCGCTTTCCCGCCGAGTCCGAAGACCTCGCCCGGCAGGGCGCGGTCGCCCGCGGCCAGGCCTGGATGATGGCGATGCAGAATCGCGACGGCGGCTGGGGCGCCTTCGACAAGGACTGCGACAACGAGGTCCTGACCTACATCCCGTTCGCCGACCACAACGCGATGATCGACCCGAGCTGCGAGGACATCACGGGACGCGCGCTCGAGGCCTTTCACGCGATCGGCGTCCCGGCCGGACACTCGGCCGTGCGCCGCGCCGCGGCGTTCCTCGACGCAAAGCAGCTGCCGGACGGCACCTGGTACGGCCGCTGGGGCTGCAACTACATCTACGGCTCGTTTCTGGCGCTGCGCGGGCTCCTGCACGCCGGCGAGGACCTGCGGCAGCCGCGCTTCCAGCAGACGGCCGACTGGATCCGCGCGCAGCAGAACCCCGACGGCGGCTGGGGCGAGCTCCCGCACTCCTACGACGATCCGTCGACGAAGGGCATCGGCCCGTCGACACCCTCGCAGACCGCCTGGGCGCTCGTCGCGCTGTTCTCGACCGGCGACCGCGGCTCGGACGCGGTGCGGCGCGGGGTCGAATACCTCCTCGCGAACCAGCAGTACGACGGCTCCTGGAAGGACGACCACTGGACCGCGACCGGATTCCCCAAGGTCTTCTATCTGCGCTATCACCTGTACGCCACGGTGTTCTCGCTGCGCGCGCTGGCCCTCTACACGCGCGAGTCGGAACCGAAGAACCGTTTTCAAAACGACGCCGGCGAGAAGGCCGAGCGCGCCACCGAGCACGGAGTGAACTGATGCGATTCCCCGTCCACATGCTGACCGACAACGTCCAGCACCAGGTCAAGAACGCGATTCGCGGCAACAAGCGGTATCCGTTCGTCCTGATGCTCGAGCCCCTCTACACCTGCAACCTCGCGTGCATCGGCTGCGCGATCGAGCGGCACACGGGGAAGCTGAAGGACCGGCTGCCGCTCGAGAAGTGCCTCGAGGCCGTGGACATCTCGCAGGCTCCGACCGTCTCGATCTGCGGCGGCGAGCCGACGATCTATCCGGAGCTGCCGGAGCTCGTCTCGGAGATCATCCGGCGCAAGCGCCAGATCATCCTGTGCACGAACGGGCTTCTCCTCGACGAGAACCTCTACGGCACGATCCCGCCCCACAAGCGCCTGACGATCAACGTGCACCTGGACGGCATGAAGGAGACCCACGACTACGTCTGCGACCGCGAGGGCGTCTTCGACAAGGCGATCGCGATGATCAAGGACGGCGTGAAGCTCGGCCACCACATCATGGCCAACACCACGATCTTCAAGGAGACCTCGATGGACGAGGTCGAGGAGCTCTGCAAGCTCCTGACCGACCTCGGCGTCGAGGGCATGCTCGTGTCGCCGGGCTACCAGTACGAGTCGGTCGACAGCGACATCTTCCTCAACCGCTCCGAGATGCAGCAGAAGTTCCGCCGGGTGCTCGACATCTCCAAGAAGTACCGGCTGACGTCGACGCCGATGTTCCTCGAGTTCGCCGCGGGCCTGCGCGACTACAAGTGCTCGCCGTGGTCGACCGTGACGTACACGCCGAACGGCTGGAAGGGCCCCTGTTACCTGATCGGCAAGACCTGGTCGCCGACCTTCGAGGAGTTCTGGAACGGCACCGACTGGGAGTACTGGGAATCGCGCCAGGATCCGCTCTGCTCGAACTGCGCGATGCACTCCGGCTTCGAGGCCTCGGTCGTCCGCGAGCTGCCCAAGCACCCCGGCGACATGGTCCGGATGATCGCCTGGAATTTGGCCGCGTAGCGGAGGCTTCCCCGTAGGGGCGGCCCCTGCGGCCGCCCGCGGGCGGGGACGAGCCCCGCCTCTACCGTTTCGAAGCGCCTATGAACCTCGTCACCGGCGGCACCGGCTTCGTCGGCTCCCACGTCGTTCGCGCCCTGCTCGCCCGCGGCCGGGCGGTGCGCTGCCTCGTTCGCCCGGAGAGCCGGCGCGACAACCTCGATGGCCTGCCGGTCGAGATCGTCGTCGGGAACCTCACCGATGCCGCCTCGCTCGTCCCGGCGCTCTCCGGCGTGCGCACGCTCTACCACGTCGCGGCCGACTACCGGCTGTGGGCGCAAAACCCGAACGAGCTCTATCGCGCCAATGCCGGCGGCACGGACAACGTCCTCGCCGCCGCGGCCGCGGCCGGCGTCGATCGCGTCGTGTACACGAGCTCGGTCGCGGCGCTCGGGCTGACCCGCGACGGATCGCCCGCCGACGAGACGACGCCGGTCGAGCGTGCGCGCATCATCGGCCACTACAAGAAGTCCAAGTACGACGCCGAGCGCGTCGCGCTGTCGTGGGCCGCCCGGGGGCTCCCGGTCGTGATCGTCAATCCGTCCACGCCGGTCGGCGAGGGGGACATCAAGCCGACGCCGACCGGGCAGATGATCGTCGACTTCCTGAACCGCCGGATGCCCGCGTACGTGGACACGGGGCTCAATCTCGTCGACGTGCGCGACGTCGCCGCCGGCCACCTCGCCGCGGCCGAGCGGGGTCGCGCCGGCGAGCGATATATCCTCGGCAACCGCGACATGACGCTCCGGGAAATCCTCGAGACGCTCGCGCGGCTGACCGGGCTGCCCGCCCCCCGCGTGCGGCTCCCCCACTGGATCCCGCTCGCGGCGGCGGCCGTGACGACCGGCGCGGCGCGAGTGACCGGACGCCCGCCGCGCGTCTCGCTCGAGAGCGTGCGGATGTCGACGCCACAGGATGTTCTTCGACCCGGCCAAGGCGATCCGCGAGCTCGGGCTGCCGCAGACGCCCGTCGAGGAAGCGCTGTCGCGCGCGGTCGCGTGGTTTCGGGAGAAGGGGTATGTCGGCCGATAGACGCGCGCGTCCTGATCGTGACCGCGATGCCGGAGGAGCTCGGGGCTCTGTCCGCGCGGCGTCTCCCCGACGGCGTGCGCGCGGCGGCGACGGGCGAGGGGCCCGGGCGTGCGGCCCGCCGCGCCGCCGAGCTCTGCGATCTCTACCGGCCCGACGTTCTCCT
>CAVXOX010000007.1:0-430010 GCA_963763535.1 uncultured Acidobacteriota bacterium
CGCGACCTCGACGGCCTCGAGCTGAAGCGGCTGATCGGCTGGCCGGCGACCGCGCCGCTGCGGCTCTCGAGCGAGACCGAGTCGGTGCTCCGGGACGAGGTCGAGACCGACAACCTGACGGTGGCGAAGAAGGCCGACCCGCAGCTGAAGTCCCTCGACCGGCAGATCGAGCTCCTCGGTCGGTCGGCGCGCCTCTCCGCGAAGCGCTGGCCGACGGTCGAGGCCTCGGTGCAGTACCAGCGCCTGCCCTCGTACTACGCGAAGTACTACAACAGCTTCAACGAGAACAACTTCAGCGTCGGCGTCTCGCTCGCGATCCCGCTCTGGGCGGGTGGCCGGCTCGACGACACGGAGGCGAAGGCGCACGCGAGCGTGCTCCGCGCCGAGGCCGAGCGCGAGGCCCGCGAGTCCGACCTCGAGATCGCGGTCCGGCGGGCCGAGGCGACGGCGGCTCGGGCGGAGGCGGAGCACAGCCTCGCGCGCCGCTCGCAGGGCATCGCCGAGCAGGACGTCACGGCGGCGGAGGCGCTCGCGCGGGAGGGCCGCGGCGAGGCGGGGGCCGTCGACGACCGGCGCCTGCAGCTCGCCGATGCGGACGAGGAGAGCGCGAAGACGGCGCTCGCCGCCCTCGAGGAGCGGACCAACGTGCTCTTCCTGCGGGGGGACCTCGCCCGCGCCGTTCTGGGCGAGGAGCCGCCCTGCGCGGGGGTGCCGTCGCGCTGAACGAGCGGGGCTAGCCGGCGGGAGGGACGGGCCCGGCCGGATCGACCGGCGCGAACTCGGGCGTGGCGCCGGTACCCTTCACGCCGTCCGGCAGCTCCTCGACGAGTCGGAAGTCGCCGCGGTCGGGGCGGACATTGCGCGAGTAGAGCGAGATCTTCGGATCGGTGACGAAACGCCACGCGAGCCCGGTCCAGGAGGGGTGATAGCGCAGCGTGTCGTACGCCTCGGGAGCGATCCGCTTGACGTCCGGCAGCTTGTTCCAGGGCACCGACGGGAAATCGTGGTGCTCGTTGTGGTACCCGATGTTGAGCTGGATGTGGTTCAACCAGCCGTAGTAGTCGTTGGTCTCCTGGCCCGGGAAAATCGCGTAGTGCTCCTGGATCCAGCGGGCGCCGAGCGGCGCGCCGCCGATCGAGAAGAAGGACGAAACGAAAAGGTAGACGAGCGCGGCCGGGCCGATCAGGAAGAAGATCGCGGCGTTGAAGGCCATCTGCACGACGAAGTTGATGACGACCCAGCGGTCGATCGGCTTGAGCTCCTTCAGGCGGGGCGGCCGCGTCAGCTGGACGACCGGGAAGAGCAGGAGCCAGACCGCCTTGCGCCACGTGGAGTTCCCGACGAGCTTCGCCTCCCAGTGGTTCGGCACGTCCGCGTCGTGGTCGTACACGCCGAGATAGGCGTGGTGCTTCATGTGGTAGCGCTGAAAGAAGACGGAGCCCCCGGGCACGACGATGGGGAAGTTCGCGAGCATGCCCGTCAGCGTGTTGGCGACGGGGGACCGGAAGATCAGGTTATGGGTGCATTCGTGGATGATGACCCACAGGGCGTGGTCCGCGAGGGAGCCGACGAGGATCCCCGCCGCGACGACGAGCCACCAGGGGCTGCCCCGCAGGGCCCACGCCATCGCGACCTGAAAGGCGACGATCCCGGCCGTGATCCAGAAGGTGCCGACGTTCCGGCCGATGAGCTTCCGGACCTCGGGGTGGTCCCGGACGATGCGCTTCGCCCGGCCCCCGTGGGGGATGGGGTTGGCGGCGCGGTAGAACTCGCCGGCGTCGGCGGTCGGGGTCTCGCTCATTTCCAGCTAGTCTCGGCGCTTTTTATCGCAATCCGCTCCGGGAGGGAAGATCCATACCGATCGAAGCCGGCCGGGGCGCCGGCGATCCGGCCGGCCCGCCGGTTCGGCGGGGCGTGTCTCTCAGGCGCGAACGGGCTGATCGGCGCGGGAGGGGACCTCACGGCCGGTGCCGTACTCGGGCGCCAGACGGGGCTCGGCCCCGAGCCAGTACAGACCGTTCGCCATGATGCAGAACCCGGTGGCCGCAAACCACACCATGGCCGCGCCGACGAATCCGGTGAACAGCAGCCACCACGGAGAGTGCACGAGAGACAGCACCGACGCGACCGTCAGGTTGAACCCGACCGCGAGGTAGATCCGCCGCTCCAGATACCAGTGATCCGTCTGCATGAAGTAGAAGCCCCCGCGCCGACCGGGATCTCGGAGCATGGGTTCGAAGCCGAGACGGTAGAGCACGTTGCCCACGACGCAGAAACCCGTCAGGGCCACGTTGATCGATGCGAGCGCCGTCGCGATCGTCAAGAGGATCCACATCGGATGCACGAAGGCCGCGAGCGCGGTGCTGGCCAGAAGCACGACGCCGGCGATCAGCCAGACGGTGCGCTCGATGTACCAGCGGTTGGTGGGAACTATGTAGACGCCGCGGCGCAACCCCATCGTCGCGTCACCATATCACCCGGCTCCCCGCTCCGCCACGCCTCGCGCGGTCCTCCCTGCGGCCTCCCTCTCCGAAAAGCGTCCGGATGATTTCGTCGGTTTTCGTCAAGACACGGAGAAAACACGGAGAATCTCACGCCGCTCATCTTTGCACCTCAGGTTGGGTGTAGGAACTTACGAGTTTCCGGCACCGTAAGCGTCTGCTCGACGGTGTCGCTGCAAAACACTTGGTGTCAGGTCGACGAAACCCGTGAAGTCCTTCTGCAGTCAGTCCCGAGCACGGACCACTTCCGACGATCGGTAGCGGGGGAGATCGCCGGGGGAGAGCGAGAACGAACTCGCTGCTCCCGCCGGTCGGAGAGCGGGACTAACTACTCCGCCCTCAGCGCCACCAGAGGGTTGACCTTGGCGGCGCGGCGGGCGGGAAGGTAGCAGGCGAGGAGGGCTGACGTGAGCAGCAGCGCCGTCACGCCTCCGAACGCAATTGGATCCGTCGCCGTGACGCCGAAGAGCAGCGACGAGACCGTGCGGGTCAGGACGAGCGCGCCCGCAAGGCCGAGCGCGGCGCCGATCAGGACGGTCCGCAATCCCTCCCCCACGATCAACGAGAGCACGTCCCGCGTGGCCGCTCCGAGCGCGACGCGCACGCCGATCTCGCGGGTGCGGCGGTTGACCGAGTGGGCCATCACGCCGAACACGCCCGCGGTCGCGAGGAGCAGGGCGGTGGCGCCGAAAAAGCCGACCAGGATCACGTTGAACCGTCGCGAGCCCAGCGACGCGGCATAGACCTGGGAGAGGGTCCGGAATCGCGCGGGGACCTCGGGGTCGAGCTCGCGCAGGATGTCCCGCGCCGCCGACGCGACCAGGCGCGTGTCGGCATTTGTGGCGCTTCGCAGCGTCACGCTGACCTCCGCGCGCGGGCGTTGGGACAGACTCACGTAAACGGTCGGGCGCGGCGGCGCGTCGGGACCGTACTCGCGCGTGTCGCCCACGATGCCGACGATCGTTAGGAGGCGCAGGTCCCCGTCCATGTTGCCGAACTCGATTGTGCGGCCGATCGGATCGCGATCCGAGAACCGCTCGCGCGCGAGCGACGCGGTGATGACGGCGGCGTGCGGCGCGTCCGCGGAATCGCGCGCGTCGAAGAGCCGGCCGCGCACGAGAGGGATGTCGAGCGCGCGGAAGTAGCCGTCGGTCGCGGCGACGAAGTCCGCGTTGCCGATCCGCTCCTTCTGCTCGGCGAACGGACGGAGCGCGTCGAAGCTCTTCGGCAGCTCCTCCGGCGTCATCAGGAGAAACTGGCCGTCGGGGTGGCCGCCGTCCATCGGGAGGCCGCTGGTCGCGCCGACCGCCTCGACGCCGGGGATGCCGCGGAGCCGCTCGATGAGGTTCGCGTAGAACGCCGCCTGCCCCGTCTTGGCCTTCGCGTCGTCGGTCCACGGCAGGGAAACGTCCATCGTCACGATCCTCTCGACGCGGAATCCGGGGTTGACCTCGAGCGCCTTCATCAGGCTGCGCCCGAAGAGACCGGCACCAACGAGGAGCACGAGCGTGATCGCGACCTGCGCGGCGACGATGATCCGTCCGGCGCGGCGGCTCCGGTGCGAGCCCGCCGAACCGCGGCCGCTGTAGATCAGATCCTGGCTTCCATGAGGACTGCCGGAGGTCGCGCGCGCGGCGGTGAACGCGCCGAGGCCGGTTGCAACCGCGGTCGAGAGCAGGAGCGCGAACGCCAGAACGGGAACGCTGACTGCGACGCTCTCGAGGCGCGGCAGGCCCGGCGGGGCGAGGGCCACGAGCCAGGCGACGCCTCCGAGCGCCAGGAGGATTCCGAGCGCGCCGCCGACGAGCGAGAGCACGAGCGCCTCGGTCAGGAACTGGCGGACCATGCGTCCGCGCGCCGCGCCGAGGGCGCTGCGGATCGCGAGCTCGCGCTGCCGTGCCGAGGCCTGCGCGAGGAGGAGGTTTGCGACGTTGGCGCATGCGACGAGAAGGAGGAACCCGACCGCGCCGAGGAGGACGAGGAGCGGGAGGCGCGCCTTGCCGGTGAGCGCGTCACGTAGCGGCGTGACCAGGCCGTCCGCGAGGAGATAATCCCCTTTCTCGGTGGAGGCCTCGTGGATTCGCCGCGCGATCGCGGAGATCTCGCCGTTCGCCTGCACGACCGTGGCTCCGTCCCTCAGGCGCGCGATCGCGCTGTAATTGTGCGAGGTGCGGCTCGGATTTTCGCCGTCGAGGCCAGCAGGGATCCAGAGCTCGGCGTCCTCCGGGAAGCGGAAGCCAGGGGGCAGGACGCCAATCACGGAGAAGATCGCGCCGTCGACCTTGAGGTGGGCCTGCGAGAGGTCCCCCGGCGAGCCGAGATACTGGCGCCAGTAGCCGGAGCTCACGAGGACGGTCGGAGCGGCGCCCTTGCGCGCGTCGGCGTCGGCAAAGCCGCGGCCCAGGACCGGCGCGACGCCGAGGACGCGGAGGAACTCGGGTGAAACGGCGGCGACCGTCGTGCGCGTGGGTTGCGCGGCGCCCGCGACGGACGCGGTCCAGTCCGTGTACTTGGCGATCGCCTGGAAGCTGCGGCTCTGGTCGCGGAAGTCGTCGAAGTTGGGATCCGCGAGGCGCGACGGGTGGCCCTTCGAGGTGACCTCGAAGATCGAGACGATCCGGTCTGGGTCGGCGTACGGAAGAGGACGGAGCAGGACGCCGTAGACGACGGAGAAGATCGCCGTCGTGACGCCGATGCCGAGGGCGAGCGTGAGAACCGAGATGGTGGTAGAGCCCGGGCTCTTGCGGAGCTGCCGGAGGGCGTAGCGGACGTCGGAGGGAGCGCTACGGAGCCAGACGAGACGCTCGGCCATCGTTTGCACCTTCCTGAAGAAGCCATACGCAGAATCCGGGAAAAAGTCTCGCGTTTCAGCCGTCATCCCGAGGCCACTCCACCGGCGCATCACTTGCCTAAAATCGGCGCCGGGATGTCGTCGCTCTCGGTTACGCTCACCGTCGACGGCAAGCCGCGACCCAGATTTCGAAGAGTAGATTTCCCAACGAGTTAGCGCATCGTACCTGTCGTGAGATTCCGTCCGTTGTCGTCAAGACACGGAGAAAACACGGAGAATCTGGCGAATCAACGCCGGCTCAGCAGCGTCATCTCAAAGTCGACTCGAGAGGAAAAGTGCCGATAGCGGTCGCCGGACCGGCGGAATCGTGCTTTGTCAGAGGGTTCGCGTGTTCCAAACACAGATTTTTCACCAGTTACGACATGCGGACAGTCTCAACCCCTGACCAGGTCCACGCCTGCCGGATGATGACCACGGTGCATACAGTCTCGATCGTCGCGAAGAACACGTAGGCTGGAAAAACGGGATCCCGAAAGTCACCGTTAGTCAGAGGCAGAACGAAGGTCAGGAAACCGTTTACAAGGGTCAGAATGCCGCCCGCGATGATATTCGCCAGCCGGTTCGCTCTAAACGGAAGCAGTCGACACGCCAGAATCATGGCGATGGGTATTTCCATCAAGACCGCTGAACCCAGCAGAGCCCATTGTGGGAGGTGCGGGGCTGAATTCGGCGAGCCAACGAAAGCGAACAGGGCGAGCACGTCCGCATACAGGTAGTTTAATAACGCGAAGATCCAAAATAGAGACAACCGCTCCTTCGTGTCATGCATATCAACCTCCCACGGAATATCCCCCGATCCTCTCGTTCCATCCGCCGCGGGACGAACGCGTGGCTCCGTCCTCACTCCGATCGCAGCGCCTGGATGACGTCCACGCGCGACGCACGGACGGCGGGCAAGAGCGACGCGAGGATCGCCGCGGCCGCGAGAAGCGCAGCCGCTCCGGCGATCGGCAGCACGCCCGGCATCTGAGCCACGCCGAACAGCCGGCTCGCGACCCAGGCCAGCGCGATCCCGCCAAGGCCGCCGACCAGGATTCCGGCGGAGGCGATCATGGCGCCCTCGCGGAGAACGCGGGCCCGGAGCTCCCGCGGCTGGCATCCGACCGCGAGCCGGATGCCGAACTCACGGGTCCGAGCGCCCACCGAGAACGCCAGCACGCCCGCGACGCCGACGACCGCGATGAGCAGCGCGATGCCGCCGAAGGCCGAGAACACGAACGCATTCAGCCGCTGCGGCGTCAGCACCTGGGTGCGCACGTCCTCGAGCGTCGCCGGCCGCTCGATCGCCTGGTCGGCGGAGAGGTCGTGAAGCGTGCGCGTCACGACCGGGACGAGCGCGTAGGGATCTGCCGCCGCGCGGACGAACAGGCGGCTCGGCTCGCCCAACTGCCGCCACGGGAGGTACACCGTCATCGTCGGTACCTGCACGACGTTCTCGTCGTCCACGTCGGCGACCACCCCGACGATGCGGCGCGGGCTGGGCTCGAAGCCGCTGTCGAGCCACAGGTGTCGGTTGAGCGCCTCGCCCCTGGGGAAGACCCGCTGCGCCACGCTCTGGCTGACGATGGCGACGGCCTCGGTGTCGGCACGGTCACCGTCCGTAAAGTCGCGGCCGGCGACAATCGGGACACCGAGCACGGCGAAGAATCGAGGCGAGACAGGACGGAACATGCAGGTCGGGTTCTCCTCGCCTCTGGCGGGCTGGTACCCCTCGAACCCGAACTGGATCTTGGTGTGTCTCAACTCGTCGCGCCAGGGCACGACCATCCCGGACGCGACGCCCTCCACACCCGGCAGCGCGCCGATCCTCCGCATGGCTTCCTGGAAGAAGTTGTCCGTCGCTTCGCCGCCGGCGCCGGGCGCTGGAGGCGGGACGTCGACCGCCAGGACCTGTCGCATGTCATAAGCGGTGTTCGCCGTCGACATGGCATTCAACGTCGCGACCAGCATGCCGGCGCCCACGAGCAGCAGGAAGGAACACGCGATCTGCGTCGCGGCGAAGATCTTGAGCCGGCGGTTCGTGCCCGGCGTGATCCGAATGCCGGCGGCGGCGGGGCTGAGAGCGCTCGACCCGTCGAAGGAGGGAAGCCGCGGTACATACGCGAGCAGCACCGCCGCCACCACGGCCAGCCCCGCGCCGAGCCAGAGCACGCTGCCGTCCACCGTGGCCTCCAGCGCGCGGACGGAGAAGCGCGCGGCATAGCGGGCCGCCACGGCCACGAGCGGCCTCGCGAGCAGCAGGCCGAGCGCGGCGCCCGCGACGCAGAGGACGAGGCTCTCCGCGAGCAGGGTGCGCCGGAGAGCGCCCCGGCTGGCGCCGAGCGCGGCACGAACCGCGAGCTCGGATTCGCGGCGGACCGACCGGCCCAGAATCAGGTTGGCGACGTTCGAGCACGCGATCACGAAAACGACCGCCGCCGCCGCCAGGAGCAGCAGGAGGATCGTCCGCGCCGGCGACGCGAGCTCGTCGCGGAGCGTCCTGACCTCGAGCCCGACCCGGGCGCCCGCGGAGTACGACTCCGGGTGGGCGTGCACCATCGATGCGTGGACAGCCTTCAGCTCGGCTCGGGCCCCTTCCAGCGTCGCGCCCGGCGCGAGCCGCCCGAAGAGCTCGGTCATGCGGTGCCAGCGTTCCTTCTGCATCGTCGCCCCGAGGTGGTGCGGGCTCGTCACGACGTTCGCGATGATCTGCGTCTCGGCCGGGTAGGGCACCGAGGGCTCGAGGACGCCGATGACGGTCGCGTTGCCGGGTCCCAGACGGATGACCTTGCCGACGACGGACGGATCGGCGTGGAGCACCGTCGTCCAGAACCGGTGCGTCAGGACCGCGACCGGCGCCGCCTTGGGCCCGTCGTCGCCGGAATTGATCAGCCGCCCGAGCGCCGGCCGGAGCCCCATGACATCGAAGAACGATCCGTTGACCACGCCTGCCGTCACGACGCGAGGCTCCCCGCCGAACCCGATCAGCGTGAAGTCGACGGTGGAGAAATCACCGAACGCGGAGATCGACTTCACGCGCGACTCGAGGTCGCCGATCTCCGGCATCGAGAAGGTGAGGTCCTCCGTCCCGATGCCCCGGGCGGTCTGGCGGATGTAGAGCAGCCGGTCCGCATCCCGATTGACGAGCGGGCTCAGGAGCACGCTCCGCACGACGCTGAAGATCGCCGCATTGGCTCCGATGCCGAGCGCGAGCGTCACGATCACGGTGATGGCCAGTCCCCGGGTGCGCAAAAGAGAACGCAGGCCGATCCGCACTTCCTGGAAGAGCAACAGCATGGCGTCGGACCAGCGGCTGTACCAGACCCGATGCATCGAGTCGCGGACGGCGGCCATGGATCCGAATTCCTCGAGGGCAGCCTGGCGGGCGGATCGCGGATCCTCGCCGCGCTCGATCCGTTCCCGGATGCTCAGCTCCAGGGCGCTGCGGATTTCGTCCTCGAGGTCGAGGTCGTCGGGTCGCATTCCTACTCCTCACCGGTGGTTGCGGGGTTCATGATCCGGCCGATCGCGCGGACGAGCTGGGACCAGCGGTCCTGCTCGCGGATCAGCTGGGCCCTCCCGGAGGGGGTGAGACGGTAGAACTTCGCCCGCTGATTCGCCTCGCTCACTCCCCACTCGGACTTCAGCCATCCCCGCTTCACGAGCCGGTGCAGCGCAGGGTAGAGCGAGCCGGTCTCGACCCTGAGCAACTCCTCCGACTGCCGGCGGATGGCCTGGCCGATCCCGTGGCCATGCTGAGGTCCCCACCGGAGGGTCCGCAGGATGAGCATGTCGAGGGTGCCCTGGAGGAGCTCGAGGCGCGGATCTTCGGGGGTCCTGGTCATTGTCGTAGACCGTCTACTACCCTGTACGTAGAACGTCTACGGCTTGTTTCAAGGGACGCCAGGTAAGGCGGAGGGGCCAGCCAAGTCGTTGGAAAATATGGTGCGCGATTCGAACGCGCGACCTTTAACTCCGGAGGGGAGAACGGGGTGAGGTCCAGACACCTGACGACACCTCAGAGTAGACAGATCAACGAGTTGACTCGCGGCATCTGTCGTGGACTTGGCACGAGGCGCAGCGATCTGGGCATCATTAAGAATGGTGGGTGGCACGAGGTTGGCGACCGGATCGTGGCGGGGAGGGCGCCTGTCCGCCTCTTCGAGATGGACCTGAAGCGCGTTGGCGACACCTCCCGGCCCGCCGCCGCGGCGATCAACCCAAAGTGACAATCGACTTGCCGAGCCTCGAGGTTTCTCGGGCCGGACTCTCCAGCCGCATCACGACCGAAAATGAGAGTTCCTAAGCCTTGCTTGACAGAAGGACGGCCCGCGAGTAGTTTGTTTTGCAGATTACTACCTCGCCGCTTGCTTGGGAGCTTCGCATGCGGTCGACTCTCTACCGCCGCTGGAGCGGCGCTTTGGCTCGTGAGCGCGCATTTTCAATCTTCACTCTCCACAACTAAGGGGAATCGATATGAAGAGGCAGACCCGGTGGCTTCTTGCTGGACCGATTGTCTTCATCCTGCCGGTCGCGGTCTTGCTGGCTTCGAGCAAAGATAAGGTTGCCGGCATCCCGGACGCGCCGTCGGCTTCCGAGGTCTGTCCGCCGCCGTGGCAGCTCGTTGCAGACATGCCTCAGGACCTCTACGGCGGCGCGGCCACTTCCAACGGCACCTATGCCTATGTGGCTGGCGGCTACTCGTTAGGCACGGCCACCACTTTGGATGTCTTTAATCGATTTGATCCGGCCCATAACACGTGGGCTCCGCTGGCGTCCCTGCCCGACGCCACAATGATGGCGTCCGCCGTGTATTACCCGGTTAGCAACAAGATATACGTTTTCGGGGGCGAAGACCCGAACACTGCCGTATGCAACAACGCGACCAGGATCTACGACATTGCGACCAACACGTGGAGCGCTGGAGCGAACATGCCGGACGTGCGCGCCTTCATGGCTTCCGGCTACAACAGCACCAACGGAAAGATCTATCTCGTCAGCGGCTATAACACCGGGAGCGTCAACAGCGCCCAGCCCGACACCTGGGAATACGACCCCGTCGCGAATACTTTCACCCCTCGCGCGGCGTTTCCGCATCCGGTAGGGGGCGCCGCGTCCGGGGTCATCGCTGGCCACCTGTACGTGGCCGGGGGCCGCGATGCTTCGGCCACAATCGTAAACCTCGTCTGGGACTACGACATTACGGCCGACACGTGGACGGCAAAGGCCAGCATGCCGGGCACCGACACCAATGTCCCCGGCAGCGCCGTTGCGCTCGATAGACTGTGGGTTTACGGGGGTGGCAGTCCGTTTGGCCCCACTCGGGATGCCAGGTCGACGACCGCGTTTGCCACGGAGCGAGTCAAGGGCCAGTTGGTTCCGAACACTACTAACGGCGCAATGGCCTACGACCCCGCCACGGATAGCTGGTCAGCCGCTCCCAACCTGAACGTGCAGCGCTCATTCCCAGCGGGTGCGGCGATCGGCACCAAATTGATTGCCGCCGGCGGCTTCAACGGGACGACTTCGGTTGCGAGCGCGGAGGTCCTGGATGCGTGCATTCCAGAGCCCCCGCCTCCTCCCTGCGATAGTGGACTGATCCTCAACGGTGGATTCGAGACCGGCGACTTCACCTCCTGGGTCATTGACGGCTCCAACGCAACGCCCGTAGTTACCAGCACCCAGGCGCACAGCGGGGCTTCTTCCGCATTCGCTGGCGACGCACCCGATGGCTTTTGCGGCGTTCAGGGGGCCGAGGCCAACGGAGACAGCTCGTTCTATCAGCAGTTCACGGTACCCGCATCTGGTGGGACGCTGAGTTTCTGGCATTGGGACTGCACCGCCGATACCGTCACGTTCGACTGGCAGGATGCTTACATCACGGACAGCTCCGGCAACATCCTGCAGACGATCTTCCATCAGGCCCTTAATACGCAGGCCTGGGTCAACACGACGGTCGACATGACGCCGTACGCGGGGCAGACCGTGCGCGTCAAGTTCCTGGTGCACGAGGATGGCTTCGACGACCTTACCGGGATGTACGTCGACGACGTGGTTCTGTTGGAGCCGTGCCAGGTCACCGGAATCACTCCGACCTCCGGCCCGGCGGCTGGCGGCACGTCGGTCATCATCTCCGGCGTCGGTTTCCAGAACGGCGCGACGGTCTCGATCGGTGGTGTCGCCGCCACCAATGTCATCGTTATCAGCCTGGAGGAGATCGATGCCACGACGCCCGCGCTGTCGCCGGGAACCCTGAACGACGTCTCTGTCACCAACCCGACCAGCCGGCCTGAGGACCGCCCCCTCTACACGGCGATTCTTCCGCAGGGCTGGCTCGCCGACTTTTTGGATATTCCGCAGGGAGACATCTTCCACGACTATGTCGAGAAGATCTTTCGCAACGGCATCACGGCCGGATGCGGTGGAGGGAACTATTGCCGCGACAATCCGGTCCGGCGCGACCAGATGGCTGTCTTCCTTCTGAAGGCGGAGCGCGGCTCGAGTTACACGCCTCCAAACTGCACGGGCGTTTTCCTCGACGTCCCATGTCCGGGAACCTTCACGAGCTGGGTCGAGGAGCTGGCCGCCGAGGGGATTACGGGGGGGTGCGGGGGCGGCAACTACTGCCCGGCGAATCCGGTCACGCGCCAGCAGATGGCGGTCTTCCTGCTCAAGACCAAGCACGGATCATCGTATATTCCACCCGCTTGCGCGGGAATCTTCGGTGACGTGCCCTGCCCGAGCCAATTTGCGGACTGGATCGAACAGCTCTTCCACGAAAGCATTACGGGTGGCTGCGGCGGTGGCAACTACTGCCCCGGAAACCCGAACACGCGCGGTCAGATGGCCGTGTTTCTTGTCAAGACTTTCGGGTTCTAGCTTCTGTCGGCCATAGCGCCGCCGAGAGATCCGGGCGACGATCGGCTAGCGGACACGCCGGTCGGCTAAGTCGTTGGAAAATATGGTGCGCCCGGCGCGATTCGAACGCGCGACCTTTAGCTCCGGAGGCTAACGCTCTATCCGGACTGAGCTACGGGCGCAAAGAGCCGTCGACAATCGTGTCCAACCGATTCCTCTGGGGTGAGTGGAGGGATTCGAACCCTCGACATCCAGATCCACAGTCTGGCGCTCTAACCGGCTGAGCTACACCCACCGCGGGCCGGCGAGTCTAGAGGATGTGGCCCGGGGGGTCAAACGCGCCCCTTTCGAGAGGTCTCCCGGGCCCGGCGAGAGATCCCGTCCGATCGCGGGATCCCTCGGCGCTCACGCGCCTCGGGATGACGGCGCGCGAGAGCGCGCCGTCACTTCTTCTCCGCACGGCTGTTCTCCGCCAGCGACTTCAGCTCGATCCGAGCGAGCCCGTACGCCGAGCGCACGACGTCGCCGTAAACGATCAGGCGGACGGGACCCTCATTGTCGGGCAGCGGGCCGGCGGCGGTCTCGGCGACGAGGAAGACCTTGGGGTTCGCGCGGTTCGACCGCAGCTCGCCGACGGAGAACGCGACCGTGTAGCCGTCGCGCGCGGCGGCGAGCACGACCTCCGCGGCGGTCTTTCGCTCGCCCGCCATCGTCTTCAGGTCGAGGCCGCCCTGCTCGAGGACCTCGAGGAGCGGCATGCCGTGGTAGACGGTCACGTTGCCGGCGGTGTCCTCGAGGCGGACGTCGCGCGAGGTCCGGCCGAGGAGCGACGCGGACGCGATCGGACGGTCCGGCGCGCCGGGCATCCGCAGGACGGGCGCCGCCTGTTGCGCCACGACGGCGGCGGCGCCGAAAATCGAGACGAGCGCTGCGGCGAGGAAGCGAGCCATCGTCGAGAGTGCCGCGATTCTACTGCGTCTCGAGCCGCACGAGGTCCTCGTACGTCTCGCGCCGCCGAATGATCCGGGCCCGGCCTCCTTCGACGAGGATCTCGGCGGGGCGCGGCCGGAAGTTGTAGTTCGACGCCATCGCGTGGCCGTAGGCGCCGGCGTCGCGAATGGCGAGGACGTCTCCCTCGCGCGGGCGCGGCAGGACGGCATCGCGGAGGAAGGCGTCGCTGGTCTCGCAGACGGGACCGACGACGTCGGCCATGAGGGACTCCTCGGAGGGCGCTCCCACGGTCTCGATCGCGTGCGCGGCCTGGTAGAGCGCGGGGCGCAGGAAGTCGTTCATGCCGGCGTCGACGACGACGAAGTTCTTCTCGCGCTCGCGTTTGACGTAGAGGACGCGCGTCAGCAGCACGCCGGCCGGACCGACGATCGCCCGTCCCGGCTCGACGAGCACGCGAAAGGGGAGCGGCCGGAGCGGCGGGAGGACGGCGGCGGCATATTGCTCCGGCGTCAGCGCGCCGTCGCCGATGCCGAGCCCGCCGCCGACGTCGACGGTCTCGATCGGGAAGCCCGCGTGGGCGAGCGACGCCGCCAGCGCCGCGAGCTCGCACGCGGTCCGCGCGAGCGGCGCCTCGTCGAGGATCTGGCTGCCGACGTGCGCCTGGACGCCCACCATGCGGACGCCCGGCAGCGCACGGCTCATCTCGAAGACGTCCCGCGCGCGGGCGATGTCGACGCCGAACTTGTTCTCGGATCGGCCCGTCGAGATGTGCGGGTGGGAGCGCGCGTCGATGTCCGGGTTGACGCGCAGGGCGACGCGTGCGACGGCGCCGCGCGCCGCGGCCATCGCGGAGACCTTCTCCAGCTCGCGTGCGGACTCGACATTGATCGCGAGGAGTCCCGCGGCGACGCCGGCCTCGATCTCCGCTTCGGTCTTGCCGACTCCCGAGAACACGATGCGCTCGGCCGGCGTCCCGGCCTCGCGCACGGCGCGGAGCTCGCCGCCCGACACGACGTCGGCGCCGGCGCCGAGGCGCGCGAGCCGCGAGAGGATCGCGCGGGCGGAGTTCGCCTTGGTCGCATAGCAGACGAGGTGCGGCACCGCGGCGAAGGCGGCGTCGAAGCGCCCGAAGCTCTCGTCGATCGCTGCTGCGCTGTAGACGTAGAGGGGCGTGCCGTGCGCGCGCGCGAGCTCCTCGAGCGGGAGGCCGTCGCACACTAGGTCCCCGCCTGTCTCCGGAATCCCGCGGTCACTTTGGCGGGACGATAGCAGAGCTAGCGCTTCGGGCCGAGAATCACACGGCGCTCGCCGCTCAGCGGATCGTAGCTGGACGAGCGAGCGGCGATCGGAGCCATAGAAGAGCTTCGACGCCTCGCTGCCGACGTCGGGCATGACCCGCCCGAGAAAGACGGGACTCAAGTCGTCAGCCACTTTTCGAACCGTCTTCCGTTCCAGGTCGGCGAGGTACGACGCGTATCGAAACCCCTCGCCAGCGACGCCGAGCACCAGCTGGCCCGAGGCAACCTCGCCTCCGAAGTAGACGTGGCGCGTCGGCGGCAGGGCGATCGAACCTTCCTCTCCGCCGTCGGGCCCGAAGATCTCGAGACCCGCCGTCGCGATGCGCTGCACGAGGGCGATCCGGCCGTCCGGCAGGAACGTCGGCCAGCGGCCCTCGGCACGCGCTTCGCCGAGGGTCGCCAGCAATGCGCCGCTCTTGCCGTCGAAGAGCTGGACGGAGCGAGGCATGCCGCTCTCCGCGAGGATCCGGGTTCCGTCGGGGTTCGTGAGAGACCACTGGACCGCTTTCAAGCCGGCGATCCGTCCGAGCGCCGTCAGAGTTCGGTGGACGACGTCGAAATCGTAGAGGTCGATCGAGGCGTCGCCCGCACGATGAACGCGAAACACGTCGCGGCCGACGAAGACACCCGAGAGTTGTTCCCTGTCACCGACCGGCAACCTCGCCGACGCCAGCGTTCGCTGCGTGTCCAGGTCGTGCACCGAGAGGTCGCCGTTCTCCCAGGTGCCGACGCGCGAACCGTCGGCCGACAGCTCGAAGAGGCCGGTGGTCCCGGGGATCCGCGTGAAGACCGGCCTGGAGGCAGGATCGTCGAGGCGCCAGTAGCGGATGGCGGACGGTCCTCGTCCGTCGCTTCCCTCGATCCAGGCGGCCCGCGTTCCGTCGCGCGAGATCAGCGGACCGCGCCAGTCGAACGTCTGCGTTCGCGTGAATCGTCCGCCGACGGTGTCGAAGAGGAATCGGGCGTCGGCGCCGCGCGCGCTTCCCGAAAGCTGAACCCACGGCCCCTTCGCGGCAGGCAGGACGGTGAACCCCTCGCGGGCGGACCGGAGATCATCGGGTCTCGCCGCCATCACCCATGCGGCATAGCCGTTCGCGGCGAGCACGGCGGCGATGACGATCGACCAGAGAGCAACCGAAAGAGCGCGGTGCGCGGCGCGGAGGTCGATGCGCCCTCGACTCACCGAGAGCTGGCCCGACACGAGGAGAGCTACGGCCATCGCGACGCCGAGACCGATCAGGCAGGCCGTACGGGGAAGATGAGCGAAGAAATTCGGGAGCTGGGAGAGCGCTGCCGAGGTTCCGAGGACGCACAGGCTGAGCATCAGAGCGTCGAACGCGAGGAGGGCGGAGCGCGAGCGGAACGTCAGCGTCGTCGCGTGGAGGACCGAGAAGAACAGCGGCAGGGCGGCCACGGCGAGAAGGACGGCCAGTGCCCAGGTCCATCGATTCGAGAACAGATCGGCCTTGTTCAGACGTGCTCCGGCCAGCAACGCCGGAATCCAGACGATCGCGGCCGTGGAGAGCGCGAGGGCCACCGCGGCGGCGAGGCTGCCGAGCCAGATGACGGCGCCCGAGACGGGCCGGGCGAAATCGAACGCGATGCGGCGCGTCGCAATGCGCGGGACGAGCATGGAGGAGCCGAGCGCGGTAGCGAGGCCATACGCGAATCCCGCCGAGACGATGAGGGCCGTCCACCCGCGAGCCTCGGCGACGTCGCCTACGGCCATGCGCCGGAAGATCGGCAGCAGAAGGGGAATGAGCGACGCGAACCCGGCGGCGTAGAGGATCAACCGCCGCCCTCCGAACTCGCGCCGGAAGATCGCCAGAAAACCGCTCATGACGCCTTCGCCTCCTTCTCCTCGCCGGCCACGGCGAGGAAGAGCTCCTCGAGCGGCAGCGCTTCGGCGCGTCGCATTTTCGACGCCGTCGATCGCCCGGAAGCGCTCGAAGGCCGCGTCATCGAAGTTCGAGACGACGGCGTCGATGCCCCAGCCGCGCACGCTGGACGCGCACCGCGTCGAAGGCATCGAGCTCGGTGCCGAAGGCCGTCCGCGTCTCGGTCAGGCGGTTGGCGTAGCGGATGCGCCGGAAGCGGGCCTTGAGCGACTCGAGGCTCTCGTCGAGGACGAGCCGGCCCTCCTTCAGGATTCCGACGCGCGTCGCGATGCCCTCGAACCCGGCGAGGTCGTGGGTGGTCAGGAAGACGGTCGTCCCGCGGTCGGCGAGCTCGCCGACGATCTCGTCGTAGAGAGCCCGGCGCGCGACGGCGTCGAGGCCGAGCGTCGGGTCGTCGAGGACGAGGAGCTCGGGGCCGTGGCCGAGAGCGAGCGCGAGCATGACCTGCGCCTTCTGCCCGCGCGACAGCTGGCCGAACGGCGCCTTCGGCGAAATCGCCGAACCGCGAAAGGCGCGCCGACGACGGCGTCGGCGTCCCAGCGCGGATAGACGCGCCGGCAGAAGTCGGAGAGCTGACGCGCGTTCATCGACGCCGGCGCGTCGGGGTCCTCGGGCGTCACGCCGGTGCGGGTCATGGCGGCGCGCCTCGTCGTCCACGAGTCGCCGCCGAACAGAAGTGTGCGGCCCGACGTGGGCTTCTGCTCTCCGAGCAGGCATCGGACGAGCGAGGACTTGCCGGCGCCGTTGCGTCCGAGCAGCGCATAGACGCTTCCGACTTTCACCGACAATGACACGTCCGCACACGCCGTCGCTCGTCCGTAGCGGACGGTTAAGCCTTCGATCCGGACGGGATCGTGTCATGGTTTCCCTCCCTTTCTCCAGGCCGCCGCGAGGGCATCGGCGGCTTCCTTCTCCTCCACGCCGAGGGTCGCGGCGAGGCTCGCGTAGCGAACGGCGGCGTCCTTGAGGATCCGGGTGCGCTCGGCGCGGCTCATGGCCGGCGGCGCGTCGGCGACGTATGTGCCCTCACCGCGGCGCACGACGAGAATTCCCGCCTCGGTGAGGTGCTGGTAGGCCTTGGCCACGGTGGCCGGGTTGACGTTCAGCTCGCGGGCGAGGTCCCGTACGGAGGGGAGTGCGGCGTCGGGCCGCGAGAGCGCCGGAAGCCACCATCCGGCGGACACCCGCCTCGATCTGACTCCAGATCGGCGCGGGATCGGTCGTGTCGATGCGCAGAGCCATCGACTGTACTAGTGTACTATAACACTAGTACAGTCGGCTGGTGCGGCTGATCCCCTGTCCCGAGCCGTCGCGCTCACCTCGCGGCCGGGGTCTCGGTCGGAATCTCCCTTCCCGCCGGCGCCGTGTCCCAGAAGTCGTAGCGGCGCACGATGGGGGAGGCCGCGGCGACAGCCGAGGCGATCAGGATCGTCGCGGCGCCGCCCGAGACGACCGACACCGTCACGCCCACGACCGCCGAGGCGAAGAGCGACGCGACGAAGCCGGCCTCGAGCTCGCCGAGCTGCGGACCGCCCATGAAGAAGATCATGTTCACCGACGTCATCCGGCCGCGCAGGCGATCGGGCGTGATGAACTGGCGCAGCGTCTGGCGGATGACGGTCGAGATCGCGTCCGAGAGGCCGACGGCGGCGAGCGCGGCGAGCGTGAGCCCGAAGCTCCGCGAGAGTCCGAAGACGACCGTCGCCGCGCCGTAGGCCGCGACCGACCAGAGGAAGATGCGTCCCTGCCGGCGCGGCAGCGGCCGGACCGAGAGATAGATCGAGCCGGCGAGCGCGCCGATCGCGGGCGCAGCCGCGAGGATGCCGTAGCCCTTCGCGCCGACCTTGAGGACCTGGTCCGCGAAGATCGGCAGGAGCGACGTCGCGCCCGAGAAGAAGGTCGCGAGGAAGTCGAGGCCCATCGTCCAGACCATCAACGGCGTCGTGAACACGAAACGGAGTCCCTCGCGCAGCGCGGCGAAAGTCTCCGAATGGTGCGCGCCGGGCTCGGGGGCTCCGGAGGTGTGCATCGTCGCGAGCGCGTAGATGACGGCGAGGAATGAAGCGGCATTGACGAGGTAGATGAGCGCGAGGCCGCGCGTGCCGGCCCCCATGTGCGCGATGATCAGACCCGCGACCGCGGGGCCTCCGATGAGGGACGCCTGGAACACCGACAGGTTCAGCGAGAGCGCGCCCGGCAGGTCTGAAGGCGGCACCAGCCGGGGGATCAGCGCCTGCCGCGAGGGGCCGTCGAAGGCCACCGCCGAGGCGGAGAGCGCGTTCGAGGACGTAGATCATCCAGAGCGTCTCGCGGTGCGACGCCGTCCCGCCCCAGAGCGCGAGGGCGACGAGGGTCATCGCGATCTGCGTCGCGATCATCACGCGGCGGCGGTCGTGCCGGTCCGCGACGACGCCTCCCCAGAGGGAAAACGCGACGATCGGCACGACGCGCGTCAGGCCCACGAAGCCGAGCGCGAGCGCCGACTTGGTCAGGAGGTAGACGTGCCAGTTGATCGCGACGACCTGCATCTGCGAGCCGGTCAGCGACAGGAGCTGCGAGACGATCAGGCGCCGGTAATCGCGGTGCGCGAGGGCGAGGTACGGCGCGCGGGCGCCGGGCGCCGTCAAGGCGCCGCGGCCGCGACGCGGGTCGCGGAGGCGCGGGATTCCCGGACGGCGCGGACGATGTAGCGCTGCGGCGCGTGGCCGACGAAGTAGAAGGGGTAGCAGGCGACGAGCGTGACGGCGGGCTCCGGTGTGGGGTCGAGCACCTGCACGTCCTCCGGCTTCACGATCCAGATGTCGGTGATCCGGTAGGTGTCGGTGCCGGCGAGGGTCTCGATCTCCAGGGTGTCGCCCTTCGCGACGTCCTTGAGTCCCCGGAAGAATCCGTCGCGGTGGCCCGCGATGCCGACGTTGCCGGTTTCGCCGGGCTTCGCGGTGTCCTCGATGTGGCCGACCGCGCGGTTCAGCGTCAGGTCGTCGGTGCCGTCGAGGACCGCGACCTCGAGGCCGATCTTCGGGATCCGGAGGATGCCGAGCGGCGCGGAGGCGCCTTGCGCCAGCGACTCCTCGTAGGCCTTGACGCGCTCCTTCGACCACAGCGCGTAGTCGGGCGGGGAGGCCTCACGGAGCGTCGGCACCGGCGGCGGCGGGAGCGACGAGGCGGGCGGAGCGGGTGCGGCGGGAGGTGGCGGAGCCGGCTTCGCCGCGGCCGCGGCGGCGGCCGCCTTCTTGGCCTCCTCGAAGCGCGCGAGGTCGTGCCGCGACCCGAAGTAGGCGTGGAGCTTCGCGATCCCCCACACGGCGATAAGGAGGATCCCCAGCGTCCAGAGGAGGCGCTCGATCGCGCGGGTCCGGCTCACGCCGGGATCGTAGCGCGGACCCGCCGGCGGCGTCGGAGGAGGTCTTACGCGGTCTTCGCGGCCGCCTTGCGCCGCGCCCGCTCGCGCCACCAGGCCTCCGCCTCGACCTCGTCCCAGGCGGGGACGTCCGAACAGCCCGCGAACGCTCGGGCGAGCGCCCGTGCGCTCTCGGGACGCTCCGCCGGGTCCTTCGCGAGGCAGGACAGGACGAGCGCCTCGAGCTCCGCCGGGACCGCGCGGCCGAGGCGCTTCGAGAGCGGATCCGGAGGCGTCTGCAGGTGGTGATGGATCGTCTCGAGCGCGCCGCGGCCCGAGAAGACCGGCGTCCCCGTCAGGAGGTAGTACGCGACGGCGCCCACGGCGTAGAGGTCGCTGCGCGGATCGGCGCTCCGCGGGTTCCGGATCGCCTCGGGCGCCATGTATTGCGGCGTGCCGCGCAGCACGTCCTCGCTCGTCACCTGCGAATCGTCCGCGTCGGTTAAGTCCTTGACGAGGCCGAAGTCCACGACCTTGGCGACGTCGGGCGCACCGCCGCGCTCGCAGAGCAGGACGTTCGCGGGCTTGATGTCGCGGTGAATGAGCCCGATCCCGTGCGCCTCCGAGAGGGCCTCGCAGACCTGCCCCAGGATGCGGACGGCGCGGGCGGGCGGCAGCGGGCCGGATTCCTGGACGAGCGTCTCGAGGTCCACGCCGTCGAGATATTCCATGACGTAGTAGAAGAGACCGTCGGGCGTGCGGCCGAAGTCGTAGACCGACACCGTGTGCGGATTGGTCAGGCGGGCGGTGAGCTGCACCTCGCGCTCGAAGCGCTTCAGCCCCTCCTCGCCGGCGCGTCCCGGCGGAAGCAGCTTGATCGCGGTCGGCCGCCGCAGCATCTCGTGCTCGGCGCGGTAGACGACGCCCATCCCCCCCTCGCCGAGCTTCTCGGTCAGCGTGTACTGGCCGAGGCGGCGGTTGCGCGCAACGCTCGAGCGCAGGCGGAACGTCACGGCCGAGACGAGCGTCGAGAGGATGATCCCGAGGAGCGCCCACATGAGCGACCAGGAAACGGCGCCGCCCTGCGAGATCGGCGGCGTTGCCGCGGCGCCGTACATGACGTAAGCCGTCGCGGGGATCGGCAGCGCGGAGAGGGCCGAGATGACGGCCGTGCGGCGCGGAGAGCTCGGCACGGTGGCGGCGCGATAGAGCAGGATGGCGTTGGCGATCAGGAGCGCGAGCATCTCCGGCCGCCAGGCGAGCGGCATGTTCGCCGTCATCCCGGTGTGGAGCGCGATCCCCAGAATCGTGCCGGCGCCGTCCACGCTCCGCAGGGCGGCCTCGGACAGCCCGGGCTGCCGCGTGGCGAGCCACATCACGAGGAAGACGGTGATCGCCGCGAGGTGAAACAGGATCATCGGGTGCGAGAGCGAGGGCGCCGGCTGTCCGGCGACCGGCCAGAGACGGTAGATCAGGAACCCCGCGAGGACGAAGCTGCCCGAAGCGAAGAAGACGGCGCGGGCAAACAGCGAAAGCCTCTCGGAGAGAAAGTCGCGCTCGCCCGAGGAGCCCGTCCGGGCGACCTCGCTGCCGCAGTCGGCGCCGCGGCACTGGACCCGCCGGACTTTCTGCATCGTCATCTCGTCCTCCGAACTGGGACCACCAGGGCCTGTCGACGCGAATCTCGACGTGCTGGCCGAGGTTCGACGACGGTTGGCTCGAGCCGGGCGATTTTCGCCAGTAGAACACGGGTGTCCCCGGGTTTCCCGGGGTCCGGGGGCGCCGCCCGGTCGAGGTCGGCCTCCGAGAGAAGGATCTCGGCCCCGGCTTCGGCGACGCGGGACCCGGGCCTCGATCAGGGTCGCCCGGTGGTCGTTCGAGCGCATCTCCGCGGGGAGCTCGCCCCTGCTGACCGGCCGCTTCTCCTGCACTCTCAGTTGTACGACGGTCCCGGCCAGATCGGTTCCGATCACGACCTCCAGACGGCCCCGTGCCTGTCCCCCCCGTTCCCCGGGGGAGCGGCCGTCGGCCTCCGGTCCGGAGGGTGCCGGCGCCTGCAGCGCGACGCCGGCTGAGGATTCCGGGATGGGTCAATTTTTTTCAGTTTCCCTGAAACTCCCGCCGTTCCAGAGCCGTAAGCAGTAGAACTGACCGGTCAGTACCGGAATCGAGGGTTATGGCACGTCTGAAGACACAGACCAAGGAGCTCGCCATCCTGGACGCCGCGTCGCGCGTCTTCGCGGCGCGCCCGTTCCACGAGGTCCTGATCGATTCGATCGCCTCGGACGCCGGCATCGGCAAGGGCACGATTTACCGCTACTTCGAGACCAAGGAGGACCTCTACTTCGCGACGGTCCTGCACGTCATCGAAGGGCTCGCCGCCGAGCTCGAGAAGGTCTCGCGCGCCGAGCCGTCCGCGACGAGGAAGCTCCAGGCGATCGCGACCCTGATCCTCGCGAGGTTCTGGGAGCGGCGCTATCTCCTTCCCTTCTTCCAGCGCGACGAGCGGTTCCCGGCGCTCGAGGTCGAGCTCATCAAGCGGCGCGAGCCGATCCTGCGCGTCATCCAGGAGGCGATCCTCGCCGGCATCGAGCGCCGCGAGTTCCGCGGCATCGACGCCCGCATCGGCGCCGACCTCTACCTCGGCATGGTGCGCTCGCTGAACCTCTTTCATACCTCGACCGATCGGCTCGAGGACCTCGTGGCCCAGCTGATGAGCGTGTTCGTCCACGGCGTCGGCCGGCCCGCGGAGCCGGCATGAGGCCGATCGCCGTGGCCTTTCTCCTCGTCGCCGCGGGCTGCACCGCGATTCCGGAGAGGACGGTGAAGAGCGCGGTCTCCCCCGAGCCCGCGCAGCCCTGGTCGCCTCCCGCGAAGGCGGCGATGCCGCCGCCGCCGGTCGAGAAGACCGCGCCCGCGATTCCCGAGGAATACCTGAAGCCGGGCACCACGCTCTCGCTCGCGCAGCTCGTCGACGTCGGCCTCCACGCGAATCCGGTGACGCGGGCGGCCTGGGCCTCGGCGCGCGCGGCCGCCGCCGACGTCGGGTCGAAGCGCTCGTTGTACTTCCCCACGTTCGAGGTCGACGGACAGCTGCTGCGCGAGAAGACCCCGTTCGCCAACGGGCCCGGGTTCGCCTCGATCCTCGACACGACGTACGGCCCCTCGGTGGCGGCCACGTGGCTGCTCTTCGACTCGGGGGGCCGCCAGGCGGACGTCGAGCAGGCGACCCGGGCGCTCTACGCCGCCAACTGGACGCACAACGCCGCGATCCAGGACGTCGTGCTCACGATCGCGGAGGCGTACTACCAGTACCTGAACGCCAAGGCGCTCGCGGTGGCGCGGCAGGCGAACCTCGACGAGGCGCGGCGCAGCCTCGACTCCGCCACGGAGCGGCACCGCGCCGGCGTCGCGACGATCGCCGACGTGCTCCAGGCGAAGACGTCGGTCTCGCAGGCCGAGCTCGACCTGCAGGACACGCAGGGCCAGGTGCAGATCATCCGCGGCGCGCTCGCGACGGCGGTCGGCGTTCCCGCGAACCTCCCGGTCGACGTGGGCGACCTGCCCTCCGAGCTGCCGCTCGACATGGTGCAGAAGACCGTGGACGATCTGATCGCCCGGGCGACGGCGGACCGGCCGGACCTCGCCTCCAGCCGCTACACCGCGCTCGCCGCGCAGAGCAAGATCCGCTCCGTCCGGGCCGAGGGGCTGCCCAAGCTCTCGACGGCGGCCTCGGCCGGCAAGACCTTCCTGTGGGCGCCCGGCCCGGATCCCGTCTCGTCGAGCTACTCGGCGCTCCTCCTTCTGCGCATCCCGATCTTCACCGGCTTCGACGTCGTCTACCGCACCCAGAAGGCGAAGGAGGAGGCGGAGGCCGCGAGCGCGACGTCGGAGCGCGTCGAGGACCAGGTGATCCTCGACGTCTGGTCGAGCTACTACGCGATGAAGACCGCGACGCAGCGCGTGCACACGACCCGCGACCTGCTCGCGAGCGCGGCGCAGTCCGCCGACGTCGCCGACGGCCGGTACAAGGCCGGCGTCGGCTCGATCCTCGACCTGCTGACGACGCAGGCGTCCCTCGCCTCGGCCCGCGCCCAGGAGGTCCAGGCGCGCTCCCTCTGGTTCCTCGCGATGGCGCAGCTGGCGCACGCGACCGGGGCGCTCCTCCCGCGCGCCGCCGAAATCACGGGCGCCGCCCGTCAGGAGCAGCCGTGAAGATCCCGATTCGCCTCGCCGGCGCCGCCGTCTCTCCTCGCCGCGGCCGCCGGTTGCGCGCGCGCCGCCAAGACGCCGCCGCCCGAGCTCGTCCCCGTCAGGGTCGGCACCGTCGTGCAGAAGCCGGTGCCGGTGCAGCTCCGCAACGTCGGCAGCGTCATCCCGTACAACACCGTCGCCGTGCGCGCGCTCGTCAACGGCGAGATCATGGAGGTCCACTTCCGCGAGGGCCAGGACGTCCGCAAGGGCGACCTGCTCTTCCAGATCGACCCGAGACCCTACGAGGCCGCGCTCGCGCAGGCGGAGGGCGCGCTCGCGCGCGATCGCGCGCAGCTGGAGAACGCCCAGGCGGACGTGAGGCGCTACGAGGACCTCGTCAAGAAGGACTACGTCACCGCGCAGCAGTACGACTCGGTCCGCGCCAACGCGACGGCCTTCGCGGCGACCGTGCGCGCGGACGAGGCGGCGGTCGAGAAGACGCGGCTGGACCTGGGGTACTGCGCGATCCGCTCCCCGCTCGACGGACGCACGGGCGTCGTCATGGTGCAGGGGGGCAACGTCGTCAAGGCGAACGATGCGACGCTCGTGACGATCAACCAGGTCGAGCCCGTCTACGTCTCCGTGGCGGTTCCGGAGCGCGAGCTCGCGGAGATCCGACTGCGGCAGGCGGCGGGGCCGCTCGCCGTCGAGGCGGAGGAGCCGTCGACCGGGAAACTGCTCGCCCGCGGGGAGCTCACCTTCATCGACAACACGGTCGACCGCGCGACGGGCACGATCACCGTGAAGGCGACGTTCCGCAACCAGGACCGGATCCTCTGGCCCGGCGAGTTCGTCAACGCGCGGATCACGCTCTCGACGTTGCCGAACGCGATCGTCGCCCCGCAGGGCGCGGTGCAGAACGGACAGCAGGGCACTTACGCGTACGTGGTCAAGCCGGACAACACGGTCGAGCCGCGGCCCGTCACCGTCGGTCGCACCCTGGCGGATGGCGCCGTGATCGACAAGGGCCTCGCGGCCGGGGAGCGCGTCGTGACGGACGGGCAGCTCCGGCTGCGCCCCGGCAGCAAGGTCGAGATTCTCGCGTCGGAGACGACGGCCGCGGAGAAGCCGTCGTGAACCTCTCCGAGCTCTTCATCCGCCGGCCCGTCACGACGACGCTCGTGATGGCCGGGATCCTGATCTTCGGGATGATGGGGTACCGGCTGCTCCCGGTCTCCGACCTGCCGAACGTCGATTTCCCGACGATCCAGGTCGCGGCGTCCCTGCCGGGCGCCTCTCCCGAGACGATGGCCTCATCGGTCGCGACGCCGCTCGAGCGGCAGTTCTCGACGATCGCCGGCCTCGACAACATGAACTCGACGTCGACGCAGGGCTCGACGCAGATCATTCTGCAGTTCAACCTGACCCGCAACCTCGACGGCGCCGCGCTCGACGTGCAGTCGGCGATCTCCGCGGCGGCCCGGCAGCTGCCGCCGAACATGCCGGCCCCGCCGTCCTATCAGAAGGTCAACCCGGCCGACCAGCCCGTCCTGTACCTGACGCTGACGTCGGCGCAGCTGCCGCTGTCGCAGCTCGACGACTACGGCGAGACGATGATGGCCCAGCGCATCTCGACCGTCTCGGGCGTCGCGCAGGTGCAGGTCTACGGCCCCCAGAAGTTCGCCGTCCGCGTGCAGCTCGACCCGCGCCAGCTCGCGAGCCGGGGCATCGGCATCGACGAGGCCGCCGAGGCCGTCCGGAACGCCAACGTCAACCTGCCGACCGGCATCCTCTACGGCCCGCTGACCTCCTTCACGGTCCAGGCGAGCGGGCAGCTGCTCGACGCGGCGGCGTACCGGCCCGATCATCGTGGCGTATCGCAACGGCTCGCCCGTCCGGATTTCCGACATCGGCGACGCGAAGGACGGCGTCGAGAACGACAAGACGGCGGCCTGGTACAACGACGAGCGCTCGATCTCGCTCGCGATCTTCAAGCAGCC
Organism: uncultured Acidobacteriota bacterium; assembly: GCA_963763535.1. Lineage (GTDB taxonomy): Bacteria > Acidobacteriota > Thermoanaerobaculia > UBA5066 > Gp7-AA6 > DAHUXD01. The sequence goes on from CAVXOX010000007.1 coordinate 25,871, forward strand.
CGGCACGAACACCGTCGAGGTCGCGGAGGCCGTCCGGCGCCTGCTGCCGACCTTTCAGAAGCAGCTGCCGGCATCGGCGACGCTGCACGTGCTCTACGACCGGTCCGTCTCGATCCGCGACTCGGTCAACGACGTCCGGTTCACGCTGCTCCTGACGCTGGCGCTCGTCGTGATGGTCATCTTCCTCTTCCTGCGGAACCTCTCGGCGACCGTCATTCCGAGCCTCGCGCTGCCCTTCTCGATCGTGGGCACGTTCGCGGTCATGTACGTGCTCGGCTACAGCCTGGACAACCTCTCGCTGATGGCGCTGACTCTGTCGGTGGGCTTCGTCGTGGACGACGCGATCGTCATGCTCGAGAACATCCACCGGCACATCGAGCGCGGCGAGCCGCCCCTCCAGGCGGCGCTGAACGGCTCGAAGGAGATCGGCTTCACGATTCTGTCGATGACGATCTCGCTCGCGGCCGTCTTCATCCCGATCCTCTTCATGGGCGGCGTCATCGGGCGCCTGTTCCGCGAGTTCGCGGTCACGATCGGCGTCGCGATTCTCGTCTCGGGATTCGTCTCGCTGTCGCTGACGCCGATGCTCTGCAGCCGGTTCCTCAAGCCCGAGGGCGAGAAGAAGCACTCGAAGCTCTACCAGTGGAGCGAGAAGGGTTTCGACACCATGGTCGGCTTCTACGCCCGGACGCTCGGGCCGGCTCTGCGGCACCCGTGGACGGTGCTGGCGGGTTCCGCCGCGGTGCTCGTCGCGACCGGCTGGCTCTTCGTGGTGATTCCCAAGGGCTTCCTGCCGACGGAGGACCAGGGTCTCGTCTTCGGCTTCACCGAGGGCGCCCAGGGCATCGGTTTCCCGGCGATGAAGGAGAAGCAGCAGCAGATCGCGGCGATCGTCCGGTCGGACCCGGACGTCGCGAACCTGCTGTCGAGCTGCGGCCCGCGCGGCAGCGTCAGCGTCGGCAACTCGGGCATCGTGCTCGCGCAGCTGAAGCCCCGCGGCGAGCGCAAGCGCTCGGCCGACCAGATCATCCAGGACCTGCGTCCCAAGCTCGCGAAGGTCCCCGGGATCCGCGCGTTCCTCCAGGTGCCGCCGCCGATCCGGCTCGGCGGATCGCTGACGAAGAGCCAGTACCAGTACACGCTCCAGGACTCCGACACGGCCGAGCTCTACAAGTACGCCCCGATCCTCGAGCAGAAGATGCGAGGGGTGGCGGGGCTCCAGGACGTCACGAGCGACCTGCAGAACCAGAACCCGCAGATCGCGATCGACATCAACCGCGACCGGGCGGCGGTGCTCGGCGTGTCGAGCCAGCAGATCGAGGACGCGCTCTACACGGCGTACGGCACGCGCCAGATCTCGACGATCTACGCGCCGAACAACGAGTACCAGGTGATCATGGAGCTCGCCCCGGAGTTCCAGGGCAGCGCGGCCGCGATCTCGATGCTGTACGTGCGCGCCTCGTCCGGGCAGCTCGTGCCCCTGTCCTCGCTCGCCTCGATCCACCAGAATACGGGGCCGCTCGCCGTCGTCCACCAGGGCCAGCTGCCCGCGGTGTCGATCTCGTTCAACCTCAAGCCCGGCGTCTCGCTCGGCGACGCGGTCGCGGCCGTCGACCGTCTGGCGCGCCAGACGCTGCCCGCGACGGTCCAGACGAGCTTCCAGGGCACCGCGCAGGCGTTCCAGAGCTCGGTCCAGGGACTGGGACTCCTGCTCGTCGTCGCGATCCTCGTCATCTACATGGTGCTCGGGATCCTGTACGAGAGCTTCATCCACCCGATCACGATTCTGACGGCGCTTCCCTTCGCGGGATTCGGCGCGCTCGTCACGCTGCTCGCCTTCCGCCTCGATCTCTCGATCTACGGGTTCGTCGGCATCATCATGCTCGTCGGCCTCGTCAAGAAGAACGGCATCATGATGGTCGACTTCGCGATCGAGGCGCAGCGGGCGGAGAACGTCGACGGCCACGAAGGCGATCTACGAGGCGTGCCTCGTCCGCTTCCGCCCGATCATGATGACGACGATGGCCGCGTTGATGGGCACGATCCCGATCGCGCTCGGCGCGGGCGCCGGGGCGGAGTCGCGGCGGCCCCTCGGTCTCGCCGTCGTCGGCGGCCTCCTGTTCTCCCAGACGCTGACGCTCTACGTCACGCCCGTCTTCTACATCGTGATGGATCGCCTGCAGCAGCGCCTGCGCCGCCGTCGCGGCCGCGGCGAGAAGGTCGAGCCGACGGGACGCCCGGCGCCCGCGCCGGCGGAGGAGCCCGTGCCCGCGACCGCCTCCTTGCGGATGTCGGACGTCTGACGTCACGGCGTCCCGGGAGCGGCTCTGCCGCGTCGAGCTCTAGAAGGTACGGACCAGGAAGGTGGCCATCTGCTGGCGGAGGACGGCGTTGCCGGGGCAGTAGAGCAGAGGCGAGGCCTGGCAGCCGCCGGTGATGCCCTGGTTGTAGAGGGCCTCGATGAAGTCGGCGGCGAAGGAGCCCACCGGGACGTCGCCGAAGATGCCCGTCGCCGGCGGCGGGACGTAGGTCGAGCCGTTCTTCGTCTTCAGCAGGAAGACGGCCATCTGGGCCCGCGTCACCGAGCTGGACGGGCAGTAGTTGCCGCCGCCGCAGCCGGAGGTGACGCCCTCGGTCGCGAGCTGCTCGATCCAGTCGGCGAAGGTCGAGGGGCAGGGGACGTCGGCAAAGACGCCCGCGCACGCGGGAGGGACGTAGGAGGAGCCGTGCTCAGACTTGAGCAGGAAGACGGCCATCTGATCGCGGCGAACGGGCGAGGTCGGGCAGTAGTTGCCGCCGCCGCAGCCGGAGGTGATGCCGGCGGCGGCGATCGTGAGGATGTCGGCGTGGAAGGGTGAGGAAACGGGAACGTCGGCGAACTCGACGGAGAGCAGAGCGGCGTTGGAGGCGACGGAGCCGCAGGAATCAGTGACGAGGACGTCGTAAGAGCCGACGTCGTCGAAGGAGACGGGAGAGATGACGAGGCGCGCCGTTGCGGCGCCGGAGATCGAGCCTCCGTCGACGAGAGGCACCCCGTTCCTGCGCCACTGATAGGTCAGCGCGCCCTGGCCGGACGCCGCGACGCCGAGTGTCGACGCCGAACCGACGACGGCCGACTTGTCGGCGACCAGCGGCGCGAGGTGGCTGTTGACGATGATCCCGAAGCTCGAATTCGCCTGGTTGGGGCTCGTCACGGCGTCCGGCAGGCTGCCCGTGACGGTCGCAACGCTCTTGACCCAGATGAATTGACCGAAGCTCGACAGCGGAATGGGAGAGGCGAATGCGCCGGCGCCGAGGCCCTTCAGGAACTTGGTGCCCCACGGGCCAGCCGTGAGGACGACGTCCACGATGCCGTCTCCGTCGAAGTCCGCCGCGACGGCACCGACCGCGCTGTCGGGATCCAGTGTCACGGGTTCGTCGAACGTGCCGTCGCCGTGTCCGACGTAGAGGCGCGTGCCGTTCGAGGCCTCGGAGGTCAGCAGGTCCGCCTTTCCTTCTCCCGTGACGTCCGCAACGAACAGCGAAGGGCTGCCGCCGACGGCGTCGTGCGTGAAGCTCTCGGTGAAGGTCCCGTCGCCGTTCGAGAGCCAGACGTGCAGGGTGTCGGTGCCGAGGCCTCCCGAGACGCTGAAGAACGACAGGTCCGCTTTTCCGTCGCCGTTGACGTCGGCGACGGCGAACCCGAAGTTCCCAAAGCCGAGCGGAGTCGTCACCAGAGTGCCGAAGGTTCCGTCGCCTGTCCCCAAGGCGACGCCGAGGTCGTTATTGAATCCGGACAGTCCAACCAGGTCGAGAATGCCGTCGCCGTCGACATCCCCGGCACCGAAGGCGGCGATCAAGATCGTCGCCGCGAAGCGGAACGTGCCGTCGCCGTTACCGAGAAGGATTCTGCCGCCGATGGCGAGATCGTTCTTTCCGTCCCGATCGAAGTCGGCGGCGACGACGCCGTCTCCCGGGCTGTCGGCGTCGATTAGGACCGGAGGCCGGAAGGTGCCGTCGCCGTTACCGCCGAGGAGAATGGTCTCGGTGTTGTTGTATCCCCGAACGACGGCATCCCAGACGCCGTCGCCGTCGAAGTCGGCGCCCGCGACCGCCACGACTCCCACCGGCGTGAGAATCTGCTCGAACGCGCGAAGGCGCGCGGCGCCGTTGCCGAAGAGGAGACTGACGGCCGTTCCATTGAACGAGTTGCCGGTGACCACGTCGAGCAGGCCGTCGCCGTCGAAATCGCCGAAAGCGGGGAACGCCGGGAAGCCGCCGCCGGGAGGGTAACCCGTGACGCTCGAGAAGGACGCGCTTCCATTTCCGCGCAGCACCTGGAGGGGACCGCCGCGCGACGAAGCCACGGCATCGACGTGACCGTCGCCATCCAGATCCAGAAGCACGAGGCCGTCCGACTCGGTTTCGATGAGCGTGTCGACGGCGGCTCGGAACGTTCCGTCTCCGTTGTTGAGCAGGATTCCGACGTAGCCGGGCGAGGTATCGGACCCCGGATCCTGGTGGGTGAAGCCGATGTCCAGGTGCCCGTCGCCGTCCACGTCTCCCGCGGCGACTGCCGTGAGTCGATATCCCGCGGGAATCGTAGCGCCTCGCTCGAAGGTGCCGTCTCCCTTGTTGTGGAGGATGACGATGGCGTCGCTTCCCGTCACGATGTCCATGGCTCCGTCGCCGTCGATGTCGCCGGATGCGATGTCGCCCCCGCCGAAGGCGTACCCGACCGCCGGGGCGAAGGTGCCGTTGCCCAGGTTGAGGAGCACCACCACGCCCGGACCTCCGGTGACGGCAAGGTCGGGCTTGCCGTCGCCATTGAAGTCCGCCGCGACGATCTTCTCGATGCCCCCACCGGTGGCGTCGTATTGGACCGGTGGCGCGAACGTCCCATTGCCGTTGCCGAGGTAGACGCGGATCCAGCCCGTTCCGCCCAGAGCGAAGTCGGTCGTGCCGTTGCCGTCGAAATCGGCCGCAACGAGGGAATCGCCGAAGACCGGGTCGATCGTGGTGGGCGAGCCGAAGGTGCCGTCTCCGTTTCCGGGGATGAGCACGAGCCCAACGTCCGAAACCGAGGCCAGGATGTCCTGCGGCGCATCCCCGGTGAACTCGCCGACGGCGACCGCATTGACGCCGCCGGCTACGTCGAGCGTCGCCGGTTGCAGGAACGGGTCGGGCGGGCAGGGCGAGACGGCCGCGGCACGGCCGGCCGCAAGACACGCGGCCGCGATCAGCGACAGGGCCCGCGGCATCTTCATGGCGCGAAGGTCCTCACGAGGAACGTCGCCATCTGCTGGCGGAGGACGGCGCTGCCGGGGCAGTAGAGGAGCGGCGAGGCCTGGCAGCCGCCGGTGATGCCCTGGTTGTAGAGGGCCTCGATGAAGTCGGCGGCGAAGGAGCCCACCGGCACGTCGCCGAAGACGCCCACCGCCGGCGGCGGGACGTAGGCCGAGCCGTTCTTTGTCTTCAACAGAAAGACCGCCATCTGCGCCCTCGTGACGGGGGAAGCGGGGCAGTAGTTGTCGCCGCCGCAGCCGGAGGTGACGCCCTCGATCGAGAGCTGCTCGATCCAGTCGGCGAAGGGAGAGGGGCAGGGGACGTCGGCGAAGAGTCCGGTGCAGGTGGGCGGGACGTAAGAGGAGCCGTGCTCGGACTTCAGGAGGAAGACGGCCATCTGGTCGCGGCGGACGGGAGCGGTCGGGCAGTAGTTGCCGCCGCCGCAGCCGGAGGTGATGCCCGCGGTGGCGATCGTGAGGATGTCGGCGTGGAAGGGTGAGGAGGTCGGCACGTCGGCGAACTCGACGGAGAGGACGGCCGCGTTGGAGGCGACCGTGCCGCAGGAGTCGCTGACGAGAACGTCGTAGGAGCCGGCGCCGTCGAAGGAGACGGGATCGATGACGAGGCGTGCCGTTGCGGCGCCGGAGATCGAGCCTCCGTCGACGAGAGGCACCCCGTTCCTGCGCCACTGGTACGTCAGCGGGCGCGCCGATGTCGCGGCGACCGAAAGCGCCGTCGCCGACCCGACGATCACGCCGTCGCCGCCCGCGACCGAGGCGGCCGTGAGGGAGCCATTGAGGAAGACGTTCACCGCCCAGGCCTGGTCCCCCGCCGTCGCAAGGCCGTTGCGCCCGGACGGTCCGAATGCGCCCGCGACGATGGCCTGAATGTTCCCGGCGGTCCGGTAAGGGAGGGGCGCGAGGAAGTTCCCCGCGCCATCGCCAAGCAGGACCGAAATGCTGTTGCCTCCCTCGAAGGCGGAGCTGTTCGCGGCCGCAAGGTCGAGGTGTCCGTCGCCGTCGATGTCCGCAGCGGCCACGCCCACCGGAACCCCGCCGGCGTTGATCAACCGGACCGGAGCAAAGCCCCCCACGCCGTCGCCGAGGAGCAGCGACACGTTGCTCGAGCCGCCGTTGGCCGCCACGACGTCGAGATGGCCGTCCTCGTCGAAGTCGCCGACCGCCAAACCGAACGGATCGACGCCGACGAGGAACGAACCGCCGGAGCGGAAGGTGCCGTCGCCGTTGCCGAGCATGAGACCGACCGTGTTTGAACCGGCGAAGCCGCCGAACGCGACGACCAGATCGGGGATGCCGTCCCCGTCGAAATCGCCGGAGGCGAGCGCGACGGTGTTGGAGGAAAAGGCGATCGGGTCCAGGGCCTGGAAGGTGCCGCCACCCAGCCCCAGGAAGACGGTGACCTGGCCAATCCCGCCGTTGCCGATGGAGGCGGTGGCAACGTCCGGAATGCCGTCGCGATTGAAGTCGTCGACCACGACGGCGATCGGACCCCCCAGGGGCATGACGGGTCCCGGTGAGAACGTCCCGTCGCCGAGTCCGAGGAGGATGCTCAGGCCGCCGAACCCGCCGAGGGCGAGGTCGGTCTTTCCGTCGCCGTCGAGATCGGCGGCGACGGCGGAGGAAGCGGTTCCGCCGAGCTGCGTGGTCCACGCGATCCGGAAGGCGCCGCCCTCGTTCAGCACGACCGCCGTATCCGCACCGTTTCCCGCTCCGGAGACGAAGAGATCGGTCTGGCCGTCGCCGTCGAAGTCGCCCGTGGCGAGAAGCTTCGGCTCGAGGCCGGGCGAGACGCTGCGCGCCGACAGGTAGGCGCCGGGAGTCGACAGGACGACCTGGAGGAGTCCCGGGCTGAAGCTCGTCAGTGCGAAGTCCGGGAGACCGTCGCCATTGAGGTCGCCGTTCGTCAGGTTTTCGCCGAGGGCGAGGAAGGCCGGACCCATCGAGAAGGTGTGGCTCGGGGACTGGGTGATCTCGAGAATCGACGGCGGCTGGAACGCGAGGACGTCGAGGAGGCCGTCGCCGTCGAGGTCGGCCGCGAGAACCTGCGTGATCGAGTTTCCCGTGGTGAGAAAAGCCTCAGGAGGTCCGAAGGTCGCATCGCCGCTGCCGCGGAGTATGAAAACGCCGGTCGAGTCGCCGAGAACTACGTCGGCTTTGCCGTCGCCGTCGAGGTCCGCGGCCGCGATCGAACGCTCCTGGACTCCCGTGGAGAACGGGACGGGCACGGCGAACGTGCCATCGCCGTTGCCGAGCAAGAGCACGAAGCCCGTGTCGTCGAACGCCCCGAGGGCGACCGCGAGATCCGAATGGCCGTCGCCGTTGAAGTCGGCGACCGCGACGTCCGACGGCGATCCCAAAATTGCGATCGGCGTCTGCGGCGTGAACGATCCGTCCGAATTTCCGAGGAACACGCGGACCGCGTGCCCCGGTCCGTCCGTCACGATGAGATCGACCTGGGCGTCGGCGTCGAAGAATCCGGTCGCGATCCGCGCCAGACTGTCGCCGCCGCTGGGGTAGCTCACGGGAGCCTGGAACGTGCCGTCGCCGTTCCCGAGGAGAACGTACAGGTTGTTGAATTCGGCGATGGCGATGTCCAAGTTCTGGTCGCCATCGAAGTGGCCGGTCGCGATCGCGCCGACCGAGTTCGGAAGGGAGACGATCGGAACGCCCAGCGTGCCGTCTCCGTTGCCCGGATACACCATGAGGCCATCCAGGGTCGTTACGAGGACGTCGGTCTTTTCGTCGTTCGTGAAATCGGCGATCGTGGTGCTGGACGGGCCGAACTCGGTCGGGTAGTCGGTCGCGGCGACCAGCGGCGCCGGCGGGCACGGATCGGCCGCTCTCAGAGCGACGGCGAACGAACACACGATTCCCGCGAAGGCGATGAGAGTCCGCGCCCGGAACGCTGGTTTGTCGCGGCGCATACAGGTTGGGCGAATCTGTACGAATTCATATCACGCCGGCACGGGGCCAGCGATACCGAAGAATTTCGGGCGAAACGCCCCTAGTTCCTCGATGCTCGCGCGCTGACCTGGAACGCCGGGCGTCCCAGCAGATAGCCCTGGCCGAACTCGATGCCGAGCTCGACGAGTGTCTTGCGCTCGGCCTCGACCTCGATGCCCTCCGCCACGAGCGTCGCGCCGCTGCGCTTCGCGATTGCCGCGAGGCTGGCGACGATCTCGCGCTTGATCGGATCGGTGTGGAGGTGCCGCACGAGCGTGTCCGCGATCTTGATGTAGTCCGGCTTGAACTGCAGGATCGACTCGAGGCCCGAGTAGCCCGAGCCGGCGTCGTCGATCGCGATCTTCAGGTTCGCGCGGCGGACGAGCGCGAGGACCTCCTGGAACGCGTCGTAATCCCGCACCATCTCCTTCTCCGAGATCTCGACGACGACGTCCGTGTGGCTGCGGTTGATCGCGGCGAGATTGCGCGCATCCAGGAACACGGGATGACGCAGCAGCATCGCCGAGGCGTTCACGAAGAGCCGCCGCTCGCCGACGGGGCGCGGCAGGTTCGCGAAGATCGTCTCGAGACAGAGCGTCTCGAGCTCGACGTCCATCTCGTTGTCGTGCGCGACGGCAAAGAGCACCGTCGGCGGCTCCAGGCTCGAGCCCTGGGGGCCCCGGATCAGGGCCTCGTAGCCCATGATCACGCCGTCGGGCAGGTGCCGCACCGGCTGGAACGCCGGACGCAGCTGCCGCTGGCCGATGACGTTCTTCAGCGCCGCGAAGAGCGCGACGCGCTCGCTCGTCTGGCGCTGACTGACGATCCTCACCGCCTCCTGGAGCGTCCGCACGACGTGGCGGGAGGAGCGCACCCGCGGATTGTCCCCGGCGACGAGGCTCGACGAGAGGATGTTCACGAAGTCGGCCGCGGTGCCCTCGAGCGACTGGCGGAGGCGCCGCGTCACGCTCGCGCGCAGGCGTGCGGCCTCCTCCTCGAGGCTCGCGGGCGCGCGCCCGCGACCGTGGGGCGGCAGGTCGTAGAGCACGAAGAAGCCGTCCGCGCCCGAGAAGCGGATCGAGCGCACCAGCGGGGCGAGGCGCGAGGCGCGCACGTCGTCCTGGAGGACCTCCGAGACGGACGCGAGGACGCGGTCGTACTGCTCCCAGCCGAAGAGCTCCTCGAAGCCGAAGAACTTGCCGACCTGCAGGTAGATCACGCCGAGGTTCTCGAGCCGCTCGTCGGCCTTCGCGGGGTCGTCGAAGGGGTGGATCGGGAGCTGCGTGACGGCGTCGAAGACGATGCGGTCGCGCCGGAGCTCCTCGAGTCCCCCGGGAAGACCCTCGTCGGGGGGCCCGAATGCGTCGCTGGAAGTCTCGAGCTCGGTGGCGCGTCTGGCCTTCATCCTTCCTCCACGGCGTGTGATTCCGAAACGAGCGCCCGGACCTTGCGTCGCAGGTCGGCGGCGCCGAAGGGCTTCGCGAGAAAATCCGAGCCGCCGAGCTGCATGGCGGTGATCCGGTCCTTCACCTCGGCGCGGCCGGTCAGAAAGAGCACCGGGACCTCGCGCGTCGCCGACTGGCGGCGGAGGATCGCGCAGAACTCCCAGCCCGTCATCGCGGGCATGCTCACGTCGAGGATCACGAGATCGGGGACTCGGCGGAGCGCGTCCATGAGCGCCGCCCGGGGATCGGACGGGCACTCGACGGCGAATCCCTCGGGCTGGAGGATCTCGCGGACCGCGCCGGAGACGGTCGCATCGTCGTCGACGACGAGGATGCGCTTCACCGTCCGCCTCTCTGGAAGGGCAGGAGGATCGTCACCTCGGAGCCGTACCCCGCCTCGCTCGAGAGCGAGATCTTGCCGCCGTTCGACTCGAGGATCTCCTTGGTGACCGCCAGCCCGAGCCCCTTGCCCCGCGTGCCCGCCGCCACCGCTCCCGCGCCGCGGAAGGCGTAATCGAACGCGCGCTCTCTTTCCAAGGGGCTCATGCCCATGCCGGTGTCCTTGACGACGACGAAGGCCTGGGGACCGGCGGCGCCCGCTCGAATGCGGACCTCGCCCCCGTCCGGAGTGTACTTGATGGCGTTGTCGAGCACGTTGCGGAACGCGCGCTGGAGCGCGACGGGATCGGACGTCACGGGAAGCTGCGGACGCTCGGCGATGAACTCGATGCGGATGCGGCCGCCGTGCGCGAGGCGGTACGCGGTCGCGAGCGAGCCGAGGATCTCGACGAGGTCCGCGTTCTGCGGCTTCTCGAGCCGCTCGATCGGTTCCTCCGCCGGCGCGGACACGCCGACGAGGCGCTCGGCGAGCTCGATCTCGCGGGCGAGGTTCCCGAGGTAGTCCTGATTCGGCAGCTCGCCGCGCCGCGCGGCCTCCTGGATCAGGTCCGTGTAGACGCGGATGACGGAGAGCGGCGAGCGCAGGTCATGGAGGATCTCGGCCTCGCGATCGCGAACCGGCGGCTCGACCGCGGCGCGGGCGGAGAGCGGCGCGGACGCCGCCGCGGGCACGGGGCGCGACACGGGAGTCCCGAGCGGCGCCGCGTCGACGAGACCAACGGAGCCCTGGGCCCCCACGGACCCGGCGGCGCCCGCGATCTCGAGGGCGACGAGGAGGGCCGGCGCGGCGAGCGCGACGCCGACGATCGGAAAGAGCTGCGCCGCGCCGGTCGTCGGGATGCGGCCGAGCGTCACGAGCGCCGCGCAGCCGAGGAGCGAGGCCGCCGCGAAGAACCGGGCCGCGGCCCGGCCCTCGCAGTGCCACGAGAGCGCGACACCCGTCGGCAGGAGGAGCGCGTAGGGCGAGAACACGCCGCCCGTCATCGACATCGCGCAGAAGAGCAGCGCGAGGTCCGCGACGACGGCGAGCGGCGCGGCGAACGCGCCGAGCCCCTCGCGCACGGGCTCGCGGGTCAGGAGCAGGAAGCTGCCGAGCGCGCCGCCGAGCGCGAGCGCGAGCAGGCGCGGGTCCCCGAGCCCGAGGACGATGGCGATCAGCGAAAAGAGGGTGAAGAGACCGGCGGCGGCGGCGCGGTGGGCGGTGAAGGGCGAGGCCGTCACCGCCCGCGGTCCCCGCGGCAGACGCGGCTACGCATACGCGCAGCCGACGCGGACGGCGCCTCCCGGCAGCGGCGCGAAGTGCATGGGCCGGAGCCGGATCGGGTGGCGCTCGGGGTCGTGCTTCTGAAAGATCTCGGCCTTCCAGCGCGGCGGCCAGCGCTCCCGGCGGCGCGCGCGGATCGCGAGGCCGCCGTAGGAGAGGTCGACGACGGGGGCGATCCAGCTGCCACTGCCGCCCCTCTCCTCGACGCGCACGGACATCTCCTCGGGCGCGAAGCGCGGGTGCAGGCGATGCGCCGTCGCGGCGAACGTCGACTGAGAGCGGCACTGGTAAAGCCGCAGGTCCGCGACCTTCATCAGGAAGTCCGGGCTCTTCCCGTCGTGCGGGTGGGAGGCGACGCCGTAGTGCAGGTCGAGGACGAGTCCGCCGCGCGAGGGCAGCGCCATCGACGTGATCCGCTCGCGGACGCGCTCGGCCACCGCGAGCGCGGAGAACATGTCGGTGTTCGGCAGGACGAGGACGAACTCGTCGCCGCCCCAGCGGCAGCCGGCGTCGACGGCCCGGAGGGATTCGCGGATCACGCGCGCCGTCCGCACGAGGACGCTGTCGCCGACGGGATGTCCGAGACGATCGTTGATCGACTTGAATCCCTTCAGGTCCATGAGCACGACCGACAGGAGCGTCTCCGATCGCTCCGCCCGCGCGATCTCGCGCGCGAGGTGGTCGACGAGGAATCGCCGGTTGTAGAGCCCGGTCAACGGGTCCGTGATCGCGTTGACGCGCAGCACGGCGAGGTCGGCGTCGGAGACGAGACGCGGCTCCTTCAGCAGTCCCGTTCCGGCTGTGCAGGTGGTGGAGGAGGACCGTCTGGAGTCCGAGCGGCGGCCCGAGCTTCTCGCGCAGTCCCGGGAGGAGCGCCTCGATCTCGCCCCAGCGCTCGAGCGCCTCCTCGGCGTCGAACGGGATGCCGGTCCAATCCGTCAGGAGCTGCCGCAGGACCTCGCCACGGTCGCCGTTGTGCGCGATCGCCTCGAGCGATCGCCGGAAGCGGGGGAGCGAGAAGTCGCGCTGGCGACCGAGTCGCACCAGCCGGCCTACCGCCGCTCCCGTTTGTTCCGCCTGCCGCATGCCTCTCTTCGCCGGCCGAGGCCTAGGAGCGGCTCGAGCTCCCTTTCCGGCCGCGGCGCCGCGGAGAGAGCTCGGCGCGATTCGTTTCGCGCGTCAGGCGCGCGACGGCTCCCGCCGCGTCGGCCACCGCGTCGCCCAGGGAGCACACGAGGACGAGCTGGCCGTCCTGCAGGAGATCGATGACCTCGCGATCGCTTCGCGCCCAGAGCACCGAGGCGCCGGCGACGATGAGCCGCGCCTGCCCGAGATCGGCCTCGGGGTCGAGGCGCGCGAGCGCCTCGGCGCAGCGGCGGATTCGCGCGAGGCCGACGCCCTCCGCGCGGAGCCGAGCGGCGACGCGCAGCCGGACGACGTCGGCGAAGGAGTAGCGGCGGGTCGAGCCGTACCCGCTCGCTCTTTCGAGCGACGGACGCAGGAATCCCTCTCTGTCCCAATGGTCGAGCTGCCTGGCCGAGAGGCCAGTCAGGCGCGCCACCTCGGCCGTCGAGAAGCTCTGGGCCATGACACGAGTGAATTTCATCGATGTAGTTCGAAAAATGTTAGCACAGGCGCGTCTTTTCTGCCGCTCCGGGGCGGCACAATAGGGGCAGGGAGGCCTCTCATGCACGCGATCCTTCTCGCCCTCACGCTCCATCTCGCGCCGGCGGACCCCACGGTCACGGCCGGCGCCTACCTGTACCGGGCGACGCTCCTGCAGGCGGCTCCCGGACGGCTCGTCGAGGTCCTGGCGACGGTGAAAGGGGGCTGGCCGGGCGTTCGCGAGGCCGGGGACGAGCCGCCGATCGCGATGCGGCACAGCCAGGGCGACCGGTGGGACCTGCTGCTCCTGTTCCCGATGGGCAGCTGGGCGGAATACGACGCGCCGGACCGCGCCGCCCGCCGGGCGAGGGCCCGAGCGGCGGCGTCGGCCGAGCTCGCCCGGCTCGCCGACGCGACCGCCTGGACGGAGGACGTCTTCGTCCTCGGGCCGCCCCTGCCGGCGACGCGCGCGGCCCTGGGGCCGGCCGGCTTCTTCCACGTCGAGATGTTCGAGGCGCTGCCGGGCCGGCGCGGCGACCTCTTTCGCCAGCGCGAGATGGAGAACGACTACTCCCGCCGGCTCGGGCTGCCGGAGAACCTGGTCTTCGTCCGCGACTCCGGGGCGGCGTGGGACCTGTTCACGGTCGGGGGCTACCGGGACCTGAAGCACTACGCGGAGGGCTCGGACCTGCCCGAGGCGAAGTCGGAGGAGGCGGCGCGCGCCGCCGGGTTCGACGGGGCGAAGGGGATCGGCCCCTACCTGCGCACGCTGATCGCCCTCCACCACGACACCCTCGCGGTGGCGGTCCGATGACCGGACAGCGCGCCGGTCATCCGCCTACTTCACGGAGAGGACGATGCGGCCGAGAGCGTCCCGGGGATCGAGCTCGGGGTGGCCGTAGATGTTCCATCCGGTGAAAACCGCGATGAGATCGAGCTTCGGCACGACGATCAGAAGCTGCCCGCCGTAGCCCCACGCGAGGAACGCCGCCGGACGCGGCCCCTCGGCGGGAATCGTCCACCACTGGTAGCCATAGCCGTACGGCGGCTCGTTCGACTTCGTCCACTCCCGCGTCGAGTCGCGCACCCAGCCCTCGGGCAGGATCCGCCGGCCGTCCCAGACTCCGTCGTGCAAATACAGGTAGCCGATCTTCGCGAAATCCCGCGGCGTCAGGTACAGGCCTCCTTCCGTATCCGCGAGGCCCTTCGGCGTGCGCTTCCAATGGAACTCGATGCCGAGCGGCCCGAAGAGGTGCTCCTTCGCGTAGTCGTCGGCCTGTTTGCCCGTCGTTTTGAAAAGGAGGTACGACAGAAGCTCCGTCGCGCCGCTGTCGTAGACGAACTTGCGGCCGGGCTCTTCCTCCATCGGCTGCTCGAGGACGTAGCGGACCCAGTCGTCCTTTCCCTCCATGACCGCGCAGTTGTTGCGAGGGTCCGTGTACTCCGTCGACTCCTCGTCCCAGCGGATGCCGGTGCGCATCGTCAAAATGTCCGCGATTGTCATCCGGTCGCGGCGTCGATCCGGCGCGATCCGGAAGGCGGCGAAGTAGGGCATCGCCTTCGCGTCCGCCCCCGGGATCTCGCCGCGGCCGATCGCGATGCCGACGAGCGCCGACGTCACGCTCTTCGACACCGACTGCATCGTGTGGAGCTTCGTGCCCTTGTAGTACGGGTGCCAGCCGGGATCGTAGTAGTTGTAGATCCCCGGCGCGCCCTTGCCAGCGAAGAGCCGCGCGTAGTCGGCGGCGTGGTCGTACGTCCTCTCGTAGACCACCTTGCCGTGTCGGATCACCAGCATCGAATCGACGTAACCGTTCTGGCCGGCGGCGAGCTCGCGGTCGAACGCCTCGAGCGGCGCGGCGTCGAGACCTTCGGGGGCGGGCGTGGACTCCGGCCAGCCCTTCGTCGGCCAGGAAACGGACGACGACGAGACGGCGGCGGCGAGCGCGAGGATCATGGCGGCACCCGACGCGAGGGGCATGGCGTTCGGGATTCTATGTGCGGACAAAAAGAGAACGGCGGCTCGATGCCGAGCCGCCGTTCCGTTCCGACGAAGAGACTCGCGAGCGCGAGAGCCTCAGTCGAGCTGCATGTCGAGCGTGTCCGAATCCGCCTGAGCCGGCGCGAAGGAACTTTCCGACGTCGCCGAGACGGTCGCCGTGCTCTTCGCGTTCGGCTTCGGCTCGGGACGCGACGCGCCCGAGATCGACAGCGCGCCCGCGAGGATCAGGGCCGCCGCCGCCGCCAGCCACCCCACCCGCTTCATGTTCTTCTTCTCGTTCATGACCTTCCTCCTTGTCGCCACTCCAGAAAGGCAAGGCGCGCGCCACCGAGAGGCGGAGGGACGCGTTCAAGAAGATCCTTAGATTGGAGTGAGTTGACGAGAGGTTTCAAGATCCGGCAGCGATTCGAGTCCATTTTCCGGGCACGGAATCTACATTCTGGACACGGAGATCCGGTGCCGCTGGATCCTCTGGTAGAGCGAGCTGCGGGAAATGCCGAGCCGGGTCGCCGCCCGCTCGATGTTCCCGCGCTCTTCGCCGAGCGTCCTCTCGATCAGGATGCGCTCCGCTTCCCGAATGGTCGTCAGCCCGTCGGCAACGACGGGCACGCGCTGGCCGGGCGATTCGAGGCCCATCGCTTCGCCGTCGAGGACCTCGGCGGAGGTCAGCAGGACGGCGCGCTCGAGGACGTTGCGGAGTTCGCGAATGTTGCCCGGCCACGAGTGCGCCTGCAGCCGCCGCAGCGCGGCCGCCGAGAGCTTCGGGGCGCGTCGCCCGAGGTCGCCGGCGATGCGGGAGAGGAACTGCTCCGCGAGCGCGGGGATGTCCTCGACGCGTTCCCTCAGAGACGGAAGCCGCAGCGGAATCGTGCTGATGCGGTAGAAGAGATCCTCCCGGAACTTCTTCTGCGCGACGAGCTCGGCGAGGTTCTGATGCGTCGCGGCAATCAGCCAGACGCGCGCCGTGCGATCCCGCACTTCGCCGAGCCGGCGATAACGCCCTTCCTCGAGAACCTTGAGGAGCTTCGGCTGGACCTGGATGTCGACGTCGCCGATCTCGTCGAGGAAGAGCGTCCCTCCGTCGGCGCTCTCGAACAGTCCGGTCTTCGCGGCGATTGCGCCGGTGAAGGCGCCCTTCTCGTGGCCGAAGAGCTCGGTCTCCAGCAGTTCGCGATTCAGACCGGCGCAGTTCAGGTCGACGAAGACTTCGTCGCTGCGGGGACTCCGGCGGTGCAGCCAGGCCGCGAGCACGCCCTTCCCGGTCCCGGTTTCTCCCTGGATCAGAACGGGCCGATCGGCTTCGAGGACACGCGTCGCCCGCTCGTGCAGCTCGCGGATGACGGGGCTCTCGCCGACGAAGGGATCGATCGGCTCGCGCTGCCGCATCGCCTCGCGCTGGCGCTCCCGACGGCGATGGAGGCGATTCTCAATCGCCCGCTGCAGGACGAGCAGAAGCGCCAGGCGGTTGACCGGGCGGATCAGGAATTGATCCGCGCCATCCTGCAGGGCCTGGGTCGCGATGTTGAGGTCGATCGTCTCCGCGAGGACAATGAACGAGACGTCCGCCCCCTCGTCCTTGATGCGGGAAAGGAGGTCGAGCGCATTGCCGTCGGGGAGTCGCCCCTCCGTGACCACGGCCGCTGGCCTCGCCGAGCGGAGTCGGTCGAGGGCGCCGCGGCAGCTCTCCGCCGGAAGGACCTCGTAGCCGTCCGCCGTCAGCACCCGTTCGATGCTCCGGCGCGCGTCTCCGTCCTCCCCGACCAGGAGGATCGTCTGTCTGGGAGTCAGTCCTTTCCCCCGAAGGAGCGATTCTACGCCGCGGTGCGCCTCCGGCGGGCCAGCGCGTAGAGCACGAAGCCGGCGGCGAGGAAGCCGAAGGACCCGACGAAGACCTCGATGAAGAAGCCCGATTTGTCGGCCGTATCCGCCGGCGGAATGAGCGCGAGCACGATCGCGACGAACGTGGTGAGGAAGCCGAGGCCGTTCCAGACCAGGCTACCGGCCCGTCCGCCCGGGACCGGGATCGCGCCCGGCTGCCGGGCGATCTCGGCGCGCAGCCGGATCGCCGTCGCGAACATGTAGAGGTACGGCAGGAAGTACACGATGAGCGTGGCGTTCACGAGCTTCAGGTAGGCGTTCTTGACCGTGTCTCCGCGCGTCGCGGCGACGATGAAGATCGCCGAGAAGGCGGCCTGGAACGTCATCGCGAACCACGGCGTCTTCCACTTCGGGTGGGTCTTCGCGAAGATCGGCGGGAGATAGCGGTCGAGGCCGCCGACGAAGAGGAGGCGCGCGGTCGCGATCAGCCACGCGCCGACGCCGCCGAGACCCGCGAGCGTCATCAGGAGCGCGACGGGCGGCCCCAGCCACGGCATGCCGTGCTGCGCGCCCGCCTTCGTGATCGCCTGGTTGACCCCCGAGATGATCGAGGTCTGCGACGGCGGGAGCGCCCACAGGAGCGCGAGCGTGCCCGTCAGGTACACGGCCGCGATCGAGAGCGCCGAGATGACGATCGCGCGCGGAAACGTCCTCTTCGGCTCGACGACCTCGCCGGCCATGCACGGCGCGAGCTCGAGGCCCGCGAAGCCGAAGCAGAGGTTGGCGAAGAAGAGCACCGTCGGGAGCGCCGCGAAGTTCGGCAGGAACGACGCGGGCGGCATCGGCGTCGCGGAGCCCGAGTGGAAGAGTGCGACGAGCCCGACGACGAGGAGAGCGCCGGAAGGCAGCCACTGGGAGAGGCCGCCGATGTTCTGGACCCACTTGCCCGTCTTCAGCCCCACGATGTTGAACGCGAGCGCGATCCCGAGCAGGACGAGCGAGGCCCCGGCCGCGTACGTCTGGCTCTGCTCGAGCGCGGCGAAGCGCGTGCCGAAGACGTAGAGCGCGAAGACGACGGTCGAGAGCGTGAGCGTCGGGAAGTAGGTGATGTTGGACGCCCAGTAGAGCCAGCCCGCGAGGAACCCCTGCCGCTCGCCGAACGCCTTCGTCGTCCAGACGTAGAGCCCGCCCTCCTCCGGAATCGCGGTCGCGAGCGCCGTCACCGCGAATCCCTGGGGGATGAAGAAGACGACCGCCGCGAGCACCCAGAGAAAGAGCGAGGAAGGCCCGTTCGCCGCCGCGAGCGCGATCCAGCGCATGCCGACGATCGCCGCGACGTTGAAGAGGACGAGGTCGCGGGTCTTCAGCGCGCGCTCGAGCGCCACGCTCCTACCTCCGACAGTCGCGGAGCCGGGACTCGGCGGACCGCGTCACTTCAGGCCGTCGATCAGGTACAGGTCGGACGTCGCCGCCCTGCCGTAGCCGTACACGTAGCCCTTGCCATCCGGCGTCAGGAAGACGGATCCGACGCCAATCAGGCCCGAACGGTCCGAGGGAGCGAGCTCCTTCCAGGTCTCGCGTTTCCGCTCCCGACCTCGATCCGCACGACCTGCGCCGGAATGCTCCCGGAGACGACCCCGAAGATGAATTTTCCGTCACCGCTCCAGCGGATGAAGTCGAGGTCTTTCGTGTTCCCGACGGTCCGTGGCTGTCCGCCGTCGATCGGAAGAAGGAACAGGTCCTCCGTGAACTCACCCCAGGCGGCGGCCCAGCGGCCGTCCGGCGAAATGCCGTGCCGGGGGGCGGCGTAGGCCTTGTCCGTGATTGCGCGAGGCTTGCCGGACGGAAGATCGCGGACATACAGGCGCCGTTTGCCACCCGCCTCGGTGGCGGAAAGGAGCAGCCGCTTTCCGTCCGGAGAGAGCACGGTATTGCCCGTACTCTCCAGCGGTTCCGTCGCGATCGGGATCGGGCTGCCCGTGCCGGTAGGCACCAGCATCAGTCCCTTCTCCGGCGCGGGCGGACGCGCGAGCACCCACCGCCCGTCGGAGGAGAGGTCGAGTCCCTGGCCCTCGCCGAGCCTGACGGCCGGGGAACCGTCGGTCCGGCGCACGTAATAGGCTCCCAGGGCACCGGCCGCGTCCCCGGTTTCGTTGATCAGGATCGTCGTCGCGTCGTCGGAGAGGCCGGCGAGGGCCGAGCGGTCGAACCAGGACAACTCCCGCTCGGCCGTCTGGGGCCCCACCAGCGCCACGATCCCGGACTGACTTCCATAGCGTTCGACCAGAACGCGTCCGTCGCGGGAGATGTCGTGGATGATCAGACCGACCGGGAAGTTGCCGACCTGGCGCGCCCGGCCGGCGAGATCCACGGCGTTGAGGAGGAACGTGCCGCGCTCGCCCACGCCGTCGAACCAGATCTCTCGGCCCGAAGGCGACCAGGCGAGTCCCTGCCCGCGGTTCGGAGGCGGGACGAGCGTCTTGCTTTTTCCCGCGGTGTCCACGAACACGATCGCGCGGCCCCCTTCGACATTCTGAAGAACCGCGAAACCGGCGCCCGAAGGTGACGCTCGAACGGTTCAGGCCTCGGTCGGAGGTAAAGAGGACCTTTCCGAGCGGAAGCTCGAGCCGGTACTTGCCGTCCTGAAACCGGGTGACGCCGAGCTGCTTCCCGTCCGCCGTCCAGTCCGCGAACTCGATCAATTCGCGATGGGTCGCGGCGCTCCGCCGCCGAGGGGAACCGTCGCGAGCGTGCCGAAGCCGGCGGGTCCGCTAGGAATTGCTCGCGCAGGGAGACGGCCAGCTCGCCGGAGGAGGAGACGGAAAGGAGGTTCGCGTTCTTGACGCCGAGCGGAGTCGATTCCGGACCCTCGGTGCGCGTCGTGAAGATCTCGAGCGGCTGCCCCTCCCAGGAGGCCGAGTAGACGACGCTGCGGCCGTCCGGGGCGAACGCGCCGTTCCGACGTTGCCGCGGCGAAACGTCAGGCGGCGGTACGTCGGTGCCGACGGCTTTGCGGCTTCCACAGGAAATGGCCGAGCGCGATCCCGAGGGCGAGCGCGGCGATCGTCGCGACGAGCGGGGCCCGAACGAAAGGCGCGCGGGAAGCCTTCGCGGCTCCGACGGCCGACGGCGTGCCGGATGAAGTCGAGAGCGCCTCGAGATCGAAGGCGAGGTCGTGGGCGGAGTGGAAGCGCTGCTCGGGGTTCTTCTCGAGGCAGTGGCGCACGATCCGCTCGAGTCCGGGCGAGACGTTCTGGTTGGTGACCGAGAGATCGGGCGGGTCTTCCTTGAGGATCGCGGACATCGTGTCCGCGGCGGTGTCGCCGTGGAACGCCCGCTCTCCCGTGAGCATCTCGTAGAGGATCGCGCCGAAGGAGAAGATGTCGACGCGCGCGTCGGCGGGCTCGCCGCGCACCTGCTCGGGCGCCATGTAGCCGAGCGTGCCCAGCACGATGCCCGGCTCGGTGCCCGCGGTCGCCGTCGGAAGGTTCGTCGCCTGCGAGCCTTCCTCCGGTGCGTCAGCTTGGCGAGGCCGAAGTCGAGGATCTTCAGGCGGCCGTCCTTGGTGACGAAGAGGTTCTCGGGCTTCAGGTCGCGATGGACGATGCCCTTCTCGTGTGCGGCGGACAAGCCGTGCGCGATCTGCAGGGCGTAGTCGATGGCCTTGCGCAGGGCGAGCGGTCCGCCGGCGAGGGCCGCGCGCAGCGTCTCGCCTTCGAGCAGCTCCTGGACGACGTAGGGCGCGCCGTCGTGCGTGCCGATGTCGTAGACCGCGGTGATGTTCGGATGGTTCAGGACGCCGGCGGCGCGGGCTTCCTGCTCGAAGCGGCGCAGGCGATCGGCGTCGGCGAGAAGGAAGCCGGCAGGACCTTGATGGCGACGTCGCGGCCGAGGCGCGGGTCGCGCGCGCGATAGACCTCGCCCATGCCGCCCGCGCCGATCGCGCCGAGGACCTCGTAGGGACCGAGCCGGGACCCGGCGCCGAGCGTCACGGCACGCTTCTCCTCGATCTGGGTTCGTATCGAGATGTCCTGGTGCCGCTGCTCTCGCGGACGAAGTTAGATGTCGCGTTGCGGGACGCCAGATTGTTGTGGACGCTGGAAGGCGGGTGCGGAAGCCCGAGCACCTGGTGTGCGCGACCGGATCGACGACGTGAATGCCGTCGGTGTCCCGGTAGAGGAAGCGGCTGCCGAGGCTCGATACCCGCTGCACCCGCCCGAGGGTTTTCATGCCGGCCACGGGCCTCGAGAGCTTCTTCGTCTCGACGTCGTACACGAGGAGGCCCGTCGAGGCGTGGTCCTTGAGCGTGACGCTCGAACGAAGAGGGCTACGGCCATCACTCGACCATGCGAGAGGAAAGAAGATCGTGCCCTCCGCCTGGGTGCGGATCTCCTCCATCGCGCCGACCACACGCTTGTCGTCCGGGGAAAAAGGAACCGCTCACCGAGGTGTGCGCCGCTATCCGTCGGCCGTCGGGCGAAGCCTGGGGCTCGATGAGCGTCTCCTTGTCGGTCTTCGTCACCTGGGTCAGCCCTGCCGTCGATGGCGATCGACCAGACCTCATAGCGGCCGGTCCGGTCCGAGATGGAGACGAGGCGTTGCCGTCGGGGATGAACGTCGGTGGCGATCCTTCGGCGCGTCGTCGAGGAGCTGCCGGATGCCGGAACCGTCGGCCGACATCACGAAGAGTTCGTCCTGAGCGCCGCGCGCGAATCGAAGGCGAGGCTCCTGCCGTCCGGGGACACGTCGAAATCCGCGATCTCCTGCGATCCCTCGTAGACGACGTCCGGCTTGCCGGTGGATTGGCCGTCGGCGTCGAACGCGATCCGCTCAATCGCGTGCGTGGTTCTCCGATCCACGAAGGCGATGTGGCGCCCGTCCTTCGCGACCGCGAGGCCGCCCACTTCGCGCGCGGGGAGCGACAGCGGCTCCGCCCGTCCGAGGACCTTGCCCGTCGCCTCGTCGATCGGGATGCGCCAGAGGTTCATGACCCCGCTGCGGTTCGAGAGGAAATACAGGCTTGGCCCGTCCGGCGCCCAGACCGGGTTCCAGTCGATCGCCGGATCGTCCGTCACGGCGGCGGGCCGCTCTCCCGCCTTCAGTCCGCCGTAGGGGATCGTCCAGATGTCGCGCTGACTGCCGCCGGGGGGAAGCGCCCAGTACGCGATGCGGAGCCCGTGGGGTGACACGCTCGGCTGGGCGTCGTCGAGCACGGTGAGCACGCGGCGAGTCTTGCCGGAGCCCACCTCGACCGCCCAGAGCTCGCTCGTTCCCTGCCGCCCGTAGGGACGCTGAATGGGCTCCGTCGCGTACACGAGTTCACGGCCGTCCGGCGACCAGGCCGGATCGCTGCCGAAGCTCGTGAGCCGCCGGACGTTCTCTCCCGTCGCGGTCATCGTGAAGAGACCGCCGTCGCCGCACTGCGACGCGTACGCGATCCGGCTGCCATCCGGCGAGAACGCCGGCGCGTCGCTCTCCCGGTCGCAGTCCGCGGTGAGGTTCGCGGGCTTCCGGCTGCCGGCCCGCTGCGCGAAGATGTTCGCCCTCCCGTTGGCCCGGTGCACGAAGGCGAGCAGCTGGCCATCGGGGGAGAGCGCCGGGAACTCCTCGGCGCCGGAGAGGTTCGTCAGTCGTCAGATAGGTTGGCATGCCGGCGTTCGGCGCCGATCTTCCGGAGCCGCTCCGCAGGAGCACGAACGCCAGAGCGAAGCCGATCGCGAGTCCCGCCACGCCGAGGGCGAGCGGCGAGAGCCGAGGCGAGCGGACCCTCGGCGGTGTCGCCGCGGCCTGCCCGGACGTTCCCGAGAGCGCCTCGAGGTCGAAGGCGAGATCGTGCGCGGAGGAAGCGCTGCGCGGGGCGCTTCTCGAGGCAGCGGCGGACGATGCGCTCGAGGCCGGGGAAACGGCTGGTTCGTGCCGGGAGCGGGCGGCTCTTCCTTGAGGATCGCCGTCATCGTCTCGGCCGCGGTGTCGCCGTGGAACGCGCGCTGGCCGGAGAGCATTTCGTAGAGGACGGCGCCGAAGCGCGAAGATGTCGGTGCGTGGTCACCGGCGGCCCGCGTAATCTGCTCGGGCGACATGTAGCCGACGGTGCCCAGCCGACCCCGGGCTCCGTGGCCGTCCGCGTCGAGGTTCGTCTGCGGTCCCGAGCCCGCCATCTCCGAGCTTCGCCAGGCCGAAGTCGAGAATCTTGACGCGGCCGTTCTTCGTGACGAACAGGTTCTCGGGCTTCAGGTCGCGATGGACGATGCCCTGTTCGTGCGCGGCGGCGAGCCCGTGCGCGAACTGCAGCGCGTATCGACCGCCTTGCGCAGCGGGAGCGCCGCGGTGAGCAGCGCGCGCAGCGTTTCGCCCTCGAGGAGCTCCGGGACGATGTACGGCGTGCCGTCGTGCGTCCCGACGTCGTAGACCGCGAGGATGTTCGGGTGGTCGAGTGCCGGCGGCGCGCGCTTCCTGCTCGAAGCGGCGCAGGCGGTCGGGGTCGGCCGAGAAGGCCGCGGGCAGCACCTTGACGGCGACGTCGCGGCCGAGCCGCGGATCGCGCGCCCGGTAAACCTCGCCCATCCCCCCGGCGCCGATCAGGCTGACGATTTTGTAGTGGCCGAGCTCCGAGCCGGTCGCTAGCGTCATGACTGCGCCGGACGGTTCCTACGAAGGAAGCGCGTCATGGCTACTTGATTCCTTCCACGGAGACGAGTCGGGAAAAACCCGTGGCGTAACTGAGGCGTCGGATTCTCGCCCGGGGCGAGCACCACCTGGCCGATCACGATCAACCCGGCCGGGTCAGCCGGCATGAGTTCCTTCCAAGGCTCGCGCCGGCCCGACTCGATGTCGACCCGGGAGATGCGCGCCGGCGGCTCCGAGGCCGAAGGTCCTCGCAGGAAGAGCCATCGGCCGTCCCTGCTCCAGGCTTCGGGGGACTCTCCTTCGGCGAGGGCCGCGATGGAACGTGGCGCTCCGCCGCCGACGGGGTATAGCCGGCACTTGTAATCCGGTCCGATCGCCGCGACGAAACGGCCGTCGGGAGAAGGGGCAACGCGAAGCGAGTCGCTCGCCTCGACGCTTTCCGTCGAAATCGCGCGTGGCTCTCCCTGACCGACGTCCTGGACGTAGAGCTGCATCGGGCGTCCCGCGGCCGAGCCCGCGAGAACGATCCGCCTCTCATCGAGCCATTCGACTTACTCGGCGTATATCCCTCCCGTCGGCAGAATGCGGCACTCCGCGCTGCCGGTCGCCAGAAGCGTCAGCGGAAAGGGGGCCCGATTGAGTCGCGCAATTGCCCATTTCCCGTCGGGCGAAAGGGCGAGGGCGGATCCTTCTCCGAGGCGGACGACGGGGGAGCCGTCCATTCCCCGGATGCAGGTCGCATAGTCGTTTCCCGAGAGGCCGCCCTCCTCATCGAAGAGCAGCGTTTTCCCGTCGTGCGAGATGTCCCGGACGACCGACCAGTTGAGCCACGAGAGGTCGCGCTCGCGCGTCTCGCCGGCACTTCGTCCCGCGATTCCGGCTCGCTGGGTTTCGAGCGTGATCAGAAGACGGCCGGAACTGGAAGCGTCCTCGATTCGAAAGACCTCCGGAAGACGCACCAGCAGACGCTGACGTCCGGTCAGGTCTACGGCATGCAACGACGAGGACGTCGAGTCTTCGGGCCATCCCGTAAACCAGATCTCGTCACCCGCGGGTGACCAGACGAGCCCCTCGATACCCGCGTACTCCCGGGTCAAGCGTTTGCTTGTGACCGGCGAGATCCACTATGGCGACCGATCCCCGGTCGTCCGTCTTGAGGGGGTGGTCGACGAACGCGATCCGGTCGGCTTTGGGCGACAGGCGCGGGAAGCTGGTGTGCCCGACCGTTTCGTACAGCACCTTGCCGATCGGAAACTCCAGTACTTCCGCGTCCGCCGACGTCGCGGGCGATCACCAGGTTCTCGCCGTCTGGAGCCCAATCCGCCTGCTGTACGTCGTCCGCAATAGGTCGGGCGGCGCCGCCGGTGATCGGGGCTCTCGCCAGGGGCCCGCTCCAGACCCCGCTGTGCGTCGAGCGGCCTCCCAGCTGGATCGCCATCTCTCCGGCTTTCGAGATCGAAAGAATGTTGGCGCTCGGAAGCGAAATGGGAACCTCGTCGGGGCTGTCGGACCGCTTCAGGAAGAGCCGCGCGGGCTTCCCGTCCCAGGCTGCGGAGTACACGATCGACTGCCCGTCGGGCGCGAACCTCGCCGATTGGACCCGGCCGCGGCGGTAGGTCAGCGGCGCGAAGGTAGGTTGTGGCGGCAGGGCCATCCGCTTGCCGGCCAGCACCCCGGCGAGGGCGACGAGTGTCAGGGCGCCGGCGAGGCCGAGGACGGGGCGGAGGTGAGAACGCCTGACCGGGGCCGCGGCGACCGGGCCCGAGGGGGAGAGCTCCGAGAGATGATCCCGCACCAAGCGAATTCGCGGGCGAGGTCCTGGGTCGAGGCGTAGCGCTGCTGCGGGTCCTTCGACAGGCAGCGTTCGACGATCCACCGCGCCGGGGGTGGCGTCAGCGGGGCGACGGCTCCCATCGGTTCGGGCTCCTCCCTATGATCGCCGAAAGGGTTTCCGGAGCGCTCTCCCGCGCGAATGCCCGCTTCCCGGTCGCCATCTCGTAGGCGATCGCCCCCAGCGAGAACTGATCGGAGCGGAAGTCCAACGCCCTGCCGCGCGCTTGCTCGGGCGACATGTAGCCCACGGTTCCCATCACGAGTCCGGGTTCGGTGCCCCGCGAGATCGTCAGAGCCTCCGTTGCCCCGAAGGCTTCCTCCGGCTGTGTCAGCTTCGCCAGCCCGAAGTCGAGGATCTTGGCGAAGCCGTCGTCAGTGACCATGACGTTCTCGGGCTTCAGGTCCCTGTGCACGATGCCGGAAGCGTGCGCCCGAGCGAGTCCTTCGGCCGCCTGGGCTGCAATTCCGAGCCACTGCTTCGAGTTGATCGCGCCGTCCGCGAGAAGCTCCCGAATCGTTCTGCCCGAAATCAGCTCCATCACGATGCACGTGCCCGAGCCGCTGTCCATCACGTCGTAGATCGTGACGATGTTGGGATGGGTCAGCGCCGATGCCGCGCGCGCCTCTTTCTCGAAACGCCGCATCCGATCGGCGTCCCGTGAGAGGTCGGCCGGAAGTATTTTGATCGCGACCTCGCGGCCCAGGCGGGGGTCCTTCGCGCGGTACACCTCGCCCATCCCGCCGGCCCCGATGGCCGACAGGATCTCGTAGGGGCCGAGCCTGGCTCCGGCGGGGAGGGTCACGTGGAGGGGATTCTAGTCGGTTATCGAGGGAGCCTCTTTCCCGGGTTGTGGGAGAGAGCGCAGCAGGTCCAATACCAGCCTGTCATCCCGAAGCGAGGCGAGGGATTCCGTGGTGAATCAGTCTGTGCGCGTGAAGCACGGGATTCCTCGACGCTCACGCGTCTCGGGATGACCGCGCCGCGTGCGGCGGCGCGGTCACCTCTCGATCCCCGTCTCCTTGAAGATGAATGCGTAATCGAACGCGGCTTCCTTCAGGCGGTCGTAGCGGCCGGAGGAGCCGCCGTGGCCTCCCGCCATGTTGATCTTGAAGAGGAGCGGGTTCGAGTCGGTCTTGAGCGTGCGAAGCTTCGCGACGTACTTCGCCGGCTCCCAGTACATGACCTGGCTGTCGTCGAAGGACGTCTTCACCAGCATCGCCGGATAGGCCTTCGCGGCGAGGTTGTCGTAGGGGCTGTACGTCTTCATGTAGTCGTACTGCTCCTTGATCTTCGGGTTCCCCCACTCCTCGAATTCGCCGACCGTCAGCGGCAGCGATTCGTCGAGCATCGTGTTCAGGACGTCCACGAAGGGCACCCGCGCGATCACGGCGTGAAAGAGGTCGGGCCGCATGTTCGTCACGGCGCCCATCAGGAGTCCGCCCGCGCTGCCGCCCTCGATGACGAGGCGGTCCTTCGACGGTATTTGTCGGCGACCAGAGCCTCGGCGACCGCGATGAAGTCGGTGAAGGTGTTCCGCTTGGACATCATCCGGCCCTGGTCGTGCCAGGCCTTGCCGAGATCGCCGCCGCCGCGGATGTGGCCGACGGCGTAGACGAACCCGCGGTCGAGGAGGCTCACGCGGTTCGAGTTGAACGACGCGTCCCACGGAGCGCCGTACGACCCGTAGGCCGTGAGGAGCATCGGCGCCTTTCCGTCGGCGACGAAGCCCTTCCGGTAGACGACCGAGATCGGCACGCGGGTGCCGTCGGACGCCGTGGCGTACCGCCGCTCCGAGGTGTACCGAGTCGGGTCGTAGCCGCCCAGCACCTCGTTCTGCTTCAGGAGACGGCGCTGTTTCGTCGCCATGTCGTAGTCGTAGACCGAGGGCGGCGTCGTGAACGATTCGAACTCGTAGCGGAGCGTCGCCGTCTCGTACTCGTGGTTGTTGGAGAGAAACGCGGAGTAGATCGCCTCGGGGAAGTCGACGCAATAACTCTCGCCCGTCCTGCCGTTCATGACGCGCAGGCGCGGCAGGCCGTCCTCGCGCTCGGAGAACACGACCCAGTCCGCGAACGCGTCGACGCCCTCGACCATGACGTCGCCGCGGCACGGGAAGAGCTCCTTCCAGTTGGCGGGGACGGGGTTCGAGATCGGCGCGGTCACGACCCGGAAGTTGCGACACCCCTTGTTGCTGCGGATGTAGAAAATCTCGCCGCGCGGCTCGAGGTCGTATTCGTGGTCCGGCTCGCGGGCCGCGACGAGGCGGAGCGCCGCGTTCGGTTCGGCCGCGGGCAGGAACCGCCACTCGCTCGACGTGTGCGAGGCGATGCCGACGAGGATCACGGTGCGGCTCCGGGAGCGTCCGGAGAAGATGCGGAACTTCTCGTCCTTCTCCTCGTAGAGGAGCGAGTCCTTGGCGGTGTCCGTGCCGAGGACGTGACGATAGAGACGGAACGGCCGCTTCGCCGGATCCGTCGTCGTGTAGAAGAGGGTGCGGTTGTCGGCCGCCCAGGCGGCGGTCGTCACGCGCGCGACGGTCTCCGGAAGGAGCTTTCCGGTCGACAGGTCCTTGACGTGCAGGGTGTAGTCGCGGAAGCCCGTGGTGTCGGTCGTGAAGGCGAGCAGCTTCCCGTCGTCGCTGACCTCGCGCTCCCCGATGGACATGAAGCGCTCGCCCTCGGCGAGGGCGTTGACGTCGAGGTAGACCTCCTCCGGGGCCTCGAGCGAGCCCTTCTTGCGGCAGAAGATCGGGTATTGCTTTCCCTTCTCCGTCCGCGAGTAGTAGTACCAACCGCCCTCCCGATACGGCACGGTGAGGTCAGTCTCCTTGATGCGGCCGAGCATCTCGTCGTAGAGCTCCTTCTGGAGCGGCTCGGTCGGCTTCATGAAGGCCTCGGTGTAGGCGTTCTCGGCCTCGAGGAACGCGCGGACCTTCGGGTTGTCCTTCTCGCGCAGCCAGTAGTAGTCGTCCTTGAGGGTCTCGCCGTGCAGCGTCTGCATGTGTGGCACCTTCGGAGCGACGGGAGGCGTCGCGTCGGCCGCGGGCAGGGTCCCCGCCGGCAGCACCGCCGCGAACGTCGCGGCCAGACGAAACGTACGTCGGTTCATGGCGTCAGTTCTTCGGGGCGCCGCCGGGCGCCGCAGCGCTTCCGCCGGACTTCGCGAAGTCTCCCGCCTTCACGATCGTCATCTTCGAAAGGTCGAGGTACTTGCGCATCGCGCCGACGACCTGGTCGGCGGTGAGCGACTCCACCTTCTTCTCGAAGTCGGCGTCCCAGGCGAGGGTCCGGTGAATGTAGAGGTCGGTCGCGAGCGTTCGCGCGAGCGCCGGATCCTGCGCGCGCCCGACCTGGCGAGACTGGAGCCAGCCGGACTTCGCCTCGGTGATCTCCTTCGCCTCGAAACCGTCTTTGAGCATGCGGGCGACCTCCTCCTTGAACGCGGCCTCGAGCTTCGCCTCGTTCTGCGGGGCGTAGATGGCGAACGTCGTGAAGGAGCCCGACGGATCGAGCGGCGACGCCTGGAGCTGCGAGCCGACGCCGTAGGAGAGCCCGTCCTTCTGCCGGATCCGCACGGCCAGGCGTGAGTTGAGAAATCCGCCGCCGAGCATGTAGTTGCCGAGGACGAGCGCGGGGTAGTCCGGGTCGTCGTCGCGCAGCTTCAGGTTCTGGCCCGCGATGAAGAAGGCGTTGGCCTTGTCCGGCGTCTCGAGCGAGCGGTTCTCGGCGGCCACGTCCTGGTAGACGGACGGGACGCGCTCGAACTTCGCCGCGCTCTTCCAGCCGCCGAAGAGGTCCCCGAGCAGCTTGGAGACGGCGGGCTCGTCGAAGTCGCCGACGATCGCGAGCTCGCCGTTCGACGCGCCGTAGAAGTCGCCGTAGAACTTCTTCGCGTCCTCCAGGGTGACGGACTTGTACGACGCGAGCGACTCGTCGAAGGACTCGACGTAGCGCGGGTCGCCCTTCGGGTAGGGATTCATGTGGCGCTGGAAGACGTTGGGGGCGAGCGCGTTCGGCTCGCTCTTCTGCTGCTCGATCGCCGCGAGGTTCTCCTGCTGCAGCTCCTCGAACTCCTTCTGCGGGAACGCGGGCTCCCGCAGAATCTCGGCGACGAGCTTGAGGACCTCCGGCAGGTTGTCGTGGATCGTCTCGACCGTGACGACGGTCTGCGTGGGCCGTCCCCCGATCGAGACGCGCGCCTTCAGGCGGTCGAGCTCGTCCTTGATCTGCTGGCGCGTGTGCTTCGTCGTGCCGCGCATCAGCATGTCGGCGGCGATGTCCGACGCCGTCTCCTTGCCGGTGAGCGACTTCTCGTCGCCGAAGCGCAGGGTCAGCGCGGCCACCACGGTGCCGCCGCGGGTCTTCTTCGGCAGCAGGGCGACCTTCATGCCGTCCGGGAGCTCCGACCGCTTCGTCCTCGACTCGATGTTCCCGGGCGAGGGATCGAACGCCTCGCCGGCCGCGATGGCGGCGTCGCCCTTGTAGTCCTTCACGACGTCGGCGGCGAGGACCGGCGGCGGCACCTCCGCCCGGTCGGGCTTGGCGGTCGGGACGAACATGCCGATCGTCCGGTTCGAGGGCTTCAGGTACTCGGTGGCGACCTTCTGCACGTCCTCGAGCGTGGCCTTGCGGATCCGGTCGCGGTTCAGGAAGAAGAGCCGCCAGTCGCCCTGCCCGATGTACTCGGACAGATTCAGGCCGACGCGGTCCGCGTTGTTCAGCATCAGGTCGATGTTCTTCAGGAGTGTCGCGCGCGCGCGCTCGACCTCCTCCTTCGTGATCGGCGCCGATCCCGCCGCGGCGTCGAGCGTCTGGACGAACGCCTTCTTCGCGTCGTCGAGGCTCTGGTCCTGGCGGACCTCGGCGTTGAAGATCACGAAGCCGGGGTCGTGCAGCTCCATGAAGTAGCCGCCGACCGACGTCGCCTTCTTCGTCTCGACGAGCGCCTTGTAGAGCCGGCCGGAGGGCTCATCCGTCATGATCTGCTCGAGCAGGTTCACGGCGCCCGACGAGGGATCCGTCCCCGACGGGACGTGGTAGGCGGCGGCGAGGGCCTGCACGTCGCCGACGCGCTGCAGCGTGACGCTGCGCTCGCCGTCCTGCGTCGGGTCGAGCGTGTAGAAGACCGGCAGCGGCCGCGTGGGCTTCGGGATCCGTCCGAACGTCTGGTTGACGAGCTCGAGGGTCTTCGCCTCGTCGAACTTCCCGGCGACGAGGAGGACGGCGTTGTCCGGCTGGTAGAAGGTCCTGTAGAAATTCTGGAGCCGGTCGATCGGGACGTGCTCGAGGTCCGACTTCGCGCCGATCGTCGAGTGGCCGTAGTTGTGCCAGAGGAACGCGGTCGAGAGGACGCGCTCCTCGAGGATCGAGGCCGGATCGTTCTCGCCGAGCTCGAACTCGTTGCGCACGACCGTCATTTCGCTGTCGAGGTCCTTCTTCGCGATGTAGGAGTTGATCATCCGATCGGCTTCGAGATCGAGCGCCCACTTCAGGTTCTCGTCGCTCGCCTGAAACGTCTCGAAGTAGTTCGTCCGGTCGAACCACGTCGAGCCGTTCGGCCGCGCGCCGTGGGCGGTCAGCTCCTGCGGGATGTTCGGATGCTTCGGCGTCCCCTTGAAGACGAGGTGCTCGAGGAGGTGGGCCATTCCGGTCTCGCCGTAGCTCTCGTTGCGGGAGCCGACTTTGTAGGTGACGTTGACGGTGATCGTCGCCTTGGTCGGGTCGGGGAAGAGCAGCACCCGAAGACCGTTCGAGAGCCGGTACTCGGTGATGCCCTCGACCGAGGTCACCTTCTCGGGCTTGCCCGGGACGGCGGCGGCCGAGGCGGTCTTCCTGGCCGGCGCGGCCTTCGCCTGGGGCCTGGCCGCCGGGGGCGCCGCCGCCTGGGGCGCGGCGATCAGCGCCGCGTGGGTGAGGATGGCAAGGAGCAGGGAAAGCCCGCTCCGTCGAATCGAACGCATGGGGGTCCTCCAAGCAAGCTCCGGCCTCGTTCAGCGGGCCGGGCAAAAGAGGGTTACGAATACCACACGGGCGGGTTGCGGAGACACCGCGGCCCGCGATCCGGATGGAAACCGTCTCGCCCGCAAGAGGTTAGGCCTCCGGGTCTCGCGGGCGCGCGTAGAATTCCGTCGTTTGAGGAGGACCTGATGCGCCGCTTCCTTCTCGCCTTTTTCGAAGCTGGGTCCTCGTTCCGCTCGGCTCCAGCTTCGACGCGGCGTTCCCTCGCCGCGTTGGCCCTCGCCGGATGCGCCGCCGCGCTCGTCTCCGCCCAGACTCCCCCAGCTTCTCCGCCCGCGCCGAAGCCGGTCGAGCTCTACGCCGGCATGGGCTCGCATCGACATCCCATCCACACCGCGAACGCCGAGGCGCAGAAGTTCTTCGATCAGGGGGTGGTGCTTCTCTTCGGCTTCAACCACGAGGAGGCCTACCGGTCGTTCGAGAAGGCGGCCGCGCTCGATCCCGCCTCGCCCATGCCGCGCTGGGGCATGGCCCTCGCGCTCGGCGCGAACTACAACGACCCGGAGCCGGAGGCGGATCGGCTGAAGAAGGCGCGCGCGGAGGTCGAGAAGGCGCTGGCGCTGTCGCCCTCGGCTCCGGAGAACGAGCGCGCCTACGTGGAGGCGCTCGCGCAGCGGTACGCCGCGGATCCCGCGACCGCCGACAAAGCGAAGCTCGCGGCCGAATACGCCGCCGCGATGAAGTCCCTTTCGGCGCGCTATCCCGACGATCTCGACGCGGCGACGCTCTACGCCGAGAGCCTGATGAACCTCCATCCGTGGAAGCTCTGGACGCCCGACGGACGGCCCGGCGAGGACACGCTCGAGATCGTCGCCGTGCTCGAAGTCGGTCCTGAAGCGCGACCCGAACCACCCGGGCGCGAACCACTACTACATCCACACGGTCGAGGCGTCGCCGTCGCCCGAGCGCGCGCTCGCCTCGGCCGCGCGCCTCGAGACGCTCGTCCCGTCGGCCGGACACCTCGTCCACATGCCGGCGCACATCTACATGCGCACCGGCGATTACGTCGCGGCGGAGAAGGCGAACGCGATTGCGGCCGACGTGGACCGCCGGTACATCCGCGAGACGGGCGCCGCCGGGATGTACCCGATGATGTACTACAACCACAACGTCCACTTCGAGTCGGCGGCGGCGGCGATGGCGGGCCGCCACGCCGTGGCGAAGCAGTCGGCGCAGGTCCTGTTCGACGACGTGATGCCCGGCGTCGCCGAGATGGCGATGCTCGAGGGCTTCCTGCTCCAGCCGACGGCCGTGGCGCTCCGGTTCCACCAGTGGGAGGAGATCCGGAAGATGCCCGACCCGGGGTCGAAGCTTCCCCTCCTGCGCGCCGCGTGGCTGTACGCCCGCGCGATGGCGGCGGCCGCGGGGGGCGATGCGAAGAAAGCGGAGACGCTCCGCCGGGAGTACGCGGCCGCGCGCGACGCGCTCGGCTCCGCCGTGACGGTCGGCACCCTCAACTCGGCGGCGGGGTACTTCGCGGTCGCCACGAACGTCCTCGATGCGCGCATCGCGCAGGCGCGCGGCGACCGCAAGGCCGCGATCGCGGGCTGGCAGAAGGCGGTCGCCGCGGAAGACGCGCTCGCCTACGACGAGCCCGCGACCTGGTACTACCCGACGCGGGAATCCCTGGGCGCCGCGCTCCTTCTCGATGGCCAGGCGTCGGAGGCGGAGAAGGTCTTCCGGGAGGACCTCGAGCGGCACCCGCGCAGCGGCCGCTCCCTCTACGGGCTCGCGAAGGCCCTCGAGGCGCAGCAGAAGACCGCCGACGCCGCGTGGGCAGAGGCGCAGTTCGAGACGGCGTGGAAGGACGCCGACACGAAGCTGCGGCTGGAGGACATGTAATGCTTTTTCGTCATTCCGAGCGAAGCGAGGAATCCCTCTGGCGCCTCCCCGCGGCTCAGAAAGGGATCCCTCGGGCCTGCGGCCCTCGGGATGACAGGTTCAGACCCCCAGCTCCTTCGATGCCATCGCGTTGCCCTCGACACGCGCGCGAATCTTGTCGAACGCGATATCGCGCGAGGTCGACGTGTCGTCCCCGAACGGCGAAAAGCCGCAGTCGTCGGTCGAGCCGAGGTGCGCCGGGTCGATGAAACGCGCCGCCTCGAGAATCCGGTCGCGCACTTCCGCCGGCGTTTCGACGCGGGACTGGATCGGGTCGATGACACCGACGAAGACGCGGCGGCCGTCCTTCGCGTGCGCGCCGAGGATCTTCAGCACCCGCGGCCGGTCGGCCTCGCTCGACAGCTGCACGAAGAAGCTCCCGACGTTCAGCCGGAAGAGCGCGGGCAGGAGCTCGGCGTAGTCCACGTCGGCGCTGTGGGTCGAGTCCCGGTCTCCGCCCGGGCACGTGTGGACGCCGATCCGGCGGCGTTCCGCGTCGCTGAAGCCGTCGAGCACGCGGTTGTTGAGATCGACGAACGCGTTCAGGAGTCCCTTCGAGGGATCGAGCTTGACGGCGAGGCGTCCCTCGGTGAAGTCGATCTGGACGCTCGCCCCGCCCGCGAGGCAGCGGCGGATGTCCGTCTGCGCCTCCCGGACGAGGTCCTCCAGGAATGCCTCGCGCGGGTAGCCCGGGATCCCGCCCTGGGGGTAGAGCAGCGACAGCGCCGACGCGGAGATCACGGCCTGCTTCACCGGTCGCGTCGCGTACTTCATGGCTCCTTCGAGATACGTCGCGGCGTACGCGCCGTAGCGAAAAGGACCCGCGGTGAGGACCGGCAGCTGGCGGGTGTGGCCGTCCTCGAACGGAATCGTGACTCCGCCGGGCGCAAGATGCGTCAGCCCCTCGAGGGGATACGTCGCGAAGCTCGGCTTGCGCTGCTCGCCGTCCGTGATGACGGGGGAGCCCGTCTCCTCGAAGCGGCGGATCGTGTCGCGCACCGCGGCGTCGAAGAGAGCCTCCCAGGCGCCGGCGGCAATGCGTCCCTCGCCGAAGGGCCTTCACCGCCTCGATCAGCTCGTGCGGACGCGGAATGCTCCCGATCGGTTCGGTTTGTAGCTCCATGGCGGGAATCTATACATAGAATCCGCCGCGGGAAAGGGACCGATATGAAATGTGAGACGGCGCTGCGACGCATGGTGATGGCGGCCTGGATCGCGGGGACCGCAGCGGCGGCGCACGCCCAGGCGTTCGATCCGAAGCTCTACGGCGACCTGCGGTGGCGGCTCGTCGGTCCGTTTCGTGGCGGCTGGGCGACCTGCGCGGCGGGCCTGCCCGACGATCCGGCGGTCTACTACTTCGGCGCCGCGGCCGGCGGCGTGTGGAAGACGGAGGACGCCGGCGGCACCTGGACGCCGATCTTCGATCGCGCGGGCTCGGCATCGGTCGGCGCGCTCGCGATCGCGCGGTCGAACCCCAGAGTGATCTACGTCGGCACGGGACAGATCCAGGCGCGCTACGACGTCGCGTCGGGCGACGGCGTCTATCGCTCGGACGACGCCGGCGACGACGTGGCGGCACCTCGGTCTCGCGGCGACGCGAGCGATCGGACGGATCGTGGTCGATCCGCGCAATCCCGACGTGGCGGTCGTGGCCGCGCTCGGCCATCTGTTCGGGCCGAATCGGGAGCGGGGGATCTTCCGCACCGGCGACGGCGGCCGCTCGTGGCAGCAGGTGCTCTTCGTCGACGACCGCACGGGCGGCGCGGACCTCGCGGCCGACCCGGAGAACCCGGACGTCCTCTATGCCTCGCTCTGGCAGGCGCGCAACTATCCCTGGCTTTCCTACTTCGAGCCGATGGTCGGGCCCGGCAGCGGCCTCTACAAGTCGAAGGACGCCGGGAAGACGTGGACGCGCCTGTCGGGCGCGCGGATGGCCGAAGGCGCCGCTCGGGCGGATCGGCCTCGCCGCGGCGAACGGCGGACGCGTGTACGCGCTGGTCGACGCCGCGGGTGAGGAGCGGCGGGGACCCTCGGACGCGGGCCTCTACCGCTCGGACGACGGCGGCGCGAGCTGGAGCCGCGTGAACGCGACGCCGGGGCTCGCGTCGAGCTACATGAACCGCGTCACGGTCGACCCGAAGAACCGCGACGTCGTCTACCTGACGGGGCAGTCGATCCGGCGCTCGGAGGACGGCGGCAAGACACTCGCGTTCTTCAAGGGAGCGCCGGGCGGCGACGACTACCACTTCCTCTGGATCTCGCCGACGCATCCCGAGCGCATGGTGACCGCCTCGGACCAGGGCACGGTCGTGACGCTGAACGGAGGGAAGAGCTGGAGCGACTGGTACAACCAGCCGACGGGCCAGTTCTACCACGTCGAAACCGACGAGCGGTTTCCCTACTGGGTCTACAGCGGGCAGCAGGACAGCGGCACCGCGGGTGCGGCCACGCGGAGCGACTACGGCGGCCTGACGTTCCGCGACTGGCATCCCGTCGGCGGCGAGGAGCGCGGCTGGGACGTTCCGGATCCGGAGGACCCCCTCGTCGTGTTCGGTTCGGGGCTCGGCGGCACGATCACGCGCTTCGACTCGCGCACGGGCGAGGTCCGCAACGTCTCGCCGTCCGTCGAGAGCACGTACGGGCGGCGGCCGACGCCGGGGACCTATCGCTGGAGCTGGGTGTTTCCGATCGCGATCTCCCGACAGCCGCCGCACACGCTCTACGCCGGCTCCCAGTACCTGCTCGCGTCGGACGACCGCGGCGTCTCGTGGCGCAAGGCGAGCCCGGACCTGACGGGCGCGGAGGAAGGAGCGACCGGATGCGCGGGCGCGGTCACCGTCGAGAACGCGCGGCCGTGCGGCTACGGGACGATCTTCACGATCGAGATTTCCCCGCTCGATCCCCGCGAGATCTGGATCGGCACCGACAGCGGTCTCGTTCAGCTGACGCGCGACGGCGGCGGCAGCTGGAAGAACGTCACGCCTCCCGGCCTTCCGGCATGGGCCAAGGTCGCGTCGCTCGACGCCTCGGCCCTCGAGCCCGGCACCGCCTACGCCGCGGTCGACGGCCACCGGCTCGACGATTTCTCGCCGCGCCTCTACCGTACCCACGACTTCGGCGCCACGTGGAAGGAGATCGGCGCCGGCCTCCCCGCCGGCCGCTTCACGACCGTCCTGCGGGCGGACACCGCGCGGAAGGGTCTCCTGTACGCGGGCACCGACGCGGGGGTCTTCGTCTCGTTCGACGACGGAGAGAACTGGCGGCCGCTGCAGATGAATTTGCCGACCGCCTGGATCGGCGACCTCGCGCTCCACGGCAACGATCTCGTCGCGGCGACGCAGGGCCGCGCGCTTTGGGTCCTCGACGACGTGTCGCCGCTCCGGCAGCTGAGCGCCGAGGCGGCCGCCGCGCCCGTGCACCTCTTCCCGCCCGCGCCGGCGCTCCGCCTGCGGGGGAACGAGAGCACCGACACGCCGCTGCCGCCGGAGACGCCGATGGCGAAGAACCCTCCGGCCGGCGCCGTGATCGACTACTCGATCGGCGAGGGCACCCGCGGTCCGGTGCGGCTCGAGATCCTCGACGCGCGCGGCGAGGTGCTCCGCGCGTTCCGGAGCGACGCGCCCGCCGAGCGGCCCCTCGCTCGCCGCTACTTCACCGAGCGCTGGCTGAAGCCGCCGGAGAAGCCCGACGCGGCCCCGGGCCAGCACCG
Source organism: uncultured Acidobacteriota bacterium (assembly GCA_963763535.1). Classification (GTDB taxonomy): domain Bacteria; phylum Acidobacteriota; class Thermoanaerobaculia; order UBA5066; family Gp7-AA6; genus DAHUXD01. The sequence goes on from CAVXOX010000007.1 coordinate 62,700, forward strand.
CCTGGTCTGGGACCTGCGCGGCGGGCGGCCGCGGGCCGTCCAGTATCAGTACACGATCGCGGCGGTCGAGGGCGATGCGCCGATCGAGCCGCGCGGCCCGCTCGTGCCCCCCGGACCGTACACGGTGCGGCTCACCGCCGGCGGCCGCGTCGCCGAGCAGCCGCTGACCGTCCGGCCCGACCCGCGGCTCACCGTCGACGACCGCGTCTATCAGGAGAAGTACGCGGCCGAGAAACGCATCGTCGAGGCGATGAACCAGTCGTTCGAGTGGATCGAGAAGCTCCGGCCGTCGCGTCGTCCCGAGGAGCCCGCCGGAGACGAGGAGTCGCCAGCCCCGCGGGCCGCGGCTCCGAGCAGCCCCGCCGACGAGCTCGCCGCCGCCCTCACGCGGTCGAATCGGACCCTCTCGGCCCTTCTGAATCAGCTCGACGCGTCGGATGCGCCGCCGACAGCGGTCCAGCAGGCGACGCTGTCGGAGACGCTCAAAGCCGTCGACGAGCAGGTGGCCAGGGCGAAGACGCTTCCACCAAGGGGATAATCGAGTCTCTGCCCGTAGCTCAGCCCGGATAGAGCATCAGCCTTCTAAGCTGAGGGTCGCAGGTTCGAGCCGACCACCGAAGGCAGACCCGCAGCAGTAGGCAACGCCGGCCGTCGAGGCCGGCGGTAATCCTGCCGGGCAGGCGAGCGATAATTGAGTTCCTGCCCGTAGCTCAGCCCGGATAGAGCATCAGCCTTCTAAGCTGAGGGTCGCAGGTTCGAATCCTGCCGGGCAGACCATATCGGCCGCACGGCGTCCCCCTCCGGCACGCCTCATGCAAACGCCTTCGCCCCGGAGGCCCCCGTGACTCTCCTCCTCGCTCTATTCCTGCTGATCGCCTGGATCGTCGCGGTCGCCGTGCTGAAGGTGGCGGGCGCGTTCATCCATCTTCTGCTGATCGTGGCGCTGGCCGCGTTCGTGATCCACGCGCTGCGCCGCTCGAGGAGACCCGCGGCCCATTGACGCCCGTCCGGGCGACGCACCGCCAAATCCAGGGTGAAGTGATTCGGCCCTCTTTCGCCCGCTGAACGCAGCGGCGAGGGCCCCCGAGCGACGCGAATCCGTCGCCGCTCGCGGGCTCAGGCGGCGTCGGCCGCCAACGTATCATCGAGGTCAATGACCGCGGCCAGTCTCCCGGGGGTGGTCCTCGTCGGGAACCCGAACGTCGGCAAGAGCGCGCTCTTCGGCGCTCTGACCGGCGCCTACGTGACGGTCTCGAACTATCCCGGGACCACCGTCGAGGTCTCGGAAGGGTCGGCGGTCGTGGCGGGTCGGAAGCTCCTCGTGCGCGACACGCCCGGGTCCGCGTCGCTCATTCCGTACTCCGAGGACGAGCGAGTTACCCGGGACATGCTGCTCTCGGCCGACGGCTCCGCGGTCATCCTGGTCGGCGACGCCAAGAACCTCGAGCGGGCCCTCACCCTCGCGCTCGAGGTGGCCGAGACCGGGCTGCCGTTCGTGCTCTGCCTCAACATGTCGGACGAGGCCCGCTCCCGGGGCATCTCGGTCGACGCGGCGGCGCTCGCGGCGCGGCTGGGCGTCGACGTCGTCGAGACGGTCGCGGTGCGGCGCGAGGGCGTCTCCCAGCTCGCCGCCGCCATCGAGCGCGCGCGGCCCGGGGGCTTCGCCGTGACGTACCCCGACGTGATCGAGCGCGCGGTCGCCGCCGCCGAGCCGCTGATGCCGGCCGGCGCCTACGCGCGGCGCTCCCTCGCGCTCGCCGCCCTCGCCGGCGATCAGACGCTGACGCCGTGGCTCCGCGCCCGGCTCTCCGACGCCGCGCTCTCCGAGCTCGAGCGGATCCGGACGCGGCTCGCGCGCATCTACCGCGACGACCTCGGCTACGTCATCCAGGAGGCCCGGCTCCGCGCCGCGGGACAGATCGCGCGCGAGGTCGTCTCCCGTCGCGCCCTGCCGCCCGCCTCGACGCGGGCCGCGGTGCGCGTCCTCGACCGCGCCACGACGCATCCGGTCTGGGGCGTGCCGATCCTGCTCGCGGCGCTCTACCTCTCGTACCTGTTCGTCGGCGTCTTCGGCGCGAAGACGCTCGTGGACCTGCTCGAGAACGGGCTCTTCGGAAAGTGGATCAGCCCCGCGGCGACGCGCTTCGCCGCCGCCGTGATCCCGTGGCCGATCGTCCGCGACTTCTTCGTCGGCCAGTACGGCCTCGTCACGATGGCGCTGGCCTACTCGCTCGCGCTCGTCTTCCCGATCGTCGGGACCTTCTTCATCGCCTTCGGCGTGCTCGAGGACTCGGGCTACCTGCCGCGCCTGGCGGTCATGGTCAACCGCATCTTCAAGTCGATGGGGTTGAACGGGAAGGCCGTGCTGCCGATGGTCCTCGGGCTCGGCTGCGACACCATGGCGACCCTGACGACGCGCATCCTCGAGACGCCGAAGGAGCGCCTGATCGTCATCCTCCTGCTCGCCCTCGGCGTGCCGTGCTCCGCGCAGCTGACGGTGATCCTCGCGATGCTCGGCGGTCTGTCGCCGCTCGCGCTCGCGATCTGGGCGTTCGTCGTCCTCGCGGTGCTCTTCGCGGTCGGGAAGCTCGCCGCGACGGTGCTCCCGGGGCGCACGGGCGACTTCGTCCTCGAACTCCCGCCGCTGCGGCTGCCGCGTCCCGGCAACCTCGCGGTGAAGACGCTCGCCCGCATCGAGTGGTACCTGCGCGAGGCCGTGCCGCTCTTCGTCCTCGGCACCGCGATCCTGTTCGCCGCCGACCGCCTCCGCCTGCTCGGGGTCGTCGAGAGGGCCGCGCGGCCGATCGTCTCCGGCGTGCTCGGGCTTCCCGCGGAGACCGCGACGGCGTTCGTCATCGGGTTCCTGCGGCGCGATTTCGGCGCGGCGGGTCTCTTCGACATGGCGCGGCACGGGCGCATCGATGCCGTCCAGTCGCTCGTCGCGATGACCACGATCACGCTCTTCATCCCGTGCATCGCGAATTTCTTCATGATCGTGAAGGAGCGCGGCTGGAAGACCGCCGGCGCGATCGCCGCATTCGTCTTTCCCTTCGCGGTCGCGGTCGGCGCGTGCCTGAACCTGTTCCTCCGCGCGGTGCCGCTGCCCCTCAAATGAGTCCGGAGGAGGCGCCCTTCGTCCCGCTGCCCGCCCACCCGGAATCGGGAGCGTCTTCACGTGCGGGCTCTGCGGGAACCGCTTCACGCACGCCGGGCTCGTCTGCGGTACGTGCCCGATGCAGACGGGGTGCGCGCTCGTGCGCTGTCCGAACTGCGGATTCCAGTTCCCGCGCTCCTCGCGGATCGTCGAGGCGTTCCGCGGCCTCTTCGGCCGCTTTCGGAGGAAATCGTGATGCTCCACCCCGATCTCGCGGATCAGGACATCGAGGAAGTCGCGGAGGAGATCTGGATCCTCGCGGAGCAGGGACTCGATCGCGCCGAGGATCTGCGCGCCTCGAGCAAGATCGGCGTGCTGGACGCCGCGCTCTCCGAGATGGAACGGCGCGGCCTCGCCCGGGTCGCGGCGGGACGCGTGTCGCTCACGAGCGAGGGACGCGAACTCGCGCGCCGGCAGGTACGGCGGCACCGCCTCGCCGAGGTCCTCTTCACGACGGTGCTCGAGGTGCGCGACGAGAACGCGGTCGACCGAACGGCCTGCGTGATGGAACACGTGCTCGGGGCGGGGCTCGCCGACGCGATCTGCTCCTTCCTCGGGCACCCGAAGGCCTGCCCGCATGGGAAGCCGATTCCGGCGGGCCCGTGTTGCCGCGAGCTGTCGCAGACGATCGAGCCGCTCGTGCAGCCGCTCGATCGCCTGCCCGCCGGCACGGAGAGCCGCATCGTCTACATCGTGCCGCGGGAGCGCGAGCGGCTGTCGCGCCTGACGAACATGGGCATCGTGCCGGGCGCGCGGATCCGCGTGCAGCAGAAGGTGCCGGCCTTCGTCCTCGCGCTCGGCGAGACGACGCTCGCCGTCGATCCCGCGATCGCCGCCGAGATCTACGTCAAGAAGATCTAGATCGTCCGATTCGCCCGGTCAGCGCTTCGCGTCGCGCCGGGAAGATTCGGTCAGCATCCCCGCCCGGGGAAGGACGCCGCTTCCGGCGCTCGGAGGCTCGACGCCGGAGAAGCCCTTTCCCCAGTGGATGCCATCCCCGCCTCGCATGGGGTAACCGCGATAGCCGTGGCGACGGTGCCGGCGCGGCTCGGACGGCTGTTCCGCCGAGGTTCCGGGTGCCGTTGCTTTTTCCTCCTCGATCATGACGGACCTCCTCTCTCATCAACGGAGACGAGAAGGGGAAAATTTGGTTCTGGCGCGCCTCATCGCGAATGGACACAGATGCATCAGAGCCCTTCGAGGGCTCCGGGGCGCCGCCAGGTCAGGACTCAGTGCCGTTTGAAGTACTGGACGGCCTTCTCGTGCCTTTCTGCCGCGGCGCGGCTCTTGAAGGTCCCGAGATTGCGCCGCTTGCCCGTTCGGGGGTCTTTCTTGCGGGAGTAGAGCCGATAGCCGCCGTTCTTCAGCTTCCGAATCATTCCTCTTTCCGGAACGCTCCGGTCAGAGGCCGAAATTCCGCGCGGCCGGCGGCGCCTCAGTGGGGCTGGCGGGCGATCCCCAGGCGCCGGAGCTTGTAGGCGAGGTCGCTGCGCGACAGGCCGAGCTTGCGGGCGGCCTGCGCCGCGACACCCGACGAGGCCGCGAGAGCGCGCTTGACGAGCTCCCGCTCGACGTCGGCCTCGAGGCTGCGCAGATCGAAAGACTGCGGCAGAGACGCGATCCACACCTGGAGGGCGTGTCCGTTGCCGTTTCCGTTGCCATGTCCATTTCCACCGTCCCCGGCGCGGTCCGACCGCTCGAGCTCGTCGCGAAGCTCCCTGACCTCTTCCTTGAGCGAGTCGTTCTCGCGACGGAGCCGGCCGCGCTCGGCGGCCCGGTCGATCGCGCCGCGGACGGGCTCGGGGTGCAGAGGCCTCGTGAGGCAATCGAAGCCGACGGGCGGACCGTCGGAGTCGAAGGGCATGTCCAGCGCGCCGGCGATCAGGACGACGGACAGCGCCGGATTCGCGTCGCTGGCGGCCGTGAATGCCTCGACGGCGTCGCCCTCCGGCAACTGAGAGGGCGAAAGGACGACGTCGACCGCCCCGGACGCGAGCAGGCGCGAGGCCTCGCCCGCGCTCGAGGCCTCGAGCACTTCGTAACGCGGACCTGCAAAAAAGGTGATCAGATCTCGACGAACGGCTTCCTCGCCGTCCACGATCAGGACTCGGGTCATGAGGTTCTCCGGATGGCCCGGCGCCGTGTTCTTTCCCGAGCGGAGCATCGGAGTCTCCGGGAAAGAGGTGCGGACGCCGAAACCGATGTTGACCACATTGAACATTGACGAAATCGATTTGTCGATCCGGAGCGCGATCCGCCCGCGGCCGACGTTCAATTCCGAAACACCCTTCCAGGACACAGGCTAAAGAGGTGACCGGAATCACGCTATCGATGTATTACCGATTCGAGTGTAGTACGGAGTACTACCCTCGGGCTCACTGAAGAATGCGGCGGTCGGTGACGTAGCGGACCAGATCGGCGTTCGACTTCATCCCCATCTTCTCGAGGAGCCGGGTCCGGTGAGTGCTGATGGTCTGGGGAGACAGCCCGAGCTGGCTGGCGATCTGCTTCACGGTCTGCCCCGCGCCCAGCATGCGAAACACGAGGTACTCGCGGTCGGAGAGCGCCTCGTGGGGCGCATGGGCCATTCCGGTGCGGATCTCCTCGGCGAGACGCTCGGCGAGCGTCCCGCTGACGTACTTGCCGCCGGAGCGCACCTTCCGCACCGCCGTGACGATCTCCGAGGCGGCGGCCTTCTCCGTCAGGTAGCCGGCCGCGCCCGCCCGGAGGAGGCGCACGGCGAACTGGTCCTCGGGATACATGCTGATGATGAGGACGGGAACCTGGGGGCGGATCGCCCGCATCTGCTTGAGGACGTCGAGGCCGCTGCCGTCCGGGAGCGCGGCCTCGAGCACGACCACGTGCCATTTCGCCGATCGGAACATCTGCAGCGACTCCGCCGCGCCGCCGGCCACTCCGAATTCGGCGTCCGGAATCGCCTCGGCGAGGATGTGCTTCAGCCCCTCCACGACGACGGGATAGTCGTTGACGAGGAGGATGCGCGTCACAGGGAACTGCCCGCGCGCGAGTCGAGAAGCCGGAGAATCTCGCGTGGCGCATCGCGATGTCCGCCGCAACTTCCGTTCCGTTTCCGGCGGGCGCGGATTTGTGCGTTCGATGGGCGCATGAAGACGACCTCGCTGGCGGCCGCCGGGATCGCCGGCGACGGCGCGCCTCCCCCGGCGATTTCAGTCTAGCGCGCTCGGAGAGCGGAGGTCATCCCGCTCAGGGCAGCGAGAGGGTCGTCGTCTGGCCCTCCGAGACCGTGAAGGGATAGGGCGTCTCGCTCGTGCCGGCCGGCACGAGGAACGAATACCCGCCCGGCGCGAGGTGCGGCCAGACCGTGACGGGAGGCGCGACGACGACGCGCCCGTCGAGGCGGTTGGGCCCGAGGAGGACCGGGTTGCCGCCGCCGTCGACGATGCGGCCGGAGAGCGGCGCGGTCGCGCGCGCCTGGACGCTGCCGCCCGGGCGTGAGCGGGTCACGTGACGGGTGCCGACGGCACGGCGACGGACGGAAACGCGCGCGGACGCGTAGCCGGCGGAGAAGACGTAGAGCGCGTACTGGCCCGGCGGCAGCGACGGAATCTGTACCGCGCCCGTGCCGTCGAGCGCGACGCTGCCCTGGAACGCGATCGTGCCGCCGCTCCGAACGCGAGCGCGATCAGGCCGCCGAGCGGCATGCCGCTCAGGCCGTCCTCGCGCGGATCGAGAGACCGGCGCCGGATCGAGCGCGAAGTCGAGGCGGAACGGGATCGTTCCGACCGTCGCGGGCAGCGTCTTCAGCTGGTACCCGTCCTTGCGCGCGGAGACCTGGTACGTGCCCGAGTCGAGGCCGGAGAGCGAGTACGCGCCGGTCGAGTCGGTGACGTGCGGTGGACCGACTGTGCGGTCGACTCGGAGCCCGTCTCCGCCTGCACCGACGCGCCCTCGAGCGGCGCGCCGCTCAGGAGTCGGTCACGGCTCCCGAAACGGTGGTCGCGGGCATCGCGATGTCGCCGTTCGTGTCACCCGAGACGGAGAGCATCGTGCGATACGGCAGTCGCCGCCGGAAACGACGACGTGGTAGCCGCCGTCCGTCATGTCGTCGATCGCGTAGTGCCCCGTTCCGTCGGACATCGCCGTGTAGCGCCGGCCCGATCCGTCGGGCGGATCCGGGGCGCGCGGAGACGCGAACTGCGTCACCGGTTTTCCCGCGCGCGTGACGTTGCCCGAAAGCCGCGAGCCGCCGTCGAACCACTCGACGCTCGCCGGGACTGCGGTCGTCGCCCAGATCTCGACCGTCTTCGCCACCGTGCGCACGCCGGCATCGGCGTCGAAGCGGTGAGGCGGAGGACGCCGAAGGCGGGGTCGCGATCAGCGTGAAATGGCCGTCGTCGCAGGTCGATCGCGGAGCTTGGAACCCGGTCGAGGCGCCGAGACGTGACGCCGCCGAGCTGTCCGGACGGGAGGCCCGTGACGACGCCGTCGATCTCGACGCCGCTCGCGACCGTCAGGCGGACGCCGTCCATCGGCTGGCCGTCGGCGAGCACGAGGTCCTGCGGCGTCGAGCTCGAAGTCTTCGTCTGCGCGGTGAGCCGATAGCGGCCCGCTGCGAGATGGTCGAAGTGGAACAGCCCGCTGCCGTCGGCCTGCGCGTTCTGCGACGAGCCGTGCCGGTCCGGAGTCGCCCTGCGGGGCGAGCCGCACCGAGGCGCCGGCGATAGGCGATTTCCCGAGTCCGCGGATACGACGGCGCCCGTGATCTCGGCGCCGGTCGAGAGCGTGATCGTCGACGTCCGCGGTCGTCGGCCGGGTCGACGTCGCGCGTGCGCCGGGACGTAGTCGGCGTCGAGTCACGGTCAGCGTGACGCGTCCGTCCGGGAGGCCGTCGAGCTGGAAACGGCCGTCGCCGTCCTCGTGCCGAGGGACCGGAGAGACCCGCCGCCGCCGAAGCCGCCAGGACCCCGCCGCCCGCGTCTGCAGCAGGCGACCGACGCGCCGGAGACGGGATTGCCGCGCGTGATCGACGACGTGGCCGGCAGTCCGCCGCCGCGGCTCAGCGCGATCTCCACGCCTTCTTTCGCCTCGCCGGCGTCGAGATCGATGCTCGGCGACGTCGGCGGGACGGTAGCCGTCGGCCGTCGCGCGGACCGTCCAGGATCCCGGCGCCACGCTGAGCTCGAAGTGACCCGTCGTCCGCGTAGATCGGACTCCGCCGGTGCGGCGCCGCCGAGAGCCTGCGGCGCCGCCGAAACCGCCGCCGGACCGCGGCGCCCGCGCGCCGCCGGCGTCGTGCCGACCGAAAACGAGTTGATCGGCTCGCCGGTTGCGGCGTCCACGACCTTTCCGCGGATCGTGCCGGACTTTCCGAGCACGAGCGCGACGCCTCGGCGGGGGCGTGACGCTGCGCGAGGAGAAGTCGCAAAGCCGGGCTGCCGATGGCGGACAGCATCAGCGGCCGCCCGGCTCGCGAGGTCCCGACCGGAAGGCGCCCGCGCCGTCGGTCGGCGTCGGCGCTCGGAGCGGCGCCTTCTGCCGGAGAGCGTGACCGTCGCGCCGGCGACGGGCGCGCCCTGGCCGTCGCGGACGGCGCCCGAGACCGAGACGCCGCGGGACAAGCACGATCGGCGGCCAGCCCGACGCCGGCTTCGCCGGAACCGGCAGCGCGGAAGACGTCTTCGGCGAGAAGCCGGAGTGCGAGGCGGTGACGTCGTACTCGACCCGCCGAGAGTCCCGCGACGTGAAGGCGCCATCGGCTCCGGAGACCGCTGCCGGCGTCGACGCGGCGACGGGCGCGCGGAAGAAGCGCGCGGGGCTCGCCGCGGCCTTCCGACGGGACCGCCGCGCGGATCTCGGCGCCCGCGACGGGCTGGGCCGACACGTCGATCACGCGGCCCTTGACCGCGAGACCAGCGGTGAGCGTGAGCAGGATGCCGGAGAGATTCTGTCCGGCCTTCAGCGTGACGCCGGGACTGCTCGGCCGGCGCGAAGCCCGGGTGCGTGGCGGCGAGCGGCACGCCGCTCGGGATCGGCGGCGAGACCGTCGAGGCGGAAGAGACCGTCGGGCCCGGTCTTCGCGGCGGACCGGCCAGCGCGGGTCGCGAAACCGCCGGGTCCGCCGAAGCGTCCGCGTCCGCCGCGCAGCGCGCGCGCGACACGTCGCCCCGCGCACCGGCTTGCCTTGCGCGTCGACGACGCGCCCGGCGATCGACGCCGCCGGCACCAGCGCGAGGGCGGCGGGCGAGGGGGCCGCGACCGGCGGCGGCGGGATGCGGGGCACGGACGCGGGAGAGATAGCCCTGGCCTCCGCACTGCGCCTCGTAGTCGCCGGGAAGCAGGCGCCCGCGGAGAAGCGCCCCGCGCGTCGCTCCGGACGACGGCGAGAGGCTCGGCCGGCCGGATGCCGCTGCCCGGCGATTCCGCGAGGCGCATGCGCGTGCCGGCGATGGGGCGGCGGGTCAGCGCATCGACCACGGTGCCCGCGATCTCGGCGCCGCGTTCGAGCTTCAGGTCGGCCGTGACCGCGACGCCCGCCGCGACGCGCAGGCCGCCGCGGCGCGCGACGAGATTTCCGGGCGCCGTGGCCTCCACGCGCGCGACGCCGACGGCGACGCCGTCGAGGCGGTACCGGCCGGACGCGTCGGTCGGGACCGCGACGCCCGGCGCGCGCACGAGCGCTTCGGCGGCCGGCCGGCCGGACGCGTCGACGACGGTCCCCACGACGGAGCCGCCCCGCTCCAGGAGGAAGCGCATCGAGTCGGGCGACGTGCGCGCGGCCCGCGTCGCCGGGACGAAGCCCGCCGCGCGCACGCGGACGGTCCGGATGGGACCGGGTGCGTTGGCGATCCGGAACGCTCCGTCGGATCCGGACGACGGCCTCGGCGAAGAAGCCGACCCCGTCGCGCTCGGCGCCGAAGCCCTCGTCGACGCGGACCCGCGCGCCCGCCACCGGCTTTCCGTCCGGGCCGGCGACGACGCCGGACAGCGGCGACGAGTCCGGCAGCGCGAGATCCGGAAGCCGGACGCTCTCGGCGGTGTCGAAGGGGCCCTCGAGCGCGACGGCCGGCAGACCCGGCGGGTCGATGCGGAACCGAACCGGCGGACCGGCCGGGTCGATCGCGGCCTCGAAGCGGCCGTCGGCATCGGTGCGCACCTGGTTGAGGGATTTCGGAGTCGCGCCGGCGGTCGCGTCGGCCAGCGCCTGGACGGGCGAGCGGAACGCGAAACACGAGACGGGGGCGTTGGCGACCGGGTTCCCGTCCGGGCCGAGGACGCGGCCCGAGATCGTGCCCGCCCGGGCGGACGAGACGCCCATCCACGCGAGGATCCCCGCGGCGAGAAATCGTGACCGCACGGAAGTCTTCCCTGGAGGGAAAACGGCGTCGGGGCGCCGGCCGTTACGACTCGGACCGCACGAGAACGGGGCGGGCGCGGCGGCGGCGCAGGCGCTCCCAGCGCAGCCTCAATCGGTCGAGGTAGAGGTAGATGACCGGCGTCGTGTACAGGGTCAGCATCTGCGAAAAGATCAGGCCGCCGACGATCGCGATGCCCAGCGGCCGGCGCAGCTCGCCTCCCGCGCCGAAGCCGATCGCGAGCGGCAGGCCCCCGAGGAGCGCCGCCATCGTGGTCATCGTGATGGGCCGGAAACGGAGCAGGCAGGCTTCGAAGATCGCGTCCTCGGGCCCCTTGTCCTCGTTGCGCTCGGCCAGAATGGCGAAGTCGATCATCAGGATCGCGTTCTTCTTGACGATGCCGATCAGAAGGATGATGCCGATCAGCGCGATCACCGACAGCTCCTCGTTCAGGAGCATCAGCGCGAGCAGCGCGCCGACGCCGGCCGACGGCAGCGTCGAGAGGATCGTGATCGGGTGGATGAGGCTCTCGTAGAGGATGCCGAGCACGATGTAGACGGCGAAGAGGGCGGCGAGGATCAGGAACGGCTGGCTCGCGAGCGAAGTCTTGAACGCCTGCGCCGTGCCCTGGAAGCTGCCGCGGATCGAGGCGGGAAGGCCGAGCTCTCTCTCGGCGGTCTGGATCCTGTCGACCGCGTCGCCGAGCGACGTGCCGGCGGTCAGGTTGAACGAGATCGTGACCGCCGGGAACTGGCCCTGGTGATTGACCTGGAGCGGCGCCGTCGACGGCGCGTAGCGGGCGAACGCGGACAGCGGAACCAGGTTGCCATCGGCCGAGCGGACGCGAACGACGTCGAGCCCCTGCGGACCCTGGAGGAACTTCGGGTCCATCTCGAGGATCACGTGGTACTGATTGAGCGCGGTATACATCGTCGAGACCTGCCGCTGGCCGAAGGCGTCGTAGAGCGTCTGGTCGATCGCCGCCGGCGTGACGCCGAGGCGCGCGGCCGTGGCCCGATCGATCGTCAGCGAAGCCTCGAGCCCCTTGATCTGCAGGTCGCTGTTGACGTCCACGAGTCCGGGAATCCTCCGCATCCGCTCGAGCACCTTCGGCGCCCAGTCCTGGAGCTCGCGCACGTCCTCTCCGCGCAGCGTGTACTGGTACTGGGCGGCGCTCGGGCGGCCGCCGATCCGCAGGTCCTGGACCGACTGCAGGTAGAGGGTCGCGCCGGGGACCTTGGCGAGCTGGGGCCGCAGCCGCGCGATGATCTGGTCGGCCGACAGCTTGCGCTCGTGCTCGTCCTTCAGCGTGACGAACATGCGGGCCTGGTTCGTGACGCTGCCGCCTCCGGCGTAGGCCTGCACGTAGCTGACGCCCGGGTCCTTCATCATGATCGCCACGAAGTGCTCGAGGCGCTGATGCATCGCCTGGAACGACGTGTCCTGGTCGGCGAGGATCTGGCCGGTCAGCCGGCCGTTGTCCTGCTGCGGGAAGAAGCCCTTCGGGATCCGGACGTACAGGAAGACGGTCGCCGCCATCGTCGCGAGGGTCACCGCCAGCGTCAGGGGCTGGTGCCGCATCACCGTCGAGAGCGTTCGCCGGTAGAACGCCAGGATCGCGTCGAACGCCCGCTCGCTCCAATGGAAGATCCGCCCGTGCTTCACTTCGCCGGGTTTCTTCAGCAGTTTCGCGCACATCATCGGCGTCGTCGTCAGGGAGATCACCATGGACACGAGGATGGCGATCGAAAGCGTCATCGCGAACTCTCGGAAGAGGCGGCCGACGATCCCTCCCATCAGGAGGATCGGGATGAAGACGGCGACGAGCGAGATCGCAGATCGAGAAGACGGTGAAGCCGATTTCCCTGGCTCCGATCCGGGCCGCCTCGACAGGCTCGACGCCCATCTCGAGGTGACGCGTGATGTTCTCGATGACGACGATGGCGTCGTCCACGACGAAGCCGGTCGCGATCGTCAGAGCCATGAGCGATAAGTTGTCGATCGAGTAGTTGAGCAGGTACATCGCGCCGAACGTGCCGACGAGGGATATCGGAACGGCGACGCTCGGGATGAGCGTCGCGCGCACGCTCCGCAGGAAGGCGAAGACGACGAGGATGACGAGCGCGATCGAGATGGCCATCGTGATCTGGACGTCCCGGACCGAGGCGCGAATCGTCGTCGAGCGGTCGAGCACCCCGGAGACGCGGATCGTCGGCGGGATCTCGGCCTGGAGCTGGGGCAGGACGGCCTTGATGCGGTCGACGGTCGCGATGATGTTCGCGCCCGGCTGACGGAAGATGATGATCAGGACCGCCGGCTTGCCGTTGGCGACGCCGGCCGTCCGCACGTCCTCGACCGAGTCGATGACGTTGGCGACGTCCGACAGGCGGAGCGCGCCGCCGTTCCGATAGGAGAGGACGAGCGGCTGGTAAAGCCCGGCGTGCAGCAGCTGGTCCGTCGCGCCCACCGCCCAGGCGCGCTCGGCCGCGCCGATCTGTCCCTTGGGCCGATTGGCGTTCTGGCTCGCGAGGAAGGTGCGGACGTCCTCGAGAGAGAGGCCCGCGTTGTTCAGCGCCGTGGGGTTGGCCTCGACGCGCACCGCGGGCAGCGCGCCGCCGCCGACGAACACCTGCCCGACGCCGTCGACCTGGGCGATCTTCTGCTGGAGGACCGACGAGGCGATGTCGTAGATCCGGCCCTTGTCGACGACGTCGGAGACGAGGCCGAGCAGCATGATCGGCGCGTCGGCCGGATTGACCTTGTGCCAGTACGGATTCGAGGGCAGGTCCGCCGGGAGGTTGCCGCGCGCCGCGTTGATCGCCGCCTGCACGTCACGCCCCGCGGCGTCCACGTTCCGGGAGAGGTCGAACTGCAGCACGATCTGCGTGTTGCCGAGGGAGCTCGTCGACGTCATCTCGGTGACGCCGGCGATCCGGCCGAACTGCCGCTCGAGCGGGGTCGCCACGGAGGAGGCCATCGTCTCCGGGCTCGCTCCGGGCAGGCTCGCCGAGACCTGGATCGTGGGGAATTCGACCTGAGGCAGAGGAGCGACGGGCAGGAAGAAGTAGGCGATGCCGCCGGCGAGCGCGATCGCGATCGTCAGCAGGGTCGTCCCGATGGGGCGGTCGATGAAGATCGACGAGAGGCTCATCGGCCCCCTCAGCCGCTCTCGGCGACGCGGCGCGCGGGCACGCGAGCCCGCGCGGCGCGACGGTCGGCCACGCGGCGCGCGAGGCGGTCGAAGTAGAGATAGATCACGGGGGTCGTGTAGAGCGTCAGGACCTGGGAAAAGATGAGACCGCCGACGATGGCGACGCCGAGCGGCTTCCGCAGCTCGGCCCCGACGCCGCCGCCCAGGGCGAGCGGGATGCCCGCGAAGAGAGCGGCGAACGTCGTCATGAGGATCGGCCGCAGCCGCAGCAGGCACGCCTGGAAGATCGCCTCGCGTGGACTCTTCCCCTCCTGGCGCTCGGCGTCGAGGGCGAAGTCGATCATCATGATCGCGTTCTTCTTGACGATGCCGATGAGCAGGATGATTCCGATCAGCGCGATGACGTTGAAGTCCATGCGGAAGAGCATCAGCGACAGCAGCGCGCCCACGCCCGCCGACGGCAGCGTCGACAGAATCGTGATCGGGTGAATGTAGCTCTCGTAGAGAACGCCGAGGAGGATGTAGACGGCGACGAGCGCGGCGAGGATCAGGAGCGGCGCCTTGACGAGCGAGGCCCCGAACGCCCGCGCCGATCCCTGGAAACCCGCCTGGATGCTCGCCGGCAGGCCGATCTCCTTGCCCGCGTTCTCGATCGCGCGCACGGCCTGGCCCAGCGAGTAGCCCGGGGAGAGATTGAACGACACCGTGACCGCCGGGAACTGTCCCTGGTGGTTGATCGCGAGCGCCGTGCGCGACTCCTGGACCGTCGTGAAGGCCGAAAGCGGGATGACGCCGTTCCCGCCGCTGGCGCCATTCGGGGCGTTGGCGCGGCTGGTTCCGCTCGCGGCGTTGGCGCCGCTGATTCCATTCGCGGCGTTGGCGCCGCGAACGTAGATGTGGTCGAGATCGGTCGGGCTCTTCTGGAAGCTCGGGCCGACCTCCAGCACGACGCGGTACTGGTTCAGCTGGGTGAACATCGTCGAGACCTGGCGCTGCCCGAAGGCGTCGTAGAGCGCGTCATCGACGTTCTGCGGCGTGATGCCGAGGCGCGACATGGTCGACCGATCGAACACGAGCGTCGCCTTGAGCCCCCGGTTCTGCTGGTCGGTCGCGACGTCGGCGAGCTCGGGCCGCTTCTGCAGCGCCTCGACGAGCCTGGGCGCCCACTGCGCGAGCTCCTGCGGATCGGGATCCTCGAGGCTGTACTGGTACTGCGTACGGCTGACGCGGTCCTCCACCGTCAACTCCTGCACGGGCTGCATGAAGAGGGTGATGCCCTCGACCCTGGCGAGCTCCGGCTGAAGGCGGCGGATGATGTCGCTCGCCGAGATCTTCCGCTCGTCGAGCGGCTTTAAGTTGATCTGGATACGCCCGCTGTTCAACGTCGCGTTGGTGCCGTCGACACCGATGAACGAGGACAGGCTCTCCACGGCGGGATCCTTCAGGATGACCCGGGCGAGCGCCTGCTGCCGTTCGGCCATGGTCGGGAAGGAGACCGACTGCGGCGCCTCCGAGATGCCCTGGATCACGCCCGTGTCCTGGACCGGGAAGAAACCCTTCGGGATGAGGACGTACAGGAGGATCGTGACGACGAGCGTCGCGATGGCCACGGCGAGCGTCAGGGGCTGGTGCTCGAGGACGACCTCGAGTGTGCGCCGGTAGAAGTCGACGACCTTGTCGAAAAGTCGCTCGGAGATCTGCGCGAAGCGGCTCTGCTCCGAGGGCTTCTGGTGCTTGAGGATCCGCGCGCACATCATGGGGGTCAGCGTCAGGGACACGAATCCCGAGACGAGGATCGTGATCGAGAGGGTGACCGCGAACTCGCGGAAGAGCCGCCCGACGACGTCTCCCATGAAGAGCAGCGGGATCAGGACCGCGATCAGCGACAGGGTCAACGACAGGATCGTGAAGCCGATCTGTTCCGAGCCCTTGAGCGCCGCCTCGAGCGGTTTCTCGCCTTCCTCGATGAATCGCGAGATGTTCTCGATCATGACGATCGCGTCGTCCACGACGAAGCCGGTCGCGATCGTGAGCGCCATCAGCGTCAGGTTATTGAGGCTGTAGCCGAGCAGATACATCGCGGAGAACGTGCCGACGAGGGAAAGCGGCACCGCGACCGACGGGATGATCGTGGCGGAGAGGCTGCGCAGGAAGAGGAAGATGACCATGACGACCAGCCCGATCGTCAGCATCAGCTCGAACTGAACGTCGCGCACCGAGGCGCGGATCGTCGTCGTGCGGTCGGTCAGGATGGTCACCTTCACCGCCGAGGGCAGCGAGGCCTGGAGCTGCGGCAGCAGCTTCTTGATCCGGTCGGCGACCTGGATGATGTTGGCGCCGGGCTGTCGCTGGATGTTGACGATGACCGCCGGGACCTCGTTGGTCCACGCCGCCTGCCTGGCGTTTTCGGTCGAGTCCGTGACGTCGGCGACATCCTGCAGCCGCACGGGCGCGCCGTTGCGGTAGGCCACGACCAGGGGCCTGTAGTCCGCGCTCGACAGAAGCTGGTCGTTGGCGCCGATCGTGTACGCCTGAGCGGGCCCGTCGAAGCTGCCCTTGGCCTGGTTGACGTTGGACGCGGCGATCGCGGTCCGCACGTCTTCGAGTGTCAGCCCGTAGGCGGAGAGCGCGGTCGGGTTGACCTGCACGCGCACGGCCGGCTTCTGGCCGCCGGTCAGCTGCACCAGGCCGACGCCCGGAAGCTGCGAAATCTTCTGTGCCAGGCGGGTGTCGGCGAGGTCGTGGACCTTCGAGAGTGGCATGGCGTCCGAGGTCAGCGCGAGCGTCAGGATCGGAGCGTCAGCGGGATTGACCTTGCTGTAGATCGGCGGATTCGGAAGATCCCTCGGAAGGTACGTTCCCGCGGCGTTGATCGACGCCTGCACCTGTTGCTCGGCGACGTCGATGTTCAGGTCGAGGTCGAACTGCAGGGTGATGACCGACGCGCCGTCGGAGCTCGTCGACGTCATCTGGTTCAGCCCGGGGACCTGGCCGAACTGCCTCTCGAGCGGCGCCGTCACCGACGACGCCATGACGTCCGGGCCGGCCCCCGGGTAGAAGGTCATGACCTGGATCGTCGGATAGTCGACCTGCGGCAGCGCCGATACGGGAAGCTGCTTGTAGGCGACGATGCCGGCCAGCGTCAGGCCGACCATGATCAGGGAGGTGGAGACCGGCCGGAGGATGAAGGGGCGAGACGGGCTCACGAGGGCCTCGGCGAGGTGGGAGCGCCTCCGGCCTTGCGCGCCACCACTTTCGATCCCTCCTGGAGCTTGTCGACGCCGTCCACGACCACGAGCTCTCCCGCCGCCACTCCCTTGGCGATGACCGCCCGGTTGTCGCCCTGCTGGGGGACCTCGACGACGCGCATCGCGACCTTGCCGTCCGCGCCGACGACGAACACCGCGGGGCCGCGCGTGGTGCGCTGGATCGCCGCCGAGGGCACGACGACCACGTGCGACAGCGTGTCGACGAGGAGACGCACGTTGACGAACTGCTGGGGAAACAGCCCGCCGTCGTGGTTGTCGAACTGCGCCTTCAGCCGAACGGTCCCCGTCGTGGGATCGATCTGGTTGTCGACCGTGAGGAGCTTGCCCGTCTCGAGGCGCGTCTTCAGGTCGCGGTCCCACGCCTCGACGGGCAGCGGCGCGCCGCCGCGGATCTTGCGCAGCACCGCCTGGAGGCTGTCTTCCGGCAGCGTGAACAGGACCGCGATCGGATCGAGCTGCGTCAAGACGACGATGCCGCCCTGGTCGGTCGCGTGCACCATGTTGCCGGCGTCCACCTGGCGGAGGCCCGCGCGTCCCGTGATCGGCGCGGTGATCCGCGCGTAGGTCAGGTTCAGCTTCGCCGCGTCGATCGATCCCTGGTCGGTCTTGATCGCCGCCTCGGCCTGCGCGACCGTGGACACCTGGGCGTCGTACTGCTGCTGCGGGATGAGGCCCTGCGCGACGAGGTCCTTGAAGCGATTGAGGTCGAGCTTCGTGTTGGCGAGGGCGGCCTCGTCCTTGGCGAGCTGTCCCTCGGCCTGCGTCAGCTGCACCTGGAAGGGCCGCGGGTCGATCTCGGCGAGGACCTCGCCCTCCTTGACGAGCTGGCCCTCCTTGAAGTCGACGCGCAGGAGCTGTCCGTCGACGCGGGACCGCACGGTGACGGTCGCGAGCGGCGTGACCGTGCCGAGGCCCGTCAGGTAGACCGGAAAGTCCGCGGTCCGGGCCTCGGCGACGACGACGGGGATCGGGGCTTGCGCGCGCGCCCGGGCCGCAGCCTGCGTCTTGGTCGAGGAGCTGCCCGAGCGCGAGATCGCGATCGCGGCGACGATCAAGGCGACGATGCCGAGGCCGATCCAGAGTCCGCGCCGCCGCGGCCTCGCGGGAGACGGCTCGGGGACGGGCTCCGTCTCGGGGGCCCGGGGCTCGGCGGGCGACGGGTCGCTCTCGGGACGGTTCGACATCACTGGACGCTGCCTCCTCGGAAGAGACTCGGAACCGGCGGGCGCCGCCTCGGGATGGCTTCGCCAGAAGCTCCTTCAATTGCAAACGGCCTGCCGCAGGGCATCGTTACAGCCTACGGCAGCCGGGGCGCCCAGGGAAGGCCTCGAGGCTGGACTTTGGGTGCGGAGTGAGGGGCCGCCCGCCGAGGAGCGGCCTCTTTCTCCGCCGAGGCCGCTACTGAACGACCACCATGCCCTGCATCAGGGACTGATGCACCTGGCAGAAGTACGGGAATGTCCCGGCCTGGGTGAACGTGTGCGAGAACGTCATCCCCGAGCCGACGCCGGAATCCCACCGGCCGTCCGGCGTGCACGCCCCCGCGCAGGTGCCCGAGGTCGTCGAGTGGATGCCGCTGACCCAGACCCACTGGACCGTGTCTCCCGCGTGAATCGCCGTCGTGCTCGTGCCGCTCGTCTGGTCCACGAACGACATGCTGCCGCCGGGACCGACCTCGACCGTCGCCATCTGGCTGGCGGGAGTCGGCGTCGGCGAGGGAACGCCGGGAACCGGGGTCGCTGTCGGAGCTCCCGGGACCGGAGTCACCGTGGGGACGCCGGGTATGGGGGTCGCGGTGACCAGCGGGCCCGTGACGGTGTTGCTGTCGTTGTGACAGCTGGCCGCGACGACGAGGGCAAGGACGGCAAGCGTTGCTCTGCCTGCAGTCTTGAACATGTCTCATCCTTTCTTGCCGGCGTCGGGCGGCGAAACGCCACGCCGGTCATCGGGAAATGAAGGATCCGATGCGCGCCCTCCTTTCTCGCGCGCTCATCAGAGGAAAGCGGAGCGCGCGAGACGATTCATCCCGCTTGAGAAAACGCTAATGGGTCGCCGGTTTAGTAAACGCTAAGGAGTGGCGCGGACCTCGACGAGGCGCATGCGGATGTCGGCGGCGCGCAGGGCCGCGCGCTCCTCGGGCGTGTAGCCCTCGTACTGGTACGGAAGGTACTGGAGCGGATGCGCGCGGACGAGGAGCACGCGCCCCGCCTCGGGCGGCGGCGGCGCGGGCACGGGGTAGATGGGCCCGGCATAGAGCAGGAGTCGCGGCGCGCCGGTCGGATTCGGCACGGCGGCCGCCATGCGGCGGAACTCGCGCGGGAAGACCTGCGCGAGCGGCGCGCGGAAGTTCCAGGCCGCCTGAATGGCCGCGAGCGCGAGGATCGCCGCGGCGACATGGCGGCGCGCGCCCGAAGCGGCGAGGAGCCGCTCGAGCGCGTCCGCGGCGAGCAGGCACGCGAACGGCACGAGCTGGCGCGCATGGCGTCCGTACACGACGAACTTTCCGAGCGCGACCGAGCCGAGGACGAGGCCGCCGTAGACGAGGAGGATTCCCGCGAGGCCGAAGGCGAGCGCGCGCGAGGGCTCGCCGCGAACGAGCCGCGCGGCGGCGGCGATGACGCCGAATGCCCAGAGCGCGCCCATCAGATGCTCGGCATGCCAGAAATAGGCGAAGGGCAGGCTCCAGCCTTCCGCGAATCGTCCCTGCGTCACGGTCCCGGAGAACCCGGCCCACTGGCGGAAGAACGCGCCGCTCCCGATCAGGCTCGCCAGTCCGAGGACGACCAGAGGCAGCGCGAAGGCGGCGCCCGCCGCCGTCAGGCGCCGCGCGAAGGCCCCGAGCGAGGTCGCCGCCATCGCGTGGATCGCGACCGCGGCGAGGGCGAGCAGCCAGTACCCGTTGTAGGTCAGGAACGTCGCCGCGGCGAGAAGGCCGCAGAGAATGCCGTCGGCCGCCGTCGGCGCCGGTTTTACGGCGACGAGGAGAGCGCCGAGGCCGAGCGCCATCGCGGCGTCGTAGGGCAGCAGATGCCGCGAGAAGTAGAAGTGGGAGGCCGACATGGCGAGGAGGAGCGCCGCGAGCAGAGAGGCGCGCTCGGAGAGACCGAGCCGGCGAGCGATCGCGTGCAGGAGCCAGACGCTGGCGACGGAGAAGAGAGCGAAGAAGAGCGCGGGCACTCGATCGTTCGGTCCGGTCGCGCGCTCGAGGACCGCCGGCGCGAGGCCGAGAACGCCGAAGAGGAGATGATCGGGATGCGCGAGGGCCGTCACGGCCCCGGAGAAGTCGGCGCGGCGAAGCGCCCCCACGGCAACGCGCGAGCGCTCGTAGCGGATCTCGTCCGGCCAGTACGACTGCCCGCCCGAGAGGACGAGCGTCACGCGGAGAAGCAGCGCGGCGCCGAGGAGGGCGAAGAGGAGCGTCCGGCGCGGCGGCATGCGTCCGGACGAGGATAGCGCCGCGCGCCTTTCTGTAGGATGCGCTCCGGATGAGCGATGCCAGCCCCGGCGCCCGGCGTACCGTTCTCGTCACGGGCGCGACGAGCGGCATCGGCCGCGAGACGGCGCGGCAGCTCGCCCGCCTGGGCGCTCGCGTGGTTCTCGGGGTCCGCGACGCGGACCGCGGCGCCGATTTCGCCCGAGAGATCGTGGCGTCGGGCGGCGCGGCCGAAGTGCTGCCGATCGACCTCGCCTCGTTCGAGTCCGTCCGTCGCGCGGCCTCGCGATTCGCCGAGGCGCACGCCTCGCTCGACGTGCTGGTGAACAACGCGGGTGTGGCGATGCGGCGCCGCGAGCTCACGGCGGACGGCCACGAGAGGACCTGGCAGACGAACTTTCTCGGCGGCTACCTGCTGACGCGCCTCCTGCTGCCGGCGCTGCGGCGCGGCACGCGGCCCCGCGTCGTCAACGTCTCGTCGGACGCCCACCCCACGGGCCGCCTCGACTGGAACGACCTCGAGCTCGAGCACGGCTACGGCGGCTATCGCGCCTACGCGAACACGAAGCTCGCGCAGATCCTCTTCACGCGCGAGCTCGCGCGCCGCGAGCCGTGGCTCTCGGTCACCGCGCTCCACCCGGGCGCGATCGCGACGCGGATCTGGCGGGAGGTGCCGCTGATTCCGCTGCGGATGATGATCCTCGCCGTGCTTTGGATCATCGGAGGCCGGATCCACAACGCCGCTCGCGGCGCGGATCCGGTCGTGCGCCTCGCCTGGGACCCCGCGCTCGACGGCGTGACCGGCCGCTATTTCAAGCGCTTCCGCGAGGCCGCGCCCTCGGCCGCCGCGCAGGACGATGCGGCGGCGGCGAAGCTGTGGGACGTCGCGGCGCGCCAGACGGGGCTCGCCGGGTGACGGCCGTTCCGGCGAACGTGCGCGCGCACGGTGGGATAATCGGCATACCCGGGGCGTAGCGCAGCGGTAGCGTATCTGCTTTGGGAGCAGATGGTCGCCGGTTCGATCCCGGCCGCCCCGACCAATTCCCTCAGAGACTTAAACGAGACCTCGCCCGAGCGAGAGCAGCGACGAGTTCGAAAACGAGTTCGGATTGTAGAGACCTCACCGCCCTGACTTGTTGGAAGCCTCGCCACAGTTCGAATGCAGGAGTCTTCCTCTCCTTTCCTACGGCACTGAGCTACTCGGCCAGCGGACTCACCAGTTCCGTAGTGGTTCCGGCGAGCTCGTTTCGGACGGCCGGTGAGATCTTGTCGGCGTTTTTCACCAGCGCGGTGACCTGCCAGATCTGCGTTTCAGTCAGGCGTCCTTTGAATGCTGGCATTCCCGTCATCCGGATACCGTTTTCGACTTTCCAGTAGGATTCCCACGGCTCGTCGTCCGTCACACCCTTACCGTGGAGAAGTTCCGGAGGTTTCGGAAACATTCCGTTGGCAATCGCGGTCGTGGCCGCCCCTGGTCCGCCATGGCAGACAGCACAGTGTTCTTTGTAGACCCTTGCTCCGGAAACAAGGTTTGGCTCGTCGGAGGGCACCTGCGGCTCAGGGTGCGGAAGCCTGGCCAGGTAGGCATGCAGCCCAATTTTCGCAAGCGTCTTTTCGAATGGCATGGGTTGCGCTGCTGCCGCGACCGGGGCGTGGCCAGACGAGAAGTAATAGTAGACGCTGCCCGTGACCAGCAGCACACCTAGCAAGATCCCGAGCGTCAGGCCCTTCAACATCTCTCGCCCCTCCTAGACATGTTCGATTTCTAGAACAGCACCCCCGCGGGAGACGGCGCTCGATCCGCGCGGGGTTACTGCGGCCGCGCTGCCTCTTCCGTTCGTTACCTGGCAGCCTGCTCGTGGGGAAGGTCAGCCGCGTTCGCGGCCCGCGCCTGATCCGCCCTGCTGTCGGCCCGAACCTGAACCGCCGTGTTTGTCCGGTCTGGGCCGCTCTCTCTCCTGATAGCGAGCCAGCTTTCGCTGCTTCGAACTCTGGTAGTTGGGCCGCGTGCTCTGGCCACCTCGTCGCGCCCTCCCGCTCGATCCGATGGGCCTCGCCAGCTTCTTCGCAGCCCTGATCGCAGCGTGCACGCCCGACCTCTCCCGAATCGCCTTCACCTTCGCCTTCGCTGCCTTCGGGAGCGTTCGGATGTGGCCGAGGTATCGCCCGTGCACCTTCAGGGCGGCACGACGAGCGGGTGACATCCTGCGCTTCGCCGTCCTCGTCACCTTCCGGGCAACCTTCCTCCCGGCTTTCTCGACGGCAGATACCGCACCCTGTTCGAGGGCCGCAAGCCGCCGGCGGAGTTCGTGAATCAACTCCTCGCGGCGTTTCAGGGCCTCGGAGACGTGTTTCGCCGTGAGCTTGCCTTCGGCGATCAGGATGTGAAGGACGTGGGCAGCGCGGTCGGCGGTGATGTTCAGGGTCTTAGTGGCCTTTCGGGTTCTTCGTTTCAAGCCATTTCTCCTTTGAAGGGTCGGACTCTACAGCGGGCCGGTATTGGCCGCCGACATACCTCTTGAAGGTCTCCGGGTGCGATTCTCATGCACGTATAGACTCAAAGGATGCGGCTGCGTGCCTTCGCGCTTCTCGTCGCCGCCCTTCTGAGCACGGTCGCCACAGTCATGGCGCAGGCTTCAGAACTAGTTCCCAGTTCGCCTCCTAATGCCCTGGACTCAAAGATTATGGCGTTTGAGAGGATTCATGGGGAGCGAGTGTATCTGGAAGGTCGACCCATCGACGCGATGCTGCTTGCTGATGGAAGCATTGCTTACCTGCTGGAGTGGCCGCCTGCCGAGACGCTACACAATTCAGAAGGTCCTTGGGTCTTGATCGCCCATCCAGTGCGTGGAAGCGTGACATCGCCTCTTGATCCAATCACTGGCGAGCACATTGCGGTCGGCTTCGCTCCGGACGGCACCTACCATGGCTTCGCATGGTTCATGGAGACCGTGCCGGATGTCGTCATTTCCGACGGCCGCAGCAGGTCGGCGTCGCTCTACGAGACGCATCCGCCTGATATCGAGGACTGGTATGCAGAGCGAGCGGAGACTTCACACGTCGTTCGAGGTGCGGCCGTCCAGAAGTGGTGGGCAGACTGGGAGGAGTGGTCCGAGAATCTGAGAGCCGGGGACCTTGTGCCGCACAGTGGCCTCGTTTCTGACTGCCGGGAAACAGATGAAGCGACGGTCGTAACCGTGAAGGGCGATGGGACTTTCCAGTTTCTCTACCGGGATCGTGACCGCATCACTTACGAAGGTGTGCAGGCTTCCAGTCCCTGTGATTTCGTGGGCCAGAGAGTGGTCGTCTGGACACTCCCTTGTGGCGACGATGGCCCCTGCATCAGGAAGATCGAGGCGATCGACGGTCTGACCGAGACGCCGAGGGCGCCGAAGGTCGAGGCCGTGGCCGAGAGTCCTGTGCCGCACACCGGTCTCATTGACGCCTGTCGGGAGAAGGATGGAACCACAGTCGTGACCGTGAAGGGCAATGGGACGTTCCAGTTCCTCTATCGGAGTCGAGATCTTGTTCTCTACGAAGGCGTACAGGCGGGTAGTCCCTGTGACCTCATCGGAAGGAAGGTGATCGTGTGGACGGTCGCCTGTGACGAAGACAGCCCCTGCATTAGCAAGGTCGAAGCCATGACGCGTCAGTAGTTCCACGATTCGTTCGAGCACTGGAGGCCGCGGAGACGGCCGCCCTCTCATCGGACTCGTGCGGTGGGGAGCGTCTCGGCGCGACGGTGGCGAGCACGAATCCCCAAACGCGTCTCCAGGCGTCGGCGATCCGCGCCACGATGCGCTCGGCGGGATTCGGTTGGACGTCGGGGGGCACGATTCGGAGGCATCGGACCGGAAATCACCGGGGCCCTCGCGAGCCCCGGTGTCGTCTTCAGGCTATGGAGTGAAAGTGGCCGTCCACTGTCCGGCCGTACCGTCCGGGCCGTTCACCGACGATTCACGAACCGAGACCAGGTCGCCCGCGGCGAAGGTCACGGTGTGCGTCGCGTCCGAGCAAGTCTGGCCCGTTCCCGAGACCGTGCACGTCACGGCCGTGTCGACGCCGTTCTTGCGCAGCGTGAGCGTCCAGCTCGATCCCGTGCTCGGGGCCGTTTCGAGGAAGACCGTGAAGTTCCCGACCGTTCCGGCGATCGGCATGATGTTCTGCACGCGACGCTCGGTGCTGCTCTGGTTGCCCGCGAACATTCCCATGTAGCGGCCGCTGACCAGGTTGGAGGTGCCGCTCGTGCCGCCGATGATCGGCGTGCCGCTGACGGGACCCGGAGGACCCTGCGGGCCGACGTTGCCCTGCGGTCCCTGGGGACCAATGTTCCCCGGCACGCCCTGCGGGCCGACGTTGCCCTGCGGTCCCTGCGTTCCCTGAGCGCCGGCATCACCGGTGTCGCCTTTGTCCCCCTTGTCGCCCTTCTGCGCGACGAGCGACCACTGCGCGGGGCTCGTGTCGGGCTGATTGCCCGAGTTGGCGTCGACGAGCGAGACGTAGCTCGAGCCGCCGAAGGAAACGGTCTGGAGCGCGGCGTAGGCCGTGCCGCCGTCCCACGCTCCGACGAAGCTCACCGACGCGCCCTGCGTTCCCGGCGCGCCGTCGGCGCCGGGGACTCCCTGCGGACCGATCGGTCCAATCGGACCCTGCGGTCCAAGATTGCCCTGCGGTCCCTGCGTGCCCTGGGCGCCGGTGTCGCCCGTGTCCCCCTTGTCGCCCTTGTCGCCTTTCTGCGCGACGAGCGCCCACTGTGCCGGGCTCGTGTCGGGCTGGTTGCCCGAGTTGGCGTCGACGAGCGAGACGTAGCTCGAGCCGCCCCAGGAGACGGTCTGCATTGCGGCATAGGCCGTGCCGCCGTCCCACGCTCCGACGAAGCTCATCGAAGCGCCCTGCGGACCCTGCGCGCCGTCGGCTCCCGTTGAGCCTTGCGGTCCGATCGGACCCTGCGGGCCGACGCCGCCCTGCGGACCCTGCGGTCCGATGGGACCCTGCGGCCCGGCGTTGCCCTGCGGCCCCGGGGGTCCCTCCACTCCGGTCGCCGCGACCGTGAGCATGTTGCCGGACGGCGTGATCGTCACGTTGTCTCCGGCCGTCAGCGTGACGTCGCCGGAGAGCCCGTTGACCGACGACACCATGCTGCCGCCGTAGTAGCCGTTGACGTCGATGATCAGGTCGGCCTGCGCCCCGGAGACGAACACGGTCAGACCGCCGGCCCCGAGCGCGATCGCCGCGTTGTTCGCGACGATCTGCCCGGCGACGTAGTTGAGCGTCGACGTGCCTCCCCAGGTCTCGCCCTGCGGGAACGCCGCGAGCCAGCCCGTGCCCTGCGTCCGTGCGACGGTGAAGTTGAACGACACGGCCGAGGCGTCCGCCGGAACGCCGCACTGTCCGACGACGGGAAAATCGCGCTGCGCCTGCGGCGAGAGCGCCGGCGGTCCGTAGGGCGCCGGGAAACCGCTCTCGGAGCGGGTGTCGACGAGACGGCACGGGGAGAGCGCCACGAAGGGAACCGGCGTCGCACTCACCGCGGCGACGCTCTCGGCCGCCTTCGTCGCGGCGCGCGGCCCGGATCCCGCGGCGAGCGGCTGCCAGTACGGCGCCGCGGACCAGTTGGACAGAGGCGCCTCCTCGCTCGTGGCGCCGAGCATGACCGTCGGCAGGCACAGGATGAGGGCCAGGGACACTCGACACTTGCTCATGCGTTCTCCTCGGTTTCGGGAGGGCGGCGCTCATCCGCCGAACTCGGCGTGTGTCGGCGCGCACCTCCGACTGGAGCTTCGAAAGAGCAACGCCCGCGCCATCCGACGCGCGGCTGTCTTTTCAACGGGTTGTCGCTCGAAAGAGCGGGCCGATTGACGAAACTGGTCCGATCGAAACGGCTCCGATGCCACTTTTTTCCCGGAGAGGAGCGCGGCATGCGCCTCGACCCGGCGCGGCGGAGTGATGCGAATGCATCAACTCGAATCTGTCCGCATGGACAGGAAATGGGTGCGGCCGCATCACGGGGACAGGTCGCGGGAAAGGCTACGGTGGAAGCGTTCCAGGAGGCGGCAATGAACAGACGAAAGGCATTCCTCTTGACGGCTGCCGCCGCGCTCGTGACCGCAACGCTCGTCGCCGCGGACAGCCGTCCGAAAACCACGGACCTCTCCAGGGTTCCCTTCGAGAGCGAGGGCTTCTGGGTGAAGACCATGCTCGAATTCGCCGAGAAGGGCGATCGGCCGGTCTATCAGGAGATCATCCCGTGCCGGCTCATCGACACTCGGCAGGCCTCGGCGTTCGAGACCCCGTACGGAGCCCCGGCGTTCCAGCCCGGCGAGTCGCGTTTCTATTCGCTCCGCAATCTGCCGGCCACGAACCCCTGCTTCGTCGCGAACCGGCGCGCCTCGAATCCCGCCTACGAGGACTTCTACTCCTCGATGATGGCGATCGTTCTCCGCGTGACCTGGTTCAATCGCTCCGGAGACGGCGGCGGAACGCCCGACTCCGGAATCGTGCTGGCCGGCGAGACCGGCGACCTCGAGGCGCATGGCGCGATCGCGGCCTGGTTCGGCTGGGGCGGCACCGACTTCCCCGAGTCCGAGCAGGGCATCGTGCGGACCGGAGGCAGCGACGGCAACACGTTCCGCCTCGCGCTGCTGCCGGGATCGGCCGAGAGCCCGGGCGCGGCGGCCGATCTGGTCGTCGACGTCCTCGGCTACTACATGCCCGATCCGAGCGGCGCCGAAGCGATCGGCCCGGCGGGCCCCAGGGGAGAACGCGGAGAGATTGGTCCGCAAGGATTGCAGGGACCTCTCGGGCCGATCGGTCCGACGGGGGCGCAGGGCGTTGCGGGCCCGATCGGTCCGCGCGGCCAGGCCGGTCCTCCGGGGCCGGAAGGCGAAACCGGGTCTCCGGGCGTCGCCGGTCCTCCGGGAGCCGTGGGGCCCGTCGGACCTCCGGGTCCCGTCGGCCCGATAGGTCCTCCGGGTCTCCAGGGAATCCCGGGTCTGACGGGACCGCAGGGACCTCCGGGCGAGCCGGGAACCTGCACCTGCCCGATCAGCGTGGGAACGCTCGCGTGCACGTCCGCACCCGATGAGCCCGGATCCCCGTTCTGGGCGAAGTGCACCGTCACGGTCACCGATCCGTCGATTCAGCCGAACAGCAACATCCAGTGCACCTACACGACCCGCATCTCCGACGATCAGATTCCCTGCCGGATCTTCGGCATCGGGAGCGGGAGCTTCAAGGCGGAGATCCAGACGGGCGCCTCGGCGATGTGGCTCGCGTACACGCCGCCCGCCAACTGATTCGCTCGCGCCGCGCGGACTCCAGGCCGTCAATCCGCGCGGCGCCTTTCGTCCCGCGACGCGCCGTCGTCTTCCCCGCCGAAAACATGCGATCATCCGCCCGCCTTTTCGAGGAGCGCATGCACCGCGAATATGTCGCCTGGGATTCGCCCACGCTCGGCCGGAAGATGGAGATGCTGTGGTTCGGCCACGCCGGCCGGCCCATGATCTGGTTCCCGACTTCGGTCGGCCGCTTCTACCAGAACGAGGACTTCGGTCTCATCGGCGCGGTCGCCGACTCCATCGAGCGCGGTGCGATCCAGATCGCGTGCGTCGACAGCGTCGACGCGGAGAGCTTCTATGCGAAGGAGAAGTCCCCCGCCGAACGCATCCGACGGCACGATCAGTACGACCGCTACCTCTACAACGAGGTCGTCCCGTTCATGCACAGCAAGGGCAAGACGACCGCCCGCATCACGACGCTCGGCGCGTCGTTCGGCGCGTACCACGCCGGCAACTTCGGCCTCCGCCATCCCGACGTCGTCGACAAGGTCGTGGCCTTCTCCGGGAAGTACGACATCCACAACTTTCTCGACGGCTACTGGGACGAGCTCTGCTACTTCCACTGCCCGACGGCCAACGTTCCGAACATGCGACCCGAGTGGGTCGACCGCCTGAACACGATGGACCTGTGCATCGTCACGGGACAGACGGACAACATCCTCTCGGGCACGACGGACATGCTCCGGATCCTGAACGAGAAGGGGATCCGGAATCGCGGGGCCGTCTGGGAGGCGCCGTACGGCCACGACTGGCCGTGGTGGAAGGTCCAGATCCGGAGCTACGTGCCCTGAATCGAGCGGCCGGCGCTCACGCCGGCCAGAGGCAGCAGGCCGATCCGACCCAGGTCTTGTCCTTGTTGTAGTCGACGCCCATCATCTTGCCCTGCGAGAGGCGCGCGAGCGTGATGACCGGGAAGGGCTTGCCGCCGCGCCACACGAACATGACGCGCACCTCGACCTTGGAGAAATGCCCGTCGGTCGTCTGGATCGCCGGGGCGTAGTCCACCTTCCGCATCAGGAGCGTCTGCGCGCGCTGCTCGCGCGGCACGGCCGCGAGGTCCTTGCCCGTGACGTCGATCTTCACGCCGGAGCCGGCGAAGGAGAACAGGGGCTTCAGCACCCACTCCGACAGGTCTTTCGGAGAGGTGTCGAGATCCGACAGCAGGATTGCCTCGGGCACGCAAGGGTGTTTCAGGTCGGGCAGCGCGTGCTTGCTCCATCGGAAGTACCAGTTCGGGTGGCCGGCCCACGTCACGTCGAGGGGCTCGCGGAGCCCGAGCGGAAGTTCTCCGTCACCGGCACCCGGGAGCTCGTCGAAGATGAGCCGGTTGTAGATGCGCCGGATGCGCGTGCGTGCGCCGTCCCGCATGTACCAGAGCTCGCGGCCCTGCCGCTCGATCTCGCTCGGATCGACCGCGCGCACGCCCCAGAACTGCTCGGTGAACGCGAAGTCGATGGCGGTCTTCTGCCGGGCCGGAGCGAGATCGAGGAGGACGACGTTCTCCGGCGGATTCCCGGCGAGGATCGCGTCGCCGACCACCTTCCGGTAGGACGCATCGCCGAGGCCCGACAAAAACCAGCGCAACCCGGACGGATTCGGGCACAGCTGGGACATCTCCTCGCACTGGGCGACCTGAAACGCGTAGAGGGTCGGGAAGGCCTGCAGCTCGATCAGCTTGGGGACGAGGCGGTCGCCCTCGCCGCGTGCGATCGCGAAGTCCACGACGGCGAAGGTCGGCCACTCCGTGCAGTCGGGAACGTCGAGGGCCGGCGGCACGGCGGCGAGCGAGCGCTCGAGCGCCGCGGGGGTCGAGAGCTGTCGGAAGATGTCGAGCGAGGCGGAGACCATCTCGTCGCGCAGGCCCCTGGGGAGGAAGACGGGCGTCTCGGCGAGCCGGAACGGAATCTCCATCCCGCCGCGCTCCGCGAGCCGGCGCCCGTACTCCTCGTACTTCTCGGGCGTGAACGACTCGTTGTAAGCGCGGCGCAGCTCGGGAATCATGCCTGGCGGGATGCTATCCCGGTGGGAAGGGGCAGAGGGCCAGCCGCTCCGTTCTGTCATCCGAGGAGCGCTGCGAGCACGGGATCTTTCGAGACTTCCTGAGACTTAAAGGGATCCCTGGCTCCGCTCGGGATGCAGGCCATGCTTGTCGTCGAGGAGCCTTCGGCTTCGCTCGGGCAGGCTCCGCGACGAGGGATCCCTTGCGAGCTCAGGGCCTGCCGAGGAGGAGCTGGACTGGCCTCGCTCGCTCAGGATGACCTTTGCGGCGGCTGCGCTGCCGGAAAGTCAGATCAGGAACCTGCCCGCCTCCATGATCGGATCGCCGTCGAACCAGACGTTGAAGTCGCGGCCGACGATGTCGATGTGCGTCGTGCTCTTCCATTTCGCGCCCGTGTGCTCGGCGTAGGGGTGCCCGAACGCGACGTGGAGCGTCGGCAGCTTCTCGTCCTGGAGGATGTTGCCGATGACGTCGTGGACCGCGATGTTCGTCCCCATCGCGAACTCGCCGACGCGGTTCGAGTTCTCGTCGGTCGCGGTGTAGGCGAGGAAGTCGCGGACGAGATCCTCCCGCTTGCACTGCACGTCGGCGATCCGGCTGTTCTCGATCGTCACCGACAGCGGGTTGTCGCGCAGGTCGCCGTAGCGCGCGCAGAGATAGTCGCCGACGACGCCGTCCGCGACGTAGACGCCGTCGACGCGGGCCGGCGCGGTCAGCACCTCGCCGCCCGGCAGGTTGCCCCACTTGGACTTCGAGATGATCCCCGAGGTCTTCAGCCACTTGATCGAGGGGTCGAAGGTCGCCTCGAGGTGCGAGCCGCCCGGCGACGTCGCCACGATCTTCTTCGCCGAGAGCGCCCGCTCGAGGAGACGGCAGGAGATCGCGTCCACGTCGTCGAAGTTTGCCCGCATCGCCTCGACCATGATGCGATGCGAGATCGAGACCATGTGCGCGTGGCGGATCTGGCGGCGATCGATGATCGCGGTCAGCGCCCGGCGGAACGCGAGCTCGCCCTGCTTCGGCTGGCCCGCGTAGATCGAGACGTCGGCCATTTCGAGCGCGAGGGCGATCGGGTCCGGGAGGGTCAGCATGGGGCGCGGCCCGTAGTCCTCCATGACGTGGACCTCGATCGAGGCGCCGACCTCGCGCACCTGGTCGGCGAGGCTCGCCCCGATCTCCTCGGTCTCGACGTCCGTGACGATCGCCACCCGCTCGTGCGGCTGGATCCGGAGGCACGTCCGGATCGCATTCCGTGCTCCGGGAATCAGGTCCTCGGCATACGTCGTCTGGAGTTCCCGCAGTTCGTGGGTCAGATTGAGCTCCTTTGAGCGGCGCTCGACGCGCCGACGACAGCGTGGGAACGTTCCTTAAACCTCATGCGGCTTCGTTCATGGCAGTCCGACGGAAGAAATCAGAGCCCGAGCTCTACGATGCAGTCTTCTCGAGCGGCGTTTCGATCGCCAGTCCGTGACGCGTTTCCTCGCAGATGTAATCGACGACTTTCCGGAAGTCGCCGCCCGAGGCCTCGTACGTCCGAAGCTGACGGTCGGCGCCGGTTCCGTTCTCTAGGATCCAGTGTACCGCCTCGACCTCGCGGCGGGAATCCAGATCGTCGACGACGTCGTCCACGAACTCGAGCATCTCGTCCACGAGACTCCGGAACGGCACTTCAATTTCCTTGCCAAAATCGATGAGCTTGCCCTCGATGCCGTACCGCGCGGCCCGCCATTTGTTCTCGAGGATCAGGGCGCGCCGGTACCGCCGCCAGCCGAGGTTCTGCACCCGCAGGCGGTAGAGCTTCACGCAGATCGCCTGGAACAGCGCGGCGAGCGTCACCGTCTCGTCGAGCCGCATGGGCACGTCGCAGACGCGGAACTCGATCGTCTCGAAGAAGGGGTGCGGGCGCACGTCCCACCAGATCTTCTTGCCGTTGTCGATGCAGTTGGTCTTCGACGAGGATGCGCACGAAGTCGTCGAACTCGGCCGGAGTCTCGAAGTACTCGGGCATGCCCGTGCGCGGGAAGCGGTCGAAGACCTTCGTGCGGAAGCTCTTCAGGCCGGAGTTGCGCCCGAGCCAGAACGGCGAGTTCGTCGAGAGCGCGAGCAGGTGCGGCAGGAAGTAGAGCGCCTCGTTCATGATCTGGAAGGCGAGCGCGCGGTCCTTGATGCCGACGTGCACGTGCAGGCCGAAGATCAGGTTCGCGCGCGCGAGCATCTGCATCTCCTGCACGACCTGGTCGTAGCGCGGGTCGGGGAAGATCTTCTGGTCGGCCCAGTTCGAGAAGGGGTGCGTGCCGGCCGAAGCCACGCGCATCCCGTTCTTCCACGCCAGCCGGATGATCTCGGTCCGCATCTCGCCGACGTCCTGCCGCACCTCCGCGACGTTCTTGCAGATGCCGGTGCCGATCTCGATGACCGACTGGTGCATCTCGGGCTTGACCCGCTCCTTCAGGACGAGCCGGCCCTCCTCCAGAATCTCCTGGACGTGGGAGCGCAGCTCCCGCGTCTCCGGATCGATGATCTGGAACTCCTCCTCGACGCCGAGCGTGAAGGCGGGTTCTTCCATGCGGGACGGCGTCAGGCGTCGCTCCGCGGGCGCGCGGGCGTCGCGCGGGGCGCGGCGGGCTTGCGCGGCCGGCCGGCCGGCCGTTTCGTCGTCGAGCCGTTGCCGTCGCCGGCGAGGAACGTCCCCCAGTGATAGTTCGTGATCGGCTCGGGTTCCTGCGCCACGCGCTCGAGGAGCCAGCGCGTCGCGTGGTCGAGCACCCACTCGAAGTTCTCCGGGCCGACCGACTCGACAGCCGCGTCGGGCGCCGGGTTCAGGAAGTCGATCGCGTACGGGACCCCGTCGCGGACGGCGAACTCGAGCGTGCCGAAATCGTAGCCGAGGGCGGTCATCAGCTTCAGCGAGTCCGCGTGCACGCGCTCGTACAGGGCCGGGTCGACCGGCGGACCCTCCTTGACGTAACGGGCGTGGTGCGCCTGCCGGGGGTCGTAGCGCATGACGTGCACGTGCTTCCGGCCGATCGCGTAGCAGCGGAAGTACTCCGTGAAGTCGATCTCCTCCTGGAGCGTCATGACGGTCTGGCCGGACTCGCGGTAAGCCGCGAAGAACTCGTCCGGGTTCGCGACGCGATAGACGCTCTTCCAGCCGCCGCCCGAGTAGGGCTTGAAGAACGCGGGGAAGCCGATGTGCTGGAAGATCTCGTCCCAGTCGAGCGGGAAGACGAGATTCGTCATCGACTCCGTCGTCGTGTCGGGCGGATGCTGGTTCGAGGGAAGGATCACCGTCTTCGGCACCGCGACCCCGAGCTTGCGGGCGAGCACGTTGTTGAAGAACTTGTCGTCGGCCGTCCACCAGAACGGGTTGTTGACGACGATCGTCCCGTCGAGGACGGCCTTCTTCAGGATCGCCCGGTAGAAGGGGATGTCCTGGCTGATGCGGTCGAGCAGGAGGTCGTAGCGCTTCGGGGTGTCGAGTCCGACGCCCCCGATGCGGGCGGGCTCGGCCTCGATGGCGCCATTGCCGGCCTTGTTGAGGCGGTCGACGAGCGCGAAGGGGAAGGAGCGTTCCTGACCGAAGAGAATGCCGATGCGTTTCATGAGAGGTCCCCTGTTTTGTAGACGTGCGGCCGCGGCCGGGAAACCGCAGATTATCGCACGGGGTCCCTTCAGCCCGGGCCCGGCGAAGTCGCGCGCTTCGAGCGATTTAGCGCGGCGGTCGCGCGACCGCCGCGCGGGCGCACACCCGAGGGCGTGAATCGCCCGTTACCAGATCTGGCAGAGCTCCTGGCGCACCATCGGGTCGCCCGCCTTGCAGCCGAAGGCCTTCGCGAACTCCGGCAGCGTCGACGGCGGTCCGCTCGCGCGGTGGGGGGGGGGGGGGGGGGGGGTGTGGGAGAGGGGGGGGGTGGTAGGTGAGGGGTAGAGAGGGGTGGGGTGAGTGATGAGTTGAAGAAGGGGGAGTGAGGGGGAGAGGGGGTGTGGTAGGTAGTGGGAGAAGTGAGGGTAAAGGGAGTGGGAGGGTTGAGATGTGGTTGTATGTGGTTGGGGGGTATGAGGTTGGGTGAGTGAGGTTGAAGAGAGGAGTTGGGGTTTGTGGTGAGGAGTAGAGTAGGGAAAGTTTGTGAGTGGGAGAGTATGTGTGGGTTTAGAGGTTGGTGGTGTTGGGGTGGTAGTGTGGTGGGAAGGGTGAGGTGGTGGTAGTGTGGGTTGGGTGTGTGGGGTTGGGAGGGAGGGAAGTGGGTGGAAGGGGAGTGAAGTGGGGGATTGGGTGGAGATGAGGAGTGTGGGGGGTGGGGATGGGGAGTGATGGGGGGGTGGGATGGGGTGTGGGGGTGGGTGGGGTTGGTGTGGGGGGGTGGTGGTTGTGGGGGGTGGGGGGTTGGTGGGGGGGTGTGGGGTGGGGTGGGGGGGGTGGGTGGTTGTGGGGTGGGTGGGTTGGTGTGGGGGGGGGGTGTGTGGGGGGGTTGGTGGGTGGGGGTGTTGGGGTGGGGGGTGTGTGGGGGTGGTGTGAGTGGGGTGTGTTGGTTGTGGTGATGTTGTGGTGTGTGTTGGTGTTTTTTTTTATGGTTTTTGTTGGTTAGGTGTATCTCACTTACGTGGGGGTTTGGTTGTGAGAACCCTACCAGATCTGGCAGAGCTCCTGGCGCACCATCGGGTCGCCCGCCTTGCAGCCGAAGGCCTTCGCGAACTCCGGCAGCGTCGAGGGCGGTCCGCTCGCCCGGAACTGCGGCAGCGGGTGCGGGTTCGTGTTCAGCATCAGCTTCGCGAATTCGGGGCGGATGTTCGCCGCCCACACGTGCGCCCAGGCCAGGTAGAGGCGCTGGTCGTCCGTCAGGCCGTCGATCTTCGGCGCCGGCGGCTTGCCCTCGCGGGACATCCGGTACGCGCGGTGCGCGATCGCGAGGCCGCCGAGGTCGGCCGTCGCCTCGCCGAGCACGAGCTTGCCGTTGGTGTGCTGCCCCTCGTAGACGTACGAGGCGTACTGGTCCTCGACGCACTTCGAGCGCACCTGGTAGTTCTTCAGGTCCTCGGGCGTCCACCAGTCGCGCTGGTTTCCCTTCGCGTCGAACTTGCGGCCCTGGTCGTCGAAACCGTGCGTCATCTCGTGGCCGATGACGGCGCCGATCGCCCCGTAGTTGACGGCATCGTCGGCCTTGGCGTCGAAGAACGGCGGCTGGAGGATGCCCGCGGGAAAGACGATCTCGTTCTTCTGCGCGCTGTAGTACGCGTTGACGGTCGGGGGCGACATGTCCCACTCGGTGCGATCGACGGGCTTGCCGATCTTCGCGAGATCGCGGCGGTACTCGAAGTCGTTCGCGCGCTGCACGTCCATCACGTACGCGCCGCGGTCGATCGAGAGCTTCGAGTAGTCGCGCCACTTGTCGGGATAGCCGATCTTCTGGTCGAACGCGTCGAGCTTCTCGAGCGCCTCCTTGCGGGTCGCATCGCCCATCCACGAGAGGGTCGTCAGGTCCGCGCGCAGGGCCGCGACGAGGTTCTTGACCATCGCGTCCGCGCGCGCCTTCGCCTCCGGGGGAAAGTAGTCGCGCACCCAGGCCTTGCCGAGCGCGAAGCCGAGG
This sequence comes from uncultured Acidobacteriota bacterium, assembly GCA_963763535.1. Lineage (GTDB taxonomy): Bacteria > Acidobacteriota > Thermoanaerobaculia > UBA5066 > Gp7-AA6 > DAHUXD01. The sequence goes on from CAVXOX010000007.1 coordinate 97,962, forward strand.
GCGTCGTCGGTCGCCGAGACGCAGCGCTTCCAGCGGACCTCGTTCTCGGGAGTGCCCTGGAGCGTCTTGCCGTAGAAGTTGAAGTTCTCCTCGACGAACGCCTTCGAGAGGCTCGGCGCCGCCGAGTGGACGAGATGCCAGCGCAGGTAGGCCTTCCAGGCGGGCAGCGGCGTCGCGGAGAGCTCCCGGTTGACCGCCTCGAAATAGGCGGGCTGCCCGACGTTGACGGCGACCACCGTCGGCGCATCGAGGTCCTTCAGAAATCCGCTCCAAGAGAAGTTCGGCGTCAGCTTCGCGGCCTCGTCGAGCGTCTTGCGGTGGTACGTGTTGTCCGGGTTGCGCCGCTCGACGCGCGTCATCGAGGCCTCGGCGAGCTTCGTCTCGAGAGCCATGATCGCCTTCGCGTCGTCGGCGGCCTTCGCGGGCGGCTCGCCGAGGAGCGTCAGCATCTTCGTCACGTGGGCGACGTACTCGTCGCGGAGCTTCTTCGACTCGTCGTCGGTCTTCGTGTAGTAGTCGCGGTCGGGCAGCCCGAGCCCGCCCTGGTAGGCGCCGGCGATCACCTCGCTCGCGTTCTTGCGGTCCTGGTCCGAGCCGAAATTGAAGACCGCGTTGACCCCGACGAGCTGCAGACGCGCGATCTCGGCGTCGAGGCCGGCCGCCGTCCCGATCTTGTCGATGGCGGAAAGCTCTCCCTGGAGCGGCTTCGCGCCCTGCGCCTCGATCGCCGCCTCGTCCATGCAGGCGGCGTAGAAGTCGCCCACCTTCTGATCGTCCGTGCCCCTGGCGTTTTCGGCCTTCGAGACTTTCTCGAGGACCTTGTGGAGGCTCTCGCGGTTCTGCTCCTCGAGCACGGAGAAGGAGCCCCATTCCGACTGATCCGACGGAATCGCGTTGGCCTTCATCCAGCCGCCGTTGGCGTACTGGTCGAAGTCCTGGCAGGCCGCGACCGACGGGTTCATGTCGGCCGGATTGATCCCGTGGACTTCGGACGTCGGTTTCGGCGCCGGGCCGGGAGTCTGCTGGCCGATCGCCAGAGCGGCGGCGGCCAGAACGAACAGAGCCATCGATAGCTTCTTCACGAATCCTCCTCGCTTGGAGGCCGGATCTTACGTCAGGCGGTGCAAAGGAAAGGGCGGCCACGAGGGCCGCCCCTGCGGTCTGGATTGGGCCCGTCTATTACTGCGGCCTGCGGTCCTCTTCCGCCTGCACTAGGTCCGCGAAGAGGAGCCGCCCGTTCTCGAGCGCGGTGTTGCGGAGCGTCACGGCGAGCGCCTCGGCCAGAGTCGAGACGGGGTCGACCTCGATCATGCCGCGCACCTCCTCCGGAAGGTCCTCGAGATCGGCCTCGTTGTCCTTCGGAATCACGACCCGCCGGATGCCGGCCCGCACGGCGCCGAGGATCTTCTCCTTCAGCCCGCCGATCGGAAGCACGCGGCCCGAGATCGTGATCTCGCCCGTCATCGCCACGTCGTTGCGGACGGGGCGATGCGAGAGCGCCGAGACGACCGCGGAGGCCATCGCGATGCCGGCCGAAGGACCGTCCTTGGGGATCGCGCCCGCCGGCACGTGGATGTGGATGTCGCGCTCGAAGTCCTTCTCGTCGATGCCGAGCCACGCCGCGTGCGACCGCGCGAACGTCCAGGCGGCGCGCGCCGACTCCTTCATCACGTCGCCGAGCTGCCCCGTGAGGATCAGCTCGCCCTTGCCGCGCATCAGCGACGCCTCGACGAACATGATGTCGCCGCCCGCCGGCGTGTAGTACATGCCGGTCGCGATGCCGACCTGGTCCTCCCGCGCCATGCGCTCCGGATGGACCCGCGGGCGGCCGAGCAGCGGCCGCACGTCTTCCGGCCGGACGACCTGCTTCTCGATCTCGCGCGCCGCGACGCGGCGGGCGATCTTGCGGGCGAGCTTGCCGAGCTCGCGCTCGAGCTGCCGGACGCCCGACTCGCGCGTGTAGCTCGCGACGACCTCGCGGATCGCGTCGTCCTCGATCGTCAGCTGCTCCTTCGCGAGGCCGTTCTCCTCGATCTGCCGCGGGACGAGGTAGCTCCTCGCGATCTGGAGCTTCTCCTCCTCCGTATAGCCGGCGAAGTTGACGGTCTCCATGCGATCGAGCAGCGGCGCCGGAATGTTCTGGATGAAGTTGGCGGTCGCGATGAACAGCACCTCCGAGAGGTCGAACGGCACGCCCAGGTAATGGTCCGTGAACGAGTCGTTCTGCGCCGGATCGAGCACCTCGAGGAGGGCCGACGCAGGGTCGCCCTGATAGGAGACGCCGAGCTTGTCGACCTCGTCGAGGAGGAAGACCGGGTTCTTCGAGCCCGCCTGCTTCATGCCCTGCAGGATGCGTCCCGGCATCGCGCCGATGTAGGTCCGCCGGTGGCCGCGGATGTCCGCCTCGTCGCGGGCGCCACCGAGCGAGATGCGCACGTACTTGCGCCCCATCGCGCGGGCGATCGACTTCGCGATCGAGGTCTTGCCGACGCCCGGAGGCCCCGCGAAGAGGAGGATCCGCCCCTTGCCGGAGCGCGCCGCCTCCACCTTCGCCTCCTTCGACGGCTCGAGCGGCGCGGGTTTCTCCTCCGAGCGGTCCCGCTCCTGCGAGAGCTGGCGCACGGCCAGGAACTCGAGGATCCGGTCCTTGACGTCCTTCAGGCCGAAGTGGTCCTCGTCGAGCACGCGGGCCGCCTCGCCCACGTCGAGCTTCTCGTCGGTGCGCTCGTTCCAGGGCAGCTCGGCGACGGTCTCGAGGTAGGTGCGGATGACCTGCGACTCCATGGACTCGCGGCCGATGCGCGTCAGCCGCTGCCACTCGCGGTCGACTTCCTTGCGCGCCTCCTCGGGCAGGTCGAGCGCGTCGAGCTTCGCGCGCAGCTCCTTCAATCCCTCGTCGCCGCCGCCCTCGCCCTCGCCGAGCTCCTTCTGGATCGCCTTCAGCTGCTCGCGCAGATACATCTCGCGCTGGCGTCCCCCGATCTCCTCCTTGACCTTCGACTGGATGTCCTCCTGCGCGGAGAGGACCTCGACCTGGCGCTGCACGTGCACGAGCACGCGGCGCAGGCGGTCCTCGACCGACAGGGTCTCGAGCAGGATCTGCTTCTCGGCGACCGGGATGTCGAGGTAGCCGGCGACGAGATCGGCGAGGCGGCCGGGCTCGTTGACCTCGGCCAGGATCTGGTCGACGGTCTCCTCCGGCAGGCCGAGCTTCTTGCCGAGCTCGGCCGCGCGCTCGCGCGCCTCGCGGTGGAGTCCCGCAAACGCCGCCTCGCGGGGATCGAGCGGCATCATCTCCGCCGCGTCCTGGACGTTGGCCTCGAGGTATCCGCCGTGCGGCCCGAAGCGCAGCGCGATGCCGCGCGCCTTGCCCTCGAGCACGAGGCGGATGCCGCCGATGCCGCGCTGGATCGATCCGAGCGTCGCGATGGTGCCGATGGTGTAGAGGTCGGCCGGGACGACGTTCTCTCCGTCGTGCCGCTGGGCGACCGCGAAGACGAGACGCTCGGGAGTGTTCATCGCCGCCTCGATGGCGCGGAGGGTCGCCGCGCGGCCCGCCGAGATCGGGAACGTCACGCCCGGAAACAGAACGGCGTTCCGCATGGGAACGACCGGGAGAGCCTGAGACTGCGTCATTCAGAGTTCCTTTCCGGTCCTAAATACGCGCCAAACGAACCCGCCGATTCCCCTTTGCAAAACCGCGGCCCACAGGACCGCACCCATCGGAACGAAGGCCCCCGCCTGCGGATTCCCCGCCCCGAGCGCCGTCCCGGGAATACGCGCGTGTTACGCGGTGCGTCGCAGGACGGCGATCGAGACGTCGTCCTCGGGAGCCTCGCCGCCGCGGAAGGCGCGGGCCTGCGCGGCGAGCGCATCGGCGAGCGCCTGGGCGCCGGTGCGCACGCCGGCGCGCGCCGCCGCCTCGATGCGGACGTCGCCGAACTCCTCGCCGGCGGCGTTGCGCGCCTCCGAGAGTCCGTCGGAATGGAGGAGCAGCAGGTCGCCCGTCTCGAGGCGGCTCGACTCGACCGGCCACGCGAGGTCCGGCTTGATGCCGAGCGGATAGGCGCCCGTGCCGATCCGCCCCCGCACGGTGCCGTCGGAGGCGATCCGGATCGCCGGAGGGTGCCCGGCCACGGTGCTCGTGACGCCGCCGTCCGGCGCCACCATGAGATACACGCAGCTGAAGAAGGCGCGCTTGCTTCCCGTGCGGCAGAGGATGCGGTTCAGGGTCGCGAACATCGCGGCGGGGGAGGGATCGGTCTCGAGCTGCGTGCGGAAGGCGGCGTGGGCGACCGCCATGACGAGGCCGGCGGCCATGCCGTGTCCCGACGCGTCGCCGAAGAGCACCGCCAGGCGGCCGTCCGGCAGGGGCACGAAGTCGTAGATGTCGCCGCCGACCATGTTGGCGATCTCGTTGTCGGCGCCGAGCTCGAGCGTCGGCAGTCGAGGCAGCGTCCGGGGAATGAGGCTCGCCTGGAGCTCGCGCGCGAGCTCGAGCTCGTCGCGATAGTTGATCTTGTCGACGAGCTCCATCGCGAGGAGCAGGAGGAGGAGGGCCGAGGCGGCGGTCAGGTAACCGCTCTGGAGATCGACCGTGTAGGACACGGTGCGCTCCTTCCCGTCCTCCTCGCGCGTGTCGTGGCGCTCGAAGCGCGGCCCGAAGAGCGTGAGGAGAAAGAGGGCGAGCACCACGAGGAAGACGACGCGGCGCGCCGGGGCGAGGCGGGCGGCGAGGCCGAAGAGCACGCTGTTGATCGTCTTGAGCGAGCGCTTGAAGCGCCGGCGCTCGCGGTCGAGCGCCTCCCGGTCGTCGACGATCAGCTTCTGCTTCGCCTGGCGCCACTCGAGCTTGTAGAGGCCGACGATGTCCTCGCGGCCGACGTCGCGGAACGTCTCGCGGAGGAGGTCCTTCCACTTGGTGCGTCGCGGGGGAGCGGCGGGCATGCGGAGCGGATTATTTCCGATCCGCCGCCCGGGCGGCCATCGTCGCGCTCGGAGCGGCGAGAGACATGCCGGGAAAACCCCGGGCTAGAAGCCCCAGAGCGCGAGCTCGTCTAAGAGCGTCGCGACCTGCGGATGCGCGGCGAGCTCCTCGTAGAGCCAGCCATGGCGCTCGCGCAGGGCGCCGAGCTGAGCGCGCATCGCCTCGCGGTCGCCTTCCGCGGCGGCGATCCGCACCTTCTCGATCGCGGTCCGCGAGTCGGCGTCGAGACGGCCCTCCACCTTGTCGTGGAGCGCGTCGAAGGACGCGTGCACGCGCCTGGCGCGGTCGTCGGAGGGCTTCTCGGCCATCGCGTTCGAGCCTATCAGAGGAGAGTTTCGAGCTCCGCGAGCGAGCCGAGCACGGCGTCCGGGCGGACGCGCGAGCGCGCCGCGTCTTCGGCGCGGTGCTTGCCGGTCCGCACCAGCACGCCGCGCATGCCGGCGGCCTGTCCGCCGCCGACGTCCGACTCGAGGTCGTCGCCGATCACGGCCGCCTCGTGCGGCAGGACGCCGCAGGCGTCGAGCGCGGCGCGGAAGAATGCGGGCGACGGCTTGCCCGCGAGAACGGCCGAGCGCCCGGACGCATACTCGAGCGCCGCCGCGAAGCCGCCGACGTCGAGCATGAATCCATCCCCGGCGCGCCAGTATCGATTGCGGGCGAGCGTCACGAGCTCTGCGCCGGCGAGGAGGTGGCGGAAGGCGCGGTTGAGACGCTCGTAGGTGAACGCGCCGCCGAGGTCGCCGAGCACCACGGCCTGGGGCGTCGCGTCGTCCTGCACGATGCCAGGGAGGTCCTCGAGGAGGCGCGGCGCGGCGAGGAGGTCGATGCGGGAGATCCCGCGGGATTCGAGGAGCGCGTGCGCGGCCCGCGGCGCCGTGAAGACCGACTCGGGCGCCACGCGAAGACCCATCTCGCCGAGCTCCCGGGCGATCACCGAGCGCGGCCGGCTGGTGGTGTTCGTGACGAACCGGTGCGGGATGCCGCGAGCCTCGGCCGCCGCGAGCGCCTCGGCGGCGCCGGGGATCAGCCGCCGGTCCTGGTAGACGGTGCCTTCGAGATCGACGAGGAGCGCGCGGACGCCGGCGAGCGCGGCGCTCACGAGCGCGCGATCATTCGCTCGTACAGCGTCAGGAGCGCCTGCGTGCCGTCCTCGCCGCGGCCCTGCGCCTCCAGGGCCGAGAGGAGCTGGTGGACGAGGGCGGCGCCGGGCAGGGGCACGCCCTTCTCGCGCGCGGTCTTCAGCACGATGGCGAGGTCCTTCTGCTGGTGCTTGATCGCAAAGGCCGGTTTGAAGTCGCGGTCGATCATCTTCCTGCCGAGCACGTCGAGCATCCAGCCGCTCGCGGCCCCGCCCATCAGCGCCTCGTGGAGCGCCGTCATCGGCAGTCCCGCCTTCTGCGCCAGGGCGATGCCCTCCGAGACGGCGAGCAGCGTGTCCGCCACGACGATCTGGTTGACGGCCTTGCCGAGCTGGCCCGAGCCGGACGGCCCGAGGTGCGTGATCCGTTTCCCCATCGCCGAGAAGACGGGCCGCGCGCGCTCGAGCGCCGCCGCGTCGCCGCCCACGAAGAAGGTGAGCGTTCCCTCGATCGCGCCCTTCTGCCCGCCGGAGACCGGCGCGTCGAGGAACGCGACACCCTTCTCCGCGAGCCTGCCCGCGATCCGGACGGCGGCATCGGGCGCGATCGTCGAGGAGTCGATGAACACGGCGCCGGGCCGCGCGCCGAGGACGGCGCCGCGCGCGCCGAGGTGGACCTCCTCGACCTCGGGGGCGTCGGGGAGGCAGGAGACGACGACGTCGGCGGCGCGCGCGACCTCGTCCGGATGCGCGCATGGCGTCGCGCCGATCTCCGAGGCGAGCGCGCGGGCCTTCTCGACCGTCCGCGTCGCCACCGACAGGCGGAACCCGGCTTTGGCCAGATTGCGCGCCATGCCCTGGCCCATCGTGCCGAGCCCGATGAATCCGACTTCGAGCGTCATCGCGACCTCCGCAAGGAGGCTGATTGTAGGAAATCCTGCTCGCCCTCGCCTGAGCCGCGCGATCCGCGAACCGGCGGGATTGCTCTATCTAAATATGGGGATCGTCGCCGTTCTCGCGCGCGCGGAGGACCTCGCGACCGCCCGTCGTGGGAAGACGGAGAGCGAGCCGGCCTCCGCTAACTGAGGTCGATCCCTCCGAGGTGCGGCCGGAGGGCATCCTCCTGGACCTCGCGCAGCCGCTTCAGCCCCTTGCGCGCGAGCGCCACGAGCTCGGCGAGCTGCTCGTCGGAAAAGGGACGCCTCTCGGCGGTCGCCTGCAGCTCGACCAGCAACCCCGAGGCCGTGCCGACGACGTTGCAGTCCACGTCGGCCTCGGAGTCCTCCTCGTAGGCGAGGTCGAGCACCGCCTGCCCCGCGCAGACGCCGACGGAGACCGCCGCCACCGTCTCGCGGAGCGGCCAGCGGGGAACGCGCCCCTCCTTCGACAGACGCGCGAGGGCGATCGCGAGCGCGACGCACGCTCCCGTGATCGCGGCGCACCGCGTGCCGCCGTCCGCCTGCAGCACGTCGCAGTCGAGCGTGATCGTCCGCTCGCCGAGGCCGCGCAGCTCGACGACCGAGCGCAGCGAGCGCCCGATCAGGCGCTGGATCTCGTGGGTGCGGCCGCCCTGCCGGCCCTGCGCGGCCTCGCGCGCCGAGCGCGTGTGGGTCGCCCGAGGCAGCATGCCGTATTCGGCCGTGATCCAGCCGCTGCCCGTTCCCTTCAGAAACGGCGGGACCCGGTCCTCGACCGACGCCGCGCAGAAGACCTTCGTGTGGCCGAGCGTGATCATCGCCGACCCCTCGGCGTGGCGGGCGACGTCCGTTTCGATCCCGACCGGACGGAGGTCCGCGGGCTTGCGGCCGTCCGGTCTCGGCGTCGCGCGCGTCATCGCCGCGCCGTCCGCGCGGGCGGTGCGCCGCGGAGCGCCCCGCGAGTCGCCGTCGCCGTCGCCGTCGGGGCCGGCGAGGGCGTGAGCGTCGGCGCGGGCGAGGGCGTCGTGGGAGCGGCGGGCGACGGCGTCGGCGCCACGGGCTCCGCGCCGGGCGGCTCGAGAACGCCGCGGATGTAGGAGAGAGATCGGGTCAGATCCACGTGCCCTCCCAGGGTCTCGGCGGGCTCGCCGTTGACGAGGATTCTCACACGAGACGTCTCCGCGACGTTCTGGAGCGTCGTGTCGACGAGCGACGCGACGATCGCGAGCTCCTCGTCCGAGCCGAAGGCGAGGCCGGCGTCGACGGCGAGATCGATCACGACCTGTCCGTCGGGCAGCAGGAAGGCGTTTCTCAGGTGAATGCGGTCCGGAAGGGCGGCGATGAGCCCCTCCCGACGCGGCCCCTTCTGCAGCTCGTCGAAGAGCGCCCGGACGAAGGCGGCGCCGCCGGAGGGCTTCGGAATGTCGCGCTCCTCGGGGTGGAGGAGCTGGCCTTCGGGATCGGGAAAGAAGAGCGTGACGCGGATCGTCTCGACGGTCGGGACCGGCGTGGTGCCGGCCGGCGCCGTGCGCAGCGGCGCGGGCGCCGGCGTGACGCGCAGGTACGGGCGCGGCCCGCGCCTGCCCAGGCGCGGCAACCCGCCGCGATTGACGAAGAGCAGCGCCGCGACCGCCGCTCCGAGCGCGGCCAGCAGGAGCGCCGCCGCGCGGCGGCTCATGGAGTCGGCGTGGCGGCCGGAGCGGGTCGGCCCGCGCCCGGCTGGCGCCGCGCGAAGAAATGAGCGACCGCGCGCGCGACGGCGTCGGCCACCGCCTGCTGGAACTCCGGGCTCCTGAGCTTCTTCTCCTCCTCCGGGTTCGAGATGAACGCGGTCTCGACGAGCACCGCAGGCATCGTCGCGCCGACGAGGACGCGGAACGGCGCCTGCTTGATGCCCCGGCTCCCGGTGTCGGACACGGCGTTCAGCTCCTTCTGGATCGCCTCGGCGAGCTCGCTCGACTCCTTCAGGTGCGCGCTCTGGGCGAGGTCCCACAGGACGAAGTCGAGCGCCGGGTTCGCGGAGGTCCCCGACGCGGTCGCCGCCGCCCCGGCCCCGGCCTGGTTCTCCTCCTTCGCCACGTCCTGGGCGATCTTGTCGGAGGCCTCGAGCGACAGGTAGTAGGTCTCCGAGCCGCGCGCCGAGGCGGCGCGCGAGGAGTTCGCGTGCACCGAGAGGAAGAGGTCGGCCTTCTCGTGGTTCGCGATCGAGGCGCGGTCGTCGAGCGGGATCTGGACGTCGGTGTCGCGCGTGAGCACGATCCGGCAAGGGAGGACCTTCGGGAGCGTCGCGGCGAGGCGGCGGGCGATCTCGAGCGTCGCGTCCTTCTCTAAGAGCCCGCCGGGGCCGATCGCGCCGGTCTCCGAGCCGCCGTGTCCGGGGTCGACCACGATCGTGAACGCCGGCGTCCCGGACGGCGCGGAGCCGGCGGGCTCGGCCGGCGGCGCGCCGGGCGGAGGCGCGCCCCGGCGGGTGACCTCGATGACGATCCGGTCGGGCCCGGTCAGCGCGTAGGACCGGGCGGCGAGGTTCGCCTCGCGCAGCTCGACGGTCGCGGTGTCGCCGGAGAAGCGGACGGCCGAGACGAGGGGATCGTCGTACTTCTTCTCCGGAAAGGGCGGGTCGATCCGCGTCTCGGCGAAGCGGACCTGGTACGTCTTTTCCGCGGAGGTCGTGGAGGTCTTCGCGGCGGCCGAGAGTCGGAGGACGACCTGCGTTGCCGGCGGCACGTGCACGACGGCGACCTCGATCCCGAGCGGCGGCGGCCCCGCCGGAGTCAGCGTCCACGTGCGACGCGCGGCGTCGTAGGCTCCGGCGGCGCCCGCGAGCGGAAAGAGGATCTTCTCGAAGAAGTCCGCGGGCGCGTAGAGCGTGCCGCCGACGACGCGGGCCGCCGACGAGATCGGCACGACGCGCCGGTCGACCGGCACCTGCGCCGTGCCGGGTCCGATCAGCACCTGGTGTCCCGGTCCGGTGATCGTCAGGACGCTCGTGCCCGCGTCGGCCGCGACGGCGAATCCGAGGCCGCGGGCGGCGTCGGAGACGGAGAACTCCTTCCCGGCGAGGGTCGCGATCGGGTGCGACTCGCCCTTCCAGACGAGCGTCGCCCGATCCTCCGACCGCGCGGTTCCCGGAAGAAGGGAGAGAAGCAGGGTCAGGGCCGTGGCGGCCCGGCGGCGGCGGGTCAACCGGAGTTGGGATGGTGTGGCGATGCGAGCGCTCTCGATCGAAAGGGTAGCACGGCGCGCGCGCTCACTCCTTCGGGCGGTTCTGGACGAACTGCCAGCCGAAGCGCCCCTTGATGCAGAGGTGGCCGCTCGTCACGTCGTTGTCGAGCGGCGAGGTGACGCGGACGATGGCGTTGTCCTGGACACGGAGCTCGAGCGTGCAGCCGACGCCGCAGTAGGGGCAGATCGTGTCGGTGACGGTCTGGCGCGACTCGTCCCACTGGCCGGCGCGGCGCAGGTCGTGCTCGCTCTTGAACATCAGCGCGCCCGTCGGGCAGACGCCGATGCAGTTGCCGCAGTAGACGCAGGCCGAGTCGGGAAGCGGTGTCGCGAATTCGGTGGAGACGCGGGCGTCGAAGCCGCGGCCGGCGATCGCGATCGCGAAGGTGTTCTGCGCCTCGGCCCCGCAGGCCTGCACGCACTTGTAGCAGAGGATGCAGCGCGCGTAGTCCCGCACGTAGAGGTCGTTGTCCACCGTGACCGGCTGCGCCACGTTCGCGGCCGCGGCGGGCTCCGCGGCATGGTGATGCCCGGGCCCGGCGGCGTCACGCTCGCCCGCGCGATGGGGGGCGGCCGGAGGACCGTAGCGCGAGGGATCGGCGCCGTAGCGCTCCATCCAGCGCCGCACCTCGTCGGAGGCGAGCGACAAGTCGACCGACGAGGCGAGGAACTCGAGGACCATCTTGCGCGAGAGGCGCACGCGCTCGCTGTCGGTCTTCACGTTCATGTTCGGCTCGACCGGCCGCGAGCAGGCGGGCACCAGCACGCGCGCGCCCTCGAGCTCGACCACGCACACGCGGCATACGTTGACCGGCGTCAGGTTCTCGAGAAAGCAGAGCGTGGGCGTGTCGATGCCGCGCGACCGGCACGCGTCGAGGATCGTCGAGCCGGCCGGCACGGTGACGGCCGCGCCATCGATCGACAGCGTCACCGGCCGGGAGGGATCGAGCCGGTGGACGGTGCTCATGCGGAGAACACTCCGAGCTTCCGAATCGCCGACTGGATCGCGCCGGAGGCGGTCTGGCCGAGGCCGCAGATCGACGCGTCGCGCATGGCGCGGGCGATCTCGTCGAGGAGCGCGTCCTCCTCCGCGGCGCCGCGGAGCGGCCGGCCCGCATCGAGGCGCGCGACGAGCTCCTCCTGGCGCTCCGTCCCGACGCGGCAGGGCACGCACTGGCCGCAGGACTCGTCGCGGAAGAAGGCCGCGATGCGTCGCACGGCGTCGCGCAGGTCGGCGCGCTCGTCGAAGACCATGACGACGCCGGAGCCGAGCGCGGCGCCGATCGCGCGGGTGCCCTCGAACGTGAGCGGCACGTCGAGATCTTCAGGGCCGACGAAGGAGCCCGCCGCGCCGCCGAGGAGCACCGCGCGCACGGAGCGGCCCTCCGGGACGCCGCCCGCGAGCGCAATCACCTCGCGCAGCGTTGGACCGAACGGCACCTCGTAGACGCCCGGGCGGGCGACGTTCCCGGAGACGCAGAAGAGCTTCGGGCCCGTCGACGCGCCGGTGCCGATCGCGGCGAACGCGTCGCCGCCGTGCTCGACGACGAGGAGGACGTTGACGAGCGTCTCGACGTTGTTGATGACGGTGGGCTTCCCGAAGAGGCCCTTCTCGACGGGGAACGGCGGCTTGTTGCGCGGTTCCCCGCGGTAGCCCTCGATCGAGTTGAAGAGCGCCGTCTCCTCGCCGCAGATGTAGGCGCCGGCGCCCCGGCGGACCTCGATGTCGAACCCGAAGCCCGCGCCGAGGACGCTCGGGCCGAGCAGCCCCGCCGCGCGCGCCGAGCCGATCGCGCCCCGGACGCGTGCCTCGGCCAGCGGATATTCGCCGCGCACGTACACGAAGCCGCGCTCGCAGCCGGCGGCGAACGCGACGATCGTCATCGCCTCGACGAGCGCGAACGGGTCCTCCTCCATGAGCACGCGGTCCTTGAAGGTCCCGGGCTCGGACTCGTCGGCGTTGCAGACGAGGTAGTGCGGCTGTGCGGGCTGCTTCGCGACCGCCTCCCACTTGCGCCCCGCGGGGAAGGCGGCGCCGCCGCGGCCCTGGAGCTTCGACGCGATCGTCTCGCGGACGATCGCCTCGGGTCCCATCGCGAGCGCCTTCGGCAGGGCCCGGTAGCCGCCGTGCGCGCGGTAGTTCTCCAGAGACGTGGGGTCGACGCGGCCGACACGGGCGAGGAGCCTCAGAGTGTCGCGTCGTCCGTCCTCGGTCTGCGGGGCGGAGGGGGAGCCCTGGCCGAGCCGGGCCGCGATGGACGTTCCCACGCCCTCGATCGGCCTGGTGCCCGATGAGATCGGGGCCGGAGGCGGCGGCGGGGGCTTGGGCTTTGGCTTGTCTGCGACCGCGGGCGCGGCCGGTGCCACGACGTAATCCTTCGCGTTCTCGCCCGCGCATTGAAAGAGGACCGCCGGGGCGCGCTCGCAGAGACCGAGGCACGGGGAGGAACGCACCGATTCGGCGCCGCGTTCACTCCGGATCGCGTCGAGGAGCGCGGGAGCCCCCGCGAGCCGGCACGCGAGATCGTCGCAGACATGCACGATCGTCTTCGGCTGCGGCTCGACCGACAGCATCGCGTAGAACGTCGCGACCCCATAGGCATCGGCCGGCGCGACGTCGAGGCGCTGACAGACGTAGTTGAGCGCGCCCGGCGTGATGAATCCGACGCGCGACTGCACCGCCCACAGCGCCGGGAGGAGGAGGTGGCGCCGCGCGCGCGCGGCGTGTCCGCCATAGGCGATGTGACCCTCGACCTCGGGACGGCGCTCGCCGCCCTCCCAGCCGCTCGAAGGAGGGCCGATGGCGGCATCGACGGCCGCGCGCTCCTCGAGCGATGGCGCCGCGCCCGGGATCAGATGCAGGTCCACGCGGCGAGTCTAGCCGAAGCGTTTTTGGCCGTGCTAAGGTCTGCGGCTCTTTCGCCCGCACTGTCGATGGATCGCGAAACCGCCGAAGAAATCAAGTGCCACTTCAATGTGGTCTCCGAGGGACTGCGATCCGACTTTCGCGCCCTCGGCGAAGGACTCGCCGCGACGAACGAGAGGCTCGACCGCTTCGAAGCCAGAATGGTCGAAGACCTCGGAGAGGTCAAAGCGATGATCCGGCTGTCCTTCGGCCAGCTCGATCACCGCCTCACCTCTCCCGAGAGCGACGTCTAAGGCGCTTCGCGCACGTCTCGACAGGCTCGAGGGTCGCGGGCCGGCCTAACGCGCGGAGGCAACGGCCGGCGCGGCCGCCTTCTCGATGCGGATCGCGCTCGCCTTGAACTCCGCGGTGCCGGACTTCGGATCGATCGCGTCGATCGTGAGGACGTTCGTCGCGACCTCGTCCTGGAAGTGCAGCGTCATGAAGGCGAGCCCGGGCCGGAGCGTCGTGTCGTAGCGCGCCGGCACCTCGATCGATCCCCGGCGCGAGACCGCTCGGACGACCTCGCCGTCCGCCACGCCGAGCCGCGCGCCGTCCTCGGGCGCGATATCGAGCGTCTCCCCGCGCCGCAGCGGCGAGGAGTACCCGGCCGTCTGGACGCCCGTGTTGTACGAGTCGAGCCGCCGCCCGGTCGTCAGGCGGATCGGGAACTCGGCGTCGAGCGCCTCGACCGGCGGCTCGTGCTCGACCGCGTGGAACGGCGCGCGCGGCCCTTCGACGGGATCCTCCCAGAGCCGGCCATGGAGGAACGGGCTTCCGGGATGCGTCTCGTCGGGGCACGGCCACTGGAGCCCGCCGAGCGCCTCGAGGCGCGCGTAGCTCATGCCGCGGTGCCAGGGGGAGAGCGAGCGCAGCTCGTTCCAGACCTCTTCGCCGGAGGGACTGCCCCAGTCGGTGCCGAGGCGCCGCGCGAGGTCGGACAGGATCGCGAGGTCGGTGCGCGCCGAGCCGGGCGGATCGAGCGCCCTGCGCACGCGCTGCACCCGCCGCTCGCTCGACGTCACCGTGCCCTCGTCCTCGCACCACGAGGCCGCCGCGGGCAGGACGACGTCGGCGATCTCGGCCGTCTTCGTCAGGAAGATGTCCTGGACGACGACGTGGTCGAGTCTCTCGAGGAGGTGGATCGCCCGGTTCTGGTCCGCCTCCGACTGCACCGGGTTCTCGCCGAGAACGTAGAGGGCACCGAGCTTCCCGTGCTCCATCGCCTCGAACATCTGCGCGAGGTGCCAGCCGGTCTTCGGCGGGATCGGGCTTCCCCAGACGCGCTCGAACTTCGCGCGCGCGGCCGGGTCCTCGACATCCTGGCCGCCCGGCAGCTTGTTCGGCAACGCGCCCATGTCGCCGCCGCCCTGGACGTTGTTCTGGCCGCGCAGCGGACAGACGCCCGAGCCCCAGCGTCCGACGTGGCCGGTCAGGAGCGAGAGGTTGATCAGCGCGAACACGTTGTCGACCGCGTTGTGATGCTCGGTGATGCCGAGCGTCCAGCACAGCTGCGCGGTCTTCGCCTTCGCGTAGGCGTGCGCGACCTCGCGGATCGCCGCGGCCGGGACGCCCGTCTCCTTCTCCGCGTACGCGAGCGTGTACTTCTCGACGCCCTCGCGGTATGCGTCGAATCCTTTCGTCGCCTTCTCGATGAAGGCCCGGTTCTCGAGCCCCGCGTGGAGGATCTCGCGGCCTATCGCGTTGGCGAGCGCGATGTCCGAGCCCACGTCGAGGCCGAGCCACGCGTCGGCCCACTGCGCGGAGACCGTGCGCCGCGGGTCGACGACCACGAGGCGCGCGCCGCGCCGGAGCCCCTTCAGCACGTGGTGGAAGTAGATCGGGTGCGCCTCGCGGGCGTTCGATCCCCACAGGAGGATGAGCTCCGTCTCCTCCGCCTCGCGGTACGAGCTCGTCCCGCCGCCCGCTCCGAACACCGCCGTCAGACCGACGACGCTGGGGGCGTGTCAGGTCCGGTTGCAGCTGTCGATGTGGTTCGTGCCGAGGACCGCGCGCGCGAACTTCTGGGCGAGGTAGTTGACCTCGTTGGTCGCCTTCGAGCAGGAGAAGAGGCCGATCGCGTTCGCGCCCTTCTCCGCCTTCACGCGCCGGAATCCTTCCGCGGCGCGGTCGAGCGCCTCGTCCCAGGAGGCGGGGCGCAGCCGCCCGCCCTCGCGCACCATCGGTTCCGTCAGCCGAACGTAGGGCTTCATGGTTCGTTCCTCACGGAGCCAGCCTAGCGCCGCCGGGTCGAGGGTGACAAGCGGCCGTTCAGCGGACCCGGCCCTTCGCCTCGGCGTCGTTGCCGCAGGGGGGACGGGTTCCGCAGGGCCGGAGGCCGCTTGCGGGGCCGGACCGTTGATTCGATCGCATCTCGCGCTTCTCGCCTTTCGGGAGAACGATGTGCCCATGAGCGCGCAAATCGAAAAACACCTGCCCGTCGTGATTCCCGCCGGGGGCGAGTCCCTCCGCGGGGATCTCGCCATTCCTTCCTCGGCCCTCGGGATCGTCGTCTTCGCCCACGGCAGCGGCAGCAGCCGAAGGAGTCCGCGCAACCGCTACGTCGCCGAGCACCTTCGCGAGGCCAGCCTGGCCACGCTGTTGCTCGACCTGTTGACCGAGGAGGAGGAGTCCGTCGACTTCGAGACGGCGCACCTGCGCTTCGACATCCCGTTTCTGGCGGGGCGGCTTCTCGCCGCGATGCGCTGGGTCCGGGAAAGACCCGAGACGGCGAAGCTGCCGCTCGGACTCTTCGGCGCGTCCACCGGGGCGGCCGCGGCGCTGGTGGCCGCGGCGCTGGCCCCCGAGGCCGTGCGCGCCGTCGTGTCCCGCGGGGGCCGGCCGGATCTTGCGGGCGAGGCGCTTGGCCGCGTGCAGGCCCCGACGCTCCTGATCGTCGGCGGTCACGACGTCGACGTGCTCGCCCTCAATCGCGCCGCGCAGGCTCGGCTCGGCGGCGAGTCTCGGCTCTCGGTCGTTCCCGGCGCGTCGCACCTCTTCGAAGAGCCGGGAACACTCGCCGACGTCGCGCGACTCGCGGCGGCATGGTTCCGAGGCCACTGCGGCGCGCTGTGGGCCCCCTCGGGCGCCGACCTGCTCGAGGCGTCGGTGCGGGGGGAGTGATCCGGTGTTCTACGTGGATCGCGCTCACGCCGGGCACGCGCTCGCCGAGGCACTGCGTCCATATGCGGGGCGGCCGGACGTGGTCGTTCTCGGCCTTCCTCGCGGAGGCGTTCCCGTGGCCTTTCGCGTTGCCGAGGCGCTCGACGTGCCCCTCGACGTCTTTCTCGTCCGAAAACTCGGTTTCCCCGGCAGCGAGGAATTCGCCATGGGGGCGATCGCCTCGGGCGGCGTCCGCGTCTTGAACCGGCCGGTGCTCGACCGGTACGGCGTTCCCGAGGCCCTGGTCGAGACCGTCGCGTCGCGGGAGGGCCTCGAGCTCGCGCGACGCGAGAAGTCGTATCGCGGCGGCCTCCCACCGCTCGACGTGCGCGGGAAGACGGTGATCGTCGTGGACGACGGGCTCGCGACCGGCTTTTCCATGAAAGCGGCGGTGACGGCGCTCCGCGCGCTCGGGCCACGGAAGGTGGTCGTCGCGGTTCCGGTCGGTCCCCGGGCAACCGTCCAGGAACTGCGCCGCCTCGCCGACGAGGTCGTCTGCCCGGCGATGCCCGACCCGTTCATCGCCGTCGGGCGCTTCTACGAGAACTTCGAGCAGACGTCGGACCGCGATGTGATCGATTTGCTGTCTCGGGCGCGCCGCCTCGCGCCCTCGCCCGAGGCCGCCGGGAGGCCCCTATGAAGACGACGGAAGTGCCCGCGCGCGATTGGACGGCGTTCTTCGACTCGTTCAGCCGGCGCCACGAGGGCTGGCTGGTCAAGCTCTCCGTGCTCGATCCCAAGCTGGGTGCTCAGGTCGAGGCGATCGAGCTGCCACTCCGGGGGATCGTGGCCGATCCCCACGGGCGAGGCATCGCGATCCTGCTCGGCCCGCGCCCGGATGACCTCGAGCACTCGGTGCGGCATCCGCAGCGCGTGTGGATCGAGCTCGCCGGCGACCGCGACGAGGCCGAGGCGGCGCTCGAGATCGAGTCCGCGGACGGCACGAGGGCGATCCTCGAGTTCCGTTGCGTCGCCCTGCCCGAGACGGTCGACGGGCTCGCCGCGACGGTGACAGCCGCTCAGTAGCGGATCGACGATCCGATCGGCGTCCCCGGCTTCAGCGGCGGGGCGAGCCGTTGCCTCTCGCAGATCGCCTGAAACGTTCCGACGAGGTCCGCCCAGGACGGCCCGTCCTCACCGGCCGGCGTCGCCCTCAGGGCGAGATCGTCGAGCGTCACGATTCCGCGAAGCGTTCCGTCGGCGCCGAGGACCGGAAGCCGACGGACGCGCCAGCGCCGCATCAGCTGAAGCGCCCTCGAATGCGTCTCCTCTTCCTTCAGAAAGTGGACGTCGCGAGTCATCGCGCGATCGACCCGCACGTCGGAGGGTTTCGCGTCCTCCCGGGCGAGCGCGAGGCAGATGTCGCGGTCGGTCAACATCCCGACCGTCCGTCCGCGCTCGACGATCGGCAGGACGCCACAGCGCGCCTCGCTCATCGCGAGGGCCGCCTCGGCGAGCGTGCTGTCGGGCGCGCAGGCTCGCGGTGCGGATGTCATCAGGTCTCTGATGTTCACGACAGACTCCCAACCGGACATCTTGTCTCCGCCGGCGGGCGGCAGAGTTGATCCGCTTGGATCATTCTTCGAGCCTCCCGATGAGGGATCGAATGGCAAGGGAGGTCTTCGAATGAGACTGCGGGAGATCATGAAGGAGTCGGTCGAGACGGTCGGTCCCGTCAACACGGCCGACGTCGCCTGGGAGCGAATGGGTCAGTGGCGGATTCGGCACCTCGTCGTCATGGAAGGCCGCGAGGTCGTGGGCATCCTGTCGCAGCGGGACATCGCGAGCGCTGCGGCGCGGAAGGTGCGGTCGAAGACCTGATGAGCGCCCCTGCGGTGACCGCGGAGCCGCGAACCGCGGAGTCGAGCATCCGATGAGGCGCTCGGGGCGCCGCCTCGATCGCCGCACTCTCGGTCGGGCGCGCTCGAAGAGCCAGGACGTCGGAAAAGAGACGCTCGTTTGATGAATCCGCATCAGGATCGTCGAGGCCCGAGAAGATACGTTTCTCGCACCGATTGAACGGCGGTCCGATCCACTCATCGTTGATCGCCAACCACGGCAGGAGGCGGGAACCCGCCTCCTATTTTATTGGGGGTGACGGACGCGCGAGCCGGCGGCGCTAGACGCGTCCCGTGTGCCGAGGCGGCCAGCGGTCGGCCGCCGCGCAGTCCGGACAACGGAAGAAGAGGGCCGGCTGCTCGACCATGTCGCGAGAGGCGGTCCCGCAGGCGCGGCAGGCGAAGGCACGCAGGCGCACCGCCTGCGCCTTCAGACGCACGACGCGGGGTTGCCCGAGCGCCCGGAGCTCCTCGAGGGTCCGGGGCTCCTCGAGAGCCGGTGCCTCCTCGAGAGCCGGGGGCTCCTCGAGGGTCAGCGCTCGGCCGTGCGGGTCGCAGGTGCAGCCGTCGCCCGGAAAGTGCGCCTCCGCGGCTCCCGCGCGGCACCACCTCTGCCGGCACCAGGTCCCCGGTGAGATCACCTCGCCCATGGGAGAAGGATGCGGCCGCCGGACGGACACATGATGTCCGGCCGAAGGTTGGTATCGTCCTGGCAGGAGGCGAGGGCATGAGAACGATCGGCATCATTCTTTTGGTCGCCGGACTCGTCGGGTTCGTCGTGACCTCGAGCCGGCGCGGCGGCTACGATTCCGTCGAGGGGGCGCTCAAGACGACGTTTTCCTCGAGCGAACGGGCGAAGAAGGAGGGGTTCGAGACGGGCCGCTGGGTGTCGGCCGGCGTGGCGGTCGTGGGCCTCGTCCTCGTCTTCGTGCCGGGGAAGCGGGCCTAGACCGGCGTCGGGAGGGCGGCCGCCTCCGCCTTCAGGAACGCGTCGATCGCGCCCGCGGCCTTGCGGCCGTGGCCCATCGCGAGGATCACCGTGGAGGCGCCCGCGACGATGTCGCCGCCCGCAAAGACGCCCCTGCGGGTCGTCATCATCGTGGCCTCGTCCACGACGAGCGTGCCGTGGCGGGTCGTGGACAGTCCGGGCGTCGTCTTCGGGATGAGTGGGTTCGGGCCGTTTCCGATCGCCTCGATGACGATCTGGACTGGCAGCTCCTCGTAGGCGTCCTCGATCGGCACCGGCCGGCGGCGGCCCTTCTCGTCGGGCTCGCCGAGCTCGCAACGCTGGACCTTCAGCGCCCGGACCCAGCCGTCCGCGCCGGTGAGGATCTCGACCGGAGCGGAGAGCATGCGGAACTCGACGCCCTCCTCCTCGGCGTGGTGGACCTCCTCGAGGCGCGCCGGCATCTCCTCGCGGGAGCGGCGGTACACGAGGTAGACGTTCTTCGCGCCGAGGCGGAGCGCGGTCCGCGCCGCGTCCATCGCGACGTTGCCCCCGCCGAGGACCGCGACGTCGTCGCGGCGGAGGACCGGCGTGTCCTCCTCCGGGAAAGCGGTACGCGCCCATCAGGTTCGCGCGCGTGAGGTACTCGTTGGCGGAGTAGACGCCGTTGGCGTCCTCGCCCGGGATGTTGACGAAATAGGGGAGGCCCGCGCCCGTCGCGACGTAGACGGCGTCGAAGCCCTCCTCGAAGAGCTCGTCGAGCGTGAACGTCTGGCCGACGATCGTGTCGAACTCGAACTCGCACGCCCATCGTTCGAGAGGTTGTCGACCTCGGCCTGGACGATCGTCCTTCGGCAGGCGGAACTCGGGGATGCCATAGACGAGGACGCCGCCCGCCTTGTGGAATGCCTCGAAGACGACGGCCTCGTGGCCGTAGCGGCGCAGGTCGCCGGCGCACGCGAGGCCGGATGGGCCGGCGCCGATGATCGCGACGCGGCGGCCCGTCGGCGCGCCGACCGACGGCAGCTCGACGCCGCCCTCCTCGCGCTCCCAGTCGGCGAGGAACGCCTCGATCTTGCCGACCGACACCGCGAAGCCGAGGTCCTTGTGGACCTTGGCGACCATGCAGTTCTCCTGGCACTGGCTCTCCTGCGGACAGACGCGCCCGCAGATCGCCGGCAGGAGGTTGGTCTCCTTGATGCGGCGGATCGCGCCCCGGAAGTCGCCGTCGGCCACGAGCCGGAGGAACCCGGGCACGTCCACGCCGACCGGGCAGCCCGACACGCACGGCTCGTTCTTGCACGAGAGGCAGCGCACCGCCTCGGCGCGCGCCTGGATCGGCGTGTAGGCGAGCGGCACCTCGCGGGTGTTGCCGACGCGCTCGCGCGGGTCCTGCTCGGCCCAGAAGACCTTCGGCAGCTGGCCGCGCTCCTTGTTCTTCAGGTCGCCGCGGCGGTCGATCCGCGCGGCGAGCTCCTCGGGCGTCGGGTTGACGCGGGGGCCGCTCACCGCGCCGCCCGCTCCGCGGCCGCGGCCGGCGCGGAGAGCCGGCACTTGTGGTCGCGCTCGCGCTCGGGTTCCCGCTCACGGTACCGCGCGAGGCTCGCGGCCTCCTCCGGCTTGTACATGGCCTGCCGGCGCATCATGCCGTCGAAGTCGACCTGGTGCCCGTCGAACTCGGGTCCATCGACGCAGACGTAGCGCGCCGTGCCGCCGACCATGACGCGGCAGCCGCCGCACATCCCGGTGCCGTCCACCATGATCGTGTTGAGGCTGACGAGCGTCGGGACGCGGTAGGGCTCCGTCGTCTTCGAGACGAACTTCATCATCGGCGGCGGGCCGATCGCGATCGCGAGGTCGACGTCCGAGCCGGCCGCGCGGCGGCGCTCGATCGCGCCCTTCAGGACGTCGGTGACGAAGCCCTTCTGGCCGTAGGAGCCGTCGTCGGTGCAAACGAGGAGCTCGCTCGAGACGGCGCGGAGACGGTCCTCGAAGACGAGGAGGTCCCGGCGGCGCGCGCCGAGCACGGTGACGACCTCGTGGCCGGCCTCGCGGAAGGCGCGGGCGATGGGAAGCATCGGCGCGGCCCCGATGCCGCCGGCGACGCACGCGACGACGCCGCGGAAGTCGTCGGGTTTGCCGGGGACGCCGATGTGCGTGGGGTTGCCGAGGGGGCCCGCGACGTTGGCGAATTCGTCGCCCTCCGCGAAGGCCTCCGTCATCTCGATCGTCGTCTTGCCGACGGCCTGCACGACGAGCGTGATCGTCCCGCGCTCCCGATCGACGTCGGCGATCGTCAGGGGGATGCGCTCGGAGGCGGAGTGGGGCCGCACCATGACGAACTGTCCCGCCCGGTGGCGCCGCGCGACGCGGGGCGCTTCGACTTCGAAGAGGCTGACGTTTTCGCCGAGGGTCTTCTTCAGGACGATGGGAAACATACGGGGATGGTCGCCCGGAGCGGGGCTCCGGCCGAAGATGCGTTTGCATCAGATCCGGCGAAAGTGCGCGTTGCCGGGCGACCATCGAAGCGTGAACCCCTCTCCCGGCGGGAGGGGGGAGGGCGAGGGGTCTCCCCTCGCCAGAGGGGCCGGCCGCGGCCGAAGGCCGCGCCTCGCGAAGCGAGAGGGGCAGGGGTGAGGGGCGGTCGGCCGCCTATTTGGTTACTTGGCGGGCGCCGCCGTCGGCGCCGCCGGGGGCTTTCCCGCGGTTCCCGAGTAGTACGCCGCGAGTCCCGCGATCTCCGCATCGGTCAGGTGCCGGCAGACCTCGCGCATCACGTGGTAAACGTCGTTGGCGCGCTCGCCCGACCGGAACGTCGTCAGCTGGAGCGACATGTCGTCGAACTTCTGGCCGGAGAGCTTCGGCATGCCGTAGGACCCCCGGTCGCCCGCGCCCCGGTTGCCGTGGCACGCGTCGCAGGCCGGCATCAGGCGCGCGCCGTCGCCCATGCGCGCGAGCGGGAGGACGGCGGCCGCTTCCGGCACAACGGCCGTGGCGCCCGGCGCCGGCGGCAACGACGCGTAGAACGCCGCGAGGTCGGCCATGTCCTTCTCGGAGAGCGGCTTGACCGCCTCGCCCATGATCGGGCTCGTGCGCGTGCCCTCCTTGTAGTCGGCGAGCTGCTTGAACGTGTAGAGGGCGTCCTGGCCCGCGAGGTTCGGGATGTCCGGCGTGTCGATCACGGCGGCGTCGCCGTGGCAGCCGGCGCAGTCGCCGTGGAGCTGCTTGCCGTGCGCGGCGTTGCCCGAGCGGACGAACTGGACCGTCTCGACCGTCCACGCCACCTTCGAGGACGGGCCGCTCGCGGAGACCGACGCGGCGAGCGCGCCCGCGAGCGCCACCCCGGCCGCCGCGCTCCCAGGCCTCATCGGAATCCCCACGCGAGCGCCTTGTGCACCGTCATCGAGAAGAACTGACCGATCGGGTACCCCCAGGACAGCGCCATCAGCGCGACGAGGAGCCAGTTCCACACGGCGAAGCCGTTGAGAACCGCCGGCACGTGGACGACGGGCTCGATCGTCTCGGAGAGCGCGAGCGGCTCGACGTCCGCCCGCGTCCCGCCGTGCGTGCGCAGGAGGTTGTAGACGAACAGCAGGGCCGACAGGACCATCAGCACCCCGCCGAAGAGGATCGGAGGATTGAACTTCGTCCAGCGCGCCACGAGCGCGGGGTCGTAGGGCGTGTACGCGACGCGGCGCGGCATGCCGAGCAGACCCTGCCAGTGCCAGGGGATCGTCAAGACGAGAATGCCCACGAACCACATCCAGAGCTGCGCGTTCGCGAGGCCGCGAGAGTGGAGACTTCGGCCGGTGAGCTTCGGCCACAGCGCGTAGGCGCCGGCGAAGTACGCGGTCACGACCGTGCCGCCGAGGATCAGGTGGAAGTGCGCCGTGATCCACGCGGTGTTGTGGACCATGACGTCCATCGCATAGGACGCGTTGATCATGCCGCCGAAGCCGCCCGGCAGGAGCGCGACGAGCGCGAGGATGCCGCCGAGCGCCACCGGCTCGTTCCAGGGGAGTCGGCCGATCCAGCCGAAGAGTCCCCGGCCCCCGCGCAGGCGGCCGGCCGTCTCCAGCGACGCCGCGATCGTGAATCCCGTCAGGAGGGTCGGCAGCGCCACGAGGAAGGTCCCGAGCGCGTGCATCAGCTTCCAGCCGGCGGCCTGCTCGGGATCCACGAAGATGTGGTGCAGGCCGATGGGCAGGCTGATGACGAGGAGCATCACGAAGGCGATGCGCCCGACCTCGTCGGAGAAGAGATACCCGCCCGCGGCGCGCGGCAGGATCGAATAGAGCACCACGTAGGCGGGGATCAGCCAGAAGTAGACGATCGGGTGCAGCGTCCACGAGAAGAGCGCCCGGGCGAGCCCCACGTCGATCGTGGGCGTCAGCGCGAGCGACAGGGGCAGCAGCTGGAAGACGACCTCGACGACGACGCCGACGAGCGTCCAGGCCCAGAGCAGAGCACAGGCCGTCATGCCGAACTGGGCGAGCGGCACCGGGCGACCAGGGTTCTCGCGCTTCCACGCGATCGTCGCGCCGATCGTGATTCCGGTCCAGGCGAGCGAGCCGACGAGGAGCAGGGCCGCACCGACGTAGAAGGTCCAGTGCGCCACCATCGGCGGATAGAAGGTATAGAGGACCGTCGCGCGGCCGGTCGCGATCGACAGTGCGGCGACGACCGAGCCGACGAGCATGGTCCAGAACCCGAGCCACGCGAGCCCGGCCGGACGGATCGGACGCCGCAGGCTCGCCGCGGTGATCGCATAGCCGAAGCCGGCGATGAAGAACGTGGTCAGCACGAACGCCTGCACGACGCCGTGCAGCGTCATGGACCGGTAGTACAGCTCGGCCGAGGTCTCGACGACCTGACCGCGCTGGAGGAGCTGGTAGACGCCGAGCAGGCTCGCGACGGCAAAGAGGGCGAAGCCCACCCACATGTGGGCGAGCGCGAGGCCGCGGACGCCGACGAGGCTCTCGCGGGCGGGGGTCTCGCTCAAGGCCGGGTCACCCGGACGCGGCCCCACATCGACTGATGGCCGAGTCCGCAATACTCGTTGCAGAAGAGGGGCACGGTGACGCTGCCGTCGGGATTCGCGGTGCCGATCGCGGCGACGCGGTCGAAGCGGATCGTGGTGCGGACCTCGGAGACGTAGCCCGGGACGACCTGCGTGCCGATGTTCGTGCCGGCCACGTGCAGGCCGTGCAGGACGTCGGCGCTCGCCGCGCGGATCACGATGGGCGTGTCGGCCGGCAGCGTGATCTCCTGCGGGTGCACCATGTAGCGCGCCATGACGATGCGTGCGATGACGGTGCCGTCCTTCTCGCGTTCCACGCCGAGATGGTCCTCGGCGAACTCGGGCGTCAGGTGCAGGCGCGTCGAGTCGATCGCCTCGACGTTCGAGGGCGGATGGATCCGCATCGCCCAGGCCGTGTAGACGACGAGCAGGCCCATCAGCCCGACGAGCAGGATCGATACGGCGAACCAGCGGCGCTCGAGAGGATGCATCGCCACGCCCTGCCTACCGGATCGGGCCGTTGCCGAGGAAGCGTCCGAAGTAGAAGAGCGCCCAGCCCACGAAGATGAGGCCGGCGATCACGAGCATCAACGCGTAGGTGCCGCGCGGCGTCTGCGCGATGCGGTCGAGCTCTTCCCGAGTCGGTCCCGCCATGCCGCCTCCCCCGAGCGACGTGCTTCGAAGTTTCCCGGTTGAACCTGGGCGAAGACTATCAAGCGCCCGAGCGCGGGTGGCAAGATTCGAGTGTGGCGGCGCTTCTCGGGACCGCGTTCGTCGTCGGGCTTCTCGGCGGCGTGCACTGCATGGCGATGTGCGGCGGCGTCGTCGCCGCGCTCGGAATGCGGTCGCCCGGCCAGGCGGCCCGAGGCAACGGCGTTCTCCGCCAGCTCGGCTACAACGGCGGCCGCCTGGCGACGTACGCGGGGCTCGGCGCCGTCGCGGGCGCGATCGGCGCGTTGGGTCTGCGGGCCCCGGGTGCGCGGCCGGTGCAGATCGCGCTGCTCGTCGCGGCGAACGTGGTCGTGGTCCTGCTGGGTCTCTCGGTCGCCGGCCTCGCGCGGGCGGCGCGCTTCCTCGAGAGGGCCGGGGGCCTCGTGTGGCGCGGCGTCCGGAGGCTGGGCGGCCGGATCGCGCCGGCGGACTCGGCGGCGGGCGCCGTCGCGGCGGGCGTCGTCTGGGGATTCCTTCCCTGCGGACTCGTCTACGGCGTGCTGGCGACCGCGGTGGCGGCCGGGAGCGCCGCGCGGGGCGCGCTGGTGATGGCCGCGTTCGGCGCCGGAACGCTCCCGAATCTTCTCGCCGCCGGTCTCGCCGCCGAGACGCTGCGCCGGTTCGCGCGGGGTCGGCGTGTGCGCATGGCCGCCGGCGCGGCGATCGTCCTCATCGGTTTGATCGGATTGGCGCGTTTGCCGCATCTCGCCGAGCATCTGCGGCATGGGATGCCCATGATGCGGTGAGGGCGAAACGCGGAACCGCGGCTTCTCGCCCCCTCACCCTTGCCCTCTCCCGCCGCCGTGGGGAGAGGGTTTTTGCCGGCCTAACCGCAACGCGTTGACGACGACCAGCAGCGAGCTCGCCGACATGCCGAGCGCGGCGGCCCACGGCGGCACGCGGCCCGCGGCCGCCAGCGGCACCGCCAGGACGTTGTAGGCGAGCGCCCACGCGACGTTCTGCGCAAGGACGCGCCGCGCCCGGCGGGCGATGCCGCGCGCCCGGGCGAGCGGGCCCAGTCCGCGGCCGAGGAGCAGGAAGTCGCTCGACGAGCGCGGGAGTTGCGGCGCCTCCGCGAACGAGACGGAGACCGACGCGGCCGCGAGCGCGGGCGCGTCGTTCCAGCCGTCGCCGACGAACAGGACCCGGTCGCCCGTCCTTTCGCGTTCCCGGATCCAGGCGAGCTTGGCGTCGACGGACATTCCCCCGCGCGCCTCGTCGAAGCCGAGCGCGCGGCCGAGGCGCTCGGCCCGCTCGGGGGCATCACCGGAGAGAAGCGCGACGTGCGACACGCCTTCCTTTCGCAGGGCCGCAGCAATCCCGCCGGCGTCCTCGCGCCACCGCTCGGCGAGGCCGAAGACGGCGCCGCGGCCGAGCCCGTCCCGTCCGCGAGGACGACCGGCAGCAGGCCCTCGCCGCGCGCCCGCTCGACCGCTTCGAGGGCCTCGGCCGGCAGCGCCGCGCCGGCCGCCGCGAATTCGGGCGTGCCGATCCGCCATGCCTCGTCCCCGACCTTCCCGCGACCCCGCCTCCCGCGGCTTCCGTCGCGCGGATCGCCGCGTCGGGGAGTCCCGCGCCGAGCGCCGCGATCGCGCGCGCCGCCGGATGCGCCGAGCCCGTCTCGAGCATCGCCGCGATGCGCAGCGCGCCCGCCCGCTCGAGGCCGCCGAACGCCTCGACGCGCTCGAGCGACGATGTCCCCTCCGTGAGCGTGCCCGTCTTGTCCAGGGCGGCCACGTTCGCCGCGGCGAGACGCTCGAGCGCGTCGGCGCGCGTCGACAGGACGCCGATCGAGGTCAGCCGGCCCGCGGTGATCGCCAGTGCCACGGGCGCGGCGAGCGCCAGCGCACAGGGACACGTCACGATCAGCACGGCGATCGTCGCGGGCACGGCCGTCTCCGGCGCGACCGAGAGGCGCCAGGCGAGCGTCCCCGCGGCGGCCGCGAGCACGGCGACGACGAGGACGGCGGCGGCGCGGTCGGCGAGCTCGACGAAGGGCGCGCGGTTCGCGAGGCCGCGCTCGACCAGTCTCCGGATCTGCGCGATCGCCGATGCGTCGGCGGCGGCCGTCACCCGGAGCGTCGCCGACTGTCCCCGCGCGACGCTGCCCGCGGCGGCCGTCTCTCCCGCCGCCCTCCGGCGGGCCCAGGGCTCGCCGGTCAGCACCGCCTCGTCGAGCTCGGCCTCGGCGAGCAGGACGCCGTCGGCGGGAACGGCCTCGCCCGGCTCGACGCGCACGCGGTCGCCGGGAACGAGCGCCGACGCGGGAACGCGTGTCTCGCGCCCGGCGGCGTCGAGGCGCCGCGCGAAGGACGCCGACACCGCGCCGTATCGATCGAGGCGCGCCGCGGCGTTCTCGCGGGCCCGGGTCTCGAACGCGCGGGCGAGGAGGACGGCGGGAACGAGCATGCCGATCGCGTCGAAGTACACGGGTCCCGAGCCGCGCACGGTCGCCGCGGCGCTCGCCAGGAACGCTCCGGCGAGCCCGAGCGCGATCGGCACGTCCATGCCGGCGCGGCGGTGGAGGAGGTCGCGCGCGGCGCCGGCGAAGAACTCGCGCCCGGGGTAGACGAGGAGCGCGAACGCCGCCGCGAGGCAGCTCCAGCGGGCGTACGTCTCCCAGAGAGGCAGGCGGCCCGAGGCGTCGGGGCCGCCGACGAGATACGCGGCGAGCGCGAGGTTCATGACCATCATGCCGACGAAGCCGGCGAAGATCAGCCGCGCCGCGTCGCGCCGCCGGGTTTCGGCGTCGAGCGTCTTCCGGTGGCTCGGGTCGACGGGCCGCGCGCGATAGCCGATCCGGCGCACGGCGGCGAGGATCTGCGGGAGCGCGAGACGCGCGGGGTCCCAGCGGACGCGCACCGTCTGCGCCGCCCAGCTCGCCTCGGCCGAGGCGACGCCGTCGAGCGCGCGCAGACGCGACTCGTTCAGCCACAGGCACGCCGGGCAGCGCACGCCGTCGAGGTAGAGCGTCGCCTCCCGCAGCTTCCCGTCCCACGCGGGCGCCAGCGTCTCGTCGACGAGGGCCTCTTCCTCCGCCTCGCCGCCGCTCTCCTTCGGCGTCGGCGCCGGCTCGGTGCGCAGCCGGTAGTAGTCGTCGAGGCCCTCGGCGGCGATCGCCTCGGCGATCGCGCGGCAGCCGGCGCAGCAGAATTCGCGCGGCTCCCCGAGGAGGTCTCCATTCCAGGACGCGCCCGAAGGTACCGGCAGGCCGCAGTGGAAGCAGTCGGCCGCCGCGCCGGGGACCGGAACCGCCGTACTCACGCGCCCGAGCATATTGGGCGAGGTGGCCCGCGCGTCAGTAACGGCCGCCGACGGGCTCGGGCAGCGCGTCGAGCTCGGCGCGCTCCTTGTCCGTCAGGACGACGTCGGCGGCGGCGACGTTCTGCTCGAGGTAGCGGCGCCGCTGCGTGCCCGGGATCGCGTGCACGTGCTCGCCCTGCGCGAGCACCCACGCGAGCGCGACCTGGGCGGCGGTCGCTCCGCGGCGCGCCGCGATCGCGCGCACGCGCTCGACGAGCCGCTGATTGGCCGCGACGGCTTCGGGCCGGAAGCGCGGCAGCCTCGAGCGGAAGTCCTCGGGGCCAAAGCGGGCCTCGGCCGCGATCGCCCCCGTGAGGAAGCCGCGTCCGAGGGGCGAGAAGGCGACGAAGGAGGCGCCGTGCGCCGCGCACCAGGGGACGACGCCGTCGAGGTGGTCGCGGGTCCAGAGCGAGAGCTCCGACTGGACCGCGGACACGGCATGGATGCGCGAGACGCGCTCGAGCTCGTCCACCGTCGGCTCCGAGAGGCCGAGGGCCCGCACCTTGCCGGCCGCGACGAGCTCGGCCATCGCGCGCCACGTTTCCTCGACGGGCGTCTGTGGGTCCACGCGGTGCAGGTAGTAGAGGTCGATGGCGTCGACGCCGAGCCGACGCAGCGAGCCGTCGCACGCATCGCGGACGTGCTCGGGCCGCCCGTTCCGTCCGTAGCGGTACACCGCGGCGTCCTCGATCACGAGCCCGCACTTCGTCGCGAGCACGACGCGCTCCCGCCGGCCCGCGAGCGCGCGGCCGACGAGCGATTCGTTGGTGAAGGGTCCATAGACGTCGGCGGTGTCGAGATGCTCGACGCCGAGATCGATCGCCTCGTGGATCAGCCGGATGCCCGCGGCCTCGTCCACGGAGGCGTCGCGGTAGCCCCACGACAGCCCCATGCAGCCGAGACCGACGGGGAAGACCGAGCGACCCGCCGCGAGGAGCCGCCGCCGCATCCGCGGACGATACAACGCCGCTGGCTCCTCGTTTGGCTAAGATGGCTCTCCATGGCGGAGTCCCGCGTCGCGCTCGTCACCGGAGGCACCCGAGGCATCGGCGCGGCGATCGTGCGGCGCCTCGTCGCCGAGGGCTTCGCGGTGTTTCTCTCGGGCCGCACCGAGGACTCGGTCCGGAGCGCGCTCGCGCGCTTCGCGAAGGAGGGCCTCTCCGTCCGCGGCTTCCCTGCGGACGCGCGGCGCGAGGAGGATCAGAGGCGCCTCGTCGAGTCGACGGCGCGCGACGGCGGACGGCTCGACGTGCTCGTCAACAACGCCGGCATTGGCCGCTTCGCGCCCGTCGACGAGATGGAGCCGGAGCACTTCCGCGAGGTGATCGAGACGAATCTGTTCGGTCCCTTCTACGCGGTTCGTTACGCGGCGCCGATCATGAAGAAGGGCGGCGGCGGCTTCATCGTGAACATCGCTTCGCTCGCGGGCGTCAACGCCTTCGCCGGCGGGTCTGCGTACAACGCCTCGAAGTTCGCGCTCCTCGGATTCTCCGAGGCGGCGATGCTGGACCTGCGCCACGCCGGCGTCCGGATGGCCACCGTCCTGCCGGGCTCGGTCGCGACGGACTGGACGCACTCGCACGGCAACCAGGACACTTCGTGGATGCTCGCTCCCGAGGACGTCGCCGAGGCGGTCGCGGACCTCGTGCGGTTCCCCGGCCGCGCGATCGCCTCGCGCATCGACCTGCGCCCGTCGAGACCGCCGAAAAAGTAAGCACCGCGGCTCAGGTCGCCTTGCCGGAGCCTTCGCGAAGGACCTTGGCGTACCACTGCTTCGCAAAGAGCGGGCGCAGCTTCGTGCCCGAGGGGCCGATCTCGACGCCCACGATGAGGATGCCCTGCTCGAAGAGGAAGGCGCCGTCGTTCGTCTTGCCGTCGTGCTCGTACTGACCCTGCACCTTGAACTTGTCGCCCGTGGCCTCGAGGTCCCGCACCCGGACCTTGCCGGGAGCGGCGGAGACCGAGGCGGCCGCGCGGAGGTCCTCGAGCTTCAGGAGGCCCTTCGTCCAGTCGGGCAGGTCGACGTTCAACATCGCGAGCAGCGGGCGCGCGTCGCGGCAACGCGCCTCGATGCGCCCTGACGCCGTAGGGCCGATCTTCGCCTGGGGCGCCTCGAAGGTGCCCCACCACTCCCGGGCCTCCTCGGCACCGGTCGCATGGACGTGGGCCAGCCTGACCTTCACGCCCGAGGCGTCGAACGACAGCGGGCCGGTGAGGTCCCAGCGGCGGATGGGAACGCTCGCGTCGAGGTCGCCCGTCAGACGATAGGTGCGCGTGCGTGCGGCGCCGCCGCGGATCGCGAGCGTGACCTTGCCGTTCGCGATGCCCTTCTCGGACGCGATCGAGACGGTCGCCTTCGGGCCGTGGCCCTCGAGCCGCACGCCCTCCGGAAAGCGAACGTACTCCTCGACCGCGTGGAGCCCGTCGGTCGCGAGGTCGAGGTCGAGTCGCACGCGGAACTCCTGCAACGCGCGGGGCATGGGGGCGTTGATCGGCTCGAACGCGTTCGAGGAGGTCGCGAGCTTCCCCGAGAAAGCGACGGGATCGGGCGACCCCCCGACGGTCAGCGCGCCGCCGTCCCACTCGAGAGCCGCGTCGTCGATCCGCGCGAGGCGCGTGGGCCACAGGTAGAAGCCGCCGGAGACGCGCGCGGGGCCTCGGTAGTGCAGCTGGTTGACCCAGAGACTCTCGGCGCGGTCGATCGAGACGCCATGCACGTCGATGTGAAAGGGATTCGGCTCGAGGCGGAACTCCCGGCCCTCCTCCTTCAGCGGCGGATCGGAGAATCCCGGAATCGGCGGCAGGAGCCGCACGTCCGTGGTCTTGACGCGGCCGGGCTCGAGCTTCGAGCGCAGCGCGAAGGAGAGGCCGGACCCGATGAGCCGCGTGCACCGGAACGTGCGATGGAGAAGCGACGTGATCGAGTAGTCCAGCTCCGCCTGCTCGAGATCGATCGCCCACTGCACGTTGGGATCGCTGCCGCGGAGGCTGAGGTTGCGGAGCCGCACGTGGCCGGGCCGCGCCGAGACGGCCTCGTCCCAGTCGATGCGGAGGCTCTGCGGATGCGCGTTGATGATCGCTCGCAGCTTCGGTCCCGAGAGGAGCCAGCGCGTCAGCGGAAAATAGGCGGCGTAGAGCGCGAGAGGCAGGAGCAGGGCGAGCGCGAGGAGTCCTACCGCGAGGCGTCGGATCCTCACGAGGGCGGTTTCCGACAGTCCGGGGCGCCGGAGCGCCGATCCGCTTCACCGAGCATGGGCGGATCTTAGGCAAAGGACGGGCCAAGACCCGAGCTTTGACGAGAAAAATTGGAAGCCCGAAGCCCGAATTCGAGCGAAAGCCGATTCCTATCGAGGCAGCGGCTTTCGGATCTCCGATTTCGAATCTCGAGCTTCGCGTCGCGCGGCGACGTCGTTGACGCGCACCGCGGTCCACACCAGCCGATACGGCGCCGCGCCGAGGAAGTGAAAGGGATAGCAGGTCACGAGCGTCAGGCGGTCCCCCGGTGAGGGGGAGAGCGCGCCGACGTCGTCGGGCGTCACGACGCGCCGGCTCTCGAGGCGGTAGGTCGCGGCGAGGCCGCCGCCGCGCAGCGTCACGACATCGCCGGGCCGGGCTCCCTCGAGACGCCGAAAGAACGTGTCTCGGTGCGCGGAGATGACGCAGGCGGAGGGCGCGCCCTCGCCGGGCCAGCCGGTGCCGCGGAGGTGTCCCGGTCCCCTGCGGAGCGTCTCGTCGGAGGTGCCCTCGAACACGACGGCGTCGATCCCGAGGCGGGTCAGCGTCAGGCGGCCGAGCGGCTCGCCCTCGCGGTGAAGGGCGCGGGCCGTCCCGGACCCCGCGGGCGTCGCGGCGAGCGCGGCCGCGCCTCGCTCCTGAGCGCGCGCGGCGATCCACCAGTGGGTCGCGGGCGGGACGAGCAGGAGCGCGCCCGCGAGGATCAGCAGGTTCCCCAGAGGGCGGAGGAAGATGTTGCGCATCGGATCACCGCGCTTCCCAGGCGGGCGGCCGGCCCGGGAGGACCGGCCGCGAGCCCGGAAACCGCCTCAGAAGAAGCGGCGCGCGACGAGTCCGCCGGCGAGAAGCGCCAGGCCGGCCGCGACGAGAAGCGGGTCGGCCGTGGCCGTCTTCGGCATCGGAGCGGGCTCGGGAGCCGGAGGCGGAGCGGCTTCCGGAACCGGAGGAGCCGGCGGCACCGGACGCGGGTGGTACACCGTCACGTTCGCGGGCTGCACCGGAGGCGCCACCGCCACGAAGTGGACTTCCTTGCGGTCGAACACCTCGCCCGCGCGATTGATGGCGAGGAAGGTGATCTTGTGCGGTCCGGGCGTGACGTTCTCGAGGGTCACGATGTTCTTCTCGTCCCGCATCAGTCCCTGGCGGGAGTCGTCGAGGAACACCTGGACGTCCGGGCGCGGCATCGTGTTGACGTCGCGGCGCACGTCCATGTCTCCCGGGATCTCGGTGTCGACGATGACCTGCATCGTCGGGCCGGTCACCGTGGCGCCTTCCACCGGCTGGACGATCCTCAGCCGATAGTCGTTGTGCGTCGGTCCGCCGCCATAGACGTTGGCGTTCTGGGCCCAAACGAAGGTTGCAGCCGCCAGCCCCAGAACCGCGGCGGCGATCGTTTTGATGTGTCTCATCGGAACCTCCTGTCGAAGGACCGGCCCACCTGCCGGCCACACCTGGATTGGACTCCGCGGGCGCGGCCGCCGAAAGGCGCAGACGCATCACTCGACGGCAGCGCGCACACTCGCGGCCACGTCAAGCCGCGGCGGCCGAAGGACTTGCGGCCGCGTGGTGCGGATGCATCAGGCGCCGGCGCGGCGCGCATGCGAGCCTTGGCGCCTGTAGAGGAGGGTGTTCTTCATGGCCATGGTGATTCGCGAGGACTGCATCAACTGCGGCAGCTGCGAGCCGAGCTGTCCGAACACGGCGATCTCGGCCGGCGAGACGCTCTATCTCGTCGACCGTGAGCGCTGCACGGAGTGCGTCGGCGCGTTCGACGAGCCCCAGTGCGTGGGCGCGTGCCCGATCGAGGGCTGCATCACGCCGGACACGGAGAACCCGGAGTCGCGCGACGCGCTCTTCGCGCGGTACCAGCAGCTTCATCCGAACTAGCGCGCTCCGGCGCGCGCGAAGTCAGAACCCCGGCGGGCGCTCCGCGGACACGCCGAAGGCGTGTTCCATCGCGATCCCGGCCGTCGCGATCGTGCCCTCGTCGAACATCCGGCCGATCAGGCACACCCCGTGCGGCACGCGGCGCGGCTTCGCGAACGTCGGCATCGGATTCTTCGGGTCTGGCGCCCAATCGCTGCGCGCCTGGGTGACGCCGATGAAGCCCGCGCGCAGGACCAGGGCGGGGTGGCCGGTGAAGTTGGTGATCGTGAGGATCTCGTCGCGCAGCGACGGCACCAGCATCACGTCGACCTGATCGAAGACGCGCTGCATCTCGATCGCGACCTTGCGTCGAAGACGATCCGCCTGGACGTAGTCGACCGCCGAGAGGAAGCGCGACTGGCGGAACGTGTTCGGCCACGCGTCGGGGACCTGGGCCTTCAGCTGATTCAGGCCTCCCGCGAGCGTCAGCTCCTCGAAGGCGGCCGCGGCCTCCGCGAAGAGCACGGTGTTCAGCGAGCCGTACGGCCAGTCGGGGAGCGACACCTCGATCGTCTGCATGCCGAGGCGCCGGATCGTCTCGAGCGCGGCGCGGTCCACCTCGGTGGCGGGGTCCTCCTGCATCCAGCGGGGGATGAAGCCGACCTTCAGCCCCTTCACGGAGCCGGCGGCGTCGAAGTCGAGGTGCGAGGGCAGGCTCGACAGGTCGCCCGGGTCCGGTCCCGTGATCGCGGCGAGCACGAGCATCGTGTCCTCGACGCCGCGGGTCATCGGGCCGAGCTTGTCGAGCGACCAGCAGAGCGTCATGGCGCCGGTGCGCGCCACGCGGCCGAAGGTCGGCCTCAGCCCAGCGACGCCGCAGCGCATCGCGGGGTCGACGATCGAGCCGCCGGTCTCGCTGCCGATCGAGAAGGAGACGAGCGCGGCCGAGGTCGAGGCCCCCGGTCCCGCGCTGGAGCCGCCGGAGCCCTCCTCGGGCAGCCACGGGTTCATCGTCTGTCCGCCGAACCAGATGTCGTTGAGCGCGAGCGCGCCGAGGGACAGCTTCGCGACGAGCACGGCGCCGGCGTCGTAGAGCCGCTGGACGACGACCGCGTTCGCGCCGGGGACTCGGTTGCGGTAGGGCTCCGCGCCGTAGGTCGTGAGGATTCCCTTCGTGTCGAGGAGGTCCTTGACGCCGAACGGAATGCCGTGGAGCGGTCCGCGGTAGCGTCCCGACGCGATCTCGGCGTCCGCGCGGCGCGCCTGCTCGAGCGCGTGGTCGGGCGTCCGCGTGATGATCGCGCGGATCTTCGGGTCCAGACGGTCCATGCGCGCGAGGTAGATCTTCGTGAGCCGCTCGGAGGAGAGCGCCCGCGACTCGATCCAGCGCGACTGCTCGACGACGGTGGCGTACGCGATGTCCTCGTCCTTCCCGGGCAGCGGCCGCGCGGGACCCGCGGAGCGCACGAAGCGGTCTCGGGACGGTCCCGGCGCGACGCCGGGAATGAGCGGATTCCAGCGCGAGGCCGGCGCGAGGGTCGTTTCGAGCGGGACCTTGCGGGGTCCCGTCCGCCGCTCCATCGTCGCCGCCATCGACTGGCGCCAGTTGAGGGCGATCTGCTCCTTCTCGGGCGGCGTGAACTCGATGCGGACGAGCTTCTCGGCCTCGCCGATCGTCGCGACCCCGATCTCCGGGCCGACCGGAGGCGCCGTGCCGAACGCCGGCGGCGTGCCGGCGGCGGAGGAGGGCGTCGGCTGCGGAGAAGGCTGCTGCTTCCCGAGGGCCTGGCCCGCGGCCGCGGCGCCGACGAGTCCGGCGGCGGTCCGCGCGAGGAAATCCCGGCGCGATCCTGACATGGGGGCCTCCTTGGGGCGATCGTATCCGAGCGGACTCGGCCCCGGCCGGCGTGTGAGAAGCTGTCGCCCACTCTTTCCCGGAGGCCCACATGGATCGCACGCAGCGCTTCACGCTCGCCGCCACGGGCCTCGGCCTCTTCATGATCTTCCTCGACGCGCTGATCGTGAACGTGGCGCTGCCCTCCATCCAGGGCGAGTTCCACGTCGGCGAGTCCGGACTCCAGTGGGTCGTGACGGCCTACAGCCTCGGCATGGCGGTCTCGATCATGTCGGCCGGCACGCTCGCGGACCTTCACGGCCGGCGCCGGCTCTATCTCGCCGGGATCGCCCTCTTCACCGCGTCGTCGGTCGCGTGCGGCCTCGCGGGCTCGCTCGACGTGCTCAACGTCAGCCGCACCGTGCAGGGCGTCGCGGCCGCGACCGTCAACGTGACCTCGCTCGCGCTCGTGAGCGCGGCGTTCCGCGACCCGAAGCAGAAGGCCTGGGCGATCGGGATCTGGACCGCGATCGCCTCGACGGCGCTCGCCATCGGCCCGACGCTCGGGGGCTTCCTCGTGCAGCGCACGGGGTGGCGTTCCATCTTCCTCGTCAACCTCCCGGTCGGGCTCGCGGTGCTCGTGCTGACCACGCGGTTCGTCCGGGAATCGCGCGACGAGCGGCCGCGCCGGTTCGACCCCGCCGGGCAGCTGCTCTTCGTCGTGGCCGTGGGCGCGTTCGCGTACGCGGTCATCGAGGGGCCGCGCGCGGGATGGCGGTCCGAGGAAATCATCGGCCTGTTCGTGGCGGCGGCGGGCTCCCTGGCCGGCTTCGTGCTCGTCGAGCGGCGCGGCGCCGATCCGATGATGGACCTGACGCTCTTCAAGGACCGCACGTACTCCCTCGCGATCGTCACGATCTTCACCGTGCTGTTCGCCGTGTACGGGATGCTCCTCGTCATCACCCAGTACCTGCAGAACGTGCGCGGGTTCTCGCCGACCGACGCCGGCCTCCTCCTTCTGCCGTACAGCACCACCTGCACGCTCATGGCGCTGGCGGCCGGGCGGCTCATGGGGATCGTCGGAGCGCGGCGGCTCATCCTCGCGGGCCTCGCCTCGCAGGCCCTCGCGTTCCTCGTGCTGATCGCCGGCGTGGGGAGCCCCACGCCGGTCGTCGTCGTGGGCATGGTGCTGTCGGCGCTCGGAAGCTCTCTCTGTCTGACCCCGATCACGTCGCTCGCGATGACGGCCGTGCCGCCCGAGCGCGCCGGCATGGCCTCCGGCATCATGAGCGCGCAGCGGGCGCTCGGCTCGACGGTCGGGTTCGCGGTGCTCGGCTCGGTGCTCGCGGCGTCGCTGACCGCGACGCTGTCGGCGCACCTCGCGCAGGCGCTCCCCGATCCCGCCGAGCGCCGCGAGGTGGCGGACACCATCATCGGCAACGCGAACCCGCGTGCGTACGCCGCCGAGATCGGCCCGGGGCGGCCGATCGTTCACCTGAACCCGGCGACGCAGCGCGCCATCCTCGCGGCCGCCGACGGCGATTTCGTCGAGGGCATCCGCTGGAGCCTCGGCGCGGCGCTCGTCCTGATCGTCCTCGTGTTCGCCGCCGGCTTCGCGTGGTTTCCGCGCGGGCGCGGCGGCCTCGCCGACGCCGCGCGCGAGGCGGGCACGCTCGAACGGGAGGAGGCCGGCCGCGCCGTCGCCGGAGGGAGCGCTGTCGTGATGCGGACGTCCGACGCGGCCGCGTTCCTGACGCGTCGCGGGACTCGAACGTATCTGGCGGGGCCGCGCGCGTTCGTGGCAGGCTTTACGCGATGACGCGGCACGACGTGATCGTGGTCGGCGGCGGTGTGAGCGGGACGGCATTCGCGTTCCACGCCGCGCGCGCGGGACGGAGCGTGCTTCTCCTCGAGCGCGAGGAGCGGGTCGGCGGTTGTCTCCACACGGCGCGCGGGCCGGGCGACTTCTGGTTCGAGCTCGGCGCGCACACCTGCTACAACTCGTACGGCGCTTTGATCGAGATGCTCGAGGGCTGCGGCTTGATGGGCTCGCTCCAGCCCCGCGCGAAGCCGCGGCTGCGCTTCCTCGAGGACGACCGGGTGCTGCCGGGACAGAACCTCGGGCTCCTCATGCGCCTGATGGACAAGTTCGAGCTCGTGCGCTCGCTGCCGCACGCCTTCGGCGCGCGCCAGGAGGGCCGGACCGTGCGCGCGTACTACGCCTCGA
This sequence comes from uncultured Acidobacteriota bacterium, assembly GCA_963763535.1. Taxonomy (GTDB): domain Bacteria; phylum Acidobacteriota; class Thermoanaerobaculia; order UBA5066; family Gp7-AA6; genus DAHUXD01. The sequence goes on from CAVXOX010000007.1 coordinate 135,215, forward strand.
TCGTGGGGCCGAAGAACTACGAGCGCGTGCTCGGGCCGATGCTGTCCGCCGTTCCGTCGCAGAAGGCCGACGACCTGCCGGCCGACATGCTCTTCAAGAAGCGCCCGCGGCGGAAGGACGTGATCCGGAGCTTCACCTTGCGCGGCGGCCTGCAGGGAGTGTGCGAGGCCGCGGCGGCGACGCCCGGCGTGACGTCGCGCCGCGGCGCTCCCGTGCGCGCCGTCGGGAAGACCGCGACGGGATTTTCGGTGACGCTCGGCGACGGGAGCCGCGAGGAGGCGGGCGCCGTCGCGATCGCGACGCCGCCGGGCGAAGCGGCCGCGGTCCTGCGCGAAGGCGCGCCGGAGATCGCGGGGCGGCTCGCGCGCATCCGCGAGACCTCGATCGACACTCTTGCCGTCGTGCTGCGGGCCACGAAGGCCGCGCGCATTCCGCCATCCACGTTTCTGATTCCGCGGAAGGACACGTTCTTCTCGGTGGTGACGCGCGACGTCGTGCCCGACGCGACGTTCCGCGCCTTCACGTTCCACTTCCGGCCCGGACAGACCGCGGACGACCGGATGCGCCGCGCGACGCGGCTCCTCGGCGTCGAACCGCGGGACCTCGACGCCGCGGTCGAGCGCCGGACGATCCTGCCCTCGCCCGTCGTCGGGCACCGGGAGATCGTCGCGGAGCTCGATCGTCTCCTCGAGGGCAGCGCCCTCGCCCTGTCGGGAAACTGGTTCGGGGGCCTCTCGATCGAGGACTGCGTCCTGCGCTCGCGCTCGGAGTGGGAGCGGGTGGCCCGGCGCTGATTCTTCGGCCGGTCAGTGGGCCTTCGCGTACGCCTCGACGTCCGCGAGCATGCGGTCGAGGTCGGCGCGGGAGAGGTATCGCCCGTTCGTCACGACGCCGGCGATCCGGCGCGTGCGCCGCACGTCCTCGAGCGGATTGGCGTCGAGGAGGACGAGGTCGGCGATGCGCCCCTTCTCGACGGACCCGAAGTCGGCGGTGCGCCCGAGGAACCTCGCCGGGTCGAGCGTCGCCGTCCGAAGCGCCTCGAGCGGCGTGAAGCCCGCCGCGACGAAGCGCTCGAGCTCGTGGTGGAGGCTCGGCCCCGGGATCACGTCGACGCCCGCGGGCGTGTCGGTCCCGGCGAGGAAGGGCACGCCCGCGCGCTGGAGCCGCGCGACGATCGCAAGCTCGTGCGCGACGAATTTCTCGCGCACGGGGAGCGGATCGGTGTCCATGTTCTTCGCGATGTCGGCGGCGAAGGTCGGCCACGTCTTCTCGCGCCAGGAGGCGGGCGCCCAGCGGAGATCGGGATCCTTCGAGACGTCGATCGCGTCGACGAGCCACTGGCCGCGCTCCCAGAAGAGCGTCGGACACTGCCACGTATGGTTCTTCGCGAGGCGCGCGATGAGCGCGGTCTCGCGCGCGGCGTCGTACGTTTCGAGGAACCGGCCCGGTCCCTTCGGCTCGCCCCGGACGAAGGCGTCCTCGGAGGGGGAGCTTCCCTCGAAGACGCCGATCAGGTGCTCGAAGCTCGCCTGTCCGGCGTCGGAGGCGTCGGCGGCCCGGACCGAGTCCGGCACGTGGCCTTCAAACGGGATCCGCCGGCGCCGGCACTCGTCGGCGACCGCGAAGTAGACGTCGCGCGGCATGTAGGACTGGATCTTGATGAAGTCGACGCCGCGCTCCTGGAGCATCGCCACCGCGCGGCGGCCCTCCTCGGGCGTCGAGAGCTTGAGCGACGCCGGAAACGGCGACTTCGGTCCGTCGAGCATCGGACCCGCGACGACGAGGCGGGGCCCGAGCAGCCGCCCCGCCGCGACGTCCGACCGTGCGGCGAGGATCGGGTCGAGATCGCTGCCCATGTCGCGCGCGCCGGTGACGCCGTGCGCGAGCAGGAGCGGCAGCGTCACCTCGCGGCCGCCGGGCACCCAGTCGCCGAAGAACGAGTGGATGTGCATGTCCCAGAGGCCCGGCATCACGAAGCGGCCGGAGCCGTCCACGACGCGCGCTCCGGCGGGAATCTTCGCGCCGCCGCTCGGCGACACGTCCGCGATGCGCTCGCCCCGGATCACGACCGTCCGGTCCGGAAGCACCGCCCCGGTCGCCAGGTCGATCACCGAGACGTGCGTGAGGACGAGCGCAGACGGCGTCGAAGGCGCCGGCGTCGCCGTCTGGAGGAGCGCCAGGAGGAGCGCGACGGGTGCCATCGCTCTAGACCGGGATCGCGGCGCCGTGGATCAGGCGCGCGTCGTCCCCGCACAGAAAGAGGATGACGCGCGCGATCTCCTCGGGCTTCGGCCACTTCGAGAAGTCCGCCTTCGGCATCGCGCGGCGGTTCGCCTCCGTGTCGATGATCGACGGGAGGATCGAGTTCGCGCGGACCGCGGTTCCCGCGAGGTCGGCGGCGAGCGAGTCGACCAGCGCCACCGCGGCGGCCTTCGACGCGGCGTAGGCCGCGATTCCCGCGCCATGGTCGACGGCGGCGCGGGAGGCGACGTTCACGATCGCGCCGCCGCCGCGCGCGAGCATCGCCGGCACGGCGGCGCGGCAGAGCACCAGGCCCGCGCGGAAGTTCAGGTCGAGCATCCGGTCGAACGTCTTCGCGTCCGTCTCCCAGAGCTTCGTTCCTCCCGCGAAGCCGCCGACGCAGTTGACGAGCACGTCCAGGCGGCCGTCGCGGGCAACGAGCTCGCCGACCAGACCGCGCACCGCGGCCTCGTCGGTCACGTCGACGGCATGGCCGGAGAGCCGCTCGCGGCCGGACGCGGCGGCGCCGCTCTCGAGCGCGGCGAGCTCGTCCGGATTTCGATAGGTGACGGCGACGCGGGCGCCGGCCACGAGGAACGCGAGGGAGACGGCCTGCCCGAGTCCGCCGGTGCCTCCCGCGACGAGAGCGACCTTTCCGGAGAAGGGCGCGGCCCCGGCGGTCTGTGCCATTTCGGCCCGAATCGTACCAGCGGCTCCCGCAGTAGAGTGGCGTCTCCACTTTCATGAGGGAGGTCGTCATGTCCGCCGCGACTCCGACTGCAGTCCGAACCGTTCCGAGTCTCCGTCAGCACCTGCTCGAAACCTTCGAGCGCGAGCACGAGAAGACGATGCGCGTGCTGCGCGCGTACCCGAGAGACAAGTGGGAGCTCCGGCCGCACGCGATGTCCAAGACCGCGCGCGAGCTCGCCTTCGCGTTCGTGATGGAACAGAAGGCGATGCAGACCGTCATGACGACCGGCTTCGACTTTTCGAAACCGGTCGCGTGGCCGGCGGCCCCGGACTCGGCCGACGCCATCCTGGCCGGCCTCGAGGAGGCCCACGCGAAGACGGGAGCGCTGCTGCGCGGACTCCGCGACGAGGACCTCGGGAAGAGCGTCCAGTTCTTCACCGGCCCCGGCAAGATCGGCGATCTGCCCCTGTTCGAGATCCTCTGGAGCATGACGTTCGACCAGATTCACCACCGGGGGCAGCTCTCGATCTATCTCCGGATGGCCGACGGGAAGGTCCCGTCCATCTACGGGCCCTCGGCGGACGAACCCTGGCGTTGAGAACGCCGCGCGCGCGGCTAAGGCGTCGGCGTCGGCGGAGGAGCCCCGAGGAACCGCTGCAGGAGATCCATCGGGTTTGGGGGCGCCCCCTGTCCGCCGAGCGCCTCGCCGGCGTGGCGGCGCGAGCGCCGTCGACCGCGGCCGTGTTTCAGGACGCGCCGCCCGAGCTCCAACAGAGCGGCTCCCTCGATCGAGACGTCCGGCTTCTCGACCGTGCCGCGCGCCTCGAACGGCAGCACCAGGTCCCGGTATCGTCGGCGACGTAGCGGCCCAGCACGCCGAGAGTTCGAATCAGCAGGAAGGACCGAGATCGATGCGGCCGTGGTAGGCGAGGGTCTTGTCGAGACCGAAGGAGCCCTGCGGCCGCAACCGAGATGCCGCTGCCCGAGAGCATGAGGTCGGGCGTCGCGATGCGGCCGTCGGCCAGGCGCAGCGTGGCCTCGAGCTTCGAGAAGCGCGTCTCCCGCAGGGCCTCGGGAACCTGGAGACCGAGCATGCCGCCGATTTTCTGAAGCGCGTTCGTCACCTCCGGCATCAGCTCGAGCGTTCGGAGGTCGGCGTCGGCGAGCACGACGTGGCCGCCGCCGCGCCCCGACTTGACGAGCGCGTCGAATCCGATCCCGAGACTCGTTACGGCGAAGTTCCCGGACATGGCGCCGGAGAGGACGTTGGACGTACTTCGTCGTGGTCGTCGACGAAGGGTCCCGCGGGCAGGTTCTCGACCGAGAACGCGAGCCGCGCCTCGCGACGCGGGCGCGCCGCATTTCCCTCGATGCGCGCCGACAGCGCGCCGCCGTACACGCGGCGCCCTCGGCGCCAGGACGAAGCGCCCTGCCTCCAGGTCCAGTCGGCGGTCAGCGCCTCGAAGGGAAGTCGGCGGAGCCTGCCCGAGGGCGCCGAGAGGTGGCCCGAGAGAGCATCGCTGCGCTCGGCGTCGAGCGGTCGCGTGCGTCGACGGCGCCTCGAACAACGTCTCTCCCTGGCGCACGACCGTCAGCGGCGCCACGTCCACGGCGCCATGCACGGCGGGGGCCGCCGCCGGGCCGATCAGACGGACATCCACATGCGCGCGACCCGCGATCCGCACGCCCTCCGGGAAGCGGCCGGCGACGCCCGGGAGTCCCGTGACGTGGTCGAGCGGCACGTCGCCCGGGGTGCGAGACCCTCAGGTCGATCTCGGGCGTTTCGTGCAGGCGATCCACGCGTCCCTCGATCGCGAGGGGCAGCTCGGCGAGGTCGAACAGCGAGCGCCCGATCGCGAGCGATCCCTTCGGCCAGTCGACCGTCAGGGCGACCGTGCCGTCGACGGGCGGCATCCGGGTCTTCGAAGCCGGCGACGGAACGAGTCCGACCTTCGCCGCGATCGCGAGAGCGCCGAGGAGCTTCCCCTGCGCGTTTCCCTCGATCGCGAGCGTCCCGGGATCGTTCTCGCGAAACGCCGCGACCCAGGGAGACAGCCGCGCGAGCGCGAGGTCCTTCGCCGAGAAGCGCGCGTCGAGGGACGCCTCGCCGACCGGTCCCGCGCTCGGCGGAGGCCCGAGGGTTCCCTCGAGCGTCACGTTGCGTCCCCGTTCCGCGAGGAAGCGCGCCGCGACGGCGAAGCGCGCCGGCGTGCGCGCGCCGATGTCCCGCAGGTGCGCCGTGACGTCCTCGAGGGTCAGCGTCTCGGCCCGGCCGGAGCGGTAGTCGACGAAGACCGCCCGGCCACTCTCGAGGTCGATACGCGAAACGAGGAATACCGCGGCTGCCGTCCGCGCCGCCGGAGCGCTCTCGCGCTGCCCCGCCGACACGAAGTCGTCGACACTCAGCTTCGCGTCGGCGCCGCGCTCGACCGTCACCGTGACCCCGCGGATCTCGATCCGACGCACCTCGATGCGCCGCGAGAGGAGCGGCCAGAACGCCACCTCGATCGAGGCGCGATCGGCCGAGAGGAGCGGGGCCGCCGCGGGGTTGCGGCGGTCGTGCACCACCAGGCGTTCGACGCGCGCGCCGAGGCCCGAGAGGATCTGGAGCCGCATCGCGCCGATCTCCACCTTCCGGTGCAGCGACGACTCGGCGGCGGCGACGACCCGGGCGCGCACCGCATCGAGCGACACGAGGTAGGGGAGAGCGAGGAGCGCGCCGAGAAGGATCGCCGCGAACGAGCCGAAGGCGATCAGAAGGCGGCGGGCGGTGCGGGACATGCGAGGTCTCGAAAGCTGCAGGATCCGAGCCAGCGGGGCGCGCTCGCGTCAGTCGCTCGCGGCCGCCCGGCGCGACGCCTTGACGCGGCTGCGGCGGGTCTTCTCGTCGAGGCGCCGTTCGCGCGCCGCCGCGGTCGGCCGCGTCTTCCGGCGCCGCCGCGGAGGGGTCGCGGCGCGGCGGACGAGCTCGGCGAGGCGTTCGCGGGCCTCCGCGCGGTTCTGGGCCTGGGTGCGATGCGCGCGGCTGTCGATCAGCAGGACGCCCTCGCCGCTGACGCGTCGGCCGGCGAGTCGCGGCGAGCCGTGCCTTGACGTCCTCGGGCAGGCTCGAAGCTCGGACGTCGAAGCGCAGCTCGACCGCGGTCGCGACCTTGTTGACGTTCTGGCCTCCGGGTCCGGAGGCGCGCACGAAGCGCTCCTCGAGCTCCGTTTCCGGAATCGCGATCGACGGCGTGACGGTCAGCATGGCGGAGAGCCGCATCACTTCCGCGGGGCGGCCCCGCCCTTCCAGACCCGGCCGTCCTTGACGACCACCTCGACGTCGCCGAGCGCGGTGACGTCGAAGAGGGGATTCCCGCGCACGACGACGACGTCGGCGAGCTTGCCCGGCTCGATCGTGCCCAGGACGTCGCCCTGGCCGAGGATCTGGGCGTTGATGCGCGTGGCGGAGGAGATCGCCCGCTGCGGCGGCATGCCGAGATCCACGTGCGCCTTGATCTCGCGCCAGAGGGCCTCGGTGTGGAAGTTGATCGGCGAGCCCGAGTCCGTGCCCATCCCGAGGACCGCGCCCGAGTCGATCCACTGCTTCAGGAGATCGTGCGCGAAGAGCATCTCGTAGTCCGTCTGGGAGAAGTAGGACAGGCGATGCCAGCCGCGGAGCGACTCGTGCACCTGTTTCCAGATCTCCGGACCGAAGTCTCTCTCGAGCTGCGGATCGTCCAGGCGTTCCGGGAAGGCGAGCGTGGCCGGATACAGGAACGCCCGGTGGGCGGCGGTCGTCACGACCGGCGTTCCCTTCACCGCGATCGCCTTCACCAGCGCCGGATCGTACGTCGGCATGCCCGCCGACCCGACGTGCTGCAGAACGTCGACGCCGGCCTCGAACGCGTCGCGGACCTGCGCGGGATCGTAGACGTGGGCGTGCACCTTCAGGTGGTGGCGGTGCGCCGCGTCCACGATCGCGCGGTAGTGCGCGGGGGAGAGCCCGACGTACGCCTTGATGACGTCGACGCCCGCCGCCGCGAGCCGGTCGACGGCCGCGGCCGCCTGCGCGGGCGTGTCGACCAGGATCTGGTTGGGCAGCACCGGCGAGTAGTCGCCGAGGTCGCGCGTGATCCAGGGTCCGCTCATCTGCATGCGCGGCCCCGGGAGCTCGCCGCGGCGAATGCGGTCGCGGACGCTGAGGCTCTCCTTCAGCGTGCCGCCGAGGTCGACGGCCGAGGTCACCCCGGCCATGAGGAGCTGCCGCGCCGAGATCTCGCCGACTTTCTCGACCAGACCGTTCTTCGCGATCCACGGGTCCCAGACCGCGTAGTCGCCGTGGCCGAGGATCTGGAGGTGCACGTGCACGTCGATCAGGCCGGGCAGCATCGTGCGGCCGCGCGTGTCGACCACCTCGGCGTCGGCGGGGATCGCGATCTCGGAGGCCGGGCCGGCGGCGACGATCCGGTCGCCCTCGATCAGGATCGCCGCGCGATGGACGGGCGGCGCGTCGTAGCCGTCGAGCAGCATGCCGCCGACGAGCGCGAGCCTGCTCTTCGGCTGCGCGAGGGCGGCCGAGGCGCTCGCGAGCAGGATGAGCGCGGACGAGAGACGATGCCGGAAGCGCAACGTCATCGCGTCTCTACTCTATCTACTTGCCGAACACCTTCTTCAGCAGGCTCGTGACCTGCGCCTGCGGGTTCGTGCGGATCTCCTTCTCCTGTTGTCCAAGGACGAGGAAGAGCCCGTCCAGAGCCTTCGAGACGACGTAGCTCTCGATGTCGAACGCGGGGAGGCTCGACGCGAGGGGCACCGACTGGTACGAGGCCTGGAGCGACTTGTACTGCTGGACGACGCCCACGTCCTTCATGGAATCGGCGACCACCGGCCGGAACTTCTCGGTGAGCGTCGCGCTCGTCTTCTGCCGGAAGTAATCCGTCGCGGCCGTGTCCCCGCCCGACAGGATCTGGCGCGCGTCGTCGAACGACATGCTCTTGATCGCTCCCCAGAAGATGTCCTTGGCGCCGGGCGCCGCCTTCTCGGCCGCGCGGTTCATGCCGAGGACGAGCTCGTCGACCTTGTCGCCCTGCCCGATGAGGCGCAGCCCCTGCTCGACCTGCTGGAGTTGTTTCGGAAGCAGAATCTTGATGAGAGCGTTGCCGAAGTAACCATTGGTCTTCCCGGTCAGGTCGACCGTGTTCGTCGTGCCGACCTCCAGGGCTTGCTTGAGCCCGTCCACGACGTCCGTGTTCGAGAGGCTCTTGCTCGAGCCGAAGATTTTGGACACGTCGATCTGGGCGAAGAGATGCGGGGCCGCGAGCAGAAAGGCGCCGGCGATGGGAAACAGTTTCCTGAGCATGGCAATTCTCCTGTCGCGTCCCATCGTATCGGGGGGAGACATGGTTCAGACGCATCTCTTTTGGTGCAGCGCTGGACCCACCCGGAGGCGCGCGGCGCGGTAGAGTGCTCGACGCCGTCGTCGGTGCGCCATGCCCGAAGGAAACACCATCCACTGGCTCGCGCGCGTGCACACGCGCGACTTCGCCGGTCGCCGCGTGCGCGCCGCCTCGCCGCAGGGCCGCTTCGCGCGCGAGGCGCGGCGGCTCGACGGCCGGCGCTTCGAGGCCGCGGAGGCGTACGGGAAGCACCTGTTCCACCGCTGGAGCGGTGGGCTCGTCGTCCACGTGCACCTCGGGATGGCGGGATGGTTCTACCGCTATGCCGCCCCGGCGCCGCCGCCGCGGCCCACCGTCCGCCTGCGCCTCGCGACGCGCGAAGTGACGACGGACCTGATCGGGCCGCCGACGTGCGAGCTGATCCCGGAGTTTGCGCGGCGGAAGCTGCTCGCGCGCCTCGGTCCCGATCCGCTGCGCCGGGACTTCGACCCGGATCGGGCGCTGGCCGCGCTCGCGAAGCGGCCGCGCCGGACGATCGGCGACGCCCTGCTCGACCAGCGCGTCCTCGCCGGCGTCGGCAACATCTACCGGGCCGAGGCGCTGTTCCTGACGGGCATCCACCCGAAGCGGCCGTCGGCGAGCCTCTCGGCGGAGGAGTGGGAGCGCCTCTGGAAGACCGTGCGCGCGCTCATGCGGCGCGGGGCCGTGCGCGGGACGCATCCGGACGATCGAGCCCCGGGAACCGCCGGCGCATCCGCTCGCCGGCCGCGGTCCGGACGACGCCTTTTACGCCTACCAGCAGGCGATCTGCCGCCGCTGCGCGTCGCCGATCGAGGAGTTCCCGATGTCGGCGCGGCGGATGTTCGCCTGTCCCCGCTGCCAGCCCGCGCCACGCCGGACCTCGATGCGGGGCACCGGGAAGAGAAGCGGCCGCGATCGGAAGCGCCGCGCCGCCGCTCCCTGACGCCGTTCTCCTTCGGGAGCGGCGAAACGCCGGAAACGACAAAAACGGCGCGGAGCGCGTCGCCCCGTCGCGGCCACACCCCTGGATCGTCGCAACGGGCGTGCCATGCCACCTTCCCTCCGGATGGCAGGACGCTCCGTCGAGCGGGGCGTCAGCGGGGGTCGACGCTATTGCGTTCGGGAGTTTCGGACGGAGCCGACTCGCGAGTGGCGGAAGAGCCGGTCTCGCCGGCGGCGACGGCGCTCCCAATGAGGAGATGGGAGCGCGAAGCGAAACGGATGCGGCCCCGCAGCATGGAGGGCCGCATCCGCTGCGCTCGAAGTCATGCCTTGCGGCGAATCAGGTAGGAGCCGAGAAGGAGCGCACCGCCCGCGAGGAGCAGCGCACCGTCGTTGGAAGCGGTCTCCGGCATCTTCGGCCGGGTGCGGTTCTCCGCGGTCGACATGTCGCTCATCGTCGACGGAGAGGTGCTGCGATAAGTGGTCGAGGACTCGGTGCTGCTGGAAGTCGAGCTCGTCGGCCCCGCGAGCGAACTGTCGCTCGGCGGAGGCGCAGGCGCAGGCGCCGGCGCGTGGTAGGTATACGTCTCTGCCGGCGCCGGGTTGGCCGGCGTCGTGCCGGACGAGTTCGCGCCTTCCACGACCGTCGAACCCGTGCTGGTGAAGTTGATCTCCTTCTTGTCGATGATCTCGTTGGCCCTGTTCTTGGCGACGATGGCCAGCTTGTGCGGGCCCGCGGAGACGTTGTCGATCTCGAGAACGTTCTCCGCGTCCTTCATCGTGCCGCGGCGGGAGCCGTCGAGCCACACGTCGACGATGGGCCGGGGCATCGAGTTGACGTCGGTCTTCTCGCCGTCGAGTTGCTCGCGGACGTTGGTGTCGACGACGACGCGCACGGTCGGACCCGTGATCGCGGCGCCTTCGGCCGGTTCCATCACACGCAGGCGATAGTCGTTCTTCGTCGGACCCGCGGTGTTCTTGTCCGCGTTCTGGCCGAGAGCGACGGCCGCGCAGGTGCTGATGGCCAGCACCGCCACGGCGAGTCTGTTTCGAGTCATGGATTCCCTCCTCGGATAAGAGTCCGGCCCCGTGCCGAACGCCCTCTGATGTTGCAAGGAGAGTGCCGCCAAAACAGCCCTGCCCGCTTTTCGAGCGCGCGCGGCACGCTTCCTGCAGTGGCGCCGCATCGGGCAATGAAGCCCGCTTCGATTCCACGAAGGAGACTCCCGATGGAGAACATCGAGGACCGGACCGAGGAATTGCCGACCCGCCCCGGCTCGAGCGAGCCGTCGCCGGCCGACGACGACGATCCGACCCTTCCGGGCACGCGCACCGAGCCGCGAGGCGGCCAGGAGCCGGTGCAGGAGTATCCCGGCGAGGGCGTGCGGTCGCACTATCCGACCGATCCCGCCACGGGCCGCGATCCGGAGTCGTCCGGTCGGGTCGGCTCCGACGAATCCGCGGGCGACGAGGGAATCTGAGACTTTCGACTTCTTTCCAGGAGGAACGCCGATGACTTCGATCCGAAGGCTCCTTTCCGCCATCGCTTTCCTGTTGTTCGCCGTCGCGCTCGCGGGCGGATGCCAGAAACGCGAGACGACCACCACGGAGACGACGAGCACGACGTCCTCGTCCACGACGCCGTCGGGCGCGCCGCTCGAAACGACGCCCTCGATGGCGACGACGCCGGGCATGTCGACCTCGACGTCCATGGCGCCGTCCGAGCTCACCCCCACCCGCGTTCCCTGACGAGCCCGACGGCGGCCGACATCTCGACGCGGCGCACCGGCCGCCGCTTAGCGCGCCCCCATAGGATGGAGGCGTGAGCCGGGATCCGCTGGAGAGCTTCCACGAGGCCGTCCGCGAGTGGTTCGCGGAGACCTTCGCCTCGGCGACGGTGGCGCAGACGAAGGGCTGGCCCCCGATCCGGCGCGGTGAATCGACCCTCCTCCTCGCTCCCACCGGATCGGGCAAGACGCTCGCGGCGTTTCTCGCGGCGATCGACCGTCTGATGTTCTCGCCCGAGCCGGAGGCCGCGGCGCGCTGCCGCATCCTCTACGTCTCGCCGCTGAAGGCACTCGCCGTCGACGTCGAGCGCAACCTGCGCGGGCCCATCGACGGCATCGCCGCCGTCGCGGCTCGGCGCGGGCTCCCGCATCGCCGGCCCGCCGTCGCGATGCGGACGGGCGACACGCCCGCCTCCGAGCGCGCGCGGCTGACGCGGGTCCCTCCGGACATCCTGATCACGACACCGGAGTCGCTGTACCTCCTGTTGACGTCGCGAGCGCGGGCGACGCTCGGCGCCGTCGAGACGGTGATCGTCGACGAGATCCACTCGGTGGCCGGGAGCAAGCGCGGCGCGCACCTCTTTCTGTCGCTCGAGCGGCTCGAGGACGCGCGCCGGGCCGACCGCCCGCTGCAGCGAATCGGTCTCTCCGCGACGCAGCGTCCGCTCGAGGAGATCGCGCGCCTGCTCGGCGGCGGCCGCGTCGAGGGGCGGCGAAGCGCCTGGACGCCGCGCCCCGTCACGATCGTCGACACGCACGCGCGCAAGGCGTTCGACGTCCGCGTCGAGGTCCCGGTCGAGGACATGGCCCGGCCGGGCGGCGGCGCGGAGCCGTCGCCCGGCGAGAGGCCCGCGCCGGAATCGATCTGGCCCTCGATCTATCCGCGTCTGGTGGAGCTCGTCCGCGCGCATCGGTCGACCATGATCTTCGCGAACAGCCGCCGCCTCGCGGAGCGGCTCGCCGCGGCGATCAACGAGACCGCGGGCGAGGAGCTCGCGCTCGCGCACCACGGCTCGGTGGCGCGCGAGAAGCGGCAGGAGATCGAGGAGCGGCTGAAGAGCGGGACGCTGCCGGCGATCGTCGCCACCTCGTCCCTCGAGCTCGGCATCGACATGGGCGCGGTCGACCTCGTCGTGCAGATCGAGGCGCCCCCGTCCGTCGCGTCGGGCATGCAGCGCATCGGCCGCGCGGGCCACTCCGTCGACGAGGTGTCGCGCGGCATCGTCTTTCCCAAGTACCGCGGCGATCTCCTGGCGGCGGCGGCCGCGACCGTGCGCATGAAGGAGGGGCTCGTCGAGGAGACGTTCTATCCGCGCCATCCGCTCGACGTGCTCGCCCAGCAGATCGTCGCGATCGCGTCCGAGGGCGAGCGGGACGTCGAGTCGCTCTTTCGCCTCGTGCGCGGCGCGGCGCCTTACGCCGATCTGCCGCGAACCGCCTTCGAGGGCGTGCTCGACATGCTGTCCGGCCGCTATCCCTCCGACGAGTTCGCGGAGCTGAAGCCACGCGTGACCTGGGACCGTGCGTCCGGCCGGATCCGCGCGCGGGAGGGGGCGCAGCGGATTGCCGTCGTCAATGCGGGCACGATCCCCGACCGGGGCCTCTACGGCGTGTTCCTCGCCGGCGACGACGGCGGGCGCAGCCGGCGCGTGGGCGAGCTCGACGAGGAGATGGTCTTCGAGTCCTCGCCGGGAGACGTCTTCGTGCTGGGGGCCTCCTCCTGGCGCATCGACGCGATCTCGCACGACCGCGTTCTGGTGTCCCCGGCGCCCGGCGTGCCGGGCAAGGCGCCGTTCTGGCACGGCGACCGGCCCGGCCGGCCCACGGAGTTCGGCCGCGCGATCGGCGCGCTCACGCGGCGCCTCGCGGCGGCGCCTCCGGACGAGGCGATCCGCCGGCTCCGCGAGGAGCACGGCCTCGACGAGCGCGCGGCGGCGAACCTCGTCGCCTATCTCGCGGAGCAGGTGCGGGCGACCGGCGAGGTGCCGAGCGACCGCACGCTCGTCGTCGAGCGGTACATGGACGAGATCGGCGACTGGCGCGTCTGCCTCCTCTCGCCCTGGGGAGCGCGCGTGCACGCGCCGTGGGCGACCGCGGTCCTCGCGCGGCTGCGCGAGCGCACCGGCGCCGACGTCGAGGCCCTCTGGTCCGACGACGGCATGGTGTTCCGCCTGCCGGAGTCGAGCGAGCCGCCCGACGTCTCCCGCTTCCTGCCCGCGAGCTCGGAGATCGAGGACCTCGTGGTGCGGAGCCTCGGGGAGACGTCCCTCTTCGCCGCGCGCTTCCGGGAGAACGCGGCGCGCGCGCTGCTTCTGCCCCGGCGACACCCCGGGCGGCGCAGTCCGCTCTGGGCGCAGCGCAAGCGGGCCGCCGATCTCCTCGCGGTCGCGTCGCGCTACGGGTCGTTCCCCATCCTGCTCGAGACGTACCGCGAGTGCCTGCGCGACGTGTTCGACCTGCCGGCGGCCGTCGAGATTCTGAAGCGAATCGCCGCGAAGGAGATCCGCGTCCTCACCGTCGACGCGGCGAGGCCGTCCCCGTTTGCCGCCTCGCTTCTCTTCGCGTACGTCGCCAACTTCATCTACGACGGGGACGCGCCGCTCGCCGAACGACGCGCACAGGCGCTGTCGGTGGATCAGGCCCAGCTGCGTGAGCTCCTGGGCGAGGAGGAGCTGCGGGACCTGCTCGATGCGGACGCGATCGCGTCGCTCGAGCGCTCCCTGCAGCGGCTCGAGGGGCGCCGGGTCCGGCATGCCGACGGCGTCCACGACCTGCTGCTCGCGCTCGGCGACCTCACCGCCGGCGAGATCGCGGCGCGCGCCGAGCCCCCGGACGCGGCGGCCGGCTGGCTCGAGCGGCTGGCGGCGGAGCGCCGCGTGTTCACCGTGCCGATCGCCGGGCAGACCCGGTTCGCCGCGTCCGAGGACGCGGGTCGCCTGCGGGACGCCCTGGGCGTGTCGCCGCCGCCGGACCTGCCGCCGGCTTTCCTCGAGCCGGTCGGCCATCCGCTCGGCGACGTGCTCTCCCGCTACGCGCGCACCCATGGCCCGTTCCGGACGGAGGACGCCGCGGCGCGGTTGGGGCTGCCGCCGGCCGCGGTGCGCCGGACGCTCGCGGGGCTCGCGGCGAGCGGGCGGGTGGTCGAGGGAGACTTCCTGCCGGGCGGCCGGACCCGCGAGTGGTGCGACGCCGGCGTGCTGCGCGCGATCAAGCGCCGCTCGCTCGCGCGGCTGCGGCGCGAGGTCGAGCCGGTCGAGCCCGCGGTCTTCGCCCGCTTCCTGCTCGACTGGCATGGCCTCCTCCGGCCCGCCATCGGCGGGGATGCGCTGAGGATCGCCGCCGAGGGACTCCACGGCGCCGCCGTTCCGGCGTCCGTGCTCGAGGCCGACGTGCTTCCGGCGCGCGTCGTCGGTTACCTGCCCGGCGGCATCGACCCGCTGCTCGCGGCGGGCGACCTCACCTGGCGGGGCGTCGAGCCGCTCGGAAAGGCCGACGGACGGATCGCGATCTACGCCTCCGGCCGGGCGCCCGCTCGTCCGGCCGCGGCGAAGGGAGAGCCGGAGGACGCGCTCGCCGCGTCGGTCCGCGGCGCGCTCTCACGCCGCGGCGCGCTCTTCTTCTCGGACCTGCGGGCCGAGACCGGCGCCTTCGCCGGCGATCTCCTCGACGCGCTCTGGAGGCTGGTCTGGCGAGGGGAAGTCACGAACGACACGCTCGCGCCGCTGCGCTCCCGCCTTTCTGCCGCGGCCGAGCCGCACCGGGGACGCCGCGGTTCGCCGAAGCGGGGCGGGCCTCCCGGGAGCGAGGGGCGATGGTCGCTCGTGCCGGTTCCCGAAGGCGGCGGGGCGAGCCCGACCGCGCGCCTCGCGGAGCTCGCCGCCGACCTGCTCGCCCGGCACGGCGTCGTCACCCGCGAGGCCGTCGCCGCCGAGGGAATCCCGGGAGGATTCGGGGCGCTCTATCCGGTGTTCCGGGCGATGGAGGAGGCGGGCCGCGTGCGCCGCGGCTACTTCGTGGCGGGCCTCGGCGCGGCGCAGTTCGCGCTCCCGGGAGCGGCCGACCGCCTCCGCGCGATGCGGGCGGATCCCGAGGAGACGACGACCGTCGTCGTCGCGGCCACCGATCCCGCCAATCCCTACGGGGCCGCGCTCCCATGGCCGCCCGGTCCGGCGCGCCCGCAGCGCGCGGCCGGCGCGCACGTGGTGCTGCGCAACGGCGAGCTCGTCGCCTGGCTCGGCCGGGCCGAGACGAATCTCCTGACGTTTCTTCCCGCGGAGGAGCCCGAGCGCGCGGCGGCCGCTTCGGATCTCGCTCGGACGCTCGCGGGTCTCGTCGACTCGGGACGGAGACGGGTCGTGCTCGTGGGCCGCGTGGACGGCGGAAACCCCGATGCGTCGGCGCTCGCGGCCCCGCTCTCGCGGGAGGGTTTCGTCCGGGGGAGCCGCGGCTACATGAAGCGGCGCGCGTCGCCGGCGGCGGGGTTGCCGCCCGCGGCCGCCGGAGCCGCCGGGACTCCGGCGGGAGGACGGACCTTCCGGCCGATGGGGTGATGCGCCGTTACGGATTCACCTGAATCGTCATCGACGCGGTGGCGTCGCCGGGGTTGATGCTGTTGCCGGTCAGCTGCGCCTGGATCGTGACGCTCTGCGCGTTCGCTCCGGCGGGGAGGACCCCCATCACGTTGACGTGCAGCGTGGACTGGCTGTTCGCGTCGAGTGTGCCGATCGTCCACGTCACCGTGTTTCCCGAGACCGTCGCACTCGTGCCGCTCGAGGCGTTCGTCGAGGTGATCGTCAGGGGAGCCGGAACCGTGACCGTGACGAGGCCGTTCTGGACGTTGTTCACGCCGACGGCCGTGGCGGCGACATCCACGTCGAAGTTCTGACCGGCCGTGACCGAGCTCGGGCCCGTGACCGTCACGTTCGCGAGCGCGCCCGGCGCGGTCGTGGTATCGCTGTGGTGACAGGCGGCGAGCGAGCCGACGAAAGCGACCGCGAGGGCAATACGGGAAATACCGGGGAGTCTCATGAAACCTCCTTGAAGGGGGCGCTTGCGCGCGCCCCTCTCGTGCGAGGAGCAAGGGGGGTGCCAGACGGGCACCGCTCTTGCTACATAGTGTGCTCGGGAGGTTTGAGTCATGATCAAGTGGGCGTTGACGTTTCTCGTGATCGGCCTGGTGGCCGCCCTGCTCGGTTTCACCGGCATCGCGGGCGCCTCTTTCGCGATCGCGAAGGTGCTGGCGCTGATCTTCGCCGCGCTCTTCCTCGTGTTCCTGCTGCTGGGTCTGGCGGGCGCGAGTCGCATCGCGACATAGCCGCGCGCTTCGCAAGATCGGAAACGGCCCTCCGGCGTGCGCCGCGAGGGCCGTTCGGTTTTTTGCGAGGAGAAGAATGAGGAGGGAGACCCGGACCGACGCGTTATGCCGGGCTCGGGTTCTTCACCTGGAGATTGTTGATGACCTTGACGACGCCCGACACGCTGCGTGCCTCGGCCTCGGCCTCCGCCTTCACCTTCGGGTTCGGCACTTCGCCGGCGAGTGTGACGACGCCGTTCGTGACGTTGATGTCGATGTTGACGATGTTCGAGAAGCGGTCCGCCGTCAGCTTCTCCTTCACTTTGGCGTGAATGGTGCTGTCGTCGACCTGTTGGCCGGCCGATTGGGTGGTCGAGCAGGCGGCGATGGTCACCGCGAGAACAACGGAAGAGACGGCGACGGCAATCCGGGACGCGAGTTTCATGAAAAGGCTCCTTTCCTCGATGGAATCCGAAGGCGACCGCCGCCTTCGTCGCGGCCACGATGCGTGACCGAGTCTTCGGAGAGCACGGCCCATGCCAGAAAAACGGGAAAGCGAAGACTGATCGCCGAAGTGAAATTTGATGGGAGAGGAAGCCCACGCGACTTTCCCTCCCTCGTCGGCCGGTCCGCGAAGCGGACCGCTCAAAGTCCGAGAAAAGAAAAGAAGGGGTGCCGCCATGTCCGGGGTAGCAGACACTGGCGGCACCGTGAAAGAGGGGATTTGGTGGTGCCCGCCGGAACATGGAAGCAAGTAGTTTGCCAACGGCGGTGCCTCGGCCCGGTCTTGCCGAAGCACTGTCCGTGGCGCGATTCTTGCTGTAAGTCGTGGCAAGGTTCTGTGGAAGACTCGAACCATTCTCACCAACAGGCCCCACCCCAATCCGGACCCGCCCCTTCGGGGGCGGTAGTCCCCTTTCCGTAGAGCGATTCGTCTTCGGGCCGGACAGCGGGCGACCCCGTGTTCGAGCCATGAATCTTGCCGTCGTGGCGGTCGCCGGGCCGCGCGTGGCACGGACGATGCACTTTTGCGACTCGAAGTCGGCCTTATCCACGGACCCACGCTGGCGAAGAGAGGAAAGACGATGGCGACTGCGCGATGAGCGCCGAATCGAGAGTTCGCCCCGAGAATGCGGAGGCGCGGCCGGCCTCGCGCTGGCGTGTCGTCGCGATCTCGACGAGTGTCCAGATCCTCCTCGCCCTCGCGATCCTCGTCGCGGGACTCTGGACGCTCCACCGCATCGCGACGGTGCTGCTGCTGCTCGCCCTCGCGATCCTCTTCTCCTACATGGTGGCGCCCCTCGTGGCGTTCTTCCGGCGGCCGATCGGCTGGCTTCGCGGACGTTCGCTCCCGCTCGCGGCGGCGATCTGGGCGGCGTACCTCAGCCTGGCGGCGGTCGCCGGGCTCGCGATCTGGCTCGTCTGGCCCCTGCTCGACGCGCAGCTCGGGGCGCTCCGCGCCCAGCTTCCCGACTATCTCTCGCACCTCCAGGCGAGCTGGAAATCCTGGAAGGCCGGTCAGACGCGCATGATGCCCCGCAACGCGCGGGCGTTCGTCGAAGGACTCGTGGATCAGGCGTCCACGGGAGCGCTCGACTACATCCGAAAGGACCTGCTGCCGCGCGTCGCCGGCTGGGTGCTCAACCTGCCCTGGCTGATCCTCGTTCCGATCTTCGCGTTCTTCTTCCTGAAGGATGCGGAGCTCTTCCGCCAGCGGGCGCTGAAGCTCTTCCTCGAGCGCCGGCTCCGCTGGCGCGGCGACCTCTTCTTCGAGGAGGTCAGCCGCAGCCTCGCGGCCTACATCCGGGCGCTCGTGGCCGGCTGCATCGTGGTCGCGACGCTCTCCACGATCGGCTTCCTCGCGATCGGCATTCCCTATCCGCTGCTCTTCGGCGTGGCCGCGGGGCTCTTCGAGTTCCTGCCTCTCGTCGGGCCGTTCGCGATCGCGTTGGTCGTGATCGCGGTCGCCGGAGTCGAGTCCCTCTCGAAGGCGGTCCTCGTCGCGGGGTTTCTCCTGCTGCTGCGGATCGCCGAGGACTACGTGATCTATCCGCGACTCGTGGGGCGCGAGTTGCCCCTCCACCCGATGGCGGTGATCCTCGCGATCCTCTGCGGCGCGGAGCTCGGCGGCGTGGCCGGCGTCTTCCTCGCGGTTCCGGCCCTCGCGATCCTCACGGCCGCGTTCCGGCACTGGCGCGCCCACCAGAACGCGGCGCCGCCGCCGCGGCCCTCCGCCGCTTGAGCGGTGCCGCGTTGCCGCGCGCGGCATGGCACGGCGCCTGCACCTTCTCGTCGTGGCGTCGTCCACGAGAAATGGAGGAACCATGGCGGACGAATTCGATCGCGACGACGATTCCGAAACATCGGATCTCGATCCGGAGGCGTCGGAGCACGACCCCGAGGCCACGTTGCGCGACGGCATGTCGACGGAGGCGAGCGGGGTCGACGCGGGCGAGACGATGGCATCGACGGGAAACGAGGACGCCTCCTTCGTCGAGATCGCCGCCGGAGCCGCGACCGGACTCGGGCTCGACCGCGGCGAGTCGGTGGGAACCGGCGGTCTCGCGGCGGGCGAGGACCGCGACGACGTGCAGGAAGGCGAGACCTGGCTGGAGGACAAGAGCGGCGCGCCCGACAACGCGGCCGAACGCTACCCGACCCAGGGAGAGCCGTACGGGTGGGAGCGCGCGGCGGACCTCGACCCGCGGCGCACCGAGGTGGGGGTCGCGGGATTCGACCGGCTCGCGCCGCAGGAGGAGCAGGGCGAGGAGGGAGAGGTCGAGGCGCGCGGCGGCGATCGGGGGAAGGAGAGTCGGTAGTCTGTAGTCCGCCCCTTCAGGCCGCGTGGGACTCCCCGAGCGCGGCCCGCGCCGCCGTCTTCAGGTCCCGCACGAGCGTCTTGAAGAGATCCCGGCGCGCCGACTCCTCGGGCGCGCGCAGCGCCGCCGACGGATGGATGGTCGCGAGCGCTCGGGAGACGACTTCCTTCAATTCGACCCGCGGCTCGAGGACCCGGCCGCGCTGCGCGAGGAGTCGGAAACTCGGCCCGAACACGGTGCGCGCGGCCGTCGCGCCCAGGCAGACGAGAAGGCGCGGCCGGACGACCTCGAGCTCGCGGTAGAGCCACGGGCGACAGGCCTCGATCTCGGCGGCGTTCGGCTTCTGGTGGATGCGCTTCTTGCCTCGGGGCTCGAACTTGAAGTGCTTCACCGCGTTGGTCACGTACGCCTCGGCGCGGGAGACGCCCGCCTCTTCGAGGGCGCGATCGAGCAGGAGCCCGGCCGGACCCACGAAGGGCTTGCCGGCGAGGTCCTCCTGGTCCCCGGGCTGCTCGCCGACCAGGACCAGCGCGCTTTTGCGCGCTCCCGCGCCGAAGACCGCCTGGGTCGCATGGAGATACAGGTCACAGCCGCGGCACGACTGCGCGGCCTCCGCCAGACGCGGAAGGCTCGACGTGGCGGGAATGAACTTCGCGGCGCCGGGCATCCGCTGCATGCCCTCCAGCGCTGCAATCGGCGCACCACGCGGGTCGGCGCACCGCGGATCGGAGCGCCGTCCGCGGCCGCGCGGCGCCCCGAGGGCACTGGCATGTCGCTTGCTGCCACCTGGTCCGGAGGAAATCATGAACAGCCAAGGTTCGCGCATCGTTCGGTGCTTCGGAATTCTCCTTGCCGCGGCGGCGACGGCCGTGCTCGCGCAGGGCAATTCGTCCGCGACGGATCGGAGCTCTGCCTCCGCCATGGACAAGAACGCGAGCTCCTCGAAGGCGAAGAGCGGTTCGGACCAGGCCTTCGTCCAGGAAGCCGGCGTCGGCGGCCTCGCCGAGGTGGAGATGGGACGCCTCGCGGTTCAGAAGGCCAAGGACGAACGCGTCCGTCAATTCGGGCAGCAGATGATCGACGACCATTCCAAGGCGAACGACGCGCTCAAGCAGGCCGCCTCGCAGCAGGGGCTGAACGTTCCGACCTCGATCGACGAGAAGCACAAGCAGACCATGAGCCGCCTCGAGAAGCTCTCGGGAGCGCAGTTCGACAGCGCGTACTCCAGGGAGATGGTGAAGGATCACCGCGAGGACGTGAAGCTCTTCGAGAAGGAGGCGAGCGCGGCCAGCTCGCCGGTTCAGAAGTTCGCCGCCGAAACGCTGCCGACGCTCAAGAACCATCTCCAGATGGCGGAGGCCCTCGGCTCCGCCGGGTCCTCGACGGGCAAAGCCGGCTCCAGCCACTGACCATTCTCCCAACCCGGTCCGCCGGGCGACTGGAAAGAGGGAAGGAGACTGTCATGAGCAAGAAAAAGACGTTCTACTGTCCCCGCTGCCGCCATCGCGACGAGGAGACGGTCCCCTCGCGTTTGCGCTGCCCCAAGTGCGGCTCGGCGATTCCCAGGCCCGACTACGGACAGATCCTGTACCTCGGAGGGCGCCGGCCGACGCCGCACTTCTGAGGATCGGCCCGCGTATCGACGAGAGAAGGGCCGCGGCGGTCGCCGCGGCCCTGTTCGTAAACGCGTGGAAGATGAAGTGACTCGGCCTCACTCCGGCCGCGGAGTGGGATGCGGCGTCGGACGACGGCCCCGGTTCTGCGCCGGCTGAGGCCGGCTCTGCGATGGCTCCTGCGGATGCGCCTGGGCGCCGCGCTCCGGCGCGGCTTCGTGCACGCTTTCCCGATTCGGCGTCGGCGGCACTCGTCCCGGAGCGCCCTGATGCGGCGCCGGGTTGACGGACTCGCGCTCCGGAGCGGGCCGAGGCGGGGCCGCCTCGCGCATCGCGGGGTTCTCCCGGGTCGGCGGAGCGGCCTCCCTTTCGGGATTGACGCGCGCCGGTGGCGTCGGGGCCTGTCCGCGCGGCGCGACGCTCTCCCTCGGGCTCGACGCAGGCGGCCGGTTGTTGTGGGGGTTCGAGTACGACGGCGTCGGGCGCAGCATGCCGCGCGGCGGCGCCTCGGCCGTTTCGCGCTGAGGTTGCGCCTCGCGGGCAGGCGGCGGCGCGGCATTCTCCCTCTGACCCGAGGCGGGCGGGCGGTTCATGTCGTTGTTGGGGTTCAGATAGGAAGGCGTCGGGCGCAGGCCCTCCCGGGGCACGGAGAGCGCGGGCTCATCGGGGCGCCGCCCGTCGAGAGCCGGTGCCGTCGGATGTCCGAGCGGCGCCGGTGCGGTCCCCGGGCGTGCCTCGGCTCCCGCATTCGAACGGGTCTCCGCGCCCGGCTGCGGACGCGCCTCGACTCCTGGCTGCAGACGAGACTCGGCGCCCGGTTGCGGCCGCGCGGGCGTCGGCGCGACCCTCTGCGCTTCGCGCGCGGTGCCGGCCGTCCCACCGGGCGGCTGGGGCGCACGCGCTGCCGGCGCGCGGCTCGCGGTGACGGGTTCGACCTGCTTCTGACGCGCCGCATTCGGCTGCGCCGGCGCGAGGCGGACGTTGCCCGCCTCCGCCACCGCGGAGCGGAACGGCACCACCGGAGCGGCGGTCTTCGGGGCGAGTCGCGCGGCCGCCGGCGCGGTGACGGGAGCCCTGCTTTCCCGAATCACCGCGAGCTTCTGGTCGAACCGAGGCGGCGCGGGAGGCGGGACGCTGCGCGTCACGACCGCGCGGGAAACGACGGTCGCGGGCGGACGTGGCGGCGGCGCCGTGGCGGTGCGGATCGCGATGCGGGTCGACGAGGCGGTCGGCAGCACGGGAACGCGTCCGACGACCACGGGAGAGGCGGCGACCTGGCGCATGACCGTCGTCTCGCGGACGATCGCGGGCGCGACCAGGTTGCCGGAGACGAACGCGTTCTGATTGACGACCGTCACGTACGTGCGGTTGACGTACGTCACATTGGTGACCTGCGTGACGTTGACCTGGGCGCGCCGCGGTCCCCACCACGGATTCAGCGGGTCGTGCGGCGCGAGCGGAAACCATCCGACGTAGGCGGGCGCCGAGACGGCGATACCGACGCCCGCGACGGGTCCGCCGACGAACGCGACGAGCGCCGGCGCGTACGCGACCGTCGCGACCGTCGGGGCGACCGGAACCCAGTACCACCGCGACGGACGCGTTCACCCAGCGGCCGTAGTGATACGGTGCCCAGCCCCACGGCTCGGTCGAGATCCACGTCCATCCCCACGGGTCCTGCCAGGTCCAGCGGCCCTCGCGATACGGCGCCCAGCCCGGACCGACCGATGCGGGAGACCACACGCGGCCATACTGAGGAATCTCGTCCCATCGTCCGTAGGCGTCGAGGTCGCTCGCTCCCACGATCCCCGGGCTGACGTAGCGCAGCGACGCCGAGCGAAGCTCGCGGTCCTGCCGCGACTCCGCCCAGGCATCCCAGCGATCCGCCGGAGGAGTGGCCACGACTTCGTAGCGCGGCGCGTCGGTGCCCTCGATCATGATCGACTCGCCGTCGCCGACGACGAGCTGGCCGCCGCCCGCCGCCACCGTGGCGTCGCCGCGCCGCACGACGACTCGCGTCTGCCCCGATTCGTCGACGTCGACCCGGTACCTTCCGGGCCGGTCGAAAGTGATCGCGGCGTTGGGCGTGTCGATCTCGAAGATCTCGCCTTCCAGCAGCCGCGGCACCGAGAAGGAGGCCACGCCCGACTTGACGGCGAGCTGCGAGACCTCCTCGGTGAGATTCAGCGTCGCCAGGTCGGTGCGCGCCCCGAGATCGATGACCGCGCCGTGCTCGAGCTGGAGCTCGAGGCTTCCCTCTCCGGTGTACACGCGATCGCCGATCGTCATCGGCACGTTGACGTCCGCGTCCTGCCACTGGTCCGGATCGTCGCCGCGCGCGAACGAAACATTGCCGTTCAAATACGAGATGCGCGCCACCGACTGGGAGATTCCCGAATCGGAAGCCTCGTCGGCGCTTCCGGGCTGCTGCGGCGGGTAGCCCGGCTGCTGCGGCGGGTATCCCGACTGCTGCGCGCCGAGGGGGAGCGCGAACGCTCCCAGCAGCCCGAGCACGGCGCGCCGCCAGCGGCGCCAGCGGGCGCGCCGGGCCATTACGACCTCCCCGACAGCGCGGGTCCGCCGTCGGTCCGGACCGGCCCCGTGCGGTCGCCGCGGATGGAGATGTCGGTGTCGCGGCGACGCCGCGCGAGGCGCGTCACGACGATCAGCACCGCGATGATGAAGCCCACGATGAGCAGCCACAGCGAGCGCGAGGCCGTGTGGGCGTTCGCGGTCGCCTGGTCGTTGACCACCACCGGCCGCTGGTCGGCGATCGGCGCCGGAGGAACCGCGGACTCGGCCGCCGCCGTCGAGGTGCTCTGCGTGCTCGTCGCCGCTTCCCCGGTCGTGCCGGAGCCCGCCGACGGGGGCTGCTGCCCGGACGTCGTCGAGCCGGCGGCGCCGGCCACGGCCGCGCCCTGGTCGGACTTGTCCGTGTCGGGAGAGGACGCCTTCGGCTTCGGCGCCTTCGTGGCCTTCGCGCTGCGGCGCGTGCTGCGCGAGGACGTGCTCTTCGTGGACGAAGCCGATGGAGATTGCGCGGACTCCGCGGGCGCGTTCGTGTTCTGCGGCGGCGCGGGAGCGACGCCGCTGTCCTGCGGGACGGGCGCCGGTGCGGCCGGTGCCGCGCTGGTGTCCTGCGACGTGCCGGGGACCGGCGGGTTCGCGGTCGCCGGATTCGGCGCGGCGGCGCGGCGGTCGTCGAAGTCTGGTCGGTGACGCCCGGAGTCACCGGCGGCGGCGCGCCCTGGTCCTGCGCCGCGGAGTAACCCGCGAGCGCGAGGGCGCTCACGATGATCAGCGCTCGAGAGAGAGTCTTCACGGTAAGCCTCCTTGATCGTTGGTCTGCCGGCGGTGCGAGAGAGCCGCTCGGTCAGGAGAACCGGAATACCCGGCCACCGTGAAGAGGAGCATGTTCCATGCCATTTCGGAGCGCGCGGCGACGTACGGAAACGCAGCGCGTGGCGCGTGCACCGCCCGGGAAACGAAGGAGAAAACTCGGCGAGGGAGGACGCCTCACGTCGCTCGACGAAGACGCGTCGTCCTCGCGGGGCGACGCGTCAGGTCACGAGGACGACGCGGAATCGCGCGCGGCCGCTCATCATGCGGGCGTACGCCTCCTCGGCGCGCTCGAGCGGAAAGATCTCGGTCATCGGCCGGATGCCGTGCTCGACGGCGAAGGACAGCGTGTCCTCCGAATCGATCGACCTGCCGGAGGGCCATCCGGCGATCGAACGCCGGCCGAAGATGAGCATTCCCGCGGGCACCTGGAGAGGATCCGTCGGCGCGCCGAGGACGAGGAGCTTTCCGTCGACCCCGAGTCCCCCGATGACCGCGCTCATCGCCGCGCCATCCGTCACGGTCGCCAGGATCACCTGCGCGCCGCCGAGCGCCTTCAGCGCGGCCGCTGGATCGCCCGCCTGCGTGTCGATGTAGACCCGCGCGCCCAGCTCGCGGGCGAGCGGCTCCTTGTCCTTGCCGCGGGCGAGCGCGATGGTGTCGAAGCCCGCGCGCGCCGCGAACTGGACCGCGAGGTGGCCGAGGCCGCCGATGCCGAGAACGGCGACGCGGTCGCCGGGCCGCGCGCCGGAGTGGCGGAGCGCGTTGAAAGTCGTGACGCCGGCATCCAGGAGCGGCGCCGCATCGGTCGCCGGGAGGGCATCCGGAATGTGCGCGAACGCGCCCGCGATGGCGACGAGAAAGTCGGCGTACCCGCCGTCGAAGGAGATGCCGGTCACGCGCGGTGAGACGAGGCAGAGCAGGAAGTCGCCGCGCCGGCACGAGTCGCACCAGCCGCAGTGGCCGCCGTGCCAGCCGATGCCGGCTCGATCGCCTGGCTTCCATCCCGAGACGCCCTCGCCGATCGCGTCGACGACGCCGGCGGCCTCGTGCCCGGGCACGCGCGGATACGTCACGCCCCCCGGCCAGTGGCCTTCCTTCGTCAGAACGTCGCTGTGGCACACGCCGCACGCCTCGATCCGCAGGCGGATCTCGCCCCGGGCGAGCTCGGGGATCTCGCGCTCGACCCTCTCGAAGGGCGCTCCCGCGCGCGGAACCTGCATCGCTCTCATCTTCGCCATGGCTTCTCCTGGTTACTTCGCCGGTCCGCCTCGAGCCGTCGGCTTCTCGGCCGGCGCCGCGATCCGGACGGTCTGTCCCTCCAGGATCGCATCGGGCGGGCTGTCGATGATGCGGACGCCCGGAGTCAGTCCCGCGATGCACCTCGATCTGCGTTCCGTAATCGCGCCCGAGAGTGACCGGGACGAGCGTCACCCGGTTCGAGGCATCCGACCGTGGCGAGGCGCGGTCCCTCCGCGCGGAAGAGCAGCGCGCTCGCCGGCACGAGCATCGGCCGCGCCTCGCGTCCTGCCGCTGGAGGTGCACCTGGGCGTAGGCGCCCGGGAGGATCTCGCCGCTTCGGATTGGCGAGGTCGACCTCGACGCGGAGCGTGCGGGTGACGGGATCGATCGCGTCGGCCGTGCGCGCGATCACGCCCCGGTACCGCTGGCCCGGCCCGCTCCGCGACGGTCAGGTCGACGGGGAAGCCGGGCCGGCCGCGCCGGACTCGCGTCTCGGGAACGGCGACGTAGACGCGCAGGCCTTCCGGTCGCCGCGATGCGGAAGAGCTCGCGCGCCGCCGCTCCCGCTCCCCGCGTCGACGAGCTGCCCGATGTCGGTGTTGCGCGCCGTGATCACGCCGTCGAACGGCGCCTCGATCCGCTCGAAAGCCGACGAGCTGCTCGAGCCGGCGGACGTTCGCCTGGTGGCCGAGGCGGTCTCGGCGCGGCGCGCCGCCAGGGCGCTCACGGCGTTGTCGTACTCCTGCCGCGAGACGGCGTTCGGTCGCGACGAGCTTCTGCTCGCGCTCTTCGACGTCAGGCGCGCGAGATCCTCGTTCGCCTTCGCGGTGCCTAGCCTGCGCGCGCGCCTGCTGGAGCTGCTGGTCGACCTCCGGGGGCGTCGATGTCCGCGAGCAGCTGGCCCTTCTTCACCGCGCCTCCGATGTCGGCGTACCACGCCCTGAGGATACCCGCTGGTCCGCGCGTAGATCGGCGCGTCCGTGAACGCCTGCGACGTTGCCCGGGCAGCACGAGCTCGCGCTGCCGAGCTCGCGCGCGACGGCGGTACGAGGACCGTGACGATCGGCGCGGCGGCCGTCGAGCGTGCGCTTCCTTCAGCTTCGACCGGTCGCGGACGCGAAGCGCGATGCCGAGCCGGCGACGAGGATCCGCCGCCGACCGCGAACACGAGCAGACCGCTCGGCTGCCGCGCGAGGCCGCGTCGTCTGCTGCCGGCGGGTTCGAGCTCACTCGGGGTGCTGGCTCCCGGCATCGTCTTCGGCGCCCGTCGCTGCGGCGCTCGTCTTCCGGCCGTGCAGCCAGGCTGAAAACGGCCGGCACGAAGAAGAGCGTGGCACCGTCGCGAAGAGCAGGCCGCCGATGACGGCCCGGCCCAGCGGCGCGTTCTGCTCGCCGCCCTCGCCGAGGCCGAGCGCCATCGGAATCATGCCGATGATCATCGCGAGCGCCGTCATCAGGACGGGCCGGAATCGCGTGAAACCGGCCTCCGAGCGCCGCCTCGACCGCGTCGCCGTCCGCTCCGCGAGCTGCTCCTTGGCGAAGCTGACGACCAGGATGCTGTTGGCGGTCGCGACGCCCATGCACATGATCGCGCCCGTCAGCGCCGGAACGCTGATCGTCGTGTGCGACGACGAAGAGCATCCAGACGATGCCGGCGAGCGCCGCCGGGCAGCGCCGAGATGATGATGAACGGGTCGAGCCAGGACTGGAAGTTCACGACGATCAGCAGGTAGACGAGGACGATCGAGAACACGAGCCCGGCCAGGAGCCCGCGGAACGACGTGCGCATCGTCTGGATCTGGCCGCGGACGATCATGCTGCGAGCCGCGCGGCAGCTCCTTCTCGCGCGCCGTCGACGATCCGCGCGACCGATTCGCGCGACGCCGCCGAGATCGCGTGCCCTCCACGCCGCCGTAGATGTCGATCACCGGCTGCGCGTTGTAGTGGGAGACGGTGGCCGGCCTGCGTCCCGCGCGTGAATCGTCGCGAGGTTCCCGCAGGGTCTGGGGCGCGCGCCGGTCGCCCGCGTGACCGGGATGTGCCTGGAGGTCCGCGAGCGACGCGAGCGCGGTACTGCGGCGACTGGACGGCCACCGTGTAGCTGACGCCGTTCTTCGGGTCGAGCCAGTAACGTCGGCGTCGTCTGGGAGCTGCCGCGAGAGCGCGACCAGGAGGTTGCTCGCGACGTCGCGCTGCGGTGTAGCCGATCTGCTGCGCGCGCGTGCGGTCGACGTCGACGAAGAAGCGCGGCGCGTCGAAGGCTGCTGGATCCGCAGGTCGACGATCCCCGGCACCTGCGCGGATCCGCTCCAGCAGGCTTCGCGGCGAACGCGCGGTTGCCGGCGAGGTCGTTGCCGACCACCTGGACGTCGATCGGCGCCGGCAGGCCGAAGTTCAGGATCTGGCTGACCATGTCGACCGGCAGGAAATCGAACGTCACGCCCGGGAACTCGCGGCGCAGGCGCTTCGCGGAGGTCGCCGGATGTACTTCGCGCCGTCGGGCGGTGCTTCTCCTTCATCGCGACCAGGATGTCGGCGTCGCCGGGACCGATCGGCGCCGAGTTGCTGTACGAGAGGTTGAGGCCGCTGTACGGGCACGCCGATGTTGTCGATGAGCGTGTCGAGCTCGTCCGGCGGGATCGACGCGCGCGGATGAGTCCGTCGATCTCGTCGCAGAGCGCGCGCGGTCTCCTCGATCCGCGTGCCGGTCGCGCGCGCGCAGGTGCAGCTTGATCTGCCCGGCGTCGACCGCGGGGAAGAAGTCCTCGGCCGAGCCACGGCAGAGCAGGACGACGCGAGGCCGACGCAGACCGCCGAGGAACACGGACGGCGAACTGGCGCGCGGTCGAGCGAGAGCCGACTCGAGCAAGCCGCCGGTACGCGTCGCGCAAGCGCTCGAAGCGCTCCTCGAAGCCGCGCTGCAGCCGCACGAAGAGTTCGCCGCTCGGCGCGCCGTGCGTGCCTCCTCGGCGTCGTGCTCGTGCCGCGCAGGAGGTACTTCGCCATCGTCGGCACGAGCGTTCGCGACAGGAAGTAGGAGGCGAGCATCGCGAAGACGACGGCCTCGGCCAGCGGCACGAACAGGTACTGCGCGACGCCGGCCAGGAAGAACATCGGCACGAACACGATGCAGATCGCGAGCGTCGAGACGAACGCCGGCACCGCGATCTGCGCGGCGCCGTCGAGGATCGCCTGCTCGATCTCCTTGCCCTGCGTCGAGGTTGCGGTTGATGTTCTCGATCTCGACCGTGGCGTCGTCGACCAGGATGCCGACGGCCAGCGCGAGCCCGCCGAGCGTCATGATGTTGATCGTCTCGCCGAGCGCCGACAGCACGATGATCGACATCAGGATCGACAGCGGGATCGAGACGGCGATGATCAGCGGTGCTGCGCCAGCTCCCGAGGAAGAGCAGGATCATCAGCGCCGGTCAGGCAGGCCGCGATCGACCGCCTCCCGGACGACGCCTTGATCGCCGCGCGCACGAAGAGCGACTGGTCGCCGATCGGCGTGATCTTGAGCGCGGCGGCAGGCGATCCGGCGATCTGCGGCGAGCGTCTGCGCGCACGCGCGCGATGATGTCGAGCGTCGAGCGCTGCCCGTCTTCAGGATCGTCAGGAGCGAGGCGCGCTGGCCGTTGACGCGCACGATGTTGGTCTGCGGCGGGTAGCCGTCGCGGACCTGCGCGACGTCGCGGATGAAGACGACGGCGCCGTTGGCCGAGCGGATCGGCAGGTCGTTCAGTCCCTCGATCGTCGTCGGGCTGCTGTTCAGTCTCGATCGCGTATTCGAAGGTCGCCGATCTTGGACGTGCCCGCCGGAAGGATCAGGTTCTGCGCGCTGATCGCGTTGACGACGTCAGCGGGCGCGAGGCCCTTGGCTCTGCAGGGCCGCGAGGATCGATGTCGACCTGGATCTGGCGCTGCTTGCCGCCGTAGGGGTACGGGATCGCGGCGCCCTGGACGGTCGCGAGCTGGGTTCGGAGGAGTTGTTGCCGAGGTCGAAGAGCTGCTGCTCCGAGAGGCCGTGGCCCGAGAGCGCGAGCTGCAGGACCGGCACCGTCGAGGCGCTGTAGGTGATGATGAGCGGCGGCGTGGTGCCCGGCGGCATCGGCCGCAGGACCGTCTGGGCGATGGCCGTGACCTGCGACGACAGCCGCGTCGATCTCGCCCCGGCTGGAAGAAGATCTTGACGACCGAGATGCCGCGCAGCGTCTGCGACTCGATGTGCTCGATGTCGTTGACCGTCGTCGTCACGGCCGCGCTCGTAGCCCGAGACGATGCGGTTCGCCATCTCGGGCGCCGAGAGGCCGGCGTAGTTCCAGATCGTCGCGACGACCGGGATGTTGATGTTGGGAAAGATGTCCGTCGGCGTCCGCAGGATGACGAGCGGCGCCGAGCAGCAGGATCACGATCGCCAGGACCACGAAGGTGTAGGGGCGGCGCAGCGCGAGGCGAACGATCCACACAGGACTTTGCTCCTACGCGGCACGCCAGCAAGAAGCGCGCGCGGCGGGCACGCTCGTCGACCTCGCGATCCGCGCGCGGGAGAACGAACCGAAACCGACGGCGGATGAAGTGCCGGAGCGGCTCGGAGTTATACGAAACTCGTTGGAGACTGAGCCTCGCAAAGCCACGCCACTGAACGGACGTACTCGGGAATCCACGGCTGAATTACATCGCGAGCGGCCTCAAGGTTTCGAGCGGAGAGGGTTCCGGCCTCTGGGGCAGGTCGAAGGCGCACGATGAAGATCGCCACTTGATAACGGCTGACGGGTTCGTTCGGGTCGTACAGAAGGGGGTAGCGCGATCTGCTCGATGCGGAGCTCGTTAACGCCTCCCTCTCGAGGGGTGGGGAGCCGGGTTAATATATCCTGACCGTTCGCGGCGCCCAGATTGCGCTTTCCTGCGACGGCGAGTTCGAACGAGGCTCCTGCGAAACGTCCTCGCGGAGGAGGCGGGCAACGGGATAGCGGTCGTGAAGATTCGCGCGTTGCGAAACGGGGGAGACATGAGAAGAAGGATCTCGCATGCAGGATGGGGAAGAGAGGCGCGTTGCCAAGGGCAAGCGCTGGGTCTTGAAGAGCCGCGGCCCGAGCCGCAAGAGCGTCGTCGGCCACAAAGGCTTCGCCTCGCACTGAGCGAAGCGCGCGACGGCGGAGACATGACGCGGAGCGAAGTCTCGCCGGCAGGCGGATTGACCTCGGCGGAGGCGCGGCGTCGCTTCGAGGCGGAAGGCCTCAACGACCTCGGAGAGGTTCGGACGGAAGGGGGAGTCCTCTGGCAGCTCGCTGTCGCTCTCGGCAATCCCCTGAACTCCTCCTGCTCGCCGCTGGCGCCGTCTCGGCCGTCCTCGGGCAGCGACTCTTTTTTTTTTTTTTTTTTTTTTTTTTTTTTTTTTTTTTTTTTTTTTTTTTTTTAATTTTCTCTCGGCCGGCGCGCTGGTCTTTCTTCTCCTCGGTTTGGGGGGGGGGGGGGGGGGGGGGGGGGTTTTTTTTTTTTTTTTTTTTGGGCGCGAGATCGTGCCCGGTGACGTGATCCGGCTGGAAGCCGGCAACCTGGTCCCGGCGGACGCACGAATTGTTCGAAGCGCGCGATCTTCATGTGCAACAGGCCGCGCTGACCGGCGAGTCCATGCCGGTCAAGAAATGTGTGCCCAGACGCCCGGATATCAGCGGACGACGCGTCTACGATCATTCTGAGGGTCTCGGGCGTGACCGGCACGGCGCTGGCCCTGAGTGAGTCGGCGGGACGCCGGACTGGTTCGGCGACATCGCTTCGCGCGCATCGCGGCGCGCCCGCACCGAGACGGAGTTCGAGCGCGGGCCCGCCGATTCGGGCTGCTGATCATGCGCACGGTTGTGTTTCTGGTGCTTTTCGTCTTTCTCGCCAGCATCTGCTCATGCACCGGAATCCCTTCGAGTCGCTGCTCTTCGCCGTCGCGCTGCGGTCGGGGTGACCCGGATTCCTTCCGATGATCACGACCGTGACGCTGGCGCGCGGGCGCGGTGCGCATGGCGCGCCAGAAGGTGATCGTCAAGCACCTGGCGGCGATCCAGAATTTCGGCAGCATCGACATCCTGTGCAGCGACAAGACCGGCACGCTGACCAGCGGCGACGATGCCTGGACGAGAGCTGCGATACCGTCAGCGACGACCTCGCCAGCGCCCGCTCTCGCTCGCCTGCCTGAACAGCACTCTGCGAGACCGGCATCCGAAGCCCGCTGGATGAGCGCATCCTGCGCATACAGCGCGGTTCTAGACGACTCCCGGTCCGAAAAGTTGGACGAAATCCCCTTCGAATTCGAACGCCGGCGGCTCTGGTCGTCGTCGGGAACAGGCGGCTGCGGCTACACGATCACGAAAGGCGCGCCGGAGGCATCTTGCCGCACTGCGTCGCACTAAGAACGCGATCGGAGAGCCGGGTCTCGGCCGCTCGACGCGACGCAGCGCGCAAGCGCGCCGAGCCGCTGTACGGCGGCCTGCAGCGCAAAGGGGCTTCGCGTACTCGCCGTCGCGTGGCGGAACGTCCCGGACCAGCCCGCCTACGGTGCGCGGACGAGAGCGGACCTGACGCTGGCCGGCTTCGTCCGTCTTTGCGGATCCGTACTGCCGGATCGCGGCGGAGACTGATCGCTGCGCTATAGCAGCGACGGCATCGAGGTCAAGATCCTCACCGGCGACAACGAACTGCGTCGCCCGGCACGTTTGCGGCCAAGTCGGGCTTCGGACGCCGGGCGTTCGTGCTCGGCGCCGAGAGTCGATCGCGATGCGCGATCGGCCCTCGGCCGTGGTCGCCGAGCGACCGTCGGTCTTCGCGCGCGTCTCGCCGGCGCAGAAGAACCGGATCCTCCTCGCGCTCAAGCGCCGCGGTCACGTCGTCGGCTATGTCGGTGACGGCATCAACGACGCCCCGTCACTTCATGCCGCCGACGTCGGGATCTCGGTATTCTCCGCCGTCGATGTCGCCCGGGAGGCAGCCGACATCATTCTCCTCGAACCGGGTCTTGGGGTGCTCCACAAAGGCATCATCGAAGGCCGCGAGAGCCTTCGGCAACGTCATGAAGTACCTGCTGATGGGCACCAGCTCGAATTTCGGCAATATGTTCAGCATGGCGGTGAGCCGCGCTGTTTTTGCCATTTCTCCCGATGCTGCCGACGCAGATCCTGTTGAACAATCTCCTCTACGACCTGGCGCAAGTCACGATTCCGACCGACAACGTCGATCCCAGTTTCGTCCCCAAACGCACGATGGGACATCACCCTGATCCGCAATTTCATGATCGGTGATCGGGCCGATCAGCTCGGTCTACGATTTCCTGACCTTCTACGTCTTGCTCCGAATCTTCCACGCAGGTCGAGGCCGTGTTTCACACGGGTTGGTTCGTAGAATCTCTGGCAACGCAAACGCTCGTCTCTTCGTCATCCCGACCTCGGAATCCGTTCCGGAGCCGACCCAGAAGGCCGTTTCCTGACGACGTTCGTCGTGGTGATGATCGCCGTCGCCCTTCCTTTCACACCTCTGGCCCCCGCACTCGGTTTCGTGCCGCTGCCCGCTGGATTCTTTGCGTTCCTGACGTCGATCGTCATCGGCTACCTCATCTGCGTCGAACTGGTGAAGCGCCGGCTGTTGCGGCGGCGCACCGTCGCTTGACGCGAGGCCGGGTGGCGGCGGAGTTCAGGGGCGGCGCCCGCCGGCACACCGTGTCAGGGTCGCTCGTGGTCGGAAGATCAGGCGCGCAGGGCGTCGATAGGCCGAGGCGGAGCCCTCCAGCGAAGCCGGCGCTCTCGAGGAGCGGCCGAAAGGCCCAAGGACGCCACTGGAAGGGAGAGAGACTGGCCACTGCGATCGCCAGGCCAGTAGCCAGGAGGCGGCGATGCCGACGGCGATGCCCGTGAGGCCGCCCGCCAGGGACAGAGCGAGCGCCTCGAGGAGAATCTCCTGTCCGCCCCTTCCCCCGTGCGAGCCGAAGACCGATCTCGTGAGTCCGCTGGTTGACCGACACGAGCATGATGTTGACGATTCCGATGCCTCCGACGAGGAGCGAGATCGACGCGATCGAGGCGAGCAGGAACGAAAGCGTCGAGGACGCCTCGTCGGCCGTCTGCGATACCTCCTTCTGGGAGCGAATGAGGAAGTCCGAATCCTGTCCCGGGCGGAGGCGATGGCGTTGCCGCAGGAGCCCTTCGATCTCTCGTTTGGCCGAATCCACCAGGTCGGGAGAAGCGGCCGAGGCGAGGAAGAAGTCGATCTTGCTCGCGCCTTTCAGAAGCCGCATCACGGTCGTGTAGGGTGCGACGACCACATCGTCCTGGTCCTGGCCGGTTAGGCTGCTTCCCTTGGCGCTGAGAACGCCCTCGACCCGAAAGGGAATGTTCTTGATGCGCACCCGTCGGCCGATCGGGTTCTCGCCTTCGAAGAGCGCATTCGCAACGGTGGAACCGAGCACGCAGACTCGCGCGGCCGATCCGACGTCCCGTTCGTCGAGGAAGGTTCCGCGCTCCACGTCCCAGGAACGAATGCAGGGGAAATCCTGCCCTACTCCCAGGATGGTGGTTCCCCAGTTCTGGTCTCCCAGGACGATCTGGGCGCCGGTACGAGAGACGGAACTGCCGTGGGCCACGGAGGGGCACTCCTCCCGGACCGCGGCGACGTCATCTTCCGTGAGGGTTTGCTGGCCCGTGAAGATCCGCGCGCCGCCCTGGGTCGCGATCCCCGGATAGACGACCGAGGAAATTCGAGCCGAGGGTCGAGATCGAGTTCTCGATCGAGGCCCGCGACCCCTGCCCGATGCCTTCCATCGCGACGACGCAGGCCACGCCGATCCTGATGGCGAAGGCGGGCAAGCCGGACCGAAACCTGTTCTTGGCGAGCGCGTCCATGGCGACGCCCACCAGGACGCCGATGCGCACACCCGACGCGCGACGACGCATCTGCCGGGAAGGGCCCGTTGTGCCGTCTCTTCACTCTATCTTCCTGATCGTGACGTGCCAAGATCTTGCAATTCCGCGAGCAGTCTCTGATGCAAGCGGCTGAATTGGATCAAGCCGCTCGGGTCGATTTTCGCCGAGAAGGGGGATCGAAGACGAAGCGGAGCTGCGCCATTCAGATGGCGACGGTTACCGGCGGGTCTGGGGCTCGACTGTGCCGAGGACGATGGCCATCTCGATTCCGCGATGGGACCGGCGCCCATGGCGGCCGATGGATTCGTGCCGGCGGATCGCCCTGCCCGTTTCACTCGGCGCGAAGAGCCTTCATGACGTCGATGCCGGCGCGAGCGGCCGGCATCGCGAGGCGCCCTGTCGCCGTCGCCGATCGCTCTCCGTCATCATGGCGTTCAAATCCGCCGCTGGACGTATCTCGACCGTTCCACACTTCCACCTCACTCCCGGATGCTGGGAAATGAGCGCAATGGCGTGATTCAGATCTCGCGCTTCGAGCACCTGGATTCCTCCCAGATGTTCCTTCGTTTCGGCGTACGGACCGTCGGTCACGGCGACCTCTCCGTTCGTCCAGGACACGGTCACCGCCGTGGTGGCGGGCTGGAGCGGTTCCTCGGCGACGAGATGTCCGTTCCTCCGCAGTTCGTCGTTGTAGCCGAAGCACTCGTCCAGCATGGCGTTGCGGTCGCTCTCGGACATGTTTTCGAACGTGCCGGGTTCGACATAGCCCAGGCAGACGTATTTCATCGATTCCTCCCCGTTTCCACGGGCAACCCGACACCGGCCCGTCAGGCCGGCATCGCTGGCAGTGTTGTCACTGGCGCTCCGTTGCTCCGTTCGGGTCCGGGAAGAAGAGAAGTTCGCGCACCTCGCCGACCGCATCGCAGGTGATCGCACCCTTGCGCGCCCACGCGAGTGCCTCGTCCATATTGGCGGCTTCCAGTATCCAAAAACCGCCCATGTGCTCCTTGGTCTCCATGTAGGGCCCGTCGGTGACGCGGACCGTGCCGTCGGACTTCTTCCGCACCGTCTTGGCGCTGGCGGCCGGGGAAATGCCGCAGGCGAACTTCCTCGCGCCGGAAGCAATCATTTCGCGGTTGAGCGCGTGGATCTCTTCGATCATCGCTTCGGTGACGGTGGACGGGTCGAAGTCGTCGGGAAGGTAGTTGGCAACCAGATACTGCGGCATGACTTTCTCCTTGGTTTCTGTGGCGTTTCCTGTTCGTTCAGGAGCCGCCGCTCATCGTTCTCTCGTCCTCTTGTCGTTGGGGAGACGGAAAATCGACAGCGGTTCCAATTTTTATTTCAGCTGCCGAATCCGCTCCTTCAGGAAATGCCGTTCCGGCTGCTGTTGGGTCAGCGCCAGAGCCTTCTCATACGAGGACCGGGCCTCCGCCGTCCTGCCCAGCCTGCGGCACAAGTCTGCCCGCGCGGAATGCGCCAGATAGTAATCCGCCAGTTCGCCTCGTTCCAGGACCGCGTCGACCTGCGTCAGGCCGGCCTCCGGACCATCGCGCATGGCAATCGCCACGGCACGATTCAGCTGGACGACGGGCGAAGGCTGAATTCGTGTCAATTGGTCGTACAGCGCGACGATCCGTCCCCAGTCGGTCGCCGCGACCGATTCCGCCTCCACATGAACGGCCGCAATCGCGGCCTGGAGCGTGTAGGACCCGGAGCGGCCGGACTTCAGGGCTTTCTCCAGCAATGCCACTCCCTCCCCGATCTGCTCCCGGTTCCAGAGCGACCGATCCTGGTTCTCCAGCAAGATCAGGTCTCCGGTCGGCGATGTTCTCGCGGCGCGACGGGATTCCTGCAGCAACATCAGGGAAAGCAGCCCGAGGACTTCGGGCTCTGGCTGGAGTTCGGTCAACACCCGGCCCAGTCGAATCGCTTCGCCGGTGAGCTCGGCCCGCGTGACCTCCGCTCCAGTTGCAGCCGAATAACCCTCGTTAAAGACGAGATAGACGACCTGAAGCACCGCGCCCAGCCGCTCCGGCAATTCCTCGGGCGTCGGCACGTCGTATGGAATCGGGGTCTCTCGAATCTTTGCCTTGGCGCGCACGATGCGCTGCGCCAGCGTGCGCGGAGTGGTGAGGAAGGCCTTGGCGATCTCCTCGGTCGTCAGCCCGCACACCTCACGCAAGGTGAGTGCCACGCGTGCTTCCGGCGCGAGAGACGGATGACAGCACGTAAAGATCAGGCGCAGCCGATCGTCCTCGAGGCTGTCCTCTTCATCGGGGCTTTCCGTCGAAGTGGAGTGCGCTTCGAGATGTCGCACGAGCTCGTCTTGAGAAGCACCGAATCTCGCTCGCCGACGCAGGGCATCGATGGCTTTGAAGCGGGCCGTCGAAATCAACCACGGTCGCGGGTTGCCGGGGACTCCACTCTTCGACCACTGGCTCAGCGCCGCCGCAAAGGCCTCGTGCATCGCCTCCTCGGCAAGGTCAAAATCCCCGAGCAGGCGGATCAGCGTGGCCAGGATTCGTCCCGAATCCACGCGATACAGGGCGTCGAGCAGTTCGCGTATCGGCTCGGTGGAACGCTCGGACACGTGGAGACCTTAGCAAATCAGTGCCGAAGCAATTTGGCGACCGCGGGCCGGTCCGGGGGGCCCAGGTCGTGACTCGAAATCAGGGCCGCAAAGTCGCCATCACTGCGAGAGTGCGCTCCTCGTCTGGCGCAGTCGCCGGAAGTCGCGTCCGAATTCAAGTTCGAGAAACTCGCACCCCGCGACCTGCCGCTGCAGGCAGGTCGGGAGGGATGCGGCCTCAACTCGCTGAAAAAAACAGCCGCCCCATCGAGCGGCTGCGCGGATGGACGAGACCTGGCGCCGGGGAGTCCGCATCATGTCCCGAACGCCAATCCTCGACCCATCCGGCGTTCGTTCACTGCAGGTTGAAGGTCTTCGTGATGAACACCGCCATCTGACCCCGCGTGTTCGGGTTAGCCGGGCAGTAGTTGCCCCCGCCGCAGCCGCCCGTGATGTTCTCGATGGCGAGCTGCTCGATCCAATTGGCGAACTGCGACGGACAGGCCACGTCCATGAAGGCCCCGACGCAGCCGGGCGGCACATAGGCCGATCCGTGCTCGGCCTTCAAGAGGAACACGGCCATCTGGTCACGGCGGACGAGATTCTGCGGGCAGAAGTTCGTGCCGCCGCAGCCGCCCGTGATGCCCTCTGCCGCCATCGCCTCGATCCAGGGGGCGAAGCCGGACGAGCAGGGCACGTCAGTGAAGACGCCACTGCACGGCGGCGGCGTATAGCAGAGGCCGTGCTTGGCCTTGAGGATGAACACGGCCATCTGCTGGCGCAACGTGTTGTCGGCCACGCCGTAGAGTCCGCCGCCGACGCCCGCCGTTAGGCCGTTGGAGACGAGCTTCGTGGTGAAAGAGTAGAACTGATTGGAGCCGGGCACGTCGATGAAGTCGGCGACGAACGCCTTGACCAGCGTGCCCTGGGAGCCGTCGGTGTTGGAAACGACCAGGTCGTTCGCGGTTCCCGGCGCCAGCGCGGGAGTCGTGGCGGCCATGTCGGTGTAGTCCGTGACGCTGACGCCGGTGGCGGCGACGCCCCCGATGGTGACGGCCGCGCCCGTCAGAAAGTTGGTTCCATGGATCGTCAGGGCCGTGCCGCCGGACGGGGGTCCGGACTGCGTGTTGATCGAGAAGGGCAGGCGCTGGGAAAACTCGGAGGTGTTGCCGTCGGGGTCCGTCGCGGTGACGGAAATGCGAGCCCCGGCTTCCGTCGCGCCCAGGGCGGCCACGTTGAAGGTGGCGTTGCCCGAGCCGTCCGTCGCGGCCTGGCCGGAGCCGAGGTAGGTCTGGCCCTGGACGTATTCGCGCGGGAAGTTCGAGCACGCCGGGCTCGAGTAGAAGTCGAGGTCGTACGTCGTGCTCGGCGCCGAGTTGAGAACACCGGCGACCGTCGTGGCCGCGCCGTAGGTCACCGAGGAGACGACCGGAAAGTTCTGCAGGTTGTTCGTTCCCGTGTCTGCGTCCCCGAGGTCGTTCGCCGTCGTGCCGTCGTCGTTGAGGTCGATGCCGATGCCCGCGTTGTCGTGAATCGAATTGCCGCGGATTGCGTTGCCGGCGCCCGTGGCAGCGAGCACCACGCCGGCTCCGGCGTTGAAGGCGATGAGGTTGCCTGCCCCCGTCGTCGTGCCGCCGACGGTCACGGCATCCCCGAAGAGCTGGACGCCCGGGCCCTGGTTGCCGAACGCGATCGTCCCGGTCGCGTCCGTGCCGATGAAATTGCCCTCGATCGTCGAGCCCTGCGCATACTCCATCGAGACACCGGCTTGGGCGTTTCCGGAGATGACGTTCCCCGCGCCCGCCGCGGACCCACCGACGGTGTTGTTCCACGCGGTGCAGGAGATTCCGGGATAGCTGGCGTTGCCGAGGACCGCGGCGCCGGTGACGTCGGTGCCGATGAAGTTTCCCTGGATGACGTTGTTCGTGACCGTGTTGTCGCTCAGGCTGCCGCTGAGGCCGATGCCACCGTGACCGTTGCCCGAGATCACGTTGCGCGCGGCCGGTGTCGTGCCGCCGATCTGGACGCCGGTGGTGACGTGGCCGAGCACGATCCCCGTCTGGAACCCCGGCAGCGCGCCCGTGCCCGGCGCGTTGGTGCCGATGAGGTTGCCCTGGATGACATGGTTCGTGCCGCCGTTCGTCTCGATCCCCACGAAGTTGCCGGAGATGATGTTGCGCGCCGCGGGCGTCGTGCCGCCCACGAGGACGTTTGTGATGGCGCCGTCGATGGCGATGCCGTATCCCTCATTGGCCTGGACCGTCATTCCCGTGGGATCGACTCCGATGAAGTTGCCCTCGATCACCATGTCCGACACGTCGACCTGGATCCCGGCGCTCTTGCCGCGGTTGATCACGAGGCCGCGGACGACGCTGCCCTGACTGGTTCCGGTAAAGATGAACATCCCGAAGCCGAACGACGCGTTCAGGTTGACCCCGTCGAGCTCGATGAGCAGGACGGCGTTCGTCCCCTGCGTGGGCCCGTTCGTGTTCGGGCCCGAGCCCGGCTGCGTATAACCGTCGATCGTGACGGGCACGAGGATGTTCGGATATTGCGAGGCCGGCGTGATCGTGTGGACGCCGGCACCGCCGATGTCGAACGCGATCGTCGAGCCCGAGTGCGCGTTCGCGTAGGTGATGGCGTCGCGCAGGGTGCAGGTCCCGATTCCGCTCGTCGCGCACGTGTTCGTGGAGTCGCCCGCGTCGGTGACCGTCACGGTCGCCGCCGCGACGTTCGCGGCACACACCAGGAGCATCGACAGCGCCCCGGCGAGGAGAGTCGCGACGCGGGAATATCCGACCCGGGACGCCGGAGCCGAAACGTTCATTTGGCCTCCACTTTTGCGGCGCGAATCTATCCCACTCGCGAAAAGAGGCCGCGGGCGCTGGGGCAGTGCGGAGATCGAGCCGATCGAGGTGGAATCGACGAGGCGGCAGAAGTCGGGGGCGCCCTTCGGGGACTAAGGCAGACCGAATGCGCGCACATTGAAGATGGCCATCTGGCCGCGGCTCACGGGGCTGTTCGGGCAGTAGAGAAGCGGCGAGGTGCTGCAGCCGGCCGTGATGCCGGAGTTGTAGAGGTCCTCGATCCAGTCCGCCGCGAAGGCGCCGGGGCATGGCACGTCGCCAAAGATTCCCTGGCACGCCGGAGGCGTGTACAGATAGCCGTGGAGCGTCTTGAGGATGAACACCGCCATCTGCGCGCGCGTGACATTCCCGTCGGGACAGTACGCCGGGGGAAACTCCTGACAACCGGCCGTGATGTGTTGATCTCCGAGCTTCTCGATCCAGTCGGCGAAGAGACTCGGACAGGGTACGTCGACGAACTGTCCGGAGCAGGCCGCCGGCAGCGTGCCCGGGCCGAGGCCGCCCTTGACGAGAAAGACCGCCATCTGCGCGCGCGTGACGGGGTCGTTGCGCCCGAAGAGACCGTTGCCGTAGCCGCCGGCGACGTGGCTGCGAAAAACCTTCTCGACGCTTCCGTGGAACGGATCGTCCTGCGGCACGTCGAGGAAGTCGGCGAGCCAGGCGTTCTTCAGCGTGCCCGAGGTCGTGTCCGGATTGGTCAGCACGACGTCGTTGAGCGTCCCCGGAAAGAGCAGCGGAACGGTCGCGGACGCCGACGTGCTGGAGGCGACGAGCACGTCAGTCGCGGGAGTGCCGCCGACGGAGATCGTCGCGCCGTCCTGGAAGGCCGCGCCCGAGATCTGGATCGGCGCCGTGTCGAAAGAGGGGCCGAAGCTCGGCGCGATCTGGTTTACCTGCGTTCCGAGGTCGATGGTATACGCGAGGCTGCGGCCGTAGAGCACGTTGCGCATCGCCAGGCCATAGAGCTTGCCGTCGGACCCCTGGAGGAGACGCGAGAGGACCTGTGGATCGGCCGGATCGAAGACGTGGAGCGGCTCGAAGTCGCCGTAGACGCTGATGCGATAGACGGTTCCCGGATCGTCGGCGGTGCCGGTAGCGCTCGCTCCGTAGAGACGTCCGTCGGCTCCGCGGGTGACCAGCGTCGCGGCAGTCGCCACACCGGAGCCAGCGAGGAACGTATGCAGCACGGAGGTACGGCCATCCTTCAGGATCCGCACCAGCGCCGTGCTCACGGCGTCGCCGGCGATCGCGTAGAGATTCTGATCGGGGCCCTCGGCCAGGGCGGACGGGCCGAAGAAAAAGGGAAACGAGGAATAGCTCGCGATGGCCTCGAAGTCGCCGGCGGTTGAGAGCCGGAAAACGGCCGCGCCGCCTCCCGTTCCATAGAGGAACCCGTCGGATGCCGAGAGGAGCGGCCCCCGCGCGCCGTCGCAGAGGTCGTGGAGGTTGGCGGTCGAGCCGTCGACACCCATACGGTAGAGGGAACCGCCTCCGCAATTTCCCCCGTCGGCGGTCGGTCCGTAGAGCTGGCCGTCCGGGCCGATCGCCAGCGCCGACGGGTAGTCGCCGATCTCGTCGTCGGGGACGTAGGAGCGCAAGAGCGAGAAGGTTCCGGAAAGGTCCATGCGGAACGCGGCGCCCCCGTTGTTCGCTCCGCCGTAGTTCGTGATGCCGAAGAGGGCGCCGTCGGATCCCTGGACGAGATCCCCCTGCGGATAGCGACCATCGAGCAGGTTGAACGAGTGCACCGTCGCAACCTGGCCGTCCTTGCCGAGCCGGAAGATCGTGCCCTGGTCATAGTAGAGCCCGCCGTTCTCGGTCGTGCCGTAAAGGTTCCCGTCGGAAGCCTCGACGAGAGTTCCGAACGCGTTGTATCCCTCCCCCTGACCGAACGCGCACACCGTCGAGAGAGGCCCGCCGTCCGGGAGCGCGTAGACGGTTCCCGAGAATCCCGGCCCCGCGGTCATCGTCGTGCCGACCCACGAAATTCCGACCCGGATCGGTCGGGCGGACGGCTGCGCCCCGTCCAGGTAATCGAACACGTGAAGCGACGTCACGTTGCCATCCGTGTCGGACACGAAGACGTTGCCATCGAAGTCGGGGCCGCCGTTCTGGGTGACACCGTAGAGGAGACCGCCGGAAGCGGTGAGGCCGCCGACCGGCCGCGAGCCGTCGGTGCCGCTGAAGTCGTGAATCTTCACGTACCCATTCACGGAGTCCCAGCGGAAGAGGGAACCGTTGTCGTACATCCCGTGCGCCGTCCCGTAGAGCGAGCCGGTCCCCTCGACGAGGGGACCCGAGACGCTGATGGCATCGGCGGCCGGGAGGGAGCACAGGAGCTCGAAGCTGCCGTTGGTATCCAGCCGGAAGAGAGTGCCGTAGCCCTCGGCGCCACCGTTCGGCGTCGAGCCGTAAAGCTTTCCATCGGTGCCGAGCAGGAGGCCCGATTCCGGGTTCGCGCCCGTGACGCTTCCGAAGAAGTAGACGATCTCGAAGGCGTTCCCGTTCGGGTCGTAACGAAAGACGGTTCCATTGCCGCCGCCGCTCGCGCCGCCCACCGGAGAAGTGCCATAGAGCTTTCCGTCGCCGGCCAGCACGAGCTCGCCAGATGGCGCCGCGGCATCATCGAGACTGAAGCTCCGGATCAGCTCGAAGTCGCCGCTCATCGAGATGCGATACAGCACGCCCCAGTCGCTCGAGCCGCCGATGTTCGTCGTTCCGTAGAGGAGGCCGTCGGGTCCCTCCACGAGACCGCCCGCGGGGTTGGCCCCATCGGTGCCCGAGAACGCGTGGATCGTCGCGCACGAGAAACCGCCTGAGCCGTCGGGCGTCAGGCGATAGATGGCGCCGTATCCCGTCCCGCCGCCCCACGTCGGCAGGTAGAGGTTGCCGTCGGGTGCCGCGAGGAGCGGTGCGACAGGCGCCTCGTTGCTGTTGTCGAAGACATGGAGGACGTCGAACGTCTGCGCGGAAGCGGAAGAGACGAAGAGAAAAACCGGGAGGAGGAAAATCCCGATGGAGCCTCGGCGCATGACGGCGTCTCCTCTGTGCGGTTTCTGGCGGGAAGCATACGCCCGAGCGGGCACGAGAAAAGAAGTTGGTGGACACGTTCGCGAAGAGTTAGAAGCGCGGGGGAGATGGCGTTCGAGGCGATCTTATTCGACTCGCGGCTTCCCACGCATCTTCGAATCGCGTCCGAGGCGAGGCGTCTGAGGGCTCTGGGCTTGAGCCTTTCAGCTATCGCCAGCCATCTGGGCGTGACCGACAAGACGGCCGCGAAGGCAATCTCCAGCCTTCGAGGAGCAAAAGAAGACTGAGTGTCGCGACGAGAAAGGCCTCTCCGGCAAATATCAAGGGGTTACCTGTAGGCATCCTTGCGGTGATCGGCTGCGGTCAGGAAGACAATCCGCCTGGCGTCGTCGATCTCGAAGAATATCCGCCAGGCGCCAATGCGAACTCTCCACGTGGGAGGGTCCCAGTCCTTGAGCCGCGCGCACGACGGGACCGCGCGAGGCGCT
Source organism: uncultured Acidobacteriota bacterium (assembly GCA_963763535.1). Lineage (GTDB taxonomy): Bacteria > Acidobacteriota > Thermoanaerobaculia > UBA5066 > Gp7-AA6 > DAHUXD01. The sequence continues at coordinate 178,438 of CAVXOX010000007.1, forward strand.
TCGCGCAGGACGGGATACACGCGGCGAGCGAGTGTTCCCTGGATTCGCTTCGCGGCTTCGGGGCCCAGGCTCGAGAGGTCCCGCTGGAAGCCCGTGGTCTCGAAGATGCGGTACTCAGACAAAACGGCCCTTGCCGGCCGCCGCCTCCCGGTGGCCCTTCTTCAGCCGGCGGCCGAGGGCCAGGTCCGAGCGAATCTCCTGCATCTCGTCGTCGGCGACGAAGATCTCCGAGACGGCGCGCTGCCGGGCCGCGGTCTCGATGAAGTTGGAGACGGACCGGTTCTCCCTGGCCGCGGCCTCGGCGATGAGACGATACGTGGAGTCGTCGATCCGAACGGTGAGGGTCTTGGGCATTGCATCACTCCGATGGCATTCTACCATCAAAGTGATATGTGGCCGACAGGCGCGGAGAAGTTGGTGGAGGCGGCGGGAGTTGAACCCGCGTCCGGAAGCGCGACAGGAGAGGCCACTCCATGCTCAGCCTCTTCTTGGTTCTCGCCCCGCCGCCTCGAGAAGAGGCAAAACGGCGGAAGGGCAACCCCGGATTCGTTTCGCGGGCGCGGCCGGGGGACCGCGCTCGCTACACCCGAATTTCGCGACGTCGGCCGGAGCGCGTCGGGTGCGCTCACCGTCCAACGAGGCTACTTAATTAAGCAGCCAGAGCGAAGTTGCTGTTGTTCGCAGCTACTGTTTTTCACCCTGCTTTTACGAGGAGGGGTGAGACCTCGGCATGCAACCTCTCGCGCCGACGTCCCCGTCGAAGCCGTTTCGCCCCCACGGTCGAAATGCGCGAGACTCAAAGATCGGACTGGTAATTTTACCATTGTGTTCATGAATTCTTGACTTGGCCCTCCCGCGGGCATGGAATGCCCTCTCCCATGGCCAAGCCCGAAGAGCTCATCGTCATCGTCACCTCGGTCGGGACCGAGGAGCAGGCGCTCGACGTCGCCCACGCGCTCGTGCGCGCCCGCCGCGCCGCCTGCGTCAACATCGTTCCCGAACATCCACTCCGTCTATCGCTGGAAGGGCCGCGTCTGCGACGACGGCGAGATGCTCCTGATCATCAAGACCCGGTCCTCCCAGTTCGAGGGCGTGCGCGAGACGATCCAGCGCATCAACACGTACGAGCTCCCCGAGGTCCTGGGCTATCGGGTCGACAAGGCCTCGCCCGGATTCGCGCAGTGGATCGAGAAGATGACCGCGGCTCCGACGCGGGCCGTCCGACCCGCCCGCCGGGCCAAGCCGGCGCGGTCTTCCAAAGCCCGGGCCCGCAAGAAGAACAGGCCTCGTCCCGCCGAGAAGGATCGGCGGTCAGCCCTCTCGGTTCGGGCCTAGCGGACCGCCTCGAGCGCCTGGTCGAGGTCCGCGATCAGGTCCTCGACGTCCTCGATCCCCACGGAGACCCGCACGAGGCCCGGCGTCACCCCGAGGCGGTTGCGCTCCTCCTCCGGAATCGAGGCGTGGGTCATCGTCGCCGGATGGGAGATCAGCGTCTCGACGCCGCCGAGGCTCTCGCCGAGGGAGCAGAGCTGGACCTTCGCGAGGAAAGCCTTCGCGTTCTCGAACGACCCGAGGTCGAACGAGATCATCGCGCCGAAGCCGGACATCTGACGCTTCGCGAGCGCGTGCTGCGGATGCGAGGGGAGCCCGGGGTAGTTGACCTTCTTGACCCTCGGATGCTTCGCGAGGTGCTCGGCGATCGCCCGGCCGTTCTTCTCGTGCCGCTCCATGCGGACGACGAGCGTCTTGATTCCCCGCAGCACGAGCCACGAGTCCATGGGCGAGAGGATTGCGCCCGAGCTGTTCTGCACGAACGACAGCCACTCGACGTGTTCCTTCGACTTGGCGATCGCCGCGCCGCCGACCGTGTCCGAGTGGCCGCCCAGGAACTTCGTCGTCGAGTGCATCACGATGTCGGCGCCGAGCGCGAGCGGCTTCTGGAGGTAGGGCGACGCGAAGGTGTTGTCGACGACGACGATCGCCCCGTTCCGGTGGGCGAGCTCGGATAAGAGCGCGATGTCGCAGAGCTGCATCGTCGGGTTGGTCGGCGTCTCGAGGTGAAGGAGCCGCGTCTCGGGGCGGATCGCGCGCTCGACGTCCTCGGCACGTGCGGTGTCCACGAAGGAGAACGTGACGCCGTAGTTGGCGAGGATCTTCGTGAAGTACCGGTACGTCCCGCCGTAGGTCATGTTCGAGCAGACGACGTGGTCTCCCTGCTTGACGAGCGTCGAGATCGCCGTGATCGCCGCCATGCCGGAGGCGAACGCCCGCGCGCCGGCGCCGCCCTCGAGCACCGCGAGGTTCGTCTCGAGCGCCGAGCGCGTCGGGTTCTGCGTGCGCGCGTACTCCCAGCCCTTGTTCTCGCCGAGCCCCTGCTGCACGTACGTGGAGGTCTGGTAGATCGGGACGGCGACGGCCCCCGTCGTGGGATCCGGCTCGTTGCCGGCGTGGATGCAGTCGGTCGAGAAGCCCATGGTTCCCCCGTTCTATTCCTCGGGAAGGCGCGTCAGCTGCTCGCGAAGAGCCGGAGGCGATGAGCGAGTCTGCGGCACGCGCCGACTATCCCTTGGGGCGCGAGGCGGCGAAGATGCCCTGGTCGGGATAGCGCTCGGCGCCGTCCGGAAAGAGCGTGACCACCGTCTTTCCGGGGCCGAGCCGTTCGGCGATTCGCAGCGCGGCCGCCGCCGCCGCTCCCGAGGAACCGCCCACGGAGAGGCCCTCCTCGCGCGCCAGCGTGCGGCAGGTGTCGAAGGCCTCCTTGTCGCGGATCTCGAGGACGTCGTCGATGAGGGAGCGGTCGAGGATCGGCCAGAGCCGCGAGAGCCCGATCCCCTCGACGTCGTGGTGCCCGGGCGGACCGCCGCGGAGGATCGAGCCCTGCGGCTCGACGGCGACGCGGAGGATGTTCGGCTGCACCTCCGAGAGGTAGCGCGCCACGCCGACGAAGGTCCCCGTGGTGCCGACGCCCGCGACCCAGGCGTCGACCGGCCCGTCGAGCGCCGCGGTGATCTCGGGCCCCGTCGTCTCGAAGTGCGCGCGCGGGTTGACGGGGTTGTGGAACTGGTCCGGGACGCAGGCGCCGGGCGTGGCGGCGGCGATCTCGCGGGCGCGGTCGACCGCGCCGGTCATCATCGCGTCCGCCGGCGTCCGGACGACCTCGGCGCCGAGCGCCTGCATGAGCCTCGCCTTGACGTGGCCGTAGCCCTCCGGCATCACGATCACGCAGCGGTATCCCTTCACGGCCGCGACCATCGCGAGCGCGACGCCGGTGTTGCCCGAGGTGGCCTCGACGATCGTGCCGCCGGGGAGGAGAAGGCCGCGCGCCTCCGCGTCCTCGACCATCGCCTTGGCGATCCGGTCCTTCACCGAACCGCCGGGGTTGAACTGTTCGAGCTTGGCGAACACGCGCGCCGCGCCGCGGGAGAACCGCGGCAGCTCCACCAGGGGAGTTCGGCCGATTCGCTCGAGCAGCCGCGAGGCGCCCTCGCGCGCGTCGGCCGGCGCGGATACGTTCGTGGTCACGCGATGACCGACATTAACAAAAAAAGCCCCGGCTGCGAGGCCGGGGCTCGAGTCGACGAAGAGCGGATCAGTAGGACTGCTGGGCGCGACGCGCGGAGTAGCACTCGCGGCAGTAGACCGGCTTGCCGTTGGTCGGGTTGAACGGAACCTGCGTCTGCTTGCCGCAGCCGTCGCAGGTCACGTCGTAGAAGGTGCGCTCGCGGCCTTCGCCCGACGCCATCTTCCGCTTGTCGCGGCAGGGCTTGCAGCGCTTGGGCTCGTTCGTGAAGCCCTTGCGCGCATAAAACTCCTGGTCGTCGGCGGAGAAGAGGAACGTGCCGCCACAGTCCACGCAGTTGAGGTTCTTGTCCGTGTATTGCTGCATCATGGGATTTACAGATCTCCTGGGTTTCATCCCTGGGCCGGAAGTCGGCAGTGCCGCTTCCGGCGAAAAAAAATGACGAATCGTTTACGCCAATCGAAAAAACCCGGCGCCGAACGCCGGGGCCAAGCTCTCTCTAGGACCGACCCCCTTTCGAACACGCGTACGCCGGCCCGCGAAGGAGTACGGATGGGGGAAGGAAAAACATAAAAGAAGCGGCTGTTGGGATGTGCGGGTCTTTAACTAAAAGCTGGCGGAAAGTAGCACGCGGCTTGTAATCGTTGCAAGGGGAATTACTGACCTGAAGGACAGGGGGCGCCGGGCGCCGGCGGCGCCGAACGCGGGCCATACGGTAAACCCTTTGTCGGCGCGGTTTAGCTCGTCCCGATGACGCCCTGGATCGGCGAGGAGGCGGTGGCGTAACGCTTACGGGGGATGCGTCCCGCGAGGTACGCATCCCGTCCCGAGCGCACGGCGTCGCGCATCGCGCCCGCCATGCGGACCGGATCCTTCGCGCCGGCGATGCCGGTGTTCATCAGAACGCCGGCGGCGCCGAGCTCCATCGCGATGCAGGCGTCCGACGCGGTCCCGACGCCGGCGTCGACGATGACCGGGACCTTCGCGCGCTCGAGGATGATCGAGATCGAGTTCGGATTCTGGATGCCGAGCCCCGACCCGATCGGCGCGCCGAGCGGCATCACGGCCGCGGCGCCCGCGTCCTCGAGACGTCGGCACACGATCGGATCGTCCGACGTGTACGGAAAGACGATGAAGCCTTCCTTCACCAGGGTCTTCGTCGCCGCGAGCAGCGCCTCGTTGTCCGGCCAGAGCGTCTGCTCGTCGCCGAGGACCTCGAGCTTGACCCAGTGCGACAGGCCGACCTCCCGGCCGAGCCTCGCCGCGCGGATGGCGTCCTCCGCGTTGTAGCAGCCCGCGGTGTTCGGCAGGAGCGTCATGCCGCGGGGGATGTGGTCGAGGAGCGACTCCTTGGAGCGGTCCGTGAGATTCACCCGGCGCACCGCGACCGTCACGATCTCGGCGCCCGATTCCTCGAGCGCCTGCCGCATGAGCGGGAACGTCGCGTACTTGCCGGTGCCGACGATCAGGCGCGAGCGGAAGGACCGCCCGCCGAGGACGAGCGCGTCCCGCGTCGCCGCGGCCGGCGCCGGCGCCTCCAGGGTGTCGGTCTCGGGACCGTTCATCCTCCCGATCCTATGCCTTCGACGGGTCGAGGAGGTAGACGTTGTCGATCAGGCGCGTGCCGCCGAGGCGCACGGCCGCGGCCAGGCAGACGCCGGGACGCACCTCGGGGGAGCGGCGCATCGTGAGCGAATCGACCGCCTCGACGTAGTCGATCTGAAAGCGCGCCGCCTCGAGCTGGCGAAGCGCATCCTCCTCGAGCCGCCGCGCGTCGCGGGCGCCGCGGAGAGCGCGCGCCCGGGCCGCCATGAGCGTCTGCGCGAGGTCGGGCGCGCGGCGCCGCTCCTCCGGCGAGAGGTAGGCGTTGCGCGAGGACATCGCGAGCCCGTCTTTCTCGCGGACGACGTCGCCGACGACGAGCCGGATCGGCAGGTCGAGGTCCCGGATCATTCGCCGCACGACGGCGACCTGCTGGAGGTCCTTGCGGCCGAAGACCGCGACGTCGGGCAGCGCCCGCAGGAAGAGCTTCAGGACCACGGTCGCGACGCCGCGGAAGTGCCCCGGCCGGGCCGCGCCCTCGCCGCCCTCGGTCACGCCCGCGACGTCGACGATCGTGGAGAAGTCCGGGGGATAGAGGCTCGTCTCGGTCGGCAGGTACACGACGTCGACGCCCTCGCGCTCGAGGAGGGCGGCGTCCTCCTTCTCCCGTCGGGGATAGCGCGACAGGTCCTCGCCCGGCGCGAACTGCAGCGGGTTGACGAAGATCGAGACCACGGTGAGTCCGCCCTCGCGGCGCGCGAGGCGCACGAGCGAGAGGTGTCCCTCGTGCAGCGCGCCCATCGTCGGCACGAGGGCGACGGGACGCGAGGCCGTCCGCGCCTGCGCGACGAGCTCGCGCAGCGTCGGGACGTCGCGGATGGTCCTCAATTTCCCACCGGAACCCGGCCCGGCTGCGCCGGCCCGGATTCCGATGCGGCGTTCTCCCGCCGCATCAATTTCTCGTCGGAACCCGGCCCGGCTGGGCCGGCCCGGATTCCGATGCGGCGTTCTCCCGCCGCATCAATGCACCCGGCGCAGCGGCGGCTTCGTGCCCGAGAAGCTCTCCTCCCGGGACGGGTACGACCCGTTCTTGACGTCGTGCGCGAAGGCGCGGGCCGCCTGCTCGATGACGGTGGAGAGATCCGCGTACCGGCGCACGAACTTGGGCCGGTGGCCGGGCGTCAGGCCCATCACGTCGTGGAACACGAGCACCTGCCCGTCGCACGCGGCGCCGGCGCCGATGCCGATCGTGGGGATCGGCACCGAGCGGGTGATCTCCGCGGCGAGCGAATCCGGCACGCACTCGAGGACCAGGGCGAAGCAGCCGGCGTCGGCGAGCGCCTTCGCGTCGTCGAGGATCGCGCGGGCCGACTCCGCCTCGCGGCCCTGCACCTTGAAACCGCCGAACTTCCGGTAGGACTGCGGCGTCAGGCCCAGGTGGCCCATGACCGGGATGTCCGCCGCGAGGATCGCCTCGACGGCGGGCAGGATGCGGCGCCCCCCTCGACCTTGACGGCCGCGGCGCCGCCGTCGGCGAGGAAGCGGCCCGCGTTCTCGACCGCCCGCTCGACGCCGGCCTGGTAGGAGAGAAACGGCATGTCGCCGACGACCACGGCGCGCCGCGCCGAACGCGACACCGCCTTCGTGTGGCGCACCATCGCGTCCATGGTGGCGGTCAGCGTGTTCGGCTCGCCGTAGACGGTCATCTCGGCGGAGTCCCCGACGAGAAGGACGTCGATGCCGGCCGCGTCGAGGAGCGCCGCCGACGGCGCGTCGTACGCCGTCATCATCGCGATGCGCTCCTGGCCCTTCGCCGCGACGAGGAGGGGAATGGAGAGGGGTTCGTCTTCCGGAAGGACGGCCATCGTTCGCTCCTTTCCTTTCGGTCGACGTCCCCGACTAGGGCCCGGGGACCACAAGGTCCCCGCCTGGAAAGCCCCGGGGATCGCCGCCGAGCAGGGCGAAGCCGGAATTATAGGTCAGGGCGGGGGGTGTGGCGTGACCCGCAGCAAAGCGCGGGCGGGGACGAGCCCCGCCCCTACAGATCGACCGCGAACGGCTCGGCCAGGCGGCCAACGCAGGGGCGGCCCTTGTGGCCGCCCGCGTTCCGTCGGCGGGCGCTTCGGGTGACCGGTGATTCGCGCGGATCCGCGATCCTTGTCATCCCGAGCGGAGCGAGGGATTCCGTTTGAGCCCGGCCTGTTCAAGAAAGGGATCCCTCGGCGCTCACGCGCCTCGGGATGACCGCGCCGCGGGCGGCGGCGCGGTCACTTGGGCGGGGCGCTCGTCGCGGGGACGTAGTACTGGACGCCCTTCTTGACCCTCTGGATCTGCGCCACGAGATCGTCGAAGTCTCCCGGCCGGTTGACGAAGTCGATCTCGTTGGTGTCGACGACGAGGAGGGGCGTCTCCTCGTAGTGGTAGAAGTAGTAGTTGTAGGCCTCGATCAGCTGCGCCAGGTACTCCGGCGTGACGCTCTTCTCGAGGTTGCCTTTCTTCTTCTTGATCCGCTTCAGGCACGTCTCGAGCGACCCCTGCAGGTAGATCACCAGGTCGGGCTTGCGCACCGACTCCGCGAGCAGCGTGTACAGACGGTCGTAGATGAGGAGCTCCGAGTCGTCGAGATTCAGGCACGCGAAGATCTTGTCCTTGGGGAAGTGGTAGTCCGCGACGACCAGCGTCGAGAAGAGGTCGATCTGCGCGATCTCCTGCTGCTGCTGGTATCGCGACAGAAGGAAGAAGAGCTGCGTCTGGAAGGCCGCTCCCTTCTTCTTCTTGTAGAAATCCGGAAGGAACGGGTTGTCGACGTCCTCGAGGATCTTCGTGCCGTGGAAGCGCCGGGCGAGCATCTCGACGAGCGAGGTTTTGCCCACGCCGATCGGGCCGTCGATCGCCAGATGTCGGAGTTTGACGTCCCCTTCGCTCGGGATGGGCATGTCGGGGGGCGATTCTAATCCGACGGCGTCGCGGCCCGCCGGCGCTCGAATCGCGCGAGCACGCGATCGCCGGCGCGCAGCTCGAGCGTGGCGCCGCGGATCCGGTACGACGTCGTCCCGCGCAGCGCCGCGAGGAAGGCGCTCTCGAGCGCCGTGACCGCGTCGGGACAGGCCTTCCGCGTCATCCCGGAGGGGTCGAGGGAGAGCTCGCTCGTACTCCCGACTGCGGCCGTGCCGAAGAACTGGTTGCAGCCGGTCGACCCCGAGATCCGTTTCGCCGCGCCATCGATCGCGAGCGTCGGCGCGGCGCCCTCGGCGTCGACGGTGATCGGCGGGCCCGGCAGGGCCGTCAGGCGCCAGTCGCCGGACAGTCCCATGTTCGCCGGAGATCGCCGTGACCTGGAGCTTCTTTCCGCCGAAGGCCTCGACGTCGATCTCGACCTTCGAGGGCGATCCGTCCAGCGCCACGGCCCGGCCGAGCCGCGCGAAGAAGAGGACCTTCTTGCCCGCGCTGATCAGCGCGCGGAGCTGATAGCGCCCCGCGGGATCGATGCCCTCGGCCGGGTAGGTCAGCGCGAAGGCGATCGGGAACCGTTGGCCCGCCGCCGGGAAGGTCGTCTCGGCGACGCGCCGCGCGGGCTGCTGGCGGGACGGCTCGCTCTCGAGCCAGACGCGCACGAGCGCCTCGGCCGGAAGCGGCGCGCCGTCCGGGGCGGCGATCGTTCCGCTGATCGTGATCGGCGCGGGTTTCCCGCCGGGCGGCGTCGGGGTCGTCACGAGCGCGGCGACGATCGCCGCGAGCGCGGCCGTGAGCGGGACCGTCACGGTCCCACCCGGCGGCTCAGGACGTCCGCGATGCCGCAGCAGGCGAGCGTCACCGAGACGAATCCATTGGCGGTGAAGAAGGCGGCGTTGACGCGCGAGAGATCGCCGGGCCGCACGATCGCGTGCTGGTAGACGAGCGCCGCCGCCGTCGCGCCGATGCCGGCGAGCAGGATGGCGCCCCTCCCGGAGAGCCTCCAGACGCCGAGGAGCATCACCACCATCGCCGCGTGGAAAATGGCGGATCCGACGAGCGCGCGCCGCGCGCCGAATCGAGCGGGAATCGAGCGCAGGCCGGCGCGGCGGTCGTGCTCCTCGTCCTGCAGCGCGTAGATCACGTCGAAGCCGGCCGTCCAGAAGAGCACGGCGAGGCCGAGCAGGATCGGAAGCGCGGCGAACGATCCCCGCACGGCGATCCATGCGCCGACCGGAGCGATGCCGAGACACAGGCCGAGCACGAGGTGGGACAGCGACGTGAAGCGCTTCGTGTACGAGTAGAGGAGGAGCAGCGCCAGTGCGACGGGAGACAGCGCGAGCGTCAGCCGGTTCAGGCTCGCGGCCGCCGCCAGGAAGAGCACGATCGAGGCGGCCAGGAACGCGCGCACGAAGCCGACGGAGAGGGCGCCGGAGGGGAGGGCGCGTCTCGCCGTGCGGGGATTCGCGGCGTCCAGCTCGCGGTCCGCGAGGCGGTTGTGCGCCATCGCGGCGCTGCGCGCGCCGATCATGGCGAGCAGGATTTTCCCGAGCGTCGCCGGCCTCGGCCATCCGTCCGCCGCGAGGAACGCCGCGTAGATCGCGAACGGCAGCGCGAAGAGCGTGTGGCTGAACTTGATCATCTCGAGCGTCGTCCGGAGCGAGTGGGCGACGCTCGCTCGGGCGCTCACTTCGGCAGCCGACGCCGCGGCGGGCGCGCGCCCTCCCATCGGAACCCGGCATCTCGCGGGACGAGCCCGAGCAGCCGGCACACGCGGATGCAGTACGCGTCGAGGAACCGGTCGACCGATGGCGCGTCCACGTAGAACGCCGGAGTCGGCGGCGCCACGATGGCGCCCGCGTGCGTCGCGCGCCGCATGTTCTCGATGTGCACGAGCGAATACGGCGACTCGCGCAGCGCCAGGACGAGCGGCCGCCGTTCCTTCAGGCAGACGTCGGCCGCGCGCTGCAGCAGGTCTCTTCCGATGCCGTTCGCGATCGCGCCGAGCGTCCCGCCGCTGCACGGGATGACCGCCATGCCGGCCGTGGGGTAGCTGCCCGAGGCGATCGACGCGCCGACGTCGGCGTTCTCGTGAATCTCGACGCGCCGGCGAAGCGCCGCCGGGATCTCGAGCGCGGCGGCCCACTCCCGGGGCGTCGCGATCGCGGGAGCGATCTCCGTGCGGGCCACCATGAGAGCGGGCTCCGAGACCACCAGGTGCAGGCGGCCGAGGTTCCTCGAGGCGAGCGCGACTTCGACGAATCGCTTTCCGAGACGCGCGCCGGAACCGCCGGAGACGCCGACGACGACCTCGCGAGAAGCCACGCCGGCAGTCTACACGGCGGCTGACAGGAACCTGGACACCCGACAGAACCGCTTGGCGGCGCCGCGAAGTCCCTTCGCTCGAGCGCTTGCGACGCGGCGGAGGCGCCGCGGCGCCCGGAACCACGACAGTTGCTCGCACGGCCGCGGCATGCCCCCACTCCGACAACTCGCGCGCCTGCCGCGACTTCGGCGCGCGCCGGCCGGGCGGCATGCCTTTCGCGATTCGCGCCGGTTCGAAACGAAAGGAGGTGCCGATGGAGAACGCCTGATCGAAGAGAACCCGATGAGGACAAATCCGTTCGCACGAAACCCCCGAGAAACCATCCGATTCGAAATGGACAAGGAGCGTTCGATGAACACGTCCCGAATTCGCGCCGCTGCTCTCGCCGCGCTGCTGTGTCTCGGCACGGGCGCGCTGCTCTTCGGCGAGAGCATGGAAACCAGCGCGGCCCCGAAGGTCAACATCAACACGGCCACGGCCGCCGAGCTCGCCTATCTGCCCCGTCTCGGGTCCAAGGTCGCCGCCCGCATCGTCGAGCATCGCAAGGAGAAGCCGTTCGCCCGCCCGGAGGACCTCATGGAGGTCAAGGGCATCGGCGAGAAGCTCTTCACGACTCTCAAGCCCTACGTCGCCGTCAGCGGTCCCACGACGCTGTCGGCCAAGGTGCGCTCCGCCTCCTCGACCTCCCGCCGCTCCTCCCCGGCGTCGGCGTCGAAGGAGAAACCCGCCACCGCCGTCCCGGTGGGCAAAGGACGGTGAATCCCCCGCCCGCCCGGGGCCCTCAGGGCCCCGGGCCTCTTCGCCCGAACGCCGGCCTGTCGATCTTCGAGCTGCTGCTCGGCATGACCACGCTCGCCGGAATGCTGGCGATCGCGACGCCGGGCGTCATGCGCTTGAGGGAGGAAGTTTCGCTGCGGTCGGCGGTGCACGAGGCGAGCGTCGCCTTCTACCTGTCTCGGTCCTACGCGATCTCGAAGGGCCGCAACGTCGGCCTGAAGTTCCGCCGCAACGGCGATCGCTACGAGTGGGCGCTCTACGCCGACGGAAACGGCAACGGCATCCGCACGGCGGAGATCGCGAGCGGTGTCGACCGCTTTCTCGGCATCACGTACCCCTGGACGCGCAACGACGTGCTGCCCGGAATCATGACCGGGACGCGCGTGCCGGACCCCGGAAGTCCCGGTCACTACCTCGATCACCCGGAGGATCCGATCCGGTTCAACGCCTCGGACATCTGCTCGTTCTCTCAAATGGGCGAGTCCACGCCGGGTTCGGTCTACCTCTGGAACGGGCACGACGGCATGGCCGTCCTCCGCGTGTACGGCCAGACCGCAAAACTGCGAAGCCTCTACTACCGCCGCGGCGAAAGGGAGTGGAAACCATGAGAATCGACATCGAACCCGGAGAGATCGAGCGCGACCGCTTCCCCGGACGGGTCGGCGGACCAGAGAAGGGCTTTCTCATGGTGGGAGCCGGGCGCGATGCGTCCGCGAGCCGCGACACAGTTCTCGAGGCGCGCGCCCGCGCCGACGGTCGGCTCCCTCCCACACGGCGGTGCGGCGGAGGATGGCGCCGGCGCCGATCACGGCCCCCTCCGCGATGGCGCAGTCGCCCGCCTCGACGTCGACGCTCCCGAAGCCGCCGAGCACGCGCCGCGTGCCGTCGAAGACGCCGGCTCCGGCGGGGAAGGGGCCTCCGCGAGCGAGCGCTTCGAGCGACGCGCGCAGGAAATCGCCCGGGCGGCCGAGATCGGCGAACGGTCCATCGTGCACGACGAAGCCGATCTCCTCCCGACCGTCGTCGAGCAGGGGCTGCCACAAGTCCGCGACGAGAGCGGCCTCGCCGACGGGGATCCGCGCGAGGAGCCGCGGGGCAAGCACGCAGACGCCGGTGTAGAGGAGCGGCCGATCCCCGGTGGTTCCGAATCCCGCGATGCGATCCCCTTCGGACTGAAGCGGCGTGTACCGATCGGGATGGCGGTTTTCGGTCACCAGGAGCGTCGCGGCGCGACCCGATTCGCGGTGCCGTGCCAGGAGGCGGACGAAGTCCGGGGCGATCGCGGCGTCGGAGTTCACGACGAGAAAATCGCCGCCGCCCAGAAACGATGCCGCGTTGCGCAGGGCGCCCGCGGTTCCCAGGATCCGGGGCTCGAGGAAAAACGCGAGCTCTGGCGCGCGCGGCGTCTGCTCGCGCAGCATGCGCTCGATCTGCTCGGGCAGGTGATGGAGATTTACCGCCACCTGGTCGACGCCGGACTCCTCAAGACGCCGCAGGTGCTGCACCGCCATCGGAACGTTCAGGAAAGGTAGGAGGGGCTTCGGAATGCGATCCGTGACCGGTCGGAAGCGCGTGCCCTTGCCCGCGCAGAGGAGGATGGCTCTCACGAGAGGGCCGGATCGAGGCGGCTCAGCGTGGCTCCGGGACGAACACCATGTTCGCGGGCAGCGACGGATCCTCCTTGCGCCGCCGCAGGTAGAGCTCCGCGTAGGAGTAGGGGACCGCTTCGCTCGCGTCGAGGCCCAGTGCCGCGACCGTCCTCCGGATCGCGGCGGGATCGCCCTCGATCTCGACGAAGTTCCCGATCGGAGTCTCGTCGAGCGCGACGACGCAGCCCTCCGAATCCCATTCCTCGCGCCGCTTCTCGTAGCGGAACGTCTTCCGCAGGCCGAGTCCGGCGAGAATCGCGTCGGCCTCCGACGGATCCGAGACTTCGACCTCGCGTTCCTCGCGCACGCGGGCCCCGTTCTCGAAGCGCGACGCTCCCTTGTACGTCAGCACCGCCCGGCCCGAGGCGCGGCGCAGGCGCACGGTCCGGCCGCTGCCGGAGAGCTTTCGCTCGGGATCGTCGTAGAGATCGTTCGATTCGTCGTGGCGCGCCGCGCGAAGCCGGCCGCCGGTTTCCGCGATGCGGTCGCGCACGCGGGAGAGATCGGCGGCGGGGAGCTTGATCTCGATTTCTTCCCGCCGTCCCGCCTCGACGCCGCTCACGGCAGGAGGCGTCGGGCGATCGCCTGGGCCTGCTTCCCGTCGACGCGGCCCTTGTGACGCGCCATCAGCTCCTTCATCGCGAGACCGACGTCCCGGGAGGAGGAGAGGCCCTTCTCGGCGATCACTTCGCGCAGCGCGGCCTCGATCTCGGCATCCGACATTCCCCGGGGCAGGTAACCCTCGAGGATGCCGAGCTCCTCGGTCTCCGCGTCCACCAGGTCCTGGCGGCCGCCCTTCCCGTACTGCTCGATCGAATCCTTGCGCTGCTTGACGGCGCGGCGGATGACCGCCTCGACGTCCTCGGCCGTCAGGTCCCGCTGAGCCTGGATGCGCTCGTTCTTCACGCTGGCGAGGAGCAGCCGCAGCGTCGCGACGCGCCGCTTCTCGCCGCGCTTCATGGCCGTTTTGAGATCTTCCTCGATTCGCGATTGCACGGCGGCAGGCTACCATCGTCGAAGGCGCGTGGAAGTGTTCGGCAGGGAGAGATTTCGAAAGCGACTTTCCCTCCCTCTCCGTCGGGCCGCGAAGCGGCCCGCTCAAAGTCCGAGCGATATTCTCTCGGCGTGAAGCGCTTCCTCGTCGGCACCGCGGGACACATCGATCACGGCAAGACCGCGCTGATCAAGGCGCTCACCGGCATCGACGCGGACCGCCTGCCCGAGGAGAAGCGCCGCGGCATCACCATCGACCTCGGCTTCGCCCACGCGGAATGGGACGGTGTGCGGGTCTCATTCGTGGACGTGCCCGGGCACGAGCGTTTCGTGCGCAACATGCTCGCGGGCGCGGGAGGGATCGACGCGGTGCTGCTCGTCGTCGCGGCGGACGAGTCCGTCATGCCGCAGACGCGCGAGCACTTCGACATCGTGCGGCTGCTCGGGCTGCCCGCGGGAGTCGTCGCCGTGACGAAGATCGATCGCGCCGGCCGCGAGCTCGCGGAAGTGACGGCGAGCGACGTGCGCGAGCTCGCGCGCGGGTCCTTCCTGGAGGAGGCGCCGATCGTCCCGGTGTCCGCGGTGACCGGCGAAGGCCTCCGCGAGCTGCGGTCCGCCCTCGTGGGGCTGGCGGCCCGCGCGCACGGCGAGGAGCGGGAGCCTCGCGCCGTCCGGCTGCCGATCGACCGGGCTTTTCTGATTCCCGGCTTCGGCCCGGTCGTCACCGGAAGCCTCGTCTCCGGAACGATCTCGCGCGACCAGAAGCTCGAGTTGCTCCCCGCGCGGCGGCCCGTGCGCGTGCGTCGCCTCGAGGTCCACGGGCGCGAGGAGGAGATCGCGCGTGCGGGCGAGCGCGTCAGCGCGAACCTGGTCGGCGTCGAGCTCTCGGACCTCCACCGCGGGCTGGTCCTGTCCGCGCCCGGCGCGCTGCCGGTGTCGTCCCGTCTGCTCGTGCGTCTGGAGCTCCTGCCGGGATCGGCGCCGCTCGAGAGCGGCAGCCGGATCTCGTTCCATCATTTCGCGAGCGAGGTGCGGGCGAGCGTGCGCCTGCTCGAATCGCGAACCCTTCCTCCCGGCGGATCCGCGCTCGCGCAGCTGAGGCTGTCCGCTCCCGTCGCGGCGGCGCCCGGAGACCGCTTCGTCGCCCGCCGCCTCTCGCCGGTCGAAACGATCGGCGGGGGAACGGTGCTGGACCCGCTCCCGCCCCCCTGGCGCCGACGCTCCGGACCGGAGGCGCTCGCGTCGCTGGCCGCGCTCGAGTCGGGGTCCCTCGCCGATCGTCTGCGGCTCTGGATCGAGCAGGCGCGCGAGCGCGGGGCGGGGGAAGAGGATCTCGCCCGTCGCGCCGGCGTCCGGCCCGAGGCGGTGCGTGCCGCGCTCGCCCCGGCAGTCGCCGCGCGCCAGGTGCACGCGCTTCGGCGCTCGCCGGATCGCTACGTGGGGGAGTCCGCGCTCGCGCGCGTCGCGGCGCGCGCCGGCCGCGAGCTCGAGGCGCTCCTCGCGACGTCGGGAGCCGGCGTCGGCGTCTCCCGCAGCACGCTCCTGCAGCGCGTCCTTCCGGGGACCGATCCGAAATGGGCCGAGGCCATCGAGGGCGCGCTGGTGTCGCGCGGCGTCGTGACGATCGCCGGCGACGAGGCCCGTCTGCCCGGAAGGAACGACCTCGCGGGCGCGGACCGTGAGCTGTCGGACCGCATCGCGAGCGTCTTTCGCGAGCGGGGCCTCGATCCGCCGTCGCCGGCCGAGGCCGCACAGGCGGTGAACCACCGGCCGAAGGTCGTCGAGGGACTCATCGCGTATCTCGTCAAGCGGGGCGACCTCGTTCGTCTCCCCGGAGGATGGTTCGTTTCGAGGTCGGCCGTCGACGACGTGGTGGCGCGGCTGCGCGCGTCGGGCCTCATCCCGCTCGAGGTCCCGCAGTTCAAGGAGATGTTCGGCCTGACCCGCCGGCTGGCGATTCCTCTCCTCGAATACCTCGACGGCGCGAAGGTGACGCGCCGCATCGGCGACCGGAGGGAGATCGTCCGCTAGCCGCTTCGGCGAGCCATCGAGACGGAATCGAGTTCGCCACAGTATCTATCCCAGGGAGAGAGAACTGCAGCGACTTTCCCTCTCATTTGGGTCGGGCCGCGCAGCGGCCCGCTCAGAGTCCGGGAGTCTGAGCCTGGCCGATGTCCTTGCGCAGGGCGACGATCTGCTTGACGTCGTCCGAGTAGGAGATCGTGCCCCCGAGCGTCAGCTCGTTCCAGGACTCGACCGCGGCGCCGCCCGCCTGCGCCGGGCGAAGCGCCCACGAGTTCATCGAGCGCCGGAAATAGGCGAGGAGAACCGGATCGCTGACCTCGATCGGAATCGCGCGCGTGATTCGGCCGCTCGTGTCCACCTTGACCCAGTACTTCGCCGAGAACGGTCCCTTGTAGGAGTCCGCCGACCAGGGCGTCTTCTGCGGAATCGGCGCGGTATCCACCTGGTCGATGGGCACCGTCCCGTCCTGCGGCGCTGGCACATGCCGGCTCTCGAGCCAGTCGGCGTCGGCGGGCCAGTCGAAGGATTTCGGAAGCGGCGTGGAGGGTGCGACCGGCGTCAATCCCATCTGCGTGATCTTCGGGGAGCGGATCTCGACGGAGAGATCCACGCGGTAAGGCGCCCAGGTCTCCACCGGCTGGCCGCCCCGGCGCGCCGGGGAAAACGTCCATCGCGAGATCGATTTGAGCGAATCCGCCGCGAGGGACGGGATCGGGTCGTGGTCGCGCCGGATGTTCGATGGACGGCCCGTCGGATCGACGTGGACGGTCACGAAGAAGGCGGCCGGCGCCGTCACGTCGGCGAACGCGAGCTTCTGCGGGAGAGCGGCGGGAACGTCGACGGCCCGGCCGAACGGGTTATCGGCCGGCAGCCGCTCGACGACGATCGACGGGACGTCGCGGATCTTCAGCGCGTTCGGCGCGATCGGAGTCGGCGTCGGCAGCGTGACTTCGGTCGGACTCGGCGCTGGCGCGGCTCCGGGAGCCGCTGGCGACGACGGCGGCGCGGGAACCGAGAGTACGGCGGCGGGAGTCGGTGTCGGAGCGGGCGGCGTTTGAGCGCCCGCGTACGGGGCCATCCCGGCGGCGCACAGCGCCACGATGGACAAGGCTCGACTCATCCGTCGCATGGAAGTGAAGAAAGTATATCGGAGAGGTGCCGGCGGTCGGGCACGGCGCAGCGCCGGGACGCCACGACGCTCTCAGCCGGAGTGGAGGGATGACCGCGCCGCGTGCGGCGGCGCGGTTCTGCGTCATCCCGAGCGAAGCGAGGGATCCCGGACTCGAAGCAGGATCCCGGACTCGAAGCGAGAACGGCTTGCCAAGGGCGGGATCCCTCGCGCCTCACGGCGCTCGGGATGACCGCGCCGCGTGCGGCGGCGCGGTCACTTGGCTTCGAACCAGTTGACTCCCGATCCGACGTCCACGGCGAGGCGGACCTTCAGCTGCGCCGCGCCCTCCATGACCTCGGCGACGAGGCCCTCGATGCGCTCGATCTCCGCATCCGGGGCCTCGAGGACGAGCTCGTCGTGGACCTGCAGCACGAGCCGTGTGGCGAGCCCGCGACTCGCGAGCGCCTGGTCGAGCCGGATCATCGCGATCTTGATGATGTCGGCCGCGGTGCCCTGGAAGGGCGCGTTCAGCGCCATGCGCTCCGCGTTCGCGCGCACGGCGCCGTTCGAAGCGACGATGTCGGGGATCGGGCGCACGCGTCCGAAGAGCGTCCTCACCTCCCGTGTCCGCCGCGCCTCTTCGAGGATCCCATCGAGGGTCGCGCGCACGCTCGGGAACTGGTTGAAGTAGGAGTCGACGTAGGTCTTCGCCTCCGACGTCGAGACGCCGAGCTCCTTGCCGAGGGTGAACGCCGCCATGCCATAGAGAAGCGCGAAGTTGATGCGCTTGGCCGCGAAGCGCATCTCGTGGCTGACGAGGTCCGGCGCCACGCCGAAGATCTTCGCGGCCGTCGCCCGGTGGATGTCCTGGCCCTCCTCGAACGCGCGGACGAGCGCGGCGTCTCCCGAGAGATGCGCCAGAATGCGCAGCTCGATCTGCGAATAATCCGCCACCACGAGTTTCGAACCGGGCGGCGCGACGAACGCCTTCCGGATCTCACGGCCGGTCACGGTCCGGATCGGGATGTTCTGGAGGTTCGGGTCCGACGACGAAAGCCGTCCCGTCGCGGCGACGTTCTGCCGGAACGACGAGTGCACCCGTCCACCGGCGTCGGCGATCGCCGGCAGCGCGTCCACGTACGTGCCCTTCAGCTTCGAGATCTCGCGGTACTCGAGAACGCGCTTCGGCAGCGAGAGCCCCTGCTCCGCGAGCTCCGTCAGCACCTCGACGCCCGTCGACGACGTGCGCGTCTTCGCCGTCTTCTTCGAAGACGGGTACTTCAGCTTCTCGAAGAGGATCTGGCCGAGCTTGACCGGCGAGTTGACGTTGAACTCCTCGCCCGCCTCATCCCAGATCGTCCGCTCGAGGGCCCGCAGCTCGCCCTCCATGCGTCGTGAGATCTCCGCGAGGAGTGGAAGGTCGATGGCGACTCCGGCGAGCTCCATGCGCGCGAGCACGGGCGTGAGCGGCCGCTCGATGTCCCGATAGAGGCGATCGAGCTCCGGCCGCGCCGCGAGCTCCTCGGCGAGGACGGGGGCGAGCGCGGCGGCGGCCGACGCGCGCTCGGCGAGCCAGCGGTCCGCGTTCGCGATCTCGTACTCGCCCGGGAGCCCGCAGGCGGAGACGCCCGCCTCCTTGTCGGCGAGGAGGCGCTGGCCGAGCCGCTGAAAGGCCATGGGCTCGAGCTCGGCGCTCGCCACCCCGGGCGCGAGCACGTACTGGGCGAGGCAGACGTCGAAGAGGTCCGCGTGGACGCCGCCGCCGGACCTCGCGAGCAGCGTCTCGAGCGGCTTCGCGTCGCCCATCGAGAAAACGGCGCCCGCGCCCTCGAGGGTCCGGAAGCGCTCGATGATCGCCGGGACCTTCTCCTCGGCGATGCGCGTCGTTTCTCCGTCGCTGATGGCGAGGAGAGCCTGGTCGCCACGCGTCAAGAGCGCGACGCCGACCCGGCCGCACGGCGCCGGAAACGGCTGGCCCGCCGGGACGCGCTCGATCGCAAGCTCGGGCGCGACGGCCGCCTCGCCCTGGATCTCGGCGGCGAGAGAGTGAAACTCGAGCCGGACGAAGAGCTCCTTGAGGCGGCCGTAGTCGGGATCGGCGCGCCGCAGGGCATTCGCGTCGAAATCGACCGGCAGGTCGACCGGGATCTCGACCAGACGGCGCGAGAGGAGCGCATCCTCCCGGTGCTCGCGGAGGCTCTCGCCGACCTTTCCCTTGATCTCCTCCGCGCGCTCGAGAAGACCCGCGAGGCTCCCGTACTGGGAGATCCATTTCTTCGCCGTGACCGCGCCGACGCCCGGAACTCCGGGCACGTTGTCCACGCTGTCGCCCATCAGGGCCAGCACGTCGACGACCTGTCCGGGCGGCACGCCGAAGAACGCGCCCACGCCGGCATCGTCGAGGAAGATCTCTTTGCCGGTGTGAAACACGCGGATCCGGTCGCCGGAGACGAGCTGGAGCATGTCCTTGTCGGCCGTGACGATCACGACGTCGTAGCCCTGCGTCTCCGCCTTCTTCGCGAGCGTTCCGATTACGTCGTCGGCCTCGTACCCGGGCAGCTCCAGGATGGGGATGCGGTAGGCGGCGAGCGCCTCGCGGATGTCCGGGAGCTGGACGGACAGGTCGTCCGCCATGGCGGGGCGATTGGCCTTGT
This sequence comes from uncultured Acidobacteriota bacterium, assembly GCA_963763535.1. Lineage (GTDB taxonomy): Bacteria > Acidobacteriota > Thermoanaerobaculia > UBA5066 > Gp7-AA6 > DAHUXD01. The sequence continues at coordinate 197,987 of CAVXOX010000007.1, forward strand.
ACGCGGCGAACGCCTCGTGGCGCTGGGTTCGCTGCGGCCCGTCCCAGGCGGCCGCGAGGAGGTCCGGCTGATGCTCGCGCAGCATCTTCCGGAGCATCGTGACGAAGCCGTACACGGCATTCGTCGGACGGCCGGCGGACGTCGAGAGGCGCTGGATCGCGTGGTAGGCCCGATGGATGTTCGACATCGAGTCGACGAGGTACAGGGTCGGGCGCTTTCCGGGCATCGGGCTGGGATTCTATGCGGCGGTTCCGCCGGGGTCGGAAGAAGGAGAGAAGCGGTCATTGGCGCGCCTTTCGTGACGCGGAGCGCGGCGCCGGACGCCGCGGCGGCGTCGCGCCGCGAGCCGAAGCGCCGAGCGCTCAGGGAATTCGGTCGAGGAGGGCGGGGCGCAAAAGAAAATCGCGCGACCCGTTGCGGGTGTCGCGCGACTCAATAAAGACAGACTAACAAATGGGCACGAACTCGTCAAGAGAATTCGTGACGACGCGAGGCTGATCCCAAAGGCTCTCTACTGCAGAGATTTAGGAGAGCCCGACGAATGGTCAGAAGCGCTTGCGGACGACCGCGAGGACCTGGGACCGGAGGCGCTGCGATTCTTCCTGGAGCACCGCGGTCTCGCTCTGGAGCTCCGAGACGAGAGCCGCATCCTCGACGCCGCCGAGGTTGATGCCCACGTTCAGGAGGGCTCCCTCGACGCAGGCGTCGAGCAGCAGGGCGGCCGCCCCGACGTCGGAGACCGCGTTGGGGTTTCCCTTCTCGGCGAGCTCGGGCAGGGCGGCGAGCAGCCGGGCGGCGGCCCGCGCCGTGCGCATCGGCACCTCCGCGGCACGGAGGTTGGCGGCGGCGATCCGGCGGGCCCGCTCGGTCTTCTGTTCCTCGGTCTCCTTGGGAAGCCGCCGCGCCCCGACCACGCCGTCGTAAGCCTCGGAGTCCTCGCGCGCGAGCGTCAGGAACTCGGCGCGGGCGAGCGGCGCCGCCTCGGCGATGGGGCGGACTGCGGCGTGGGAGGCGGCGTACTTCTCCTTCGAGAGGGTCAGGCCCGTGACCATCTCCGCGAGCGCCGCGCCCATGGCCCCCGCGATCGCCGCGGCGGTGCCGCCGCCGGGAGTCGGGGTCTGGGCGGCCACGGCCGCCAGGAAGTCGTCGACGCTGAGCCGGGAAAAGTCCGTCATGACGGTCGGCTCCATGCCACGCGGCCGTCGCGAACGACGGTCGCGGCGAGGTTGACGCCCCAATGATAGACGAGGTGCCGGTCGTCCGGCGCGTCGAGCACCACGAGGTCGGCGCGCTTGCCCGCCTCGATCGAGCCGACTTCCGCCGCCAGGCCGAGCGAGGCCGCGGCGTTCAGCGTCATGCCCGTGAGGGTCTCCTCGACGGAGAGGCCGGAGTCGAGGCACGCGTGGGCCGCCACCGCGGGCAGGGACTCGGTGAAGCAGGTGCCCGGGTTGGCGTCCGACGCGATCGCCACCGGAACGCCCGCGGCGACGAGATCGCGCGCGGGCGCGCGGCGCGAGCGCATCCACCAAGCGGTCCCGGGCAGCACCACGGCGACGGTTCCGGCCGCGGCGAGCGCGGCGATCTCCTCGGGTCCGATGAAGAGGAGGTGGTCCGCCGATGCGGCGCGAAGCTCCGCCGCGAGCCGCGCGCCGCCCGAGAGGGCGAGCTCGTCCGCGTGCACGCGGAGGCCGAGCCCCGCGCGGCGGGCGGCCTCGAGAATCGTCCGCGATTCCTCGACGGTGAAGACGCCCTGCTCGCAGAAGACGTCGGCGTACCGAGCGAGACGCTCCCGCGCGACGCGCGGCACGATCTCCTCGGCCACGAGACGCACCCATTCCGAGCGGTCGCTGCGGAATTCGGGGGGAATCTCGTGCGCGGCGAGAACGGTGGGCACGAGGCGCGGCAGCTCCGGGTTCCTGCCGAGCTCGCGGAGGAGCTCCAGCGCGCGGATCTCGTCGCGCACGGTCAGTCCGTAGCCCGACTTCGCTTCTGCCGTCGTGGTCCCGTGGGCGAGCATCGCGCGGAGTCGCTCCCGCACCGCGTCGGAGAGCGCCGCGTCCGAGCCGGCCCGCGTCGCGCGCACCGTGGCGTTGATGCCACCGCCCTCCGCCGCGATCGTCGCGTAGGTCTCGCCCGCCAGGCGGCGACCGATCTCGACGCCGCGATCGCCGAGCCACACCGGATGCGTGTGCGCGTCGACGAGCCCGGGAATGACGGCGCGTCCGGCTGCGTCGAGCGTCACGTCGGCGGGGCGGCCGACGAACTCGCGCCGCGTAGTCGGTTTCCTCCCGACGAAGATGAAACGGCCGTCCTCGGCGCGAATGGCGGCAGTTTGGGATGCGGCGGATCTCGCCTTGCGCCTTGCCGCGCCGCGCCGTCGTGCCGACCGGCGTCGCGAGGCAACCGATGTTGCGAATTTCGAGCGAAGACACTGTGCGAGAGATCACTCCTTTCACTTTGTCATCCCGAGCGAAGCGAGGGACCTCTTTAGAGTCCGGGTAACTCTACTAAAGGGATCCCTCGGGCCTGCGGCCCTCGGGATGACATCCGGCGGCGCTTCGCGTGCCGGATGTCAGCCGGCCGTCTCTTCCTTGTTCGCTTTGCGCGTGAGATACGACAACGGCCTCTCCTTGTCGTCCTCGTCGCGGTCGAAGTCGAGGACCTGCTGGAAGAGCTCGATCATCTTCTGGAGCTGCAGTCGGAAGTTCGTGCGCTGAAGCTTCAGCTCATGGATCGCCTTTTCGATCTCGGCGGCGCGCTGCAGCGCGCTGTGCGTCAGCCTTTCCCCCGAGTCCTGGGCCTCGCGCACGGTGAGCTCGGCCTCCCGGCGGCCGGCCGCGCGGATGTCCTCCGAGGCGGCCTGCGCGGACAGCAGCGTCTGCTTGAGGATCCTCTCGCGTTCGCGGTGCTCCTCGTTCTCCTGCTCGAGGCTCCGCAGGCGGCCGTCGAGCGAGGCGTTCTCGCGCGCGAGCGCCTCCATGTCCTCGGCGGCGTCGGTGAGGAACTGCTGGACCTCCATCGGGTCGTAGCCCTTCCACTTGCGCGTGAACTCGCGTTTCTGAATCTCGAGCGGAGTCATCCGTGGACGCATGAAAACCTCCGTGATCAGACGCCGATGGCGAGGCGCCTCAGAAAGCTCATGAGCAGATAAATGATGCCGAGCACGAAGAGCGGCGAGATGTCGATTCCGCCCATCCGGGAGGGCGGGACCAGGCGGCGGAACGGACGGAAGAGCGGTTCGGTCACGCCCCAGAGGAAGCGCACGATCGGGTTCCTCGGGTCGGGGTTCACCCACGAGATGAGCGCCGAGATGATCACGATCCACCAGAGCCCCTGGAGGAGCCAGAGGATGACGTCGATGATCGCGCCTCCCGCCGAGCCTCCGACGTTCACGGCGCGAGCCTCGGGCCGAAGAGAGCGGTGCCGATGCGGACCTCGGTCGAGCCCTCCTCGACCGCGACGGCGAAGTCGTGGGACATGCCCATGGAGAGCTCGGGCAGCGGCCTGCGGAAGTCGGCGGCGAGCCGATTCCGCAGGGCCGCGAGGCGGCGGAAGTGGGGCCGCGAGGCCTCGGGGTCCTCGTCGTACGGCGGCACCGTCATCAGGCCGCGCACCTCGAGATGGGGACACGCGAGCGCCGCCTCGAGCAGCCGCGGCGCCTGCTCGAGGGCGACGCCCGACTTCGAGGCCTCGCCCCCGACGTTCACCTCGAGCAGGACCGGCAGCCGCCGGCCGGGCCACGCCTCGGCGAGGATCCCCTCCAGGCGGGTCGCAAGTCTTTCCCTGTCCAGAGTTTCCAAGGCTGAGAACCATTGTAGCGCCGACTTCGCCTTGTTGGTCTGGAGAGGACCGACCAGCCGCCAGGAAATCGCCGGAAACTCCTTCCCGAGCGCCTCGATTTTGGCCGTCCCCTCCTGCACCCGGTTCTCGCCGAACAGGACGATGCCCGCCCGAGCGGCGTTGCGGACGGTCTCGGCGGTCTGGGTCTTCGTCACCGCCATGAGCGCCACGTCCTCGGCGCGGCGTCCCGCCCGAGCGGCGGCTCGCGCGATCGTCTCGAGGGCGGCAATCCGGCGGGCGGCGATCTCTGGCGCGGGGACCGCGCCGCTCATCCCTCGCGCCCGAAGCGCTCGCCGCCCATCTGCCGCTCGCTCGCATCGGCGCCGAGGTTGGCGAGGCGGTCCGCCTTCTTGTTCCGCTCGCGGGGCACGTGCGCGATCGCAAACCGGTGAAAGCGTTTCGCCCGGGCGAGCGCTTCGGCGAAGAGAGGCTGGAGGTGCGGCGCCTTGACCCGGTAGCGGCCCAGCATCTGCTGGACGAGGAGAAGGCTGTCCGAGGCGATCGACACCTCGGTCGCGCCGCGCTCCTCGGCGCGCCGGAGCGCGAGCAGGAGGGCGCGGTACTCCGCGACGTTGTTGGTCGCCCTACCGAGCGCCTCGAAGTGCTCCTCCTCCGGAAGCTCGGGCTCCGCGGCCACGTGGACGCCCGCGCCCGCCGGTCCGGGGTTGCCGCGGGCGGCGCCGTCGACGTGGGCGTGGAACTTCAACGGGCGTGAGCCGGGAGCCGTGTGCCGAAAGCCGATCCGATGCCGGGCGCTTCCACGGTTGCCGCCTTCCGACTTCCGACTATCGGCTCACGACGATTGCGGCTCGTAATAGAGGATCCGCTTGCAGGTGTCGCAGTACACGATCTCGCGGCCCTGCTTCAGGATCTGCATCGCGGCGGGACGGATGTTGACGTGGCAGGCGGAGCAGGATCTGCCGATCACGACGGCGACGGCGAGCCCGTGCTTCTTGTCGATCAGCCGCCGGAACTCGGCGCGATCGCGCGGCGGGATCTCGGCCTCGAGACGCGCGATCTCCTCGTTCGCTTTCGCGAGCTGCTCGTTGATGTCGCGCTGCTCGGCGCGCCAGTCCTTCATGCGCTCCTCGTGCCGCTCGGTCTCGGCCGGAAGCGTCTCTTCGCGCTCGCCGAGCTCGCCGGAGGCCTTCTCGATCTCCTCCTCGAGCTCGAGCACTCGGTCCTCGGTCCCGCGGATCTGCTTCTCGACGCCGTCGATCTCGTTCAATGCGGCCGAGTACTCGCGCGAGGACTGCACGCTCCGGAGCTGGTTCTGGTACTTCTTCAGTCTCTCCCTGAGGTCCGAGAGCTCTCCCTCAGCCTTGCGCCTCTCGACGTCGGCCTCGGCGAGGCGCGCCTTCAGGCTCGCCACCACCTGGACCTTGTCCTGGAACTCGCGATCGACCTCGACCAGGTCGTCGGGGACCTTGTCTCGCCGCCGCTCGCTCTCCTGGACGAAGCGGATTCGGGTCTGGAGCCGGTAGAGCTGGTCGAGGAGGTCCGTCACTTCGGGCCTCCGGGCATAAAAAAGGGTGTTCCGGTTGGGGAACACCCTACTGTCGTCGGCCTCTTTTGATTTCGGTCTCGAATCAGGATCCTCAAATCGTTTTCCCTCGTCTGGTGGGTCCACCCGGATTCGAACCGGGGTCTGACCGGTTATGAGCCGGTGGCTCTGGACCGCTGAGCTATGGACCCCGATGAATATAACAAACGGGGTTCCAACGCTAGTAGGGGCCGCCGGAGCGGCCGCCAAAGCTCCCGGGCGGGGGACGAGCCCCGCCGTTTTCTACCGGATCGTCTCGAGAAACGGCTTCAGCTTCTTCGCCCGCGAGGGATGGCGGAGCTTGCGCAGCGCCTTGGACTCGATCTGCCGGATCCGCTCGCGGGTGACGTTGAAGGAACGGCCGACCTCCTCGAGCGTGTGCTCCGAGCCGTCGCCGACGCCGAACCGCATCTTGAGGACCTGCTCCTCGCGGGGCGTGAGCGACTTGAGGACCCGCCGCGTCTGCTCCTGCAGGTTCGAGACGAGCACCGCGTCGATCGGTGAGAGGACGCCGCGGTCCTCGATGAAGTCGCCCAGATGCGAATCCTCCTCCTCGCCGATCGGCGTCTCGAGGGAGATGGGCTCCTGCGCGATCTTCATGATCTTGCGGACCTTCGACACGGGCATGTCCATGCGCTTCGCGATCTCCTCGGCGTTCGGCTCGCGGCCGAGCTCCTGCACGAGCGAGCGCGAGGTGCGCGTCAGCTTGTTGATCGTCTCGATCATGTGGACCGGGATGCGGATCGTGCGCGCCTGGTCGGCGATCGCGCGCGTGATCGCCTGGCGGATCCACCACGTTGCGTACGTCGAGAACTTGTAGCCGCGCCGGTGCTCGAACTTCTCGACCGCCTTCATCAGGCCGATGTTCCCCTCCTGGATGAGGTCGAGGAACTGGAGGCCGCGATTCGTGTACTTCTTGGCGATCGAGACGACGAGGCGCAGGTTCGCGACGATCAGCTCGTGCTTGGCCTGGTCGGCCTCCGCCTCGCCCTCGCGCACCATGCGGAGGGTCTTCTTGACGTCCTCGTGCGAGACGCCGAACTTCTGCTCGAGCTCGCGGAGCGACTTCTTGTACTTGGCGATGCGGCGCTTGTAGAAGTCGATCCGGGTCGGGTTCTTCTCCTTCTTCAGCGTCGCGGTGTCCTGGCGGATCGTCAGCTCGGGCGCGCCCATCTGCCGGTCGATGTCGCGCAGGATGCCGATCGCGCGGTTCAGGACGGCCGGCGTGAAGTCCGCGGCGCGGATCAGCTTCGCCATCTCGGCGATCTTCCGGTCGATCGACGCCTCGATGCGCGCGAGAGCCTTGGTGCCCTTCTTGATCGTGCGCGCCTTGAACTTCATCCGCTTGATGTCGCCGTCGAGCGCGCCGATCTTCTTGAACGTGTTGAGAATCCCCTCGATGCGTCGCGCGGCGCGGTCGTCGAGGCTCTCCGCCGGGGTCTCGACCTCTTCGTCGTCCTCGTCCACCTCGTTGACGAGCTCCTGGACGATCCGCGAGTCGCGGCCCGCGTTCTCGAGGAGCTTCAGGATCTCCTCGAGGACGACCGGGTTATTGGCGAGCGCCTGGTAAATCTTGGCCTCGCCCTGCTCGATGCGTTTGGCGATGCGGACCTCGCCCTCCCGGTCGAGCAGCTTGACCGTTCCCATCTCGCGCAGGTACATGCGCACCGGGTCGTTGGTCTTCTCGACGGCATCGCGAGCCTCGTCCGCCGCCTCGCTCTCGAGCGCGGCCCGGCGGCGGGCGGCCCGGTCCGGGTCCGTGACGATCTCGATGCCGAGCTCGGCCAGCCGCACGTACACCTGCTCCAGGTCGCTCGGCTCCGCCGTGGCCTCGTCGGAAAGGACGGTGTGGATCTCCTCGTAGAGGAGGTAGCCCTTCTCCCGTCCGCCCTTGACGAGCAGCTGGACTTCCGGAAACTTATCGTCGATCGCGATGGCCAAGTTCTTCATCCTTTCCTTTTGAGGGCAGCGATCCGTCGGCGGACGCTCTCCTTCCGTGTCACGAGATCCTGAATGTCCGACCCTTCGCTCTCGGCACGGCTGATCGCTTGCTGGAGCCCGGAGCTCTCACTCTCCAAATGATTTATTTCGAGGGCCTTGAGGAGCTGATCGACGCCCTTCTCGGTCGGCTCGAGAGATTCGTCCAGCGCGATGCCAGAGAGAAACGTCCGCTCGTCATCCGTAAGGTGTGCGATTTGCCGCTGGAAATCAACAGGCTCCGAGCCCGTTTCGGCCTCCCGGAGCGCCGCGACCACCCTCTTGATCCTGGGGTCGGTCAGGAAGTCGTCTTTCAAAGTGCTCATGACCAAAGACTTATGGTCGCCGCCGGCGACCAGGAGGCGGACGAGCCGCTTTTCGAGCGCCGGAGCCTCCAGCGCGGATAACGCGGCCGAATTCCCGGGCGTTCCCACACCTATAGAACGCGTAATTCCCGGCGAAAGGTTCGCCTTCTCCCCCGCCCAGAGGACCTCGAGGGGGATCGCGACGGAGCGCGCGAGCCTGCGGTACTCCTCGTACCGGAGGACCCGGTCGGGGATGGCGCCGAGGATCTCCTGGATCGACCCGATGCGCTCCCGCTTCTCGGCGGAGGACAGCGCGGGATCCTCGGGCTTCCGGTCTTCGAGGAGCCAGGAGAGGTAGTCCGGCGCCTCGTCGATGCGGGCGGCGAGGGACTCGGCGCCCTCGCGCCCGAGCACGTCGTCGGGGTCCTCGCCTTCCGGCAGCCGCGCCACCCGGGCTCCAAATCCCTGCCCGAGGAGCAGCTGCAGCGCGCCCCGGGTCGCGTTGCGCCCTGCCGCGTCGCCGTCGTAGCAGACGACCGCATTCGGGCAGAGGCGGCGGAGCTTCTCGGCCTGCTCCGGCGTGAGCGCCGTCCCCATCGAGGCGACCGTCTCCGACACGCCCGCGCGCACGAGTGCCAGGTGATCGAAGTAGCCCTCGACGAGAACGACCCGGTCCTTCCTCCGGATCGTCTCGCGCGCCTCGAAGAGCCCATAGAGGATCCGTTTCTTCGAGAACACGGGCGACTCCGGGGAGTTCAAATACTTCGGCTCGCCCTCGGGCGAGAGCGTCCGGCCGCCGAAGCCGACGGGCCGCCCGCGATCGTCCTTGATGACGAAGAGGAGCCGGTCGCGGAACCGGTCGTAGGCGCCCTTGCCCTCGGCGCGGAGCTGGAGGAGGCCGGCCTCGACGAGGAGGTCCTCCGGATACGCGCCGCCGAGGGCGGACCGCAGAGCGTCCCACGCGTCGGGGGCGTGGCCGAGGCCGAGCTTCTTCCAGAGCTCGGGAGGCACGCCTCGCCCCTCGAGGTACTTCGCCGCCGCGCTGCCCGGCCGCGCGAGGCGCTCGGCGTAGAAGCGCTGAGCAGAGGCGATCACCTCGAGGATCCGGTCGCGGCGGTCCTCGCGCGGGCCGCGCCGCTCCCGCCGCGGAATGGCCACGCCGAATCGCCCCGCGAGCGCCTCGACCGCCTCGGGGAAATCGAGGCGGTCGATCTCGCGCACGAAGCGGATGACGTCGCCTCCGGCGCCGCAGCCGAAGCAGTGATACAGCCCCTTGTCGCGGTCCACGGTGAACGACGGCGTGCGCTCGTTGTGAAACGGGCAGAGCCCCTTCCAGGAGCGGCCGGCCTTCTTGAGCGTCGTGTGGTCGTTGATGACCGCGACGATGTCGGCGGCCGAGCGCAGCTCGGCGAGGACGGCGTCGGTGATGTCGAGATCGGCCATCGGGCTCCGAACCGGGGACGCTACCGCATTTCGAAGATCGTGGCGCCGTTGCCGCCCTCGTTCTTGTCGCCGGCGCGGAGCGACGCCACGGAGGGATGCCGGCGGAAGTGCTCGCGGAGCGCCTCGCGGAGGCGGCCGGTGCCATGACCATGGACGACGCGCAGGCGCGGCGCGCCGGCGAGCAGGGCCTGGTCGAGCGCCTTGTCGACCGCGTCGATCGCCTCCTCGACGCGCTGTCCGATGACGTGGACCTCGGGAACGAGGCCGCCGAGATCCTGGGAGCCGGCGGCCGCGGGCCGGGAGCCGGATCGGTCTTCGCGGGATCGGCTCACGGCTCTCGGCGGACGGCTCACTCCCCGCGCGGGCTCGAGCTCGCTCCGGCGGACCCGCAGCCGCTTGCCGCCGATCTCCATCCGCGCCCAGTCGCCGTCGAACGCGAGGACCACGCCTTCCGCGCCGAGGCTCCGGACGCGCGCACGTCCGCCGGGCTCGACCGATCGGGCGATCGCCTCCTCGGCCTCGAGCGCCTGCGCCACGACGGGCTCTGCCTGGGCGGCCCGCGTGGCCTCCTCGATCAACCGGGTCGCCGATACCTGGGCGAGCCGCGACGTCTCGGCCCGCGCGCCCTCGAGCTCTCGCTCGACGCGGCGGGCGAGCTCCGCCTCCGCGCGCTCGAAACCGGCGAGTCCTTCGGCGAGCATCCGCGCGCGCTCCTCGGCCGACTTCTTGCGTTCCGACTCGAGACGCTCGCGCTCGCGCCGCGCGGCCTCGCGTTCCCGCTCGAGCTCGCGCTCGGCGTGGCGCAGCCGCCCGAGCGTCTCCTCCGCCTCCGTCTCGGCGCGCTCGCGCCGCTTCCACGCCTCGCCGAGGAGCGCCGTCGCGCGCTCGAGCACCGCGTCGGGCAGCCCGCGCTCGCGCGCGACCGAGAGCGCATGGCTCCGTCCCGCGAGCCCGGCGTGCAGGCGGTAGGTCGGCCGGCCGGTCTTCTCGTCGAACTCCATCGCGGCGGTCTGCGCATCGGGCCGCGAGGCCGCGAAGGTCTTCACGGCCGACAGATGCGTCGTCACGAGGGCCCTCCCGCCCTTCGCGAGCAGCGCCTCGAGATACGCGCGCGCGATCGCGCTGCCCTCCTCCGGGTCGGTGGCGCCGCCGATCTCGTCGACGAGGGCGAGCGTGTCGGGTCCCGCGTCCGACAGGATCTCCGCGAGGCGATCCATCGACGACGAGAAGGTGGAGCGGTCCGAGAGGATCGCCTGGGCGTCCCCGATCTCCGTCCGGATCGCGCGGAAGACGGGCATCCGCGTCCCCGCGGCGACCGGCACCGGAATCCCCGACTGGACGAGCATCGCGAAGAGACCGGCCGTCTTGAGCACGACCGTCTTGCCGCCGGCGTTCGGCCCGGAGACGACGAGCAGGCGGCGATCCGCGGGAATGTCGAGATCGAGCGGCTCCGCGTCGGAGGTCTCGCGGCCGGGGCCGAGCACCCGCTGGCGGAGCTTTCCGAACCGGGCGTCGAGCAGCGGGTGCCGCGCGCCGCGGAGGGTGAAGGCGCCGTCGTCGGCGATCTCGGGAAGGCGCCCCGCGCCGACGTCGCCGAACGCGACTCGCGCCTCGAGCGCGTCGAGCTCGGCCAGCGCGCCGACGGCGGCTTCGAGGGAGCCGCGCTCGGCGAGGAGCGCGCGGCCGAACTCCGCGAGCAGGCGCTCGGCCTCTCGCCGCTCCTCGGCCGCCAGCAGCGCGAGGTCATTGTTCGCCTCGACGACCTCGAGCGGCTCGACGAAAACGGTCTGACCCGAGCCGGAGCGGTCGTGGACGATGCCGGGCACCCTTCCGCGCGCCGACGCGAGGACCGGGAGGCAGTAGCGGTCGTTGCGGAGCACCACGACGGCGTCGCCGAGCGCTTCATGCCGCTCGCCGACGATGCGTTCGAGATGCCGCGCCACCTCGTCGCGGCGGCGCCGGAGGCGCGAACGGGCGGAGGCGAGCGCGGGCGAGGCGTCGTCCCTGAGCAGACCGTCCGCGCCGAAGAGGCGCGAGGCGTGGGAGAGCAGGTCGAGAAAGGAGGGCATTCCGTCCCGCCGCGCGGAGAGGAGCGGGCCGTCGGCCTTCACGAGCGCGCGGCGCACGGCCTCGGCGGCCCGCGCGGCGCGAACGATCGGACGGAAGTCCTCGGGCCCTCCGGCGCCGCCGGATTCTTCGAGCGCGTCGAAGAGCGGCGTGACGTCCTCGACTCCGCCGAGCGGGAGACTGCCGTGCCGGAGGCGGAACGCCGCCGCTTCCTCCGTCTCGGCGAGCCGGGAGCGGACGACGGACTCCTCGGTCGCGGGAGCCAGAGACAGAATCGCCGCCCTTCCGGGCGGCGTTCGGGTCAACGATGCGACGAGGCGGAGGACGACGTCGAACTCGAGGGCTTCCCGATCGGCGGCGTCCGCCCCACGGGGAACTAGGGAGTGGCTCGCTTCTCCTCCGAGAGCTTGCGAAGCATCTTCTTGCGCGCCTGGATCATCTTGCGCTTGCGCTTGGCGCTCGGCTTCTCGTAATGCTGCCGCTTCTTCAGCTCGGACAGAATTCCGGACTTCTCGCACTTGCGTTTGAAACGCCGCATGGCGTTCTCGAACGACTCATCTTCTTTGACGTGGACGAGAGGCAACGACACTCACCCCCTTACCCGCACGATCCGTGAAACCGCTAATACTAGGGAGGCCGGTCGGAACTGTCAACGGGAGCGGGGCAAAGTCCAGTGTTTGCAAGTGTTTGCGCTGAGCTCCCGGCGGCCCCCGCTTTACCTTCTTCCGAGTCGCCCGCATAATGCTCGCAGAAGTGTCTCCGATCGATCCCCAAGAGCGGCTCCAGCTGCTCGAGACCGAAATCGAACGCCGCCTCTCCGAGCGCTTCGCCGCGCTGAAGGAGGAGTTCGATCGCCTGCGTCTCGAGGCCGACCGCCGCTGGTTCGGATTCCTCGAGCGGTTCGATCAGGACCTGAAGGGCGTCGTTCCCGCGGAGCTCCTCTCCGGAGACAACGCGCACCTGGTCGAGCGCAAGGGCATGGTCACGGCCGATGCCGCGCGCGCTCTCGATCAGGCGGGCACTCAGGTCGACGTGCTCCACCGATTCCTGGACGAATGCCGGCGATACTGCTCGCGTGCCGCGCTCCTCGTCGCCCGCGGCGGATCCGTCGCCGTGTGGAAGGCGGTCGGCTTCTCGGCGCACGGGCTCGAAGACGAGGCGGTGCGCCAGATCTCGATGCCGCTCGCCGAGGGCGGCGTCGTCTCGCGGGTCATGTCGGGCGTCGCGCTGCGTCTCCACGTCTCCAACGAGATGTCTTCGCTCCTCCGCGCGGCGCGCGTCGCCGACGGCGTCGCGATTCCGATGGTGGTGCGCGAGAAGATCTCCGGAGCCCTGTACGCCGACGCGGTGACCGGCGAGGAAGACCGCTTCGATCCGGACGCGCTCGGCATGCTCACGTTTCTCGCGGGACTCCTGGTCGACCGGCTCGCGTCGCGGAAGCTGAAGCCCGCGCCGGCGCTGCGCCCGCTCGAGGCGGCGAAGAAGGCCGAGCCCGCCGGCATGTGGATGGAGGCGGAGGCCGTGGAGGCGCCGGCCGCCGAGGCCGCCGCGCCGCCGCCGTCGCGCCGCCGGCGATGCCGCTGCGCCGCGTCCCGAGGAGCACCCGCCCTCCGAGTCCTCGTTCGTCGCGCCGGAGACGGGCGCCCGGCCGACGCCGGAGCCCGCGCGCCGGCTGGCGGGGCCGCTCGCCGACATGTCGTCGGGCGACGAGCGGCGCGAGGAGGCGCGTCGGTTCGCCCGGCTGCTCGTCTCCGAGATCAAGCTCTACAACGAGCGCGCGGTGATCGAGGGTCGCGAGCACGGGAACCTCTACCAGCGGCTCCGCGACGACATCGACCGCAGCAAGCAGATGTACGAGGAGCGCATTCCGAGCGACGTGCGCTCCGACAGCAATTACTTTTACGAAGAGCTGGTCGAAATCCTGGCCGATGGCAGGCCCGACGCCCTCGGACTCTGAGCGCTCCCGCTCCGCCTCGTCCGCTCTTCCGCTCCGCCTTTTCGTGACGCGAACGGCCGCCGCCGTGCTCGCGCTGCTCCTCGCGGCCGGCGCGGCCCGGGGAGACATCGGCACGGCCGAGACGACGGCCGAAGAGGACGCCGAGTTCGCGAAGGCGGCCGATCTCCTCGAGGCCGGCCGGCGCACGGACGCGGAGAGCGCCCTCCAGGCTCTCCGTGAGCGCGCGGCCCGCCCGGCCTGGGACGCGCGCGTCGCTCTCCTCCTCGCCGCCGACGACATGCAGCGCCGGGACTATGCCGCGGCGGCGCTCCGCCTCGAGACGCCCGCCACGTCGATCGGTCTCGAGCCCTACCGGGAGTTCTTCCGCGCCCAGGCGCTCGAGCTCGGCGGTAACGCCGAGGGGGCGATCGCCGCAGCGCGCGCTGCGGCGACTTTCCCGGGACCCTTCGCGTACCGCGTCGACGCCGCGACCCTCCTCGCGCGGCTGCTCGAGGACGCGAAAAAGCCGCGGGAGGCCGCCGGGGCGCTGGCGGCGATCGCCGGCTCCGCCACCGCGCCGGCCGACGCGGCGCCGATCGCGATCGCGCGCATCCGTCTCGGACTCGCCCTGCACGATGCCGCGACCGTGCGCGAGGCGGCCCGGACCCTCCTGCTCGAGGCGCCGACCGCCGACGCGGCCCGCGGCACTCCCGCGTGGGCGCGCAGCGCGGCGGCGGAGGCGGAGCGTTCGCTGACGCCGTCCGAACGCGGCCTCCGCGGCAGCCGGCTCGTCGCCGCGGGCGACCCGCGCCGCGGCGTGCGCCTTCTGCTCGCGGATCGGCCGGCCGCATGGCCGGAGGCCGAGCGCAACCGCAATCTCCTCGCGCTCGCGCGCGGGGAGCTCGCCCTGAAGAAACCGCGGGACGCGGAGGCCGCGGCGGCCCGCATTCCCGACGACGGCTCGCTCGAATCGGCCGAGGCCCGTCTCCTTCGGTGCGACCTCGTGCTCGCGCGAGTCCGCAAGAAAGGGGCGCCGCCGGCATCGCCGGGCGATCCGCGCCTCGCGCCGACCCTGCGCGCGCTCGAGTCCCTCGAGGCGCCGGAGGTGCCGGCGAGCGTTCGCGCCGCGGCCGCCGGTCGGCTCGTGCGCCTGCTCGCCGAGGAGGAGGACTTCGACGGCGCCGTCGCCAACGCGCGGATCCTCGCCGAGGCGGCGCCGGGCACGACGGACGGCTTCGAGCCGCTCTGGCTCTCGGCCTGGAAGCTGTACCTCGCCGGCGACTACGCGGGCGCACGCGGACGCTTCGAGACGCTCGGCACGCTGTACGAGGACTTCTCGCGCGGCCGCCGACTCTCCTACTGGAGGGCGCGCTGCCTCGCGATCGAGGGCCGCCGCGACGAAGCGATCGCGGTCTTCGGCGCGCTCGTCGCCGCGCACCCTCCGGACATCTACGCGCGCTTCGCCCGCGCGAAGGTCGCCGCGGCGCCCGTCGAGGCCGATGGGCTCCCGCCGCTCGCCGATCCGTCCAGCCAGACGGCCGCCTTCGCTCGCGTCGACGAGCTCCTGCGCCTTCGCCGTTTCGAGGAGGCGGCGGCCGAGGCGCGGCGCCTGCCGGCCTCGCGCGGACGCGACCTGCGTCTCGCCCAGGCCGACTTCGCGCTCGGACGCTTCTCGATCGCCGCCCTCGAGATCAAACGCGCGATCCCGGAGCTCGGCACCGCGCAGGAGGGCCGCGTGCCCGAGGGCTGGCGGCGCATCTACTACCCCATCGAGGAGGGCGGCTTCCTCGCGGCCCGGGCGCACGAGTTCGGCGTCGATCCCTCCGTGCTGCGCGGCCTGGTGCGGCAGGAGAGCGTGTTCGATGCCCACGTCCGGTCGCACGCCGGCGCGGTCGGTCTCATGCAGCTGATGCCGTCGACCGCAAAGGGGCTGACTCGCGCCGTGCTGCACACGCGCTACCGCGGGGGGGCCTTCCTGTACGACCCCGGCGTCAACGCGGCGCTCGGCGCGGCCTACTTCAAGCGGCTGCTCGGCGAGTTCGACGGTTCGACGATCCTCGCGCTGGCGGCCTACAACGGCGGTCCCGGCCGCGTCGCGCGCATCGAGCGCGAGAACCCCCGGCTTTCCGAGGACGAGCTCTTCGAGTCGATCCCCGTCTACGAGACCCGCGACTACGTGCGCCGCGTTCTGCTGTACGCCGAGTCGTACCGGGAGCTGTACCCGTAGCGGATCCCAATCACCAGGATCCGTGCGGCACGACGAGGACCGAGCAGCCGGCCTGCCGCAACACCCGGCGCGTGATCCGTTCGCCGCCCGCGGAGGCGCCCACCACGACGAGGTCGTGCGGGCTCTCGCGGAGGAGGCCGAGGATTCCCTCGACCGGGCTCTCCGCCGGGCGCATGCATTGCGTTCCGGCGACGCCGAGCTCCCGGAGCGTCGCGATGCCCCGCTCGAGATGCAGCGGCACCATGGGCAGCGGCGTCTGGCCGGGCTTGACGACGTGGAGCAGCGTGACGCCGGCGCCGAGGCGCCGCGCGAGCCAGCCGCCCGCGCGAATGTCCGACTTGCCGGGCTCGCCGACGGCCGTGCAGATGAGGATCCTCTCGATGCGCCGCGGACGGCCGCGGGCGAGGAGGAGAGGGGTCCGGACCCGGCCGGCGAGGACCTCGCCGAGTAGCGGCGGCTCGCGGCGGCCGCGCCGGGACTCGACCTCGCCGGCGCCGATCACGACGAAGTCGTAGGGCCCCTCGCGCTCCTCGGCCACGATCTCGGCCACCGGGTCGCCGCGGCGCACGCGCACGGCGGGCGCCTCGAGCCCGGCCGCGGCGGCGCGCTCGGCGAGAACGGCGCGCAGCGCGTCGATCCGGCGCGCGTCCGCGGCGACGCCGAGCACGGTCGCGACGGCGTCGAGAGAGGCGACGAGCGGCCGCGCGAGCTCGAGCGCGGGCGCGATGCCCTCGCCCTCGTCGCACACGAGCAGGCGCGGCGTCGGCTGACGCAGGATGTGCCACGACTCGAGCACGACCCACGGCTCCGGCGGCGGCGCCGCGAGATGCGCCGTGACCGCCGCCTCGAGCGTGACGCCCTCCTCGCCGAACGCCGGCGCGGGCATGAGCTGGCGCACACCCGAGAGCGGAGGCAGCCGGACGCGGAGGCGGCGCAGCGCGCCGGAGAAGTTGTTCTCGACGATCTCGCCCCGGCCGAGGCTCGCGGCCTGGGGCGCCGGCTCGGCCGCCACGAGCGAGACCTGCTCCGGGCGGATCAGGACGCGCACGCGATCGCCCTCTTCGTGCGGCACGTCCGGAGGGATCGGCAGCGTCAGGGGACCGAGCCGCACCTGGTCGCGCGCGCATTGTCCGACGAGGACCGTGCCGCCGCCGAGGAACTGCGCCGCATAGAGCGAGCGGGGCCGCGCGTACAGATCGCCCGGCGTGCCGACCTCCAGCAGGCGCCCGCGGTCCATCACGCCGATTCGCCGCCCGAGCTCGAACGCCTCCTCCTGATCGTGCGTGACGAGGATCGTGGTGACGCCGAGCGAGCGCTGGATGTCCTTGAGGCTCTGGCGCAGCTGCGCGCGGATCTTCACGTCGAGCGCGCCGAACGGCTCGTCGAGGAGGAGCACGTTCGGCCGGTACGCGAGCGCGCGGGCGAGCGCCACGCGCTGGAGCTGTCCGCCCGACATCTGGTTCTCGTAGCGGCCGCCGAGCCCGCCGAGACCCACGAGATCCAGCAGCTCGTCCCGGCGCTCGGCGCGCGCCGCCCTCTTCACGCCGCGGATCCGCAGGCCGAACTCGATGTTCTCGGCGACCGTCATGTGCCGGAAGATCGAGTAGTTCTGGAAGACGAACCCGACGCCGCGCTCCTGCACCGGCACGTTCGTCAGGTCCTTTCCCTCGAGGCGAATCGCGCCGTCGTCCGGCGCGATCAACCCGGCTATGAGCCGCAGGACCGTGCTCTTGCCGCTGCCGGACGCGCCGAGGAGCACGAAGAGCTCGCCTTTCTCGACCTCGAGGGTGACGCCGTCGACCGTGACCTGGCCGGCGTAGCGCTTGGTGACGTTCTCGAGCGCGATCGACATCGTGCGTCAGCGCCCGCGCCGCTCCGTGTACCGGAGCAGGAAGAAGAAGATGAGAAACGACAGCGTGGCGAGCACCGCGGCGACGGCGTTGGCGGCCGCGATGTTGCCGGCCTCGAACTGCGCGAAGATGTAGAGGGGCGCCGTCTGGGTGCGCAGCCGCAGGTTGCCCGAGACGAGAACCGTCGCGCCGAACTCGCCGAGCGAGTGCGCGAAGGTCAGGAGCGCGCCGGAGAAGAGGCCGCCCTTCAGGGCCGGCAGGATCACCCAGCGGAACGCCTGCCAGCGGCTCGCCCCGATCGTGTACGCGGCCTCCTCGTAGGTGCCCTCGACCTCGTCGAGGACCGGCTTGACCGCGCCGAGCATGTAGGGAAAGGTCACGAAGAGGTGCGCGAGGAGGACCCCCGCGGGAGCGAACATCGGCTGCACGCCGAGCGGCGCGAGCAGCCGGCCGAGGAGCCCGATCGGCCCCCAGAGGAGGAGCAGCGACGTGCCGACGACGACGGTCGGGATCGCGACCGGCAGGTTGACGACGATCCCCAGCGTCTGCTTGCCGCGAAAGCGGTAGCGCGAGAGCACGTAGGCCGTGTACGTCCCGAAGACGGCGTTGATGGCCGCCGTCGCGAAGGCGATCAGGAGGCTGAACCGCAGGGCGAACTGCGCGTCGCGCGACTTGAGCACGCGCAGGAAGTCGTTGGCGCCGCCCCGGAACGCGAAGATGAAGATCGCCGACAGCGGCATCAGGATCAGCGGCAGCAGCACGAGCAGGACGATCCCGACCGGGACCGTCGCCCGCGGCGTCGCCAGCTCCCGCGGGGTCGTCATCGTCCGACCGGCCCCTTCATGACGCGTTCCCTCCAGACGCCGTCGACGATCTCGCGGCGCGCCCGCTTCCAGCCGCCGAAGTCGGCGATGCGAAACGGGTCGGCGATGCGTCCGAATCGCGGGTTGCCGGCGTCGAGCTCCGGCCGGACGCTGCGGAATCCGTAGCGCACGAAGATCTTCTGCGCCTCTTCGCTCCAGAGGAAACGGACGAACCGGTCGACGAGCGGCCGCTCGCCCGGACGGATGTTCCGGTCGACGACGACGAGCGTGTGTTCCGAGAGGATCGTCCGCGGCGGATACGCAACCTCCGCCCTCGGCCCCCCGCGGCCCCGGTCGTCGATCGCGTCCTGCTCGTACGTGACGAGCGCGTCGCCGAAGCCGTTCTCGAACTGGGTGCGCGCGGCGCGCGCCGATGCGGCCTGCGCGACGACGTTCTTCCAGACGCCGGAGAGGACCGCCTCTCCCGCGGCGGGGCCGCCCGGAGAGCCGCGGAATCCCGAGCCGTACTCCGCGACGACCGCCCAGTTGGCGCCGCCGGAGGTCATCGGGTCGGGGTGGACGACGCGGACCCCGGGGCGGGCGAGATCCTCGAAGCCCCGGATGCCGAGCGGGTTTCCGGGCCGCACGAGGATGACGAACGGCGTCAGGTTCAGGACGCCCGCGTTCGGCAGCCGCTTCCAGGAGTCGGGCGCAATGACGCCGGCGTCAGCGAGGCGGTCGGCGTCGCTCTCGAGGGAGAGGAGCGCGACCTGCGCGGGAACGCCCATCACGATCTGGTTCGTGACCGTGCCGGATCCGCCGAAGGAGGAGACGAACTCGACCCGGCCGCCGCCCTCGGCCGTCCACCGCTGCTGGAACGCCGGAAAGATCCCGTCGGTGAAGGTGTCGGCCAGGATCGAGAAGCCGTAGAAGACGATCGTCGGCGGCGTGCCCTCGGCGCGGGCGAGAGGCAGCCACGGCCATGCCGCATAGGTGAACAGGGCCGCGAGCAGGACCGCGGGGAGGATCCCGCGCCATCGCGAAGACGTGCCTTCCATGAGCTCCTTCTGCCGGGCGCGAAGTTTCGCGGCGTTCTCCCGCCGCGGGGAGGATATCGCCTTAGACTCGAGCGGTGCGGAGCGCCTCGGAGTTTCGCGTGAAGACATCGCGTGCGATCGAGCGGCGCGACATCACGAAGGAAGTCGCGCGTGCGTGCGAATCGCTCGGGCGCCCCGCGGCCGTGCTCATCTCCGTGCCGCACACGACGGCCGCGGTGACGGTCGGCGAGGCGTGGGATCCCGACGTGACCGGCGACATCGAGCGCGCGCTCGCCGCGTGGGTGCCGGACGTGCGCTTCGACCACGGCGAGGGCAACTCCGCCGCGCACTTCCTTTCGGAGGCGATCGGCGTCTCCTGTCTGCTGCCCTGCGACGACGGAGCGCCGGCTCTGGGCCGCTGGCAGGGTGTCTTCCTAATCGAGCTCGACGGTCCCCGCGAGCGCACCGTGCGCGTCACCGCGCTCGGTTAGCAAACTACCTAGAATGAATAACTTGTACGAAGCGGAAACTCTCACACTCGATTTGCCGTAATATTTAGACGCTAGGCTAAGTATCGAATGCTTCACTCCGAGCAGATCTTCCGCGCGCTCGCCGATCCGAACCGGCGGCGAATCCTCGCGCTCCTGAAGGGGGGCTCGCGGAGCGCCGGCGAGATCGCCGAGGAGTTCCCGATCTCGATGGCCTCTCTCTCCCACCACTACGGGGTCCTCAAGGCCGCGGACCTGATCCGCTCCGAGCGGCGTGGCCAGCGCATCGTGTATTCGCTCAACACGACCGTCTTCGAAGACGTCGCGTCGAGCCTCGCCGATCTCTTCCGCATCGAAAAGGACGAGAAGTCCGATGATGGAGGTGCCTCGTGAAGCGCATGTCCGACGTCCTGGGGCTGCTGCTCGTCGTGGCGATGTTCGTCGCCGTCGCGATCCAGTACCCAAGTCTGCCCGATCCGATGCCGACGCACTGGAACGCCGCCGGGCAGGTGAACGGCTGGATGCCGAAGTTCTGGGGCGCGTACTTACCGCCGCTGCTGATGGCGGGGATGTGGCTCCTCTTCCTCGTGCTCCCGAAGATCTCGCCGCGCGGCTTCGAGATGGAGCCCTTCCTGAAGGCCTGGGGCGTCCTGAAGGTGACGATCCTGGCGGTGATGGCTTACATCGGCGTGCTCGTGCTGCGCGCGGCGCGGAGCGGCGGCGAGCTGTCGCCGACGGCGATCTTCGTCGCGCTCGGCGTGCTCTTCGCCGTCATCGGGAACCTGCTCGGCAAAGTGACGCGCAACTTCTTCGTCGGCATCCGAACGCCGTGGACGCTCGCGAGCGAGGAGGTCTGGTATCGCACGCATCGTCTCGCCGGGAAGCTCTTCGTCGCCGCGGGACTCTTCACCGCGGCGGCGTCGCTCGCGGGGCTTCGGGTCTGGCCGCTCGTCGCGTCGATCGCGGTCGCGAGCGTCGTGCCGATCGTCTATTCGTACGTGATCTACCGCCGCCTCGAGGGCGTTCCCGGACGCACGACCTAAAGGGCGGAGAAGAGCTCGCGCTCCTCGCGGCCGGTGTGCGCGTCCCAGCGGCGCGCGAGGTTGGCCGCGAGGCGGAGCGCCCCGGCGAGGTCGCCGCGCTCTTCGACGAGCCGTCGGATCATCGCGGAGAGCTCCCGCACCTGGACGTGCTCGAGCCGGAGCTCGCGGTGGAGGCGCTCCTGCGGCGCCTCACCGTCGGCCGCAGCCAGCTTTCCGGAGGCCGGCGCGAGCAGGTCCTTCTCCTCGAGCTCGGTGTGGCGGCGCAGCGCGGCGTCGAACGTCGCGATCGCGGGGCCGGCCGAGGCCGCATCGCCGCCGGTCGCGGCCTCGAGGAAGCGGCCGAAAAGCTCGTCGAGGAGCCGGTGGTCCTCCCTCAGAGCGTCCCGCAACGCCGCATCCACGCGGGCATCCTATAGAAGAGGAAAATGGTGACGTGAAGACGATCCGCCGGGTCGCGACGGCCGTGCTCACGCTCGCGCTGCCCTTTTTCGCCGCCCGCTGCGGCGCGCCCCGAGACCCGGTGGACGCCGCGCTGGATGCCCTCGTGCGCGCCGCCGACGCGCGCGATGCCCGGGCCCTCTTCGAGCGGATCGCGCCCGGCTTTTCGGCCGCGGACGGTTCCGGCCGGGAAGAAGCGCGCGCCACCGTCGAGCAGTACTTCGCCGCATACGAGACGCTCGACGTCCGGCTCGAGGACATTTCGATCGAGCGCGGCGGACCGGATACGGCGCGCGTGCGCTTCCGCGCGCGCTTGTCCGGCCACCCGCGCCGGATCGGCGGTCTCGAAGGACTCGTGCCGTCCTCGGCGGCGTACGATTTCGACCTGCGCATGACGAACGAGGGCGGCACCTGGAAGGTCGCCTGGGCGCAATGGAATCCGGCCGGGGAGGGGAGCCGTACTCACTGAGGGAGGCCCGATCGGGAATGGGCGGTTGTTTCCCTTCTCGGAAGCGCTCGGGAGGAAATCGATGACCCGCATCCTTCGCATCGGCATCGTCGTCATGCTGGCCCTCGCGGTCGGCGCGCACTGCGTCGTGGCGCAGACGCCCGCGCCCGCCCGGACCGCGTCCACGAAACCCGCGGCCGCGCCGGTCGCGAAGGCGACGTTCGCCGGCGGGTGCTTCTGGTGCATGCAGGGAGAGTTCGAGGAGCTCCCCGGCGTGAAGTCGGTGATCGCGGGCTACACCGGCGGCACGACGCCGAACCCGACGTACGAGCAGGTGTCCTCGGGCGCGACGGGTCACTTCGAGTCGATCGAGATCACGTACGACCCGCGGAAGATCTCGTACGACAAGATCCTCGACACCTACTGGCACAACGTCGACCCGTTCACGCCGTACGGCCAGTTCTGCGACAACGGCCCCCAGTACCGCACGGCCATCTTCGTGCACGACGACGCGCAGCGCAGTGCCGCGGAGGCGTCGAAGCAGAAAATCGAGCAGGCGCAGAAGAAGAAGGTGGTCACGCTGATCCTCCCGGCCTCGGCGTTCTATCCGGCGGAGGAGTACCACCAGGACTACGCGAAGAAGAATCCGTTTCGCTACGGGCTCTATCGCAAGGGCTGCGGCCGCGACGATCTCCTCGAGAAGATCTGGGGCGTGCAGCCAAAGGAGAACCCATGATCGCGATCGTTCTCGCCGCCGCCTTCGTCGCGGCCCAGGGGGCGACGGCACGGCGGCCTCGAAGGCGTGGAATCCGTCGACCTTCGTCAAGCCATCGGACGCGGAGCTGCAGAAGAAGCTGACGCCGCTCCAGTACCAGGTGACGCAGCACTCGGGTACCGAGCCCGCGTTCTCGAACGCGATGGCGCACTCGAGCGACGCCGGCCTCTACGTCGACGTCGTGTCGGGCGAGCCCCTGTTCTCGTCGCTCGAGAAGTACGACTCGGGCACCGGCTGGCCGAGCTTCTGGAAGCCGCTCGACAACGTGAAGCAGGCGTCGAGTGGGAGCGTCTTCTTCGGCACGGAGGTGCGCTCCGCCCACGCGGACTCGCACCTCGGCCACGTATTCACGGACGGCCCGCCGCCGACGGGGTTGCGGTACTGCATCAACGCGGCGGCGCTGCGCTTCGTGCCGGTCGACCGGCTCGCCGCCGAGGGCTACGGAAATTACCTCGTCCTCTTCGAGACGAAGAGCGCGGCGACGAAGAAGTAACGCGTCCGCTGGCTCGGTTGACACCCGCGGGAGGGTTCGCTAGGCTCTTCGGTCCGCTCTTTTCCTCAGTAGCTCAATGGCAGAGCATCCGGCTGTTAACCGGAGGGTTGTAGGTTCAAATCCTACCTGAGGAGCCAAGTTCCCGAAGAAAAACCCGCTACCTTGATTCGACTGGGCGTGTTCTCGCGTGTGTCGGAAACCGAACGACCCTCCCTGCCCGCCGCGATGTCGGACGGGTCTTCAACGGCGAAACCGCCGGAGGGTCTCGCGGGTCTTGTGGCCGCTGATTTTCATGGCCGTTAGCTCAGGCACGCCCGAGTGGATCAGATTCCTAACCGCCGATCTCCGAATAATGCGTCGCCGATCATGCGCGTGCAGCGGGCTCACTCATCGCCTTCGGAGCCGGTGAGGGACTTTTTCGGGCGTTTTTGACGGAAACTCAGCGGACTTCCGGCTGAGCGCGGCGCCACTAGATTCGATCGTCACGGGCAGCGGGAAGCGGCGAAACCTGCCCGGGTCTCCCGCGTCCCTCGAAGTGAGGGAGTCCAGAAGGGCCGGTCGACGGAGGGGTCGATCGCAGGACAGGCGATGGGCCCGAAAACATCCTCGGGGACAGTTCGTACCGAGTCGAGGGAGCTCCGCGAGGTGAACATGAGTGGTCTCTGGCAGGATTTCCGGCACTCCGCGCGAGTCCTCGGCAAGAAACCCGGCGTCCCAGCGATCATGATCGCGACACTCGGCCTGGGGATCGGGGCGACAACGGCGATCTTCAGCGTCGTCTACGGTGTGTTGCTACGGCCGCTGCCGTATCGCGACGCGAACCGGATCATGGCCGTTTTCGAGGTCACAACGAAAGGCAAGCCGTCGCGGCTCGCCGACCCGAACTTCGACGATTTTCGCGATCAGAACCGCAGCTTCCAGACGATCGCGAAGTACACCGACGACTTCGTGTCCGTTTCGGGAGCTTCGCAGCCGACGCGCCTGAGGGCGGCGCGCGTCTCGCCCCGCTTCCTTGAAGTCCTCGGCCTCCAGCCGAATCTCGGACGAGACTTTGGCGCGGGCGACGCGAACAAAGCGGCCGCCCCCACCGCCCTTGTCAGCTACGGGTACTGGAAGCAGCATCTCGGATCGATGCAGGACCTCTCGCAAGCGCACCTGAAGGTCAACGGCGCGATCTTCTCGGTGATCGGCGTGCTCCCGGCCGGGTTCCGCTTCCCTGTCGGCGTGGACCTGTGGCTGCCGGCCGATGTGGACGGCGAGAACCCGAGCCGGACGTCGCACAATTTCAGCGCCATCGGGCGGCTGCGCGACGGGGTGACCGTTGAGCAAGCGAACCGCGACATCAGCGCGATTGCTCGACGCATTCACGACGCCTCGAGCGAGCAGGGCGACTATCTCCTCAAGGACGGGATGGTCGTCCCGCTCCAGGATTCGATCACGGGCAGGGCCCGCGGGGCGCTCCTGGTTCTGCTCGGCGCCGTTGGATTCTTGCTGCTCGTCGCGTGCGCGAATGTGGCGAACCTGCTGCTGGCGCAAGCGTCGGTGCGGGAACGCGAGCTTGCCATTCGCAGCGCGCTCGGCGCGGCGCGGGGACGGCTAGTCCGACAGTTCCTCGCCGAAGCGCTTCTCCTCTCCCTGGTCGGCGGAGGCCTGGGCGTACTGGGGGCGTACGCCGGCGTGAAAGGATTGGTCGCGTTGGCGCCGGAGAATCTGCCCCGTCTGGACAGCGTCTCGATCAGTCTTGCCGTTTTCGTGTTCGCGTTCCTCCTTTCCGCGGCGGTCGCCGCAGGGCTCGGGGCGTTCACGGCCGTGCGCGCGACCTCGGGGGACCTTCGCAGAGGCCTCGGCCAGGGAGGGCGCGGACAGGCAGGCTCGCAGGGCAGTCAGCGCGTCGGCCGGATCATCGTGGCCGCGCAGATCGCGATCACCCTGGTCCTCGTAGTCGGAGCGGGATTGCTCGGCCGCAGCTTGATGAAAGTGCTCGAGGTCAATCCCGGGTTCCGTGTGGACAGGATCGTTACGATGGACGTGTCGCTTCCGTGGGTCGACGACCCGAAGGAAAAGGCCGGTCAGGCGCTCTTCTTCTCGAGACTGATCGAGCGGCTCAAGCAAATCCCGGGCGTGCGAAGGGTCGGCGCGGCGAGCAGTCTGCCGCTCGATGGCGGCCTGCCCGACGGAATGTTCGTCCTGTTGTCGCAGAGCGAGGTCCCCGCGACCACGGATGGCCTGGGGCCACTGTTCCAGCAGAAGGAGCGCATCGGCATGGCGGATTTCTGCGTCGCCACCGAGGGGTACTTCCAGGTCCTTGGAATCCCGCTGGTTCGGGGGCGCATCTTCGACGAGCGCGACAGAGCGGGTTCGCCGCACGTCGCCGTGATCAGCGAGTCGCTGGCGCGCGAGCGATGGCCTGGCCAGGACCCGCTTGGCCACACCATCGAGTTCGGAAACATGGACGGCGACCTGCGCTTGCTGACGATCGTCGGGATCGTCGGAGACACCCGCGAATATGGCCTCGATGTGCCGCCCCGGCCGATCGTCTATGTGGATCTGTTTCAGCGGCCGCGGCCGGAGGTCACGCTGACGATGCTGAGCGATGCCGACACGCGGCTGGTCACGTCGGCGGCGCGGGGGATCCTTCAGGACCTGGACCCGGAGATTCCGACGAGGTTCCGGACGTTCTCACAGGTGTATTCCGCGTCGCTGGGCTCTCGGCGCTTTAACGTTCTCCTCATCGCCTTCTTCGGGATCAGCGCACTGCTGCTCGCGACTGCGGGCGTATTTGGGGTCATGGCCTACTCGGTGAGTCGCCGCACGCGCGAGATCGGCGTGCGTGTCGCCCTCGGGGCGCGCGCCGCCGACGTCCTGAGGATGATCCTCAGCCAGGGGTTGCGCACGATCGCCATCGGGGTCGCGATTGGGATCTCCGGGGCCCTTGCCCTGACGCGGACTCTAGAGTCGTTGCTCTTCGGTGTGACCGCCACGGATCCCGTGACGTTCGGCGCGGTGACGCTGCTTCTCGTCGGGACGGGCCTGCTAGCCTGCTATGTCCCCGCGCGGCGAGCCACGAAGGTGGACCCAATGGTCGCGCTGCGGTCAGAGTAATCGTCGCGCCTACCCTAGCGCGCCAGCAGCGTCCTGAACTGCAGCGCCAGGGGGCCACGACCCGCTCGAAGATCCTGTACTCCTCTCGCCTGGCTGGCTGAAGATCGACCCCACCTTCGATCCGCTGCGCAAGAACCCCAGGTTCCAGAAGCTCGTCACCGGAGTGATCTGCGACGAATTCGTGGGAGTAGTGGGCCTGCGGTTTGGCCCGCATTGCTTCCAACGTCGTCGAGAGCGAACCTCTAGTGGTGAACGCAACGAGGGTGCGAGTCACTTGCCACTGGTCAGGGCGAGCCACAATGACCGCTGTGACGCCGTCGCCGCGGGATCCAATCCCACAAGTTCTTTTCCAGCGGTGTCCCTGAACAGCCGGAGGCCCGCAATGGCCAGCGCGTTGTCGAGCGGCAATGCCTCATGTCCCCTGATATGAGCCTGGTAAAAACCTTCCCAGTCCGCATCCGCCGTAGCCTGTAACGCGACCCTGATGTCGGCCCAGGCGTACTCGCGGGTACCCCCGTTGGTCTGTCGCCAGAGGTTGCGAAACAGGTCGCCAATGTTGCTCCGACCGCCGGAGGCCTGCCGGATCATAACGTCCCACGAGAAGGCCACCAACGCCCCAGCGCTATAGAGAGGCGGTCCCTTCTTGGTTCCGATCGCCTCGAGCGTCGTGGTGAGTTGGCGGTAGTTGTTCACATGCTGGCTGAGCTTGGCAAGGAAGGCGTCGGGATCAATGATCTGGCTGGAGACCAAGGTCACGTTGGCAATGTACTCAGTAAAGCCCTCTTGGAACCATTGCGTGCTGGCATAGTCCGCGCCCCGCAGTCGAGCGTAGTTCCAATAATGGAAGATCTCGTGCGCCAAGGTGTTCGCCCACGTCGCCCGATTCTGTTCGGACGGATCCTCGTAGCAATACGCGAAGCTCTGCCTATAGGCCTCTCCACCTTCGTCGACGATCGGCAAGAGCAGGACTATGTAGATGTCACGCTCTTTGTATTGCATGAGGTTGACCTCACGGGCGATCACGGCGCCAAGGACCTCACGGATCAACGGCCGTAACGGCTCCCAATGCCCCATGGCGATGATCTGCAGGGTGAAGCCCGAGGCCGTCACTACGTCAGGAGCGACGGTCGAGAACACCAACAGATTGTCGGTTAGGTCCTTGGCGCTTCGAACGACGTAGCCGTGCGCCGCGGATGTGCGCGGCACCCACGGCATGACTGTTCGCCAAGGCTGTCGAACGTCGAAGTCGACCTCCGTCGAGGCGATCTGATCGGTGATGATGAAGAGCGCTCGCCCCGAAACCGAGATGTGCCTGGCGTCCGCAAACGCGGACTCCAACGGACTCGACCAACCCTTGGCCGCGAACAGGCTGAAATCGACGTCGTAGCTCAGGGTGACACGGCCCTCGTAGGACCGGGAAAGCTTCCAGCCGCGCTTGTCGGCACTCGCGAGCTCGATGGGCTTTCCCGAGTGGTCGAACGCTTTGAATCCGGATATGAGCGCCGGCCAACCCCTGGCGGCCATTTCCGGAAGTTCGGCCGGGTAGCTGGGATCCATATCCAGCCTGGCGCCTTCGATCGGTAGATCAGCGTGGACCGAAAACCTGAGCGGGGAAACGCTGAGAAGCTTGACGTGGTATGTGGCGACGGCTGGGGTCGGTACATCGACGGACGCGAAGGCGAAGGTCGCCTTGGCGTTGATCGCCGCGAGGACTACCAGGCAGCAACGTATCAGTACCTTTTCCACTCGGCACCAGCGACCGGAGGAGGTTACGCACGACCTCTGAGAAGGTTTCGAGTCTTCTCGGGAGCTGCCACACTCGACGAAGGTTTTTGAGGAGCAGCTTCGCGCAGGGCCCAATCAGGCGCACTGCCATCATCCTCGTCGGTGTGCCGGAGAAGGCGCTCGACCAGCTCGAGCCGTTGTGGAAGATCCCGTGCTTCCTCTCGCCCGGCTGGCTCAAGATAGACCCCAACTTCGACCCGCTGCGAAAGAACCCGAGGTTCCAGAAGCTCGTTGCCAGCGGGAAATAGTCCCTCACAGAGCGGCGCGAAGCCCCGCCAATTCCCGCAGCCAACCCCCGAAAAGGTTCCAACTGGGAACTATGTGGGGAGCCACTACTCTCTGGGCCGTCGCTACCGGAATCCCCGGGGTAGAGTTCTGCCAGTCGGATATGTCTCAGGTGGCCCAGGGCAACCTCGCTGTTCCCGCACGCGCGAAAGGTCGGATCTGAATGATCACCATCCTTGGAGCAGGCGGCGCCATTGGGAACGAACTCGTCAAACTCCTGGCTGCAAGGAAAGAGCCGTTCCGCGTCGTCGGCCGCAATCCGCGACCGGCTCCCGGCGCGACCGAAGCAGTAGGCGCGGATATCACCGATAGAGACCAAACCATCCGCGCCGTCGCCGGTTCCAACGTCGTGCATCTGGTCGTTGGCCTCAAGTACGATCACAAGCTCTGGCAGGAAGTGTGGCCGCGCGTCATGCAAAACACGATCGAAGCCTGCAAGCGCGCCGGTGCAAAGCTCATCTTCTTCGACAACGTGTACATGTATGGCAAGGTCAACGGTCGGATGACTGAGGAGACGCCATTCGACCCCTGCAGCAAGAAAGGCGAAGTCCGCGCGAAGATAGCCACCGCGCTCATCGATGAATGGAAGGCGGGCAGTCTCACGGGCATGATTGCGCGCGCCGCCGATTTCTACGGCCCCGACACGCTCAACGGCGTGCCCAATCTCCTCGTCTTTCAGCCCCTGTCGCGCAACCAGAAGGCTTCATGGCTGGTGAATGATTCCGTTCCGCACTCCTATACCTACACTCCGGACGCGGCGCAAAGCCTGGTACAACTGGCCGAGCGGGCCACCGCCTGGAATCAGACCTGGCACGTCCCCACCACGCCCAATCCGCTCACCGGGAAAGACTTCGTCACGCTGGCCGCGAAGGAATTTGGCGTTGCTCCGAAATATCGCATTCTGAGCCGGCCGATGATCCGGTTTGCGGGATGGTTCAATCCGCTGGTCGGGGAATCCTACGAGATGCTCTATCAGAGCGATTCGCCGTACCTGTTTGACTCGAGCAAGTTCGCCAGAGAGTTCGGTTTCACCGGCACTCCATACGCCAACGGCATCCGAGCCACGGCCGCGTCTTTTCGGCGCGAAGCGCATGCCGTCTAGACGAGAACGCAAGCTCGTCGCCGGCGCGAAGTAGTCCCGGCTCACAGAGCGGCGCGAAGCCCCGCCAGCTCTCGCAGCCAACCCCCGAAAAGGTTCCAACTGGGAACTGTGTGGGGAGCCACTAGCCTACTGCGCCCTTCGTTCCCTCAACCACGGTGTACAGTGCTCGCGAGGTCGGATGACGCTCCCCGCCGGGACTCGCCTCGGCCCCTACGAGATCATCTCGCCCCTCGGCGCGGGCGGGATGGGCGAGGTCTACAAGGCGCGCGACACGCGACTGGAGCGGACGGTGGCGGTCAAGGTGCTGCCGTCGCACCTGTCGTCCTCGCCTGAGACTCGGCAACGGTTCGAACGCGAGGCAAAGACCATCTCGCAGCTCTCCCACCCGCACATCTGCGCGCTATATGACGTGGGTCGAGAGGGCGAGACCGAGTACCTGGTCATGGAGCTGCTCGAGGGAGAGACGCTGTCGGGCCGGCTCGCCCGAGGACCGCTGCCGCTCGAACAGGCGCTCCGATGCGGCCAGCAGATCGCCGGAGCGCTCGACCAGGCCCACCGGCTGGGGATCGTTCACCGCGACCTGAAGCCGGCCAACGTCATGCTGACGAAGTCGGGCGTCAAGCTTCTCGACTTCGGGCTGGCCAAGGTCTTCGCGGCCCCAGCGGGTTCCGAGCCGATCACCTCGCTTCCCACCCAGGCGAACGTGACGGAGGCGGGGACGATTCTCGGGACTTTTCAGTACATGGCACCGGAGCAGCTGGAAGGCCGCGAGGCCGACGCTCGGACGGACATCTTCGCGCTCGGCGAGGTCCTCTACGAGATGGTGACCGGGACGCGCGCGTTCGAGGGGAGCACGCGGGCCTCGCTGATCTCGGCGATCCTTCGCGACGAGCCGCGTCCCGTCTCGCGATTTCAGCCGATGGCGCCGGCGCCGCTCGATCGGCTCGTTCGAAAGTGCCTCGCGAAGGACCCGGAGGACCGCTGGCAGAGCGCCCGCGACGTCGGAACCGAGCTCGAATGGATTCGCGGGAGCGGTTCCGGCCCGGCGGCGGCGACGGCTCAGCGTCCGAAGCACGGAAAGGGAGCATGGATTGCGGCCGCCGCGCTCGCGTCGGCCGTGGCCGCTCTCCTGCTGCTTCGCGCGCGCCCTCCCAACCCGTCCTTGCCGGGAAGCATCCGCTTCGAGGTGCCGCCGCCGGAAACCGGCCGCGTCGTCGTTTCGAGCGTCACGGCCTCTTTCTTCGCGCTGTCCCCGGACGGCCGCAGAGATCGCCTTCTGCGCGACATCGCCCGCCGCCGTCGCTTCCTTCAACGGCGCCCAGATCTTCGTCCGGGCTTTCGACGCGGCGACGCCGCAGGCGATCGCCGGAACGGAGGGCGCGTTCTCGCCTTTCTGGTCGCCGGACGGCGCGTCGCTCGCGTTTTTCGCCGAAGGAAAGCTCAAGAAAATCTCGCTCTCCGGCGGACCCCCTTCCACGATCTGCGACGTGGCTCGCGGCGGCACGGGGACCTGGGGACGGGACGGCGTGGTCGTTTTCTCCGAGTGGAGTTCGGACAAAACCGCCTTGAGCCAGGTTCCTGCAGCGGGGGGCAAGCCGTCGCCGGCGACGCGGCTGGACGCCGCGCGAAAAGAGCGTTGGCATGCCTGGCCCGTTTTCCTCCCCGACGGCCGGCACTTTCTCTATATGAGTGAGGCGGGCGAGGCATGGCCCGCGTCGGAGCGCGGTGTCTACGTCAGCACGCTCGGTTCCCTCGACGCCCGCCTCGTGGCGAAACTGGAGTCCGCCTTCGCGTACGCCTACCCCGGTTTTCTCGTCTTCGCTCGGGAGGGCGCCCTGCTCGCGCAACGCTTCGATCCCGATTCGCTGAAGACGGAGGGGGAGCCGGTGGCGATCTCGCCGGAGGTCCAATCCTACGCGCCGACGGGCGCCGCTTACGCCTCGGGGTCTTCCGGGGCGCCGATGATTGCCTTCTCCGAGGGCGCTTCGCGGGCGCGGCTCGTCTGGGCCGATCGCGCCGGCAAGGAGCTGGGCTCCGTTCGCGGTCCGGACCACTACAGTTCCCCGCGTCTCTCGCCTGACGGGAAGCGGATCGCCTTCGCCCTCGTGGATCGGCGTCTCGGGACGACCGACCTCTGGGTTCAGGACCTCGAGCGAGGCGCGGCGACCCGCGTCAACTTCGGACCCGCGAGCGAGTCCTTTCCGGCGTGGGCCCCGGATGGGCGGCGGATCTTTTTCTCCGCCGATCAGGGAGGCGCGCCGCCGGAGCTGTTCGAGGAAGATCTGGCCTCGATGAAGAGCAGTCCGCTGCCCTCGGGTCCCGGTGCCAAATTCGTCTCGGACGTCTCGCCGGATGGGCGGCTTCTGGCTTACACGCAATACAACGGCGGTCAGAGCGTCATCGAGATGATGAGTCTGGCGGGGGAGAAGAAGTCCGTCGTTTTCCTGCCCGGCGGCAGCGATAGCGACTCCGCTCGCTTCTCGCCGGACGGGCGCTTCGTCGCGTACGACTCCACCGAATCAGGCCGGGACGAGGTCTACGTGCGTCCCATGTCCGGTTCGGACGAGCGCTGGCAGATCTCACGGGACGGAGGCGATGCGCCGGTCTGGAGCCTGGACGGCAAGGAGTTGTATTACCTCGAAAAGGACAAGCTCATGGCGGTGCCCGTGCGCCTCGAGCGCGGTTTCGAGCCTGGAGTGCCAAGGGCGCTCTTTTCGGCCGACTTCAAGGTCGGCTTCGGAGGCTTGCACGGCTTCGACGTGACTCGCGACGGACAATTTCTTCTTCTCCTGCAAGAGCCCGACACGCGACGCCGGGGCATCGACGTGATCGCGAACTGGGGCGTCGGGCTCGAGCACTGACGGCGATTTCACCGTGAGGCGTTGTAGGCTTCCCGGCCGAAGGAGAACGACGTGCCCAAGATCTCGAGTGTTCTCTTGATGGGCGGACTGCTGATCGCAGCCGCTGGGGGCCCGGCGTAGAACACGTTGTCGGGACCTATGCGGGGAGCCATACAGCCACCGAGCCGGTTACCGCCGCCCGACGTTTCCGGGAACTTCGTGGCACCGCGTGTGATTCGCTTCGGCGTGCGCGATGGTGATCGTCTCGCCCCGGTGCACGGTCTCGAGCCGTCAACAGTCATAGAATTCGCGCCGAGAGAGTGACTCACAGGAGGGTAACTCCCGTCTGGCGTTGCTCGGCGATCCGGATCCTGTCCGTGACCGCGGCTCTGGGAGCTCTGCCCGGTGTCGGGCTGGCGCAGTCCACCGTCGGTCGCTGGGTGAGCATTAGCCCCGAAGGGGGCATCGTGCGGGCTCTGGCAGTCGATCCCCGCACTCCCTCGACGATCTACGCGGGAGGCGACACCGGCGTCTTCAAGAGCGTCGATGGCGGGGCGAGCTGGGCCTTCTCCGGTGTCGGAGGCTCTCCCGTCTTCGCGCTGGCGATCGATCCGACGAATACATCGACGGTCTATGCGGGTAAAGGCGGCGGGCCCGGAGTCAGCAAGAGTACCGACGGCGGCACGACATGGGCTCAGTCGAGCACCGGTCTGACGGACAACGTCGTCTCGTCCGTGGCGGTCGATCCCCGGACCTCCGGGATCGTCTACGCCGCAACTGTGAGCGGCGTATTCAAGAGCACCGATGGCGCGGCGAGTTGGTCGAGCATGAGCAACGGTCTCGGCGCGCAGCCTGTCAATGCTCTGGCGGTCGACCCCAAATCGCCCTCGACCATCTACGCGGGCACGCAGAGTGCCGGCGTCTTTCGTTCGACCGATGGGGCCGCGACCTGGACGGCGGCGACGAACGGCCTGACTCCTACCCTCATCCATTCCCTCGCGATCGACCCGACGACGTCCTCGACGATCTACGCCGGGACGAGCGCCGGGCTGTTCAAGAGCACGGACGCCGCGGCGAGCTGGACTTCCGTCGGAGGTCAAGCGGCCAACTTTTTCGCGCTGGCGATCGATCCGGCGGCGCCCTCGACCGTCTACGGGGGGACCGGAGGACAGGTCCTGAAGAGCGTCAACGGTGTGGGGAGATGGGAGAGGGCGATGACAGGCCTGCCGGTGCAGATCGTCTGGGCCCTGGCCATCGATCCGGTCACACCGTCGAATCTCTACGTGGGGACGGCGACCGGCATCTTCAAGAGCACCGACGCTGGAGTCAGCGGTGCGGCCTCGAATTCCGGCTTCACACCGCTCATCGCCTACGCTCTCGCCGTCGATCCCGCGTCGCCCTCGACGATCTACGTCGGCGGGGAAACCGGCATCTTCAAGAGCGTGGACGGCGGCAAAAGCTGGACGCTCGCCACCAATACTCTGCCCAATGTACGAGTCTGGTCGCTCGTGGTCGTCCCGGGGTCTTCGGCGATCCTCGCGGGCACGGATAGCGGAGGCTACCTGAGCACCGACGGCGGCGTCACCTGGAGGCAGGGCGCTCCGCAGAATCCCAATCCCTATGCGTACGCGATCGACCCCCGTTCGCCCTCGACCGTCTACGCGGTGGGCGGAATTGGCCCTTCTCGCGCAGAGGGGCTCGGCGCAATCGCTTATAGCGCTGACGGTGGATTGACGTGGCCCTACTACTTCGTCGGGGATACCGGTACCTTCCCTCCCGTCTTTAATGCCGCCGTGGTCAATCCCCCCTCGTCGCTTTCTCCGCTCATCATCGGTACCGACAAGGGAATCTGGTGGACCAGCGTCGGTCTACACGGCGGGTTGCATCTGGTCGCAAGCGGCCAACTAGCTGGCCGGCGCCTCGTTTCAGTTGCCGAGGATCCGGTCTCCCGTTCGATCGTCTATGCGGGTACAGCCGGCAGCGGCCTCTTCAAGTCGACCGACGGCGGCATGACCTTTGGAACGCAGGTGACCAACGGCCTGACGGCTACCGGGATTTTCACCCTTCTCTTCGGCCCGGATTCGCCATCGACTTTCTATGCGGGCACCAACGACGGAGTCTTCGCGAGCACGGACGCGGGCGCGAGCTGGACGCCGATGAACGTCGGCTTGACGAAGCCCCGCGTGAACGCCCTGGCCCAGGCGCCCGGTCCGGGCGGCGCCCTTTATGCCGCCACCAACGGCGCGGGCGTTTTTCTCTTCAGCCACGTGCTGGGGCCCTGCGTGCCGAGCGACACCGTGCTGTGCCTGAGCACCCGCTTCCAGGTCACCGCCGAATGGCGGAAGCCGGACGGCTCCTCGGGACCCGGAAACGCCGTCCCTCTGACGTCCGACACCGGCTACTTCTGGTTCTTCGATCCGACGAACGTGGAAGTCATCACGAAGGTTCTCAACGGCTGCGCCGTCGACAATCACTACTGGGTCTTCGGCGCCGGTCTCACGAACGTGGGTGTCACCCTGACGTACACCGACACGGCGGCCGGAGTTCAGAAGTCCTACCCGAATCCGGTCGGCACCGCGTTTTCGCCGATCCAGGACACGTCGGCCTTCGCCACATGTCCGTGACGGGATTCCGCTCAAACCCTGCCTGAGGAGCCACTAGCCTCCTGCGCCTTCGCTCCTTCAACCACAGTGTAGAGTGCTCGCGAGGTCGGATGACTCTCCCCGCCGGGACTCGCCTCGGCCCCTACGAGATCCTTGCGCCACTCGGCGCAGGCGGAATGGGGGAGGTTTACCGGGCGCGGGACGAGCGGTTGAAGCGGGACGTAGCGATCAAGGTGCTTCCCGCCTCCTTCGCGAGCGATCCAGACCGTCTGCGGCGCTTTGAGCAGGAGGCGCGCGCCGCGGGAGCCCTCAACCATCCCAACGTCACGATCGTCTACGACATCGGGACTCACGACGGCGCCCCGTACGTGGTCCAGGAGCTCCTCGTGGGCGAGACGCTGCGGTCGGAGCTGGCGGCCGGCCGGTTCTCGCCGCGCAATGCCATCGACTGCGCCATCCAGATCGCAGAGGGCCTGGCGGCCGCGCACGAGCAGGGCATCGTCCATCGCGACCTCAAGCCCGAGAACGTGTTCGTGACGAAGGACGGCGGGGTCAAGATCCTCGACTTCGGCCTTGCCAAGCTGACTCAGCCCGAAGGTTCCAACGCCGAGACCAATATCCCCACGGCGACGGAGCCGGGCGTGGTCATGGGGACGCTCGGCTACATGTCGCCCGAGCAGGTCAATGCGAAAGCGGCGGATGCCCGGAGCGACCTCTTCGCGCTGGGGGCCATCCTCTACGAGATGCTGTCGGGCCAGCGTGCGTTCCGTGGCGAATCGGCCGCCTCCACGATGGCGGCGATCCTGAAGGAGGATCCACCGGACGTCTCGGGGACCAACCGGAACGTCAGCCCGGGACTCGAGCGGCTCGTGCGGCACTGCCTCGAGAAGAACCCGGAGCGGAGGTTCCAGTCGG
This sequence comes from uncultured Acidobacteriota bacterium, assembly GCA_963763535.1. Lineage (GTDB taxonomy): Bacteria > Acidobacteriota > Thermoanaerobaculia > UBA5066 > Gp7-AA6 > DAHUXD01. The sequence continues at coordinate 233,332 of CAVXOX010000007.1, forward strand.
CGCGCGATCTCGCGTTCGACCTCGGGTCGCTGACGACCGAAAGCGGAGCCCGACCCGACGGTTTCGTCAATCGGCCGCGTCGCCGCCTCGCTAGAGTTCTCGCCGCCATCGGTGCGCTCCTGGCGGTGGCTGTGCTGTCAACGCTGGTCGGTCGCAGGACGGCGCCTCGACCTGAGCCTCCTCGATACGAACGGCTGACTTTTCGCCGGGGCTCGATCCTGGGAGCGCGGTTCACGCCCGACGGCCAGTCGGTGGTTTACAGCGCCGCGTGGGGCGAGGCTCCCGCCGAGCTCTACGTGACCCGGATAGGTCAGCCGGAGGCGCGTCCGCTTGGTATCCGTAACGCGAATCTTTTCTCCGTCTCACGCGGCGGAGAAGTCGCCGTTCTGATCAGCAAGAAGGACCTTTACGGCGGTGAATTCATCACTGGGATGCTCGCGCGAGCTGCGATCGAGGGAGGAGTCCCGCGGGAAGTCGCCGGCAATATCAACGAGGCTGACTTTTCGCCCGACGGCTCCGAGTTTGCCGTCGGTCGATTCCGCGGCGCCCGGGCTGTGCTGGAGTTCCCCATCGGCCATTTGGTCGCCGAGAGTCCGGACGTTGTCAGTTTCGGCCCCCGAATCTCTCCGGATGGGCGTTCCGTGGCCTTCGCCTTCTACCAGAGCGGCCGCGCTTCGATCCGCACTGCTGACCGATCGGGGAAGACTCGAACGCTCGCCGATGGATTCGCGAAGATCGATCGTGTCTGCTGGCATCCGAGCGGCCGCGAGGTCTGGTTCAACGCAACAGACGGAAGGGGTCGCAATGCGATCGATGCCGTCACGCTCGACGGGCGGGTGCGCACCGTCGCGACGGGAGTCGGTCTCTATCTGCGTGACATCGCCTCCGATGGGAGGGTGCTCCTTTCTTCAGCCTCGACCCAGCTGAGCATCCTGTTCGGCCGCACGAAAGATGGCGAGAAGCCGCGGGACCTCTCCTGGCTTGACGGATCGGGGTGGCCCAGTCTCTCGGCCGACGGCGCGCGAATGGTCTTCACCGAGGTGGGAGAGTCCGAGGGACTTCTCGGCGGCTCGATCTACGTACGCAACACGGACGGTGGCCCGGCGGTCCGTCTCGGAAGGGGCTTCGCCGACGACATCTCTCCCGACGGACAGTGGATACTCGGTCGTGTTCACGACTCTTCGGGTGATCACGTATCGCTCATCCCGGTCGGAGCGGGATCGCCGAAGGTTGTCACAGCCGGGGCGATTCGCCTGCTGGCCTCCGGGTTCTTTCCCGACGGGCGAACGATCCTCGCCCCCGGTGTGGACACGAATGGGAAGGTCCACGTCTATGTGCTCGCCCCCGATGGCGGGTCCCTGCGAGACGTAACGGGAGTCACCTCCGGAGAAGGCATGGGGATGACGAACTCCAACTGCCTGCCTTCCCCTGACGGGCGCGACGTAGCCTGTGGCGGGGGCGGCAGGATGAGCCTGACCATTTTCCATCTTGGCGGCTCCGCGCTCGAGCTTCCGGAACAGAGCGAAGGCTATATCCCGATTCAGTGGCTCTCGGACGGGAGGTCGCTGCTGGTCTGGCGGCCAGCGGAGTTTCCGGCTCGCATCATGCTCTACGACGTCGTCACCGGCGAGCAGCGTCTTTGGAAGGAGCTCGCTCCGCCCGATCTAACGGGCTTCAAGGCGATCACCAACGTCTGTGTTTCGCGCGACGGCTCCGCTTACGCCTTCAGCTACCTGCACGCTCTGAGTCAGAGCTTGTACCTCGCCGAGGGGATGCGCTAAGGGCGCAGACCAACCAATTCCCGCAGCCCAACGCCGAAAAGGTTCCAACTGGGAACTATGTGGGGAGCCATACGACCTGCCGCTCCCTCCCGTCAGTCTGGCCCCGCCCCTTCGTTGTAGAGTCGCTCCACCTCTCGAATGACGCTCGCCGCCGGAACGCGCCTCGGTGCCTACGAGATCCTCGCGCCCATCGGGGCTGGTGGGATGGGGGAGGTCTACCGGGCGAAGGACTCGAAGCTCAAGCGCGAGGTGGCGATCAAGGTGTTGCCTGAGACGCTCGGGGCCGATCCCGATGCCCTGGCTCGGTTCGAGCGCGAGGCCCTGGCGGTCGCGGCGCTCTCGCATCCGAACATCCTCGCGATCCACGACTTCGGAACGCACGACGGAACGGCCTACGCCGTGGTGGAGCTCCTGGAGGGCGAGACGCTGCGCGGCAAGCTCGACGGCGCTCCGATCGGCCAGAGACAGGCGGTCGAGTATGCGCTTCAAATCGCGAGAGGTCTGTCGGCGGCGCACGGCAAGGGCGTGGTGCACCGCGACCTGAAGCCAGAGAACGTGTTCGTCTCGAAGGACGGACACGTCAAGATTCTCGACTTCGGCCTTGCGAAGAGGGTGGACGCTCCGACGGAGGCGACGAGCGCGCCGACGGGAGGCCACACCGAGCCAGGGTCGGTGATGGGGACGATGGGCTACATGTCGCCGGAGCAGCTCCGGGGGCTGCCGGTGGATCACCGCTCGGACATCTTCTCGCTCGGGGCGATCCTGTACGAGCTGCTCTCGGGCAGGAAGGCGTTCAAGCGGGACACGGCGAGCGACACGATCGCCGCGGTCCTGAAAGAGGACCCGCCGGAGCTGACGCAGTCGGGGCGGAACATCTCGCCGGCGCTGGACCACATCGTCAGACACTGCCTGGAAAAGGACCGGGAGAATCGGTTTGGGACGGCGAAGGACGTGGCGTTCGCGCTGTCGGAGTCTTCGAGCCCGACGACGGCGGCGACGGGCGGGACGCGAGCGGTTGTTCTGGAACCTCGTCGAATGGGACCGATCTGGATCGCCGTGGCCGCGGTCGTCGGATTGGCCGTCGCGGGTCTGATCCTCTCGAGGCGGACCAAGACGGGCCCGGAAGCCGGGGCGAATGGCGTCAAGCGCGTAGCGGTACTGCCGTTCGAGAATCTGGGCGCTCGCGAGGACGACTACTTCGCCGACGGGATCGCGGACGAGATTCGGGGCAAGCTCACGTCGCTGCCGGGTGTCGAGGTCATCGCGCGGAGCAGCTCGACCCCCTACAAGAAGACGACCAAGACGCCGAAGCAGATCGCCGAAGAGTTGAACGCAACGTATCTGCTCACCGCGACGGTGCGCTGGGAGAAGAGCGGAGGCGCCAGCCGCGTCCATGTGAGCCCCGAATTGGTGGACGTGTCGCGCCCCGATGCGCCGACGTCCCGGTGGCAGCAGCCGTTCGACGCGGCGATTACGGATGTGTTCCAGGTGCAGTCCGAGATTGCGACGAAGGTGGCGCAAGCACTCGGCGGCGCGCTCGGGGCGCACGAGCAGAAACAACTTTCCGAGAAGCCCACGCAGAACATCGCCGCCTGGGACGCCTTCCTGAAAGGCGAAGAGTTGCGAAACAGCGGATCGAGCGATCCTGCCGGACTGCGCAAGGAGATCGGCTTCTACGAGCAGGCCGTGGCGCTCGATCCAGGCTTCGCGCAGGCGTGGGCGGGAATCTCCTCCGCCAATTCACTTCTATATGCCAACAGCGTTCCCGCGCCCGCGATCGCGGAGCGGGCCCGACAGGCGGCCGAGAAGGCCGTCGCGCTGGCGCCGAACCGCCCGGAGGGGTACCTGGCGCTCGGCTACCTCGAACGCCTGGTCTCCAACGACTACAACCGCGCCCTGGATCAATACGAGAAGGCGCTGCGCCTCGCCCCCGGCGATGCTTCCGCTCTCAGGGGAATGGCGCTTGCCCAGCAGGGCCTCGGGCGCTGGGACGTGGCGGTGGAGTATTTCAGGCAAGCCGAGCGGCTCGATCCAAGGTCGGTGGTCACGAAACGCTACCTCGCCGAGGCGCTCCTCTGGCTGCGACGTTACGCCGAGGCGCGGGCGGCTTTCGACCGAGGCCTCGCCCTCGCGCCCACCAACCTCACTCTGATCGAGGATAAGGCCGCGACGTTCCTTGCTGAGGGGGATCTCTCCGGCGCCCAGACTTTGCTCAAGGGCGCGCCCAGAGAAGTCGAACCCACCGCGCTCGTGGCCTATCTGGCGAACTACCAGGATCTCGCATGGGTCCTCGACGCGGAGCAGCGAGAGCTTCTGCTGCGGCTGACACCGAGCGCGTTCGACGACGACCGAGGCACCTGGGCCCTCTGCCTCGTCCAAGCGTACGCGTTGAAGGGTGATGCCGCCAACATTCGCACCTACGCCGAGGAGGCGAGGAAGGCGTTCGAGGAGCAGCTGCGCGCGGCGCCCAATGATGCGGCGCGTCACGTCTCGCTCGGCCTCGCGCTGGCCTACCTCGGTCGGAACGAGGAGGCGATCCGGGAGGGCCAGCGCGGCGTCGCGCTCAGTCCGGTGTCGAAGAACAGCTTCAATGGCCCGTACATCCAGCACCAGCTCGTGCGGATCTACATGCTCGCCGGCGAGCCGGAGAAGGCGCTCGACCAGCTCGAGCCGCTGCTGAAAATCCCCTACTTCCTCTCGCCCGGGTGGCTCAAGATCGATCCCAACTTCGACCCGCTGCGCAAAAATCCGAGGTTCCAGAAGCTCGTCGTCGGCGCGAAGTAGTCCGGCTCAGGAACCGCGCGCCTACGCACCGCTCGCAGCCAACCCCTGAAAGGGTTTCCACTGGGAACCATGTGGGGAGCCAATTCTTCGCTTCGTCCGGCGAGACCCCCGGTACCGAGAAAACCTTCACGCAGCGAGGCTCGTAGGCAGGCACGGGAGGTTTCCATGGGACTCGCCTGTTTCGCGCTCGTGCTCGCGGCGGCTTCTCCGGCGCCCGACCCCGCGGCGCGCGCCCTCGTGGAAACCGCCGTCGCCCGGATGGGCGGCGAAGCGGCGCTACGAAGCCTCGAGACGCTGAGGTTCGAAACGGTCGGGTACCGGAACCTCCTCGAGCAGTCCGAGCGCCCGGAAGGGCCCTGGATCCCCCAGATCGAGCGCACGGTCGAGGTCTGGGACACGCGCGGCGGACGCTGGCAGGAAACGACGGACGGGACGGCGGCGGACCAGTCGTTCACGCTGCGGACGATCGTGGCCGGCGACGCCGCGGCGCGCCAATTCGGCGAACGCTGGCTTCCGACGGGGCGCAGCGCCATCCTCGAGGCGCGGGAATGGATGGCGCTCTCGCCGCAGCAGGTCCTGCTCGCCGCGCTCGCCGCCGGCGATCTTCGGCGCGATGCGGATCGGGAATTCCAGGGCGTGCCCCATCACGCCGTCTCCTTCGGCGACGGGGAGGACCGCCGGCGCATCCTCGTGAACGCCCAGACGGGATTTCTCACGGCCGTCGAGACGACGCGCGCGTATCCGGACGATCTCTTCTGGCAGATCTGGGGAGACGTGCCGACGCGCGTGAGCTACTCCTACTGGGACCTGCGCGCCGGAGGTCTCCTCTATCCGCTCCAGTGGGACATCGAGCGGGGAGGCCGCCCGTGGCGCGCCTTCACGATCACGAAGCTCGAGCCCGGCGCGGCGTTTTCGTCCGACGACTTCGCCATTCCGCAGTCCGAGAGGGACGCCTTCGCGTCCCGTGGCGACCGGCCGCTCGACGAGCTCCCGCTCGGAAGTCCCACCCGGCCGGCCGTCGAGCTCGCTCCGGGCGTCGTCGTGATCCCGGCCTCGTGGGGCGTAGCGCTGGTCAAGCAGTCCGACGGCGTCGTCGTGCTCGAGGCGCCGATCTCGGCCGGTTACTCCGCCCGCGTCATCGAGGAAGCGAAGCGGAGGTTTCCCGGATTCCCAATCAAGGCCGTCGTGACGACGTCGGATTCGTGGCCCCACTTCGGGGGCATTCGCGAATACGTCGCGCGCGGAATCCCCGTCTACCTGCTCGACCTCAACGTCCCCCAGATCCGCCGTGCGCTCGAGAGTCCTCACCGCTTTCATCCAGACGCCCTCGCGAAAAATCTGCGCGCCCCGATCCTGCGGCCGGTGTCTGCGAGGACGGTCGTGGGCGAGGGGCCCAACCGCATCGAGCTCTACCCATCCCGCGGAGAAACCGGCGAACGGATGATGCTGGCGTTTCTCCCCGAGCCGGGCATCCTGTATGCGAGCGACCTCTACCAGGTGGGGCAAGGCGGGCCGCCCGAGTACGCCTGGGAGGTCGCCGATGTCGCGCGGCGCGAGCGCCTTGACGTGAAGACCGTGTTCGCGATGCATAGCGACCCCGCACCCTGGCAGACGCTCCTCGACGTGGTGTCGAAAGCGATCAAGGGCCCCTGATCCCTGGCCGTCTCGGCGCATGAAAGGCAAGAAAAGGCGCCGGGCAGTTGCCCGCCCGGCGCCCGCGAATCACCGACTTAGTCGATGCAGCAAGCGGCCGGCTGGTCGCACGGCGGCACGCAGGACATCGTGCCGTCATCGTTGGTCACGCAGCAGGAGCTGGCGGCCGAACGGGAACCCATCGAAGCCAGCGCCGAAGCGCCGATCACGAAGGCGAGAACCAGGGAGCGGATGACCTTTTTCACCGAAGCCTCCTTGTCGAGTTTCGATTGCGTCTGGAACTCTTCGACGGAGGCCGGAATCAGTTCCGCATGGGTCGTTGGAACTCGTGCGAGAGGAAGCTCGGGATCTGCGAGAAGGAGCGGCCGACGATCGACCGAGTGGCCACGACCGCTGGCAGCAGGCTCGATGGCGCGGCCGCGGCGACGACCTCGACCTTCGGAGAGGACGTCGCCGGGGCGGTCTTGCAATAGATGATCGGGCACGTGTCGCAGGCCGGCGAGCAGCAGTCATCCTCGAACAGCCCGGCAGCCCCCGCGACGCTCACGACGAAGCCGAAGAGGATCGCGAGACTCACCGTCTTCAACCGGATCGTCATGTGCCTCTTTCAAGTACCGGCGCCCGGCGCCTATTCCCCCGAAATCCGCCGTCTCCGTCAGTCTGCAGCCGGCGCCCGGGGGATGCCTGATTCGTTCTCGTTATGAACCCGGACGTCGCGCGCCGGGGCGACTTCCCGCGGTCGGAACAGGTGATTGAGAGTTCGTGGTCGGTTCGAGAGGGCGCGGCGCTGGCACACGCCTTGCCTTTGTTTCCGGTGAGAGAGTGGATGAACGCCAATCCGAAGCAGAAGGATCGAGAGGCCGCCCGACCCGAAACGTCCAACGCACCCCGGGTACCGGTCGACCTCTTCCAGGCCACCCAGAATCTCCTCCAGGAGTGCCGGATGGTCCTTCCCGGCATCCAGGCGCTCTTCGGATTCCAGCTGATCGCCGTCTTCAGCAGGGGGTTTCCGGCCCTCCCCCCGGGACTCAAGATTCTGCACCTCGCCGCGACGGTGCTCAACGCGACCGCCATTGCGCTCGTGATGGCGCCGGCGGCGTATCAGCGCCTCGTCTCGCCGATGTCGGTCAGCGTTGGGTTCGTCCGGAGATCCTCCCGCCTTCTCCTCGCTTCGATGTTCCCGCTCGCCGCGAGTCTGTGCGCCGACCTCTACGTCGTGGCGCGCGTGATGCTCGACAGCGCCTGGATGCTGGCCCTCTCCCTCGCATTGTTCGCACTTTTCATGACGCTCTGGGTTCTTCTGCCGGCGCGTGACCGCCGGGCCGGAACCGACACGCGCTGAGTGCCCTCGAGGCACATCTTTTGCACCTTCGCTGCGCATGCCGGGGAGCGATGGAAGCTCGGTGCGTGCTCCGGGAGGCCGCGTTCGTACGCACCCGATCGTCCTTTGTGCCTTCGCCCTCTCCGCCTTCGTCCCGGTCATTCTCGCCGGACGTCCGTCGGAATCGGGAACGGAGGCGCCGCATCGGCTGAGCCGCGTCTCCGCGGGGGCGCTCGAGCCGGCGCCTTCGGACGACGCGGTCGTGTCCGGTCGGGAGCGCCATGCGGCGCGGCTCCTCCATCGGCGCCGGTTCCGAACGGAGCTCGTGAGGGCCGCCATCGCCGCGTCCACCGGTGCTCCGCCGGGGCCGACGGCCGCCGGCGGTGTCGCCGCGGGCGCGCGGTTCGTCCCGGGCGCCGAAGCCCCGCCCATTGGCCCGGCCCGCGCGCCGCCCGGGAAGAACCGTGACGCATCGACGTCGGGTCCGCCATGACCGCCAATTCGCTCGCCTCGCCCGCGCCCTCGCCCCGAGATCCGGCCCTTGCCGCCGAGAGACCGGACGAGCTTCACCGGCGCCTCGAAGAAATCTGGAAGACTCCGCACACCCTCTGGGGAACGCTCGCCACGGTGGACCACAAGGAGATCGGGAAGCGCTACCTCGTCACCGCCTTTCTCTTCCTGATCATGGGCGGCGTCGAGGCGCTCGATCATCCGCCTGCAGCTGGCGCACCCGACCCCGGCGTCCTCACGCCCGAGGCCTACGACCAGATCTTCACCATGCACGGCATGACGATGATCTTCTGGTATGCCTCGCCGATCCTGTCGGGCTTCGCGCAACTACCTGATCCCGCTGATGCGCGGGGCGCGCGACATGGCGTACCCGCGCCTGAACGCCTTCACTTACTGGACGTTCCTGCCTCGGGGCTGTTCCTGTACGCCAGCCCGTTCATCGGCAGGCGCCGCACGCCGGCTGGTTCGCCTACGTCCGCTACACGCTCGCCTCTATTCGCCGGGCCGACATGGATTTCTACGCGCTGGCGCTGCTCTTCCTGACGATCTCGACGACGGCCGGCGCGATCAACTTCATCGTCACGATCCTCCGGCTGCGCGCGCCGGGCATGGCGATCAGCCGCATGCCGCTGTTCTTCTACAGCACGCTCACGATCTCCGTTCCGCTCATCTTCTCGCTGCCGCCGCTGACCGCCGCGCTGCGTCTTCCTCGAGCTGGATCGGCAGTGGGGCACGCACTTCTACGACCCGCGCACGGCGGCAGCGCGATGCTGTGGCAGCAGCTGTTCTGGTTTTTCGGCCACCCGTGGGTCTACATCATCTTCCTGCCGGCGACCGGGATGATCTCGATGATCGTGCCGGTGTTCTCCGCCGTCCGATCGTGGGCTACACGCTCGTCGCCTTCGCCACGGTGCTGACCGGCGTCGTGGGCTTCGGCGTCTGGGTCCACCACATGTTCGCGACCGGGATGACCCAGATGGCGATGAGCTTCTTCAGCGCCGCGAGCATGACGATCTCGGTCTTCAGCGCGGTGCAGGTGTTCGCGTGGGTCGCGACGATCTGGCAGGGGCGGCCGGTGCTGACCGCGTCGATGCACTTCGCGCTCGGCTTCCTCGCGTGTTCGTCATCGGCGGCCTCAACGGCATCGTCACGGCGGTCATCCCGTTCGACTGGCAGCTCACCGACACGTACTTCGTCGTCTCGCACCTGCACTACGTGCTCGTCGGCGCGAACATGCTGCCGGTGTTCGCCGCGTTCTACTACTGGCTGCCGAAGATGACCGGGCGGATGCTCGACGAGCGGCTCGGCACGTGGAGCTTCTGGGTCATGTTCATCGGCTTCAACATGACGTTCTTCCCGATGCACATCCTCGGGGCTGCTCGGCATGCCGCGGCGCATCTACACCTATCCGCCGTGACCGGCTGGGGCACGCTGAACATGGTCGAGACGGTCGGCGCGTTCGTGCTGGGCCGGCATGCTGATCAGCATCTGGAACTTCTTCTAGTCTCGAAGCGCCGCGGCCGCGTGGCGGGCGCGAATCCATGGAACGCCGACACGATGGAGTGGGCGACGGAGTCGCCGCCGGCGGTCTACGGTTCCGAGACGTCCCGACGGTCGCGACCCGCCATCCCGCTCTGGGACGACTTCGACGAGGAGGACGACCCGACCGGCGAGCGCGATTCTCGACGAGGGCGGTCGACGCTCGCCACGAGCGCGCTCGACGCGGCGCGGCTGTCGGTCGCGAAGATGCCGGACGACACGATGACGCCGTTCTGATGGCGCTCGTCCTGACGGTGATGTTCTCGGCGCTGCTGCTCAAGGCATGATTGGCTCGCGCTTGCGGCGACGCTCGCTGCCTTGCGGTCGCGGCGGCCTGGCTGTGGCCCGAAGACGGAACGGCGGGTGCGCCATGACGACCGTCGGTCCCGACCGCGCGCGCGCATGCCGCACGGCGTCCGTCGACGACCGGCGCGGCACGTGGGCGATGGTCTGTTCATCCTGACCGAGGCCACGCTGTTCGTGTTCTGTTCTTCACCTATTACTACCTCGGGCACGGGCGCGCGCCTGGCCGTCGGAGACCGCCGAAGCTGACGCTCGCGCTCATCATGCTCGCCGTGCTCCTGACGAGCAGCGTCGTGCTGCACTGGGCGGGCGGTCGCGCGCGGGACGGCGCGGTGCGGCCCGCGCGGCGGTGGCGCTGACGATCCTGCTCGGTCTCGGGTTCCTCACCCTCCAGGTCGTTCGAGTACGCGGATCACCTCAAGACCCTGAAGCCGACGACCGACGCCTACGGATCGATCTTCTACACGATCACCAGCTTCCACGGCGCGCATCTCGTCCTCGGCCTGCTGATGCTGGTCTACGTCCTCGCTGCTGCCCGGAATCGGGCCGCGGCGAGAAGCCGCCGCACCGGGCGCTGCACAACGCGTCGCTCTACTGGCACTTCGTGGATTTCGTCTGGCTGATCATCGTCGCGCTGCTCTACATGGTGCCGCACGCTGAAACCGCTGCGCACGACACCGCACCTCCGCCGCCGCGCCCCCGGGCCGCGCGGGCCCGTGGCTACCGCTCGTCGCGCCCCCGGTCGCGTGGGCGCTGCAGGGGCCTCGGCTGGTACTTGGCGGCGCAGACCTGCGCCGAGGCCTGACCCCGGCGCGTTGCGTGGATCTTCCCATCGGCGCGATGTGATCGTCGGCTGCTCGTCCTGGCGGCGCTCGCGGTGACGGTCGTGAGCCTCGCGGCCGCGCTGCGCACGCTGCGGCAGCGGCGCGAGACGCCGCGAGCCGGCGCGGGACCGAACGATCGCGTGGCGTTCATGGCGTTCGGGGGATTCCTCGTGGCACGATCTCTCGCTCGCGATCTGTCTGGGCCGGCCTTGTCGCTCGGCTCCTGATCGACTGCGGGGGGATGCGATGAGGGCTCGGGCTGCTCCCGGTTGCTGGCCGCGGCGCTGCGGCCGCCGCGCTGCCGGGGCTGCACGCCGGAGCGCATCGAATCTCGCCGTCACCGTCGGGCCTGCGGAAGCGCGGCGCGCGGGGCCGGAGCCGTGATCGAACGGTACGGGTGCGGCGAGCTGCCACACCATTCCCGGCGTGCGCAGCGCGAGGGACTGGTCGGACCGCCGCTGCTGTGGTTGGTCGCGGCGGACCTTCATCGCGGGCGAGGTGCCGAACACGCCCGAGAACCTGGTCCGCTGGATCCGCTCGCCGCAGTCGGTCGAGCCGCACACCGCGATGCCGACACTCGGGCTGTCGAATCAGCAGGCGCGCGACGTCGCCGCGTACCTCTACACCTTGAGGTGGATGCCGAATGCAGAGGAAGACGTTCGATGCGCCGCCGACGCTGGTCGCCGCGCTCGCCGCCGCGGTGCAGCGGTGACACGCCGAGGAACGGCCGTGAGCGCGCAGGCAGCGCAGGGCACGGTGCCCGCCGCCGGCGCCGCCCGGCATCCGGCTGGTCTCGCCGCTCGCGAACGGCGACTGGCCGATGCCCGCCGGCGACTACGGCAACTCCGGTACAGCCCGCTCGCGCGATCAACACCAGCAACGTCAAGAATCTCCCGGTGACGACGATGAGCACCGGCGTGAACCGAGGGCCACGAGGGCAGCCGCTCGTGGTCAACAACACGATGTACGTGGTCACGCCGTTCCCGAACAACCTCATCGCGGTCGACCTGACGAAGCCGGGCGGCGCCATCAAGTGGATCTACGAGCCGCATCCGGATCCGCGCGCCGTGGGCATCGCGTGCTGCGACGTCGTCAACCGCGGCGCCTCGCTTCGCCAACGGCAAGATCATCTACAGCCTGCTCGACGCGCAACGTCGTCGCCGTCGACGCCGACAGCGGCAAGGAGGTGTGGCGGACGAAGGTCGGCGACATCAACATCGGCGAGACGATCACGGGCGCGCCGCTCATCGTCAAGAACAAGGTCATCGTCGGCATCGGCGGCGGCGAGCTCGGCGTGCGCGGCTACGTGCGCGCTCGACCTGGACACCGGCAAGGAGCTGTGGCGCGCGTACAACACCGGTCCCGACAAGGACGTCCAGATCGGTCCCGATTTCCAGCCGTTCTACAAGAAGGACCGGGGCACGGACCTCGGCGTCGCACCTGGCCGGCGACCAGTGGAAGCTGGGCGGCGGCACGACGTGGGGCTGGATCTCCTACGACCCGGAGACCAACCTCTTCTACTACGGCACCGGCAATCCGGGCGTGTGGAATCCCGACCTGCGGCCCGGCGACAACAAGTGGTCCTGCACGATTTTCGCGCGCGACGCCGACACCGGCGAAGCGAAATGGGCCTACCAGATCACCCCGCACGACGCGTGGGACTACGACGAGATCATGGAGAACATCCTGGTCGACATGGACTGGCACGGGCAGACGCGCAAGCTGCTGATCCACCCGGGCGCACCGGGTTCGTTCGTGCTCGACCGCACGACCGGCGAGCTGCTCTCGGCCGAGAAGTTCGAGCCGACCAACTGGGCTCCGGCTACGACCTGAAGACCGGCTAGCCGACAGGACCCGGAGAAGCGGACGCATTACGGCGAAGGTCGTCGCCGACATCTGTCCCTCGTCGACCGGCGCCAAGGACTTCATCCCGTCCGCGTTCTCGCCGCGCACCGGCCTCCTCTACATCCCGGCGCACAACACGTGCATGGACTACGAGGGGATCGAGGCGAACTACATCGCGGGCACGCCCTATCTCGGCGCGGACGTGAAGATGTATCCCGGGCCGGGCGGCTACCAGGGCGAGCTCGTGGCGTGGGACGGTCGCGCCCGCAAGGTCTGGGGGGTGAAGGACGCGGAGCTGCCGGTCTACAGCGGCGTGCTCGCGACCGGCGGCGACGTCGTGTTCTACGGCACGATGGACGGCTGGTTCATGGCGCTGGACGCGCGCACCGGCACCGAGCTGTGGAAGTTCCACACGGGCTCGGGAATCGTCGGCAATCCGATCACCTACCTGGGGCCCGACGGCAAGCAGTACGTCGCGATCTACTCCGGCGTCGGCGGCTGGATGGGCGCGGTCGCGTTTCCCAGCGTGTCCGCCGACGATCCGTACGCCGCGCTCGGGGTCGTCGGCGCGATGAAGGACATCAAGAAGTACACGGCGCCTGGAAACACGGTCTATGTCTTCGGACATATTCGGGCTGTGAGGTTTTGGGAATGGTGAACTATGCATGAGCGCATCCTGCTGGTAAGCGCGATCGCGCGGGGCCTGGCGGTCGCCGGGTGCCAGTCCCGGGCAACGGAAATGGCGTCGTCGGGAGCCCCGCCGGCGGTCAAATCCCAATTGGCCCCATACCGGGCCCGGGAGAGCCGCCGCCGCCGCCCGCCGATCCTTACACGGGAAACAATGTCGCTCTCTCGGAGGGCCGCCAGCTATTCGTAAATTACAACTGCTACGGGTGCCACGGAGGACACGGAGGCGGGGGAATGGGCCCGAGCCTGCGCGATCCCGACTGGATGTACGGCTCCTCAGAATGTCACGTGTTCTCCTCCATTGCGGAGGGGCGGGCGCATGGCATGCCGGCCTGGGGAACCAAACTGCCGCAGGACCAGATTTGGAAACTCGTGGCCTACATCGTTTTTTTGTGTTGTGGTGCGCATCAACACCTTCCGCAACGGCCAGAAGATCGGCGACGAGCCGCCGGCGTCGGGCTACTGATGCGCACCCTCCGACTCGCCGCCGCCGCGCTCGCGGGCGCCGCGCTGCTCGCCGCCCGGGCCGACGACACCCGCACCCGAGCGTCCGGTCCCCTGGCGGAGGCGCCGCGGGTCCTCCGCGTCTGCGCCGATCCGAACAACCTTCCCTTCTCGAACGACCGCGGCGAAGGCCTCGACAACGCCCTCGCTCGCCTGGTCGCCCGCGACCTCGGCGCCAGCCTCGAGTACACGTGGATGCCACAGCGGCGCGGCTTCGTGCGTCACACGCTCGCGGCCGGCGACTGCGACGCGATGATGGAGGCGCCGGTCGGCTGGGAACGGGTCCTCACGACCCGGCCTCTCTACCGGTCGAGCTACGTATTCGTCGTTCGGAGCGACCGGGACCGGGGTGTCCGCTCGCTCGACGACCCCGGCTGTCGCCCATGCGGATCGGCATCCGACCGCGGGGACAATTACGCGAACACCACCGGCGGAGGCGCTCGGGCGGCGCGCTCTCGCGCCAGGTCGTGGGTTAACTCGGTGAACGGCGACTATTCGCGTCCGCATCCGCCGTCCGCGATCGTCGAGGCTGTCGCCGCGGGAGACGTGGACCTCGCCCTCGCGTGGGGGCCGATGGCCTCGACTTCGCCCGGCGGCAGCCCGTGGCGGTGCGGACTTCCCGATTGAAGCTGTCACCGGACGGGACGGCGGCCGTCTTCGAGTACGCCATCGGCATGGGCGTTCGGCGCAACGATCGCGCGCTCCGGGATCGAGCTCGATCATGTGATCGAGCGGCGCCGCGCCGAGATCGACCGCCTCCTCGCCACGTACGACGTGCCGCGGACGGACCGACGTTAAGGGTCCTGGCGACGCCTTCTGGCGCTCTGATTGCAGGGATCGTCGAAGGAGGTGCCGATGGCGGAGAAGGGAATTGCGACGTATCTCGAAGACCACCTCGCCGGCGCGACCTCGGCGATCCAGCTCCTGAAGAACCTCGAGGAGGACCACGTCGGTCAGCCGCTCGCCGGTGTCCTCTTCGAGCTCCGCAAAGAGATCGAGTCCGACCGCGCCACGCTCGCGGCCTTCAGCGAGCGCGCCGGCACCGGGGAGCATTCCGCGAAGGAAGCGGCCGCTCGCCTGGGAGAAGCCCTGTCGCGCTGGAAGCTCGAGAGCGGCTCATCCGGGCCCCTCGGGACTTTCCAGGCGCTCGAGTTTCTCGCCCTCGGGATCTGGGGCAAGCGGGCGCTCTGGCGGGCCCTGCGCGCGACCGAGGGCCTGGCCGCGCACATCGGGTCCTCGGAGGCCGACCTCGACCGCCTCATCCGCCGCGCCGAGGAACAGCACCATCAGGTGGACGAGCTGCGGCTGCGATCGGCCGTGGAGGCCCTTTCGACCGGCGCCTCCGCGAAGTCGCGCCGCGCGTCCTAGAGCCTCAGCGGCCCCGCCCCGCCCCTGCGATGACGGAGTCGCCGCGACGCGGAGCGGCGACGGCGGCCTCAGCGCCCAATGGCGACGCCCCACGGACCGTCGCCCGCGGGGATGGTGGAGAGCACGCGCCGCCTGGCGGCGTCGATGACGGAGACCGTGTTCGAGAGTCCGTTGCCGGCGTACAACTTCGCGCCATCCTCCGTGAGGGCGATGCCCCATGGCCGCTCGCCGACGGGAATGCGGGCGAGGAGCGCCCCGGCGGCGTCCAGCACGACGACGGTGTTGCCTCGGCCCGTTCCGGCGAAGATCGTACTTCCGTCGGGAGTTACGGCGAGGCCGACCGGACGCTCGCCCGGGGCGAGCTTCGTGCAGCCCCTCTTCTCGTGCGTGGCCGCGTCGAAGACGCAGACGCTGCCGCCGAGCTCGCAGGAGACGTAGGCGGTTCGCCCGTCCGGCGTGAACGCGAGGCCGCGGGGCCGCGCGTCGGGGACCACGCGCGCCACGATCTCCTCCTTCGCCGTGTCGAGGATCGAGACGACGTTGCCCGACTCGCTGGTGACCCAGCACCAGCGGCCGTCGGGTGACACCGCGACGCCCTCGGGCTCGTCGCCGACCGGCAGGGACTTGACGATCCGGCCGCTCGCCACGTCCACGATCGAGAGCGCGCTCGCGTCCTCGTTGGAAACGTAGATCCGCCTTCCGTCGGCCGAAAGGGCGAGCTGCTCGGGGTCGGTCCCGGACTGGAGAATCCGGATGCGGTCGCCCGCCGCGAGGTCGACCTCGGCGATCGCGGCGCGGGCGTTCTCGCGCTTCGTGTTCAGGTTCGTGAGCGCGACGTAGAGCTTGCCCGAGTGGATGCGCACGCCGCGCGGCCTCGAGCCGACATCGATGGTCCGGACGACCGCGTCCGTGCGGGGGTCGATCACAGTGACGGTGCCACCGCGCTCATTGGTGACGTAAACGAGGGACGGTGGCGTCTCCGCCGCGCAGATCGCGGCGGAGAGTCCCAGAAGCAGGGCGGCGGGCCATGCGAGTCGCTTCATCGCTTCTCTCCTCGAGGGCGCCTCGGGGACGGGTGCCGCGTGAATCGCCGCAGGTCCTCGCGGGCGCGTTCAGACGGGGAGGTTCCGGGTCGGACCAGTCGAGCGGGTCCCAGCGCGCGATCCAGCCGCGAGCGGACGCCCGCGGGACATCGCGGTGTCACTGACCCGCGCGTTCGCGCCGGGGATTCCCGGGATGCGATGGAGGCGCCGCAGGCGTACCGCTGGATCGTCGCGACCCCGCGGCCCACCTTGCCTCCCGTCCACCGCTGCGCGTCTCCCGTGCCCGACCGCTCGCAGCCGGAGAGGCGGAGCGCGGCGGAGCGTGTGAACACGTCGCGTTACGGTGCAAAGTCCGCGCCCGCAGCATGCCGCTGGCAGGCGGATTGCTGCGTCCGTGCACAGGTGCCGACCTCGACGAAGCTCTCGCAGCCGCTCCTATGCGTGGCGCTGGCGATCCCCCTCCTCTCCGCGGGAATTGCCAGTGGGGCGGACTCTGCCGGACCGCCGGAGCGCCTCCGCGGCATGGTCGTCGACGCCGGCGGACGGCCCGTCTGCGGTGCGCGCATCTCGGCACCCGGGCTGAGAGGGGACCCGGTCGCCGTCTCGGACGAGCGGGGCCGCTTCGAGCTGCCGGAGCCCGCGGCATTGCCCGTCGAGATCCGGGTCACGGCCGCCGGCTACATGGAGAAGGCGATCGCGTTGACCGCTTCCGACCCGGCGCGCGTGGTCCTCACGCCAATCGGCTTCGCGGACGAGGTCACCGTCACCGCCGCGCGCTCGCCCGAGCGCGTCCGGGACACGCCCGCGAGTGTCGTGTCCGTCTCCTCGGCGGACCTCGAGCTTGCGCCCCAAACGGCGGTCGACGCGGTCCTGAGGCAGGTCCCGGGGTTCACGCTGTTCCGCCGGTCCGACAGCCGGACCGCGAACCCGACGACGCAGGGGCCCTCGCTGCGCGGCGTCGGCGGCAGCGGCGCCTCGCGCGCCCTCGTTCTCGACGACGGCGTCCCTCTCAACGATCCGTTCGGCGGATGGGTGTCGTGGGGACGGATCGTCGAGAGCGGCGTCGACCGCGTCGAGATCGTGCGCGGCGGCTCCTCGGACCGCTACGGCGCGCCGGCGCTTTCCGGCGTGATACAGCTCGTGCCGCGCGATCCCGCGGCCTCGGCCGTGTCGGCGGAGGCGTCGTACGGCTCCGAGTCGACCGGCGACGTGCAGGCCTTCGCGTCGGCGACCTCCGGTCCGTGGTCGGGGCGCGTGGCGGCGGAGGGTTTCCGAACCGGGGGATTCGTCGTGGTCGCGCCGGCGGAGGCCGGCATCGTGGACGTGCCGGCGAACTCGCGGCACGCATCGGCCGACGCGACGGTCGAGCGGCAGGATGAGGCCGTGCGCCTGCTCGTCCGCGGCGGCTACTTCGACGACGATCGCGGCAACGGCACGCCGCTCCAGGTCAACGACACGCGGCTGTGGCAGATCTCCGCCGGCGCCGACGGAACGCCGGCGGCGAGCCAGACCTATTCGGGGCGCGTGTACGGCGTCGAGGAGGCGTATCACCAGACCTTCTCTTCGGTCAGTCCGGATCGCTCGACCGAGACGCTGACCCGCGTTCAGGACGTGCCCTCCCGCTCCGCCGGGCTGACGGGGCAGTGGGACGTCGCGCTCGGCGATCATCGGGTGCTCGTCGGCATCGATGCCCGGTACATCTCCGGCGATTCGCACGAGCTCGTCGGCGCGTTGGGGGCCGCCGTGACCGACGCGGGCGGAAGGCAGGCCACCGGCGGCGTGCTCGTCCAGGATCGCATCGCGGCCGGATCGAACCTCTCCCTCACGATCGGTCTTCGGTACGACGGCTGGCGCAACTTCGACGCGTTCACCCTGCAGGGGCCGACGGGTGCCCCGCCGCCGCCCGAGTCTCTCCCCGACCGGACGGCGAACGCCTGGAGTCCGCGCGCGGCGGCGATCTACGCGGTCTCGTCGGCCGTGTCGGTGACCAGTTCCGTGTACCGGTCGTTCCGCGCGCCGACCCTGAACGAGCTCTACCGGAACTTCCGCGCCGGTAGCACCCTGACGCTGGCCAATCCGGAGCTCGGCCCCGAGACGCTCACGGGAGGCGAGGCCGGCGCGCTCGTGACCGCGGCGGGAGGACACCTCTTCGCCCGCGTGACCGGCTTCTGGGCGGAGCTGCAGGACACGATCGTCAACCGCACGGTCTCCTCGACGCCGGTCCTGATCACGCGCGAGCGCGACAACGTCGGGCGCTCCCGGAGCCGGGGAGGGGAGTTCGATCTCGAGGCGCGCCTCACCCCCGCCCTCGCCGCGACCGCGGGTTACCTCTACGTCGATGCGCGGGCGCTCGGGACGCCCGAGCAGGCCGCGCTCGCCGGAAAGCAGATCGCACAGGTGCCGCGCCACCAGGCCAGCCTCGAGCTGCGGGCGACGTCCGGCCCGTTCCGGATCAACCTACTGGGCCGATACTCGGCCGCTCAATACGAGGACGACGTCAACTCGCTCCGGTTGCCGGGATTCACGACCCTCGACGGCCAGGCGGCGTACGCCCTGGGTTCCGCGCTCGAGATCTTCGTGGGCGGCGAGAACCTGACCGGTCGCCGCGTCGTCACCGGCAAAACGCCGCAGACCAACGTCGGACCTCCGCGCCTCGTTCGCGGCGGAGTGCGCGTGCGTCTGGGAGGGTGAAGCGAGAGTTTTCGTCGCAAGGGCACGCTTCTTGAAGGTCCAATGACGGGACCTGAGTCCCCACAAGGAGGTTCGTTCCATGCCACAGAGAGAGAAGAAGTCGACTTCGAGTCGAAGCGGACGCGGTTCGTCGAGCAGCTCGGAGAGTCAGTCTCCGGCCAGAAACCAGGGAGGCTCAACATCCCGGCCCTCGACCTCGAAAGACTCGAATCGCTCCGGCAGCGGCTCGAGCTCGAGCGGCCGGCGGAGCTCGGACACCAAAGAGGAGGAGTAAGGGGCGTCGGAGTGGCGATAGGACCCGCCGGTCCCTCCCTCAGAAACGGAGGGCCGGCGGGCCCGGCGTTTCGGCGTTTCGCGAATCGAACGAAAGGAGAACGCATGGCGAGGAAATACGGGAAGAAGGCTTCGAGCAAGGTCGAGCGGGCGATGCACGAGCGCAAGCGCGGCACCCTCAAGTCGGGCCGCTCCGGCAAGAAGGTGACGAGCCGAAAGCAGGCGATCGCGATCGGTCTCTCGGAGGCGCGTCGGGAAGGCGGCAAGGTGCCGCGCAAGCGGGGCGGCAGCTCGCGCAGCCGGAGCCGCAGCTCCCGCAGCGGGTCTCGCAGCAGCCGCGGGGGTTCCAGTAAGAGAAAGTGACCGCCACCGGGCAGCCCGCGGGCCGCTCGCTCAGTGCACGGACACCGGGACCGGGCCACCCCGGCTCTTCTTGAAGAGGAGGAGCAGGGGAATGCAGGCGAGGAAGAAGATCCCCACGATGCGGAAGGCGTCCATGTAGGTCAGCAGGAAGGTCTGGCGGACGACCGTTCCCTCCAGGGCGGCCATCGCCTGCTGACGCGCCTCGGCGAGGGTCGAGCCGTGCGCCATCATCCCGCGCGTCATCGCGTCGAGGCGCTCCCGGACCGCGGGGTCGTACTCGGAGACGTAGCGGAGCAGGTTCGAGCGGTGCGTCCAGGAGCGCTTCGTCACGTAAGTCGTGATCAGCGCGACGCCGAACGAGCCGCCCAGCTGCCGCATCATGTTCGTCAGCCCCGCGCCCTGCGCGATCGCCGGTCCCCGCAGACCCCGATAGCGCCAGCGTCGTCAGCGGCACGAACAGGAGCCCGAGGCCGACGCCCCGGAAGATCAGCGGCCAGAAGAAGTCCGGCGCGCCCCGACTCGAGCGTGGACTTCGAGAGCAGGTGCGTGAAGTAGAAGAAGGACAGGAATCCGGCCGCGTTCATCAGCTGCGCGGGCACCTTCTTCTGCAGGAGCTTTCCGACGGTCGGCATCATCACCGCCGTCGCGATCCCTCCGGGCAGGAGGATCAGGCCGGTCTGCATCGCCGTGAATCCGAGCAGGTTCTGGGCGAAGACCGGGAAGATGAAGACCGACGAATAGAGGCCGAATCCCAGGATGAAGGTGAACGCCGTTCCCACGGCGAGCGAGCGGTCCTTGAGCACGCGCAGGTCCACGACCGGGTGCTGCGCGGTCAGCTCGCGGACGATGAACGCGAGGATCCCCGCGGCCGCGACGATCGACAGCACGACGATGTACGTCGCCGAGAACCAGTCGTCCCGTTCGCCGCGCTCGAGCACGACCTGGAGCGAGCCGATCCCGACGATGAGGAACAGGATGCCCGCCCAGTCCACGCCCCCCACCTGGCGCTGGTGCGACGAATCCCGGATGAACGAAAGCGTCAGGAGCATCGCGACGATGCCGATCGGTATGTTCACGTAGAAGATCCACGGCCACGAGTAGTTGTCGGTGATCCAGCCGCCGAGCGTCGGCCCGATCGTGGGGCCCACGACGACGCCGAGGCCGAAGAGGCCATTGGCGAGGCCGAGCTCCTCCGGGGGAAAGGTCTCGACGAGGATGGACTGGGACGTCGCGAGGAGGGCGCCGCCGCCGGCGCCCTGGAGGAAGCGGAACGCCACGAGCTCCCAGATGTTGGTCGCGTGCCCGCAGAAGAACGACGCGACCGTGAACAGGACGATCGAGCCCGCGAAGTAGTTCATGCGTCCGAAGACCCCCGACAGCCACCCGGCCATCGGCACGACGATGACGTTCGCGACGACGTAGGCCGTGACGACCCAGGCGATCTCGTCGAGCGTCGCCCCGAGGTTGCCCATCATCTGGGGCAGGGCGACGTTGACGATCGACGTGTCGATGAGCTCGATCAAGGAAGCGAGGATCACCGTCAGCGTGATGATCCACTTCCGGGCGCCGGTCTCGGACATGAGAAGGCTCCCTACCGGACGTCCACCGTCGCCGTGACGCTCATCCCGGCGCGGAGCGGATGCGCGGGATCGTGCGGCTCGTCGAGGACGATCTTGACCGGCACCCGCTGCACGACCTTGGTGAAGTTGCCGGTCGCGTTGTCCGGAGGGAGCAGCGCGAACTTCGCGCCCGTCGCGGCGGCGATCGACTGGACCTTCGCGCGGAACGGCCGCTTCGGATAGGCGTCCACGTCGATCGTGACCGACTGGCCGACGCGCATCTTCTTCAGCTGAGTCTCCTTGAAGTTGGCGACGATCCAGGGCTGCTCGTCCGAGACGATCGCGAGGAGCGGCTGCCCGGCCTGGACGTACTGGCCGACCTCGACGTTCTTGCGCGAGACGGTGCCGGTCGACGGCGACGTCACCTCGGCGTAGGACTCCTGCAGGCGGGCGAGATCGAGGTCGGCCTGCTTCTGCCGGACCTTCGCCTCGGCGGCCTCGACCTGGCCGAGATCCGCGCGCACCTGCGCCTCGGCCGCGTCGGCGGCCGCCTTCGCGGCGTCGTACTGCTGCTGCGAGACCTCCTCCTTCTGCCGCAGCGCCGCATAGCGCTGCAGGTCGGCGGCCGTCTTCGTGCGGTTGGTCTCCGCCGCCTGGACGGTCGAGCGGGCCACGACCACGGCGGCGCGCGAATTCTGCAGGTCGGCGGCCGCGGTCGCCGCGCGCGCGCGGTAGTCGCGCGCGTCGATCGTGAGCAGGAGGTCGCCCTGTCGGACGCGCTGGTTGTCGTCGACGAGAACGCGCTCCACGTATCCCGCGACCTTCGGCAGGACCGGATCGATGTGCGCCTCGACGTAGGCGTCGTCCGTCTCGACGTGGATCCGGTAGAACGAGATCTCGCGCCAGCCCCACGCGCCTCCCGCGATCACCAGGACCGCGAGGATGCCGAGGAGCACGAATCGGCGGGGCCGGCCCTTGGCCTTCGGCGCGGGCGGCGGCGCGGGCGCCTCCTCGGCGGGCTTCGGCGCGCGGGCGGCGGGGGCGCGGTTGGAGTCCATCGTCTTCTCCCTCTCCTCCGTCGACGTCGTCTCCGGGCTCACGACCGGCCTCCCGGGATGAGCTCTCGAATCTGTCCCGTGGCGTGCCAAAGGTCGAAGCGCGCGCGCTGCTGGTCGGCGGCGGCCGAGATCCGGTCGGCCTGCGCGGTCACGAGCGAGGCCTGGGCGTTGTCGACCTCGATCGAGGAGGTGACGCCGTTCTCGAAACGGTCGCGCGAGAGGCCGAGCTCCTCCTCGGCCAGGCGCTCGTTCTCGACCGCGACGCGGGAGCGGTCGCGGGCGCTCTCGTAGGCGAGGATGGCGCGCCGGACCTCCTCCTCGACCTGGCGCTCCGCCTCGGTCTTCTCGAACTCGATCTCACGGCGCCGGCTCTGCGCCTCCGCGACCCGCGCCGCGATGCGTCCGCCCGTGTAGATGGGCACCGACACGAGGCCGACGATCTGCCGCGTCCACCACAGGTCGGAGATCCGGTCGCCGCTGTACGCGCCCTGGAGCTGCGCGGAGAACGTCGGCAGGCGTTCCGCCTTTTCGGCCGCGATCGTCAGGTCCTCGGCGACGAGACGGGCGGCGATCGACTGGAGCTCGGGCCGGTCGCGCCGCGCCTCCTCGAGAGCGGAGGCGACCGGGGGCGCCGCCTCGTCGCTCGCCTGCAGCGCGTCCGCGAGGCGAACGTCGAGAGACTGGTCGGCGCCGATCGCGTGCAGGAGGGCGAGGCGGGTCGCGTTGCGCTGGTTCTCCGCGACGAGCAGCGCCTGCCGCTGGCGCGCGAGCGCCACCTCGGCGCGGGTCGAGTCCACCTTCGTCGCGACGCCGGCCTTGCGCTGGTCGTCGGCGAGGTCGCGCAGGTGCGTGAACAGGGTCACGTTGGCCTGGGCCGTCTGGACGCTCGCTTCCGCGCTCTGCAGCGCGACGTACAGGGTGGCCACCGCCGCGGCGACGTCGTTCTCGGCGCGGCGGCGCTCGACCTCCGTGACCGCCGTGCCCTGCTGCGCCGCCTTCCAGCGACGGCGCGCCGCGATGTCGATGATCTGGCTCGCCGCCGAGACCTGGAACACGAGGAGGTTGAAGGGTCCGACGACGGGCGTGCCGTTGAAGCCGTTGGGAAATCCCAGCGTCGCGAGGTTGATCGATTCGTTGCCGCCCTGGACCTGGCCGGTCACCGTCGGCAGGAGGTTCGACCGGGCCTGCAGGGCCTGAGCCGTGGAGGTCTCGACGTTCTGCGCGGCGATGCGCGCGGCCGTTCCCTCCGAGAGCGCCCGGCCGACCGCGTCCGAGATCGACAGCGTGAGCTCCTCGCCGAAAGACATCGATGCGGCGAGGAGGAGCGCGCCCGCGACGGCGAGGGAGCCGCGGCGTCCGGCGTCCGTCCCCTCGGCCCGGCACCACTCCTTCAGGTAGGTGGGACAGCGGACGAGCCGCGCCCGTCGCCCCGGACCGCGCACGAGGAGGTCGACGCAGTCGCGGTCCGCGCGGACGAGCTCGCCGAGATCGAGCGTGACCGCCCGTCCGGCGCGTCGGTTCCCGTCGAGGATCTCCCGCAGGAGCGGAAGGCTTTCGGACGTCAGCGCGCCGGACAGCGCGAGCGTGACGTCCCGAGGGCTCTCCTGGAGCGTGTCGATCTTCAGCATGTCGCGACTCCCCGGTGCGCACGAGCTTCAAGCCGCGTGCCAGCGGTCGTGGAGCGCAAGCCTCTGATCCTCCGAGACTTTACAGTGGCGTCATGTCACGGGGAGTCGTAAATTTACGAAATATCGTGATTATCAGGGGCGGGGACTGCGGGAATCGCGTCCCGACTGAAAGCGGTGCTTGTCGATCCGGAGTCTCTGGATCTTCGACTCGAGGGTCGTCGACGGCAGCTCGAGGAGGGCCGCGGCCCCGCGAGGACCGGAGACGCGGCCGCGGGTCCGGCGCAGCGCTTCCTCGATCGCCCGCCGCTCCTGGTTTCTCAGCGAGGTGACGCGCCGGTCCGCCGACGCCGGAGCGCCCGCGCCGAGCGCCGAGACGTCGAGCACGAGGCGATCGCCCTCGGAGAGGATCGCCGCTCGCTCGATGACGTTCTCGAGCTCGCGGACATTGCCGGGCCAGTCGTAGCGGACGAGGGCGTCCATCGTGCGGCGGTCCACGCGGCGGAACTTCCTGCCGAGTGCCGCGCCGTGCCGCGCGGCGAAGTACTCGACGAGGATCGGGATGTCGTCCGCGCGCTCGCGGAGCGGCGGCACGTCGATCGGAAAGACTGCAAGACGATAGAAGAGGTCGCGGCGAAACCGGCCCTCCTCGACCTCCCGCCCGAGCTCCCGGTTCGTCGCCGCGATCAGCCGGGCGTCGGTGCGCAGGGTCTCGGTCCCGCCGACCCGCTCGAAGGTTCCCTCCTGCAGAACGCGGAGCAGCGCCGCCTGGACGTCGACCGGCAGGTCGCCGACCTCGTCGAGGAAGAGCGTCGATCCCCGCGCGAGCTCGAAGCGTCCCGCCCGCCGCTGCAGCGCTCCCGTGAACGCCCCCTTCTCGTGACCGAAGAGCTCGGAGGCGACGAGGCCCGGAGGAAGGGCGGCGCAGTTCAAGCCGATCATCGGGCGTCCGCGCCGGCCCGAGCGCCGGTGAATCGCCGCCGCCACGAGCTCCTTGCCGGTGCCCGTCTCGCCGAGGATCAGGACCGTCGAGTCGGTGTGCGCGACCTTGTCGACCTGCGTCAGGACCCGCCGGAGCGGCGCCGAGGAGCCGACGATGTCTTCCGAGAAGTCCCGCGCGTCGAGCTCGCCCCGCAGAAAGAGGTTCTCCTCTTCGAGCAGCGCTTTGAGCCGGCCGATCTCCTCGTAGGCGAGCGAGTTCGCGACGGCGGCCGCCATCGGGCGGGACACCTCCTCGAGGAGCGCGGCCTCCTCCGGCCGGAAGGCGCCGCGCTCGCGCGCGTACGCGATCGTGCCGATCACCTCGCCGCCGCGCTCCAAGGGACAGCGGACGAGCGACTGGATGCCGTAGAAGGCGAGCCGCTCGTCCTCGGGAAACCGCGCGTCGCGGACGACGTCGCCGTAGACGAGCGTCTCGTGCGTCCGACGCATGTGCGCCACCGCCGAGCCCTCGAGCGGCAGCTCGTCGTCGAGAAAGCTCGGGTCTCCCCGCAGGGACTCGATGACGCGGCCGAAGGCCGAGCGGGCGGACTCGCCTTCGACGCGCGGCACCTTCGCGGCCGAGATCGCGTGCCGCTTGAGCTTCGGCCCGTCGACCGTGATGACCGCGATCGCGTCGACCGGCACGTGCGGCTCGAGGCGAAGCCGGGCGGCCTCGAGGACCGCGGCGAGCTCCAGCCGCTCGTTGACGGACTCCGCGATCCGGAGGAGCAGCCGGTAGCGCTCCTCCGGCGTGGGGGGCAGCGCGGGCGCCGACACGGCGGGATGATCTCACGCGAAGCGCGGGGCCGGAGCAACCCGCGGGCCGCGGCGTCGTACTCTAGTTCGAGGCGGCTCTCATGCGAGGCAACTCTGAGGCGAGGCGGCTCGCCCGAGGAGGACCGATGCGCCACCTGCTCCGGGACCTGCGCACCGCCGCGCGCATGCTGCGGCGGAGCCCGGGATTCGCGGCCGTCGCGCTGGCGACGCTCGCGATCGGCATCGGGTCGACCGCGGCGATCTTCAGCGTCGTCGACGCGGTCCTGCTCCGGCCGCTCCCTTACGGAGAGCCGGACCGGCTCGTCGTCCTGCAGCAGACACTGCCCTCCCGCGGCGTTGAGCAGACGGGGTGCTCGTACCTCAACTACCTCGACTTCGCCCGCGCGCGGTCGTTCGCGGCGCTCGGCGCCATTCGGATGCACGACTTCACCCTCACCGGGCAGGGCGAGCCCGCGCTCGTGGTCGGCGGCACCGCCACCGCGAACCTGTTCGCGCTGTTGCGCGCCCGTCCGCGGATCGGCCGCGGCCTCGAGGCCGGAGACGGAGAGGGGTCGGCGACGCGGGTCGCCGTGCTGAGCGACAAGCTCTGGCGCAACCGCTTCGGCGCGGATCCGGCCGTCCTCGGGCGCACGGTGCGGCTGGACGAGCAGCCGTTCACGATCGTCGGCGTCATGCCCGCAACCTTCCGGACGCCGCCCGACGTGCCTCCCGCCGAGCTGTGGACCGTGCTGAATCACGATCCCGTCTTCGCCGACCTGCGGCAGAAGCGGGGCGGGCACTACCTCACCGTCGTGGGACGCCTGCGCGACGGCGCATCGCGGAGCGAGGCCGAGGCGGAGGCCGCGACCGTCGCGACGGCTCTCGCCCGCGCCTATCCGAAGGAGAACGAGGGCTGGGGCGTGCGGCTGGTGCCGCTGGCGGAGAGCCTCGTCGCGGGAGTCCGCACCGCGCTCGGCGTGCTCTTCGGCGCCGTCGCGTTCGTCTTCCTGATCGCCTGCGCGAACGTCGCCAACCTCCTGCTCGCCCGGGCCTCGGCGCGGTCCCGCGAGGTGGCCATCCGGTCGGCGCTCGGCGCGAGCCGCGCCGACCTCGTCCGGCAGTTCCTCGTCGAGAGCCTGCTCCTGGCGCTCCTCGGCGGCGGCCTCGGCCTGGCCCTCGCGGCGGCGTCCGCGCGCGCCCTCCGCGCGTGGCTGCCGCAGGACCTTCCCCGGATCGAGGGGATCGGCGTCGACGCCCGCGTCCTTCTCTTCGGCTTCGCGGCGTCGGTCGCCGCCGCCGTGATCTTCGGGCTCGCCCCCGCGCTCGCCGCGGCGGACCGGCGGCTGTGGGGCGCGCTCCGCGAGGGCGCCGCGGGAAGCGGCGAGGGACGGGCTCGCCGCCGGCTGCGCGGTGGCCTCGTCGTCCTCGAGACGGCGCTCTCGTTCGTGCTCCTCGTCGGGGCCGGCCTGCTCGCGCGGAGCCTGGCGCGGCTCGAGGAGGTGCCGCTCGGCTTCAACCCGGAGCGCGTGCTGACCGCCGGGATGTCGCTGCCGCGCTCCCAGTATTCGACGCCCGAGCAGTGGCGCGCGTTCTACACGGGTCTCGTCGGGCGCCTCGAGGGCGCGCCCGGCGTCCAGACCGTCGCGGCGTCGCTGCCGCTCCCGCTGTACGGCGGCGGACTCAACTTCGGCTTTCAGGTCGAGGGCCGGGCGGAGGCGGCGGGGGCGGACCTGAGCGCGAACTACACCGCGCTGACGCCCGGCTACTTCCGCGACGCTGCAGATTCCGCTCGTGCGCGGCCGGCTGATCACGGAGCGCGACACCGCGGACGCGCCAAAGGTCTGCGTCGTCTCTCAGACGTTCGCGCGCCAGGTCTTTCCCGGCGAGGATCCGATCGGCCGGCGCCTCGTGTTTGGCTTCAAGGAGAGCGTCCCCCGCGAGATCGTCGGCGTGGTCGCGGACGTCCAGCGCGACGGACGCGGCACGGCCTCGCGGCCCGAGATGTACGTGCCGTTCGCGCAGGAGCCCTGGTGGGCCGCGTACCTCGTCGTGCGCACGGCCGGCGACCCCTCCCACCTCTCGGGCATCGTCCGGAACGCCGTCCACGCGCTCGATCCCGGACTCCCGATCGAGAACGTGCAGCCGATGACCGAGATCGTGGCGGAATCGGTGGCGCCCCCGCGTTTCCGGACGCGGCTGTTGTCTCTCTTCGGCGCCGCGGCGCTCGTCCTCGCCGTCGTCGGCATCTACGGCGTGCTCTCGTACAGCGTCGGGCGGCGCACGCGCGAGCTGGGCATCCGGGTCGCGCTCGGCGCGGAGCGCCGCGACGTGCTCCGCCTGGTGATCGGGGAGGGCCTGGCGCTGACGGGAGCGGGGCTCGCCGCCGGCGCGTTGGGCGCGGCGATCCTGACCCGATTTCTCGCGAGTCTCCTCTTCGGGGTCGGGCGATTCGATGCGGCGACCTACGCCGGCGTCGCGCTCGCCCTCGTGGCCGCGG
Organism: uncultured Acidobacteriota bacterium; assembly: GCA_963763535.1. Classification (GTDB taxonomy): domain Bacteria; phylum Acidobacteriota; class Thermoanaerobaculia; order UBA5066; family Gp7-AA6; genus DAHUXD01. The sequence goes on from CAVXOX010000007.1 coordinate 261,297, forward strand.
GACTCCTCGCGTGCTGGGTCCCCGCTCGCCGCGCGACGCGAGTGGACCCGGTCACGGCGCTGCGGGCGGAGTAGAGGCGGTCGAGCCGCCGGAGCGGAGAGGGCGAAGACGCTTCGCCCCCTCCGCGCCGCGCCCTCTCAGTGCACCAGCTCGATCTTTCCGAAGTAGCCGTTGGTCTCGTCGTCCGGTCCTGCCGCGAAGTAGAGGACGTCCGTCGGTCCCGACGCCTGGCCGTTGCCGAAGCCGATGCCCCAGAGTCCGTCGATCGAGAGCGTGTGCCGCCCCTGCCGGAGCCGTCCCGCATGGTGCCAGTTGCCGCCCGGGTTCTGGCAGAAGGCGTTGATTTTCCCGTCGCCGAAGTTGCCGACGAGGAGGCATCCCGAAAAGCGGCCGAAGTCGTCGGGCGCCATCGCGATGCCCCACGGCGAGTTCAGGAGACCGCGCGACCCGACCCGCGCGACGAGATTGCCGTCGGCGTCGAACTCCCGCACGAAGCCGTGGCCGATGCCCGGAACGTCGTCCTCGCCGCCCTTCAGCGCGTACGTGACGAAGACCGAGTCCCCGACCACCTGGACGCCGAACGGGCAGAAGCCCTGGTGGATGCTCGGATCGGCGAAGCCGCCGGGCGTGTCGATCTCGTGGAAGCTGCCGTCGAAGAAGTCGCCCTCGTAGGCGTCGACGCTGCAGCCGGCGAAGTCGGTGGAGAAGAGCCGCGTGTCGTGAATGGCCAGTCCCTTGTAGACGGCGCCGTCCTCGCTGTGGACGACGTGCGCGCTCGCGGCGTCGAAGTCGTGGTTCCACGCCGAGAACGTTCCGTCCTCGCTCGCGAAGATGAAGGTCGCGGGCTCGTTCGCCGCGAGCCGGAAGGAGCCGCTGTCGTTGTGGACGGTGCCGGTCGGAGCGCCGGGAACCGTGACCTCGAGCAGTTTGGCGCCGGTGCCGTCGTAAATGGTGGAGAAGCCGCTTCCGTTGTCCGCGACCCACCAGGGACCGCTGGAGCTGGCCGCGATGCCCCAGGCATTGACGAGATGCGGATCCTGGAGAGGAGCCTCGTCGGCCTCGTTCGAGACCAGAATCGTGGCGCGATAGTCGTTCAGTTTTTCGAACGGAACGGCGCTCGCGGCTCGGGCCTCGGAACGAACGATGGCGGCGTCCTGCGCGAGGGCCATGAACGGGCAGACGAACAAGGCGGTGACCAGCCACGTCATCGATCGATGCCACTTCATATCGACCTCCTGTGAATGGAAGACGGCCCGGGATAGGCGGCTCCGTGTCGCGGCGCTGCAATCGATACGCCCCGAGACGATTTCTTTAGCTGTTTCTTAGCCGGCTGGCCGGTGGCTCGCGCGTTGCCCGCGCCTCGAGAGACGGGCGGCTCACCTCGCGGCGCGCGACCGCGGCTCGGCTCCGCTTCCCCGCGCCGCCGATGAACCCGACAGACAGCGATGTCGCGAGGCGATTCGCTCTCTTTCACGGCGTTCGAGCATTGCGAGCCGCTTTGCTGTGAGCGTCGTCACCCGCCGGCGATCGCGACCCCGGCTAATATCCTGCAGCAAAACGAGAAATGCGAGCCGCCGCGGGCGCGGCAGGCTCGAAAAGCCAGAAAGGGAAGGCCGCCATTCTTCCGTCGAGGACGATATCCGTGCGTCAGCGTGTGCTCGCGCGAGCCTGGATGCTCCTGCTCGCACTCGTTCCGGCCGCCGCGCGGGCCGCGACCTACACGCACGTGCCGACGGCCTACAACTGGGTCGACACCTCGACGCAAACCCCCGTGACGTGGAGCAATCCCACGCTCTGCTCGGGATTCGGCGACACGATCGGCGACGACGCCATCACCGCGCCGCTCAACCTCGGGTTCACCTTCACATTCGGGTCGACGGCCTACACCCAGGTCCAGGTCATGACCAACGGCCGTCTCCAGTTCAATCAGACGTACTGCGGCGCCGGAACCCAGAATGCGGGTCCTCCGCGGACCTACACGCTTCCCTATCCGGACAACAACATCCGCCGCACGATGAAGGTGTATGGCGCGGATCTCGACGCGAGTCCGAGCGGATCGGGCGGCGGACCCGGGCCGACCACCTGCGCGGCGCCCGGCTGCGCCGTCCTCTACACGGCGACGGCGCTCGGATCGCCGCCCAACCGCCAGTTCGTCGTCACGTGGCTCGCGGTGCCCGACTGGGGCTCGACCGGCAGCTTCTACAACCTGCAGGTCATCCTCAACGAAGACGGCAGCTTCGTCTACCAGTTCGGAGCGAGCAACAACCCCGACCAGGGCCACGCCGACATCGGCTGGGAGTTGACCAACGGGGACAACGACACCGTCACGTACACCGACATTGGTTCGATCGCGAGCAGCGCGATCCTGTTTTTCAACCCGGCGATCGCCACGCCCACCCCGACGCCGAGCCTGACGCCGACCCCGACGCGCACGCCGACGGCGACCACCACGTTCACCCCCAGCAACACCCCCACCAACACGCCGACGCTGACGCCGACCGCGACGCCCAGCAACACGCCAACCGCGACCGCCACGTCGACGCCAACCAGTACCCCGACGCAGTCGCCGACGAATACCCCGACCCAGACGCCGACCAATACCGCAACGAATACGCCGACGAACATCCCGACCAACACCCCGACTAATACGCCGACAGCCACCTCCACGCCGACCAATACGCCGACGCAGACGCCCACCAATACCCCGACCCAGACGCCAACCAATACACCCACGAATACGGCGACGAACACGCCGACGGCCACTTCCACGCCGACCAATACCCCGACTCAGACGCCGACGAACACCCCGACGAATACGCCGACCAGCACCCCGACGAATACTCCGACTAACACGCCGACGAACACGCCGACGAACACGCCGACTAGTACGGCGACACCGACTCACACCCCGACGAACACGCCGACCGACACCCCGACCAATACGCCGACGAACACGCCGACCAACACTCCGACGAATACGCCGACCAGCACACCGACGAATACTCCGACGAATACTCCGACGAACACGCCGACGAACACGCCGACGAACACCCCGACGAGCACGGCGACGGCGACTCACACTCCGACGAACACGCCGACCGACACTCCGACCAATACGCCGACGAACACGCCGACCAACACTCCGACGGATACGCCGACCAGCACACCGACGAATACTCCGACGAACACGCCGACGAATACGCCGACGAATACGGCGACGAATACGCCCACGAACACGCCGACCAACACGCCGACGAACACGCCGACGAACACGCCGACGAACACGCCGACCAACACCCCGACGAACACCCCGACGAATACGCCGACGAACACGCCGACGAATACGCCGACGGCCACTCACACTCCGACGAACACGCCGACCGACACGCCGACCAATACGCCGACGAACACCCCGACGAACACCCCGACCAATACGCCGACCAACACGCCGACGAATACGCCGACGAACACGCCAACGAACACTCCGACCTCAACGGCGACGCCGACTCATACTCCGACCGACACGCCGACCAATACGCCGACGAACACGCCGACCAACACCGCGACCAATACGCCGACGAACACGCCCACGAACACGCCGACCGACACGCCGACGTCGACTCAGACTCCGACCAACACCCCGACCAACACCCCGACCAACACACCCACGAACACCCCGACGAACACGCCCACACCGACGTCGACGCCCACTCAGACTCCGACCAACACCCCGACGAATACGTCCACGCCGACCTCGACGCCGACCAACACGCCCACCCAAACGCCGACGAACACACCCACGTTGACGCCGACACCGACGGCAACCAGCACGCCTACTCAGACGCCGACCAGCACGGCGACGCCGACGAACACGCCGACGAAGACCCCGACGCCGACGGCGACGTCCACGCCGAGCCCGACGGCGACGTGGACGCCGACGCTCACGCCGACAGCGACGCCCACGCCGGCGCTGCCGACGGCCGCCGCGCTGACGGTCGACGCCCACGGCACGGGCGCGACGTCGAACGTCAACGGCGTGCTCGAGGCGGGCGAGACGGTCGTCGTCGAGCCGGCCTGGCAGAACGCGACCGGCGTCACCCTGACCTTCACCGGCGCCGCCTCCAACATCGCCGGGCCCGCGGGTCCCTCCTACGGCATCGCCGACGCCGTCGCCGACTACGGTTCGGCCTCGCCGGGCGCGACGACCGACTGCTACAACGCCACGGCCGGCCACGACTGCTACGCGATGACGGTCTCGGGGGCCCGGCCCGCTCCGCACTGGGACGCCACCGTCGACGAGACGCTCTCCTCAGGCGGCGCGCCGAAGAGCTGGACGCTGCACGTTGGCGAGAGCTTCACGGACGTGCCGGTCGGCTATCTCTTCTACCGGTACGTCGAGGACATCTTCCACAACGGGATCACGGGCGGCTGCGGCCTGGGCATCTACTGTCCGACCAGCTCGGTGACGCGGGCGCAGATGTCGGCCTTCCTGTTGAAGGCCAAGCACGGGGCCGGCTACGTGCCGCCGACGTGCTCGGGCATCTTCGACGACGTGCCGTGCCCGAGCCTCTTTGCCGACTGGATCGAGCAGCTCTACGCCGAGGGGATCACGGGCGGCTGCGGCAACAACGACTACTGCCCCTCCAACCCGGTGACGCGGGCCCAGATGTCGGCTTTCCTCCTGAAGGCCGAGCACGGCTCGAGCCACGTGCCGCCGACCTGCGCGGGCATCTTCAGCGACGTGGCCTGTCCGAGCCTCTTTGCCAACTGGATCGAGGAGCTCTACGCCGAGGGCATCACCGGAGGCTGCGGCGCCGGCATCTACTGCCCCGGCCAGCCCAACACCCGCGGTCAGATGGCCGTCTTCCTCACCAAAACCTTCGGCCTGCTCCTCTACGGGCCCTGAGTCTGAGCGGGCTCGGACTCTAAGCGGGCCGCTGCGCGGCCAAACCGACGTGAGAGGGAGAGTTCCTTTTGGAACCTCTCCCGGGCGAGTTTCTCAGGCGCGGGTTTCGACGGTGACGGTTCGCTGCTGCGTCGCCGGCTCGGAGACGGCCGCTCCAGCGCGCAGAGCGCGCCGGGAGTCGCAGGCGATCGGCCACGTCGGGAGTACCGGCCCGATGGCCAACGTCGACCGGACCGTTCGAGTACTTCGAGTCGAGGCTCTCGACGAGTCTCTGCTCACTGACCGGGGCCGGGACTGGCCAAGAACCGATATCCTTCCCGCCACGGTTTCCGAACGCACAGGAGGTGAAGATGGTCTCGCTCTCCGGGCTGTGGCTTCCGATCCTGGTGTCCGGCGTTCTCGTCTTCGTCGCGAGCTCGATCATCCACATGGCGCTCACCTATCACCGGAGCGACTGCGACCCGCTCGCGAGCGAGGAGCAGCTGCTCGACGCGATGCGCAAGGTCGGCGTTCCACCCGGCGACTACTACCTCCCGCACGCGGGAAGCATGGCCGTCATGAAGTCGCCCGAGTACCAGGCGAAGGTCGAGAAGGGGCCTCTCGTCGTGATGACGGTCCTCCGGGGAAAGGGCACGAACATGGGCCAGCGACTCTTCCAGTGGTTCGTCTTCATCCTCGTCGTCGGTCTCTTCGCCGGCTACGTCGCCTCCCGGACGCTGGGACCCGGCACGCCATACCGAGTGGTCTTCCGCATCGTGGGAACGGTCGCGTTCGCCGGCTACGCGCTCGGCATCTGGCCGAACTCGATCTGGTGGTCGAAGAAGTGGTCGACGACGATCAAGGGGACGATCGACGGGCTCGTGTACGCGCTGCTGACGGCGGGGGTCTTCGGTTGGTTGTGGCCCAGGTAGCGTTCGGCGCCACCAGGGAGCCCAGCGGCTTTGCCGGCCGGGTCATGATCCTCACCGGCACGTGCGGCAGCGGGAAGACCACGGTGGCCGAGCTCCTGGCGTCCCGGGAGGGCTGGGTCAGGATTTCGGAGGACGACATCTGGCACGAGCAATTCGGCAGGGACCGAGGGATCTTCGGCTCGTTGGAGCACCGGCGTAAGCGGCGCCAGGTCCATGATCGTGTCTTCGCCCTGGTGCGCGACGCCGTCGCGCTCGGGAAGGCGGTCGTGATCGACGCGACCGTTCACGAAAGCCCGCCGGAGTCCTTCCGGGAGTACTGCGAATTCTTCGGGGAGAACCAGATCGCATGGCGTCTCTGCGTCCTGCATCCGAAGCTGGACGTGGCCATCGCCCGCGATTCGGCGCGCACGAGCTGGAATCTCGGGCCCGAGCGCGTCGCGTCCCTGCACGCGAAGTTCACCGGCGCCATCTTCCCGCGAGACAGCTTCCTGGATACTTCCCGCGATACCCCGGAAGACACGATGAGAAGGGTCATCTCGAGTGGCGCCTGACATGCGCGTGCAGCGGACTCGCTACCCGCTCCGCGTCATCTTGTTGGGAACCCCATGAACAAGTCGATCGCCGGCGGCAGTTCCTTCATCGTCGTCGGTGTTGTGTTCGTCGCCATCGGCAACGGCAGCCAGCACGCGTTCCTTCCGATCGGCTTCGCGTTCATCGCGATCGGTATCGTGTTCATCCGGCGCGGCCGGCGCGAGAATCGGATCCAGTGAATCAGGCGTCATGCACGCGCGTGCCGCGGACTCCACCTGGCGCGCGCGATCGGCGGTTCGGTGATTCGCCTCCGGCTCTTCACTCGCCGTGACGCCCTCCAGTTCGGCCGGACGAGGCGTTCGGGAATCGGCCGGAGCGCCGAGAGGGCGCTTTCAGTGGAGAACGTCGCTGAGAATCAGGGCCTCGCGGGACCGGCTATGGACGATCGTCGATGACATATCCCTGATTCCCAGGTACCACGCGGAGGTCGGGGAGGTCGATCTCCTGTCGGGGCAGAGCAAGAGGGAGATTGGCGTGAAGTACCGGTGCACGATCCTGGAGGGCCGGAAGGGCAGTTGCGTCGAAGAGGTGGTCGACTACGTCCCGGGCGAGCGATTCGCCACGGCCTTCCCCGAAGACACCTGGGGACTCAGCGAGATGTTGCGCGGCTTCGTCGTCGATACCGTCCTCGTGCCGCACGGGGATGCCGAGACCGAGGTCGTGCTCGAGGCTTACTACGAGCCCATCGGGTGGAAGATGAAGGTCTTGAACGCTCTCGTTCTGCGGCGTGTCATGGCGCGCCGGGCATTGCGCACGATGGAGGGCGCCAAGCGCCTGGCGGAAGCGACGTAGGCGATGAGCCCTCGATCGCCACAACCGCCCGACGACCCTCGGACGCCGTTCTCGTCACTTTCTCCGAACGCTCGTTCTCTTCGCCCGTGAGCCGCATCGGCGGCAATGCCCTGCGTATGGCCGTCTTGAGCGCGGTGGTGTCGGGGCTCGCGTTCCTCGGCGGAAGCCGTTTCACGGCGCCGTTCCACGGCGCCTCGGCCCTCGTCGGCGGACTCTGGTCGATGATCTCCGCGCTGGTGGTCCTTCAGTCCTCGCGCAGGCACACGATCGATTCCTCGCTGCGGCGCGTCCTCGGCACGCTCGTCGGCGCCGTCCTGAGCGGCGTCTATCTGTCCGTCCTGCCGTTTTCCATCTGGGGAATGGTCGGCTGCGTCGGCGTGACGGTGCTCATCGGCGAGGCGGCGGGCGCTCCCGACCACGCGCGCCTCGCGGCGATCACGGTCGTGATCGTGATGGGCACCGCCGTCGCCAACCCGGCGGTGTCGCCGGTCGTCAGCGCGGCGCTGCGCTTCACCGAAGCGTGCATCGGCACCGCCGTCGCCGTCGGCGCGGTGTTTCTGTGGCCGCAGTCGAGGCCCGACGATTCGGACGCCGCCGCCTCTTCTTCTCCGGATCGAAAGGGAAGCGACGAGTGAGCGGCGTTCGGTTCGGCGTAGGGGCGGCCCTTGCGGCCGCCCGCGGGGGCGCGGACGAGCCCCGCCCCTACAGAAATCTTTAGGGTCCGTAAAGGACGAGGGAGAACGTCTTCGTCAGGAACACCGCCATCTGCTGGCGCGTGTTCGGGTCCGCCGGGCAGTAGAGGAGCGGGCTCGCGCTGCAGCCGGCCGTGATCTGGCGATTGTAGAGATCCTCGATCCAGGGCGCGAACGGGTTCGAGACCGGCACATCGCCGAAGATGCCGGACGCCGGCGGCGGGACGTAGCCGGAGCCTTTGAGCGCCTTGAGGAGAAACGCCGACATCTGCTGCCGCGTGACCGGACTGTCCGGGCAGTAGAGGAGCGGATTCGTGCTGCAGCCCGCCGTGATGCCTTCGGCCGCGAGCTCTTCGATCCAGTCGGCAAAGAGGCTCGGACAGGCGACGTCGCCAAAGATGCCCTGGCAGGGCGGCGGGACGAACGACGCTCCGTGCTTGGACTTCAGTAGGAACACGGACATCTGCGCGCGCGTGACCGAATTGGTCGGACAGTAGATCCCGGCGCCACAACCGCCCGTGATCCCATTGTGGAAGATGTCTTCGATGAACGGGTAGAAGCCGCTGGATGGTGAGACGTCGTCGAAGGAGAGCCCAATGTGAATCGTCCAGCGTTTCGCGAACTGGTGATGGGGGTCGGAGATCGTGAGCGTTTCGTCCGCGTACGTGTCCCAATGCTGGGGCGGGCGGGGGCTCTGAAGCTGCAGCTGATAGCAGTCGCCGGTGGCGGTCCCGCAATCGGCCGTCGCCAGGGACGCGACGGTCCCGTAGTCCGCGGCAGGGTCTGGAGCGCTCGTGTCGAGACCATTCGAGTCGGAGGAAGCGGATGTCTGACCGGAAAGCGTCGTGGCCGCCTCGGCGAGGTTCGTCCACGAGGGCTCGACGACGAAGGTCTCGCCGGGCTCGGCCACGCCGTTCCCGGACGGATCGACCGCGAGGCCCGCAGCCTCGAGAGTCTGCGGCAGCGTTCCCGAGCAGACGGTCCGCTCGGCAGCATCGGTGTCGACTTCGCTAGCGGCGACGTCGGCGACGGCCGTGTTCGCCGTCTCATCGACGACGGTGCTGCTGACCGCGGCGACACTGAGCGAGGGCACGGTCTCGGTGATCGGAAAAGAAGTCTCCACGCCGAGGCACCCGACGAACTGGCCGCCCTCACCGACCTTGACGACCAGAACTCGGCTGTTCGCGTCGACGAAGTTGGGTCCTGTCGCGATGAACCCGCCGTCGAACGTGGAGCCCAATGCGACGAACTGCACGGAGTCCTCGACGTGGGCCCCGAAGGCCTTGGCCCAGAGCGTCGTCCCCGAGCCGTCGATCTCGAGAATCGTTCCCCGCCCCGATCCCGAGGAGCCCGACATCGCGAACCCGCCCGCGGCGGTTGCGGCGATGCCGCTCGGAACTCCGAGATAGAAACCTGTGTAGTCCCGCTGCCACACGATGTTTCCGTCCGCGTCGAGCGCCACGGCCTGCGCATAGGGAGAGTCGCTGGAGCCCGCCACCACCAGGCCTCCGGCGTCCGCATTGGCGATTCCGCTCAGAACCTGACTGCCGGACGACACGATCTGGCGGTCCCATTGAACCGCGCCGGCCGAATCCGTGCGCAGGACTCGATCGTTGTATTTCAGCGGGGGGATCAGGGCGAGAGCGCCGCCGGCCGCCAGGCCGCCGTCGGCGGTCTCGACGAGCGCGGCGGGGTCGGACGGCATCGCTCCCGCTGGGTACGCGTGGATCCACTGCAGGACACCGTCTCCATCCACCTTGCCGATCCCGAATGTTCCCGTGGCCCCGGCGACGCTGCCGGTGAATGCAAAGCCACCATCGGACGTGGGAGCGAGGGCCCTGACGCGGTTGCCGCAGCTGCCCGTGTCGCAGGTCAGGTAGTTCTTAGACCATGCGACGGTTCCCGACTGGTCGACTTTCACGATCCAGAGCGAATTCGTCGCGTCCTCGAAATACCCGGCCAAGGCGAGGTCTCCGTTGGGTGCTGCGGCGAGGGCCGTCGGAAAGAACTGTTCCCCGGCGCCGGGCCGCGTATAGAGCTTTTGCCATACCACTTCCCCGTCGCCGTCGAGCTTCAGGAGCCAGAAAGCCGGACTCGTCGTGAACCCGAGCGCGCGGGCCAGAACGGCGTACCCGCCGTCCGGAGTCCGCGCGACTCCGACGCCGCTTTCCCCGCTGCCGACGGTGCTTCCCAGGAGATCCGCCCAGCTTCCGGCCTGCGCCGGCTGGCCCGCGCTCGTCGCGACGACGAACGCGCCGTCGGCGGCCTTCGTCGAGAAGTACAGAACGCGCCGCGAGCCGACGAGCGTCACCTCGGGATGCGAGAAGTCGAACTGGTTCGGCGCGCCGTCGACGCGCACCGCGTCGCCGTTCGAGAAGAGGCCGACGGGCGTGGACCAGGTCTGGCCGCCGTCGCCCGACTGCGCGTAGTAGATCTGCTTGTTGACCCGCGAGCCGTCCGGATGGCGCAGCGCGTAGTAGACGCCGAGCGTGCCGTCGCCCTGGTCGAGCAAGCGCGCGACATTGTGGACGTACACGCCGAGCGGGTCGCCGGGGTGCGTCAGGAAGTAGACGTAGCCGGTGCCCGTGATGAGGTCCTGGAACGTGTCGGCCGGCGGCGTGACGCTCGGCGGCGCCGCGTCGACGTACTCCCACTTCGACAGCCCGCCGATCCGGTCGTCCGCGACGTAAAGCCGGCCGTTCACGATGCCGTACGGACCCGTCGTCTGGCCGAACGTCCCGAGGCCGTTGGTCGGATAGATCGGCCCCTGGTGCGTGACCGCGAGCGTCGAGGGATCGATGCCGATATCGTTGACGCTCTCGTTGTAGTTGTAATCGCCGTACTGGCCCGCCACCGGGGCGTTCTCGGTCCAGATCAGGAGCTTCCAGTCGTCGCCGATCTTCGCGGCGCGCGGAAACTCGAACTGCGGCTCGGTCGCGGCGCCGTACGCGGGGAACGGATTGCCGCCGGAAAAGGAGACGTTGCCGTCCGACACGAAGTGGATTCCGTCGGACGAGGTCGCGTGGCGCAGGCCCTCGATCGTGAGCGCGGTCGTGTTCGCCACCCACATGTGGAAGAGACCGCTCGACGAGTCGTAGACGACGCTCGGGAACATCGAGTAGTTGGACGGATCCGTGTCGGTGCCGAGGCGCACGCCGTCGAGCGTGACCGAGACGAACTGGTTCGAGAAGACCGGCGCCGCCGCAAAGAGAGGCGCAGTCGCGAGCAGTGCTCCCACGAAGAGGAACGAGACGAATCGTTTCATCGGGTCTCCTAACGCCTTGATGGTAAACGATATCGAGCCGTTTGCCTGTGATGTCGGCAACATCACGATGAGACGGCCCTGCATCCAACCCTCCCGCCGGCGGCATACTTCGAGACGGCGCGAGGCATTTCGCCCGCGCTTCTTAGACCCGTCGGGAGCGATGGCCCCGGCGAGAGGAGGTCCGATGTATCCCGGATTCATTCCCCATTGGAAGGCGCGGTGTGCGGAGCGCCGCGCCGCGCACGCCGGCTTCGGCGGAAGGCACGAGGACTGGGCGTACGCGATGGCTCCCGACGACGAGGCCGGATTCGGATTCGGCGGCGGTCACTTCGGCGTGCGACGGCCGCTGCGCTTCCTCGCGTACAAGCTCGGTCTCGACGATGCCCAGGTCGCCGAGCTCGCGAAGGTTCTCGACGAGATCAAGACGGAGCGGGCTCAGGCGGCGGTGGACCACCGCCGCGCGCTGTCCGCGTTCGCCGAAGCGATCTCGGGCGAGACCTTCGACGAGGCGAAGGCGGGCTCGGGCGCCGCGCTGCGCCTCCAGAGCGCCGAGCGGCTGAAAGGCGCGGTCGTCTCCGCGCTCGGCCGGCTGCATCGTCTGCTCGAGCCGGCGCAGCGGGAGCGGCTGGCTTACCTGATTCGCACCGGCACGCTCTCGCTGTAAGCGAAAGGATTCGGATCCGGGGCGCGGGGCCGAGGCCTCGCGCCCCTTCTTTCATCCCGCCAGGGCGTCGATCCAGCGGAGGTAGTCCGTCGAGGCGGCCTTCTTGCCGAGCTGTCGCAGTAGGGTGGCCACCTGTCCGCGGTGGTACGTCCCGTGGTTGGCGACGTGCACGAGCGCCTCGCCGAGCGGGTAGGTCCACGTTTGACCCGCGAAGTTGACGTAGGTGAGGGGCTCGGTCATCCGTGCCGGCGCGAGCGTCTCGACGAAGCGCTGAAGTCCCTGCTGCACCGGTTCCCATCGCTCGCGGATCGTCGCGAGCGACGTCAGTGTCTCCGCGCCCGGCAGCGCCGCAGGCGAGCGGCCGTGGAAGCGCTCGAGCCAGACCCAGTCGGCGCCGTAGAGATGGGCGAGGGTCCCCTGCACCGAGCCGAAGCTGCCGCCGATCGGCCGCGCGAACTCCTCCGCGTCGAGCGCGGCGGCCGATTCGAGCGTCTTCGCGGTCGCCCAGCGGCCGTAGGCGAAGAGTTTTTCGATGTCTTCACGAGCGTGTGGCATCGTCGCTCCTTGGAACCGGCTCCGCCGGTCGGGCGACGATGCTACTTCGACGGCCCGGTCTTCCGGTAGCGGTCCGCCAGCGTGCGGACGTCCGCGCCGGAGGAGAGGATCTCGAGCCAGCGCGTCGTGTCGAGCCAGTCGCGGAAGAGGGGAGCGACGCCGGGACCGCCTGCGCGCTCGGCCTCGGCCACGAACTCGGCGGTCGTCGCGCCGCCGGCGTGGTGCCGGACGGTGTGGGTCCCGATGATCGAACGGAAGGTCGCCGGACCGACGAGACGGTAGAGCGCATAGAACATCAGCATGCCGGTGCGGTAGGAGTCTCCCGTCATGCCGGCGCGGCCGTAGTCGATCATCGGCACGGTCGAGAGGCGCGGGTCCTCGCGCGCGCGCTCGAGGAGCCGCCGCGCGGTCTTCTCCGCCTGCGCGTCGAGAGAGGGCGAGCCGTCGAGCGTCTCCTGCGTCAGCGCCTCGAGAAATCCCGCGAGCCCCTCGTTCCAGCGGCAATACGCCGAGTCCTTCGACGGCACGTTCCAGAGGTGCGAGATCTCGTGGTAGAGCTCGTGGATCTTCGCCGGATCCCGGAACGCCGCCGCCGCCTGCAGGATGGAGGTCACGTCGGCCTGCGACCCCCACCCGTCCGGGATCTCGATGATCGTGAACGTCGTCGCGTCCGGGAGGGGCCCGAACCAGCCGCGGTAGAGGGCCATGGCGGCCGAGGCGGAGCGGAGCACCCGCTCGGCGCCCGCGGCATCGTCCGGCAGCGCGAAGAGGCGCAGCCCCGGGGACTCGAGGGTGCGAAAGCGCGCGACGGCGAAGTCCATTCGCCACGCCGGCTTCAGGTTCCGATAGACATACGTCGCGCGGCCCCCCCGCGCGGTCCTCTCGACGAGGAGGCCGCCGTTGGCGACGACGTGCGTATCCGGCACGGTGATCCGCGCGAGGTAGTCGTACTCGGGCGGCGGCTCGCTCCGGATCTTCTCCCACGAGGGCGGTCGCAGCGTCGGGTACGCGTCGGCGTCCTCGCGCACGATCGTGAACGCCTCGCCGATCGAGTCCTGGATGTACTCCGCCCCCGTCTCGACGTATCCAGCGAGGTAGCCCGCGTAGGCGATCTCGACCGTCGTCTCCTTCCCCGGCTCGAGAGGCGGCGCGAGGAGAACGCGCAGCCGATTCGCCTGCCGCTTCGGGTCGTCCTCGAAGGCGACGACGCTCTGGGAAAAAGAGATGGGGGTTCCCGCGCCGCCGCGCACCGCGGAGACGGTCAGCAGCCGGTAGAGCAGGAACGAGACATCTCCCGCGGCCGATGCGCCCGCATTGCGGACGGTCACGCGCGCGGTCGCCGTCATCCGCTCCTCCTTCAGATCGAGCGCGACGTCGAGCTCGTAGCGCGTCGGACGGAGGGGCTCGGCCGCGGAGGCGCGGACGGCGAGGGCCAGCAGCGAGAGCACGATCGCGGCGCTAGGTCTCACGGGAATCTCGAAGGGGGAGACGCGCCGAACCACGGCGGGTTTCGAAGGAAAGGGACAACGCGAACTTTCCTTCGAAGCCTGGCACTCGCTGCGCTCGGCCCCGGCTTCGACGCGGCGTTCTCTCGCCGCTGTCTTTTTCGACTCCGGGCCCTCGCTCTGCTCGGCCCCGGCTTCGACGCGGCGTTCTCTCGCCGCTGTCTTTTTCGACTCCGGGCCCTCGCTCTGCTCGGCCCCGGCTTCGACGCGGCGTTCTCTCGCCGCGCTAGCGCTCGGGGTGGATCTGCTCCGGCCGCTTGCCCCGGTCCGACGGGTCCCGGCGCGCATGCCGCCGCTCGTCGAAGGCGATCCCTTCGTAGCAAATCGGGCATTTGAGCCGTCCGTCCTTTGGAATGGGAGCAAACCGCGGCGAGCGACAGGCCGCGCAGACCCATCGCGCGAAGCGCCGCTCCTCGCCCTGGTAGGCCATCGGGCGAATGGTAACGCGGGCGGGAGGCGCGGCGCTCGCTACGCGGCGAGCGACCGCGCGGCCTTGATCGCCGCGACGACGCCGGAGCTCTTCCGGATCGCCTGCACCTTCGCCCGCGCCTCCTTCGAGAGGCCGCGGATCGCCGCGAGGTACCGTCCCTGCGCCTGCCGCGCCAGCTTCTGCGCGCGGCTCACGGCGCGGCGGGCCTGGGGCCGAGCCCTCCGCGCCACGCGCCGGGAGGCCTTCGCGAGCCGCCTCGCCGCGGGGCGAGCGGCCTCCTCGAGGGCCGAAAGCCTGGCCTTCAGATCGCGAATCAGATCCTCGCGGCGGCGCAGCGCCCGGGTGACGTCCGCGGCGGCCACCTTGCCGTCCTCGATCAGGAGCTGCAGGGCCGCCGCCGCGTGCTCGGCGGACAAGCGGAATGCCTTCTTCGTCTTGCGTCTCATCGGACCTCCTCGAATCGGCGGCCGGTCGGGCCGCTTTCCGGTCCGGCATCGTACATCGAGATCCTGTCCCATGACCCCGGGGTGTGCTGGGCCGCCCGGTCCTGCCCTTCCTGTTCCCGGGGCCGAGAAGGATCGGGCCGGCGCCGCCCTGAACCTTCTTTGAACGCGGGGACGTTGTGCGAGCCGCACTCCGATCCATAGGGTCGTGCGCAACGACTCCCGGATCCCGGACTGACCCTCAGCCCGCCGCATCTCGTGAGCCACAGGAAGGGAGGGCCCCATGGGCTCCAGAGTTTCGTTTCGGGCCGCCGCTTCGATCGCCGTCGTGCTTTCGCTCGCGGCACTGACGCCGATCGACGGCAACAGCGCCGCCCCCGATTTCGGGCAGCCGCTGGCGGGACTGCCCGGCGATCTTCTCGACCGTTTCAACACCGGCAAGTCCCAGTTCGAAACGGTCGAGACGGACGACGAGGGAATCGGTCCGGTCTTCAACGACGTCTCCTGCGCGAACTGCCACAACGTCGCGGCGACGGGCGGCGGCAGCGCGATCCTCGAGACGCGGTTCGGCACGATGGGCGGCGACGGGAAGTTCGACCCGATGTCTCAGTTCGGCGGATCCCTCATCCAGAAGCAGGGGATCGGGTCGACCGGCAATTGCGAGTACCTGGCGGAGAACATTCCCTCCGAGGCGACGATCGTCGCCGGCCGCCGGACGACGCCGCTCTTCGGACTCGGCCTCGTCGACGCGACTCCCGACGCCACTTTCTACGCGCTCGCGCTTCTGGAGCGGGCGAACCCCGACGGGATCGCCGGGACCGTCAGCGTCGTGACGAACCTCGTGACGGGCAAGAACGCCGTCGGGAAGTTCGGCTGGAAGGGACAGAACCCGTCGCTGTTCCAGTTCTCGGCCGACGCGTACTTAAACGAGATGGGCATCACGAGCCCGCTCTTCCCGAACGAGAACTGTCCGCAGGGAGACTGCGGATTGCTCTCGTGCAATCCCGATCCCGGCATGAACGATGACGGGGAGGACGTGCAGAAGTTCGCCGACTTCATGGGCTTCCTCGCGCCGCCGCCCCGCGGACCGATCACGGCCCAGGTCGGACTCGGCCAGCTCGTCTTCCTCGGCGCCGGCTGCGCCGGCTGCCACACCCCGCTGCTCCGGACCGGATCGAATCCGGTCGCGGCGCTCAACAAGGTCAACTACGCGCCGTACTCGGACTTCCTGCTGCACGACATGGGCGCGCTCGGCGACGGCATCACGCAGAACGACGCCACGGGCAAGCTCATGCGGACGGCGCCGCTCTGGGGTCTCCGCCGCATCACGACGTACCTCCACGACGGCCGCGCCTCGACGCTCGATGCCGCGATCCTTGCTCACGACGGACAGGGCAAGAAGGCCCGCGACCGCTATGCCGCCCTCTCCTCGGCGCAGAAGGCATGGCTCGCCGCGTTCCTCAACTCGCTCTGACCTCCCGTCCTTCGGCCTCTTCCTCCGCCGTGGGGGAAGAGGCCGCTTTTTCCCGGGGCGGACGCGTCGGAATCCCGAAGCGCCGTCGCGGCGTATGTGCTCGGGAAAGGAAGGACGCCATGATCCGCATCCGCCGCGCCGAGGAGCGCGGGCACTTCGACCACGGCTGGCTCGACACCCGTCACACCTTCTCCTTCGGCGACTACCACGACGAAGACCACATGGGCTTCCGGGCGCTGCGCGTGATCAACGAGGACCGGGTCCGGCCCGGGCAGGGCTTCGGCACGCACGGCCATCGCGACATGGAGATCGTCACCTACGTGCTCGACGGCGCGCTCGCGCACAAGGACAGCATGGGCAACGGCTCCGTCATCCGGCCCGGCGACGTCCAGTCCATGAGCGCCGGCACGGGCGTCCGGCACAGCGAGTTCAACGCCTCGCCGGCGGAGCCCGTTCACTTCTACCAGATCTGGATTCTTCCGAACGTCGCCGGCGCCGAGCCGCGGTACGCGCAGAAGCGCTTCGACGAGGAGTCGCGGAAGGGACGGCTGCGCCTCGTCGCCTCGGGCGCGCCGGCCGACGGCGCCATCGAACTGGGCCAGGACGTGAACCTGTACGCCTCGATCCTCGGGCCCGATGAGACGATCGCGCTCGATCTGGCGCCGGGACGGCATCTCTGGCTGCAGGCGCTGCGGGGCTCGCTCTCCGTCAACGGGAATGAGATCGCCGCGGGCGACGGTCTCGCCGCCTCGGGCGAGCCGACGTTCTCGCTGACGGCCGGCGCTCAGGGAGCGGAGCTGCTCGCTTTCGATCTCGCGTAGAGCTCGGGCGCCGGCGCCAGGAGCGTCTGGAGCTCCATGCTGTCGTCGTTCAGCTCGATGCCCGTCACCGGATGGATCTCCCAGGCCGTCGCGCGCGTGATCGACGCGCCGGCGAGCGGGGCGGTGTTGAGCGCCGCCGCGGCCGCCTCGAAGTCGAAGAGCAGCCAGCCGCGGATCGAGACGTACTGCAGCAGGTACTTGGCGCGGATCGCGCCGGTCGACCAGTCGAAGCCGTTCTTCGCCATGAGGCGCCGCCAGCGCGGCGTGATGACCGCCACGAAGCGGTGCCCGTTGTCCGAAACGCTCGACCCGGGGGTCAGGTACAGCACGGTGTCGTGATCGGCCGCATTCGGCGAGTGGCAGTTCGCGCTCGTCGGACCGCCGTCCTGCACGTCGATGACGTACGCGGTGATCTCGACCGCCGTGCTGCTCTGCCAGCGGTCGCTGTCGTCGCCGGGGTCGATGAGCGCGCTCGCGTCGGCGGTGTCGTCGTAGTCGTCGTCCGAGGGCTCCTCCATCCGCGCGCGGAGCTCGTTCAGCTGCCGGACCTTCGCCTTCTTCGCGTCGCCCTGCGGCGGACAGACGCCGCCGCTTCCGGATTGCGCGGCGAGCGGGAGGGCGCCGAGTACGGCGAGCGCTCCCACGACGAACGCGAGCACGCCTTTTCTCATGAGTGGGGTTTCAGGTTAGCAGAATGCGGATGGCCGTGTGTCAAGCTCCCGCGGTGTCTTCCTCAACGAGCGATGAATCGCCGCGGCGGTTCCGCGCGCTCGCGCTCATCGCCGCCGGCGAGCTCTTCGGCATGTCCCTGTGGTTTTCGGCGTCGGCCGTCGCGCCGGCGCTCAGGACGGTGTGGCGGCTGTCCGACTCGGCGTCGGCATGGCTCACGCTCGCGGTCCAGTTCGGGTTCGTGGCGGGGACGCTCGCGAGCGCCCTGCTGAACCTGCCGGACGTTTTCCCGACCCGCCGGCTCTTCGCCGTCTCGGCGTTCCTGGGCGCTTCCGCCAACGCCGCGCTCGCGGTCTTCGCGCGGGGACCGGGTCTCGCCGTCCCTCTGCGCTTTCTGACCGGGTTCTTCCTCGCGGGCGTGTACCCGCCCGGGATGAAGATCATGGCGAGCTGGTTCCGGAGGGGGCGCGGCATGGCTCTCGGCGTTCTCGTCGGCGCGCTGACGGTCGGGAAGGCGTTCCCCTACCTCGTCAACGCGCTCGGCGGCTCCGACTGGCGCGCGGACCTCCTCGTCGTCTCGCTCCTCGCCGTGGCGGGCGGCGCGATCGTCCTCCTGTTCGTGGAGGACGGTCCCTTCGCCGCGCCGGCCGCTCGATTCGACGCGGCGCAGATCGGCAAGGTCTTCCGGAACCGCGGCGTGCGTCTCGCGGACTTCGGCTACTTCGGCCACATGTGGGAGCTCTACGCGATGTGGACGTGGATTCCCGTGTTCCTGCGCGCGAGCCTGTCCGCCCAGGGCGCCCCGGGGCGGCTCGCCGAGGCGGCGTCGTTTCTCGTCATCGGCAGCGGCGCGGTCGGCTGCGTCGCGGGCGGCCTCCTCGCGGACCGCGTCGGGCGCACGGCGGTGACGTCGTGGGCGATGGCGATCTCGGGAACCTGCTGCGTCGCGATCGGCTTCCTCTTCGGCGCGCCGCCCGCGGTCGCTGCTCGGCGGTCAGCGCGATCTGGGGCGCGTCGGTCGTCGCGGACTCGGCGCAGTTCTCGGCCTGCGTCACGGAGCTGTCGGATCCCGCCTACATGGGGACGGCCCTGACGATCCAGACGTGCTTCGGCTTCCTGCTGACGACGGCGTCGATCGAGCTCGTCGCCCGGGTGCAGCCCGCGCTCGGCTGGTCGCGGGCGTTCGTCGTCCTCGCCCCCGGGCCGGTGCTCGGGGTCGTCGCGATGCTCCGCCTCCGGCGCCTTCCGGAGGCCGCCCGGATCGCGCACGGCCTCCGGTAGGCCCGGGGTGGATCAGAAGAAGGTGTTGACGAGGAGTGCGGCCATCTGGCCGCGGTTGACCGGGTTCCCGGGGCAATAGAGAAGCGGAGAGGCGCTGCAGCCTCCGGCGATGCCGCGGTTGTAGAGGTCCTCGATCCAATCGGCGGCGAACGAGCCGGGCGGCACGTCGCCGAAGATCCCGACCGCGGGCGGCGGGACGTAGCCCGACCCCAGTTTCGTCTTCAGCAGGAAGACCGCCATCTGCGCCCGCGTGATGGAGGCATCGGGGCAGTAGTTGCCGCCGCCGCACCCTGCGGTGACGCCCTCATTCGCCAGCTGCTCGATCCAGTCGGCGAAGGGACTCGGGCACGCCACGTCGCCGAAGAGGCCGGAGCACACCGGCGGGACGTAGCTCGACCCGTGCTCCGACTTCAGGAGGAAGGTGGACATCTGGGCGCGCGTGACGAGCGCGGTCGGGCAGTAATTCGCCCCGCCGCAGCCCGCCGTCACGCCCGCGGTCGCGATCGTGATGATGTCGGCGTGGAAGATGTTCGTCGCCGGCACGTCGGCGAACTCGACCGCGAGCGTGGCCGCGTTGGAGGCGGTGCTCGTGCAGGAGTCGGTGACGAGGACGTCATAGGAGCCGGCGTCGCCGAACGTCGCCGGGTCGATCGTCAGCGTCGCGGTCGTCGCACCGGAAATGGAACCGCCGTCGACGAGCGGAGTGCCGTTCCGGCGCCACTGGTAGGCGATGGGGCCGGAACCGGAGGCCGCCGCCGTGAGCACGGCGGGAGATCCGACGAGCACGGAGACGGGCCTGACCGCTGCCCCCAGGCGGGTATTGACGAGTGTCGCGACGGTCCCCGGAGCGAGCATCGCGATGTCGAGAGGCCCCCCTCCCGCGAAGCTGGCGCTGACGAGCGCGGCCGCAAAGAAGTTCGGATAGGACACGGGCGTCTGGAAATGCCGGTTGCCCAGTCCGGGATAGACGACGACGGTGTTGTTCCCGCTCACGACCGCGAAGTCGAGATGGCCATCGCCGTCATAGTCGCCCGTCGTGACGGGTCCGGCGTTGGCGTCGAGCCCGATCTGGATGGGCGAGCCGAACGTGCCGTCGCCGTTTCCCGGGAACAGGGAAACGCTGGCGTTGCCCTGGGCAACGAGGACGTCGAGCGGTCCGCCCGAGAAGGGGGCCACGCCGACGTAGACGGAGAGGCAGCAGCCGCCGTTCGTCAGGATGATGGGGGGCTGAAAGGTCCCGTCGCCGTTTCCGAGCAGGACCGCGGCGCCGCTCTCGGAAGTCGTGACGAGATCCGCGCGGCCGTCGCCATTGAGGTCCGCGGGAAGCATGGAGAAGACGTTGACGCCGACATTGGTCTGGACGGGTGGCTGGAAGGTCCCATCGCCGTTTCCCGCCAGGACGGCGATCGTCGGCCCGCCTCCGGCGTAGCCGGCGAAGGCAATGTCCGATTTGCCGTCGCCATTGAAGTCGGCGACGGTGACGATCGAATAGAGGCCCGATACGAAGGCAGACACCGGGTCGGCGAAGGTGCCGTTTCCGAGTCCCCGGAACATGTAGATGTTCGAAGTGCCCGGCGACACGAGGTCGAGGACGCCGTCGCCGTCGAAGTCTCCCGAGGCGACTCCGTTCAGGCCCGGATCCCAGTCGAAGCCCGAGAGCGTCTGGATCTGCTCGAAGCGCCCCGCGCCGAGGCTCTGGATCACGGCGATCTGCGTGCCGCTCGACCAGGCGAGGTCCTGCCGGCCATCGCCGTTCCAGTCGCCGGTGGCGAGCGTCACCTGCGTGTTGTTCTGGGCAAGTCCGGTCGAGAAATAGTTCACGGGAATCGCCCGCAGGGATCCGCTACCGTCGTTCAGGAGAACGATCACGGAATCGAAGTCGTTCGCCGAGACGACGTCTGGAAATCCGTCCCCATCGAGGTCGCCGGCGGCGAGTCCGGACGTCTGACGGGCGACGACGTAAGTCGACGGCGGCTGGAGCGTGCCATCGCCGTTGCCGAGGAGGACCGACATCGTCTGGGCGTAGAGGTCGACGACGGCCACGTCGAGGCGGCCGTCCTGGTCGAAGTCGGCCACCACCGGCATCTGCGGCGCGGGGGGAGCGGGATACTGGAGCGCCGCCTGAAACGTGCCGTCCCCGTTACCGATCAACACCGAGACCGTCGCGCCCGTCGTGGCGACGACGTCGAGAGCGCCGTTTCCATCGAAGTCTCCCGCGGCGACGCCTCCGAGCTGTCCTCCGGCGATCGAGCTCGAGGGCGGGCCGAACCGGCCGTCGCCGAGTCCCGGATGAAAGGAGATCGTTCCGCTCGATCCGTTCGCGCTCACGAGATCGAGCTTGCCGTCGTCGTTGAAGTCGCCGGTGGCCAGGGCGCTGATTCCGCTCGCGTCGCTGTCGACCGCCGAGCCGAGTGTGCCGTCGCCGTTGCCTGGAAACAGCTCGATCAGCGAGCCTCCGTTGTCCGCCAGCGCCACGTCGAGGGTGCCGTTCGCGTCGAACTTGCCGACGGCCAATGCCGAAGGAGAGTTGCTGTGCCCGGTGTACCAGACGGGTGGGGCGAACGTTCCATCTCCGTTGCCGAGGAAAACCTGGACTCCGGAAAAGATGGCGACGACGAGATCGATCGTGCCGTTGCCGCGCAGGTCTGCCGCTACGAGCTGATAAACGGAGTACACGGCCGGAGTCACGATGGGCGGTCCGTACGTCCCGTCGCCGTTGTTCAGCAGAACGGCGATCTGGATGCCGTTCGCGCTCGAGCTGGCGATGTCGGGAAAGCCGTCATTGTTGAAATCGGCGACGACGACCTCAGAGGGAGCCGGTGCCGGGTACGTCTGCGCGGTCTGGAACGTCGTCGCGCTGCACGTCGCGCCCCGGAGGCCCGGTGCGATGAACAGGCAGAGAACCGCAACGAGAAGCCATCGCTTCATGGCGCACCTCTTTCGGCGATTGCGAGGGGGATCGGTCGAGCGTCGAGAATTCGATCAAAGCCTAGACCTCGCCGGGGGTCCACGCAAGATCGGAACGTTTCCGGGTGCGCGGGCGAGTCGATCCTTGACGCCGGGCGGCGTCGGTTGGAAACTCCGGCCCCGACAGGCGGTTGCGCATGTTCCTCGGACATTTCGGACTCGGCTTCGCCGGCAAGCGGCTGGCGCCGGCGCTCTCGCTCGGCGGGCTCTTTCTCGCCGTCCAGTGGGCGGACCTGCTGTTTTTTCCGCTCTGCATCGCGGGCGTCGAGCACTTCCGCATTCGCCCGGGCGACACCGCGGTCACGCCGATGGAGTTCTACGACTACCCCTGGAGCCACGGCCTCGTCGCGCTCGCCGGCTGGGGCGTCCTCTTCGGCGGCGTCTACCTCCTCGCGCGCCGCGCGCGTCTCGCCGCGCTGCTCTTCGGCCTCGGCGTCCTCAGCCACTGGTTCCTCGATGCCTTCGTCCACCGGCCCGACATGCCGATCCTGCCGCACGGTCCCTACGCGGGCCTCGGGCTCTGGAACTCACGGCCGCTGACGATCGCCGCCGAGGCGATCCTGTTCGGGGGCGGGCTGCTCCTCTACCTGAAATCGACGCGCGCCCGCGATCGCGTCGGGACGTGGGCGCTGTGGACGCTCGTCGGATTCCTGGTCGCCACGTACGTCGGGAGCCTCGTCGGACCGCCGCCGCCGAGCGAGCGCGCGGTCGAGGTCGCCGGCATCGCGATGTGGCTCTTCGTCCCGTGGGGCTACTGGATCGACCGCCATCGGACTATCGTTCCCGCTCGGGAGACGCGCGCATGAAAACAATCGCCTCGATCTTCCTCGCGGCGCTCACGGGTCTGTCGCCCTCTGCCCTCGCGGCGGGGACGCCCACGCTCTCCGACTTCGCCTGGCTCGCGGGCCGCTGGGTCGACGACTCCGGCGGGAACGTGTCGGAGGAGATCTGGACGGCGCCGTCCGGCGACGCCATGCAGGGAATGTGGCGCTACGTGACGGAAGGAAAGGCCCGCATCTACGAGATCCTGACGATCTCCGAGGAGGAAGGCGGTCTCGTGATGCGCGTGCGCCACTTCGATCCCCGGCTCGCGGCGCGGGAGGAGAAGGCGGCTCCCGTCGTCCTGAAGCTCGTGTCCTCGGCGGATCGAACGGCCGCCTTCGAGGGACCGGAGCCCAACGGACCCGTGGTCATCCGGCTGACCTACTCCTCTCCTCCGAGGGAACGCTGAACGTCACCCTGGAGAAGGATGGCAGGAAGGCGGGCGGCTTCTCCTTCCGCCGGGCTGCGAAGTGAAGCTGGCGATCGAGGTGCCCTACGGCGACATCGACGCCATGGGCCATCTGAACAACGTCGCGTACCTGCGCTATCTCGAGTGGGCGCGGCAGAAGTACTGGCTCGCGATGCGGCACAGCGACGACTTCTGGAAGATCGACTTCGTCGTCGCGAGGGCCGAGATCGACTACCGCGCCTCCGCGCACATGGGGGACGTCCTCGAGATCGACATCCACGTCTCGAGGATGGGGCGCTCGTCGTTCGAATTCTCGTACCGCGTCACGGGGACCTCGGGCGCGGTCCTCGCCGAGGCGAAGACGACGCAGGTCTGCTACGACTGGGAGACGCGTTCCTCCAAGCCGCTCTCCGACGAGCGCCGGCGCGAGATCGAAGCCTTCGAGGCCGCGCACCCGGGATAGAGTCGCGGGCCATCACCCATCACACCGGAGTTCGACGATGAGCTTTCTGCTGTCTCTGATCCTCGGCCTCGTCGCGCCGAATCCTTCGCCGACGCCCGCGCCGGACGTCCCGACCCGGGTCGACGCCGTGTTTCGCGAGTACGACCGTTCGGACTCGCCCGGCTGCGCGCTCGGCGTCTATCGCGACGGAAAGATCGTCTACGAGCGCGGTTACGGCATGGCCAACCTCGAGCTCGGCGTCGCCAATGCGCCGCAGACGGTGTTCGACATCGGCTCGACGTCCAAGCAGTTCACGGCCTTCTCGATCCACCTGCTCGCCCGCGAGGGCAAGCTCTCGCTCGACGACGACATCCGCCGCTGGGTGCCGGAGATCCCGAGCTACGGACCGACGGTGACGATCCGCCACCTGCTCCATCACACGGGAGGACTCCGCGACTACATCGAGCTGATGGAGCTCCAGGGCCTCCAGACGGAGGATCTGACGACGGAAGCCGACAGCCTCGCGATCCTCTCCCGACAGAAGGCGCCCAACTTCCCTCCCGGCCAGGAGTACCTCTATTCGAACTCCGGCTTTTTTCTTCTCGGGCTGATCGTGAAGCGCGCGAGCGGCCAGTCGCTGCGCGACTTCGCCGAGGCCCGCATCTTCGGACCGCTCGGGATGCGGCACACGCAGTTCAACGACGCGCACGACCGGATCGTCCCGAGCCGCGCCACGGGCTACGGGAAGTCCAGAGCCGGAGGCTTTCGCATCGACATGGGCGACTGGGAGCAGGTCGGGGACGGCGCCGTCCAGACGACCGTCGAGGACCTGCAGCTCTGGGATCAGAACTTCTACGCGCCGCGGGTCGGCGACGCGCGCCTCCTCGAAGACATGCAGACCGTCGGCGTGCTGAACAGCGGCAAGAAGCTCACGTACGCCTCCGCGCTCGTCCTGCAGGACTACCGCGGCCTGCCGACGGTCAGCCACGGCGGCGCCTGGGTCGGTTATCGCGCGCAGCTCCTGCGCTTTCCGCAGCAGAAGTTCTCCGTCGCGTGTCTCTGCAACCTCGCCGGCGCCAACCCGACGCGCCTTGCTCACGAGGTCGCGGACGTCTATCTCGCGGACCTCTTGAAGCCCGCGTCGATGCCGCCGTCGAAGTCGTCGCCCGCCGCGGCAGCCCGGGTGCCGGCGTCCTCTCTGCAGCGGCTGGCGGGCGCGTACCTCGAGCGTTCGTCGGGCGAGGTCGTGCGGCTCTCCGTCCAGGACGGGCGGCTCGTGGGAGAGCGAGGGAGGAGCCGGTTCACGCTCAGCCCTCTCTCGGCCGATCGCTTCCGCGTGGAGGGACTTCCCGAGGGCGAGGCCGTCGCCGTCGCGGGCGCGTCGGCCGGGACGTCGCGGCCGCCGGTCGCCCTGTCGTTCGCGGACGAGGGCGACGAGGCGGACACGTGGGATCCGATCGTGCTGTGGACGCCAGGTCCCGCGGATCTCGACGCGTTCGCCGGCACCTACGCGAGCGAGGAGCTCGACACGGCCTGGCGGCTCGCGGCCGAGAACGGGAAGCTCTTCATCCGGCACCGGGGACTCCCCGAGGATCCGCTCGCGGCGACGTCGCGGGACGTCTTCGCTCTCGAGGGGATGACCCTCCACTTCGTCCGGGGACCCGGGCAGTCCGTCACCGGCTTTACGCTCGACGACGGCCGCGTGCGCGGGATCGCGTTCCAGAGAGAGAATCCGTCCCGCTGACGCTTCGGCCTTGCGCTCCGCGGGCCCGAGGCGGAGGATAGAGGTCCAAGGATTCCCGGGCGGCGCGCGGCGCAGGTCGTCCCGAAAGGCGGATGGCGGA
This sequence comes from uncultured Acidobacteriota bacterium, assembly GCA_963763535.1. Classification (GTDB taxonomy): domain Bacteria; phylum Acidobacteriota; class Thermoanaerobaculia; order UBA5066; family Gp7-AA6; genus DAHUXD01. The sequence continues at coordinate 286,780 of CAVXOX010000007.1, forward strand.
AAGACGCGGCTTCGCCCGAAAGAAGCGCCGGTTTCTCGTCGAGTTTCACCTGCAGGGATCGAACTGCACCGGGTTCACCTACGACGTCTCCGCGAGCGGAATCTTCGTGCGGGCGATGCGGCTTCCGCCCCTCGGGACCGACATTACCGCCAGCCTGCACCTGATGACCGGCAAGCGGATCGCGGTCCGGGGCCGGGTCGTGCGCTCGCACCGCGTTCCCGCGGAGCTCGCGCGGGTCGTGCCGAGCGGTTTCTCGATCTGCCTGTCGGAAACGCCGGAGGACTACTCCCAGTTTCTCGCAACGCTCTGATCTGCAGCGGTCCGCTTCGCGGACCGACCGACGTGAGAGGGGAAGTCGCTACCAGTCTCCTCTCCCAGGAAATTGACAGAGCGGCGCTATGAGTGCGGAGGGCCCCACTTCCGGCGCGCGGTCTCGAGGACGCTGAGCGCGCGCGGATCCCGCTCGACGAGCGCGACGGCGTCGCCGGCGCCGACCTCGCCCTCCTCGAGCACCCTCAGGTAGAAGCCGGTCCGCCCGCTCGCGAGGAATGCGGCGGGGAAATCCGGCCGTCCCATGCGCAGCGCCAGCTTGAAGCAGGGCGAGCGCGGCTGCGAGACCTGAAGGAGCGCGCTGCCGACGCGGTAGACGTCGTCGATCCGCACCTCGGTCTCCGGAAGGCCTTCGACGGTGAGGTTCTCGCCGAACTGCCCGTGCGGAAGCTCCCGGCCGAGCTCACGCCCCCAGTGCGCGTAGCCCGAGAGGTCATAGGCGTAGACGGCCTTGTTCGGACCGCCATGCACGCGGAGATCCGCCTGGCGGTCTCCGTCTAAGTTCGTGCGCCCGACGCGCACGCGGAGAAGAGTCGGCGCCTTGGCGATCGCGGTGCGGACCGTGCGCCCTCCGACGCGGATCGAGTGCGGGCGTCCGACGTTGACCGACAGAACGATGGCCATGCTCCCCATACGCGAACCGGCAACTCGAAGGTTCAGGCGTTACGTCTCCCTTGACACGACGAATAAGTAAATTACTATAAACTTATTTATAAATGGGACGCACCGCCAGAGTGAGCCGGGCCGAGGTGCTGGCTGCCGCCCGCGAGACCTTCGTCGAGCGGGGATACGAGGGGGCGCGCCTCTCCGACATCGCCGGACGCATCGGCGTCTCGGCGGCGGCGCTGCTGCGGCACGCGCCCACCAAGCGCGACCTCTTCGTCGCGTGCATGGGCGAGGCGCAGCCGGAGCCGATGCCGTTCGCCTTCCTCGAGCAGTGCGACGGCTCGGAGGATCCGGCCCGAGTGCTGCGGCGCGCGGCCGAGGCCCTGGTGCCCTTTCTGGAGTCGAAGCTGCGCCAGACGGTGGCCCGCTGGGTGTACTTCAAGAACGTTCCCGGCGTCGGCCGCTTGCCGCTGCCCTTCAACCCGGCGGCCCGTCCGAACCCGCCGCAGCAGAACCTCGCGTACCTCGAGAGCTACCTGCGCCGCGCGGTCCGCCGCGGAAGACTGCGCCTGCGCGACCCGGGCGCGGCCGCGATGGCGTTCCTCGCCACGATCCATTCCTACGTCTTCCTGCAGCGCGTCGTGGAGATTCTCGAGGAGCCGATGCCGCTCGAGCGGTACCTCGACACCGTGCTCGACCTCTGGACCCGCGGCGCGGTGGCGGCCTCTCGGAAGCTCGGCCCGGGCTCCGTCCGGCCCAAGCTTCCCTTGCGGCGCGGCGTCCTCTCGCCGCGCGGGCGGCGGCGGTGAGGCGCGTCGGCAACGCCGCCGCTCTGCTCCTCGTCGCCGCCGTGGCCGCGGCCGTTCCCGCTTGCCGGCGCGGGCCGAAGCCGCTCGTCCTCTCCGGCTCGATCGAGGCGCGCGACGTGGAGATCGGCTCGCTCATGGGAGGGAGGATCCGGCGCGTCCTCGTGGACGAGGGCGCGACGGTGACCGCCGGCCAGCCGATCGTCGAGTTCGAGACGGACTTCATCGACCTGCAGATCGCGCAGCAGGAGGCCCGCGTCGCCCAGTCGAAGGCGGCGCTCGCGAAGGCGCTCCGGGGGCCGCGCAGCGAGGAAATCGCCCGGGCGCGGGCCACGCACCAGAACGACGAGACCGAGCGCCAGCGCCAGAAGGCAATGCTCGACTCCGGCATCGTCGGCCGCCAGTCGTACGATGCGGCGTCGACGGCGGCGGAGACCTCGGCCCAGACGCTCCGCGAGCTCGAGACGGGCACGCGCTCAGAGGACATCGACGCGGCGCGGGCCGCGCTGAACGCCGACGAGAAGCAGCTCGGCTACCTGCACCGGCAGCGGCAGGAGACGACCGTCAGCGCACCGGCGGACGGCGTCATCGAATCGATGGACCTGCGGCCCGGCGACATGGTCGGCGCGAATCAGCCCGTCGCCAAGATGCTCGAGCCGAACCAGCTCTGGGTCCGCGTCTACGTGCCGGAGCCTGAGCTCGGGCGCGTGCGCGTCGGGCAGCCGGCGATGCTCACGGTCGACACGTTTCCGAAGCGCGAGTTTCCCGGGAAGGTCGTCGAGATTCGCACGCAGTCCGAGTACACGCCGCGCAACGTCCAGACCCTCGACCAGCGCATGGACCAGGTCTTCGGCGTGAAGGTCGCGGTCGATCCCGCGCCGGAGTTGAAGCCGGGAATGGCCGCCAACGTCCGCCTCCTCGAGCGCTGATGGCCGAGACCCCGCGCGAGTACGGCATCGAGGTCGAGGGCGTGTCGCGCGACTTCGGGAAGGTCCGCGCGCTCGACCGCGTCTCGCTGCGCGTGCCGCGCGGCGAGATCTACGGGCTCCTCGGCCCGAACGGCTCGGGCAAATCGACGCTCATCCGCATCCTCTGCGGCCTCCTCGCGCCGACCGAGGGGCGCGCGCGCGTCGACGGGTTGGACGTCGTCGAGAACGGCGAGGAGATCCGCCGGCGCATCGGGTACGTGCCGCAGAAGTTCTCTCTGTACGAGGACCTGACGGTCCTCGAGAACCTCGACTTCTTCGCCTCGGTCTACGGGCTGAAGGGGGCCGATCGGGTCGAGCAGAGGGAGTGGGCGATCCGCCTGACGGCGATCGATCCCTACCGGCAGCGGCTCGCCGCGCAGCTCTCGGGCGGGTGGAAGCAGCGCCTGGCGCTCGCCGCAGCGCTCATGCATCGCCCCCGCGTCCTCTTTCTCGACGAGCCGACGGCGGGCATCGACCCCGTCGCGCGCCGCGAGCTCTGGAACCTGCTGTTCCGGCTCGCCGCCGAGAACGTCACGCTCTTCGTCACGACGCATTACATGGACGAGGCCGAGCGGTGCAGCCGCGTGTCCTATCTCTATCTCTCGAAGATGCTCGTCGAGGGATCGCCGGACGAGCTGACCCGGCTGCCCGAGGTCACGCCGGAGGGGACCCGCCGCGTCGAGGCCGCCTGCGCGCAGGGCGTCGCCGCGTTCATGAGCGCGGCGCGGGCGCTGCCCTACGTCGAGGACGTCACGATCTTCGGCAACTCGCTCCACCTGCTCGTCCAGTCGGACGTCCCCGAGGAGCGCATCGCGCGCGACCTCGAGGAGGCGGCCGGCTCGCCCGTCGCGATCCGCCCGATCGAGGCGTCGCTCGAGGACGTGTTCGTGCGGCTGACGCGGATCCAGATCGAGCAGCGCGGCGAGGTGCCGGCCGTGGCGGGAGCGGCGTCGTGAGGGGATTCTGGCCGGTCTTCCGGAAGGAGGCGGTCCAGATGATGCGCGACAAGGGATCGCTCCGTTTCGCGCTGCTCACGCCGGCGTTCCAGCTGATCCTCTTCGGCCTGATCGACATGAACGTGCGGCACGTCCCGACGGTCGTCTTCGATCAGAGCCGGACGGAGCAGAGCCGCGAGCTCATCAACGACTTCGTGAACACGAGCTACTTCGACATCGTGGCCGAGGCGCCTTCGCACGAGGCGCTGCGGGAGTACATCGTCGCGGGGCGGGCGTCCGTCGGCATCGAGGTCCCGCCGGACTTCGCGCGTCGGCGGCTGAACGATCAGCCGGCCGACTTCCTCGTGCTCATCGACGGCTCGGATTCGACGATCTCGAGCCAGGCGCTGGCGGCCGCCAACGGCGTCGCGCTCTCGCGGTCGGTGACCGAGCTCGCCCAGCGCGCCGGCACGAAGGACATCCCGATCCGGCCCCACCCGCTGCTCCTGTTCAACCCGGATTCGCGGACCGCGAACCTGCTGATCCCGGGACTCGTCGCGATCCTGCTGACGTTCTCCGGGACGCTGCTCGCGGCGTTCGCCATCGTGCGCGAGCGCGAGCGCGGCACGCTCGAGCAGCTCATGGTCACGCCGGCCTCGCCGATCGCGGTCATCCTGGGCAAGCTTCTGCCGTACCTCGTCCTCGCCTTCGTGCAGCTCCTGTTCGTGCTCTTCCTGATGGTGTTCGTCTTCAAGGTGCCCATCCACGGAAGCCTTCCGCTCCTGCTCGGGCTCTCGACGATCTACCTCTTCGCGCTCCTGTCGCTCGGGCTGCTCGTCTCGTCGCGCGCGCGCACGCAGATGGAGGCGATCCAGGTGGCGCAGGGTTTCCTGCTGCCCTCGATCATGCTGTCCGGCTACTTCTTCCCGCTCTCCGCGCTGCCCGGGCCGTTGCGCTGGGTGTCGCAGATCCTGCCCGCGACCCACTTCATCGCGATCGCCCGCGGCATCATCATCCGCGGCGCGACGTTTCCGGACCTCTGGCGCAGCGTCGCGGCCCTGATCGCGATCGCGGTCGTGCTGGTTGCCGCGTCGACGCGGGCCTTCCACAAGACGATCGGCTGAGGGCCGGGATTACCGGATGGAGACGGCGACGCCGTTCTCGAAGACGACGGTCTTGCCGACGCTCCGATAAGTCCACGTCTCGCGCCGCATGCCCGAGTCGAGGGTCTCGGTCTGGACGTCGTCCGGCGAGCCGAGGAGCGCGCGGACCTGGTCCGGCGTCATGTTCTCGGTGACGCCCGCCGCCGACTGATCCGCCTCGCGCGACGTCGCCGCGGCGGCGTCCACCCGAGCGTCGTTGGCGGCGGCGGCCGCGCGCGCGCGTCGGATCGGGTCCTCGGGCGAGGCGCCTCCGGCCACGCCGTGGGGCGCGTACGTCTTCACGAGCCAGGCGATCACGCCCGCGACAATAAGGAGGGTGAGAAGGCGTTTCATGGGGAAACGGTCGGAAGACAGTTTCGCACGGAACGCCCGCACTGAGGTACAAAGCCGCCATGTCGTACTGCAAGGGCTCGCAGGGGCACCCCTGGCACCAGCCGTACCACGACCGCGAATACGGGTTCCCGATCCGCGGAGACGCCGCGCTGCTCGAGCGGCTGGCGCTGGAGATCAACCAGGCGGGGCTGTCCTGGCTGACGATGCTGCAGAAGCGCGAGGGCTTCCGGAAGGCCTACGCGGGATTCGACCCGGAGAAGGTCGCGCGCTTCGGCGAGCGCCAGTACGCGCGGCTGCTGAAGGACGCCGGGATCATCCGAAACCGGCTGAAGATCCGGGCGGTCGCGGAAAACGCGCGGCGGGTGCTCGCGATCCGCGAGTCGCACGGGTCCTTCGCGAAGTGGCTCGAGGCGCACCATCCGCGGTCGCCGAAGGAGTGGCAGCGGCTCTTCAAGGAGACGTTCGTGTTCACGGGCGGCAAGATCGTGCAGGCGTTCCTGATGAGCATCGGGTATCTCCCCGGCGCGCACGAGCGGAGCTGTCCCGTCTACGGCAAGGTGCTGAAGAAAAAGCCGGCGTGGGCGAGGGCGAAGGGGACGGCGCCACGTAGGGTCGACCGCAAATAGATCGTCATTCCGAGCGCAGCGAGGAATCCCGTCCTCATCGAGCCCGGGATCCCTCGTCGCTTCGCTCCTCGGGATGACCCCAAACTTGCTATCCGGATGACCCAAAACTTGCTATCCGGATGACCCCAACACTCGTCATCCGGATGACCCCAACACTTGTCATCCCGAGCGCAGCGAGGGATCCCGTGGTTCTCGAGTTCGGGATCCCTCGGGCTCACGCCCTCGGGATGACCGCGCGCGTGCGGCACGCGGTCAGTGGATCGTGCCGAACGGCTTCAGCTGCTCCTCGATGACCTTCTTGTCGCCGACGACGACGATCGTGGCCTTGTCGTCCTGGAGGTACTTCCTGGCCATCTCCTGCACCTGCTGCGGCGTCACGGCGTACACGCGCGCGACGTAGCCATTGAGGTAGTCCGCGGGAAGACCGTGCAGATCCACGAACTCGAGCTGGCCGGTGATGCCGGCCCGCGACGAGTTCTGGAGGATGAAGACGCCCGCGCGATAGTTCTGGAAACCCTTCAGCTCCTTGTCGGACGGCGGCTCCGCCTTCAGGCGGTCGATCTCGCCGAGGATCTCCTTGATCGCCGGTCCCGTGACGTTGGTCGTCACGTCGGCGACCTCCACCCAGTACGCGTCGCGGTAGCGGTTGGAGAGCTGCGACGATGGCGAGTACGTGTAGCCCTTCTGCTCGCGGATGTTGGACGTGATGCGCGAGGAGAACGAGCCGCCGAGCAGGACGTTGGTGAGAAAGAGCGCGTCCCAATCCGGCTTCGACGGGTCGATCACCGGCATGCCGAGGTTGATCGTGGACTGGACGGCGCCGGGCCGGTCGACGAGGTAGACCGCGCGCTCGGTGTGCGGCGCGGGCTGCGACAGCTCGGGGGGCGCGCCCTTCTTCCAGTCGGAGAACGCCTTGCGGATCGCGGCTTCCATCGAGGCGTCGTCGAAGCGGCCCACGACGTAGAGGTGCGCGCGCGCCGCGCCGAAGTTCCTGTCGTAGAAGCCGCGGACGTCGGCGAGCGTGTACGCCTGGAGCATCGCCTCGGTCGGGAAGAGGCGCCCGTACGGCGAGTCTCCGTAGAGCACGGCTCGGAACTTCTGCTGGGCCATCGGCTGCGGCTGGCTGAGCGCGATCGAGAGCTGGCGCTGCCGGTCCCCCTTCAGACGCGAGAGCTCGGAATCCGGGAACTTCGGATGGCGGGCGACGTCCGCGACCAGGGCGACCATCTCCGGACCCGACTCCGAGAGCACGTCGCCGCCGATCTCGGTTCGGTTCTCGCCCACCGCGACCTCGAGCGCGCCGCCCATCTTCGCGACTTCCTCCGCGATCTGGGAGGCGGTCTTGGTCGCGGTGCCCTCCTGCAGCATGTCGCCCGTGAGGTCGGCGAGCCAGACCTGCTTCGCCCCCTCGTTGACGTTGCCGGTCAGGATCGCGAGCCGGATCGACACCTTGGGGACCGTGCCGTAGTGAACGAGCGTGACCGCCATGCCGTTGTCCAGCGTGAAGGTCTTCGGCTTCGGGACGGAGAATCCCTTGGGCTTCGCCGGCGGGGGCGGCGACTGCTTGTCCGCGCGCGCGGCGGGCGCGAGCGCGAGGACGAGCGCGGCCGCGAGGAGTGTCGAGCGAGATTTCATGGCGTCCTCCCTACGACCCGCTCGGCGCCGCCGCCGGCGCCTTCGCCTCGGCCTTCGGCTCGATGATCAGGATCGTGCGGTTGTCCTTGCGCAGGTATTCCTGCGCCGTCTTCTGAATGAGCGCGGGCGTGACCTTGCGGAAGTCCGCCTCGAGCTGGTTGACCTTCGCCGGATCGTCGTCGAAGAGCGCGTAGGACGCGAGGAGATCGGCGCGTCCGAAGCCGCTGAACTGTTCGATCTTGTCGTAGAGATCGGAACGGACCTTGACCAGCGCGCGGTCGAGCGTCGCCTGATCCACCGGCTTCGTCCGCAGCTTCTCGACCTCGGCGTCGAAGACGGCGAGGATCTGCTCGGGCGTCTTGTCCTTGTCGTAGTAGAGCGACACGTCCCAGAGCGTCGGGCCGTTGACGTTGTACATGTCGCCGAGGCCCGAGTTGATGCCGCCGCTGACCGCGCCGGTCAGGCCGTTCTTCTGGACGAGCGCCTGGTAGAGCCAGCTGTCCTTGCCCTGCACGAGGATCTCGTCGATGAGCCCCATCGCGTAGTACTCGGGCGTGTTGCGCGGCGGCGCGTGGTAGCCGATCGCGATCGCCGGCCGGGTGGCGAGCGGGTCCGGCTTCGTGGCCCGCTTCTCCTTCTCCTGCCGCGGCTCGGTCAGGTCGACTTTGGCGGGCAGCTTCGAGGCGGGGATCGCGGAGAAGTACTTGTCGATCCACGCGTTGGTCGCGGCCGGGTCGAAGTCGCCGACGACGACGAGCACGGCATTGTTCGGCGCGTAGAACGTCTTGAAGAACTGGGCGACGTCCTCGAGAGTCGCTGCATCGAGGTCCTTCAGGTCCCCGTAGAAATTGTGGGCGTTGTACCAGTTGGCGTTCGCGTACTGCGGCAGGTCGAGCCACGGGAAGCCGCCGTAGGGACGGTTCAGGACGTTGACGCGGACCTCGTTCTTGACGACCTCCTGCTGGTTCTTCAGATTGTCGGCCGTGATCGCGAGTCCCTTCATCCGGTCGGCCTCGGCCCAGAGCGCGGTCTCGAGCGCATGAGAGGGCACCACCTCGAAGTAGTTGGTGAAGTCGAACCGGGTGGAACCGTTCAGGATCCCGCCGTTCGACTGGACCAGCTTGATGAACTCCATCTTGCCGAGGTTCTGGGATCCCTGGAACATCATGTGCTCGAAGAGATGCGCGAAGCCGGTGCGGTCCTTCGGCTCGATGCGAAACCCGATGTTGTAGTAGACCGCGACGACCGCGACGGGCGCCGTCGTGTCGCGCGAGAGCACGACCTTCAGGCCGTTGGGGAGCTTCCGATACTCGACCGGGATCTGGAACGCCGAGGCGTTTCCGGAGGCCGGCGCCGCCGAGGCCGCCGCCGCGCTCAGGACGAGCAGGACGGCCGCCGCCAGGGCGCGCGAGCGCGGGACGCGTTTCATGGGATCCTCCTCATGGCAAACGACTGAATCTACGGCATGAAGCCCCGAATGTTTCGATCCGTCCTCGCCGGACGGCGCCTCGTCCGCGTTCCGGCGGGCCGTTGACCGCCGAAGGGTCGTTCCGGCCCGCCTGGTGGCTGCCCGGCGCCCACCTCCAGACTCTCTGGGGGCGGCTCGCGCGCCCGCGGCGGCTCGTGCCGCTGACGCGCGAGGTCCTCGAGACTCCGGACGGCGACGAGCTCCTCCTCGACCATGTGGATCGATCCCGCGGTAGGCCCGCGCCTTCTGGTGCTCCATGGATTGGAGGGGAGCTCGAACTCGGTGTACGTCCAGGGCCTCCTCGCGGCCGGCCTGGGGCTCGGGTTCCGCGGCACCGCGCTGAACTTCCGCTCGTGCGCCCGCGACCCGTCGGACCTTTCCCGGATGCTCCCGAACCGGCGCCCGAGGCTGTATCACTCCGGCGAGACCGAGGACTTCGACTTCGTGGCGCGGACCCTCGCCGCCCGGGAGCCGCGCGTTCCCCTGGTCGCGGTCGGCGTCTCGCTCGGCGGGAACGTCCTGCTCAAGTGGCTGGGGGAGCACCCCGGTCAGACCGTCGTCGCGGCGGCCGCGGCGCTGTCGGCGCCGTTCGACCTCGCGGCGAGCGCGCGGCATCTCGAGACGCCGATCGGCCGGCTCTACGTCCGAAGCTTCGTCGCGACCCTCGCTCCGAAGGCGCGCTCGGTCGCCGGGCGCTTTCCCGAGGCCGCGTCCGGAATGGACCTCGCCCGCGCGGAGCGGGCGCGCTCGTTCCGGGAGTTCGACGATGCGGCGACGGCCCCGCTGCACGGGTTCGCCGGCGCGGACGACTACTATCGCCGCTCGAGCTCTCTCGGCTTCCTGCCGAAGATCACGACGCCGACGCTCTGTCTCTCCGCCGCGGACGACCCGTTCCTCCCGCTCGAAGCGTTCGAGCGCGCGCGGTCCGTCGCGAGTCCCGCGGTCGAGTTTCTCCTCGTGCCGCGAGGCGGTCACATCGGCTTCGTGTCCGGCGCCGGACCCTGGCGGGCGGCCTACTGGGCGGAGACGCTGGCCGTCGAGTGGCTCGCGCGTCGCCTCGCCGCGGACGAACAAAAGGAAAAAGAAAAACCGGGGAGCGGCTGACCGCCCCCCGGTGGGTATCGACTCGCGAAGAAGTCCTGCTGAGTCTCGCTCAGTAGGGCTTCTGCGCGTTCTTGACCTCGATCGAGGTCGCCATCGTCCTGCCCGAGGACTGGCTGCTCTGGACCGTCACCATGGAGCCGACCTTCAGGTCGCCGGTGAGCTTGGTGGAGCTGTCCCAGTACACGGTCGTCTCCTTGCCCGTCGACTCGTCCTTCACCATGAAGCTCTTGCCCGAGTTGTCGACCGAGGTGATGGTGCCCCGGATCGGCGTCGCGCTCTGCATCGACTTCGAGCTCTGCGAATCGCTCGGTTTGTCCTGAGCGATCGCGGCGGACGCGAAGGCAAAGGCCGAAACGATTGCCGCGGTCAATAAGAGTCTTTTCATCGAAACCTCCTTGGATAACGGTGTCCTCACCGAGAGGCACCCCTGCTCCAGGAGGTCTGCAAATGGCGCGCCAGCGTGACGCGGGTGGCCGAGAGGCTAGGCCGTCGCCTGGCCCGGAACCGTCTTGCGAGGCGGAGGCGCGAAGGCGTCGGCGGTCACGTCGGTGTGGAGGACGGAGCCCCGCGGGACCACGGAGCCATCGGGAACCCGCGCGTTCTTGCCGATCGTGGTGATGCCGGAGTTCTCGACGGCCTCCGGCTTCCCGTTTTCCTTCGGGGGCTTCGCGCCGATGCGCGCGCGCTTGCCGATGCGGACCGACTTGTCCACGATCGAGCGCTCGACGCGGGCGCCCGTCTCGATGCGCGTGTCGGTGAGGATGACGGAGTCGCGCACGACCGCGTCCGGGCCCACGAAGACGCCCGCCGAGAGGATGCTCCGCTCGACGCGGGCGCCCGCGGAAACGACGCAGCCGTCGGTGATCAGGCTGTCCTGCACGGTGGCGCCCTTGACGATCTGCACGGGCGGCCGCTCCTCGGAGCGCGTGTGCACGATCCAGGCGCGGTCGTTCAGGTCGAGCGGCGGCGGCGTCGCGATCAGATCCATCTGGGACTGCCAGTACGCCTCGACCGTCCCGACGTCGACCCAGTAGCCCTGGAAGGGATACGCGAACACGCGCATGCCGCCGGTGACCATGCGCGGGATGATGTCCTTGCCGAAGTCGTGCGACGAGTCGCGCCGCCGCGAGTCCTCCTCGAGCACCTGCGACAGCATCGCGCGGCCGAACACGTAGATTCCCATCGACGCGAGCGTGCCCGGGGGGTCCGCCGGCTTTTCGACGAACTGAGTCACCCGTTGCTCGGCGTCGGTGGCCAGGATGCCCATGCGGGTCGCCTCCTCGCGCGTGACGTTGAGCGTCGCGATCGTGACGTCGGCCTGCTTCTCGATGTGGAACGCGATGAGCCAGCCGTAGTTCATCTTGTAGATGTGGTCGCCGGAGAGAACGAGCACGAGGTCGGGCGCGCCCCGCTCGACGAAGGAGAGATTCTGCGTGATCGCGTCGGCGGTGCCCTTGTACCAGTCCGTCGCCGCGCGGCCGCGGAAGGGCTGGTAGATCTGGATGCCGCCGGTGAAGGTGCGGTCGAGGTCCCACGGCCGCCCGGATGCGATGTGCTCGTTCAAGGAATGCGGCCGGTACTGCGTCAGGATCATCACGTCCGAGATCCCCGAGTTGACGCAGTTCGACAGCGTGAAGTCGATGATGCGGTACTTGCCGGCGAAGGGCACGGCCGGTTTCGCGCGCTTCTCCGTGAGCACCCCGAGGCGCGAGCCCTCGCCGCCCGCGAGGATGACCGCCCGGGCCCTCACGCCGCCGCTCCTAGGCGCCGGTCCGCGCGGCCGAGGCCCGCTCGTAGAGCGCCGCGTACTCCCGCGCCGACCGCGACCACGAGAAGTCGCGCGCCATCCCGTTCCGCTGGAGCTCGGTCCATTTGGCGGGCTGAGCGTACACCCTGAGGGCCCGGTCGAGCGCGTCCCACAGCGCCCAGGGATTGAATTCGTCGAACATCAAACCGGTGCCGCCCGGATCGCCCGCGTCGACGACGGTGTCCGCCAGCCCGCCGGTGCGCCGGGCCACCGGGACGCAGCCGTACCGCATCGCGATCATCTGGGCGAGCCCGCATGGCTCGTAGCGGGAGGGGAGCAGGATCGCGTCCGCCCCGGCGTAGACGCGGCGCGCGTAGCGGGCGTCGAAGCGCAGGCGCACGCTCGCCCGGTGGGGATAGCGGAGCTCGAACTGCGCGTACTCGTGTTCGAGGCCGGGATCGCCGGTGCCGAGGAGGACGAACTGCCCGCCGCGCTCGATCCAGCGCCGGATCGCGGGCGCGGCGATGTCGTAACCCTTCTCCCTCACCAGTCGTGAGACGACGGCGAGGAGCGGCATGCGGGAATCGGTCTCGAGGCCCGCCTCGCGCTGGAGCTCGGTCTTGTTCCGCGCGCGCCGGCCGAGCGTGTCGGCGTCGAAGTTCGCGATCAGCTCGGCGTCGGACGCCGGGTTCCAGTCGTCGGTGTCGATGCCGTTCAGGATGCCGGCGAGGCGGTCCGCGCGCAGGCGCAGGACGCCGTCGAGGCCGTGGCCTCCCTCGGGCGCGAGGATCTCCCGCGCGTAGGTCGGGCTGACGGTCGATAGCCAGTCGGCGCCGAGGATGCCGAGCCCCATGAGCGAGTCGCGGTACGCCTCCGGCAATGCGAGGATCGTCGCGTCGCGCGAGAGCTTGTATTCGCCCAGCACCTTGCCGGCCCCCTGCGCGGCGTACGGCAAATTGTGGATCGTGAAGACCGACGCGACGTCGCGGAAGAACGGGTTGTGCCGGCCGTCCGCGGCGAGCCACCACACGGCGGCGCCGGTGTGGGAGTCGTGCGCGTGCACGACGTCCGGCTTCCACGCGAGCGCCTCGGTCGACCAGAGCGCGGCGAGCGAGAAGAACACGAACTTGGGGCCGTCCTCCTCGATCGAGCGTCCGTAGATCCAGCGCTCCATCGGGATCGGCGCGCCGGTGACGAGGAAGTGCGGGATGCCGTCGACGTCGGTCTCCCAGATCTCCGCCTGCGGCGCGCCCCACGTCGTGTAGACGGGAAACGCGGCCCGGCGCTCGGGCGCCCAACGGACCCAGTCGATCGCGCCGTAGCCCGGCAGGACGACGCGCACCTCGTGGCCGAGCCTCTGGAGCGCGCGCGGGAGCGACCCGACCACGTCGGCGAGACCGCCCACCTTGGCCAGGGGAGCGGCCTCGGCCGCGAGCATGAGGATCCGCACGGAAGGCATTATTTCCCAGGTCTTTCGAGGGCCCGGAATGGCCCCGGCGCACACCTGTTATGCTGTGAGAGTTCTCGTTCGCTCACTTTTCCCAGGCCCGTCCTGCCAAGAGTCCGAACGACCAAACGAGAAGGCGTGAGTGCGCTCCGGCGCGCGCCATCGTCGGGTAACGGCGGGGGACGGACTCCCGCGAACCGAAAGGGCGTCTTTCATGAAGCTCGAGGCAGATCGATTTTCGGTGGGTCCCCGCGCGGAGTCTCGGCATGCGAAGGGAGCGTCCTCGGAGGCCGCACGCCTCCCGGGGCGGCGGCCATGAGCCAGGATTGGAAGATTCGGATCCAGCCCTCCGACCAGACGCCATATCAATTCAAGGCGACGATGGTCCTGCGCGGAGGCGGGGGCGACGCCCTGGAGGTCAGCTACCTCTACGGCGACGGCGATCTCGCCGTCTTCCTCGAAGACAAGGGAGCGGCCGCGCCGGCGATCTGCGGCATCATCGAAGACCTCCGCGGCCGGCGGACGGCCGAGATCACGGTCGAAGTCAGCGAAGAGGCGATGGAAGTCCTCACTCGTCGCAGTCCGGAGGCGCGCGCTTGAGCCTGGAAGAGCCGGAGCCGCGAAAGAAGGACTGGGTCCGGATCGCCTTCTTCATCCTGTCGCCGGTGATCGGCACCGTGGGGACCGCCGCGCACGCATGGATCACCGGGATCCGCTGGTGGGAGCCGGCGCTCTTCCTCGGGCTCTACGCGCTCGTGGGGGTCTCGGTGACCGCCGGATATCACCGTCTCTTCGCCCACAGAAGCTACGAGTGTCATCCGGCCGTTCAGGCCTTCTATCTCTTCTTCGGCGCGATGGCGCTGCAGAACTCGATCCTCGCCTGGGGTTCGGACCACCGCATCCACCACCGCTACGTGGACAAGGACTGGGACCCGTACAACATCCAGCGCGGCGGACTCTGGGCGCACATCCTCTGGATCTTCTACCAGAGCAAGCCCGGCCGGACCTTCGACGACGTGCCCGACCTGAAGCACAACCGCCTGGTGCAGTGGCAGCACCGCTACTCCTCCTGGATCGGCATCGTCGGCGGGCTGGGCCTTCCGACGCTGATCGGCTGGGCCATGGGCAGCGCGCTCGGCGGACTCCTGTGGGGAGGCTTCCTCCGGATCGTCGTCGTGCACCATTCCACGTTCTTCGTGAACTCGATCGCGCACCTCTACGGGACGCGTCCCTACACCGAGTCGAACTCGGCGCGCGACAACCCGTGGGTGGCGCTGCTGACGAACGGCGAGGGGTACCACAACTTCCACCACCGCTTCCCCGCCGACTTCCGGAACGGCATCCGCTGGTACCAGTGGGACCCGAGCAAGTGGTGGATCCGTGGTCTCCGCGCCGCGGGACTCGCCCGCGGGCTGCGGCAGACGCCCCCGATCGTCATCGAGCGAGCGCGCCTCCAGACGGCCGTCGGCCATGCCGAGAGCCGGCTCGCGACGACGCCCTCGCCCTCCAGGAAGCGATCCGGAACCGGCTCGACGCCGCTCATCGATCGCTCGAGAGCGCGACTCGCTTCTGGGCCGACCTCCAGGCGAGGAGCCGGCGCGACTGGAAGGAGTACCGTCAGCACCTCGCCGCCGCGCGCCGCCGGCGCCGGGAGGCCCTGCAGATTCTGAGGGGACGCCTCGACCCTCAGGCCTGCGGCGAGTAGGTCGGCAGCGAGGGGCGGAGACCCGGAAAGGCGTTCATCTCGGGCTCGCTCCGGAGCAGGTCCTGGAGCGTGATCTTGTTGAGCACCTGGTCGACCGCGTGCTGCACCATGCGCCACACGGAGCGGATCGAGCAGTCGGGCAGGTGGGTGCACGAGAGCTCGATGCCGGCATGGCCGTCGCAGAACGCGGGCTCGTAGAGGCGGCCGCCGAGCGCCGCGACGACCTGCCCGAGCGCGATCTCCGGCGCCGGCCGCGACAGCGTGTAGCCGCCGGACTGTCCGCGCGTCGACGTCACGAACCCGCCGCGCCGCAGGATGCGCATCATCTTGGCCACGTTCGGCTCGGAGATGCCCTCCGCCCGCGCGAGCTCCGGGATCGTGACGCTGCCCCCCGCGCCGGCGCGGCCGACGCGCACGAGACAGCGGAGGCCATATTCCTCCTGGGAAGAGAGCTTCATCGTCCGGCGCTCACATCATCCCGAGCTGGAGCTTGGCGACGTCCGACATCATCTGGAGGCTCCAGGGCGGATCGAACACGACCTGCACGTCGGCCTCCTTCACGTCGGGCACGCTCAGGAGCTTGCCCTTGATGTCCTCGCGGAGCACGTCGCCCATGCCGCAGCCGGGCGCCGTCAACGTGAACTTGACGTCGGCCCTCTTGCCGCCTTCGGGAAGGTCCGTCACCGCGCAGTCGTAGACGAGACCGAGGTCGACGATGTTGACCGGGATCTCGGGGTCGTAGCAGGTGCGGAGCTGGTCCCACACGAGGTCGTCCGTCGAGCGGCCCTCCGCCGCGGCGGCGGCCGCCTCGACGACCGGCTCGCCGATCGCGTCCGCGTCCTTGCCGTCCACCCGCGCGAGAAATCCGACGGGCGTCATGACGGTGTAGCTGCCGCCGAGCGACTGCGTGATGACGACCGGGTCGCCGGCGCGCAGCGTGATCGGCGTGCCGCTCGGGATCTCGCGGGCGGCGACGTCGCGGGACACGGTCGCTTCCTTGCGCATCTGCATGGTCAGGCTCCTCCACTCTCGGCCGCCGGCCCCTCGGCCTCGGTCGACACGGGCGCGTTCTCTCCGGCGAGCGCCGCCTTCAGCGTGTGCCACGGCAGCGTCGCGCACTTGACCCGCACGGGGTACTCGCTCACGCCCGAGAAGACCGCGAGCTTTCCGAGCGCGGGATCGTCGCCCTCGCCCTTCCCGGTGATGAGGTCGTGGAAGCGTTCGAAGAGCGCATCCGCCTCCGCGCGCGTCTTGCCCTTGACGCTCTCCGTCATCATCGAGGCGGAGGCGGTCGAGATCGCGCAGCCGGCGCCCTGGAAGCTGACGTCCTTCAGCACGTCGCCGTCGAGGTCGAGGAAGACGGTCTCGCGATCGCCGCAGAGCGGGTTGTAGCCCTCCGCCCTCCGATCGGCTTCGGGCATCGCGTGGAAATTCCGCGGCCGCTTGCTGTGGTCGAGGATCACTTCCTGGTAGAGATCGCGCAGATCGTTCGTCATCAGCGGAACATCCGGATGGCTTCGTGAATCGCCGCGACGAGGGCATCGACCTCTCCGCGGGTGTTGTACAGGCCGAAGGAGGCCCTCGCGGTCGCCGGCAGGCCGTAGCGGTCCATGACGGGCTGGGCGCAGTGGTGGCCGGTGCGGATCGCGACGCCGTGGCGGTCGAGCACCGTCCCGATGTCGTGCGGGTGGACGCCGTCGAGCGACGAACGAGATGAGGCCCGCCTTCTCGCGCGCCGTCCCGACGATGCGCAGCCCGTCGATCGCCTGCAGCTTCTCGGTCGCGTCGGAGAGGAGCTCGTGCTCGTGGGCGGCGATCCGCTCGAGGCCGATCCCGGTGACGTAGTCGAGCGCGGCGCCGAAGGCGATGCCGCCGGCGATGTTCGGCGTGCCGGCCTCGAACTTGTGCGGCAGCTTGTTGTAGGTCGTCTTCTCGAAGGTGACCGAGCGGATCATGTCCCCGCCGCCCTGGTACGGGGGCATCTTCTCGAGGAGATCGGCTCTTCCGTAGAGGACGCCGACGCCGGTCGGCCCGTAGACCTTGTGGCTCGAGAAGGCGTAGAAGTCGCAGCCGATTTCCCGGACGTCGACGGGCATCCGCGGCGCCGCCTGCGCGCCGTCGATGAAGATGGGGACCCCGCGTGCGTGCGCGAGCTCGGTCATGCGCTTTACCGGCAGGACGGTCCCCAGCGCGTTCGAGAGGTGCGCGATCGCGACGAGGCGCGTGCGGGACGTCAGGAGACGCTCGAAGACGTCGACGTCCACCTCGCCCGCGTCGTCGATGGGGACGACCGAGAGGCGCGCCCGCTTCTCCTCGCAGAGCATCTGCCAGGGCACGATGTTCGAGTGGTGCTCGAGGCCCGTGATGAGGACCTCGTCGTCGCGGCCGACGTGCGTCCGCCCGTAGGTCTGGGCGACGAGATTGACGGCTTCGGTCGTTCCACGCACGAAGACGATCTCCCGTGCCTCGGCGGCATGGAGAAAGCGCCGCGCCTTCTCGCGGGCGGCGTCGTACGCGTCGGTCGCTTGGACCGACAGCCAGTGGACCCCGCGGTGGATGTTGGCGTAGCAGCGCTCGTAAACGTCACGCTCGGCGTCGATCACGGCGCTCGGCTTCTGGGCCGAGGCGGCGTTGTCGAGGTAGACGAGCGGCTTCCCGTAAATCTGCGTCGCGAGGATCGGGAAGTCCCGGCGGATCGCCGCGACGTCGTAGGCGGGCGCCGACGGCAGCGTCGGAGCGGGACGGGCGACCGTGCTCACGCCGCCTCCTCGCCGGGGTGCGCGAGGCGCCGGCCGAGCTCCCGCTCGACGTCCGCGCGCACGGAGGCGATGGGAATCCGCTCGGCGACGTCGGCCGCAAAGGCCCACGTCAGGAGGGCGCGCGCCTCGGCGGCGCCGATCCCCCGCGACTGCAGGTAGAACAGCGCGGCCGCGTCGAGCTGACCGGTGGTCGAGCCGTGCCGGCACTTGACGTCGTCGGCGAGGATCTCGAGCGCCGGGGTCGAGTTGACGAGCGCCTCGCGCGAGAGGAGCAGGTTCTTGTTCGTCTGCACCGCGTCCGTCTTCTGCGCGTCGGGGCGCACCAGGATCTTCCCGTGGAAGACGCCCCGCGCGGCCCCGTCGAGAATTCCCTTGTAGAGCTCCCGGCTCGTGCCGCGGGGCTTCGCGTGGTCGATCGTCGTGTGCGTGTCGAGGTGCTGCGAGCCGCGGCCCACGAAAAGACCGTAGAGCGCGCACTCCGCGCCCTCGGCGGCGAGGACGACGTCGAGGTCCGTGCGCGCGAGCGCGGCGCCGAGGGCCAGGTTGTGGGACGTGTACACGGCGGCGCGGCCGACGCGCACGCCCACGGCGTGGACGTGGCGGGCCTCCTCGCTCTCTCGCTGCACCAGCGTGTGCTCGAAGACCGCGCCGTCGGCGAGCGCGATCTCCGTGACGGCGTCGGTGAGGCTGCGGCGGCTTCCCGTGAACGTCTGCACGAGCGACGCCTGCGACCGTTCGCCGGCGAGCACGACGAGACGCGGATAGTGCACCGCGGCGATCGCGCCCTCGGGAGCCGCGAAGGTCACGGCGAGCGGCTCCCGGAGGACGGCCCCGCGGGCGATCTCCAGCACGACGGCGTCGTCGAAGAAGGCCGTGTTGAGAGCCGCGAAGGCGTTCTTGTCGTGGGGCACGAGCCTCGCGAAGACGCCCTCGAGCTCGGCACCGGCCTCGCCCGGAGAGAGCCGCCGCACACCCTCGGGCAGCGGCGAGAGGATCGTCCGGCCCGCCGCCGGCGCCCAGGCCGTGCTCGTGATGGGCTGGAGTCCCGTGAAGCGCCACTCCTCGTCGTGCGCCGTCGGGAACCCGGCCGCCTCGAAGTGCTCGAACGCGCGGCGCCGGAGCGCCGACAGCCACGGCTTCTCGCCGGCCGGCGCGGGCGGCTCCGGGGCGAATGCCTTCTCGGCGAGAGCGGTCTCGATCATCGCGCGGCCGCGACCGGCGGCGGCTCCTTCTCGAGCCAGCCGTAGCCCTTCTCCTCGAGCTCGAGCGCAAGCTCCTTGCCGCCCGAGAGGACGATGCGCCCCTCGACGAGCACGTGGAGGAAGTCCGGGACGATGTAGTTCAGGAGGCGCTGGTAGTGGGTGACGACGAGCATCGAGCGCTCCGGCGAGCGCAGCTGGTTGACGCCGCCGGCCACGATCCGCAGGGCGTCGATGTCGAGGCCCGAGTCGGTCTCGTCCAGGATCGCGAGCGTGGGATCGAGCATCGCCATCTGGAAGATCTCGTTGCGCTTCTTCTCGCCGCCCGAAAAGCCCTCGTTGACGGGCCGCTTCACGAGGTCCTCGTCGATCTGGACGAGCTTCGCCTTCTGCTTGACGAGCGACAGAATCTCCATCGCGTCGTACTCGGGAAGCCCCCGGTGCTTGCGGACCGCATTGACCGCGGCCTTGAGGAAGTAGACGTTCGAGACCCCGGGGATCTCGACCGGGTACTGGAACGCCAGGAAGACGCCCTCCCGCGCGCGCTCCTCGGGCGCCATCGCGAGCAGGTCGCGGCCCTTGTAGAGGACCGTCCCTCCCGTCACGGCGTATCCCGGCCGTCCGGCGAGCACGTGGGCGAGCGTCGACTTGCCGGAGCCGTTCGGGCCCATGATGGCGTGGACCTCGCCGGGGCCGATCTTCAGGTCGACCCCGCGCAGGATCTCGTTGCCGGCGACGGAGGCGTGGAGGTCCTTGATCTCGAGCAGTGGTTGAGTCATCTCTCGTCTTTTCCGGGCGGCCGCAAGGGCCGCCCCTACACCCGTAGGGGCGGGGCTTGTCCCCGCCCTCGCTCGGTCGTCATCCGACGCTGCCTTCCAGGCTGACGCCCAGCAGCTTCTGCGCCTCGACGGCGAACTCCATCGGCAGCTCCTTGAAGACCACCTTGCAGAAGCCGTTGACGATCATGTTGACGGCCTCCTCCGGCGAGATGCCGCGCTGCTGGAAGTAGAAGATCTGGTCCTCGCCGATCTTCGACGTCGAGGCCTCGTGCTCCATCTGCGCCGTCGAGTTGTGGACCTCGATGTACGGAAACGTGTGCGCGCCGCAGCGGTCGCCGATCAGGAGCGAGTCGCACTGCGAATAGTTGCGCGCGCCGTCCGCCTTGCCGAGGATCCGGACCGAGCCGCGGTACGTGTTCTGCCCCTCGCCGGCCGAGATGCCCTTCGACACGATCGTCGACTTCGTGTTCTTCCCGATGTGGATCATCTTGGTGCCCGTGTCCGCCTGCTGGCGGTTGTTCGTCACGGCGACGGAGTAGAACTCGCCGACCGAGTCGTCCCCCTGCAGGATGCAGCTCGGGTACTTCCAGGTGATCGCGGAGCCCGTCTCGACCTGCGTCCAGGAGATCTTCGAACGCCGGCCGCGGCACGCGCCGCGCTTCGTCACGAAGTTGTAGATGCCGCCGCGGCCTTCCTTGTCGCCGGGGTACCAGTTCTGGACCGTCGAGTACTTGATCTCCGCGTTCTCGAGCGCGACCAGCTCGACGACGGCGGCGTGCAGCTGGTTCTCGTCGCGGATCGGCGCGGTGCAGCCCTCGAGGTAGGAGACGTAGGCGCCCTCCTCGGCGACGATCAGCGTCCTCTCGAACTGGCCCGTGTTGGCCGAGTTGATCCGGAAGTAGGTCGAGAGCTCCATCGGGGAGCGGACGCCCTTCGGGATGAAGCAGAACGAGCCGTCCGAGAAGACCGCGGAGTTGAGCGTCGCGAAGAAATTGTCCGAGTACGGCACGACCGTGCCCAGGTACTTGCGGACGAGGTCGGGATGATTCCGGACGGCCTCCGAGAAGGAACAGAAGATGATCCCGACCTTCTCGAGCTCGCCCCGGAACGTCGTCGCGACGGACACCGAGTCGAAAACGGCGTCGACGGCGACGCCCGCGAGCTTGGCGCGCTCGCGGAGAGGAATCCCGAGCTTCTCGTACGTCTCGAGGAGCTTGGGATCGACCTCCTCGAGGGATTTCGGCGCGTCCTTCTTCGTCTTGGGCGCCGAGTAGTAGACGATCGACTGATAGTCGATCGGGGGGTAGTGGACGTTCTGCCAGGTCGGCTCCTTCATCGTGAGCCAGTGGCGGTAGGCCTTCAGCCGCCACTCGAGCAGCCACTCGGGCTCGCCCTTCTTCGCCGAGATCAGCCGAACGACGTCTTCGGAGAGTCCCGCCGGGATCGTCTCGGCTTCGATGTCGGTGACGAAGCCGGCCTTGTACTCCCGATCGGTCAGCTCGAGAACGGATGCCGCGTCACGACGGGCTTCGGGTTTGGTCGTCGTCTCCATTGGATTTCCAGCATATTGAATCTGTACGGATATGTCAACTTTGTTTAAGTTGTAAGTAACTGAAGACAGGTAAGTTATCTGCGATCAGCCGGAGGAGTTCTTCTCGCCCTTCTTTTTGCATTTCTTCGGGGGCTTCGTCGGACGCGGCGTCGGGCGGCCGCTTTCCTTCGCCATTCACGTCGGGCGACTCGCCCGCGCTGTGGCATTCCCGCTCCAAGGTCCATCCCCGGGCTCCTGCCACACCGCGCCATAAACTGGGCCGGCGATGGAAGGCCCCCGCGTCTCCCGTCCGCCCGAGCGGCCGCTCGCGATCTTCGACGGCGATTGCGGCTTCTGCCGGCAGTGGATCGCCCGCTGGAAGGAAGAGACCGGCCTCTGGGTCGAGTACGCGCCGTCGCAGGAGGTCGCGGACCGCTTCCCCGAGATCCGGAAGGAGGCGTTCGCCCGCGCCTTCCAGCTCGTGCTCCCCGACGGGCGCTCGTTCGAGGGGGCCGAGGCGGTCTTCGCGACGCTCGCCCAGGCGCCCGGCCGCGGCCGGCTCGCCGCGGCGTACCGGCGCCTGCCGGGATTCGCGGCGCTGACCGAGCTCGTCTACCGCGTCATCGCCCGGCACCGCTCCTTCTCGCTCTCGGTCACGCGCGCCTTCTGGGGGCGCTCCGTCGCGCGCCCGACGTACCACGCCGCCGCGGCCCTCTTCCTGCGGCTCCTCGGGCTGACGTACGCGGTCGCGTTCGTCTCGCTCTGGGTTCAGGTCGACGGCCTGATCGGCCCCCAGGGGATCCTCCCGGCGGGCCGCTACCTCGAATGGGTGCGGTCGCAGGCCGGCGCCGACAGCCACTGGGTCGCGCCGACGCTCTGCTGGATCTCCTCGAGCGACGCCTTCCTGCACTTTCTCTGCGGACTCGGGCTCGCGGCGGGGCTCGCGCTCCTCGCCGGCCTCGCGCCGGCGGCGAGCGCGCTCGTGGCCTGGGGCGTCTACTTATCGCTCTCCGTCGTGGGCGAGGTGTTCCTCCAGTTCCAGTGGGACGCGCTCCTCCTCGAGGCGGGACTCCTCGCCGTCTTCCTCGTCTCGTTCCGCCGGCTCCGATTCCGCGCGGGCGTCGCCGCCTCCCCGATCGTCCTCTGGCTCCTGCGCTGGCTGCTCTTCCGCCTCAACTTCTCGTCGGGATGGGTCAAGCTCTCGAGCGGGGACGTGAACTGGCGGGGCCTGTCGGCCCTCCGGTACCACTACGAGACGCAGCCGCTGCCGCCGTGGACCGCGTGGTACATGCACCACCTGCCCGCGGCGTTCCAGACGGCGTCGGTGGTCTTCCTGTTCTTCGTCGAGCTCGTCGTGCCGTTTCTCTACTTCGCGCCGCGGCGGCTGCGCGTCTTCGCCTTCCGGATGACCGTCCTCCTCCAGCTGTTGATCGCCGCGACCGGAAATTACGCCTTCTTCAACCTGCTGACCGTGGCGCTCGCCGTCCTCCTTCTGGACGACCAGTCGCTGCCGGCGGGGTGGGCGCGCGCCGCCGGTTTCGCCGCCCGTCCGGCGCGTCTCTGGCCGAAACGGCTCCTCGTGGTCGTCGCGGCCGTCGCGCTCTTCGGCTCGAGCATCGAGTTCGCGGCGACGCTCGACCGCTCGCTCGAGCTGCCGGAGAGCGTCGTCGCCGTGGCGCGGCGGCTCTATGCCCTGCGGAGCTTCAACGGCTACGGTCTCTTCATGGTCATGACCACCGAGCGGCCCGAGATCATCGTCGAGGGGAGCGACGACGGCACGACGTGGAAGGCGTACGAGTTCCGCTGGAAGCCGGGCGATCCGCGGCGGCGCCCGCGCTTCGTGGCGCCGCATCAGCCCCGCCTCGACTGGCAGATGTGGTTCGCGGCGCTCGGCGGCTACGAGCAGAACCAGTGGGTCGGCGCGTTTCTCGCTCGGCTCCTCGAGGGGTCGCGCCCGGTCCTGCGGCTCCTCGCGACCAACCCGTTCCCGGACCACCCGCCGCGCTACGTGCGCGCGGTCCTCTACGACTACCGGTTCACGGACGCCGTCGAGAAGCGCGCGACCGGCGCCTGGTGGCGCCGCCGGGAGCTCGGTCCCTTCTGCCCGACCTTCGAGCGCACCGCGCCGTGAGAGGCCGCACGACTTTCTGTAGGGGCGGCCCTTGCGGCCGCCCGCGGGCGGGGACAAGCCCCGCTCCGACGAAGACGAAGAGTTCGCTCTCGCGAACTTCCTTCGTCAGACGCCGAACTGCTCGGGACTCCAGGTGAGGCCGAGCTCGCCGGGCGGGGCCATGTAGCCGGCGAGCGCCGACGCCGCGACGACGGCCGGGCTCGCGAGGAATCCCTCCCCGCCAAAGCCCATGCGGTTCTGCCAGTTCCGGTTGAACGACGTGATCGCGCGCTGCCCGGCGGAGAGCGCGTCCGGACCCTGGCCGAAGCAGGGCCCGCACCAGGACTGGCGGATCTGTCCGCCGACCGACCGGAAGACGTCGGCGATCGACTCGCCGGAGAGACGCGGATCCGGCCGCTCGATCTGTCGCGCGACGCCGCCCGAGCCCGGGAAGATCGTCAGGGCGCGCATGACCTGCCGGAAGCCCTGTGCGCGCGCTGCCCGGAGCACGAGCGCGGCCGACAGCAGATCGTCGTAGCCGCCGTTCGTGCAGGAGCCGATCATCGCGCGGTCGAACGGGAGCTTTTCCCGCGCGACCTCCTCGGCCGGGAACGCATTGGCCGGCGCGAAGGGCTTTGCGATCATCGGCGCGATCGTCGAGAGGTCGAGCGTCTCGTCGATCGCGTACGCGGCGTCCGGTCCGGGCGAGAGCCGCGGGTACGGGCGCTCGGTCAGTCCCTTGGCCCGGTACCAGGCGTCGGTGACGTCGTCCTCGGCGAAGATGCCGTTGAGCGCCTCGGCCTCCGCCATCATGTTCGCGATCGTGTTGCGGAAGGCGATCGGGAGCTGGCGCCGCGCGTCCACGAACTCGACCGACATGCCCTGCGCCTGCGCCGCGCCCCAGCGTCGCAGGAGCTCGAGCACGATGTCCTTGCCCGAGACCCACGGCTGGAGACGCCCGTCGAAGACGACACGGCGCTGCTTCGCCAGCGTGAAGTAGATGTACCCGGTCGACCATCCGAACCCGAGCGTCGTCGAGCCGACGCCGAACCCGAGCGCGCCGTACGCGCCGTAGGCGCGGCTGTGCGAGTCGGCGCCGGGGATGAGCTGACCCGGCAGGACGAGCCCCTGTTCCGGGAAGTAGAAGTGGAAGATCCCGTCCCCGGGATCCGCGTAGTACGGCTTCGCGAGACCCTGCGCCTTCGCGAACTGGCGGCCGATCGCCGTCTGGCGGTCGTCGTCGGAGCGGCCCGTGAAGACGAAGTGGTCGTTCGCGATCGCGGCCTGCCGCGGAAAGATCGAGCGGCCGCCCGTGATCTGGTGGAACGTGTGGATCGCGAAGGGCGCCGTGCCGTCCGAGGCCGGCAGGAGGTCGGCGAGGACGCGGAGAGTCGAGCCGGGCCGCACCGAGGCGTCGCGATCGACGCGGTGCGCCCAGACGATCTGCTCGGTCGTCGTCATCGCGCGCGCGGCGTCCGGATCCGGCCAGATCACCTCGGGCTTCCGCTCGACCGAGTCGCGGAACTCGCGGCGTCCGACCGCGAAGATGCCGCCGCTCGCGCGGATCTCCTCCTCCTTGGGCGACAGGGGCACGGGCTCGTACGTCCTGCCCTGCGTCTCGTTCGTGAGCCGGCGAGTGGCCGGATCGAACGCGAAGGCGTCCCCGTCGCGCGCGTCCTCGACCGCCTCCGGGCACTGCACGACGTGGAGCCCGAGGTTGAAGGCGTTGCGGCGGAAGATGTCGCCCATCCCGTGGCTGCACACGACCACGAGCTCGAGCCCGGCCTCCTCCGCGACCCCCTTGAGCCCCGCCGGGCTCATCTCACGCGAGGAGCCGATCGCGAAGCGCTCGCCGGCCACGAGGAAGGTCTCGCCGCGGTGCACGCGCTCGCGAAAGTCCGGCATCAGGTGCCGGAAGGATCCCGCCTTCCAGCGCTCGTCGAGGGTGTCGAGGCTTTCCGAGACGCAGTCGGCGGCCGGCGTGATCTGGTCGGTGTCGATCGCGTCGCGCTTCTTTCCGGGTCTCTTCGGGTCCCAGAAGATGAGCGCCTTTCCGCGGACCGTGCGCGGCGCGCCCCCGCGGGTCGCATCGGAGGGAAGCGGTCCGGGGAGCGATTCGGGCGTGACGCCCGGCTGGAGCCTCGCGGGCTCGATCCTGTGCATGCCCACCATCTCGGATTCTAAGCGGGCCGCTTCGCGGCCCAAACGGAGAGGGAGGGGAAGTCGCGCGGGCTTCCTCTCCCGGTTGCGCGAAAGCCGATTCTAATTGCCCGCGGCCGTCAGGCTCGTGTCGCGGACGCGCTCCTCCCAGGTCTTCTCGCGCGCCTCTTCGAAGAGCTGTGCGGCGCGCGAGAAGGCGAGCTGCGCGGCGTCGTAGTCGCGGTCCCTCAGGAGACGGATGCCCTCCCGCTCCCGGCGCTCGCCCTCCTCGAAGATCTCCGGGACCTGTTCGCGCGCCCGCAGGCGGTCGGCCTCGACGCGCGCGAGCGCGGCGCGGTAACGCAGGTCCTCGGTGGGCTGCCGGAGCTCGGGCCGCACCGGGCGCGCGGCCCGCATGAGTCTCCCCTGGGCCGCGGGGGCCGGCGGGACGAGCGGGCCGGCCGCGGGCGTCGGCGCCGTCTCGGGCGCCGTCGTCGGGAGCGGGGGCGCGACCGTGGCCGGCGCCGCGTCGCTCGGCCGCGCCGAGGCCGAATCCTCGGAGCGAGGCGAGGAGGGCGGGCGGCCGGCGACGAGAAACACGCCGAATGCGAGCCCGGCGGCGGCGGCGAGAAGGAGCGCGGGCCGGGTCCAGGGCGGCAGGGCGATCGGGACGGGCCGCGCCGGCGCGGCGGCTTCCGGCTCGGCCGCCGGCGTCTCGGGCGATTCCTCGATCAGGCGGCTCGCCTCCTCCAGCACCTCGATCGGGGCCTCCTCCGCCGCCGGAAACGGGTCGGTCGGCGGCGGCGGAGCGGCCGGCGCCGCCGCGGACACGTCCTCGGCCGGGTCGAGATCGCCGCGGCGCCGCCGGGGCGATCCCGTCCGCGAGCCGGGGGAAGTGGCCGTCAACGTCGCGTCCTCGCGCCGCGTCTTCGTCTCGAGCACGACGGGACTCGTCGACTCCCAGTCGGAGGAGGGCGCCACGGTCTGGCTCTCCGGGTTCAAGAGCTTGTAGAGAAAGAGCGAGAGGTTCGCGGTGAAAAGCGAGAACGGATTACCGGTCACCATCTGCTGGAGCGACCGGTGGGCCTCGACGCCGGAGGCGAACCGTTCGGCGGGATCGGCCAGGCAGCGGCGCAGGAACTGGCTGAGCTCCTCCGAGCGCGGATCGCCCGCGCGCATCTCGGCGGAGGGCATGTCGAGCGAGGGACGGCGGCCGGTGACGAGCTCCATCAGGATCGCGCCGAGCGCGTAGACGTCGCCCGACGGCGTGGCCTGCCCCGAGCGGCGCGTCTCGGGCGCGAGGTACGGGGCGATCTCCGCGGTCATCCGAGGCGCGGCGAGCGCCGGCAGGATCGCGTCGGCGACGCCGAACCCGCCGATCCGCACGGCCGCGTCGTGGGAGATCGAGACGAAGCCGGGCCAGAGCAGGCCGTGGGCGACCGGAACGCCGTCGACGACGGTCTGGTGCGCGTGCTCGAAGGCCGCCGCGATCCGTTCCACGATGAGGAGGGCGTACTCGACGGGAATGCGGATGCCGAACGCGCGCACCCGCGCGAGCATCACGTCGAGCGTCCATCCGGCGGTCTCGTCCCAGGTCATGAACGGAATGCCGTCGACGACGTCGAGCTCGGGGCGCGCGACGATCGCCGCGTGAACGAGGGCGTGCCGCAGGCGGTCCCGGCGCGCGGCCTCCAGCACGGCGGCCGACGGGAGATGCTCGGACTGGAGCACGCGGAGACGGACGAAGCGCCGTTCGTCCGCGGCATAGAGCGCGCGAAAGACCGTTCCGAGCGGATCGTCGGAAAGCTGGGCGACGAGCAGGTAGTCGCCCAGATGGCGGGACAGGAAAGGCGCAGTCGCGCTCATGCCGGTCCCATGGCGGAATGGGCGAGCGGCACGGGCCGGCGACGTAGGCTCGGCTCGATGAACATCTTCTTTCTTTTGTGAGGATTGTAGCAGGAGACGTGCCCGCGGCCCGGTGGCGCGTAAGTGCTGCCAGGGAAAGGACCTCGCGCGGGTCCGGGCATCGTCCGGGCGCGTTCGATGACAAAAAAAGGCGGGGCCGCGCCGGCGCGGCTCCGCCTTTCTGGTCTTCCGAAGTGCGGTGTTACTTGATGTCGATGAGCTCGACCTCGAAGATCAGAGTCGCGTTCGGCCCAATCACTCCACCGGCTCCGCGCGAGCCGTAGGCGAGATCCGGCGGGATCAGCAGGACGCGCTTGCCGCCGACCTTCATCGTCGCGACGCCCTCGTCCCATCCCTTGATCACTCGTCCCTGTCCGACGGGGAAGGAGAACGGCTGTCCGCGGTCGACCGAGCTGTCGAACTTCTTGCCCTTGGCGCCGTTCTCCCACAGCCAGCCGGTGTAGTGGACGACGGCGGTCTGGCCCTTCTTCGGCGAGTCGCCGGTGCCGACCTTGACGTCCTCGTACTGGAGGCCGCTCGGGGTCTTCGTCATCTTCGTGTCCCCTTTCTCGGCGCCGGTCGCGGGCGTCGACTTGGCGTCCTGCGCGAACGCGTTCGCGGCGAGGAGCGCGGCGGCCACGGCCGCCGAGACGAGCAGCGAGCTCTTTCTCATCATCGTGTGGAAATCCTTTCTGGCCCCGGTAGGGCCGGGGGAGTCTACCCCACCGTCGCTCCCCCTCTCCAGCCGCCGGGGAGCGCGAGGGGTGTCCCCTCGCCTCCGGAGTTGGGCGGCCGCGGGCCGCCTCGCGGAGCGAGCGGTCGGCGGCCGAAGGGGGAGAGGGGCGGGCCTGTGTTGATTGTTGCTTGCGGGCGATCAAGCCGCGATCATGCCCCGCGTGCTGAGGGCCTTCGCCGTCCGGTCGGGACTTCGCCTCGCTCGGGGCCGTCTACTTCGCGCTCGGGCATCGTCTCGGCGCAGCGTGGCCCTCGTCGGCGCGCAACAGAGGGACCGGGGAATGGCGTCCGCCCTGCGCTTCCTGCTCGAGCAGCCGCGCGGGCCGTGGATCCTGGGCGCCGTCGTCGCGGGCCTCGGCGCGATAGCGATCGCTCATGCGGCCGAGGCGGCTGGCGGGGAAAGGGGGCGCGCTTCGCCGGGTCGGCCTCGGGATCAACGCCGTCGGCTACGCGGCGCTCGCGTGGACCGCGGCGCGGCTGCTGCTCCACGTGCGCGAACCGGACCGCTCGCTGCAGCGCGAGGGCGTGTCGTGGCTGTTGGGCGCGCGCTGGGGTCCGGCGGCGCTCGAAGTCGTCGGGGCGGCGGTCGGCGCGGGCGGACTGTGGGAGCTGTGGCAGGGAATCCGGGGACGCGTCGACTTCCGCCGCGATCTTCTGCCGCGGCGCCTCGCGCGCCTTCTCGCGGGCGTGACGCGGTTCGGGCTCGCGGCGCGGGGGCTGCTGCTCGCCGGGGTCGGCTACTACCTCGTGCGCGCCGCGGCGGAGCTCGATCCGACGCGCGTGCGGACGATCGGCGGCGCCCTGCGCGCCCTGTCGCACGCGGCGGCCGGTCCGATCCTGGCGGGCGTCCTCGCCTTCGGCCTGGCGGCGTACGGCGATCCACCTCTGGACGCTGGCGCTGCTGAAGCGACGTGTTGACTGGGAGAGGGTCCTAGCGATTCCCCTCTCGTCGGTCGGGCCGCGAACGCCGCGAAAGGAGAGCCTTACCTCAGTCCCATCCAGCCGCGCAGCTTCTTCGCACGGTCTCGGCCGACGGCGGATCGAGGTTCGAGAGGACGACGATCGTCGCGCCGCCATCGAGGTCGCACTCGAGCACGGCGTTGACGCCGGCCGTTCCGCCGGCGAAGCCGAACCCGCCGCCGCGCTTCCGCGCCGGAGCGCCGGACGAAGGCGGGCTCGCCTTGTCCGAGTAGAACCAGTCGGTCCAGGCGGGCGGGAGCAGCCGGTTCGCGCGCATCGCCTGGTCGAAGGCGAGGAGGTCGGCGGCGGTCGAGTAGCCGCCGCCGGCCGAGCTCGACACGGCAGGGAGCGCATAGATCGTTGACGTGGAGCGGCGCATCGGGGCGCGGCGGGGCGTCGCCCTCGCTCTCGCGCGTGTATCCCACGGCGCGGTTCGGCACGATCGCGTCCTGCGGGTACGCGTCGGTGTTCTTCATGCCGGCCGGCCGGAACAGGTGCTCGCGCACGTAGTCGTGGTAGCTCTGTCCGGAGACCTTCTCGACGATCAGGCCCAGCACGACGTAGCCGGCGTTCGAGTAGCGGCGGCTCGTGCCGGGCTCGAAGAGGAGCGGCTCGTTCGACGAAGAGCGGCAGGTAGTCGGCGAGCGTGCGGAGCCGCGACTTCGGCGTGGCGTCGTACCTCTTGCCGAAGATGTCGCCGAGGCCCGACGACATGGTCAGGAGCTCCTGGATCGTGATGCGGTCCGCGACCGGGAGAGGGGTAGTCCGGCAGTTGCTTCCGCATCGTGTCCGAGAGCGAGAGCTTGCCGGCGGCGGCGAGCTGCGCGATGGCCACCTGCGTGAAGATCTTGTTGATCGAGCCGAGATTGAACTTCGTGTCCTTCCGGTTCGGGACCGCGAAGCCGCGGTCCGCGCTGCCGTAGGCCTCGAGGAAGAACGGCGTTCCGTTCCGCGCGAGGAGCACGACGCCCGAGAAGGCGCCCTTCTCGGCGAGCGCACGAAGCGTATCGCCCGCCTTCGCGGCGACGGCAGCGTCCGACCCAGAGGCGGCGCCGCTTTCGCGCCCGGGCCCTCGGAGTTCTCGAAACGCAGGCCCAGGATGCCGAACGGCGGCGCCGGCTCGAGGCGCATGCCGACCTCGATCCAGTCTCCGGACTTCTTCGAGCGAGCGAGGAACGCGACCTCCGGCGCCTCGCCCTTCAGGACGCGGTCGAACTCGAGGGGCCCGATCTCCCGCGCCATGCCGCCGAGGCGACCAACGCGCTCCTCGAGGGGCGCCTCGCGCAGCGCCGATGCGGCGAAATTCGACTGAACGAACGCGCGCATCGCGTCCGGCGTGCCGGCGTCGAACGCGGCGATGAGCGCCGCGATGCGCTTGCCCGGCGGTGTCTCCGGAGGACCCGCGGGCCGGGCGGCCGCGCGGCGGCGAGCGGCAGGAGGAAAAAACACAGGGCGGCCGGGAGCGCAGACTTCGAACGGTGCTTCATGCCCGTCGTCTACGCTCCCGCCGCCCCCGAGGTTTCGCGCGCGGCGGATCCGGCGCCCTACGCCGTCTTCAGCCGCGTCAGGATGTCCGAGATCCGCTTCTTGTTCGCTTCGTCGGGGGCCATCGAGAGCGCCTTCGAGTAGTTCTCGATCGCTCCCTTCTTGTCGCCCTTCGCCTCGAGCCCCTCGCCCAGGCTGTCGTAGCAGTTCCACGAGCCCGGATGGTCCTTGACGTTCTTGCGGAACATCGCGATCGCCTCGTCGGTCTTTTTCTGCTGGAGGAGCTGGTAGCCGAGAGCGTTGACTTCGACTTCGGTCGCGAGCCTGAGCGCCTGCGCGCGCAGCTCGTCGGCCTGCTTGACGTCGCCCTTCTTCTCGAGGATGGCGGCCTTGGTGCGGAGGTTCCCGAACGTCTTCTGCATCGAGATGGACTTGTCGGCCCAGGTCGAGCGCCTGGTCGAGCTGGTAGTCGTTGCGGACGCACCACTGGGCCGCGTTGTTCCAGCTCTGCCAGAAGAACTGGTTCAACCCGTAGAGCTCGTTCTTCAGGCTCGCGAGCGTGACGGCCTTCGTGTCGACCTGGATCGGGAAGGGGACCTCGAGCTTCTCCCAGTGGAGGACCGCCGTCGCGGAGTCTTCGCTCACGTTCTCGAACCGGTACTCCAGCCGTTCCTCGAAGTCCGCCGGCCGCGGGGTCGCCTGGAACCGGAGGACGTCCTGCTTCTCGTCGTAGCTGAAGCTTCCCCAGTTGTTGTAGTTCGCGCTCAGGATGATCGTCCAGTCCTTGTCGGTCGGGATGGTGTGCAGGCCGTACGTGCCGGCCGGGAGGACCTTGCCGCCGACCGTGACCGGGGTCGAGAACGAGATCGTCGTGTTCATGTTGGCGCCGGCTCGCCAGACCTGGTTGTAGGGCACGAGCTTGCCCCACACCTCCCGCTTGTTGACCGCCGGGCGGTGGTAGGAAATTGCGACGTTGGTGATGCCGATCGTCTGGCCGACCGAGGCGGCGGGGCTCGCGTCGGGGACCGTCAGCGGGGGCGCCTGGGCGAGCACGGCGCCCGCCATCAGGACCAGGGCCGCAAAAACGAGGACGAATCGCGTCTTCATTGCCTCTTCCTCCTTCACATGGGCTGGAGGATCAGTACGCGAAAAGGCGGGAGGGGGTTTAGGGCGGAGAGCCGTTCTTTGGGAGAGGGTTAGAGGGCGACATTCCCTCTCATGTCCGTCGGGCCGCGTCAGCGGCCCGCCCAAAGTCCGAGTCTAAGCCGCGGACACGCCGTGAGCGCCGTGTCCGGCGGTGCTCTGGAGCGCGCGGAAGAGCAGGTCGGCGCGGCGGCGGACGCCATGCTTGACGAGGAGATTGGAGACGTGGAACTTCGCCGTGCGCACGGACATCTGGAGCCGGCGCGCGATCTCCTTGTTGGAGAGGTTGTCGAGCACGGCCTCGAGGACCTGGCGCTCCCGGCGCGTCAGCCCCTCGAGTCCCGTGGCGTAGACCTTCAGAGGGACGGTGCACAGCGCGGCGTCGACGAAGCGCGAGAGGAGCGCGCGGCCGACCCAGAGCCCTCCGGTGATCACCGTCTCGAGCGCCTGCGGCAGCGCGCGCAGCGCCTCCGAGTACGTGAGGAGTCCCTTCACGCCGAGCCGGAGCACCGCGAACGCCATCGGGTCCGTGAAGCGCTCCGCGAGGACGATGATCCGGGCCGACGGCTGGCGCGCGTGGATCCCGGTGACGGCGGCTTCGGTGGCGGCGAGATGCTGATGCGCTTCGACGATCTGGACCGCCGCCCGGGGAACCGGGAGGTTCTCGAAGTTCGGGATCCGGTTGGCCTCGAGCCGCCGTGCCAGCAGCCGATACCCGTTATCGGAGATGAGCTGCTCGAACTGCGGCAGGACCAGCGGATGGCACCAGAACAAACCCACTCGCGACCGTTGGACCATCACCTGATCGGAGGGTAACGGATTCTTCGCGGCGGGGGCAACCCCTAATGACCCCGAGGGGAAATTTATTTAAGGCGTCGAATCGGCGCGCCGCACGCGCGCACCGTCCTCTCGCGGCGACGCGTCCCCATAAACCGGATGGCACCAGCGGCGATAGTCCGCGCGCTCGCCCCGGACCACCTCGAAGAAGAGGGGCCGCAGGGCGGAGACCACGGGCCCCATCCGCCCCGAGCCGATCGGCCGGTGATCGACACGCGTCACCGCCGCGATCTGCACGCCCGTGCCGCAGAGGAAGACCTCGTCCGCGAGGGTGATCTCGGTGCGATCGATCGACCGTTCGACGACCGGGATCCCGAGCTCGCGCGTCACGAGCTCGATCACGGTGCGCCGGGTGATGCCCTCGAGCACGTTGTCGCTGACGGGCGGCGTGACCGCCGTGCCGCGCCGCACGAGGAAGAAGTTGGCCGCCGAGGCCTCGGACACGTGGCCGTCCTGGTTCAGCACGATCGCCTCGTCGAAGCCCGCCCGCTGCGCGTCCGTCTTGGCGAACGCGGAGTTGACGTACGCCCCCGCGATCTTGCCGCGGGGCGGGATCATGGTGTCGTCCACCCGGCGCCACGAGGAGACCGTCGCGTGCAGGCTCTCGTCGTTCTCGATGTAGCGGCCGTAGGGCATCGCCACGATGGAGACCTCGGGCGTCAGGTTGTGGAGACGGACTCCGATCGACTCGTCGCCGTAGAACGCGAGCGGGCGGGCGTAGCAGTCCTCATGGAAGAGCTCGGCGCGGAGGAGCTCGACCAGCGCCTCGGTGAGCGTCTCGGGAGTGTACGGGAGCGTCATGTCGAGCAGGCGCGCCGACTCGAGGAACCGCTCGAAGTGTTCGAGCGGACGGAAGACGAAGAGCTCCGCCTCCTTCGCGTTCCAGTACCCGCGGATCCCGGCGAAGCAGGCGGTGCCGTAGTTCAGCGCGTGCGTCATCACGCCGACGCGCGCCTCGCCGTACGGAACGACACGACCGCGGAAGAAAGCGTGTGCCGGCGTCGTCATGGGCGGTCCTCCTCGTCGCGTTCGATGCTCAAGTCCACTTGATCAGTCCACTTCAGACGTATGCTCCAATTGGCCATCAAGATGGACTGGCGACCGGCGGGAATCAATAGCCACCTTGGCGCGAAGTGGACCGAACGCCGATGACCGGCCGCCGAATGAAGGCCGCGATGGTCGCCGGCGTGCTCGGCCCATGGTCCCAGGGCGAGGGCCCGATCTATCGGAAGCTCGCGCGCGCGCTCGCGACCGCGATCGACCGCGGCGACCTGGAGTCGGGGACCCGCCTTCCCGCCGAGCGGGTGCTCGCCGAGACGCTGGCCGTGTCGCGGACGACGGTCGTGTCCGCGTACGAGGCGCTGCGCGCCGAGGATCGCGTCGTCAGCCGGCGCGGCAGCGGCACCCGCGTCCGTGGCTCGCCGTCGCGAGGGCCGGGGCTGCGGCTGCGGGAAGACCCGAGCGGTTCCTTCCGGCGCCACCCGGTGTACCGGAGCCTCGTCGAGGGGCCCGGCGGCACGATCGAGTTTCTGGGCGCGCACCTGCCCGCGCCCGAGATCCTGCCGCGCGAGCTCGCCCGGGTCGACGAGAAGCTGCTGCGCGCGCTCGCGGAGGGACCCGGGTACCTCCCGATGGGTCTGCCGGCGCTGCGCCAGGCGATCGCCCGGCACCTGACCGGATGGGGCGTGAAGACGACGGAGGAGCAGGTCCTCGTGACCCACGGGGCGCAGCAGGCGATCGGGCTCGCCGGCGCGCTCTTCCTCGAACGCGGCGACCGCGTGGTCGTCGAGGACCCGACGTATCTCGGATCGATCGACATCTTCGCCGGTCTCGGCGCCCGCCTCGAGCCGGTGCCGGTCGGAGGCGACGCGGCGTGGGTGGCGCGGCTGAAGACCACGCTCGCGCGGACGGCGCCTCGGCTCGTCTACCTCATGCCGACCTTTCACAATCCCACCGGCGCCGTCATGCCGGAGTCCGGCCGGCGCGCGCTCGCCCGCCTCGCGCGAGAGATGCGCATCGCGATCGTCGAGGACAATACCCTCGCCGACCTTTCTCTGTCGGGCAGGACGCCTCCGCCGCCTCCCATCGCCGCCTTCGACCCGTTGGCGCCGATCCTCACGATCGGTTCGCTGTCGAAGCTCTTCTGGGGCGGCCTGCGGATCGGCTGGATTCGCGGGCCGGAGGAGATCCTCGCGCAGATCACGCGCCTGAAGATCATGGCCGATCTCGGCGGCTCGCTCGTCGGTCAGCTCGGCGCGGTGCGCCTGCTCGCCCGCGCCGACGCGGTGCGCGAGTCGCGCCGCCGAGAGATGCGCGAGCGGCTCGATCGGCTGACGCAGCTCCTCGCGCGGCACCTCCCGTCGTGGAAGTGGAAGGAACCGGCCGGAGGGCTGTCGCTGTGGGTCGAGCTGCCGCACGGCGACGCGAACGCGTTCGCCCAGGTCGCGCTACGCCACGGCGTCGCGGTCGTGCCGGGGACGCTCGCGCTCGCCGACCGGCGGCTGCGCGGACCGGCTGCGCCTGCCGTTCGTTCTGGACGCCGGGCCGATGCGCGAAGGCATCGAGCGGCTCGCCCGCGCGTGGGCGGCGTACGCCGGCCGGGAGGCGCCCGGCCGCCCCGCGAAGGTTCTGGTTTAGGGAGCGCTCACCGAGCCGCGGCCTTCGTGGCCTGTCCCTTCAGGTACCGGTCGAGGAAGTCGAGGACCGCCCGCCACGCGGTGATCTGGTTCGCCTTCTTCGAGAACCCGTGGCCCTCGTCCGGGAGGACGACGTAGTCGACGGGCACGCCGTTCTTCTTGACCGCGGCGACGATGTCGTCGGACTCCGGCTTGATCACGCGTGGGTCGTTGGCTCCCTGGACGACGAGCAGCGGCCGCCGGATCTTCTCCGCGTGGAAGAGGGGAGAGATCTCGCGCAGATAGTCCGGCTCCTTCTCGGGGTCGCCGATCTCCTTGTAGAGCGCCAGCCGGCCGCTCTCCCACCACTTCGGGATCGACTGGAGCGTGCGCAGCCAGTTCGAGACGCCGAAGATGTCCACGCCGACGACGAAGGCGTCCGGCTGGAACGCGAGCGCGGCGAGCACCATGTAGCCGCCGTAGCTGCCGCCGATGATCCCGACGCGGTCCGGGTCCACGTACGGCAGGCTCTGCAGGTATTTCTTCCCGGCGACGCAGTCATCGAGCGGCTCGCGCCCGTGCT
Source organism: uncultured Acidobacteriota bacterium (assembly GCA_963763535.1). GTDB lineage: Bacteria > Acidobacteriota > Thermoanaerobaculia > UBA5066 > Gp7-AA6 > DAHUXD01. Next base: position 322,433 of record CAVXOX010000007.1, read on the forward strand.
TGTGGTCGTCGGCGGTGTTGAAGGTCTTGCCGTACCCGGAGCTGCCGCGGTTGTTGATGCCGAGCAGCACGTACCCGTGGTTGACGAGGTACTGGATCGCCGCGGAGTACCCGCGCCGGGTCTGTCCGCCGGGACCGCCGTGCACCCAGACGAGCGCGGGGGCCTTCGCCTGCGGCGTCGCCTGGTACGGCTTGTAGAAGACGTTCGGAACCTCCATGCCGTCGAAGGACTTGAAGCGCACGATCTCCGGCTCGACGAGATCGTCCGGGTCGATGGCCTTCGCGAGCGTGTCCGTCAGGCGCACCGGCGCCTTCGCGCCGAACTCGTATACGTAGAGATTGTTCGGCCCGCGATCGCCGTCCAGCTGGAAGGCGAGCTTCGTCTCGCTGCGCGACACCCGGACGGAGGAGATCTCGCCAGCCGGAAGCGGCGGGAGGGGCACGGCGGCGCCGGTCTTCCCGTCGAAGACGTGGAGCACGGACCGGCCGTCCTGGTTGACCGCCGAGAGCGCGGTACTTGCCGTCGTGCGAGAAGAAGGTCCATTCCACGTCCCAGTCGGCCTTCTCGACGTCCTGGGTCTTGCCCGAGGCGAGCTCGTACCGCGCCACGCGCGCGAACTCCGACCCGTCGTTCGTCAGGTAGTAGAGCCAGCGCGAAGCCGGATCGAACGTCGACGGCTCGTAGGTCGCGGTGCCCTCGTGCTTCGAGACGAGCTTCATCTCCTTCGTCGCGGCGCTCCATAGGTACATGTCCGAGTCGGCGGTCGTGCGCGCCTTCGAGAACGCGAGCCACTTCCCGTCGTCGGAGATCGCGCCGAGGTCGTAGCCGACGTCGTCCTGGTAGACGAGGCGGCGGGCGTAGGACTTCGCATCGTGGAGGTAGAGGTCGAAGAACCGCTCGTCGCGCTCGTTCGTCTCGACGTAGAAGCCGGATCCGTCGTGCGTCCAGCCCACGAAACGCGCCTTGAGCTTCTCGCCCGGCGTCAGGTCGCGCTCCGTGCCGTCGGCCTGCTTGACGTAGAGGTGATTGCGCTCGTTGCCTCCCTGGTCCCGCGTGTAGAGAAAGCGGCCGTCGAGCGGAAAGGCGGCGACGAGTCAGGGTCGTGTCGTTCTTCGAGTCCGTGAGCGGCGTCGCGGCGCCGCCGGCGAGGGGAACGGCGTTCACGTTGTAGATGCCGGTGCGGTTGGACGAGAAGAGCAGCGTCTTCTCGTCGAAGGAGAACGACGCGTCGCGGATCGAGACGGTGTCGAGCAGCTGCTCGATCGTGTACTGCTTCGTGGGGCGGACGGCGGCGGCGGACGAGACGGCCGCGAGGACGAGTGCCGCGGCGGCGAGAAGCGTGCGGAGGAAGCGGGCCGGAACGTCGCATGCGAGACCTCCCGGCGGCCGAGCCTATCGCGGCCGGCTCTCAGCCGGCGCGCGAGCCGTCCGGGATCGGACGCTCCGGCACCGCGAGCGCGGGCGCGATGCCGTCGGCGAAGCCGAGGTCGAAGAGCATTCCCTCCGACGTCTCGCCCATCATCTTCCGCGGCTCGAGGTTGACGACGAAGAGGGCCTGGCGGCCGACGAGCTCCTGAGGATCGGAACGCTCCTGCTTCATGCCCGAGAGGATCCGTCGCTCGTGGTCGCCGAAGGAGACCGTCAGCCGGAGGAGCTGGTCGGACTTCGGCACCTCCTCGACCTTGAGGATCGTTCCGGTGCGGACGTCGAGCGCCTCGAGGGCGGAGAAGGGAACGATGGGTTTCATCGGCGCGGGTTTCATGCGCGGGATTCTAGAGCCGAGCCGTCGGTCACTCGGAATGCTGGAGCGCGGCCGCCTCGGCCGCGATGTCCTCGAGCGCCATGTCGATCCGCTCCCGATGGGTGCGGAAGGAGAGCACGCAGATGCGGATCGCGAACCGGCCTCGGAGCACGGTCCCGGTCAGATAGACGCGCTTCCGCCCGTTGACCCGGGCGAGGAGATTTCGGTTGAGCTCGTCGAGGGCGGCCGCGTCGCGGCCCTCCGGAGCGAGGCGGAACGCCACGATCGAGAGCTGCGGCTCCGCGAGGATCTCCATCCCGGGAATCTCCGCGAGGCCCTCGGCGGCGAGCCGCGTGAGCGCGAGCTTCTCCTCGAGATTCGTCCGGAAAGGGCCGATCCCGTGCATCTTCAGCGGCAGCCAGACCCGCAGGCCGCGGAAGTCGCGGGACAGCTCGGGCGAGAGCAGGTTGAAGTCGACGAGGTCCGGCGCCTCCTGCATGGACGGCAGGTATTCGGCGGTGAGCGCGTGCGCGCGCTTGAGCGTCTCGCCGTCGCGCACGAGCAGCGCGCCCGTGCCGTACGGGAGGAAGAGGCCCTTGTGGGGGTCGAGGACCGCCGAGTCCGATCGCTCGATGCCGGCCATGCGCCGGCGGCCGTCCTCGGTGAGCAGGAAGAACCCACCGTAGGCGCCGTCGACGTGGAACCAGAGCCCCTCGCGCTCGCAGAGCGCCGCGAGCGACGGCGAGGTCGTCGATCGCGCCCGTGTTCGTCGTGCCCGCGTTGCCGACCACGAAGAACGGCTTGCGCCCCGCCATCTCGGTCCTGGGCGATCGCGCGCTCGAGCGCGTCGAGGCGGATCCGGAACCGCTCGTCCGATGCGATCCGCCGCACGCTCGCGGGCGGGAAGCCGGCGAGGAGCGCGGCCTTCTCGATCGCGTGATGACCCTGATCGGAGACGTAGAGAACTCCGGAAAGGAAATTCTCGAGCAGCCGGTCCCGGCGTGCGGCCACGACCGCAGAGAAGGTTGCCAGCGATCCGCCCGTCGTCAGGATCCCGCGCGCCCCCTCGGGATAGCCGACGATGTCGGCGAACCAGCGGACGACGTTCGTCTCGATCTGCGCGAGCCCGGGGGCGGCGGCGAAGACGCCGACGTATCGATTCGTGGCGTCCGCGATGAAGTCGGCCACCGCCGAGTGCGGCAGGCCTCCGCCGGGGATGTAGGCGACGTACCCGGGCCCGGCGGTGTTGAAGCTCTTCGGGATGACGCGGTCGAACAGGAGGTCGAGGAGCTCTTCGACGGGTCTTCCCTCGGCCGGCAGGGGCTCGGCGAGCGACCGCGCGAGCTCGACGCCCCCTTCCACGTCGGCGGACGGCTGCTCGGGCAGGGAAGCGACGTGGGCGATCACGCGGCGCGCGGCGGCGTCGATCAGCCGCCGGAAGTCTTCGGGCGTCAGCTCGAGGCTGCGGTCCTCGGTCGGCATCGAGCTAGAGGTGCGCCATCCAGTTTTCCCGGGCCGCGGCCGGCGGCATCCAGGGCGGAAGGTCCATGAGGAGGAGTGTCGAGAGCGCGGCGACGAGGGGCTCGTACATCATGCGAAGCTCCGAGAGCTTCTCCTCGGCGGCAGAGTCCGAACGGAGCGGAATGCGGGCCGCCGCGAGCTGATCGCGCAACCGGGCGCGCGTCTCCGGCGGGAGGCGGTCGGGCACCGGCATCTGCGCCTTCGTATCGAGCACGCGGCACAGATCGTCGACGGCATGCCGGGCCATCGCGAAGGTCAGCCGAGCCTGCCGGCGGCAGTCGGTGTCCACGATCGACAGGATGAGCGCGCAGGTGTCGAGCAGAGCGGTCATCCCCGCGACCCAGGACTGATTGTCGTGCTGCGAGCGATAGAAGGCGAGCACCGGAAACGAGACGTGGCTCTCGAGCAGCTCCGCCGCCCAGCGCTCCCAGTCCCGCAGCAGGTCGACCAGCGCGTCGCTGCCCGCGTCGCCGACGTGCCGGCGCAGGAGCTCGAGCGCGGTCGGCGGCGAGCCGGCGCGTGCGTCGAGAAGCGCGATCGACGCCTCGCGCCGTGAGAAGGCCTGAGACACGACCGGGAGGTAGCCGATGACGAGCGCGACGAACCCGAGCCCGATGCCGCACTCGAGGACCGTCAGCAGCCGGCCCATCGAAGAGTGGGGCACCACGTCGCCGAGCCCGAGCGTGAACATCGTGGTGCCGCTCATGTAGAGCGTGGTGAGGAAGCTCGCATGGCCGTCCGGCGCCGGCATCCGCGACCCGGTGCCCCAGTGCAGGAGCGCGAAGGCGAGGATCGCCGAGAAGGCCCAGAGCGCGATCAGGAGCAGGAGCCAGAGCGGACCGTAAACGGTCAGGAAATTCTCGCGGTGATTGCCGCGCTCGATGCGCCGCGCGATCGACCGCCACGACGGCCACGTGACGCGATAGAAGACGACCGTCAGACGGTAGCCGCGCGACACGCGCCGCGAGAGCACCATGGTCTCGAACGCATCCCAGAGCGTCACCAGAAGCAGCAGCGCGCCCGCGACGATGCAGGCGGCCGAGATTTCGGTCCGGATCACGGCTGCATTGAATCATTTTCACCGAGCGCTAAAAAAAGGCCCCGCGCGGGGCGGGGCATGGAGGGCGCAGGCCGCGAGGCGCGGCGTCGACGATTCGCCGCCGGCATTCCTGTATCGTGGCGACGAGAGATTCGACGAGCGACATGGAGGCGGGTTTACAGTCCGGCGCGTCCTCCCGCCCCCTGCGGCGGCGTCTCGGTCCCGCCTTCGTCGTGCTCGCGGTGGTGCTCGTCCTCGGGCGGGCGCGGCCCCTCTGGGCGGCGTACCTCGACAAGCTCCGCGCCGGGCATGTGACCCTCGTCGTCGCCGGCGCGGCGGTGGCGGCCGTCGCTCTCGCGGTTCTCCTCGCGGTCGGTCTGCGGCGGACGGCCCGCCGCCGTCGCGCTCGGTCTCGCGGGGTTTGCCGCCGCCACGGCGCTTCTCTCCGGCAATGCGCGGGCGGCGGCCGCCGCCGCGCTCGTCCTCGCCGCGACGCTCTCGATCGGCGACCTCACCGTGCGGGCGCTGCGCGGAGAGAGGCCCGGCGCCGGCGATCTCTCGTCGAGCTTCGCCGCCGGCTTCGTGACGGTCGGCCTGGTGGTGCTGGGGCTCGCCGAGGCGGGGTGGCTGACGGCCCCCTCGCTCGCCGCGGTTCTCGGGGCGGGAGCGCTCGCACTCCCGCGGCGGCTCCCCGATCTCGCGCGCCGGTGCGTCCGTGCCGTGCGTCTTCCGAGGGGAAGCGCCCCGGCCGGCCTCGAGTCGGCGTGGCTCGCCTTCGTCCTGCTCGTGCTCGTCGCCGTGTGGATGGCGGCGCTCTGTCCCGACGTCTCGTGGGACGGGCTCGCCTATCACCTGCCCGAGGCGCGAGCGGTCGCGGAGACGGGACGCATCCTCCCCGAGCGCGATCTCGCGCCGCAGTCGTATCTCTGGCGCGCCCACGAGACGTACCTGGCGGTCGCCTTCTTCTTCGGGGGCGAACGGGTGGCGCGATTCCTCCAGCTCGCCGTCGGCCTCTTCGCGTTCGGCGCGACGCTCGCGCTCGCACGGCGGGTGGGCGAAGGCGGGGCCGGCCCTCTCGCGGCCCTCCTCCTCGCCGCCTTTCCGACGGCGATGCTGCAGCTGCGAGCGACCTACGTCGACTGGCCGGCGGCCTTCCTCGTGGCGGCGGCGGCCGCGGAGCTCGCGGCGGCGGGAGGCGAGGACGGGCGCCTTCGCCTGGCGGCCTTCCTCTTCGGCGGGGCGGTCGCGACGAAGGTCTTCGCCGCGCTCGCCGCTCCGGCGCTCCTCGTCCTGACGGTCCGCGCGCGTCCGCGGCCAACGGCGCTCGTCGCGGCCGTCTTCTGCGCCTCGGTCGCGCTCGGCCCGTGGCTCGCCTGGAGCGTTCGCCACGGGGGGTCGATCGCGGCGCCGTTCGGCTCATCCGTTCTCGACGCCGCCGGGCGCCTGGGGCGCGGCGAGTACTTCACGCGCTCGCCGGCATCCGGCGTCGCGGCGGCGACGACCGGATGGGGCGAGCGGGCGGCGCGGTTCGTCCGGCTGCCCTACGACCTCGTCTTTCACTCGCGCCGCTTCGAGGCCAACGGCGACGGCTACAACGGCGTGCTCGTGCTCGCGGCGGCGGCGGGGCTCGCGGGATGGAGCGCGCGGCGCCTCGCGGTCTTCTCGGCCGTCGCGCTCTCGGCGCTCCTGCCCTGGTCGCAGCTCTACCTTCCGTCGGTGCGGTTCCTCTTCCCGCTCTTCCCGCTCTACGCGGTGTTCGTCGCGGAGGGCCTCGAGCGGCTCACGCGTTCCTTTGCCGGCGGGGCGGGCCGCGCCGCGGGCGGCGCGCTCCTCGCCGCCGCCGCGGCGTTCCCGGTCCAGGCCGGCTCGAGCGGGCTCGAGGCACGCGTCGCGTTCGGACGCCTCTCGCGGGAGGCGTACCTCGACGACCGCCTGCCCGCCCACTCGCTCTGGCGCGACGTTCGACCCGACGACCGCGTCCTCTTCCTCGGCGAGAACGACCGCTTCCACTGCCCGGCCGCCGAGTCGTGGCGCGACGATTTCGCTCCGGTCGCGACCTGGGGTGCGGATCCCGTCGCGTGGCGCCGCGGGATCGATGCGCTCGGCATCACGGCAGTTCTCGTGCGCGAGGACCGCCGGCCGGATGCGCGCGCGCGGCTCGAGCCGCTCGGCGCCCGGCTCGTCCCGGTCGACCGTCGCGGATCCGCCGTGCTCTACCGGGTCGGGCGCTGATGCCGCTGCGGTAGAATAGGCGGACACTCGGTTTTCGATGAGCGATCCGATCGGCTTCCGCGAGACGACGACGGAGGCGGCCGCCTCCCCGGCCTCTCCGCGCGAGGCGGTGGCGCTGCGGTTCGATCCGTCGCGACGCGTGACGCTCCGTTTCGAGCTCGAGATCGGCGAGGTTCCACAGGCGCTCGAGGCGCTGAGCTACGCGCGGCGGGCCATGATTCGCGAGGAGAGGACCCGCGGCCTCGAGTGGGACGAGCCTTCGATCGAGGATCCATCCCTGTCCCACCGGGAGCTGCGCTGGTTCGCGCTCGCGTCGCAGGCGGCGTGGTGCCGGCAGAAAGTCGAGGAGCTCGTGGCCCGTGCCAACCGCGCCCTCGACGAGCTCCACGCCGGAACGCCTTAGCCAATCCGAGGACACCGTTACCCGCGGTAACAGTTTGGCGCTCGGCGAGCCCTCGCCGCCTCCGCGGCCTCGCCGCAAGCCGGCTTCAACGAAGCACTTGCGGCGCTCCGTGCGGCGCGGCACGCGGTTCGCTATCTCTCGCCGGCATGTCTCCCATCGGCATTGCGGAGATCGCCGCGACGGACGCGGCGGCGGCGAGGTGGCGCGACTCGGCGGCCCACGCCCTGTCCGACCGGATGGTGATGCTTCGCTTCCGACTCTCGTCCGCCGGCGATCGCGGCCTCGAGGCCCTGCGCTACGCCCGACGCGCGATGCTGCGCGAGGAGTGGACGCGGGGCGTGGACGAGGGCGAGCCGTCGCTCGAGGACGCCATGTTCACGGCGTCGGACGTGTCGTGGTCGGTGCCGGCCGAGTCGGCCGCCGCCGGCCGCGCGAAGCTCGAGGAGCTGGTCGCCCGCGCGAACCGCGCGCTCGAGGAAATGCCTCCCTCGCCGGCGGTCTCGCGCCAGGCATGACGGGGCGCCGATGAACGGCCGGCGGTTTCGCCGACTGGTTCTTCTGGCGCTCGTCGTCGGCGCCGCCTACTGGATCTACAAGGACCGCCCGACCGCGTCGGGAGTCATCGATTCGCTGACCGATCCGCTCATGGGATCGAAAGCCGCGGTCGACACGTCGGAGCGCAATCGCGTCGTCGGGGAGGCCACGGTCGCGACGGCCGAGCAGACCGACGCCGACGTCGGCACCCTTCGCGAGGGCATGACGACGTCGGAGGTGCGGGATCTCCTCGGCGAGCCCGAGAAGGTCGAGGAGGAAAAGTCCGACGGAGCGCTCCAGGTGCATTGGACGTACAAACGCCGGCACCGCGCGCTCGTCTTTCAGGACGGGCGCCTGATCTCGATCGCGATCAAGTAGAGCGTGACGCCGCGGCCGCGGCGCCGTAGAGGCCGAGCCGGGAGTCGAGGACGACGCGCACCGGGATCCGCGAAAGCAGCGCCTCCATCGGCGGCTTCGCATGGAACGCGCGCCGGAACGCGGCCGAGCGGAGGGCCCGGCAGGATCTTGGGCGCGATGCCTCCGGCGATATACACGCCGCCCGTCGCGCGGTACTGGAGCGCGAGATTGCCGGCCTCGGACCCATAGATCTCCGCGAAGAGCGCGAGGGCCGCGCGGCAGAGCGGGTCCCGGCGCTCGAGCGCGAGTGTGCTGATGAGCGCGGCGCGGTCCGCCGCGTGGCGGAGCCCCTTCTCGACGGACGCGTTTCGCGGGGCGGCCCGAACGCGGCCCAGGAAGTCGTAGAGGAGCACGAGACCGCTGCCGGACAGGACCCGCTCTCGGGTCACTCGCCCGAAGCGGCCGCGCAGCCAGCGGACGAGGCGATCCTCGAGCGGCGAGCGCGCCCCGAGATCCACGTGACCGCCCTCGGAAGACACGACGACGGCGTCGGCCCCCCGCCGCACGAGGGCGGCCTGGCCGAGGCCGGTGCCCGCTCCGAGGAGCGCCATCGGACCGGCCGGATCGGCGCGGCCCGGCACGAGGGTCGCCACGTCACGGGGACCGAGGAAGAGCAGGCCGAGGGCATTGGCGCCGAAATCGTTGACCAGCGTCACGCGCGGAATGGCCGTCGCGCGCGCGAGGGCGCGCTCGTCCAGCCGCCAGCCGAGATTCGTGATCCGCGAGCGCCCGCCCGCGACGGGACCGGCGACGCCGAACCCGGCGGCCGCCGGACGCCGTCGCTCGCCGGCGAGGAAGGCCGCGACGATCTCGGCGAGGCCGGGGTGCTCGGCGCTGGCGTAGCGCTCGAGCCGGTGCACGCGGCAGCGGTGGCCCTCCAGGTCGACGATGGCGAGCGCGGTCTTGGTTCCCCCGACGTCGCCGGCCAGGATGCGCACGGGGGGCACGGTACCATCGGCCCGACGACGGCAGGAGGAAGGCGCCGTGAGAGACCCGGAGCCCTTTCGCGGGCAAAAAAAAGCCCCGGGACGGGGTGGGGCCGCCCGGGGGGCGAAAGGAGGAGGTTGAGAGGTTCCTTTGCTCGGTCCGGGAGATTGCAAGCGGATGGCCACTCCCGGCTCCTGTGATAAAGACTTGCGCATCAGCGATTTGGAGATTTCCGTCCTCTCCGCAATGACGAGAATTGTCACAGGCGAAGGCCGCCGGGTTGCGACAAATTGCTCGAGGCGTTCCCGGCCCCGCCGCTTTCGGGCGGCCCTTCTCGCGGGAACCGCCGCCGTCCTCTCGCTTCTCGCGGTCGGAGGCTGCGCCTTCATCTTCTCGGAGAAACGGACGGTCTACCAGTTCGACCCGAGCTACGGCGTCGAGAGTCCCGAGTTCGTGCGTTCGCTCGACGGCCTCGGCACGGAGATGGTGCCGGGCAACCGCGCGCGGCTCCTCGAGAACGGCGAGGGCATCTTCCCTGCGATGCTCGACGCGATCGCGGGCGCGGAGAGGTCGGTGAACCTCGAGTTCTACATCTTCGATCACGGCACGATCGCGAGCCGGTTCGCGGAAGCGCTCGCCGAGAGAGCGCGAGCCGGCGTCGAGGTGCGCCTCCTGGTCGATGGCTGGGGATCGAGCCTCGGACCGCTGGAGGCGCCGCTGACGGCCGCGGGCGCCCACGTCCGGGTCTACAAGCCGCTCAAGCTCTACTCGATCGACCGGGTCGGCAACCGCACCCATCGCCGGATCCTCACGATCGACGGCCGCGTCGGCTTCTGCGGCGGCGTCGGCATCGACGACCGGTGGAAGGGCAACGCGCGCGACCCCAGCGAATGGCGCGACACCATGGTGGAGATCGAAGGCCCCGTCGTCGCGCAGCTCCAGCACGTCTTCGCGCAGGACTGGGTCCACACGACCGGCGAGGTCTTGAACGGCGATCGCCAGTTCCCGGCGATCGCGGCGGCGGGGACGCTGCAGGCGCAGGCGATCGCCGCGGCCCGCGCCGACTCGATCTCGATGTCCAAGCTCGTGCTGTACATGGCGATCCAGGCGGCGCGGCGCCGCATCTGGATCGAGAACGCCTACTTCGTTCCGGACCGCCAGATCCGCGAGGGGCTCGCCGCGGCGGCGCGGCGCGGCGTGGACGTCCGCGTCATCGTCCCGGGCGCGCACACGGACTCGCCCAACGTGCGGATGGCCGCGCGCTACCACTTCGGCGTGCTGCTCGAGGCCGGCGTGGGGATCTACGAGTACCGCCCGACGATGATGCACAACAAGGTGATGGTCGTGGACGGGATCTGGTCCACCGTCGGCTCGATCAACTTCGTCAACCGCTCGATGACGAAGAACGCCGAGGTCAACATCGCCGTCTATGATCGGGCGTTCGCCGTGAAGGTGGAGAAGATGGTCCTCGCCGATCTCGCGCGCTGCGACGTGCTCACGGAGTCGCAGTGGAAGCAGCGCGGCCTCCTGACGCGCATGGGCGAGTTGTTCTTCTTCCTGTTCTCGGAGAACTACTGAAGTTCAGTCTGTTTTCGAAGCCCGGCCCTCGACCTCGCTCGCCGGCCCGGACGTCATTTGGCCGCTTCGGAGTAGGATCATCCAAAAATGCTCGAAAGCCTGCTGCCGCTCGACCGGCCGCTCGTCGTCTTCGACACCGAAACGACCGGGACGAATCCCCGCTCCGACCGCGTCATCGAGATCGCGTGTCTCAAGATCCGGCCCGACGGCTCCCGGGAGAAGTTCGTCCAGCGGCTGAACCCCGGCATTCCAATCCCGGCGGCGTCCACGGCGATCCATGGCATTCGCGACGGGGACGTGGCTTCCGCGCCTCGATTTCGCGACATCGCGCCGGCGCTCGCCGCCTTTCTCGACGGCGCGGACCTCGCCGGCTACAACATCACGGGCTTCGACCTGCCGGTGCTGCGGGTGGAATTCCTGCGCGCGGGCGTGCCGTTCGAAATCGCGCAGCGCCGGATCGTCGACGCGCAGCGAATCTTCTTCGCCCGGGAACCGAGGCACCTCGCGGCGGCGGCCCGCTTCTACTGCCAGACGGAACACGCCGGGGCGCACGGGGCGCTCGCCGATGCCGAGATGACGGCGCGGGTGCTCGCGGGACAGCTCCAGCGCTACACGGAGCTGCCGAGGACCGTGATCGAGCTCCACGAGCAGTTCTGCGCGGGCCTCGACCAGGACGTCGATCCGGAGGGCCGCATCCGGCTCGTCAACGGCGAGCCGACGATCAACTTCGGCAAGAATCGGGGGCGGCTCCTGCGCGACATCTCGCGCGAGGAGCCGGGTTTCCTGCGCTGGATCATCAAGGGCGATTTCTCGGATCCGGTCAAGCAGATCGCGAGGAAGTACCTGCCGGAGGGAGGGTAGGAGCCCGTCGACGTCATCCTGAGGCGCGCAGCGCCGAAGGATCCCGTGTTCGATCGCCAGCTTCGCCGGTCCGCCGGGATCCCTCGCTGCGCTCGGGATGACCGCGGAAATCCCTACGGCTTCGCTCCCGCCTTCCGGAATCTCAGCGTTTCGCCGCTGTCGTTGTTGCGGACACGGATGCCTCCCGGTTCGAGCTCGAGCGTCCATTTCCCGATGGCGCCGCGCATCGCGAGCGCGCACGAGGTGGTGCCGAGCGTGTCGCCCGTGAAGCCGTCGCCCTTCGGGTTCATCACGAAGCTGCACGCCGAGGAGAGCTCGCGCTCCGTGAAGCGTCCCGCGTCGGCGGAGAGCGCCGTGACCTGCGGACTGAAGTGCGGGATGTAGGTGAAGTAGACGTCCCGGCCCTGGGTCTCGAGCCGGATGACGCCCTGCTGGACCACGTTGTCGTTCTCGAAGCGGCCGGTGACGGAGAGGAACAGGTCGTAGGGCCGCGCCGGCTCGAGCGTGACCGGCGAGAGGTTCAGCGTCAGGTGATTGCCGGGCGTGATGCCGTCGTAGGTGCCCGACAGCATCGAGGAGATCGTGTAGACGGGCGAGTCCGACCCCTGGCCCAGGGCGGCCGTGACCAGGACGAGTCCCGCGAGCGCGCCGACGACGAACGATCTCTTCATGATGCCTCCGAGGGTTGCGATTTCCGTTCCATCCGCGCGGCGCGTGCCGCGCGGGCCGCTGTCCACGTCAAGTCTCCGGAATAGAGCGACTTGGACTCCCCTCCCGGCAACTCTCCGATCCCTTGCCGCTCCGGCACCGTCCCCGCGGGGCGACGAACGGCCCCCAATGCGGGCACCGAGCGCAGCCCCGTGACCGTGCGCTCCAGCGCCTTCTGGTAGGCCTCCGAGAGGGACTCCTTCTCGTTGTTCGTCTCGCGGTAGTTCGGCCGGGATACTTCCTCGGTCGCCTGGAACTCCGTCAGTATCCGCCCGCCCTCGTTGCGGGCGCGCACGGTCCAGTCGACGGCCGCTTCCCAGGAGCCGCCGCCGGCCGGGTCGTAGTCGTAGCGCGACCGGAATCGATGGATCTCGATCGAGATCGTCGCCGCCCCCGCCGCGGAGCCGGAGATCCAACGGCAGCCGGGAAAGGACTTCTGCACGCCGTCCCGGACGGCGGCGATCATCTTGTCCGATCCCTCGCGGTCCACGCGCTGATCGAGGATCTCGAGGTTCCAGGCGCTCAGGCCGCCGGGGCAGGTCACGTCGGGGTCCGCGTATGAGACCGGCCGCACCGAAGGCGGCCCGCACGAGATCGACAGCACGGCGGCGGCCCCGAGGGCGAGCAGGCGCTTCATCGTGTCACTCGGAACGCCGCGAGGTCACCCGCTTGTTCCGGCCCGCGGACGGAACGGCCTTTTCGGCGGCCGAAGCCCCCGCGTAGAGCCCGGCCATGGCGCCGGTCTCGGCCGCGAGGTCGGCCACGAGCTCCGGTGGCGAGAGCGCGGCGGCGTGGCGCCCGTACGCGAGGATGAAGCGGCGCGCCTCCCGCAGCGATTCCGCCGGCAGCTCCAGCACGGCGCTGCCGTCCGCGTGCGCCTCGATCTTCTGATCGGGATGCCAGACCATCTCGCGGACCTCGCCGGCGACCTCGGGCGCGAAGCGGACGCGGAACCGGAACGCGCGTCCCTTGCCGACGAAGAGCCCGAACGTGTTGCGGAAGAAGACGTCGGCGTCGAACGTCTTGGGGATCGCGTAGCGCTCCGTGGTCAGCCGCGGGCTCTCGACGCGAGCGAGGTAGAAGTTCTTCACCTGCCCCTGCGCGGCGTCCTCGGCGAGGACCATCCAGTCCCTGCCCGCGAGGACGAACGCGTACGGCCGGATCGTGCGCGGATCTCCCGGCGGCTCCCCGGGATGGCGGTAACGGATGGAGAGGGCGAGTCCCTTCTGGAGCGATTCGGCGACCGCCTGCCAGGTTTCCTCTCGGACCGGCCGGAACGCGGTGGCGCGCAGCGCGAGCTTCTCGCGCACGATCTCGGGCCGGAGCCGCACGGTCGGCGGCATGAGCTTCGCGAGCCGCTCGTAACAGGAGCGGAGCGTCCGCGCGAGCGGCGTGCCGCCGAGGAGCTGAAGCACCTGCGCGGCGACGCCGATCGAGAAGAGGTCCTGTCCGTCGACCGGCAAGAACGGCAGGACGTAATCGTCGCGGGAGTACGCGTAGCCGTTTTCTTCGCGCCGGAACTCGATCGGCGCGTCGAGCTCGTCGCGCAGGTAGTCGATGTCGCGCTGGACCGTCTTGGACGACACGTCGAGCTCCGCCGAGAGCGAGCTGGTGTTCGGATGGCGGCCTTCCTTGATCTGGTGATGGATGATCTGGAGGCGCCGCCACAGCGGACGGTCCTTGAATGCGCCTTCGCGAGCCACGCGGCGATTCTCCGGGGGAGCAGGCCGCGGGCGCAACGCCGAAGTGTCAGAAAGTGTCCGCCTTGTGCGCGCCCGCACCGAGAGAGGTGTCACCGGCGCTCCGACGCGGACCGGCAACTCTCTCGCGTCGCGGAAGTTAGCGGGCCGGCGCTCGGTGGCGCGCGCCTTGCTCGATCGAGAGACAAAGAGGCAAACATGCAGATCCCTTACGACCTCGAGTTCGTCGAGAACAGGGTCCCGGTCCCGGTTCCGGTGTCGGCCGGGAGTCGCCCGCCGCTCCGCTCGGAGGACGGACTGCCGCCGAGCCACGACGCGATCGATCGCCTGCTGCAGTGGGCGTTCCGGATCCTGCGCCGCTTCGAGTCGCACAACTAGTCAAGGAGTCAGGCCGCGGTTCTGTAGGGCGGCCCTTGCGGCCGCCCGCGGGCGGGGACAAGCCCCGCCCCACGACGCGCGTTTCGATCGGTCCGCCGCCGCTACTTCAGGAGCGGCAGCATCTCCTTGGCCGTCCCCGCTTCTTTCCCGTTCGGCTCGAGCTCTAGGTACTTTTCGAGATGTTCCTTCGCCTTCGCCTTGTGGTTCAAGTTCAACGAAGCCATGCCGAGCCAGAACTGGGCGTTGGCGAAGTCGGGCTTGGCCTCGACAGCCTTCGTCAGAAGGTCTTCAGCTTCTTTCATTTTCTTCTTGTTGTAGGCATCGATGCCCTTGTTGTAGAGGATGTCCGGCGAATCGGGGTTCGCCTCCGCGTACTTGGCCGACCATTCGCCCGCGGCCTTCTTGTCGCCCGTCGCATTCGCCGAGGCGGCGAGGACGGGGTAGAGGTCGGTGAGCGTGGGATCGAGATCGATCGCCTTCTGGCCGTACTCGAGCGCCTTCGCGTAGTCCTTCTTCTGATAAGCCAGGGTCGTGAGCGCCTGCCAGCCGGCGGGAAGGTCGGGGTTCTTGCCGACCGCCTCCTGGAACTTCGTCTCCGCCATCGCTTTGTCGCCGGCGTTCATCGCGTCGACGCCCGCGTTGAAGGCGGCCACCGCCTGATCGCTGGCCGACGGGGCGGGTGCGCCGGCGGGACCGCGCCCGCCACCCGGCGCGCCGGGAGCGCCCTTCGCCTCCGACGCCCTCGAGAGCTTCATGTCGACGGTGCCCTGGTCGTTGATCGGGATCTTCTTCTCCTCGGACGCCGTCGCGAAGCCCTCCTTCTCGAAGGCCACGTGGTAGGTCATCGTGCAGTCCTGGAGCACGACGCTGTATTTCCCCTTGGCGTCGGTCTTCTGCGTCACCTTCAGCGTCGTCAGGCTGGGCGTCGTGACGATGATCGTCGCCCCCTCGATCGGCGCGCCGGACGAGTCGGTCACGGTTCCGAGCAGCCGGCACTGCGCGCCGGCGTGGAGAAACGCCGCCGTCAGGAACGCGCAGAGTCCCGCGGTGCACCGCATGATTTTCATGTTCTTCCTCCCGCGGCGGGAATCGGTCCTGGTTCGCCGCCTCTTCGTCCGGATTCTATGGGAACCCGGCCTCCCGGTGGCAAAACGGGGATCGATCCCCGCGGATTCCGTCCCCCGGCACCCTCGATTCAGGCGGTGCGCCCCTCCGGAGCCGAGCCGCGGGCCGCCGGCCGTGGGATCGCGGCGAGAATTTCGGTCGCCACCTTGTAACGCCCCATCGGCATCACGTGAATGCCTCGCGCGATCCGCGCGATGCCCGCCGCGAGCTCGCGCGCGATCGCGACGCCCTCGGCCCTCTCGTGATCGCCGCCCTTCTCGGCGGCGCGCCGCATGCGTTCCTGGATGAAGTCCGGTACGACGACGCCGGGGACCTCGTTCGCGAAGAAGAGGGTCTGCTTGAGCGAGAGGAGCGGAATGAGCCCGACGAGAACGGGGATCCGGCGCGCCTCCGGCCTCTGGAGGAAGCGCTCGAGGGCCTCGAGGTCGTAGACGGGCTGGGTCTGGGCGAAGGTGGCGCCCGCGTCGATCTTGGCGCGCAGCTTCGAGAACTCGACCTCCGGATCCGCGGCGGCGGGGTTGGCCGCGCAACCGATCGCGAAACGGGTCGCGGTGCCGATCGCGTTGCCGGCGAGGTCCGCGCCCGCGTTCAGTCCCTTCGCGATGCGCAGCAGGCCGAGCACGTCCACCTCCGAGACCTGCTTCGCCTGCGGGTAGTCGCCGATCTTGAGCGGATCGCCGCCGAGGCACAGCAGCGCCTTGACGCCGAGGCCGGCCGCGCCGAGCAGGTCGGACTGGAGGCCGAGGACGTTGCGGTCGCGTGTCGTGATCTGCACGACGGCGTCCAGGCCGGTCTCGCGCTGGATGACGGCCGCGACCGCGATCGACGACATCCGCAGGCGCGCCATCGGGTTGTCGGTCACGTTGACGCCGTCGACGCCCGCCGCCTTCAACGTGCGCGCGCCCTCGACTGCCGCCGAGCAGTCCGCCCCCTTCGGCGGCTCGACTTCCGCCGTCACGACGAAGTCCTCGGGCTCGCCGAGCCGGCGCTTCAGACGCGAGGTCTCGACGGCGGCGACGGCGACGTGCTCGATGTCCGCCTCGATCGTCACGGACACCGGCCGCGCCGGGTTCATGCGGCGCGCGCCGTGGATCTCGCGCGCCATCGCGCGGATGTGCTCGGGCGTGGTGCCGCAGCAGCCCCCGACGATCGCGGCGCCGGCGGCGACGAAGCTCGCCGCGTATTCGCGGAGGTAGTCGGGCGAGGAGAGGTACACGTTGCGGCCGTGGACGACGCTCGGGTAGCCGGCGTTCGGCATCACCGAGAGCGGCACGCCGATCGACTGGGGGAGACGCGCGAAGATGTCGTGGGTCTCCTGCGGTCCGAGGGTGCAGTTCATGCCGACCGCGTCCGCTCCGGCCATCGCGAGTGTCGCGAGCGCGTGCGGGGCGGCTTCGCCGAAGGCGGTGCGCCCGTCCGCGAGGAACGTCATCTCCGCGACGATCGGAATCGCCGCCGAGAGCCCGCGCACGGCGCGCACGGCCTCGGCCGCCTCGAGGAGGCTGCCGAACGTCTCGAGGAGGACGAGGTCGACGCCGGCCTCGAGCAGCGCGCGCGCCTGTTCCTCGAAGATCTCGCGGACCTGCGTGAGCTGGAGCGATCCGTACGGCTTGACGAGCGCGCCGAGCGGGCCGAGCGATCCGGCCACGAAGACGAGCTCGCCCGAGGCCGCCTCGCGCGCGAGGCGGACGCCCTCGCGATTGATCTTCTCGAGCGAGTCCGCCCACTCGTGCGCCGTCAGCTTGACGCGGTTGGCATCCCAGGTGTTCGTCGTGACGATCCGCGCGCCGGCCGCGACGTAGTCGTCGTGGACCTCGCGGACGGCGTCGGGGTCGGAGAGGTTGAGCGGGGAGCGCGCCTGCTCGGGCGAGGCGCCGCGCGAGGTCAGCAGCGTCCCGATCGCGCCGTCGGCGAGCAGAATTTCCTCGGCGAGCGCCTTGCGAAAGTCTTTCTTCATCGTTCCTGGAACAAAAAAGCCTCTCGATGCGAGAGGCGCGGGCCGGAGGCCGGATCGCGGCGCCCCTCATCTTTTTTCTCCCACGGAGAAGTCCGGAATTGGCACCGGCCGGTTTCGCGCCGCGATGCGCGCACCCGGTTGCCGTGGGGTCGTCGGGCCGGTCCCTCGCCCACTCTGGATGTGGCCGGGCCAGTCTCGGCCCGGACGATCAAAGAGCCGGACTGACAGTAGCCCCGAAGGGGACCGGAGTCAATCCGCGCAGGCTGGCGTTCACGATCCGCGATCCCCATCGACATTACGCCGTCCCGGTGCTTTACAATCCTCTCGTCCTCATCGCCCGTTCGGGCGCTCCGTCGGCTCCGATTGAAAGGAGCCGCGCGATGATTTCCCTTCTCGCCCTCTCGATTTTCTGTCTCGCCCTCGAAGGTCCGCCGGAGGACCCCTGGACGGAGGTTCACCTCACCGTTTTCCGCGACCCCTACAGCTCGAGCGATCAGGTCACGACCTGCCGCGTGCGGGCCGACAACCTGGGAGCTCGAAGCTGGTCGGGGCGCGCGCTCGCGTTCGAGGTGCGAGCGCTCGGAGCGGAGCACGCGCGGGCGCGCGGCCGCTTCGGACTGACGCTCGATCCGTACGGGCATCTCGAGACGGTGGTCGTCGTGCCCGGGCGGCACGACCGTTTCGAGGTCCAGCCGCTGCGGCCACACGACCGCGAGGAGCGCGAACAGTCGCAGCGGCGGCGGCCGGGGCGGCATCGGAAACACGCCGCCCCGGGACCATCCCAGTGACAGTCTGGTCGGAACCGGGACGCGGCTTCGGCCGCCCCCGATTCCGGTGCGGCGTTTTCTCGCCGCAGGGTCCGCTACAATGACCGCCGATGAAAATCCTCGTCGTGGGCGGGGGAGGGCGTGAACACGCCCTGTGCGTCTCCCTGCACAAGAGCCCACGGGTCGAGGAGATCCTGTGCGCGCCCGGCAACCCGGGCATCGCCGAGGTGGCCGACTGCCTGCCGGTCGCCGCCGGCGACATCGTCGAGCTCGCGGATCTCGCGGAGAAGCTCCGCGTCGACCTCACGATCGTCGGGCCCGAGCTGCCGCTGTCGCTCGGCATCGTCGACGAGTTCTCGAAGCGCCAGCTGCCGATTTTCGGACCGTCTCGCCTGGCCGCGCAGATCGAGACGTCGAAGGTCTTCTCGAAGGAGTTCTTCCGGCGTCATGGCATTCCGACCGCGGAAGCCGCGATCTGCTCCGACGCCGAGGAGGCCCGCAAGGCGATCAAGCGCCTCGGCTATCCCGTCGTACTCAAGGCCGACGGCCTCGCCGGTGGAAAGGGCGTCCTCATCATCGAGTCCGAGGAGGACGCCGATCGCGCGCTCCGACTCTTCTTCCAGGAGCGCGTCTTCGGCGCCGCCGGCGATCGCATCGTCGTCGAGGAGTTCCTGCGGGGTCAGGAGGCGTCGTTCCTGGTGCTGTTCGACGGCACGACCGCCGTTCCGCTCCCGACCGCCCGCGACTACAAGAAGGTCTACGACGGCGATCGCGGGCCGAACACGGGCGGCATGGGCGCGCACTCGCCGGCCGGCGTGCTCAATGCCGAGACGGCCTCCCAGGCGCTCAAGGAGATCCTCTGGCCGACGTTCCGCGGGCTGCAGGCCGAGGGGCGCGAGTTCCGCGGCGTGCTCTACGCCGGGCTCATGGTGACGGACGCCGGCCCCCGCGTTCTCGAGTACAACGCGCGCTTCGGCGACCCGGAGACCGAGGTCATCCTGCCGCGCGTCACCTCGGACATGGCGGACGTGCTCCGCGCCGCGGCGACCGGCGGCCTCGACAAGTTCGGGCCGCTCGAGGTCAAGAACGAGGCCTGCGTCGGCGTCGTGCTCTGCGCGGCGGGTTACCCGGGCAACCACGAGCGGGGCCGTCCGATCCACGGGACTCGCGGAGGCGGCGCGACTGCCCGGGGTCGAGGTCTTCCACGCCGGGCACCGCGCGCGACGGCGACCGCCTCGTCACGGCGGGCGGGCGCGTTCTCGTCGTCACCGCGACGGCGGGCTCGATGACCGAGGCGGCCGTGCGCGCGTACGAGGCCGCGGATCGCATCCACTTCGAGGGCAAGCAGCTCCGCCGCGACATCGCGGCGGGCGGGATCCGACCCAGCCGGATCTAGGCGGCGGGCCACCGGTTCGCTCCTCACCCCGGCCCTCTGCCGGAGGGAAGGGGCGTAGCTGGCGAGCCGCTAGCGGCTGAAGCTCGCGGGCGGGCGAAGTCTCCGCGAACTCAGCGGAGGAGGCGCGCGCCGCGGGAGACGGAGCGCAGCGAGAGATCAGGCGAACGTTCGAGCCCCAGTAGGGCGGGCCGTTCGCTGGTGCGGCCGCAGGCCGCAGATCTCCCGCTGCGCGGAGGCGACGGTTAGAAGCACCCCGCCGCGCACTTCATCTCGTGGTAGCGCGTGTCGAGCGAGTCCGTGTCCTGATCGAGGATGAATCCCTCGATGGTGGTGTTGGCGGGATTCTGCACGTCCACGAAGACGATTGCGGTCGTGACGTTCGAAGGAACGCCCGCCGCGGCGAAGAGATCGTCGGTCAGCCGGAGCTCGCCCGGCGCGATGTTCGACAGCGTCACCTGGTTGCCGACCGGCTGGCCCGTGCCCGGGTCGTACAGGGTCACGACCGCGTTGACCGACGCGCCCGTGCCGTTCGCGTCGGTGTTGTGAACGCCCAGCGTCGAGGAGATCGATCCCGCCTGCGCGCTCGGCGCGGGAACTGTGTCGCGGGCGGTGGCGACGAGCGAGCTCGTCGCGGATTCGAAGAAGTAGGAGATCTGCTCGCCACAGCCGACGGTGCCGCGCAGCGGATCGACTTCCGAGACGCGGTTGTAGACGTTGGCCGCGACCGTTCCCTCCCAGCCCTGCTGCGACGGCAGGTTCTGGAAGGTGACGAGCAGGGTGCCGACGGAGTCGTCGACGGCGCTCTGCGGCAGGTCGCCGAGCGTGCCGAGATAGCCGACGACGTCGTCCTGATGGAAGTTGCTGTAGGCCGGGAAGGGCGATCGAGCGCTGCGGCGTGCAGCCCTGGAAGGCGCCGCCGGACGAGTAGCAGTACTGCACGATGGCGTTCGCCGTCGTCCCGGTGTTGTTGGAGATGTCGACCGAGGTGAGGAGGAACGCATCGGGCGAGATGACGCGGGTCGCCCGCGGCGCCGGCGTCGTCACGGCGCCGACGAACGTGGAAGTGTCGAAGCCGCCGGGGGAGTTCCCGGCGTCCTTGTGGTACGTCTTCGTGAGGCCGGTCGCGACCTCGGTGACCGTCAGGTCGTAGATCAGGTCGGTCAGATGTCCGTAGAAGACCCAGTAGCCGCCGCCCGGGGCGGCGAGGATCTTGATGAAGACCTCGGGATTGCTCGGATTGTTGGTGATCGTCGGCAGCGAGAAATAGCCGAACGTGTCGGTCTGCGGCAGCGCGACGCCGGCGCCCTGGACGTTGCCGTGGTGCTGGTCGGTCGCGATGAGCGTGACGTTGAACGGGTGCACCGCGTTGAGCACGAGCGTCCCGCTCTGGCCGCCGTCGGCCGGCGTGTAGCTCTGCACGTAAGGCACCTCGACGGAGTACGACGCGGCCGTGGCCTTCGGCGCCGCGACGACGCGGGGCGCGAGCCGGGCGACCGGCCCGCGGGACGCCGCGGGGCCCTCCAGCGCGGCGGCAGTGGCGGCGAGGCCGAGAGCGGCGAAAACGGCGGCGGCTGGTCGCGAGAGCTTCTTCATCCCGTTCTCCTTGGGGCAGAAGCCCCGCATCTCGTTGTTCGGCTCACGCGAACTCTAGCAAAAACCGATCCAGTCCTTGCGCTCGAGTCGACGCGTCCCGGCTTCCGGCTCGGATATTCCTCGTCACCGCTCGGCCCCGAGGACCTGCCGATGACGGTTTTCGTCCTGCGAGGAGGACGCCGTGTCCCTCTTGCTAGACTCCCGCGCCATGCGTGTCGCCGCCGCCGTGCGGATCCTGACGGGAGTTCTGTTCCTGGCGGAGGGACTGTCCAAGATCACCGGCGGATTCGTGCGCGGCGAGTTCGCGGCGGACGTCCGCCCGATGGTCGCGGCGACCTTTCCGTTCTGGAAGCACTTTCTGGAAGCCGTGGTCCTGCCGCATGCCGCCGTCTTCGCCTGGCTGGTGGGGCTCGGCGAGCTCGCGCTCGGCGTGGCGCTGATCGCCGGATTTCTGACGCGAATCGCCGCGGCGGCGGGGGCGCTCCTGATGCTCTCGATCGCGCTCGGCGCCGCGCGACCGGCGGCCGGCGCGGCCTGGGACGACTGGATCACGGCCGGACTGACGCCGAAGCTCGCGCTGCTCCTCTTCGCGCTGCTCGCGTCCACGAACTCGGCGGCGGTCTGGTCGGTCGACGCCCGGCGGCCGCGGAGGACGAGGGCCGCGCGAGCCTGAGCGGCGCTAACGGGTCAGTCCCGCGATCGCCTTCTCGAACGACGCGTACGACTGTTTGCCCGAGAGGACCTTCGCCTTCTTTCCGTCGCGCGCGTACACGACGGTGAAGGGGAGCTCGCCGCCCCACTTGGGATCCACGGACTCGATGAAGTCCTGGTCGTCGCCGCCCACTCTCTTGATGTAGTTCGGAAAGTCCGGCGCGCTCGCGGAGAGGAACTTCTCGATCTGCGGCATCTCCTTCGGCAGGTCGATCGACACGCCGAGGACCGACACGCCGCGGGCGCGGTAGTCCTTCTCGAGGCGCACCAGGTCCGGGAACTCCTCGCGGCACGGGACGCACCACGTGGCCCAGAAATTGACGACGACGACCTTGCCGCGCTGCGCCCCCACCGCGGCCGCGAGGCCCTTCGCGTCGATTTCTCCGGCGAGCTTCGGCGCATCCACCGCCGAGGCCGCCGAGACGGCCGCGACCGAGACGACGAGAGCGGCGAGGGCCGCCGCCCCCGCGCGCGGGATGCGGGATCCGGGAGACTTCCGCTTCATGCTCTCTTGATCGTGCAGCCGAAGGCCTTGGTCTCGGCCTTCGCGATCGGCTGGCCGGCGAGCAGCGCGTCGAGCGCGTTCTTCAAGTCCGGAGAGGTCACCTTCGATGCGTCGTTGGAGTTGTCGTCGATGCGGCCGTGATACAGCAGCTTGCCGTCCCTGCCGATCACGTAGACCTCGGGAGTCCGGCGCGCGTCGTAGAGGTCGGCGACCTTGTTGCCCGGGTCCTTCAGCACCGGAAAGCCGAAGCCGTGCTGCTTCGCGTGCGCGGCCGTCTCCTCGGTGCTCTCGGTGTTGTTGCTGTTGATCCCGACGAAGAGGATGCCCTTCTTCGCGTAGGCGGCGGCCATGTCGCGCATGCGGTCGTTGTAGCCATTCGAGTAGGGGCACTGCGTGGCGATGAACATGAGAACGACGTAGGAGTTCGTCTTCTCCGCGTCGGCGAGCGAGAAGGGCTTTCCGTCGACGGATTTCAGGTCGAAGGCGGGGGCGGCCGAGCCGATTGCCGGGGCATCCGCGACGAGGGGAGCGGCGAGGGCGGCGACGGCGAGCAGGGCGACGATCAGGCGCACGGTTTTCATGACACTCCTCTCTCGACCCGATCCGAAGGCGTCCGGTCGGTCAAAAATTCCAGCCTTCTCGCGGCGGAGAAAAGGGCTCGCGGCGGGAGACGCCGCGTCGGAGCCCGGTCCGAGCGCAGCGAGGCCAGGCTCCGAAAAGAGGACGCAGCGAGGGCCGGCCGTTACACCGCGAACAAGGGCCGTTGAACGATCTGGTCGAACTTCCAGACGTACACGTAGGTGCCGTTGAAAAAGTCGATCGGGATCTGGTAATGCGCCTCGACCGTGATGGCCTCGCGCCCACGCGTGATCTTCAGGTTGTCCTTATTGACGGGGATGTGGAGCTCGTCGGCCTTGCGCAGGATCTCGAACTCGATGAACTTCAGGTCCTTGATCGAGCCGAAGGCGGCCTGCTCCTGCATGACGTCGTAGAACTCCGAAGAGGCGATCTTGACCGGGACGATCTTGTAGAGGAGATAGCCGACCACTCCGACGATGACGAGCCACACGATGCAGCCGAAGTTGGCTCCTCCGCGGATCCGCCGAGAACGCTCCATGGGGTCGCTCCTCCCGAGTTGCTGCGCCGATTTTAACCCGGAACGGCGTTCCCTCAGCGGACCGGACGGAACAATCGGTCCCAGCGCGTGCGCCGCACGACGTCGGCCGGAAGGCGGAGCCACGCGGCCGGACCGGAGCCCGTCGCCGCTCCGCGCGGTCGGATCGACCAGTAGACGAAGAGCGGACGACCGAGGACGTGGTCGGCCGGCACGGGCCCCCAGTAGCGGCTGTCGCTCGAATCGTCGCGGTTGTCGCCGAGGACGAAGTAGGCGCGCAGCGGCACCCGAATGGCCGGCAGCTGGTCGCGGCGCCGATGGAGCTCGGCGACCGAGGGCGCGTCCGGCCAGATGGTGTCGTCCGCGTGAAAGGCGTACGGCTCGTCGAGCGGCCGGCCGTCGATCGTGACCTGCTTGTCGCGGATCGCGACGGTCTCTCCGGGCAGCCCGATCACCCGCTTCAGGAAAGCGCGCCGCGGGTCTTCGGGGTAGCGGAAGACGAGCAGGTCGCCCCGCCGCACCGGACGCTCGGGAAGGAGCGAGGCGAGCGGTCCGCCGCCGGGGGCGAACACGAACTTGTCGACGACGACCCGGTCGCCGGTCAGGACGTTCTTCTCCATCGACGGGCTCGGCACGACGAACGCCTGGAAGAGGAAGGTGCGCGCGTAGAGCGCGAACACGACCGACGCGAGGACGGGGACGGCGTAGCGGCGGAGGCCCGACTCGGGAGAGGCCGCGGCTACTTCACCACTCGGAACATCCGGTCCCACCGGGTGCGCGAGAAGAAGTGCACGGCGACTCCCGCGAGCTGGCGGATCTTGGCCACGGGGCCCCGCCAGATGTGGGAATTGGGCTCGGCCTCGTAGGACCAGTAGAAGATGACCGGCCGGCCGAAGATGTTCGCGCGCGGGATCGCGCCCCAGTAGCGGCTGTCGAGCGAGTTGTCGCGATTGTCGCCCATGCCGAAGAACGAGTTCGCGGGAATGGCGAACGGCCCGAACTGATCGCGCCGCCGCGCCATGTCGGGGATGCCGGGATGGTCGGGATAGGTCTCGGGGTCGATGTGCTGGATCGCCGTGCGCTCTTCGGGTTTGCCGTTGACGAAGAGCTGCTTGTCCCGCACCTGCACGGTATCGCCGCCCTGGGCGACCGCGCGCTTGACGAGCACGTTGCCGGGATTGACGTCGTCGCCCGGCTTCTTGAAGACGACGATGTCGCCGGGATGGACGTCGCGATAGGGCAGGAACCGCGCGAGCGCCGGCAGGCGCGGCGCGAACGCGAACTTGTTGACGAGCAGGTGGTCGCCGACCAGAATCGTGCGCTCCATCGAGCCGGTCGGGACCTGGTAGGTCTGAACGACGAAGGTGCGCACGAACAGCACGAAGATCCCCGCGACGAGCAGGGACTCGTACCACTCGCGGGCCGTCGAGTGGGCGGGAGAGACCTTGGCGTCGGCGTCGGAAGCGGTCGCGTCGTTGTTCATTCGACTTTCAGCACGGCGAGGAACGCCTCCTGCGGGATGTCCACACGGCCCACCCGCTTCATGCGTTTCTTGCCCTCCTTCTGTTTCTCGAGGAGTTTCCGCTTGCGCGTGATGTCTCCTCCGTAGCACTTCGCGAGCACGTTCTTCCGGATGGCCGAGACCTGCTCGCGCGCGATGATCTTCGATCCGATCGCCGCCTGGATGACGACCTCGAACATCTGCCGCGGGATGATCTCCTTCATCTTCGCGGTGAGGAAGCGGCCCTTCACGGCGGCCACGTCGCGGTGGACGATGAGGGAGAGGGCGTCGACCGGATCTCCGTTGACGAGCAGATCGAGCTTGATGAGGTCCCCTTCCCGGTAGCCCGAGAACTCGTAGTCGAAGGACGCATAGCCCTTCGAGATCGACTTCAGCTTGTCGTAGAAGTCGAGGACGACCTCGTTCAGCGGGAAGTCGTACGTCAGGATGACGCGGTTGGCCGCGAGATATTCGAGCGACTTCTGAGTGCCGTGGCGCTCTTCGCAGAGCTTGAGGAGCCCTCCGAGGAATTCGTCGCGCGTGATCACCGTGGCCGTGATGTAGGGCTCCTCGATGCGCTCGATGTAGTTGGGCGCCGGCAGGTGGTTGGGGTTGACGATCTCCAGGACCTCGCCCCGGGTCGTCGTCACGCGGTAGTTCACGCCGGGCGCGGTCGTGATGAGGTCGAGGTCGAACTCGCGCTCGAGGCGCTCCTGGATGATCTCCATGTGGAGCAGGCCCAGGAACCCGCAGCGGAAGCCGAACCCGAGTGCGGTGGAGTTCTCCGGCTCGAAGGTGAAGGAGGCGTCGTTCAACCGCAGCTTCTCCATCGCGTCGCGCAGGTTCGCGTACTCGTCGGCGTCGGTCGGAAAGAGTCCGGCGAAGACCATGGGCTTGGCCTCGGCGAAGCCGGGCAGGGGCTCGGCCGTGGGCCGGCGCACCTCGGTGATGGTGTCGCCGATGCGCGTCGAGTGCAGATCCTTGATGTTGCCCCAGAACGAGCCGACCTCGCCGACCGAGAGCGCCGGGACCTCCTCGGATTGCGGGCGGAAGACACCGAGCGCCTCGACGTCGGTCTCGAGCCCCGTTCCCATCGCGCGAATCTTCATGTGCGGCTCGAGCGTCCCGTCCACGATGCGCACGAGCGACGTGACGCCGCGGTAGGCGTCGTACCAGGAATCGAACAGGAGCGCCTTCAGCGGGGCCTCGGGATCGCCCTGGGGCGGCGGAATGTCGCGGACGATCCGCTCGAGCAGCTCCTCGATGCCGGTGCCCATCTTGGCGGACGTCAGAACGGCGTCGTCGGCCGGAATGCCCACGACCTGCTCGATCTGCTCGCGCGCCTTCTCGGGCTCGGCCGAAGGCAGGTCGATCTTGTTGATCACCGGAATGATCGTCAGGTTGTGGTGCGTGGCGAGGTAGGCGTTGGCGAGCGTCTGCGCCTCGACGCCCTGCGTCGCGTCCACGACGAGCACCGCGCCCTCGCACGCCGCGAGCGAGCGCGAGACCTCGTACGAGAAGTCCACGTGGCCGGGCGTGTCGATCAGGTTGAGCACGTAGTCGCGGCCGTCGCGCGCGGTGTAGCGCAGAGTCACGGCGCGCGCCTTGATCGTGATGCCGCGCTCCTTCTCGAGGTCCATGTCGTCGAGCATCTGCTCGTGCATCTCCCGGGCCGTGACCGCGTGGCACTGCTGCAGGATGCGGTCGGACAGCGTCGTCTTCCCGTGGTCGATGTGGGCGACGATCGAGAAGTTGCGGATTCGGCTCGGGTCGGTCATCGGCGAACGGGGGATGATACAGCAGGCCTCCCGGGCGCCTCGCGGCTCACGTCCCGAGCGGCCATCGTGAGCGCGCCGCCGCTGCGGCGGGGTCGGTCGCCGCGCCCCGCCGCGCGGCGAGGAGGCCGGCCCAGGCGATCATCGCGGCGTTGTCGGTGGTGAAGGAGCGATCGGGGAGCAGGACGGCGACCCCGTATTCGCGCCCCCATGCGGCGAGCGTCGCCCGGAGCTCCGTATTCGCGGCCACGCCTCCGGAGAGCGCGAGCGAGCGGATGCCCTCGGCGGCGTGCACGCGCGCGACGCGGTCGAGGAGAGCGGCGACGATCGCCCGCTGGAACGACGCGAGCAGATCGACGAGCTCCGGGTCGAGCGTCTCCGGGTCGAGCGGCGACCCGTCGACGCCGCGTCTCTCGAGCTCGCGCAGCATGGCGGTCTTCAACCCCGAGAACGAGAAGTCGAGCGACCCGTCGCCCGAGCGGCCGATGGCGAAGGGAAAGCGGTCGCCGCGGCCGCGTGAGGCGATGCGGTCGACGACCGGCCCCCCCGGGTAACCGAGCCCGGCGCGGCGGGCGATCTTGTCGAACGCCTCGCCGGGCGCGTCGTCGCGCGTCCGGGCTAGCGGCACGATGCGACCCCCCTCCTCGACGCGCACGAGCTCCGCGTGGCCGCCCGAGACGACGAGTCCGTGGAACGGCAGGATGAGAGCGCGCGCCGGCTCCCCGCCGGGACGGAGGAACGCGGAGAAGAGGTGACCCTCCAGGTGATTGACGCCGACGAGAGGCACCCCGCGCGCGAACGCGAGCCCGCGCCCCGCGGAGAGCCCGACGAGGAGCGCGCCGATGAGGCCCGGCCCCGCGGTCGCGGCGACGAGCTCCGCGTCTTCGAGCCGCTGACCCGCGCGATCGAGCGCCGCCTCGAGCACGGCGGGAAGGTTCTCCAGGTGCGCCCGCGCGGCGACCTCCGGCACGACGCCGCCGTACGGCGCGTGCGCCCGCATCTGCGAGGAGACCACGTTCGAGAGGACCCGCCCCTCGCCGTCGACGACGGCCGCGGAGGTCTCGTCGCAGGAGGTCTCGATCCCGAGGACGATCATGGGAGGACGGGGAATCCCTCTCGCCTCGCCGCGTCGCGCAGCCGGTCGTCGTAGGCAGACGAACGGGAGGGCTTCGGGGCGCTCGCCGCACGCGACGAGAGCGGCCGCGAGCTGGAGCGCATCGGCGGCTCGCAGGGGATGGGTCTGGACGAGCCGCAGCGCGCGTGCACCGACCGACTCCACCGAGGCGATCGCTCGCCAGCGTCGGGCGAGAATCTTCCAGTCATCGCGGAGATGGTCGGAGCGTTCCTGCGGGAGACCCTCGCGGACCCGCCGGGACAGCGCGGCGCCGATTTCGACGTCCGTCAGGCACCACACTGTTTGCTCGCCGTCCTCTTCGTAGATCGACTTGACCGCGTTCGTCTTCTTCTCGTCGATGAGCAGGGGAAGGAGCGCCGATGTGTCCCAGTACTTCATCGACCGGATCGACGCTCTTCCAGCAACGCCTCGAGAAGACTGAATTTCGGATCGACCTTGATCGGATCGACCCGGAGCTTCGGGGCGCCGCGGACCTTCGGCGGTTGCAATATCCCTCGCTTCTCGGCCTCGATCACCCACTCGGGGACTCCCGGTTCGGGTGGGGCGGCCGCGATCGGCTCGATCCGGGCGATCGGTGTGTCGCGGTCGTAGACGATCACCGTCTCACCCTTGCGAACCCGCGCGAGATACTCCGAGAGGCCGTCCCGAAGCTCGGATATTCTGGCGTTCTTCATGACGCCATTATAGCCATGTCCCGCGGGCCGGAGCGCCGCGCCTCCGTCAACCTCTCTCCAGGCTCGCGTCTCCCGCCTCTCTCAGGCTCTTCTCGTACGGCGCGCGGCGCACGCCGCGGTCCGTCACGATCGCGGTCACGTACCGCGCCGGCGTGACGTCGAAGGCGGCGTAGCGGGCGGTGACGCCCGCGGGGCCGATCGCCTGGCCGGCGAACGTCAGGACCTCGGACCCCGGCCGTTCCTCGATCGGGATCGCGGCGCCGTCGGGGCACGCGAAGTCGACCGTCGTCATGGGGGCCGCCACGTAGAAGGGCACGCCGTTCTCCTTCGCGAGGACCGCGAGACCGTAGGTGCCGATCTTGTTCGCGACGTCGCCGTTGGCGGCGATGCGGTCCGCCCCGACGACGACGGCCTCGACCGCGCCGCGCGAGAGGAAGTGTCCGGCCATGCTGTCGGTGATGATCTCGACGGGAATGCCGTCGCGCGCGAGCTCCCATGCGGTGAGCCGCGCGCCCTGGAGGAAGGGGCGTGTCTCGTCGGCGAGCACGCGGATCGGCTTGCCCGCCTCGACGGCGCCGCGGATGACGCCGAGCGCGGTGCCGTAGCCCGCCGTCGCGAGGGCGCCGGCGTTGCAGTGGGTGAGGACGGCGCGCTCGCCGGAGAGGAGCGCGGCGCCGAACCGTCCGATGCGCCGGCAGGACTCGATGTCCTCGGCCGCGACCGCGTCGGCCTCCGCCACGAGCGCGGCCTCGATGCTCTCCGGCGGATCCGCGACGCGCCCCGCGAAGCACCGCTCCATGCGCTCGAGCGCCGCGAACAGGTTCACGGCCGTCGGCCGCGTCGCGGCGAGGAGCCGGCGCGCCGTCGCGAAGCGCTCCGCGGGCGGGGTCGAGCCGCCCGACCGCAGCGAGAAGGCCGCGCCGTATGCCGCCGCGACGCCGATCGCGGGTGCGCCGCGCACGGCCATGTCGCGGATCGCGATCGCGATCTCCGGCGACCGCGAGAGCTCGAGCCACACCTCCTCGGCGGGCAGCCGCCGCTGATCGAGCAGGCGGAGAACCTGCCCCTCGCGGTAGAGCGGCCGGAAGACCTCGCCGCCGCTCACGATCCCGGCTGAACGACGAGGCCCGCGCCGTGGCGGCGGGGGTCGGCCGCCGCCTCCGAGCGCCCGCCGGGCAGCGCGGCCACCGCGTGCACCCGCCCGATCCGGCCGGTGACGGGATCGCGATCGCTCACCTTGACGGCATGGCCCATCTTCTCGAGCGCCGCGACCCACGCCGGGTCGAAGGCATCCCTCTCGATCTCGATGGCGTCGGGAAAGTCCTGCTGGTGAAACCGCGGCGCGGCGAGCGCGGCGACGAGCGGCTGAGACTGGAGCGTCAGCGCGAGGAGCACCTGCAGGTTCGTCGTGATGATCGTCGATCCGCCGGGAGAGCCCCAGGCGAAGACGCCTCGCCCGGGGAGCACCGCGATCGTCGGGCACATCGACGACGTCATGCGCTTGCCCGGCGCGACCGCGTTGACCTCTCCCTGGATCAGCCCGTACAGGTTCTTCTCGCCGGGCCGCGCCGCAAAGTCGTCCATTTCGTTGTTCATGAGGAAGCCGAGGCCCGGAGCGATCCGCGCGTTGCCGAAGGAGTCGTTCAGCGTGGTCGTGACCGCGACGACCATGCCGTTCGCGTCGACGACCGAGAAGTGCGTCGTGGTCGGCTTCTCGGGGAAGACCTCGGGCAGGCTCGCGGTGGGCGTGGCGTGAGACGGGTCGATCGAGGCGACGAGCCGCGCGATCCGGACGGGATCCGTGAACGCGCGCTCCGCGACGTCCGGAAAGGCGGGATCGCCGAGGAGCCGATTCCGGTCCCGGAACGCGCGCTTCTCGATCTCGGAGAGCCAGTGCATCGACTCGGCGCCCGGAGGCCGCACGCGATCGGACACGCGCTCGACCGCGAGCGCCATCTCCGCGAGCACGGGGCCCGAAGACGGGGCGGGCAGCGTGACGACCTCGGCCCCGAGGAAGCGGAAGCGCAGAGGCCGGCGGACGCGCGCCGTGTAACGGCCGAGATCGCCGCGGGTGATCAGGCCGCCGGACGCGCGCTGGGCCTCCGCCAGAGCGCGGGCGACCTCGCCCCGATAGAACCCGTCGGCGCCCCGGTCGCGGATCGCCTCGAGCGTCCGTGCGAGGGCGGGCTGGCGCAGGACCGAGCCGGGAGCGGGCGGTTCGCCGTTCGGAAGGAACGTGCGCGCGGCCTCCGGGTCCTTCGCGAGGCGCTGTCGCTCGGACGCGATCGACTCCGAGACGTTCGGCGAGACGACGAAGCCGTCGCGGGCGAGGACAATGGCGGGCTCGACGACGCGTTTCCAGGGGAGGCGCCCCGCGCGGCGGTGGGCGAGCGCGAGTCCCGCGACCGAGCCGGGCACGCCGGAGGCGAGCGGCCCCTCGGTCGAGGACGGCGGAGGCTTTCCGGGCTCGCCGAAGAAGAGCTCGCGGCGCGCGCCGCCGGGCGCCGTCTCGCGGAAGTCGATCGCGAGCACGTCGCCGCCGGCCGTTCGCGACAGCCAGAATCCGCCGCCCCCGATGTTGCCGGCCTCGGGCCACGTGACGGCGAGCGCGAAGGCGACCGCGACGGCGGCATCCGCGGCGTTGCCGCCCTCGCGCAGGATGCGGATCCCGACCTCGGCGGCCGTTTCCTCCTCGGCCGCGACGCCGCCTCCCGTTCCGAGCGAGGTTTGGGGGGGCTCCGCGGCCGTCATGGCCGCCGCTGCGAGAGCGAGGAGCAGGGCGGCCAGGCGCCGTATCACTGCGCTATTCTACCGGCCCGATGAAGTCCATCCGCGACCTGAACCTCTCGGGCCGGCGGGTCTTTTTGCGGGTCGACTTCAACGTCCCGCTCGATGGGACGCGCGTCTCGGACGACACGCGCATCGTCGAGACGCTCCCGACGATCCGCCTCGCGCTCGAGCGCGGCGCGCGTGTCCTGTGCGCGTCGCACCTCGGCAAGCCGAAGGGCAAGCGGAAGCCGGAGCTGTCGCTCGCCCCGGTGGCCGTCCGCTTCGCGGAGCTCCTGGGGAAGGCCGTCCGCTTCGTCGACGACTGCGTCGGGCCGGAGGCGGCGAAGGCGGCCGACGCGCTGCAGCCGGGCGAGGCGCTCCTCCTCGAGAACCTGCGGTTCCATGCCGGAGAGGAAGCGAACGACCCGCAGTTCGCCGCCGAGCTCGCGGCGCTCGCCGACGTGTACGTCGACGATGCCTTCGGAGCGGCGCACCGCGCGCACGCGTCGGTCGTGGGCGTGCCACGCCTCGTCGCCGAGAAGGGCGCCGGCCTCCTGCTCGAGAAGGAGGTGCGCGAGCTGTCGCGCCTGCTCGATCCCGAGCGGCCCTTCGCGGCGATCCTCGGCGGGGCGAAGATCTCCGGCAAGATCGACACGCTGCGCGTCCTGTCGCGGCGCGCCGACGTGCTCCTCGTCGGCGGCGGCATGGCCAACCACTTCGTGCGCGCGATCGGGCTCTCCGTGGGCCGTTCACTCCTCGAGGAGGACAAGGTGCCGCTCGCGCGCGAGATCCTCGACTACTGCAAGCAGGCCGGCAAGACGATCGCGCTGCCGTCGGACTTCGTCGTCGCGAAGTCGCCGGACGACGGCGCGGGGGCGCAGACCGTGGGGATCCAGAAGATTCCCGACGGTCTCATGGCGCTCGACATCGGTCCGAAGACGCTCGAGCAGTTCGCCCGCCTGCTCGGTCCCGCGAAGACCATCTTCTGGAACGGGCCGATGGGCGTCTTCGAGAAGCCTCCGTTCGACGCGGGCACGATGGGCGTCGCGCGGATCGTCGCCGGCGCGAAGGCCGTGACGGTCGTCGGCGGCGGCGAGAGCGTTCAGGCGGCGCACGCGGCCGGTGTCGCCGACCGGTTCACGCACGTCTCGACCGGCGGCGGCGCCTCCCTCGAGTTCCTGGCGGAGGGGAAGCTCCCCGGCATCGACGCGTTGGGCTGACGTCTGATGCGCGCGACCGGCGCCCTCTGCCTGGTGACTGACGCCTCTTTTTTCGAACCCGGGCCCTCGCTCCGCTCGGCCCCGGCTTCGACGCGGCGTTCCCTCGCCGCGGGTCGCCCGTGAAGCTCTTCGTCGCCAACTGGAAGATGCACAAGACGCGCGGCGCGGCGCGCGCCTTCGCCGACGAGCTCGCCCGCGAGATCGGCGGGGGACTCGGCGGAGTCGAGATCGTGGTCGCGCCGCCCTTCACCGCCCTCGATGCGGCGCGCGATCCCTCGGGGCGCTGGTCCCTCGCGGGACAGAACGTCGCGGCCGAGCCGGAGGGCGCATACACCGGCGAGGTCTCGGCGGCGATGCTGGCGGATGCCGGCTGCCGCTACGCGATCGTGGGCCACTCGGAGCGCCGCCGACTCTTCGCGGAGGACGGTCCGATCCTCACCCGCAAGCTCGCACGCTGCCGCGAGGCGGGTCTGACGCCGATCTATTGCGTCGGCGAGACGGCGGAGGAGCGCGACGCGGGTCTGACCGCCGTCACGCTCGTGCGCCAGCTCGACGCGCTAGACGGCGATCCGGCGTCCCTGCCGCTCGTGGTCGCCTACGAGCCCGTCTGGGCGATCGGCGCGGGCCGCTCGGCCACGGCCGAGGACTCCGGCAACGCCTGCGTGCACATCGCGGAGATCCTCTCGGACCGTCGCGACCTGCGGCTCCTCTACGGGGGGTCCGTGACGCCCGCGAACGCCGCGGAGCTCCTCGGCGCGCGGCGCACCGACGGCTTCCTGATCGGCGGCGCGAGCCTCTCGGCGGCCTCCTTCGCGGCGATCGCCCGTGCTTGACGGCCCCCTCCGGGGCGCGTAAACTTCCGCCCCTTTTCGGAGGTCTCGTGTACTTCGTTCTGGTCACGGTCTACGTCGTCATCTGCTTTTTCCTGATCCTCGTCGTCCTGCTCCAGCAGGGCAAGGGCGCGGACATCGCGGGCGCGTTCGGGGGCGGGTCGAGCCAGACGGCATTCGGGGCGCGCGGCGCGACCACCTTCCTCCACAAGCTGACGACGGGAGCCTTCGTGGGCTTCGTCGTGATCTCGATGCTCCTCTCGATCATGGAGGCGAGGCCGAAGTCGTCGGTGATCTCGAAGTCGCTGCCCGCGGCCTCGAAGGCCGCGGCTCCGGCGCCCGCGGCCCAGGCTCCCGGGGCTCCGGGACAGGCCGCGCCGGGACAGGCCGCGCCGCCGGCGGGTCAGTCGGCGCCGGCCGCTCCGGCCACGGGCAACGCGCCGGCCCCCTCGGGAGCACCGTCCAAGCCATAAACTCGTCCCCCCGTGCCGTCGTGGTGGAATTGGTAGACACGTACGTTTGAGGGGCGTATGGGGCAACCCATGCCGGTTCGAGTCCGGCCGACGGCACCATTTATGGACAGCCACCCCTCTCCCGGCGGGAGAGGGGGTAGGGGTGAGGGGCCTGGTTCCCGCGCCGTCTAGCCCTCACGGCACCGGATCCCACCCCCCCTTGGCCCACGGGTGGCACCGCAGAATCCTCCCCGCCGCCAACCCGAACCCCCTCGGCGATCCATACCGCGCAATCGCCTCCCGTCCGTAAGCCGAGCACGTCGGCTCGAACCGGCACTTCACAACCCCCGTCCGCGCGAGCAGCGGCGAGACGGTCGCCCGGTACGCGTCGATCGCCGCGAGCGCGAGCCTCGTCCCGTTCTGATCGGGCACAGGGCGGAGCGCGTCGCCGACCGCAAGCCCGAGCAGGGCGGCGAGGATGGGAGCGGCCCGCCGCGGCCGCGAGCGCCTCCCGTCAGCGGTCGGCGGCAGAGAGCCGGCTGGCATAGGTGGAGATCCCGGGGATCAGGAGCCGCTGTCCCTCGAAGGCCTTGACGGCGGCGAGCATGTCGATCGCGACGAAGAGGACGCCGACGATCCCCATCGCCGCCGCGTAGAGGCAGGAAAGCGACGGCACGAGGATGCTCACGAGCGTCGCCAGCGAACCGAGGACCACCATCGCGACGAAGAGCGCGAGGCCGTTCCGGGCGTGCCAGCGCGCCTCCCGCGAGCGGGACGCGAGCGCCAGGATGCCGAAGAGCGGAACGTAGGCGAAGAGCAGGAGCCAGCGGGATGAGGACGGGCCGTCGGTGGGCACCCGCGGAGGATATCGCTCGGCCGCCCCCCGGCCTGTCATCCCGAGCGCAGCGAGGGATCCCTTTTGAGCATTGGTGTGATTAAGAAAGGGATCCCTCGGCGCTCACGCGCCTCGGGATGACGAGCGGCCGTGCGGGCCGCTCGTCAGTTCGTCTTCAGCCGGATCGTGCCGTTGACCGTCTCGCAGTGGAGCGGCTCGGTGCCGCCGTTGTAGCTGCCCCGGGCCTCCTTCGGCCCGAACTTGCCCTCGACGGGCAGCTCGAAGTTGCCTTCGATGTGGCCGTTGACGGTCTGCAGGTCGTAGCGGACCGAGGAGCTCTTGTCGAAGACGACGTCGATCGAGCCGTTCACCGTCCCGATGCGCGTGTTGTGCAGCGGCCCGGTGAAGGCGAGTCGGACCGAGCCATTGACCGTGTTGGCGTTCGTCGGACCGGCGATCCCGGCGAGCTCGATCGAACCGTTGACCGCGTCGCCCGAGATCTTGCCCGAGAACCCGCTCGCGCCGAGCTTGCCGTTGCAGGTCTCGAAGCGGACGTCGGTCTTTGCGGGAATCTGCAGCTCGTAGTCGACGTGCGCGCCCGAGCTGCCGAAGTCGAGGAAGCCGAACAGGCGGCGGCGCTTGGGATTGATGGTCTCGACACGGATCTCGCTGCCGACCTTCTGGACGCGGATCTCGGTCAGGCGCAGCGTCTCTTCCGCGGAGCCGCCCTCGGCCCGCTTGATCGCGCGGATCTTGAAGTACGGCTTGTCCCAGGCCGATGCCTCGATGTTGCCGTTGACGTTCTCGACGGAGATCTTCACGACTCCGTCCATCGAGTACGCCTTCTCGAAGACCTCCTGCGTCCCCTCCGCGCGGACGGGAGCGGCGAGCGCGAGGAGGAGCAGGGCGATCGGGGCGCGGCGGAGCTTTCGCATCGTCTTCTTCCGAATCTTTACAACGGAAAGTATCGGAAAAGGTTCAGGCGGGGGAGAGGAGGCCGTCTCGTGCCCGGAACTCTCATGTTATCCGCATGATACGGATTCCCGTGCGCCGGTCGGTTCGCCGCTCGCCGTCGCTTCCGCGGAGCATCGGCCAGGCATCGTACAGGTTCCAGATCGGCACGAGGAGGGACAGGTTCCGGCGGACGGAGCCGAGCGCTCCGGGGGGACCTCCGTCGGCGCGCCGCGCCTCGAGCGCGAGCCAGCGACGCGCCCGTCCGCCGCGCGCGTCGCGGAGGAGGAACACGGCGGTCGCCGCCGCGCCGACGACGATCCAGATCGCGGGGATTCCGCCGCGCCAACCCGGCAGGAAACGCCAGATGAAGCCGGTGAGAAGAAGACCCGCGAGGTCCGCGGGCGCCGCGCATACGAGGAGGTCGAGAAAGAGGGCGAGGAGTCGCGCGCGGCGCATATAGTGACGGGGTCTCGCGATTGTGAACGGCGGGTGCTCGATTGTGAAGCCCGAAATCTTCCCGGACGAGAGCGCCGTCCCGGCCGCCCTCGCCGACTGTCACCTCCACTTCGAGGGCTGCGTGCCGGCCGACGAGGTGTCGCGGCTCGCGTCGCGCGCCGGCCACGCCTTCGCGGATCCCGCCGCCTTCGAGCGCGCGCGTTCCGAAGCGTCGGACGCCGCCGGGTTCCTCGCTCTCTTCGCGGAGGTCTGCCGGCTGTTCCGGCGTCCCGAGGATTACTTCGGCGCCGCGGTCGAGGTCGCCGGCGCGCTCGCGGACGATCGGCTCGCCTACGCCGAGGTCTACGTGTCGCCGGAGATCTTCACCCGCATCGGCCTCGACGCCGCGGCGTGTCTCGAGGCGATCGACGCGGGCTTCCGGGACGCCTCCGCCGCGCGCGGCATCCGCTGCCGGATCCTGCTCGACGCGGTCCGGCACTGGGGCGCCGGCTCCGCGGACCGCGTTCTCGATCTCTACGCCCGCCGGCGTCTGCCGACGATCGTGGGATTCGGCATGGGCGGCGACGAGTCCGCGTCGCCGGCGGCGGTGTTCGCCGGGGTCTACCTGCGGGCGCGCGCGCTCGGTCTCCGGACGTCGGTGCACGCGGGCGAGTGGGCGGGCGCCGACTCCGTGCGCGACGTGCTCGACGCGCTGCGCCCCGATCGCATCGACCACGGCATCGCGGCCGCGTCGGATCCGCAGCTGCTCGCGCGCCTCGCGGAGGAGGCGACCGTGCTCTGCGTCGCGCCCACGAGCAACCGGCAGACGGGCGCGGTCGCGCGCGGCGCCGATCACCCGCTCCGCCTTCTCCTCGACGCCGGCGTGCGCGTCGCGCTCTCGGCCGACGACCCGGTGCTGTTCGGGACGACGACGCGCGGCGAGTACCGGTTCGCGCGCGAGGTCCTCGGCCTCGATGAGGGAGAGCTCCGGACGCTCGCGGGCAACGCCTGGCGCGCCGCCTTCTGCTCGCGCGAGGAGCGCGAGCAGGGCCTGAAGAGCGTCGCGGGCGCCGCGCCCGAGGCCTAGAGACGAGAGGCTAGAGGCGGCGGAACTCGAGCCGCGCATCGGCGAGGACCCTCTCGAGCTCCACGACGCGAGACCGTCTCACCTCCAGCGCGAGGACCGGCTCCGGCTCGAAGCGCTCGGACACCAGGCGCACCGCCGGCGGATCGAGCAGCCGCCGCACCGCGCCGGCCCGGGCGTGCGGGCAGCGCACCTCGAGCGCGACGGTTTCGTAGACGGTCTCGTTCCCGGCCGCCGCGAGCGCGCGCTCCGCCGCCAGCCGGTAGGCCCGCGCGAGGCCGCCGGTGCCGAGCTTCGTCCCCCCGAAGTGCCGGACGACCGCGACGGCGGCGTCGGTCAAGCCCGCGCTCTCGATCGCGGCGAGGATCGGCCGGCCCGCGGTGCCGGAAGGCTCGCCCGCATCGGACGAGCGAGCGGTCGCGGCGTCCCCCGCGCCGACCCTGAAAGCAAAAGCCACATGCGTCGCGTCGTGGTGCTCGCGGCGCAGGCGCTCGACGAACGCCTCCGCCTCGGCCGGGGAGCCGACGCGGCGGGAGAAGGCGAGAAACCGCGACGCCTTCTCGCGCACGTCGCCGCGGCCGTCGCCCGCGGGCACCCGGCGTGCGTCGCTCGCGGCGCTCACCCGCCGAGCGTCTTCTCGTAGAGCGCGCGGTAGCGGGCGACGAGCGCCGCCGTGGGGAACTCCCGGACCGCCCGCTCGCGGCAGCTCGCCGAGAACCGCGTCCAGAGCGCCCGATCCTCGAGGAGCCGCAGCGCCGCCGCGGCCATGCCGTCCACGTCGCCGACGGGCCGGAGGTATCCGTGCCGGCCGTCCTCGACGACCTCGGGCAGGCCGCCCTTGGCGGTGCCGATGACGGGCACGCCGCACGCCATCGCCTCGAGCGCCGCGAGCCCGAAGGATTCGGCATCGGACGGCAGGAGCAGGAGGCGCGCCGCCGGAAGAATCGTCTCGATCGCCGCGACGCTGCCGAGAAAGATCGTGCGGTCCTCGAAGCCGCCCTGTCGGGCGAGGCGCTCGGCGAGCGAACGGTCGGGGCCGTCGCCGACGAGCAGCAGGCGGGCGGGCGTCCGGCGCTGGATCCGCTCGAAGATCGCCAGGACGTCCGGAATGCGCTTGACCGGGCGGAAGTTCGAGACGTGCACGATGAGGGGCTCGCCGTCCTGCGAGAGGCCCCGCGCAAACGCCGACGCGCCGCCCGGCCGGTACTGCTGCGTGTCGACGAAGTTGGGCAGGACCTCGATCGGCCTCCGGACGCCGAACTCGCGCACGGTGACGTCGCGCAGGTAGTGCGAGACCGCGGTCACAGCGTCGCTCTTCTCGATGCCCCAGCGCGTGATCGGCAGGTAGGAGCGGTCCATCCCCACGATCGTGATGTCGGTGCCGTGCAGCGTGGTCACGACCTTGAGCTTCACCCCGTTGCCGCTGCCCATCTCGCGCGCCAGGATGGCGGAGATCGCGTGCGGGAGCGCGTAGTGGACGTGGAGCAGGTCGAGCTTCGCACGGGCCGCGACCTCGGCCATGCGCGTGGCCAGGGCGAGCGTGTACGGCGGCGAGACGAAGAGCGGGTAAGACGGCGCGACCACCTCGTGGAAGTGGACGCGCTCGCGCGGCAGCTCCAGGCGCGACGGCATCGCGTAGGCGATGAAGTGGATCTCGTCGCCGCCGGCGGCGAGCGCGACGCCGAGCTCGGTCGCGACGACGCCGCTGCCGCCGAAGGTCGGATAGCAGGTGATGCCGATTTTCATGGACGCCTCTCTCCCCTCGGAAGAGAGCCCTCAAAGAACCGTCGCCCCTCTCCCTCCGGGAGAGGGGGTGGGGGTGAGGGGGCTGCGATCGCCACCGTCTTCATCAGAACCCCGGCTCGAATCCCTCGAACGCCTTCAAGGGGTCGTCGATCCTCGGCGGACGGATCGAGCGGAACCCTTCGCCGAACGGCACGCCGATGAGCGCGCCGTGCTCGCGCGCGCGCGCCTCGACCCAGGTGAGGAAGTCCTCCTTCGAGAGGATCGTCTGCGGCTCGACGGAGCCCGGCGTGTGGAACTGGCTCTCGAACGCGCGCATGGCGGCGCGTCGGATCTCGATGTAGGGCGTCACGTCGACGACGAACTGGGGCGGCTGCGGGAGAAACGTCGAGAAGTACACCGTCTGCTGCGGGCGGTGCGCGGGGTGCGCGGTCTCGAGCTTGCGCAGGCCGGCGTAGAAGCACGCGTCGGTGACGACCTGCCCGGCGCGGCGATGATCCGGGTGCCGGTCGTCGGGATAGGGCGTGAACACGAGGCGCGGCTTCTCGCGGCGGATGACGTCGATGACCTTCAGCTCGTCCTCGCGGCCGCGCCGGAGTCCCCCATCGCCGAGGTCGAGCGTCTCCCGGAAGTCGGCGCCCAGGATCTCGGCGGCCTTCCGCGCCTCGGCCATGCGGAGCTCCGCGGTGCCGCGCGTTCCCAGCTCTCCGGCGGTCAAGTCCACGATGCCGAAGCGGTAACCCGTTGCGCGGAGCCGCGCGAGCGTGCCGCCGCAGGTCAGCTCGATGTCGTCCGGATGAGCGGCGATCGCGAGCACGTCAACCGGCATGTCCGCTCACAAAGAATCGACACCCCTCTCCCTCCGGGAGAGGGGGTAGGGGTGAGGGGTTCCCGACAGCCACTCTCATCAGTTCTCTCCTCCGAAATCCACGATGGCGACGCCTCGCGCGCAGGTGCCGGCGGCGCGTCGGAGCTCGGCGAGGAGCTCCGGCCCCCACGCGAGCATCCAGGAAAGCGGCGGGTAGACCCGCTCGGCGGGAACGCCTCCGGGCGCGAGCGCCGTCGCGAGGCGCCGGCGGCGGTTGGCGGCGACGCCCTCCTTGCGTTCGGCGGCTTTTCTGGCGCGCTCGGCGAGCTGCTCGAACTGGTAGGCGATCTTCTTGCCCGCGTTCTCGAGCGCGCCCTCGAGCGAGGGGTCGAGGCGCGTGAAGGAGCCGGAGAGCGTCCGGAGATGGTCCGACGTGCTCTTGGCGAGCGCCTCCGCTTCGGCCGCCTCCGGCACCCGAGCCGAAGCCGGATCGGCGGGAGCCGCGAGGAGGTCCTCGTCCGCGATGCCGAGCTGCTCGGCGAGGCGGCGTTCGGCGGGGCCGCGGAGTACTGCGTGCGTGCGGGGAATCAGGACCGGCGGCGTCACCTCGAACAGGTCGAAGAGCGGAAGGCTCTGCGCGTGGTAGGCGATCTCCGCCGCTCCCAGCACGCTCGCCGCCATGGGGAAGAGATACGACTTCAGGAGCGGTCGGGTTATGACGTCGGCCGACGGCCATGCCTCGCCCGACTGGACCCGTTTCACCGCCGCCGCCACGTCCTCGACGCGACGGCGCCCCTCCGGGTCGATCGTGAAGAAGGAGAAGCCGTCCGGCACCGGCGCGGGAACCGGGCGCCCCGACGCGCGGAGCTTCTCCTCGGTGCCGACCAGCGCCTCGCGCAGCGCCCCCTCGCGCAGCGCCGCGTCGAGGAAGAGCGCGACGGTCGGCGGGCGCAGCGCCTCGTGCAGCGGATCGAGCACGAGGAGCGGGTCCGGGGCGACCAGGTCGAGCAGCGTTTCGATGAAGGCGTCGGCGTACGTCGTTCCCGGCGCCGAGCGGCCGGCGAAGGCTTCGAGGATCCGGGCGGCGTCCTCGGCGCGGGCGTCGCCGCGAAACGCGTCGACGATGGCGCCGACCCCGTCCGGGATGCGGCGGCGGCCGACCGGCTGGCGGTTCTGCCGGTCCGCGCCTTCGAGCACGAGGTCCTGCGCCCCCTCGGGCGTCGGGCGCGCGGTGTGCGCGATCTCCTGCAGGTCGTGATCGTCGGTGAGCGCCCAGAACACCGGCACGGCGGGGACGCCGCGCTCGGTCATCGCGCGGGCGAGGTGGATCGCGTCGAGGGCCTTCAGAAGCGTGAAGACGGGACCGGTGAACAGGCCGATCTGGTGACCCGCGGAGACGGCGACGGCGCGGCCGGCGGCGAGCTCTTCGGCGGAGCGCTCCGCTTCGCCCCCGCGACATCGGAACGCGTCGGCCGGCACGCGCGGGCGGCGGCCCGCCGCGAGGAGCCGCTGCCCGCGCTCGACGCAGGCCTCGAGGGTCGGCGGGTCGGGATAGAGATCGGGCGCGCCGCGCAGGAATTCGAGGAAGAGGGGCGAGAGGCCCGGGTACTTCGAGAACGGAATCACGACGGCCTCTCCGGTTTGCGCGCGAGGACGATGAGTCTCGGCGAGTCGGGGGAGAGCGGCGACTCGTCGAAGTCGCCCCACACCGATTGGACGCGCAGGCCCGCGCCCTCGAGCAGCGCGCCGAGCTCGTCCGGCGCGTACGCCCGCACGCTCTCGCGGAACGTCTCGCAGGATCCGCCGCGCCGCACCTCGATTTCCTTCTCGAGGCGCGCGCTATGCGGGTCGAAGGACCGCCGGATGCGGTACTCCTTCCCGCCGCACTCCCGGCGCTCCTCCGGCACGAGCCGGGCGAGGACGTGCGAGCGGCCGAACGTGTCGCAGAGAAACGCGCC
This sequence comes from uncultured Acidobacteriota bacterium, assembly GCA_963763535.1. Classification (GTDB taxonomy): domain Bacteria; phylum Acidobacteriota; class Thermoanaerobaculia; order UBA5066; family Gp7-AA6; genus DAHUXD01. Next base: position 363,813 of record CAVXOX010000007.1, read on the forward strand.
GCCGGGACACAGGACGCGCTCGATCTCGGCGACGACGGCGGTGTTCTCCGCCTCGGTGCGGAAGTAGCCGAAGCTCGTGAAGAAGTTGACGACGGCGCGGAACGCGGCGTCGCGGAAGGGCAGCGAGCGCATGTCGCCGCGAACGAGGAGCGTGTGCCGGTCGCGGCGGCGGGCCAGATCGAGGAGGGGCGCCGAGTAGTCGAGCCCGACGGGCCGCGCGCCGGCCTCGGAGAACGGGATCCAGTGCCGCCCGGTGCCGCAGCAGAGGTCGAGCAGGGGCGAGGGCTCGGGGGGCAGGTGCGCGAGCGCGAAGGCCGCCTCGCGGCGCGCCGAGGCGAGGTCCCGGTGCGGGTACAGGTCGAGGTATTCCTCGCCGAACCAGGACTCCCACCACGTCATGGCGCGCAAAATATCCCATTCGTCCCCCCGGGATTGGAGAGGTTCGACGCTACTGGGAGAGGATTCCCCGCGACTTTCCCTCTCACTCCGTCGGGCCGCGGAGCGGCCCGCTTCAGAGTCTGAGCTATTGTTTTCGGCGAAATGAACGCCGCCATTTTCGCCATGACGATTCTCCTGACGGCCCAGGTGCGCGAGGTGCATCCGCCGAGGCCCACGGTCCGGCCGAAGGGGACGCCGACCCCCGCCCCGGCGCAGGCGCCCCTGAAGATTCGAGCGCGCAAGGAGCGCATGGACCGTTACCTGGTCGCGTCGCTGCGCCGCTCGAACGTGGACGCGTGGCTCGTCGTCACGCGGGAGGCGACCGTGGATCCCGTGGCGTTCGACGTCGCCGCGGACCACGCCGTCGGCCGGGCGGCGTGCCTCTTCGTCGACAAGGGGGATCGCCTCGAGCGCGTCGCCATCGTCGCGAGCTACGACACCGAACCCTTCGAGAAGTCGGGCCTGTACACGAAGGTCGTGCCGTACGGCAAGGAGGGCGCGGGTCCGGCGCTGAAGGACGCGATCGCGTCGCTCAACCCGAAGGCGATCGCCGTCGACATGTCGCGCGACGAACCGCTCGCCGACGGCATCACCGCGGGCAACCTGCAGTGGCTCCGGGAGACCATCGGGCCCGACTACGCGAAACGCCTCGTGTCCGCCGAGGCGTTCCTGATCTCCTACCGCAGCCGGAAGACGCCGGCGGAGATCGCGAAGCTGCGCGAGGCGGTGAAGAAGAGCGAGCAGATCCTCGCCGAGGCGCTCACGCCCGCCGTGATCAAGCCGGGTCAGACGACGGAGAAGGACCTCGCCGACTTCATCCGGAAGCGGCGGCGGGAGATGGGTCTCGGGCCGTCGTGGGAGGAGGATCAGGATCCCAACGTCATGGCCGGGATCGCGCGCGGCCACTCCGCGCCGTCGGAGGCCATCATCCTGCCGGGCTCGGTCATCCGGATCGACTTCGGCGTGGACGACGAGGGCTACAAGACCGACATCCAGCGTCTCGCCTACGTGCTGCGGCCGGGCGAGACCGAGGCGCCGCCCGAGGTCGCGGCGGCGTTCGCGACCGTGCGCGCCGCGAACCGCGCGGCGGCCGCGGCGCTGAAACCCGGCGCGACGGGGACCGCCGTCGACACGGCCGCGCGCCGCGTCGTGACCGACGCCGACTACGAGGAGTACCCCCACGCCACGGGCCACCCGATCGGCGCCTACACGCATGATCTCGGACCGCTGCTCGCTCCCGCCTGGCCCGACCGCTATGGGAAGCTCGGGAGCTACACGATCGAGCGCGACCAGACCTTCGCGATCGAGCCCGCGCTCGAGGTGGAGCTGCCCTGGACGATGGGCGGCAAGGTCGGCCTGGGACTCGAGGAGGACTACGTCGTCACCGAGAAGGGCAGCGAGCCCCTCGGGACGCCGCAGGAGACGCTGATTCTCATCCCGGGCGGTTCGTGAGGCGCGCGGCAGTCGGATTTGTCCTGGCCGGCGTTCTTCTCGTCGCCGCGTCCTGCGGCGGCGGGTTGAAAACGGTCGGCAGGGACGGTTACCGGGCGGTCCTGTCGTTCTCGAAGGAGGAGCGTTTCGAGGTCGCCGTCCGCGGCGAGTGGAAGCGGGTCGAGGCGCGCATGAGCGGCGCGCCCCTCGTCAAGATCATGCGGCCGGACCTGAACAAGATCTGGCAGTTCCGGCCCGAGACCAAGCGGATCCTCGAGACGACGTGGCGGCCGACCGACGAGATCGTCCCGGGTTATCCGCTCGAGCCCCACTTCGATCCGCAGGCGTACGCCGACCGGTTCGGCGGCGCGATCAAGAAGATCGGCGACGACGCCCACGGCCTCCATCCGTGCGACCGCTGGCGGATGAGCCTGCCGTCGGGAGACCAGGTCACGATCTGGGTGGCGCGCGACCTCGAGGGGCTCGTCGTGAAGATCGAGCACGCGAAGAAGGACCGGGGCGACGAGTACCAGCCGTTCACGACGACCGAGCTCCTCGACGTCCGGCCGGGCGCGGGCGCCGCTCTCTTCGAGAAGCCGAAGGGGTACACTTCCGTCCAGACCGACGCCGACCTCTACAAGTAAGAACCGAACGGAGGTGCCCATGAGGCTCCTCGGAATCCTCGCCTCGGGATTCCTCGCGGCGGCGATGGCGCGGGCCGACGCCGGGTCCCCGCCCGGTCTCGTCGACCTCGTGCACACGTACGAGAAGCTCCAGGTCGCGGCCGGGTCCTCGCCGGCCCAGAACCTGAAGCTCGTCGCCGGCCATCTCTCGTGCACGCTCACGTCCGGCAGCGTCGCCGTGGTGAAGGCGGGCGACGAGGTCGTCGGGCTCTTCTTCCAGGGCAACGGCACCATGGAGTACGTCTCGACCGACGAGATCGAGGCGCCCGTCCTGACGTACGTCGCGAAGAAATCCACGAGCCTCTCGCCGTCGAAGGGTGACAAGTCCGTGCGCCTGCAGGACCGCTTCACGCGCCTCCTCTGGGTGGCCCTGCCCGAGAAACCGCCGGAGCTCTCCGCGGCGGGTGCGACGCCCCTCGCCGCCGCCTTCGACGCCCACCGCGAGAAGTTCTCGCACAAGCGCGGCGCGAGGCTCGCGGTCGAGCTCGCATTCCGGCGGCTGACCGCTCCCGAGTCGCCGTTCGCCTGGGTCGAGATGGAGGGCGGCGCGCAGGACCTCGTCTACGAGCGGCGCGGCGTCGAGAACGCCTTCGAGAGGCTCTCCTTCCTGCACGGCAGCGACTCCGGCGAGGCCCGGCTCAAGGACATCCTGTGGCCCGTCACGCTCTCCGAGCAGCCGGTCGGCCGGGACCCGAGAGATCCGCCGAAGGCGCGTTTCGCGCTCACGAACGTCGATCTGGAGATCCGAGGCACGACCGGCGACGACGTGACGATCACCGTCGTCGAGACCCTCGTGCCGCAGCAGCAGCCCCTCGGCGTGTTCCGCTTCGACCTCGACAACGGGGTCTACGGCACCTTCGGCGCCCACCTCGGCGCGCCGAGGACCGAGCGCCTCGAGAAGGTCACCGACGGCGAGGGGCGTCCGGTCGGCTGGTATCGCGGCGACAACGAGCTCCTGGTCCACACGCGCGACGCGCCGCCGGATCAGCCGATCCAGCTCCGTTTCGAAATCGCGGGCAACTTCCTCGTGCACCCGGGCGGCAGCAGCTTCTGGCAGCTCGGCACCTCGGCCTGGTTTCCGCAGCCCCAGCTCTGCGAGCAGTACTACACGCTGCACACGGTCGTCCGCGTCAAGAAGCCGTACGTGCCCTTCGCGCCGGGAAAGACCCTGCGGCGCGCGGAGGAAGGCGACGAGAACGTCCTCGAGACGAAGGTGGACGAGCCCGTCCAGTTCGCGGTCGTGCTCGCGGGCGACTACTCCTTCCACGAGGAGGTGCGCGACGGCCGCACGATCCGGGTCGCGACGTACGCGCTGAAGAACGATCGCGCGGTCAAGCAGCTGACGGATCTCGCGGCGGCGATCATCGGCTTCTACGAGGGATTCCTCGGACCGTTCCCGTTCCCCGAGTTCGACATCATCGAGATCGACTCGTACGGGTTCGGCCAGTCGCCGCCCGGGATCATGTTCATCACGAGGGAGGCGTTCAATCCGCTCGGCGGCACGGTGGAGAACCAGCTCTACTCGGGCGGCGTCAACGAGCGCTTCGCGCACGAGATCGCGCACCAGTACTGGGGCCACGTCGTCAAGATGCCGTCCGACGAGGAGCAGTGGATCACGGAGTCCTTCGCGGAGTACTCGGCGGCCCTCTTCATGCGCGCCGGAAAGGGCGAGGCGACCTACCGCTCGATCGTCAGCCACTGGGGGCCGGGCGCGCGCTTCGCCACCGACAAGGCGCCGATCCCGCTCGCGAACCGGGTCTACCTATCGAGCGACGCGACGACGCAGTTCGCCGTCCGCACCGGGCTCCTCTACGAGAAGGGTCCGCTGCTCCTCTACGCCCTCCACCGCGAGCTCGGCGAGCAGGCGTTTCTGACGTTCCTGAAGTCCTACCAGAAGTCCTTCCGCTGGAAGTTCGGCTCGACGAAGACCATCGCGAGCTTCCTCCAGTTCATGACGAAGAAGGACTACATGCCGTTCTTCGAGGCGAACTACTGGGGGACCGGAATGCCCAAGGATTGATTCGTCGGCCGCATGCGGATACTCAGGGAGAGAGTGCCGGAGCGACTTTCCCTCTCTCGTACGTCGGGCCGCGCAGCGGCCCGCTCAGAGTCCGAGCCTCGAGCGGCTCGAAGTCGCGGAAGAGGATGTGGTCGTAGAAGTAGTGGCAGAGCAGGAAGGAGAGCGTCACCGCGTAATAGCTCTTGTCCTGCGCGAAGCCGAGACCCTTCCAGACGATCAGGTAGAGGACGCCGGCCGACATCGTCGCGCCGATCGTCGTCGCGTAGAACTTCACGGGCTTCCGGCGGCCGGCGAGGCCCCGCACGAACTTGTTCCCGATGCGGCCGGTCGCGGCCTCCCGCCCGAGGATGAACCAGGTCAGCGCGAGGTACTGGAGCGAGTGCCAGGTGTTGAATCCCTGGAACGAGACGTCGAGATTGTCGAAGAGGGGAACGACCATCGCCATCGCGACCGTTATCGTCATGAAGAGCAGGCGCGGCCATGAGGATTCGCCGCGTCGAATTTCGCCGTACACCCGCGCCGCGTAGAGGAGGAAGAACGCGGCATAGCCGAACGTGAACGCCACGGCCACCCAGCGATGTTTCAGGAACCCCGGGAAGAGCAGCGGGCTGTCGCCGAGGGCGAACCGGCTCTCGACGAACTTGTACATGGCCATCAGGTACAGGGCGCCGAGGATCACGGCGCCGTCGAGCCACCGGTCGATCGGGTGGACCGGCGCGCCGGCGCGCATCCGGTAGGTCTCCGAGATGTACTGGGCCTGGTGCGTCACGTGCAGCGACGCCCAGAGAAAGAACCCGGTCAGGAGCAGCAGGAAGTTGCGCATCGCGCCGAGAATCACCAGCGTCGGGATCACGACGAGCGGCAGGTAGGTCAGGAGGCCGTAGCGGGCCCGAAAGCGGGGCTCGAGCGTCGTTCTCAGGAAGGTCGAATACATGTGCGGACCGCCGACGAGGACGGTCACCGAAAGGCCGACGATCAGGCTGGCGGTCGCCGCGGAGATGCCGACCCGCTGCAGCAGGCCGTAGGACAGATAGGGGAAGAAGACGAGCGCCCCCGAGAGCGTCAGGAAGAAGAGGTCGAAGCGCCTGCTGTGAATCCAGGGGGACCGGGCGCCCGGGGTCGCGGCCGTCGAGGACATCGGAACCTCCGAAGTCGAAACCCTCTCCATCCTACCAAGGCCGGGTGGCCTGGCGCAGCCGGCCCGGGGAGACCGCCGGAGACATTAAAATCACAGGTTCCATGCTCGCCATCGGACCCGTCCGCGTCGATCCGCCGCTCGTGCTCGCGCCCATGGCGGGCATCACGGACCACGTGTATCGCCTGATGCTGCGCCGCATCGGCGGGGTGGGTCTCGTCACGATGGAGTTCATCTCTTCCGAGGCGATCACGCGGGGCAACGCGCGGCAGCTGCGCAAGCTCGTCTTCTCCGACGAGGAACGGCCGCTGTCGATCCAGATCTACGGTTCGGATCCCGAGAGGATGGCCGCGGCTGCCGACATCGTGGAGGAGCTCCGGCCCGACGTCTGCGACATCAACATGGGATGCCCGGCGAACAAGGTGTTGAAGGGCTGCGCCGGCGCCGCGCTGATGGGCGACCCGCCGCTCGCTCGCGCGATCGTGCGCGCCGTCAGGTCGCGGCTGACGATCCCGCTGACGGTCAAGTTTCGGCTCGGACTCGACGCCGCGCGCGCCAACTTCCTCGACCTCGGCCGCATGTGCGAGGACGAGGGTGTCGCCGCCGTCGCGATGCACGCGCGCACCGCACGTCAGATGTACACGGGGTCCGCCGACCGGAGCCGCATCGCGGAGCTGAAGCGCCACCTCGCCATCCCGGTCGTCGGCAACGGCGACGTCGCGACCGCCGGAGACGCCCTCGCGCTGCTGGCCGAGACGGGGTGCGACGGCGTGATGATCGGCCGCGCGACGATGAAGAACCCCTGGATCTTCCGCCAGATCGCCGATCGGATGGCGGGCGGCCCGGCCCGCGAGGCCACGCTCGGCGAGCGGCGGGACCTGATGCTGGCGCACTTCGACGCCATCGAGGCCGCGGCCCACGACCCGAAGGAGGCCCTGCACAAGCTCCGAACGATGACCGGCTGGTACACGAACGGCCTCCCGCACGGCCGGGCGCTCCGCATCCGCATCTCGGAGCTCCGGACCCCCTCCGACTTCCGGGAAGCGGTGACGCAGTTCTTCGACGGAGTGGCCTCGATGGCCGCGCCGGCCGAGGCGCTCGCCTCCTGAGGGCGGGAATTCCCGGGAGTGCCTCCGTGGTTCGATCCTTCCGCATGAGACTCCGGCTCCGGCTCGCCTCGATCGCCCTCGCCGCGCCCGCTCTCCTCGGTCTCGCCGTCCCGGCCGCCGCGCAGACGCCCCCGCCCCCGCCCGAGCAGAACCGCGACACGGACCTCTCGACCTCCGCCGGAAAGTTTCCGCTCCACGTCACGGCCGAGTACCTCGGCATGGCCGGCCTGAAGACCGTCATGCGGATTCGGCTGCGCGCCCCCGAGCTCTCGATGGCCGCCGGCAAGCGGGGCCTGACGACCTTCTCCGGCGAGCTGGAGGGCAGCTTCGTGAAGGGCACCGAGGTCGTCCAGGCGTTCAAGTACCCCGTCTCGGGCGAGATCGGGACCCGCACGACCTTCACGTACGCGTTTCTGCGGGCGATCGAGCCCGGCTCTTACACGCTCAAGCTCATCCTGATCGCCCCCGGCAATCGCCAGGTCGGCGAGGCCGCGACGGAGCTCTCGGTGCCGGAGGTCGGCGCGAAGTTCTCGGCGGACATGGCGCCCGGGGAGGCCTCGACGCTGCCCTCGGCCGAGGCGGTCGTCATCGCCGACGAGGCGGCGAATGCCGCGTCGCCCGGCGAGTCGAAGCTGAAGATCCTGCCGCCGGACCGCGAGGCGCCCGTCGGGCTGCTCCGGCTCGAGGCCGACGCGCAGCCCCCGATTACGCGCGTCGAGTTCTACCTCGAGGACAAGCTGATCGTCCGGCGCACCCGGCCGCCCTACTCCGTCGAGATCGACCTCGGCCAGGTCCCGCGCAAGCAGACCGTCCGCGCGGTGGGCTACGACTCGAACGGCCGCGTCATCGACGAGGATGCGTGGTCGATCAACCAGGGCTCCGCGCGTCTGGCGGTGAAGATCCTGCCGGAGGCCGATCCCGCCGGCGGCAAGGTGCGGGTCAAGGTCGCGGTGCAGTCGATCTCCGGAGGCGTCGCGAGGCAGGTCGAGCTCTTCCTCGGCAACAAGAAGCTCCACACCTGGACGGACTCGGGACCCTACGAGCTCACGATCCCGTTCAACGAGTACTCGAAGTCGGACTACCTCCGCGCGACGGCGATCGGCGAGGACGGCAAGGAAGCGAACGACATCCGCATGCTCAAGGGGCCGAACACGACCATCGAGAGCGTCCGCGTCGACATCGTGCAGCTCCACGTCTCCGCGCTCGACAAGGACAACCGGTTCGTCAAGGGACTCGGGGAGAACGATTTCACCGTGGACGAGGACGGGCGGAAGCAGACGATCACGGGATTCGAGGTCGCCGAGAAGCTCCCGCTGACGATCGGGCTCGTCGTCGACGGCTCGGGGTCGATGGAGAAGTCGATGCCGTTCGTCCACGACGCGTCGGTCGAGCTCTTCCGGGGGCTGATCCGCGACAAGGACAAGGGGTTCGTGATCGAGTTCCGCGAGCAGCCGCACATGATCCAGGAGCTGACCGGCGATTCCGCGTCGCTGCAGCGCGCGGCGCGCGAGACGTCCGCGCGCGGCGCGACCGCGCTGTTCGACTCGATCGTCCTCGGCCTCTACCAGTTCCGGACACTGCAGGGGCGCAAGGCGCTCATCGTCGTCTCGGACGGCGCCGACAACCACTCGCACGTCGATTTCGCGACGCTGCTGCGGTACGCGCGCTCCGCCGGGGCTCCCGTCTACGTGATCGGAGTCGGGATCTCGGTGCTCGACTTCGGCATCCGGAAGCAGATCAACGAGCTCGCCCAGGAGTCGGGCGGCGAAGTCTTCCACATCTCGAGCGCCGCGAAGATCGGCGAGGTCACTCGGCGCATCGAGGAGGAGCTGCGGTCTCAGTACATCGTCGCCTTCCGCACCGACTCGCAGAAGCCCGACGGCGAATACCGCACGGTCGCCGTCACGGTCGACAAGCCCGGCGTGACGGCGCGGACGATCAAGGGATACATCCCGTAGAAAAGCGAAGCCCCGTAACTCTCCCTCATCCCGAGCGGAGCGAGGGATCCCGTCGGGGTGAGGGGCCATCGACAAAGTCGAGCCATCCCTCTCCCTTCGGGAGAGGGGTGTAGGGGTGAGGGGTGTCCGAAAGCCTCTGCAGCTCCCTCCTACGGCCCCGGAAAATTCGCCACGATCGCGTGCCGTCCGGCCCACCGCACGACCCGCGCCGGCGGCGTGGCGGTCATCATCTCGACGAGGTCCTGCATCCGCACCAGCGCGAGCATCGGACGGTCGCCCTTCCATTCCCGCCAGAACCTCTCCGCCGGCCAGATCAGCGATTCGCGCGTGGCGGCATTCGACTCGAACTCCGGCTCGAGCTCGCCCCGATACGCCGCGACGGGAATCGGCTTCGCGAGGGCGACGCTCACGCCGTTGACGTAGTCCCTGTAGCCGACGAGCGGCACGCGCTCCGGCGCGCCCTCCGCTCTCGCGGCCGCGGCGAGCTCCGCCGGGTACCGCGCCTGCGGCACCCGGGGCCACGCCAGAACGACGGCCCCGAGGAACGCGCCCCAGCCGGCGGCGAGCGACAGCAGGGCGAGCCGCGGCGCGTCCTGCGCGAACACGAATGCCGCCCACGCCACGAGCACGAGGATGCCGAGCGCCGGCGCGATCAGCGCCTGCAGGCGGTTCTCCATCAGAAAGCCGCGCGTCACCGGGTGGAGGACCAGCGCCGCCGCGAGCGCCGTCGCGAGCAGCGCATGGGCGGCCCACGGGCCGCGCCGCCTCGTCGCCGCGGCGACGCCGCCCCCGAGCACGGCGGCCGCCGGAATCGCCGGAAACAGGTACGGCGGCAGCTTGCTCTGCGACGCCGAGAAGAAGACGAACACGACCGCGAACCACACCACGAAGAAGAATCGCGGGTCGGCGCGGCGCGCCGCGCCGCGGAGCGCGGCGAGGAAGAACGAGAGTCCCGGCAGGAATCCCAGGATGAAGACCGGCACGAAGTAGGTGACGGGCCCCGCGCGCTTCGCCGTTCCCGTCGCGAAGCGCTGGAAGTGCTCGTGCACGAAGAAGAACCGCAGGAAGCCGGGATGCCGCCGCTCGACGAGCACGAACCAGGGCGCGGCGAGGACGAGAAAGACGAGCGGAGCGGGCGAGACGAGGAGCGCGGCGAGACTCCGAAACCGGCCGGTCGCCGCCGCCCAGACGAGGAGGACGAGCCCCGGCAGCGCGAGCGCGATCAGTCCCTTCGTCAGAAACGCCCCGGCGGCCGCGGCGCCGGCCACGGCGGCGAGCCATCGCCAGGGAAGGTCCCGGTCTCGCCGCAGGATCGCGGCCCGAGCCGCGAGGAGCGTCGCGGTGAAGAGGAAGGTGAGGAGCCCGTCGGTCAGGTTCGTGCGCGCGAGCAGGAAACCGATGGGACTCGCGAGGAGCAGGATGCCCGCGGCGAGTCCGTCCCGCCGCCGTCCGCCGGCGCCGGCCGCGAGCACGACGAGCGCCACCGTGCCGAGGCCCGCGAGCCGAGTCGGCAGACGGGCCGCCCACGGTGTCGTCCCCAGCGCGCGGAACGCGAGGGCGTTCGCCCAGTAGAGGAGCGGCGGTTTCTCGAAGTAGGGCAACCCGTTCAGCCGCGGCGTCACGAAGTCGCCGGTCGCGAGCATCTCCCGTGGAATCTCCGCGTAGCGCGTCTCGTCGGGCTCCGCTAGGCCCGAGCCGGCGGGCTCGAAGACGGCGACGGCGGCGAGGAAGAGCAGGGCGGCGAGGAGGGTCCGTTCGGGCCCCGACCGCTCCGCCGCCGCATCCATCGCCGGTCCGGAGTCTACCCTCGGCGGTGCTAAGATGCCCGCCGCTTTGAGCCCCGATGCGCGCTCCCGCTGGGCCCTGGTGCTGGGCGCCTCCTCCGGTTTCGGCGAGGCCTGTTCGCTGGAGCTCGCCCGCTCGGGCTGGAACGTCTTCGGCGTCCATCTCGACCGCAAGTCGACGCAGCCGAACGTGGATCGCATCGTCGGCGAGATCCGCGAGATCGGGCGCCGCGCCGAGTTCTTCAACGTCAACGCGGCGGACGATGCGCGGCGCGGCGAGGTCGTCGAGGCGATCCGGCGGGCGTGCGGCTCCGACCCGGCCGAGTCCCGCGTGTCCGTGCTGCTCCACTCGCTCGCGTTCGGCACCCTGAGGCCATTCTTCGCCGAGCCCCGCGAGAACGCGATCTCGAAGCCCCAGATCGAGATGACGCTCGACGTCATGGCCAACTCGCTCGTGTACTGGACGCAGGACCTCTTCTACGGCGGGCTGCTCTCGCCGGGGGCGCGCATCTTCGCGATGACCTCGGCGGGAGACCACATCGTGTGGCCCGCCTACGGCGCCGTCTCCGCCGCGAAGTCGGCGCTCGAATCCTACGTGCGCCAGCTCGCGGTCGAGCTCGCGCCGCACCGCGTCGCGGTCAACGCGCTGCGCGCCGGCGTCACCGACACGCCCGCCCTCCGCAAGATTCCCGGCAACCAGGCCATGATCGAACGGGTGTCGTCGATGCACCCGGCGGGTCGGCTCACGATTCCCTCGGACGTGGCGAAGGCCCTCGTCGCGCTGTGCGGCGACGGCGGCTCCTGGATCAGCGGCAACGTGATCGGCGTCGACGGCGCCGAAGACGTGGCGGGCGGACGATGAGCCGCCGGGAGAACCGAGGGCCGGCCGCCGAACGAGCTTGCCGGCATTGAGCTCGGCCCCGCCCCGGCCGGCCGCCGCCGCGGCTCCCCCTTCCTCCCCGAACCCTGCCTACGAGCTGATCGCGGAGAAGGCCGGATTCCGCGAGTTTCGCCTCCGGAAGAACGGCCTGAGCGTCCTCCTCCTGCAGAACCGCGTCGCGCCCGTCGCGACCTTCGCGATCGTGTATCGGGTCGGCAGCCGCAACGAGGCCGTGGGGCACACGGGCTCGACGCACCTGCTCGAGCACCTGATGTTCAAGGGGACCCCGGACTTCGACCGGGCGAAGGGCACGGCGGTCGCCGCGGTGCTCGAGGCGATCGGCGCGCGCTTCAACGCGACGACCTGGTTCGACCGCACGAACTATTACGAGACGATTCCCTCCGACGCGCTCGAGACGGCGCTGGCGATCGAGGCCTCGCGCATGCGGAGCGCGCTCCTGCGCGACGAGGACCGCGCCCCCGAGATGACCGTCGTGCGCAACGAGTTCGAGCGCGGCGAGAACTCGCCGTTCCAGGTGCTCTACAAGGAGACGTTCGCCACGGCCTTCCGCGAGCACCCGTACCACCATCCGACGATCGGCTGGCGGACCGACATCGAGGGCGTCTCGACGGAGCGCCTGCGCGAGTTCTACGACACCTTCTACCACCCGAACAACGCGACGGCGATGCTGATCGGCGACTTCGACGAGACCGACGCGCTGTGCGCGATCGAGCGCCGCTTCGGCGCGATTCCGCCGTCGCTCCGGCCCATCCCCGAGGTGTACACGGCCGAGCCGCCGCAGGAGGGCGAGCGGCGGTTCGTCGTGCGCCGCGCGGGCGAAGTCGCCTGGTGCGGCCTCTCGTGGCGCACCGTCGAGGCGCGCCATTCCGACACCCAGGCGCTCGCGGTGCTCGGCCACATCCTCGGCGGCGGCATCACGGCCCGCCTGCACCAGGCGCTCGTCGAGAAGAGCCTCGCGCTCTCGGTGACCGTCGTGCCGTGGCAGCTGCGCGACCCGGCGCTCTTCTCGGTCTTCGCTCCGGTCCGGCCGGGGATCGAGCCCGCGGAGGTCGAGGGCGTGATCCGCCGCGAGGTGGCGCGCATCGCGGCCGAGTCGGTGACCGAGGCGGAATGCGAGAAGGCGCGGACCCAGATCGAGGCCGAAGTCGTGTTCGACCGGGACTCGACCGACCAGATCGCGGCGTCGCTGTCCGAGGCGATCGCCGTGGCGGACTGGCAGTGGTACGCGGACTACCCCGCGGCGATCCGGCGCGTAACGCCCGCCGACGTGCAGCGGGTCGTGCTGACATACCTCCACGACGATGGCCTGACGGTCGGCCAGTACCTTCCGAAGCCGCCGACGGGTCTGACGATTCCCGCGGAGGAGCCGGAGGAGTGAGCGCGGCCGCCGTCGCGCCGCCGCCGCGCCGCCCGTTCGTCGAGACCGTCCGGCAGCGGACGCTTTCCAACGGCGCGCGCCTCTTCGTCCTCGAGAACCGCTTCAACCCGACGGTCGCGCTCTCCGGCTCCCTGCGCGCGGGCCGGCTCTATGCCCGCGAGGACCGGCGCATGGTCGCGTCGATGGCGGCGGGCGAGCTGATGAAGGGCACCGCTCGCCGCACGAAACTCGAGCTCGCCGAGGACCTCGAGAGCCGCGCGGCCAGCCTCTCCTTCTCCTCCGACGCGAGCGACCCGGTCGGCGTCGACGTCACGGGCGCCGCGCTCTCGCGCGACACGGACCTGCTGCTCGACACGCTCGCCGAGATCCTCCGCATGCCGACGTTTCCGGCGGAGGAGCTCGAGAAGGAAAAGAAGCGGCTCGTCGGCGCCATCCGGCAGCAGCAGGAGCAGACGTCGCTGCGGGCCTACGAGGCGGCCATGCGGCGCATCTATCCGCTCGCGCACCCGCTGCACCGCCTGACCGGAGCCGAGCGGATCGCGCGGGTCGAGGCCCTGGACCGCGCCGATCTCGAGGCGTTTTACCAGGCTCGTTACGGCGCCGACTCGCTCGCCCTCGTCATCGTGGGAGACGTGGACGCCGAGCACGTCCTCGACCGTCTCGAGGCGGGACTCGGACCGTGGGGGGCCGGGCCTTCCTCCGGCATCGCCGTCCCGCCGATTCCCCCGCCCTCGCCCGGCGAGGAGACGGTGCGGATGGCCGACAAGGCGAACGCCGACGTGGTGCTCGCGGTGCCGGCGACGCTCGCACGCACCGACCCCGAGTTTCTCGCCTGCTCGCTCGCGAACTCCGCGCTCGGCCAGTCCTCGCTCACTTCCCGGCTCGGCGTGCGCGTCCGCGACACGGAGGGCCTGACGTACGGCATCCACTCCAGTTTCTCGGCCACGCATCTCGCCGGACCGTTCGTCGTCAGCCTGACGGTGAAGCCGCAGAGCCGCGGCCAGGCGCTCGCCGCGACGCTCGACGAGATCCGCAAGTACCTCTCGGGCGGCATGACGGAGAAGGAGCTCGCGGAGGAGAAGAGCGCGAGGATCGGGCGCTTCAAGGTGGACCTCGGTTCGAACGCCGGCATCGCCCAGGCGCTCGACGCCGCCATCTACTACGGCTTCGGGGTGGGATACCTCGACGCCTTTCCGGCGAGGGTCGCGGCGGTGACCAAGGCCGAAGCCGATGCCGCCTTCGCGGCCCGGGTGCGGCCCGATGCGTTCACGGTCGTGAGCGCGGGCACGTTCCCGTCGTGACTTGCGCTTCCCCGAGGCATCCGTGACAGAATCCCCTCTCGAATGAGACGTCCTCAGCACCGCCGTCCGATGCGGCGCCGCCCCGGCGAGGCGCCGGCCACTCATCGCGTGTGGGTCTCGCAGGATCAGCCGCTCCGGGAGCAGGCGCCCGACGGGAAGACCTACTTCCGGATTCGTCTGGAGGGAGAGCCCTCGCCCGAGTGGATGCGCGCGTACCGCGCGGGACTGCTCGGTCTCGTGCCCGAGGATCGCGAGGCGGTGTTGCGCTTCGAGTTCCAGGGCGACAGCGTGCGCTTCGCGGCGACCGACGCCGAGGTGGGGAAGCTCCGCAAGGTGCTCGAGCGGCGCGTCGATGCCGTCAACGGCATCCTCTCCGGCGGCCGATCGATCGCGCCCTAGAAGTCCACCGCCGGCCGCGCCGCAGCCGCTAGGACTTTTTCTTCTTCGACTTCTTCGACTTCTTCGACTTCTTCGTTTTCGACTTCTTCGGACTCTTCGAGGTCTTTTTCGCGGACTTCGCTGACCTCGCGGCCCTTTTCGCGGCCTTCTTCGCCGACTTCTTCGCGGCTTTCTTCGCGGACTTCCCGCTCTTGCCGCCCTTCTTTTCCTTCTTTTTTCCCGCCGGGATCGCGAGACTCTCCGCCGCGCCCTCCGAACGGTCCTCGAGATCGGCGAGGAGGCCCTCGTCCGAGAGGTCGAGCGGGTGGGAGTTCTCCCAGTCCCGGCGAGCGATCTCGTGCAGACGCTCGACCACGTCGTCGTCGCGCACTTCGATCGCGAGCTCGCGCCGGCTGTCGAAGCTGCCGGGCGCGAGGTTGATCGAGCCGACGATCGCCGCGATGCCGTCGGCGAGCAGCATCTTGCCGTGGAGCTTCAGCCCCTTCAGCTTGTGGATCTTGATCCCGACGTCGTCGAGGATGCGCAGGCCTCCGACGCCCTCGACCAGCTTCTCCTTCTTCAGGGAGTGCGGCGGACGGGCCATGATGTGGACCTTGACGCCGCGCTCGGCGGCGCGCACGAGTCGCTCGAGGATGACCGCGTCCTGGTAGCGCTCGTTCTGCACGAAGAGCGTGTGCTTGGCGGCGTCGATGAACTGGGCGATGCGGTCGCGGCCGTTGATCGGGCACCAGATCAATCGCGCATCGGAGCCCGGATCGAACGCCTGGCGCTCCCAGTCGGCCTCGAAGCCCTCGACGATCTCGCCGACCTCGTGGCGGTGATCGGTGACGACGGCATAGTCGCGCGTCTCGGTCAGATTCTTCGTCGCCCAGTTGAGCGACTTCACGAACGCGACCGCGTCGTCGGCGACCATGGACTTTTCGTGCGTCAGGTCGACGGCGGGATTGCTGTCCTTGACGGCGACGCCGGCCTTCGAGAGCTTCCGGCGGGTCGCCTCGTTGTCCTCCTCGCCGCTGCGGCGCTCGGGATTGAGCATCACCTGCACCCGGACCCCGCGCTCGTGGGCGGCGATGACGGCGTCGAGCAGCGCCGGATCGGAGAAGACGAACATCTTGATCCGGAGCATCTTCTTCGCCTTGCCGATCGCCTCGAGGATCGGCGTCGCGGCGTCGTCGGGAAGCACGATGAGGGAACGAGACGGCATCGGTTCCTCCTGGTCAGGCGGTCACGGCCGGAGGCGCCGGGGGAACCCCGGCGTCGGACGGAAACTGGATCCGGTAGAGCTCGGCGTAGAGGCCGTTCAGCTTCAGCAGCTCGTGGTGCGTGCCCTGCTCGTGGACGAATCCGTCCTTGAAGACGACGATCTTGTCGGCGTCCTTGATCGTCGACAGGCGATGGGCGATCGCGATCGCGGTGCGGCCCTTCATCAGGTTCTCGAGCGCCTCCATCACGACCTTCTCGGACTCGGTGTCGAGCGCCGCGGTGGGCTCGTCGAGGATGAGGATGGGGGAGTTCCGGATGATCGCGCGGGCGATGCCGATGCGCTGCCGCTGGCCGCCCGAGAGCGTCATGCCGCGCTCGCCGACCGCGCTGTCGTAGCCCTTCGGCATGCGCGCGATGAACTCGTCGGCGTTCGCGAGCTTCGCGGCGGCGACGACCTCTTCCCGGGTGGCATCCCGGCCGCCCGTACGCGATGTTCTCGGCGATCGTGCCCGCGAAGAGGACGGTGTCCTGGAGGACGCAGCCGATCTGGTTCCGCAGCGGCTTCAGCTTGAAGTCCTTCACGTCCGTGCCGTCGATGAGGACCCGTCCCTGGGTCGCGTCGTAGAAGCGCGGGATCAGGCTCGCGACGGTCGACTTGCCTCCGCCCGTCGCGCCGACGAATCCGACGAGCTGGCCGGGCTCGATCTTGAACGTGATCTCCTTCAGGACCGGCGCGTCGGGGTTGTACGCGAAGGCCACCTTCTCGAACGTGATCTCGCCCTTGACGCCGGCCGGTTCGTGCGCGTCGGGCTTCTCCGGGATCATCTCGTCGGCCGCGAGGATCGTCTGCACGCGTTCGACGGCGACGGCCGCCTGCGCGATCGAGTTGGTCATCTTGGCGAGGTCCTGCACCGGCTTGAAGAACTTGTTCAGGTACGAGAGAAACACCGTCAGCGCGCCGATCGTCATGGCGCCGGTGAGGATCAGCGAGGCGCCGCGATAGAGCACGTAGCCGGTGCAGAGCGAGACGACGACGGTGACGACCGGCGATAGGAGCGACTTGACCCGGCGGGCCTTCAGGGCCGCGTCCACCGCGGCCTGGCTCGCGTCCTTCAGGTGCTCCTCCTCGAGCTGCTCGCGCCCGTATGCCTTGACGACGCGCATCGACTCGAGGCCTTCCTGGACGACGGCGACGATGTCGCTCTGACGGTGGCGCACCTCGTGCGTCGCCTTCTTGACGGCTTTCTTGAAGCGCGAGACGAAGAAGAGGAGGAACGGCGTGACCCCCACCGCGATGAGCGTGAAGTCGAAATCCAGCCAGAACATGATGCCGAGCATCCCGATGATCGTCAGGATGTCGACGAAGATCCCGAGCGTCGAACCGGAAGCGAAGTTCTGGATCGTCGTGATGTCGGTCGTGATGGTCGAGAGGAGGTTCCCGGTCTGCTGCTTGTCGTAGTAGCCGAGCGAGAGCCGGTCGAGGTGGTGATACACGCGCATGCGGAGGTCGTTCGCCACGTACTGCCCGACGCTCTCGGTGTAGTAGTTGTCGACGTAGCTCGCGGCCGAGCCGAGCACGCGCGATGACGACGATCAACGCCGCGGCGACGGCCGCGAGCCCCATCTTGTGGTCGGCGAGCTGCGGGCCCGATGAGGTGCGCGGCCCACGCCGGCATCGGGTGATGACCGATGACGCTGTCGAGCACGATCTTCAGCGGCCAGGGTCCGGCGAGGCTCATCGCGGTCTCGACGAGCATCGCGACGAAAACGATCACGAGCCATCCGCGGTACGGGCGGAGGAGCTCCCGGATGAGGCGGGTCATCCCGCTGCGGTCGGAGGCCTTGGGTTTGGACACCGGAGGAGGATTCTATGGCGGACGCGGGGAAGGGGGACCCTAGGTTCTGCTCTCCCACTCGAGCGTCCGGTAATCGAACGCGGCCGCGTGGCGGGGCGAGAACTTCACGATCTCGAAGTAGGGCGATAAGTCGAAGTCGCGGGGGACGCAGAGGGTCGGGTGCCGCGCGCGGAGAAGACCGCTGTACGCGCGCCGGGTCGGCCGTCCGAGGACCTGCTGGCGCAGGCGCTCCCCGAGGGTGTGCGGCTTGCGGCGGATAGGCATCCGGGAGAATCGGGAAACCGACCTGGCCGAAGGCCTCGGCGAGGAGGGTCGAGCAGATCGTCTCGGTCTCGCGGCCGCTGCCGAAGTGGAGCGCGTCCTCGCGCAGGCTCGACGGGATGAGATGGAACGGCAGGAGGTATCGCGTCAGGTCCCAGAAATTGCGGCGGTCGTACTTCCAACCCACCCGGGCGATGACGTAGTCGAGCACCAGGGCGAGGTCCTCGGGTTTGAGCCCGACGGGACGGCAGACCCGCAGGTTCAGGTCCATGTACTTCGCGAGCGGCGAGACCACGACGCCCTTGTCGACCAGCGCCTCGACGATCAGGTGCCTGGCCTCCCGCCCGAAGCGCCGGTGCATCTCGGCGCGCCGCGCGGGCTCCCGCCGGAGCAGGGCGTCGCCGACGTAGAGCGCGCTGTGCGACCAGGAGGACGTCGTGAGGTACTTGATCGCCTGCGAGACCCGCTGGTTCCCGTCGACGAGGATGACGTCGCCGGGACGGATCGTCGCCTTCAGCGTGTCGGGAACGGTCTCGACGAAATGACGGTAGCGCCGGCGGGGCTCCGTGAGGATCCGTACGAACCAGGCCGAGATCGCGCGGCGCAGCAGGCGCACGGCTCTATTGTGCGCCTGATTCCCGAGACCGGAAAAGATGCGGTTTTGTCGTTCCCCGATTAACCTGTCATCCCGAGCGGAGCGAGGGATCCCTTTAGCTGCCGCAGCGTGGATTTGAAAGGGATCCCTCGGGCTCACGACCCTCGGGATGACCGCGACGCGTGCGGCGTCGCGACGTCTTTCTTCGGCATGCGGCCCTCGCTTCGCTCGGCCCGGATGCCGACGCGGCGTTCCCCCGCCGCGTTATTCGTCCGGGAGCTCGGGCTCCTCCTGCACCTCGCGCTTGGTGCCGGGGGCGAGGAGATCCATGACGAGGTCGGGCAGCGTCTCGGAGAATTCGCTGCGCGGCATGATGCGGGAGACGCCGGCCGCCTGCGCCTTGCCGGCGAGCTCCTTGTCGACGTGGGACAGGAACCCGATGATCGGCAGCGTCGCGGTCGAGCCATTCTTCCGCAGCTCCTGCACGGCGGCGAGCGTCCGGCCGTTGCCGGAGAGCTCGAGGAGAACCGCCGCGGCGCCGTCGTCGCAGGCGGCGGCGAGGTCGCCCGCGGCGACGAAGCGCACCGGTGCGTTGAGGTGCCGCGTGGTCGCCTCGATCTTCGAGCGGAAAAAGAGATCCTCGACGCAGGCGATCAGAGTTTTGCCCATGGACAGTCCGATTCTATACGGTTGCGGGCCGACCGCTCAGAACATCTTCACCAGGTCGACCGTCACTCGATTGATCCAGTGGTGCGAATCGAGCCGCCTCTGCCACACGACCGACGGCTGGACGTAGACGAGCGGCAGCACCGTGTAGGCGAAGCCGGCCCGGTATCCCTCGGCCCAAGTGTGCCACCACCAGTCGTCGGTGTTGTACGCGCCCACGACCGCGTCCCGGCCGACGTACTGAAAGACGACGAAGGCGCGCCAGCGGCCCGGCGTTCCGACGGTTCCGACCGTCGCGGCGGCCTCGTACGCGTTCGGGCCGCTCCCCACGACGCCGAAGTTGTGGACGAAGTCGAGGCTGATCGACGCCGGAACGCCTCCGAGCGGGAAGCGGAGCTGGACGAGATTGTCGAGGAGCTGGAACTTCGAGAGGTACGACAGCTCTCCGTCGGGCGCCACCCGGACGCGGTTCTGACGGTAGTACTGCGGATCGACGTCGTCCATGTCCATGTGCCAGAAGGCGGACGACGCCTGCACGGCGAAGCGGCTCTCGTTCCCCCAGTTCCACACCACCTGGCCGACGCCGAGGAGCGACTTGTCGCGGTAGCGCTGCGCGCTGTAGATGCCGGCGCCGGTGAAGGTCAGAGTCGACGAGGCGCCGAGCGTGTGCACGTAGGAGAGCGCGGCGCCCGGCGTCGTGACGTCGCGATGGTCCCACATCATTTCGCTGGCGACCACCGGGATCTCGAAGGCGCCGGCCTGAAACTTCCACGGGCCCGGCGTCCACTGGAAGAAGTACTCGTCGACGACGGCGCCGCGGGAGACGTAGTTGTCGCCGTAGATCGCGTTGTCGTAGTTCGGCTCGGTGCCGTAGTCGAAGACGCCCCGCACGCCGAACCGCACCGTGGGCGAGACGAGGAAGTCGAGCTCGGGCCGCAGCTCGAAGCGGCCGCGGCTGATCGTCGAGGCGTAGTAGTAGTCGTAGCCGTCGAGGTGGTTGATGTTGTCGTACCGCGCGAGGAAGTCCCACTGAAAGGCGAGGTGCGGCTTCGCGTTTTCCTCGAAGTACTCCGGCGCCGCCTCCTGCGCGGCGGCGAGCGCCCGAACGGCGAGGAGGAGCACGCTCGCCGTCAGCGATCGCGCCGTCAAGCCGTCACCCGCGTCAGCGCCTCGTACAGGTCGTTGACGCTCTGGTAGCGCTCCTTCGGGTCCTTCTGCATGCACTTCAGGATGATCTGAGACACCTTCGGGTCGATCTTCGGGTTCCTCGCCTGCGGCGACGGGGGATTCTCCTGGATGTGCTTCAGGACGACCGCGAGCGGCGTTTCGCCGTCGAAGGGAAGCGTGCCGGTGAAGATCTCGTAGAGAACGACGCCGGTCGAGTAGATGTCGGACCGGAAGTCGAGCGCGATGCCGCGCGCCTGCTCGGGCGACATGTAGTCGGGAGTGCCGACGACCGTGCCCTCGGCGGTCATGCCGCGCTCTTCCTGGAGCCGCGCGATGCCGAAGTCCATGATCTTCAGTCCCCCCGCGGCCTCGATGATGATGTTCTGCGGCTTGATGTCGCGGTGGATGACGCCGACCTCGTGGGCCGCGGCGAGGCCGGCGCAGAGCTGCTTGGCGATGCGCAGGGCGACCGGGGTCGGCAGGATGTCGGCCGCCTCGATCAGCTGCTTGAGCGTCAGCCCTCGCACGAACTCCATCGAGAGGTAGCGCAGCCCGGCCGCCTCGCCGAGGTCGTGGGTCCGGAGGATGTTCGGGTGCGTGATCCGCCGCGCGAGGCGGATCTCCTGCTTGAAGCGATCGAGCAGGCTCGGGTCGGCCGAGAGGGCCTCGCCGCGGAGCGTCTTGATGGCCACGGCGTCGTCGAGGTCACGATCGTGCGCGCGATAGACGATGCCCATCCCGCCTCGGCCGAGCACGCCCTGGATCTCGTAGCGGCCCGCGAACACCTCCCCGACCCGCGGCTCGCCGCCCGAGGCCGCCGTGACGCCCACCATCGCCAGGGTTTCTTCCTCGCTGCCCATCCGGGTGTCGAGCGACGCGACGTACCGTTCGAGCGCGGCCTTCTCCTTCAGCTCCTCGAGCATCGCCCGGAACGAGCGCGCGAGGATGCCGATCTCGTCCTTCGCGTCGATCGGCAGCTCCGGCGTCTCGAGGTTGCCGACGCGGACCTGCTCCGTGGCGGCGACGAGGCGCTCGACCGGGCCGGTGATCCGCCGCGCGAGAAAAAACGAGAGGACGAACGCGACGACGAGAGACGCGAAGCCGACGAGCACCTGCGTGTTCTGGATCTGCCGGAACGCCGCGAGCTCCCGCTCCCGGCTCCGGAGCGCCACGGCGGCGCCGACGAGCTGGTCGGAGGACGAGCGGATCGGGAGAAGGTAGGCGAGAAACGTCTCGCCGCCGATGTCGAGGGCGAGCGGCCCGATCGTCTTGCCCTGCCTCAGGACGGCCTGCACGAGGTCGTCGCGCCGCCCGATCGCCGACAGCGCGGCGGCGCCGAGCGGCCCCATCGTGGACGCCGCGAGCGCGACCTTCGCCGGGCCGCCGGGCTTGCCCGCATCCGACAGGAACACCACCTGCGTGTTGAGGAGCTGCTCGAGATTGCGCGCGACCTCGTCGTCGATCTGGAAGCCGGCGGCGATCGCGCCGACGAGGCGGGAGCCTCCCTCGAGCACCGGCGCCGCGACGACGTCGTACAGCTTGCCGCCCGACAGCCAGATGCCCTCGGTCTGCTCTCCCTGGAGCGCGCCGGCGATCGTCGGCACCCCGGAGAGGTCGGCGGTGTAGGGGAGGGGCCGATCGGTCCGCGCGAGCGCCTGCCCCTTCGGGTCGGTCGCGATCAGAAAGTCCGCCCGCGCGCTCGACGCCTGCTCGCGCTTCAGCGTGTCGAACACGGTGGCCGCGTCGGGCTTTCCGGTCTCCGGCACGAGCGTCGTCATGAGAGAGATCGTCCCGGCGCTGTTCACGACCACGGCGAGCGAGCGCTGGAGCTCGGCGTAGCGGTTCTGCTGGAACGACTCCCATGCGGGGCCGGACTTCTTCAGGTCCTCCGCGATCTTCGCGTCCGCGACCGCCCGGGAGCGAACGGCCGACACGGCCACGGCGCCGCCGACGGCGATGAGAATGAGCAGCGCGGCCGTCGCGAAGATCTTGAGCGTCAGCGAGAAGCGGGGCGGATCGGGCGGGGGGAGCCTCAACCCCTTGAGCGGCAGCTCGCTCGCCGTCAGTCCGGCGCTCGACGGCGCCTCAGTAGCGCTCATCGCTGGAGGCGCCGGCGTTCGGCGGATAGTCCTTTCCGTACTTGTTCTTGTGCGGCTCCGGTTTGAATCCGGTCGCGTCGAGCTTCAGCTCGAGCGGCGCGTCGCCCGAGCCGCGCACGGTCACGGGCTGCGAGATCTCGCCCGCCTCCTCGTGCCAGGCCTTGATCACGTAGCGGCCGGGGGGCACCCCGTCGAAGCGGAAGGCGCCGCTCGGGCCCGTCACCGCGACGTGGTCCGAATCGACGACGACGATGAAGCCGACCATCTGCGGGTGGATGTTGCAGTACACGCGGACGAGTCCCGTCTCCTCGAACTTCCTCGACTTCGAAGCGCCGCTCCGGTACAGCCCGAGGTCGAAACGGTTGCCGCCCGAGACGGAGAAGACGTTGTGGTAGATCGGGTCGTCGTTCGGGAACTCGACGGTCCCGTTCTTTTCGACGGCCACGACCTTCGGCTGGAACCGCTTGGACTCCTGCTTCATGTCGGCCTTCGCGGGACCGGCGCCGGTGCGCGGCGCGCCCTCGAGCCAGACGACCGCATTCGAGGCGTCGTCACGGGGCTTTCCGTCCGCGACGAGGGATACCGCGCCCGCGAGCACGGCGCCGGCGAGGGGCGCGGTCACGGAGAGGACGAGGACGGCGGCCGCGAGCAGGCGCATGGACTCGGAATCCTAGCAGCCCGCTTCGCGGGCTGACCGGAGAGAGCGGGAACGTCGCGGCGGCGCCCTCTCCCAGTATCATCTGGCCACGCGGAGGGACAAATGAGCGAGAAGCGCGTCGAGATCTTCGGCAAGGACACCTGACCCTACACGACCGCGGCCCGTGAGGACTACGCGAAGCGCCAGTACTCGGTTCGGTATCTCAACGTCAAGCAGGACCCGAAGGAGCTCGACCGGATGATCGAGCTCTCCGGCGGCCGTCAGGTGCCCGTCATCCTGGAGAACGGCTCGGTCACCGTGGGCTTCGGAGGCACCTGAGGAGTTTGAAGCGCCCCGTCGGGGCGCACATATAATCCCCCCGCCAAACAGCCAATCGCCAGACGGTTCAAGCGGAGGTCGCATGGCCCACGAAGCCCCGTCCGGGTCGGAGTTCCGTCCGTACGTCTCGCCCGGGCAGGACATCGCCGAGTTCACGCCGAAGGCCATCCTCCTCGGCATCTTCTTCGGCGTCCTCTTCGGCGCCGCCACCGTATACCTGGCGCTCCGCGCCGGCCTGACCGTCTCCGCGTCCGTGCCCATCGCGGTGCTCGCGATCGCCGTCTTCAAGCGCTTCGGCAAGTCGACGATCCTCGAGAACAACATGGTCCAGACGATCGGCTCGGCGGGCGAGTCGGTCGCGGCCGGCGTCGTCTTCACGATGCCGGCGCTCCTGTTCCTCGCGGACGGCGCGACCTACTTCAAATACGTCACGATCTTCGTCCTCTCCGCGGTCGGCGGGACGCTCGGCGTCCTCTTCATGATTCCGCTGCGCCGCGCGCTGATCGTCAAGGAGCACGGCAACCTCCGGTACCCGGAAGGCGTCGCCTGCGCGGACGTTCTCATCGCCGGCGAGAAGGGCGGCGACCTCGCGAAGATGGTGTTCAAGGGCGTCGGCGCCGCGATGCTCTACAAGTTCCTCTACGGCATCCTCGGTCTCTGGAACGAGACCGCGACGTGGTTCCGGACCGGCAAGGACGGCAGGATCCCCGACGCGACCCTCAACTGCGACGTCACGCCGGAGTACCTCGGTCTCGGCTACATCATCGGCCCCCGCATCGCGGGCGAGCTCGCGTCGGGCGGCGTGCTCTCGTGGCTGGCGCTGATTCCGCTCATCTCGATCTTCGTCGCCGAGGGCCGCATCGTCCAGGACCTGAAGAACCTCGGCTTCACCGATGCGTGGATGGCGAGCCACTCCCACGCGGAGTGGATCTACCGCGCCTACGTGCGCTACATCGGCGCCGGCGCCGTCGCCTGCGCGGGCGTGATGACGCTCATCAAGACCCTGCCGACGATCGTCTCGGCGTTCCGCGAGTCGGTCAAGTCTTTCGGGAAGGGCGGTCAGGCGAACGAGGCGGTGCGCACGGAGCGGGACCTCGGGATGGGCCTCGTGGTGGTCGGCTCGATCGTCCTCGCCGTCATCATCACGATCCTGCCCGGCTTCCCGCATGGGCCCTTCCCGGGCTCGCTGATGATGGGACTGCTCGTCGTCGTCTTCGGCTTCTTCTTCGTGACGGTCTCCTCGCGCATCGTCGGCATCATCGGCACCTCGTCGAACCCGATCTCGGGCATGACGATCGCGACGATCATGGCGACCTGCGTCGTGTTCGTGGCGCTCGGCCGGACGGGCGACGTCTACCAGTCGGTCGCCCTGTGCGTGGGCGCGATCGTGTGCGTGGCCGCGGCCAACGCCGGCGCGACCTCCCAGGATCTGAAGACGGGCTACCTGGTCGGCGCGACGCCGCGCCGGCAGCAGATCGGCTTCATCATCGGCGTCCTGACCTCGACGGTGGTCATCGGCGGCACGCTCTTCCTGCTCGACAAGACCTACGCGATGGGCGAGGCGCACGGCATCGGCGGTCCGAAGCTCGCCGCGCCGCAGGCCACCCTGATGGCGACGATCATCAAGGGTCTGCTCGCGAACAACCTCCCGTGGGCGCCCGTGCTCGTCGGCGTCGCGCTCGCGTTCATGGCGCAGATGGCGGGCGCGCACGCGCTCTCGTGGGCCGTCGGCGCGTACCTGCCGCTCTCGACGACGTTCCCGATCTGGATCGGCGGCATGATGAAGGCCCTGTCCGACAAGATGACGCACCGCAAGGGCGAGGAGAGCGAGCTCTCCTCGGGGATGCTCTACTCGACGGGTCTCGTCGCGGGCGGGTCGCTCGGGGGAGTTTTGATCGCGCTCGTCGCGTTCATCGGCGATTCGGTGCTCCACATGGAGAACCCGACGCTGATCGAGAGGCTCGACCTGGGGCAGAGGTTCTACCCGGACATCAAGAACGGGGTCGCGGGCAACGTCCTCGGCGCGATCGTGTTCGCGTTCCTCTGCTGGCTGCTGGTGAGCAACGCCCGGAAGAAGTTGGACGCCTGATCTGTCATCCCGAGCGCAGCGAGGGATCCCTTTCCCAGAACACTGAGACTCGAGAGGGATCCCTCGTCGCTTCGCTCCTCGGGATGACAGGCTGGAGCGGCTGGCCTAGAACTCTAAACCGCCAAACTTCTTTCCCACCTTCCGGAACGCGTCGACCGCCTTGTCGAGGTCCACGCGCTCGTGCGCCGCGGAGACCTGGCAGCGCAGGCGCGCGTGGCCCTGCGGCACCACGGGAAATCCGAAGCCCGAGACGTACACGCCCTCCTCGAACAGCGCCTTGCCCATCGCCAGCGCCTTCGCGGTGTCGCCGACGATGACCGGCACGATCGGATGCGTGCCGCGCGGGATGGTGAAGCCGGCGTCGGTCAGCGCCTTGCGGTAGTAGGCGGCGTTCTCGCGGAGCCTCGCGACGGGGGAGGGATCCTCCTTCAGGAGCCGGAACGCCTCGAGCGCTCCCGCGGCCACCGCCGGAGGCAGCGAGTTCGAGAACAGATACGTCCGGCTCCGCTGCCGGAGCGTGTCGACGAGCGCCTTCGGCCCGGTGATGAAGCCTCCGGCCGCCGAGCCCATCGCCTTGCCGAGCGTGCCCGTCGTGACCGGCACCTTCCCGTGGATTCCCTGCTCCTCGGCCGTGCCGCGTCCGGTCTTTCCGAGGACCCCGGTCGCATGGGAATCGTCGACGGCGAGGACCGCGCCGTGCGCCTCGCAGATCCGGAGGCACTCGCGGAGGTTCGCCTCTTCGCCCTCCATCGAGAAGACGCCGTCGGTGATGTAGAGCCGGTACCGCGACGTCCGGTCGTCGGCGAGCATCTTCTCGAGGGCGGCCAGGTCGCCGTGCGGCGCGCGGAACCGCTTCGCCTTCGACAGCCGCACGCCGTCGATGATCGAGGCATGGTTGAGCTCGTCGGAGTAGAGGCCGTCGACCTCGTCGAGGACGGCGGCGAAGAGGCCCTCGTTCGCGGCCCAGCAGGTCATGTAGAGGATCGCGTCGTCGGCGGCGAAGAAGGACGCGATCTCCGCCTCGAGCTCCTTGTGCAGCTCCTGCGTGCCGCAGATGAAGCGCACGGAGCCGAGGCCCGCGCCCCAGCGGTCGACCGCCTTCTTCTGGGCCTCCCGGATGCGGGGGTGGTTCGCGAAGCCGAGGTAGTTGTTCGACGTCAGCATCACGACCTCGCGGCCGCCGACCCGGACGCGAGGCCCCTGCGCGGATTGGAGGACGAGCTCCTCCTTGAACGTGCCGGCCTTGCGGAGCTCGGCCATCTGGCCGCCGAGGTGCTCGAACAGGTTCATCGTCGTGTCCGGCTAGGCCGGGCGCCCGTGCCCGTCCGAAAGGATCTTGCCGGCGACGCGCTCGCCGGGGAAAGCGGCCTGCAGCGCCGCGAGCGCCCTGTCGAAGTCTTCCGCGCTCGACGCCATGATCTCCGCGCACAGCGTCGGCGTGCGGACGAACTCCATCGTCCCCGTCGTGCCGCGCACGACGATCGAGTCGGCCGGCTGCTCGACGTAGAAGAGGATGCCGTCGGCGTCCTCGAGCGCGCTGGAGGCCGTGTGGCGCGCCTTCTCCACCTCGTCTCGCTCGAGGCACACGCCGGCGAGGCCGACGACCTTGTAGTGGTTCGGCTCGAACTCGGTCTTGTCCCAGTTCTTCCAGACCCGGTCGCGCGGCACGAGCTGAAAGCGGTACGCGACGTTCGAGAGTCGCGACTCCTCGAGCGCGAACTCGGCGATGCGGCGCGGCGTCAGCTCCTGGGTGGGGTCGGGCTTCGGGGGCTTGCTCGTCGGCATGAGGTCTCCGTTCCGTCTTCGATGAGCCGGGAATCTATCGCAACTCGCGGCTTCTCCGGGGAACCTCGGGGCTCGAGCGGCGTAGATTGGCGAAGGGGGATGCGCATGAAGACGGCAGCGGTCCTGGGTCTCTTCGTCCTGCTCGGGGCGCCTCGCGCGGACGCCGCGCCGGCTCCGGCGTCCGACGTCTCGGGGGAGTGGGAGCTGACGGAGCAGATCCTCGGGAATCCCCGGAGCGCGCGGCTCGAGCTCGCCGCCGAGAACGGCGCGCTGAAGGGAACGCTCTACGCCGGCGGGAAGAAGACGGTCTCCGGCACGCTCGACGGCGACCGCGTCCGCTTTCAGTGGAAGGACGACGACGGCACCGTCGCGGCGTACGACGGCCGCGCACAGGGCGCGAAGATGTCGGGAACCCTGACGTACACCGGCGAGCCCTGGGCGCCGACGCCCCCGTCGACGTGGACGGCGAAGCGCGCCGCCACGGATCGGCCGGCCGCTCCCCGCACCCTCGATTTCGAGCCGACGGAATTCCACCGCACGTTCTCCGCGTCGACGCCGCCCGCGCTCCGGATCTGGCCCGGCGACGTCGTGCGCACCCGCACCGTGGACGCCGGCGGCGTCGACGAGCACGGCAAAACACGCGTGCTCGGCGGCAATCCGCAGACCGGACCCTTCTACGTCGAGGGTGCGATGCCGGGCGACGTCCTCGCCGTCCACGTGCGGAGACTCCGCCTCAATCGGCCGACCGCGATCAGCGACGACGGCCTCGTCGACCGGGCGATCACGACCGACTGGGCCTCGTCGCACAAGGACAACACCTTCAAGAACGTCGTCTGGAACATCGACCTCGCCGCGGGCGTCGCGCGTCCGGCCCAGCCGACGGAGCACCTGAAGGGTCTCGCGGTGCCCGTGCGGCCGATGCTCGGCTGCATCGGCGTCGCGCCCGGATTCGGCAACGCCGCGCGCGCGACCGGCGACTCGGGGGGAATCGGCGGCAACATGGATTTCAACGAGATCCGCGAGGGCGCGACGGTCTTCCTGCCCGTCCGTCAGCCCGGCGCGCTCCTCTACGTCGGCGACGGACACGCGCTCCAGGGCGACGGCGAGCTGAACGGCAACGCGCTCGAGACCTCCCTCGACGTCGAGTTCTCGGTCGACGTTCTCCGCGACCGGAACATCGACGGCCCCCGCATCGAGAACGACCAGTACCTGATGGCCATGGGCCTGTCCGGTTCCCTCGACGACGCCTTCAAGGAGGCCACCTCGGCCCTCGCCGCATGGCTCGAGAGCGACTACGGGCTGACGGGTCCCGAGGCCGCGATCCTCCTCGGCGCGACGGTCGAGTACGAGATCTCCGAGGTCGCCGACCGGAACGCGGGCGTCGTCGCGAAGATCGCGAAGAAGTACCTGCCGCCGCCGGCGCCGAAGAAAGAGAAGAAGTAGACCTTCACCCCAACCCCTCCCATGCGGGGGAGAGGGCCAGGGTGAGGGGGCCGTGAGATCATCCGCGCCAGTGGATCCCGGTCCCGGGTCCGACTCCGATCGAGCGCCGTGTCCGCGGTGCGGGGAATCGACGGCCCTGGCCGGTCGGGTCTGCCCGCACTGCGACGCCAGCCTCCTCGCCGACGTCTCGATTCCGGCACCCGTTGCCGACGAGCGGATCCGCTATCGCGCCGCGCGCGAGCTCGCGGCGATGTCAGAGAGAGCCGCCCTCCCGAATCCGGGACCGCCTCGGGCAGCCGGGCGGCGGCGTCGTCCTCTCCGGCGTCACGCGCGAAACCGCGCGCCGGGCGATCGCGAGTCTCGCGGCCCAGGGCATCGGCGCCCGCGAGGCGGCGACACCGCTCTTCGGCGGACCCGCCGAGGTGCCCGAGCTCGGGCGCGACCTCGCTCGCGACCGGATTCCGGTGCCGCTCATCGCCTCGGCGCGGCCGCCGCCGCCGTCGTCGTCTTCCTGCTCGTCCACCGGACGGGCTCGCCGCCGTCGTCTTCCCCGGCGAGCGGGCCCGTGCCCACGCCCGCGACGGCCCCTCCCACGCCGTCCTCCCGCGACCTCGCCGCCTCCGCCCTCGCGTCGACCGTCGCGCTGCGCTGTGGCGACGTCGCCGGCTCGGGCTTCTTCGTGACTCCGGATCTCGTCGCGACGAACGCCCATCTGCTCTGCTCGGACCGTGCGACTCTGCGCGTCACCCTCCGCGACGGCCGCACGCTTCCCGGCGTCGTGCAGGCGAGCGACGACTGGCTCGACGTCGCGCTCGTCCGCGTCCCCGGAGCCGGCGCCAAGCCTCTTCCGCTCGGTGACGTCACGCGGCTCGACCCCGGCGACGGCGTGCTCTTCATCGGTAGCCCTCTCGGGATGGACTTCACGGTGTCGCGGGCGATCGTGAGCCACCCGCGGCGCAACGTCTACGGCATCGCGTTCATCCAGTTCGACGCCAACGTCAACCCCGGAAACAGCGGAGGGCCGCTCCTCGACGCACAGGGCCGCGCGGTCGGAATCGTCTCGATGATGATGCTCGACGCACGCGGCCTCGCCTTCGCGCTGCCGATCAACTACCTCCGCGACTTGCCCGGAGCCTCCCTCCCCGTCGGCGATCCGCCGCCCGACTTCGCCGCCTGGCGCGCGATCCAGGCGTCGGTCCGCCAGCAGGACGCCGCTGAAGCCGCGAACGCGCGCGCGTCGTTCGCGAAGCCGGCGCTCGGCGGCGCCGCGGTGGCGGCGGACGGGCGCTTGTTCGCCTTCGTCGTGGCGGTCGGCCGGCCCGCCGGCTCTCGAACGTACCGGTTCGCGATCCGCCGGGGCGGAAAGGATCTGTGCCGTCCCTCGGGGATCGTGGATACGTGGGGTCCGTCCTCGGCCTACATTCCCGAGAGGGATCCGCGCTTCCTCCGCTGGCTGAAGCGCATCGACGTCGGCGGAGACATCTTCTCCGGCAGCGCCGAGCTGTCGACCGCCGGCTGCCCCGATCCGCGATCGCTCGTGGGCGCCGAGATCGAGCTCGACGACGCGCAGCCCGGCGCCTCGCGGACCCTCATCGACGTGTTCCGAATGGCGCCGTAGATCGCCGCGCCGAAGCGACCGTCGACAGAAGTGAGAGCGCGAGAATCGCCGGTGGCGAGCACGGCCTACTTTTCGGCCGGCGGAGCCTCCCGCTCGAGCGCCTTCCGGTCCCACCGCGCGAGGCTGGCCGCCGCCTCGTAGGTCGACTGCAGGAAGGCGAGGAGTGTCTCGTCCGGGGAGCGCGACAGGCGCACGGCGTCGTAGGGCAGGAGGAATTCGCGCAGCCCCGGGCTGTAGAACGCGGCGCCCGGCTCGACGCGCGACTTCGCGAATCCCTCCGGCTCGGGGTACGCGTAGGCGTAGAACGCGGCATGCGCGATCGCGCCTCCGCCCGGCCACCAGCCGCAGCTCGCCACCTCGTGCGAGTACGCGTCGCGCGTGACCCGGTCGGGCAGATTCGGGATTCCGCCGGGGTGCTCGGGCGCGGCGCGGCCCGAGAAGCGCGTCACGGCGAGATCGGGCGCGCCCCAGAAATAGTGCACCGGGCTCGATTTGCCTAGAAACCGAGCGCGGAACGTCTTGAAGACGCGGTCCGCCTGGACGAGCACGCGCCAGAACCGGTGCGCATACTCGCGGTCGTACGAGGCATGCCGTTCGTCCTCGTCGAACGGAACCGGCTCGGCCACCTCGTTCGGCTTCTTCACGATGCGGACGTCGATGTGCAGCCGGCCGAGCGCGGCGAAGACGAGCCGGTAGAACGCGGCGACGGACTGCGGTTGCAGGGGAACGCGCTCGACCGCTCCCTCGGCCGTGCGCAACACGAGCGAGTGCTCGATGAAATCGAAATCGATCTCGAAGACGCGCGAGCCGAACGGGATCGGCGAGGTCGTCAGCCCCCGGGCAGTCACGTAGAGCGTGTCGCTCCAGCAGTGCGCGAGCTGCGGCGACAGCGTGTGCCGGATCTTGCCGACGATCTGGGTCCACAGGTGGAGCGTCGCGCACGTGTCGGCCCACGCCTCGAGGGGAAGGCTCGGCCACGTCTCGGAGGCCGCGGAGCGCGGCGGCTCGCTCACGCGCCAAGGCTATACCTCGCCGGCGCGCGGCGACCGGTCGGTTAGAATCGCGGCCAGGTTTCGCCTCTCTCTTTTTTTTCGCAGGAGGAACGCGCGCATGAGACTCGTCCGACCGGCCACGATCGCCGTTTCGTTTCTGGCCGCCCAACTCGTCCTCGCGCAGGGCTCCGGCGCGGCGCCGAGGAATCCGAACGCCCCCGTCTTCGTTCCGGCCGCGGACCTGAAGTGGGTGGAACTCGATCCGACCGGCAAGGCGCCCGGCGTCAAGATCGCCGACGTGTGGGGCGACCACACGAAGAGCGGCTACGGCGCCTTCATCCGGTTCCCGGCCGGATTCACGGCGCCGCTCCACACCCACACGCACGCGGCGAAGATCGTGGTCATCTCGGGCACCTTCGTCCAGATCCCCGAGGGGAAGCCCGAGGTTCGGCTCGGTCCGGGGTCGTACATGATGCAGCCGGGCAGGAGCTACAGGCACGTGACCATGTGCGACAAGGCGTCGGACTGCCTCTTCTTCTCGGAGAGCACGGGCGCGTTCGACATGATCCCGGCCGAGGGAGCCGCGGCGCCGGCGAAGAAGTAGACGACCGGAGCGCCCCTCAGCCCGCGCCCTTCCCTGGAAGCCCTCTCCCCCGTGAGGGGGAGAGGGGAGGGTGAGGGGGAAACTTCACACCCCCATTACAATCTCTCGCCAATGAAGCCACTTCGCCGCGCACGGATGGTCTGCGGCGCGATGCTCCTCGCGCTCGCCGCCGCGCGCGCCGCCGCGGCGCCGCGGATCGTCGCGGTCGGCGACGTGCACGGGGACCTGCCCGCCTTCAAGTCGATCCTCGCGCAGGCCGGCCTCGTCGACGACTCGGGCGCCTGGATCGCCAGCGACGCGGTCCTGATCCAGCTCGGCGACCTGATCGATCGCGGTCCGGCGATGCGCGGGACGCTCGATTACGCGATGGCGCTCGAGCGGCAGGCGCCGGAGAAGGGCGGGCGCGCCGTCTTCCTCCTCGGCAACCACGAGGTCATGAACATGACGGGCGACCTCCGCTACGTCGTGAAGGAGAACTGGGCGGAGTTCGCCGGCCCGGACTCCGAGAAGAAGCGCGAGGACGCCTGGAACGCCGTCGCGGCGCTGCGGACGCGCCGCGCGAAGCAGCTCGGCAAAACGGACGCCGGCGATCGGACCCGAGGCGAAGCAGGCGTGGCTCGCCGCGCATCCGCCCGGATACGTCGAGCAGCGCGAGGCGTTCGGACCGGACGGCGTGTACGGCCGCTGGCTGCGCACGCACGCGGCGATCGTGCTCGAGCAGGGGAGCGTCTTTCTGCACGGCGGCGTGGACTCGCCCGAGCCCCTCGCCGACATCGACCGCCGGATCCGCGAGGAGCTCGCCACCTTCGACGAGGACCGGAACGCCTTCGTCGCGCAGGGGCTGATCCTGCCGTTCTTCGACCTGCAGGAGACCTTCCAGGCGCTGCACGAGGTGCTGGATGCGCTCGACGCGCGCGACGCCTCCCGCGGCACGACCTCGCTCACGAGCGAGGAGGGCGTCCGGCGCGCCCGCTACACGCGGTTCCTCGCGTGGGACCAGTGGGCGATGAACAGCCCGGACGGGCCGCTCTGGTTCCGCGGCTACGCGAAGTGGTCCGACGCGGAGGGCCGCTTTCAGGTGCCGAAGATCCTCGAGGCGCTCCACGCCGACCGCCTCGTCGTCGGGCACACCGTCCAGCAGAAGGGCACCATTCAGGTACGCTTCGGCGGCACCGTGTACGAAATCGACACCGGCATGCTCGACGGCGCGTACTTCCCCGGCGGCCGCGCGTCGGCCGTCGAGCTCGCCGGGGCCACGGTCACGGCGCTCTATCCCGGGGAGCCGCCGCAGGTGATCTCGCCGCCCCCGTCGAAGAAGGCCGCCGGCCGGCGGTGAGAACGAGGCGACTCGAGTGCTGACCGCGACGATCTCGCGGGCATTCAACCTCCAGCGTGGCGACGGCCGTCGGGCCGCTCTCCTGTTCACGTACCTCCTGGTCATCATCACGGCGTACCAGCTCGGCAAGACGGCGCGCGACGCGCTCTTCCTCTCGGTGTTCAAGGCGTCGAAGCTCCCGTACGCCGACATGGCGATCGCGCTCTCGGTCGGCTTCGTCATCGCGATCTACGTGACGATCGGCCGGCGCGTTCAGCTCCGCGATCTGCTCGTCGGCTGTCTGCTCCTCTTCGCCGCCGTGCAGACCGGGTTCTGGTACCTCGCGAAGTTCCACCCCGGACTGACGTGGCAGTACCCGGCGTTCTACATCTGGGTCGGGATCGTCGGCGTGCTGGCGCCGACGCAGGTGTGGACGCTGGCGAACTACCTGCTGACGACGCGCGAGGCGAAACGCGTCTTCGGCATCGTCGGCGCCGGCGGGATCAGCGGCTGGATCGTCTCCGGCATCCTCGCCGACAAGCTCGCGTCGACGAAGGGACTCGGCACCGAGAGCCTGCTCCTCGCGATGGCGTTGCTGCTCGTCGTCTGCTGCTGGCTCGTCATCCTGCTGTGGCGCGAGCGCGGAACGGCCGGCGGGACGAGCGCCGCCGCCGCACCGCACGCGAAGCCCTCGTCGAACGGCCTGCGCGAGAGCCTCGGCACCGTCTTCTCGTCGCCCTACCTGAGGTCGATCGCTCTCCTGATCACGCTCGCGTCGCTCGCGACGTGCTTCGCGGGCTGGCAGTTCAAGGCGATTGCGAAGGCCGCATACACCAACACGAACGCCCTGACGGCCTTCTTCGGCCGGTTCAACTTCTGGGCCGGGATCGCGTGCCTCGTGCTCCAGCTCCTCCTCACCTCGCGCTTCCTGCGCCGGTTCGGCCTCGGCCCGGCGCTCCTGATCGTGCCGCTCGCCGTCTTCAGCAGCGAGATCGCGGTGCTCGCGTTCGGGACCCTGGGCGCGGCGGTCCTCCTGAAGGGCGGCGACTCGGTCGTGCGCTACTCGCTCGACAAGTCCTCGGTCGAGCTGCTCTACCTGCCGATTCCGCCGGACGTGAAGCTCCAGGCGAAGTCCGCGATCGATACACTGATCTGGCGCGTCGGCGACGGGCTGTCCGGCCTGACGCTCGCGATCTTCACGGACAAGCTCCACTGGTCGCCGCAGCGCGTCTCGCTGGTCAACCTCGTGTTCGCGGGCGCCTGGATCGCGTCCGCGATCGCGGCACGCCGCCGCTACGGCGACACGCTCCTTCAGAGCATCCGCCAGCGGCGGCTCGACGCGGAGAAACAGCTCGCGCCCGTGCTCGACAAGTCGACCGCCGACATCCTGGCGACCCAGCTCGACTCCGCCGACCCGAAGCAGGTGCTCTACGCCCTCGAGATGTTCGGCGTCTCGCAGGGCGGCGCGAGCCATCCGGCGCTGCGCGATCTCCTGGCGCATCCGGAGGCGGCGGTGCGCCGGCGCGCGCTCGAGCTCCTCGACAGGGCCGGCGACCTGTGGGTCCTGCCGCGGGTCGAGGAGATGCTGAAGGACCCGGATGCGGACGTGCGATCGGCCGCCATGCTCTTCCTCGCGCACCACGCGCCGCTCGATCCGCTCACGCGCGTGCGGGAGCTCGACGGCCTGCAGGACGTGTCGGTGATGGCCGGCATCGTCGCCTTCCTGGCGCAGTCCGGCGACGCCGACCGCCTTCCGGAGGCCGCGCTCCTCCTCGATCGCATGATCGCCGAGAAGGGGGAGGCGGGGAGGCAGTCGCGCCTGGAGGCCGCGTCCGTGATCGGCGCGAGCCCCGACGTTTTCGACGATCAGCTCGATGCGCTTCTCGAGGACGACGACCCCGAGGTGCTCCAGGCCGCCGCGAAGGCCGCCGGGAAGCTCCGCAAGCGCCGCGTCGCGCCGCGGCTGATGGCGCTCGTCAACGACGCCCGCGTGCGCGACGAAGCGGCCGACGCGCTCGTCGCGATGGGGGACCGCGTCCTGGGGGCGCTGCGCGACCAGCTCGTGGACGGCGATACGCCGCCGGTCGAGCGGCTCGAGGTGCCGGCCATCCTCGCGCGCATCGGCACGCCGGACGCGGCGGCCGCCCTCGTGGGGAGCCTGCTCGAGAGCGACGCGGAGCTCCGCTTCCGGACGATCTCCGCGCTGAACGAGCTGCGCAAGGATCGGCCGAGCGTCACGATCGACGGGGCGCGCCTGCGCGCGGCGCTCGGGTTCGAGATGATGCTGCACACGCGCACGAACCAGATCCTCTCGGTCGCGGGCCCGGCGGGCGGCGCGGGCCCGGCCGCGGTGGCGGGGCAGCCGACCGAGGTCGTGCGCCGGCTCGAGGCCGCGCGCGAGCGCGAGATCGAGCGGATCTTCCGGCTCCTCTCGCTGCTCTATCCATCGACGGACTTCCGGAGCGCGCACTACGGGCTGCGGTCGGGCGACGTGACCGCCCGCGACCACGCGCTCGAGTTCCTCGAGATCAACCTCGACGGCGAGCTGCGGCGCTCGCTCGTCGCGCTCCTCGATCCGACGGTCAGCGTCGACGCGCGGCTCGCGCCGATTCTCAAGCGCACGCACGTCACGCCGCCGAACGCCGACGAGCTCGCCGCCGCTCTGGTGGACAGCGAGGACATGTGGCTGCGCGCATGCGGCATCACGGCCGTCGGGGCGCTGCGCATCCGGCACCTCGTCGCGCAAGTCGACGCGTGTCTCGACGCGGACGACGAGATCCTGCGCGAAGCGGCGCGCGAGGCGAAGCGGCAGCTGGCGGAGACGGGAGGGCGGTAGTCGATCGCGCCGCCCTCTCCAAGATTAGAAACCCTCTCCCCCCGGAGGGGGGAGAGGGCAAGGGTGAGGGGGGAGAGCTACTGTCGCCGCAGACTGCCCCTCACCCCTACGCCCCTCTCCCGCCGGGAGAGGGGGGCTTTTCTTTCTACTGCGGTTGTACCGCCGTCTCCTCCGCCGACTTCCCGATGGTCTTCGGCGCGCGCCACACGAAGTCGTAGAGCACCTGGTTCTCGCCCTTCTCCGCGATCAGCTTGTCGATCCGCTCGAGGAGAAGCTTGCGCCGCGTGAACAGCGCGTCGAGCTCGAAGGTGGTCAGGTAGTCCTTCAGGCGCTTGCGCGCCTCCTTCTCGTCGAGCGCCTTCAGCTTCGCGTAGAGCTGGCGCTCGCACTGGTTGATCGGGCTCTGACTCTGGAGGTCGGTGTTCCGCCGGAACGCGCGCGAGTGATCGATCATCCACAGCCGCCAGTCGGGAGTGATGATGATGTTGCCGCGATTGCGGTCCACGTTGTAGATGAGCGCGTCGAAGACGTTCATCATCTGGACCTGCTTCTTCCACTCCTGGTCGTCGGGCGGCTTGAGGTGTTCCTCCAGCTCCTTGCGTTCCGTGATCGCGTTCTCGATGAAGATCTGGATGCTGCCGTTCGTGCGGTCGTACTTGCGCAGCGTCGCGGGCGGGACGTTGTCGAGGCCGAGCATCATCGCGAGCTCGTAGGCCGCCGGCTCGAAGACGTAGGAGTCCTTGAAGAAGAGCTCGTTTCTTCCGCCGCCGAACGTCGGATTGTTCTTCTCCTCGTTGACGTCCCGGAAGACCGCCTCGGCGGTGACGCCGTTCTTCTCGAGGACGAGCTTGCGCGGGTTGTTGATCCCTCCGCCGAGGCGCGACGCCGAGACCACATTGGCCGTCCGCAGGAAATCGAGCATCTCGGCTTCCGACCCGAACGGCAGGGGCTTGCCCTGGGGGTCGGTCCAGTGACGCGCCTCGGCGTACGAGACCGGCGGCGCGGGGCTCGCGGGCGTCGTCGCCGGAGCGAGAGACGGCGCGGGAGTGGACTCCGCCGCGGGAGCGGTCGGCGAGGGGGCTTGCGCCGGCGCCTGCCCGGCGACGGGTCCGGCGAACAGGGCGAGGATCAGACCCGCCGGCAGGGCCGCCGAGAAACGCCAGGGTCCTTTCATGGGACCTCCGAAAGCCGCCGGATTTGCCCGAAAAGGGGACCGGCGACGGTGCTGCACCCTATCAAACAACGGGATCCGGGCTCCTTTGGCGACCATCCGGTTTAGAATCCCCCGGCTTCGAAGAATTTGCTTCGAAATAGGGAGGGAAGAATGAAAACGCGCACGATCCTGGCATCCCTGGTGGTCTTTCTGGCGGGAGTGGCCTTTGGGCTCGCGCAGACGGACGCGACCGCCTACATGGGCACCTGGAAGCTGAACGAGTCGAAGTCGAAATTCGGGCCCGGCGCCTCGAAGAACACGATGGTCACCTACACCGCGGCGGGCGACAACATGGTCAAGGTCGTCACGGACGGCATGGACAAGGACGGCAAAGCGACCCACACCGAGTGGACCGGCAAGTTCGACGGCAAGGACTACAAGGTCACCGGGACGACGGACTACGACACGCGCTCCTACATCCCCGCCGGAAAGCACTCGCTCAGCATGACGATCAAGAAGGCCGACAAGACCGTCGTCACCGGCAAGGTCACCGTCTCTCCGGACGGCAAGTCCCGCACGGTCACGACGACAGGCTCGCAACCCTCGATGAACATCGAGGCGGTGTACGACAAGCAGTAAACCCGGTTCCCGGTTTTCCTGAAAGGCGGGGCATCGTCCCCGCCTTTTCTTTTTGTTTCTCTCTGGCGCGCGCACTCGGAGCGACGCGGGGCACGCCCCTTGCTCGACAAGATCCATTCCACCCCGAAGCCGGCGAGGGGTCGGAAACCGTCTCGCTGACGGCAGCCTGATCTGGGAGTGCTGCATGGAGAACACGCGGCCGTCGTGGAACGACCTGGTCAACACGACGCTCGGCGGCATGGCGCTCGCCGAGATGGAGCATCGCCTCTCGACGTGCTTCTCGACAACACCGCGACGGGCTCCGAGCGATTCTGGCGCGAGCTCGGCGGCGTGATCCTCAACCCGGTCGGCGCGCTCCGGTCTCTCCAGTGCCACTCTGACTCGCTCGCGCCTGCGCCATCGCGCCACGCGCATTCACGACGTTGGATCGCGAGCGCGTGACGCCCGCGCCCTCGTGCAACCTCGGTCCGGCGACTCCGTACGCATCAGTATGGCAGCGAGCGTTCGGGCTCGACGATTCGCTCGGGCAGCGCTCGCCATCTGAGCAGGAGGAAGAAGATGCGTTCGTCCCGAAATCCGTTGTTTTCGTCCCTCGGCGTCGCCGCGATCTGTCTCTCTCTGGCGGCGTGCGCACAGAAAGAATCGGCGCCGCCGCCCGCCGCGGCCGAGGCGACGACGCCGAAACCCGCCACGGACGCGAGGGTCCCGGTCACGACGTCGTCCGACGCGGCGAGGGCCGAGTACGTGCAGGGCCGGACCCTGTTCGACAATCTTCAGATCACCGACGCGAACACCCGGTTCAAGAAGGCCGTCGAGCTCGATCCGAACTTCGCGCTCGCCGAGCTCGCGATCGCGAACACGTCGCCGACCGGAACCGAGTTCTTCGAGCACCTGAACAAGGCGGTCGCGCTGGCGGACAAGGTGTCGAACGGCGAGAAGCTCCTGATCCTCGCCGCGCAGGCCGGTGCGAACGGCGACTTCAAGGGACAGAAGGCGGATCTCGACCAGCTTCTCGCGGCCTATCCGAACGATGAGCGCGTGCTCTTCGCGGTCGGCACGTTCGAGTTCGGCCAGAACCAGATTCCGGCGGCGATCGAGCACTTCAAGAAGGCGACCGAGATCAATCCGCAGTACCCGGCGGCCTTCAACCTGGTCGGCTACTCGTACCGCCAGAACGTCGACTACCCGGCGGCCGAGAAGGCATTCCAGCGCTACGTCGAGCTGATTCCGAAGGACCCGAACCCCTACGACTCGTACGCGGAACTGCTCCTGAAGATGGGCCGCTTCGACGAATCGATCGCGCAGTACCGCAAGGCGCTCGAGATCGATCCGAACTTCATCAACGCCTACCAGGGGATCGCGATGGCGCTCCTCTATCAGGGCAAGCCCGATCAGGCCGCGGCGGAGCTCTCGAACATCCCGAAGAAGGCGCGGACCGACGGCGAGCGGCGGACCGGCCTCTTCGCCCTGAACGTCCTGCACATCGACACCGGGAAGCTCCAGAAGGCGCTCGACGACGCGCAGGCGCAGTACGACCTCGGCGTGAAGACCAACGACGTCGGCGCGATGGCGTTCGACAAGGGAATGATGGGGACGATCCTCCTCGGGATGGGCAAGCCCGATCAGGCGAAGAAGGAGTACGAGGCGGGGGCGGCGCTCGTGCAGGCGTCGAATCTCTCCCAGGACATCAAGAACAACTCGCAGCTCGTCCTCCACTACAACCTCGCGCGCGTCGCGGCCGCGAAGAAGGATTTCGCGACGGCGAAGAAGGAGGCGGACGCCTTCCGCGCCGGCGCCCAGACGTCGAAGAACCCGAACCAGCTCCAGAACGCGCACGAGCTCGACGGGATCATCGCGCTCGCCGAAAAGAACTGGGACACGGCGATCACGGAGCTCGGCCTGGCGAATCCGCAGAACCCCCAGGACATGTACCGCCTGTGCGTCGCGTTCGAGGGCAAGGGCGACGCGGCGAAGGCGGCCGAGTACTGCAGGAAGGCCGCGGACTTCAACTCGCTGCCGAACCAGAACTACGCGTGGGTGCGCGTGAAGGCCAAAGCCGGCGCGAACGGGAAGGGATAGCGCGAAGGATATCTTTCGGCTCAATGGCCCTTCCCCGCGTCCTCTCGGTCTCCGTCGGCCGCCCCCGCCGGTTCGACGACCACGGCCGTCCCGCGCAGAGCGCGATCTGGAAGACGCCCGTCTCCGGCCGCATCTCCGCTCGCGGCGTCAACCTCGACGGCGACGACCAGGCGGACCGCCAGGCGCACGGCGGTCCGGACAAGGCGCTGTACGCCTACGCGATCGAGGACGCGCGCTGGTGGGAAGGACAGCTCGGCCGTCCCCTCGAGACGGCGGAGCTCGGCGAGAAC
Organism: uncultured Acidobacteriota bacterium; assembly: GCA_963763535.1. Classification (GTDB taxonomy): domain Bacteria; phylum Acidobacteriota; class Thermoanaerobaculia; order UBA5066; family Gp7-AA6; genus DAHUXD01. The sequence goes on from CAVXOX010000007.1 coordinate 404,016, forward strand.
CTGACGACCGAGGCCATCGACGTCAACGGCGCGCTCGTCGGCGAGCGGTGGGCGATCGGCACGGCCGTCTTCGAGATCTCCGAGCCTCGCATCCCGTGCTGGCGCCTCGGCGTGCGCATGAACGATCCCGGCTTCGTGCGGGTCTTCACCGAGGCGCAGCGGCCCGGCGCGTACCTGCGGATCGTCCGCGAGGGAGACGTCGGCGCGGGCGACGCCATCGAGATCGTCTCGAGGCCGGACCACGACCTCTCCATCCGCGACGTCTTCCGCATCTACACGCGCGACCGCGGCGAGTGCGGCCGCCTGCTCGACGTGCCACAGATGTCGGACGCGTGGAAGCGCTGGGCGCGGGAGATGCTCGGTCGAAAGACCGCCGCGAAGGACCCGGCGAACCCCGGCTGCTGCTGAAGAGTTACCAGAGACCCGGCACGAACCGGTACCTCACACGTCGCATGTACTCGTCGTAGCCGGGGAGCCGCTCCCTCAGCATGCGCTCCTCGAGGACCGCCCTCCGCGCCACGAGACCGATCAGGACGAAGGCGCCGGCGACGCCCCACCAGGACCCGAGCAGGAGCGAAGCGCCGATCGTGAAGACGACGAAGGCCGCGTACATCGGATGACGCACGCGCGCGTAGGGACCGGTGCTGACGACGGTCTGCGCGCGATCGGTCTGGACGCGGACGGCGGGCGAGAGGAACTGATTCTCGCGAAAGGTGGCGTGAAACATCCGGAAGGAGAAGGCGAATGCGAGGCCACCGATTCCCTGCACGGCGACCGGCACGCGCGACCAGCGGAAGCGCACCGCGTCGAGACCCATCAGCGCGAGCCAGGCGAAGAACGCGACGCCGACGATCGCGAGGAGAACCTTGTCCCACTTCTCCTGGTCCTTCCGGCCGACGCCGCTCATCCGCTCGTTCATCAGGGCCGGATCGTGGCGGATGAGCCAGGCGCTCTCGCCCGTCGACAGGCCGAACATCAGCGCGAAGAAGATCCACCCCTCGGGCCAGGCGAGCGTTCCCGCCGGAAGGAAGAGTGCGAGCGCGATCACGATCATCATGACCGCGGTCTGGACCGCGAGCTTCACGAGGTCGACGCGGGAATCAGGCGACATGGGAATCCGATCCGGGAATCCCCCCGGCCATCGAGCCTCCGGCGGTCTTCACGGCGGAGAGCCCTCATTGAGGAACCTCCGTCGGTCCATCGCAGTGGAGTTTATTCAACGGAGGTTCAGTAGGATTCGAAGCCGAATGAACGTCCGTATCGTTCCTCTCTTCTTTGCCGCGGCGCTGCTCTCCGGCGCGCTTTCCGCCCAATCCGTCCCCACGCCGCCGCCGCCGCCCGCGCCGCCGACCGCATCCCCGAACCCCGCCGCCGCCGCCACGTACCGCCTCGCTCCCGAGAAGCGCGCGCAGGCGATCGCCTACGCGCGCGCCCGCTACCGCCTCCACTTCGCCGCGTTTGCCTGGAGCGTCGCCGTTCTCCTCGCGATCATCGCGCTGCGCCTCGGTCCGCGCTTCCGCGATCGCGCGGAGTCGACGAGCCGCCGGCGCTTCGTCCAGGCGGCCGTCTTCGTCCCGCTCCTTTTCGCGACTCAGGGCCTGCTCGAGCTCCCGACCGCCGCCTACGGCCACCATCTCGCGCGCTTCTACGGCCAGTCGATCCAGGGCTGGGGCTCGTTTCTGTGGGACCAGGCCAAGGGTCTCCTCGTGGGCCTCGTCATCGCGATCCCGCTCGTCTGGCTCCTCTACGCGATCCTGCGCCGGAGCCCGCGCCGCTGGTGGCTGTGGTTCTGGCTCGCGCTCCTGCCGATCCTCGTCTTCCTGATCTTCGTCACGCCGCTCGCGATCGACCCGCTGTTCTTCGAGTTCACGCCGCTCGCTCCCGCGCATCCGGAGCTCGCGCGGGCGATCGAGAAGGTGACCGTCCGCGCCGGCGAGCCGATCCCGCCCGAGCGCATGTTCGCGATGAATGCGAGCACGAAGTACACGTCGGTCAACGCATACGTCACCGGCCTCGGCGCGTCGAAGCGCGTCGTGGTGTGGGACACGACGATCGCGAAGGCGACGATCCCGCAGACGCTCTTCGTCTTCGGGCACGAGATGGGCCACTACGTCCTTCATCACGTGCCGCGGACGATCGCGTTCGTGTGGGCGCTCCTGTTCGTCCTGCTCGCGCTCGGGGCCTGGGTGCTCGGCCGCGTCTTCGCGCGCCCGGGCCGGTGGGGAATTCGCGGCCTCTCCGACTGGGCGTCGCTGCCGGTGCTGCTCCTCGGCCTGACGATCGCCGGCGAGCTGACGACGCCGATCGTCAGCACCTACTCGCGCGCGCAGGAGCACGACGCCGACGTCTTCGGCCTCGAGGCGATCCACGGGCTCGTCCCTGACTCCCCCCGCGCCGCCGCGGAAGCCTTTCAGCTCCTCGGCGAGGTCAACCTCGCGGATCCGGACCCGAGCCCCTTCATCACGTTCTGGCTCTACGACCACCCGCCGCTCGCCGACCGACTCCGTTTTGCCGCGGAGTACGACCCATGGGGGAAGGGAGAGCCGCCGAAGTACGTGAAATGACCGGGGGACACGTCCTGCTGATAGCCTGCGCGAAAGAGCAAAAGGAGACCCCCATGAAGACTCGCGCGGTCGCGTTCGCAGCGGCGTTTCTCATGATGGCGGCCCTCGTGGCTGCAGACAAACCGAAGGCGTCTTCGAAGACGGCGGCGGGCAGCCCGATCTTCATTCCCGCCGCCGACGTGAAATGGACGGACCTCGACCCCAACGGCGCTCCGGGCATCAAGATCGCGGACGTCTGGGGCAATCACGCCAAGGGCGGGTACGGCGCGTTCCTGAAGTTTCCGGCGAGCTTCAGGTCCCCCCTCCACACCCATACGCACAACATCAAGATCGTCGTCATTTCCGGAACGTACATGCAGACTCCGGAGGGGAAGTCCGAGCAGCGGCTGGGTCCGGGGTCCTACGCGTACCAGCCCGGCGGCAGCTACAGGCACGTTTCCGCGTGCGACAAGGCCTCGGACTGCGTGCTCTTCATCGAGAGCACCGGTGCGTTCGACTTAAAGCCAGCGAAGTGAGGCCGGCCTCCTCCGCCGACCTGGAGCGGCGCATCCGGTCCTGAGGCGGGACGCCGCGAGGGAGGACTACTTCTCGTCGATCGCCCCGTCGAGCGCCTCCTGCATGGCCTTCTTCGAGAAGTTCGACACCCATCGGCGGAAGTCGGCGGGGAGGGGCTCGCCCGGCGCGTAGGCGAGGGCGATCCGGTCGACGTCGACGGCCGCCTGCACGTCGGCGAGCGTCACGCGTCCGCTCTCGAGCGCGGCGTGCACCTGATCGATCACGGCGGTGAAGAGCTCGATCGTGCGCCGCAGGTACGTCTTGTCGTGCATCGACGGCCCCTGGCCGGGAACGATCGCGCGGAGGTCGAGCGCGTCCAGCCGGCGCAGGGTCTCGAGCCAGGGCGTGACGGAGTACGAGTTCGTCGTCCAGGGAGGCGGGCCCTTCCCGTTCTCGGGGCTGACGAGCACGTCACCGGTGGCGAGAACCTCGTCGCCCGGCAGATACAGAACGGTCGATGCGGTCGCATCGCCCGTGACGCTCATCAGCCGAAACTCGCGGCGGCCGCTCCAGAACGCCATCTCGTCCCGATAGACGACGTTGGGGAGAACGCGCGGCAGGGCGGCGACCTCCTTCATGAACTGCTCCCGCTCGGCGAGCTTGTCCTCTCTGGATGCGCGGATCTCCGGCGTCAGCGCGGATCCATCCGGCAGCTTGCCGGTCTGGATCGCCGCCGCCAGCTCCTCCCGCCTCTGCTTCTTCCCGGCCTCGAGGCTCTTGAGGAAGTAGGCCGCGGGCATCCGCTTCATGTAGTCGCGCGTCTGCTCGCTCGCAACGATCCGCAGACCCGGAAATGCCTTCGCGTACTCGTCGTTGCCGGACCAGTGGTCCTGGTGCCAGTGGGAATTGATCAGGACCCGGACGGGCTTCGCCGTCAGCCTCCGGATTTCGGCGATCACGGCGCGTGCCGTCAGAGCGCGCGAGCAGCTGTCGAAGACGACGACCTCGTCGTCGCCGATCACGACGACGGAATTGGTGGACGTCCAGTAGTCGAGGTCCTCGGGCGCCCGGAACACGTGCACGCCGCCGCCGAGGTCCTCGTGGATCAGCATCGCCTCGGCCCGAGCGACGTCGGTCTCGAGCGGTCCGGCGAGCGCCGGCGACGCCGCGGCCGCGAGGCAGGAAGACAGCAGGAAATTCCTCAGAGCCTTCCTCGGCATCGCGCGACCCTCCGCGCGTTCATACGGCGGGCCGCCCCGGGAGTTCCGGACCGACAGCGGTGGGGAAGAGGGGTCGCGCCAGGAGATTCTGCGGCTACTTCTTCTGGTCCTCTTCCCCGAGCTCCTCGACGGATTCGCGCGTCTTCTCGCTGATGATGCTCGAGCCTCCGCCCCCGCGCTCCGTCGAACCGACGCCCCCGAAGCCGGTTCCCGAGTGGACGCCGCCGCCCGCGTCGGGATTGTTGGGGTAACCCCGATAGCCGTGCTTGCGCGACTTGCGGGGCTCGGGCTCCTCGGGCTCGGACTCCGGCTTCTTCTCTTCCGGTGGCAGGTCGTTCGGACTCATCGTGGACACTCCTTTCCAGTGCGCTCGAAAGTGTGCAATCCCCTTGCCGGGCCGGACCGCCTCTACGCCGCCGCCGGCAGCGCGGCCGCCACCGAGGGCCAGCCCTCGTGGACGCTGCGGTAGCGCGGCGCCCAGTTCGCCGCGGCCTTGAGCTTCCGGTTCGAGATCCGCTGCGAACGCGAGAGGACCTCGCCGAGCGATCCGAGCAGCGCGCGGGCCCACCACGGGAACGGCTTCGGCGGGGGCAGACCGAGAGCGCGCGCGAGGGAGTCGAAGTAGTCGCGCCGCGTCACGGGCTCGTCGTCGGCGACGTTGTACGTTCCGGGCGGCACGGTCAGCGCGGCGGCGGCCGCCGTCGCGGCGTCGTCGTGCGAGACCGAGGAGACGAAGGCGTCGGGGGCGCCGGGTAAGAAGGCCCGGTGCGTCTTTCGAAGCTGCCCGATCGCCTCGACCAGGAACCGCGAATCGGGTCCGTAGAAGGCCGCGAAGCGCAGCACGACGCCCGCGCCCCCGGACTTCGTGAACCGCGCCGCCGACGCCTCGGCATCGCGGACCGACCGGTTGTATCGGACGGGCCGCAGGGGAACGGCCTCGTCGATCCACCGATCGCCGCGATCGGGGTAGAGGGGCGCGAACGACTCCTGGATGAACCGTCCGACTCCCTCGGCGATCGCGGCCTCGACGAGGTTCGCGGAGCCGCGAGTGCGGATGGCGTCGTTCTCCTTCCAGGACGCCCGGCGAAGGATCTGCAGGCTCGAGGACGGCATGTGCGTCGCGAGATTGACGACGACGTCGCACCCGGCCGCGGCGCGGCGCAGCGACTTCGCGTCGAAAAAATCGGCGTCGACGGGGGCGACGCCCCGGTTCTCGAGCGCGCCGCGGCTTCGCGGGTCGTGCATCATCGCGACGACGGAGTGGCCCTGCCCGACCAGAATCGGGACGAGCCGCCGCCCGACCACTCCCGTCGCGCCGGTGATCAGAATTTTCGACATGGGAACCTCCGCCCCTCTTTCCATGCAAGATGCCTTCCGGCGCGGGGCCCGGGCGGCGCTGTTATCGTCGTGAACAGCACAAAAAAGGAGTCCTCCATGAGACCTCTCGCCGCCGCCGCGCCGCTCCTGCTCCTTCTCGCTCCCTCGGGCCTCTGCGCCGCCGATGCGGCCATTCCGCTTCGCCCCGTCCACACCTTCTCGATCGTCGCGCGCGATGCCGCGACGGGAGAGATGGGCGTCGCGGTCCAGTCGCATGCCTTCTCCGTCGGCTCGGGCGTGACGTGGGCGGAGGCGGGCGTCGGCGCGGTCGCAACCCAGTCGTTCATCGATCCGAGCTACGGACCGCTCGGCCTCGACCTCATGCGCGCGGGGCGGAGCGCTCCCGATGCGCTGAGGGGCCTCCTCGCCGCCGACGACGGCCGCGACGTGCGGCAGGTCGCCATGATCGACGCGTCGGGACGCGTCGCGGCGCACACCGGCGCGAAGTGCATCCCTTCCGCCGGCGACCACGTCGGCAACGGCTACTCGGTCCAGGCGAACCTGATGGACAATGACGGGATCTGGCCCGCGATGGCGAAGGCGTTCGAGTCCGCCCGCGGCGACCTCGCCGAACGGATGCTCCAGGCACTCGAAGCGGCGCAGGCGGCGGGCGGCGACATCCGCGGCATGCAGTCGTCGGCGATCCTCGTCGTCAAGGGAGTCGCGAGCGGGAGGCCCTGGCAGGACAAGATCTTCGACCTCCGCGTCGAGGACAGCCCGCAGCCGCTCGTCGAGCTGCGCCGCCTCGTGACGCTGCAGCGCGCCAACAATCTCGGCAACGAGGGCGACCGCTACCTCGAGAAGAAGGACGACGCTGCGGCGCTGAAGGCCTACGCCGCCGCGGAGGCGCTCGACCCGGACAGCGCCGAGATGGCGTTCTGGCACGCCGTGGCCCTCGTGAACACCGGAAGAATCGACGAGTCGCTGCCGGTCTTCGCGAAGGCGTATCGGCTCTATCCCAAGTTCCGGGAGCTCTCGCCGCGCCTGGCGAAGGTCGGTCTGCTGCCGGACGACCCCAAGGTCATCGCGCGGATCGTCACGGCGAAGTAGGGAAGTCGGGGAGAGGAGGGCGCCTCGGCCACTCCGAATCCCGTTAGGCTAGCGACGCGGAGGAGGCTTCCATGGCCAAATGGTTTTTCGAACCGGGACACACGGCGGCGGAATTCTGCGCGCGCCACATGATGGTGACCTGCGTGCGCGGGCACTTCAAGGACGTCCACGGCACCCTCGACTTCGATCCCTCGGACCCGTCGACGGCGTCGGTCGAGGCGACGATCGATGCGCGCCGTCTCTGGAGCGGCGAGGCCGACCGCGACACGCATCTGAAAAGCGCCGACTTTCTCGACGTGGAGAACCATCCGACGATCGTCTTCCGCGGAAAGGGCGTCGAGCTCGTCGGCCCCAACGACGGCAAGCTGCGAGGCGAGCTCACGATCCGTGGCGTGACGCGGCCGGTGACCCTCGACGTCCGCTACCTCGGCCAGTGGAAGACCCCGTGGTGGGAGGACGGCGTGGACAAAGGCCCGAAGACGCGCGCGGGCTTCGTCGCGACGGCGCGGATCAACCGCAAGGATTTCGGCGTGAGCTGGAACGGCGTTCTGGATCGGGGCGGCCTGGTGGTCGGCGACGAGGTCGAGATCACGATCGATGCCGAGGCGGTTCTGGAGGGGTAGGCCGCCCTCGTCGCTCGGCATCCGCGAGGGGCTGGATCGCCTCGCGAGACTTGCTTCGATTCCTGGAGCCCGGTCGACCACGTGGTCGACCGTTCACGGCATCCGGACTACCGTCTACCGTCTACCGTCTACCGGCGAGGACGGGATTCGGAAAGGCCCCCGCGCTCCTCGGTCGGAGAGATGGGACGCGCGCCGGGGATCCGGCTCGGAAAAGTCGCCGGGAGAATGACGCCGTTCCGGATCCGGCTCGGCTGCACCTGCGTCGCGGCGGCGCAGTGCGTGCACGTTCCGGTGCCTTCGAGACCGATCTCCGTCGAGTTGGCGCGGCCGCAGTGGCGGCATTTCCAGGTTCGAAGAATGCTCGACATGTGCCTACCTTTCGTCGAAGACCGGCGACGCGTGATCGGAAGTTGCGGAATTGCAGCCCTGATCGGGTCGGAGGAGATCGAAGGCCTTCAGGGTATCACGCGGAGGCCACGGAATCGGCCCTTGACGCCTGTGATAGGCTTCGCTTGTTCTCGGTTCGCTGCCTGCCAGACACGATCTGACTTACTCGAACGAAAACTTACGAGAACGCGAAGCCCCGTGCCGGCGGTGTCTTCGCCCATTTCGCCGGCATTTGAGGAATCCATGAAGCTCTACGTAGGCAACCTCCCGTACAACATCTCGGACGACCAGCTCCAGGCCATGTTCGCCAAGTTCGGCACGCCGGACTCTGCGCGCGTCATCACCGACCGCGACACCGGCCAGTCCAAAGGTTTCGGCTTCGTCGAGTTCAGCAACGACCAGCAGGCCCGCGAGGCGCTGTCGCTGAACGGCACGGAGTTCGGCGGCCGCGCGCTGAAGGTCAACGAGGCGCGTCCCAAGAACGACTCCTTCGGCGGAGGCGGCGGCGGCGGCCGCTCCCGGTACTGATCTCGAACTGAATCGCGCTTCCAAGGGCGGGGCTCGAAGCCCCGCCCTTTTTTTTGCCGCCGCGTTTTCAGAAAGAGTGCCGTCGTCCCGACCGGAGGGGATATGCTTGATGACTTGCAGAAGATGTTCGTCGGTCACGTTCGGTTCGCTGCCGACGGCGCGCCCGAATTCGCGACAGGCTGGAACGAGACCGAGGCTCCCAAGACTCGAATCACCGCCGACGCCAAGCCCGCTCTCCTGACCTCGCGAGGCTGGTTCGACGCCTATACGACTTCGAACCGCTCGGAGCCGTTCGCGATCGAGACGTGCACCTGCGGCGCGAAACGCCCCGTCCGCCGGTAAACCCCCCGAACGCTCCCGAAGCTCGTCTCTCCCTCATAGACCCGCTCTCGACCAGGGCCTTCACCTTCTCCCGGCGGCGAGTTGCCGCGCTGCAGCCTCTCACCCCAGCCCTCTCCCGCCGGGGCATGGGCGAGGTCTACCGCGCGCGCGACGCGAAACTGGACCGCGAGGTCGCCGTCGAGGTCCTCCCCCCGCAGCTGACCGCGAACGCCGACGCGTTCGCCCGCTTCGATAGAGGACCACCGTCAGGGTACCCTCTCGCTCGGTCATGAGCCGCAAGCCCCACAGCACGAAACGCCGGACGCTGCTGCACCTGATTCCGATCGTGCTCGTCGCGGCGATCGCCGGGTACGCGCTCGCGATCACGCTGGCAAAGTCCGGCGCGCCGAAGCAGACCGTCTACGATCTGCCCCACGACTTCCGCGTGACCGACCCGACCTTCCTGCCTTCCGCGCTGCCCGGCTCGACGCTGACGACCGGCAATCGCGTCGAGATCCTCGAGAACGGCGTCGGAATCTTCCCGCCCATGCTCGAGGCCATCGCGGCGGCGAAGAAGACCGTGGACTTCGAGGCGTACATCTTCTGGTCCGGGAACGTGGCGTCCCGATTCCGCGACGCGTTCGTCGAGCGCGCCTCGCACGGCGTCGCGGTGAGGATCCTGCTCGATGCGGTCGGCTCGCCCGGCCGCAAGCTGAAGTCCGCCGACGTGGAGGCGTTGAAGCGCGCCGGCTGCCGCGTCGAGTTCTTCCATTCGCGCGAGCCCTGGAAGATGTGGGTGCTGAACCACCGCACCCATCGGCGGATCCTCGTGGTCGACGGCGCCGTCGGATTCACGGGCGGCGTGGGATTCGCGGACGAGTGGAGCGGCGACGCGGATTCGCCCGAGCACTGGCGGGAGACGCAGGTCCGGGTGGCGGGTCCCGCCGTGCGCGGGCTCCAGCGGGCGTTCCAGGACAACTGGTCGGAGGTGACGGGCGAAGCGCTCGTCGGCCCGGAATTTTCCCCGAGATTCCGCCGGCGGGCTCGATGTCGGCGGCCGTCGTGCCGTCCTCGCCGCTCGCGGCGATGTCCGGAGCGGGAAGGGTCTACGCGGTTTCGCTCGCCGCCGCCGCGAAGGAGATCTGGATCGCCAATTCGTACTTCCTGCCGGACGAGCAGGCGTCCAGCCTGATGGTCGCCGCGGTGAAACGGGGCGTGGACGTGCGGATCATCGTCCCGTCGGAAGCGCACAACGACGTGCCGGCGACGAGAGCGGCCGGCCGCGCGTCCTTCGGGCCGCTGCTCGCGGGAGGAGTCCGGATCTTCGAGTACCAGCCGACGATGTTTCACCCGAAGACGATGGTCGTGGACGGCATCTTCTCGACGGTCGGATCCGCGAACTTCGACGATCGGTCCTTCCACTTGAACGAAGAGATCAACGTCTTCGTGTACGACGCCGGCTTCGCCGCCCGGATGCGCGACGGCTACGAGCGGGACCTGAAGCACTGCCGCGAGTACACGCTCGCCATGTGGAAGAAACGGCCGCTGAAGAAACGGATCACGGAGTGGCTCGTCGGGCCGTTTCGGTCTGAGCTGTGAGACAAGGCGACCGGCTGGCGCCGTCAGAATATCTGAAAGTCTGATACTCTGCCGTCATGGGTGAACCGACACGCGTCGGCAAGCGGGGAACCATCGTTCTACCGGCGAAACTGCGCAAGCAGTACGGCTTCGAGGAGGGCACGATGGTCGTCGCGGAAGGGTCCGAGTACGGCGTGCTGCTTCGCCCGGCGGTCGTCGTGCCGGTCGAGATCTACACCCCGGAGCGGAAAGCGGAGTTCCTCCTCGCGAACGCGGTGGACGCCGAGGATCGCAGTAAGGCGGAGGCGGAGATCCGCCGGCTGGGCGTCGACATCCCGAAGCGCCGACGCCGCTTCAGCCGCCGCAGAAGCTGAATCCCCGCCGGATGCGCCGCGTCTTTCTGGACGCGAACGTCCTGTTCTCGGCCGCGTATCGCGATGCGCCAGGGCTGCTCGCGCTATGGCGCCTGCGCGACGTCGAGCTGCTGACTTCGGGCTATGCGGCCGAGGAGGCGCGGCGGAACCTGGACACGCCCGAGCGCGCGGCGCGTCTGGAGCGACTGCTCGGCGACGTTCGGATCGTGGCGGAGCCCTGGGCGGTGCCGCTTCCAGCGGGCGTTCGCCTTCCCGAGAAGGACCAGCCGATTCTGGGAGCCGCGATCGCGGCAGAGGCCACTCACCTGTTGACCGGCGATCTCCGCGACTTCGGTCCCCTCATGGGGATGCGCGTCGCCGGCGTGTTCGTTCAGACGCCCGGCGAGTTTCTGAGGAGAGGGAGATGACATCCCTTAGAATCGCGGAGCTTTCATGACGCTGTCCGCCGGTACCCGCCTCGGCCCCTACGAGATCCTGGCGCCGATCGGCGCCGGAGGGATGGGCGAGGTCTACCGCGCCCGCGACGCGAAGCTCGACCGGGAGGTGGCCGTCAAGGTTCTCCCGCCGCAGCTGACCTCGAACGCCGACGCTCTCGCCCGCTTCGAGCGCGAGGCCAAGGCCGTCGCCGCGCTCTCTCACCCGAACATCCTCGCGATCTTCGACTTCGGAACGCACGGCGGCGTCTCTTACGCGGTGACGGAGCTGCTCAAGGGCGAGACGCTGCGCGGGAAGCTCGACGGCGCGACGGTGACGCAGAAGCAGGCGGTGGACTGGGCCCTCCAGATCGCGAAGGGTCTCTCCGCCGCGCACGGCAAGGGAATCGTCCACCGGGACCTGAAGCCCGACAACGTCTTCGTGACCAACGACGGGCACGTCAAGATCCTGGACTTCGGGCTGGCCAAGCGCGTCGACGCCGCCCCGGCCGAGCAGACGAGCGCGCCGACCGGCACCGGCGGCGGCCACACCGAGCCCGGCACGGTGATGGGCACGATGGGCTATATGTCGCCCGAGCAGGTCCGCGGCCTCCCGGTCGACCACCGAACGGACATCTTCTCCTTCGGCGCGATCCTGTACGAGCTCCTCTCCGGGAAGAAGGCGTTCAAGCGCGACACGGCGAGCGACACGATGGCGGCGATCATGCGGGACGAGCCGCCCGAGCTGACCCAGTCGGGGCGTAACGTCTCGCCCGCGCTCGACCACATCGTGAAGCACTGCCTGGAGAAGGACCGCGAGAATAGGTTCCAGTCCGCGAAAGACGTGGCGTTCGCGCTCTCGGAGGCGTCGGCGCCTTCGACTGCGGCCACGAGCGGGCCCTACGTCGTCCCGCCCTCGCCGCGCCGCGGTCCCGGCAAAGCCGTCGTCGCCATCGCCGCATTCGCCCTCGTCTTCGCGGTCGCGGCGCTGCTCTTCTGGCGTCGGCCGAAACCCGGCACCTCCGCCGTCCCCGGCGGCGCCAGGCGCATCGCGGTCCTCCCGTTCGAGAACCTGGGCGCTCCCGAGGACGACTACTTCGCCGACGGCATCGCGGACGCGATCCGCGGCAAGCTCACGTCGCTGCCGGGGCTCGAGGTCATCGCCCGCGGCAGCTCGACGCCCTATCGGAAAACGGGGAAGACGCCGCGCGAGATCGCAAAGGAGCTCGACGCCAACTACCTGCTGACGGCGACGGTCCGCTGGCAGAAGGCCGGCGGCACGAGCCGTGTCCAGGTCACCCCGGAGCTCGTCGAAGTCCGCGAGTCCGGCGCGCCGACGTCGAAGTGGCAGGAACCTTTCGACGCCGCGCTGACGGACGTCTTCCAGGTGCAGTCGGACATCGCGACGCGAGTCGCGCAGGAGCTCGGCGTCGCGTTGGGAGCCACCGAGTCGAAGGGCCTCGCGGAGAGGCCGACGCAGAATCTCCAGGCCTACGAGGCGTTTTTGCGCGGCGAGGAGGTCTCCGGCGCCCTGTCCGTCACCGACCCGGCGACGCTCCGCAAGGCGCTCGCCCTCTACGACCAGGCCGTCGCGCTCGATCCCGTCTTCGTCAAGGCGTGGGCGGAAGCGTCGATCGCCAACTCGCTTCTCCACGCCAACGCGGTGCCGGCTCCCGAGCTTCCGAGCGTGCCCGGCAGGCTGCGGAGAAAGCGATCGCGATCGCTCCCGATTCCGCGGAGGGATATCTGGCGCTCGGGACGTTCCACCGAATTGTCTTACGGAACAACGCGGGTGCTCTGGATGTATATCGCAAGGCCCAGGCCATCGCGCCGGCCGATGCGACGTTGATCCGGGGCATCGGCTATGCCGAGCAGGGCTTGGGACGCCTGGATCGGGCGGTCGAGATGTTCCGCCAGGCGGCGCGGCTCGACCCTCGCGGAGCGGGCAATCTCTTCGCTCTAGGCCGTGCGCTCCTGCACCTGCGGCGCCCCGCCGAAGCGCGAGAAGCGTTCGATCGTGCGCTCGCGGTCTCGCCGTCCTCGCTGGTCCTCATCGAGAATCGGGCGATGACGTTCCTCGCGGAAGGGGACCTCCCGGGCGCGCGTGCGTCGTTGAGCGCTTCGGCGGGCCACGTCGATCCGACCGCTCTGGTCGCCTACCTCGCGAACTACCAGGATCTGGGTTGGGTCCTGGACGAGCCCCAGCGGGATCTCCTGCTTCGCCTGACCCCGGCCGCGTTCGACGACGATCCCGGCTCCTGGGGCCTCTCTCTCGCGCAGGTCGATGCGCTCCGGAAGGACGCCGCAGGCATGCGGCTGCACGCCGGCGAGGCGTCGAACGCGTTCGAGAAGCAACTGAAGTCGGCTCCGGAGGATGCCGGTACTCAGGCCTCTCTCGCCGTGGCGCTCGCGTACGCCGGCCGCAAGGACGAAGCGGTCCGCGAGGGGCAGCGAGCAGTCGCACTGAGGCCGGTCTCGAGGGACGCGATCGACGGTCCCTACTACCTGCACCAGCTCGCGCGGATCTACATCCTCGTCGGCGAGTCGGAGAAGGCGCTCGACCAGCTCGAGCCGCTTCTGAAGATGCCCTACTACCTCTCGCCCGGCTGGCTCAAGATCGACCCCAACTTCGACCCGCTTCGCGCGAACCCGCGGTTTCAGAAGCTGGTCGCCGGGAAGGGGTAGGGTCCGCGACGATCCCGCGCTCCCTGTTTCCTCTCTCCCCGGCGGGGAGAGAGGGGGAGCGCGAGGAGTTTCCCCTCGCCTCATGGAAGACCGGCCGCGGCCGAAGGCCGCGTCTCGCGAGCCGACCACCGAAGGCAGACCCTCAGCAGTAGGCAACGCGGGCGGCGCCCCGCGTTTACCGAGCGGCCGGCAGGGTGAGGGGGGGCGCGCCGCCCTTCCTACTTGACCGTGAACGTCTTCGACGGTCCCGGCTTCCCGTCCACCGTCGTCTCGACCTTGTAGCTCCCCTTCGGCCAGCCTTTTGGCTTCTGGATCGAGAACTCCGTCGTCGCCGGACCCGTCGGCGCGATCGTCTTCGTGTCTTCCTTGACGATCTGTCCGTCGCCAAAGGTCCACTTCACGGCGATGACCGAAGAGGCGGCCGAGCCGTCCGTCGACACGACGGCGAAGATCGTGTCCTTCGGCTTGAACGTGTCGGTCGGCGCCTGCACCTTCTTGTCCGGTCCCAGGGACTTGCCGAGCGAGAGGTCCGTGACCGTCACGGCGGGCGCCGGAGTGGGAACCTCGGTCGGCGGCGGCGGGGCGGCGGTCGGCATCGGTGGCGGGGCCTCCTCCTTCTTGCACGCGGTCAGGGCGACCGACAGGGCCAGGAAGACCGCGACGAGGGTCGAGCGTGTGCGTGAGGTCATCTCTTCTCCTTCCGCCTGGCGGCGGCGCCGGCGATCAATCGGGAATCTGGAGATTCCAGCCGGGCTGGATCATGTCCGGATTCTTCACGACGTCCTTGTTCGCGTCGAAGATCTTCTTCCACGAGTTCGCGTTGCCGTAGAACTTCTTCGCGATCTTCGACAGGCTGTCGCCGCTCTGGACGATGTACATCCGGGCGGTCGGGGCGTTCCCCGCCGCCGCGGCGCCCGAGGGCGACGGCGCCGTCGACGAGCTTCCCGATACGACATCCGAGAAATCCGGCTTCTCCGGGTCATCCGCCATGGGGTCCTCCTTCTCGACCGACCTGCTGTTCGAGCCACGACGCTTCGATCGAGTCGCCGAGTCTATGCCCGCGAACCGGGCGCATCAAATGTCCGTCCGCAATCCGCGTCGTAGGGGCGGGCTCGTCCCCGCCCGCGGGCGGCCGCAAGGGCCGCCCCTACGGGTTCCTGGCCCCCCGCGACTCCCTCACGATCTCCCCGACCGTGCGATCGAGCTCCTCGACGAGCGGGCTCAATCCCTTCGCCTCGAGCGCGCGCGTCACGGCGCCGTAGTACCAGAGCACGTCTTCCTTCGGCGCGCTGAACCGCTTCCAGACGTTCTCGCCTTCGCTGCGGTAGTCCCGCAGGATCGACCGCGCGTTGTGGAGCTTGTCGGCCGCGGCCACGAGCCGCACGGACCGGTGCGCGGTCTCTAGATGCTCGAGGTAGGCCTCCTTGCGCGGCCGCCATTTCGGCTTCGGGCTCTCGAGCGTGTCCGAGCAGCCTTCGACGATCGCCGCCACCCCCATCCCGAACCTCTGCCGGATCTCGTCGAGCGCCTCCTGCCCGCCGCAGTCCTCCGCCACGTCGTGCAGCAGCGCCGCGATGACCTCGTCCTCGCTGCCGTCATACTCGAGCACCAGGCTCGCCACCGCCATCGGGTGCGAGATGTAGGGAATCCGCGTCCCCTTGCGCTTCTGGCCCGCGTGCTTCTCCGCGGCGTAAGCGAGGGCCTTGCCGTAACGCTGCGCCGACACGTCGGCGGTCTTCGATTGCTGCATCGGAGTTCCTCCATGGCCGGCGATGCTTCGTGCGACCGAACCGCACGGATCGCTTCGAGGTGATAGACTCTACTCGTTCTCGGCTCGCTCGCCCTTTGCCAGACCCCTTCTGGCGGACTCCGACCGACAACCGACGAGAATGCAAGGCGCCGCGCCGTGGTGTCTCCGCTCGATCTCCATCGGCGGAGGAGAAAATCATGCGATCCACCACACGTCGGTTCCTGGCCGCGATTCTGCTCACCGCAGCGGCGGGATTCGCCTTGTCCCAGGAGGCCGGCACGCCGCCCGCGCCTACCGCCCCCGACGTCGCCGCGCCGGTCGCCGAGCTCCCGCAGCTCCCCGTCGTCTCTTCCGTGCCGCCCGTTCCCAACCCCAACGCGCCGGCCGTCGACCCCGCCGTCACCATCGATCCGAACGTCCTGGCCATCGCGCCCGCGACGACAAACACGTCGCGTGTGACGAAATCGTCGACGAAGCCCGTCGCGAGGCCCTCGCTCGAAGCCACCGGATCCTTCGAGCGCGCAACGGCCGATCGCTCGAATCCCCGCAACGCGTCGGCGAACGCGGCGCCCCCAAAGAGCGAAGCGCCGGCGCCGGCCGCGGTGAAGTCGGTGATCCCCGAGACTCCGGCGGAGAGCCGCTCTCGCTCGAGCATGATCCTCGGCGAGTGGATGCTCGCCGGTGCACTGATGGTTGCGCTCTTCAGCATCACCCAGCTCCTCCGCCGACGGTCGACCCGGCAGCGGCCCCCGCTGGTCGACTTGAAGGCGCTGGCCCCCGAGCTGAAGTCGATCCCCGTGACCACGCGCCTGTAGCGTCGAAGAGGAACATCGGTCCTACGGGCGGGTCCGGTCCTCGCCCGTGCAACCTGGCTGGACGAAAGCCGCGCTCGCCGCGTTCAACCGCCCTCCCGGCCGAGGTGAGAGGCGCTACGCGAGCCCGAGAAACAGCAGCAGCCCCTCGTCGATTGCCGACATCTCGCCGGCGGTGAGCCTTCCGAAGACGCGCTCGATGCGGCGCTTGTCCACCGAACGGATCTGGTCGATCAACGCGAACGACGTCTTGCGCAGCCCGCTCCGGCCTGGCTCGAGCCTCGGGTAGAGCGCGCCTTCTCCGGCGGTCGCGCTGACCGGCACGACGGCGACGAGCGGGAAGCGCTGGTCAGCCGCGATGTCCGCGTCGCTGACGATCGCGCACGGGCGTGTGCCTCGCTTTTCGTGGCCTCGCGTGGGCTCGAGCGAGACGAGAACGATCGTCCCCCTCTCGAGTTTCACCGCTTCACCGTTTTTCGACCCAGCCCTTGCCCGCGACCCATCGAACCGTCTTCCCCGCGCCGGGTTCTAGCAGGTCGTCCGACTCGTCTCGCCCTTGCCGTCCGCCCCATTCCTCGAGCCCCGCGTCGGCGAGCTCGCTCGACTCGGGATGCGGATTCGCGAGCGAACGCCGCAGATCCTCTCGTCGTCGACGCTGGACCTCGCGCCGGACCGCTTCCAGCACGAAGCGGCTCCGGTTCTTCTCCCTGCGGTCGATTTCCTCGACGACCTCCGGAGGAAGGGTGATCGTGACGCGGGCAGCCGGCATGAGTATGATCTTACTATAAATCACATCCTCGGCAGCCGGCCCTGCGAAGGAGCGTACAATACATGCATTGTGGGCAATTTGATCCGCTTCGAATCCGCCGTCCGCCTCCCGGAGGGACCCCGCCGCACGGCGGCCATCGCCGCCTGGATCCAGGGTCTCTACCCTTCGAAGCCGCCGGTTCTCGTCGGCGGCGCCGCGGTCGAGCTCTACACCAGGGGCGCCTACACGACCGGCGATTTCGACTTCGTCGGCGGCGTTCCGGACGCGGTCGGCAAGGCGTTCGAAGAGGCGGGGTTTCGGCGCGAAGGCCGGCATTGGATTCACTCGAAGGAGCAACTCTTCGTGGAGTTTCCGGGCAGCGCCGTGCAGGAACACGAGACGACGGCCAGGGTCGAGGTCGATGGCATCCGGGTTCTGACACTCAGCCCCGAGGACCTGATCATCGACCGCCTGGCTGCCTGGCAGTTCTGGCGCTCCACGACGGATGGCGCGACCGCGTTTCTCGTCTGGAAATCGCAGGAGAATAGAGTCGATTCGAAACGATTGGCCAAGCTCGCCGGCATTCGCGGAGTCGAGCGAGGTCTCGAGAAGCTCATGGAATTCGCAGCAGGCTCGAAGGAGCGATCTCCTTCTGCCGAGGGGCTCGAGAAGTGGGCAGGCAAACTGCCGTGAAGACCTACTTGACCCCGCGCGCTGCTGTTCTGAAGAACCTTCCGGAAGGGCTCGTCCGGCGCCGGCCGCGGTCTTTCGCCGAGTGGAAGGCGTTACGCCAGTGGGGACAACTCCCGAAATGGGAGCCCGCGCCGGCGGGCTACCTCCTCCGGCTCTGCCGTGAGAGGGCTGAATTGAGCCAGCGGCGGTTGGCGGCGCTGCTCGGCTGTTCTCAGCAGGCCGTCGCTCAGGCGGAGCGCTGGCAAAGCAATTCGACGGTTGAGTTCATGCGGAGTTGGGCTCGAGCCTGCAAGTCGACGATCAAGCTGGAACTCCGTTGATCGCTACGCTCTCCTAACCACATCGGGGGCGGGGGGAGCGCGAGGGGCCTCCACTCGCCACGTGGAGGGCCGGCCGCGGCCGGCAGAGGGGGGGGCTCCGGCTCTACCCGACGACTGCGCTAACCCCGATTTACGCCTCCTGCTCCGTGCTACGCTTGTCGTGCATGTAATACAAGTGAGGCATTGTCATGTCCACCTCCGTTTCCGTCCGCTTGCCCGACAAGACCGCGAAGGCCCTCGACGAGCTTGCCAGGGCCACCGATCGCCCCAGGACCTATTTCATCGAGAAAGCCCTGGAGTCCTACCTCGCCGAGCACGCGGACTACCAGGTCGCGCTCGATCGACTGCGGGACAAGGACGACCCGATCATTTCGTCTTCCGAGTTGAGAAAGCGGATTGGCCGCCGCCCGCGTTGAATACAAGGCCTCGGCCGCATCGGATCTCGAACGACTCGACCGCGCCGTGGCGCTCCGGGTCCTGAGGAAGATCGAGAAGTCGCTCGTCGAGCAGGGTCACGCCGGCGAGCCGCTGACCGGCGAATTCGACGGCCTCTTCCGGCTGCGCGTGGGCGACTATCGCTTGATCTACACGCGGCTTTCGACCGGTTTCCTCGTTCTGCGGATCGGACATCGAGGAGAGGTGTATCGGCGGGGTCGACCGTAGGTTCTGGACTCTCCCTCCCCGTCGAGATCGAAGTCCACGCCGGGACCGATGCCCTCGTGCCCATCCCTTACGAAGGGGAGACGGCCGTCCTCGAGGAGCTCGCCCGGCACCTGCGCATGCGCACCCGCCGCGGTAGACGCTTAAGCGGCGGGCTTATGATCCCGGCGACATCACGCAACCGCCGGGCTCCCCGGCTCCCGAACGAGGAGATCGCGCATGGGCCAGTCGCTGCTCCGAGCCGCCTCGCTGACGGTGGGTCTGTCGATCGCCGCCTCCGTTTTCGGCGATCCGGTCTTTCACTTCAGCACGGGGGATCCCGACGGCCTGATGGCCTCGGCCTCGCGCCCGGACGGCAATGGCCAGATCGAGATCGAGTCGGCCGACGACTTCGTGACCGCCTCTACGACGACGATCGACCACGCGACCTTCACCGGCCTGCTTCCGACGGGGACGCCCCTGACCGACGTGTCGCAGGTCGTCGTCGAGATCTACCGCGTGTTTCCGCTCGATTCGACCGTTCCGCCCTCGGGCAACGTTCCGACGCGCGCCAACTCGCCCTCCGACGTCGCCTTCGACTCCCGGGACAGCAACGCGGCCACCCTCACGTTCACCGCCACGGCCCTGGGCAGTTTTACGGCCGCGAACTCGGTGTTGAACGGCATCAACCCGGTTCCCAACCAGCACACCGGCGGGGAAGGAGCCGTGACCGGTCAGGAAGTGGTCGTCGACGTGACCTTCACGCCGCCCCTTTCCCTGCCGGCCGATCACTACTTCTTCGTGCCGCAGGTTCTCCTCGCAAACGCGACCGATAACTTCTACTGGCTCTCCGCGCCGAAGCCGATCGTCCCTCCCGGAACGCCGTTCTTGCCCGACCTCCAGAGCTGGATTCGAAACGCGACGCTCGCCCCCGACTGGCTGCGCATCGGGACGGACATCGTGGGAGGCAGCCCCGCTCCGACGTTCAACGCCTCCTTCACGCTGGACGGGACCGCGCCCGCCGTCGTCGCGGTCACTCCCGTCGCCGTCGCGGCGACCGAAGGCGCGTCCTTCTCGGGCCCGGTGGCGACCTTCACGGACTCGGACGCGACGCAGCCGGCGAGCAACTTCACCGCGTCGATCGACTGGGGCGACGGTACCGTCTCGGCCGGAACGGTCGCCGGCGCCTCCGGCTCCTTCACCGTTTCCGCGACGCACACCTGGGCCGACGAGGGGAGCTTCGCGGTGACGACGACCGTGACCGACGTCGCGAACGCCGTCAGCGGAACGGGCAGCGGGACCGCCGCGGTGGCGGAGGCGGACGTCCTCGCGGGAACCGGCCTCGCGATCGCGGCCACCCGCGGCGTGCCCTTCTCGGGCGCGGTCGCCACGTTTTCGGACACGAACACGAGCAACGTCGCGAGCGACTTCGTCGCGACGATCAACTGGGGCGACTCGGTCGTGACCGCCGGCACCGTGGCCGGTTCCGCGGGCGCGTTCACCGTCAGCGGAAACCACGCCTACGCGGCCACGGGAACCTTCCCGGTGACCGTGACGCTGAGCGACGACGCGCCCGGAACCGCGACGGCCACCGCCACCGGGACCGCGACGGTCGTCGCCGGAAGCGCGGCGGCCGTTCCGACGCTGGACGACGTCGGCCTCGCCGTCCTCGTCGCCGCGCTTCTCGCGGCAGGAGTCTGGGTCCTTCGTTCTCGGTGACCGGGGCGGGGCAGGGGTCAGTCTTGATTTGCTGATTTCGGGCCTTCGAGCCCAGGTTCGTGAAACGAGCCGGTCGCTCCGGCGTCTCCCTGCTTCCTCGCGCCCCGCGACTCCCTCTCGATCTCCCCGAGCGTGCGATCGAGCTCCTCGACGAGCGGGCTCAAATCCCCGCGCCTCGAGCGCCCGCGTCATGGCCCCTGGTACCAGAGCACGTCTTCATTCGGCGCGCTGAACCGCCTCCAGACGTTCTCGCCTTCGCTGCGGTAGTCCCGCAGGATCGACCGCGCGTTGTGCAGCTTGTGACGTGATAGGCTCTATTCGTTCTCGCCTCGCTCGCCCTTTGCCAGACTCCTTCTGACGAATCCCGACCGAACAACCGACGAGAATGCAGGGCGCCGCGCCGTGGTGTCTTCGCTCGATCTCCATCGGCGAAGGAGAAAATCATGCGATCCACCTCGCGTCGGTTCCTGGCCGCGATTCTGCTGACCGCGGCGGCCGGATTCGCCCTGTCCCAGGAGGCCAGCACGCCGCCCCCGCCGCCCGCCCGCGACGCCGCGGCCCCGGTCGCCGAGCTCCCGCAGCTTCCCGTCGCCGCCGTGGCGCCTGCTCCGGACCCCAACACACCGGCCGTCAATTCCGCGCTCACGATCGACTCGAGCGCCCTGGCCGTCGCGCCCGCCGCGGAGGCGACCGCCCAGGTCCCCGAGCCGGAGAAGCCGGTAGTCACGACGACCACGAGGCGCGTGACGAAGAAATCGGCAACGAATCCCGTCGCGAAGCACACGGTGCAAGCCACTGAATCCTTTCAGTCGGTCCCGGCCCCGGCCGCGGCAGGCACGGCGGCGCTCCCGAAGAGCATCGCGCCGGCAGCGCCCGCAGCCAAGTCGGTGACCGTCGAGAATCAGCCCGAGCAGACCATCCCGCAGAAGAAGCTGGGCATCGGCAGCTGGATCCTTGGAACCATCCTCGTCCTTGCTCTGGCCGTTACCGCGATCCGGTTCATGCGCGAGCAAAAGCGGACCCCGACCTCGATCGTGGACTTCACGGACATTCATCCCGAGCTGAAGGCGGTTGTCATACACCGTTCCTGACCGGAGCGACTGACTGAAATCCGCAAGGGCGGGGGCAACCTCCGCCTTTTTTCTTTCCCGGTGTTATCCGAGGAGGTCTCGCGAACCGCCCGCGCGCCTACCGTCTTCGCGCCTCCGAAGGAGAGCCGGCTACGCCTTCCAGCGAGACCACCGGGCGCGAGGGCTGGCTGATCTCGTTCTGCGATCGGAGGCGGCGTCGTTCCGCCGAGCGCGCCGATGCCCGGATCGCCCTCGAGAGGTCAACGCGCAAGGACGGCTCGGTCATCTCGGCCAGGGAAATGAGAAGAAGAATCGGGCGCCGGAAGCGCCAACGGGCCTCGTCGGCGAGGTGAGCGGCGAAGCTGCGTACCGTGCCCGCCCGGGGCCTACGGATGAGGCACGATCGCCAGGATCGTGATCTTGCCCCGCCCCGGTCCGTAGCACCAGATCACGCGGTACGCCGCCGGTGTGTTCTGCTCCGCGTACGACACGTAGACATCCTCGCCATTCGGTCCCGCGATCGAGAGGAAGCGATGGCTTTGCAGCGCTGGATGCCGGGGATCGGTCTCGAGCCGACCGATCGTCTTTCGAACCGCCTTCAGCCGCTTCGCCAGGCCGCGGTCGCGCTCGAGTCGGGCAAGCTGCTCCGCCGCCAGAGCGGCGAAAACGACGGAGAACGGCACGCGCCGCTACTTGAGATACTTCTTGAAGGAGCCAAGCGAAACGAGCCGTCCCGCCTTCGCGTCCGCGATGCCCCTCATCACGCTCTGGAGCGCCTTCTTGTTCTCCCAGAGCCATCGCTCGTCGGCGGGAATCTCCATGAAGGGTTCCAGGATGATCTTTCCATCCGCCTGCTTGCGCGCGCGATAGCTGCTGACTCCCTCGGCCAGCTTGCCGAGAGTGATCCGGCCCTTGGAGTCGGGGCGGAGCCGGTACGCGCCTTTGGCCCTGGCGGATTCGCTCATAGAGCTAGCCTAGAACGAGGTGGGAACCAGGTCAAGTGGGATATCCCACTTGGAACTGAGCGCTGGCCGGGGCGACCCGGGCCTCATCTGTCCGCTCCCCCGCGAAACTCTCTTGACGTGCCGACAGTCGCGCGAGACGTTCCCTTCCGCTTCTTCTTCTACAGCAACGAGGGGTCGGAGGACCCACCGCTCGCCTGGTACCCCCGGCTCCTTCACGCCACCGCGGCCGAGCTTCAAACTGGAAGATCCTGGGCAATGGCGAGGGCATTCGGTGGCCTGACCTCGACGAGGACCTGAGCGTCGCCGGATTGCTTCTCGGGAGGAGGGCCGCCCACGAGCGACGCTGACCCGGCGCCTCTCTGACCCCCCGGGGTCGCTCGGCCATCAACTGACCTCCCGCTGAGGGGACGATTCTCGAGTGCTCGAGAGGCGGCTTGACGGGCCGTATCCTGTAGGATACACTCCGCGATGATCGAGGTTCGCCAGACCGACCTGTACGCGCGTTGGTTCGAAGGCCTCCGCGACCGGCAGGCTCGGGCACGAATCCTCGTCAGGATCCGGAGGCTGTCGCTCGGAAACGCCGGCGACGTCCGGCCGGTCGGGGAGGGCGTTTCGGAGATGCGGATCGATTACGGGCCGGGGTACCGCGTCTACTTCGTTCGGCGCGGCGAGGAGTTGGTTGTCCTGCTCGCTGGTGGGGACAAGGACACCCAGGAGCGCGACATCCGGACGGCTCGCGAACTGACGCGGAACCTGTAGGCGCCGCAACGGAGGAATCATGGCGAAACGAAGACGAAGACGAAGACGAAGCGCTGGGATGCAGCCGACCATCTGAAAAGCGAGAGCGACATGATCGCCTACCTCGAAGCCGCCTTCGAAGACGGCGATTCCGGGGTCGTCGCCGCCGCACTCGGGGATATTGCGCGGGCCAAGGGAATGACGAGAGTGGCCCGGCAGGCCGGCCTCGGTCGAGAGAGCCTTTACAAAGCGCTCTCCGCCGGGGGCAACCCGGAGCTGGAGACGTTTCTGCGCGTCGTCCGTGCGCTCGGCATCGAACTGCACGCCGCTCCCGCGCGATAGGCAACCGGCCGGGCGACTGCCGCGTTCGCCACGCTCAACCCCTCGCCCGGCGGGAGAGGGTTGGGGTGAGGGGAGTTCACGCGACTGCGCCGTGGTTGTACCGTTTCCCGTTAACAGGTATGATCCTCCGGGTGATCGATCTTTTCGGTCGAAGGCAGCCGAGGATCTCTTTCACGACCGGGACGTACCGCGCTTTCGCGCCTTCGAGCGAGTCGCCCGCCGAAAACTCCTGGTTCTGCACGCTGCGGGTTCGCTTCAAGATCTTCGCGTTCCGCCGGGCAACCGTCTCGAGGGGCTCAAGGGTGGCCGGACGGGCCAGCACAGCATTCGGATCAACGACCAGTGGCGCGTGTGCTTCGTTTGGCGCGGAACCGATGCCTTCGACGTGGAGATCGTCGACTATCACGGGGAGAAGAAATGACAACCAAGCGCCTCGACCCGATTCATCCTGGTGAGATTCTCGAGGAAGAGTTCATGCGTCCGCTGGGGCTCTCCGCGAACGCTCTTGCCAAGGCGATCGACGTGCCGGTGACCCGGATCTCGGAAATCATGCGAGGCCGGCGAGGCATCACGGCGGACACGGCATTGCGCCTGGGCCGCTTCCTCGGCACCACGGCCGAGCTTTGGCTCGGCCTGCAGTCCGAGCATGACCTGCGCGTCGCGCGCCGGGACTTCGACGAAGCGATCCGGGCACGCGTCGTGCCGCTGAAAGCCCGTCGGCCAACTACAGCCCAGGAGCTGCGTGAATCCGAGGCTCCCTACGGGGCGCCGTCATCGCGCCGCGATCGCGATCGGAGACGGCGACGAGCCTCCGACCGCTGACCACCTGGAAACCGAGGGAGGAAAGCGCCCTGATTAGCTGCTTGCCCCCGATATCCGGCCTCGAACTTCGAGGCAGAGCTCGGCGGCTTCTCGGATGCGATCCATGACTTCGTCGAGCGACTTGGCCTGGGTGTGGCAGCCTTGGAGCTCGGGGATCGACGCGACGTAGAAGCCATCCCGGTCGTCGCTCGACGATGACGTTGAATTCCCTCTTCATGCCGTCCTGAATTGAAGGCAATCCGGCATCCCCCTGCAGCTCCAGATCTACGGCCTGCTCTTCGAGCGCCTGACCGGTCGGCGCCCCGTCGGGATCGAAGTCCACGCCGGGACCGATGCCCTCGTGCCCATCCCTTACGAAGGGGAGGCGGCTGATTCGAGAGTTCAGAACCCATCTGTCTTGAGTGCTTTAGTCACTCACCGGGTGTACCTCAAATGTGAGGTCCAGTACACTACATATCGGGTGTGCCTATGACCGTCACGGATCGAATCGAAATAGACCCTGCTGTGATGACCGGGAAACCAGTCATCCGAGGAACTCGCATCCCGGTGGAGCTGATTCTGCGAAAGCTCGCCGAGGGAGCCACGCGCGAAGATCTCCTCGACGCCTACCCTCGGCTGACTGCCGCCGATTTGCTGGCCGCCCTGAGGTACGCAGCCGACGCGCTTGCCCACGAGGAGACTCTCGTTCTCGAGGGGTCGGACAAGCGTTAGCTCCTCCGAATGCGATTCATTGCGGACGAAAGCTGCGACTTTGCAGTCGTTCGCGCACTCAGATCCGACGGCCATGACGTTGTCGCGGTTGCCGACCTGGCGCCCAGGTCGACGGATCGAGAGGTCATCGACATCGCGCACCGGGACGCCCGAATCCTTCTGACCGAAGACAAGGACTTCGGAAGACTCGTCTACGTCTCCGGAATGAAGGCGGCAGGCGTGGTTCTCATTCGCTTTCCGAGCCAGCAGCGGAGGGAACTTCCGCAGACAGTCCTTGCCTTGGTTCGGGCCCACGCGCGGCAACTCGACGGAAGGTTCGTCGTGCTGCAGCCGGGAAGAGTGCGCTTCGACCCTGAGCTCGACACCGAATAGCGATTTGTCATACCCGCATGTCACGGTTCGGCCAGCAGGGGAGACCACGCTTTGCGCTTCACCGCCACCGACGTCTACGACTTCTACAAGCCGACCGAGTGCGCCCGCCGCGTCGCCCTGCGCGCCCGCGACGAGCCGGAGCCCGAGACGGCCACCGCCTTCGACGAGCTCCTCCGAACCCTTGGCCGCCGCCACGAAGCGGCCCACCTCGCGGCGCTTCGCAGCCGCAGCCGCGACCGTGACGTCCTCGACCTCTCCGGCCTGAAGGACGACCCGGCCGAGCGCGAGCGCCGCACCCTCGAAGCGATCCGCGCCGCCGCTCCCGCTCGGCGTCATCTACCAGCCCCGCTTCCGCCTCAACCTCCCCATCGCCGCCACCCCCGTCGAGCTCGTCGGCGAGCCCGACTTCCTCATCCACGACCCCGCCGCCGGCGGCTACCGCATCCGCGACTCCAAGCTCGCGCGCAACGTCCTCGCCAAGCGCCACCGCGGCATCCCCCTGCAGCTCCAGATCTACGGCCTGCTCTTCGAGCGCCTGACCGGTCAGCGCCCCGTCGGGATCGAAGTCCACGCCGGGACCGATGCCCTCGTGCCCATCCCTTACGAAGGGGAGGCGGCCGTCCTCGAGGAGCTCGCCCGGCACCTGCGCATGCGGACCGCCGATCCCGCCGAGTACGAG